>NZ_CP196809.1:0-2400000 GCF_051912545.1 Nocardioides sp. N13(2025) | reverse complement strand
GTCTGCAGGGAGGACGACGAGCAGCACTGGACGTACCTCTTCTGGGACCGCCCGCGCGACCGCGACGAGATGGCGGCCATCATCGAGCACGGCATGGCCGACCCCGGCCAGGTGATGTTCGCGATCGTGCCCGTCGAGACGGGCAGGGCGGCCGGGTTCTGCTCGCTGATGCGGATCGACCCGACGATGGGCTCCGTCGAGGTGGGCGGGATCATGCTCGGGCGCCAGCTCCAGCGCAGCCGCGCGGCAACCGAGGCGATGGCGCTGCTGATGCGCCACGTCTTCGACGACCTCGGCTACCGGCGCTACGAGTGGAAGTGCGACAGCCTGAACGCGCCGTCGCGCCGCGCGGCGATCCGGCTCGGCTTCATCTGGGAGGGCCGCTTCCGCAACGCCGTCGTCTACAAGGGCCGCAACCGCGACACCGACTGGTTCTCCATCACCGACCGCGAGTGGCCGCGGGTGCGCGCCGCGCTCGACGACTGGCTCGACGACGGCAACTTCGACGACGCGGGGCGCCAGCGCTCCCGCCTGGCCGCCCGCCCGCCGCAACCCGCGGCACCCGAGAAGGAGCAGTGAGATGGACCAGCGCGTCAGCTTCATCACCCTCGTCGTGACCGACCTCGACGTCACCCGCCGGTTCTACGTCGACGGCCTCGGCTGGGAGCCCGAGCTCGACGTGCCGGGCGAGGTGCTGATGTTCAGGGTCGCCGAGAAGGTCGTCCTCAGCCTCTGGGTCGAGGAGGGCTTCGTCGCGGAGGTCGGGCACGCGCCCGCGCGCGGTGGCGTGCCCCCGATCACCCTGTCCCACAACCTCGCCACCACCCAAGGCGTCGACACCGTCCTCGAGCAGGCCCGCGCCGCCGGCGCGACGCAGGTCGGCGAGGCGGTCGAGCGCGACTGGGGCGGTTACACCGGCTACTTCGCCGACCCGGACGGCTTCCGGTGGGAAGTGGCCTACAACCCCGGCGAGATCGGGCAGTCTGTGCTCCCGTGAGCACCACGACCCCGGAGTCGCCCGCGGTCCCCGGCTGGGACGACTACTTCCTCGGCATCGCCACGGCCGTCGCGGCGCGTGCCAAGTGCACCCGCCGGCGCGTCGGGGCGGTCCTGACGATCGACCACCGCATCATCGCGACCGGCTACAACGGTGCCGCCCCCGGCGAGGACGACTGCCTGATGGGCGCCTGCCCCCGCGGCCAGCTGGGGTACGACGCCGTGCCGGGGCTGGGCGACTACGACCGGCCCGGCACCGCGGGCTTCTGCATCGCGATCCACGCCGAGGTCAACGCGCTGCTGTTCGCGACCCGCGACACCAAGGGCGCCACCGCCTACATCACCGACCCGCCCTGCCCGGGCTGCCGCAAGGCCCTCGCAGCAGCCGGCGTCATGCGCGTGGTCTGGCCCGAGGGCGAGCACGACCGCGAGGGGCTCACCGCCTGGTGATCAGTGGTCCCTGACCCAGATCAGCTCGTCGGACTCCCACTTCTCCAGCGCGACCGGCACCAGCAGGGCCAGGGCGTCGGAGGTGGAGCCGGCCGTGAGGTCGCCCGCGTGCTCGGCGCCGTAGGTCCGGCCCACCGCGTTGTTGTGCTCGTCGACGCGGGAGTCCCTGCGGTTCGGCGTGCCCGTCTCCTGCGCCGAGGCGATCGTCTGGGCCGCCTGGACGCCGAAGCGTGCGGTGAGCAGGGCCTGCCACATGAAGTGGCGCATCGCGTTGGTGCGACCGGGCACGCCGCGGCCGTGGACGGCGGCGGACTGCAGGGCCGCCTGGGAGATCCGCAGCACCTGGGCGGCGCCACCCGGCCCGAGACCCGCCTTGAGCGCCGCCGCGTAGAGCCGCGGCACGCCCGTCGCGGAGTGGATGGCCTGCCCGAGGACGTCACCGAAACCCATGGACACAGGGTGTCAGACTTCGGCCATGGGCTCACCTGCGCTGCGCTTCCCGCGTCCGCTCCGTCCCGGCGACCGCATCGGGGTCACGTCGCCGTCGGCCGGAGCCTCGGGTGCGGCCGCGACGCGGATCGACTTCTGCGTGGACTGGCTGCGTGGTCGCGGGTACGACGTCGTGGTGGGGGAGTGCATGGACGGCACCGGCCTGACCTCCGCCCCCGCCGAGCAGCGGGCGGCCGAGCTCACCCGGATGCTGGTCGACCCCGACATCCACTGCGTCGTGCCGCCCTGGGGCGGGGAGACCGCGATCGACCTGGTCGACCTGCTCGACTGGGACGCCCTCGCGGACGCCGAGCCCACCTGGCTGGTCGGCTTCTCCGACCTCTCGACCGTCCTCGTGCCGATCACCACGCGACTCGGGTGGGCCACGGTCCATGGTGACAACCTCGCCGACACGCCGTACGCCGTCCCCGACGGGTTGCTCCACTGGCTCGACCTCGTCGGTGGTCCCGGCCCGTTCGTGCAGCGCGACTCCGGGCTGGTGGCCGGCTGGGTGGGCTTCGAGGAGGACCCCCGCGCGACGGAGTGGAAGCACGTCGGCACCAGCCGCTGGGAGGTGGAGGGCGGCGGCCCGCTCGACGTCTCCGGGCGGCTGATCGGCGGCTGCACCGAGACGATCGTCAACCTGGCCGGCACGCCGTACGGCGACGTGCGCGCGTGGGCGGAGGCGCTCGACGAGCCGACGATCGTCTACGTCGAGGCGTGCGAGGAGCACGCGGTCAGCATCTGCCGCTACCTGCACGCCCTGCGGCTGGCCGGGTGGTTCGACCGGGCGGCCGCCGTGCTCGTCGGCAGCACCGTCGCGCCTGACCACCCGGACCTCACCCAGCGCGGCGCCGTGCTCGACGCCCTCGGCCGTCTCGACCTGCCGATCGTCTGGGACCTCGAGATCGGGCACGTGCCACCGCACCTGCCGCTGGTCAACGGCGCCCTCGCGCACGTCGTGGTCGACGGGGACACCCGCGAGATCACCCAGTCCCTGGGCTGAGGCTCCCGCCACCCCCGGGGCACGGGGGTGGTCGCCGTCGGTGGCGCGTGGCAGGGTCGGAGCCATGAGCGAGTCCGTCACCGACCCGAAGCAGAAGCTGACCGCCGACGAGGTGCGCGAGGCGCCCGGCCTCGACGACTGGCGCCACCTCCTCACCGGCATCCGGGCACGGTTCCGCACAGGCGACTTCGCGACAGGCCTGGCGCTCGTCGACCGCATCGGAGCCGCTGCGGAGGAGGCCGACCACCACCCCGACATCTCGCTCACCTATCCCGAGGTGATCGTGACCCTGTCGAGCCACGACGTCGGGGGCATCACGAGTCGCGACCTCGACCTCGCGCGCACGATCAGCGGGTTCGCCGCCGAGGCGGGCGCCGCGGCCGACACCTCCGGGCTCACCCAGCTCGAGCCCGGGCTCGACACCACCGCGCCCGAGCGGCTCGGCGCGTTCTACGCCGCCCTGCTCGGGGGCGAGGTCGGCGACGGCGGGGAGCCGGTCGACCCGAGCGGCCAGGTGCCCGGGGTGTGGTTCCAGAAGGGGGAGAAGGGCGAGTCCGACCTGCCGGAGCAGGACCACGAGCAGCGCTGGCACTTCGACGTCTGGGTGCCGCACGACGAGGGGGAGCGGCGGCTGCGAGCCGTCCTCGACGCCGGCGGCCGGCTGGTCAGCGACGCGCAGGCCCCGAGCTTCTGGGTGGTGGAGGACGCCGACGGCAACCGGTCCTGCATCTGCACGCGACTGGGCCGCTGAGCGCGCCGCAGCAGCCACATGGCGAGACTCGCGTTCCAGATGCTGGGACGAGTGTCACACTTGCTTGACGCCGGACGGTCCCGGCGACGACGGTTGTCGCATGCGCACCGAGATTCTTGTACGCACGCGACGCGTGAGCTGAGGCCAGCCGGCCAACGCACGCGCGTCCCCCCTCGTCGCCCACCGGGCCGAGGGGTTTTTTGTTGGGCTCACACGGAAGAAGAACCATGACGGAGCAGGGCGGACAGAGCAGCGGGTCGGTCACGGGAGCCCAGAGCCTCGTGACCTCTCTGGAGGCTGCCGGCGTCACCGACATCTTCGGCATCCCGGGCGGCGCCATCCTCCCGGCCTACGACCCGCTGATGGACTCCACGCGGATCCGGCACATCCTGGTCCGCCACGAGCAGGGCGCCGGTCACGCCGCGCAGGGCTACGCCGCGGCGACCGGGCGGGTGGGCGTGTGCATGGCCACCTCCGGCCCGGGCGCGACCAACCTCGTCACCCCGCTGGCCGACGCGCACATGGACTCCGTGCCGCTCGTGGCCGTCACCGGGCAGGTGGGCGCCTCGATGATCGGCACCGACGCGTTCCAGGAGGCCGACATCCGCGGCATCACGATGCCGATCACCAAGCACAACTTCCTGGTCACCGACCCGGCCGACATCCCGCACACCATCGCCGAGGCGTTCCACATCGCCTCGACCGGTCGCCCGGGCCCGGTGCTCGTCGACGTGGCCAAGTCCGCGCTCCAGGCGCAGACGACGTTCTCCTGGCCGAGCGAGCTGCACCTGCCGGGCTACCGGCCCGTGACCACGCCGCACGCCAAGCAGATCAAGGAGGCGGTGCGCCTGATCAAGGACGCCCGCCGTCCGGTGCTCTACGTCGGTGGCGGCGTCATCCGCGCCGGCGCCTCCCGCGAGCTCGCGCAGCTGGCTGCCCTGACCGGCATCCCGGTGGTCACCACGCTGATGGCCCGCGGCGCCTTCCCCGACAGCCACCCGCAGCACCTCGGCATGCCCGGCATGCACGGCACGGTGGCCGCGGTGGCCGGGCTGCAGAAGAGCGACCTGATCATCAGCCTCGGCGCGCGCTTCGACGACCGGGTCACCGGCAACCTCGACTCCTTCGCCCCCAACGCGCTGGTCATCCACGCCGACATCGACCCGGCCGAGATCGGCAAGAACCGCCACGCCGACGTGCCGATCGTCGGGGACTGCAAGGAGGTCATCGCCCAGCTGGTGACGCTGCTGCAGGCCGAGGGCGCCGACGGCGACTACGAGGCGTGGGTCGCCTTCCTCGCCGGGGTCAAGAAGAGCTACCCGCTCGGCTACGACACCCCCTCAGACGGCTCGCTCGCGCCGCAGTACGTCCTCGAGCGGCTCGGCGCGATCGCCGGTCCGGAGGCGATCTACGTCGCGGGCGTCGGCCAGCACCAGATGTGGGCCGCGCACTTCGTCGGCTACGAGAAGCCCAACACCTGGATCAACTCCGGTGGGCTCGGCACGATGGGCTTCTCGGTGCCCGCGGCCATGGGCGCCAAGGTCGGAATGCCGGACAGCACCGTGTGGGCCGTCGACGGCGACGGCTGCTTCCAGATGACCAACCAGGAGCTCGCCACCTGCGCGATCAACGACATCCCGATCAAGGTCGCGATCATCAACAACGAGTCGCTCGGCATGGTGCGCCAGTGGCAGACGCTCTTCTACAACGAGCGCTACTCCAACACTGACCTGCACTCCAAGCGCATCCCCGACTTCGTCAAGCTCGCGGACGCCTACGGCTGCGTGGGCCTGGCGTGCGAGTCGCCCGACGCCGTCGACGCCACCATCGAGAAGGCGATGGCGATCGACGACCAGCCGGTCGTGGTCGACTTCCGCGTCCACCGCGACGCGATGGTGTGGCCGATGGTCGCCGCGGGCACCAGCAACGACGAGATCAAGTACGCGCGCGACCTCGCGCCCCAGTTCGACGAGGACGACATCTGATGAGCAAGCACACCCTGAGCGTCCTGGTGGAGAACAAGCCCGGCGTCCTCGCCCGGATCGCGGGCCTGTTCTCCCGTCGCGGCTTCAACATCGACAGCCTCGCCGTGGGCCCGACCGAGCACCCCGAGGTCTCGCGGATGACCATCGTGGTCAACGTCGAGGAGTCCCCGCTCGAGCAGGTCACCAAGCAGCTCAACAAGCTCGTCGAGGTCATCAAGATCGTCGAGCTCGACGGGCCGGGCTCGGTCAACCGCGAGCTGCTGCTCGTCAAGGTGCGTGCCGACGCGGGCAGCCGCGGCGCGGTGCTCGACGCCGTGCAGCTATTCCGGGCCAAGGTCGTCGACGTCTCGCCCGAGGCCGTCACCGTCCAGGCCGTCGGCAACGCCGACAAGCTCGCCGACCTGCTCCGGGTGCTCGAGCCCTTCGGCATCCGCGAGCTCGTGCAGTCGGGCATGGTCGCGATCGGACGCGGCTCGCGCTCGATCAGCGAGCGCCCGCAGCGCCCGGTCGCCGTACCCGCCCCCGTTTCCGCCATCGCCAACTGATCCACACCTGCACCACCCAACCCCGACGAAGGAGAGCCCCCAGTGGCTGAGATGTTCTACGACGACGACGCCGACCTGAGCCTGATCCAGGGCAAGAACGTCGCGGTGATCGGCTACGGCAGCCAGGGCCACGCCCACGCGCTGTCCCTGCGCGACTCCGGCGTCGACGTCCGGATCGGGCTGCAGCCCGGCTCCAAGAGCCGCGAGAAGGCCGAGGCCGAGGGCCTGCGCGTCCTCACCCCGCGCGAGGCGGCGGAGGAGTCCGACCTGATCGTGATCCTCGCCCCCGACCAGCACCAGCGGAAGCTCTACGCCGAGGAGATCGAGCCCGCGCTCACGCCCGGCGACACCCTGGTCTTCGGCCACGGCTTCAACATCCGCTTCGGCTACATCACCCCGCCCGACGGCGTCGACGTCTTCATGGTCGCCCCCAAGGGCCCCGGCCACCTCGTGCGTCGTGAGTACGTCGACGGGCGCGGCGTGCCGGTCCTGGTGGCAGTGGAGAAGGACGAGTCCGGCAAGGCCTGGGACCTCGCGCTGTCCTACGCCAAGGCCATCGGCGGCCTGCGTGCCGGCGGCATCAAGACCACCTTCACCGAGGAGACCGAGACCGACCTGTTCGGCGAGCAGGCCGTGCTCTGCGGCGGCGCCTCGCAGCTGGTGATGTACGGCTTCGAGGTGCTCACCGAGGCGGGCTACCAGCCCGAGGTGGCCTACTTCGAGTGCCTCCACGAGCTCAAGCTCATCGTCGACCTGATGTACGAGGGCGGCATCGCCAAGCAGCGCTGGTCGGTGTCCGACACCGCCGAGTTCGGCGACTACGTCTCCGGCCCCCGCGTCATCACCCCCGAGGTGAAGAAGAACATGGAGGCCGTGCTCGCCGACATCAAGAACGGCACGTTCGCCGAGCGCTTCATCACCGACATGGACAACGGCTCGCCGGAGTTCACCGAGTTCCGCAAGAAGGCCGAGGCGCACCCCATCGAGCAGACCGGCCGCGAGCTGCGCAAGCTCATGGCGTGGGTGAAGTCGCACGACACCGACTACGTCGAGGGCAGCTCGGCGCGCTGACCGCACCCCGCGCCACCCCTCGTACGGCGCGTCGGGCAGGACCACGCTCCTGCCCGGCGCGCCGTTCACGTCCCGCCTGGCGGACCCGGTGACAAAGGTAAGGCTTGCCTAAGTAATACTCCGGGGCATGATCTCGTCCCCGCCACGTCTCCTCGCCCCCATGGCATCCCTCGCCGCCACCGCGCTGCTCCTGACCGGCTGCGGCAGCGACTCCTCGCGCCCCGCCGACGCGGGGGCCGACCTCTACCCGGCCGCGGACCCGGGGCTGGTCGCCGAGGCCGAGCGGGACTACGCCGGCTTCGTCGCCGAGGAGGCCGACGCGTTGCTCGCGGGGACGATCCGCTTCGCGCACGCCGCGGCCGACGGGCAGGACGACCGGGCCCGTGCGCTCTACCCGCAGGTGCGCACCCACTGGGAGCGCATCGAGACGATCGCCGAGTCCTTCGGTGACCTCGACCCCCGGCTCGACGCCCGGGAGGCCGACCTCGCGGAGGGCGAGGAGTGGACGGGCTGGCACCGCCTGGAGAAGGACCTGTGGCCCGCCCGAGCGGAGGGGTACACCGCCCTCGCGGCCGCCGAGCGAGCGAGCCTGGCCGACCAGCTCGTCTCCGACACCCGTGAGCTCGTCTCCCGGATCGGCGGCCTGGACTTCTCGGTGACCGACATCGCCGACGGCTCGCGTGGGCTGCTGGAGGAGGTCGCGTCAGGAAAGGTGACCGGGGAGGAGGAGTACTGGTCGCGCACCGACCTCTTCGACTTCCAGGCCAACATCGACGGTGCGGTGCAGGGGTTCGAAGGCGTGCGCCCGATCGTCCGCGAGGCCGACCCCGAGCTCGCCGCGACGCTGGACCGTCGGTTCGCCGAGGTGCAGGACCTCCTCGACGAGCACCGCCGGGGCTCGGGGTTCGTCGGCTACGACGAGCTCGGCGCCGACCAGGTCAAGCAGCTGGCCGACGCGGTCAACGCCCTGTCCGAGCCGCTGGCCCACCTGTCGTCGGTCGTCTCGGCGTGACGGTCTCCCGCAGGTCGCTCATCGGGGGCGGCACCGCCCTGGTCGCCGGCGGGGTCGCCCTGGACCGCGGTGCGCGCGCCCTCGCGTCCCACGCTGCCGACGCCGACAGGACGTACGCCTTCCGTGGCGTGCACCAGTCCGGGATCACCACCCCGGCGCAGGACCGGCTGCACTTCGCCGCGTTCGACGTCACCACCGGCTCGCGCGACGAGCTGGTGGACCTGCTTCGGCGGTGGACGGTCGCGGCCGAGCAGATGACGCAGGGAAGGCCCGCCGGCGCCGGTGCGGTCGCCGGCGACGTGGACCTGCCGCCCGACGACACGGGGGAGGCGCTCGACCTACCGGCGAGCGGCCTGACGATCACCATCGGCTTCGGACCGAGCCTCTTCCGCGACGCCGACGGCCAGGACCGGTTCGGCCTCGCCGACCGGCAGCCCGGGGCGTTGCGCGACCTCCCGCACTTCCCGGGCGACGTCCTCGATCCTGCGCGGTCCGGTGGTGACGTGTGCGTCCAGGCGTGCGCCGACGACCCACAGGTCGCCGTGCACGCGATCCGCAACCTGGCCCGCATCGGGTTCGGCACGGTCTCCGTGCGGTGGTCGCAGCTCGGCTTCGGGCGCACGTCCACGACGTCGACGTCGCAGGCGACGCCCCGCAACCTCTTCGGGTTCAAGGACGGCACGGCCAACGTCAAGGCCGAGGAGGCGGCGGCGCTCGACGAGCACGTCTGGGTCGGCAGCGACGACAGCGAGAGTGCCGGCTGGCTGGCCGGCGGCTCCTACCTCGTGGCGCGGCGGATGGCGATGACCATCGAGGTCTGGGACCGTCAGCCGCTCGGCGACCAGGAGCGGTTCGTCGGCCGCACGAAGGGGACAGGCGCGCCGCTGTCGGGAGGCGAGGAGCTCACCGCCCCCCAGTTCGACAGGACGGACGTACGCGGCCAGCCCGTGATCCCGGTCGACGCCCACGTGCGCGTCGTGCACCCCGACCAGCACGACGGCGTACGCATGCTGCGCCGCGGCTACAACTTCGTCGACGGCTCCAACGCCCTCGGCGGTCTCGACGCGGGCCTGTTCTTCATCGCCTACGTCCGCGACCCCGACACCCACTTCACGCCCGTGCAGCTGGCGATGGCGAAGAACGACGCGCTCATGGAGTACCTCGAGGTGACGGGCTCGGCGCTCTTCGCGGTCCCTCCCGGCGCTGGGCCGGGGGAGCACGTCGGTCAGGCGCTGTTCGCCTGACCGCACGCCGATCGCCACAGCTCCCTCAAGCGCGCAAGCGTCTGCGGGCGCTCGAGCGGATCGGGCCGCGTCGCGAGCGCGGCCACCTCGCGGGCGGGATGGTCGGGATGTCCGCGGAGGAGGAGGAGCGTGATCATCCGGCCGAGGGTGAAGACGGTCGTCCGGGCGTCGATGGTGGCGCCGAGCTCGAGCTCCTCCGGAGCCATGAACCGGGTGGACCCGTGCAGCCGGCCGACCGTGTTGACGTACGACCCGCGCCGGTAGCACTCGAAGTCCATCACCGTGATGGTGCGGCTCGCGAAGTCGTACATCAGGCAGCCGTCGTAGAGGTCGCCTGCGAGCCCACCGGCGCCGTCGAGCCACACGTGCAGGTCGATCACCTGGTCGAGGGCCGCCGCGACCTCGTCGGCAGGGAGCCGCGCGAAGCGGTTGCCGGCCTCGCCGGGGTCGTCGCGGCGCTCCGCGGGACTGCGGAGCAGCTCCCCGGGGAACCACGCCGTGACCAGCACGATCCCGTCGTCGGCGCGGAGCACCCGCTCGACCGGGATGAGCGCCGGGTGGGCGACCGCGTGGGTGACCTCCGCGGAGCGGACCAGCGCCCGCGCCCTCTCGTCACGACTCGCGCCGCCCGCGCTGACCTGGTCGTCACCCGACGTCTTCACGAACCAGCGCCGTCCACCGGCGTCGACGACGCCGTAGGACACGTGGCCCGAGTCCTGGGTCCGTGTGTCGAAGCGCGCGAACTCCTGTCCGAGTCCGGCCACGACCTCACGTACGCCGCCCGGCGCGAGCTCGATCGGTGGGATCACCGGGCCATCGTGCCCGACCGCGCCTGCCCCGGTGCTGGCTACGGGACCACCGGTGCGCGACGATGCGGGCATGAGCGACACAACGTCCCCGAGCTCCGGCCTCGAGAAGACCCGCCGGCTCGGCGTCGAGACCACGGGCATCGAGATCATCGAGGAGTCCGAGCGCACCGCACAGCCGAAGGACCTGTTCTGGCCGTGGTTCGCGGCCAACGTCTCGGTCTTCGGCATCAGCTACGGCTCGTTCGTGCTGGGGTTCGGCATCTCCTTCTGGCAGGCGGCCATCGTCACCGTCGTCGGGATCGTCGTCTCGTTCGCGCTGTGCGGCATCATCGCGATCGCCGGCAAGCGCGGCTCCGCGCCGACGATGATCCTGAGCCGAGCGGCGTTCGGTGTCGACGGGCAGAAGGTCCCCGGCGTCGTGTCATGGCTGGTCTCCATCGGCTGGGAGACCTTTCTGGCGATCCTCGCCGTCCTCGCGACCGCCACGATCTTCGACCAGCTCGGCTGGTCCGGAGGCACGACGACCAAGGTCGTGGCGACGGTCGTGGTGGCCCTGATGATCGTGACGGCCAGCGTCGCTGGCTACCACATCATCATGCGGATGCAGTCCGTCCTGACATGGATCACCGGCATCGCCACCATCGTCTACGTCACCCTGACCCTCGACGAGATCGACTGGACGGCCGTGAGCGACCTCCCGAGCGGCAGCACCCAGCAGATGGTGGGAGCACTGGTCATGGTGATGACCGGGTTCGGACTGGGCTGGATCAACATCGCCGCGGACTGGTCGCGCTACCAGCACCGGGACGCGAGGGGAGCAGCGATCGTCGGGTGGAACACCGTCGGTGGAGCGGTCGCGCCGGTGCTGCTGGTGCTTTTCGGCCTGCTGCTCGCGGGATCGTCGGAGGACCTGTCGGCCGGCATCGTGGCCGACCCGATCGGCACCCTCGGCACGCTGCTGCCGACCTGGTTCCTCGTGCCGTTCCTGCTGACCGCGATCCTCGCCCTTGTCAGCGGCGCTGTGCTGGGGATCTACTCCAGTGGCCTCACGCTGCTCAGCCTCGGCGTCCGGATCCCGCGCCCCGCGGCGGCACTGCTCGACGGCATCATCCTGACGCTCGGCACCATCTACGTGGTCTTCTTCGCCACCAGCTTCCTCGAGCCCTTCCAGAGCTTCCTGATCACGCTCGGCGTGCCGCTGGCGGCGTGGGCGGGGATCATGATCGCCGACATCGCCCTGCGCCGGCGCGATTACGACGACGAGGCACTCTTCGACCGTTCCGGCCGCTACGGAGCCTTCGACTGGGTCTCGATCGGCACCATGGTCCTCGCCTCGGTGCTGGGCTGGGGCCTGGTCGTCAACAACTTCGCCACCTCGGCCACCTGGAACAACTGGCAGGGCTACCTCCTCGAGCCGCTGGGCCTCGGCACCTGGATGGAGGCCGACGGCTACTGGAACGGCAACTGGCCCTACGCCAACCTCGGCGTGCTGCTCGCCCTGGTGCTCGGCTTCGCCGTGACGTACGTCGCGCGCCGCCGCACGGTCCAGCGCCAGGAGTCGGGAACAGCCTGACCCGTCGCCACGTTGGGCCGACGTGAAGATCGAGATCTGGTCCGACGTCGTGTGTCCCTGGTGCTACATCGGCAAGCGCCGCATCGAGGGCGCGCTGGCCGAGTTCGCCCACGCCGACGAGGTCGAGGTGCACTGGCGCTCCTTCCAGCTCGACGCGGGTGCCCCCACCGAGCCCACCGAGGGCACCGCGACGATGCTGGCACGCAAGTACGGCCAGTCGCCCGAGGGCGCGAAGCAGATGCAGGACCGGGTCGAGGCCGTCGCGGCCGAGGAGGGGCTGGTCTACCGGCTCGCCGACACCCTCCACCTCAACACCGTGGACGCCCACCGGGTGATCCACCTCGCCCACCAGCAGGGCGGCATCGAGCTGCAGGGCCGGGTGAAGGAGGCGCTGCTGGAGGCGTACTTCACCCACGCCCGCAACGTCGCCGACCACCGGGTGCTGCGCGAGGTCGCCGACGCGACCGGTCTCGACCCCGCGCGCGTCGACGAGGTGCTGGGCTCGCGTGAGTTCGAGCAGGAGGTGTGGGCCGACATCGAGCAGGCGCAGGCCTACGGCGCGAGCGGAGTGCCGTTCTTCGTCATCGACCAGAAGTACGGCGTCTCGGGGGCGCAGCCCACCGAGGTCTTCACCCAGGTCATCGAGAAGGCCTGGTCGGAGGCGCACCCGAGGATCGAGGTCCTCGCCACCGGCGAGGAGTGCGGCCCCGACGGCTGCGCCATCTGAGGCCCTACTGGGACCTCTCCCCGCGCGCTGCCTTCTCGGCCGTCGTCTCGACGCGTACGGCCCTGGTGCCCGGCCGCTTGGCCATCACGATCCACGCCAGGATCATCTTCCGGGCCGACGGCGACCACGACTCCCAGTGCTCGCGCGCGCCCGGGTGGCGGTCGAACGCCTCGGCCAGGTCGCCGGGGACGACCAGGTCCTCGACCGGGTCCATGAGCGTCCACATCCCCGTCTCCACCGCGGCCGCGACCGCGGCCGCCCCGGCCGGCTCCATCAGCCCGGCCTCCTCGAGGCGGGCGATACGACCCTTGTTGATGCGGGTCCAGATGCTGCCCTTGCGACGCGGGGCGAACCACATCATCGAGCGCTCCTCGTCGACGGGCCTCACGGTCGAGTCGACCCAGCCGTAGCGCAGCGCCTCGAGCACAGACTGCTCGTAGGAGAACGGGCGCTGCGCTGCTGCGCGCGGGGCCACGAGCCACACGCCCTGCGGCTGCGCGTGGTGCTCGTGCAGCCACGCGCTCCACTCCTCGACGGTGGCCGGCTCGATCCGCTCGGCGTCGTCCATGGCGCCCATGGGCACATCGTAGGAAGCGTCAGTCGCGGTGGTCCTCGGAGTCGTCCCCGGCACCGCCCGAGTCGTCGGAGCTGTCACCGCTGCTGTCGCCGCTGCGTTCGTCGTCCTCACTCGCGTCGCCGTCGCGCTCACCGCTCCGGTCTTTCGTGCGGTCGTCGCGCTCTGCGGTGGAGTCGTCCTCACCCTCGCCGGAGTCAGAGTCGCCCGAGACGTCGGCCTCCTCGGCCTCCTCGGCCTCCTCGGGCCTCTCCGACTCCTCAGTGTCGCGGGACTGCTTCGGATCGTCCGGGCGAGACGGGTCGGGTGCGCCGGGCGTGCCGGGCGGGCTGACGTCGGTGTCGTCGGTGTCGTCGAGGTCGGCCGGGGCCTGGGGGAGCGGCGGGTCGTCGTCGCGTTCGTGGCGCGCCGGCACCCGCTGGTCGGGGTGGGGGACCTCGAAGGGGGTGAGTGTGTCGACCACGCGGGAGACGACTCGTTGGACGGGGGCGGGCAGCTGGTCGGCGGCTGCGGCGCCGACCCCGCCCGCGAGCACGCCGCTCGACACCAGGCCGATCACGACGGCGGAGGCGGTCCTGCTCCGCCGGGCGCGGGCGGGAGTGATCGGCGCGGCTCCCGCGAGCAGGGCTGTGAGCTCGGCCCCGGCAGCCGGTGCCGGCTGGTCGGCAACGGCCCTCAGCTCGGCCAGCAGGCCGGCGAGGGCGGGGTCGGCGAACGCGTCGTCCGGCCCGTCGTCCCGCATGTCGGTCGTCATACGTCCACCTCCTTCGCATCCCTCGGCCCAAGGCCCTCGTTGTCCATCAGTGCGCGCAGTGCGCCGAGCGCCTTCGCCTGCACCTTCTTCACCATGACCTCGCTACGCCCGATGGCAGCCGCGGTCTCGGCCATCGACAGCTCGCCGAGGACGCGCAGCAGGACCACGTCCCGCTGGTCGTCGGGCAGCAGGCCGAGGAGCTCGAGCGCCGTTTGCTCGCCGATCCGGTCGAGGGCCTGGTCCTCCGCGGAGGCGTGGGTCCGCCGGTCCCGGCCGGCGTCGTACTCGTCGAGGACCGGTTGTCGGCCGCGCCGCCGCAGCTCGTCGACCAGGAGCCCGCGCGCCACGGAGAAGCAGAGCGCCCGGAGGCCGCGGTAGCCGCCCGTGACCTCCGACAGTCGTGGCAGGACCCGGAGGAACACCTCGTTGGTCAGCCCTTCGGGATCCTCCGATCCCCGGATGCGGAGGAAGCCACACACCCGGGGGGACAGCGCCTCGTAGATCGCCCGCAGCGCGGCCGGCTCGCCGCGCGAAGCCGCGGTCACCGCCGACTCGAGGTCCTCCGACACGAGATCGCCCATCAGCAGCATCGTAGGGCCGGTGACGTGGGGGCACCGGCCCTGCGACGTCGGTGACGTCAGTCGTCGCTGCCGCCGTCGTCGCTGCCGCCGTCGTCGCTGCCCGAGTCACCCTGGTCGTCGTCGCCGTGGTCGCCCGCGTGGTCGCCGTCGTCGTCGCCGTCGTCGGCCTCGTCGTCGCCGTCCTCGTGGCTGTCGCCCGAACCGTGGTCCTCGACCTCGTCCTGGTCGTCCGCCTCGTCACCCTGGGTGTCCTCGCCCTGGTCGTCGGCGTCCTCGCCCTGGTCGTCCGCGTCGTCCGGGGCGTCGGCGGAGTCATCGACCTCGACCTCGTCGGAGTCCTCGACCTCGACCTCGTCGACATCCTCGGAAGCGTCGTCCGAAGCGTCCTCCGAGGTGTCGTCGGCGACGTCCTCCGTGGTCTTCTCGCTCACCTTCTCGGTGGCGTCGTCCGTGGCGTCCTCGTCCTGGTCGTCCGCGTCCTCGCCCTGGTCGTCGCCGCTGGTGTCGACGTCGGTGTCGTCGGTCTGGCTCGTGGTCGTCGTGTCCTCGGCGGGCGCCGGCGAGTCGTCGCCCTCGGCGTTGGCCGCGGCCAGGCCGAAGCCGGCGATGACGATGGCGGCGAGGCTGCCGGCGGCAGCGGTGCGAGCAGTGGTGGTCTTCATGGCTCTCCCAGTGGATCGGGGTCGTCTGTCGTGGGGGGAACCGATGGCGGGGCACGACGTCGTACCCCCTCGTCCGCGATGCGAGACGACGGAGGCGGGGCGCCGCCGGTCACGTCGTCCAACGGTGGGACGTTTGCCGGCTGCTCGGGCTCCGCGGGTAGGGTGGGCCGAGCACAGCGTCGTGCAGTCCCGGACCACTCTTGAACATCTCAGAGGACCCCGCTGTGAACGCACCCGCACTCTCCACGCAAGCTCGGCCAGTCGTACTCATCGCCGAAGAGCTGAGCCCCGCCACGATCGAGGCGCTCGGCCCCGACTTCGAGATCCGCAGCTGCAACGGCGCGGACCGTGCCGAGCTGATCCCCGCGCTCGCCGGGGTCGACGCCATCCTGGTCCGCTCCGCGACCAAGGTCGACGCCGAGGCCCTCGCGGCCGCCGATCGCCTCAAGGTCGTGGCCCGCGCCGGTGTCGGTCTCGACAACGTCGACGTCAAGGCCGCCACCCAGGCCGGGGTGATGGTCGTCAACGCCCCGACGTCCAACATCGTCAGCGCCGCCGAGCTCGCGGTCGCGCTCATGCTGGCCGCCGCCCGCCACATCAGCCCCGCCCACGCCGCGCTGCGGGGCGGCGAGTGGAAGCGTTCGAAGTACACCGGCATCGAGCTCTACGAGAAGACCGTCGGCATCGTCGGCCTCGGCCGCATCGGCGTGCTCGTGGCCCAGCGGCTCAGCGCCTTCGGCATGAAGGTCATCGCCTACGACCCCTACGTGCAGGCCGGCCGTGCCGCGCAGATGGGCGTGCGTCTCGTCGACCTCGACACGCTCCTCGCGGAGTCGGACTTCATGAGCGTGCACCTCCCGAAGACCCCCGAGACCGTGGGCCTCATCGGCGCGGACCAGCTCGCCGCCGCCAAGCCGAGCCTCGTGCTCGTCAACGCCGCCCGCGGCGGCATCGTCGACGAGGCCGCCCTCTACGACGCGCTCAAGACCGGTCAGATCGCCGCCGCCGGCCTCGACGTGTTCGCCAGCGAGCCCTGCACCGACAGCCCGCTCTTCGAGCTCGAGAACGTCGTGGCGACCCCCCACCTGGGCGCGTCGACCGACGAGGCGCAGGAGAAGGCCGGCATCGCCGTCGCCCGCTCGGTGCGGCTCGCGCTGAGCGGCGAGCTCGTCCCCGACGCGGTCAACGTGCAGGGCGGCGTCATCGCCGAGGACGTACGTCCCGGGATCCCGCTCACCGAGAAGCTCGGCCGGGTCTTCACCGCCCTCGCCGGCGAGGTGGCCCAGCAGCTCGACGTCGAGGTGCGCGGCGAGATCACCGAGTTCGACGTCAAGGTGCTCGAGCTGGCCGCCCTCAAGGGCGTCTTCGCCGACATCGTCGAGGAGCAGGTCTCCTACGTCAACGCGCCGCTCCTCGCCGCCGAGCGCGGCACGGAGGTCCGCCTGGTGACCGAGGCCGAGAGCCCCGACCACCGCAACCTGATCACCCTGCGCGGCACGCTGGCGGACGGCACGCAGATCTCGGTCAGCGGCACCCTGGTCGGCATCGCCCAGAAGGAGCGCCTGGTCGAGGTGAACGGCTTCGACGTCGACATCGAGCCCACCACCCACCTGGCGTTCCTCACCTACGAGGACCGCCCGGGCATGGTCGGCACGGTCGGCGGCATCCTCGGTGACGCCGCGGTCAACATCGCCGGCATGCAGGTCTCGCGCCAGGACAAGGGCGGCGCCGCCCTCGTCGCGCTGAGCGTGGACTCGGCGATCCCCGCCGAGACGCTGGCCGAGATCGAGACGGCCATGAAAGCCGCCTCGGTGCGGGCCGTCGACCTCTCCTGAGACCGGTCGCTAGGCGACCATCACCCGGCCGGCGGCGCCCTGCGTCGCCGGCCGGGTCGCGGTGCGCCCGGCCTGCGGGGACACGTGCTGCCAGGCGGCGGCGAGGCGTCGTACGGCCTCGGTGAGGTCGTCGGCCGACGCCGTCCACGGGATGCGCACGAAGCGGTCCAGCCCGCCCTCGACGGCGAAGACCGGCCCCGGCGCGACCACGACGCCGCGGCGCTCGGCCTCGACGGTGGTCGCG
Organism: Nocardioides sp. N13(2025); assembly: GCF_051912545.1. GTDB lineage: Bacteria > Actinomycetota > Actinomycetes > Propionibacteriales > Nocardioidaceae > Nocardioides. The sequence continues at coordinate 2,382,692 of NZ_CP196809.1, read as the reverse complement.
GTGCCGAGCGCGTCGGGCAGCTCGCACCACAGCGCCAGCCCACCGTCGGGCACCCGGAAGCGCCACTCCGGCAGGTGCTCGCGCAGGGCCGCCACGAGGGCGTCGCGACCGGCGACGAGCCGCTGGCGGTGCACCGGCAGCACCTCGTCGGCGCGGTCCATGAGGTCGGCCAGCACCAGCTGCTCGAGGACCGGAGCGCCGAGGTCGAGGCCGATGCGGGCGTGGAGCAGCCGCTCCATGTCGGCGAGAGGAGCGCGCACCCAGCCGAGCCGGAGGCCGCCCCAGTAGGACTTGCTGGCGCTGCCGATCGTGATCGTCCGGTCGGCGTGGGCGGCCAGCGGCCGCGGCATGTCGGCGGCCAGCCCGGGGCTCATGGCGAGGGCCTGGTGGGCCTCGTCGGCGACGGCGATCGTGCGGGTGCGGGCCAGGACGCCGGCGAGCTCCTCGCGCTGGCTGTCGGTCATCAGGTGGCCGGTGGGGTTCTGGAAGTCGGGGATCAGGTAGGCCAGTCGCGGCGAGGACTGCCGCAGCGTGGCGCCGAGCGCGTCGAGGTCCCAGCCGTCGGGGTCGACGGTCGCCGGCACCAGGCGCGCTCCCGCGTGCCGCACGGCCTGGGTGGCGTTGGGGTAGGTCGGCGACTCGACGACCACGCGATCGCCGGGAGCCGTGAAGGCCTGCGCGACCACCGACGCGGCAGCGAGCGCGCCGGCCGTCACCATGATCTGCTCGGGCAGGGTCGGCAGGCCGCGGGCGTCGTACGACGCGGCGATCCGCGCCTGCAGCGCCGGCATGCCGAGCGGGAAGTAGCCGGGGCCGCTGAGGTAGGCGGGCAGCTCCTCGGTGGCGCGCTGGTAGGCCTCCATGAGCCCGGGCGGGGCGGAGTGGGCGGCGCAGTTGAGGTCGATGACGTCCTCGCCGCCGGTGCCGGGCAGGAGCGAGCGGTCGTGCGCGCGGCGCCGGCCGCCCGGCACCCGGGTGAAGGTGCCGGACCCGCGCCGCGCCTCGGCGTAGCCCGAGTCGCGGAGCACCTCGTAGGCGCGGGTCACGGTCGTGCGCGAGACGTCGAGCGCGCCGGTGAGCTCGCGCTCGCTCGGCAGCCGTACGCCGAGGCCGATCCGGCCGTCACCGATGAGCACGCGCAGGCTCTCGGCGAGGCCGAGGTACGCGGGGGAGCGGGGGAAGTCGCCAGCGAGAGTGGCCACCCGCTGGGCACTGATGACGCGGCTCATGCAGGCCACTGTTCCACGATTGGCTATGTCGGACAAGGCCACTCGTCGGCCATGCTCGTCCCCATGAGTGCGACCCCGACCCCGCCGTCCGCCTCGGCTCCCGTGCAGGCCCCGACCGGCACCGTCCACGCGCCCCGCGGCGTCCTGGTCGACCTCGGTCCCCTCGCCCAGCTCCGCGCGGGCCGCCTCGCCCGGCGGCTTCCGCAGCTCTACGTCGGGCTGTTCCTCTACGGCGTCTCGCTCGCGATGATGGTGCGCGGCGCGCTCGGCCTGGCTCCGTGGGACGTGCTGCACTCGGGGTTCATCCGCCACGTGCCGATGACGCTCGGCCAGGCGGTCGTGCTGTTCAGCTTCGTCGTGCTGGTGCTCTGGGTCCCGCTGCGGGAGATGCCCGGGATCGGGACGATCAGCAACGCCCTCGTCGTCGGCGTTTCCGCCGACCTGACCCTCGCGGTGCTGGACCGCCCCGAGGACCTGTGGGCGCGCATCGCCCTCATGGTCGGCGGCGTCGCCCTCTGCGGGCTCGCCAGCGCGCTCTACATCGGCGCCCAGCTCGGCCGCGGCCCGCGCGACGGGCTGATGACCGGACTCTCCCGGCGCACCGGGCTCTCGCTGCGCCTGGTCCGCACCGCGCTCGAGGTGGTCGTGGTGGTGATCGGCCTGCTGCTCGGCGGCAAGCTCGGCATCGGGACCGTCGTCTACGCCCTGGCCATCGGCCCGCTGACGCAGCTGATGCTGCCGCGGCTCACCGTGGACGTGATGGCGCCCGAGGAGGACTGACGGCTCAGCGCCGGGTGGCGATGACCGCGGAGGCGTCGGTCGCCACCATCACCTCGACGGCGGTGAAGCGGTCGTCGGTGAGCCACTGCTCGCGCAGGGTGTCGACGCGGCCGTAGGTGATCGGCGGCCACGACTCGCACGGCGCGAAGTCGTCGAGGACGACGATGCCGCCGGGCTCGACGAGGTCGATGACCGAGTCGACGCCGACCTCCGAGGGGCTGCCGGAGTCGAGGAAGAGCAGGGAGAACGGGCCGTGCTCGTGCAGCACGCTCCAGTCGGCGGCGAGCACCTCCACCTTCTCGTCGTCCTCGAAGATCTTCGAGGCCGCGCCGGCCAGGGACTCGTCGAGCTCGGCGGTCAGGATCCGTGCCCCGTTGCGTACGCCGCTGCGCAGCCAGGCCGTGCCCACCCCGCAGCCGGTGCCGAACTCGGCCATCGTGCCGCCGCGCGTCGCGGCGAGGGTGGCCAGCAGCCTTCCGGTCTCGTTGCGGCAGAAGGCGACGTAGCCGGCCTGGCGGCACACGTCGAAGGCTCGGGAGACGATGTCGGGGAGTTCGGGGGGAGCAGACATGAGGTCGCCGAGTCTGTCACCTATCGCCCGGGGTCTCAGGTGCCGGTCCGTCATCTCACGATCTGACACGTTCGGAAATCCCGTGGCGCGAGCCGACGCGGCGGTCGTACAGTCTGACCACCATGCGGAGCGTCTTCGTACTCATCGTTCGCCGCGGCGGGGCCTGACAGAAGGCCACCTCGTCGCGGTGTTCGGCGTTGACGAGGTTCCGCCACCGGCCTTCTTCCGACTCAGTCGAGTTCGAAGCCGCCGCCTCTGCGGCGGGTCCGCCAGTCGCGCGTGATCCGCCCCCCTGTCGGTCGGCAGCCGGGCCCCGGGCGATCCCCGCACTCCCGCTTCCCCCACCCGCCGCGGTGTCGGTGGCTTCGGACTCTCATCCCACGCACCCGTAGGAGTGAGACCCATGTACGACCTGTATCCCGACTCGTGGGGCCCGGCCGCGCACGACCCCGAGAACACCCGCAGCGCAGAGAACACCGCGGTCGCCGTCCAGACGGCTCTTGACCTGCGAGACAACGGCGGCATGCGCCCGGACGACAACTAACGTTCGCCGCATGCCCGAGACCCAGCAGACGTCCGCCACCGGCGCCCACTCCGGCCCGGTCACCCTCGCCGTCATCCCCGGCGACGGCATCGGCCCGGAGGTGACCGCAGAGGCCCTCAAGGTCCTCGAGGTCGCCTCGCCGGTGAAGTTCGAGTCGACGCGCTACGACCTCGGCGCGGAGCGCTACCTCGCCACCGGCGAGGTCCTGCCCGACTCGGTGCTCGCGGAGATCCGCGAGCACGACGCGATCCTGCTGGGTGCCGTCGGCGGCAAGCCCAACGACCCGAACCTGCCTCCCGGCATCCTCGAGCGCGGGCTGCTGCTGCGGCTGCGCTTCGAGCTCGACCACTACGTCAACCTGCGTCCGTCGCGGCTCTTCCCGGGCTCGGTCTCACCCCTGGCCGACCACGTGCTGGAGAAGGGCGACGTCGACTTCGTGGTGGTCCGCGAGGGCACCGAGGGCCCCTACACGGGCAACGGCGGTGCCCTCCGGGTCGGGACGCCGGCCGAGGTCGCCACCGAGGTCTCGGTCAACACGGCGTACGGCATCGAGCGGGTGATCCGCGACGCCTTCGCCCGGGCGGAGAAACGGGACCGCAAGAAGCTGACGCTGGTCCACAAGACCAACGTCCTGGTCCACGCCGGCTCGCTGTGGTGGCGCCTCTTCGAGGCCGTCGCCGCGGAGCACCCGGACGTCACGACCGACTACATGCACATCGACGCGGCCATGATCTTCATGTCGACCGACCCCGCCCGCTTCGACGTGATCGTCACCGACAACCTCTTCGGCGACATCATCACCGACCTCGCCGCCGCCATCACCGGTGGCATCGGGCTGGCCGCGTCCGGCAACGTGAACCCCGACCGGACCGCCCCCTCCATGTTCGAGCCCGTCCACGGCTCGGCACCCGACATCGCCGGCCAGCAGAAGGCCGACCCGACGGCCGCGATCCTCTCCGGCGCGCTCCTGCTCGACCACCTCGGCCACCCCGAGGCGGCCGCCGCGATCGAGGCCGCCGTGCTGGCCGACCTCAGCGAGCGCGCGCCGGGCACGAGCCGTCGTACGAGCGAGGTCGGGGACGCCATCGCCGCCCGCCTCTGAGTAGGTTGACCCCATGCAGATCAGCACGACCGCCAACCCCAGTCCCGTCGACGACGCCCGGCTCGCGGAGATCCTCGCGAACCCCGGCTTCGGCCAGCACTTCACCGACCACATGCTCACGGTGGAGTGGACGCCCGACGAGGGGTGGCACGACGCGCGCATCACCCCCTACGGCCCGCTGACGCTCGACCCGGCGACCGCGGTGCTGCACTACGCGCAGGAGACCTTCGAGGGGATGAAGGCCTACCGCCACGACGACGGCTCGATCTGGACCTTCCGTCCCGAGCAGAACGCCGCTCGGATGGTGCGCTCGTCGGCCCGCCTGGCCTTCCCGGAGCTGCCCGTCGACGACTTCGTGGAGTGCGTCGACGCCCTCGTCACCGTCGACCAGCGCTGGGTGCCGGACAACGCGTCCGGTGGGGGAGGCGGCGAGAAGTCGCTCTACCTGCGTCCCTTCATGTTCGCCTCGGAGAAGTTCCTCGGCGTCCGCCCGGCCCAGCACGTGACCTTCATGGTCATCGCCTCGCCCGCAGGGGCGTACTTCAAGGGCGGCGTGAAGCCGGTGAACCTCTGGTTGTCCGAGACCTTCACGCGCGCCGGCCGCGGCGGCATGGGCGCCGCGAAGACGGGCGGCAACTACGCCGCGTCTCTCGCCGCGCAGCGTGAGGCGATCGAGAAGGGCTGCGACCAGGTCGTCTTCCTCGACGACCAGGAGTTCCGCTACATCGAGGAGCTCGGCGGGATGAACCTCTTCTTCGTCCACGCCGACGGCCACATCGTCACGCCCGAGACGGGCACGATCCTCGAGGGCATCACCCGCGCCTCGATCATCGAGCTCGCCGGCAAGCTCGGCCACGCGGTCGAGGAGCGGAAGTTCTCCATCGACGAGTGGCGCGACGGCGTCGCGTCCGGGGAGATCACCGAGATCTTCGCGTGCGGCACGGCCGCCGTCGTCACGCCGGTCGGCGAGCTGCGCTCGCCCCACGGCGAGACCGCTGCCCCGGCCAGCACCGAGCTGACCATGCGGATCCGCGACGCGCTCGTCGGGATGCAGTTCGGCCGCACCGAGGACACGTTCGGCTGGATGCACAAGGTCGTCTGACCGCGATGGCCGACGACGCGGCGAGCCCCGACCAGTCCTCCTGCCGGGGCTCCGACGCGTTCACCGGTCAGAGCTCGCGCTCGCTGCGCGACTTCATCCGGACCGAGTCCGGATCGGCCGGCATGCTCGTGGTCGCCGCTCTGGTCGCGCTGGTCTGGGCCAACTCGCCGTGGTCGCAGTCCTACGTCGACCTCTGGCACACCGAGCTGTCGATCCGCTTCGGCAGCGGCGGGTTCTCGATGGACCTGCACCACTGGATCAACGACGGCCTGATGGTCGTGTTCTTCTTCGTCATCGGCCTCGAGGTGCGCAAGGAGTTCGCGATCGGCGAGCTCACCGACCGCAGCCGCGTGGTGGTGCCCCTGGTCGCGGGCGTCACCGGCATGCTCGTGCCGGCCGCGATCTTCCTCGCGCTCAACCCCTCCGGGGAGGAGGCCGCGGGCTGGGGTGCGGTCATCGGCACCGACACCGCGTTCCTGCTGGGCGTGATGGCGCTGGTCGGCCCGTCGGTGTCGACCCAGCTCCGCATCTTCCTGCTGACACTCACCGTCATCGACGACATCGTCGCGGTCAGCGTGATCGGCGTCGTCTACTCCGACGACCTGTCGCTCGGCGCCCTGCTCGTCGCAGCCCTCTGCCTGACAGTGCTGGTGGGGCTGGACCGGGCCGGGGTGTGGCAGGCCGCGCCGTACGTCCTCGTCGTGCTGGTGCTCTGGATCGCCACCCTGGAGTCCGGCGTGCACGCCTCGATCGCCGGCATGCTCAGCGGGCTCCTGGTGCCGGCGCTCGACCCACGTCGCGCCGATGTCGAGGACGCGGCGCGCACGTTCCGCGCTTTCCGGCAGTCCCCGATGCCGGGCGTGCAGCGCGCCGCGCGTCGGTCGCTGACCCGGGCGATCTCGGTCAACGAGCGCCTGCAGGAGGCCCTGCACACACCGACCAGCCACGTCGTCGTACCCGTCTTCGCGCTCGCCAACGCCGGCGTCGACCTGCGCGACGGCGTGCTCGCCGACGCCTTCACGTCGGCCCTGATGTGGGGCGTCGTGCTCGGCCTCGTCGTCGGCAAGTCGGTCGGCATCTTCGCCGGCGCCTGGGCCAGCGTCCGGCTGGGCTGGGGCCGGCTGCCGCAAGGGGTCGGGCTGGGCCACACCCTCGCCGGCGGGGCCCTGTCCGGCATCGGCTTCACGGTCTCGTTGCTCATCATCAGCCTCGCCTTCGACTCGACCCGGCTCCAGGACCAGGCCCGGGTCGGCGTGCTCGTGGCCGCGGCGCTGGCCAGCCTCGCCGGGTGGCTGGCCTTCCGCTTCGCCGCCCGCTTCCTCGGCCAGCGCGACGCCGCGCTGCCCACCACCCTCAGCCGCCCCGTCGACCCCGCACGCGACCACGTCGCCGGCCCGGTCGACGCCCCGCTGACGCTGGTGGAGTACCTCGACTACGAGTGCCCGTTCTGCGCGCGGGTCAGCGGGGTCGGCGACGAGCTCCGCGCCCACTTCGGCGACCGGCTGCGCTACGTCACCCGCCACCTCCCGCTCCCCGTCCACCCGCACGCCGAGCTGGCCGCCCTGGCTGCCGAGGCCGCGGCGCGTCAGGGCAGGTTCTGGGAGATGCACGTCGTGCTCTTCGACCACCAGGACGAGCTGGAGCTCGAGGACCTGGTGGGCTACGCCGCCGGGCTCGACCTCGACGTCGAGCAGTTCCTCCGCGACCTCGACGACGACGACCTCGCCCGGCACGTCGAGCACGACGTGGCGTCCGCGGAGGAGAGCGGCGTACGCGGCACGCCGACGTTCTTCATCGGCGACTCGCGCCACGTCGGGCCCTACGACGCGCGCACCCTGATCGCGGCCCTCGAGGCCTCGGCGCTCCCTCGACCGATCGGCTGACTGCCTGCTCGACCTCACGTCGGATGCAACCACCCGACGACGCCACCTCGTACCTAGGTCAGGAGCGAGGACAGGAGGCGCCGTGAGACGTGCACGTGGGAGGAAGCCCACCACGAACGTGAAGGCCGTGCTGGCCGCTGGGATGGCGGCCTGCGCCCTCGTGGCGTGCGCCGGTGGCGACGACGGCTCGGACGGGAGGACGCCGCAGCCCGCGGGAGCCGCGTCCGCGGACAGCGCTCCGGCCCCTGAGGACACTCCGGAGCTGGACTCGATGGCGGCGCTCGGCCACTCGGGCCTGACCGGCACGATGAGCGACCCGCAGGAGCCGTGGCGCGACGCCCGCGAGAACTCCTGGGCGACGGGGGACAACCCCGAGGTGCGGTCCCTCTATAACCGCCTGCTCGCGGATCACCCCGCGCTGGAGGGCCACCACTACAACTACGCGGTCAACGGCGCCACGATCGACGACCTCGACGACCAGTACGAGCAGCTGATGTCCGAGGCGGAGGTTGCGCCGGACCTCATCGTCCTGCAGTTCATCGACAACGACACGAGGTGCGACGGCACCGACGCAGCGAACGCCGAGCGCTTCGGCCGCACGCTGGACGCCGGCCTCACGCGGATCGCTGCCGACCTCCCGGACGCGCAGGTCTACCTCACGGGTCCTTGGGCATCGGTGGAGCTGTGGACCGCGTGGGCTGCGCACCACCCCGAGCAGGTGCGCGCCAACTCGGGTGACGGTCCGTGCGACGTCTTCGACGACAAGGGACGACCACGCGACGCCGGGCTCCGCTCCATGCAACGCATCGTCGACTCCTACAGTGAGCAGCTCGAGGTCGTGTGCGCACGGCATCCCGGCTGCTACACCGACGCGGGCGCCCTGGAGACCTTCGAGCCGGCAGACCGGGACGTCGCGTCCGACCTGAACCACCTCTCGGTCGCAGGACACCGCAAGTACGCCGAGATCGCCTGGTCGGCCATGTCCGAGGAGATCAAGCAACGACGCTAGCCGGACGCGCACCTGATGCACGTGCGCGCGGCGGGCAGGGCCTCGAGCCGCTCGGCTCCGATCGGGGACCCGCAGCGCTCGCACACGCCGTACGTGCCGGCGTCCAGGCGCGCGATCGCGGCGTCCACCTCGGCGAGGTGGTGCTCGACCTGCCGGACCAGCGACCCGATCTGCGAGCGCTCGAAGGCGATGGTGGCGCCCTCGGGATCGTGCTCGTCGTCGGCGTTGGTGTCGAGCGAGGCAGCCACCACGGAGTCGTAGTCACCGGTCAGGCTCGAGAGGCGCTCGAGCGTCTGCTCGCGCTCCTCGGCCAGCCGTCGGCGTGCGTCGTCCATCCCTCCAACCATCCCTCCATGGTGACGCACGGCTCCTACAGCGCGCCGGATGACAGGTCTCGCGGTCCACCGCCCGTATCCTCGGGACGTGACGACGTCCCCCCAGGCGCCGCCGCCCGGGCTGACCGTGGGCGGCTACGCGCTGCGCGCCCGCCTCGGCGAGGGCGGCATGGGCGTGGTGCACCTCGGACAGAAGCCGGGGGAGCGGCCGGTCGCGATCAAGGTCCTCCGACCGCACATCGTCGGCGACGACGAGGCCCGGCGCCGGCTGGCGCGCGAGGTCAGCTCGCTCAGCCGGGTCCGCAGCCGCCGGATCGCCGAGATCGTCGACGCCGACCCCTGGGGTGACATCCCCTACGTCGCCACACGCTACGTCCCGGGGCTCTCGCTGCACGACCACGTGCAGGAGGAGGGCCCGCTGTCGGGCGACGACCTGCTGTGGTTCGCCGACTGCCTCGCCGAGGCCCTCGAAGCGGTCCACTCGGTCGGCGTGATGCACCGCGACATCAAGCCGTCCAACGTGATCATGGAGGGCCGCACGCCGATCCTCATCGACTTCGGCCTCGCCCGGGTCGCCGACGACTCCCGCATCACGATGAACGGCTGGCTGCTGGGCACGCCGGGATACCTCGCGCCGGAGATCCTCTACGGCGACGACGCCACCGCCGCCTCCGACGTGCACGCGTGGGCGGCCACCGTGGCGTACGCCGGCACCGGCCGCGCGCCGTTCGGCCGCGGGCCGTCGGTGGCGATCATGGACCGCGTCCGCCGCGGCGAGCACGACCTGTCCGGCCTCGACCCGGTGGTGCTGCCGCTGGTCGAGGAGGCACTGGCGCCGGCGGCCGAGGACCGGCCGTCGCTCGACGAGGTGCGCGGCTGGCTCGAGGACCTCGGCGCGGGCGAACCGCACGAACCCCGCATCCCTGCCAGCCCCGTCACGCTGCCCTACGCCGCCGTGGCCCAGCACGAGCACGAGGCGCCCACCCGCCTCGGCACGGCTGCGGCGGCCGCCGCTCCCAGCGCTCGCACGCAGGAGCCGGTGCACTGGTCGGACGACTGGACCTCGCCGTTCGACGACGACCTCGACGACGCCCTGCCCGACGGCTCGACGGAGCACGTCTCCGACTACGGCCCGCCCGCCCGCGAGCGGGTGCCGGCGGGGGAGCGCCTGCGGCGAGCCCTGTCGCTGGTGGCGCTCGGGGGTGTCGTGGCGGGTGGCATCACCTTCGCGCCCTACGTCGCCCTCGCCACGCTCTTCGTCGCCGTGTGGCTGCTGCGCAGCGGCTCGCTGGCCGCGTCGTCGGCCGGCACGCGTCGCAGCCGGCGCGGGGTCAAGTGGTACGACGGCATCCAGCTCCTGCTCGCCGCCCCCTGGCACGTCGTCGCGGGACTCGGCGGCTCGCTCCTGCTCTTCCTCTGGAGCACCGGCATCGCGGCCGCGGTCGCCCTCCTCTGCTTCGCCGCGTCGCTCTCCCTCACCACGTCGCTCGCCCTCGTCGGCTCGGCCTTCGCGCTCTCGACCTGGTGGGGCCCCGGCTCCGAGCGGGTCCGCTCGCCCGTCCACCGCGTCGTCGACCCGCTCGCTCGCCGCGGCGTCCCGTGGCTCCTGCTGACCCTGCTCGTCGCGGCCGGGGGATCCGCCCTCGGTGCGGCCGTCACGGCCCAGGGCACGAGCTGGACGCCGTACGACTCCGCGCCGCTCTCGGACGTGCGGCTCCCCGGCTGGCTCTGAGCCGCGCACGGCTCGGATCGCGAGACGCCCATCTCACCTGGGGCGGATCGGTGGCACCATCTATCCCGTGACCACCAAGACGATCACCAGCACGATCATCATTGCCTAGCGCGACGGGACTCCCCGCCGCGCCGACCTCCTGCACCCCAGGAGGTTTTTTGTTACCCGGACACCCCTGACCCGAGAGAAATCCGATGGACCTGCACGGCGCGTTCCACGTCTACGACACCACCCTGCGCGACGGCGCCCAGCAGGAGGGGCTCAACCTCTCCGTCGCCGACAAGCTGACCATCGCCAAGCAGCTCGACGGCCTCGGCGTGGGCTACATCGAGGGCGGTTGGCCCGGCTCGAACCCCAAGGACACCGAGTTCTTCCGCCGCGCCCGCGAGGAGCTCGACCTGCGCCACGCCAAGCTGGCGGCGTTCGGTGCCACCCGTCGTGCCGGCGTACGCGCTGCTGACGACCCGCTCGTCGCTGCCCTGCGGGAGTCGGGCGCGGGCGTCGTCACCCTCGTCGCGAAGTCGCACGACCGGCACGTCGAGCTCGCGTTGCGCACCACGCTGGAGGAGAACCTCGCGATGGTGCGTGACACCGTGACCCACCTGCGCGAGGAGGGCCAGACGGTCTTCCTCGACGCCGAGCACTTCTTCGACGGCTACCGGGCCAACCGGGCGTACGCCCTCGAGGTCCTGCGCACCGCCGCCGAGGCGGGCGCCGAGGTCGTCGCGCTCTGCGACACCAACGGCGGCATGCTCCCCGACTGGGTCTCCGACGTGGTGCTCGACGTGATCGAGTCGACCGGCGCCCGCGTGGGCATCCACGCGCACAACGACAGCGGCTGTGCGGTCGCCAACTCGCTCGCCGCGGTCGCCGCCGGAGCGACGCACGTCCAGGGCTGCATCAACGGCTACGGCGAGCGCACCGGCAACGCCGACCTCGTCACCGTCGTGGCCAACCTCGAGCTCAAGCTGGACCGCGACGTCCTGCCCCCGGGCCTGCTCCGCGAGGCCACCCGGATCGCCCACGCCGTCGCCGAGGTCACCAACGTCCCGCCGGCGTCGCGCCAGCCGTACGTCGGCACCTCGGCGTTCGCCCACAAGGCGGGCCTGCACGCCAGCGCGATCAAGGTCGACCCCGACCTCTACCAGCACATGGACCCGACCGGCGTCGGCAACGACATGCGCCTGCTCGTCTCCGACATGGCCGGCCGCGCGTCGATCGAGCTCAAGGGCAAGGAGCTCGGCTACGACCTCTCCGACGACCGGGACGTCGTCACACGGGTCACCGAGCGCGTCAAGAGGATGGAGCAGGGCGGCTACACCTTCGAGGCCGCCGACGCGTCCTTCGAGCTGCTGCTCGCCGAGGAGGTCGAGGGCACGCGCCCGTCGTACTTCGACGTCGAGTCGTGGCGCGTCATCACCGAGACGCGCACCGACGGCGAGGCCGTCTCCGAGGCGACGGTCAAGCTGCGCTCGGAGGGCGTGAGGTACGTCGTCACCGGCGAGGGCAACGGGCCGGTCAACGCCCTCGACGCCGCTCTCCGCGAGGCGATCGGGCAGGCCTTCCCGGAGGTCGCGAAGTTCGAGCTGATCGACTACAAGGTCCGCATCCTCGACCAGGGCCACGGAACCGACGCGATCACCCGCGTGCTCATCGAGACCACCGACGGCGAGTCCTCGTGGGTGACGGTCGGTGTCGGCGCCAACGTGATCGAGGCGTCGTGGGGCGCGCTGGTCGACGGGCTGACCTTCGGGCTGAGGCGCCACCACCGCTAGACCTCGAGGTCCTCCGGGGCCTTGGGGGTGACCGCGCGGCTGAGCTTCCAGTCCCTTTCCTACGCTTCTCGACCGTTGCAACGGGCGCGAACCGCGCCGATCACCGGGTACCCGGTGATCGCGACGGCGGCAGACGGTTCAGGCCCGGACGACGCGGCGTACGAGGTCGTCCCAGCCGGCCTCGATCCGCTCGAGCGAGATGTTGTCGGCCTGCTGCTGCTCGATGACCATGATGTCGAGCGGCGCCATGACGGCGATCGCGAGCAGGACCAGGTCGCCGCGCACGCCCAGCTCGCCGAGCAGGTGGCGCACGTGCATCACGGCGAACGACGCCGCCGCGCGCGAGCGGGCCGAGCTGGAGCCGGTCGCGGCCTTGATGAGGGCGCCGTGCGTGACGTTGGTGCGCATGCGCGAGTGGCCGAAGGCGAGGAGCCGTTCCATCGGGGGAGCGCCCGGACCGAGCGGCGGGGGACCGGAGATGACCGACGCCTGCCACTCCGCCTCGGACCGGTCGAGCACCGCGGCCATCAGGCCCTCGCGACTCTGGAAGCGACGGAAGAGCGTGCCCTTGCCGACCCCGGCCTCCGACGCGACCGTGTCCATCGTCACGCAGGAGACCCCCCGCGTCTCCACCAGGCGCAGCGCCGCTGCGAGGATGGCCTCGCGGTTGCGCGCCGCGTCGGCCCGCTCCGGGACGGGCTCGTCCGCCATCGGCAGCAGGTGGGTCACGCGCTCCAGCCTAGGACTGGGAAAATGTCCCGGGTCGGGAATCAAAGCGGACCACGGTCCGTTTTGATCCGCATGACCACTGACAAGCAGACCCGTGTCGCCGTCCTCCTCGGTTCCACCCGCACCGGCAGCCTCAACCGCCGCATCGCCGAGCACCTCCGCGACAACGCCCCCGCGGGTGTGACCGTCGACGTCGTCGAGGGCCTCGACACCGTCCCGTTCTACAACGAGGAGATCGACGGGGACACCGCTCCCGCCAGCGCCATCGCGCTGCGCGAGTCGGTCGCCGCCGCCGACCGCGTCCTCGCCGTCACCCCTGAGTACAACGGCACCATGCCCGCCGTCCTCAACAACGCCATCGACTGGCTCTCGCGCCCCTACGGCCAGGGCGCCATCGTCGGCAAGCCCTTCGCGGCCATCGGCGCCACGCCCACGCCGTACGGCGGCAAGTGGTCGCACGAGCACGCCCGCCACTCGGCCACCATCGCCGGCGCGGTCGTGGTGGACGGCATCGTGGTCGACGAGTCGGCCGTCGAGGGCGACCCATTGGCCGACGAGGCCGCGGTCCAGCGCCTCCTCGGTGCGCTCGACGCGCTCGTCGCGCACGAGGCCGAGGTCGCTGCCTGAGCCTCGATACGTGCGCGAGGGGTCGGTACGGTCGGCGGTGTGCTCCATGACCTGACCGCGCTCGAGCAGGGCGACGCCGTACGCCGTGGCGAGGTGTCGCCGCTCGAGCTGGTCGAGCACTACGCCGGCCGTGTCGACCGCGTGGGTGCGTTCATCACGACCACCCACGACCAGGCGCGCGAGCACGCGCGTCAGCTGACCACCCTCCTGAGCACGCAGGGACGCCCCGCGGACGCAGGTCCGCTGTGGGGCGTCCCGACCGGCATCAAGGACCTCCACCCGACCGCAGGGGTCCGCACCACCTTCGGCTCCGCGGCCTACGACGACTTCGTGCCCGAGGAGTCGGACGACCTCGTCCTGACCGTCGCGGCCGCGGGCATGCCGAGCCTGGGCAAGACCAACACCCCGGAGTTCGGCTCGCCCTGCTACACCGAGCCCGACGTCGCACCGGCCGCCGTCACGCCATGGGACACCACCCGCACCGCTGGCGGGTCGTCGGGTGGCGCCGCGGCGGCGGTCGCCGCCGGCCTGCTGCCGGTCGCCCCCGGCTCCGACGGCGGCGGGTCGATCCGGATCCCCGCCTCCTGCTGCGGCCTCGTCGGCCTCAAGCCCACCCGCGGCCGGATCAGCGGAGCGCCCCGCTACGGCGACCCGGTCGGGCTCGCCACCGCCGGCACCCTCGCCCGCACCGTCCGGGACGCGGCCGCGCTGCTCGACGTGCTGGCGGGGCGCCGCGTGGGAGACCCCTTCTGGGCGCCGCCTCCGTCGGGGCCGTTCCTCCAGGCGTGCGACCGCGAGCCTGGTCGCCTGCGCGTCGCGCGCTTCATCGCCCCCGTCATCACGGACGTCGACGTCGACACGTCCAGCGTGACCGCGTGGGAGGACGCCTCCCGGCTCCTCGAGCAGCTCGGCCACGACGTCGAGGACGTGCCGGTGCCGATCCCGCGGGACGCGGTCGTGGACTTCGAGACCTGCTGGGCCGTGCTGACCGCCCTGTCGCCCGCGCCGCCCGGCCGCGAGGATCGTCTCCGTCCCCTCACCCGGTGGCTCGGCGGGCTCGGCCATGCCGTGAGCGGCCCGGAGTTCGGCCTCGCCATCGGCCGTCTGCGCCAGCACGCCGCCGTGGCGCTCGCTGCCCTCGCGGCGTACGACGTCGTCCTCACGCCGACCCTCTCCCGACCGCCGGCACTCGTCGGTGAGCTCCGCGACGACGCCGACCCGACCCGTGACTTCGCCCAGCAGAAGGCGTTCACGCCCTGGACCAGCGCCTGGAACGTCACCGGCATGCCCGCGGTGTCGCTGCCGCTGCACTGGACCGACGACGGGCTCCCGGTCGGAGTGATGCTGGCTGCCAGGCCGGCCGAGGAGGAGCTCCTGCTCTCGCTCGCGGGCCAGGTCGAGGCGGCCGCGCCGTGGGCGGACAGGCGTCCGCCCGGCTGGTGACCGGCCCTAGTCGTCGCCGATCCCGCGCGCGTGGAGCGCGTCGCCGGACTCGTGTGCCCGGGCGACGACCCGGATCACGAACGGGGAGAGGTACGCCCGGGGGTTGCGGTCGAGCCCGCGCGCGCGGGCCGCGTCGCGGGTCTCCCGCGCGATGGCGATCGTCCCGGGCAGGGCGCCGATCGTCAGCGCGACGGTGAGGGCCACCCGGTCGGGGTCCACCCCGAGGAAGCGCAACGGGCGTGCCCACCGGGAGAGGGCGTCGACCATCTCGTTGACCGAGGTCGTCGCCGTCAGCGACAGCGCGGCCAGGCCCAGGCTCAGCAGGTCGAGGAAGGTCTCCACGGCCTTCTCCGCGCCGTACCACCACCACTGGAACACGCTCGCGACGACCGCGACGAGCAGCACGCCGCGGGCCGCGCGCCACACCGATCGCAACGGCACCCGGGCCAGCGCCGCCAGCAGCAGCGTCACGAGCAGGAAGACCGGGGCGGCACGCACGTCGCGCACCACCACGATCGCCAGGCTGAGCACGGCCAGGCCGAGCACCTTCGCGCCCACCGGCAACCGGTGGAGGATCGTGTCGCCCGGCTGGTGCAGCCCGGCCATCAGGTCGCTCATGTGTCGACCAGCTGCGTGTAGTGCGCGATGGACTCCTCGGGGGTGCCGTCGGCGACGACGCGGGCCGAGTCCACGACGATCACCCGGTCGCAGCGCGCGGCCAGGTCGAGGTCGTGGGTCACCAGCACCAGCTGCTGGGCCAGGCCCAGCAGGGCGTCGGCGACGCGCCGGGTGTTGGCCCGGTCGAGCAGCGTGGTCGGCTCGTCGGCCACCACGACCGTCGGGTCCGTCGCCAGGACGCCGGCCAGGGCCAGCAGCTGCCGCTGGCCGCCGGAGAGGGAGTGCACCGAGTCGTGTGCGTGGTCCTCGAGGTCGTTGGCGGCGAGCACGGCCAGCGCCCGCTCACGCCGTGCCCGGCTGTCCTTGACCGTCCGCCGCAGCGACAGCTCGATGTCCTCGACGCACGTCGGCATCACCAGCTGGGCGGCCGGGTCGGTGAAGCAGAAGCCCACCACCCGGCGTACGGCTGCTCCCTCGCGCACGACGTCGAGGCCGTCGACCGTCACCCGGCCCGACGACGGACGCACGAGGCCGTTGACCATCCGCGCGAGGGTCGACTTGCCCGACCCGTTGGCGCCGATGACGCCGACGCGGCGCTCGGTGAGGGTGAGCGTGGTGGGCGCGAGGATCTCGCGGTGGCCGCGCCCGGGCAGGGGGACCCGGACGGACGCGGCCTCGAACTGAATTGAGGTCACGTCAGCTCACGCAGCGTCAGTCGCGCTGCAGGAGCTGAGGGAACGCGCGGTGCACCTCGGCGGCGATCATCGCGACGAGCGACGTCTTCACCAGGTCACCGATCCAGAACGGCATGTCCCACGAGGCGGCCTCGCGCCACGAGACGTCGGCGTAGAGCTTCATCCCGGCGATGCCCATCGTGTGGATGACCAGCACGCTGGCCGCCAGGGAGCAGAAGAAGACGACGATCGCGCGGGTGCGGCGGTCGCGGGCGACGTACTTCACGAGGAAGCCGCCCAGCAGCGCGGCGACGGGGAAGGACAGCAGGTAGCCGCCGCTGATCCCGGTGAAGACGCCGATGCCGGAGGAGTGCTCGGCGAAGACCGGCAGCCCGACGGCGCCGAGTGCGAGGTAGAGCGTGACCGCCGCGAAGCCACGGAGCGGGCCGAGGATGCAACCGGCGAGCATCACGGTCAGGGTCTGGAGCGTGATCGGTACGCCGGCGCTGCCGACGGGGATCGCGCCGACGTAGGCGCTGGCGGAGATGAGGGCGGCGAAGGCCGCGATGAGCGCGATGTCGCGCGCCGGGGACGAGGAGGTCGTGGGGGAGTCCCCGTGCGTGGTGTCGGGCTGGGTCATGGCAGACATCGGGCGTCGGGCTTTCTGCGGGGAGGCGGGGGAGTCGACCTGAACACTGTTCAGGCTGAACGGTGTTCAGGTTAGGCTGGTCGCCAGAGCGGCGTCAACGACGTCCAGCCCCTGATCGCGACGAAGGAGTGTGTGGTGGCCCACAACCGCAGCGACGTGCTCGCGCACGCGGTGGCCCTGCTGGACACCCACGGCCTGTCCGCCCTCACGATGCGCCGGCTCGGTGCCGAGCTGGGGGTGCAGCCCAGCGCGATCTACCACCACTTCGCCAGCAAGCAGGACCTCCTCGCTGCCGTCGCCGACGAGATCCTCGCACGCGGCGCCCGCCCGCGCACTGCCGCCGAGTGGCCCGACCAGCTCCGCGAGGTCTGCGGCGAGCTGCGGCACGCGATGCTCGCCTGCACCGACGGGGCCGACGTGGTCGCCACGGTCTGGGCCTTCGGCCTCGGGGCCGCCGCCCCGGTGACGGAGATGGAGAAGGTCCTCACCGACGCCGACGTGCCCGCCGAGCTGGTCGCGGTGGCCTCGCGGACCCTCGTCCACTACGTCTTCGGGCACGCCTTCGAGGAGCAGACCGCGCGCCAGGCCGTCAGCCTCGGCGCCGTCGAGCGGTCGCTGGAGTCGCTGCCCGACTTCGACCTCGGGCTCGACCTGGTCATCGACGGCCTCCGCGCCCGCCTGGGGCGTTAGACCGAGGTGTCGACCTCGGCGCCGTGGAGCTCGGCCAGCAGCACGGCGCCGGCGAGGTCGAGCTTCGTCCTCTTGAGGTCTGCCGATGAGAGGTCGACGCCGTCGAGGCTCGCGCCGCGGAGGTCGGCGCGGTCGAGGGTGGCCTGGCGCAGCATCGCCCGGTCGAGGCGGGCGCGGGACAGGTTCGTGAGGGTCAGGTCGGACATCGACAGGTCGGCCTCGCGCAGGTCGAGCCCGGTCAGGTCGAGCCGGGAGAGGTTGGTGCCGCGGATGCTCACACCGAGCCACGAGCCGCCGATGACGGTGAGCGGTCGCAGCACGCACTCGGCGAAGGTCGAGCCGACCAGCTTGCAGCCGTCGAGCGTGGCGTCGAAGAACGACGTTCGCCGGAAGTCGCAGCCGACGAACGCGGTGGCGACGTGGGTGGAGGCGTTGAGGCGGCCGCCGTGGAAGGTGCACCGCTCGAACACGGCACCCGAGGTGCTCGCCTCGGAGAGGTCGACGTCGGTGAAGGTGCAGTCCACGAAGCGCGCGGCGCCGAGGTCGTCGCCCCACCAGTCCTCGCCGCGGAAGTGGTGGTCGTGGCGGGGTTGATCGGTCGCGCTCATGCCAGGAAGCCGCGCAGCAGGGCCGCCGACCCGGCGAGGTGCTCCTCCGCGGCGGCCGCCGCGGCGTCGGGCTGGCCGGCCAGGATGGCGGTCACCAGGGTCCGGTGCTGCTCGTCGGAGTGCGCGATGTTGCGCTCCAGCAGCGGGATCTCGTCGAGCAGGCTGTTGATCCGCATCCGGTTGTCCGCCACGAGCGTGACCAGCGACCGCACCCCGGTGACCTCCGCGATCACGAGGTGGAGCCGGGAGTCGAGCCGGCGGTAGTCGGTCGGGTCCGCCGCTGTGACCTCCTCCAGGGCCCGCCACACCAGGTCGCGCTCCGGCGCCGACAGGGTCCGAGCCGCGGCCAGTCGCGCCGCCCCCACCTCCAGCACCTCGCGCAGCGCGAGCACCTCCTCGAGGTCCGCGGGATCCAGCCCGGGCGGCTCGTCGGCGGCGCGGGGGACCGGGACGGCCGCCCCCGGCAGCTCGTCGGCCACGAAGGTCCCGCCGTAGCGCCCGCGCCGCGAGACGACGTACCCCGCCTCGCCCAGCGAGCGCAGCGCCTCGCGCACGGTGTCGCGGCTGACGCCGAGCCGGACCGCGAGCTCGCGCTCCGACGGCAGCGACCCGCCGGGCGCCACCACGCCGAGGCGGATGGTCTGCAGCAGCCGCTGCACCGTGTCCTCGAACGCGTTGCCCGGCCGGACCGGCCGGAAGAACGTCTCCTCGGCGAGACGCGACTCGAACATGTCCGTGCTCACAGCGGAGTGACGTACGCCGCGTGGATGCCGCCGTCGACCATGAAGCTGCTCGCGGTGATGAAGGAGGCGTCGTCGCTGGCCAGGAACGCGACCGCGGCCGCCAGCTCCTCGGGCTCGGCGAAGCGCCCGACCGGCACGTGGACGAGGCGTCGGGCGGCCCGCTCCGGGTCCTTGGCGAAGAGCTCCTGCAGCAGGGGCGTGTTGACCGGGCCCGGGCAGAGGGCGTTGACCCGGATGCCCTGGCGGGCGTGCTGCACGCCGAGCTCGCGCGACATCGCCAGCACGCCGCCCTTCGACGCGGTGTAGGAGATCTGCGAGGTGGCCGAGCCCATCACGGCGACGAACGACGCCGTGTTGATGATCGAGCCGCGGCCCTGCGGGACCATGTGGCGCAGCGCGGCCCGGCAGCACAGGTAGACCGAGGTGAGGTTGACGCGCTGGACGCGATCCCAGGCGTCCAGGTCGGTCGACTCGATCAGGTCGTCCTCCGGCGGCGAGATGCCCGCGTTGTTGAAGGCGATGTCGACCGAGCCGTGCGACTCGGCCACCGAGTCGAACAGGGCGTCCACCTGCTCGCGCTCGGCGACGTCGACCGCGACGAAGGTGCCGCCGACCTCGTCGGCCGCGGCCTGCCCGGTCGCGGGGTCGAGGTCGGCGATGACGACCCGCGCGCCCTCGCCGGCCAGCCGGCGGGCCGAGGCCAGGCCGATGCCGGACGCGCCACCGGTGACGACGGCGACCCGGTCGCGCAGGCGCTGCGTGAGGTCCACCGAGAAGGCTGGGCGGGGGTCGGTCATGACTGCTCCTCGGAGTCGATGGCGATGAAGACGTTCTTGGTCTCGGTGAACGACAGGGGCGCGTCGGGGCCGAGCTCGCGACCGACGCCGGACTGCTTGAACCCGCCAAAGGGCGTGCTGTAGCGCACCGACGAGTGGGAGTTCACCGAGAGGTTGCCGGCCTCGACGGCACGACTGACGCGGATGGCCCGCGAGAGGTCGCGGGTCCAGATGGAGCCGGACAGGCCGTAGGCGGAGTCGTTGGCCAGCGCGATCGCGTCGGCCTCGTCGTCGAAGGGCAGCACCGCCACGATCGGCCCGAAGATCTCCTCGCGCGCCGTCGGGTCCTCGCGCGACGGCGTCAGCACGGTCGGCGGGAACCAGAAGCCCGGCCCCTCGGGAGCCTGCCCGCGGAAGGCGACGTCGGTGTCGTCGGGCACGTAGGACGCCACCTTCTCCCAGTGCGAGCGGGACACGAGCGGACCCATCTCGGTGTCGCGGTCGCGGGGGTCGCCGACCCGCACGCCGGCGACGGCGGGCTCGAGCAGCTCCATGAACCGGTCGAGCACGCTGCGCTGGACCAGGATGCGGCTGCGCGCGCAGCAGTCCTGCCCGGCGTTGTCGAAGACGCCGTACGGCGCGGTGGCGGCGGCGCGCTCGAGGTCGCTGTCGGCGAAGACGATGTTGGCGCTCTTGCCGCCGAGCTCCAGCGTGACCTGCTTGACCTGCGCGGCGGCGCGGCCCATCACCCGGGTGCCGGTCTCGGTCGACCCGGTGAAGACGACCTTGCGCACGTCCGGGTGGTCGACGAGCCGCTCGCCGACCACCGACCCCTTGCCGGTGACGACCTGGAACAGGCCCTCCGGCAGCCCCGCCTCGACGCCGAGCTCGGCCAGCCGCAGCGACGTCAGCGGGGTCCACTCGGCCGGCTTCAGCACCACGGCGTTGCCGGCCGCCAGCGCCGGCGCGAAGCCCCACGAGGCGATCGTCATCGGGAAGTTCCACGGCGTCACGACGCCGACGACGCCGATCGGCTCGGCGAAGGTCATGTCGAGCCCCCCGGCCACGGGGATCTGCCGGCCGAACAGCCGCTCGGGCGCGGCGGCGTAGTAGGTGAGGACGTCGCGGACGTGCCCGGCCTCCCACTCCGCCTGGGCGATCGGGTGACCGGAGTTGCGCACCTCCAGGTCGGCCAGCTCGGCGACGTGGGCGTCCACGGTCGTGGCGAAGGAGCGCAGCGCGGCTGCGCGGTCGGCGGGCGCGAGTGCCGCCCACGTCCTCTGGGCCGACCGGGCCCGGTCGACGGCGTGGTCGACGGCCTCGGCCCCGAGCTCGGGAACGCTCGTCACGACCGACTCGTCGGCCGGGTTGACGATGTCGAACATCTCGGTGGTCACACTGTCTCCTCGGTCCGCCCGCGTGCTGCCTGCACCAGCGAGTCCATCAGGCGCAGGTCGTCCAGTGCCTGCTCGGGGTGCCACTGCACCCCGACGGCGAAGCCGTCCCCGGCGAGCTCGACCGCCTCGACCACGCCGTCCTCGGCGTGGGCCGTGGCCCGCAGGCCGGCGGGCAGCTCGTCGACCGCCTGGTGGTGGTAGCACGACACCGCGGCGTCCGCGCCCAGGGCGGCGGCGACCCGGCTGCCCGCGACGGTCCGCACCACGTGCGAGGCGAACTCGCCCGGTCCGTGCTTGTGCGCCCGCGCGTCGGGCAGGTCCGGCACGTGCTGCACGAGCGTGCCGCCCAGCGCGACCGTGAGCACCTGGGCTCCCCGGCAGATGCCCAGCAGTGGCAGGTCGCGGTCCAGGGCCTCCCGGGTGAGGGCCAGCTCCCACGTGTCCCGGTCGGTCGCCGGCGGGTCGGCGGTGGCGTGCGGCTCGGCGCCGTACGTCTGCGCGCCGACGTCGCGTCCTCCGGCGAGCACCAGCGCGTCGACGCGGTCGAGCACCTCGCGCGCGGCCGCGTGCTCGGGGTCGGGGCCGGGCGGCGGGAGCAGCACGGGGATGCCGCCGGCGTGCGTCACCAGCTCGACGTACTGGTACTGGAGGTAGGCCGCCGGCACGTCCCACACGCCCTGCCGGGCGCGCTCGACGTACGTCGTGACGCCGACGACGGGACGACGGGAGCCCCGCGTCGGGAGGGCAGGGTCACATCCGTTCAAAGCACCGCACCCGCTCCCAGTCGGTGACCGCGGCGTCGTACGCCCGCTGCTCGACGCGGGCGTTGTTGAGGTAGTGCTCGACGACCTCGTCGCCGAACGCCGCCCGCGCCACGGCCGAGCCCTCGAAGAGGTCGGCCGCCTCGCGCAGCGTGGTCGGCAGCCGGTCCACGTCGCTGGTGTAGGCGTTGCCCTCGAAGGCTGCCTCGAGCGGCAGCTCGTTGTCGATGCCGTGCAGCCCGGCCGCGGCGATCGCGGCGACCGCGAGGTAGGGGTTCACGTCGCCGCCGGGCACGCGGTTCTCCAGGCGCATGCCCAGTCCGTGGCCCACGACGCGCAGGGCGCACGTGCGGTTGTCCATCCCCCAGGCGACCGCGGTCGGCGCGAAGCTCCCGGCGACGTACCTCTTGTAGGAGTTGATGGTGGGGGCGAAGAACAACGTCAGCTCGCGCATGCAGGCGAGCTGGCCGGCGACCCACTGCTCGAAGAGCTCCGACATGCCGTGGGTGCGGGCGTCGTCGGCCATGACCGCCGAGCCGTCGTCACCACGCACGGACATGTGGATGTGGCAGCTGTTGCCCTCGCGCTCGTCGAACTTCGCCATGAAGGTGAGGCTCTTGCCGTGCGCGTCGGCGATCTCCTTCGCGCCGTTCTTGTAGATCGTGTGGTTGTCGCACGTGACCAGGCCGTGGTCGTAGCGGAACGCGATCTCCTGCTGGCCCAGGTTGCACTCGCCCTTGGAGCCCTCGCAGTACATCCCCGCGCCCTCCATGCCGCGGCGGATGTCGCGCAGGAGCGGCTCCATGCGGGTGGAGCCGAGCATCGCGTAGTCGATGTTGTAGTCGCTGCCGGCGCGGAGCCCGGCGTACCTCTTGGCGAAGGCGTCGCGGAAGGTGTCCTCGAAGACCATGAACTCCAGCTCGGTGCCGACGTAGGGGACCAGCGAGCGCTCCGCGAGCCGGTCGACCTGGCGCTGGAGCACGCTCCGCGGGGCCGCCTGCACGGGCGTGCCGTCGAACCATTCGAGGTCGGCCAGGACCAGTGCGCTCCCGGGAAGCCAGGGCGTGAGCCGGAGGGTGGAGAGGTCGGGACGCATCACCATGTCGCCGTAGCCGCGGTCCCAGCCCGACATCGCGTAGCCGTCGACGGTGTTCATCTCGACGTCGACCGCGAGCAGGTAGTTGCAGCACTCGGCGCCGTGCGGGGCGACCTCCTCGAGGAAGAGCCGGGAGGAGACCCGCTTGCCGACCAGGCGCCCCTGCATGTCGGCGAAACCGACCACCACGGTGTCGATCTCACCTGCGTCGACCAGCGATGCCAGGTCGTCGAGGGCCAACAGCCCCGTGGTCGGCCGATCCTGTGCCATGAGACCTCCTGGGGCTGCGGGTGTGCGACCAGTAATGCGCTCATTGTCGTGCGGAGTCAACCATTGCGTGGGCGGCGACACCGTGAGGGTCGTCGGGCCTGCGCCAAACCTGCGATCCAAAGGTATAGCCGACCTGCCATTGACGGGTCTAGCATCCGGCCAGAGCCGTCACGCGACCCACCCCCTCCAGGAGCGTCCGTCATGAGCAAGGAATCCCTCAACGTCTCGGGTGTGAGCTACCACCACGCCGAGGATGGCTACTTCGACAAGCGCCAGCTGCAGCGCGCGGCCGGCTTCTGGGGACTGTGGGGCATCGGCGTCGCGGCCGTCATCTCCGGCGACTTCTCCGGATGGAACTTCGGCATCGGCGAGGCCGGCTGGGGCGGCCTGGCCGTCGCCAGCGTGGTCATCGTGGTCATGTACTTCGGCATGCTCTTCTCCATCGGCGAGATGTCCGCGGCGATGCCGCACACCGGCGGCGCCTACTCCTTCGCCCGCTCGGCGATGGGTCCGTGGGGCGGCTTCGTGACCGGCCTGGCGGAGACGATCGAGTACGTCTTCACGACCGGCGTGATCGTGCTGTTCTCGGCGCTCTACCTCGACTCCATCACCGACGAGCTCTTCGGGCTCAGCGTCGGTGACAACCAGTGGATCTGGTGGCTGGTCCTCTACGCGGTCTTCGTCGGGCTGAACTCGGCCGGTGCCGAGGTCTCCTTCAAGTTCGCCATCGTCGTCGCTGTCGTCTCGATCGGGGTGCTGGTCCTCTTCGCGGTCCTCGCCATCGCCAACGGCGCCGTCGACTTCGGCAACCTGATGGACATCGAGCCCGAGCCCGGCAACAGCGAGTTCCTCCCGTTCGGCTGGCTCGGCGTGCTCTACGCGCTGCCGTTCGCGATGTGGTTCTTCCTCGGCATCGAGGAGCTGCCGCTGGCAGCGGAGGAGGCGCACTCGCCCCACACCGACATCCCGCGCGCCGGCATCATCGGCATGGTCACGCTCTGCGCCACCGGCGCCCTGGTCTTCGTCCTCAACCCGGCAGTCACCGGCTCCGAGGCACTCGGCGCGTCCGGCGAGCCGCTCCTCGACGGCTTCCGCGCGTTCCTCTCCGACGACCTCGCGGCGCTGCTGTCGCTCTTCGCGCTCATCGGTCTGCTCGCCAGCCTGCAGGGGATCATGTTCGCCTACGGCCGCAACATGTACTCCCTGAGCCGCGCGGGCTACTACCCGAAGTTCCTGTCGATCACCGGCGCCCGCAGGACACCGTGGGTGGCGCTGGTGGCCGGGGCCGCCTTCGGGTTCGTGGTCCTGCTGATCGTCGACATCCTGTCCCGCAGGGGTGGGGAGGCGGGGGAGCAGGCGACCGCGATCGTGCTCAACATCGCGGTGTGGGGCGCGGTCCTGGCCTACGTCCTCCAGATGGTGTCCTTCGTCCTGCTGCGCCAGAAGTTCCCCCAGGCCAGGCGTCCCTACCTCAGCCCGGTCGGCGTGCCCGGGGCCGTGGTCGCCGGGGCCATCGCGGGCATCACCTTCATCGGTGTCCTCATCAACCCCGACTTCCGTCCGGCCATCGTGGCCATCGCCGTGCTCTACGCGATCGGCCTGGCGCTCTTCGGCGCCGTGGGCCGGCACCGGCTCATCCTCTCGCCCGAGGAGGAGTACGCCGTGAGCCACGGGATGCACGGTGATCCCGAGGAGGAGGGCTACGGCGGAACGGTCGAGGACGAGCTGCTGTCGGAGGACGATCGCACCTGACGTCGCGGCGGATAGGGTCGTCCCCGTGATCGCGTCCCACCAGCACCGCTTCATCTTCCTCAAGACCCG
Organism: Nocardioides sp. N13(2025); assembly: GCF_051912545.1. Classification (GTDB taxonomy): domain Bacteria; phylum Actinomycetota; class Actinomycetes; order Propionibacteriales; family Nocardioidaceae; genus Nocardioides. Next base: position 2,357,728 of record NZ_CP196809.1, on the reverse strand, counting down.
CAAGACCGCGGGCACGAGCGTGGAGATCGCGCTGTCCAAGGTGTGCGGGCCCGACGACATCATCACCGAGATCAGCCCCGAGGACGAGGCGCTGCGCCAGGCCGCCGGCGGTCGTGCGCCGCAGAACTTCGAGTCGCCGCCGCTCCCGCGCAAGGCGTACAACCACATGGGCGCCAAGGCGACGCGCGACCTGGTCGGGGCGGAGGCCTTCGACAGCTACTTCACCTTCGCGATCGAGCGCAACCCGTGGGACGCGGTGGTCTCGCTCTACTTCTGGAAGTACAAGGACCGGCCCGAGCTGCCGGACTTCGAGACCTACGTCCAGGAGATCTGGATCGAGCAGCTGGCCAACAACCGCCGCCTCTACCGGATCCGCGGCAAGATGGTGCTCGACCGGGTGCTGCGCTACGAGAACCTCGACGCCGAGCTCACCGAGGTCTGGCACCACCTCGGGCTCCCGGGGGAGCCCGACCTGCCGCGTGCCAAGGGCAACGCACGGCCCGCCGGCCACTACCGCGAGCTCTACACGCCCGCGTCCCGCGAGCGGGTGGCGACGGTGTTCGCCGACACCATCGACGCCTTCGGCTACGAGTTCTGAGGTCGCCGGTGTTCGCTGCCGGCGAGGTGGTCTCGCGACGCGAGGTGCTGCACGGCGACCTGTGGCTGTCGCACCCGGTGACGGTCGTCGCCGACGACGGCGAGGTCCTCGCGACGCGCCTCGACCCCGGGTCGCCCTTCACCTTCCCCGACCACCCGTTCGGACCGCACCCGTGGGGCCACCACACGCAGTGGGGCGGCTCGATCGTGCTGCACCTGAGCCGCGCCGACACGGCCTACGGCGTGTGGAAGTTCTTCGAGACCGACGGCACGTTCCGCCACTGGTACGTCAACTTCGAGCCGCCGATCGTGCGGGTGCCCGGCGGCTACGAGACCGACGACTTCGGCCTCGACCTGATCATCTGGCCCGACGGGCGGCGGGAGTGGAAGGACGTCGAGGACCTCCACCACCAGCGGGCCGAGGGCCGGATCTCGCTGGAGACCGTGGGCGAGGTGCTGGCGACCTCGGCGTCCCTGGTCGACCTCCTCGACGAGGACCGCCGCTGGTGGTCCGACTGGGACGACTGGACGCCCTAGCCGGGCGTCTCGACGCGTACGACGTCCAGCAGCCGCTCGCACTCGGCGACCAGCCGTGCGCGGAGCGGGGCGCCGCGCTCCGCGAACGTCCGCTGCGCCTCGACGTACGCCGCCTTGCCCTCCGCCGTCTCGATCCGCACCGGCTCGAACCCGAGGTCGGCGAGGTCGTACGGTGCTGCCCGCATGTCCAGCACGCGGATGTCGCGGGCGAGCTCGAAGCAGTCGGCGACCAGGTCGCTCGGGATCATCGGGGTCAGCCGGAAGGCGTGCTTGTAGAGGTCCATCCCGGCGTGCAGGCACCCCGGCTGCTCGAAGGCGGGCCGGTCGTCGCGTCCGGGCTGGAGCGTGTTCAGCGGACGGGCGGTGGGGGTGAAGAACCGGAACGCGTCGAAGTGCGAGCAGCCGATCCGGTGCGACTCGACGACGGCGTCGGTGCCCTCGGGACCGAGCCGCAGGGGCCAGTCGTGGCGGGTGCCGTGCTCGGCCGAGCGGTGGACCATCGCCCACTCGTGCAGCCCGAAGCACCCGAACTGCGGGGCCCGCGCGGCGGTGGCGGACAGCAGCTCGTGCAGCTGCTCGAGGAGCGACCGCTGGGACGCGACGTACGCCGCAGACACCCCGGTCGAGTGCGCGGCCCCGCGGGCACCAGTACCGCGAGCGCACTCGACCTGCTCGTAGCCCTTGAGACCGGCGTGCTCCTCGGCGTCAGCGAGCGCGACGCCGTGGCCGGGGTGCCAACGCCGCAGCTGGGCCGGGCGCTGGGAGTAGTAGGTGAAGAGGAAGTCGTGCACCGGGTGCGTGACATGGTCGGCCCGGCGCGCGAGGTGCGGCTCGACGAAGGCGTCGATCCGTGCGGCGTGCGCGTCGGCGAGCGCGCGCCACTCGGCCGCGGGGAGGATCTTCACTGATCCAAGGGTAGTGCGCGGCCGGGTCGGGGCCGACACTGGCGAGATGGAGCACGCACGCGACGCCGCCCTCGACCGCGCCCACGCCCGCGCCGTCGAGTGGCTCGCGTCGCTGGCCACGCGACCGGTCCCGGCGCGGCTCACCGCCGACGAAATGGTCGCCCGGCTCGACCCGGTGCTCCAGGACGGTCCGCTCGACCCCGAGCAGGTGGTCGACGAGCTCGCCACGGCGTGCGAGCCCGGGTTGACCGCCATCCCCGGTGGGCGCTTCTTCGGGTTCGTCATCGGCGGCACCCACCCGGCAGCACTGGGCGCCGACTGGCTGGTGAGCGCGTGGGACCAGAACGCCGGCCTGCGGATGCTGACCCCCGCCCACTCGGCGATCGAGGAGCTCACCGAGACCTGGATCGTCGACCTGCTCGGGCTTCCCGCCGGCAGCGCCGTCGGGTTCGTGACGGGCGGGACGATGGCCAACTTCACCTGCCTGGCCGCCGCCCGCGACGAGGTGCTGCGGCGCCACGGGTGGGACGTCGCGGCGCGCGGACTCCCCGGCTCGCCCGGCGTACGCGTCCTCGTCGGCGCCGAGCGGCACGACACCATCGACCTCGCCCTGCGCTACCTCGGCCTCGGCTCACCGGAGCCTGTGGCTGCCGACGACCAGGGCCGGATCGAGCCGGCCGCACTCGCCGCCGCGCTCGACGCAGGGGACGGGCGGCCGACGATCGTGTGCCTGCAGGCCGGCAACGTCCACTCCGGCGCGTTCGACCCCTTCGACGAGACCATCACCGCGACCCACGACGCGGGGGCGTGGGTGCACGTCGACGGCGCCTTCGGCCTCTTCGCCGCCGCGTCGCCCGGCAAGCGGCACCTCGTCGCAGGGTGCGAGCAGGCGGACTCCTGGGCCACCGACGCCCACAAGACCCTCAACGTGCCCTACGACTGCGGTCTCGCGATCGTCCGCGACCGGACGGCGCTGCGCGCCGCGATGGGCATGCACGGTGACTACCTCATCCACGACGCGGCGGGGGAGCCGCTCGACAAGGTGCCCGAGATCAGCCGGCGCGGTCGCGCCTTCCCGGTGTGGGCGGTGCTGCGCGCGCTGGGCCGCGACGGCGTCGCCGACCTCGTGGACGGGTTGTGCGACCACGCGTCCGCCTTCGCGGAGGGGATCACCGCCATCGAGGGGGCCGAGGTCCTCAACGACGTGCAGTTCACCCAGGTCTGCGCCTCGTTCGGCAACGACGTCCGGACCCGGGGCGTGGTGGACGCGATGCTTGCGGACGGCACCGCGTGGACGACCGGGTCGACGTGGCGCGGGCGGGCCGTGCTCCGGGTCAGCGTGAGCAACTGGTCCACGACCGTCGACGACGTCGCGATGAGCCTCGCCGCGCTGCGGCGCGCGGCCGGCCACTGACGCTGCCGATCGGTTGGATAGCCTCGGGCCATGCGCATCTGTCGGTTCAGCACGGGCGAGGAGCCGCGTTTCGGCGTCGTCACCGGGGAGGTCGACGAGTTCGGCCAGCCGGCCGAGGACTCGGTGGTGGTGGCCCTCTCCGGCGACCCGCTCTACGTGGGGATCAAGCTCCTCGAGGAGCACCACAAGCTCAGCGACGTACGCCTCCTCGCGCCGATCATCCCGCGCAGCAAGGTGGTCGGCATCGGTCGCAACTACGCCGCGCACGCCGCCGAGATGGGCAACGACGTGCCGGTCGAGCCGCTCATGTTCCTCAAGCCCAACACGACGGTCGTGGGGCCGGGCGACCCGATCTTCTACCCGCCGCAGACCAGCGACCTCCACTACGAGGGCGAGCTCGCCGTCGTCATCGGGCGGATCTGCCGCGACGTCCCGGCCGAGCAGGCCACGGACGTGATCTTCGGCTACACGATCGCCAACGACGTGACCGCGCGTGACCTGCAGAAGTCCGACGTGCAGTTCACCCGGGCCAAGGGCTTCGACTCGTTCTGCCCGCTGGGGCCGTGGATCGAGACCGACCTGGACCCGCAGGCGTTCAACGACGGCCGCCAGGTCCAGACGTTCCTCAACGGCGACGTCGTCCAGGACGGCAGCACCGCCGACATGATCTTCGACGTGCCGGCCCTCGTCGCGCACGTGTCGTCGGTGATGACGTTGTTGCCCGGCGACGTCATCCTCACCGGCACCCCGGAGGGTGTCGGCCCCATGCAGGTCGGTGACGAGGTCGAGATCTCGATCGCCGGCATCGGCGCCCTGACCAACCCCGTCGCACTCCGCAGCAGCAACTAGAGAAGCCGAGCACCCACATGAGCACCCCTGTACGCGTCCGCATGGCCCCGTCCCCGACGGGCTCCCCGCACGTCGGCCTGGCCCGCACCGCGCTCTACAACTGGGCCTTCGCACGCCACCACGGCGGCACGTTCGTCTTCCGGATCGAGGACACTGACAAGGCGCGCAACACCCAGGAGTCCTACGACTCGCTCATCGACCTCATGACCTGGCTCGGGCTCAGCTGGGACGAGGGCGTCGTCGTCGGGGGTGCCTACGGCCCGTACCGCCAGTCCGAGCGCACCGACATCTACGCCGACGTGCTCGCCCGCCTCCGCGCGTCGTCGTACACCTATGACTGCTTCTGCACCAACGACGAGGTCGAGGCGCGGCGCAAGGCCAGCGGCTCCAAGGTGATGGGCTACGACGGCTTCTGCCGGGAGCTGTCCGACGAGCAGCGGGCCGCGTTCGAGGCCGAGGGGCGCGCGCCGGTCGTGCGCTTCCGGATGCCCGACGGCTCGATCACCTGGGACGACCTGGTCCGCGGTGACATCACGTTCGAGACCGAGCACGTCCCCGACTTCGCCCTGTGCCGCGCCAACGGCGACCCCCTCTACACGCTGACGGCGCCGGTCGACGACGCGACGATGGAGATCACCCACGTCCTGCGCGGCGAGGACCTGCTCTCCAGCACGCCCCGCCAGATCGCGCTCTTCGACGCGCTCAAGGAGCTCGGCGTGGCCAAGGCCACGCCCGAGTTCGGCCACCTGCCCTACGTCATGGGCGAGGGCAACAAGAAGCTGTCCAAGCGCGACCCCCAGGCCCACATGGCCCTCTACCGCGAGCAGGGCTTCCTTCCCGAGGGACTGCTCAACTACCTGGCGCTGCTGGGATGGGCGATCGCCGCCGACCGCGACGTCTTCACGCTGGCGGAGATGGTCGAGAAGTTCGACATCAAGGACGTCAACCCCAACCCGGCGCGCTTCGACCTCAAGAAGGCCGAGGCCATCAACGCCTCGCAGATGCGGATGCTGTCGATCGACGAGCTCACCGACCGGGTGCTGCCGTTCCTCAAGGCCGCCGGCGTCGTCAGCGACCCGGTCAACGACCCGGACGCCCAGATGCTCGAGCTCGCGATGCCGCTGATCGCCGAGCGGATCAACAAGCTCACCGAGGCGCCGGAGATGCTCGGCTTCCTCTTCGTCGACGAGGCCGACTTCACGCGCGACGAGGCCGACGTGGCCAAGCTGCTCGACGAGACCGGCCGCGGCGTCGTCCAGGCGGCGTACGACGCCCTCTCCGGGCTGCACGAGTGGTCGACCGCCGCCATCGAGGAGGCGCTGCGCGTGGCGCTGATCGAGGGCATGGAGCTCAAGCCCCGCGTGGCCTTCGGCCCGGTGCGCGTCGCCGTGACCGGCAAGCGGATCAGCCCGCCCCTGTTCGAGTCACTCGAGCTGCTCGGGCGCGAGCGCAGCCTCTCGCGGCTGCAGTCCGCGCTGGCCTGACGACGCCATGACGACTCCGCTGGCGCCCGACTTCCGCCCGCAGTACCACCAGCTGCACCGCGTCGGGCGTCCCGGCATCTGGCGCTCGCTGGTGGGTTCGGTCCTGGTCCTCGTGCTGGTCTTCCTGCTCGTGCCGGCCGTCGCCGGGGCGATCGCGTTCGCGGCGCTGATGGCCGCGGGCAACACGATGGAGGAGACCACGGCCGTCCTCGACGTGACCGCCGAGGCGACGCCGACCGGACTTGCCCTGCTCAACATCGTCATCGCGGCCGCGATCCCGGTGAGCTGGGCGGTCACGTGGTGGCTGCACCGGCTCAAGCCCCGGTGGCTCTCGTCGGTCGCACCCCGGCTGCGGTGGCGCTTCCTCCTCGTCTGCCTCGGGCTGTCGGTGGTGGCGCTGGTGGCCTCGCTGGGCGTCGGCCTGCTGCTGCCGCTGGCGCCGGGGGAGTCGCCGGTGGGGGAGGTCAACGACTTCACCACGCGCACCCGCGACTTCGTGCTGGTCGTCCTGCTGCTCACGCCGCTCCAGGCGGCCGGTGAGGAGTACCTCTTCCGCGGCTACCTCACCCAGGCGTTCGGGTCCCTGGTGTGGGGACGCCGCGCCTCGCAGGCCCTCGCCGTGGTGGGGCCGGCGCTGATCTTCGCGCTCTTCCACGGCTTCTCGCAGGACGCCCCGGTCTTCTTCGACCGGTTCGCCTTCGGCATCGTGGCCGGCATCCTGGTGATCCGCACGGGCGGGCTGGAGGCGGCCATCGCGATGCACGTGCTCAACAACTTCCTGGCCTTCGGCCTGGCGCTCGCCTTCGGCGACCTCACCACAGCGTTGAACGCGAGCGGGGACAGCAGCTGGTGGATGATCCTCTCCACGCTGACCCAGTCGCTGGTCTACCTCGCGCTCGCCACGTGGGTCGCCAAGGGGATGGGCCTGGTCAACGTCGGACCGCCGGTGGGCCGGGCGCTGCCGCCCCCGCCGGGGGACCCCGTTTTGGAGGGCTCGGCCCCGCGCGTGTAACGTTCGGGATCGGTTCCGCAAGGAACCACGTGGTGGTCAGGCGATCGCACCCCGGTCGATCTGATACCCCCATGGGGTATGGTGTAATTGGCAACACGGCTGGTTCTGGTCCAGTTGTTCTAGGTTCGAGTCCTAGTACCCCAGCGAATCCCGGGCCCCGGCCCAGGATTTGGAGCGAAACTCCAACTTCGGTAGAGTTTCGCCCGCTGCTCCTGGAGCAGCACATGCAAGCCCCCGTCGTCTAGCGGCCTAGGACGTCGCCCTCTCACGGCGGTAACGCCGGTTCAAATCCGGTCGGGGGTACCAACGCATGGAAGGGCCCGGTCCTCGGACCGGGCCCTTCGCCATTTCCTGGCTCCCTCAGCCGGTCGGCTTGACCGCCAGGACCGCGCACTCGGCACCGAGCAGGATCCGCTGCGCCACGCTGCCCATCAGCAGCTTGCCGACCGGCGAGCGGCGGCGCAGGCCGATCACGATCAGGTCGGCCGAGACCTCGCCGGCGACCGACAGCACCTGGTCGCCCACGTCGGCGCCCATCGAGCGGCGTACGTCGACCTCGATGCCGGCCCCGCCGAGCTCGGCCGCGAGGCGGGCCAGCTGGTCCTCATCGGCGTAGCGCTCGTCCACGAGGGCGTCGCCGCGGGTGGCGTTGACCACCACGACCCGTCCGTCGCGGAGCCTGGCCTCCTCGATGGCGCGCGCGAGCGCGGCCTCGCCGAACTCGTCGGGCATCCAGCCCACCACGATCACGGTTGCAGGATCGTTCATCGCACCTTCTCCTCTGTGTCGTCCTCGACCACGATGCCTTCGTCGACCGCGACCGCAGCCGGTGCCGGGCGCACTCGGCGGATCACCAGTGGTGCGACCACGGCGAGCGCGACCACCACGTAGATCACCACGGCGAGCGGCTCGCTCCAGAGCCCCGAGACCTCACCGCGGGAGATCGCCATCGCCTCGCGCAGCCGGAACTCCATGAGCGGGCCCAGGATCACTCCGAGGATCAGCGGCAGCACCGGCAGCGCGAACCGCCGCATCATCAGGCCGAGCAGTCCGAGCAGGAGCAGCAGGAACAGGTCGAAGGCCTGCAGGTTGGCGGCGTAGGCGCCCAGGGCGGCGAAGAACAGGATGCCGGCGTAGAGCTGCGGTCGCGGGATGCGCAGCAGCTTGGCCCACAGGGGGGCGAGCGGCAGGTTGAGCACCAGCAGCAGCACGTTGCCGATCAGCAGGCTGGCGAGCAGCGCCCACACCAGCTCGGGCTGGTCGGTCATCAGGGCGGGCCCCGGCTCGATGCCGTAGCCCTGCAGGGCAGCGAGCATGACCGCCGACGTCGCGGTCACCGGCAGGCCCAGGGCGAGCAGCGGGACGAACGTGCCGGCCGCGGAGGCGTTGTTGGCAGCCTCCGGTCCGGCGACGCCCTCGATGGCGCCCCTGCCGAAGTCGTCGCGGCCCTTGCGGGCGGCGAGCCGCTTCTCGGTGATGTAGGACAGGAACGTCGGGATCTCCGCACCGCCCGCGGGGAGCGCGCCGAAGGGGAAGCCGTACGCCGTGCCGCGCAGCCAGGGGCCCCACGACCGCTTGAAGTCCGCACCGCTCATCCACGGTCGGCCGACCGGGATCACGTGCGCCGGGCTGCGGCGCAGGTGGGCGGCGACCCAGAGCGCCTCGCCGAGCGCGAAGATGCCGACGGCGACCACGACCACGTCGATGCGGTCCGCGAGCAGCGGCTGGTCGAAGCTCAGCCGGGGCTGGCCGGTGTTGAGGTCGAGCCCGACCAGGCCGATGGTGAGGCCGAGGAACAGCGCGATGAAGCCGCGCAGCGGCGAGCCTCCGAGCACGCTGGTCACCATCACCATCGCGAGCACCATGAGCGCGAAGTAGGACGGTGCGCCGATCTCGACCGCCACCGACGCGAGCGCCGGCGCGAAGAAGACGACCAGCAGCGTGCCGATCGTGCCGGCGATGAAGGAGCCGATGGCCGCGGTGGCGAGGGCCTGGGCGGCCCGTCCGGCCCGCGCCATCAGGTTGCCCTCGAGGGCCGTCATCACCGACGCCGACTCACCGGGGGTGTTCAGCAGGATCGCGGTGGTCGAGCCGCCGTACATGCCGCCGTAGTAGATCCCGGCGAACATGATGAAGGCCGAGATCGGGTCGAGCCCGTAGGTCACCGGCAGCAGCAGCGCGACCGCCATGGCCGGGCCGATGCCGGGCAGGACACCGACGAACGTGCCGAGCAGCACGCCGATCGCGGCGTAGAGGAGGTTCTCCGGGGTGAGGACGGAGCCGAAGCCGTCCATGAGCAGGCCGAGGTTGTCCATCAGAGCACCCCGTCCAGGATCCCGGCCGGGAGGATGACGCCCAGGCCCTCGTGGAAGAAGTACCAGCTGCTCACCGAGAGCACGACGCCGACGATGACGTCACGCACGAGCGTGCGGCTGCCGAGCGACCAGGCGGCGCCGACGAACAGCAGCGCCCCGCTCACGGCCCAGCCCAGGACCGAGACGGTGAGGACGGTGAAGAGGAGCACGCCGACCAGCTTGAGCACGGTCGTCCAGTCGGCCGGGTGCCGCAGGTCGACGTCCTCGCCGCCCTCGGCCTGGGGCACGTCGCCGCGCAGGGTGGCGAGCACCAGCAGCAGGCCGAGGACGACGGTCACGGCGCCGATGACGTAGGGGAAGACGCGCGGACCGACGGGGTCGCCGAAGCCGACGCGGAGCGTCGTGGCGTCGTAGAAGGTGTAGGCGCCGACCACGACGAGCAGCGCGGCGAGGCCGAGCTGGGCCAGGTCGCGGTCGGGCCCTGGGGTCGTCCCCGGGGACTCCGGGGTGGTGGGGGTGTCGAGTGATGTGCTCACAGCAGGTCCAGCTCCTCGAGGGTGGTGGCGACGCGCTCGTCCTGTTCCTGCAGGAACGTGGTGAAGTCGTCGCCGGTCTTGAACTCGTCGATCCAGCCGTTGTCCTCGAGGGCCTGCTGCCACTCGGGGGTCTCGTGCATCTCCTCGAGCATCGCGATCAGCTCGTCGCGACGCTCCTCGCTGATGCCGGGGGGCGCGAAGACGCCGCGCCAGTTGGTGAAGACCAGGTCGATCCCGGCCTCGGTGAGGGTGGGCGCGTCACTGATGCCCTCGCCCTCCAGCCGCTCCTCGCCGGAGACCGCGAGCAGGCGCAGCTCACCGGAGGACAGCTGGCCCTCGAACTCGCCGACGCCCGAGAAGCCGACGTCGATCTTGTTGCCGAGCAGCGCGCTGGTCAGCGGCCCGCCGCCGTCGTACGGCACGTAGGTGAGCTCGCCGGGGTCGACGTCGACCGCGCTCGCGAGCTGCATCGGGAACAGGTGGTCGGGGCCGCCGGGCGACGAGCCGCCGCCGAGCACGACGGCACCCGGGTCGTCCTGCCAGGCCTCCACGAGGTCGTCGATGGTCTTGAACGGGGAGTCCGCCGGGACCAGCACGCCCTCCTGGTCCTCGATGAGCTGCGCCAGCGGCGTCGCGTCGTCGAGCTTGTAGGGGGCGCCGAAGGAGTAGAGCGAGCCGACGACACCGAGGCCGGCGGTCATCATGGTGCGCTCGTCGCCGTCGGCGTTCATCAGCCGCGTCATCGCCACCGAGCCGCCGGCGCCGACCACGTTGGTGACCTCGAACGACCCGCCGGTGATGTCGCCGTGCTCCATCACCGCGACCGCCGCACGCCCGGTCTGGTCGTAGCCGCCGCCGGGGCTGTTGGGGATCAGCATGGTCAGGTCGCTGCTCTGGGGTCCGCGGGTCACCCCGCAGCCAGTGGCCATCAGCAGGGCCGCGCCGAGTGCCGTCGCCGTGGCGACGGCCCTCTTCGTCCGTTGGCGCAACATGTGGTCTCCCATCTCTCATCTGGTGCAACTCGACGATGGTGGAGACTTCCTGTGGCGGACGTCACCCTTGGGTAAGCAATGGAGGTTCTGGAACTTGTGGTCACGCTCACGACTGCGACCGGCGACCCTCGCCGGACAGTTCCTCGTCCTCCAGCTCTCGGTGCTGCTGCTCGTGGTCGCGGTCGCCAGCGTCGTGTCCGTGCGCCAGAGCGACACCGACTTCCGTGACACCCGCGGCGCCCGGCTGCGCGCGGCGGCGGAGAACCTCGCCAACCTCCCGGCGGTCCGGTTCGCCTTCTCCCGCGACGAGGTCGCGCAGCGCCGCACGTCGCTGACGTCGTACACCCAGCGGGTGCGCAACGACACCCAGGCCGGCGGGGTCTACCTGACCGACCCCGACGGCGTCGTGCTCGTCAGCAGCGACTTCGCCGGACGCGACGAGACGATCGACCTCGACCAGAGCACCGTGCAGCAGCTGCGCACCTGGACCGGCGACGTCGACGACTTCGGGTCCCGCTCGATCGCTGCACAGGTGCCGATCATCTCCGACGGCGGCGACCTCATGGGCATCGCGATGGTCTCCGAGTCCTACCCGACGTGGCGCGAGCGCGGTCGCAGCGTGCTGCCCGACCTGCTGACCTTCGCCGGCCTCGGGCTCGGCCTCGGCGTGGCCGGTTCCCTGCTGCTCTCGCGCCTCATCCGACGGCGTACGCGCGGCCTCGAGCCGGCCGCCATCGCCGCGCTCGCCGACCAGCGCGAGGCCCTCCTGCACTCGATCCGCGAGGGGGTCCTCGCCGTCGCGGACGACGGCACCATCACCGTGCTGAGCGACAGCGCCCGCGAGCTGATCGGCCTCGACCAGGACGTCGAGGGCAGGCGGGTCGACGACCTCGACCTCGATCCCGCGGTCCGCGGGCTGCTGGCCGACGACGCCGAGATCCGCGACCACGTGGTCGTCGTCGGCGACCGCGTGCTCGTGGTCAACCGCAACCCCGTGATCGAGCGCGGGCGCCGCGTGGCGTCGGTGACCACGCTGCGCGACCGCACCGAGCTGCTGGCCCTGCAGAGCGAGCTCAGTGCGCGCCAGTCGATCACCAACACGCTGCGTGCCCAGACGCACGAGTTCCACAACCAGCTCCACACGATCTCCGGCCTGGTGCAGCTGGGGGAGTACGACGAGGTGTCACGGCTCGTGGGCACGTTGAGCCGGCGCCGCGCGGAGATCTCCGACGCGGTGCTCGCGCACGTCGAGGACCCTGCCGTCGCGGCCCTGCTGATCGCCAAGACCAGCCTGGCCGCCGAGCGCGGTGTGGACCTGCGCATCTCCTCGGGCAGCGACCTCCCGCGGCTCGACCCCGAGGCCTCGACCGACGTCGGCACGGTCCTGGGCAACCTGGTCGACAACGCCGTGGACGCCTCGGTCTCGGTCGGCGGCACGTCCGTGGAGGTCGACGTGCGGCTCGAGGACGACACCGTCCGCCTCGCCGTCGCGGACACCGGGCCGGGCGTGCCGGCCGACCAGGTCGGCGAGATCTTCCGCCGCGGCTGGAGCACCAAGTCCGCCACGGCGGAGGGCAGGGGTGTCGGGCTGGCGCTCGTGCAGGTCGTCTGCGAGCGTCGGGGCGGCGCCGTCGCCGTACGGTCCGGTGAGGACGGCGGCGGTGCCGTCTTCGAGGCGTCCCTGCCCGGGGTGCACGAGGGAGTGGAGGGCTGATGGTCGAGCACGGGACCGAGGTCGCGGTGCTGGTCGTCGACGACGACTTCATGGTGGCGCGCATCCACACCCAGTTCGTCGAGCGGACGCCCGGCTTCCGGGTGGTCGGGGTCGCGAGCACCGGCCGGGCCGCCCTCGACGACATCGCCCGGCTGCGCCCCGACCTGGTGCTGCTCGACGTGCACCTGCCCGACATGACCGGCATCGACGTGCTCCGGCGGCTGCGGGCCGACGGCGACGACGTCGGCGTGCTCATGGTCACCGCCGCCCGCGAGGCCGACACCGTGCGGGCCGCGGCGTCCGGGGGAGCGGTGCACTACCTCGTCAAGCCCTTCGACTACGACGACCTCCGCGTGCGCCTCGAGTCCTTCCGCGCCGCCCACCTCGCGCTGTCCGGATCGGGCGCGCCCGGGCAGCAGGACATCGACGCGGTCTTCGGCGCCGCCGCACCTGGCGCGGCCGCCACCCTGCCGAAGGGGCTCAGCCCCGAGACGGCCGACCTCGTGCAGTCCGCGCTGCGCGAGGCGGGCGAGCTGTCCGCCGCCGAGTGCGCCGACGTCGTCGGCATCTCGCGCGTCTCCGCGCGGCGCTACCTCGAGCACTTCGTGGCCCGCGGCTCGGCGGGAGTCCGCCTGCAGTACGGCGGTGGCGGCCGGCCGGAGCGGCGCTACCGGTCCACCTAGGCCGCTGTCGGGTCAGGTCGTCCGCAGGTTCGCCGGGTCCACGGCGCGTCGGAGCCACGGGCGCACGAGCCGGGTGGAGGCGAGGAGGGCGAGCCAGATCAGGCCCAGCGTGGCCGCCCGCAGGGCGAGGTCCACGAGGAGGACCACAGGATCCCCGAACGTCGTGACCGCTCCGACCGCACCTGCACCGACCAGGGCGAGCACGGAGATCGGCACTGCGGCCAGCGCCACCTCCCAGCGCACGGCGCGTTCCAGGACCTCCAGGGGAACGCCCTCGGCCGCCAGCGAGGCGAGCGACCTGCGCCGGTCGGTCAGGGACTCGACGCCGTGGACCACGAGTGCGAACGTCGCCACCACGAGGGCCACGAGCAGGACGGCGTAGATGAGCGCCATGGGCACCGAGTACATCGCCTCGACGCCGTGACCGTTGCTGCGAGCGTTGAGCAGCAGGTCGGCCATCAGGCTGGAGGCGCCGCCCGAGACCAGGGCGATCACGCCGATCGCCGCTGCGGCACGACCGGCGGCACGGGCGTCCGTCACCAGCCAGCGCGACGCCAGCAGCAGTGCGGGCGACGACGTCCGACCGGCGAGCGCGCGACCGGCTCGGTAGGCGACCCACGGCGCTGACGTCAGCACGCCCAGCACCAGCACGGTGATGCCGATCATCAGCCCGAGCTGGGCCCACCACATCTCGAAGAAGGGCAGGTAGACCGGACCCGTCAGGCAGATCCCCAGCGCCAGGAGCAGACCGGGGATCCATCCGCGTGGTGGCGTACGTCGTGCGCCGCGCGAGACCCCGAGCGGCGAGACCACCACCTTGCGCGAGGCCAGGGCGCCGGCCAGGACGCCGAGCAGGCCGACCGCGGCGACGACGAGCAGCACCTGCCACCACGCGGGGGAGGCGGCCGGGACCATGCGGAGCTCTCGCGCCACGTCCCGGTCCCCGACCCACGACAGCGTGGCGTCGGCGCCGAAGAGCGTGCGCAGGACGAGGTGGACCGGCAGGCCGAGGACGCCGCCGGCCAGTGCCGGGAGGCCGACCTCCCACGCGCCGATCGCGCGCACCTGCCGGGGCGTGGCCCCGGCGAGCCGCAGGGCCGCGAGCCGGCGTTCGCGGGCCGCGGTCCCGAGCCGCACGACCTGCTGGAGCAACGTGAGGGGCACCAGGCAGATCAGGAGCAGGGCGAAGAAGTAGCCGGGGCGCACGCCCCGGTCCCAGAGCAGGTTGGCGACGTCGCCGCCGTAGCCGACGAAGACGGTGCTCCCGTCGGGCATGGTCTGCTCGACGCCGTCGACGGCGGTGTAGCCGACGACCGACACCGCGACGAGGAGCAGCCCCGTCACCACAGCCGTGCAGGCGGCGATGGCGAGCGCCCGGGCCCGGCCGCCGCTGCGGTAGGAGCCGAGCGCCAGTGCGAGCGCGGTCACGACGCCACCACCGGCTGCCCGGTCGCGAGCGAGCCGTCCCTCAGCACGACCTCGCGGTCGGCGCGGGCCGCCACCCGGTTGTCGTGCGTCACCACGAGCAGCGACGTGTCGGAGTCGCGGACCGCGGCGAGCAGCTCCGTCAGCACCACCTCGCCTGCGACGGTGTCGAGCGCGCCGGTCGGCTCGTCGGCGCACACGAGGCGAGGACCCGTGACGAGCGCCCGGGCCACGGCGACGCGCTGCGACTCGCCGCCGGAGAGCTCGGCCGGCACCTGGTCGGCGACCTCGGCCACCCCAAGGCGCTCCAGCCACGCGAGCGCGGCCGTCCGCGCCGTACGTCGGTCGGTGCCGTCGAGCAGCAGCGGCAGGGCGGCGTTCTGGACGGCCGTCAGGTCGGGCACGAGCTGTCCGAACTGCAGCACCAGCCCGATCTCGCGGCGTCGCAGCCGCGTGCGGGCAGACTCGTCGAGCTCGTCGAGCCGCTGCCCGGCGAAGGTGACGGACCCCGCCTCCGGCACCAGGACCCCGGCGGCGCAGTGGAGCAGGGTCGACTTCCCGCTGCCAGAGGGCCCGGTGACGGCCACGACCTCCCCCGGCTGCACGTCGAGGGAGACGCCCCGGAGTGCCTCGGTGCGGGCGAAGGACTTGTGCAGGCCGCGCAGCTCGAGCAGGTGGTTCATGCGGGTGCCTTTCCGGCTTCGGCGACGCGGGCGGCGGCGGACTCCAGCCACCGCAGCTCCGCGTCGAGGTGGGAGACCGTGTGGTCGATGACGATCCGCGCGGCCGTGTCGGTGGTGGAGTCCTGCAGCTGGAGCTGGTGCTTCATCGCGGCGAGGTGGACCGTCCGCTGGCGCGCCAGGAAACCGCCCGCATCGGCGCCGAGCCGCAGTGCGGTGACCGTCTTGCGCACCAGCTCGTCGGCGGGGTAGGGCCCGGCCCGCTCGGCCGTGGCGAGCCAGGTGTCCAGCTCGTCGCGGCCGAGCGGGGTGATGGCGTACGTCGTGCGCTCCGGACCCCCGTCCCGCAGCGTCTCGGCGACCTCCACCAGTCCGTCCTTCTCCAGCTTGGCCAGGGCCGCGTAGACCTGGCCGAACGCCAGTGGCCTGGCGCCGGGGAACCGCTCGTCGTGCACTCGCTTGAGGTCGTAGCCGTGGGCAGGGCCCTCGGACAGGACCCCGAGCAGGACGTGGGCGACGGACATGGCGGGGACTATACACACAATGAATACACGGTGTGAATAGTCCAGCGGTGGTGCAGGTCCGGAAGCCGGTGGCCGTGTCCGTTTTCCGCTGGCCCGCCGGGGAGCGAGGGACCAGACTGGTCGCATGACGCCGACCGGACACCTCGACACGGAGGCCTGCTACCGCGCCGTGCAGAGCCGGGACAGGCGCTTCGACGGCGTCTTCTACACCGCGGTCCGCACGACCGGGATCTACTGCCGGCCCTCGTGCCCGGCTCGGACGCCGTCGGCCGGCAACGTCACCTTCCACCCCACCGCGGCCAGCGCGCACTCCGCCGGCTACCGCGCCTGCAAGCGCTGTCTCCCCGACGCGACCCCCGGCAGCCCGGAGTGGGACGTCGCCGCCGACGTCGCCGGACGCGCCATGCGCCTGATCGCCGACGGGCTGGTCGACCGCGAGGGCGTCGACGGGCTGGCCCGCCGGGTGGGCTACACCCCGCGCCACCTCGGCCGCCTGCTCACCCGGGAGCTCGGTGCCGCGCCCCTCGCGCTGGCCCGCGCCCGCCGCGCGCAGAGCGCCCGCGTGCTCATCGAGACCACCGACCTCCCGCTGACCGACGTGGCCTTCGCGGCCGGGTTCGCGAGCGTGCGCCAGTTCAACGAGACGCTGCGCGAGATCTACGCCGCCTCGCCGAGCGAGCTCCGGGGCCGGCGCCACGGGACCGCGAGCCACGGCGCGGTGACGATGCGCCTCCCGGTGCGCACGCCCTTCGCCGGCCGCCGGCTGCTCGACTTCCTCGCCTTCCACCTCGTGCCGGGCGTCGAGGTCGCCGCCCCCGGCTGGTACGCCCGCACACTCGACCTGCCCCACGGGCCCGGGACGGTGCGGCTCGAGCTCGCCGACATCGACCACGACGGCGGCACCGGCTTCGTCACCGCCGAGTTCTGGCTGCAGGACCTCCGCGACACGGCCGCGGCCAGCGAGCGCGTACGCCGCCTGCTCGACGCCGACTGCGACCCGCGTGCCGTCGACGAGCACCTCGGCGCCGACCACGTGCTCGGCGAGCTGGTCCGGGCCACGCCCGGCCTGCGCGTGCCGGGACAGGTCGACGGCGACGAGACCGCCATCCGCACGGTGATCGGCCAGCAGGTGAGCGTCGCGGGCGCCCGCACTGTCGCCGGCCGCATCGTCGCCGAGCACGGGCGACGGGTGGAGTCGCGCGTGCCCGGACTGACGCACCTGTTCCCCGACGCGCTCACCCTCGCGGCGCTCGACCCCGAGCACCTCCCGATGCCGCGGGCTCGTGGTCGCGCCCTGGTCGCCCTCGCGTCGGCGCTGGCGGAGGGGAGCGTCGTGCTGGACCGCGGCCCCGACCGCGACGACGTACGACGTGCGCTGCTCGCGCTGCCCGGGATCGGCGCCTGGACCGCCGACTACGTCGCCATGCGCGCGCTCGGTCACCCCGACGTCTTCCTGCCGACCGACCTCGCCGTGCGCCGCCTGCTCGCCGATCTGGGAGGCTCTGCCGAACCCGACCCGGACCTCTGGCGGCCGTGGCGTTCCTACGCCCTCATGCACCTCTGGAACACCCTCATGCCCGACACCCCGGCCCCGAAGGAGAACTGACATGTGGACCGTGATGCCCTCACCGATCGGCGACCTGCGGATCGTCGAGCGCGACGGCGCCATCGTCGCGATCGAGTTCTCCCCGTTCCGCCAGCCGGCCGACGGTCGTCCGCTCGGTGCGCGCTCGGACGAGGAGCCGGTGCTGGCCGAGGCGGTGCGCCAGCTGACGGCGTACTTCGCCCGCGAGCTCACCGACTTCGACCTCCCGCTCGCTCCGGTCGGAACCGAGTTCCAGCGCCGCGTGTGGGAGCAGCTCGAGAAGATCGCCTACGGCGAGACAGCGTCCTACGGCGCGATCGCCGGACGCCTCGGCATGACCAACGCGGCCTCCCGCGCGGTCGGCCTGGCCAACGGGCGCAACCCCATCCCGATCGTGGTGCCGTGCCACCGGGTCATCGGCGCCAACGGCACGCTCACCGGGTACGCCGGCGGGCTGGAGCGCAAGCAGCAGCTGCTCGAGCTGGAGCAGGACGCGCTCTTCTGATCACCCCTGGTAGCTGGAGATGCCGCCCTCGCCGATGACGATCGCGCTGTCGAGCAAGCCGCCGGGGGACTCGGCCACGACGACCTGGATCTTGACCGGCACGCGCGGCGTCACCGCCACGTCGCAGTACATCTGGGGCGTGACCCGGTCGTAACGGGTGGCGAGCTGGCCCGTGTTGACGACGGTTGCGTCGTTGGACCGCACCTCGCCGCACAGGACGCCGTTGACCCAGACCGCGCCGATGTCCTTGAAGTCGGGTGACTCCTCGGTGCCGAAGATCCAGGGGATGCGCAGGCGGTTGAGCTCGGGGGTGACCTCGAGGTCGGTCCTGACGACGTCGTCGACGTAGTTGCCGTAGGTGTCCGGTGGATCCTCGCGGACGAAGCTCGCCACCTCGCCCACCGCTCCCGGCAGCTGCGTCGCGAGGCCGGTCGTCATCGTGTAGCCGGGAACGAACCAGTTGCTGGCGACGGCGTCGGGGAAGGGTGTGCGGACGTTGGGGTTCACCGTGGCGTTGAGGCCCTCGAGGACGTGGGCTTGTTCCACCGCCTTCGGTCGGGGGCCGTCGGCCTGGGCCAGCCGCCACGTCTGCTTGACGAGCTCCTTGCCGGCTTCGAGCTTGAGGCAGCCGAGGAAGGAGAAGCACAGGTTGCCGACCCGGACCCCGGCCGCGGCCGATCCCTCCGCGTCGATGTGCCACCACGGGTTGGCCGCGGAGTCGGCGTTCCCGATGACCGCGACGCGGGCCTGGGCATAGGGGCCGGCCACGCCGTAGGCCAGGATCGTCAGCCGGCCGGTGACATGGGCCTCGGCGGCCGCGCTCGCCTTCATGTCGAACGAGCTCCACCCGTCGAGCGACGGCCCGGAGCCGGTGAGCTCGGGAGCCTTCCTGAGGCTGACCCGGATGGTGGCGCCGGCGTCGGCCCGTACGCCGCCGGCGAGCTCGAGGCGGCCGCTGGCGGTGATGCTCGCGCCCGCGTCGATGCCGAGGTGTGGCACCAGGACCACCGGGATGGGGCCGATCGCGAACGCGATGACCGTGAGGTTCTGGTTGTAGACGCTCTTCTCGCCCGTGGTGCAGGTGCCCTTGCCCTTGGCCCACGCGCGCGCGTTGACGGTCGCGTCGATCGACATCCCCATCTGGACGTAGGGGTTGGCCTTCCACGGCTTGTACCACTTCCAGTCGGCGACGCCGCCGCTGAAGGACCCGTTGAGGTTGGCATCCCCGGTGAGCTCGGCGCCCGCCTCCATCGAGCCGGCGCAGCCGGAGGACGTGGAGCCGCCGCCGCGCAGGGAGGCTGCGGCCCCGAGGCGGCCCTGGATCGGGACGGTCGTGTCGATCGGTACGTCGTACTCGCCGCGCAGCACGGCCTCCTGGATCCCGGCGATCCGGACGGTGTGCTCCCAGCCGCCGGCCGTCCTCCTCGCCGACAGCACGGCCACGAGGGCGCCGTACGGCGTCTCGGGTGTCACGCCGGCGGCGAGGACCGCTCCCTCCGGTGCCCTGCGGGAGAGCGTGATCGTCCCGGTCGCGTCGCTGGCGCTGGGTGCGGTGAAGTCCTGGATGTCACGGGCCTTGAGCACCTTGGCCGCACTCGAGATCACGGTCGGGTAGGCGACCCTCGCGACGGAGGTCCGCCCGGCGCGGACCTTGATGCGGGGCTTCCTGACCTCGGAGTGGGCCACCCAGTCGTCGGTGCGCACCGTGGCTGCCTTCACCTTGTAGCGACCCGGCGCGAGGCCGCGCAGGACCGTCGTGCGTGTCAGCACGCGCTTGAAGTGGTGGGGACCACGCACGACGACCCTGCGATCGCCGGGAAGCGCGGCCACCTTCACCTTGAGCGTTCCGCCGCGCGCCTCGCCCCGGGCGTGGGTGGACGCGCCCGGGGCCGCGGCGGCGAGGACAGGCCCTGCCGCCGCTGGCGGGACGAGGAGTGCGACGGCGGTGGCACACGCGAGCGCGAGGCGACGGACGGGCACGGTCTGGTTGCGGGGCATGGCGACCTCCGGGGGTGGGGCCGGGGAGATCGCGGCCCGTGCCCGGATACTCCCACCGGGATCTGACCGACGTCAGCGAAACGCAGCAGGTGCTCGAGTGGAGCTGTGCGTCACCACCCGGGCCGGTCCACCCTGGCGGCATACGACGGCGAAACGGCCGGCGCGGTTGTCGTACGCCGCCAGGGTCGGGTGCGCCGCGTGGGGGTGGCGGCATACGACAGGGCCGGGCGTGAGGGTGGCGGCATAGGACGGCGACGGGCGTGGGGGTGGCGGCATACGACGGCGAAACGGTCTGCGCGGTTGTCGTGTGCCGCCAGGGTCGGACAGGCGGTTGTCGTACGCCGCCAGGGTCGGACAGGCGGTTGTCATACGCCGCCCGGGTCGGGTGCGTCGTGTCGGGTGGCGGCATACGACAGTGCTGGGCGTGAGTGTGGCGGCATACGACGGCGAAACGGCCGGCGCGGTTGTCGTACGCCGCCACCCTCGGCACGCGGGCGTCGTATGCCGCCACCGTCAAAGGTGCAGCGCGGCGAGCGCTACTCAGAAGCTGCGCGGCGCAGCGACTCCGAGAGCCGGTCGGCCGCGGCGAGCACGGCGGGTGCGTGCATCCGGCCAGGCTGGCGGGAGAGCCGCTCGAGCGGGCCGGAGACGGACACCGCGGCGATGACCTTGCCGCCGGGGGAGCGCACCGGTGCGGACACCGACGCGACGCCCTGCTCGCGCTCGCCGACGGACTGCGCCCAGCCGCGACGACGGATGCCGGAGAGCGCGGTGGCGGAGAAGGCGGCGTTCTGCAGGCCGCGGTGCATCCGCTCGGGGTCCTCCCACGCGAGGAGGATCTGCGCGGCGGAGCCGGCGTTCATGGTGAGCTGCGAGCCGACGGGGATGGTGTCGCGTAGGCCCGACGGGCGCTCGGCCGCGGCGACGCAGACCCGGTGCTCGCCCTGCCGGCGCCACAGCTGGGCGGACTCGCCGGTGATGTCGCGCAGGCGGGCCAGGACCGGGCCGGCGGCGGCGAGGAGACGGTCCTCGCCGGCGGCCGCGGAGAGCTCGGCGAGGCGCGGGCCGAGCACGAAGCGGCCCTGCATGTCGCGCGCGACGAGACGGTGGTGCTCGAGCGCCACTGCGAGACGATGGGCGGTGGGGCGGGCCAGCCCCGTGCCGGCCACGAGACCGGCCAGGGTGGCTGGTCCGGCCTCGAGGGCGGCGAGCACGAGGGCGGCCTTGTCGAGTACGCCGACGCCAGATCCGTTGTCCATATTCCGATATTCTCATCTCAGGGAGTGGGATGCAAGATGTAACGTCGTTCCACCGCAGCACGTGAGGAAAGTGAAGGAGTTGTGTCATGGGCAAGACCCTGTCGGAGAAGGTCTGGGACGAGCACGTCGTCCGCAGCGCGCCCGGTGAGCCCGATCTCCTCTTCATCGACCTCCACCTCCTCCACGAGGTGACCTCCCCGCAGGCGTTCGACGGCCTGCGCCTGGCCAACCGCACCGTGCGCCGCCCCGACCTGACCCTGGCGACCGAGGACCACAACGTCCCCACGGTCGACTGGGACAAGCCGATCGCCGACCCGGTGAGCCGCACGCAGGTCGAGACCCTGCGCAAGAACGCCGCCGACTTCGGCGTGCGCCTCCACCCGCTCGGCGACGTCGAGCAGGGGATCGTGCACGTCGTCGGCCCTCAGCTCGGCCTCACCCAGCCCGGCATGACGATCGTGTGCGGTGACTCGCACACCTCGACCCACGGCGCCTTCGGTGCGATCGCCTTCGGCATCGGCACCTCCGAGGTCGAGCACGTGCTCGCCACCCAGACCCTGACGCAGGCGCGGCCCAAGACGATGGCCGTCACCGTCAACGGCAGCCTGCCCGAGGGCGTCACCGCCAAGGACCTCGTCCTCACCCTCATCACGCACACCGGCACCGGAGGTGGCCAGGGCTACATCGTCGAGTACCGCGGCCAGGCCATCGAGGAGCTCTCGATGGAGGGCCGGATGACCGTGTGCAACATGTCGATCGAGTGGGGCGCCAAGGCCGGCCTCATCGCGCCCGACCAGACGACCTTCGACTACATCGAGGGCAAGCCCGAGGCGCCGAAGGGCGCCGACTGGGACGCGGCCGTCGCCCACTGGAAGACGCTGCGCACCGACGACGACGCCGTCTTCGACAAGGAGATCGAGCTCGACGCGTCCACGATGACGCCGTTCGTCACCTGGGGCACCAACCCCGGCCAGGGCGCGCCCCTGGGTGCCAACGTCCCGAGCCCCGACGACTTCGACGAGCCCAACGACAAGGTCGCGACCGAGAAGGCCCTGCAGTACATGGGTCTCGAGGCCGGCACCCCGCTGCGCGAGGTCAAGGTCGACACCGTCTTCGTCGGCTCGTGCACCAACGGCCGCATCGAGGACCTGCGCCTCGCTGCCTCGATCCTCGAGGGGCGCCACGTCGCCGCTGACACCCGCCTGCTGGTCGTCCCCGGCTCGGTGCGCGTACGTCTGCAGGCCGAGGCCGAGGGGCTCGACAAGGTCTTCATCGCCGCCGGTGCCGAGTGGCGCGGTGCCGGCTGCTCGATGTGCCTGGGCATGAACCCCGACCAGCTCGCTCCCGGTGAGCGCAGCGCGTCCACGTCCAACCGCAACTTCGAGGGCCGGCAGGGCAAGGGCGGTCGTACGCACCTCGTGTCCGTCCCGGTCGCGGCCGCGACTGCGGTCCGCGGCACCCTCTCCAGCCCCGCCGACCTGCAGGAGGTCTGACATGGACTCGTTCACCACCCACACCGGAGTCGGCGTCCCGCTGCGCCGCAGCAACGTCGACACCGACCAGATCATCCCGGCGGTCTACCTCAAGCGCGTGACCCGCACGGGCTTCGAGGACGGCCTCTTCGCGGCCTGGCGCAACGACCCGGACTTCGTCCTCAACAACCCGACGTACGCCGAGGGCTCGGTGCTCGTCGCAGGTCCTGACTTCGGCACCGGCAGCTCACGCGAGCACGCCGTGTGGGCCTTGCAGAACTACGGTTTCAAGGTCGTCATCTCCTCGCGCTTCGCCGACATCTTCCGCGGCAACTCCGGCAAGGCCGGGCTCCTCGCGGCGCAGGTCGACGAGAAGGTCGTGCAGCGCCTGTGGGACTGGCTCGACGACAACCCGGGTGGCGAGATCACCGTCGACCTGGAGAGCCGCACCATCCGTGCGGGTGCCGGCGACGACGCGGTCGAGGACTCCTTCGACATCGACGACTACACGCGTTGGCGTCTGCTGGAGGGCCTCGACGACATCGGGATCACACTCGGCCACGACGACGACATCGCTTCCTTCGAGGCCGGGCGACCGAGCTGGAAGCCCGTCACCCTCTGAAAAAACCCCCACAAATAAGGGCGATGGTGATTGTCCTCACCCTTCCATGTGCCTAGCGTGCCTCGCAGAGGGCCGAGCACGAGCTCGGCTTCCAGGGTTCATTGGAAGGGAAGCTAGTGAACAAGTCAGAGCTCATCGACGCGCTCGCCGCGCGTTACGAGGGGAACCGCAAGCAGGCGGCCCACGCACTGGAGTCGGTCCTCGACACCATCACGCGCGAGGTCGCCAAGGGCGAGAAGGTCGCGATCACCGGCTTCGGCTCGTTCGAGAAGGCCGTGCGCAACGCGCGGTGGGTCCGCAACCCGCAGACGGGTGAGCGGATCAAGTCCAAGAAGAAGTCCGTGCCCAAGTTCTCCGCCGGCAAGGAGCTCAAGGACGTCATCTCCGGCGCCAAGAAGCTGCCGAAGCTGACCGCGGCGACGATGCCCAAGCCGCCCGGCGTACGTGCTGTCGCCGGTGTCGTCGCCGGCGCGACTGCGAAGAAGGCCCCTGCCAGGACGACGACCACCGCGTCGAAGTCGACCGCGTCGAAGGCCACGGCCTCCAAGACCGCGGCCAAGAAGTCGGCTCCCGCCAAGAAGACCGCCACCAAGGCCGCTCCTGCCAAGAAGACCGCGGCCAAGAAGTCTGCGCCGGCGAAGACCACGGCCTCGAAGACCACGGCTGCCAAGAAGACCGCTCCTGCCAAGAAGACCGCGGCCAAGACCACGGCTGCCAAGAAGACCGCACCTGCCAAGAAGACCGCTGCCAAGAAGGCTCCCGCGAAAAGGGCTCCGGCCAAGAAGACCGCGAAGAAGTCCTGACGCAGCAGCATCGTCCGGCGACAGGCCGGAGCTGATGGGCGGGTCACCCCAGTGGGGTGGCCCGCCCTTCGCATGCGCGGGCGGTGTGGGGCCCGACGCCGGCGTCCAGTGCGGCGTCGAGGTCGACGAGGTCGTCGACGTCGGTGCGCACGGTGGTGGCGGTGCTGCCCACCTCGACGGCGCCGGCGGTTGCGTGCCGGGCCGCGGACTCGAAGCCGAAGCCCGGGTCGAAGCGGTCGGGAGGAGCGGCGTACAACGTCGTCCCCACCCCGGCACGGTCGCGCACGAACGCCGCGCGGCCGGCGGCCACCTGGGCGACGACCTCCTGCAGGACCATGGCGAGCTCGATCGGACGCAGGCAGGGAAGGTCCGCGCACAGTGCGACGGGCACGGCGTCGGGCCAACGGCGTACGACCTCTGCCGCCCCCTGCACGAGCGTCGCGTTGAGGTCGTCGCTCGCGCCGTCCGGCATGACCTCGCAGCCGAGCGAGCGCATCGCCGCCGCGAGCCGGAAGTCATCGGTGACGACGAGGACCGCGTCGACGCCCGGTGTGGAGGACGCTGCCTGCACGGTGTCGAGGGCGAAGGCCTCGGCGAGGTCACAACGCTGCTCGTCGGTGAGGCCGACGAGCCGGGACTTGCCGAACGCAGGCGGCTTGACGGGTACGACGACAGCGCATCGCAGGGCAGGCGGGGGCGTGGACATCGCGACGATCCTCCCACCCGAGACCTGCGCGGCGGAGGCGGTCCGGGGCACGGGGGACCGAGTAGCCTGCTCGCGACGCAGGGCGCGTCCGGGCCGGGCCCGCGAGCATGAGGGGACGACGGGGTGCGCGTCAGGAAGCTGGAGCAGAACCGCGGCTGGGCGATGACGGTCGCTGCGGGCATCCTGAAGCCCACGTTGCTCGCCGCGACGTCGCGCACCTGGATCGACGGGGAGAAGATCCCGGCGACCGGCGGCTGCATCGTCGTCCTCAACCACATCTCCCACGTCGACCCGCTGCTCTCGGCGCACTTCGTCTACGACCACGGCCGGCTGCCGCGCTACCTCGCCAAGTCCGGCCTGTTCACCAACAAGTACCTCGGGGGATTCCTCAGCTCGGCCGGCCAGATCCCCGTCGAGCGGTTGAGCCGCAACGCGATCGGTGCGTACGACGCCGCGGTGAAGGCCATCGCCGAGGGCGAGTGCATCGTCATCTACCCCGAGGGCACGCTGACCCGCGACCCGGACCTCTGGCCGATGAAGGGCAAGACCGGGGCGGCCCGCATCGCCCTCGCCACCGGGTGTCCGGTGATCCCCGTCGGCCAGTGGGGCGCGCACGAGGTCCTCCCGCCGTACACGAAGAAGCCCCTGCTGGTGCCGCGGAAGAACATCGTGATGAAGGCGGGCGACCCGGTGCAGCTCGACGACCTGCTCGCGATGCCGCAGGGTCCCGAGACGACCGCCCAGGCCACCGACCGGATCATGGACGCGATCACCGCGATCGTCGCCGACCTGCGAGGTGAGACACCGCCCGCCGAGCGTTTCGACCCGCGCGCCAGGGGCGTGCGCGAGATCGGCAACCCCCACGACGTAGCCCGCCGCACCCGCCGGACCAGGAAGAGGAAGCCCAGCCGATGAGCAAGATCGCCGTATTCAGCGCCGGATCATGGGGCACCGCGTTCTCGTTGGTGCTGGCCGACGCGGGCAACGACGTGACCCTGTGGGCGCGCCGTGACGAGGTCGTCGAGGCCATCAACGACCGACGGGAGAACACCGACTACCTGCCCGGCATCGAGCTCCCGCCGTCGATCAGCGCGTCCACCGATCCCGAGCAGGTCGCTGCCGGCGCGGACGTGGTGGTGCTGACCGTGCCGTCGCAGAGCCTGCGCGAGAACCTCACGGCATGGGCGCCGATCCTGCCGCCCGACGCGACCCTGGTCTCGCTGATGAAGGGCGTCGAGCTCGGGTCCTTGATGCGGATGAGCGAGGTGATCCAGGAGGTCACCGACGCGTCGGCCCAGCGGATCGCCGTGCTCAGCGGTCCCAACCTCGCCCGCGAGATCGCGCGCCGCGAGCCGGCCGCCTCGGTCGTCGCGTGCCTCGACGAGGACCGTGCCAAGCAGATCCAGGCCATCACCCACGGGCCGTCCTTCCGGCCCTACACCTCCGTCGACGTCCTCGGCTGCGAGATCGGTGGCGCCTACAAGAACGTCGTCGGCCTCGCGGTCGGCATGGCCGTCGGCCTCGGCTTCGGCGACAACACCACGGCCTCCGTCATCACCCGCGGCCTCGCCGAGACCGCACGGCTCGCGGTCGCGCAGGGCGCCAACCCGCTGACCCTGATGGGCCTGGCCGGGCTCGGCGACCTCGTCGCCACCTGCTCCTCCCCGCTCTCGCGCAACCGCACCTTCGGCGAGCGCCTCGGGCAGGGCATGACGACCGAGGAGATCTACGCCTCCACCCGCCAGGTCGCCGAGGGCGCCAAGTCCTGCAAGTCGCTGCTCGCCCTCGCCCGCCGCGAGGGCGTCGACGCCCCGATCGCCGAGGCGGTCGACGCCGTCGTCGACGGCAAGATGACCGCGCTGGACATGATGAACTCCTTCATCGCCCGCGACACCAAGTCGGAGATGGACTGAGGCAGCCCAGCGTCATGAGGCCTGCGGGTGCGAACCCGCAGTCCTCATGACGTCCGACGCCGGTCCGTCAGCCGACGCAGCCGTCCAGCGCGGCGCGCAGGTCGTCCCAGAGGTCCTCGACGTCCTCGACGCCGACCGAGAGGCGGACGAGCCCGTCGGGGATCGTCGCAGCCTCGGCCTTCCAGCGCCGGCGGCGCTCGAGGGTCGACTCGACCCCGCCGAGCGACGTCGCGTGCACCCACAGCCGGGTCTTGCGGCTGAGCAGGTCGGCGGCCATCTCGCCCTGGGCGAGCACGATGCTGACGATGCCGCCGAAGCCCGGGTAGCGGACCTCTGACAGCGCAGGGTGCTCGCCGAGGCGGCGTACGAGCTCCTGGGCGTTGGCCTGCGCGCGCTCGACGCGCAGGTGCAGGGTCCGCAGGCCGCGCAGCGTCAGCCACGCCTCGAACGGCCCGGGGATGGCACCGACGAGGTCGCGACGTCCCTTCAGCACGCCGAGCAGCTCCTCGTCGCGCGTGACGATCGCGCCCATCTGCACGTCGGAGTGGCCGGCGAGGTACTTCGTCGCGGAGTGCACGACGAGGTCGACGCCGTCCTCGAGCGGGCGCTGGAGCAGGGGAGTGGCGAAGGTGTTGTCGACCACGACGTAGGCACCGGCCTCGTGGGCGGCGGCGGTGATGGTCGCGATGTCGGCGACCTCGAGGGCCGGGTTGGTGGGTGACTCCAGCCACACGAGGGCGGCGTCGGCACACGCTGCGACCACGGCGTCGGTGTCGGTGATGTCGACGAGGTCCGCCTTCAGCCGGCCACGGGACTCGAGGTCGGCGAGCTGCATGATCGTGCCGGTGTAGGCGTGCCGGGGCACGACGACCTTGCCGTCGGCGCCGACGAGGTCGAGCACCGTCGCGACGGCCGCGAGACCGGAGGCGAAGACCAGGCAGCGACCGCCCTCGAGCTCGCCGAGGGCGTCCTCGAGCGCGGTCCACGTCGGGTTGCCGTAGCGGCCGTACTCCACGTCGCCACCCGCGACGTAGGTCGCGGCCATCGTGATCGGCGTGTTGAGCGGTGCGTCGGGCGTCCTGTCGGGCCGTCCGGCGTGGACGGCGATCGTGCCGGGCCTGAGGGGTGGGTCTGCAGCCATGTGCGCCAGCGTAGGTGGATAGGGTCGAGGCGATGAACGAGACCTCGCAGGACAAGACCGCCCGCAAGCCCCGCGTCGCCGTCGTCTTCGGTGGGCGCTCCTCCGAGCACGGGATCTCCTGCGTGACGGCTGGCAGCGTCCTGGCCGCGATCGACCGCGAGGCGTACGACGTCGTGCCGGTGGGGATCGCCACCGACGGACGGTGGGTGCTGGAGGCCGACGAGCCCGCACGGCTCGCCATCCGCGGCAACGACCTCCCCGAGGTCGACGCCGAGCGCTCCCCGGTCGCCCTGATGGGAGCGACCACCGGCACCGACCTCGTCGTGACCGACCCGTCACGCGTCCCGTCCGTGATCGGCGAGGTGGACGTCGTCTTCCCGCTGCTGCACGGCCCGTGGGGCGAGGACGGCACGCTGCAGGGGATGCTCGAGATGGCGGCCGTGCGCTACGTCGGCTCCGGCGTGCTGGCCTCAGCGGTGGGGATGGACAAGGCGTTCATGAAGGTCGTGCTGCAGGCGGCCGGCCTCCCGGTGACGCCCGGCATCGTGGTGACCCGCACGGAGTGGGAGCAGGACCCGGTCGGCGTACGCACCCGCGTCGAGGACCTCGGCTTCCCGTCGTTCGCCAAGCCGGCCCGCGCAGGGTCGAGCATGGGCATCAGCAAGGTGCATGACGCAGGGGAGGTCGAGGAGGCGCTCGAGGAGGCCTTCCGCCACGACCCCAAGGTGCTGGTCGAGCAGTCGATGGAGGGCGCCCGTGAGGTGGAGTGCGGTGTGCTCGGCACCCTCGAGGGACCGCCCGAGACCTCGCGCCCGGGCGAGGTCCGCACCGGCGGCGACCACGAGTTCTACGACTTCGAGGCCAAGTACCTCGCCGACCAGCACACCGAGATCGACATCCCCGCAGACATCCCCGCCGAGACCGAGCAGGGGCTGCGCGCGATGGCGGTGCGTGCCTTCGACGCGCTCTCGTGCGAGGGCCTGGCTCGCGTCGACTTCTTCGTGCTGCCCGACGGGTCGCTGGTGATCAACGAGCTCAACACGATGCCCGGCTTCACGCCGACGTCGATGTATCCGCAGCTCTGGGCCGCCTCGGGGATGTCCTACCCCGAGCTGGTGGACCGGCTCGTCCAGCTCGCGCTGCGGCGTGACACCGGGCTGCGCTGAGGGCCGCTACAGGCAGGAAAGACCCTTGTCGAGGTGCTCCTTGAGCACTGGCGCGAGCTCGGCGAGGGCGCGGTCGATGCCCTCGGTGCGGTAGCGCGAGGGGACCAGCAGCTCGACGTAGGGCCTGCGGGTGAGCGCGATCGGCGTCAGGTCGACGCGCAGGTCGGAGAGCTGGTCGTCGGTGACGTACCAGCCGACGCCCTTGACGACGTTGCACGCGGCCGTCGGCTCGTAGTCGCCCGGCTCGGGCACCCCACAGGTGAGGACGTACGCCGGATCGCCCCAGGCGGCGCCCAGCGCGTCGTCCGGGTCGACGGGGCGGCGCAGCTCGCCGGCGAGCGTGTCGGGAAGGTCGTCGACCAGGGCCTCGCAGGTGGCGCGATCGGCCTCCGAGAGGTCGTGCTCGTCGATCGGGACCTCGCTCGAGGAACAGGAGGCCAGCAGCAGGCACACGGCCGCGGACGCGACGACGCCCCGGCCCGGTGCGGGGCCGAGGCGTCGTCGTAGGCGCACGTGTGCGTCGGGTGCCTGCGTCAGATGTGGACGACCGGGCACGTCAGGGTGCGGGTGATGCCGTCGAGGTTCTGCACCTTCGACACCACGAGCTTGCCCAGCTCGTCGACGTTCTTGGCCTCGGCGCGGACGATCACGTCGTAGGGACCGGTGACGTCCTCGGCAAGGGTGACGCCACTGACCTGGGCAATGGCCTTGGCTACCTCGGCGGCCTTGCCGACGTCGGTCTGGATCAGGATGTAGGCCTGGACGACCATCGTGGACTCCTCGGTCTCGTTCAGCGGCTGTGACCGGCCCAACCTACCGCGCCACGCGGCCCGCCCGACAGGGGATGGGTGACTGTGGTCACCGGCGGCGTCTGGTGGGATGGGGCCATGGCAACGGACGCAGTCACAACGCTCGGGGAGGCAGGCGAGTTCGGCCTGATCTCGCAGCTCGTGGAGATCTTCGAGGGTGACGAGCACGTGCTGGTCGGGCCCGGCGACGACGCGGCGGTGCTGCGGATCAAGCACGGTCACGTGGTCGTCTCGACGGACCTCATGGTCGAGGGCCGGCACTTCCGCCGGGACTGGGCCAGCGCCTCCGACGTCGGCCACCGGGCCGCCGCGCAGAACCTCTCCGACATCAACGCCATGGGCGGCACCGCCCGTCACCTGACGGTCGGGCTGGCCGCGCCCGCAGACCTCCCGGTCGCGTGGGCGCTCGACTTCGCCCGCGGCTTCGCCGAGGAGTGCGCGACCGTCGGCGCCACCGTGGTGGGAGGCGACATCACCCAGGCCAGCGAGGTGATGATCGCGGTCACCGTGCTCGGTCAGTGCACGCAGTCGCCGGTGCTGCGCTCCGGCGCCCAGCCGGGCGACGTGCTGGCGTTGACCGGGCGCCAGGGATGGGCCGCGGGCGGGCTCGCCGTCCTCGGGCGCGGCTTCCGCTCGCCGCGCGTGCTCGTCGAGGCCTACCGACGCCCGGAGCCGCCGTACGCCGCGGGCAGGGAGGCCGCCGAGGCGGGGGCGACCGCGCTGATCGACGTCTCCGACGGGCTCCTCGCCGAGGCGCGGCACATCGCGGAGTCCAGCGGCGTCGCGATCGACGTACGACGTGACGCCTTCGAGATCCCCGAGCCCCTCCAGGCCGTCGGCGCCGCGCTCGGGGCCGACCCGCTGCAGTTCATCCTGGGCGGGGGAGACGACCACGCGCTGCTCGCGACCTTCCCCGACGCCGCCTCCGTGCCGCCCGGCTGGCAGGTCGTCGGCGAGGTGCGCGAGGGCGAGGGCGTCACGGTCGACGGCGGCGAGTACGACGGCCCGACCGGCTGGACCCACTTCTGAGCGGCACGGAACGCTGCGTCTCCTGGAGACTCAGGGCCGACATCGCGGGCGAGTCGCGAACATCTCGGGGTTTGCAAGCCCCCTGATGTCGGGGTTTCCCCGCATAGGCGGGGAAACCGAAAGCGTCACGGGGCCCGCAAATGACGAAGCCCCCGCCGCGAGTGCGACGGGGGCTTCGACGAAGTCTGGGTCAGGTCAGCGGGAGACCTTGCCGGCCTTGAGGCAGCCGGTGCAGACGTTGAGGCGCTTGGGCGTGCCGTTCACGGTCGCCCGGACGCGCTGGATGTTGGGGTTGAAGCGACGCTTCGTGATCTTGCGCGACCAGGGACGGTTGTTTCCGAAGCCCGGCTTCTTGGCGCAGATGTCGCAGACGGCAGCCACCGTGCACTCCGATCCGTTCGAGGTTTGATGTCATGGGAGCCCGTAGGACGCCGGACGGCGCCAACAGGCAACCGCGCAAGAGTAGCCGAGGACCGGCGACGAGATGAAATCGCAGGGACGGTCGGACCGGGGCACTACCCTGTGGCGCGCGACACGTTGCTACACCTGTCCCTGCAGATCCACCCGTTCGACAGTCCGACCAGGCGGCCAGCGCACACCCGGGAGCACACCGACTCGATGGAGCACGTCACCCACGGCATCACCCTGGACGGGGTTGCCCGCTTCGTCGACATCGCGACCGACGCGCTGTCCTCGGCGCGTGAGGAGATCGACGCCCTCAACGTCTACCCGGTGCCCGACGGCGACACCGGCACCAACATGTTCCTCACCGTCTCCGCCGCCCGCGACGAGCTGCGCGCGGCCCGCCAGGCCGACCCCGACCTGAGCCTCGGCGAGGGGATGGCGGTGCTGGCGCGCGCCACGCTGATGGGGGCGCGTGGCAACTCCGGCGTGATCCTCAGCCAGATGTTCCGTGCCTACGTCCACCACCTCGCGGGAGCCGGTCTCCAGGACCGACCGGCGCAGACGATCGCGGCGGCCATGGCCGAGGCCACCGAGGCCAGCTATGCCGCGGTGGGCACGCCCGTCGAGGGGACGATCCTCACGGTCTCCCGGGCGGCGTCCGACGCGGCCCTCGCCGTCGCAGAGCGCCCCGGCGCCCGGACGCGCGAGGTGTTCACCGCCGCCGCGGCGGCCGCCCGCGCGGCGCTGGCGAAGACGCCCGAGCAGCTGCCCGTGCTCGCCCAGGCCGGGGTGGTCGACGCCGGTGGCCGGGGGCTCTGCGTGGTCCTCGACGCCGTCGAGACCGCCTCCACCGGCCGTCGCCCCATGCCGTACGCCCCACCGATCGGCACTCACCAGATCCCCGTGGCCGCGGCGGTCCCCAGCGACGACCTCACCGAGGACGGACCGGCCTACGAGGTGATGTACCTGCTGGACCTCACGGCAGACGGGGAGGACGCCGCGATCGTGGAGCTGCGCAAGACCCTTGCCGGGCTCGGCGACAGCCTCGTGGTGGTCGGTGGCGACGGGCTGTGGAACGTCCACGTCCACGTCGACGACGTCGGTGCCGCGATCGAGGCCGGCATCACCGCGGGTCGTCCCCACCGCATCCGGGTCACCCACTTCGCCGAGCAGGTGGCGGGCAACCGCCAGCGGCTGTCCGCGCGCACCGGCCGCAAGGTCGTCGCCGTGGCCGCCGGCCCGGGCCTCGCCGAGCTCTTCGAGTCGGCCGGCGCGATCGTCGTGGCCGGCGGGCCGGGCCAGCGACCCTCGACCGGGCAGCTGCTCGAGGCCATCACGGCGTGCGGCGCGGCCGAGGTCGTCGTCCTGCCCAACGACGCCGACACGGTGCGCGCCGCCGAGATCGCGGCCCGCACGGCCGAGGCCGAGCTCGACGTCTCCGTCGAGGTGATCCCGACCCAGGCGCAGGTGCAGGGGCTGGCTGCCGTGTCGGTCCACGAGCCCGGCCGGACCTTCGACGCCGACGTGCGCGAGATGACCGCGACCGCCCGCCACGCCCGGCACGGCGCGGTGACCGTGGCCGCCCGTCAGGCCATCACCATGGCCGGTCCCTGCGAGGCCGGCGACGTGCTCGGGGTCATCGCCGGCGACTTCGCCGTGGTCGGCGACGACCTCGAGACCGTCGCGAACGACGTCCTGGACCGGCTGCTGGGTGGTGGCGGCGAGCTGGTCACGATCGTCTCCGGCGAGGACGGGGTCGAGCTGGCCCAGCGGGTCGCCGCCCACGTCGAGGAGCGCCACCCGCACGTGGACGTGGCCGTCCACGACGGAGGCCAGCCGCGCTACCCGTTGCTGGTGAGCGTCGAGTGAGCGGTCGATAGCCATGGCGTCCATCACTCCGGACAGCCCGATCGGGGCGGTCTTCGGCGCCCACCACAAGAAGCGCAAGCTCGCCGAGGAGGGCCTCGGACTCGAGACGGTCGGCGACCTGCTGCGGCACTTCCCGCGCCGCTACGTCGCCGCCACCGAGCTCTCCGAGGTGGCCACGCCCGTCGTCGGCGAGCAGCTGACCATCGTCGGCGAGGTGCGCTCGTGCGAGAGCGCCTCGTTCTTCAGCGGCAACCGCCGCCAGTTCCGTACGACGGTCCGGTTGCGCACCGACGGCCCCGACTTCTCCGTGACGCTGTTCAGCCCCTACCAGGGCCAGGCGGACCGCCACGAGGCCGAGTTCCGGCCGGGCAGCCGGGCGGTCTTCACCGGCAAGGCCAAGCAGTTCCGGGGCAGCTGGCAGCTCGAGCAGCCGCACGGCTTCGCCCTCGACGGCGACGAGGCCGCCAGCATGAGCAAGCTGATGCCGGTCTACCCGCTGACCGCGAAGCTCTACTCCTGGGACCTCCAGAAGGTCATCGCTACCGCCCTCGAGCTCGTCACCGACGTGCCCGACGTCTTCACCCCCGAGCTCCGGGAGCGCTTCGACCTGCTCACGATCATGCAGGCGCTGCGGTGGATCCACGGGCCCGACGACTGGAGCCAGCTCGGCGCGGCCCAGAAGCGGTTCCGCTTCGAGGAGGCGCTGGTGCTCCAGCTGGTGCTGGCCCGCCGCCGGGCCGAGCACCGTGCGCAGGGGGCGCAGGCGCGCCCGGGCACGGCGGACGGGTTGCTCGCAGCCTTCGACGCGCGCCTGCCGTTCGAGCTCACCGGCGGCCAGCGCGAGATCGGCGACCTCGTGGCCGAGGAGCTCGGACGCGAGCACCCGATGAACCGGCTGCTCCAGGGCGAGGTCGGCTCCGGAAAGACCCTGGTCGCCGTGCGCGCCATGCTCCAGGTCGTCGACTCCGGCGGACAGGCAGCGCTCCTGGCCCCCACCGAGGTGCTCGCCCAGCAGCACCACCGCTCGATCTCCGCGATGCTCGGCGACCTGGCCCAGGGCGGGATGCTCGGCGGCGCCGCGGAGGCGACCCAGGTCGTCCTGCTCACGGGGTCGATGGGGAAGGCCGCGCGCCAGGAGGCGATGCTCAAGCTCGTCACCGGCGAGGCCGGGATCGTCATCGGCACGCACGCCCTGCTCGAGGACCGCGTCGAGCTCGCCGACCTCGGCCTGGTCGTCGTCGACGAGCAGCACCGCTTCGGCGTCGAGCAGCGGGCGGCCCTGACCGACAAGGCCGGCAGCCCGCCCCACGTCCTGGTGATGACCGCGACCCCGATCCCGCGCACCGTCGCGATGACGGTGTTCGGCGACCTGGAGACCTCCGTGCTCGCCGAGCTCCCGGCGGGTCGTGCCCCGATCCAGACCAACGTCGTCCCGCTGGCCGACCAGCCGGCCTGGATCGACCGCGTGTGGCAGCGCGTCCGCGAGGAGGTCGAGAAGGGCCACCAGGTCTACGTCGTGTGTCCCCGCATCTCCGGTGACTCCAGCGAGGAGGGCGAGAGCGACCAGGTCGACGTCGACGACGACGGCGCGGAGATCCCGCCCAAGCGGGCGCTCGCCGCGGTGGAGGAGGTGCACGCCGAGCTCACCGCCGGCCCGCTCGCCGGCCTGCGCACCGCCGTCCTCCACGGCAGGATGCCGCCCGACGACAAGGACCGCACGATGCGCGCCTTCGCCGCCGGCGACATCGACGTGCTCGTGTCCACGACGGTGATCGAGGTCGGTGTCGACGTGCACAACGCGACCACGATGGTGCTGCTCGACGCCGACCGCTTCGGCGTCTCCCAGCTCCACCAGCTGCGTGGACGCGTCGGTCGAGGCGGCCTGCCGGGGCTGTGCCTGCTGGTGTCCCACGCGGAGGTCGGCTCGCCCGCCCGCGACCGGCTCGACGCGGTCGCGGCCACCACCGACGGCTTCGAGCTGAGCCGCGTCGACCTCGAGCAGCGCCGCGAGGGCGACGTGCTCGGCGCCAACCAGTCGGGCTTCCGCTCGAGCCTGGTCTCGCTGCGGGTGCTGCGCGACGAGAAGACGATCGTGCGTGCCCGCGACGCCGCCGAGGCGCTACTCTCCGAGGACCCGACGCTCGCCCAGGCTCCTGACCTGGCCCGTGCCGTCGCCGAGGTCGAGCTGTCCGCAGCGTCGGCCTACATGGACAAGGGTTGAACGCAGAAGGGCTGACGACGGGTTCATGACGCGCATCATCGGGGGAACGGCGGGGGGTCGTCGTCTGGAGACGCCGCGCGGCTCGACGACCCGGCCCACGAGCGACCGCGTGCGGGAGGCGTTGTTCTCGGCGATCGAGTCGCGCACGGGCTCCCTCGACGGGCTGCGCTTCCTCGACCTCTACGCCGGCTCCGGTGCGGTCGGCCTCGAGGCCTGGTCGCGCGGGGCGGGCGTGGTGACCATGGTCGAGCAGGACCGGCGCACGGCCGCCCTCATCAGCCGCAACGCCTCCACCCTGGGCTTCTCGCGGGCCCGGGTCGTCGCCGCGTCGGTCCACACCATGCTCCAGACGCCCCCGGCCGCGCCCTACGACCTGGTGTTCTCCGACCCGCCCTACCCGATGCCCGACGCCGACGTGGCCGCCGACTTGGAGGCGTTGGTCGCGCACGGGTGGCTGGTCCCGGGCGCCCTGGTGATCGTCGAGCGGGCGGCCAAGCGCAGCCAGGTCACCTGGCCCGACGGGATCGTGGAGGACCGCACGAAGCGCTACGGCGAGACCGCGCTTTGGTACGGTCACGCCACTCCGGCACCCTGATCGCCCCAGGGAGCCTCCGCTCGAAGGGAGACCCGTGCGTCGCGCAGTCTGCCCCGGGTCCTTCGACCCGGTGACCAACGGCCACCTCGACATCGTCGGACGGGCCGCCAAGCTGTTCGACGAGGTGGTCGTGGCCATCGGCGTCAACATGAGCAAGAACCGGCTCTTCACCCCCGACGAGCGCATCGCGATGCTCGAGGGCGCCACGGCCGACTTCCCCAACGTCAGGGTCTCCGGCTTCGACGGGCTGATCGTCGACTTCTGCCGCGAGATCGGCGCGGTCGCGATCGTCAAGGGCCTGCGCGGGGCGGGCGACTACGAGTACGAGCTCCCGATGGCGCAGATGAACTCGCACCTCACCGACGTCGAGACCGTGTTCCTCCCCGGCGCCGTGGGCAACGCGTTCGTCTCCTCCAGCCTGATCAAGGAGGTCGCCGCGCTCGGCGGCGACGTACGCGGGCTGGTGCCGGCGTCGGTGCACGAGCAGCTCGTACGCCGTCTCGCCGAGCGCGAGGGGTGACCAGGACGGGGCCGCCGTGGGGCGCCGCGTCGTCCCACGTGTCACTCGTTTTGCCCCGCCGTGGGGGCGCCGGATACGATTCCGAGGTTGTGTTGGTGTCCAGAAGTGGGAGTTCGACGTGAACAGCCTGGACCCGAGGGCGCCGCTCGTGCTCGATACTCGCGAGCTCGGCCGCCGCCCGGGGTCCCAGCGTGAAGTCGAGCTCACGGTTCCGGCACCAGCAGAACTCGGTATCGAAGTCCTCTCTGTCCCCGAAGGTTCGCCGGTCGAGCTCGACCTGCGGCTGGAGGCGGTCATGGAGGGTGTGCTGCTCACGGGCACGGCCACGGCCACGCTCGTGGGGGAGTGCGTGCGGTGCCTGGAGCCGATCGAGGACGAGATCCTCGCGCGGTTGCAGGAGCTGTACGTCTATCCCGACCAGCACCTCAAGGCCACGGAGCACGACGACCGCGACCTCGACGACGAGACCAGCCTGCTCGAGGACGACCTGCTCGACCTCGAGCCCCTGCTGCGGGACGCGGTGGTGCTCGCACTACCGTTCCAGCCGCTGTGCCAGGACGACTGTCCCGGGCTGTGCACCGAGTGTGGTGCGCGACTCGCGGACGACCCGGACCACGCACACGAAGCGCCGATCGACCCGCGCTGGGCAGGGCTGCAGGACCTCACGCAGGACCAGGACTGACCACACCCACCCGGGACTTCCCGGGTGGGGCAAGCCACACGCAAGCCAATTCAAGTAGGAGACAACCATGGCTGTTCCGAAGCGGAAGATGTCGCGCAGCAACACGCGCCACCGCCGTTCGCAGTGGAAGGCCGTCGCGCCGACCCTCGCGACCTGCGCCAACCCCGCCTGCGGCGCCAAGCACCTCCCGCACCGTGCGTGCGGCCAGTGCGGCCAGTACGGCGCCAAGGCCGACCGTCGCCAGGTCCTCTGACCACCGACGAGCTCCGCGCAGCGCTCGGTGATCCGGTCCTGGATCCCGAGCTGCTGCAGCGTGCGCTGACACACCGCTCGTACGCCTACGAGAACGGGCAGATCCCGACCAACGAGCGCCTGGAGTTCCTGGGCGACTCGGTGCTCGGGGTCGTGGTGACCGAGACGCTCTACCGCGCGCACCCGGACTTCTCCGAGGGGCGCCTGGCCAAGCTGCGCGCCGCGGTCGTCAACGCGCGCGCCCTGGCGGAGGTGGCGCGGGAGATCGGGCTCGGCCAGCACATCAAGCTCGGCCGCGGCGAGGAGACGACGGGCGGTCGCGACAAGGCCTCGATCCTCTCCGACACCGTCGAGGCGGTCATCGGTGCGATCCACCTCAGCGGTGGCATCGACGAGGCCGCCAAGGTCGTGCACCGGCTCTTCGACCCGGTGATGGAGGCCGCCGCGTCCATGGGCGCCGGCCTGGACTGGAAGACCTCCCTGCAGGAGCTCTCCGCCGACCTCGGCCTCGGCGTGCCCGAGTACCTCATCGAGGACGACGGCCCCGACCACATGAAGACGTTCGTCGCGCGTGTCCGCGTCGGCGAGCAGGTCCTCGGCAACGGCACCGGCCGCTCCAAGAAGGAGGCCGAGCAGGGCGCCGCCGAGACGGCCTACCGCGAGATCAAGGCCGCGCAGCCACCCGGCCCGGCGGTCGCGAGCGAGACCGTGTCGCTCGGCACCGACGCCTGACCCGTGCCCGAGCTCCCCGAGGTCGAGGTCGTCCGCGCCGGTCTCGAGCGGCACGTCGTCGGCAGCACGATCGAGTCCGTCGAGGTGCTGCACCCCCGGCCCGTACGCCGTGACCCGCGCGGCTCCACCGGCTTCGCCGCCGCGCTGGTCGGCCAGCGCATCGACGCCGTCCGCCGCCGCGGCAAGTACTTCTGGCTGGCCCTCGGCAACGGGGACGCCCTCCTCGGCCACCTCGGCATGAGCGGCCAGATGCTCCTGCACGTGCCCGGCGCCCCCGACGAGCGCCACCTGCGGGTCCGCTTCGCCCTCCTCACGCCGAGCAGCGAGCGCCTCGAGATGCGCTTCGTCGACCAGCGGATGTTCGGCGGCCTGGCCGTCTCGACCGGCGGCGCCGACCTGCCCACCGAGATCCGGCACATCGCGCGCGACCCGATCGACCCCGAGTTCGACGACGCGGAGTTCGTGCGGCGCGCGCGACGGCGTACGTCCGCGATCAAGCGGCTCCTGCTCGACCAGGGGCTGATCTCCGGCGTCGGCAACATCTACGCCGACGAGGCCCTCTGGCGCGCGAGGCTGCACGGCGAGCGACCGGGCGACCGCCTGACCGGTCCCGTCCTGCGCGAGCTGCTCGGCCACGTCCGTGCCGTGATGGGCGAGGCGCTCGCCCAGGGCGGCACGTCGTTCGACGCGCTCTACGTCAACGTCAACGGCGAGTCCGGCTACTTCGACCGCTCGCTCGACGCCTACGGCCAGGAGGGCGAGCCGTGCCGTCGATGTGGCACGCCGATCCGCCGGGTCGCGTTCATGAACCGCTCGTCCTACTTCTGCCCCGCCTGCCAGCGGCCGCCGCGGGCCACCCCGCGACGCGCCGGTGCCCGTTGACCCACCGCCACCGCGGTGGGACTCTTGGAGATGGCCGCTTCTTCCCCGGCCGCTCTCTCCTGTCGAAAGGCTCTCCATGGCCAAGGCGCTGATGGGTCATGTGCACCAGGACGGACGGACCACCACGGTCCTGGCCGTCGAGAACAGCCGGCTCCGGCGCCGGGTCCAGGACCTGGAGGCACTGGTCCTCCGCCTGCAGGCGGACAACGACCGCCTCGCCGCAGCCGCACGTGACGCAGAGCTGAAGGTCGAGGACCTGCAGCTCGCCTGAGCACCCCGGCCGGACGACAAATCCGGTGCACCGCGTCGCGCGCGCGACGTAGGGTCTGACGCTTGTGAGCAGACTCGTCGAGACCGTCGTCCCGGCACGCCTCGGCCGGCGCTTCCGGTGGCTCCTCGCGTCGTCGTGGACGACCAACATCGGCGACGGCGTCGCCATGGCGGCCGGGCCGCTCCTGGTGGCCTCGCAGACCGACGACGCGCGCCTCGTGGCGCTGGCCGGCCTGCTGCGCGGCCTGCCCTGGCTGCTGATCGGGCTGTACGCCGGCGCGATGGCCGACCGCCTCGACCGTCGTACGGTCGTGGTGAGCGCCGACCTGGTCCGCAGCGTCGTCCTCGCGCTGCTCTGCGCGTCGATCGCCACCGGTCACGTCTCCATCACGGTCGTGCTGGTGGCGGTGTTCGCCCTCGGGGTGGCGGAGGTCTTCGCCGACTCGACGTCGAGCACCCTCACCCCGATGTTCGTGGACAAGGCGGACCTCGGCATCGCCAACTCCCGCATGCAGGCCGGATTCCTCACGGCCAACCAGCTCGTGGGCCCGCCGGTCGGGGCGTTCTTGTTCGCCGCCGGGATGGCCTGGCCGTTCGTGACCCAGCTGGTCTGCGTCGTGCTCGGCGCGGTCCTCGTGGCGCGCATCGGCTCGACGCGCGAGCAGGTGCGCGAGTCGGTGGACACCCACGTGCGGCAGGACATCTGGGACGGCATCCGGTGGCTCTGGAGCCACGCGGCGATCCGCACCCTGGCGATCGTCATCCTGACCTTCAACATCACGTGGGGTGCCGCGTGGTCGACCCTGGTGCTCTGGTCCCTCGACCGGGTGCACATGGGGGAGGTGGGCTTCGGCCTGCTGACCACCGCCTCGGCGCTCGGCGGGATCATCGGCACGTTCCTCTACGGCCGGCTGGAGCAGCGTTTCGACCTCGCCACGCTGATGAAGACCTGCCTCCTCCTCGAGGTGCTCATGCACCTGGCGCTGGCCCTGACCACCGTGCCGTGGGTCGCCCTGCTCATCATGTTCGGCTTCGGCGCCTACGCGTTCGTCTGGCTCAACGTCTCGCAGGTCGTGCGGCAGCGGGCCGTGCCGACCGAGTTCCAGGGCCGGGTGGGCTCGGTCTACCTGATCTTCGTGTTCGGCGGGATGGTCGTCGGACAGGGCATCGGCGGCGTGATCGCCGAGCGCTGGGGACTGGCCGCGCCGTTCTGGTTCGCCTTCGTCGGCTCCGGCCTCACGCTCGCGCTGGTCTGGTCGCGGCTGTCGAGCATCGCCCACGCCGAGGAGGCGCCGGAGGCGGTCACCGCCTGACCGCGCCTCCCGCAGGATGGTTCGATGGGCGGATGGAAGCCCTGGCTGAGCTCGTCGAGTCCCTCCCGGCCGGTGTGGTCGCGACCGACCCCGCGACCCTGGAGAACTACCGCTTCGACTGGTCCCGCGACACCGGGGCGGGCACTCCGGCGGCGGTGGTGCGGGTGGAGGACGCCGACCAGGTGCAGGTCGCGGTCCGCTGGGCCGCGAAGCACTCCGTGGCCGTCGTACCGCGGGGCGCCGGTTCCGGGCTCTCCGGCGGCTCCAGCGCGGTCGACGGCGGCATCGTGCTGAGCCTCGAGCGGATGCGCGCGATCGAGATCGACGGCGACTGCCAGGTCGCCGTCGTCGAGCCGGGGGCGTTCAACGCGGAGGTCAAGGCCGCTGCCCGCGAGCACGGCCTCTGGTACCCGCCGGACCCGTCGTCCTACGAGATCTGCTCGATCGGCGGCAACGTCGCGACCAACGCCGGCGGACTCTGCTGCGTGAAGTACGGCGTCACCACCGACTACGTGCTCGGGCTCGACGTCGTGCTCGCCGACGGCACCCTCGTCACCCTGGGCGGCAAGCGGATCAAGGACGTGGCCGGGCTGTCCCTGCTCAAGCTGTTCGTCGGGTCGGAGGGCACGCTCGGCATCGTCACGCGGGCGATCCTGCGCCTCGTGCCGCTGCCGCTGCCGCCGGCGACGCTGGTCGCGTCCTTCGCCTCGGTGGTCGACGCAGCCGGGGCCGTGGTCGCCGTACGCCGCACGCTGCGGCCCTCGATGATGGAGCTGATGGATCAGGCGTCCATCAACGCGGTCGAGGACTACTCGCCACGCGGGCTCGACCGGACCGCCGGCGCCCTCCTGGTCGTGCAGTCCGACGCACCGGGGGAGTCGCGGGTCGCGGAGATCGCGCTCGTGGAGGAGGCCTGCGTCGCGGCGGGCGCGAGCGAGGTGCTGGTGACCGACGACCCGGCAGAGGGTGAGATGTTCGTCGACGCCCGGCGGGCAGCGTTCCCGGCCATCGAGGCGCGGGGCGCGCTGCTGCTCGAGGACGTCGGGGCCGCGGTCCCGCTGCTGCCGGACCTGCTGGCGGCGGTGGCCGAGATCGCCCGCACGCACGACGTCGAGATCCCGACCGTGGCCCACGCGGGCGACGGCAACACCCACCCGATCATCGTCTACACGGCCGGCGACGCCGACTCCGAGCGCCGTGCCCGTGCCGCCTTCGACGACATCCTGCAGGCCGCGATCCGCCTCGGCGGCACGATCACGGGCGAGCACGGGGTGGGGCGCACCAAGAAGGCGGCGCTGCCCGACCAGCTCGGCGAGGACGTGATGGCGCTGACGCGGCGAGTGAAGGACGCGCTCGACCCGGCCGGGATCCTCAACC
Source organism: Nocardioides sp. N13(2025) (assembly GCF_051912545.1). Taxonomy (GTDB): domain Bacteria; phylum Actinomycetota; class Actinomycetes; order Propionibacteriales; family Nocardioidaceae; genus Nocardioides. The sequence goes on along the minus strand of NZ_CP196809.1, from coordinate 2,315,935 downwards.
CTGGGGCGGTGCTCTGAGGCCGGCGCGTTCGCTACGGTCGACTGCATGATCCGCGAGCGCCACCTCTTCGGTCCCGGTCCCTCGAACCCCTACCCCGAGGCCACCCGTGCCCTCGCCGAGCCGCTGCTCGGCCACCTCGACCCGGAGTTCCTCCGGATCATGGACGAGACGTGCGAGATGCTGCGCACCGTCTGGGGCACGTCCAACGCCCGCACGCTGCCGCTCAGCGCGACCGGCTCTGCCGGCATGGAGGCGGCGTTCGTCAACACGGTGCATCCCGGCGACGTCGTCGTGGTCGCCGTCAACGGACTCTTCGGGCAGCGGATGACCGACGTCGCCGCCCGGTGCGGCGCCGAGGTCGTGGCCGTCGAGCACGAGTGGGGCCAGCCGGTCGACGTCGAGCGCGTGCTGGCGGCCCACCCGTCCCCGGCGATCATCGCCGCGGTCCATGCCGAGACCTCGACAGGCGTCCGGTCCGACGTCGCAGCGCTCGGCGCGGGGCTCCGTTCACAGGGGGCAGACGCCCTCCTGCTCGTCGACGCGGTCACCTCCATCGCCGGCATCGAGCTGCGCGCCGACGACTGGGGCGTCGACATCGGCTACGCCGGCACCCAGAAGTGCCTCGGTGTCGCGCCGGGCCTCGCACCGTTCACGATCAACGACCGCGCCTTCGAGCGCCGGGTCGAGAAGCCGCGCTCGTGGTACCTCGACCTGGGCATGCTCGGCGGCTACGTCGGCGAGGCCGGCGTCAAGGGCGGCCAGCGGACCTACCACCACACGGCGCCCACAGCGATGGTCGCCAGCCTCCACGGCGGCCTGACCCGGATCCTCGAGGAGGGCCTCGAGGCCGTCTGGGCCCGCCACCAGGCCGCCGGCGACGCGTTGCAGGCCGGGCTGGAGGAGATTGGCCTCGAGCTGTTCGCGGCCGAGGGGAGCCGGCTCCCGGAGCTCACCACGGTGAAGGTGCCCGAGGGCGTCGACTCGGCAGCGGTCCGGAAGGAGCTGCTCGAGAAGCACGGCATCGAGATCGGCGCCGGAGCCGGGGCGTACGCCTCGAGCGTGTGGCGCATCGGCCTGATGGGCCGCAACGCCCGCCCCGACGCCGTGCTGCTGGTGCTCGCGGCGCTGAAGGACGTGCTCGGTCGCTGACGTAACCACCGTCACAGCCGGTCGTTGGAGGGGCATGCGACTTGCCACCCCCGCACGGCTGCTGGCCGTGGGCGCCCTGTCCCTCGCTCCCGTCGCCCTCGCCGGCACCGCGCACGCCCATGGCGACCGCGACCGCGCCGAGCGCATGGCGCAGCAGTACGACGCCGGGCTCGCCGTGCCGTTCATCAGCTCGCCCAACGTCCGGCTCGCCGCCGTCCGCCCGGGCAGCGCGGGCATCTCGGGCTGCTTCCTGCACTCGGCGCCGTACTTCGTGATGTCCGGGCTCGACGACGTCACGGTCTACGACGTGAGCGACCCGGTGGCGCCGCGCGAGGTCGGCTCGATGCCCAGCGCGCAGTTCGAGAACGAGGCGATGGACTGCGGCGAGCGCAAGGTGTCGCGCGAGCGGACCGACCGGTTCGCGATGATCGGCGTCGACCTCTACCAGGCCTCGCCCGACGACCTCGAGCACGTCAACGACCCGGCGACCGGTGACTACGAGCTGGTGATCGTCGACCTCACCGACCCGACCGACCCCCACGTGCGCTCACGCGTGAAGGCCACGACCAGCACGCACACCGTGACGTGCATCGACGGCACCGACTGCCGCTACGCCTACTCGGCGGGCGACGACTCCGAGGTGCCCGGCCAGGGCAGCTTCTCCGTCTTCGACCTCACCGACCTCGACCACCCCGTCGAGGTGGACAGCGACCCGGCCACGCCCGGCACCCAGCCGTTCCGCTCCGACGCCGTCGGCTGGGGTGGGCACAAGTGGAACGTCGACGCCGCCGGCTACGCGACCCACACGGGCGCGGGAGGGTCGTACATCTTCGACGTGCGCGACCCGCTGCACCCGGTCGAGGTGGCCAACACCGGTGCCGCCGGCGACACGGCGCGCGAGGGCTCGGTCAACCACTTCAACGACTTCATCCACCACAACAGCTTCCGGCCCAACGCGGAGGCCTTCCGGCCCGACGCGCCCCCGTCGCTGGCCAACGGCAACATCCTGCTGGTCACGGAGGAGGACTACGAGGACACCGACTGCTCGACCGCCGGCTCCTTCCAGACCTGGCACGTGAAGCGGCTCGACGGCTCGGACGGCTCCATCGTGCCGCTGGCCAAGGTGGAGCTCGCCGACCTGGGCACCTTCCCGGTCCCGGCAGGCGCCTTCTGCTCCTCGCACTGGTTCGACTACCACCCGAGCGGCATCGTCGCGGTCGGCTTCTACGGCGGCGGGACCCAGCTCATCGACGTCACCGACCCGACCGCCCCGACGAGCCACGGCTACGCCACCTGGGGCGCCTCCGAGGTCTGGGACTCGATGTGGGTGCCGGTCTACAACCGCAAGGGCGTGGCCACGTCCCAGCGCACCAACCTGCTCTACTCCGTCGACCTCGTGCGCGGGCTCGACGTGTACGTCGTCGACGTGCCCGCGGACGGCCTCGGCACCGTCCCCTCGGTCCAGGCGCCCACGAGCGTCGCCGTGGCGCCCGGGGTCCTCGTCGGCGGCAGCGCGGCGCTCGCGCTCCTGCTGCACCGGCGCCGACGCCGCGCCTGAGCGGGTCGGGCCGGCCCGACGGGTAGGGTGTGGCGCGCTGAGCTTCCCCAGTCTTCAGTGGCCGAACTCGTCCCGGTGAGGAGCCCGCGTTGTACCTGAAGAGCCTGACCCTCAAGGGGTTCAAGTCCTTCGCGTCCTCGACGACGATGCAGCTCGAGCCGGGGATCACCTGCATCGTCGGCCCCAACGGGTCGGGCAAGTCCAACGTCGTCGACGCCCTCGCCTGGGTGATGGGCGAGCAGGGCGCCAAGAGCCTGCGCGGCGGCAAGATGGAGGACGTCATCTTCGCCGGCACGTCCGGCCGTCCGCCACTGGGCCGCGCCGAGGTGCAGCTGACGATCGACAACAGCGACGGCGCGCTGCCGATCGACTACGCCGAGGTGACGATCAGCCGCACCATGTTCCGCAACGGCGGCTCGGAGTACGCCATCAACGGCAACGGGTGCCGGCTGCTCGACGTGCAGGAGCTGCTCAGCGACTCCGGCATCGGCCGCGAGATGCACGTGATCGTCGGGCAGGGCCAGCTCGACTCGATCCTGCACGCCACCCCGGAGGACCGGCGCGGCTTCATCGAGGAGGCCGCGGGCGTCCTCAAGCACCGCAAGCGCAAGGAGAAGGCGCTCCGCAAGCTCGACTCCACCGACGGCAACCTGACCCGGCTCGCCGACCTGCTCTCCGAGATCCGGCGCCAGCTCAAGCCGCTCGGCCGGCAGGCCGAGGTCGCGCGCCAGGCGCAGACGGTGCAGGCCGACGTGCGCGACGCCCGGGCCCGGCTGCTGGCCGACGACCTGGTCACCGCCCGCACGGCGCTCGAGACGGAGCTCGCCGACGAGTCGGTGCTCCTCGAGCGGCGCCAGGAGGTCGAGGCCGCCATCACCGCCGGTCGCGAGCAGGAGTCGCGCCTCGAGGCGGCCCTGCGTGACGACCTGCCGCGGCTGGCCGCGGCCCAGGAGACGTGGTTCGCGCTGTCCGGGCTCAAGGAGCGCCTGCGCGGCACGGCCTCGCTCGCCGACGAGCGGATCCGCAACGCAGCCGGGGCCGCCGAGGGAGACACCGTGGACTCCGGCCGGGACCCCGACGACCTCGAGGCCCAGGCCGAGCGCGTGCGCCGGCAGGAGGCCGAGATCGCGGCGCAGGTCGAGGAGCACCGGACGGCGCTCGACGCCGCCGTGGTCGCCAAGCGCGCGGCCGAGGAGGCAGCGGCCGAGGAGGACAAGCGGATCGCCGGCCTGCAGCGCGCCGCCGCCGACCGGCGCGAGGGCCTGGCCCGGCTCACCGGCCAGGTCAACGCCCTCAAGTCCCGCTCGGAGGCCGCCGACGCCGAGATCCGGCGGCTCACCGACGCCCGCGAGGACGCCGCGGCCCGCGCCGAGCGCGCGCAACGTGACTTCACCGCGCTGGAGACCAAGGTCGCCGGCCTCGACGCGGGGGAGGAGGGCCTCGACTCCGAGCACGAGGAGGCCGTCGCCGCCCTCGACGAGGTCGAGGAGCAGCTGGCTCGGGCCCGCGAGGACGCGCAGCAGGCCGACCGCGACCGCGCCGGGCTGATCGCGCGCCGCGACGCCCTGGAGATCGGGCTCAACCGCAAGGACGGCGCCGGCGCGCTGCTCGCCGCCACCGACGAGGTCGACGGGCTGCTCGGCTCCGTGGCCGCGCTGCTCGACGTCGAGCACGGCTTCGAGGCCGCCGTGGCCGCCGCGCTCGGCACCGCCGCCGACGCGGTCGTCGTGTCCGACGCGGGAGCGGCGGTGGAGGCCATCGGCCACCTCAAGGACGACGACCTCGGCCGCGCCGGGCTGGTGCTCGGTGGTGCGCCGCACGCGGACCGTGACTGGCCGGCGCTCCCCGACGCGACGACGTACGCCGTCGACGTGGTGACCGCGCCCGACGACGTACGCCCCGCGCTGGTGCGGCTGCTCCACAAGGTCGCCGTGGTCGAGGACCTCGCCGCCGCGCGGCGCCTCGTCGCCGACCTCCCCGACGTGGTCGCCGTGACCCGCGAGGGCGACCTGCTCGGCGCCCACTTCGCGGCGGGCGGGTCCAGCAGCCAGCCCAGCCTGATCGAGGTGCAGGCCGCGGTCGACGAGGCGACCACCCGGCTCGCCGAGGCGACCGCGACCACCGAGCGGCTCGGGTTCGAGATCTCCCGGCTCGAGGCCGCCCGCCACGACTGCCTCAAGCGGGTCGACGTCGCCCTGGCCAAGCTCCACGAGTCCGACGCGACCCTGGCCGCGGTGGCCGAGGAGCTCGGGCAGTACGGCTCCCAGGCGCGCGCCGCCAAGGGCGAGGCCGAGCGCCTCGAGCGTGCCATCGCCACCGCGCGGGAGGCCCGAGAGGCCGACCTGGCCGGCCTCGCCGACCTGGAAGCGCGCCTGGCCGCCGCCGAGAACGTCACCGACGAGGAGCCCGACACCGCCGAGCGCGAGAAGCTCGCCGAAGCAGCCCGCGAGGCGCGACAGGGCGAGATGGACGCCCGGCTCGGGCTGCGGACGGCCGAGGAACGCGCCCGCGCCCTCCACGGCCGCGCCGACTCGCTGCTGCGCGCCGCGCAGGCCGAGCGTGAGTCGCGGGCGCGGGCCGCCGAGCGCCGCGAGCGGCTCATCCGCGAGGGACGGGCCGCCCAGGCCGTCGCCGTCGCCGTCCGCGTCGTCCTGCACCAGCTCGAGCGGTCCGTGATGCTCGCCGCCGACGAGCGGGCAGCCGTCGAGGAGTCGCGCCAGAGCAGCGAGCAGCAGCTCATGGCCGTGCGGACCCACCTGCGCGACCTCGGCCGTGAGCACGACGAGCTGGTCAGCTCGGTGCACCGCGACGAGATGGCGCGCACCCAGCAGAAGATGCGCATCGAGCAGCTCGAGGAGCGCGCGCTCGAGGAGCTCGGCCTGGACCCCGACGGCCTGGTCGACGACTACGGCCCGACCACCCTCATCCCCTTCACCGGGCCGGTGCCGGAGGGGGAGGAGGCGCCGGAGCCGGTGCCGTTCGTGCGCGAGGAGCAGGTCAAGCGGCTGCGCAGCGCCGAGCGGTCGCTCTCCATGCTGGGCCGGGTCAACCCGCTCGCGCTGGAGGAGTTCTCCGCGATGGAGGAGCGGCACAAGTTCCTCACCGAGCAGCTCGAGGACCTCAAGCGCACCCGCAAGGACCTCCTCGACATCGTCCGCGAGGTCGACGCCCGCGTCGAGCAGGTCTTCACCGAGGCCTACGCCGACGTGGAGAAGGCCTTCGACCAGACCTTCGCCCGCCTCTTCCCGGGCGGCGAGGGTCGCCTGGTGCTGACCGACCCCGGCAACATGCTCGCCACCGGCGTCGAGGTCGAGGCCCGCCCACCGGGCAAGAAGGTCAAGCGCCTGTCCCTGCTCTCCGGTGGTGAGCGCTCGCTCGTGGCGGTCGCGTTCCTGGTGGCGCTCTTCAAGGCCCGGCCCTCGCCGTTCTACATCCTCGACGAGGTGGAGGCGGCGCTCGACGACACCAACCTCGGCCGCCTGCTGGAGATCTACGAGGAGCTCCGGGAGAACTCCCAGCTGCTCGTCATCACCCACCAGAAGCGCACCATGGAGGTCGGCGACGCGCTCTACGGCGTCACCATGCGCGGCGACGGCGTCTCGGCCGTGATCAGCCAGCGCCTCCGCGACGCCGAGTCCGCATGAGCCGGCCCGCCCGGCCCACGCGCGCCGACTACGTCGAGTGGCGTACGGCGACCACGCGCTGGCGCGACGACGACGCCTACGGCCACCTCAACAACGCCACCTACTACGAGCTCTTCGACACGGCCGTCAACGCCTACCTCTACGAGGCCACCGGCGTCGATGTCCGCGCCCTGCCACAGATCGGCGTCGTCGCGGAGACGAGCTGCCGCTACTTCCGCGAGATCGGGTTCCCCGAGCCGATCGAGATGGGACTGGTCTGCGACAAGGTCGGCACGAGCTCGATCGTCTACCGGATCGGCCTGTTCCAGGGGCCGTCGGACGAGGCGGCGGCCGAGGGCCGCTTCGTCCACGTCTACGTCGACAACACGCACGGCGCCGGGGCCCGGCCGGTGACCCCGATGCCCGACGTCGTGCGCGAGGCCGTCGTACGCCTGCTCCGTCCCTCCTGAGGGGTGAGACGGGACACGTCGACGCGCGCGCCGGCGGCGCCGTTGTGCGTCGGCCGCCCCGGGCGTGCCATGGTGGACGGACTGCTCGACCACCTCGGGAGGAAACCCCCATGCTCGCGATCATCCTCATGATGACCCTCGGCGTTCTCGTCGCCGGCGCCGTGGCGGTCTACGTCGCCTACCCCCACCGCGGTGAGGAGATGCCTGTCGTGCCGCAGCTCGGCGACGCCATGCGCAAGGGCGTCGACGCCCTCCCGACGCTCGAGGACTCCGAGTCGCGCGTCTGACCCCCTGCTGAGGTCCCACTGACCCGGGACGTCACGGCGCGGCGCCCCACGGACGGCCGGCGGCGCGCCTACCGTGCGAAGCGTGACCGTCCTCCGGCAGGACCACCCGAAGGCCCGTTCCCAGGACCACCCCAAGGCTCGCCCCAAGGCTCACTGCGCGGCCTGCGGGGCGACCGTGATCCGTCCGTTCCGCCCGGGACCGGACGGCCGCCCGGGCGCGACGTGCCCGCGGTGCGGCAGCCTCGAGCGGCACCGGTTCCTCTCACTGCTGCTCGGCGCGCTCGCCCCTGAGCTCACCGACCTCGACACCGTGGTCGAGATCGCGCCGTCGCGGCAGTCCAAGGCGCTGCTCGACCGGGTCCCCGCCCGCCGGCGGATCAGCCTCGACGCGGGCTACGACGCCCGGGACGTGGACGTCCTCGCGAGCCTGACCGACCTGCCGCTGCGTGACGCGTCGGTCGACCTGCTGGTCTGCTACCACGTCCTCGAGCACGTGCCCGACGACTGTGCGGCGATGCGCGAGATCGCTCGCGTGCTCAGTCCGCGCGGCATCGCCCTCCTGGAGGTGCCGATCCGGACCGGCGTCGCGACCGAGGAGGACCCGTCGGCCTCGCCGGAGGAGTGCGCACGCCGCTTCGGCCAGCGCGACCACGTGCGGTGGTACGGCGACGACTTCGACACCCGGCTCGCAGCGGCCGGCCTGGCCTCCGTGCGGGTCACGCCCCCGGCGCTCGTCGGCGACGCGGCGGTGGCGTGGTTCCGGTTGATGCCCCACGAGGTGGTGTGGGTCGTGCACCCCGGCCACCAGGCTTCTCCTCCGATGCTCGCCGGGGGTGACAGGTCCGGGCTCGCCGCAGCCTTCGACGCGCTGCTCGCCGACCTCACGCGGACGCAGCAGTGCCTCGCCCGGGCGCGCGAGCGGGCTGATCGGCTGGCCGCCCAACGCGACGCGTTGCGCTCGCAGCTGGCTGAGCTGCCCGCCGGGAGAGCGGGCAGCGTGCTCACCCGGCTTCGCCGTGTGGGGCGCCTCTGATTGGATTGCGCCATGGGTGACTGGCTGTATCTGATCATCGGCATCGCGGTCGTCGGCGTGCTCACGCTCGCCGGGCTGCTGACCTCGGGACGACGCCGTGGCGCGACGCCCCCGCAGGGAGGCACGGACGTCCTCGTCCCGCCGCCCACGGAGACCGAGGTCGCCACCGAGGCGCCGCCGGAGCCCGCGGTCGAGCCGGGGACGGCCACCGCACCGGCGCTCGAGAAGCCGGAGAGCACGGCGTCGCGGCTCGTGCGGCTGCGCACCCGCCTCTCCCGCTCGCAGGGCGGCCTCGGCAAGGGCCTGCTCGCCCTCCTCAGCCGCGACCGGCTCGACGAGGACACCTGGGAGGCGATCGAGGACACCCTCCTGACCGCCGACATCGGTGTCGCGCCGACGCAGGCGCTGGTGGAGAAGCTGCGCACCCGCCTGCGGGTCGAGGGCGGCCAGGCCGTCGACACGCGCGCCGTGCTGCGCGAGGAGCTGATCGAGCTCGTCGGCACCGACATGGACCGTCGCCTGCAGGTCACCGGCACCGACGGCAACCCCGGCGTGGTCCTGGTCGTCGGCGTCAACGGCGCCGGCAAGACCACCACCGTCGGCAAGATCGCCCGCATCCTCGTGGCCGAGGACCTCTCGGTGACGCTCGGCGCGGCCGACACGTTCCGCGCCGCGGCCGTCGACCAGCTCGCCACCTGGGGCGCGCGCGTCGGCGTCGAGGTCGTCCGCGGGCCCGAGGGCGGCGACCCCGCCAGCGTGGCCTTCGAGGCGGTCAAGCACGGCGTCGACAACGACATCGACACCGTGCTCGTCGACACCGCCGGTCGCCTGCAGAACAAGGCCGGCCTGATGGACGAGCTCGGCAAGGTCAAGCGCGTCATCGAGAAGCAGGCGCCGGTCACCGAGGTGCTGCTCGTCCTCGACGCCACCACCGGGCAGAACGGCCTCATCCAGGCCCGCGTCTTCAGCGAGATCGTCGACCTCACCGGCATCGTGCTGACCAAGCTCGACGGCTCCGCCAAGGGCGGCATCGTGGTGCAGGTCCAGCGCGAGCTCGGCGTGCCGGTCAAGCTGGTCGGCCTCGGCGAGGGCCCCGACGACATGGCCCCCTTCGACGCCGCAGCCTTCGTCGACGCCCTCCTCGGCTGACGAGCGGGCGCCCGTCAGTGATCCCCGGTCAGCCGGGGATCACTGAAGATGTCAGGCCTTGCACGCGCTGACATGTCCAGCGAGAGCCTGACAGGTCGAGGTCGCGCCACGAGCCGGGGCACGCCTCAGCGGCGGGCGACGATCCGGCGCACGGCGTCGTCGATGAGCGTCTCGGCGCGCTTGTCGAAGCTGTGCTCGGCGATGATCCGGGTCGCGATCTCGCGGCGCGTGGCGTTGTCGGGGAAGGCCTCGTAGGGCGGCTTCACCAGGCGCGCGAGCTCGTGCTCGTTGTCGAAGGGCAGGACCAGGCCGGAGAACGTCTCCTCCAGCCCGTCGATGCGGTCGCTGAGGATCCGGGCGCCGCAGGCGGCGGCGTCGAAGAGCCGGTTGGAGGCGAAGCTGTCGCGGCGCATGTCGAGGTGGTGGTCGTTGAGCACCACGCCGGCCGAGGCGTACAGCGCCCCGACCTCCTCGTTGGCCACGCCGCCGGAGGCGATCTGGTCGCGCTCGACGAACTCGGTCCAGTCGTTGCCGTGCAGGGTGAGGTCGGCGCCGATGGCGAGCGCGCTGCGTACGGCGTAGCGGTAGATGCCTCGGGAGTTGCCGACGAACAGCAGGGCGGGCCCCGTGTCGGGCTCGGCGCGGTCGGGGTGGAACCAGCGGGTGTCGGTGCACTGGAGCAGCGGCTCGATCGGGGTGCCCCACTCGCGGCTCATCCGCGCCGACCAGCTGGTGCTGGCGGCGTAGACGAGGTCGAAGCCGGCCACCTCCTCGCGCACGATCATGTCCGGGTGGCTGATGATCCACTCGACGTTGAGCAGGCCGGGTCGGGGCGCCACGCGGTCGAGGCCGCGCAGCACGAGCAGTACGTCGTCGTGGTCGCGGGAGTCGCGCTCGCGCGCGTCGCGACGGTCGATCGCGACGTGCTGGCCGCGGCGCTCGAGCGCGTCGGCCAGCGACCGCGCGAAGTAGGTGTCGCCCCAACGGTCGCCGCGGGAGGCGGCGGGGGCGGCGATGTCGACCGCCCAGCGCAGCCGCGGCGGTGACTCGTGGATCCCCAGCACCGGCCGCACGACCAGCTCAGGGACCAGCACCGACGGGGCGGTGCGGTCCTCGGGGTCGGCCGTGACGCGACGGTTGCGCTGGTCGGTCACCTCGAGGCCCGCCCGGAGCAGCAGGTCGGCCGCCTGGTCGGGCGGCGGGGTGGCCGCCGTCGACCGCAGCGACGACATCGCGCCGATCAGCTCCTCCGGCGAGGCGTAGGGGGTGCGCGAGGTGATCACCGCGTCCGGCACGACCACCGACCCGCCCCACCCGGCCGCGCGGGCGCGCAGGCCGAGGTCGGTCTCGGCGAGGACGGAGTGGAACTGCGCGCCCAGCCCGCGCAGCGCCACGGCCGCCTCGGTGCGCAGGGCCACCATCGGCGCGGCAGGTGCGGCGACCTCGCACTCGCCGATCCGGACGGCGTCGCTGGTCGGGAGGCCCGCGAGGAACAGCTCGGGGTGCGGGTTGTGCCCGCTGAAGCGTGCCCCCGCGCTCAGGATGACCCCGTCGAGGTCGACGACGAGCGGCTGGGCCACCGCCACCCCCGGCCGGTGCACGACCTCGGCCAGCCGTGCTTCGATCGGCTGCCGCGGCGGCATCGCCTCCGGGCGTACGAGCACCACCGTGCTGCCGGCCGCCTGGGCGATGCCGACGTTGGTGGCGGCCGAGGTGGAGACGGCCGCAGGCACGGAGACGAAGCGGGCGCCGGAGATGATCGCCGCGATCGAGGCCGCCAGCACGTGGTGGGCCCGGCGCAAGCGGACCCCGACCAGGACCAGCTCGGCGCCGTCGCGCGGCACGGCGCCGAGCCACTCGACGGTGCGCCGGGGCTCGGGCCCCAGCGGCAGGACGTGGCTGACGAGGTCGTCGGCGGTCTCCCGGGCGGCGGCCGCGTCCCAGTCGACGAGCTGGCGCTCGAGCACGACGGAGTCCCAGTCGTCGCCGTAGCCGGTGCTGGCTGAGTCGGGACGCCGGAGCACGGGTACGTCGACCGCGACCGGATCGTGGTCGCGCGTGAGGCGCAGCAGCAGGTCACGCTCGACCGACCCGCCGAGCGTCTCGTCGAAGCCGCCCACGTCCTTGATGGCGGCACGGCGCAGCAGCGCGGTCGCGAGGTCGACCGGCCGTCCGGCCAGCAGCTCGGCCCGGTCCCGGCCGACCGCGCCGACGCCGGCGAGGACCGCGGCGCTGCCCGACTCGTGGGCGTGGGCGACGAGCGAGCCCAGCATGTCCGGCAGCCACTGCCGGCCCAGGGGCAGGAAGCCGACGTGCTCGGCCGTGCCGTGCTCGAGCGCGACGTTGAGCGCGTGCGCGTGTCCGCAACGGGACTCGCGGACGAGGGTGATGCGGTCGTCGAAGGCGGCCATGCCCTGCAGCACGGCGGCGGTGTCGTCGAGGGAACCCCGGTCGACGGCGACCAGGTGCCAGTCGGTGAAGGTCTGCGCCTGGAGCGAGGCGACGGTCTCGCGCACCAGGGGGCCGGCGTCCTGCGCGGCCATCACGACCGTGACGACGGGGGAGGCGCCGAGGCTCCTCGGCAGCGCCGGGGTGGGGCCTGCGAGCTCGGGACGCTCCAGCACGACCTCCGCGCGCCACGCGGCGGCGGCCTCGATGGCGGCCGCTCGGTAGGTGCCCCAGGAGACCTTCCTGGGCAGGATGCGGGTCGGCAGCGCGGTGCTCGGGCCGGAGACCGAGAGCCAGTAGGACAGGGCACCGAAGGGGTGGTGGCGGGCCTCGGGGTGGGCAGCCAGGACGACCCGTGGGTCGACGAGCGGGTGCGGGGAGATCCGGTTGCGCCGGCGCCGCTCCGAGACGTACCAGAGGACCGGGTGCTGGCCGGCACGCTGCCACGAGCGGCGCCGCCCGATCCACTGGGCCTCGAACAACGGGTGCGGGGAGACGTCCCCGGCCTGGACGGCGGCCCGCGCCGCGTCCTGGTCGGAGTCGAAGGAGGTGCCGAGCTGGGCGGCGACGTAGTCGGCGTCGACGAGCCCGGCCTCGACCAGGACCTCCTCGGCGTCGTCGAGCCTCACCTGCTGGCGACGCTCACCGCGCATCGGAGTACCTCACCCGGGGAAACAGGGGCTCCAGCGCGAGCGGGGTCGGCAGCAGCCGTTCGGTGTCACGCACGGGGTAGTACTGGGCGGTCTCCTCGAGGAACTCGCGGACCCCGGCGAAGCGCTGGGGGAACCGGCGCTCGCACAGCTCCAGCAGGCGCTTGGCGTCGAGGTTGTAGGGGTCGTAGCGCAGGGTGTCGATCTTGACGTAGGGCAGCCGCGCGTTGTCGAGCACGCGGTCGGCCAGGCTCCGGGCGGGGTTCCACGGCTCGTTGGCCCGCTCGCGCCACTCCCGGATCTCCGCACGGGTGCGCGGGAAGTGCGATCGGTGGGCGGCCCACCAGCGCATCCGCTCACGGGCGATGCGCTGGTCCTCCGGGGTCTCCACGAAGTAGGTGTCGGAGCAGAAGCCGGCCTCGTAGAGCCGCCGGGACATGCCGACCTCGTAGCGCCGGATCACCTGCCGCCGCTTGGAGATGGGCTCCATCTCCTCCCAGAAGGTGGTGAAGGCGCGCGAGGCGACCACCCACGGGCGGAAGGCGATGAAGAACGACTGGATGTGCGGCGCGACGCGCTCGGCCTTGGTCAGCCCCCAGAAGTCGCAGGGCCGGGTGGCCATCTCGTCGAAGACCGGGTCGTAGGTGTCGAGCGCGAAGACGTAGGTGTCGTTGCAGACCACCACCTCGTCGTACGCCGTGAGGTCGCCCGCGGAGTCCAGCCCGACCTTGTAGCTGAAGAAGTCGTAGCCGTAGTTGGCCCGCTCGACGACGACCGCGCGGTCGGACAGCCACGCGCGCGCCGAGTCCTGCAGGTGGGCGGTCGTGCAGACCACCAGCTTGTCGACCGAGGCGGCCAGCGCCTCGACCTGGCCACGCACGTGCGGTCGCAGCTCCCCGGCGACGTCGAAGTGCGCCATCACGGCCAGTCTGGACACGGCCGAACCCTAACAAGGCGAGGTTCTCGCCCCCTCAGTTCACACACCTGTAACACGACGCCCGATTCCGTTGCCTGCCCGCAACATGGGTCGCGCGCCGGTGAAACGTCCTCCGCACAGGCTTCCGGACAACGCGTGGACCCCGTCGCGACACCGTCGTCGCCGACCGGCTCCCCACACCCCGTACGTTTCCTGGAGGTCCTGTGGACGGCTATTACGCCTTCATGCTGGTGGCGACTGCCTTCGTCCTGATGATGACGGTGCCCGCGCTGGCCCTGTTCTACGGCGGCATGTCGCGATCGAAGTCCGTGCTCAACATGATGATGATGTCGTTCATCGCCGCTGCCATCGTCGGCATCCTGTACGTCGCCGTCGGGTGGTCGATGGGCTTCGGCGGCGAGGGCACCTTCTTCGCCAACCCGTTCGAGCTGCTGTGGCTCGACGGCGTCACCACCGACAACTACATCTACGTGATGTTCCAGATGACCTTCGCGATCATCACCGCCGCCCTGATCAGCGGCGCGGTCGCGGACCGGCTCAAGTTCTCCGCGTGGGTGGTCTTCCTCCCGCTGTGGGCGCTCATCGTCTACTTCCCGATGGCCCACATGGTGTTCAGCTGCACCGACGACTCGCTCATCTGCGGCCGCATCGGCGCGCAGGACTACGCCGGCGGCACGGCGGTCCACATCAACGCCGGTGTCGCGGCCCTCGTCCTGGTGCTGCTGCTCGGCAAGCGCATCGGCTGGCCCCGTGAGCAGATGCGTCCGCACAACCTGACGCTGACCATGCTCGGCGCCGGCATGCTGTGGCTCGGCTGGTACGGGTTCAACGTCGGCTCGATCGTCTTCGGCACCACCTTCGACGAGGACCCCGACGCGTTCCTCGCGCAGTTCTACTCCGAGACCGGTCGCACCTTCGCCAACACCACGCTCGCCACGTTCGCCGCGATCCTCGGCTGGCTCCTGATCGAGCGCCTCCTGCACGGCAAGGCCACCTCGCTCGGTGCCGCCTCCGGCATCGTGGCCGGCCTCGTCGCCATCACCCCGGCGGCCGGTGCCGTCGACGTGGGCGGCGCCGTGGCCATCGGCGCCGTCGCCGGCGCGGTCTGTGCCTGGGCGGTCGGCCTGAAGTACAAGCTGGGCTACGACGACTCGCTCGACGTGGTCGGCGTGCACCTGGTCGGTGGCATCGTGGGCACCGTGCTGATCGGCGTCTTCTCCACCTCCGACGGCGCCGGTGGCGTCGACGGCCTCCTCTACGGCGGCGGGTTCGGCTCGCTCGGCGACCAGACCCTCGGGGTCCTCGTCGCGGTCGTCTACTCGGGCGTGCTGACCACGGTCATCGCCCTCGGCATCAAGTTCACGATCGGGCTCCGCCTCGACGAGGAGGACGAGGTCAACGGCATCGACCTGGTCGCCCACGGGGAGTCGGCGTACGACCTGCACAGCGGCACCAGCGGCGGCTCCTCGAGCGTCCTCGCCACGGCGACCGCCAAGCCCGCCACCACCACCTCCACCACCAACGAGGGAGCACACGCATGAAGCTCGTGACCGCGGTCATCAAGCCGCACAAGTGGGAGGACGTCCGCGAGGCGCTCGAGACCTTCGGTGTCGCCGGAATGACGGTCTCCGAGGTCAGCGGCTACGGCCGCCAGAAGGGCCACACCGAGGTCTACCGCGGCGCGGAGTACGACATCGCGCTCGTGCCCAAGATCCGCATCGAGATCGTCATCGACGACGCCGACGCCGACGACGTCGTGGGGATCATCGTCAAGACCGCGCAGACCGGTCGCATCGGTGACGGCAAGGTCTGGGTCAGCCCGGTCGAGACCGTCGTCCGGGTCCGCACCGGCGAGCAGGACGCTTCGGCGCTCTGATCACGTGAGCGCAGCAGGACGACAGACCAGGGCCACCTCGGCCGACGAGCTCTGCAGGGAGGCGTACGCCGCCTCCGCGGGGCCCGCCACCGGGGTGGCCCTGGTCGCCGTCGGGGGATACGGGCGCGGAGAGCTCGCCCCGCACTCGGACCTCGACGTGGTGCTCGTCCACGACGACGACGTCGACCTGGGCGAGCTCGGCGCCACCCTCTGGTACCCGCTGTGGGACTCCGGCCGCCGGCTCGACCACTCGGTCCGCTCGATGAGCGAGGTCCTCGAGGCGGCCGGCGACCTGCGGGTCGCGCTCGGGCTGCTCGACGCCCGCCACCTGGCCGGCGACCCGGGCCTGAGCCTCCGGCTGCGCACCACGATGCTCGCCGACTGGCGCCGCCAGGCCCGGACCCGGCTGCCGGAGCTCAAGGCGATGACCCTCAAGCGCCACGACGTGACCGGCGAGCTCGCCCACGTCGCCGTGCCCGACGTCAAGGAGGCCCAGGGCGGCCTGCGCGACGCGGGCGTGCTCAAGGCGATCGAGGCCAGCTGGCTCGTCGACGCCTCGACGCCCGCCCTGGAGGCGGCGCGCCAGATGCTGCTCGACGTCCGCGACGAGGTCCAGGACCTCGCCGGGCGTCCCGGCGACCGGATCGGCCCCGAGATGTGGGCCCCGCTCGCCGAGCGGCTCGACCTCGCCGATGCCGAGGCGGCGCAGCGGCACGTGCGCTCCCTGGGGCGGCGGATCGCCCACCTCTCCCGCCTGGCCTGGCGCCGTACGGACGCAGTGACGGCCCGGTCGACGGGGGAGAAGGGTCGCCGGACCCCCGCCCTCGAGCGCGTGGCGCCAGGCATCGCGCTCTCGCGCGGCGAGGTCGTGCTCGACGCCGGCACCCGTCCGGCGGACGACCCCACCCTGCTCCTGCGCGCCGCGGCCGAGGCGGCGAGCCGGGACGCCGTGCTGGCCCCCACCACCGCGGCCCGCCTGGTCCGCGAGGGGGCCGAGCTCCCCGTGCCCTGGCCAGCCGCGGCACGCGACGCCCTGGTGCGGCTCCTGGCCAGCGGGCCGGGGCTGCTCCCGGTCTGGGAGACCCTCGACGAGATCGAGGGGATCGCCACGTTCCTCCCCGAGTGGGAGCAGATCAGGCTGCTGCCGCACGCCTCGGCCATCCACCGCTTCACCGTCGACCGCCACGTGGTCGAGACGTGCGCGGCCGCCGGCGCGCTGATCCGCAGCGTGCGTCGCCCCGACCTGCTGCTCGTGGCCGCGTTGCTCCACGACATCGGCAAGGGCTCGCTGCACGACCACTCGGTCGCCGGCGAGCCGCTGGCCCGCAAGATCGTCGCCCGGATGGGCTTCACCGACCTCGACGCCGAGGTCGTCGCCTCCCTCGTCCGGTGGCACCTGCTGCTCGCCAACCTCGCCACCACCCGTGACCCCGATGACCCCGCCACCACGGCCGAGCTGCTCACGCACGTGCCCGACGCGGCCAGCCTGGAGCTGCTCCGGGCGCTCACCGAGGCCGACGCCCGGGCGACCTCGCCCGCTGCGTGGACCACCTGGCGCGCCTCGCTCATCGACCGGCTCGTCGCCCGCGCCGGCACCGCGCTGGGAGCGGAGATCGTCCACGTGGCGCCCGCGGAGCCGCTGCCCGTGCCCGACGTCGTACGCCGCGAGCCGGGGGCGGTCTCCGTGCAGGTCGCGCCCCACGCGACTGGCGCCACCGTCACCGTGGTCGCGGCCGACCGGGTCGGGCTGCTCGCCGACGTGGCAGGTGGCCTCGCCGCGCTGCGGGTGCCGGTGCAGGCGGCCCGGGCCTGGTCGCAGGTCGACGACGACGGGGAGTGGGGCGTGAGCGCGTGGGAGGTGCCTGACGCCTACCTAGACGCCGCCGTCGTGCGCGAGCGGATCCGCCGGGTGGTGGAGGGCACCCAGCGCCTCCCCGACCTGCCGGCCCGTCCCGACGGTGAGCTGCCACCGATCGTGGAGGTCCGCCCCGACGCCTCCCGCGCCTCGCTCGTGCTGGAGATCCGCACCTCCGACCGACCCGGGGTGGTCCACCGGGTGCTCACCACGCTCGCCGGGCTCGGGCTCACCGTCGCCTCGGCGCACGTCTCCACGCTCGGCCCGCAGGCCGTCGACGTGTTCTACGTCCAGGAGGTCGGCGGGGTGCGCCCCACCGAGGAGCGCGCGGCGGCCGCCGCCCACGCGGTCCGCACCGCCCTGGGCGGCTGATATCCCCACTCGAGCGGCCATATGTCCGCTCGAGTCGCGGAATACCGCCGCCCCGGCGACCACATCGGTCGCCCAGTGGGGCTCGAGGCGGCCCGAGGCGGCCCGAGCGCCGATCATGTACGACCTCGGTCCGCCGGATACGCTTGCCCGTCGTACCACTCCTGACTTCAGCCATCGATGCGAGGGACTGACCCAACCGTGTTCGCCACACTCTCCGACCGCCTTGCCGACACCTTCAAGAACCTGCGGGGCAAGGGCCGGCTCTCCGAGGCCGACATCGACGCCACCGCGCGCGAGATCCGGATCGCGCTGCTCGAGGCCGACGTCGCGCTGCCCGTGGTCAAGGAGTTCGTCGGCGCGGTGAAGGAGCGCGCGCGCTCCGAGGAGGTCAGCGGGGCCCTCAACCCGGCCCAGCAGATCATCAAGATCGTCCACGAGGAGCTCGTGGCCATCCTCGGTGGCGAGACCCGGCGCCTGCGCTACGCCAAGTCCGGGCCGACCGTGATCATGCTCGCCGGCCTCCAGGGTGCCGGCAAGACGACCCTGGCGGCCAAGCTCGCGCTCTGGCTCAAGGAGCAGGACAAGACCCCGATGCTCGTCGCCGCGGACCTACAGCGCCCCAACGCGGTCCAGCAGCTCCAGGTCAACGGTGAGCGCGTCGGCGTGCCGGTCTTCGCGCCGGAGCCGGGCAACGTCCAAGGCGTCGAGCACGGCGGCAATCCCGTCGACGTCGCCCGTGCCTCGATCGAGGAGGCCAGGCGCAAGCTGCACGACGTCGTCATCATCGACACGGCCGGTCGCCTCGGCGTCGACGCCGAGCTGATGAAGCAGGCCGCCGACATCCGCGACGCGGTGCAGCCCGACGAGGTGCTGTTCGTCGTCGACGCGATGATCGGCCAGGACGCGGTGACCACCGCGCAGGCCTTCCTCGACGGCGTCGGCTACGACGGGGTGGTGCTGACCAAGCTCGACGGCGACGCGCGCGGTGGTGCCGCCCTGTCGATCCGCTCGATCACCGGCAAGCCGGTCATGTTCGCCTCCAGCGGCGAGAAGATGACCGACTTCGACCTCTTCCACCCCGACCGGATGGCCTCGCGCATCCTCGACATGGGCGACATGCTCACCCTGATCGAGCAGGCCGAGAAGGCCTTCGACTCCGAGCAGTCGATGAAGGCCGCGGAGAAGCTCGCGACCAAGGGCGGCTTCACGCTGGAGGACTTCCTCCAGCAGATGATGCAGATCCGCAAGCTCGGCTCGATGACCAAGATCATGGGGATGCTGCCGGGCATGGGGCAGTTCCGCGACCAGCTGGAGAACTTCGACGAGCGCGAGATCGACCGCATCCAGGCGATCATCCAGTCGATGACGCCCGCCGAGCGTGACAACCCGAAGATCATCGACGGCTCGCGCCGTGCCCGCATCGCCAAGGGCTCGGGGCGCCAGGTGTCCGACGTCAACCAGCTCGTCGACCGCTTCTTCGAGGCGCGCAAGATGATGGAGCAGATGGCGCGCGGCGGCGGGATGCCCGGGATGCCGGGCATGCCGGGGATGCCGGGCATGGGTGGCGGCAAGCGTGCCGGCGCCAAGCAGCAGGCCAAGAAGGGCAAGGGCAAGCGCGTCTCGGGCAACCCCGCCAAGGCGGCGCAGCAGAAGGCGGCCGCGGAGAAGGCTGCCGCCGCGGAGAAGGCCGGCAACCCGTTCGGCAACCCCGACGGTGCCGAGGTCGACTACGAGAAGGCGGCCGAGCAGCTCAACCTCCCGAAGGACTTCTCCCAGTTCCTCAAGTAGGCCCGGGCTGGTTGAGTGGGGTCATGTCCGACCTGGGGGAGGAAGCATGACCGAGCCGTTCGACCTGCTGCTGGAGAAGTACGCCGCACTGGTGGTGCGGGTGGGCGTCAACGTCCAGCCCGGCCAGGAGGTCGTCATCAACGCCCTGCCCGAGCAGGCCGACGCCGCGCGGGCGCTGGCCACGGAGGCCTACCGCGTCGGAGCCTCGCGCGTCAGCATCCAGTACGACGACCCGCACCTGCAGCGGGCAGCCGTCGAGCACGCCCCCGAGGAGCTGCTCGGCGTCACCCAGGACCACCACCTCGCGCAGGTGCGCGCCTGGGGCGACAGCAAGCCGGCCCTGATCAGCCTCACCGGCAACCCGCACCCGACCCTCATGGAGGGACTCGACCCCACGCGCCTGGCGAAGTCGACCCCGATCGACCTGATCCAGCAGGTCATGCCGCTGATCACGACCAACAAGCTCGCCTGGACCGTCGTCGGCGCCCCCACGAAGGGCTGGGCCGACAGCGTGGGCGTCGCCGACGTGGTCCGGCTCTGGGACGCCGTCGCGACTGCGATGCGCCTCGACCAGGCCGACCCGGTGGCGGCGTGGCAGGCGCACGTGACCAAGCTCCGTGCCCGGGCGGCGATCCTCAACGGCCACCGCTTCGACCGGATCCGCTACCGCGGGCCCGGGACCGACCTCACCCTCGGCATGGCGCCCGGCTCGATGTGGGTGGGGGGCTCGCTCGAGAACGAGGACGGCGTCGAGTTCGTGCCCAACATGCCGACCGAGGAGGTCTTCATCTCCCCGGACTGGCGGCGCGCCGAGGGCCACGTGCGGACGTCCGCGCCGTTCTTCCTGGCCACGATGGGCGCTCTCGTGGAGGACCTGGTCCTGGAGATCAGTGACGGCACCATCACCGGCGCCACCGCCGCGCGCGGCGAGGAGGCGGTCCGGGCGCAGTTCGAGCTGATCCCGCGCTCGCGGCACCTCGGCGAGGTGGCGATCGTCGACTCCGACTCGGCAGTCGCGCGCACCGGGCTGGTCTACAAGGACATGCTCTTCGACGAGAACGTCGGCTCGCACGTCGCGTGGGGGATGGGCTACACCAGTGCCATGGACGGCACCTTGGGCCTCACGCCCGAGCAGCGGGTCGCCGAGGGGCTCAACCAGTCCGACACCCACGTCGACATCGTCATCGGCAGCCCCGAGGTGCAGATCGACGGGATCCACGCCGACGGGTCGGTCGTGCCCGTCACGCGCGGCGACGTGTTCGTCCTGGAGGACTGAGGGTGACCTCGGTCCTCGTGGTCGACGGCGCCAACGTGGTCGGCTCCGTGCCGGACGGCTGGTGGAAGGACCGGGCGGGGGCGGCGCGCCGCCTGCACGAGCGTCTGCTCGTCGCCGACACGTCGTACGACGCGGTCGTGCTGGTGCTCGAGGGGCAGGCCAAGGGCGGCGTCCGCGCCGGGCGGGACGCACACGTGACGACGGTGCACGCGAAGCGCGACGGCGACGCCGAGATCAGGGAACAGGCCCGGCTGGCCGCGGAGACGGGTGCACGCGTGGTCGTCGTCACCGCCGACCGGGCGCTGGCCGCCAACGTCTCGCCCGCCCAGGTCGTCAGCCCGTCGTGGCTGCTCGACCGGCTCTGAGCCGGCCGGACAGCACGGTGGCGCCACCCCGAGGGTGGCGCCACCGAATCAGGTGGTGCGGCCCTGTCAGAGACCCAGGTTGAGAGCAGCCAGGATCTGGTTGAGCAGGGTGCTCAGCTGGCCCAGCAGGCCGGCCAGCGGGGTGCCGTCGAGCAGCCCGGCGACCGCGCAGAGCAGGTTGCCGAGCAGCTGGCCGGCGCCGGCGACGGCGACGACGTCGAGCACGACGCGCTGCAGGTGGACCTCGAGGCCGAGGACGTTGAGGTCCAGCGGGCCGAGCACCAGGTTGAGGATGTCGCAGGCAGCGGCTCGAGCGCTGGTCCGGGCGTCGGTGGCGGACTGGCCGTTGATCTTCTTCACCGGCATCTTCTTGATCCCGGAGAACTTGGTGACCGTGCCGTCGTCGTGGTGGATCTTGCCCTGCAGGAAGCCCTTGGCCCAGAGCACGCCGTCACGCTCCACGAAGCGCGTGGGGGTGAAGGCGCCGGTGACCTTGTCGCCCTCCGAGGTCTTCCCGACGACGGTGCTCTTCATCTTGCCCTGGTCGGACTTGCCCACGACGGTCCTCGACGAGGTGGGAGCCGACGCCGCCGATGCTGCTCCGGCTCCCACGGAGGCGAGCCCGACGGCCATGACGAGGGCGAGGACGCCGGTGCTGAGCGCCATGGACAAACGGCTGGTGGAGCGACCCGGGACCCGCGCGTGCGAGCGGCCTCCGGGCGTTGATGTGCTGACAGTCATGTTGTGTCCCCTCCAAGAGATGCCCGTCGCCGCACAGCGGGTGGCCGTGCCGTCCGTTGGTGCGAACCCTCCCCGGTTCCGGGGCGCTCGCCCCGGGCATCTGTTCGAAGTTAAGTGGTCTGGACCACTTCACCCACACCCGTGAGGGGGTGACCTCGGCACGGATCGTCGCGTCAGGGGCGCGAGCGGTGCAGGACCGGGTGTGACGCGGCCCGGGGACCGACCGCGCCACACCTCGGCCGGTCTCAGGGCAGCGGCATCTCGACGAGGGTCCCGACCGAACGCGGACGACGACGATGCATGGGGTGCCTGACTCTGGGGGGATGGGGCGGCCGCACCGAGGACGGGGCCGTATCCGGGTGTTGTCCACGCTCGCACTGCAGGGGCGGCCTGTCGTCCACCACGGTGGGGATATCTGTAACGTCGCGCGCATGACAGCCCAGCGCTTCCGCGGCCCGGTCCTGCCCGACGGCGAGCCACGCGACCTCTACGTCGTGGACGGCCGGCTCACCTTCGAGCCGCAGGCGGGCGCCGACACGATCGCGGAGGGTTGGATCGTCCCGGGCCTCGTCGACGCCCACTGCCACCTCGGGCTCGACGACTCCGGTGCGGTGGACGACGCTGCGACCGAGCAGCAGGCGATCGACGACCGCGACGGGGGAGCGTTGCTCATCCGCGACGCCGGCTCGGCGGCCGACACCCGCTGGATCCACGACCGCGACGACCTGCCCCGGCTGATCCGCTGCGGACGCCACATCGCCGCGACCAAGCGCTACATCCGCGGCTACGCCCACGAGGTCGAGCCGGCCGACCTGGCGACGTACGCCGCCCAGGAGGCGCGCAACGGCGACGGGTGGATCAAGCTCGTCGGCGACTGGATCTCGCGTGACGAGGGGGACCTGGCGCCGTCGTTCCCGGCCGAGGCGTTCGCCGCCGCGATCGAGGCGGCGCACACCAACGGCGCGAAGGTCACCGCCCACTGCTTCGGCCACGGCGTGCTGCCCGGCCTCATCGAGGCGGGCATCGACTGCATCGAGCACGGCACCGGACTGACCGAGGACCTGATCGACTCGATGGTCGCCCACGGCACCCGGCTGGTGCCCACCGTCATGCAGCTCGACAAGTTCCCCGAGCACGCCGCCGCGGGTCAGGAGAGGTTCCCCGCCTACGCCGCGACCATGACCGACCTCTACGCCCGGATGCCCGCCACGATCATGGCCGCCTACGAGGCCGGCGTGCCGATCTACGCCGGCTCCGACGGAGGCGGGATCAGCCGGCACGGCAACATCGCCGGGGAGGTCGCGGCCCTCGCGCGCATCGGCATCCCTGCCCACGACGCGCTCGGCGCCGCGAGCTGGCGCGCACGCGAGTGGCTCGGCGTCGACGGACTGGTCGAGGGAGCCTCGGCGGACTTCGTGGTCTACGACCGCAACCCGGTCGAGGACCTGTCGGTGCTGCGTACGCCGTCGTGCATCGTGTTGCGCGGCGCCCTGGTCGGCGACCGTGCTGACGCGACGAGGGGCGGCCACCCGGCAGGGTGACCGCCCCTCGCAGGACGACGTCGCGCCGTCAGGCGGTCTCGGCGTCGAGCTCGGCCTGAGCGGCCTTCACGTGGTCACGGGCGGCACGGATGTCCGCCTTGGTGCTGGTGGCGGTGATGTCCAGGGCGGCCGTCTCGGCAGCGGCGAGGTGCCCGGCGGCCTCGGCGTCGGCGGCTGCCGGCTCCTCGAGGCGCTCGGCCTTCGACAGGATGTTGACCACGATCCGGAAGTTCTCCACGCGGAAGGAGCGCAGCTCCTTGCGAGCAGCCCGGGTGTCGACCGTGCTGTCGGCGGCCTCGACCGAGGTCCGGACGTCGCCGAGCCAGGCGCGAGCCCCGTCGAGGTTCGAGACGAGCGCGGCCTCGGTGTCGTCCGCCAGGCGGGTGACGGCGGCGCTGGTGGACAGGCGAGCCAGGCGCGCGTCCTTGCCGGCGATGTCCTTGAGCAGCTGCTTGGTCTGCGCCTCGGCCGGCTTGGCCGGCTTGTCGGGCTGCGCGGCCTGGGCCGTGGCGAACGCGGACGGGGCCGCCAGGGCGGCGGTTGCCACGAGGCCGGCGGTGAGACGGGTGGTGCGCTTCATCCGAGAGTGCTCCTCTGCGTGGGGGATGGAGACTGAGCCTCCGACCCTGCCGGACCGCAGTGGTCCAGACAACTCCACGAACGGGCATTCCGCATGGTCACTTCGGGCCATGCGGGCCGGGCGTGACGTGTCCGCCGGAGGCAGGCTTGCCCCGAGCCTGCGTCTCAGGGGACGTCGATGACCTCCACCTCGGGGCCGGGCTCGTAGACCACCAGCGCGCAGTTGGTCTTGACCAGCTCCTCGCCGACCTTCTCGCCGCTCACGCGGTCGATGACCCGCCGCCAGATCTGGTTGCGGCGGTAGACCCGGCCGTCCTGGCGCAGGAACTGCTCGCCCCTCGCCTCCACCTGGTAGGAGTGCTCGGGTCGGACGTCGGTGCGCAGCTGGCCGTGCAGGTAGCGCTCGCCGACCCGGGTCCGCAGCTGGAACGCGTGGTCGGTGTCGTTGCGCACGACGAGGTCGACGTAGTTGTAGACGATCGAGCAACCCACCCCCCACGGCAGCACGCGCCCGCGGTCCGGGAACGGGTCGAAGGAGTGCTCGGACCGCTCGACGACGGTGAGGGGCGAGTGCAGCACCATCCAGTGCACCAGGTTGGCCAGCTGGCAGATGCCGCCGCCGACGCCCGCCTCCGCGGTGCCGTTGGAGAGCCTCATGCCGTCGACGTAGCCCTTGCGCCTCGTGCAGCTGCCCACCACGCGGTTGAACGAGAAGGTCTCACCGGGCGCGATCACCATGCCGTCCACCCGCGAGGCGGCCAGCCGCAGGTTGGTGACCTTGTTGTGCTGCAGCCGCATCTGGTCGGGGTCGAGCTCGCGCAGCAGCAGCGACCCGTGCTGCTTGAGCCGTACCGGCAGGTCGCTCGCGTCCAGCCGGGTGGCCCACACGACCCGCCCCGACCACGCGTCGCGCGCCCACTGCGTACGACGTCGCGCGCGGTGCGCGGCCATCGCGGCGGGGAGCAGCCACGGGTGGCGCTGGGTCAGGCGCGGGGGAGCGGTGAGTCGTGCCGGGAGCTCCAGCGGCTCGACATCGGGCATGGCCATACCGGGGAGACTCCCACCGCGGCCGCCCGGTTGCGCGCGAAATGGATTTGTCGCGCAGTGGTGCAGGCCGGTGGGATGGCCCCATGACCACCCTCGTCGACCTCTTCCCGCCGTTGGGCCTGCGCGTCGTCGCCGGCCCGCTCGAGCTGCGCGGGCTCACCGACGCGCTCCTCGTCGAGCTGTGCGACGTCGCCGAGGCGGGCATCCACGACCCCGACCGGATGCCGTTCTACTTCCCCTGGTCCACCGCGCCGGCCGGACAGCTCTCCCGCAACACCGCGGCCTACCACTGGGCCAAGCGGTCGTCGTTCTCGCCGGACGACTTCGGCCTCGAGCTGGCGGTGCTGCTCGACGGGCGGGTGATCGGCGCGCAGGGCGTCTCGGCGAAGAGCTTCCCGGTCACGCGGACCGGGGAGACCGGGTCCTGGCTCGGCCGCGAGTTCCAGGGCCGCGGGCTCGGCACCGTGATGCGCCGCGCCATGTGCGCGCTGCTGTTCGACCACCTCGGCTTCGAGGAGATCACCTCGGCGGCCTTCCTCGACAACCCGGCGTCCCTCGGCGTCTCGCGCAAGGTCGGCTACCAGCCCACCGGCGTCCGGCGCCTCGAGCGACGCGACGGCGAGCTCGCGCTCAACCAGGGCCTGGTCCTCACGCCCGAGACGTTCGTCCGCGGCGACGTCAGGATCGAGGTCACCGGCGCGGAGGCCGTCCGTTCGTTCATCGGCCTCGACGCAGCCGGCTGACGCGCGAGAAACTTCTCCCGACGGGTCAACCGCGCGGGCGCCTCGTGGCTGTCACCTGTCGTGGAGGTGTCGGTGCGAGCACTGGAGCAGCAGGAGTACGACTGGTACTTCCGCGCCTGCTTCGCGCCCGTGTCGCGCACGGTGTTCCTCATCGTGCACGACCGGATGCTCGCCGAGGACATCACGCAGGAGGCGCTCTACCGGATGCTGCGGCACTGGCGGAAGGTGTCGACCTACGAGCGTCCCGAGGCCTGGGTGCGTCGCGTGGCGATCCGGATGGCGGTCCGTGAGGTGCAGCGCGCGGCCGCCCGCCCGGCCAAGGAGCGGCTCGCGCAACCAGTGCCGCACGAGGTGCTCCCCGACCCCGACCTCGCCCGCGCCGTCGCCGAGCTCGCTCCCATGCAGCGGGCCGCGGTGGTGCTCTTCTACTGGGAGGACCGCTCGGTGCACGAGATCGCCGAGCTGCTCCAGGTCTCCGACTCGACCGTCAAGCAGCACCTGCACAGGGCGCGGCACCGGCTCGCGGCGCTGCTCGGCGAGGAGGAGGTCGGCGATGTCCGTCGATGACCGCCTGCGCGCCGGCCTGGCCGCCAACGCGGGCTCCGTCCACCCTGCGGGGGAGGCCCGCCTCGACGCCGTACGACGTCGGCACCGGCGTCGTCGCGCGCTGGTCGCCGGTGGGGTGGCGGTCGCCGTGCTGGTCGTGGGGGGCGGTGCAGTGCTCGGCTGGCTGCAGACCGGTCAGGGGGACGGGGGGAGCCGCGGGGACGTGGCCGTCGAGCCGACGTCGACGGTCACGTCCCACGCGGTGATCCCACCCTCCAACTGGCGCAAGGTGGTCACCCGCGAGCAGCTCGTGGCCGCGGGCGCGGACCGGGCCTTCCTGGCTGAGAACATCGGGTCCGCCCAGCGGCTGCCGGTCCTCCTCGCCCTGTCCGGCGACGTGTTCAGCCAGTCGGGTCGCTACGCCGGCGGCTGGAGCGGCGGCGACGCCGGCACGGTGTCGTACGACGACCTGGGCAGGCTCGTGCTGACCAGCAGCAGCCCCGGGTGCACCGGGTGCGTCTTCACCCTGCACTGGCGGATCGAGGCAGGGAAGCTGCACCTCAGCGACGCCACCGGCGCGCTCGACCCGATCGACCGGCTGTTCTACCTCGGGACGTGGAGATCCGCCGACGGGTGACGTCAACCGGCGGCGGTGCTCATGACTGTGACAGGGCGTCCACCCCCACGAAGGGAACAGCCATGAAGCGTCGCACTCCCGCTGTCCGCGCGGCCGCGCTCGCCGTCCTCGTCCTCGCCGCCGCCGCCCACCCGGGGGCCGTCGCGCAGGCCGATCCGCCCGAGGAGGTCGACCAGTCCCTCCTCGTCCCCACCACGCTCGACTCGGCCTTCGCGCCGTTCACGTGCCGGCTCCGGCCGACCGGCCCGGTCTGCACCGGCGAGCGCCACCTCGACACGGGCTGGGTCGCGGTCCCGGACTTCCCGTGCGACGTGACGTTGCACAACAGGTTCGTCTCGGACCGCTGGTCGACCCGCTACTACGACCACGACTACCTCAACTACGACCGGAGCGTGCGCTCGCACGACGTCGACCACTTCAGCACCACACCCGGTGGCCCGGCGACGGCGACGATCACCAGCCACACGCGCTTCTTCGAGCCGTTCGCCGTGCCGGGCGACGACACGACCCGCACGATCGTGACCACCGGCACGATCTGGGACGTCCGTGGCGTCGGTGGCGCCTCGCTGTTCCGGACTGTGGGAACGCTGGTCGAGCCACCCGGGGAGGTCGGCACCTTCACCGGGCACGTCACCCGCGACGGCGTCACCACGCGCTACGAGGACGCGCCGCTCGACGAGGCGAGCCCCGAGGGCGAGCTCTTCGGGGCCGTGTGCCGGGCCGCGACGGGAGGCTGACCCACCGGATTGGTCGTGCGCGGCACACGTCTGGCAGAATCCCTGCTCGTGTCCTGCGCGCCCGGACCCTCTCATCCGAGCGACGCAGCGCCCTTCGAGTGACCGGACCCGGTGGCCCCACCTGGCGAGGGTCTCTCACCCACGACAATTTCTGAGGAGACACCACAAACGTGGCCGTCAAGATTCGCTTGAAGCGCCTGGGCAAGATCCGGGTGCCGCAGTACCGCATCGTCGTCGTCGACTCCCGCAAGAAGCGCGACGGCAAGGTCCTCGAGGAGATCGGCAAGTACCACCCGAAGGAGGAGCCGTCGCTCATCGACGTCGTCTCCGACCGGGCCCAGTACTGGCTCGGCGTGGGCGCCCAGCCCTCCGAGGCCGTCGAGGCCATCCTCAAGGTCACCGGTGACTGGCAGAAGTTCAAGGGCCTGCCGGGCGCCGAGGGCACCCTCAAGGTGAAGGAGCCCAAGCGCTCCAAGCTCGACATCTTCAACGAGGCCCTCAAGGAGGCCGCCGCCGAGCCCAAGGGCGCCGCGACGACCACCAAGAAGAAGGCCGAGAAGGTCGAGAAGACCGAGGAGCCCGCCGCCGCAGCCGAGGCTCCGGCCGAGGTTCCCGCCTCGGAGACGCCCGAGGGCGCCGCCGACGCCGCGGAGGCCACCGAGACGGTGACCGCTGAGGACGCCGGCAAGAGCGAGGCGTGAGCGACGTGCTGGCCGAGGCTCTCGAGCACCTGGTGCGTGGCATCGTCGACCACCCCGACGACGTCACCGTCCGCGACAAGCAGCTGCGTCGTGGCTCGATCCTCGAGGTCCGGGTGCACCCCGACGACCTCGGCAAGGTGATCGGCCGCAACGGCCGCACCGCGACGGCCTTCCGCACCGTCGTCTCGGCCCTCGCGGGCCGCGGCGGTGCACGGGTCGACTTCGTCGACACCGACCGTCGTCGCTGACACGTACAGCCTGACGAGACGGGCGTCACCCCACTGGGGTGGCGCCCGTCTCGCATTTCCGAAGCCGACCGGCCGGGACGTCGGCTTCCCCGGGTACCCGGGGAAGCTCGAGCCTCCAGTGCGAAGTTTCGGGGGTGAGGCTCCAGTTTCCCCGGGTACCCGGGGATCGCGACCAGGGCGATAACCTCGGCCCCGTGAGCGAGGACATCGAGGTCGTGGTCGGGCGGATCGGCAAGCCCCACGGCATCCGCGGCGAGGTCACCCTCGACGTACGCACCGACGAGCCCGAGCGGCGCTTCGCCCCCGGTACGACGCTGCGCGCGGAGGCACCCGCGGGGGCCGATCGCCGCCCGGCGAGCCTGACGGTGGCGCGGGCGCGCTGGCACCAGAGCACCCTGCTCGTCACCTTCGAGGAGATCGCCGACCGCAACGCCGCCGAGGCCGCGCGCGGCACCGTGCTGCACGCCACGATCGCCCACGACGAAGTGCCCGAGGACCCCGAGGAGTACTACGACCACCAGCTCGTCGGGCTCGCTGTGGTCGACCTCGACGGCACACCGCTGGGCGAGGTGAAGGCCGTCGTGCACGGCTCCGCGCAGGACCTGCTGACCGTGCGCACGCCCGACGGCCGCGACACCCTCGTGCCGTTCGTCGCGGCGCTCGTCCCCGAGGTGGACCTCGACGCCGGTCGCGTCGTCGTCGCCGACCGGCCGGGCCTCGTCTCGCCGTTCCCCGAGGACGCCGAGGACGCCGAGGACGCCGAGGACGCGGACCAGCCGTGAGGATCGACGTCGTCACGATCTTCCCCGACTACCTCGCGCCCCTGGAGCTGAGCCTGCCCGGCAAGGCCCGCGAGAAGGGTCTGCTCGACGTCGCCGTCCACGACCTGCGCCAGTGGACGACCGACCGCCACCACACCGTCGACGACACCCCCTACGGCGGCGGCGCCGGGATGGTCATGAAGCCCGAGCCGTGGGGGCAGGCGCTCGACGCCGTCGCGCGCGGGGCGACCATCATCTTCACCACGCCGAGCGGCCAGCCCTTCACGCAGCAGGTCGCACAGGAGCTGAGCGGGCACGAGCACCTGGTGTTCGCGTGCGGTCGCTACGAGGGCATCGACCAGCGCGTGATCGAGCACGCCGCCACCGTCGGCACGGTGCGTGAGATCTCCCTCGGCGACTACGTCCTCAACGGCGGCGAGGTCGCCGCCCTGGCGATCACCGAGGCGGTGGTCCGCCTGCTCCCGGGGTTCATGGGCAACGCGGAGTCGCTGGTCGAGGAGTCGCACGCCGACGGCCTGCTCGAGTACCCCGTCTACACCAAGCCCGCCTCCTGGCAGGGGCGCGACGTACCCGACGTGCTGCTGTCCGGCGACCACGCACGCATCGCGGCATGGCGGCGCGAGCAGGCGCGGCGCCGGACCGCGGAGCGCCGGCCCGACCTGTTGCCGGCGACCGGTGTCGTGTCCGGGCTCGGCGACCTCGACGTACGCCCTGCCGTGCTCGCCGACGCGGGTGAGCTCTACACGCTCCAGCGCGCCTGCTGGCTCCAGGAGATGGAGGCCAACCCCGGCGTGGAGATCCCAGCGCTGCGCGAGTCGCTCGACGACGTACGCCGCGGGCTCGGGGAGTGGACGGTGCGGGTCGTCCGCGAGCCGTCCACGGGCCGACTGGTCGGGGCGGTCCGCGGCCGGCTGGACCGGCACGGCGAGTGGGACATCGGCCGGATCATGGTCGCCCCCGACCTGCAGGGTCGCGGTCTCGGACGGGCCCTGCTCGAGCTCGTGGAGGCCCTGGCGCCGGCGGAAGTCACGACGTACGTCCTCTTCACGGGGGCGGGCTCGGCCGACAACCTGCGGATGTACAAGAAGGCCGGCTTCCGGCTGCGTCCGGACCGGAAGGCGCCGCCGGGCGCCGTCGTGCTCACGAAGCGGGCGGACCGGCGGATTTCACGCTGAGTGCCCGCTCTGGCAGACTTCTGCACTGGTCCGCTCGAGGCCAGGGTCGCCCGGACGCATCGCACAGGTGCACCGCCCCGGGGTCCCGCCGCACCGCACCTGCCACAGGGGGCGCACCGGCCGGCCAGCTCGGGCACCAACCGACACCCATCACCACCTTCATCCGCGGTTGACCTGTGGCACTCGCGAGGAGCAGTCATGACCAACGTCATCGCCGATCTCGGCAACACCCTCAAGCGTGACGACGTCCCGGACTTCCGCGCCGGCGACACCGTCAAGGTCCACGTGAAGGTCATCGAGGGCAGCCGCTCGCGTGTCCAGGTCTTCCAGGGCGTCGTGATCCGCGTCCACGGCTCCGGCATCGGCCGCACCTTCACCGTCCGCAAGGTCTCCTTCGGCGTCGGCGTCGAGCGCACCTTCCCGCTGAACTCCCCGATCTTCGAGCAGATCGAGGTCGTCACCCGCGGCGACGTGCGTCGCGCCAAGCTCTACTACCTGCGCAACCTGCGCGGCAAGGCTGCCAAGATCAAGGAGCGCCGCGAGGCGTGATCCACCGGACCCGCGCCGCGAGGCGTGAGTTCGACCAGGGACTGGTTAGTCTCTGCGCGTGACTTCTGATGACCGCGGTTCTTCGTCCATCTCCACGGACGAGGGATCGCGGTCCTCGCGTTCGGGGGACGACGTGAGCCGCCCGAAGGGCAAGACGAAGCGCAAGCAGCTCCCGCTCTGGCAGGAGACGATCCTGCTGCTCGGCGTCGCGCTCGTGCTCGCCATCGTGATCAAGACGTTCTTCGTCCAGGCGTTCTACATCCCGTCGGAGTCGATGGAGCCGGGCCTGATCCTCAACGACCGGATCCTCATCCAGAAGGTCTCCTACTGGGGCGACGACGGGCCCGAGCGCGGCGACGTGGTCGTCTTCAAGGACCCGGGCGGCTGGCTGAGCCCGGTGGACTCGGCCGGACCCAGCAACCCCGTGGCCCAGGCGATGGCCAAGCTGGGCCTCTACCCCACGGGCGGGCACCTGGTGAAGCGCGTCATCGGGGTCGCGGGCGACACGATCGTGTGCTGCGACAAGCAGGGCCGGCTCTCCGTCAACGGGCAGCCGCTGGTGGAGTCCGACTACGTCAAGCGCATGGGCGCGCCCTGCAACGGCCCCATGCCCACCAACGGCGCCTGCGACGAGCAGTGGAAGGTCGGCCCCATCCCCGAGGGCCACATCTTCGTGATGGGCGACAACCGCTCCCGCTCGGCCGACTCCTCCCAGCACATGTGCCGCACCGACGAGACCGAGTGCGTGCCGGGCGACGAGTTCGTCCCGGTGGACCTCGTCGTGGGCAAGGTCTTCGTCCTGCTCTGGCCCGCCGACCGCTTCCGCTGGAACACCCGTCCGGCCACGTTCGAGGACGTGCCGGACCCGTCCCCGTGACCTCGGTCGTGGAACCGGCGTCCATCCCCGTCCCGCTGCCCTCCGCGAGCGGCGTGACCGTACGCCGTGACGCGGGCCTCTACGGCTACGAGCGCGCCCTGCGCCGGGCCGGGCTCGACCCGATCGCGGGCGTCGACGAGGCCGGTCGCGGTGCCTGCGCCGGACCCCTCGTGGCGGGTGCCGTCGTGCTGCCGCCGGGCAAGGCCGGCATCGTCCCCGGCCTCGCCGACAGCAAGCTGCTGACCGAGGCCGCCCGCGAGCGGGTCTACGCCCAGGTCCTGCGGCGAGCGCTGGCCTGGTCGGTCGTGGTGATCGACTCCGAGGAGTGTGACCGGCTCGGGATGCACGTCGCCAACCTCGAGGCCCTGCGACGCGCGGTGGCCCGGCTCAGGACGCGGCCGTCGTACGTCCTCACCGACGGCTTCCCGGTCGACGGGCTGGGGGTGCCCGGCCTGGCCGTGTGGAAGGGCGACCGGGTCGCCGCGTGCATCGCCGCCGCCTCCGTGGTCGCCAAGGTGACCCGCGACCGGCTGATGGTCGAGCTCGACCGGACGTGGCCCGACTACGACTTCAAGACGCACAAGGGCTACATCACCTCCGACCACGAGGCCGCCCTCTCCGCGCACGGACCCTCGCCCGTGCACCGGATGCGCTTCGTCAACGTACGGCGAGCGGCCGGGCTGGAGCCGGCGCCGGAGCCGGCTCAGGACACGGCCACTAGTGTCGGGTCAGAGCATCCGGGGCAGCCGGGAGGGCCGGGCACGACGGGGCTCGACACGACGTTCGACATCACGGAGGAGGACGCATGAGCGCCGAGGAGCTCGAGAAGTACGAGACCGAGATGGAGCTCACCCTCTATCGCGAGTACCGCGACGTGGTGGGCATCTTCAAGTACGTCGTCGAGACCGACCGCCGCTTCTACCTCTGCAACCAGGTCGACGTGAAGGCCCGCTCCGAGAGCGGCGACGTGTTCTTCGAGGTGTCGATGACCGACGCCTGGGTCTGGGACATGTACCGGCCCGCGCGCTTCGCCAAGAACGTCAAGGTGCTGACCTTCAAGGACGTCAACGTCGAGGAGCTCGCGCCCCAGGAGATCGACCCGCCGAAGGACTGACCCGGCCCGCCGTCTCACTGTGGTTTCCCCGCATATGCGGGGAAACCCAGACATATGGACCTTTGCAGGGGCCCGGAAGTTCGCGACTCGCACACGAAGTCGCGACCCCGGAGTCGATGGCCACTGCTGTTCGCCGACCCGCCGGGCGCGCGACACGACGCGGAAGGTGGCCACCAACCCTCCACAGCAGCTCCGATCCGCGCGCCGTCCACAGGTGCGAGTGCGTTCTGCGCGCGACCGTCGGTACGCCGCGGTGTGCTGGTGCCTTCCCGATCCTGCTCCACCGGAAGGCACCCACGATGGCCCGACCCGCTGCCCCCTTCGTCCCCGACCCCGCAGCCGCGCGCAAGCGGCGGCTCGGTGAGCGCGGCGAGACGATCGCGGCCCGCCACCTGACCCGGGGCGGCATGGTCCTCCTCGACCGCAACTGGCGCTGCGACGCCGGCGAGATCGACCTCGTGCTGCGCGACGGTCACGTCCTCGTCATCTGCGAGGTCAAGACCCGCACCTCGATCGACTACGGCGCCCCGCTCGAGGCGATCGACCGGCGCAAGGTCGACCGGCTCCGGCGGCTGGCCGCCCGGTGGCTGCGCGTCCACGACTGCCACCCCGAGGACGTCCGGATCGACATGGTCGGGGTGCTGGCGCCACCCGGGCTGCCGGTCGAGGTCGAGCACGTCGAGGGGGTCGGCTGATGGCCTTCGCGACCGCGCGGTCCCTCGCGCTCAGGGGAGCGGACGGGCACGTCATCGACGTCCAGGTCGACGTCTCGCCGGGGCTCGTCGGCACGACCATCATCGGCCGGGTCGACAAGGGCCTCTCGGAGGCTCGCGACCGGGTGCGGATGGCGATCAACAACGACTGCGCGCGCTGGCCCGCCACCAAGCGGGTGACGATCCTGCTCGCCCCGGCCGACCTCCCGAAGGGCGGCACCCACTACGACCTGGCGATCGCCGTCGCGGTGATGGCCGCCGACAAGCAGCACAAGGACCTGACGCCCGACCTGCTCGCCGGATGGGCGTTCATCGGCGAGCTCTCCGTCTCCGGCGGCCTGCGTCCGGTCCCGGGGGTGCTCCCGATGGTCATCGCGGCCGCCGCCCACGGGATCACGAGGGTCTTCGTGCCCGAGCCGCAGGCCGCCGAGGCCGCGCTGGTGCCCGGGATGACGGTCTTCGGCGTCCGCTCGCTCGCCCAGGTCTCCGCCGTCCTGCGCGGGGCGGAGGTGCCGGAGGCGCCTCCCGTGGTCGGCCCGTCCGCGAGCCCGCTGGCGACCTGGCGCGGGGACGACCGGCTGTCCGACCTCGACCTGACCGATCTCGACGGCCTCGACGACGTCCGCTACGCCGTGGAGGTGGCGGCCGCGGGCGGTCACCCGCTGATGCTGATCGGCCCGCGCGGCACCGGCAAGACCTCGATCGCCGAGCGGATCCCCACGATCCTTCCCGACCTGAGCACCGAGCAGGCGCTCGAGGTGACAGCTCTCCACTCGGTCGCCGGGCTGCTTCCCGAGGGGAGCGGCCTGCTGCGCCGTCCGCCGTGGTTCGCCCCGCACCACTCGGCCACCGCCGCGAGCGTGCTCGGCGGCGGCACGGGGCGGGTGCGCCCCGGACAGGTGAGCCTGGCGCACCACGGGGTCCTGTTCCTCGACGAGTTCCCGCACTTCCGCTCCGACGTCATCGAGGCCATGCGCCAGCCCCTGGAGTCGGGGGAGGTGACGATCGCCCGGGGCGAGGAGGCCGCGACCTACCCGGCCCGGTCCCTCGTGGTGCTGGCCGCGAACCCCTGCCCGTGCGGCAACTTCCACGGCCAGTCGGGCGGCGCCTGCGAGTGCTCGGACGTCCAGCGCGCCCACTACCGGCGCAAGCTCAGCGGGCCCATCCTCGACCGCGTCGACATCTGGATGGAGGTCCGCCCGCAGCGACGTGGCCGCACCGGCTCGTGGCGGCCCGCGCCCGAGTCCTCGGCCGACGTCAGGGCCCGCGTCGCGGACGCACGCGAGCGACAGGCCCGCCGCTACCAGGACTGCTCGTGGCAGCTCAACGCCTCGTGCCCGGGGGCCGCGATCGCCGAGCGCTGGCCGCTGGACCCCGAGGCGCAGCGGCTGGTCGATGCCGAGCTGTCCGCCGGCATGCTCAGCCGACGCGGCATGACCAGGGTGCAGCGGCTCTCCTGGACGGTCGCGGACTGTGCCGGTGTCTCGCGTCCCGGGCCCCGCGAGGCCGAGATCGCCCTCGCGCTGCGCTCGGACGACTCGGCGCGCAGCCTCCCCGCCCGCGTCGTCGCGGTGACGGCGTCATGAGCACCCCCGTCGTGCCCGTCCCCGAGGCCGAGCGCCTGGCCCGGGTCGTGCTCAGCTGCGGTGTCGAGCCCGGCGACGGCACGACCTCCTCGCTGGTGCTGCAGATGGGCGCCGTCCGAGCCCTCGAGCAGACCCTGGTGGCGACGAGCGACACCGGGATCGCCGAGCGGCTGGCCGAGCGACTGTCCGAGGTCGACCCGGAGCGCATCCTCGACCAGGCCGCGAGGTGTGGCATCCGGTTCCTCGTCCCGGGCGATGCCGAGTGGCCGACAGGTCTCGACCACCTCGACGACGCCATCACCGAGGAAGGCTTCGGTGGCACCCCGCCGGGCCTCTGGGTCAAGGGGCCGATGCCGCTCACCGAGCTCGCCACCTCGGTCGCAGTGGTGGGGTCACGGGCCGCCTCGGTCTACGGCGTGGAGATGACCCGCGCGATCTGTGGGCACCTCGCGCTGACGGGGGTGCCGGTGGTGTCCGGTGGCGCGTTGGGCATCGACTTCGAGGCGCATGACTCCGCCCTGGTCGCGGCAGGAGTCACCGCGGCGGTCCTCGCGTGTGGGGTCGACCGGGTCTATCCCGCACACAACCGACTCCTCCTGCAGCACCTCGCGGCCGAGTTCGCCGTGGTCTCGGAGCAGCCGCCCGGGTCCGCGCCCACGCGGCCGAGGTTCCTCGCGCGCAACCGCCTGATCGCGGCCATGACCAGCGGAACGGTGGTCGTCGAGGCAGCCCTGCGCAGCGGTGCGCTCAACACCGCCGGATGGGCAGAGCGCATGAGCCGGCCGGTGATGTGCGTGCCCGGCCCGGTGACCAGCTACACCTCGCAGGGGGTCAACAACTTCCTCCGCGAGGGGCGCGGCACGGTCGTCACCCGCGGAGAGGAGGTCCTGGAGCTCATCGGCGCCGCGGGTGAGCACCTGCTCGAGGCGCCGCGCGGCGAGGAGCGCGCCCGCGACGGGCTGACCCCCATCGAGAAGCAGGTGGTGGAGTGGGTGCCGGTGGGGGAGCACGCCCCGGTCGACTCGATCGCGCGACTGTGCGGGCTCCACATCCGTTCGACCGAGCGCGCGCTCCGCCGGCTGATGGACAAGGGCTTCGTCCGGCTCACCGAGGAGGGGTGGCGACTCGCGCCTGACGTGTGACGAGCCTCCGCGCGCCTAGGCTTCGGGGGTGAGCGAAGCGGAGGCGGAGGAGCAGGCCGGCCTGCCCGAGCCGATGGTGCGCCTGCTCGGTGACTACGAGCGCCACCTGGTCTCCGAGCGCGACCTGGCGCCGCACACGGTCCGCGCCTACCTCGGCGACATCTCCAGCCTGCTCGACCACTGCGTCCGACTCGGGCTCGTCGACGTCACCGAGCTCGACCTGCGCACGCTCCGCAGCTGGCTGGCCAGGTTGCAGACGACGGGACGCAGTCGTACGACGATCGCCCGGCGTGCCACCGCGGCGCGCGTGTTCACCGCGTGGCTCCACCGCACCGGACGCCTGCCCACCGACCCCGGCGCGGCGCTGGGTTCGCCCAAGAAGCACAAGACGCTGCCGCCGGTGCTGCGCGCCGACGAGGCCGAGGCGCTGATCCGCTCCGCCGCCGAGTTCGCCGACGACGGAACGCCGGTGGGGGTTCGCGACGTGGCGATGCTCGAGCTGCTCTACGCGACCGGCATCCGGGTGGGGGAGCTGGTCGGCCTCGACATCGACGACGTCGACGACGAGCGCCGGGTCGTCCGGGTCTTCGGCAAGGGACGCAAGGAGCGCTCCGTGCCCTACGGCACTCCCGCCGGTCGTGCCCTCGATCGCTGGCTCGCCTCCGGTCGTCCGGCGCTGCGCATCCAGGGTTCCGGGCCGGCGCTGTTCCTCGGCGTGCGCGGCCGGCGCATCGACCAGCGTGCCGTCCGCGACCTCGTGCACCGGCGCATCGCCGACGTGCCCGGCGCCCCGGACATCGGCCCGCACGGCCTGCGGCACACCGCGGCCACCCACCTGCTCGAGGGTGGCGCGGACCTGCGGTCGGTACAGGAGCTGCTCGGCCACGCCTCCCTCGCGACGACGCAGCTCTACACCCACGTCACGACCGACCGGCTCCGACGGGCCTACCAGCAGGCCCACCCACGCGCCTGAGCCACCCCGCCGGCGGCGGATCCGTCATCCGAACCCCAACCCATCGGTGCGCCTTCGTATGACGGACGTGCAGGGGGCGCCGGAGACCCCCTGATCAGACCAGGAAGTCGACCTGCGGACGCCAGCGCTCGAGCGGGGGAGTCCAGGGCAGCCGGAGCGTCACCGGCTCGTCGCGCCACAACGGCAGCAGGCGGACCGGCCCGCCGCCGACCAGCGTGAGCGGGTCGACGTACGTCTCGCCCTCGATCAGCCCCCAGTGCAGGCACGTGTCGGGGAAGCAGTGGCCGTCGACCGTCACGAGCCGGCCGAGCACGTCGCCGGCCGTCACCTGCTGGCCGGGCTCGACGGTCGCCACCACCGGCTCGTAGGTCGTACGTCGTCCGCCGTGCAGCACGGTCACGACCGGCTTCCCGCCGATGGAGCCGGCAAACCCCACGGTCCCCTCGAGCGCGGCCAGCACCGGCTGGCCGGGGCTCCCGGCCAGGTCCACCCCCCGGTGCCCCGCGGAGTAGGGCCCGGGCGGCCGCTCGAAGGGGCGTACGACGTCGGGCTCGGGAAGGAGCGGCCACACCCCGCGCGGCTCCTCCCGACCCGCGTGCACCGGGCCGGACACACCGAGCAGCAGGCCCAGCACGAGTCCGGACAGGACGACGGGGAGAGCTCTCATCCGGCGATCCTGGCCACGACGGACCGGCCCGGACCACCGCCGCCGACCACGCCTGTGGAGGGCGTCGCAGGCACACTGGTTGTGGACGTTCGCCGGCCCACGTTTCCACGCTCAGCGCACGCTCAGCGGCAGTGCGCGCAGCGATTCGCTCCAGAGGATGCTCTGGCCTACGATGTCCGGAGCAGTCCTCCCGGACTGACTTCGCACGCTCGCAGACCGCGTCGGAATGCATCCCTGGTTCCGGACCACCCGTGGGCGTCGGTCCTCAGTTCCGCACCACCAGGCTCGTCCAGGTGCGCGGATCGGACCGGCGTGTGGGCGTCAGGGCACCGGACACCCGTCAGGTGCAGCAACTGAAAACAACAGGAGCCACGCTCCCGGCCCCACCTGCCGAAGGTCGGGCACATCGGTGAGCGTCCTCCGCTAAAACAGGAGAACCCATGGCAGTCGTCACCATGCGCCAGCTGCTCGAGAGCGGCGTCCACTTCGGTCACCAGACCCGTCGCTGGAACCCCAAGATGAAGCGCTTCATCATGACCGAGCGCAACGGCATCTACATCATCGACCTGCAGCAGTCGCTCGCCTACATCGACCGGTCCTACGCCTTCGTCAAGGAGACCGTCGCCAAGGGCGGTGTCGTGATGTTCGTCGGCACCAAGAAGCAGGCCCAGGAGGCCATCGCCGAGCAGG
The DNA here is from genome assembly GCF_051912545.1 of Nocardioides sp. N13(2025). GTDB lineage: Bacteria > Actinomycetota > Actinomycetes > Propionibacteriales > Nocardioidaceae > Nocardioides. Next base: position 2,277,311 of record NZ_CP196809.1, on the reverse strand, counting down.
CGACGCGCGTCGGGATGCCCTACGTCAACCAGCGTTGGCTCGGCGGCATGCTCACCAACTTCCAGACCGTGCACCAGCGGATCAACCGCCTCAAGGAGCTCGACGACGTCGACTTCGACACCGTTGCCGGCTCGGGTCGCACCAAGAAGGAGCTCCTGCAGATGAAGCGGGAGCACGCCAAGCTCGAGAAGACCCTCGGCGGCATCCGCGAGATGTCGAAGGTCCCCTCCGCGGTGTGGATCGTCGACACCAACAAGGAGCACCTGGCCGTCGAGGAGGCGCGCAAGCTGCGGATCCCGATCATCGGCATCCTCGACTCCAACTGCGACCCCGACCTCGTCGACTTCCCGATCCCGGGCAACGACGACGCCATCCGCGCGGTCGGCCTGCTGACCCGCGTGGTCGCCGACGCCGTGGCCGAGGGCCTCGTCGCGCGTTCGGGCGCCAAGGCGACCGGTGACGAGACCGTCGGCGCCGAGGAGCCGCTGGCCGAGTGGGAGCGCGAGCTCCTCCAGGGTGACGCCGAGAAGACGGCCGCGGCCGCCACCGGCGACGCCACCGCCGAGACCCCCGCCTCCGAGGGCACCGGTGCTGCTGCCGAGGCCCCGCAGGCCGAGGCCGCTGCCGAGGCCGCCACCGAGGCGCCCGCCGCTGCCGAGGCTCCGGCCGAGACCGAGGCGCCCGCCGCTGCCGAGGCCCCCGCCGAGACCGAGGCTCCCGCCGAGACCGAGGCTCCGGCCGAGGCCAAGCAGGACTGATCCGCCGACCGCCGGTCGTGGGCCAAGGCCCGCGACCGGCGCTCAGCGCGTCACACCCCACCCCGCCGGCTCGCACGAGCCGGCCCCCGAACTCAAGGAAGAAGGACCCCCATGGCCGACTTCACCGCTGCCGACGTCAAGAAGCTCCGTGAGCTGACCCAGGCCGGGATGATGGACTGCAAGAAGGCGCTGACCGAGGCGGACGGCGACTTCGACAAGGCCGTCGAGCTGCTGCGCGTCAAGGGCGCCGCCAAGGCCGCCGCCCGTGGCGCCGAGCGCGAGACCGCCGCCGGCCTCGTGGCCACCGCTGGCAACGCGCTGGTCGAGCTCAAGAGCGAGACCGACTTCGTGGCCAAGAACGAGGACTTCATCGCCAAGGCCCAGCAGATCGCCGAGGTCGCCAACGCGGTGAAGGCCACCGACACCGAGGCCCTCAAGGCCGCCGAGCTCGACGGCAAGACCGTCGGCGAGGTCGTCGAGGACCTGGCCATCACCATCGGCGAGAAGATCGAGCTGGGCGAGGTCGCCTACTTCGAGGGCACCACCGTCACCTACATGCACAAGCGTGCCGCCGACCTGCCGCCCGCCGTCGGCGTGCTGGTCGAGTTCGAGGGTGACGAGGCCGCCGCCCGCGGCGCCGCGATGCAGATCGCCGCGATGAAGGCCCAGTACCTCACCCGTGACGAGGTCCCGGCCGACGTCGTCGAGTCCGAGCGCTCCATCGCCGAGCAGAAGACCCGCGAGGAGGGCAAGCCCGAGCAGGCGATCGCCAAGATCGTCGAGGGCCGCCTGGGCGGGTTCTACAAGGAGATCGTCCTGCTCGAGCAGGAGTCGGTCACCGAGTCGAAGAAGAGCGTCAAGGCCGTCCTCGACGCCGCCGGCACCACGGTGAAGCGCTTCGCCCGCTTCGAGGTCGGCGCCTGAGCCACGGCTCATCCGCAGCACCCGACCGGGGCCCGTACGCACGTCGTACGGGCCCCGGTCGCATTTTCCGGGCGGGTGCACTTCCCCACGGGCTCCGGGTTCGACCGGCCGCACACCGGACCGGTAGGTTTCTCGCGACCCACTTGGCGTGCGAAGGGATCGAAGTGACGGCGTACAACCGTGTCCTGCTCAAGCTCTCGGGCGAGGTGTTCGGCGGTGGCGAGGTGGGCCTCGACCTCGACGTCATCAACGCGCTGGCCGGTGAGGTGGCCGAGGTCGCCAAGTCCGGCGTCCAGATCGCGATCGTCGTCGGCGGTGGCAACTTCTTCCGCGGCGCCGAGCTGCAGCAGCGCGGCATGGAGCGGGCACGAGCCGACTACATGGGCATGCTCGGCACCGTCATGAACTGCCTGGCGCTCCAGGACCTCATCGAGAAGCACGGCGTCGAGACGCGCGTGCAGACCGCCATCACGATGGGCCAGGTCGCCGAGCCCTACATCCCGCGCCGGGCGATCCGGCACATGGAGAAGGGGCGCGTGGTCATCTTCGGGGCCGGCGCCGGCATGCCGTTCTTCTCCACCGACACGGTCGCCGCCCAGCGGGCGCTCGAGACCCGGTGCGAGGTCATCCTCATGGGCAAGCAGGGTGTCGACGGGGTCTACGACTCCGACCCCAAGACCAACCCCGACGCGGTGAAGTTCGACCGCCTCACCTACGACGAGTACCTCGCCCGCGACCTCAAGGTCGCAGACGCCACCGGGATCGCCATGGCGCGCGACAACAAGATGGACATGGTCTTCTTCAACCTCTCCACCCCCGGCACGATCGGCCGGGCGGTGCGAGGTGAGAAGATTGGCACGCTGGTGACCAGCGCGTCCTGACCGGGCCGCCCCAGGCGCCCGCACCCCGACGTACGAGGAGAGAGAGCTGCTGTGATCAACGACGTCATGAATGATGCCGACGCCAAGATGGGCAAGTCGGTGGAGGCGACCCGCGAGGACTTCGCCACGATCCGGGCCGGCCGCGCCAACCCGGCGATGTTCGCCAAGATCACGGCCGACTACTACGGCACGCAGACGCCCCTGCAGCAGCTGGCGAGCTTCACCTCCCAGGACGCGCGCACCATCTTGATCCAGCCCTTCGACATCGGTGCCATGGGCGCCATCGAGCGCGCCATCCGCGACTCCGACCTGGGCGTCAACCCCGCCAACGACGGCAAGGTCCTGCGCTGCGTCTTCCCCGAGCTGACCGAGGAGCGCCGCAAGGAGTTCATCAAGCTGGCGAGGGCGAAGGCCGAGGACGGTCGCGTGTCCGTGCGCAACGTGCGTCGCACCGCCAAGCAGGCGCTCGAGAAGCTGGAGAAGGACGGCGAGGTCGGCAAGGACGACGTCACCGGTGCCGAGAAGCGCCTCGACGCGACCACCAAGACCCACACCGACAAGATCGACGAGCTGCTCAAGCACAAGGAAGCAGAGCTGCTCGAGGTCTGAGCGCCCACCGATGACGACACCCGACCCGGCTGTCCCGGACGCGCCCGGGCCGGACGCACCCCCGCCGGTGACCCCGAAGGACCACGGCCGCGCCGGTCGCGACCTGCCGGCCGCCATCGGCTCGGCGGTCGTGCTCGTCGGCCTGATCCTGCTCAGCCTGTTCTTCTGGAAGACGGCCTTCATGGCCGTCGTCGCGATCGCAGTGGCGGTCGCGGTCTGGGAGCTGCACCAGGGCCTGTCCGCTAAGGACGTCGACATCCCCGAGCAGCCGCTGATGCTCGGCGGGGTCGTCATGGTCGTCGTGGCCTACTACTGGGGAGCCCCGGCCCTCGTGACGGCCACCGCGGTCACGGCGCTGGTGATCATGCTGTGGCTGCTGCGCCGTGGCGTCGCCGGCTACGTCAAGAACGCCACCGCGTCGGTCTTCACCCTCGTCTACGTCCCGTTCCTGGCGTCGTTCGTCGCGCTGCTGCTCGGCGAGGGCGGCACCACCCCGGCCTTCGGCCTCGACACCGACGACCTCGGCGTCCGTGGCGTCATCACCTTCATCGCCATCACGGTGGCCTCCGACACCGGCGGCTACATCGCCGGCGTGCTCTTCGGCAAGCACCCGATGGCACCCGTGATCTCGCCGAAGAAGTCGTGGGAGGGCTTCGCCGGGTCGATGGTCGCGACGATCGCCGTCGGCGTCTGGCTGGTCACGTCGTTCCTCGGCGGCGACTGGTGGGTCGGCGTGATCCTCGGCGTGATCGCCGCGGTGATGGCGACGCTCGGCGACCTGTGCGAATCGGTCATGAAGCGCGACCTCGGCATCAAGGACATGAGCCAGGTCATCCCCGGCCACGGCGGCCTGATGGACCGGCTGGACTCCCTCCTCGCCACGATCGCGCCGATCTGGCTGGTGCTCTACTACCTCGTCTTCTGATGCGCCTGCTCGTCACCGGTGGTCGCACCGGCTACCTCGGCCGGCACGTCGTGGCAGCGGCCGCCGGACACGACGTGGTCGCCGTCGGGTCGGTCGACTGCGACGTCCGTGACCGGGTGGCCGTCGACGCGCTGCTGGACGCCCACCGCCCCGACGCCGTGGTCCACACGGCCTACGTCCAGTCCGACCGGGAGGTCACGGCCAACGGGGCCGTCCACGTCGCGCAGGCGGCGGCTCGGGTCGGGGCTCGGTTCGTGCTGGTCTCCTCGGACGTGGTCTTCGGCGGCCGCCCGGTGCCGTACGACGAGTCGGTGCCGCCCGACCCCGTGTCGGCCTACGGAGCGGCGAAGGTGGAGGCGGAGCGGGCGTCCCTCGGGTCGGGCGCCGACGTCGTGGTCGCCCGCACCTCGCTCATCCTCGGCGACGGCGGGTCCAAGCACGAGCAGCTCTTCCGCTCGCTGGCCCTGGGCGCGGACGGTGTGCTGTTCGAGGACGAGCGCCGCTGCCCGGTGCACGTCGGCGACCTGGCCGCGGCCCTCGTCGAGCTCGCCTCGCACGACGTCCGCGGGGTGCTGCACCTCGGCGGGGGCGACGCGACCAGCCGGCTCGAGCTCGGCCGGCTGGTCGCTCGTCGCGACGGCCTCGACCCCGGGGTGCTGCGCGGCGGACGCCGGGCCGACCTCCCCGACCCGGGACCCGTCGACGTACGCCTCGACTCCACGCGTGCCAGCGACCTGCTGACGACGCGGCTGCGCGGGGCCCGGGAGTTCCTGGCGCCATGACCCTCCACCTGGTCCGGCACGGTCGTCCGGCGATCGTCCCGGGCGTCCCCGCAGCCGAGTGGGAGCTCGACCCCTCGGCGTACGACGACGTGTGGGCGCTGCGCGCCTCCGGTCGGCTCCCGCTGCGGGCGGCGTGGTTCGCCTCGGCGGAGCCGAAGGCGCTGCAGACGGCCCAGCTCCTGACCGACACAGAGGTCGGCGTGCTGCCCGACCTGGGCGAGCACGTGCGGTCGGGCGAGTGGCTCGACGACTTCGCCGGCGCCGTGCGCCGCGCCTTCGAGCGTCCCGCCGAGCCGGCAGTCGATGGTTGGGAGTCGCTGGACGCCTGCCGCGAGCGCGTCGTCCCCGCCGTGCGCCGCGTCCTGGAGGTGCACGGCGACGAGGACGTGGTGCTCGTCGGCCACGGCACCGCCTGGACGCTCGTGGTCGCCGACCTCACCGGGGAGCCTCCGGACCTGGACCGCTGGGGCGCGCTCGCCATGCCCGACCTGATCACCGTGCAGGTGTGAGCAGCACCCCTGCCGGATGTCCCTGTCACCGCGAGCCCACCGGCCTGCCGCGGCCGCCAACGCCTAGGCTGGGGACGTGGAGACCGAACACGTGCAGGAGACGCAGGAGCCGGGCGAGCAGACCCTCGGCTGGTGGCACCACAGCCACCCGACGTTCGCCGGCATCACGGGCTTCTTCGCCGGGATGCTCTTCGTCACCGCGCTGCCGGGTGCCTTCGTGGGCATCCTGCGGCTGCTGTTCGACTACGAGACGGCTGAGCAGCTCTTCCCGCTCGTGCTCCTCGCCCTGGCACTGCCGATCTTCATGCTGATCAAGCGCAAGACCAGGCGGTTCGCCCAGTTCATGTTCGTCGGCATGGTCGTCACCGCCCTGGTCGTCCTCGGCGTCGCGTCGCTGGTGCTCTACTTCATGGTCGACGGTTGAGGTCCTGCGGTCGCTGAATCGACCCGCTGACCGCAGGGATGGGAGGATCGGGCTGATGTCCGAGCCCAGTGAGCCCATCAAGACCCTGCCCCTCGTCTTCGACGAGCCCCGCGGCCGCAAGAAGCCGCCGCGGCACCTCGCCGACCTCGACGAGGCCGGCCGCAAGGCGCTCCTCGAGGAGATGGGCCTGCCGGGCTTCCGCGCCAAGCAGCTCTCCACCCACTACTTCGGGCGGCTTGTCGACGACCCGGAGGAGATGACCGACCTCCCCGCCGGCCAGCGCGACGACCTGGTCTCGGCGCTGCTGCCCGACCTGATGACGCCGCTGCGCACGATGGAGGCCGACAAGGGCACCACCCGCAAGACGCTGTGGAAGCTCTTCGACGGCGCTCTGGTCGAGTCGGTGCTGATGCGCTACCCCGACCGCGCCACCGTGTGCGTGTCCAGCCAGGCCGGCTGCGGCATGGCGTGCCCGTTCTGCGCGACCGGCATGGGCGGCCTCCAGCGCAACATGTCGACCGCCGAGATCGTCGAGCAGGTCGTCGCCGGCGCCCGCTCGATGGCCCGCGGCGAGGTGCCCGGCGGCCCCGGTCGCGTCTCCAACGTGGTCTTCATGGGCATGGGTGAGCCGCTCGCCAACTACAAGGCCGTCGTCGGTGCCGTGCGCCGTCTCACCGACCCGTCGCCGGCGGGCCTGGGCATGAGCGCCCGCGGCGTCACCGTCTCCACCGTCGGCCTGGTGCCGCGGATCAACCAGCTCGCCGACGAGGGGATCCCGGTCACGCTCGCGCTGAGCCTGCACGCGCCCGACGACGAGCTGCGCAACGAGCTGGTCCCGATCAACACCCGCTTCTCGGTCGCCGAGACCGTCGAGGCTGCGTGGAACTACGCCGCGAAGACCAAGCGTCGCGTCTCCATCGAGTACGCCATGATGCGCGGCATCAACGACCAGGCCGAGCGCGCCGACCTGCTGGGCGACGTGCTCAACTCGTACGGCGACTGGGGCTGGGTGCACGTCAACCTGATCCCGCTCAACCCCATCGAGGGCTCGAAGTGGACCGCCTCCGACCCGGCCGACGAGCGGGAGTTCGTCCGCCGCCTGGAGGCGAAGGGCATCCCGACGACGGTCCGCGACACCCGCGGCCGCGAGATCGACGGCGCCTGCGGCCAGCTCGCCGCCAAGGAGTAGGTCAGGAGACAGGCGGCAACCCGAGGCGTCGGGGACCGTTCACGTGTCGTCCGCATCAGCACCACGAGCCGTTGCGGCCTGCTTCCTAGCGTCCGGGCCATGGACCTGCTGCAGAGGCGGCGTCTCAGCCGCCCCGCCCCCGCCGACGTCGTTCCGCTCCCTCGACCCACGACGGACCGCCTCCGGGTGCTCGTCGTCACCGAGTCCTTCCTCCCGCAGGTCAACGGCGTCACCAACTCGGTGCGACGCGTGCTCGAGCACCTCGCGGCCGAGGGCCACGACGCCGAGCTGATCGCGCCGACCGGGCCGGCGACCTACGCCGGGTTCCCGGTCACCCACGCCCGCGGCGCCAGCCTGCCGTTCTACGCCGAGTTCCGCATCGGCCTCGAGACCCGCCGCCGGCTCCGCGCCGCGATGGTGCGCTTCCGCCCCGACGTCGTGCACATCGCGTCCCCGGCGACGCTGGGGTTCCAGGCCGCGAAGGCCGCGCGGTCGCTCGGCATCCCCACCGTGGCGATCTACCAGACCGACCTCGTCGGCTTCGCCGATCGGTACGCCGTGCCCGGGGGAGCACGGGCCATGGAGTCGCTCACCCGTCGGATCCACCTCGGCGTCGACCGCACGCTGGCGCCGTCGCGGGCGAGCATCGACCAGCTCACGCGCCTCGGCGTCACCGACGTGGCGCGCTGGCCGAGGGGAGTGGACCAGGTGCTCTTCACCCCGGAGCGGCGCGACGAGGCGCTGCACGCCGCGCTCGCCCCGCGCGGCGAGCTGCTCGTCGGGTACGTCGGCCGGCTGGCGCCCGAGAAGGAGCTCGAGCTGCTCGCCCACGTCGAGCGGCTCCCGGGCGCGCGCCTCGTGCTGGTCGGGGGCGGCCCCGAGGAGGCCCGCCTCCGGGCGCTGCTGCCCGGTGCCGCGTTCCTCGGGGTGCTGCACGGCGACGACCTCGCGGCGGCGTACGCCACGCTCGACGTCTTCGTGCACACCGGCCGGCACGAGACCTACTGCCAGTCCGCGCAGGAGGCGCTGGCGAGCGGGGTGCCCGTGGTCGCGCCGCGTGCCGGGGGCCCGATCGACGTCGTGGACGACACCGTCGCCGGCTACCTCTACGAGCCCGGCGACGCCGAGGAGCTGGTCGCCCACGTCGAGCGGCTCGTGGACCGGCCGTTGCTGCGCGCACGGATGGGACGCGCGGCGCGCCTCAGCGTGCGCGACCGGACCTGGCAGGCGGTCAACGACCTCCTGGTCAGCCACTACCGCGACGTCAGCGCCCCCGCGTCCAGTCGTCGGCGGGCCGGCTGAGCACCTCGCCCACCTCCTCGAGGGAGTCGACGAGGTGGACGTGCGGCTCCATGGCACGCCCGCGGGCCATCGCCTCCAGCAGCGGCCAGGCCGGCAGCTCCTCGGTCCAGTGTTGGCGCCCGACCAGCACCATCGGGGCGAGCGAGGTCTCGTCCGCGTAGTAGTTCTCGCAGGCGTCCTGGAAGATCTCCTGCACGGTGCCGCCCGCGCCGGGCAGGAAGACGATCCCGGCGTTGCAGACCTCCAGCAGGATCGACTCGCGGGTGGCGTTGCGGAAGTACTTGGCGATCGAGGTGGCGAACGGGTTGGGCGGCTCGTGGCCGTAGTGCCAGGTCGGGATACCGAGCGACTCACGCCCGTCCTCCACCGTGTCGAGCACACCGAAGGCGGCCCTCGCCCAGGCGCCGATGTCGGGCCGGAACGACGGCACCTGCGACAGCTCGGCGAGCGCGGCGTCGAGGTCGGCGGGGAGGAAGGCGCCGAGGTTGGCCGCCTCCATGGCGCCCGGCCCCCCGCCGGTGGCGACGGTGAGGTGGCCGCCGAGCTCGTGGCCGAGGCGGGCCGCGTCGGCGTACGCCTCGCTCCCGCGCTCCAGCGCGTGCCCGCCCATCACGCCGACGATCGACCGTCCGGCGACCCAGGCCGTCAGCGCCTCGTCGATGGCGTGGTCGTGCAGGGTCATCGCGAGCGCGTCGTCGGTGTCGTTGGGCATCTTGGACCAGGCGTAGGCCCGGGCGTCGAGCGAGTCGCGGTAGTGGGGAGTGTCGTAGAGCTCGCGCGGCGAGTAGAGCTCGGCCCGGTAGGGGTCGACGGGCGTGTGCGGGATGGTCGGCAGCACGACCCCGCCGGCACGTCGTACGGCGTCGGCGTCACCGTCGGCGAACGTGCAGCCGAGGAACAACGCCTGTGCCACCGAGCCGCGCAGGAGCTGGTCGACGCGGTCGGTCAGGTCGAGACGGACCAGGCGCCAGCCGCCCATGTCGTGCGCGCCGTGGGCCAGGCGCCGGTCGAGCTCCTCGAGCGTGGTGACGTCGACGACGCGTCCGCGGGTCCTCTGCACGAGGCCAACCTATGCGCCGCGGGTCCCTGAGTCCCTGAGGGACCCACGGCGCAAGGGGCCGGGCTCGGCCCGTCTCAGAACGCGTGTGCCATGAGGTCGCCGAACAGCTCCTGCTCGTCGACCTCGAGCCCCCGCGAGCGGAACCAGGCGCACATGTTGGCGCAGTCGCGCAGGAGGAAGTCCATCCCGCGCGGGTTGCCGACCAGGTCCACCATCTGCGGCAGGTCGATGATGACGAGCCGCTCGCCCGCGGCGAGGGTGTTGTAGGGCGACAGGTCGCCGTGCACCAGTCCGGCCTGCACGAGCACGCCGAGCGCGTCGCGCAGCTGGTCGTAGTAGGCCTCGACCAGCTCGCGCTCGGGACGGACCTGGGCGACGCGGGGTGCGGTGTCGGTCACGCCGGCGACGGTGACGGTGATCCACTCCATCATGATCTCGGTCTCGTCGATCTGGACGGGGTAGGGGACCGGCAGCCCGAGCTCCCAGCACCGGCGCAGCGCGCTCCACTCCGAGACCGCCCACTCGCCTGCGGCGACCTGCTTGCCCCAGGTGGACTTGCGCTTGAGGGCGCGGTTGTCACGCGAGCGCTTCATCGACCGGCCCTCGGTGTAGGAGGCGGCGCGGTGGAACGTGCGGTGGTCGGTGTCGCGGTAGCGCTTGGCGGCCATCACGACGGCCGTCTCCGGCCGGTGCGGGTCCTCACGCTCGACGAGGAAGACATCGGCCTCCTTGCCGGTCTTGAGGACGCCGAGCTCGGTGTCGATCGCGCCGCTGGAGACCACGACCCAGTCGGGTCGCGGCTCGGGACCCTTCATGAGTGCTTCGAGGTCCTCCCAGCGGGACCATCGTTGACCGTCGCCGAGCTCGTCGGCGTACGTGTCGTAGGTGAAGACGAACGACTCGTCGATCCCCTCGAGGGGCGAACGGTCGTCAGGCCGGAGGAAGTCCTCCGGGAAGTGCGGTTCTGTGTGCGTCAACGCGGGTGCTCCGTGAGTGCGAGAGGTGGTCGGCGGGCAGGCCGAGGACAGTGATGGACATGTCACGACTCCTCTCGGACGGGGGCACGGGCTGACTCTGCAGCACGTGGTGTGGCGGATCGCCGGGACCATGGTGGGTCACCCGACGGCGCCCCGGCAACGGGATTAACGCGCTAGGTTCCACGGGTGAGCATGCGATCCCTCTCGAGGCCCCTCCTGGCGCTCGGCCTGTCCGGGGCGATGACAGTCGGGCTGACCAGCGCCTCCGCGACGGCCGAGTCCTCGCTCGTCGCCCCAGCTGCCGCCGACGGTGCCTCGGGGATCGGTGATCCCTACTGGCCGCTCGACGGCAACGGCGGCATCGACGTGACGTCGTACGCCGTCGCCAACCGCTACGGCCTCGCGAGCAAGTGGCTCAGCGGGCGCACGAAGGTGCGGCTGGTCGCGACGAGCGACCTCTCGAGCTTCTCCCTCGACTTCCTGCTGAAGGTCGACAAGGTGACCGTCGACGGCGCCCGGGCCACCTTCGCCAGGTCCGACGGCGGGCACGAGCTGCGGATCACCCCGGCCGCCCCGCTCGCGGCGGGCTCGGCGCACACCGTCGTGGTGACCTACGACGACCACCCCGCCGAGCGTGCCTATGCCGGCCAGCGCAACTGGCTGGCGAACAAGCGCGAGGTGGTCACGATGAACGAGCCGCACATGGCGCCGTGGTGGTTCCCCGCCAACGACCACCCGCGCGACAAGGCCGTGGTCGACGTGCGGATCACCGTGCCCCACGGCCGCGAGGTGATCTCCAACGGCGAGCTCAAGGGCCGCCGGGTCGGCAAGCGGTCGACGACCTGGCACTGGCGCGCCGACGAGCCGATGGCGCCCTACCTGGCGTTCTTCGCCGCCGGTGACTTCACCATCGCCCGTGGCAAGCGCGGAGGACTGCCCTGGCTGGTCGCGGTCTCGCAGGGGCTCAGCGAGGGCGACCAGCGGGCCAGCATGCGGCTGATGAAGAAGACCCCTGCGGTCATCGCCGGGCTGGAGAAGGACCTCGGCGACTACCCCTTCTCCGTGGTGGGCGGCCTCACGACCTCGCTCAACCCGGGCTTCGCGCTCGAGAACCAGACGCGCCCGACCTACCCCGCGGTCGGCGGCAGCTACACCAGCCTCGTGGTCCACGAGCTCTCGCACCAGTGGTTCGGTGACGACATCGCCGTGCAGGGCTGGCGTGACATCTGGCTCAACGAGGGCTTCGCCAGCTTCATGGAGTGGCGCTGGGACGAGACCCACGGTGGTCGCTCGGGTGCCGCGATCCTGCGCAGCTACTACGACGACGTGAGCGAGCAGTCGGACTTCTGGCAGGTCGTCGTCGCCGATCCCGGCTCCGCCAAGGTGTTCGACTCAGCGATCTACGGCCGCGGGGCGATGACCCTGCAGGCGCTGCGCAACCGGGTGGGCGACGAGGTCTTTTGGAGGATCATCCGCACCTGGATCCGCGAGCAGCGGGGCGGCAACGGCGCCAGCGAGGAGTTCGAGGAGGTCGCCACCCGGGTGAGCGGACAGGACCTCGGTGGGTTCTTCACCGCGTGGCTCCGCACCCCGTCGAAGCCGGCGAGGACCCCAGAGAACGGGCTGTCCTGATCGCCATGTCCGACGTGCACTGGTTCCGCGCGCCCACCGACGGCGACGCCGGCACCCTCAACGCCTGCTACGACGCGCTCGACATCCACGTGGTCCGCGGACACGCCGACGACGTCGCGCTGACCGACCCGGACGGCGACTGGACCTTCGCCCGGCTCCTCACCGACGTGGCGGCCTGCGGGGGAGTGCTGCGGGCGTTCGGCGTGACGGTGGGGGACCACGTGGCCCTCGGCGACCTCCCGCGCGCGACGGGCGTGGTGGTGGCCCTGGCGGTCGCCCGGCTCGGCGCCGTGGCGGCGTACGACGACTCGGCTGCGGCCGACGCCACGATGCGGGTCGGCGAGGGCGGGACGGGCGTCGTCTTCGGTGTCGAGGGTGAGGACGAGGACGTGCCGTGGGACATCGCGATGCGCGCCGGCCGCACCGACCCCGCGCCCTGCGCCGAGGTGCCGGGCGACGCGATCCTCGCGCGGCACGGCGCCGACGAGCTCCCGGTCCTCGCGGCGCTCGGCGCGTCGGACGACCACGACCTGCCGGTCCCGGCCGGGGCGAGCGTGGTGGAGGTCGGCGGCCTGCGGTTGTGGTCCTTCGACCCGGCGCAGCCCCTTCGGGGCACCTGACACACTGACGCCCGTGACTGCGCGCGACATCGTGATCCTCGGTTCGACCGGCTCCATCGGCACCCAGGCCCTCGACCTCGTCCGCGCCAACCCCGACCGGTTCCGGGTGGTCGGGCTCACGGCCGGCGGCTCCCACCCCGACCTCTTCGAGGCCCAGGTCGCCGAGTTCTCGCCGGCGTTCTCGGGGCTGGGGGAGGACGCGTCGACCGAGGCGGCCGGGCGCGAGTGCGACGTCGTGCTCAACGGCATCACCGGTGCCGTCGGGCTGCGCCCCACCCTGGCGGCCCTCGACGCCGGCAACACGCTGGCCCTGGCCAACAAGGAGTCGCTGATCATGGGCGGCTCCCTGGTCACGGGTCGCGCGCGGCCGGGCCAGATCGTGCCGGTCGACTCCGAGCACTCGGCGCTCGCGCAGTGCCTGCGCTCCGGCACCCGGGCAGAGGTGCGCCGGCTGGTGCTGACGGCGTCCGGCGGACCGTTCCGCGGCCGAACCCGCGACGACCTGGCCCAGGTCACGGTCGACGAGGCGCTGCAGCACCCGACGTGGTCGATGGGACCGGTCATCACGATCAACTCCGCGACCCTGGTCAACAAGGGCCTCGAGGTCATCGAGGCCCACCTGCTCTTCGACATCCCCTTCGACCGGATCGACGTGGTGGTCCACCCGACGAGCGACGTGCACTCGATGGTCGAGTTCGTCGACGGCTCGACGATCGTGCAGGCGAGCCCGCCGACCATGATGATCCCGATCGCGCTGGGCCTCGCGTGGCCGGACCGCGTGCCCGACGCGGCCCCCGCCTACGACTGGACCGCTGCCCGCAGCTGGGAGTTCTTCCCCCTCGACGACGAGGCGTTCCCGGCCGTCTCCCTGGCCCGGACGGCGGGGGAGCTGGGCGGCACTGCGCCCGCGGTCTACAACGCCGCCAACGAGGAGTGCGTCGAGGCGTTCCGTGCCGGTCGCCTGCGGTTCGTCGACATCATCCCGACGGTGGGCGCCGTCCTCGCCGCCCACGACGTACCATCGAGGGAGCACTTCACCGTGGACGACGTCCTCGCCGCCGACGCCTGGGCGCGCGCGGAGGCCGCGGCCCTCATCGCCTGAGAAATCGCCTGAGAAGGATCTCCCTTGACCCCCCTGCTCTACACCCTGGGCGTCGTCACCTTCGTGGTCGCGATCCTGGTCTCGATCGGGCTGCACGAGTTCGGCCACCTCGTTCCGGCCAAGAAGTTCGGCTGCAAGGTGCCGCAGTGGTTCATCGGCTTCGGCCCCACGGTGTGGAGCAAGCAGATCGGCGAGACCGAGTACGGCGTCAAGGCGATCCCGCTCGGCGGCTACGTCAAGATCGTCGGGATGCTTCCCCCGGGTGCCGAGGGCCTCGTCGAGGAGACGACGTACGACGAGGACGGCGAGCCGGTGCACAAGGTGCGCCGCTCCAACACCGGACTGTTCACGCAGCTGATCTCCGACGCCCGCGCCGCGGAGTGGGAGTACGTCAAGCAGCACGACACCGACCGGCTCTTCTACCGCCTCGCCTGGTGGAAGAAGGTGATCGTGATGGCGGGCGGGCCGATGGTCAACATCGCCATCGCCTTCTCCCTCTTCGTGATCCTCTTCGCGACCTACGGCAACCCGCGCGACGAGGTCGTCGAGCCCACCGTGGCCGCGGTCCCGGAGTGCGTGATCCCGGTCGAGGAGACCGGCCGCGACTGCACCGCCGCCGACCCGGCCACGCCGGCCAAGCAGGCCGGGATCGAGCCCGGCGACGAGATCGTCAGCTTCAACGGGACGCCGTTCCGCGACTGGGAGAGCTTCCAGTCGCAGATCCGCGGCAACGCCGACGGCGACGCCGTCATCGAGGTCCGTCGCGACGGTGAGCTGCTCACGCTGACCACCAACACCACGGTCACCCTGCGCCAGACCTCGATCGAGGACCAGACCCTCACCGAGGTCGGCTTCCTCGGCGTCCAGCCCCGCACCCACCTCAACACCGGCGGCCCCGTCTACACCGCGATCCAGATGGAGACGATGACCGTCGAGACGGTCCAGGCGCTGGGGCAGCTGCCGGTCAAGGTCTACGAGGTCGGCCGCGCGATCGTCGGGCTCCAGGAGCGCGACCCCGAGAGCCCGGTCTCGATCGTGGGCGGTGGCCGGTTCGCGGGCGAGGCCGCGGCGAGCGACGCCTTCCCGCTGGTCGACAAGCTGGTCACGCTGCTGTTCCTGATCGCGAGCTTCAACTTCTTCATCGGCATGTTCAACTTCGTCCCGCTCCTGCCCCTGGACGGCGGCCACATCGCCGGGGCGCTCTACGAGGGTCTCAAGCGCGGCGTCGCCCGCCTCCGCGGCCGCCCCGACCCCGGGCACGTCGACGTCGCCAAGCTGCTGCCGGTCGCCTACGTCGTGGGGCTCGCCATGCTGGTGATGGGCGTGATCCTCATCGTCGCCGACCTCGTCGTACCCCTCCACCTGAGCTGACGTACGCCGACTCGGGCCCGCGAGGCGCCTCCTCCTAGACTGGCGGGCATGACCGTCGGCCTTGGCATGCCTGCCCTCCCGCCCCCCGTCCTGGCGCCCCGCCGCAAGACCCGCCAGATCAAGGTGGGGTCCGTGGGCGTCGGCAGCGACTCGCCGATCTCGGTGCAGTCGATGACCACGACGCTGACCTCCGACGTCAACGCCACGCTCCAGCAGATCGCCGAGCTGACCGCGACCGGCTGCGACATCGTGCGGGTGGCGTGCCCCAGCCAGGACGACGCCGACGCGCTCCCGGAGATCGCCCAGCATTCGCAGATCCCGGTCATCGCCGACATCCACTTCCAGCCGAAGTACGTCTTCGCGGCCATCGACGCCGGCTGCGCGGCCGTCCGGGTCAACCCGGGCAACATCCGCAAGTTCGACGACCAGGTCAAGGAGATCGCGAAGGCGGCCAAGGACCGCGGCACGTCGATCCGCATCGGCGTCAACGCCGGCTCGCTCGACAAGCGGATCCTCGACAAGTACGGCAAGGCCACGCCGGAGGCGCTCGTCGAGTCCGCCGTGTGGGAGGCCAGCCTCTTCGAGGAGCACGACTTCCACGACTTCAAGATCTCGGTCAAGCACAACGACCCGGTCGTGATGGTGCGCGCCTACGAGCTGCTGGCCGAGGCCGGCGACTGGCCGCTGCACCTCGGCGTCACCGAGGCCGGACCTGCCTTCCAGGGCACCATCAAGTCGGCGGTCGCGTTCGGCCACCTGCTCAGCCAGGGCATCGGCGACACCATCCGCGTCTCGCTGAGCGCGCCCCCGGTCGAGGAGGTCAAGGTCGGCCTCCAGATCCTGGAGTCGCTCAACCTCAAGCCGCGCCGCCTCGAGATCGTCTCCTGCCCCTCGTGCGGTCGCGCCCAGGTCGACGTCTACAAGCTCGCCGAGGAGGTCACCGCCGGGCTCGACGGGCTCGAGGTGCCGCTGCGCGTCGCCGTCATGGGCTGCGTCGTCAACGGACCCGGCGAGGCCCGCGAGGCCGACCTGGGTGTCGCCTCGGGCAACGGGAAGGGCCAGATCTTCGTCAAGGGCGAGGTCGTCAAGACCGTCCCGGAGTCGCAGATCGTGGAGACCCTCATCGAGGAGGCCCTGCGCATCGCCGAGGGCATGGAGCCGGTCGAAGGCGCCGAGGCGTCCGTCTCCGTCTCCTGAGGGTGGCGGCATCTGACATCGAAATCGTCGCGGGTGGCGGCGTACGACATCCAGATCGCCGATTCGGTGGTCATGTGCCGCCACCCTCGACGGCGGGGTGGTCGTTTGCCGCCACCCTCGGCGGCGGGGTGGTCGTCTGCCGCCACCCTCGGCGGCCGGATGGTCGTCTGCCGCCAGGCTGCGGAGGACCTGAGTAGGCTCCGAGCGTGCTGAGGACCCGCGAGCAGGTGCGCGTGCTGGGCCCGGGCGACCGGGACCGGTTCGTCGCGCTCGCGGAGCAGGACCCGGTGGTCAACGTCTTCGCCGACTACCGCGCCCGGCTCACCAACCTCGACGAGCGTTGGCTGGGCGGGCAGGTGTGGGGTCGCTTCGAGGGCGACGAGCTGGTCGCCGGCTGCCACCTCGGGGCCAACCTGGTCCCGGTCCAGTGCACGCCCGACGACGTGGGTGCCTTCGCCGACGTGGCGCTGCGCCGCCGCGGCACGGTCGGCACGATCGTGGGGCCCAGCGACGTGGTCGCGGCGCTGTGGGAGGTCGTCGAGCCGCGCTGGTCGCGCCCGCGCGAGATCCGCTCCTGCCAGCCGCACCTGGAGATCGCGGGCCCACCGGCCGTGGCGCCCCACCCCGACGTACGCCTCACAACGCCCGCCGACCTCGAGCGCCTCTACCCGGCCTGCGTGGCGATGTACACCGAGGAGGTCGGTGTCTCGCCGGAGAGCGACTCCGGCGGCGGCGACCTCTACCGCGCGCGCGTTCAGCAGCTCATCGGGCGCGGGTGGTCGATGGCCAGCTTCGACGAGCAGGGAGTGGTGTTCAAGGCCGAGGTCGCGTGCGTGACGCCGTACGCCGCCCAGGTGCAGGGGGTGTGGGTGCGCCCGGACCTGCGGGGCAGGGGACTGGCCTCGAGCGGCATGGCGGCCGTGGTCTCGCACGTCCTCGACTCCGGCATGGCGCCGGTCGTCTCGCTCTACGTCAACGAGTGGAACCTGCCTGCCCGGGCGACGTACGCCCGTGTCGGGTTCGAGCAGACGGCGACCTTCGCGACCCTCATGTTCTGACCCACCGAGGTGCAGGACAAAAAGGTTTTCGGCCGGGACGTATCAGCACGGCGGTTGCCACTACCTGTGCTGACATGGGGACAATGGTCACCATGTCAGAGGACCGAAGAGCTGAGGGGCAGCTCGACCAGTCACCGTGGGACATGGCCAGTGGGGCGTTCATCGCCTGGCGTTCGGGGGACGCCAGCGCGGTGGATGAGCTGGTTGCTGCGATGACACCGGTGCTCTGGCACGTGGTGCGGGCCTACGGCCACGACCGCCAGTCGGCTGAGGACGTGATTCAGGCGACCTGGCTGGGCTTCGTACGGCTGCACCAGACCATCGACGATCCCCAGGCGGTCGCGTCCTGGCTGATCACGTCAGCCAGGCGCGGCGCAGCCGCCCATGCCCGGACCGCGCGACGTGCGAGTCCGGTGCAGGACGAGACGCTGCACGCCGTGCTCCCGGACGCGGAGTCGGCCGAGGAACTGGCAGTGCGCGACGACGAGGCGTCACGGCTCTGGAGAGCCGTGGCGTCCGTCGACGAGCGCTGCCGCAAGCTGTTGCGGGTCGTGGCCTTCATGGACCGACCCGACTACCAGGCCTTGAGCAAGGACCTCGACATGCCTGTCGGGAGCATCGGACCCACGCGGGCCCGCTGCCTGGCCAAGGTACGACGTGCACTGACGGAAGGGGGCGAGCGATGACCAGTGGGGATGCCGCTCTCCTGGGGGAGCTGCGTGACATGTGGACGACCTACGACCCGCCGCCGCCCGGACTCGTGGCGACGATGATCGCCGCCGTCGCGGCCGCGGAGCTCGACGAGGAGTGGGAGATGCTCGTCCTGCTCCGCGACTCCGCCCACGGGCCCGCCGCCGAGGTGCGGGGGCTGAGCACCGCGCGGGTGCTCTACTTCTCCGCGGCCTCGGGCTGGTCGCTCGACGCGGAGATCGACGGGACCGAGGTGCGGGGCCAGCTGCTCGACTTCGAGGGGGACCTGGAGTCCGTCGAGGTCACGGTGGAGACCACCGACGGTCAGACGTGGACGACCGCGCTCGACGAGTCCGGCTTCTTCCTGATCGAGGCCGAGCCCACCGGGTCGGTCCGGTTCACGGTGCGATCCGGCGACTCCGTCTCGAGCAGCCGCTGGGTCGAGCTCTGATCCAGGGCCGGAGCCAGGACCAGGGACAGGCCCTGGGTCAGGCCCTCTATCAGAAGTAGGGCTGGCGCAGCGTCTGGATCGGCCCCACGCCGGGGTCGGACTCGTACGCCGACCGCGCCAGCACGGCGTCGCGGGCGTCCGCGGCCGAGCAGCCGCGCTCGGAGATCTCCCGGGCGATCAGGCCGGCCACGACCGGAGCGGAGAACGACGTGCCGCTCCACCGGGCCATCCCGGTGCTGAAGACGCGCACGTCGCCCTTGTCGGGCGTCTCGTGGCACACGAACGTGCCGTCGGGGAACGCGTTGACGTGGTTGCGCCCCAGGGCGTAGACGTCCGCGGAGACGCCGAAGTTGGAGTAGTCCGAGACGCGGCCGTCGCGGTCGAGCGACCCGACGCCCACGCACCAGTCGAAGGCGGCCGGCCAGAACGGCGCCGGCGACGAGTCGTTGCCCGCCGCCGCGACCAGGACGCAGTCGAGCTTGTGCAGCCGCGTGCGGTAGAAGGTCTCGAACGCGATCGACGGCAGGTCGAGGCGGGTGCGGCAGCCTGCGGAGAGGTTGATGACCCGCGGGTCCTTGTCGAGCGCCTCCTCGAGCTGCACGACCATGTCGGACTCCAGGACGCCGCCGCCCCCGACTCCGCCGATGCAGAAGCCCTCGACGAAGACCTTGGTCTCGGGCGCCGTGCACCGCACCACCCCGGCGATGAAGGTGCCGTGCCCGGCGTACGGGCGCAGGTCCGGGCCGTTGAGCTCGTCGTCGCCGTCGACGTCGTGCAGCCACGGCGTACGTGGGTCGGTGCCGGACGGCGGGTTCCAGCCGGTGTCGACCACCACGACGCTGACCTCGTCGCCCTTGCCCCGCGGTGCCTCCGGGGGACAGGGCTCCTTCAGGCCGGTCTCCTGCGGCTCGATGGCCGGGCACAGGGTGCTGCCGCCACCACCCGGTGCGACATGCACCCAGTGGTCGGGTGACGCCGCGCCTCGCTGCAGACCGGCCTCCTCGAGGAGGTCGAGGAGCTCGGGGACGGACTCGCCGTTGACCCGCGCAGGGAGCACGTAGCGCAGCAGCTCCCCGTCGAGCAGCTCGGCGTCCACGCGGGGCGTGTCCTCCAGGACACCCTTGTCGAGGGCGGCGACGGCGCTGTCGAACGACCCGACGTCGGCGGACCGCACCAGCATCCGGTCGGGGTGGTACACGTAGGTGAAGTCCGCAGGCGCCTCGGTGTCCCAGGCCACCTGGCCGTCATTGGCTTCCTTGAAGTTGCGGAGCTGGTCGGTGCTGCGTCGTCGTCGGTCGTTGCCGATCTTCCAGTCGCCCATGCTCGGACGCTAGTGCTGCAAGGACAGACCTGACGGCGTTTTCCCATATCTGGGGCGGGGCTCGGCAAGGATGGTCACACCATGGTGACCAGGGCCGACGCTGAGGAGCTGCTGCTCACCCTGTTCTCCGCCCCTGCGGCAGCGCGCCGGCGGGCGGAGGAGGAGCTCGTCACGTCCGCGGATCCCTTCGTGGCCTCGATCGGCCACCAGGTCGTGGGCATCGTGCTCCGTGACCTGGGGCAGGTCGATCAGTCGCTGGTGCACCTGCGGACGGCACTGGGCGTCGCCAGACGGTCCGGCGACCCCGAGCGTGTGAGCGACGCGCGCGCCACCCTGGGAGCGACCCTGGCCGTGAGTGGTCAGGTCCGCGACGGGCTGGCCCACCTCGACCAGGCCACGAAGGAGGTCTCGGGGACGCCCAAGGCTCGGGCGCTGTACAGGCGTGCCTGGGTGCTCGAGCGGATGCTGGCCGACTACGAGGGCAGCGCCGCCGACCTGCACGAGGCCAGTGTCGAGTTCGGTCGCGCCGGGGACCGCGAGTGGGAGCTCAGGGCGCGCAACCTCGCGGGCCTCGTACGGGCGCGTTCGGGCGACCTCACCGGGGCCGCCGAAGCGTTCGAGGAGACACGACTGATAGCCACCGAGCTGGGGACCGAGTGGGCGGGGGCGATCGCCGTCCACAACGTGGGGTGGGTGGCCTTCCTGGCCGGTGACCTCCCGCTCGCCTTCGAGAAGTACGCCGAGGCCAGCGCGCTCTTCGACGCCCTCGAGGTCACCAGCGTCGACCTCGTGGTCGACCGCGCCGACGCCTACCTCGCCGCAGGCCTCGCGGTCGATGCCCTCGCCGTGGTCGAGCAGGCCCTCGCGGCGCGACCGCTCCAGGCCCGCGAGCACGCTGACCTGCTCGTCTCGGTCGCCGAGGCGGCCCTGGCTGCGGAGGACTGGCAGCGTGCTGCCGCCGCGGCCGACGAGGCCTCCCGCCTGCTGCGGCGCCAGTCGCGACAGGTCCACCGCCTGCGCGCCGACCTCAGGTCGATCACGGCCCGGGCCGAGGCGGGCGACCCGCCGTCGCGGCTCCTGCCGCAGGTGGAGCGGCTCGTCGACGCCTCCCGGGAGGCGCAGGTCAGCGAGCTGCCCCAGGCACTGCTGCTCGGGGCGCGCCTCGCCGAGGGTGTCGACTCGCCACGGGCCGCCGCGTTGGCCGCGGCCTGGCTCGAGGAGGCGGCCGAGTTCCGCCGGAGCGGCACCGGTCTGGTGCGAGCCCTCGGCTGGTTGGCCCGGGCGCGTGCCCGTGCCGCAGCCGGCGACAGCGGTGGGGTGCTCCGCGCCTGCGACCTCGGGCTGAGGGCGCTCGACGAGCACCGCGCCACCCTCGGCAGCCAGGAGCTGCGGGCCGTGGTCTCCAGCCACGGCGCGGCGCTCGCCGAGCTCGGCACGCGGACGGCGCTGGCGTCAGGGAGCTCGCGCCAGCTCCTGCGGTGGTCGGAGCGGTGGCGAGCCACGGCCCTGGCGGTGCCCCCGGCCACGGCTGACCGCGACGAGGAGACGACGGCCGACCTCGCGGCCCTGCGCGCCCAGCACCGGCAGCTGGCCGAGGCCCGGGCGGCGGGCGAGCCGACCGAGCGCCTCGAGGCCCGCGCCTCCCGGCTGGAGCAGACGGTGCGTCAGCGCCTCATGCGCGTCCGCGGGTCGGGGGAGACCGCCACCTCCCTCGACGTCGTAGCCCTCCTCGCCGCCCTCGCCGAGGACGACACCGCCCTGGTCGAGCTGGTCGAGGTCGACGGGGAGATCCACGCGCTCGTGGCGGCGCGGGGACGCGTACGCCGCCTTCGGGTCGGCAGTGCCCCCGACGCTGCGAAGGCCGTCGACTTCGCCCTCTTCACGCTCCGGCAGGCCGCGCGCGGCCGGCGCGCCCAGCTGGACCTCGCCGGCGTCCGGCTGCAGAAGTCGCTCCTCGGCTCGGCGCTCGACGCGGTGGGGGAGTCGCGGGTCGTGGTGTCGGGCACCAGCGGGCTGCAGGGCGTGCCGTGGGGCCTGGTGCCCGCGCTCGCCCACCGCCCCGTGACGAGTACGCCGTCCGCGCGGCTGTGGCTGCGGGCGCGATCCGCGCGGGCCGAGGGTGACCGTCGGGTGATGCTCGTCGGCCCCGGGCTCGGCAGCGGTGGGGCCGAGGTGCCGGCGGTCGCCGCCGAGGACGCCGGCGCACAGGTCCTCGACGGCGCCGACGCGACGGTGGCGGCCGCGCTGGCAGCGCTCGACGGCGCGGCGCTGGCGCACGTGGCCGCCCACGGCCACTTCCGCGAGGACAGCCCGCTGTTCTCGTCCCTCGTCCTGGCCGACGGGCCGCTGCTGGTGCACGACCTCCAGGGGCTGCGCCGCCCACCGCACCGTGTCGTGCTGTCGGCCTGCGAGTCGGGCGTCATGGCCCCGGTCGGCGACCAGGAGCTGCTCGGGCTCGCGGCCGCGCTGCTCTCGATGGGCACGGCCGGCGTCGTGTCGAGCCTGGCCGAGGTCGACGACGCCGCCACGGTCGAGGTGATGGTGGCCCTGCACGCGAGCCTCCGCGCCGGCGAAGGGCTCGGCGAGGCCCTGCTGGCCGCGCGGGAGGTGGCGGCCGGCGATCCGGTGCTGGCGGCCACCGCGGCGTCGTTCACGGTGCTCGGGACCTAGCCCTGGCTCCCGCCCCTGCTAGGGAGCGGTCACGGGCACCGGGTCGGTCGCGTTCTCGCAGGCACCGAGCGTGCAACGCACGGTGGCGAACTTCCGCTGGCCGTTGACGTCGAGCAGCAGCGTGGTGGGCGACTCCCACTCCCAGCCGCTGAACCAGTTGGTGCTGTAGGTCGCCAGCTTCGTGCCGTCGATCTCGCGCAGGTGGATCACGCCGGGGCCGAGCCCGTCGGTGAGGATGTCGAAGGTCACCATCCGGGTGCCGTCGGGGGAGACGGCCGCGACCCGGTCCTCGCACGACTTCCAGACCTTCATCCTCGGCGCGCTGAGCCTCACCAGCTGGGTGCAGCCGCCGAGGTAGGGGTCCTTCGTGTAGGTCACGAGCAGGTTGTGCTCGATGCTGGCCTGGCCGGTCAGCTTCGTCGTCAGGGTCCGCACACGGTCGGCTCCGACGCCCCACCACGCGGTGCGCCGGGTGGTGTCGACGAGCACCTTCCGGGCGTCGGCGGTGACGACCTCGGGGTAGCCGCCGAACTTCCGGGCGGCGATCTCGGTCCCGTCGGTCGCCGACCAGACCTTGATCGTCGTACGCCGGTTGCTCGACGTCGGACCGACCAGCCGGCTGCCGTCCTCGCTGAGCACCAGGGTCGACGCGTCCACGTCGCGCAGGACCTCGCGCACGGCGCCGTCCGCCTCGACGCGTACGACGCGACGGTTGCGCCACTCCCCGACCCTGTTCGTGCGGTGGGTTGCGATCACCCAGGCATCGCCGGACGGTCCGAGGAGCTCCGCGACCGTTCCGGGCAGCTCCACGCGCTTGGTGCCGTCGACGAAGTCGCCGTCGTCGATGTGGGGGACCGCGATGTCGGCGCCCCGGGAGAGCCGGTGGGGCTGCAGCTCGACGCTCGGGACCGCGGCCTGCGCGGGTGCGACGAGCGAGACGGCAGTGGTCAGCGCGGCCAGCACGAGGCCGGCTCGGCGTGGGTGGCGCATGGTGGTTCCCCCTGTGGAGTGTGCGGTGTCATCGAGGAGACGTGCGGGGGTGCGGCGGGGTTGCCTGTGACCAGCGGGGAATCTGGTTCGCGGTGGCCGGAGCCGCGCACCTATCCTTGCGCGCATGGCAGCCCGCATCCTCCGCATGTCGACCCTGTTCGTGCGCACCCTGCGCGACGACCCCAACGACGCCGAGGTGCCGAGCCACAGGCTGCTCGTCCGCGCCGGCTACATCCGCCGCAACGCCCCGGGCATCTACACCTGGCTGCCCCTGGGCCTGCGCGTGCTGCGCAAGATCGAGGGCATCATCCGCGAGGAGATGGACGACATCGGCGCCCAGGAGCTGTCGTTCCCGGCGCTGCTGCCCAAGGAGCCCTACGAGGCGTCCAACAGGTGGACCGAGTACGGCCCCAACATCTTCCGCCTCCAGGACCGCAAGGGCGCGGACTACCTGCTCGGTCCCACGCACGAGGAGATGTTCACCCTGGTGGTGAAGGACCTCTACTCGTCCTACAAGGACCTGCCGCTCTCGATCTACCAGATCCAGAACAAGTACCGCGACGAGGCACGTCCCCGCGCCGGCCTGCTGCGCGGGCGCGAGTTCATCATGAAGGACTCCTACTCCTTCGACGTCGACGACGCGGGCCTCGAGCGGTCCTACCGGCAGCACCGCGACGCCTACATCAAGATCTTCGACCGGCTCGGCTTCGAGTACGTCATCGTGAAGGCGACGTCAGGCGCCATGGGCGGCTCGGCCAGCGAGGAGTTCCTCGCCAAGGCCGAGGTCGGTGAGGACACCTACGTCCGCTGCACCCACTGCGACTACGCCGCCAACGTCGAGGCCGTCGCCGTGCGCGCGCCCGCCCCGCTGCCGTACGACGACGCGCCCGCCGCGCACGCCGAGGACACCCCCGACACCCCGACCATCGACACCCTGGTCGACCACCTCAACGCGGCCTTCCCCCGTGAGGACCGCCCCTGGGTCGCCGGCGACACCCTCAAGAACGTGCTCGTCGTGCTCAAGCACCCGGACGGCACCCGCGAGCCGCTCGCGATCGGCCTGCCCGGCGACCGCGAGGTCGACCAGAAGCGCCTCGAGGGCCAGCTCGAGCCCATCGAGGTGGAGGCGATGGACGAGGCCGAGATGGCGAAGTACCCCGCGCTGGTCAAGGGCTACATCGGTCCGGAGGTGCTCGGGGAGGAGTCGAAGTCCGGCATCCGCTACGTCGTCGACCCGCGCGTCGTCGAGGGCACCCGCTGGGTCACCGGCGCCAACGTCCCCGGCTCCCACGTCGTCGACCTGGTCGCCGGTCGTGACTTCACCCCCGACGGCACCATCGAGGCCGCCGACGTGCGCGACGGCGACGCCTGCCCCAGCTGCGACGAGGGCACTCTCGAGTCGGCGCGCGGGGTGGAGATGGGCCACATCTTCCAGCTCGGCCGAAAGTACGCCGACGCGCTCGGGCTCCAGGTGCTCGACGAGAACGGCAAGCTCGTGACGGTCACGATGGGCTCCTACGGCATCGGTCCGTCCCGTGCGGTGGCCGCGATCGCCGAGGGCACGCTCGACGACATCGGCCTGTGCTGGCCGCGCAACGTCGCGCCCGCCGACGTGCACGTCGTCGCGGCCGGCAAGGACGACGCGATCTTCGAGGCCGCCGAGTCGCTGGCCGCCGAGCTCGCCGCGCAGGGTGTCGAGGTGCTCTACGACGACCGCCGCGGCAAGGTCAGCCCGGGCGTGAAGTTCAAGGACGCCGAGCTCATCGGCGTACCCACGATCGTCACGGTCGGCCGCGGGCTCGCCGACGGCAACGTCGAGGTCCGCGACCGCAGGTCCGGCGACCGCGAGGAGGTCGCGGTCGACGCGGCCGCCGGCCGGATCGCCGCGATCGTCCGCAGCTGATCCTCCCCCGGGATGGATTTCCACTCGCACGAGTGGAAATCCGAGCTTCGCGCAACCCGCCTGAGCGTGAGCCCCGATGAACATCCACTCGCCGGAGTGGAACTTCATCGGCGAGTCAGCGCCAGCGCGATCCGGAGGTCGGCGAGGTGGAGGTAGGTCCGCCCGCCCGACTGCGTGACGTGCTGGACGTTCTCGACGATCGCGGGCACGGGCGCCGCCGGCGGGCAGCCGACGGCGTGCCCGCCCTCGACGGCGAAGGGCCGCGTCAGCGTGAGCTCGCCGCCCTCCAGCACGAAGCCGGCCGTCCACGTGCGGCAGCCGTCGTACGCCCTCACCTCGTCGCCGTCGAAGCCGATGGCCAGGTCGAGGTCGCGGTAGGTGTCGTACTGATCCCTGCCGCCGCTGCGGATGCCGGCGACGACCGCCGTCCACTGCCCGAGTACGTCGGCCGCGTCCGGCCCGCCGGTGGGTGCGGGTGGGTCGGTCACGCCGTCCGCGACCGTGGTGCCGGGTGACTGCTCGAACGTGTCGATCTGTGTGACGCCGTCGGACTCGTGGACCAGGTCCGGCTACGGGGCGTTGTCCATGGCGCTCCCGTAGGTCAGGCCCGTTGCGTTGGTGGGGAAGTCCGGGCCGTGCGGGACCGGCGACGAGGGTGGCTGGGGCGAGCTCCGGTCACACGTCGCCGCCGTGGCGGCGACGCGGTCCACCGAGGGCTCGGCGCCGTCGAGGCTGAGCAGCACGGCGATCGCGAGCGCTGCCGCCGCGAACGCCTGCTTCCGTCTCACTCCTGCCCTCCCCGCCGACGCCCCTGCCTGTGCCCCCTGCCTGTGTGATGGTGCTGGACGCCGATCGGTTGCGCTCGGCTTCGGATAGGTTCGCGCGCATGGCCCAGGCGCGCATCGAGGCAGTCATCTTCGACTGGGGCGGCACCCTGACGCGGTGGCACGACGTGGACTTCCACGCCGAGTCGCTGGCGCTCGCGGAGGCCGTACGTCGTACGCCGTCGCCCGAGGACGACCACCACGCCCGCGCCGAGCGCCTGCACCGCGCCGGCGACGTGATCTGGGGCCGCAGCCGCGACCACCAGCAGAGCGCGACCATCGCCGATCTCTTCGTCGAGGCTGGGCTCGACCACGACCCCGAGCTGCTGCAGGCCTACTACGACTTCTGGGAGCCCCGCACCCTGACCGACCCCGAGGCGCGGCCGATGCTCGAGGAGCTCCGCTCGAGGGGGCTGCGCATCGGCATCCTGTCCAACACCGTGTGGCCGCGCGAGTGGCACGTCGGCTTCTTCGAGCGCGACGGGGTCTACGACCTCATCGACGGCGACGTCTACACCAGCGAGATCCCGTGGACGAAGCCGTCGCGGCAAGCCTTCGGGGCGGCGATGGACGCCGTCGGGGTCAGCGACCCGGCCGCGTGCGTCTACGTGGGGGACCGGCTCTTCGACGACGTGTGGGGCGCCCGCAACGCCGGCATGCGGGCGATCCACGTCCCGCTCTGCAACATCCCGGTCGACCAGGTCGGCCACACCGAGGGCGAGCCGGACGCCAGCGTCACCTCACTCGCCGAGGTCCCCGCGGTCGTGCGGTCGCTCGACCGGGCCTGAGCGTGGCCCCCCGCCTGGGGCGGTCCTGCAACTTTGTGCGTTGCACGAACATGCAAGTGGGTAACGGTTTCGCAACCCCTGGATCCACTGCATGATTGTGCACGTGGTTCTCCCACCCCACAGGGAGGGTTCACACGGGTGATGCTGACCAACCCCACATGGGCGGTCCGTGTCCTCGGCTTTTGGGAGAGATCTCGGGACTTTCCCAAGGGTTGAGGCCGCGGGCCGCCTTTCCCGTTCCCGGCGGAGCGAGCCGGCGGCATACGACGGCGAAACGGCCGGCGCGGTTGTCGTACGCCGCCACTCTGGCCGGCGCGGTTGTCGTACGCCGCCATGGTCGGGTGCGCCATGTCGGATGGCGGCATACGACAGGGCTGAGCGTGGGCGTGGCGGCAAACGACGGCGAAACGGCCGGCGCGGTTGTCGTATGCCGCCACTCTGGCCGGCGCGGTTGTCGTATGCCGCCACTCTGGCCGGCGCGGTTTCCAGGCGCACGTTGGTCGGGATCTGCCCGTTCTCGTCGGCGTACGAGCGGTGTGTCAGCGCACGGTGCAGCAGCTCGGGATCCAGGACCGGATCACCGAGCGCTGCGCGGAGCTCGTCGGTGGTCAGAGGCCTTGGCGACGGTCGGCCTTGGTGCCGTACTGGCCGCACGGGCCGCACGCACGGTGCGGGAGGTGCTTGGCGCCGCAGGCGGGGTTGGCGCAGGTCGCGAGGGCTACGCCAGCTCGGGCGCGCCGGGCCAGGCCTCGGCGGCGCCACCCAGCTCGAGCTGCCAGGAGGCCGACCAGGTCGCCTCGGTGAGCGCCCACTCGCGCACGGAGCCGGACGACTGGGCGACCAGCGCGAGGAGGGTCTCCGCGCTCGCGACCTCGAGGTCCAGCGCGGCCGCCTGCACCTGCGTGGCGCGGAGCAGCCTCCTGTCGAGCTCGTAGGCGGGCGCGGCCGCCACCGGCTCGCCGCCGGCGTCCTCGACGAGGAGCCGCAGCTGGTCGCGCCGCGCACGGTGGCGCCGGTAGCCGGCGGTCAGGGCGTCGAAGAGGGCGGGCGTGGCCGACTGCGAGGTGCGGGCGCCGAGGACGCCGTAGGTGTAGAGCGCCGCGTGCTCGTCGGCGAGCGTGGTCTGGAGGGCGTCGAGGACGCTCATGGCGCGCCCTCCCCGGCCGCACCGGCCAGGGCGGCGCCGTGCTGTGCTGAGGACGCCGCGACGGCGGCCAGTACCCGGGCGAGGTCGCCGCTGGCTGCGGCCAGGCAGCCCTCGCGCACCTCGCGCACCAGTCGCTGCTCGGAGCGGCGCACGGCGGCGAGCGCTCGCGCCGGCCGGGAGGGGACCGAGGCAGCCTCCCCGGTGGGCCGCTCGGCCTCCGGGACCGCTCCGGCCAGGACGTCGAGGTGCTCGGCGTGGGCCGCGAGCACGGGTCGGAGCCGGGCCGCGAGCGTCGGCGCGGCGGTCGTGGCGGCGTCGAGGACCGACAGCGCACGCACGAGCGCGGCCACCACCCCGGCGACGAGCTCGGAGTCCTCCGGGGGAGGCGGCGTGGCCGGGGACGAACGGCTCTCGCGCGTCGGCGGGTCGATGTCGCAGGCCGCCAGGACCAGCGGTGCGGCAAGTGCCGAGCCCAGTGTCGTACGACGGGAGAGCGGGCGTCCGGGCACGGCCTGACCCTACCCACCGGGCGGACCGGACCGGAGCACCTGCCGGCGGCTCACAGACCTTCGACCGGGGCCGCTATCGTGATCCTTCAACAACTGCACAAGGAGGTCGCCACCGATGAGCACACCCCGTCAGGACGCCACCCGGGACCGCATCGAAGCGGAGCTGGTCGACCCCTTGAGCGCGATGGGCCTCGACGTCGAGGCCGTCGAGGTCACCCCCGCCGGGAAGCGCCGCGTGCTGCGCGTGGCCGTCGACAAGGACGGCGGCGTGACGCTCGACGACGTCGCCGACGCGACCCGCGAGGTCGCCCGCGTGCTCGACGACTCCGACGTGATGGGTGAGATGCCCTACACGCTCGAGGTCACCTCCCGGGGCGTCGACCGCCCCCTGACCCTGCCGCGCCACTGGCGCCGCAACGAGGACCGGCTGGTCAAGGCCACCCTGGCCGACGGCTCCAGCCTGACCGGCCGCATCCTCGGCTCGTCGGACGTCGCCGTCACCCTCGACGTCGACGGCACGCGGCGCGAGGTCGCCTACGCCGACGTCGCGAAGGCCCTCGTGCAGATCGAGTTCAACCGCAAGAGCGAGAAGCCAGAGAAGAAGGACGACTGATGGACATCGACCTGAGCATCCTGCGGATGCTGGAGCGCGAGAAGGAGATCTCCTTCGAGGTGCTGGCCGAGGCGATCGAGCAGGCGCTGCTCACCGCCTACCAGCGCGCCACCGAGTCCCACCACCCGGCTCGCGTCGAGCTGGACCGCAACACCGGCCACGTGACCGTGTGGGCCCGCGAGGTCGACGAGGACGGCACCGCGGGCCCGGAGTACGACGACACGCCCGCCGGCTTCGGCCGGATCGCGGCCACCACCGCCAAGCAGGTGATGCTGCAGCGGCTGCGCGACGCCGAGGACGAGATCAGGTTCGGCGAGTTCTCCGGCAAGGAGGGCGACATCATCTCCGGCATCATCCAGCAGGGCCGCAACCCCGACGACGTGATGGTCGACCTGGGCAAGCTCGAGGCGATCCTGCCGGTCAGCGAGCGCGTCCCGGGGGAGAAGTACGTCCACGGCGAGCGGATCAAGTGCCTGGTGACGTCGGTGCGCAAGGGCATGCGCGGCCCGCAGATCACGCTGTCGCGCTCCCACCCGACGCTGGTCAAGAAGCTCTTCGCCCTCGAGGTGCCCGAGATCGCCGACGGCACCGTCGAGGTGGCGGCCATCGCCCGCGAGGCAGGGCACCGCACCAAGATCGCCGTGCACTCCACGATCCCCGGCGTCAACGCGAAGGGCGCCTGCATCGGCCCGATGGGCCAGCGCGTGCGCAACGTGATGAGCGAGCTCCACGGCGAGAAGATCGACATCGTCGACTGGGCCGAGGACCCGGCCGAGCTGGTCGCCCACGCCCTCTCGCCCGCGCGGGTGACGTCGGTGGAGATCGTCGACCTGGCCACACGGTCGTGCCGCGTCGTCGTACCCGACTTTCAGCTCTCCCTCGCCATCGGCAAGGAGGGGCAGAACGCCCGCCTCGCCGCGCGGCTGACGGGGTGGCGCATCGACATCCGGTCCGACGAGGCCCCCAGCGACGACTGAGGCTCCCAGTTCGTAAAGCACTGGCCCGACGCAGTAGAGTGGTCAGCAGTGGCCACCACGTCTGACACACCTGCGCCCGGACCCGTCCGGACCTGTGTGGGTTGTCGGGCGCAGGCCGCTGCGAGCGAGTTGCTGCGCGTGGTCGCAGGCTCGGACGCCGAGGGCAGACCAGCCCTGGTGCCCGATCCGGACCGCCGGGCACCCGGGCGCGGGGCGCACGTCCACCCCACGCAGGAGTGTTGGCAGCTCGCCGTGCGACGTCGAGCTTTCCCCCGGGCACTTCGCTCGGGAGTCCCGCTCGCCGACGTGCAGGTGGGCGACTACCTCAGCTCGCTGGAACCACAGTCCGAATCACAGCAGCACCGACCAGAAACTGGAGCACGCAGCTCATGAGCACTCGATGAGTAACTCGTAATGAGTGTGCACACCCACTAGCTGTTCCGTTTCCCCTTCCTTCTGGGGTCACGGACCAGAAGGAGTAGAAACCAACCGTGGCAAAGACCCGAGTCCACGAACTCGCCAAGGAGTTCGGAGTCGAGAGCAAGTTCGTTCTCGAGAAGCTCAAGGAGATGGGGGAGTTCGTCAAGTCGGCATCGTCGACTGTCGAGCCGCCCGTCGAGATGCGCTTCAAGAAGCAGTACGGCGATGAGCTGAAGGCCGCTGCGGCCGCCGCTCCCGCCGCCGACACCGCGACCGAGGCGCCGGCCGAGAAGGCTGCCGCCAAGCCGGCCGCCAAGAAGCCCGGCCCCAAGCCTGGCCCCAAGCCGGCTCCCGCACCTGCCGCCACCGAGGCACCGGCCGAGGCTCCCGCCCCGGCTGCCGTCGAGGAGGCCGCTCCGGCTGCCAAGCCCGGCCCCAAGCCCGGTCCCAAGGCTGCCCCGGTCGCCGAGCCCGAGGCTCCGGCCGCCGAGCCCGAGGCCCCGGCCGCACCCGCGGCGAAGGCCCCGTCCCCGGCACCGCGCCCGGTCGGCAGGCCCGGCGCCCCGCGTCCGGGCAACAACCCGTTCGCCCCGAGCCAGGGCATGGGCTCGCGCCCGGCCCCGCGCACGCCCGGCGACGACACCCGCCCGCCGCGCCCGCCGGCCGGCGGCGACGCCCGTCCCGGCATGCCGCGCCCCAACCCGGCCATGATGCCGAAGTCGCCCGCTGCCTTCGGCAACGGTCCCGGCGGCCGTCCTGCCCGTGGTGGCCCCGGTGGCGGCCCCGGTCGTCCGGGTGCCCCCGCCCGCGGCGGCGCCCCGGGTCGTCCCGGCGCCGGCGCCGGCGCTCCGGGCGGTGCCCCGGGGCGTCCCGGAGGCTTCGGCCCGTCCGGTGGCGGTCGTCCCGGTGGCGGTCGTCCCGGCCAGCGCGGCCAGACCCAGGGTGCCTTCGGTCGCCCGGGTGGTCCGTCGCGTCGCGGTCGCAAGTCGAAGCGCGCCCGTCGCCAGGAGTTCGAGGCCATGGAGGCCCCGACCATCGGTGGCGTGCGCGTCCGCAAGGGCAACGGCGAGACCGTACGTCTCCCGCGTGGCGCCTCGCTGACCGACTTCGCCGAGAAGATCAACGTCGACGCCGCTGCGCTCGTGCAGATGCTCTTCTCGCTCGGCGAGATGGTCACCTCCACGCAGTCGGTGGGTGACGAGACGTTCGAGCTGCTCGCCGAGGAGCTCAACTACGTCGTGCAGATCGTCTCGCCCGAGGACGAGGACCGTGAGCTCCTCGAGACGTTCGACCTCGAGTTCGGCGCCGACGAGGGCGACGAGGCCGACCTGGTCGTCCGTCCGCCGGTCGTGACCGTCATGGGTCACGTCGACCACGGAAAGACCAAGCTCCTCGACGCGCTGCGCAACGCCAACGTGGTCGACAAGGAGGCCGGTGGCATCACCCAGCACATCGGTGCCTACCAGGTCCACACCGAGGTCGACGGCGACGACCGTCGCATCACCCTCATCGACACCCCGGGTCACGAGGCGTTCACCGCCATGCGTGCCCGTGGTGCCCAGGCGACCGACATCGCGATCCTCGTGGTCGCGGCCGACGACGGCGTCATGCCGCAGACGGTGGAGGCGCTCAACCACGCCAAGGCGGCCAACGTGCCGATCGTGGTCGCGGTCAACAAGATCGACAAGCCGGAGGCCGACTCGACCAAGGTCCGCGGCCAGCTCACCGAGTACGGCCTGATCCCGGAGGAGTACGGCGGCGACGCGATGTTCGTCGACGTCTCGGCCAAGGCCGGGCTCAACCTCGACAAGCTGCTCGAGGCCGTCGTGCTCACCGCCGACGCGTCGCTCGACCTGCGGGCCAACCCCGACCAGGACGCCCAGGGCCTCGTGGTCGAGGCGCACCTGGACCGCGGTCGCGGCCCGGTGGCGACGGTGCTGGTCCAGCGCGGCACGCTGCGCGTGGGCGACTCGATCGTGGCCGGTCCGGCTCATGGTCGGGTCCGCGCCATGCTCGACGAGCACGGCAACGAGATCACCGAGGCGGACCCGTCGCGGCCCGCGATGGTGCTGGGCCTCTCGGCGGTGCCGGGTGCGGGCCAGAACTTCATCGTGGTCGAGGACGACCGCATGGCCCGCCAGATCGCCGAGAAGCGTGAGGCGCGCGAGCGTGCGGCCATGCAGGCCAAGCGTCGCGTGCGTCGCAGCCTCGAGGACTTCATGGCCTCCATGGAGAAGGGCGAGAGCCAGGAGCTCAACCTCATCCTCAAGGGCGACGTGTCCGGTTCGGTCGAGGCCCTCGAGGACGCGCTGTCGCAGATCGACGTGGGCGACGAGGTGTCGCTGCGCGTCATCGACCGCGGTGTCGGTGCCATCACCGAGACCAACGTCGACCTGGCGGCCGCCTCCGACGCGATCATCATCGGCTTCAACGTCCGCCCGCAGGGCAAGGCGAGCCAGATGGCCGACAAGGAAGGTGTCGAGATTCGCTACTACTCGGTCATCTACCAGGCCATCGAGGAGATCGAGGCTGCCCTCAAGGGCATGCTCAAGCCGGTCTACGAGGAGTCGACCCTCGGTCAGGCGGAGATCCGCGAGATCTTCCGCTCGTCCAAGGCCGGCAACATCGCAGGCTGCATGGTCATCTCGGGCCTCATCCGCCGCAACGCCAAGGTGCGGGTCCTGCGCGACGGTGCGGTCGTGGCCGACAACCTCGACCTCGCCTCGCTCCGCCGGGAGAAGGACGACGCGTCCGAGGTCCGGGAAGGCTTCGAGTGCGGTCTCGTGCTCCGGAACTTCCAGGACATCAAGATCGGCGACATCGTCGAGTCCTTCGAGATGCGCGAGATCCCGCGCAGCTGATCACCGAGCCCGGAGTTCCGGTTTCCCCGCTCATGCGGGGAAACCGGAACTTCTCGCGGTTTGCACGCCCCCAGAAGTTCGAGTTTCCCCGCATAGGCGGGGATTCATGTGACGCGCAGTTTTGAGAGAGTGAGCACCATGAGCAACCCCCGCGTCCGCAAGATCGCCGACCGGATCCAGGTCATCGTCGCCGAGATGCTCGAGCGACGGATCAAGGACCCGCGACTGGGCTTCGTCACCGTCACCGACGTCCGCGTCACCGGCGACTCCCAGCAGGCGTCGATCTTCTACACCGTCCTCGGCGAGGACGAGGAGCGAGCCAGCACGGCCGCGGCGCTGGAGTCGGCCAAGGGCGTGATCCGCTCCGAGGTCGCCAAGCAGCTCGGCATGCGCATCGTGCCGTCGCTGACCTTCATCCCCGACGCGCTGCCCGAGAGCGCCCGCGCGCTCGACGAGGTGCTGGCGCGCGCCAAGCAGCAGGACGACGCGGTCGCCGCCCAGCGCGGCTCGGCCTACGCCGGCGAGGCCGACCCCTACAAGAAGCCGCGGGTCGCCGAGGACGAGCTCGACGACGAGGACGACCTCGACGGCAGCTTCGGCAGCGGTCTCGACGAGGACGACCGCCCCTGATGGTCGACCCCGGTCTCGTCGTCGTCGACAAGGACCCCGGCATGACCTCGCACGACGTGGTGTCGCGGGTGCGCCGGCTGGCCGGCACCCGCAAGGTGGGTCACGCGGGCACCCTCGACCCGATGGCGACCGGCGTCCTGGTGCTGGGCGTCGACCGCGCCACCCGGCTCCTCGGTCACCTGATGCTGACCGAGAAGGCCTACGACGCGACCATCCGGCTCGGCGTGGCGACGACCACCGACGACGCCGAGGGCGAGGTCGTCTCGACCCGCGCCGTCGACGGTGTCAGCGAGGACGTCGTACGCACGGAGCTGGCGCGGTTCGTCGGCGACATCGAGCAGGTGCCGACCGCCGTCTCCGCGATCAAGGTCGACGGCAAGCGTGCCTACGCGCGCGTCCGCGACGGGGAGCAGGTCGAGCTGAAGGCGCGCCCGGTCACGATCCACGAGCTCGTGGTCCACGAGGTCGACCTGCCTGAGGTGCGCATCTCGGTGCGCTGCTCCTCGGGCACCTACATCCGCGCCATCGCCCGGGACCTGGGCGCGGCGCTCGGGGTGGGCGGCCACCTCACCGCGCTCCGGCGTACGGCTGTCGGGTCCTTCGACCTCTCAGTGGCGCGCACCCTCGAGCAGCACTCCGACGACTTCGCCGTGCTACCGATCGCCGACGCCGCTCGCGCGTCGTTCCCGGTCGTCGACCTCGATGACGAGCAGGCGGGCCACGTCCGCTTCGGCCGTGCCCTCGACCTCGTCCTGCCCGCTGCCGGACCCCACGCGGTGTTCGCCCCCGACGGCGGGTTCCTCGCGCTCTACGAGCCGCACGGTGAGCGGGCTCGTCCGGTCGCCGTCTTCGTCTGAGGCTTGACCAAGGCTTCGACACGGCGCCCACGGGGGTGGGGGCTGGTCTTGACCACTTCGGATTCTGGTGGTGCGAAGCGTCGGTCAGGGGCAACCTGTCGCACGGGGCCGGGGGTCGCAGGGTGCGATCGAGCGCCTGAGGAGGTACGGCATGTCCGTCCAACGTATCGCCGCGCTCGGCGTCAGCGTCATGGTGCTGACCGCTGGAGCGCTCGCAGGGGGAACGGCCGGCGCTGCCGGCGCGGCTGCTGAGCGGGAGACAGCAGCCGGCACGGTGTCGGTCAGCATCACTGCCGCGCACAACGTCACGATGCCGGCCACGATCCAGCCGGGGGTCAACGAGTTCCGGGTGACGACCGAGGCCAAGTCGTCGGGCTTCCAGCTGATGCAGCTCGCCGCGGGCTACACCCTCGACCAGGCCATCGCGGACATCGACGCGGGGCTGGAGAAGGGCAAGGTCAAGGCGCTCAAGAGGTTCGAGGCGCACGTCACCCTGTTCGGTGGGGTCAACGTGGCGTCGGGCAGGATCGGCAAGCTCACGGTCAACCTGCCGGCGGGCAGCTACTACGCCGCCGACATCGAGCGGAACCGTCCGTCGGCGTTCACCGCCTTCACGGTGGCCGGCGCCGACACCGGCGCGACCATGCCGTCCGGCTCGAGCGTCAAGGCGATCAACAGCGCGACGTGGGCCAAGGGGCCGAGGACCATCGCCCACAAGGGGAGGCTGACCTTCAAGAACTACAGCGACCAGAACCACTTCGTGATCCTGCTGAAGCTCAACAAGGGCAAGACGGTCAAGGACTTCGGGGGCTGGGTCGACGCCGCGATGGAGGGCGAGGAAGGTCCGCCGCCGGTGAACTTCCGCGTCGGCTTCGACGGCGGTGTCGTCTCTCCCGGTCACACGGTCGCGATGAACTACAAGCTGCCCAAGGGTGACTACGTGCTCGTCTGCTTCTGGCCCGACGCCTCGATGGGCGGCATGCCCCACGCGTTCATGGGCATGTTCCGCGGCATCAGGCTCACCTAGCGACAAGCGGACCCGGCGACGCGGGGCCCCGGCCCCGCGTCGCTAGGCTGCGCAGGTGCAGATCTGGCAAGACGTCGACGACGTGCCGGCCGACCTCGGCCGCACGGTCGTCAGCATCGGCAACTTCGACGGCGTGCACCTCGGGCACGCCCACGTGCTGCGTGAGGCCCGGGAGACGGCCGCCCGCCTCGGGATCGACACGGTCGTCGCGGTGACCTTCGACCCGCACCCGATGGCGGTGCTGCGTCCGGAGCACGCCCCGCCGACGCTGACCTCGATCCACACGCGGGCCCGGCTGCTCGAGCGTGCGGGCGTGGACGCGATCCTCGTGCTCTGCTTCGACCGCGAGGTCGCCGGGTGGTCGCCCGAGGAGTTCATCGACCGGATCCTCGTCGACACGCTGCACGCCGGCGCCGTCGTCGTCGGCTCCAACTTCCGCTTCGGCAAGAAGGCCGCGGGCGAGGTCGCCACCCTCGTCGAGGCCGGCGCCACGCGCGGGTTCGAGACCGTGGGGGTGCCGCTCGACGGCGGCCCGCAGGTCTGGAGCTCCACCTATGTCCGCCAGTGCCTGGCCACGGGCGACGTCGCCGGTGCGGCCGAGGCGCTGGGACGGCCGTTCACCGTCCGCGGCACCGTGGTGGAGGGCGACAAGCGCGGCCGCGAGCTCGGCTACCCGACGGCCAACGTGCCCATCCCGCCGGTCGACGCCGCCCCCGCGGACGGCGTCTACGCCGGGTGGCTGACCCGCCTCGACACGGGGGAGCGGTTCCCCGCGGCGATCTCGGTCGGCACCAACCCCACCTTCGACGGTGAGCGGGACCGCCGCGTGGAGTCCTACGTCCTGGACCGCGACGACCTCGAGCTCTACGGCGTCGAGGTCGAGGTCGCCTTCGTCGACCGGCTGCGCGGGATGGTGAAGTTCGAGGGCATCGAGGCGCTCGTCGACACCATGCGCGACGACGTACGCCGCGCGCGCGAGCTGCTGGCGTGACGGCTCGCCGTACGGAGGTCGAGACCTGGTTCCTCGACCACGGGCTGCCCTACTTCGTCGCCGAGGAGCGGGACGCCGCGCGCGCCGGACTGCGGCCCCGCCGGCTCGTGCCCTTCCTCACGCTCCTCCTCGCCGTCGCGGTCGTCGCCGGCCTGACCGTGCGCTGGCTGAGCACGCGCGACGACGCCGAGCAGGCTGCCGGCCAGGCCGCCGGCAACGGCTCGTCCGGGCTGGCGCTCTGGCTCTCGATCCTCGTGCTCGGCCTGCTCTGCTACGGCGCGACCGCTCTGCACGCACGGCCGATCCTCGGCTTCGCGCTGTCGAGGACGCTCGGGAGCGTGCGCTTCCTGGTGCCGATGGCCTCGCGCGCGCTGCCGCTGCTGCTGGTCTTCGTGACCTTCCTCTTCGTCAACGCCGAGGCGTGGCAGATGACGAGCAACCTGCCGTTCGGGCTCCTGTGGTTCACGGTCCTGCTGATGCTCGGGCTCGCAGTGCTCTTCCTGCTGGTGCGGCTGCCCGAGGAGGTGGACCGGGTGGACGACGAGGTCGACGACGCCTTCATCGTCCGGGCCTGCGCCGGCACGCCGCTGGAGGCGGCCAGCCGCGAGGTGGCCGACGACCCGGGTGTCGACCCGCAGGACTTCGCGCAGGTGGCCGGCTTCGAGAAGTGGAACCTGATCCTGGTGCTGCTGGTGATCCAGACGGTCCAGGTCGTGCTGCTGTCGGTGACCGTCTTCGTCTTCTTCATGCTCTTCGGCTCGCTGGTCATGGAGCCGCAGACCCAGCTCGCGTGGACCCAGCTCGACACGCTGCAGGCAGCGCCGTACCTCTCCCACGTCTCGCTGTCGCTGATGAAGGTGTCGCTCTTCC
The DNA here is from genome assembly GCF_051912545.1 of Nocardioides sp. N13(2025). Lineage (GTDB taxonomy): Bacteria > Actinomycetota > Actinomycetes > Propionibacteriales > Nocardioidaceae > Nocardioides. The sequence goes on along the minus strand of NZ_CP196809.1, from coordinate 2,239,452 downwards.
TGGCCTCGTTCAGCGGGTTCTACTTCACCGTGTCGGCGGTCACCGACGACACCTACCGCCGCCAGTTCTTCTCGGTGGTGGAGAGCCAGCTCGAGCGCGCCGTCGGCATGCGCGCGGTCTACCTCGCCACCCGCGCCCGCTCCTGACATGCCAGTGGGCGGTGCGCCGGCCACCTTCCCGGCGTACGGGACGTGGCTGGCGCACCGCCCACGAGGACGATCAGCGGCCGTGACCGATCAGGCGTCGAGGTCCTGCTCGACGAGCGCGGCGATCGCGTCGACCGCGGCCTGGTCGTCGCCCGCCACCTCCACGGTGTCGCCGTTGCCGGCTCCGAGGGTCATGATCATCAGCGAGGAGCTGGCGTCGACACCGTTGATGGTGACGTCCGAGCCGAGCTCGGCGGCCTTCTCGGCGATGATCGCGGCGGGACGGGCGTGCAGGCCGACGGCGGAGCCGACGACGACGGACTTGCTGGGCATGGTTCTCCTCGAGTGGTCGGGTCGGATGGTTCAGAGAGTAGCGACGTCGGCGTCCGAGGGGCCGAAGCTCTTCGTCGCGATCACGAGCGCAGCGCCCACGAGGACACCGGCGGCGAGGGACACGAGGTAGCCCACGACACCGTCGACCGCGAAGAGGACGAAGATCCCGCCGTGCGGTGCCCGGACCGCCACGTCCATGGCCATGGAGAGGCCTCCCGTGACGGCACTGCCCGCCATGATGGCCGGGATCACCCGGAGGGGGTCAGCAGCCGCGAACGGGATGGCTCCCTCGGTGATGAAGGAGGCCCCCAGCAGCCAGCCGGCCTTGCCGTTCTCGCGCTCGGGCACGTTGAACAGACCGGGTCGTACGACGGTGGCCAGCGCCAGCGCGATCGGCGGGACCATGCCCGCGAGCATGACGGCGGCCATGATGCGCAGCTCGGGGGCGTCGTTGGACAGGGCCGCGCCACCGACACCGGCGGCAGCGAAGCTGTAGGCGACCTTGTTGAGCGGCCCACCCATGTCGAAGGCCATCATCAGGCCGAGGATGACGCCGAGCAGGATGGCGCTGCCACCGCTCATGGAGCTCAGCCCGTCGGCCAGCTGCTCCATGAGCCACGCGATCGGGCGACCGAGGACGACGATCATCAGCAGGCCGACGACCATCGTGGTCAGCAGCGGGATCACCAGCACCGGCATCAGGCCGCGCGCCCAGGTGGGCACCTTCCGGCCCGCGATCCAGTGCGCCACGAGGCCGGCCAGGACGCCACCGACGATCGCGCCGAGGAAGCCGCTCTGCGGCACCCCGAAGGCGGACACGTCGGTGACCAGCCCGCCCATCACGAAGCCCGGGGCGATGCCGGGGCGGTCCGCGATGGCGTACGCGATGTAGCCGGCCAGCGCGGGGACGAAGAACGCGAAGGCGATCTTGCCGAGCATGAAGAGCGCCGCGCCGAGGTAGGCCAGGACGCTCGAGTCGAACGGGACGTGGCCGAGGGTGGGCTCGCTGTACGCCGACAGGTCGGGTGGGCTGAAGAGCGTGCTGTCGGCCAGCACCGCTCCCGCGTGGTTGGCGATCTCGTAGCCACCGAGCAGGAAACCCAGCGCGATGAGCAGGCCGCCCGCCGCGACGAACGGGATCATGTACGAGACGCCGGTCATCAGCACGCGGCGGATCCGACCGCCCCACGACTCCTCGGCGGTCGAGGTGGCGCCGGCCTCGCTGGCCGTGCCCTCCACGCGCGGAGCGGTCGAGGGGTCGGCGGCGTAGCGCAGCGCCTCGGCGATCATCGCGTCGGCGTCGTCGATCGGGCGCTTCACGCTGCTGCTGACCATCGGCTTGCCGGCGAACCGGGCGCGGTCGCGCACGCCCACGTCGACGGCGAAGATCACGGCGCCGGCGGCCGCGATCGCGGCGGGCGCCAAGGGCGTCGAGCCGGCCGAGCCCTGGGTCTCCACCTCGATCGCGACGCCGGCGCGCTCGGCGGCGGCCTCGAGGGCCTCGGCGGCCATGTAGGTGTGGGCGATGCCGGTCGGGCACGCGGTGACCGCGACGAGCGACGGCGTAGCACCCGAGGCCGGCGCGGCAGCCGCTGCTGCGGCCGGAACGGCGGCGGGAGCACCGGCAGCGGCGGCAGCCGCGGGGGCGGCGGCCTTCGCGGCGGGGGCCGGCTCACCGAGCTCGTGCGTGACCAGGTCGACGACCTCCTCGGCGGACCCGGCCGAGCGGAGCGCGTCGGTGAAGGCCGGCTTGACCAGGGCGCGTGCGAGCTTGGTCAGGATGGTGAGGTGGTCGGCGTCGCCGCCGGCCGGTGCGGCGATGAGGAAGGCGAGGTCGGCCGGGCCGTCCTTGGCGCCGAAGTCGACCGGCGGCTCGAGCCGGGCGAACGCCAGGGTCGGGACCTCCACGCCGGTCGTGCGGCAGTGCGGGATCGCGATGCCGCCGGGCAGGCCGGTCGCGGAGGTCGCCTCGCGGGCGAAGGTGTCCTCGACGAGCTGGTCCTTGCTGCTCGCGCGGCCGGCGTCGTCGACGACGCCGGCGAGGGCACGGATCACGTCGTGCTTGTCGGCGCCCCAGGCAGCCCCGAGCCGCACGAGGTCGGTGGTGATCAGGTCGGTCATGCTGTGCCTCCCAGGGCGGTGACGCCGACGAGCTCGGTGCGGAGCTGCGACGGCAGGGGGATGGTGGTGCCGGGTAGACCTGCGGCGGCGCTGCCGTAGGCGACTGCGAGTGCGAGGCGCTCGGGAGCCGGGAGTCCCCGGATGTCACCGAGCAGGTAGCCGAAGAGGCTGGAGTCGCCGGCACCGACGGTGCTGACGACGGTCGTGGGCGGCGGGGTCGCGTGCCACGCGCCCTCGGCCGTGACGAGGACGGCACCGTTGCCGCCGAGGGTGGCGAGGACCGTGCCGACGCCACGGTCGATCAGCTGGCGCGCCGCCTTCGCCGTGGCCTCGGGGTCCGCCTCGAGGGCCTCGGGGTCCCCGCCGGTGAAGGAGGCGAGCTCCTCGCCGTTGGGCTTCATCAGGTCGGGGGCGGAGTCGGGCAGCGCGTCGACGAGGGCCTGCAGAGGGCCCTCGCTCGTGTCGACGGCCACGTGGCCGCCCACCTCGCGCAGTCGGCGTACGAGGTCGGCGTAGAAGCCGGCCGGCGCCCCGGCGGGCAGCGAGCCCGCCAGCACCGTCCACGACGCGCTGGAGGCGCGGACCAGCACGGCCTGGGCCATCAGCTCGAGGTGGATCGGGAGGACCTCGGCGCCGGGGGAGTTGAGCTTGGTGGTGGTGCCGTCGGGCTCGGTGATCGTGAGGTTCACGCGGACGTCACCCGCCGGGCGGACGGGCCGGCAGTCGATGCCGGCGCCCAGCAGCTCGAGGACGAAGGGGTCCTCCTTGGCGGCTGGTACGACGGCGATGCTGGGGATGTCGGCGCTCACGGCCGCCCGGGAGATGTTGACCCCCTTGCCGCCGGCCTGCGACGTCACCGAGGCCACCCGGTGGACCTGTCCGCGGCACAGCTCGCCGTCGAGCGCGACCGTGCGGTCGATGCTCGGGTTGGGGGTCAGGGTCAGGATCATGCGATCACCACCTCGATTCCGGCTTGTTCGAGGGCGCGGCGGTCCTTCGACGAGATGTCGCTGTCGGTGACCAGCACGTCCAGGCTGTCGAGCGTCGCGAAGCGCACGGCCGTCTCCACGTCGAACTTGGTGGAGTCCGCGAGCACCACGGTGCGGCGGGCGCAGGCGATCATGGCCCGCTTGGTGGCGGCCTCGTCGCTGTCGGGGGTGGTGAGCCCGTGGCCGGTGGTGATGCCGTTGGTGGCGATGAACGCCACGTCGGCGCGCAGCTCGGCGAGCGCGGCGACGGTCTCCGCGCCGACCGCGGCATGGGTCGCGGGGCGCACCTTGCCGGGGAGCAGGTGCAGCTCGATCTGCGGCAGTCCGGCCAGCCGGGTGGCGACCGGCACCGCGTGCGTGATGACCGTGAGCCGGTGGTCGCGGGGGAGGGCCGCGGCGAACCGGGCGGTGGTGCTCCCGGCGTCGATCACCACGACGGAGTCGGGAGGGGGGAGGAGCGCGACGGCGGCGTTGGCGATCGCCTCCTTGGCCTGCGTGTTGGACTGGTCGCGCTCGCCGATGCCCGACTCGATGACGGTGAGCGAGCCCGCGGGCACCGCGCCGCCGTGCACCCGACGCACCAGTCCCATCCGGTCGAGCGTCGAGAGGTCCCGGCGCACGGTCTCGGTGGTGACCTCGAACTGGTCGGCCAGCTGGACCACCGACAACCGGCCCCGGCGGCTGATCAGGTGGGCCATCGCCTGCTGGCGCTCTTCGGCGTACATGGGTCCCCCTCTCCGAGGATCTGTGTATGTGTTGTTTTAGTCCCGAACGTGTTGCTTGTCAACAAGCAGGTGTTCTACGGTGTGTCCATGACCACACCCGCGCACCCCTCAGCCAGTGGCAGCCTGAGCGGGACCCCGGTCGTCCCGGGTGTCGCCGCCGGTCCCGTCCTGCACGTCCGCGGCGAGGTCTCGCCCGACGCGATCGCGCGCTACGGCGACGGCGGCTTCACCGACGCCGACGCTGCGGTGGCGGCGTACGACGAGGCGGTGGCGGCAGTCGCGGAGACGTTCTCCGCCAAGGCGGCCAGCACGCAGGGGGCCGCGGCGGAGGTGCTCACCGCGAGCGCCGGCCTGGCGCGGGACAAGGGCCTGCGGTCCGGGGTGGCCAAGAACCTGGCCGCCGGGCAGGGCCCCGTGGCGGCGGTGCAGGGGGCCGTCGAGCAGTTCGTCACGATCTTCACCAACATGGGCGGCCTGATGGCCGAGCGGGTGACCGACCTGCGCGACATCGAGCGGCGCGTGGTGGCCCACCTCGTGGGGGAGCCCCCGCCCGGCGTGCCCACGCCGAGCGAGCCCTCGATCCTCGTCGCCGAGGACCTGGCGCCGAGCGACACGTCCGGGCTCGACCCCGAGCTCGTCACCGCGCTGGTCACCGAGCGCGGCGGCGCGACCAGCCACACGGCCATCATCGCCCGCCAGCTCGGCATCCCCTGCGTGGTCGGCGCCGCCGGGATCATGGAGGTGCCGGCCGGCACCTTCGTGGTCGTCGACGGTGAAGCCGGCACGATCGAGCAGGGCGCCGACCCCGAGGAGGCGCGCGCGAGGGTGGAGGAGAGCCGGCGGCTGCGCGAGGAGCTCGCCAGCTGGAGCGGCCCGGCCGCGACCGCCGACGGCCTGCCGCTCAAGCTGCTCGCCAACGTCGCCGACGGCGCGTCGGCACAGTCCGCGGGCGTCGAGCCGGTGCAGGGCGTGGGGCTCTTCCGCACCGAGCTGTGCTTCCTCAACCGCAAGGACGAGCCGAGCGTGGAGGAGCAGGCCGACATCTACGCCGAGGTGCTCGCGCCCTACTCCGACGGCCGCTACGTCGTCGTCCGCACCCTCGACGCCGGCTCCGACAAGCCGATCGCGTTCGCCACCCACGCCGGCGAGGAGAACCCCGCCCTCGGCGTGCGCGGGCTGCGGCTCAGCTTCGACAACCCCGGCCTGATGGACCGCCAGCTCGACGGCATCAAGCAGGCGGCCGAGCGCACCGGCACCGAGACCTGGGTGATGGCGCCGATGGTCGCGACGGTCGCCGAGGCGAAGGACTTCGCCGACAAGGTGCGCGCCCGCGGGCTCAAGCCCGGCGTGATGGTGGAGATCCCCAGCGCGGCGCTGCTCGCGCACCGGATGCTCGAGGTCGTCGACTTCCTCTCCATCGGCACCAACGACCTGACCCAGTACGCCATGGCCGCGGACCGCATGGCCACCGACCTGGCGCACCTCACCGACCCCTGGCAGCCGGCCGTGCTCCAGCTCATCGCGATCACCGCGCACGCCGGTCGGGAGGCCGGCAAGCCGGTCGGCGTCTGCGGCGAGGCGGCGGCCGACCCGCTGCTGGCCACGGCGCTGATCGGCATGGGCATCTCGTCGCTCTCGATGGCGGCGCGCGCCGTACGTCCTGTCGGCGCCCAGCTGGGCAAGGTCACCCTCGAGACCTGCGAGGCGGCCGCCGAGGCCGCCCTCGGCGCCCCCGACCCGATGGCCGGCCGCGCCGCCGTGCGGGCGGTGCTGGGGCACTGACGCCCCCGCCCACGACAGACCCACCTCACCACGGAGGAAGCAATGACATCAGCGTACGACCGCTACCGCGCGGCTGACAGCGAGCTCCCGGAGGGCAGCTGGACCTGGTTCCTGCACGGCGCGGGGGAGGAGAACATGGGCAAGGACGGTGCGCCCGAGCTGGTCCCCGTCCCGAGGCCCGACCCCGACCACATGCTCGTGCGCATCGACAGCGTGGGGCTCTGCTTCTCCGACGTGAAGATCATGCGTCAGGGCGGCAGTCACCCCAAGCTCTACAACCGTGACCTGTCCCAGGACCCCACGCGGCTGGGACACGAGGTGAGCCTCACCGTCATCGAGGTCGGCGACAACCTCAAGGACCGCTACCACGCCGGCCAGCGGCTGGCCGTGCAGCCCGACATCTACCAGGACGGCATGAGCACGGCCTACGGCTACACCATCCCCGGTGGACTCACGCAGTACCACCTGATGGGCGCGGAGATGCTCGACACCGACGACGGTGCCTGCCTGCTGCCCCTCCCCGACACGATGGGGTACGCCGAGGCCTCCACGCTGGAGCCCTGGGGCTGCGTGATGGCCGCCTACACCCAGCGTCGCCGCCTGGAGCCGAAGGCCGGGGGGACGATGTGGATCGTCGGGCGGCCGGGAGACGAACGGGAGTACGACTTCTCCTCCGGCCTCGACGCTCCGGCCACGATCGTGATGACCGACGTGCCCGCGTCGGTGGTGGGGCTCGTGGAGCGCACCTCGGCCACGAAGGTGGTGCGCGACGGCATCGGCGCCGACGACTACCAGGCACTGGTGGACGAGCTGACCGAGGGCGCCGGCTTCGACGACATCGTCATGCTCGACCCCCGCTCCGCCGCGACGGTGGGCGCGGTGGCGAAGCACATCGCCCGGCGAGGCACCCTCAACATGGTGGGCGAGACCCCCCTGGACGGCCTGGTCGACACCGACGTGGGCCGTCTGCACTACGACTACACCGCCTACCTCGGCAACCGGGGGCCGGACATCGCCGCCTCCTACGGTGAGGCGCGCAACCGCTGTGACCTGCGCTCGCAGGGCACGACGGTCTTCGTGGGCGCCGGTGGCCCGATGGGGCTGATGCACGTCCAGCGGGCCATCCAGCAGAGCGACGGCCCCCGCACGATCGTCGCCACGGAGGTGAGCGACGAACGCCTGAAGAGCCTCGAGGACCGGCTGGCCCACCTGGCGGAGAGCAACGACTGCGAGCTGATCACCTTCAACTCCCAGACCACGGAGGAGTCCCTCCACGACTTCGTCATGCGGATCACCGACGGCCGGGGGGCGGACGACGTCGTGGTCAGCGTCCCCATCTCCGCCGTGATGGCCGAGGCCGACACGCTGATGAGCTCCTACGGCATGCTGGTCTTCTTCGCCGGTGTCCCCAACGGCACGTTGGCGCCGCTGAACCTGAGCGCGGTCTACCTCGACAACGCCCAGTACACCGGGACGTCAGGACTGACCATCCACGACCAGCAGCAGGTGGTCGACCTGGCCAACCAGGGCCAGCTCTCCCCGGGGTCCATCGTGGGCGCCATCGGCGGCATGCGCGCGGCCAAGGACGGTCTCCAGGCCCTGGTCGACGCGAGGTACTCCGGGAAGGTCCTGGTCTTCCCCCAGGTCCACGACTTCCCCCTCACCGGCCTCGACGAGCTGGGGGAGAGGCTGCCGGAGGTCGCCGCGAAGCTGGGGCCCGGCAACACGTGGAACGACGAGGCGGAGAAGGCGTTCCTCGACAGCCAGCTGAGCGGCTGACGATGTCCTGCCAGCCCGGGTCGGGACCCTTTTCTGAGTAAAGCCACACAGTCGGGCATGAAATCGTGCCCGAATGCTTGGCAACGTGCCCGTTCGTGCGGTTTAATCACGTCATCATGTGATGGGGGTCACCCCCGACGTTCGACTGGAGGACATCAGCATGGCGACCACAACTTCGACACCCGGCGCCCGGACCGGCGCTCGGGTGCACGTGCAGAAGTTCGGCACGTTCCTCTCCAACATGGTCATGCCCAACATCGGTGCGTTCATCGCCTGGGGCCTGATCACCGCACTCTTCATCGAGGTCGGCTGGCTGCCGAAGCTCGGCATCGGCGACAGCGCGGGGAGCTGGGTCGCCGAGATCGGCGGCTGGGGCGACTTCGCCGGCGGCGGGATCGTCGGCCCGATGATCACCTACCTGCTCCCGATCCTCATCGGCTACACCGGTGGTCGGATGGTGTACGACACCCGCGGCGGCGTGGTGGGTGCGATCGCCACCATGGGCGTCATCGCCGGCACCGACATCCCGATGTTCATGGGCGCCATGATCATGGGCCCCCTCGGTGGCTGGTCGATGAAGCACATCGACGCCATCTGGGACGGCAAGATCAAGCCCGGGTTCGAGATGCTGGTCAACAACTTCGCGGCTGGCATCTGGGGCGGGATCCTGGCGACGTTCGCCTTCTTCGTGATGAGCCCGATCGTCACCTGGATCAGCGACAGGCTCGGTGAGGGGGTCGACGGTCTGGTCAGCAACAACCTGCTGCCGCTGACCTCGCTGATCATCGAGCCCGCCAAGGTGCTCTTCCTCAACAACGCCATCAACCACGGCGTGCTCACCCCACTCGGCACGCAGGAGGCGGTCGAGCAGGGCAAGTCCGTGCTGTTCCTCCTCGAGGCCAACCCCGGTCCCGGCCTGGGTCTGCTCGCCGCCTACATGGTGTTCGGCCGCGGCCTGGCCAAGGCATCTGCCCCGGGCGCGGCGATCATCCACTTCCTCGGCGGCATCCACGAGATCTACTTCCCCTACGTCCTGATGAAGCCGAAGCTGATCGTGGCGATGATCGCGGGCGGCATGACCGGCGTCTTCCTCAACGTCCTGTTCGACGTGGGCCTGCGTGCGCCGGCGGCTCCCGGGTCGATCTTCGCGGTCTACGCCCAGGTGGCCACCGACAGCTACCTCGGGGTGACCATCGCGGTCCTGGGCTCCGCGGCCGTGACCTTCCTGGTGGCGTCCGTCCTGCTCCGGACCGACAAGGCCGAGGAGGCCGACGACCAGCTGGTCCACGCGACCGCGGACATGGAGGCGATGAAGGGCAAGCAGTCCATCGCCTCCACCGCTTTCGCCGGCGGGGGCGCGGCCACCGCCACCGCCACCCGCGAGATCAGGAACATCGTGTTCGCCTGCGACGCGGGCATGGGCTCCTCCGCCATGGGCGCGTCGGTGCTCCGCAAGAAGATCCACGACGCCGGTCACCCCGAGGTGACGGTGGTCAACAAGGCCATCGCGAACCTGGAGGACGACGTGGACCTGGTGGTCACCCACCAGGACCTGACCGACCGGGCACGCCAGAAGAGTCCGTCGGCGATCCACGTCTCGGTCGACAACTTCATGGGCAGCCCGAAGTACGACGAGATCGTCACGATGGTCGACGAGGGCAACAAGTCCTGAGCCGGCCGGGCAGACGATGACCACGAGCCCGGCCCTCCGCGGTGCGGAGGGCCGGGCCCGGTCTTCCAGGCCTCCGCGGACGGTGCACCGTGTGGTCTGATGAGTGGCAGGACGTTCCACGCACCGACCCTGCGCCGGCGACCGTCGGCCGCACCCCGAACTTCGCGACAGACGCGAGAGATGAGGCGCCAGATGAGCGACGTACTGAGCCGGGAAGCCATCGTGCTGGGCGGTCGGGCCCGCGACCGTGACGCGGCGATCACCGAGGCCGGCGAGCTGCTGGTCGCGTCGGGCGCCGTGGACGCGGCCTACATAGAGGCGATGCACGAGCGCGAGACCTCTGTCTCCACCTTCATGGGCAACGGCCTGGCCATCCCGCACGGCACCAACGAGGCCAAGTCGCTGATCCGCCACACCGCCATCTCGTTCATCCGCTACGACGAGCCCATCGACTGGAAGGGCAGCCCTGCGACGTACGTCGTCGGGATCGCCGGCGCCGGCGACGACCACCTCGTCGTGCTGCAGGCCCTGGCGGGCGCGTTCACCGACGACGCCAGCATCGCCGCCCTCGACGCGGCGCAGACGCCCGACGACGTGCTGGCCGTGCTCGGCGACGTCAGCACCTGAGGCACCCGGCTCAGGCGGGAGCGACCTCGACGGGTACGCCGTTGAGCGCGGCGTTGCCCGACACGTCGAGCAGCTCGGGATCGGTGAGGTCGTTGACCGAGACGCCCGGCACCTCGCGGCTGCGGGTCATGAGGACGCCGTCGCGGGCGTGGCCGTAGCCGTGGGGGAGCGACACCACTCCGGGCATGAGGTCCTCGGACGCGGCGACCTCCACCTCGACCGAGCCGACGCGTGAGGTCACCCGCACCCGGGCGCCGTCGGTGATCTCGCGGGCCGCGAGGTCCGCGGCGTTCATCAGCAGCTGGTGGCGCGGGCGTCCCTTGGTGAGCCGCTGGGAGTTGTGCATCCACGAGTTGCAGTCCTGCTGGTGGCGCCGCCCGATCAGCACCAGCTGGTCGCCGGCCGGTTCCGGCACGGCGGCGAGCCGCGCGACGTCGGCGACGACGAGAGCGGGGGCGAGGTCGACCCGCTTGCCCTTCGACGGCAGGCGGGCAGGCAGCTGTCCGCCGCGCAGGGGTCCGAGGTCGATGCCCGACGGCCGCTCCCGCAGCTTCTTCAGCGTCACCCCGCTGTGCCCGCGCCGCAGCAGCTGGCCGATCAGCAGGGTCGGGCTCGCGGTCAGTCGGGCCCGCTGGACGAGCCGCTTCTTCAGCGGTGCCTTGCGGCTGAGGCGGGCCGCCGTGCGCAGGGTGATCTCGCGGAAGATCTGCCAGTCGTGACGCTGGTCGGCGTCCTTCTCGAACACGGCCGGGGTGAAGCGAGCGGTGTTGCGCACCGCGAGCAGGTGGAAGACCAGGTCGTAGTGGTCGCGCTCCAGCGCAGTCGTCGGCGGGAGGATGACGTCGGCGTGCCGCGTCGTCTCGTTGACGTAGATGTCCACGGCCGCCATGAAGTCGAGGCCGCGCAGCGCCTCGTCGAGGCGCGCGCCGTCGGGCGTCGACAGGACCGGGTTGCCGGCCACCGTCAGCAGCGCGCGCACCTGGCCGTCCCCGGGCGTCTCGATCTCCTCCCGCAGCGCGGAGACGGGAAGCTCGCCGGCCGTCTCCGGCAGGCCGCGCACGCGCGAGCGCCAGGCGTCGTGGTGCCCGCGACCGATCAGGCCGGTGCCGACGGCGTCGATGGCCGGGGAGGTGAACATCGCCCCGCCGACCCGGTCGAGGTTGCCGCTGAGGATGTTGAGGCAGTTGACAGCCCACTGGCACACGGTGCCCCACGGTCCGGCGGACACGCCGATCCTGCTGTAGACCACGCCCGCGTCGGCCGCGGCGAGCTCGCGGGCCAACCGGCGGATCTCGTCGGCGGCCAGCCCGCTCATCGCCTCGGCCCGCTCGGGGGTGAAGTCGGCGACCAGGTCGAGGACCGTCGCGAGCCCGTCGACGTACGACGCCACCGGCGGGACCCGGCCCGGCGCCTGCTCGGTCGTGAGGACGTGCAGCATCGCGAGCAGCACCCACGCGTCAGTGCCGGGGCGCACGAAGTGGTGCTCGTCGGCCACCCGGGCGGTCTCGGTGCGGCGCGGGTCGAGCACGATCATCCGGCCGCCGCGGGCCCGCAGGTCTCGCACGCGCCGCGGGAAGTCCGGCACCGTCATCAGCGAGCCGTTGGAGGCCATCGGGTTGGCGCCGATCACCAGGAACCACTGGGTGCGGTCGATGTCGGGGATCGGGAGGAACAGCTGGTGGCCGAACATCAGGTGGGCGACCAGCTGGTGGGGGAGCTGGTCGACCGAGGTGGCGGAGTAGCGGTTCTTGGTCCGGAAGGACTTGAACATCGCGGTGCCGTGGGTCATCGAGCCGAGGCTGTGCGCGTTGGGGTTGCCGAGGTAGACGCCGAGGGCGTCGTCACCGTGCTCCTCGATCACCCGCGCGAGGTTGTCGGCCACCAGGTCGAACGCCTCGTCCCAGCCGATCTCCTGCCACCGCGCACCCGAGCCCTCGCCGACGCGGCGGACGGGTCGGCGCAGCCGGTCGGGGTCGGCGTACACGTCGGCGATGGCCACGCCCTTGGGGCAGATGTGCCCGCGCGAGAGCGGGTCGTCGGGGTTGCCGCGGACGCCGACGACGTCACGGCCCTCGACGGTGAGCTCGAGCCCGCAGATGGCCTCACACAGGTTGCAGACCCCGTGGCGCTTCTCACTCATGCGTGGATCGTCGCACGCCGCACCCCCGCGGGGGGTGACAGCGGGCCCGGGGCAGGACAGACTCTGCCCCGCCCGGTCCAGACCGGTTCAGCACCATCCCCAACAGAATGGAGACCTTGATGGGTTTCGGAGGGCCGATCGGCCTCATCGTCGTAGGACTTGTCCTGTCGTTCGCGTTCACCGAGCAGCAGGTCGGGCCGCTGCGCGTCACCGCACTGGGCTGGATCCTGGTCCTCGCGGGCGCGCTGTGGCTGGTGCTCACGATCATCCAGCAGAACACGAAGCGTCGGCACACCACCACGGCCACCACCACCGACGCCGCCGGCCGCCAGGCCAGCACCCAGCGCACCACCGAGTCGGACCCGCCGCCCCCGCCGGCGGTCTGAGGCACCTCGTACGACCTCGCTGCGCGGCGCGGATTGGGCCACGATCCAGCGTCTCGATATGCTTCTGCGGTTGCCCAGGTGGGCGACGACGCCGTGTCAACGGCCGCGGATCCAGAGTGCCCCGGTGAACAGGCCCGGGCGCGCCGCGCAACGAGAACCGAAGGAGCCCCCATGTCGATTGGTACCGACGCGGAGACCAAGAAGAAGATCATCGCCGAGTACGCCCTGACCGAGGGTGACACCGGTTCCCCCGAGGTGCAGATCGCGCTGCTCAGCCACCGCATCTCCCACCTCACCGAGCACCTCAAGACGCACAAGCACGACCACCACAGCCGTCGTGGCCTGCTGCTGCTCGTCGGCCAGCGCCGTCGCCTGCTCAACTACCTCCAGAAGACGGAGATCGAGCGCTACCGCTCCATCGTCGAGCGCCTCGGCCTCCGCCGCTGATCGCGACAGGAGCGGTTCCCCGTCACGGGGAGCCGCTCCTCTCACATCCGGGTCCGACCGCGCTAGTGTCGACCCGGCACAACTGAACAACATCAGATCCAGGAGCGACCCGCGCACCCGGCTCGGTCCTCGGTAGTGGCTCTCAGGTCCGCCTCATGTGGGCAGGCACCTGCGGGCCTCGATCGAAGACCGGCACCTCATGCGGCGTCGCGGATCGCTCCGCGAAGAGAAAGCAGGATCCTGCTTCCATGAGTGAACCCATCATCTCCGCCGTCGAGACCGTTCTCGACAACGGCAAGTTCGGCCAGCGCACGGTCAAGTTCGAGACCGGCCTGCTGGCCCGTCAGGCGGCCGGCTCGGTCACCGCCTACCTCGACGACGAGACCATGCTGCTCTCGGCGACGACCGCGGGCAAGACGCCCAAGGACCACTTCGACTTCTTCCCCCTCACGATCGACGTCGAGGAGCGGATGTACGCCGTGGGCCAGATCCCCGGCTCCTTCTTCCGCTCCGAGGGTCGCCCGGGCGAGGACGCGATCCTCACCTGCCGCCTCATCGACCGCCCGCTGCGCCCGACCTTCAAGAAGGGCCTGCGCAACGAGGTCCAGGTCGTCATCACCGTCATGGCGCTCGACCCCGACATGCCCTACGACGTGCTCGCGATCAACGCCGCGTCGCTGTCCACCCAGCTCTCCGGCCTGCCCTTCTCGGGCCCGGTCGGCGGCGTCCGCGTCGCGCTGATCGACGGCCAGTGGGTGGCCTTCCCGACCCACTCGCAGCTCGAGAACGCCGTCTTCGACATGGTCGTCGCGGGTCGCGTCACCGAGTCCGGCGACGTCGCCATCATGATGGTCGAGGCCGAGGCGCCCGAGGACACCATCGCGCTCGTGCAGGGTGGCGCCCAGGCGCCCACCGAGGAGGTCGTGGCCGGTGGCCTCGACGCCGCGAAGCCCTTCATCAAGCAGCTCGTCGAGGCCCAGGCCCAGCTCGCGGCCGAGGCCGCCAAGCCGGTCCAGGACTTCCCGGTCTTCCTCGACTACGAGGACGACGTCTACGCCGCCGTCGAGGCCGCGGCCAAGGACGAGACCGCCGCCGCGATGACCATCGGCGACAAGCAGGAGCGCGAGCTCAAGGTCGACGAGATCAAGGGCGCGCTGCTCGAGAAGCTCGCCGGTCAGTTCGAGGGTCGCGAGAAGGAGATCGGCGCCGCGTTCCGCTCGCTCAACAAGAGCCTGGTCCGCCAGCGCGTGCTGCGCGACAAGGTCCGCATCGACGGTCGCGGCCTGGCTGACATCCGCCCCCTGCACGCCGAGGTCAACGTGATCCCGCGCGTCCACGGCTCCGCGCTGTTCGAGCGTGGCGAGACCCAGATCCTGGGCGTCACCACCCTCGACATGCTCAAGATGGAGCAGCAGCTCGACACGCTGTCGCCGGAGAAGCACCGCCGCTACATGCACAAGTACGTCTTCCCGCCGTTCTCCACCGGTGAGACCGGCCGCGTGGGCTCGCCCAAGCGTCGCGAGGTCGGCCACGGCGCCCTGGCGCGCCGCGCCCTCCTGCCGGTGCTGCCCACCCGCGAGGAGTTCCCCTACGCGATCCGCCAGCTCTCCGAGGCCATGGGCTCGAACGGCTCCACCTCGATGGGCTCGGTCTGCGCCTCGACCCTGTCGCTGCTGCAGGCGGGCGTGCCGCTCAAGGCCTCCGTCGCCGGCATCGCGATGGGGCTCATCTCCGACGACGTCGACGGCGAGACGCAGTACGTCGCGCTGACCGATATCCTCGGGGCCGAGGACGCCTTCGGCGACATGGACTTCAAGGTCGCCGGCACGCGCGAGTTCGTCACCGCCCTCCAGCTCGACACCAAGCTCGACGGCATCCCCGCCGAGGTGCTGGCCGCCGCGCTGACCCAGGCCCGCGACGCGCGCCTGGCGATCCTCGACGTGATGGCCGAGGCCATCGACGCCCCGGAGGAGATGTCGGTCCACGCGCCGCGCATCATCACCGTGCGCGTGCCCGTCGACAAGATCGGCGAGGTCATCGGTCCCAAGGGCAAGGTCATCAACCAGATCCAGGACGACACGGGCGCGACGCTGTCCATCGAGGACGACGGCACGGTCTACATCGGTGCGACCAACGGCGAGGCGGCCGAGGCGGCCAAGGCCGCGGTCAACGCGATCGCCAACCCGACGATGCCCGAGGTCGGCGAGCGCTACCTCGGCACCGTGGTGAAGACGACCAACTTCGGTGCGTTCGTCTCGCTCATGCCGGGCAAGGACGGCCTGCTCCACATCAGCAAGCTCCGCGCCCTGGCCGGTGGCAAGCGCGTGGAGGCCGTCGAGGACGTGCTGTCCGTGGGCCAGAAGGTCCAGGTGTCGATCGCCGAGATCGACGACCGCGGCAAGCTCTCCCTGGTCCCCGTCGTCGACGAGGCCGAGGGCGGCTCCGAGGAGCCGGCCGAGGCGACCGACGCCGAGTGACCTGATCCACCCCTCGCAGCAACCCACGACCGGCTGGCCGTCTGGCCGGCCGGTCGTGGCGTTCCACCCCTCGTGCTCCACCCCTTGCTCCACCCGGGAAGGACCCCCGTGCAGAAGAACGGCACCACCCGCACCCTCCACACCGTCAAGGACCCCGACGGGACCGTGACCTCACGCGTACGTCGTACGGTGCTGCCGAGCGGCCTGCGGATCGTCACCGAGCAGATGGCCGGCTCCCGTTCGGCCAGCATCGGCGTCTGGGTCAACGTGGGATCACGCGACGAGACGCCGACCCTGCACGGGTGCTCGCACTTCCTCGAGCACCTGCTCTTCAAGGGCACCCCCGAGCGCACCGCGATGGAGATCTCGGTGGCGCTCGACGCGGTGGGCGGGGAGTTCAACGCCTTCACCACCAAGGAGTACACCGTCTTCCACGCGCGGGTCCTCGACGAGGACCTCGCCACCGCCGTCGACGTGCTGGGCGACATGGTGACCGCCTCCACGATCACCGCAGCCGACGTCGAGGCCGAGCGTGACGTGATCCTCGACGAGATCGCGATGCACGACGACGACCCCGACGACGTGGTGCACAACCTCTTCGCGCACCAGGCGTGGGGCGACACCCCGCTGGGTCGCCCGATCGCGGGCACCGAGGCCTCGATCACCGCGATGACGCGCGCGCAGATCCACCGCTTCTACCGCCGCCACTACCGGCCGGCCAACATGGTCGTCTCGGTGGCGGGCAACATCGACCACACCGACGTGGTGCGCCAGGTCCGCAAGGCGTTCGGACGCGGCGGCTTCCTCGAGGGCGACGCCGTCCCGACGGCCCCGCAGCAGTCCGAGCGGGCACGCAAGGTGCACCCCGGCGAGGCCCGTACGATCCGTCCGCAGGAGCAGGTCAACCTCGTCCTCGGCGTCAAGGGCCTGACCCGCACCGACCCGCGCCGCTACACCCTGGGCGTGCTCAACACCGCCCTCGGTGGCGGCACGTCGTCGCGCATGTTCCAGGAGGTGCGCGAGCTGCGTGGCCTGGCCTACTCGGTCTACTCCTTCGCCTCCCACCACGCCGACGCCGGCGTCGTGGGGGTCTCCGTCGGCTGCCTGCCCGGCAAGTACGACGCCGTGCTGGAGACCGTGCGGGGCGAGCTCGCCAAGGTGGCCGCGGACGGCCTGACCGACGAGGAGGTCGAGCGCGGCAAGGGCCAGCTCAAGGGCGGCCTGGTGCTGGGCCTGGAGGACTCCGGCTCGCGCATGTCTCGCATCGGCAAGGCCGAGCTGGTCTACGACGAGCTGCTCACCATCGACGAGGTGGTCGCCCGGATCGAGGCCGTCACCGTCGACGACGTCGCCACGCTCGCGCGCGAGCTCTTCAGCCAGCCCGAGCTGCTGGCGGTCGTGGGACCGAGCGCAACGTCCTCGGTGGTCGAGTAGCCGAGCGCAACTTCAATCGGTGCTCGAGTAGCCGAGCGAGGGACGAGCGAGGCGTATCGAGACCCCTCGGCTCACCGGCGCGCGATGAGCCCGATGACCGGGGGAGCCTTCTGCTCGACCACGCTGACCCGGAAGCCGCCGCGGAGCAGGTTCTCCGAGGCCTTCTTGACGATGTTCGGCACCAGCTCCGGCTGCGCGGCCTCGTAGAAGAGGTAGACGGCGCCACCAGGCACCACGCGCTCGTGGAGGAGCGCGATCTCGTCGTCGCACGCGCGGACCCAGAACAGGTTCACGTTGAAGGCGAAGACCTTGTTGAGCCGCTTGACGGGCACGCGCAGCGTGGCCAGGTCGATCTGGCGCACGACGAGCCGGCCGGCGTCGACGTACTTCTGGTTGCGGCGCTTGGTGCGGTCCACGCCGGACTCGGAGCGGTCGATCGCGAACAGCTTGCCGGTCTCCAGCTTGCTGCAGATCGCCTCCGCCCCGGCGCCGGGGCCGCACCCGATCTCGAGGACCTGGTCGTTCGGCTGGACGTCCATGAGGTCGACGGCCCACTTGATGCGCGGCGGGATGGTCGGGCTGGGCATGACCCACAGCCTGCCAGACACCCGTTCACGAGTCAGCCACCGCCACCCGTGACGTCGCCACGGCGATAGGTTGGGGGCGTGAGCACACCAGCAGCAGCCCCGGAGCCGGCGCACATCAGGGTCGGCGTCCTGGGCGCACGCGGCAAGGTCGGCGCGGAGGTCTGCAGGGCGGTCGAGGCGGCACCCGACACCGAGCTGGTCGCCGCGGTCGACGCCGGCGACGACGTGGAGGAGCTGGCGCGGGAGGGCGCGCAGGTGGTCGTCGACTTCACCCACCCCGACGTCGTGATGGACAACCTGCGCTACTGCATCGACCACGGCATCCACGCGGTCGTCGGCACGACGGGGTTCGACCGGGCACGCCTCGACCAGCTCGAGTCCTGGCTCTCTGACGCGCCCGAGGTGGGGGTGCTGATCGCCCCCAACTTCTCCGTCGGCGCGATCTTGATGATGCGCTTCGCGGCGACCGCGGCTCCCTTCTTCGAGTCGGTCGAGGTGGTCGAGCTGCACCACCCGGACAAGGCCGATGCGCCGTCCGGCACGGCACGCCGCACGGCCGAGATGATCGCTGCCGCCCGCCGTGAGGCCGGCAGCGCGCCGATGCCCGACGCGACGTCGACGGGGCTCGAGGGCGCGCGCGGCGCCGACGTCGACGGCGTACGCGTGCACGGCCTGCGCGTGCGCGGGCTGGTGGCGCACCAGGAGGTGATCCTCGGGACGGCGGGGGAGACCCTCACGATCCGCCACGACTCGCTCGACCGGGTGTCCTTCACGCCGGGTGTCCTCGTCGGGGTGCGGTCGATCGCCGACCACCCGGGCCTGACGGTGGGCCTCGAGCACTTCCTCGACATCGGTTGACACCGGGCCGCCCCCGGCGGTTGTGTAACTCCCGGTTGCATGTCCTTGTCGGACAGGCGCCGCCGCGGTCCACTCGGTGACCCGGCTCCTCTCTCGGGAAGGTTCCACCATGCGCAGAACCGCAGGACTCGCAGCGCTCGCCGTCGCCGCTGCCACCGCAGCAGCGCTGCCGATGACGACGGCATCGAGCGCGCCGGGCGCTCCGGCCGCGGCGCCCACCAGCGCCCGCGCCGACGTCGCCGCCGACGCGCTCCGCGCGCTCCAGCGCCACCCCGGCGCGGCCCGCGCGACCGACGGACAGGCGTTCGTCGCCGGCACCACGCTCGTCGACGCCGACGGCAGCAGCCACGTGCGCTTCGAGCGCACCCTCGACGGCCTCCGCGTCGTCGGCGGCGACCTGGTCGTCCACCGCGACGCCAGCCAGGCGTGGGACGGGGTCAGCCAGACCCTGTCGGCCCCGCTGACGCTGGGCACCGACGCCGGCGTCGCGAAGTCCGCCGCCACGCGCACCGTGCTGGCCCGCAACGCCCGCACCTCCGCCGTACGCGGTGACGACCGCGCCGAGGCCAGCGAGCTGGTCGTCGACGCGACCGGCGGCACGCCCCGCCTGGCGTGGGAGGTCGTCACGGGCGGCACGCAGGCCGACGGCACCCCGTCGCGCCTGGCGACCTACGTGGACGCCCGCACCGGCATGGTCATCCGCAGCACGCAGCAGGTCGTCAACGTCGACGGCCAGGGCCAGACGCTCTACAGCGGCACCGTCCCGCTGCAGGTCAGCGGCTCCGGGACGTCGTACACCCTCAAGGACGCCACGCGCGGCGGCACCTACACGACCGACATGAACAACAAGTCGGACTCGATGCTGTGCCAGCTCTTCGGCTCCGGGTGCGCCACCGGCACGACCTTCACCTCCACGACGACGACGTTCGGCAACGGCAGCACCACCAACCGCGCCACCGCCGGCGCCGACGCGCAGTACGGCTCCAACGAGACGTGGGACTACTTCAAGGCCGTCCACGGTCGCAACGGCATCTGGAACGACGGCCGTGGCTCCTACAACCGGGTCCACTACGGCAGCGGCTACGTCAACGCGTTCTGGGACGGCACGAAGATGACGTACGGCGACGGCGACGGCGTCAACTACGGCCCGCTGGTCTCCCTCGACGTGGCCGGCCACGAGATGTCGCACGGCGTCACGGAGAACTCCGCCAACCTCACCTACTCCGGTGAGTCGGGCGGCCTCAACGAGGCGACCTCCGACATCTTCGGGACGATGGTGGAGTTCTACGCCGCCAACGCCAACGACGCCGGTGACTACCTGATCGGCGAGGAGTTCGACCTCAAGAACCATGTCGGCTTCCGTCGGATGGACAAGCCGAGCTCGGACGGCGCGTCCTACGACTGCTGGTCGGCGCTCGTCGGGCAGGACGACGTCCACTACTCCTCCGGCGTGGGCAACCACTTCTTCTACCTGCTGGCCGAGGGCTCGGGGGCCAAGACGATCAACGGCGTCGCCCACGACAGCCCGACCTGCAACGGCTCGACCGTGACCGGCATCGGCCGGGATGCCGCCGGGAAGATCTGGTACCGGGCGCTGACGGTCTACATGACCTCCAGCACCACGTACGCCGGCGCTCGCACCGCGACCCTCAACGCCGCACGCGACCTCTACGGCGCCGGCTCGGTGCAGCAGAACACCGTCGCGGCCGCCTGGAGCGCGGTCTCGGTGGGCTGATCCCTCCGGTCTGCGCCCGCCACCCTCGCTGGGGGAATGTCAGATGCCGCCACCCTCGCTGGGGGGCAAGTCGTATGCCGCCACCCTCGGCCCAGACCTTCAGAGCAGGCGGACCAGGGCCGCGACGACCGACGCCCCCACCACCACGACGAGGAACGGCATCCGCAGCAGCAGCGCGACCACCGCGAAGGCGAGCCCGAGGACGCGAGCGTCCACGGTGAGGGAGGTGCCGTCGGAGAACACCTGGACGGCCACCAGCGCGGCGAGCAGCGCCACCGGGATCAGGTCGGCGATGCGCTCGACCGTCGGGTGGTCGAGCACGCGCTCGGGGAGCGACAGGCCCGCCAGCTTGAGCAGGTAGCAGCCGACGCAGGCGAGGACGATCGCGGTCCACATCAGTGGTGCCCGCCCGCCACGTCGTCGGCGCCGGGGATCTCGGTGGGGTCCTGGCGCTTGGCCACCGCCCCGACCAGGACCGCCACGCCGCCGGCGGCCAGCACCGGTACGCCGGGCGCGGTCAGCGGCACCATCGACAGCGCCACCGCCGCCGCGAGCACGCCGACGACGATGTTGCGGTGGTCCTTCAGTCGCGGCCAGAGCAGGGCGAGGAACGCCGCGCCCACGGCCGCGTCGAGGCCGAAGGTCCGCGGGTCGCCGACCGCCTCTCCGGCCACCGCGCCGACCAGCGTGGCGAGGTTCCACAGCACGAACACCGAGACCCCGGTGGTGAGGAAGCCCAGGCGCGCGCCCTGCGTGCTCCCGCGGTTGACCGACATCGCGGTCGACTCGTCGATGAGCACGTGCGCGGCCGCCGCGCGCCGCCAGCCCCGCCACTTCAGCAGCGGCGCCATCCGGAGGCCGTAGAGCGTGTTGCGGGTCCCCAGGAGCAGGGCCGTCGCGGCTCCGGACAGCGGGGCGCCGCCGGCGGCGACGACGCCCGCCAGGGCGAACTGGCTGGCGCCGGTGAACATCAGCAGGGACAGCACGCAGGCCTGCACCACGGTCAGCCCGGACGAGACCGCGACGGCCCCGAAGCCGACGCCGTACGCCCCTGTGGCCACGCCGACGGCAAGGCCGTCCCGGATGATCCCGGAGCGCTCCGTGGTGCTGAGGGCAGGGTCGCTCACGCCCCGAGGCTAGGTCATCTGCGGGGCGACTACGGCAGGCGGCGTCGTACGCGGGCGGGCCGGGCCTGCCGGTCGTGGAAGTCGTGCACGAGCACGAACGCCGCGGCGCCGCCGACGGCCGCCCCGGTGAGCAGCCCGGCGCGGAGGTTGAGCGGGATCTCGGGCATGGCTCCGAACCAGAAGCCGATGCCGAGGCACACGATCACCGCGGCGAGGACGAGCACGAACTTGTGTAGAGCAGGAAGCGGACCGAACATCTGGACCCCCGTGCTGGACCGGCGAAGTGGCCGGACCTCCATAGTGACTCCCGTCACAGGAAATACAACCCTCCCATGGGTGAAGTTTCGTGCCGCGCTCAGCCGATGGCGGTGTGGAGGCGCACCTGCTTGACCGTCGTGGTGCCGGTGCCGTCGAGGTCGAGCTCGCGGTGAGCGGTGTCGGCCGCCCAGCCCGCGTCGGTGAGGAAGGTCCGCAGCGCGTCGTCACCGGCGTTGACCCAGGTCACCGCGCGGGTGAAGCGGTCGGCCGCCAGCGTGTCGACGGCCGCCTGGAGGAGTCGCGACCCGTGCCCCTTGGCGCGCTCGGCGGGGTCGAGGGTCATCTCGGCGAGCTCGCCGTCCGCGACGGGGTCGCAGTCGGGGTCGACCGCGGGGGAGGTCAGCGCGAAGCCGACGACACGGTTGCGCTCCAGCGCGACCAGCACCCGGTTGCGGGCGTCGGCGGGCTTGGCGAGCACCTGGCGCCACTGCGCCGCGACGTCCTCGACATCGGTCGGCAGCACCTCGGCGGGGAGCAGCCCGGCGTAGAGCGCGGGCCACGCCCGGACCTGGACCGCGGCGATGGACTCGGCGTCGTCGGCCCACGCGACGCGCACGGACACGTCGGCGGTGGGACCGCCGGAGTGGGAGTGGGTCATCGATAGGTCTCGGGGAGCTTCTCGCCGATCTTGACCTGCGCCTTGGGCAGCCGCAGGAACTTCATCTGCAGCGAGCGCATGGCGGCGTACATGACGGCGCCCTTGGTGGACTCGCCGGGGAAGCGGGCGGCGAGCTCACGACGCAGGCGGAAGCGCAGCATGATGATGTCGACGATGATCACCAGGATCGTGGTGAACAGCACCGTGTTGCCGAGCTGGATCAGCCCCGACCGGCCCGTGTAGCTGAGGACCATCGACACGACGAGCAGCGGCACCATCAGCTCGATGAACGAGAAGCGGGAGTCCACGAAGTCGCGGATGAAGCGGCGCACGGGACCGCGGTCGCGGCTCGGGAGGTAGCGCTCGTCGCCGGTCTTCATCGCCTCGCGCATCTTCCGCGAGGTGTCGCCGCGGGCGGAGCGCTGGGCGGCCACCTGCTCCTTGCGGGACCGCGGCACCTTGGCGCGGGCGCGTGCGGCGGCCTCGGCCTCCTTGCGCGTGGGCGTGGGACGCCCCTTGCCACCCACCTTGTCGGTGGTGGTCGAGGACTCCGGCTCGGGGTTGCTGCGACGGAACACGCGTGCTGCCTTCAGATGGTTCGGATGCTGGGCCCAGCCTATCGTCGCGACCCGCGGAGCCGCGGCCGCGGGATGCCCTACCTCCTGCTTGGGTTTGGTTCTAGGGTGAGAGCGACGTCCCAGCCACTGCCCCCGCATGACCAAGAGAGGGTTTCCACCCCGATGAGTCTCATGAAGCGCATCAGCCTGATCTTCCGCTCCAAGGCCAACAAGGCGCTGGACAAGGCGGAGGACCCCCGCGAGACCCTCGACTACAGCTACCAGCGGCAGCTCGAGCTCCTCTCCAAGGTCCGGCGCGGCGTGGCCGACGTCGCCACGAGCCGCAAGCGCGTCGAGCTGCAGGTCAACCAGCTCGAGCAGCAGGCGGCCAAGCTGCAGGGGCAGGCCGAGAAGGCCATCGGCGCCGGCCGCGAGGACCTGGCTCGCGAGGCCCTGACCCGCAAGTCGGGCCTGTCCTCGCAGATCACCAGCCTCAAGGAGCAGCAGGCCACGCTCCAGGGCGAGGAGGAGAAGCTCGTCCTGGCCCAGCAGCGGCTGCAGGCCAAGGTCGAGGCCTTCCGCACCCGCAAGGAGACCATCAAGGCCACCTACACCGCGGCCGAGGCGCAGACGCGCATCGGCGAGGCGATGTCGGGCATCGGCGAGGAGATGGGCGACGTGGGCCTCGCCATCCAGCGGGCCGAGGACAAGACGGCGCAGATGCAGGCCCGCGGCCAGGCCATCGACGAGCTGATCGCCTCCGGCGCCCTCGACGACGCCTCCCAGCTCAACGCCGGTGACGACATCTCCCGCGAGCTCGACGCCCTCAGCTCGGGCTCCGACGTGGAGGCCGAGCTGGCCCGGCTCAAGGCCGGCGCCGCCCCGCCGCAGGCGATCGAGGCCTCCGAGGGTGGCGACATCCTGGCCGAGCAGCCGGAGGCCGTGCGCGCCGAGGGCGAGAGCACGGAGGGTGGACGCGCATGATCGTCCGCATCCTCGGCGAGGGGCAGTACGACCTCGACGACCACGCCCTCGACGCGCTCAACGGTCTCGACAGCCAGCTCGAGCAGGCGGTCGAGTCGGGCGACGAGGCGATGTTCCGCACGGCACTGCACGGCCTGCTGTCCGCCGTGCGCGCCAGCGGCACGCACCACGCGCCGGACACCCTCGACGAGTCCGACCTCATCCTCCCGCCACCGGACGCCACGATCCACGAGGTCCGCGAGCTCCTGGGTGACGACGGTCTGATCCCTGGCTGAGCCTCCGCCCATGGCCACCTCGCGCTTCATCAAGGACAGCGGGCTCACCGTCCGGATGACCTCGGTCATGTTCTTGCTGGGTGGCCTGTTCGTCGCGCTGGTCGTGGGGCTGATGTACGTCGCCCCGCCGCAGTACTCCGTCTTCATCGGCCTCGCCGGCATCGCGGTCGCCTTCTGGCAGTGGTGGAACAGCGACAAGGTCGCGATGCGCGCCATGCGAGCACGTGAGGTGACTCCCGAGGAGGCGCCCGAGCTGCACGGGATGATCGACCGCCTCTGTGCGCTGGCCGACATGCCCAAGCCGCGGGTCGGCGTCGCCGACATGGGCATGCCCAACGCGTTCGCGACCGGCCGCTCTCCCGACCGTGCAGTGGTCTGCGTGACCACCGGCCTCCTGCGCACGCTCGACGCCGAGGAGCTCGAGGCGGTGCTCTCCCACGAGCTCAGCCACGTGGCCCACCGCGACGTGCTCGTCATGACCGTGGCCTCCTCGGCGGGCATCGCGGCGGGGATGCTCATGCGCGGAGCGCAGTACGGCGGGCTCGGTCGCAGCCGCAGCCACAACGGCGGCGGTGCCGCGATGGTGCTGGTCGCGATCCTCGTCAGCGGCGTGGTGTACGCCGTCAGCTTCCTGCTGCTGCGTCTGCTCTCGCGCTACCGCGAGCTCGCCGCCGACCGAGCAGGTGCCTACCTCACCCTGAAGCCGGCGGCTCTGGCCTCGGCGCTGCAGAAGATCAGCGGGGAGTCGGCGCTGACGCCCAAGGACGACCTCCGCGCGGGGCACGCGGTGAGCGCGCTCTGCATCGTCCCGGCCCTGCGCGGCGGCGGGCTGAGCGGGCTGTCCGCCACCCACCCTCCGCTGCAGGAGCGCCTCGAGCAGCTGGCCCGGATCCAGGCCGAGCTGAGCCGGCCGGCCGGCTGAGAGGGCTCGCGATGGGACTGTGGGAGACGATGCGTGCGCGGACGCAGCCGAAGCGCAACAACCTCGACGCGCTGTTCCTGGTCCCGAGCGCCGCGATCACCCTGCAGACCGCGCTCGGCTTCGAGCCGACCGGCTCCGGCTCCGTCTGCTACCGCTCGGCCGCCGGTGCCGCCTTCGCGCAGGCCCAGGACGACGTCGTCGCCCTGATCCGCGACGACGCCGAGGCCCCCGAGGTGGCGGTCACGCAGGACGACTTCGGCTTCACCTGGCTGGTGGTCGAGGGCGACAAGGCCGACATGTCCGGTCTGTGCACCGACCTGCACGCCGTCAACACCACCCTGGAGCTCAACGGCTTCGCGGGCGGCCTGCTGTGCTCGATGGTGCCGTTCGCCAACGCGTCCGGGCAGCGCTTCGGCCTCACCTACCTCTACAAGCAGGGCACGTTCTACCCCTTCGCGCCCCAGGGCGAGCAGTCCCGCGACACCCTGCTGGAGCTGTCCGTGCGTGACCTGCTCGCACCGGAGCTGCCGATGGAGCCCGACCTGCAGCGGTGGCTGGCGGTCTGGAAGGCTCCCGGCCTGTGAGCGACGACGCCGGGCAGGACCAGCAGCGCGACCGGGTGCTGGCGACGTACGACGTCGTCGGCGCACCGCTGCGCCACGAGCTGCAGGCGTTGGCCGAGCTCGCTGCGCAGGTGGCGGGCGTGCCGTTCGCGGCCGTGACCCTGGGTGGCTCGGGCGACCTGCACCACGTCGCGACGGCGGGGTTCGTCGGGGACGACGTGCCCGGTGAAGCCACCGTGTGCGGCTCCCACCCGCTGCGGACGCCTGGCGGTGTCGTCATCGGCACGCTGTGCGTCTTCGACACCCACACCCACGAGGTGACCCCCGTCGCGGCCAAGGGGCTCGCCCAGCTCGCGGACCGGGTGGTCGACGTGCTCGAGCTCGAGCTGGCCTCGCGCCGCCTCAGCGAGGCCAACGCGCGGCTCAGCACGTCCAACGAGCGCCTCGCCCACTTCGCGGGGCAGGTGAGCCACGACCTCAAGAACCCGCTGACGTCGGTGTCGCTGTCGCTCGAAGCGCTCGAGATGGAGGTCACCGACCCCTACCTGGTCGACACGGTGGCGCGTGCGCGCCGCGGTGTCGACCGGATGACCGACCTGATCAACAACCTGCTCGACTACGCCTCGCAGGGCTCCGCACCCGCGGACGACGAGGTGGACCTCGGCGCCGAGCTCACCCTCGCCCTCGACGACCTCGCCGGCCGGGTGCGACCCGAGGACGTCGACGCGGGCGAGCTGCCGGTGACCCGCGGCGATGCGGTGCAGCTGCGCTCGGTCCTGATGAACCTCCTCGACAACGCCGCGAAGTTCACCCACGACGGTGAGCGGCCGGAGATCGAGGTGGCCGCCCGGACCCGGAGGGGTCGCCACCGCATCGAGGTGCGCGACCGTGGGCGGGGGATCCCGGCCGAGAAGCGGGAGCGGGTCTTCGCGCCCCTCGCGAGGCTCGACAAGTCCGTGGAGGGCTCCGGCATCGGGCTGGCGACGTGCCGTCGCATCGTGGAGGCGCACGGCGGCTCGATGGGTGTCGAGGCACGCGACGGCGGCGGCTCGGTCTTCTGGTTCGAGCTGCCCGCCGCGGCCGCGCCGCGCCCGAGGAGCTAGGGGAGCCGGGACCGCTTCATCTGGAGCGAGGAGTAGACGGTGCCGACGACCGTCCCGTCGAGCCACGCGGTCAGCCGTTCGGCCTCGAGCTCGAGCGCGGCACGGCCCGCGGGCTCCACGTCCTCGAGGAGCGAGAGGCGTACAACCCCCGCGTCGTCCTGCACCCAGCACCCGACGACGCGCCCGTCCCACCACGCCGTGGTGCCGGCGTTGCCGTTGGTGTCGAAGAGGTGCGGGACGTGGGCGTGGTCGAGGTAGAAGGAGCGCGCCTTCCACCCCATCACCGTCGGGTCGAGCGTCGGCAGCAGCGCCGCCCAGGGCTCGACCGGGGCGGTGTCGTCGATGTCGTCGGGCAGCACCCAGCCGGTGCTGCCGTCGTCGAGCGCCACTTCCACGGCCGACACGTCGGCCAGCGCGTGGGTGACGGCCGTCTTGGTGGAGCCGAGCCACCACTGGATGTCGGCCGCGGTGCCCGGCCCGAAGGTCGCGAGCCAGTGGCGGACGAGCTCGGCGTAGCCGGACGCCTCGTCCAGCCGCGCCGGCACCTCGCCGAGCCAGTCCTCGGTGCGCGTCCAGGTCGGCTTGTTGAGCCGCCAGTGGCCGGCGTTGCGGCCCCGGACGACGGCGCCGTCCAGGCCGAGGTGCGTGAGCACCCACGGGGCGACCGACACCGGGCGGTCCCACCTCTTGTCGGTCGTGCCGCCGCTGGCTCCGGCCAGCTCGGGCACGTCGGCACGGAGCTCGGCCGTCGTGGCGGGGCCTGCCTCGAGCCGGGCGAGCGTCGCCTCACGAGCCGCGTCGAGCCAGGCGTCGCCGTCGTCGGCGATCCCGGCCGCGGCGACGGCCTTCGCGATCCGCTTGCGCTCCGAGGTCGCCACCCGGGCCGACGCGCTGCCCCAGGCGGCGGGCAGCAGGTCACGGGGGAAGACGAACAGGGTCCGCCGCATGGCGAGCTGCTTGACCACCGCCCGCTCGTCGTACAACGCCGTGTCGACGTCCTTGGGCACGAGCCCCTCGGACCGGGCCGCCACGCCCAGGTGCACCGACGCCGCCTCGGTGGCGTGCAGGACCGTCATCGCGCGGGTGACCGCGGCGACGTCGCCCAGGCGGTGCGCAGGCGCGAGCGCGTGTCGTACGCCGATCCGGCGCCGACGCTCGGAGTCGCTGATCCGACGCAGTGCCATCGCCGTGGCCCGGTCAGTCGCGGTGGGACTTGCCGGGCAGGTCGAGCATGCGTTGGAGCGCGACCAGGGCGTCGGCCTCGGTCTCGGGGTCGACGGTGATCTGGTTGACCACGGTGCCGGCGACCAGGCTCTCGAGCGCCCAGACCAGGTGGGGCAGGTCGATGCGGTTCATCGTCGAGCAGTAGCAGACGTTGCGGTCGAGGAAGACGATCGTCTTGTCGGGGTGGGCGTCGGCGAGGCGCTGGACCAGGTTGAGCTCGGTGCCGATCGCCCAGACCGTGCCGGGCTCGGCGGCCTCGATCGTCTTGATGATGAACTCGGTGGAGCCCACGAGGTCGGCCTTGAGCACGACCTCGTGCGTGCACTCGGGGTGCACCAGGATGTTGATGCCCGGGTGCTGCGCGCGCAGCTCGTCGACGACGTCCGCGGAGAAGCGGCCGTGCACCGAGCAGTGCCCCTTCCACAGGATCATCCGGGCCCGCTGCAGCTCCTCGGGGCTGATGCCACCACCCGGCAGGCGCGGGTCCCAGACGACGCACTCGTCGAGCCCGATGCCCATCTGCAGGACCGCGGTGTTGCGGCCGAGGTGCTGGTCGGGGAGGAAGAGGATCTTGGCCCCGCCCTCCACGCCGGCCTTCTGCGCGAAGGCCCACTCCAGGGCGACGTCGGCGTTGGAGGAGGTGCACACCACGCCACCGTTGCGGCCGCAGAACGCCTTGATGTCGGCGCTGGAGTTCATGTAGGTCACCGGGACGACGCTGTCCTGGATGCCGGCCTCGGCCATCGCGTCCCACGCGTCCTCGACCTGGCGCAGGCGCGCCATGTCGGCCATCGAGCAGCCGGCGGCCAGGTCGGGCAGGATGACCTGCTGGCTCGGCGAGGTCAGGATGTCGGCCGACTCGGCCATGAAGTGCACGCCGCAGAACACGATGAACTCCGCCTCCGGGCGGCCTGCCGCGTCGCGCGCCAGCTTGAAGGAGTCGCCGGTGACGTCGGCGAACTGGATCACCTCGTCGCGCTGGTAGTGGTGGCCCAGCACGAAGAGCCGGTCGCCGAGGGCCGCCTTGGCGGCACGCGCGCGCTCGACGAGGTCGGGGTCGGACGCTGCCGGGAGGTCACCGGGGCACTCGACGCCGCGCTCGGCGTCGAGGTCGCGGCCCTTGCCGAGGGGGAGGAGCGGCAGGTCGACGAGGCTCATGGACCCATCCTAGGAGGGGCGACCGACGCCAGGGCACGCGTGCCATGCTGTGCGCCATGTCACGACGCGGTGAGGTGCTGGCCCTGGTCCAGGCGGGCGGCCAGGGCTCCCGGATGGACGTGCTGACCCGTGAGCGCGCCAAGCCGGCGCTGCCCTTCGGCGGGGTGCACAAGCTGATCGACTTCGCGCTGTCCGGCCTGGTGCACGCGGACCTCGCGGACGTGTGGGTCTCGCTCGAGTACCAGGTGACTTCCATCGACGACTACCTCTCCGGCGGCCGGCCGTGGAGCCTGGACCGCAACCGCGGCGGCTTCCGGCGCATCGTGCCGCAGACCGGCACCGGTCCCGCGACGGAGAGCGGCTTCGCCCACGGCAACGGCGACCTGCTGCTGCGCATGTCCGCCGACCTCGAGGCGTTCGGCGCGAAGACGCTCGCCGTGTGCAGTGCCGACCACGTCTTCAACATGGACCTCGGGCCGGTCGTGGACGAGCACGTCGCCGCCGGACGTGTGGCGACCGTGCTCACCAGCGAGGTGACCAAGAAGGACGCCTCCGACAACGTCGTCGTGCTCGCGCGCGGCGACGGCACCGTCACCGGGATCGAGCACAAGCCCTCGCGGCCCTCGTCCGGCACGGTCGCGACCGAGATCTTCCTCTACGACACCGAGGTCCTGATCCAGACGCTCCACGACCTGCGACGCGAGCTCGCCGGCGAGCAGGACCCCGACGACGCGGCTGAGGGCGACAGCGGGATCGGCGACTTCGGCGAGCACCTGCTGCCCCGCCTGGTCGAGACCGGCCAGGTCGTCGCGGTCCCGCTCACGGGCTACTGGAAGGACGTCGGCCAGCCGGGGCTCTACCTCCAGTCGCACCGTGACCTGCTGCTCGGCAAGGTCGACGTCTTCGACCACCCGTCGCGGCCCGTCATCTCGCACTGGCCGGACCGGCCGGCGGCCCGGGTCCGTGCGGCGGGGGAGTGCCACGACTCGTTGCTCTCGCCCGGTGCCGACGTCAGCGGTCTGGTGGTCGGCAGCGTCCTCGGACCGGGCGTGGTCGTGGAGAAGGGCGCCGAGGTCCACGACAGCGTCGTGATGGAGGACTGCGTCATCCGGGCGGGCGCGGTCGTGCGGACGACCGTGCTGGACGAGCGCTGCGAGGTGGCGGCGAGGGCGCGCGTGGGCGCCGAGCCGACGCGCCGGCTCGCCCACGACGACGACCTGGTGCTGGTCGGTCGCGACTCCAGCGTCGCCGGTGCTGTCGCCGCGGGCGCACGCCTGGAGCCGGGGTCTGACCTCTAGCCGCACACGAGGATCCCGCGCCGCGGGTGGCCCGGGAGACGTGCCTCAGAGGAAGGTGCTGTGCGGGATGTAGGGCATCGGCGGCTTGAGGTGACGGGTGGCGAGGAAGCCACGAGGATGGATCTCGAGGCGGGCCGCGGTCGCGACGTCGAGCGCCCACTGGTTGGCCCCGCTGATCCGGGGCACCTCGACGGGCGTGTCCGGCTCGGACGCGGCGAGCGACTCCCACAGCAGCGCCCGCGCGGCGCGCCGGTTGTCGGCGGCGAGGCACTGGACGCCCCCCGTCCGCGAGACGTAGGCATATCCCTGACCGGTGCTGTGGTCCATCACGACGAGGCGGAAGTGCTCGGCGAGCAGCTCGTGGTCCGGGCCGTGGGCGGCGCCGCGGGTGCGCCGGTCGAGGCTGTCACAGAGCTCGCGGTCGGCAGGTGTGCCCGCGCGTACGTACGGCACGGCGGGGAGGATGTCGCGTGACACCTTCCCCCACAGCGCCATCTGCGGGTGCAGGTCGAATCCGGCCTTGCGGTAGCGGTGCAACGCTCCCTGGTCCTGGCTGGCGACGAACATCCCGCGCAGGCAACCGTCGCCGTAGTGGGTGGCCGCGTCGAGGAGCAACGTCCCGAGACCACGACCCTGCGCGTCGGGGGCGACGGCGAACGAGCAGAGGATCCACATGAGCTCGCGACGCAGCGAGGTGACGAGCCCGACGACGACGCCGTCCTCCTCGGCCACCCAGCAGCCGTCCGGGTCCGTGGCGAGCTTGTGGCGCGACTTCGCCAGCCAGTCTGCCCGACCCGACTCGGACCGGGGAGCGGGCTCGGGCCACGACCGCTGGTAGGTGGCGCGGTCCACCTCGAGGTAGGCGGCGCGGGTGATCGCCTCACAAGCCAGCAGGTCGTCGACCTGCATCGGCCTGATGAGCAGGGTCACGATACGTGCGAGGCGTACCGGGCGAGGAGGTCGTGCCAGTGGGTGTACTTGGCGCGCACCTGCTCCGAGCCGTCCGCCCAGCCGCCGTGCTCGAGGTGCACGCGGGTGCCGGTGCCCTCGTCGGTGAAGCGCACGTCGAGCCTGGTGGGCTCCGCCTGGTCGTGGCCGAGCCAGAAGTCCATGACGAGGTGGCCCAGCGGGTCCCAGGTGGTGACGTTGCCCCACGTGTAGCGCTGGTCGTCGTCGTGGACGGTCTCGACGGGCCCGTTGGGGTCGATCGCGATGCTGCTGAAGGTGGGCGGGTCCGGGGTGAGCATGGGGTCCCACCACTCGCCCATCTGGGCCGTGAACCCGACGAACGCCTGGGCGGGCTCGACCGGGACCGTGACCTCGGCGACGATGGGCTCGAGGTGGGACGAAGTTGGCATGCGCACAGCATGCCCGACGGGGTCGCGGGCCGCCGCCCCGCGTGGGGGTGGAGGATGACGGCCATGCGCGTGCTCATCGCCCCCGACAAGTTCGCCGGGACCCTGACGGCCGTCGAGGCCGCCGACGCCATCGCGGCGGGCTGGCGGCGGCAGGCGCCGGACGACGACCTCGACCTGGCGCCGATGGCCGACGGCGGCCCCGGTTTCGTGGACGTCCTGCACGCCGCGCTGGGCGGCGAGCTGTCGGCCGTCACCGTGTCGGGGCCGCACGGGTCGCCCGTCCCGGCGGTCGTGCTGCGGGTGGGGGAGACGGCGTACGTCGAGAGCGCCCAGGCCGCCGGGCTCCACCTCCTCGACGGGGATCCCGAGACCGCGACCAGCCGAGGCGTGGGCGAGCTCGTGCTCGCTGCCGTCGAGGGCGGCGCCCGGACCGTCGTCGTGGGTCTCGGCGGCAGCGGCACCAACGACGGTGGCGCGGGCGTCCTGGCTGCGCTGGGAGCGACCTCGGACGCCGTGCTCGACGGCGGCGCGACCGGGCTGTCGCAGGTCACGACCGTCGACCTCGCTGCCGCCCGCGGTCGGGCCGGCGTGACGCTCGTCGCGGCGAGCGACGTCGACAACCCGCTCACCGGGCTCTTCGGCGCCACCAAGACCTTCGGGCCCCAGAAGGGCATCGCCGAGGAGCGGATCGCCGAGGTGGACGGCTGGCTCGAGGCGTTCGCGACAGCCACCGACCGGCGTACGTCGCTGGAGAAGGGCGCGGGTGCCGCCGGCGGCATCGGCTACGCCCTGCTCCTGCTCGGCGCCACCCGCGAGCCCGGCATCGGCCTGGTGACCGACGCGGTGGCGCTCGCCGAGCGGGCTCGCCGCGCCGACCTGGTCGTGACGGGTGAGGGCGCCTTCGACTTCTCCAGCCGTGCCGGCAAGGTTCCCTACGGCGTGGCCGGCGTCGCCTCGGAGGCGCTGCGCCCCTGCATCGCGCTGGCCGGGCAGGTGCTCGTGGGCTCGCGCGAGATGCGTGCCCTCGGCATCGAGTCGGCGTACTCCCTCGTCGACCTGGTGGGGGAGGAGCGCGCCCTCGGCGCCCCCGCCGACGCCCTCGCCGACCTCGCCGAGCGCGTCGCCCGCACCTGGTCCCGCTGAGCGGCTCTCAGTCGTCCTGCTCGCCGGACTCCGTCTTCGTGCCCACGACCTGGAAGTCCTCGTCGAGCTGCACGTCGACCTGGTCGCCGTTGTCGAGGGTGACCTCGACCTCGTAGAGGCTCTCCTCGTCCCCGAGCTCGGTCTCGGTCACCTTCCCGCCGCCGGTCTCGGCGAGCGCGGCGTCCTCGGCCTGCTGCAGGGCCGGGCCCTCGATGGGGCGGTCCGTGGCGTCGTCGTCGGATCCGGCGAGGGCTGCCCCCGCTCCGCCGAGCACGACGAGCCCAGCCACGGTCGACGCCAGGACGGCCTTCGTCTTGCGCTCCATCTCGATCACCTCTCCGGGTTGTTGCTGCTTGATGTCCACCATCGTGGGCCCTCGGGCCTGAAGCCACGCTGAACGGCGGTCCCGACGCACGCGACGACGTTCAGCGGATCTTCAGCGCACCTTCAGCCGGCGCGTGCGAGTCTGGGCGAGTGCGGATCCTGGTCGTGGAGGACGACAAGCGCGTTGCCCGGGCGCTCCGGCGGGGCCTGGAGGCGGAGGGCCACGCCGTCGACGTGGCCCTCGACGGCGAGGACGGCCGCTGGCTGGCCGGCGAGAACGACTACGACGCGCTCGTGCTCGACGTGATGCTGCCCGGCGTCGACGGGCTGGAGCTGTGCGCCGAGCTCCGCGAGCGGGGCGACTGGACGCCGATCCTGATGCTCACGGCCAAGGACCAGCCCGACGACGAGGCGCGTGCCCTGGACGGCGGAGCGGACGACTTCCTCGGCAAGCCCTTCTCGTACGCCGTCCTGGTGGCGCGACTGCGAGCCCTGGTCCGCCGAGGGAGCGGGCCGCGGCCCACCGAGCTGGTGGTCGGCGACCTGCGGCTGGACCCGGCCGCGCACCGGGTCTGGCGCGGGGACGTCGAGGTGCCGCTGACGCCGCGCCAGCTGTCCCTGCTCGAGCTGCTGATGCGGCGTGCGGGCGAGGTCGTGGCGAAGGCCGAGATCCTCGAGCACGTGTGGGACTTCGCCTACGAGGGCGATCCCAACATCGTCGAGGTCTACGTCCGCCAGCTGCGGATGCGCATCGACGAGCCGTTCGACCGCCGCAGCATCCAGACCGTGCGACTCGCCGGCTACCGCCTCGACGCGGGCACGGACGCCGGGCAGGCCTGAGATGGGCACCCGGTTGCGCCTTACGGCTGTCGCCACAGCGGTGTCCGCGGTCGTCCTGGTGGCGGCGAGCGTGCTCGTCCTGGCCCTCTTCCAGCGCCAGGTGACCGACAACGCCGACGACCTCGCGACCAGCCGCGCCGAGGACCTCGCCGCGCTGGCCGCGGCTGGCCGGCTGCCCGACCTGCTCACCGACATCGGCGACGACTCCGTGGGGCAGGTGATCGGCCCCGACGGCTCCGTGCTCGCTGCCTCCGCCAGCCTGGGCGCTGCTCCGGCGGTCACCGACCGGCTGGGCAGCGAGGACCCGGTCCGGATCGACCTCGACGGAGTCCCGGACGACGACGAGACCGAGGACTACCGGGCGTGGCTGGTCACGGCCCAGGGCCCGGACGGTCCGGTCACCGCCGTGGTGGGCACCAGTCGCGAGGCGATCCGGGAGGACGTGCTCGCGCTGGGCCTCGCGCTCCTCGTGGCCATGCCGCTGGTCCTGCTCGCCGCCGCGGCGCTGCTGTGGTTCCTCCTCGGCCGCACGCTCCGTCCCGTCGAGGACGCGCACCTGCGCCAGCGCACCTTCGTGGCCGACGCCGCCCACGAGCTGCAGAGCCCGCTGGCGTCGTACCGCACGCAGCTGGAGGTGGCGCAGCGCCAGGACGATCCCGCGGGCTGGCGCGCGGTGGTCAGCGACCTGCTCGCGGAGACCGACCGCATGGAGCGACTGGTCCGTGACCTGCTGTTCCTGGCCCGGCAGGACTCCTCCGCGAGCGCGATGTCGCTCGTCGACCTCGACGACGTCGTCCTGGAGGAGGTGGCGCGCGTCCGGCCCACGACCGCGGTGGACGTCGACGTGACCGGGGTCTCGGCGGCACCCGTGCGGGGCAACCGCGACGACCTGGCGCGGCTGGTGCGCAACCTGCTCGCCAACGCCGTACGCCACGCGTCCGCGCGGGTGCAGGTGGCGTGCCGGCAGGACGCGACGGGGAGCCTGCTGGTCGTCGAGGACGACGGGCCGGGTGTCGATCCGGGGCTCCGGGACGCGGTCTTCGAGAGGTTCCGGCGTGGCGACCCGGCGCGCGGGCACGCGGCGGGCACCGGGCTGGGCCTGTCGATCGTCCGCGCCGTGGCCGATCGCCACGGCGGCACGGTCCGGGTCGCGGACGGTGGCGGTGGCGCGCGGTTCGAGGTGCGGCTGCCGCGGGTCTGACGGAGGATCCGAGGAATAACCCGGGATGTGCGACCATTGAGCCAAGCAGTACCCGAGACTTTCTGGAGTGATGAGATGACCGAGCAGGTCGAGACCACCGAGCGCCGCACCGACCAGATCAACCTGTCCGACGTCGCCGCCGGCAAGATCAAGAGCCTCCTCGAGCAGGAGGGTCGCGACGACCTGGCCCTGCGCATCTCCGTGCAGCCCGGCGGCTGCTCGGGCCTGCGCTACCAGCTCTTCTTCGACGAGCGCACCCTCGACGGCGACGTCACCACCGACTTCGACGGCGTGACCGTGGTCGTCGACCGGATGAGCGTCCCCTACCTCAACGGTGCCGAGATCGACTTCGTCGACACCATCGAGAAGCAGGGCTTCACGATCGACAACCCCAACGCCACCGGCTCCTGCGCGTGCGGCGACTCGTTCCACTGATCCACCCGTGACGAAAGGGCCCCAGCCGATCGGCTGGGGCCCTTCGTCGTTGCCCCGCATCGTTGCTGGCGGCTGCTCAGTCCAGGTGGAGGTGCAGCGCGTTGGCCAGCCGAGCGGCGGCGTCGGAGATCCGGATCTCGCGCTTGCCGACCTCGGCCGGGTAGTCCTCGTAGCGGATGCTGGGCGGTGCCGCCACGGCTGCGCGCGCGGCCCGCTCCATGCGGAGCTCGAGGCGCAGGTTGCGCCCGGCCTGCTCGCAGTCGGCGGCCATCTCCGCGGGCGTCCCGAGCTCGTCGTGGACCAGGTTCGAGGGGCGCGCGAAACCATCGCGTGAAGTCGTCATGACCACGACGCTATTGGCTACTGCGGGGTATCCCGAGCTGTACCGGGAGGTAGTGTTCCGCGTCGTGTCCCTCCTCGTAGCCGGATCCATCGCGACCGACCACCTGATGTCCTTCCCCGGGAAGTTCGCCGACAGCCTGGTCGTGGACCAGCTCGACAAGCTGTCGGTGTCCTTCCTCGTCGAGGACCTGGAGGTACGCCGCGGGGGTTGCGCCGCCAACATCTGCTTCGGCCTCGGCAACCTGGGCCTGCGTCCCGTGCTGGTCGGCGCGGTCGGCGAGGACTTCGCCGAGTACCGCGCCTGGCTCGAGCGCCACAACGTCGACTGCGGCTCGGTCCACGTCTCGGAGACCAAGCACACGGCGCGCTTCGTGTGCACCAACGACACCTCGATGGCGCAGATCGCCAGCTTCTACGCCGGCGCGATGAGCGAGGCGCGCGAGATCGAGCTCAAGCCGATCGTGGACCGCGTCGGCGACCCCGAGTACGTGATCATCGGCCCCGACGACCCGGAGGCGATGCTCCGGCACACCGACGAGTGCCGCCAGCGCGGCTACCCCTTCCTCGCCGACCCCTCCCAGCAGCTCGCCTTCGGCGACGGCGACCTCATCCGCCCGCTCATCGACGGCGCGGAGATCCTGTTCTCCAACGAGTACGAAGCCAGCCTGATCACGCAGAAGACGGGCTGGAGCGCCGAGGACGTGCTCTCGCGCGTCGGCACGTGGGTCGTCACGCTCGGCCCCCACGGCGTACGCATCGATCGCAAGGGCGAGGAGTCGATCGTCGTCCCGGCCGTGCCGGAGATCGCCAAGGTCGAGCCCACGGGCGTCGGTGACGCGTTCCGCGCGGGCTTCCTCGCCGCGATCAGCTGGGGCCTCGGCCACGAGCGCGCCGCCCAGCTGGGCTGCCTGCTCGCCGTCTACGTCGTGGAGAAGGTCGGCACCCAGGAGTACGAGATCTCCCGCAGCGCCTTCCTCGCCCGCTGCGCGGCCACCTACGGCGACGAGGCCGTGGCCGACTTCGAGCCCCACCTCCAGACGATCCGTCCCTGACCAGCTGCGCCCGGCCTGCCGGGCCTCAGCTGACGCGTCGTACGACGTAGCGCGGGGCGCCGTCGTCGGCGGCGTCCGGGCCGACGTAGTCCTGGCCCTTCATCCGGCACCAGGCGGCCACGTCGACCGCGGCCGCGGGGTCGTGGGCGACCACCGCGAGCAGCTCGCCGATGCCGACGTCGGCGAGGTGGCGGGCGAGCTCGATGACCGGCATCGGGCAGGGGAGGTCGCGGCAGTCGAGCTCCAGCGCGACCTCGGGCGCCGTCACAGGCCCACCCGCGACCGGATCTCGGCGACGACCCCCGGCAGCGCGTCGCAGAAGGCGTCGACCTGGGCGCGCGTGGTGTCGCGCTGCAGCGAGAGCCGCACGTTGCCGTGGGTCAGCACGCCCATCGCCTCGAGCACGTGGCTCGGCGTCAGGGTCGAGGCGGTGCACGCCGAGCCGCTGGCGATGCCGAAGCCGAGCCGGTCGAGCTCGGTGACCAGCGCCTCGCCGTCGACGTAGAGGCACGAGAACGTCACCAGGTGGGGGAGTCGTCGCTCCGGGTCGCCCACCACCTCCACGTCGGGCACCTCGGCCGCGACCCGGCGGCGTACGACGTCGACGAGCTCGTGCTGGCGGGCGTTGACCTCCTCGCGCTCGGCGACGACGGCCTGGAGCGAGGCGGCGGCCGCGAGCACCGCGGGGACGTTCTCGAAGCCGGTGCTGCGCTCGTCGATGCGGTCGTCCCCGGGGAACGGGTTGCGCCACCGGGCGCGCTTGCGGACCAGCAGCACGCCGACGCCCGCGGGCCCGCCCCACTTGTGCGCCGAGCCCGCCGCCGAGGCCCACCCGTCGGGGAGGGGCAGGCGGCCCATCGAGGCGCAGGCGTCAGTGAAGAGCGGGACGTCGTCGGGCAGCTCGAAGCCGCCGACGTCCTGGACCGTGCCCACCTCGTGGTTGGCGGTCTGCAGCGCCACCACGCCGACCCCGGGGGAGCCGGCACTCTCGACGAGGTCGCCGCTGTGGACGCGTCCGTCGCCCATCACGCCGACCTCGTACGCCTGCGCGCCCCAGGCGACGGCGTGGCGGACCGCGGAGTGCTCGATCGCGGAGTGGACGACCCCGTCACCGCGGCGCGACCCGCGCAC
This sequence comes from Nocardioides sp. N13(2025), assembly GCF_051912545.1. Lineage (GTDB taxonomy): Bacteria > Actinomycetota > Actinomycetes > Propionibacteriales > Nocardioidaceae > Nocardioides. The sequence goes on along the minus strand of NZ_CP196809.1, from coordinate 2,201,261 downwards.
CAGGCCCAGCAGCCCGAGGTGCACCGCGTGGGTGCCGCTCGGCGTGAAGGTGACCTCGTCGGGGCGCACGCCCAGGGCGTCGGCGGTCGCCTCGCGCGCGTTGTCGAGCAGGAGCCGCGCGTCGCGGCCGGCGCGGTGCAGCCGGCGCGGGTCGGCGTACCCCCTCTCGAGCGCAGCGAGCAGGACCTCGCGGGCCGCCGGGTGGAGCAACACGGAGGAGGCGCTGTCGAGGTCTCCCGTCCCCGTCGCAGGCCCAGTCACAGGGGCAACATATGCCACGCACGCGTGGCACCGGGCCCAGCGAGCCACCAGATCGGCCGACACCCGACCCTGCCCCGCACGGCGGCGCCGGTTGGGGATACTCTTCCTACGTCGAAAAGGACCGAGAGAGAGGCTCGTCAGTGGGTCTGCAAGTCCCCAAGCTCTCAGGCGCGCCCGTGCGGCGCACCCTGAGGGTCGCGCTGCTGGGCGTGACGATGCTGGTGCTGGCCGGATGCTCGGAGGCCGACAAGCACCAGATCAAGAACCTCGCCATGCCCGACCGTGCCACCGAGCAGGGTCCCTACACCTACGAGCTCTGGAAGTGGGCCTGGGTCGCGGCGATGATCACCGGCCTCATCGTCTGGGGCCTGATCTTCTACGCGGTGGTGAAGTTCCGCCGCCGCAGCGACGACGAAGTGCCGCGCCAGACGCGCTACAACCTGCCGCTCGAGGTCTTCTACACGATCGCGCCCGTGCTGATGTGCGTGGTGTTCTTCTTCCACACCGTCCGAGTGCAGGACGTGATGACCGAGCTGGACAAGCAGCCCGACGTGACCGTCGAGGTGACGGGTCAGCAGTGGTCCTGGACCTTCAACCACGGCGTCGGCGAGCAGAACCCCGACGCGACGGGGGAGGACGGCGACTACGCCTACGACTCCTACGTCTACACCTCCGGTGACGGCAACGAGATCCCGACGCTGGTGCTCCCCGTGGACCAGCGGATCCAGTTCAACCTCCGCTCGCCCGACGTGATCCACAACTTCGGCGTGCCCTCGTTCCTGACCCGCATGGACGTCATCCCGGGCCGCGTCAACAAGCTCCAGGTCACCCCGACCGTCGAGGGCACCTACGCCGGCAAGTGCTACGAGCTCTGCGGCGTCTACCACTCCCGCATGCTCTTCCAGGTCGAGGTGGTCAGCCAGGCGGACTACGACGCCTACCTCGAGGAGCTGGACGCAGCCGGCCAGACCTCCGACAAGCCGCTCACCGGCGGCGCCAACGTCGAGACCCAGACCGGCTTGGCCGAAGACGACAACCAGGAAGGGAGCGAGGAGTGAGCGCTCCGACCATCACCCAGTCGGCGTCCCGCACGCCCGGCGGAGAGCCGCGCAAGGCCCTCGGCCAGCAGCTCGTGCGGATCATGACCACGACCGACCACAAGCTCATCGGCAAGCTCTACCTCGGCACCTCGTTCGCGTGGTTCCTGGTCGGCGGCCTGATGGCCATGCTGATCCGTTCCGAGCTGGCCTATCCCGGCCAGCAGGTCGTCAACGAGCAGCTCTACAACCAGCTGTTCACGATGCACGGCACGATCATGCTGCTGCTGTTCGCGACGCCGCTGTTCTTCGGCTTCGCCAACGTCATCATGCCGCTGCAGATCGGTGCCCCTGACGTCGCGTTCCCGCGTCTCAACATGTTCAGCTACTGGCTGTTCCTGTTCGGTGGCCTCATCGCCGCGTCCGGCTTCCTCACTCCTCAGGGGGCCGCCGACTTCGGCTGGTTCGCCTACACGCCGCTGTCCGACGCCGTACGCAGCCCGGGTGTCGGTGGCGACCTCTGGATCATGGGCCTCTGGATGGCCGGTCTCGGCACGATCCTCGGTGGCGTCAACTTCATCACCACGATCATCTGCATGCGGGCGCCCGGCATGACCATGTTCCGGATGCCGATCTTCGTCTGGAACACCCTCATCACCAGCATGCTCGTGATCATGGTGTTCCCGATCCTGGCGGGTGCGCTGCTCTCGCTGGAGGCCGACCGCATCCTCGGCGCCCACGTGTTCGACCCGTCGCACGGCGGTCCGGTCCTGTGGCAGCACCTGTTCTGGTTCTTCGGCCACCCCGAGGTCTACATCATCGCGCTGCCGTTCTTCGGCATCATCTCCGAGGTCCTGCCGGTGTTCAGCCGCAAGCCGATCTTCGGCTACGTCGGCCTCGTGGCCGCCACGCTCGGCATCGCGATGCTGTCGGTGGCCGTGTGGGCCCACCACATGTTCGTCACCGGCGCGGTCGACCTGCCGTTCTTCTCCGGCATGACGTTCCTGATCGCGGTGCCCACAGGAGTGAAGTTCTTCAACTGGATCGGCACGATGTGGGGGGGATCCCTGTCCTTCGACACCCCGATGCTGTGGTCGATCGGCTTCCTGACGACCTTCCTCTTCGGTGGTCTCACCGGCGTCATCCTGGCCAGCCCGCCGCTGGACTTCCACGTCTCCGACTCCTACTTCGTGGTCGCGCACTTCCACTACGTCGTCTTCGGCACCGTGGTGTTCGCGATGTTCGCCGGCTTCTACTTCTGGTGGCCCAAGATGACCGGCAGGATGCTCGACGAGCGTCTCGGCAAGGTCCACTTCTGGCTGCTCTTCGTCGGCTTCCACACCACCTTCCTCGTGCAGCACTGGCTGGGCGTCGAGGGCATGCCGCGTCGCTACGCCGACTACCTGCCCCAGGACGGCTTCACCACGCTCAACCAGGTCTCCACGGTGGGTGCGTTCCTGCTCGGTGCCTCGACGCTGCCGTTCCTCTACAACGTCTACGTGTCCGCCAAGGGCCCGAAGATCGCGGTCGACGACCCGTGGGGCTGGGGCCGCTCGCTCGAGTGGGCCACCAGCTGCCCGCCGCCGCGGCACAACTTCCACTCGCTGCCGCGGATCCGCTCGGAGTCGCCCGCCTTCGACCTGCACCACCCGGAGATCGCCCTGCTCGAGCTGGACGAGAACCCCGCCGAGGGCAACGGTGAGCCGGCCGACGCACCCGAGGTGCACGGCCGCGAGGAGATGCTGCGAGACCGCGCCGCCGACACGACCGAGGAGGACAACCGATGAAGGCCGAAGCATGGGTCTTCGGGATCACGACGGCCTTCGTGGCCGTCGTCGCCCCGGCCTACTGGTTCCTCGCCGGTGACCCCACCGGCACGTCCGCGCTGGTCATGACCGCGCTGCTGACGGCGATGGTCACCCTCTACCTCGGCTTCCACGCCTCGCGCATGGACCCGCGGCCCGAGGACCGCAAGGAGGGCGAGATCGCGGACGGCGCCGGCGAGCTGGGCTTCTTCCCGCCCTACTCGTGGTGGCCCCTGTGGTGCGCCCTCGCCCTGGGCGTGATCGTCTACGGCACCGCGCTCGCGGCCTGGTGGATGGTGATCATCGGCTTCACCGCCGGAGCCATCGTGCTGTGCGGCTTCATCTTCGAGTACTACCGGGGCGAGCACGCTCACTGAGTGCTCGCCGACTTCGGCAGAACCCGTCCGCGACGTACGCTGGACGGGTTCTTCCGTTTCACCAGCTGTCCTCATGGGGGTCCGTCGCATGCGCACTCGCGCGTTCCGTTCCACGCGCTCCGCGCACCGTCGTACGACGGCTGCCGTCGCGCTGCTGGCGCTCTCCGGCGCCCTGGCCGCGTGCAGCACGCCCTCGGGTGACCCGGAGGCCTCCCAGGACGGCCCCGGCTCCGCGGCCTCGGAGTCGCGGTCGCCCAAGCCGGCGCCCGTACGCCTGGGCACGAGCTTCACCGACGCCGGATCGGTGCCGATCGACGCGCCGGTCACCGTCACCGCCGACGGCGGCACCCTCGACACCGTCACGGTCACCTCGCCCGCAGGCGAGCTCGCCGGCAAGGTGGCGGGCGGCACGTGGACGTCGACGGCTCTCCTCGAGCCCGGCACCGACTACCTGATCACCGCCTCCGCCACCCGCTCCGACGGGGAGAGCGTGGAGCGCACCCGCAGCTTCCACACGGTCGACCTCACCCTCGACGAGCAGACCTACGCCGCGATCGCCCCGCTGGAGGGCGAGACCGTCGGCGTCGGCATGCCCGTCATCGTGACCTTCGACCTGCCGGTGACCGACAAGGCGCTGTTCGAGAAGCACATGAGGGTGACGAGCACGCCGGCGCAGAGGGGGTCCTGGTACTGGCTGAGCGACCGCGAGGCGCACTTCCGCCCCGCGTCGTACTGGAAGGCCGGCACCGAGGTGTCGGTCGACCTCGGCATCAACAGCCTGCCCGCCGGCAACGGGATCTACGGCCAGGAGGACCGCCAGGTCTCCTTCCACGTCGGCGACGCCCACGTCTACAAGGTCAACGCCCAGACCCACCAGATGCAGGTCTTCTCCAACGGTGCGCTCCTGCGGACCATCCCGATCACGACGGGCAAGCCCGGCTTCACCACGCGCTCCGGCACCAAGGTGATCATCGAGAAGTTCGCCAAGAAGCGGATGAACTCCGAGACCGTCGGCATCAACCGCAACAGCCCCGAGGCCTATGACATCGACGACGTGCGCTGGGCGATGCGGGTGACCTACTCCGGCGAGTTCCTCCACGCCGCACCGTGGTCCGTGGGCTCCCAGGGCCGCGACAACGTCTCGCACGGCTGCACCGGCATGTCGACCGCCGACGCCGGCTGGCTCTACGCCATGAGCCGCCGCGGCGACGTCGTCGAGTACACCGGCACCGACCGCTGGATGACCCTCGAGAACGGCTACGGCGACTGGAACCTCTCCTTCCCCGACTGGAAGCAAGGCTCCGCCCTCTCCTGAGCCTCCCTCGTGTGCCTGCCGCTTGAGGGTGGCGGCATACGACATGCCTGCCGCCGGGGGTGGCGGCATACGACATGCCTGCCGCCGGGGGTGGCGGCATACGACATCAGATCGGCCCATCGGCTCGTTGTATGCCGCCACAGTGATCCTCCAGCAGGTCGTATGCCGCCACCCTGGAGCGGTCACAGCCCGCCGCCCGGATCAAGTCTCAGCACGCCGGCAGACGTCCACAGGAGGGTCGATGAAGGGGCCATCCACAGCTCGCGCCATGCCCGACTGACTGGAGGCCCCCGCGCGGAGGACTGTGCGGCGATGCGCGATCACCATGACAGCCAGGACCAGACACCGTTCCCACGCCCCGCGGAGCCTGTGCTCGAGCGGGCTGACGCGGTGCGCGGCCACCCGCGCTCCGCGTCGTACGTCCGCGAGTCCCATGGGGTCCACCGCCGGCGGGACCTGGGCGACGACCTCGCTGCTGCCCTGCATGCCTGGCAGCTGCTGATGCCGGACCACGGGTCCTTCACAGGGCCGACGTCCGCCGAGGTCCGGAAGTGGTGGCTGCCGCCGATCCCGAACGGGGCGCCAGTGTTCATCGCCCTCGGGCTGGACGACCCGCGTCCGATGCGCACGGGGGTGCGCACCAGCCGTCATACGCACCCCATCGCGTACGACGACCTCGGGGGCTTGAGGTGCGCCTCGACCCCCGAGACGCTGCTGGCCTGCGCACGCGTCCTCGGCCTGATCGATGTCGTCGTCATGATCGACTGCGTCCTGCAGCTCGACCAGTGCACCGTCAAGGACATCGAAGCGGTCCTCCGACCCCGGCGCCCGGGAGCGAAGGCGTTGAAGCGTGCCCTCGCCTACGCCGACGAGAGGTCGGAGTCGGCGTACGAGACGTTGCTGAGGCTGTTGCACGTCCTGTGCGGGATCGAGGTGGAGTCTCAGTACGTCGTTCGGGACGCGGACGGCATCAAGGTGGCGCGGGCCGATCTCCGCATCGTCGGCACGGACGCGCTTCCGGAGTTCGACGGTGACGAGCACGAGAAGGCACCCCGTCGCGTGAAGGACCGCCGCCGTGACCGCGCGATCGAGCGGGCTGAACACGTGCGGCGTGGATACACCGCCGGCGACGTCCTGCATCGCAGCGCCTCCGTGTTGAGAGATGCCGAGAGGTCGTTGGGTCTCCCGCACGACCCCGAGCGGATCCGGCCGTGGCTCGACGAGCTCCGGAAGTCCCTGTTCTCGCCCAGCGGCCAAGCGGACTTCCTGCGTCGTACGACGCCGCGGCTGCCCGAGCGAGCGCGCCGGGGCCAGATCGCCTGACACGCGGCTCCGGTCCGGAAGGTGCGCCCTTGGGGGCCGGCAGGGTGGCGGCATACGACGTACGCCGGCTCATGAGTGGCGGCATACGACGTGGATTCGACGCCAGATCTGGTCGTATGCCGCCAGGGTCGAGCGACCGGATGTCGTATGCCGCCACCCTCGACCAGCGGTTGTCGTATGCCGCCAGGGTCGAGCGACCGGATGTCGTATGCCGCCACCCTCGACCAGCGGTTGTCGTATGCCGCCACCCCAAGGCAGACGGGGGAGCGGTGCAGCAGAAGAGACGAGGGCCCGCCGGGATCATCCCGGCGGGCCCTCGTCCTGAGTGGCAGGTACGACGATCAGTGGTCGCGGAGCGGCACGTCGTCGGTGTCGCGGAGGCGGTGGTCGTCGAACTGGTGACCGTCGACCGGGTGGTCGAGCCCGGAGGCGAGCTCCGCCTCGTGCTGGGCGTGGTGGTGCGCCTCCTCGAGCTCGGCCGCCGTGGGCTTCTGCACGTTGTGGCTGTACATCCACGACGACAGCTTGGCGCGCAGCCGCTCGGAGCGGGAGTTCGGCGCGGCCACGCCGGACGCGTCGGTGTCGCTGCCGACGGTGTACACCTCGTCGCGCTGCCGCGCGGTGAGGGTGTACGCCGACTTGGGGTTGATCGGCAGGTGCCGCTCGGCGTACTGGCCGTCGGGGGAGCGGGTGATGACGCCCGTCTCGTAGCCGTGGAGCAGCTTCTCGTTGTCGTGGCGCTGCAGCGAGATGCACCAGCGGCGCGTGATCCAGAACGCCAGGAGCGGTCCGAGGAAGATCGCGACCCGCATGAAGTAGGTGATCTGGTTGATGCTCGCGTGCAGCTTGATGGCGATGATGTCGTTGCCACCGGCTGCCCAGGCCAGACCGTAGAAGGTCATCAGCGCGACCATGACGGCGGTGCGGGTCGGGGCGTTGCGCGGGCGCTGCAGCAGGTGGTGGTCGCGCTTGTCACCAGTGATCCAACCCTCGAGGAAGGGCAGGAGCATCAAGATGGTGAGCATCAGCGGCGGCACCAGCAGGATCGGGATCAGCACGTTCCACGAGATCGTGTAGCCGAAGATCACCGTCTCCATGTGGCTGGGCATGATGCGCAGCAGGCCGTCGGGCCAGCCCATGTACCAGTCGGGCTGCGAGCCGGCCGTGACCTTGGTCGGGTCGTAGGGCCCGAACTTCCACACCGGGTTGATCGACAGCAGGCCGCCCATGAGGGCGATGACGCCGAAGACCATGAAGAAGAAGCCACCGGCCTTGGCGGCGTACACGGGCAGCATCGGGAAGCCGACGACGTTCTGCTCCGTACGGCCGGGGCCGGGCCACTGCGTGTGCTTGTGGTAGACGAGCAGCAGCATGTGGGCGGCGATCAGGGCGAGCAGGATGCCCGGGATCAGCAGCACGTGGACGATGTAGAGCCGCGGGATGATCGCCTCGCCGGGGAACTCGCCGCCGAAGAGGAGGAAGGACATGTACGTCCCGGCGACCGGGGTGGCCTTCAGGAACCCGTCGGCGGCGCGGACGCCGGTGCCCGACAGCAGGTCGTCGGGGAGCGAGTAGCCGGTGAAGCCCTCGAGCGTGCCGAGGAGGAGCAGCAGGCAGCCGATGACCCAGTTGAGCTCACGCGGCTTGCGGTAGGCGCCGGTGAAGGCGACGCGCAGCAGGTGCACCATCATCGCGGCGATGAAGATCATCGCGGCCCAGTGGTGCATCTGCCGCATGAGCAGGCCGCCGCGCACGTCGAAGGAGATGTGCAGGGTGGAGGCCATCGACTCCGACATGCCGATGCCGCGGAGCTGGTCGTAGGACCCCTCGTAGGTCACGTGGCCCATCGACGGGTTGAACCACAGGGTGAGGAAGACGCCGGTGAGGAGCAGCACGACGAAGCTCCACAGCGCGATCTCGCCGAGCATGAACGACCAGTGGTCGGGGAAGACCTTGCGCAGGTTCTTCTTCATCGCCGTGGCCAGGCCGAGGCGGTCGTCCGCCCAGGTGGCCAGCGAGCCGGCGCGGCCGGGCTTCGTTGCGGTCGCGGCGTCTGTGCGGTTGCTCGTCGCGACCTTGCTGGTGTCGACGCTCACTGCTTCTCACGCTCCCAGTAGCTAGCCCCGATGGGCTCGGTGAAGTCGCTCTGTGCGACCAGGTATCCCTCGTCGTCGACTGCCAGGGGCAGCTGGGGGAGGGGACGGGCAGCCGGACCGAAGACGACCTTGGCGTGGTCGGCGAGGTCGAAGGTCGACTGGTGGCACGGGCACAGCACGTGGTGCGTGGTGCGCTCGTAGAGGGAGATCGGGCAACCCACGTGGGTGCAGATCTTCGAGTAGCAGATGATCCCGTCGACGGTCCACTTCTCGCGGCCCTCGAGGGGGGTGATGTCCTTGGGGTCCATCCGGACGATGATGATCGCGCCCTTGGCCTTGTCGACCTGGAGCTGGGCGCCGTGGAGCTCCTCGTAGCCGTTCTCCTCGGTGGGGAACAGCGCCTCGGGCGCGGCGTTGACCAGGTCGCCGACCTCGACCTCGCTGGCGAGGATCGGGGTGCCGACGACGTCGCGCACCAGGCGCATGCCCGGCTCCCAGATGGTGTGCGCGAGCTTGCTGACGTCGAGCTCGTCACCGGGGGCCAGGTCGCGCAGCAGCACGACGGCGGGCAGGCCGAGCACGCCGACCGCACCGAGCATCGTGTTGCGCACGAGCGGGCGCCGGCCGATGCCGGCCTCCTCGAGGCCGTCGTTGAGCGCCTGGACGGTGGCCTCGCGGTCCTCGGGCGGGGAGGCGGCCGGGTGGCGCATCTCCACGATCTCGACGTCCGACATGAGCTTGCGGGCCAGGTGGATGATGCCGATGCCGATGAGCAGCAGGCTGATGCCGAGGGTCACGCCGAGGGTCACCGTGGAGGCGCCCATGCCGGCGAAGGTGTCCCAGTTGTCGCCGACCTCGAAGGAGAAGTAGGCGACGACGAAGAGGACCGCGCTGATCATCGCGGCGACGAACATCGCGGCGATCTGACGCTCGGCGCGCTTCTCGGCCTTCGGGTCGACGTCGGTGGGGCGCCACGTGTGCGGCGGCAGGCCCGGGTCGGGGATCGGCTCGGCCTCGCGGTGCGTCGGCACGTGCGAGTCGTACGTCGCGGGCGTGCCGTCGGGCGCGTTGACCGGGTGCTCCGTCGTCGTGGGGTTGTCGTTGCTCACGCGTCCACCTTGGTCTTCTTGGTCCGAGTCGTGTGCGAGGCGATCCAGACGGCTGCGCCCACGAGCGAGCCGATGCCGAGGAGCCACGCGAACATGCCCTCGGACACCGGGCCGAGGCCGCCGAGCGTGAAGCCGGCGTACTCGGGCGTCTCCTGCACGCTGTCGAGGTAGGCGATCACGTCGCGCTTCTCCTCGGGCGAGAGGTTGCCGTTGCTGAAGTTGGGCATCTGCTGCGGGCCGGTCAGGAGGGCCTCGTAGATGTACTTGCCCTCGACGCCGTGCAGGCTCGGGGCGTAGCCGCCGCGGGGCATGGCTCCGCCGCGACCGTTGAAGTTGTGGCAGGCGGTGCAGTTGGTGAGGAAGATCTGGCCGCCGCGGGAGATGGCTTCCTCACGCTCGGTCTCCGAGAGGCCCTCGATCGAGTAGTCCGACTCGTTGGGGACGGCCGGGCCGGGCGCCAGCGAGGCGACGTAGGCCGCGAGGGCGTCGATCTCGTCCTGGTCGAAGACGGGGGGCTTGCGCGGCGCCTGCGCGCCGGGCTGCACCATCGGCATGCGGCCGGTGCCGACCTGGAAGTCGACCGCGGCGGCACCGACACCGACCAGCGACGGGCCGATCTGGTAGCCGTCGCGCACGGTCGGGATGCCCTCGCCGTTCTTGCCGTGGCAGAAGGCGCAGCTGGCGAGGAAGAGCTCCTTGCCCTGCGCGATCTGGTCGGTCTCGCTGGCCTGGTTGTTGGCCTGGGCGGGCGCGAGGGCGGTGTAGAGGGAGCCGCTGATCAGCAGTCCCAGCAGCAGCACGGCGAGACCAGCAAGCGGTCCCCGACGATGCCGGGAGAGGCGACCAGCGGTTCGGTTGAGCAAACGCACGATGAGTCCTTGCCGGTTGCGGGGTCGGTACTTACTGGATGACGTAGATCGTGAAGAACAGGCCGATCCACACGACGTCCACGAAGTGCCAGTAGTAGGACACGACGATCGCGGTGACGGCTTGCTCGTGGGTGAAGCGGCGGGCCAGGTAGGTGCGTCCCAGCACGAAGAGGAAGGCGATGAGGCCGCCGGTCACGTGGAGGCCGTGGAAGCCGGTGGTCAGGTAGAACATCGTCCCGTAGGCGGAGCTCGGGATGGTGACGCCCTCGTGGATCAGCTCGGCGTACTCGAGCGCCTGGCCGCCGATGAAGACCGCGCCCATGATGTAGGTGAGGATGAACCACTCGCGCAGGCCCCACTTGGTGAAGTTGAGCACCGATCCGGTGCGCCCGACCTGGCCGCGCTCGGCGGCGAAGACGCCCCACTGGCAGGCGAACGAGGACGCCACCAGGATGATCGTGTTGGCCGTCGAGAACGGGACGTTGAGCTTCCCCGTCTCCTGCAGCCACAGCTCGGGGCTGACCGCGCGGATCGTGAAGTAGGCCGCGAACAGCGCCGCGAAGAACATCAGCTCGCTGGAGAGCCAGATGATTGTGCCCACGCTGACCATGCTGGGTCGGTCGTGGTGCCCGTGCAGACGGGATGCCGGAATCGCAGTTGCTGTCGCCACGGGCGTCATTATTGCCCGACATCAGGGCGGAGGGCACCCCGACCCCCTGTGTTGTGACGTCATAAAGTTCACAGGGTGCTGTTCCCCCTCACCGCCGACGCCGAGACCCTGCCGAGATTCACGCTCGGACGGGTCTTCACCGACTGGGGGATCGACCCGATCCCCTTCATCGTGACGGTCTGGGCGGTCGGCCTCTACGCCTTCGGGGTGTACGTCCTGCGCCGCCGCGGCGACCGCTGGCCGGTCGGCCGGACCCTGGCCTTCGTCGGCCTCGGGATGGGCTCGTTCTCCTTCGTCACCATGTCCGGCCTGGGGCGCTACGACACCACGCTGCTGAGCGTGCACATGGTCCAGCACATGGTGCTGTCGATGGTCGTGCCGCTGGCGCTCGCGCTGGGCGCGCCGGTGACCCTCGCCCTGCGGACCCTGCCGCCCGCCCCACGCCGGTGGCTGCTCGCCGTGCTCCACTCGCGCGTCGCGAAGGTGCTGGCGTTCCCGCCGCTGGCCTTCGCCCTCTACATCGCCTCGCCGTGGGCGCTCTACTTCAGCAGCTGGTACGACGCCAGCCTGGCGTCGGCGTACGTCCACCAGATGATGCACATCCACCTCGTGCTGGTCGGCACGCTCTTCTTCTGGCCGCTGATGGGCATCGACCCGGTCCCGGGGCGCGTCGGCCACCCGTTCCGGGTGCTCCTGACGCTCATGACGCTGCCCTTCCACGCCTTCCTCGGCGTCACCATCATGGGCCAGACGACGCTCATCGGAGGCGAGCACTACCTCGAGCTCAGGGAAGGTCCGATGGGTGCTTGGCTGCCCCCGGCGCTGGACGACCAACACCTCGCCGGCGGGATCCTCTGGGCCAGCGGCGACCTGATCGGGGTGCTCTTCTTCGGCGTCCTCTTCACCCAGTGGGTGCGCTCCTCGATGAAGGAGGCTGCCCGCGAGGATCGGCGGCTCGACCTGCAGGAGCGGCGAGCGCGTTTCGGCGGCTGAATCCTCGGTGGTCGAGTAGCCCACGAGGAACGAGTGGGCGACGGTCCTATGCCGCGTCAAGTGGTCATGAGGTCTGTTCGGAGGGCTTTGTAGACGCTGCGGGCGAGGTGTCGTTTGAGGCAACGGATGATCTCGGGTGTGGACAGTCCTTCGGCGCGCCGGCGCTCGACGTAGGCGCGGGTCTCCTCGTGCCGACTCATCCGTCCGACCGTGATCATGTAGAGCGCGGAGTTGGCTTGGCGATCACCGCCTGGGTTGAGCCGGTGTCGGTGGGTCTTGCCGGAGGAGGCCGGGAGCGGCGCTACGCCGGTGAGCTTGGCGAAGCTGGCCTCCGAGCGCATCCGGTCGATGTTCTCCCCGGCAGTGATCACCAGCCGGGCCGCGGTCTGGACTCCGACCTGGGGCATGGCCAGCAAGGTCGGGCAGGCCTGCTCCACGAGGCTGGCCAGGTGCTGGTCGGCCTCGCGGATCTCGCCATCGAGGTAGGCGATGCGTCGCGCCAGCGCACGCAGCGCGTGGCGCACTGCATGGTCGGGGTCAGCGATCCGAGTGGGGTCGGGCCGCACGGCCAGGACCTTGGCCACCCGCTTCTTCCCGCTCAGCTCGATCAGGTCGTCGTGCAAGCGCCCGGACGCGGCGGTGATCAGATCACGCAACTGGCTGTAGGCGGCGGTGCGGTTCTCGACCGCCGCATCGCGGGGGACCTTGATGGTGCGGATCGCTTCTACGATCCCGGTCCGGACCTTCGGCCGTCCGGTCGCGCGACCGGCCAGGACCTGCTCGGCTGCCGAGTAGGCGTCGACCGGGTCAGACTTGCCATGTCTGACCCGGGTGGCCTTCTCTGGCCGGCTGACCTCGAACACCTCGAACTCATCCGCCCCGTGGGTGAGCAGATGGCGGGTCAGCCCCGCACCGTAGGAGCCGGTCGACTCCACCCCGACCGCGAGGACCGGACCGTACGTCGCTGCCCACGCCACCAGAGCGCCGTAGCCAGCCCTGGTCGCGGGGAACTCGCGATCAGCCAGCCGGCCGAAGCGAGCATCGATCACGCCCGCAACATGGACCAGCTGGTGGGTGTCAACACCCACCACCACGCCAGCCCCATCGAGAACTTGTTCTTGAACAGACACACCACTCATGCTGGAAACGTCTCCTTCACCATCGTGTGAAAGATGACCTTCCAGGTCGGGCGGACAGTACAGCGATGGGAACTGGTTCAGGGTCCTATGAGGTCACGCCCGCCCGGCCTGGCCACCGGAACAGACACCCTGCCGGGGCCGACATGTCGCACTTCAAGACAGCCACACGAAGCGGCGCCAGTATCGAGATAGGTCAGACCCCGACCGGGTAAGCCCATCCTCCCTGTATCGAGACCCTTATCTCATCCGCCGTCACGCACGGTTACCATGCCTCCCGTGACTGACGCTCCCGCAGACCGTCCCCTTAAGGTCCTCGTCTACAGCGACGACGTGAACACCCGCCAGCAGGTGATCCTGGCGCTGGGACGTCGGCCCCACCCGGACCTCCCGGAGCTCGAGTACGTCGAGGTCGCCACCGAGCCGGTCGTCATCCAGAACATGGACGCGGGCGGCATCTCGCTCGCGATCCTCGACGGCGAGGCCGTCCCCGCCGGAGGCATGGGCATCGCCAAGCAGCTCAAGGACGAGATCTACCAGTGCCCGCCCGTCGTGGTGCTGACCGGTCGCCCCCAGGACGCCTGGCTCGCCACCTGGTCGCGCGCCGAGGCCGCCGTCCCGCACCCGATCGACCCGATCCAGCTCGCCGAGGCCGTCATCGGCCTGCTGCGGTCCTCGGTCCCGGCCACCTCCTGATCGGCGTTGCCCGTCGGGGTCGGGGTGGCGGAGCCGTCTCGGCACCCTTCCGGCGAAGGAGTTGCGGCACGGCGAGCACGACCACTAGTTGGCCGATGCCGCTCACCGGTGAGACCAGAGCCATGCCAACAGGCACGGTCCACACCCGATCGGTTCGAGCACCCCAGATGATGAGCGCAGCGACGAGGGGCAGCCGGATCGTCAGCGGTGGAAGAAACGCCGACCCGACCTTGCCGGATGATGAGCCGGCGTGCACCGAGAGGAACTCCAACCAGCCGCGCCACAGGTCGGGGGAAACGGCGAATGACACAAGCGTCACGGCAACAGCCCATCCTGCTGCGTGAGCGAGCTTGCGCCATTCTCCCCTTGCGAGGAACCACAGCGGCCCCAGAGCCGGCGTGACCTTCGTGAGCAGGGCGATGGTCCACAGACCGGGATGGCGCAGTCCAAAGACTGCTACCAGCGCAAGGACCCAGTTGACGTTTCCGGTGAGGACCTCGAGTGTTCCGAGAAGGCTGATTGGTACGAACCAGGCCCAGCCGGCGCCTGATGCGAGCCAAGCGATGGTTGCGGAGGCAGCCAGTCCCCACAAGACGGCGAAGGCGGGCCACGGAAGCTGGGCCAGCGGCCAGATGGCTTGGGCGAAGGCAGGGCTGTAAAGGAAGGCGTCCCGGGTGGCCGGGGCTCCGTCGTACATCTCCCCGCGCCAGGCTGCCCAATAGGCGTGTGAGTCGACGCCGAAGCCGAGCTCAGAAGCCACAAGCGTTGCTGACAGCCAGGCGAAGATGACGCTGCCCGACCACGCAGCAACTCGAAAAGCCAACTGGCGGGCGCCGATCTGGGTCACAGGGAATCAGGGTAGACGTTCGCATCCACTAGGTGGTGGCCTTCGGCACACGCGCAGGAGGCGCAACTAGGGTGGAGGACATGTCAAGCACGTGGCCTGAAGTTCTCACCGCCTTGGTGAACGGGGACGACCTCACGCAGGGGCAGGCCCGGTGGGCCATGGACGAGGTCTTCGCGGGGGCCGCGTCGCCGGTGCAGGTCGCTGCCTTCGTCGTCGCACTGCGCGCCAAGGGCGAGACCGTGGAGGAGGTCTCCGGCATCGCCGACGCGATGCTGGCCGCTGCGAACCCCATCTCCGTCCCCGGGCGGCTGCTCGACATCGTCGGCACCGGCGGTGATCGATCGATGTCGGTCAACATCTCCACCATGTCCGCGATCGTGGCCGCGGGCGCCGGAGCGCGCGTGGTGAAGCACGGCAACCGGTCGGCATCGTCGAAGTCGGGCTCGGCTGATGTGCTCGAGGCCCTCGGCATCCGGCTCGATCTACCTCCGGGACGCGTCGCCGAAGTGGCCGACGAAGCCGGCATCACGTTTTTGTTCTCGGCGGCGTTCCACCCAGCGATGCGTCACGCCGCTGTGCCCCGCCGCGAGCTCGGCATCGCGACCACCTTCAACATCCTCGGACCGCTGACGAACCCCGCTCGCCCCCAGGCGCAGGCCATCGGGTGCGCCGACGCCCGCATGGCTCCGGTCATGGCCGGCGTACTGGCCGAGCGCGGCGTCGACGCCTGGGTCTTCCGCGGCGACGACGGCCTCGACGAGCTGACCACCACGACCACTTCGACGCTGTGGCGCGTGCACGCGGGCGAGGTCACCGAGCACATTGTGGACCCGCTCTCGATCGGCGTCGCGCGCGCGGCTGCGGAAGACCTGCGCGGAGGCGACGCTGCTCACAACGCGGAGGTCGTACGTCGCGTGCTCGCTGGCGAGCAGGGACCGGTGCGCGACGCAGTTCTCCTGAACGCGGGCGCCGCGCTGGCGGTCTACGACGCTCCGGACGAAGACCTCGTGCCTGCCTTGGCCGCAGGCATCGCGAAGGCAGCGGACGCGATCGACTCGGGAGCAGCGCGGGCCACCCTGGACGGCTGGGTGACCGCAACGGGCGCAGCCTGACAAGGACCGTTCAGTCGCTGGGCAGGAGGAAGAGGAAGTCGTCGTCCCCCTCCACCACGGTCCATCGAGCGTCCTGGCTGAGGGCATAGCCGAGCGGCGTGTCGGTGTGAACGATCGCCGCGTCCACCTCAAGGTTCTCGACTTCTTGGTCCCAGTCCGGGTTGAGGACCATGATGTCCCGGTTTCGCTCGATCTCGTCGTCGGTGAAGACATCGCCGTAGCCGTGCATCACCAGGCTGAGGTCCGGATGCCTCCACAGGTAGTAGGGACCGTTGGCCCAGTCATCCAGAACCCGGGCGCCGTCCGGCAGCGCAGCGAGCCTTGCGTCGGTCCACGCCGGCACAACGGTGTCATCACCGCGAGCGACTGCGACAGGAACGAGTGCGGCGAGCACGCCGAGGCCGATCACCGCCGTACACCACCTTTCCAGGCGACCCATCCCCCCGGTGGTAGGCACGACGGATTGGAGCGACTGCGCCACCAGAGGGGCTGCTATCGCGGCAGCGACCGGCACTGTGCGACTCGCGTACACCGCCCACCCGGCGGCCGTGAGGAGCAGCAAGTTGAACAACCAGGACGGGTGGTTACGGACGCCGTGGATGAAGGCGATCAAGAGCATGATGCCCGCCACGACGGCGTACGGCTCCTGGAAGTCTGTGGGTTGCCACTCCTCGAAGTAGTCGCCCCGGCTCCCCACCAGCAGAACGGCTTCGTAGAGCCGGAAGCCCGCCGGAGTAAGTGCGGGTACAGCGGCCGACGCGAGGGGGATCAGAGCCATGCGGAGGACAATGCGTCTGTCGAACCGGCGGTCGAGCGCGATGCCGAGCACGCAGACGGCACCGAGGATCGAGGCGAGCGGCCACATTCCGTGGATTGGCGCCCATGCCCACGCAACTACTACCAGCCACCACCGTGTCTTGCCGTCGCGCGCAGACGCGAGCCAGGCGAACACCAAGACCACGACGAAGAGGTAGCTCATCACCTGTGGCCGGGGCGACAGGCCGATGCTCATCGCGAGGAATGACAGGCCAGTCGTGATCGCTGACGGAAGAGGTGCGGCCTCCCGGCGGCACATCACGTAGACAAACAGAACGAGAATGATCTGGACTGCCCCGGTGACCCAGATGACTCCCGGTACTCCCCACGCGGACTCAGCAAGGGCCATGCTCATCTGGGACAACCACTGG
Source organism: Nocardioides sp. N13(2025) (assembly GCF_051912545.1). Classification (GTDB taxonomy): domain Bacteria; phylum Actinomycetota; class Actinomycetes; order Propionibacteriales; family Nocardioidaceae; genus Nocardioides. The sequence continues at coordinate 2,184,428 of NZ_CP196809.1, read as the reverse complement.
GTCGGCACCCATTGTGCCGAGTCGTAGACACCGAGGTGACCGGGATGCGAGACCGACCACCCGTCGAGGAACTCCCGACCGAGGCGGAGGTGGAACCACATGTCCGAAGCCGGGTTGTCGACTTCGATGCGCCGGACGCAAGCTCCGAGCACCACGGCGATACCGATGATAGGTAGCACCTTCCGAACCAGCACGGTGATCATGCGCGCACGTCCATCGTCCACGAATCTCCAGAGCGGACGAAGCCGAGCCGTTCGTAGTAGGCACCGACCATCCCGGGCGGCGTGACGACGCGGCGGACCCCGTGATTCGCGAGCAGGCCGCTCCGCCTCCAGACGAACTCGCCCGGGGCGAAGTCGCGGTAGCGCGGGGTCACGTAGTCGAGCAGCACGTAAGCCGAATCTCCTTCCCTGCGGAGCAGCACGACGCCAACGGTCTCGTCCCCCTTCTGGACCAGATACGCGTCCACTCGCGGATCGAGCTCGAACGAGAACAGTGGGTTGTAGCGGCGGATGTCGTCGGTGTGCACCCGGAGGACGTGTGAGAGGTAGACGTCGCGCGACTCGACCTCTAGGACGTCGAAGGCCTTCTCGTCGTGTCGGTCCAGCAGCATCGAGGCGATGAACCAGGTGTTGATCCCCACCAGCACCACGTTCATCCCGACCATCGGCCAGACGCCCAACAGCGCGTTGAACACGATCAGCGCCACACAGGCGAGCGCGTTGAGCACCCGCAAACGGAGGACGCTCTTCTGGAGCAGGGAGTAGACAAGGAGGGCACTTCCCGCCCATCCGAGCAGGTCGAGCCAAGGGACGGTCAGCAGATGCACGCCGGGAGACTACTTGGCTGGTGCGCCCCTGAGACGCAGAGTGCTCGAATTGCCCGTCAGGGGAGGTCAGGTGCTGGGATAGTTCTCGGCGAGTCGGTCCGTTGGTGGCCTCAGGGCCCCTGGCCGTTTAACTATTCAGAGGCGGTTCCATGACGCGTTCCGAGCCGTTGGCCGTCGGGCCGTACCAAAAGACCGGAGTCGTCCTTCTGGATCTTCCCGCCTCATTCGTCGTCGTGTTGGCGCTGCACGCATGCCTTCTTCAGGGTGCGGCTCTGGTGAACTTTGATCCACTTCACTCGCATCCTGCGTGCGCGATTCTGTCAATCGGTTTGTTCCTCGCTTGGTTTGGACTCTCCAGAGTTCTCGCGGGCGCCACCGATGGGGCCCCTGCCCGAGCGCTTCCGTGGCTCTCGCTCCTCGCCCCAGCCGTGCTGCTCTGCTACGGGGTCGCGGGCCGAGTTGTCTTGGGCCGGGACTGGATGGAGTGGTTCTTGGGGGGCGACAACGTCAGGCATGCTGTTCTTGTCTCAGATCTGCTGCACCAGGGCAACCTGACTTACGATCACTCCGAATACCCGCGCGCCTGGCACGCATTCCTCGCCACCATTTGGGCAGGCCAGGGCGGAGAAGTCGATAATCGGCAGGTTGTCAACTTCCTAGATTTCTTGGCGTTCGCCAACTGGGCGCTGGTAGCCTTACTTGCGGTGGCGCTGTCCGGTTTAGCCTTGTCTTTTCAAAGCGACTTAGACATCGTCGGTTGGCCAGCGGGTCTCGGTGTCGCTCTAGCCGGGTTGATGGTGCTCACGCCGCGCTTTTTCGCAGACTACATGGCCCTCGGATTTCAGACGTCAGTTCTTGGGGCCCTGATTACCGCAGTCGCCGTCCGCGAAGTAATCAGTCGGCGCTCGAGTATTGAATCTTTTTTCATTGTTGCGTCCTGCTGCATAGCGTTGTCCCACACGTGGCAGTTGCTACTCCCCGGGGCGGGCCTTTTGCTTCTGAACGCGGCACGCAGGGTGTGGCGCGGTTGTCCTCGCTCGGGTCCCCTCATTGTGGTTGGAATCGTTTTGCTCGTGGTCGTGGTTGGGTCCTCGCCCATGCTGAGCCTTCTCAGAAGTGTCGACGCAAGTGTTGTTGGAAGTCCCGGCGCGACCGCACCCTTCCCGTGGCTCTTTCTCGTGCTGGCGTGCGCCGCATTGCCAGCCATCCTGGCGGGGGCGCGGAAAGGACACGCACTCGTATTGGCATTGGTCGCAATTTATGCCCCATCTGGGACCGCGGTCGCCTTGGCCACGTTGCTTCACTTGCGATTGTACGATTACTACCCGAGCAAGCTCATCTGGACGACCGTCGTACTGGCGCTACCAATCATTGCCGCAAGTTTGAGCAGGGGTGTTTCGCGGATTGGCTCGCTTGGTTTATTAGCGGTGCCGATCAATGTCGCTGCTTTGGTATTCGCCGGCACCGTTGGAGGCATGGCCGTGATGACGCCGCTTGGCGCCCTGATGGGGGCATGGTCAACTGTGGACTCAAAGACCGTGCTGCGGGCGCTCGAGGCGGGAGCATCTCCGGATGCTCAGGCTGTCTGGATGGAATCCAGCATCGAAACGGCCGTTACTCGAACGCTCCTTTATCTCTATGTGCCGGACAGGCCAGAAGGCGCCTATCCCGACAGGCTTTCCGTTGAGGAAGAATGTGACGCGCTGCGAACCTCAGTGCATCCCGTGGTTGTCTCCACGCATGAAGTCGTCGAGACCAAGCGGCGTTACGCGTGCGCCGATGTCACGGTGCTGCGCATCGTTGATCCCGCCGCGCGAGCGAAGCTGCCTCGAGGGAGCACACTTCCTGCCGGCCCATTTCGCGCTAGCGTTGCATCATGATCACCGCCATCGTCTTCGTGAAGGCCGACGTCGCCCGCATTCCCGAGGTCGCCGAGGCGATCGCCTCCCTCGACGGGGTGAGTGAGGTCTACTCCGTGACGGGTCAGATCGACCTGATCGCCCTGGTGCGAGTTCGCGAGCACGAAGACGTCGCCTCTGTCGTGGCCGACCGCCTGAACAAGGTCGAGGGTGTCATCGAGACGGAGACGCACATCGCGTTCCGCACCTACTCCAAGCACGACCTGGAGTCGGCTTTCAGCATCGGGCTTGACTGAGCAGCTAACGCACCGGACGGTGCACCGGTGAGGGCAACCGCTTCTCATCAAATGGCACCAGCGACAACCGTGATTGGTTGACGGCGTCGTAGACGGCCAGATGACGTGCAGCCCCGCCGAGTGGACAGATCCATTCTCCGTCGACGTCGACCAGGCGGACGCCCGGAGACTCGAGCCAGCGGAGGATCTTCTCCGACTCCTCGGCCGTCGCGGCCGGAACCGGACCGGCAGCGCTGGTCACGGTCTCTGCGCTCGCGCTGAGCTCGCGCACGTATTGATGGGCGTCCGCTCCCGGCGGGATCACGCCCGCTGCAGCGAGCCGACCGTGGCGAACCACGTGCACCGACCAGCGGCCGTTGTCCTCACGCCGGGCGGCGACGATCTCCGGGCACCTGGTGAGTGCGGACAACCGCTGGGTGCGCGCGGCCGCCCGCACGAAGGTGGCGAGCCGGTCGCGATGCACTCCGGCCTCCTCGAAGCGCTCGTGGTCGGAGAGGGCGGTCATCCGCTCGTTGATGGCCTCGACCACCTCCTCGGGGCTGCGCAGCAACGTGTCGCGCAGCTGGCGTACGACAGCGCCGTACGTCGACTCGTCGGTGGAGCCGTCGCAGGGGGAGAGGCACTTGCCCATCTCGGCCAGGACGCACGCAGACCCTGACGGGACCTTCGGCAGGCGTCCGCTGCACTGACGGACGGGGAAGGTCTCGTGGAGCGCAGCGAGGCACTTCTCTGCTGTCTTCTTGGAGGAGAAGGGTCCGAGGTAGTCGGCGTCGTCGTCGAGCACCTTGCGCACGAGCGACAGGCGGGGCCATGCCTCACGTGTGAGCTTCACGAAGTGCACCTTCTCGGGGAACCGCGACCGACGGTTGTATCGCGGCTTGTGCTCCGCGATCAGGCGCAGCTCCCGGACCTCGGCCTCCAGCGGAGTGGCGCACTCGATCCCGGTCACGGATGTGGCGATGCCGACCATCTCGCCCATCCGGCTGCGTGTCTCGGACGCCGTGAAGTAGGTGCGTACGCGAGTCCGAAGGTCCTTGGATGTGCCGACGTAGAGAACGCGGGAGCGGTCGTCACGGAAGAGATAGACGCCTGGGGCATGGGGGAGTCCCTCGGCGAGGTGGCGCTTGCGCCGTTGTGCAGTGCTGACGCGTGCGGAGAAGGTCTGGAGCTCCTCCAGCGTGTGCACCCCCAGCCCGCCGAGACGCTCCATCAGTCCGTGCAGCACGTCGACCGTGGCCTTGGCGTCGGCCAGCGCCCGGTGGTTGGGCGTGGTCGAGGAGTTGAAGACCTTCGCCAAGGACGACAGTTTGCAGTTGGGCGCGTCGTCGCGAGTGATCACCCGGCGCGCCAGCTTGGCTGTGTCGAGCACCTCGAACTTCGGCCACGGTCGGCCCTGCTTCCTGGCGAAGTGCTGGAGGAAGCCGACGTCGAAGGGGGCGTTGTGTGCCACCAGCACGCAGCCGGCGGCGAACTCGAGGAACGCCGGCAACGCCGACTCGATCGGGGGAGCGTCGCGGACCATCGAGTTGCTGATGCCGGTGAGGACCGCGATGAACGCCGGGATCTCGGTGTGTGGGTTGACGAGTGTCTGGAACTCGCCGAGGACCTCTCCGCCGCGCACCTTCACGGCGCCGATCTCCGTGATCATCGAGCCGCCCTCGGCGGAGCCCCCGGTCGTCTCCAGGTCCACGACGCAGAAGGTGAGGTCACGCAGCGTCCGCCCCAGCTCGTCGAAGCTGCGCTGTGCCTCCCAACGGGCGGTCTCCCGTGTCGGTCGCAGGGCGGTGGTGCTCATGTGTGACGACGCTAGACGTGGGATCCGACAATAGGCTGACGACTCGCGCACTACGCTGACGGCGCCGATCCCCGAACTGAGGAGCTTTCCGTGGCTGACCAGACCGCTGACCTGCGCGTTCCCGGCGACGGCGAGCGGTGGCGATGCGCGGGTTGCGGAAACCTCACGCGCTTCGACGTCACCCGTACCCGCCGGACGACGGAGTACTGGCACTTCGACCTCGCTGGAGAGCACCAGGTCGAGGAGGAAACCGTGCGTTCCGAGGCGGTCGAGGCGGTCTCCTGCCGCTGGTGCGGCCGGTCCGACGCCATCGAGATCGTGGACCGGGCGTCCGCTGACACGGCCGGCGACCCGGCCGCCGGATGACGAGAGTCCTATGACAGCGGCGCCTGTCCCCGAGCGGCTCCGCTTGAGAGTGGTGGCCCTCGTGTCCGCAGTGCTGCCTTCTGTGACTCCGGTCCCCGCTCCGCTGCGCAAGGTCGCCACGTTCGCTCCTGCGCGCCGCGCACGACTCGGTGGCGGCGCCATCTGGGATGCCCTGGCCGACGATGACTTCCGTCAGCACGCTGCCACCCAGGTCGCAGCGGTGCCCGGCACGGACGATCCGATCGACAGCGCGGCGCGGGCATGGCTGACGCGCGACGAGGGCTGGCAGTCGGTGGTCGCTGAGGTGTCGGAGACACTGGCCGAGGAAGAAACTCGCGACGATCAGTCGCACGCGGAGCTCGAGCGGCTCACCGCTCAGGTCGCGTCGCTGCAGGCGGAGGTCGCATCCCTGAAGGCGGCGCACCGGGACGAGGTCGAGCTCGCCCGAGCGGACTACAAGGTGCTGCGCCAGCGGCTGGGGGAGGCGCGCAGCGGCCTGCGGAAGGCCGAACTAGAGCGTGACCAGGCGTACGCCGTGCGCGATGAAGCCGTGGCGGCCGCCGAGGTCGCGACACGGGCAGCCGAGGCCGACGTACGCCGGCTCCGCGCCCAGCTGGACGAGGCGGAGTCCGGTCTCGCGGCCCAGCGCCGCGATTCCCGATCCGAGCGCGACGCAGCCACGATCAGGGCGCGCCTCTTGCTCGACGCGGTGGTGGAGTCAGCGACCGGTCTTCGACGCGAGCTGGGTCTCCCGGCGATCGAGGGCTCTCCGGCCGACTCGGTCGAGGCGGACCTGTCGGGCGCGGATGCTGCTCCCGCCTCCACCGCTCCTGCTACTTCCGCACTTCTGGAGCAGATGCTTGCGTTGCCGCGTGCGCGCCTGATCATCGACGGCTACAACGTCACCAAGGAAGCGTGGCCGAGCGCCAGTCTCGAGGCGCAGCGCAGCCGGCTGGTGGCGGCGCTGGGGCCGTTGGTCGCGCGATCAGGGGCCGAGACCACGGTGGTCTTCGACGCTGCGGAGTCGACGGTCAGGACGGTCGTGCCCGCTCCCCGCGGAGTGCGGGTGGTCTTCAGTCCTGAGGGCGTCATCGCCGATGACGTCATCCGCCAGCTGGTCGCTGCCGAGCCCAGGGGTCGCGTGGTCGCCGTGGTGACGGGGGACCAGGCCGTTGCCAAGGACGTCGTACGCGGCGGCGCGCGGGCGGTACCGGCAGCAGCACTTCTCGGCGTCATCTCCGCATAAGCTTTCCGACACGCCGGGCCGCGACACGCCGAGGGCCCGTTGTCGGTGGCCCCTGTCACCGTTCGAGGCATGACGACACGGATCGACTGCGACACCTGCGAAGTACGCGGCCTGCACTGCCACGACTGCGTGGTCACGGTGCTTCTCGGCCCGCCACCAGAGCTCACCATCGACGACGACGAGATGGCCGCGCTGGACGCACTTGCCTTGGGCGGGCTGGTCCCGCCGCTGAGGTTGGTCGAACCGGTGGGCTCGCCGGTAGTGGAGTCTGCGTGACCTGTGCGCCTGCGATCAGTACGCCGGCAGCCAAGCAGATTGACATGCGGGCGGATGGCGTGTGTCCACCGCCCTGAACGTGAAGAACTTACGCGTGAGGAGCGGAAGCATGTCGCCGTCGGCGCCGCCCAATGTCTCCTCAACGCCGCTGCGCCGCACCGTGACCTCCACGTCCGGATGGCGTGCTAGGTAGTCGAGGAGGTTGCGTTCAGGGAGGGCGTAGCCCTGGGTCGCGTAGGCGCGAAGGCCCTCGTCATCTGTTCTCACCACCTCGAGCAGCCTGTCCTGCGCTGAGCTCAAGTGCAGTGTCTTTGGCACGACCAGGTGGTTCGTCTCACCGGCGACGGTGACGAGGTTCGCGTACATGTTGAAGCCCAGAGAGGTCTTCACCTCGAGGTAGGGCGTGAGTGCGTTCGCGACGACGAGAATGACGACCACGATGGCGGCAACACCAGGCAGGCGCATCGGCACGGATGAGGGCCCAAGCCCGCCCTGAGCCGTTCGCACGATGAGCCACACCGCGAACGGGAGCCACACCGCGAAGACGAGGATCTTGATCACGACAGCTGTCGCGATCGTCGGTGGCACGAGTGACGACGCGACGAGTACCGCCGCAAGGGTGAACGCCAGAGAACGCACGCGAGAGGCCCGCGTTGCGCGCGCATGGAGGTCGGACGTGGTCTCGTCCGGGAGGAACAGCAACAGCAGCAGCATGAGGACGGCGGTGAAGTCGTAGAAGTGCTGGTGTAGGTCCAACGAGATCAGGGTGTGAAAGCACAAGGCCAACAAGACGCCCGCGCGACGAGTTCGCGTGAAGGCAAGCAGAACAGGGACCGACAGCTCGGTCAACATTGGCCCGAAGACGGCAATCCGCGCGAGCAGTCCGCCACTCGAGAACGTCGGGAGCCCGAAGGAGCTGAGCGACTGGTTCGCGTAGAACACGCCGCACGAGACCTCCGGATCTAGAAAGCCTTCGTTGAGCTTGGCGAACGCGGCAAAGCAGTAGAAGCCGAGCAGGATCCAGCGACCGGTGACCGATAGCCAGGGCCAGGGGGCGGCACGAGGCAGTGCAATCAACACAGCGGCCGCAACGAAGCCCATGAGCAGCCAGTGGTTGCCCGTCATGGGCATCTCGAGCCAGAGAGACACGAGGGTCAGCCCCGCGGTCGACCCTAGAGCGGCGGTGTTCGGCCTGACCAGGAGAACCAGGGCGGACAGCCCGAGCAGCACTGAGGTCACGGTGAGCGCCAGTGGCGTGTCGCCGGCACGCCATCCCACGGGGTTTCCGACCATGTGGGCGATGACCGCCCCGGCAAACGCGCGGGCGAACCACACCATAGGAGCCACCATCTGACCAGTCGGGTGAGTGGTCGGCGGGGATCGTCGTGTCATGGCTCCAGACCTGTCGAACGTGCCGGCAACGTACCGCTGCCTTCCGGCTGGCGCATGGAAATCGTGAAGCGCGACAACCGCGGTTCGCCTCGGCGGCCACCCAAATCCCAACAAGTTAGCCCGAAGATTGGCGACGGCCAGGTCAGCGGTCTAGTCTGGCCTCTGGCTTCCGTGGAAGTGGGTCACCCGGCCCGCGCGGAAGCCGCGCCGAGTCGTGGACCACACCCCCGCATCACCCGTGGTCGACGAGCCGGGGAACCACACTTCCCCCTGGGGTGAATCCCCTGCAAGGCGCATCGCGCGAGCGGTGCGTGGAGCAGGGGTAGGACACGTCGTGCCGAACCCGTCAGCTCACCTGGTAGGCGTACGACATCCCGAGGAGTTCCCCCGCTCGTGGTTCCCACTCGCAAGCGAGTCGGCGCGACCGTTCTTGGTCTGTGCGCGATCGCTGCCATCTCCTTCGTGCCGGCGACCCCGGCGCAGGCCGAGCCCGACATCAAGGACGTCAAGGCTCGCGTCGACCACCTCTACCACGAGGCCGAGGCCGCCCAGGAGCGGCTGCACGACGCCAAGCTCGACCTCGCCGACCTGCGCAGCGACCTCTCCGGCCTCAAGGCCGACCAGGCCCGCCAGGACGAGCGGCTCGACGTCGTCCGCGACCAGGTCTCCGACGCCGTCGTGCGTCAACTGGAGGGCGAGGGCATCTCGACGGTCGGCCAGATCGTCGTCTCGGAGGACCCCGGCGCCTTCCTCGACACCCTCTCCACGATTTCGTCCTTCAACGACCTGCAGGCCTCCTTGCTGTCGGACTACGACACCGAGCTCGAGGCCCTCGAGATCCGCCGCGAGGCCACCGACGCCCGCACCAAAAAGATCGCCGAGCTGACCGACCGGCTCAGCGCCGAGAAGAAGACCGTCGACGACAAGCTGGCCGAGGCCAAGAGCATCCTCGCCGACCTCGAGGCCGAGGAGCGTGAGCGGCTCCTGTCCTCGCGCAGCGGCACGACCCGCATGCCCAGCTCGGTCCCGGCCTCCGGCCGTGCCGCCGCAGCCGTGGCCTACGCGATGGCCCAGGTGGGCGACGCCTACGTCTACGGCGCCATGGGCGAGAGCGCCTTCGACTGCAGCGGCCTGACGATGCGCGCCTGGGCCCAGGCCGGCGTGTCCCTGCCGCACTCCTCAAGCGCCCAGTACGGCTCCGGTCCGCACATCGCCGCGAGCGACCTGCAGCCCGGTGACCTGGTGTTCTACTACAGCCCGATCAGCCACGTCGGCATGTACATCGGCAACGGCCTGATCGTCCACGCGGCAAACCCGGGCACGGGTGTCGCCGTCTCCGGCCTCTACTCGATGCCGTACGTCGGCGCGGTCCGCCCTGGCTGACCAGCAGACCTCGAAGGCCGGTCGCCCACTCCTGTGGGCGGCCGGCCTTTCGCTGTTCCTGGTCGTCGCACTGGTGCTGGTGCTGACGCGTGGCGGCAGCCACGACGTCGAGCCGCGACAGGTCGACGTGCCACGGGCCAGCCCTTCCGCCGCGGCTGCAGCGCTGGCGTCGTTCGTCGACGGCGTCGGCTCGCGTGACGGGGAAGCGTTGGCCGCGCTGGGGGCTTCCAGCGACGCCGAAGCGGGCGACCTGCTCGCCGGCATCGCTAAGAACGCCGAGGCGCTCGACCTGCGCGCCGTGACCGCGCGGTACGTCGACCAAGTGGGCGCCGTGGCGGCTGACGGGTCGTGGACCGGGATCGTGGAGCTCACGTGGCAGTTCGGCGGTTTCGACGCGGTGCCGGCCGAGGCGGACGTCGCCGTGTCGTTCGCGCCCGATGGGGATGCGCTCGGGATCGTCGGCTTCGAAGCGACAGGCCGGGCCAGAGTGCCGTTGTGGCTGCGCGGGCAGCTGTCAGTGTCCCGCGCGGACGGCGTGGTCGTCCTGGCGGACGGGTCGCAAGCAGCCGCTGACGCAGTGAGGCAACGAGTCGTGCGGGGGATAGGGGTCGTCGATCGTGTCCTGCCGGACCGGATCTCCTCCGTGGTGGTCGAGGTCCCGGGGAGCGCGGCAGATCTCGACGAGACGCTCGGCGCCGAGCCCGGGACGTACGCCGGCATCGCAGCAGTGACAGCGTTCGCAGGCAGCTCGACGGCTGACGACGCTCCGGTGCACGTCTTCGTAAACCCTGAGGTCACAGCCGGCCTTCGTCGTGCTGGCGCGCAGGTGGTGATGAGCCACGAGCTCGTCCACGTGGCGACCGACGCGACACGGAGGTCGATGGAGCCGTGGCTCTTGGAAGGTTTTGCGGACTACGTCGCCCTGCGCGATGCGGCTCTCCCGGATCGCGTCGTGTTGGGACGGGCCATCGCCGCCGTGCGACGAGAGGGAGTACCCGACGGGTTACCGGCCCCACCTGACTTCGACACGCGTGCGGAGGATCTCCAGGCGAGCTATGAGGAGGCTTGGTTGGCGTGCCGGATCATCGCGCGCAGGTTGGGGGAGGCCGGTCTGGTAGCGGTCTACGACGATGCATCGCGACGCGGCGCTTCGACGGGTCCTGAGGCGGCGCTGAGGCGCTCCGGTTTGCCCCTCGCTGCCGTGCTGCGTGAGTGGCAGGCGAAGCTGCATCGCCTGGCACGCTGAACGGCATACCGATGAACGCTACGAAGCGGCGCCACCGAATGGTGGCGCCGCGGCGTACTGGACGAGATGAACTCAGTTGATCGAATTGCCCACGTTGTTGAACAGCTCACTGAGCTTGGTGCCGAGGAGGGTGACCGCGGCGATGATCACGATGGCGATGAGGGCGACCATGAGCCCGTACTCGACCGCGGTGGCTCCGCGCTCGTCGCGCTTGGCCTTGGTGTCGTTGATGAGCATGATGGTCACGAGTTGGAGCTTCTCGAGCATGTCTGTCCCTTTGCCTCGGAGTCGATCAAATTGTCTGCGGGCCCACGAAAGTCCGTGAAACGAGACTTCCCGAACAACGCGGTCGATGCAATCGCCAGATCGGTCTAGTCCTCTGTCCTGTTGTGACCATGCTGGATGGTTCTTCCGGCACACACGGTCCCCTGACCGCTCACGAACGGCGACGCGTCAGGGGCCGAGAACTCCGGCAGGAATGAGGAAGAGGTTGCTCACGCGGAGGCCGAAGAAGGTGACGCCCGCGATGATCACGATGGCGATCAGACCAACCATCAACCCGTACTCGACGGCCGTGGCTCCCTGGTCCCCCCGCTCTCTGGCAAGTTCAATGTCTTCCACGATCTGGTCCTCTCCTGGAAGTAGCAGGAGCGACGTCACCGTCTGCGATGACGTCGCTCCTTGCCGAGACGGGCCTCAGTTGATCGAGGTGCCGACCTGGTTGAAGAGGCTGCTCAGCTTGGTGCCGAGGAGGGTGACCGCGGCGATGATCACGATGGCGATGAGGGCGACCATGAGCCCGTACTCGACCGCGGTGGCTCCGCGCTCGTCGCGCTTCGCCTTGATGTCGTTGATGAACATGATGGTCATGAACTGGAGCTTGTCGAGCATGGTTTCCCCTTGATGTCTGTGGTGATGAGTTCCCGGTCCGAGCCCACGAGGACCCGCCGAGGACAACTGTGCCACCATTCGTGGTCCTCCGGATCGGAGGACCGGTTCGCTTCTCGTAGTCCCTTGTGACTAGACGCTGCCCGCCCCACCGTGTCAGCGTGAGCGCTAGTCTGGGGCGTTCAGAAGCGCTCGGGCATCGTGTGGTTCAGCAATCCCAGACGCATGGCGGTCACCAGGGCCTGGGCGCGGTTGGCGGCCCCAAGCTTTTGGTAGATGTGAGTGATGTGGGTCTTTGCGGTGGACTCGCTCATGTAGAGCGACGTCGCGATTTCACCCGTGCCCAGACCGTCCGCGAGCAGTGAGAGGACCTCGGTCTCGCGCGCTGAGAGCTTGGGCGGTGCGGGCGTTGTAGCTCGCCGCATGACGGCTTGGCTGAGCCCGGCACACAGAAACGTCCGTGGAGCCACCGCCGCGTGCTTGGCAGCGCTGACGACCTCGGTCGCGCGTGTGTCCTTGCCTACGAATGCCGAGGCGCCGGCCTCCATGGCGGCGAAGATGTGTTCGTCGCCGGCGTGCATCGTGAGGACGACGAGCCCCGTCGTGTTCACTTCGGCCCTCACGGCGCTGACGATCTCGAGGCCGTGTCCGTCCGGGAGCTGGAGGTCGGTGACCACGACGTCGGGGCGAAGTGACCGCCACGTCTCGATGCCGGTCCGCACGGAGTCCGCCTGTCCAACCACAGTCATTTCGCTGTCCCGCTCGAATGCACGAGCGAGGCCCTGCCTGATGAGCTCATGGTCGTCAACCAGCAGCACGGTGGTGGTCATGTGAGTTCCCTTCGAGTGCCTTCGTGGTCACAGGTGCGTCGAGCCGCACCGAGGTGCCCCCGTGGTCGCGCGGCGTGACGTGGAGCTGTCCGCCGATCCCGCGTGCTCGTTCGTGCATCGTCTGCAGGCCCCAGTGGTGATCGCGCGCGCGGGCGTGGCCGACGCCGTCATCTTCGACGGTGAGCTCGAGTCGAGAGCGGTCGGAGGTCAGCGTGACCCAGAGGTTGTCTGCACGGGCGTGCTTGCGCACGTTGTTGATCGACTCTTGGGCGATTCGCAGGACTTCGGCTGCAGTGCGGGCGGCCAACGGTGGCCCGGACTCTGACAAGGAGAGGTGTACGTGCAGCTCGGTGGACCGCCGAACCTCGCGTGCGTACTCCGCGAGCGTGCTGCTCAGGCGCCCGTCCTGCGCGTGGTGACGAAGGTCGAAGATCGAGAACCGGATCTCCGACACGAGCCTGGTGATCTCTGCGCGTAGCGTGGCGGCCAGTGCCTTGGCCTGCCCGTCGCTGCTGAGGGTCTCCAGCTCGTCGACGAGGTAGCCGAGACCGACGATCTCCTGCGCGACGCCGTCGTGCATCTCGCGTGCGATGCGGTTGCGCTCCTCTGCCGTTGCCAGCGCACGGACGTCGTCGAACAGCACTGCGGTGTCGAGACGTACCGCGAACTCGTCGGCGAGGTTGAGGGCAGCTTCGCCGAGCTCGTCCGTCCACCGCGGTACCCCGACGAGCACGCAGTACCCCAACGTCTCCCCTGCTCCGCGTAGCGGGACGACGGCTGCGCCCGGTGTTCGATCTGCCGGCGCCAACGCGATCTCCGCTGAGAGCCTCTCGGCGTCCTCGGAGCCGTTGAGGGGCCTGGGCAGGCCAGTGGGGTCGAGCAAGAACACGGTGGCCCGGGCGCACCCAACGCCCTCACGCATGGCCATATCGAGGTCCGTGGCAAGCGCTGTTGCGTCCAGCCCGAGCGATCCCGAGCGCGCGAGTCGGTGCAGGCTGGCGACCAGTTGGTGCGCCGCAGCATGGGGCGCATGGCGGGCGGCGAGATCGCGTGTGGAGCGCGACTGCCAGCTGGCGAGGATTCCGACCCCCAGACCGACCACGAGCCAGGCGAACGTGTCGACGGGCGGAGGTCGGCTACTCGCCTCTTCGTCGACGAGTATGGTCACCGTCGCCGTGACCGCTGCCACCATCGCCACGTTGATCGACGTCACGAGGCCGTGACGCACACCGGCGACGATTGGGGGAACGGCGAGGTAGGCGCTCATGTCGGAGGTGCGGTCCGTGATGACCACGAGGGTCACGGTGATAACCGCTTCGCCGACCGCGTACCAGTGTCTCGGCCTGGTGCGGGTCGACCACTCGAGGAAGGAGGAGGCCGCGGCCAGCATCACCAGCACCAGCAGAGCGGGGATGGACGCGACGAGCTGTCGATCGCTGATGAGGTTTCCGGTGCAGAGAGCTAGCGCGAAGACCCGCACGGCCGTGGTGGTCCGCCAGGTCTGAACGGCGGGCCTCACGGCGCCGGGTTCAGGGTGCCCGGCGTAGGAGCCGAAGTCGTTCACATGTTTGAGAAGGTGTTGGCCATCTGGATGCCAGCCGGACCCAGGATGACGATGAAAAGGCACGGAAGGATGAAGAGGACGAGCGGAATCATGATTCGGACGGGGACCTGTTGAGCTTTCTCCTCTGCACGCTGACGCCGCTTTGTACGCATCTCCGAGCTCTGGATGCGGAGGACGCGCGCGATGGGGATACCGAGACTGTCGGCTTGGATCATCGCGCCGCAGAAGGACTTCAGATCCTGCAGGGAGGTGCGATCTGACATTGCGCGCATCGCGTCGACACGTCCAACACCGAGCTGCATCTCCTGCAGCAGGCGGGCGAACTCCTGGTTGAGAGGCCCGTCACCATTCTTGGCGACCCGGCTCACCGCGGCATCGAAGCCCAGTCCGGCCTCCACGGAGATGGTGAGCAGGTCCATGGCGTCGGGAAGCGCGTTGCGCATGAGTTTCTCGCGCTTTTGGCCAGCGTTGTACAGGAGAATGTTGGGCAGGACGTAACCGAGCGCCGCAACGAGGCCCGTCACCACCCCCACCTTGATGAACGGCCACGTGGCGCTGAGGCCGTAGAGGAAGGCCAACAGCCCGAACAAGGCCATGCCGAGGACCTTGAGGCCAAGGATGCGGTTGACGTCCCACGCCGGGGGATTTCCGGCGATGTTGAGGCGGTACTGGATCTTCCGCGCCGTATCGGCACGGACGAGACGACGCCCGAGCCCGACCATCCGCTCACCCAGCGGGGCGATCACCCGGTCGGCGAACGGCAGTTCGATCTCGGCCTTGAGGACGCTGGGAGCGGAGTCGAGTGCCTGAACGGCCGCAACGGACCGTGCTACACCTCGGCGCTCGGCCGTGACGACTCCGATGACGGAGAGCGCGAGGATCATCGACGCGCAGACCAGGGCTGCCCCGACCAGCAATGTCATGGACATGTCAGACCTCCACCTTTGCGAGCTTCGCCATCGCGAACGATCCCATAGCGAGAAGCGCTGCTGCCAGACCGAGCAGGATAAAGCCCGGCAGGGTCGTGTAGAGAAGCCGGATGTACTCGGGGTTGGCGAAGGTCATGTACACACCGATCAGGGGCGGGAGACCGGTCAGGATGTACCCCGACAGCCGTCCCTCGGCCGACAGTGCCTTGACCTGTCGCCGGAGGTACTCTCGCTCACGCAGTGTGTCGGCCACGGTGTGGAGGATTTCCGCCAAGTTGCCGCCCACCTCGCGCTGGATCCGGATCGCCATCACGATCCATTCGAAGTCGGCGCTGTCCATGCGCTGCCCGACACCATCCAGCGCGTCCGTGATGTCGACGCCCAAGCGCTGCTCGACCAGTGCGCGGCGCAGTTCGCCCGCCATCGGCTCGTTCCCCTCTCTCACGACGCTGTCGACCGCCTGCGGGAGTGAGAGCCCGGCCTGGAGTCCGCCGGCCATAAGGCCGAGCGTCTCAGCGAGCTGACCGTTGAACCGGTTGAGCCGACGCGAGTGCCGGAACTTGAGGTAGAGCCACGGCATGGCGACGCCGAGCAAGAATCCGAGAAACGCCAGGCCGCCGCCGCTGAGGATGAAACCGACCACCGCGCTACCGACCGCGATGCCTGCATGGAGAAGCAACCACTCGGAGGCGGTGAGCGCGGAGCCGGCTCCGGCAAGCCGCTGGGAAATGCGGGTCTCCAAGTCCGCCGAGACAACCTTGTCTGTCAGCGCGACCGCAGATCCTCTGAGATCTGCGCTGGCATCAGATCTCCGCTTCGCCTTGCCGGCTTCGCCGAAGTACGCCTCGATCCGGCGGTCCGCGGACGACTTGTTCGGACCCGCGATGGCGACGGCAAGGATGCCCCCGAAGCCCAGAGCGAGTGCCAGCGCCCCCAGCAGCATGCCGGGAGTGCCGACCAAAGACTTGCCCGAGTCCACCAAGTCGGGTGCTGTGCTGGCGGCACCGATGGAGACGAATGCAGAGTCGGAGTAGGACGTGCCGCCGGCGTTGACGCTCACGCCGAGGTTCACCTCGCTGGCGCTGTCCTCGGGGCGGTCGAAGGTGACCACGAGCTGCTTGGCCAACGCGTCAGCTTGGGCTGAGAACACCGACTCGAGCGCACTCTGCTCAGCCGGCACCACCTGTCCTCCCGTACCCTCGGCGAGGTCGGCCATCGTGGCAGCGTTCTTGGGATTGGCGAGGGAGACCACGTCCACCACGACCCCGTCGTCGGCCGCCTCCCTGCTGACGACGTCGAGCGTGGTGGCGCTGCTGGTGTCACCGCCGTCGGAGAGCACCAGGAGAGACCGTGAGCCCTCGCTACCGACCTGGTCGAGCCCCTCGGCGATGCCGTCGTAGACGGCCGTGCCCTTCTGGAGCGTGAGCCCGGAGAGCTCGGAGCGAAGGGCTTCGTGGTCGGTGGTCGGCTCGATCACCGAACCCAGCTCGCCGGCGAAGGTGACCAGCCCGATCCGCACGTCCTCGGGCGCGGCCGAGAGGAACGCGTCCACTGCGGCGATCGCAGCGGCGAACTTGCCGCCCTGGGCCATGCTGTTGCTGGCATCGAGCACCAGCACCGTGGTGCGTTCGACGTCGCCTGATGTGATGACCTTGGCTGTCGAGTCAACGGCCATGCCGTCGACCTCCACCTGCACCGAGGAAGGGTCGACGTCGGCGCCGGCCGGCACGCCATCGACCGCCAATACCAAGGAGATGTCCCCGTCGACAGACTCGACGTGGTCGATGTTGATCTCGCCCGCTGCGTGTGCCGGGGCGGTCCCGGTGAGGGCGATCAACCCACCGGCAACCCACGCCGCGGCGAGACGGGCCATCCGTGGGGCGCGAATCCGGGTCATCGCAGGGATCCGCCTGTGGCGAAGACAGCAGGGTCGACGTGCACGCCATGGTCGGCGAGGCGCTCAAGGAAGCGCGGTCGCAGGCCCGTCGTCTTCAGGCCTCCCTTGAACTTCCCGTTCTCGTCGAGGCCAGCGGCGTAGTCGAAGAGGAACACGTCCTGCGTGGTGATGATGTCGCCTTCCATGCCGACGATCTCGGTGATCGCCGTGATGCGACGGGTGCCGTCCTTGAGGCGGGTCTGCTGAATGATGAGGTCGACGGCGCTGGCGACCTGCTCGCGGATCGCTCGCACGGGGAGGTCCATGCCGGCCATCAGCACCATGGTCTCCAGACGGGCGAGCGCGTCTCGAGGAGTGTTCGCGTGCAGAGTCGAGATCGACCCGTCGTGTCCGGTGTTCATCGCTTGCAGCATGTCTAGCGCAGCTGCATCACGGATCTCACCGACGACCACCCGGTCGGGCCGCATGCGCAGCGAGTTCTTCACCAAGTCGCGAATCGTGACTGCGCCCTTGCCCTCGATATTGGCAGGCCGAGACTCGAGGCGAAGTACGTGATCCTGGACGAGCCGGAGCTCGGCCGCGTCCTCGATGGTCACGATGCGCTCGTCATCGGGGATGAACGAGGACAACACGTTGAGGGTGGTGGTCTTGCCTGCGCCCGTGCCGCCAGAGACCAGGATGTTGAGGCGACCACGCACGCAACCTTCGAGCAGGTTGGCCGAGGGGCGGGTCAGCGTGCCAAAGCTGATCAGGTCCTCGACGGTGTAGGGGTCCTCGGAGAACTTGCGAATGGTGAGTTTGGACCCGTCGAGTGCCAGCGGCGGGATGATGGCATTGACGCGGCTGCCGTCGGGCAGTCGGGCATCGACCATCGGACTCGTCTCATCGACACGACGACCGATCTTGCTGACGATCTTGTCGATGGTACGGCGCAGGTGCGACTCATCGGTGAACGCGGTGTCGACTCGCACGAGCTTGCCGCTTCGCTCGACGTAGATGTCCTGGAACGAGTTCACCATGACCTCGGACAGGCTGGGATCGCGCAACAGCGGTTCGATGGGGCCGTAGCCGAGGATGTCGTCAGCAATCTCCTGGGAGATGCGCGTTCGATCGGCCGATGACATGGGGATATCCGCGTCGGCAATGGCGGTCTGCAACGCCAGCCGGACCTGCTGTTCGAGCTCGGACTGGGTCATGTGGGCGTCGTAGAGCTTGGGGCCGAGCGCCTCCACGAGCCGCTGGTGGACGATTCGCTTAAGGTCCTGGAACGGGTCGGCCTTTGGGCTCGGCGACCGCTTGGCCGGGGTGTGGTCGCCTCCGCTGGCCCGAACGGCGGGGGAGTGGCCAGACGCTGGAGCGGCACCACGGCCGTCGGAACTGGTGGCGGGAGACGGTTCGGTGTTTCGGCTGCGTGCGGCAGCGAGGCGGTCGGTCAGACTCATGTCAGGCTCTCCTCAGACGAAGTCGGGAGCCGCCGGACCTCCGACTGGATGGTGCGCCCTCGTCCGCGCTGGCTGCATGCGCCAAACCGGCAGCCACGCCCGTGGCGAGCGTGACGAGGGTCTTGGAGTTCGGGTGGTTGGGATAGGCGTGCACGAGTGCCTCACCTCGATTAACTGCGGCGAGAACCTCTCGGCTCGAGACCAACGATGCGTCGGCCTTGAGGCCGAGTGTCTTCTCGTACTCGTCGGCGCTCAACCCGACCTTTCCGTCCGCTCGGTTCAGCACGAACCGCCAAGTCGACTTGGGGAAGTTGAGGACCTCGAGCGTGCTCGTTGCCAGCTTGAGGGCCTTGAGCGAGGGGATGTCGAGAGTGCCGACAAGGACGATGACGTCGGACTTGTCGAGCGCACAAAGCGCATGATCGTCGAACACCCCGGACGTGTCGATGACGACGAAGTCAACCATGCGTCGCAGGGCGTCGACGAGCTTGCTGATGTCCTCGATCGACGCCTGGTCCGGGGAGTCCAACCGCACGGGTGCCGCGACTATCGACAGGTTGTCGGAGTGGCGGGTGAGGATCGACGTGATTCCCTCCTCCTCGATGACGCCGTTGAATCCGACGAGGTCGTTGATGGTGCGTTGGGGAGTGAGCTGGAGCATGATCGCGACATCGCCGCTGTTGACGTCGAGATCAACCAGGCAGGCGCTTCGGCCTGAGTCAGCGAGAGCCACGCCGAGATTGGTGGCAACGAGGCTCTTGCCCACTCCACCCTTGGTGGAGAACACCGTGATGACCTTTCCTCGCGGGGCTTCTGCCTCCGCTTGAGCGATCGCGGCGGCGTGCTCCGCCTCCGCCGCCACCTGTGCCCGGGCCGTGTCCGCTGCGGCTTGCGCCTCGTCAAGCAAGGTCTGTCCGATGGCGTTGGCGACGCTGCGCGCGCGCTGCACGGCGGTTGTGATCCCGGCCAAGTCACGAGCGGCGACGACTTCCCTCATGCCGCTTCGCAGCGCCAGCGCCAATGCATTGCTGTCGACTGTGTGCCGAAGCAAGATGACGCCGAGGTCGGGCCGGTGCACCCGAGCCCACTGCGCGAGCTCGGCAGCAGCCTCGGCCGGGACGGAAGGTCCGATCACAACGGCGAACTCGTTCGCGGCAGTACGGACGTGCTTGTCCAGCCCTTCGACGTCCGCGAAGGCGACTGATCCGTGAAGCATCGCTTGAAGGATGCCCCGCTGGGCTGCGTCAGGTTCCAGGACGGCGGTCACGGCCGGAGGCTCCGGAAGAGCTCGGGGAAGAGGTCGCTGGGCCTCGCTCCGGGACCGTCCGACACCTTGCTGTCGTCCGTCAGGAGGGCGAAGGTGAGGTCGCTGTTTCGGTCGGCCTGGATCAACTTCTCTGCGTCGTCCTGGCTCACCCCCAGTGTCAGGATCGTCCGGGCCACCTCTTCGGCGACCTGCTCGCCGTCCTCCGTCTTCGTCGTCCGCGAGGTGACACTCGTCGTGCCGACGCCCAGAACGGGGGCACGGGTCAGAACGATGCGAGTGTAGTCACCGAGCTGACGGTCCTTCCCGTCCGGTAGGAGCGCTGTCAGGTCCTGCGGCGTCGCGAAGACGGCGACCTCATTGCCCGGGTTGACGAAGCCCGCCACCCGCTCGAAGTCGGTGAGCTCCACCGACACCGCCATCTTGTCGTCTGGAATGACAAGGCTCTCGGTGTCACCGAGACTGCCAAATTTCTTGGCGATGAGTTGCTCACCGGGGTAGATGGCGCCAATGGCGACCAGGTCGGAGATGGACGAGGTTGAGGAGAGGCTTCCGTCCACCATGTCGGCACGGCGTACTTCAGTCTTCTCGATCTTGCCTGCCTCCTGGGCGTCGGCGACCGACTCGCCCGTCTCGATGGCGTCGGCGGCAACGAGAACCTCGACGAGCTCCTGGTCCTTGGTGGCACGCGCGTCGATGCCTTGGACATACAGCACGATCATGGCCGTGCCAGCAAGTGCGATGAGGGCGGCGACAAGGAGGAGAACGGATCGGCGAGCCATGATGCGGTCCTTCGCGGGTCGTGGAACCTCCGCTGTCGGAGATCCCGGGCGCGAGGTGGATCCAGGGCGAGGTGTGAAACGGGCCCCAGAACCCTCCCAGCGCAGCGAATCTAGAGGGACGTGTGGTGCCTCGGAGGCTAAACCGGCCAAACCACCCGAACTTGGAGTCTGAGTAGCCCGAAGTGACTAGTCCGACCTAGTCATGGTCTAGCCCGGCTCATGCAAAGTAAAGAGCTTCGATCTCAGATCGAGCCTCACGGACCACCACGTTGCGCTTGAGCTTGAGGCTGGGGGTGAGCTGTCCACCCTCCTCGGTCCACTCGCCGGGCAGAATCGTGAACTTGCGGATCGACTCGGCCTTGGAGACGGCCTTGTTGGCCTCGTCGACCGCCTCCTGCACCGCTGCGACGAGGTCCTCGTCCTCGACGAGGTCGGCGACGTCGCCGGACTTGCCGTGCTGCTCGGCCCACGCCGGGAAGGTCTCCCGGTCGATGGTCACCAGGGCGCCGATGAAGGGCTGCCCGTCGCCGACGACCAGGCACTGGTCGATGAGGGCGTGGGCACGGAGGCGGTCCTCGAGCACGGCGGGGGCGACGTTCTTGCCGCCGGCGGTCACCAGGATCTCCTTCTTGCGACCGGTGATCCGCACGAAGCCCTCGTCGTCGACCTCGCCGACGTCGCCCGTGTGGAACCAGCCGTCGCGGTTCATGGCTTCCGACGTGGCGGCCTCGTTGCCCCAGTAGCCGGCGAAGACCTGACCCCCCTTGAACAGCAGCTCGCCGTCGTCGGCGACGCGCACGCTCGTGCCGGGCAGGGGCCGTCCGACGGTGCCGATCTTCGTGGCGTCGGGGAGGTTGGCGGACAGCGCGGCGGTGGTCTCGGTGAGGCCGTAGCCCTCGAGCACGACGAGGCCGATGCCGCGGTAGAAGTGGCCGAGGCGGTCGCCGAGCGGCGCGCCGCCTGAGATGGCGTACGCGCACGAGCCGCCCAGCGCCTGGCGGAGCTTGCCGTAGACCAGCTTGTCGAAGAGCGCGTGCTGCGCTCGGAGCCGCAGGGGCACGCGCTTGGAGTCGAGGGCACGGGAGTACGCGATCGCGGTGTCGGCGGCGCGGTCGAAGATCTTGCCCCGGCCGTCGGCCGTGGCGCGCTGGGAGGCGGTGTTGAAGACCTTCTCGAAGACGCGAGGCACGGCGAGGATGAAGGTGGGCTTGAACTCGCCCAGGTCGGCGACGAGGTTCTTGATGTCGGCGCTGTGTCCCATCTTGGTCCGGCTCTTGACGCAACCTACCTGGATGATCCTGGCGAAGACGTGGGCCAGCGGCAGGAAGAGGAGCGTGGAGGCGCCCTCCTTGTCGAAGAGCTCGTGCAGCTCGTCGACGGCGACGCCCAGCTCGAACATGAAGTTGCCGTGCGTGAGCATGCAGCCCTTGGGCTTGCCGGTGGTGCCACTCGTGTAGATGAGTGTGGCCAGGTCGAGCGGGGAGGCCGAGGTGCGTCGCTCCTCGAGGACCTCGTCGGAGATGTCCGAGCCGAGGCGGCCCAGCACGTCGACGGCGTTGTCCTGGATCGACCAGACGTGCTGGAGCTCGGTCAGGTCGCCCGACTGCCGGGCCTCGCGGACCCGCGCGAGGTGTTCCGGACCCTCGGCGACGACGGCACGGGTGCCCGAGTCCTGGAGGATCCAGCCGATCTGCTCGGCCGATGAGGTCTCGTAGATGGGGACCGTGACCGCGCCGGCGAACCAGATGGCGTAGTCGAACAGGGTCCACTCGTAGCGCGTCTTGGACAGCAGGGCGACGCGATCGCCGGGCTCGACGCCAGCGGCGATCAACCCCTTGGCGACCGCACACACCTCGTCGTGGAACTCGGCAGCCGTGACATCCACCCAGCCGTCGCTCGTACGATGGCTGAACACCGCGGTCGAGCCGGCCTCGCGCGCGTTGGTGACGACGTCGTCGGTGAGGTTCCCGGTCGTGGGGATGATGATCGAGAGCGGCGTGGAGAACTCACGCACGATGGAACCTCCTGCTTGGTGTCACGGCGAAGCGCAGGCTATCGCTCGCATCCGGGCACCGAACACGCCCGGTGGGTCGGCTAGGCTCCGGCCATGGCCGAACAGACCTCGTCGTCGATCACCATCGACGCCCCTCCGGCCGATGTCATGGCCGTCATCGCGGACTTCGAGTCCTACCCCGAGTGGGCCAAGGGCGTGCAGACCGCCGAGGTCGTCGCGGCCGGGACCGGCGGGCGTGCGGAGCAGGTCTACTTCGCGCTGGACGTCTCACCGATCAAGGACCAGTACACCCTCGCCTACGACTGGGACGGCGACCGCGAGGTCACCTGGACCCTCGTGGAGGGGCAGATGCTCAAGATGCTGGACGGTGCCTACACGCTCGTGGACCAGGGCGACGGCAGCACCGAGGTCACCTACCGGTTGGCTCTCGACGTGAGCATCCCGCTGATCGGCATGCTCAAGCGCAAGGGCGAGAAGATCCTCATCGACACCGCGCTGAAGGGCCTCAAGAAGCGCGTCGAGTCGCTCTGACACCCGGGTCCCACATGCGGATCCTGCTGTTCACCGGCAAGGGCGGCGTCGGGAAGTCGACCCTCGCCGCAGCCACGGCCTGCGCGAGCGCCGCCGCCGGTCATCGCACCCTGGTGCTGTCGACGGACGCGGCGCACTCGCTGGCGGACGCGTTGGACGTGCCCGCCACCGGCGAGCCCAGCGAGGCCGCCCCGAACCTCTGGGTGCAGCACGTGAACGCGCAGGAGCGCTTCGAGCGCTCGTGGGCCGACATCCAGGGCTACCTGCTCAGCGTCCTCGACGTCGCCGGCGTCGACCCCGTCGCCGCGGAGGAGCTCACCGTGATCCCCGGCGCCGAGGAGGTGCTGGCCCTGCTGGAGGTCCGCGCCCAGGCGCAGTCGGGGGAGTGGGACGTGCTGGTCGTGGACTGCGCGCCCACCGCAGAGACCCTCCGCCTGCTCGCGCTGCCCGAGGCCCTCGGGTGGTACATGACCCGCGTGCTGCCGGTCGAGCGACGCGTCGTCAAAGCGCTCAAGCCGGTGCTCACCCGCGCGGCCGGGGTGCCGATGCCCGGGGACTCGGTGTTCGACGCGATCGAGCGGCTGCACGCCGAGCTCGACGACGTACGAGCCGTGCTGACCGGGCCGGAGACGTCGGTCCGCCTCGTCCTGACCCCGGAATCAGTGGTGCTCGCCGAGGCCCGGCGGGCCTACACGTTCCTGACGCTCTTCGGCTACACCGTCGACGCGGCCATCGTGAATCGCGTGTTCCCGGACGGCGGCGCCGACCCTTGGCGTACGACGTGGGTCGAGGCGCAGGCTCGGGTACTGGAGGACGCGGCGGACTCCTTCGCCGGGCTGGACCTCTGGACGTCGGTCTACCGGGCCTCCGAGCCGGTGGGCCGCGAGGAGCTCCTCGACCTGGCGCGGCAGGTGTACGGCGACACCGACCCGCTGGCGAGCGGACCCGCCCATCCGGCGATGAGCGTCCGTTCGACCGCCGGGGGCCGCGTCCTGTCGCTCCCGCTGCCCCTGGCCGCCCAGGACGACGTACGTCTCGCCCGGAAGGGCGACGAGCTCGTGGTGTCCGTCGCGTCGTATCGTCGCCTCCTGACGCTGCCGTCCGGGCTGGCGAGACACCGCGTGGCCGGGGCGCGTGTGCACGACGGACAGCTGCAGGTCAGGTTCACCGAACCCACCACCCCCACGACTTCCGAGGAGACCACGTGACCGACGCTGGGGGCGCCGACGACGTCGGATCGTTGGGGGAGGAGGCGGCGAAGCTGCTCGGCGCACTCTCCGGCTGGGCGCGGGAGCAGGCTACGGAGGCGGGCGACGGGCTGTCCGGCTTCGCCGCTCATGCCGCTGCCGCCGCGCACGACGTCAACGAGCACCTGGCGACCGGGGCGGCGGAGTGCACGGTGTGCCCGCTCTGCCGGACGGTCCACGCGGTGCGGCAGCTGAGCCCCGAGGTGAAAGCGCACCTGACCACAGCGGTGACGTCGCTGGTGCACGCAGCCGCAGCGGTCATGGCGACGTCTGACTCCTCTGGCGCACGCGGTAGCGACGTCGAGCACATCGACCTCGGCGACGAGTGGCCCGAGGACGAGTGAGTCCGTCCGGCTACCGGACCAGGCGGACCTGACGCACGCCGGTGTCGCAGGTCCCGCCGACGGCACAGGCGGCTGGAAGAGTGCTCCCCGACGTCTGCGCGTTGAGGAAGACCACCACCAGGTACACACTCTCGTCAGTCGCGTTGTTCTCCAACTGGTCGAGCTGGCTGGAGGCAGGCGAGCAAACGTCCGGAGCTGACAACGTCGCACGGTACCGCTTGTTCGGCTGCTTCCCGAAGTGATAGCCGCACACGGTGACACCGACGAACTTGTGCACCGGGAAGACCGCGTTGGTACCGGTGCCGGTCACGGAACTGTGGTCGCACTGCGAAGGCGCGCAGAAGACCGGGATAAGCGCTTGAACCCGGTTGTCGATGAGGTACTTCCACGAGTTCTCGACCTGTCCGGCGTCAGGCTGCCCGGGGTCACCGCCCAGGCACTGGTACGGGGCTGACGTGGACACACTCGGACATGCCGACGCCAGCACTGTGTTGAGTGCGCTGGGGGACACGTAGTTGCCGTTGACGTCGAGCTGGTTGGGCACGATGGAAACCGGCTTCGGGCAGCCGTCTCTGATCTGCTCCACCAGGGCCGAGTTGCCGTTTCCGTTGCCGACCGAGCCGTCATCGCTCCCTTCATCCGGGCAGTCCAAGGTCCACCAGTTGCCCGCGTTGGGAGGGATCGGACAGCTTCCAGGGGGCGCAGTCCCCTCGCCGGGCAGCCGGATGGAGAACGGCGTCCCCGCAGAGATGGGCGACGGCAGGTCTCCTGAGCAGATGGCAAGGGGTCGGACCGCCGTTCCGCCCGTCGACGGCTCGACCACGGCAGTCGCGCTGCGCTCGACCTGGTAGTCGGACGACCGCCCGAGAACCTTGCCGAAGAAGTTGGCGCTGGTCCCTCCGACGGTAGCGGTGACCTCGATGCCTTTGGTTGTGCACGTCGCGCTGTACGTCGTGAGCGATGCGTTGCCCGTCCCCGGTGTGTTCTGGATGACCTTGGTGCTGGCTTCACCATTCGCAGCCGCTGACTTGTCAGTCAGAACCTCCGCGCAGGCGTACTTTTGACTCGACGCGAACACGCCGGCGGCCCCGAGGCTGGCGGCGTCGGCGGCGGTCTGGAGCTGGCGCTTGTTCGCATAGGCCATACCGAGGTCTGCCGTGAAGGCCAGCATGCCTAGCAGGGCTGTCGTGACCAGAGCCACCAGCACCATGGTGGCGCCCGATTCGTCACGGCACGCGGAGAACCTCATTTGAACTCGCACCTCATCACGCCCTTGCCGGTCAGGGTGGGTGTCGGGATGAGGTTGAACGGAAACAAGGTGACGGTCCAAGGTGCGCTCCTCACCATCGTCACGGTGATGTTGGTCCCGACGGCAGCCCCGGCGCATGGCTTGGCGGTACTGCTCGAGCACGGAGTGACGGTGGGCGTCGGCACCTGGCTCGCGCTCATCCCGATCGTCTCGGCGCCGTTGCGAGCTTCGGTCACGACGTCGGCACAGGTAGGTCCGTCGACCACCGCGTAGCGAGCGGCCTGTCGGGCGCCGTTGTTGAGCGAGATCTGCTGCGCCAGCACAAACCCGAAGTTGAAGATGCCGATCACGATGACCAGCAGGACGGGAACCACCAACGCGAACTCTACGGCCGCGGCGCCTCGTTCGTTGCGACCGCGTCGACGCATTAACTCGCGCATGAGATCCCCTTTCCCCGAGTTTGTCGTCGTTCACCGTACGAGCCGTGGCCCCTGCCTGTCGCTCGATTGACGACACTTCTGCCTGGTCACTGCGAAAGATGGCCCGAAGTGACTAGTCCGGTGGTCCGTCGGTCGAGCCGGCACCGTACGCGAGGATGTCGCGCATGGAGTCTGGGGTGGTCGTCGGCGTCGACATCGGCGGTACGAAGGTGCTGGCCGGAGTCGTGGATGCCCAGGGGCGCGTGTCGAGCACCGCGCTCCGGACGACACCGGGACGACGGGTGGTGACCGCCCAGGTGGAGGACGCCCTGGTGGAGGCGATCCTCGGTTCAGCTGGAGGTCGACCGCTCGCGGGCGTGGGTGTGGCAGCGGCGGGCTTCGTCGACTCGCGGGGGGAGAGGGTGATGTTCGCCCCCCACCTTCCGTGGCAGGGCGAGCCGCTCCGACGGCTGCTGGAAGAACGTCTTGATTGTCCTGTGGCACTCGACAATGACGCCAACTGCGCGGCGCGAGCCGAGGCCCACCACGGCGCTGCCCGGGGCGCCACCTCCGCCCTGATGATCACCATGGGCACCGGCATCGGCGGAGCGGTCCTGCTCGACGGAAACGTGCTGCGTGGCGCCAACGGCATGGCCGGGGAGTTCGGCCACATGCAGGTCGTTCCGGACGGGCAGGCCTGCGAGTGCGGCAAGAAGGGCTGCTGGGAGCAGTACTCCTCTGGAAACGCACTGGTCCGCAATGCACGCGCACTCATGGCCGAGCAGCCGTCGGTGCTGGACGAGATGAGTGGCGGCTCTCCTGAGCGGGTCACCGGGCCGATGGTGACCTCGGCCGCGGAGGAGGGCGACCTGGTCGCCCGGGCGGCCTTTGCGACCGTCGGCGAGTGGCTGGGTGTGGGCGTGGCCAACCTCGTCGCAGCGCTCGACCCCGAGGTGGTGGTCATCGGTGGCGGTGTCTCCGCCGCCGGTGACAAGCTCCTCGATCGCGCGCGTTCGGCGCTGCAGCGCAACCTCGTGGGCGCCGCCCATCGCGCCGTGCCCTCGCTGGTCGCGGCGCAGCTCGGGCCGCAGGCCGGGATGATCGGCGCGGCCCTTCTCGTGCGGTAGGTCAGATGCGGGAGCCGTCGTCCCAGGGGTCGCGGCCGCGCGGCATCTCGCGCACGAGGAAGAGAAAGCCGCCGACGAACCACACCACGAGCGCCCAGCCGAACAGCGGGTGCACGTAGATCGAGAGCAGCCCGATCACGAGGGCGAGCACCGGGGGCACGAAGATGCCCGCCCAGGCCACGCCCCGCTGCCAGGTGCGAGGTCGCGGGAACGGCGGCGGGGCCGGCGGCTGGAAGCGCTCGGCGATCGCTTCCTCGCGGACCTCCACCTTATCGTCGTCGACGAGGTGGTCGGCCAGCGGCTCCCGGTCGCGCGCATCGTCCTCGCCCTTGCGAGCTGCCGTCGGCGGCTCGTCGTCGTGCAGCACCGGGCGCTCGCCGTAGTGCTCCACGATCTCGCGCCACGCCAGCTCGGTGCGGCTCTCGTCGCCAGGCGTCGTCACGCGACAACGGTAGCGGTGTGGTGGGGACTGGGTCTCGATACGGCCGCTCGTTCCTCGCGGCCACTCGACCGCCGAGCAGGGAGCTCGCCTCACCAACTGACCGGTAACTCGCCTGGTTCGCTCAGCGAGACGCGGGCGACGGGTGGTGCACACTGTGCGCGTGAAGATCCCGTTCCGCGGCGCGCCCGACGCCCCCCTCGACCCGGCACTGGTCGCCCCGATGTCCACCCCCGCGAAGCCGGAGCTCACCGGCGGTCGACGCATCGGCGTGCTCGTCCAGCACGGCTTCACCGGCAACCCGGTCTCGATGCGGCCGTGGGCCGAGGACCTCGCAGCCCGTGGGTACGCCGTCGAGATGCCGCTGCTGCCCGGCCACGGCACGCGCTGGCACGACCTCAACAAGACCACATGGGCCGACTGGGTGGCGACGGTCGAGGACGCGTACGAGAAGCTCTCCGCCGAGAACGACGCGGTGGTGGCCGTCGGCCTGTCCATGGGCGGTGCGCTGTGCCTGCGCCTGGCGGCGGACAAGGGTGAGGGCCTCGCCGGGATCTGCATCGTCAACGCGGCGGTCGACACGCTGCGCAAGGACGTCAAGCTGCTGCCGCTGCTCAAGCACGTGGTGCCTGGCTTCCCGGGGATCGCCAACGACATCAAGAAGCCGGGTGCCGACGAGCACGGCTACCCGACGACGCCCCTGAAGGCGGCCGCGTCGATGTTCAAGGGCTACGCCGAGCTCCGCCGCGACCTGCCGAAGGTCACGATCCCGGTCCTCTTCTTCCGCTCGGCCGAGGACCACGTGGTCGACATCTCGTCGTCCCGGGCGCTCAACGCGGGCTTGTCGTCGAAGGACTTCGAGGAGCGCGTGCTCGAGAACAGCTACCACGTGGCGACTCTCGACAACGACGCCCAGCGGATCTTCGACGAGTCCGCTGAGTTCATCGAACGCGTCACTGCGGACCAGGGCTAGGCTCGGCACGTGCTCTATTGGTTCCTGAAGTGGATCGCCCTCGGGCCGGTGCTCCGCCTCGTCTTCCGGCCCAAGGCCTACGGCGTGGACCACGTGCCGGAGGAGGGGCCGGCGATCCTCGCGAGCAACCACCTGTCGTACGCCGACTGGCTGTTCATGCCGCTGACCCTGAACCGGCGGGTCACCTTCGTCGCCAAGGCTGAGTACTTCACGACACCCGGCATCAAGGGCTGGTTCCAGAAGAAGTTCTTCTCCGGGGCCGGCCAGGTGCCGATCGACCGCTCCGGCGCCAACGCTGCCGAGGGCGCGATGAAGTCGGCGATGAAGATCCTCGCCGAGGGCGACCTGTTCGGCATCTACCCCGAGGGCACGCGCTCCCACGACGGCAAGCTCTATCGCGGCAAGACCGGGGTGGCCCGGCTGGCGCTGGAGACCGGTGCGCCGGTGATCCCGTGTGCCGTCGTCGGCACCGACGTGGTCGCCCCGGCCGGCAAGGTCTACGGCACCTGGACCCGACCGGTCGTGCGATTCGGCAAGCCCCTCGACTTCTCCCGCTACGCCGGGATGGAGAACGACCGCTACATCCTGCGCTCGATCACCGACGAGATCATGTACGAGATCATGCGCCTCTCCGGCCAGGAGTACGTCGACCTCTACGCCAGCAAGGCCAAGGAGCTCGACAAGGAGAAGGCCAAGCAGGCGGCCGCAGAGCTGGCCGAGCGGGAGAAGGCCGGCGGGCCGGAGCAGAAGGCGTCCTGAGCGCCTACCCGAACCGCCTGGCCCCCGCGCCTCGCGCGGACTCGGCACTGGCGGTCGAGGACCGGCTCCACTCGGCGCTCGCCCTCGTGCGGGTCGTGGTCACCATCAACATGGTCGGCCTCAACGCCTACCGGCGCGACAACTTCCAGCACCCGAGCATCGGTCTGGCGATCGTCCTGGCGCTGGCCGTGTGGACCGCTGTGGCGATCTGGCTCTACCACGACCGTGCGAGGCGTACGCCGGTCCTGCTGGTCGCCGACCTCGCGATCGCGGTGGCAGCCATCGCCGTGACCCCGCTGGTCAAGACCCCTGACTTCAACGCCACGATCCCGGGCTTCTGGGTGATGGGAGCCCTGCTGGCCTGGGCCATCCACTGGCACTGGAAGGGCGGGCTCGCCGCAGCGGTCCTGCTGTCTGCGGTCGACCTCCTGCCACGCACGGAGGTCGACCAGGGCAACTACGGCAACGTCTTCCTGGTCCTCATCGGCGGGCCGATCGTCGGCTACATGTGCGAGTCGCTGCAGCGGATGGCTCGCGAGCGCGACGCGGCCGAGCACGCCGCCGCGGCGGCCGAGGAACGTACGCGTCTGGCCCGCGCCGTGCACGACGGCGTGCTCCAGGTGCTCACGATGACCCAGCGACGCGGATCGGCTGCGGGCGGTGAGTGGGCCGAGCTGGGGAGGCTAGCGGGGGAGCAGGAGCGCAACCTGCGCTCCCTGATCCGCCAGCAGGACACCGTGCCCACCGCCGCGGGTGGGCAGGTCGACCTGGCGGGCGCTCTCGAGGCGATGGCCACCGCCCACCCCGTTCGGGTCGAGGTCGCCACGCCGGGCGGCGCGCTCCTCGTGGACGAGAACGTGGCGACGGAGACTGTCGCGGCAGTCCGGGCCTGCCTCGACAACGTCCTCGCCCATGTCGGGCCTGACGCCAGTGCCTGGGTGCTGGCCCAGGCGGCGCCTGACACGATCACCATCTCGGTGCGCGACGACGGACCCGGCATCGCGCCCGGCAGGCTCGACGAGGCCGAGGCGGAGGGACGGCTCGGCGTGGTGTCGTCCATCCGTGGCCGCGTCGAGGACCTCGGCGGCACGGCCGTGATGGACAGCGGCCCATGGGGCACCGAGTGGGAGCTCCGGGTGCCGCTAGCGTGACCGGGTGACCATCCACACCACCCACCCGTTCCTCGAGCCGGAGGGTGAGCGCGACCCCGTGCGCCGCCTACGCGGGCGCCTCGGCGGCACGGTCTCGCTCTGGACGGCCGGCTCGGTCGAGGGCACGCGGGCAGGCCTCACGGTCTCGTCGTGGATGGTCGCCGGCGGTGAGCCCGGTCGGGTGCTGGCCCTGCTGGACCCGGACTCCGACCTCGCCGACGTACTGCTGGAGACGGGACGCGGCGTGCTGCAGCTCCTGACGTGGCGAGACCGGGACCTGGCGGACGCCTTCGCCGGCGTCGCGCCGGCGCCGGGCGGTCCGTGGCGGATGGCGGAGTGGGTCGCGACCGACCACGGACCGCGCCTCGCGCACGCCACCACGTGGGCCACGCTCGAGGTCGAGTCAGACGTCGAGGTCGGCTGGTCGCGTCTGGTGACGTGCACGCTGCGCGAAGTCGTCGTCGGCGACGAGACGGACCCGTTGTTCCACCGACGTGGGCGCTACGTCCCGCCGGCGGCAATCTGATCGACATGCTCCGCGTCCGCCTTCCGGCTGCCCCGAACCCACAACTGCCGCAGTAGGAGGGCCATGAGGAAGGGCGTCATGGTCACGTGGGTGATCAACGCGATCGGTCCGGTGATGGCAGGCAGGAGCCACGTTGCGACCAGGAGGTTGCGGTCGCCGCGCAGCCATCCGTGCCTCTGGCCCATGATCGCCATCCAGGCGATGGGGAAGGCCAGCACCGCCAGGTCGTAGTCAGCGGCGTAGGGAGTGACCAGGAATGTGCCTATGACAGTGGCTGAGTTCCGCACCATCGGATCGGCGGGTCGACGCCACAGCCGCCAGACGACCAATGCGACCGGCAGGGCGACCACGGTGTGTAGCACGAGGGCAGGCACCTCCTGCAGACCTACAAGGCGCAACCCCATATACGGCGTGACGAACTTATAGATGGGGGCAGTCCCGTCGTCGATGGCCTCGCCAAGCACACCTAGGCTGCTCCACCAACTCTCGAGGGCAGTCATGCCGAAAGCTCCCGTGCTGACGATGAACGCCACGACGGACGTGCTCGCAGCGGCGGCAAAGGCACGCCACTCGCGACCCGCGAGCAGTGCGACCGGGAGCAGAACGCCGAGTTGCGGTTTGATCACCAACAGGCCGATCAGGATACCGGCGAGCACAGGTCGGCGCGGCAGAAGAATCAGCGCGGCTCCCAGGAGCGCTGCGACGAAGAACTGGATCTGTCCGCTCGGGATACCCAGCCACAGCCCTGGAAACGCGAGTGCGATTGGCCACGAGTACTGCCGATTGCGGAGCAGGGTTGAGAGGACGCCCAAGAAGAGTCCCAGGCCGACGACCACCCAAGTGACGTACGCCGTGAGATGCGGCAATGCCCCGAACGGGATGACCAAGGGCAAGGTGGTTGGCGGGTACGCCCACTGCGTCGGCCCGGAGAGGCCAGGAAACATGCTGAGCTGGAAAGCGCCGATCAGATCCAAGTCCCACGCGTCCGCAGCGTGCCCGTCGAGAGCGAATCGGCCGGCGGACCAGAACGCGATGAAGTCGGTGCCCGGGGGCCTTCCCCGGCCGTCAAGCCCACCCTCAAAGGTCAGGGCGTACAAGGGCGCCGCCAGTATGAACATTGCTAGGAACAGGCGTGGATACACGCGGACACGGCGCTCGACGAGCCAGTGCTCTGATGCACGTGCATCAAGGTCGTTCTGTTCTGGCACGCCGCGAGACTAGTTGTTGGGAGCCGGACGCGTGCCCCTTCCTCGGACAGCAGGTCTACGATCAGCCCACATCTCTGGGAGGGGAGCATCATGGTGAGGGTGATGGTGGTCGACGACCACCCGATGTGGCGTGACGCGGTCGAGCGCGACCTGCAGGCGGCAGGGCACGATGTCGTGGCGGTCGCGTCCAACGGACGCGAGGCGATGGCGCGGTTCCCGGCGGCGGCGCCGCAGGTCGTCGTGCTGGACCTCCAGCTGCCCGACAACACCGGGGTGCAGGTCACGAGCATGATGCTCGAGTTCGACCCGACGGCACGTGTGCTGATCCTCTCGGCCAGCGGCGAGCAGGCCGACGTCCTCGAGGCGATCAAGGCCGGCGCGACGGGCTACTTGGTGAAGTCCGCCTCCAGCGCCGAGCTGGTCGACGCGGTGACCCGGGTTGCCGAGGGTGAGGCGGTCTTCACTCCCGGGCTGGCCGGGTTGGTGCTGGGCGAGTTCCGCCGCATCGCCGACGGTCCCGCGGACGACCCGCGCGACCAGCTCACCGAGCGCGAGACCGAGATCCTCAAGATGGTCGCGACCGGGATGAGCTACAAGCAGATCGCTGGACGTCTCGTGCTGTCCCACCGCACCGTGCAGAACCACGTCCAGAACACGCTGCGCAAGCTCCAGATGAACAACCGGGTCCAGCTCACCCGGTGGGCCATCGAGCACGGTCTCGACGAAGCTGAGTCGTGACGGCGAGCGACCTCGACGCCTACCTGCACCGCCTCGGTCTGACCGACCGCCCGCAAGCCACGCTGGCCGGGCTCCGCGAGGTGCACCGCGCCCACGTCGCGCGGATCCCCTACGACAACCTCTCGATCATGCTCGGTCGGCCCGACCCGGTCGACGCCGAGGCGTGCCTGGCCCGGATCCGGAGCGGCGGCCGGCTCGGCTACTGCCTCCACCAGAACGCCGCCCTGGAGTGGCTCCTGACCGAGCTGGGCTTCTCCGTGAGCCGCCGCCACGGCCACGTCTGGGCTCGCCCCGAGACGCAGCTCGACCCCTTCCTCAACCACGTCGTGCTGGTCGTCTCCGGGCTGCCGACTTCAGCCAACCCGGGCGGGCACTGGTGGCCCGACGCCGGCCTGGGGGAGGGCTTCGCCGAGCCGCTGCCGCTGGTCCGTGACGACCACGACGTCGACGGGTGGTCGTACGGCATCGGGGCCGGCTACGGCGCCCAGGCTGCGGGACGCCCGACCGGACCCGCCGCGTGGACCTACCGCCACCTGCCCGGCGGCGTGATCCAGGGCATCGTCGTGACCTCGCGCGACCACGGCCCGGCGGCCGTCGCGGCCACCCACCGACAGCTGAGCCTCGGCGAGGACTCGTCGTTCCGCCGGATCGTGGTGGCCCAGAGGATCGAGGGCCCGCGGCTGCTCGCGCTGCGTGGCTGCGTGCTGCAGGAGATGACGCCGACCTCGAGGGAGCAGCGCGACCTCACGACGTACGACGAGTGGCGTGGCGCGCTGGTCGACGAGCTGCTCGTGCCTGTGCACGACATGACCGACGCGGAGTGGGAGTCGCTCTGGGAGCGTACGACGACAGCGCACCGGGCATGGGACGAGGCGGGCCGGCCATGACCATCTGGCGACGCGCCACCGAGGCCGACGCGGTCGCGCTGCGCGACCTCGAGCGGATCGCCAGCCAGACCGGGCTGGCGCACGTGTTCGGCGAGCTGCCCTACCCGGACGACGACGTGCTCGCGCGCTGGGCGCTGCTCCTCGACGACCCGACGGTCGTCGTCGAGGTGGTCGACGACGAGCAGGGGATGGTGGCACTGGCGGCCCACGACGGCACGAACCTGCGGCACCTCGCCGTGCGGCCGGACCACTGGAGCGCTGGCCTGGGCCGGGAGGGCTTCGCGCGTGCGGAGGCGGCCGGGGCGACGAGGTTGTGGGTGCTGGAGCAGAACCACCGGGCCCGCGCGCTCTACGAGTCTCTCGGCTGGGCGCCCACTGGAGTGAGCCAGGAGTGCCCGTGGCCGCCGTACCCCACCGAGCTCGAGTACGCCGCTCCCTAGGATCGACCCATGCCCGACCCGCTGCTGGAGATCGCCGACGACCTCTACGCGCTGCCGCTGGCGGACTTCACGCCCGCCCGCGACGCGCTGGCGAAGGAGCACAAGGCCGACAAGGCGCTGGCCGCTTCGGTCAAGGGACTCCGCAAGGCGTCGGTCGCGGCGTGGGTGGTCAACCTCCTCGTGCGCCGGGACCCCGACCAGGTCGACCAGGTCCTGGCCGTCGGTGCGGCGCTCCGTGACGCGCAGGACAACCTCGACGCCACGCAGCTGCGGGAGTTCACCAAGCAGCGCCGGCAGCTGACCGCGTCGGTGACGACGGCCGCGCGCCGGATGGCCCGCGAGGAGGGCGTGAAGACCACCCAGGCCGTCGCCGACCAGATCGAGGCGACCCTCACCGCGGCCATGCTCGAGCCCGACGCGGCCAAGGCGGTGCGGAGCGGGATGCTGGTGACCTCACTCGCGGCCACCGGTCTCGGCGACCTCGACCTCAGCGCCGCCGTGGCCGTTCCCAAGGCCCTCGGCTTCAGCGCGAAGCCCCGCCCGGTGGCCGCTCCCGACCCGACGCAGAGGCCCCAGCTCCACGTCGTACCCGACCCGGACGCGGACAAGAAGGCCCGCGCCGCCGCCGACGAGCGGCTCGCCGACGCTCGCGTCGTGCTGACGGAGAGCGAGAAGGAGCACCGGTCCGCTCGTCGGGCCGTGGAGAAGCTGCGGGCCAAGACGCTTCAGCTCCAGGCGGAGATCGACGAGCTCCGCAGCAAGATCGCCGAGCTCGAGGCCGAGGTCGAGGAGGTCGACGAGGAGCTGGGTGAGGCCGAAGCCGCGCAGGTCGAGGCCGAGGAGGCCGTCGCGGAGGCGCAGGCCGAGGTGGACGAGGCGCGCGCCGCGCGGGACCGGCTCTAGTCTCGATACGGCCGCTCGCTGGCGCTCGCGGTCTACTCGACCACCGAGGCTTTCACTGAGCCCAGCCCTTCGACCGCTCGACGGCGTCCTGCCAGCGGGCGTACGACGCGTCGAGCGCGTCGCGGTCGCCGCCGGGCTCGAAGCGCCGGTCGAGCGCCCACGTCTCCCGCAGGTCGTCGGTCGAGCCCCACACGCCCGTGCCGAGCCCGGCGAGGAACGCCGCGCCCAGGGCGGTGGTCTCGACGATCTCCGGCCGCTCGACCGCTCGCCCGACCTGGTCGGCCTGGAACTGGCAGAGCAGGTCGTTGGCCGCAGCGCCGCCGTCGACGCGCAGGGTCGAGAGCTCCGGCAGGGTCTCGAGAACGTCGCGCACCTCGAAGGCGATCGCCTCGAGGGTGGCGCGCACGAGGTGGGCGCGCGTGGTGCCGCGGGTGATCCCGATGATCATGCCGCGCGCGTGCGGGTCCCAGTGCGGGGCGCCGAGCCCGGTGAGCGCCGGCACGAACACGACGCCGTCGGTGTCGTCGACGGTCTGCGCGATCGCCGCGGTCTCGGCGGCGTTGCCGACGATCTGGAGCCCGTCGCGCAGCCACTGCACCGCCGACCCGGTCACGAAGATCGCGCCCTCGAGCGCGTACGTCATGTCGCCGTCGGGGGAGCGCCACGCGGCGGTCGACAGGAGGCCGGCGTCGCTGCGCACGACCGAGCCGCCGGTGTTGGTGAGGATGAACGAGCCGGTGCCGTAGGTGCACTTGGACTCTCCCTCCTCGAAGCATGTCTGCCCGAAGAGCGCGGACTGCTGGTCGCCGGCGATGCCCGCGATCGGCAGCGACAGCCCGAGGAAGGACTTCGGGTCGGTCGGTGCCACCTCGCCCCAGTTGGGCACCAGGTCGGGCAGCGCGTCGCGCGGCACCCCGAACAGCCCGCAGAGCTCGTCGGACCAGTCACCCGCGTCGAGGTCGAAGAGCAGGGTGCGGCACGCGTTGGAGACGTCGGTGACGTGCCAGGTGCCGCGCGTCATCCGGGCGATGAGGTAGGAGTCGACGGTGCCCACGGCGTACCTCCCGGACTCCACCAGCGCCCACGTGTGCGGCTCGTGCTCGGCGAGCCACATCAGCTTGGTGCCGGAGAAGTAGGGGTCGAGCCGCAGGCCGGTCAGCTCGGCGACGCGGTCCTCGTGGCCGTCGCTGCGCAGCCGGTCGCAGATGTCGGCCGTACGCCGGTCCTGCCACACGATCGCGCGGCGCGGGGAGCCGAGGGTCTCGCGGTCCCACAGCACGATCGTCTCGCGCTGGTTGGTGATGCCGACCGCGGTCACCTCGGAGGAGTCGACCTTGGTCAGCACCTCGCGCGTCGCCTCGAGCGTCGCCTGCCAGATCTCCTCGGGCGAGTGCTCGACCCAGCCCGGCTGCGGGAAGTGCTGGCGGAACTCCTGGTAGCCCTTGGCCTGGATCCGGCCGTCGGGGGTGACGACAACGGCCGTCACGCCGGTGGTCCCGGCGTCGATCGCGAGGACGCTCACGAGGTTCCCCCCCGGATGATGTCGAGGATCCGCCGGTCGATCCACGCGGGCCGCGCGCCGGAGTCGACGCGCATCTCGTAGTTCTCCGAGCCGACCCACATGTGGAAGCTGTCCTTGCCCGCGGCCTTGGCCAGCGCCTCGAGCTCGGCCATCAGCGTGTCGTCGACCGGCACCTGCTCCTCCGGCGTCGACGCTGTCAGGTAGAGCTCGTTGAGGTCGATCAAACGCGCGAGCTCGGTCACCGGGTCGGGATGGTCGTCGACGCGCAGGTCGACCGCGACGTCGTCGTTGCCGCCGTAGCCGGCCCCGTCCCGTACGACGAGCAGTGCCGCCGACTGCCGACCGCGCTGGTCGCCACCGGCGGCGTCGCCGGCGGCCAGGGCAGCGTGCAAGCGCCGCTCGAACGGCAGGTCGGCCGACCCCAGCCACGTCGTCTCCATCGCCTCGACCACCTCCGGGCCGGTGAGGATGTTGCCCTGGATGGCGTAGCCGCCGCTCTCGCCGCTGCGGCCCGTCACCCCGCCCGCCCAGGCGAAGCACTCGGGGCCGGTGAAGGTGGCGGCGTTGCCGTCGGAGTCGACGATGCCGGCCTGCCGGTGGTCGCGCCCCTCGTCCTCCTCGACCAGCCGGTCGAGCGCGACCTGGGCGGTGGCGCCCTCGTCGAGGTGCGCCAGGCCGACGTACTTGTAGGCGAGGTTGGCGTCGGCCTGGGTGGCGATGGCGCCGACCCCTGCGGCGGCCGCCGGCACCGCGGATCCGACCGCCAGGAACTTCGAGGCCACCGCGATGCCCCAGGACTCACCGTCGTCGGACCGGGCCACGATCGAGAACGTCATGTGCCGAAACATAGTCGCCATTCCACGGACCGCCCGGCACCAACGCCCCTACGCTGGCGCCCGTGAACGGGGGAATCGTGCACGACCTGCTGTCCTCGGCGACGCCGGAGCCGGTGCGGATCGACTGGCCGCGCGTGGAGGGGTGGCTCGGCACGCCGCTGCCGACTGCCTACCGCGAGCTCGCGGAGCGGTTCGGCTCGCTCTTCGTAGGCGACTGGCTCTGGATCCACGCGCCCGTCCGACTGGCGGGCTACCCGACCTTCGACAAGGAGCTGGCGGGTGTCCGGTCCGAGGCGCGCGACGCGTGCGATGCCACCGGACTGCCGGCGCCGACGTTCCACCCCAAGCGCGGCGGGCTGCTGCCCTTCGGCTCGGGCCGTGGCGGCGAGGGCCTGTTCTGGGACACCACCGGTGCCGACCCCGAGGTCTGGCCCGTCGTGGTGCTGGCGCACGCGCGCGGCGCCTACGGCAACGCCGGCTGGATCCGCACCGGCCTGCCGCTCCTGGCCTTCCTCGAGGCGCTCGTCACCACCGGGGTGAGCGAGGACGCCCACGCGCTCGGCCCCCTGCCCGCGACGGCCGAGCGTGCGTACGGCGGTCGGCCGGCGTCGTACTGGACTCCGCCTGACCGCGCGGCGAGGAGCGACCCGCGCCGCAAGGGCCTCACCGCCGGGAGCGGCCTCAAGGCCCTGCAGGTGCTGGTGCCGCCGCCGGAGGGTCGCGCACCGACGGTCGTCGACGAGGGCCTGCCCGCGGACTACCGGGCGCTCATGGAGGTCTACGGACCGGGCACCTGGCGCGACTGGCTGCGGGTGGGGCACCCCGACGACCTCAGGTCCAGCGGACTGCGTGACGACGACTTCCTCCCGTTCGCCGACTCGGTCGACGCGGACGTCCTGGGGTGGGTCCGCGAGGGGCTGCCGGACCGCTGGCGGCTGGCGTGGGTGCCGCGCCACTCCGATCCCGGGCCGGCGATGCACCTCCCCTTCACCGCGGCGCTGCTCGCTTGGCTGCGAGGCACGCCGGTCGACGGCGTGTTCGCCGCCCCCGACCCGGACGTGGACCTGGTCGACCAGGCCACCTTCGAGCCGTACGGCCACCGGTGACGGCGACCCCGGCGTCTCCGTCCCTGTCCGAGGGATGGGCGAGGATGACCCTGTGCTGACCCGTCTCGGATTCCCCAGCGTGGGGGAGCATCGCAGGTTCGTCACGGCCATCGTCGCCGACACCGTCGGCAGCGGGCTGTTCATGCCGATCACGCTGCTCTACTTCCTCGCGATGACCGACCTGTCCCTGGTGCAGATCGGGTCGGCGATGTCGTTGTCGGCGCTGCTGACCATGCCGGGCGCCTTCGTCATCGGCAGCCTCGTCGACCGCTTCGGTCCGCGGCGGATGATGCTGGCCGGCAACCTGATCCAGGCGGTCGGGATGCTGGCCTACCTGTGGGCCGACTCGCTGCTCGCGGTCGCGCTGTGGACGGTGCTGCTCAACATCGGCCGGCAGTCCTTCTGGGGCTCGTTCGGCAACGTGGTGACCGCCATCTCGGCGCCGGGGGAGCGTGAGCTCTGGTTCGGCTTCCTCCAGGCGATCCGCAACCTCGGCTACTCCGTGGGCGGGGTGCTCGCGGGCATCGCGCTCCAGATCGGCACCGACGTCGCGTTCCAGTCCGTGGTGGTCATCAACGCCGTGACCTTCGTGCTCGCCTTCGTCCTGCTCCTCGACGTCCCCGACCACCGGGTCGCGGTCGCCCACGACGCCCCGGTCGAGGGCTGGCGCGTCGTCCTGCGCGACCGCCCCTACCTGCGCCTCGTGCTCGGGCAGTTCGGCTTCGTGGCCGGGATGATGGTGCTCAACTTCGCGCTGCCGGTCTACGTCGCCGAGACCATCGACCTGCCCGGGTGGGTGGTCGGGGCGATCTTCACGGTCAACACCGCGCTGGTCGGCCTCGGGCAGGGACTCGTCGTACGCCGCATGACCGGGCAGGTCCGCGCGCGGATGATGGGGCTCGCGCAGGTCGTCTTCCTCGTGAGCTACGCGCTCTTCGTCGTCGCGGGCTGGCTGCCGGTGTGGCTGGCGGTGGTCGTGATGCTGGTCGGCGCCACGATCTACACCTTCGGCGAGCTGACGGGCGGGCCGGTCTTCAGCGCCGCCGCCGCGGAAGCCGCACCCGACCACCTCCGCGGGCGCTACCTCGCGCTGTTCCAGCTGAGCTGGGGCATCGGCGGCGCGATCACGCCCGTCGCCTTCACCTGGTTGCTCGCCCACGGCGCGACGACCGTGTGGTGGGTGCTCGCCGTGATCGCGCTGGTCAGCGCGGCCTACCTCCAGACCCTGCCCCGGACCTTGCCCGCGGCCGCCGTACGCGTCACCAACCGGGTCGGGGCCGCCGTCGAGGAGCCGTCTGCCTGAGGGTGGCGGTATGTGACATCTCCGTCCGCCCGAGGGTGGCGGCATACGACAAGCCTTCGGCCGAGGGTGGCGGCATACGACGGGTTACCGGGCGCGATCGATGTCGTACGCCGCCACTGTGCCCGGCGCGGATGTCGTATGCCGCCAGCGTGCTGGCTCCGCAGGTTGTCCCGCCCGGGGGTGGCGGCATACGACGGGTGACCGGGTGCGATCGATGTCGCATGCCGCCAGAGTGCTCGGCGCGGATGTCGTATGCCGCCAGGGTGCTGGTTCCGCAGGTTGTCCCGCCCGGGGGTGGCGGCATACAACAGGTCTTCGGCCGAGGGTGGCGGCATACGACCCGTCAGCGGGCGGGATCGATGTCGTACGCCGCCAGGGTGCCCGGCGCCGATGTCGTATGCCGCCACCCAAGCGGCATCCACCAAGCGGCATCCACCCAAGCGGCATCCACCCAAGCCACATCCACCCAAGCGGCATCCACCCAGGCGGGACGAGGCCAGCCGGATCAGGCCTGTCCGGTGCTCACCAGCAGCTCGGTGAACCAGTCCTGCGAGGGGTCGAAGGGCTTGTGCCCGGCGATCCGCTCGAACTCGATCGCGCGGAGCTCGTCGCCGCGCTCCTCGTCGTGCCCGATCACGCCGGGACGGCCCTCGAGGGCGCAGGTCACGGCCAGCTCGGCCATCTCGCGGATGAGGGCGAGGTCCGTGTCGTTGGCGGGCGCGGAGCGGGAGAAGTAGCCGGACTTCTGCACCATGTGCTTCTCGGCACCGATCGCGGCCGAGAAACGCTCCGCGAAGTAGCGGCCCGGGTTGATGGTGTCGATCTTGACGTGGCCGAACGGGTCGCGCCCGACGGTCTCGCCGGCGGCCTCGAGGTCGGCGACGATGTCGTCGATGCCGGCGCCCTCGGCGAGGAAGATGTTGACGCAACCGATCTCGTCCATCACCGCGCGCAGGCGGGTCGCCTCGGCGGCGAGGTCGATGCCGCGCTCGGGCACGTAGACCGCGTGGATCGCCCACTTGCGGCCGTCGAGGCCGATCCCGGGCAGCCACTCCTGCTCGGCG
Organism: Nocardioides sp. N13(2025); assembly: GCF_051912545.1. Classification (GTDB taxonomy): domain Bacteria; phylum Actinomycetota; class Actinomycetes; order Propionibacteriales; family Nocardioidaceae; genus Nocardioides. The sequence goes on along the minus strand of NZ_CP196809.1, from coordinate 2,143,358 downwards.
TGCCACGCCATGTAGTCCCGGGCGGCGGCCGCGGTGAGCCAGCCGCTGGCGCGGCCCATGACCTCGTGCACGATCAGCATCCGCGGGTTGGAGCCGTGCTCCGCGAGCACGTTCTGCGCGAACCGCGACGCCTGCTCGGCCGCGGTCTGGGCGCCGAGGCTCTGCCGGATCGGGACGATGTCGTTGTCGATCGTCTTGGGCAGGCCGACCACGGTCAGCTCCGAGCCCTGGGTGCGCAGGTACGCCGCCAGGTCGGCCGCCGCGGTGTTGGTGTCGTCGCCACCGATGGTGTGCAGGACGTCCACCCCGTCGGCCTGCAGCCGGGCTGCCGCCGCCTCCAGCGCGGTCTCGCCCTCGCCGATCAGGCCGCGTCGCCGGCAGTCGTCGTCGTTGGTCAGCTTCACCCGGCTGTTGCCGATCGGGCTGCCGCCGTAGCGGTGCAGCAGCGCAGCTCCGGCGCGCTCCTCGGGCCCGATCACGATGCTGTTGCCCGTGAGCAGGCCGTGGTAGCCGTGCCGGTAGGCGATCAGCTCGATGTCGGGGTCGGTGGCGTCGTAGGTCTCGATGAGAGCACCCACGGCGGAGGAGAGGCACGGGGCGTAGCCACCGGCCGTCAGGAGCGCAACACGCTTCGGCATGGGCAGCAGGGTAGTTGGAACGATCCAACACCGAAAGGGTGGGTTCTGGCAGCCTCCCGCCCGCGCGCGGCGTACGTCGTGCGGCGCGGCGGTTGCCTCGCGGCGCGAGCCGGGGCCATTGTGAGAGACCCCACCGTGCGGCACTCGGCCCGACGAAGGAGTCTCGATGAGCGCGACAGAAGCGACCCAGCCCGACGTCAACGGGCCGGAGGACACCGACCTCAAGCGGGTGCTCGGCCCCAAGCTGTTGCTGCTCTTCATCGTCGGCGACATCCTCGGCGCGGGTGTCTACGCGGTGACGGGCAAGCTGGCCGGGCAGGTCGGCGGCATCGCCTGGCTGCCGTTCCTCGTGGCCTTCGCGGTGGCGACGGTGACGGCCTTCTCCTACCTCGAGCTGGTCACGAAGTACCCGCAGGCGGCGGGCGCGGCGCTCTACACGCACAAGGCGTTCGGCATCCACTTCGTGACGTTCCTCGTCGCCTTCACGGTCGTGTGCTCGGGCATCACCAGTGCCTCCACCTCCTCCAACCTGCTCGCCGCCAACCTGCTGATCGGCTTCGGCAACGAGGAGCCCAGCTCGGGCACCACCCTCGTCACGGCACTTGCCTTCATGCTCGTGCTCGCCCTGATCAACCTGCGCGGCGTCGGCGAGAGCGTGAAGTTCAACGTGGTGCTCACGCTGGTGGAGATGACCGCCCTCGCGATCGTCATCGGCATCGGCTTCTTCGTCATCGCCAGCGGCGACGGCGACCTCGGCCGCGTCACCGTCTTCGAGAGCCCCGACGACAAGGGTCTGTTCATGGCGGTCACCATCGCGACCGCGATCGCGTTCTTCTCGATGGTGGGCTTCGAGGACTCGGTCAACATGGTCGAGGAGACCCAGGACCCGATGCGCATCTTCCCGCGCACCATGCTGACCGGCCTCGGCATCGCCGTCGTCATCTACATGCTGGTCGCGATCTCCGTGGTCGCGGTCATCCCCGCCGGCCAGATCGCCGAGCCCACCAACGCGGAGGCCGGGATCCTGCTCGACGTGGTCAAGGTCGGCGCGCCCGACCTGCCGATCGACAAGCTGTTCCCGTTCCTCACCGTCTTCGCGGTCGCCAACACCGCGCTCATCAACATGCTGATGGCGAGCCGGCTCGTCTACGGCATGGCCCAGCAGGACGTGCTGCCGCGCGCCCTCGGCAAGGTGCTGCCGAGCCGGCGCTCGCCGTGGACCGCGATCATCTTCACCACCCTGCTCGCGCTGGGCCTCATCACCGTGGTCACGCTCGACTCCGAGTCCTCGGTCGTGGCAGCGCTCTCGGGCACCACCGCGCTGCTGCTGCTGGCGGTCTTCACGATCGTCAACATCGCCTGCCTCGTCCTCCGCAAGGACCCCACGCCCGACGGCGCCTTCCGCGCGCCGTCCGTGCTGCCGGTGGTCGGCGCCGTCTGCTGCGGCTACCTGCTCGGCCCGTGGGCCCGGCTGGAGGCCGACATGATCCAGTACAAGATCGCCGCGGGCCTGCTGGCGATCGGCATCGTCCTGTGGGCGCTGACCTGGCTCACCAACCGTGGCGTCCGCGCCAAGAAGACCGGCTTCCGCGACATCGACCACCTGGAGCACGACTGATCGCGGGTGGACACGGCCGGGGAATCCCGCGCTGTCGGGTCAGCCGTCTACGGTTGGCGGGTGACACGACGACCTCTCGGGACGCTGCTGGCGGCACTGACCGTCTCGGCGCTGGGGTGTGCCGCGCTCACCGTGACCGCGTCGTCGGCGGGCGTGCCGCCGGGCGGCGACTACCCGCCGCCGACCGTGGTGCTGACGCACAGCGAGCCCGCGACGTCGGTGACCGCAGACCGCCGCGGTCCCCGTGACCGTCCGTCGGTGCCCGCTGCCCCGACCCTCCTCGGCGCCTACCGCTTCGTCTCGGCCCCCGACTTCCTCAACCAGGACGTCGCCGACCTGACCGCCGACGGGCGTCGCGAGTTCGTCGACAAGCGCACCGGTGAGGTGGCCAACTCCACCAACGCCGAGTACGTCACCGCGCTGGACCACGTGGTCAGCGAGATGGCGTCCCACGGCACCGACGACGTGCTCGTCGCGGGCGACCTCGTCGAGGGCAGGTGGGGTCGCGACGACGCGAGGACCGGGGTCTTCGGGCCGGTGCGGACGCAGACCCAGCGGCTCCGGGCGTGGCGTCGGGCGGCCGCCGTCTACTACCCGGCCTGGCGCGAGCGGTTCGAGGACAAGGGCCTCACGACCTACCCGGCCGTCGGCGACCACGAGATCGGCGACGACCCGTGGCGCGCGCCCCACGACGAGTGGATCGACTTCAAGCGGCGCCACGTGCCGCAGTTCAAGCGGATCTACGCCGACCAGATGCTGACGGACGCCGACGGGAAGCCTCGCTTCTCCGAGCGCCCCAGCGGCCAGGCGCGCCGCACGGCGTACGCCGTGCGTCTCGACGCCGACGTCCTGCTCGTCACGATCGACGTCTTCGAGCGCCGCGGGGGAGACGTGCACATGTCCGTCGACCCGGCGCAGCTGCGCTGGCTGAAGGGAGTGCTCCGGCAGGCCCGCAAGGACGACGTGGCGTGGGTCATGGTCCAGGGCCACGTCCCCATGACCGAGCGGGTCCGCGCGCGCAACTCCAGCCACCTCGTCTACGAGAAGGGTGCGCGCTCGGACTTGTGGAAGGCGATGGTGCGCGGGGGTGTCGACGTCTACCTGAGCGGCGAGGTGCACGACCAGACGGTCCACGTGCGCGACGGCATCCTCCAGGTGTCCCACGGCTCGCTCTTCTACCGCGGTGAGGCGTCCTACGTCGTCGGCCAGGTCACCGCCGACCGGCTCGTGCTGGAGAACCACCAGTTCCGCGGGGAGATCGGCTTCGAGGACCGGCTCTGGACCACGTCGCGCCAGGGCGCGCCCGGTCACATCAGCTATCCCGACGCCTCGGTCGTCACCGGCACGCTCGAGGCCAGCCGCACCCGCTCCGGTGGGCTGCGGGTCGACGAGTCGGCCGGGGTGCTGCGGCCCAGGGGCTGACCCACCGCGTCCGGTCGCCCGTTCAGGGGGCGGTCACGGTTCGGGTTGGGCGGTGCGCGCGCCGTACCCTTGTCAGGTGAGCGCCATCCCCACCCTCGAGCAGTTGCACGCCCTCGGGCCCCAGCAGCAGCCGACCTATCCCGATGCCGGGGCGGTCGACGCTGCCGTGGCCCGACTGAGGACCGCGCCGCCGCTCGTCTTTGCGGGGGAGTGCGACGACCTCACCGCCAAGATCGCCGCCGTCACCCGCGGCGAGGCCTTCCTGCTCCAGGGCGGCGACTGCGCCGAGACCTTCGCCGGCGTCACCGCCGACAACGTCCGCAACAAGCTGCGGGTGCTGCTGCAGATGGCGGTCGTCCTGACGTACGCCGCCTCCGTGCCGGTGGTGAAGCTCGGCCGCCTTGCGGGGCAGTACGCCAAGCCGCGCAGCTCCGACCTGGAGACCCGCGACGGCGTCACCCTCCCGGCCTACCGTGGCGACGCGGTCAACGGCTACGACTTCACCCCCGAGGCCCGGATCCCCGACCCGCAGCGCCTGGTCGAGGTCTACAACTCCTCCGCGGCGACGCTCAACCTGGTCCGCGCGTTCGTCACCGGTGGTTACGCCGACCTGCGCCAGGTGCACACCTGGAACACCGACTTCGTGCAGAGCTCGCCCTTCGGGCAGCGCTACGAGGCGGTGGCCGACGAGATCGAGCGCGCCCTCACCTTCATGAAGGCGATCGGCGCCGACCCGGACGAGTTCCACCGCGTCGACTTCCACTCCAGCCACGAGGCCCTGCTGCTGGAGTACGAGCAAGCGTTGACGCGCATCGACTCGCGCACCGACGAGCCCTACAACGTGTCGGCCCACTTCGTGTGGATCGGTGAGCGCACCCGTCAGCTCGACGGCGCGCACGTCGAGCTGCTGTCGAAGATCCGCAACCCGATCGGCATCAAGCTCGGCCCCACGACGTCGCCCGACGACGCGCTGGCCTACGCCGCGCGCCTCAACCCGGACAACACCCCGGGCCGGCTCACCTTCATCACCCGCTTCGGTGCCGGCAAGATCCGCGACGGCCTGCCCGCCCTCGTGGAGAAGGTCACCGCGGAGGGGGTCAACGTCGCCTGGGTGTGCGACCCGATGCACGGCAACACCTTCGAGGCGTCCTCGGGCTACAAGACCCGCCGCTTCGACGACGTGATCGACGAGGTCCAGGGCTTCTTCGACGTCCACCGCGGCCTCGGCACCTGGCCCGGCGGCGTCCACGTCGAGCTCACCGGCGACGACGTCACCGAGTGCGTCGGCGGCGGCGAGGAGATCGACGAGGTGGGCCTCTCCCACCGCTACGAGTCGGTCTGCGACCCCCGCCTCAACCGGGTCCAGTCCCTCGAGCTCGCCTTCCTCGTCGCGGAGATGCTGCGCAAGGCCTGAGCGCCGACCGGTAGGTTCGCACCCGTGATCGACCTGCGCTCCGACACCCTGACCCGGCCGACCGACGCGATGCGGAAGGCGATGGCCCGGGCCGAGGTGGGGGACGACGTCTACGGCGAGGACCCGACGGTCAACGCGCTGCAGGAGCGGGTGGCGGAGATGTTCGGCCACGAGGCGGCGCTGTTCACGCCGACGGGGTCGATGGCCAACGTCCTGGCGGTCGCCTCGGTCGTCTCGCCCGGCGAGGAGGTGCTGTGCGAGTCCTCGGCCCACATCGCGCGGGCCGAGCTGGGCGCGCACGGCGCCATCAGCGGGATCACCATGCGCACGTGGACCCACCCGCGCGGGAAGGTCGACCTGGGTGCGATCGAGTCGATGTACGCCCCCGACATGGGGCCGTTCTTCGTGCGGACGGCCGCCGTGTCGGTCGAGAACACCCACAACTTCGCAGGGGGCTCCGTGCTCCCGATCGAGGAACTCCGCGAGCTGCGCGCCTGGGCGGACACGGTCGGCACCCGTATCCACCTTGACGGCGCGCGGCTGTGGAACGCCCACGTCGCCACCGGTACGCCGCTCGCCGACTACGGCCGGGTCGCCGACGTCCTCGCGGTCTGCCTCTCCAAGGGGCTGGGCGCACCGGTCGGCTCGCTGATGGTCGGCTCCGCCGATGCGATCGACGCGGCCCGCGTCCGTCGCAAGCGGATGGGTGGCGGGATGCGCCAGGTGGGCGTGCTGGCCGCGGCCGGGGCGTACGCACTGGACCACCACGTCGAGCGCCTGGCCGACGACCACGCCCACGCCAGGCTGCTCGGTGAGGCGCTGGGCCTCGACCCCGACAGCGTCGACACCAACATCGTCGTCGTCGACCGCCCCGACGCGCCGGCCTTCGTGGCGCGGGCGGCGGAGGAAGGCGTCCGCATCGCAGCGGTGGGACCCCGCGCCGTACGCCTGGTCACCCACCTCGACGTGACCCGGGCCGACGCCGAGTGGGCGGCCGTGGTGCTCAGCGGGCTCGCTGGCCGGTGATCGCGACCTCGCTGATCGCCGTGTAGTCGCGGCCGAGGTTGCCGCTGCCCGGCGGCGTCACCGACGTGATCGTGATGGTCACCGTGCTCGACTGCACCGGCGGCACCTTGAGCTGCTGCATGCCCGGCCGCTCGGCGAAGGTCTGCTCGACGGTGCTGCCGTCCTCGAAGCCCCAGGTGACTGCCAGGATCCGGCGGTTGTTGGGATACCAGTCCACGCCCGCGACCTGCTTGGCGTAGCCGTTGACCAGGCCCACGCGCTGTACGACGCCGGGCCGGGCCGGGGTGACGGTGACGGTCTGGCCGGTGGCGTCGCCCGCCATCCGCCAGGCGGTGCTGGGGAGGCCGTCGCCCATCTGGCTGGGCTCGTAGGCCACGAGGTTGCCGTCGAAGTCGGTGGTCGGCGGGGCCTTGGCCGGCACGGCGAACGTCGCCCCGGCAGCGAGGTTGACCCGCTTGCCGACGCCCTTCGGCGGCGGCGGCGTCTCCGGCGCGGTCTCCTCCGGCGCCTCGGAGCCGGTGTCCGGGTCGGCGGCGGCGCTCTCGCTCGTCGTCGTGTCGGTGGCGACCTCGTCGTCCCCGTCGGTCTCGAACACCTGGAGCAGCACGAGGACGAGCCCGACGAGCAGGACCGCGCCGAGCACCCACCAGATCCACGCCTTGCTCGGCAGCGCGGACTCGGGCTCGAGCTCGTAGGCCTCCTCGTAGGGGAGCAGCTCCTCGCGCGGGTCCCACTCGTGGTGCGGCGCGGGAGCGACCACCGGCGGCACCGCGGTCGGGTCGGCGGCCTGGACGGGCACGGCCACCGGCTCCAGCGGGGCGGAGGGCGGACTGGCGGGTGGAGCGGAGGGCGGAGGTTCGGGCGCCTCGGCCGTCCGGGCGGCAGGAGTGCTCGGAGCAGGGGCGGTGGTCACCGGCGCAGCCGGTGCCGGCTCGCCGATGGGGTGGCCGCAGTTCAGGCAGAAGCGGCCCACCCCGAGCTCCGCGCCGCACCGTACGCACCTGTCCACGCGCCCACGATAAGCGGACGCACCCACGAGCCGCCGGGAAAATGGCCCGCCCGACTGGTCAGACGGCGATGTGCGTGACCTCGCCCTCGACCACCCGTCGCGGCGCGAGCTCGACGGTCAGCATCGCGACCAGCACCATGGTGCCGCCGATCAGCAGGCGTGCCGTGAGGTCCTCACCGCCGAGCCAGACAGCGAAGAACGAGGCGAAGACCGGCTCCATGCTCATCATGATCGCGCTCCGCGTCGGCGGCAGGTGGGCCTGCGCCCACGTCTGGACGTAGAGGCCGAGGGCGCCCACCACGATCGCCATGTAGAGCACCGAGACCCAGTCGGCAGTCCGGTCGGGCAGCACGATCCCGTCGTGCACCGTGGACACCGTGCAGATGAAGGCGATGACGATCATCTGCAGCAGCGTCATCCCGAGGGCGTCCTGTGCGTTGGACCAGGCGCCCAGCCCGACGATGTGGAGCGCGTAGAGCACGGCGGAGGCCAGCGTGATGAGCTCGCCGTAGCCGATGCTCAGCCCGTTGAGCGCGAGCACGCCCAGCCCGACGGTGGCGAGCACGACGGCGGCCCAGGTGATCGGCGGGATGCGGGTCTTCAGGATCGCCGCGGCGAGCAGCGGGGTGCACACGACGTAGAGGCCCGTGACGAAACCGCTGACGCTCGCCGGGGTGTGCGCCAGGCCGGCGGTCTGGAGGATCTGGGCCACGCCGTAGAGCACCCCGAGGACGACCGCGTGCTTGCGCACCTGCGGCGAGAGCCGGCCGAGGGCCTTGGGCGCGACGAGGAGCAGCGCCAAAGAGGCGATGCTGAACCGGACGGCGAGGAAGTCGAGCGTCGGCACTCGGTCGAGCAGGTCGCGGATGAGGAAGAACGTCGATCCCCAGCACGCCGCGAGCGCGAGCAGCGCGCCGGCCGCCAGGAGTGTCGTACGTCGGTTCTGCTCGGCATGCACGGCAGTCAGGCTAGGCGGTGCCCGGGACGGCCCGTGACGCCGGTCAGACCAGGAACAGCGTGATGGTCGAGCCCTTCGGGATCTCCTCGCCGGCGTCGGGGTCGGAGCTGGAGACGAACCCGAGCCCGAGGTAGGTGTCGGAGCGCTCCGTCTCGACCTGGAAGCCGAGGCCCTCGAGCAGCTCGGTCGCCGCGTCCACGCCCATCGCCCGCACCTGCGGCACCTCGACCAGTTCGGGCCCCAGCGACACGACGAACGACACGGTGTCGCCGCGGAACAACGTCCCGGTCGTCGGGTCCTGCGAGATGACGTCGCCGTCCGCGACCGTGTCGCTGTGCTCCTCGCCGGCCACGCTCACCGCGAGTCCGCGCTTCTCCAGCGCCGCCTGCGCGTCGTCGAAGTCCTTGCCGGTCCAGTCCGTGACCGTGATCGGCTTGCGGCCGCGGCTGAGCACCAGGTCCACGGCAGCGCCCGGCTTGAGGGTCGTGCCGGCCTTCGGCGAGGTGCGGATGACTTGGCCCTCCGGCACGGTCTCGCTCCACCTGCCGACGCTCTTGCCGAAGACCAGGTTGGTCGCGGCGAGCGCGTCCTGGGCCTGGTCCTCGGTCTTGCCCTCGAGAGGAGGCACGTCGTAGCGCTCGGGCCCCAGCGACAGGACCAGCGTGACCGTGCCGCCGTCGAGCACCTTGCCGCCGGGCTCCGGGTCGGTCGAGATGACCAGCCCCGCGGCGACGCTCTCGGAGTACGCCGGCTCGCCGGCCTCGGCGTCCAGGCCGGCCTTGTCGAGCTCGGCCGACGCGGCCGCCTCGTCGAGCCCCAGCACCCCGGGCGTGGTCGTGTAGCGCTCCCAGCCGAACCACCACGCCCCGAGCGCGACGCCGGCGACGAGCAGGACCGCGAGGAGCAGCGCGAGCGGACCCTTGACCGAGCGGCGTCGCGCGGTGGTGATGACGGGGGTGGCCCGGGCGGGCGCGCGGGCGGGACGCGGCGCGACCGCTGGCGCGGCCGTCGGGGGCGACGGGTGACGCTCGAGCGCCGTGGTCCGGTCCGGACTGCCGTCGTCGACGAGGCCAGAGTCGCGCGGGTCCACCTCGGTCAGCAGCGCCAGCGCGCTGGCGTCGAAGGGCTCGCGGGTGGTGTGCTCACCCGCCTCGACGGCGTCGTCCTGGTCCGCCTCCGGCGTCCGGCGGGGGAGCAGGTCGCCGGCCAGCTCGGGGTCGGAGGCGAGACCGTCGCGGAGCGCCTGCTCGACGCGGTGCACGTGGTGGAGCAGGACCGTCGCGTCCGCCGGTCGCTGGCCGCGGTCGCGCGAGGTGGCGCGGGCGACGAGGGCGTCGACGTAGTCGGGGATGCCCGGCTGGACGAGCGAGGGCAGGGGGACGTCGTGGTGCACGTGGCGGTAGGCGACCTGGATCGGGGACTCGCCCTCGTGCGGCTTCCTGCCGGTCAGCAGCTCGTAGAGCACCACGCCCGCGGCGTAGACGTCGGCGCGCGCGTCGGCACGGCCGTCGACGACGAGCTCGGGCGCCAGGTAGGACACGGTGCCGATCAGCACGCCGCCGGTGGCCGTGTGCTGGGTGTCGGCGCTGACCGCCTTGGCCAGGCCGAAGTCGGCGACCTTGATCCGGCCGCCGTGCGCCTCGTCGGCGATGAGCACGTTCTCGGGCTTCACGTCGCGGTGGATCAGCCCGGCGCGGTGGGCCGCCGCGAGGGCGGAGACGACCGGCTCGAGCAGAGCGAGGGCGCGGCTCGGAGCCATCGGGGCCTCCTTGCGGATCACGTCACGCAGCGTGTGGCCCGGGACGTACTCCATGACCAGGAAGACGGTGTCCTGGCCGTCGGAGGTGTCGTCGCCCTGGTCGTAGACGCCGACCACGTGCGGGTGGTTGAGCCGGGCCGCGGCGCGGGCCTCGCGGACGAACCGCTCGGCGAACTCCTGGTCGTCGCCCAGGCCGGGGTGCATCACCTTCACCGCGACGGTGCGGTCGAGGCGGGTGTCGGTGGCCTCGTAGACACTGGCCATGCCACCACGCGCCACCCGGGCGCCGATGCGGTAGCGACGGTCCAGCAGGCGCCCGACCAAGGGGTCGCCAGCGGCGCCGGGCGCGACTGCGCGGGCGTGCTCGGATGGCTCCACTGATCGACCTCCAACAACCGGACGGGGAAGGATCCGGAGCCCTCATCGTACGGAAGCCACGCCTGCGGCCACGCTCAGGCGGCGCCCCGGCGTGGCGCTGCTCGCGCTCAGGAGGGGGAGCGGCCGTCCTCGAGCCGGCGCTTGATCGCCTCGACGTTGGCCACGTAGGTCTTCGTCTCCTCGTAGAGGCCGTGCCGCTGCACGGCGCCGAGGCCCTGGTAGTAGGCGCCGATCTTGTGCGTACGCCGGTGCGTGTGCCGCGCGAGCACCCGGAGCAGCAGCACCCCGGCCTGCGCGTTGTCGCCGAGCTTGCGCAGGTCGAGCGGGCGCCCCGCGTAGTGCTCCATCCACCGCGCGGTCGACGGCAGCACCTGCATCGCACCGATCGCGTGGGCGCCGGAGACCACGCCCATCTGCCAGCCCGACTCCTGCCACGAGATCGCCAGCGCGAGCTGCGGGTCCACGCCGTGGTTGCGCGCGGCGCCGGCGATCACCCGGCGCACCTTCTCGCGGTCGCGGTCGGGGTGCTGCCACATCTTCGTGGTGCGGTCCTTGCCGCCCTGGTCGCCGCCCGTGCCGCTGCCCGCCTTGACCACCGGGATCTCGATCCGCTCACCGACCCGCAGCCCTCCGGCCCCGTCGAGGTGGTTGTGCGACACGATCTCGGCCGTCCAGGCGTGGAACCGCACGGCGAGCCCCGAGGCGGTGTCGCCGGACGTCACGACGTACGACACGAGCGTGCGACCGGCCGGCAGCTGCTCGTGGTCGGCATGGGCAGGAGCAGCGAGGCTCGACAGGGTGGCGACGGCGAGCACGAGGCCGGCCGCGCACCGAGCGGCGCGCCTGGGTGGTCGGATCCTGCATAGTCGGAGGTGCGGTCGGGGCATGGGGTGCTCCTCGTCCCGTCCGCAGCGCCCGGGGTCCGAGGCCCGCAGGGGGGAAGCGCGCGGACGAGCCTTCGACGGTAGCGACCGGCGTACGACGACGCGAGGCGGCGGCCGCCCCGGCGTGTCGCGCGGGTCGGCCGCCGCCTCGTCAGGGGCGCCGTGGGGAGGGTGTCAGCAGGCGCCGTTGTAGGTGCTGAGCTCGAGCTGCGGAGCCTTGATCGACTTCTCGGTGGGGGCGCGCATCGACCAGTAGCGCATCCAGTCCATCTGCATCCGCGCCGGGTCCATCTTCTTGCCACCCTTGGCGCGCAGCTCGAACTTCAGCTGCCGCGGCACCGGGTCGAGCGCCTCGTCGCGGCGCTCGGTGTTGATCACGTGCGCGTCGACGAACCAGGAGATGTGGTCGGGGGCGACCTCGACGGCGTAGGTGTGCCACCGGTCGTTGCGCAGGTGACGGCCCAGGAAGCCGCGGTAGGAGCTGTTGGGCAGCGTGTGCACGTAGGACTTCACCGTGTTGGTGCCGAGGGTGAAGTTCTCCAGGCCGATGTCGCGGCCGCCGCAATGCTGGGCGCGCTTGCCGGCGGGGACCAGCTCGGTGACGACCTTGAAGGGCTTGCCGCCCTTGACCTTCGACAGGGTGCGTGCGCGCATCCGGATCTCCCAGCGACCGTAGGTGTGGCCCTCGAGGTCGAGGGTGGCCGAGACGCTGCCGCGCTGCGTGCTCATCAGGGTGAGCATGCCGTTCTGCGTGCGGACGATGCCGCGCCCGTTCGTCTTCCAGAAGGCCGGCTTGGGGCCGATGAACTCCTGGCGGAACACGCCGTACTGGTACCAGCCGAACGTGTTGCCGGCATGGGTCGGGCCCGGCGCGCCGTGGTAGTGGTCGGCCGACGCGGGGGAGGCGACCGGCGAGAGGGTGAGCGCCAACAGGCCGACGAGGGCCGCGGCCAGGGCGGTTCTGAGGGAGTGCATCCCCGACACGCTACGGATCGACCGCTGGAGCGACAACTCGGCCGGGCGCCGCGACTCCCGACCCGGGTGGCTCCTCACCTAGGCTGCGCGCATGAGCGACGTCCCCCTTGCCGACCGTGACCTGGCCGCCCTCGTCCCGGAGTGGCTGGACTGGAACCAGGTGGCCGAGCTGCTCGGCGTGACGCCCGGCAAGGTCCGCACGATGATCCGCGAGCACGAGCTCGCCGCCGCCGTCCCCGTGCCGGGCGGCGGTCCGCGCGTGCCGGCCGACTTCATCCAGGACGGTCTCGTCGTCAAGGGCCTTCCCGGCCTGCTGACGCTGCTGCACGACCACCGCTTCGACGACCGTGAGTGCATCGCGTGGCTCTTCACCGACGACGACCTCCCGGGTCGTCCGATCGACGCGCTGCGCGAGAACCGCGGCAGCGAGGTCAAGCGGCGCGCGCAGGTGCTGGAGTACTGATGGCGCCGGGGGCGTCGGGCACGTCGGGGGGACGCCAGCGCTACCGGTGGCTGCTGCTGTTCCTGGTCGCGGGGCTGCTCCTCGCGTGGATGCTCGTCGACGGCGCGCAGCGCGACGACAGCGACGTCGACGGGTCCGCCTCGCCGTCCACGACCTCGTCGCCGACGCACGAGCTCACCGAGACCAACACCCCGACCTCCGACCCGACGGACGACACCGGCGGTGATGGCGCCACCGACCCCGAGAGCGGCCTGCCGATCGTGCAGGTGTCCGCGCTGCCGCCGGAGGCTGCTCGCACGCTCGAGCTGATCGATCGCGGTGGACCGTTCCCCGAGCCAGAGCACGATGGCGGGACCTTTGAGAACCGTGAGGCCCTGTTGCCCGAGCAGCCGATGGGCTACTACAGGGAGTACACGGTGCCCACGCCCGGCTCCGACGACCGCGGTGCGCGCCGCATCGTCGCCGGGGAGGGCGGGGAGCTCTACTACACCGGGGACCACTACAGCTCCTTCTCACGCATAGCGAGGTAGTCGTCATGAGTGGACTGGCTGCAGTCCTGGCCGGGCACGAGAAGCCGGGCATCCACCTGTGGCACGGCGCGTTCGACGTCGCCGACGTGCGCCACTCGGTGGAGCACGCGGGATGGGGATTCGCGTACGTCGACGGGTGGACGCGCGGGGAGACCAAGGCCGCCTTCCTCGCCGCGGTGGGCGAGGCCCTCGACTTCCCGGACTACTACGGGCAGAACTTCGACGCGCTCGCCGACTGCCTCCACGACATCGGTAGCGGGAAGGCCGGCGTCGTGCTGCTGTGGGACGGGTGGGCCACCCTCGCCCGCGCGGACGAGAAGGCCTTCAGCATCGCCCTGAGCGTGCTGGGGTCCCGCGTCAACGCCGACCGTGGCGTCCCGTTCTCGGTGCTCCTGCGGGGCGAGGGGCCGGCGGTGCCGGGCATCAGCAGCCTGGACTGACCGACCCCGGCGCCGTCAGACGGTGCGCTGCGTCGCCGCGGCCGCGAGCTCGGTGAGCACGACGCGCGCCTGGTCGTCGACGTCGGCTGCCCGCAGTGCCTCGACCGCGTGGTCGGCCAGGGAGCCGATGACCTCCTCGACCTGCGCGCGGGCGCCGGAGTCCTCGATGATGCCGCGCAGCTCGTCGACGTCGGCCGGGCTCAGCGTCGTACCGAGTGCGGTGTCGAGGCGCTGTGCCGCGGCCGGGGGCGCGGCGTCGAGCGCGAGCGCGACGAGCACGGTGCGCTTGCCCTCCGCCAGGTCGTCGCCGGCGGGCTTGCCGGTCGCCTCGGGGTCGCCGAAGACGCCGAGCAGGTCGTCGCGGAGCTGGAAGGCCTCGCCCAGTGGCAGTCCGAACCGGGTCAGCTGGTCGATCTGGGCGGCGCTGGCGCCCGCGAGGCCGGCGCCGATGTGGAGCGGCCGCTCGATGGAGTACTTCGCCGACTTGTAGCGCAGCACCGTCATCGCGGTGTCGACGTCGGCCCGGCCGCGGGCCTGCACGGACACGTCGAGGAACTGCCCGGCGATCACCTCGTTGCGGCACTGCTCGAACAGGGCCAGCCCCGCTGCGGTCTCGTCGGGGCCGAAGCCGCTGCGGCGCAGCATGTCCTCGCCCCAGCCGAGCAGCAGGTCGCCGAGCAGGATCGCGGCGGCGGCGCCGTACTGCTCGGGGTCTCCACGCCAGCCCGAGGCGCGGTGCTCGGCCTCGAAGGCGCGGTGCGTCGCCGGCCGCCCGCGGCGCGTGTCGGAGGCGTCCATGAAGTCGTCGTGGACCAGCGCGCTGGCGTGGAGCATCTCCAGCGACGCGCAGGCACGGGCCAGCGCCTGCTCGTCGGTCACCTCGGCGCGGATGGCGCGGTAGCCCCAGTGGCAGAAGGCGGCGCGGAAGCGCTTGCCGCCACGCACCGCCGTACGCCCCTCGGTGGTCAGGCGCGTGGCGTCCGGCCCCAGGGGCGCCAGCTCGGCCTCGCGCTCGTCGAGGAAGGCATCCAGCACCTGCTGGACCCGGTCACGGAAAGGTGCGGGGTCCCAGGTGGTCGTCACGCCACGCAGCCTAATCAGTGGACACGAGCCTCGAGGCAGCGTGGTCGTCCGTAGGGTTGGGCCCATGAGCACCGGACGTGGACTGAGCATGCGCGAGCTCCTCGAGCGAGGCGACCGGTCCTTCTCGTTCGAGTTCTTCCCGCCCAAGGACGAGGCCGGCGAGGAGCAGCTCTGGCAGGCGATCACCGAGCTCGAGCCCTACGGCCCGACCTTCGTGTCGGTGACCTACGGCGCCGGCGGCACCACCCGCGACCGCACCGTCGCGATCACCGAGCGCATCGCGCGCGAGACCAGCCTGCTCCCGGTGGCGCACCTCACCTGCGTGGGCCACACGGTGGAGGAGATCAGCTGCATCCTCGACGAGCTCCGTGACGCCGGCGTCACCCACGTGATGGCGCTGCGCGGCGACCCGCCCGCCGGCCCCGGCACCCCCTGGACGCCCACCGAGGGAGGGCTGACCTACGCCAACGAGCTGGTCGCCCTCATCCGCGAGCGTCCCGACATGCGGATCGGCGTCGCGGCCTTCCCCGAGGGCCACGTGGAGGCCGCGGACCTCGAGGCCGACGCCCGGGTGCTGAAGGCGAAGTACGACGCGGGCGCGGAGTTCGCGGTCACCGACATGGTGCTGCGGGCCAGCGACTACGTCGCGCTCGTCGAGCGGGCGCAGGCCATCGGGGCCGACCTGCCGATCATCCCGGGCATCATGCCGATCCTGAACCTCCGCTCGATGGAGCGCATGGTGGAGTTCTCGGGTCGCCAGCTCCCCGAGGAGGTCACCTCTCGTCTGGCGCCCTTGGCCGAGGACCCGGCCGCCCTGCGCGCCGAGGGCATCGTGATCGCCACCGAGCTCTGCGAGGCGCTGCTCGACGCCGGAGCGCCGGGCCTGCACTTCTTCACGCTCAACCGGTCCAAGGCCACGCGGGAGATCTTCGCCAACCTGCGCATCACCGTCTGACTGCCCGCACCCGCACTACGGTGTGGCCATGCGCACCGTCACCGTCACCGGGACCGGCTCCAGCACGGTCGCACCCGACAGCGCGGTCGTCCGCGTCGCCGCCGTCGCACGGGGTGCGGGGGTCGCCGAGGCGTACGACGCCATGTCCGCGGCGGCGTCGGCCCTGGTCGAGCTGGCGGGTCGGCACACGGAGCGTCGCCGGATCGCCTCCACCGGCGTCTCCGTGTGGCCTTGGCACGACCGCGACGGGCGGCGCCAGGGCTACGAGGCCAGGCACGGCTACGCCATCGGCTGTGCCGACCTCGCCGTGGCGGGCGCGGTGCTGGGCGAGCTGGCCCGCGAGGTCGGTGACGCCCTGGCCGTCGACAGCGTCGGTCTCGAGGTCACCGAGGACCACGGAGCCGGCGCGAAGGCCCGCGAGGCCGCCTTCGAGGATGCCCTCCGGCGTGCGACGGCGCTTGCGGAGATGGCCGGAGCCCGGCTCGGCGCCGTCGACTCGATCGTCGAGGGGGACCCGTCCAGCGGTCCGGGGCCGATGCCCAAGATGGCGATGATGCGGGACTCCGGTGGAGGCATCGAGCCGGGGGAGTCGACCGTGACGTCCGTCGTGACGGTGGTCTGGGAGCTCGACCCGCTGTAACGCCGGGTTGCTGCTTGTACCCACCCTGATGCAGGGGGGTGGGTAGTTGCACCAACCCGGCGTTACAGCGGGGCCGCCCGGCCGACGACCTCGGCCACCAGCGCGGCGCTGAGCCCGGCGAAGGGCAGCCCGGAGCCGGTCGTCGCGTGCGCGCCGGCGGCGAGCACGCCGGGGATCGGCGTACGGGGACCCAGCCGCGTACGAGCCGTGCGCGGGCCCTGCCACAGCACCCCGTGCGGCGAGCCGCCCCACAGCTCGACGAGGTCGCGCGGCGAGCGGTCGATCCTCGTGACGACCTGCCGGCGCACGTCGAGGCCGCGACGCGCGAGCGCCGTCAGCACGTCCTCGGCCAGCCGCCCGCGGCCGAGCACGGTCCAGGCGGCGCCGCCGTCCGGAGCGCGGCCGCCCGTGCGCACCACGAGCAGCGGGTCGCCGTGCAGGACCACCTCGTGGGGCAGGTCCGGGAGCTCTCCCTCGAGCCCGAGGTGGCAGACGACGGGCGGGATCGCGGGCATCGTCCGACGGACGTACGACGCCAGCGCGGGCAGGCGCCGCGGGTCGATCGCGACGACCACCTGGTCGGCGTCCACCTCGCCCCGGTCCGTCCGCACCGCGGCGACACGGCCCTCCCGCATCACGAGGTCGGTCGCGGGCGTGTCGGTGAGCACCTCCACGCCGCGCAGCGCGAGGCGCTCGGCCATCGCCGTGCCCAGCGCGGCCAGGCCGCCGGGCACGGTCCAGGCGCCGAAGCGCTGCTCGAGGTAGACGTCGACGCCCGCGAACGCGGGCACGTCGCGCAGCTCGTGCCCGTCCATGACGAGCCGGTGCCCGGCCACGAGGCGCAGGCGCTCGTCGCGGAAGGTGCGGCGCAGCAGCTTGTGCAGGGACTCGCGCCGGCCGAGCAGGGCGACCAGCTCGCGCGGCGCCACGTCGTCGTCGAAGGGCCGCTCGAACCACTCCTTGCGCAGCAGCTCCCACGTGTCGCCGTACGACGCGACGTGGTCGACCCACTGCTGACCGAGACCCTCGCCGAGGGCGTCGAAGGCGTCGAGCTGGGCGGCGCGCGAGCCGCCGGGCAGCTGCAGCGTCGAGCCGTCCTCGAACCGGTGCTCGCGCACCAGGTCGAGCGGCTGGAGGTCGACCTCGCGCTCCAGCGGGCGTCCCGACTTGCGGAACAGGTCGCGGATGACGGCCGGCAGCAGCGTGCTCGTCGGGCCGGCGTCCCAGGCGAAGCCGTCGAGCTCGACGGTGCTCAACGCGCCGCCGAGGCCGGCCGACCGCTCGAGCAGGGTCACGGCGTGACCGAGCTTGGCGAGGCGGGCCGCAGCCGCCATGCCGCCGAAGCCGCCACCGATCACCACGACACGAGCCACGGGGGAACCCTAGGACCTCCCTCGGAACGGGTGGCTGTCAGGCGAGCTGGTGGATCGGGTCCTTCTTCTTCCACCGGCGCCAACCGCGGCGGATCAGCCGTGCGACGAAGAACAGCATGACCAGTCCGAGCAGGAGCAGCACCCCGGCGATCGCGGCGGCCGCCTCGGGGTTCTGCAGCGCGAACCAGACCACGCCGAGCACGGCGGCGTCCTCGGTGAGGCTGGCCAGGACGTTGCTGGCGGGCTCGGGGGAGGCGTTGATCGCCAGCCGGCCACCGGCCTTGACGAGGTGGCTCAGCAGGGCCGTGCCGCCGCCCACCACGCCGAGGACCGCCTGGTCCAGCGAGGAGGCGTCACCCGCGAGCAGGACGCCGATGACCGCCCCCGCGGTCGGGCGGATGGCCGTCGAGATCGCGTCCCAGGTCGAGTCGATGAAGGGGATCTTGTCGGCGATGAACTCCATGGCGTAGAGGAAGCCGGCCACCGTCAGCACGTCCCAGCGCGCCAGCACGTCGGGGATCTCGGTGAACGAGCCGACCCGGTCGGCGATGCCCAGCACCAGGACGACGAGGTAGGAGTTGATTCCGCTCGCCCATCCGCTGGAGAAGGTCAGTGCCAGAGCGTCCACGGCTGCATCCTGTCAGGCCCGATCTTCTGGGTCCGGTCCAGCATCGACCTGCACCTCGACGGCGTCGGTCATCGCGACCAGCTCGTCGTACGTCGTGGAGAACACCGCGGCCGGGTGCCCGGCGGCCGCCCAGATGACCTCGTGCTGCTTCAGCCACGGGTCGATCCACGTGCGGACCGGTGCGGGATGGTCGATGGGGGAGACGCCCCCGATGACCTGCCCGGTGTGGCGTCGTACGAAGTCGGGGTCGGCGCGCTTCAGCCGACCGACACCGATGCGCCGGGCGACGGCCGCGGTGTCGACGCGGTGGGCGCCGGAGGTGAGGATCAGGACGGGTTCACCGCCGGCGTCGAAGAGCAGGCTGTTGGCGATGGCACCGACGTCACACCCCAGCGCCGCCGCGGCGAGTGCGGCAGTGTGGGCGCTGTCGGGCAGGATGACCACCTCACCCGTGCCGCCGCGCCGGGTGTGCTCGCCTCGAAATGAGGTGATGGATGCGTGCTCGCTCGACATGATGCGAGCCTAGCGACGACAACCGATGAGCCTCAGGGGGTTTTGCATGGCGCGCGACGTGCCTGGATCAGTGGTCAACAGCCTGCGGGTGCTCGGGCTGATCGTGGCCACCTCCGGGGTCATCACGCTGCTGATCTGGCTGATGCGCGACGACGTGATCCTCGGTTGGGCCGAGGGCAACGAGCGGGCGCAGGTGATCCTCGCCGAGGGCGGGATCGAGCAGCTGCGCACCGACCAGATCGTGCCCGGCTTCGTCGCGCTGTCCGTCGTCGCCTTCGTCGGGTTCGCCCTGCTCGCCGTGGTCCTCGGCTCGTTCTTCCGCGGCGGCCACGCGTGGACCCGTTACGTCCTCACCGCCACCGCCGGCGTCGGCGTCCTGGTCGGTGCCATCTGCATCGACAACCACCTGCCGACGATCTTCGTCGTGCTGTCGGCGCTGGTCATCCTCGAGGGCCTGGTGCTCTCGTTCTTCCTCTGGCAGCGCGAGACCACCGCCTACCTGCGCGAGGTCTGAGCCCCGCTCCTCCACATCTCCGTGGCGGCTCTTGACGGGCTGTCGGTGGAGGGGAGTACCGTTCTGGGTGTTCGAACAGTTGTTCGATGCGATCCGGGTGGCGGTGACCTCGACCCCCACCTCCACCCGGGTCGTCCCCGGGGTCGACCGATACGCAGGCGGAGCCTGCCCAAGGGTGCAGCGGAGGCGCGATGAGGCAGTACCAAGACCCCGTCGAGGTACGACGAGGCGAGGCGGAGGACCCCGACCAGTTCCTGTGGCGGGGCCGGTTGTGGAAGGTGCGCGCAGTGGTCGCGCACTGGGTGGAGACCGGGCCGTGGTGGCAGGGCTCTGGCGCCACCTCCGGAGCTGGGGGCGCGGCGAGCGACCTGGTGGCCGAGCGGGAGCTGTGGCGGGTGGAGGCCGGACGCGGGATCCAGCACGGCCTCCAGGCGGCGCGGCGCAGCGAGGACCCGGAGACCTACGGCGTCTTCGACCTCTCCTTCGACTGGGCCGACGGGCGCTGGCAGCTCGTCGGCTGCCTGGACTGAGGGGAGCCGATGATGAATCCCCACCTCCTCCCGGCCACCGCCCACTCCTACCTCGAGCGGTCCGCGACCTCGCTGCACGAGGCGATCACGGCGCGTGACGTGCCCACCCGCTACGCCTGTGCCCACGTCGCCGCGCTCTGCGCCGCAGCCGCCCTGCTCGCCGCGCGGGCGCGGCCCGCCCCACGGGCCAGGCGGCAGAAGAACGCCTGGGTCCTGCTGGCCGAGGTCGCTCCCGAGCTCACCGAGTGGGCGACCTTCTTCTCGGCGGGTGCCGCCAAGCGGGCCGCTGCCGAGGCCGGTTCGACCCGGGCCGTCAGCGAGCGCGAGGCCGACGACCTCGTCCGCGACGCCGACCGGTTCCTGGCCGTGGTCGAGCAGGCGCTCGGCCTGGTCCCGCACGTCAGTGTCGCCTGACCCGTTCGTCCATCTCCACGTCGCCTCCGGCTACTCCCTGCAGTACGGCGCGTCCCACCCGCACGCCCTGGTGGAGCGCGCCGTCGAGCAGGAGATGGACACCCTCGCCCTCACCGACCGCGACGGCACCTACGGCGCGGTGAAGTTCGTCCGCGCCGCCCGCTCGGCCGGCATCCGGCCCGTGCTGGGGGTCGACCTCGCGATGGCCCCGACGACCGGTCGGACGGCTGTCGGCGGCGACCACGTCGCCCCCCGGCGTACGCCCGTGCGCGGCGGCGCGGTCCGCGACCCGTCGCCGCAGCAGGGCGGCAGTGCGCGGGTGACCTTCCTGGCCAGCGGCAAGGCCGGTTGGGCCGCGCTGTGCCGGATGGTCTCGTCGGTCCACCTGGCGGGGGAGCGGGGACGCCCGGTCGCGACGCTCGAGCTGCTCGCACCCCACCTCGCCGGCGGCGCCGTGCTGGTGCTGCTCGGGCCGTCCTCCGAGCTGGGCGTCGCCGCGACCCGACGGCGCGACGACCTCGGGCTGGCCGCGATCGCCCCCTGGCTCGAGGTGCTGCCACGGCACAACCTCGTCGTCGAGCTGGTCTCCCACCGGCTCGGCGCCCGCGCCGGCGAGTGGGGGCCGGGCACGTCGCCGCACGCGGCCCGGATGGCCGGCATCGCCCGGACCGCCGGCCTCACCACCGTCCTCACCAACGCGGTGCGCTACGTCGACCGCCTCGACGCCCCGACCGTCGACGTCCTCGACGCGGCCCGGCGCCTGGTCCCGCTCGGCTCGGCCCACCTGCGCGACGTCGGCCCCGGAGCCGCCCGCGGCAACGCGGAGGGATTCCTCAAGTCCGGCAAGCAGATGCACGAGGTCGCCGAGGAGATCTGCCGCCTCGCCGGGCACGGCATGGCCGGTGGGGGCGGCACCGACGGCGCGGCCCGGCGGCTGCTGGCGCGCACCCGCGCTGTGGCCGACCGGTGCGCGCTCGACCCCCGCACCGACCTGGGCATCGGCGAGGTCCACTTCCCCGAGCTCGAGCTCTCCGACGCCGGTGTCCCGTCCGCCGACGTCGCGCTGCGGCTGCGGTGCGAGGCGGCCATCGGCGCCCGCTACGGCTCGGCGCCCCGCATGCGGATCTGGACGCGGCTCGACCAGGAGCTCGAGACGATCCGGGTCCTGGGCTACGCGTCGTACTTCCTCACGGTCGCCGACGTCACCGACCTGATCGGGCAGATGGGCATCCGCCGTGCCGCTCGCGGGTCGGGCGCCGGCAGCCTGGTCAACTACCTGCTCGGCATCTCCGGGGTCGACCCGATCCGCCACGGCCTGCTGATGGAGCGCTTCCTCTCACCACTGCGCGCCTCGCTGCCCGACATCGACGTCGACGTCGAGTCCGCCCGGCGCGAGGAGGTCTACCGCGCGATCCTCGACCGCTACTCCGGCGAGCGGTGCGTCGCCGTCTCGATGATGGACACCTACCGTGTCCGCCACGCGGTGCGAGACGTCGGCGCCGCTCTCGGCATGCCGCCCGGGGAGATCGACGCGATCGCCAAGGCGTTCCCGCACATCCGGGCGCGCGACGCCCGGCAGGCACTGCGCGACCTGCCCGAGCTGCGGGCCAGCGGGCTCGGCGACGGCGCGCTCGACCGCTTCTTCGGCCTCGTCGAGCGGCTCGACGGGCTGCCGCGCCACATCGCGATGCACCCCTGCGGCGTGCTGCTGTCCGACGTCACCCTGCTCGACCGCACCCCGGTCGAGACGTCCTGGGCCGGCTTCCCGATGAGCCAGTTCGACAAGGACGACGTGGAGGAGCTCGGGCTGCTCAAGCTCGACGTGCTGGGCATCCGGATGCAGTCGGCGATGGCCCACGCGGTGGCGGAGGTCGAGCGGGTCGACGGCATCCGCATCGACCTCGACGACGAGGCGCAGGTGCCCTTCGACGACGCGACGACCTACACGCTGATCAGCAGCGCCAAGACCCTCGGCGTCTTCCAGATCGAGTCGCCCGGCCAGCGCGAGCTCGTCGGCAAGTCCGGGATCGAGTCCTTCGAGGACATCATCACCGACATCTCGCTGTTCCGGCCCGGGCCGGTCAAGAGCGACATGATCACCCCCTACCTCG
Organism: Nocardioides sp. N13(2025); assembly: GCF_051912545.1. Classification (GTDB taxonomy): domain Bacteria; phylum Actinomycetota; class Actinomycetes; order Propionibacteriales; family Nocardioidaceae; genus Nocardioides. Next base: position 2,121,083 of record NZ_CP196809.1, on the reverse strand, counting down.
AGGTCAAGCAGGGTTGGAAGAGCGCCCGCTACCTCCACGACGACCTGCGCCCGATCCTCGAGCCGACCCGAGGCGTGGTGGTCTTCCACGAGCAGGTGATCGAGATGATCGCCCAGCTCGCAGGCGTCTCCTGTGCCGAGGGCGACGAGAAACGGCGAGCGCTCGGCAGCACCGAGGGGATGGCCGAGACCAAGGCGTGGTTCTTCCCCCGCGCCCTGGCCCAGGGCTACGACCTCCCGCTGGTCGAGCAGGTCTGGAGCGTGCTGGAGGCCTTCGCTTCCTTCGGCTTCTGCAAGGCCCACGCGGCCGCGTTCGCGCTGCCGACCTACCAGTCCGCCTGGCTCAAGGCGCACTGGCCGGCGCACTTCCTGTCCGGAGTGCTGACCCACGACCCCGGGATGTACCCCAAGCGCCTGATCCTCGACGACGCCCGCCAGATCGGGGTCGGCGTGCTCGGGCTCGACGTCAACGCCAGCTCCTCGGCGTACGTCGTCGAGCGGGGTGGCGCGGACGAGGGCCACGCGATCCGGCTCTCGCTCACCGACGTCAAGGGCATCAGCGGCGCCGAGGTCGCGCGCATCCTCGAGGCGCGCGACGGCGCCCCTTTCGTCTCGCTCTCCGACTTCTTCCACCGGGCCCGGGTCTCGCGGCCGGTCCTCGAGCGGCTGGTGCTGGCCGGCGGGTTCGACGGGGTCTACGGCATCGGCTCGGGCGACCAGGCGGTGACCCGCCGCGGCCGGGTCACCCGGCGCGACCTGCTGCTCCAGGTCGCCGAGCTCGACCTGCACGCGCGCGCGATCGACCGCGCCTCGCGTGCCCGCGGTCGCGGGCTGTCGAGCCGGCGCACACCGCTGCCGGCCACGGCCGTCGCGACCGAGGCGTCGGCGCGCAACAGCTCCGACCCCACGACCCGGGCGGGGGCCCAGAGCACCGAGCGCCACGCCCTGGCCGACGGCGGCGTCTGGGCCCGCGCCTCCGCCCAGTCGCAGGCCGCCCGCCCGGTGGCCGCAGCGGACTCGGTGCAGCTCACGCTCCGGCTGGGCGACGAGCCGGGCGAGCCGGGGGAGCGGTCCACCGGCCTGCCCGAGATGACCACCGACGAGCGGATGCGCGCCGAGCTCGAGATCCTGGGCCTCGACGTCAGCCAGCACGCCGTCACCGCCTACGAGCCCTTCCTCGACGCGCTCGGTGTGACCCGCAGCCGCGACCTGCTGCGCCGCCGCAGCCGGGCCGAGCTGCTCGTGGCTGGGGTGAAGGTCGCCACCCAGACGCCGCCGATCAGGTCCGGTCGGCGCGTGGTGTTCCTGACCCTCGACGACGGCACCGGTCCCGTCGACGCGACCTTCTTCGAGGACGCCCAGGGTTCCTACGCCGCGACGGTCTTCTCCTCGTGGCTGCTGCTGGTGCGCGGCGAGCTGCGGCGCACCGGGCGGCGGGGCGTCTCGCTGCGCGCGACCGGTGCGTGGGAGCTGCCGGCCCTGCACGGGCTGTGGCAGCGCGGCCGCACCGGTGAGGAGGGACTTCAGCTGGTGCACGCTGAGCTGGCCCGGGTGCCCGAGACCGCGGGCGACAGCGGGGCGGAGCCTGCCCGGCGCCGGAGCCTCCTCCACAGCAGCGGCTTCCAGCTGTCCCCCTACGCCGACGTCAAGCCGGCAGGCGACTCCGTCAAGGACGTCGCGCGGCACCTGTGGCACCGCAGCCCGGGGAGTCCGGGATGAAGCCACTAGGGTTGATGCCATGCCGCAGCCCTCTGCCAGCGACCGTCGCCAGTCCGTCCGCGCCGGCGTGGTGTGGGACGGCGTACGCCGCGTGCTGGAGGGCGACGACGCCTCCGGCGGGCAGGCCCGCATCGTCGACATCGGTGGTGGCACCGGCGGTTTCGCCGTGCCACTGGCCGAGCTCGGCCACACCGTCCAGGTCATCGATCCCAGCCCGGACGCCCTGGCCTCCCTCGACCGGCGCGCCCGCGAGCGCGGGGTCGCCGACCGGGTCACCGGCCAGCAGGGCGACCTGTCCGACCTGCCGAGCCTGGTCGAGGCGGCTGACCTCGTGCTCTGCCACGGAGTCCTGGAGATGGTCGAGGACCCCGCCGCCGCCCTCAGCGCCATCGCCGGCGTGCTGCGCCCCGGCGGACACCTCAGCCTGCTCGTGGCCCAGCGGCACGCGGCCGTGGTGGCGCGCGCCATGGCCGGGCACTTCCAGGCCGCTCGCGAGCTCCTCGACGGCGACGCGACGACCGCGTCGACGGGTCGCGGGGGACGCCGCTACACCCACGACGAGGTCGTGGACCTGCTCGCCGCCGCCGGGCTGCAGCCCACCTCGGTCCAGGCCGTGCGCGTCTTCGCCGACCTCGTGCCCGGCAGCCTCCTCGACCTCGAGCCCGGCGCGACCGCGGCCCTCGTCGAGCTCGAGCAGGCCGTCGCCACCCGCCCGGAATACCTCCCTCTCGCGGCGCAGCTGCACGTCATCGCCCGCCGCTGACCCGGCCCGGCCCCCCTCCGGGGGCCGGCCATGACCGACACCCCGCTCCTGCACGTCGACATGGACGCGTTCTACGCCTCCGTGGCTTTGCGCGAGCGTCCCGACCTGCTGGACCAGCCGGTGGTGGTGGGCGGCAGCGGGCGAGGCGTCGTGCTCGCCGCCAACTACGTCGCCCGCCGCTACGGCGTCCGCTCGGCGCTGCCGATGACGCGGGCCCGCCGGCTGTGCCCCCACGTCGTGGTCATCGAGCCCGACTACACCACCTTCGCGAGCGTCTCGGCCTCGGTGATGGAGACCTTCCGCGAGGTGACCCCGTTGGTGGAGGCGCTGTCCCTCGACGAGGCGTTCCTCGACGTACGCGGCTCGGTGCGGCGCCTCGGGCCGCCGGCGGTGATCGCCGAGCACCTCCGCTCGACGATCCACGACGAGCAGGGCATCACCTGCTCGGTGGGGGTGGCGGCGACGGTCTCGGTCGCCAAGCTCGCCAGCAGGCGGGCCAAGCCCGACGGCGTGATCGTGGTGCCACCGGCCGAGGTGACCTCGTTCCTCCACCCGCTCGACGTGGGGGAGCTCTACGGCGTGGGGGAGAAGACCCGGGCGCTGCTCCACCGCTTCGGCCTGGTCACCGTCGGCGACGTCGCGCACACCCCGCTCCGCACGCTCCAGCGCGCCGTCGGCGACCACCTCGGCCGCGAGCTGCACCACCTCGCTTGGGGCACCGACCGCAGCGAGCTGACCCCGCGGGCCGGACCTCACGAGCCCGAACGCTCGATGGGCGCCGACGAGACCTTCGCCCGCGACACCGACGACCGCGACGTGATCGTCCGCGAGCTGCTGCGTCTCTCCGCCCGGGTGGCCGGCCGGATGCGCGCGGCCGACGTGGCCGGGCGGACGATCACCCTCAAGGTCCGCTTCGCGGACTTCACCACGATCACCCGGTCGCGCACCCAGCCCGAGGCCACCGACGTCACGGTGGAGATCCACCGCGCGGTGACCCGGCTCTATGACGCGCTCGGCCTGCAGCGCGCCCGCCTGCGGCTGGTCGGCGTACGGGTGGAGGGCCTGGTGCCCCGCAGCACCGTCCACCGCCAGCTGGTGCTGGGCGAGCCCGAGCACGGCTGGGCCGACGCCGACCGGGCGGTCGACCGGGCGACGCGCAGGTTCGGTTCCGCAGCCGTCAGGCCGGCAAGCCTTGTCTGATCCACCACGTTGGGGTGATTTTTCGAAGGACGCCTACCGTGAGCGCAGGAGCGTGCCTAGACTTGCGACGAGAGGTAGGAGGAACCGTGGAGCTCTCCGAGGAAGAACTGCGACTGCTGGAGCAGATGGAGCGCGCCCTCGTCGAAGAGGACCCGAAGCTCGCCTCCACGCTGCGCGGCACGTCCTTCCAGCGCGCTGCCCGTCGCCGCATGGTCCTGGGTGGCGCCATCCTGCTTGCCGGCATCGGCCTCCTGGTCGTCGCCGTGCTCCTCGAGCTGAGCGCCGTGATCCAGACCGTCGTGGGTGTGCTCGGCTTCGTGATCATGCTCGGTGGCGCGATCCTCGCGCTGACCTCGGCCCGGTCGCCCGGCCACCACCCGAGCCCCAAGGTGCGCGCCTCCGGCCGTTCGGGGTTCGGCGTCGTCGACGGCGGTCGCCGGCACCGCCCCGGCCGCCAGCGTTCCGGCAGCCCCTTCATGGAGCGCATGGAAGAGCGGTGGCGTCGTCGCCGCGAGCGCGGCTTCTGACCCTTCCGGCCTCACGAGCCTGAACCGACCCGGACGTCCTGACGTCCGGGTCTTGTGCTGCCGACCGGGCACTTCCTTGCGCTCAGACGTGCCGACCGGGCACTTCCTCGCGCTCAGACGTGCCGACCGGGCACTTCCTCGCGCTCAGACGTGCCGACCGGGCACTTCCTCGCGCTCAGACGTGCCGACCGGGCACTTCCTCGCGGTGACTCCATCACTGCCGCGCGAGGGATCGCCCGGTCGGCGCTGTGCAGCGCGAGGGATCGCCCGGTCGGCGCTGTGCAGCGCGAGGGATCGCCCGGTCGGCGCTGTGCAGCGCGAGGGATCGCCTGGTCGGCGCTGTGCAGCGCGAGGAAGTGCCCGGTCAGCCGACGAGCTCGTCGACCGTCCGGCTGGTCTCGTGGTCGACGGGGACCTCGGACTGGGCCGAGCGCGAGTGGGGGCGCGACGGCGAGCGGTGGCGCCACGGCGTACGGCGTCGTCCCACCACCGATGACGGCCACCAGGTGGCGCGGCGTACCTCACCGGGCGTGACGCCCGCGGCGAGGGACTCCTCGACCAGCAGGGCGTCGACGTGGCACTGCTCGGAGGTGAAGGGTTCGGGGTTGCGGGAGTAGCGGCTGCGCTCCAGCGCCTGGACCAGGCGGTCGAGGGCCTGCGCGGCCTCCGGCGCCTGCTCGCGACCGCGTCGCGGACGGTCGGGCCGCGCCCCGCCCGCCACCGGGGTGGCGAGCAGGCGGCCGAGCCAGTCGCCGGCCCGCCGTGGCGAGCGCCCCACCGGCCAGGCGTGACCGAGGTCCTGGGCGACGTCGCGCAGCTCGGCCCACAGGTCCTCGATGTCACCGAAGAGCCGCCGGCGGCGTCGCGACGTACGCACGAGGCGTGGGGTGAGCAGCAACAGGGCGAGGACCGCGAGGCCGGCGAGCCCGGCGAGGACCGGCACCCACGGGATCGCCGACGAGCCCTCGTCGGCGGACCCGGTGTCGGCTCCGGGGCTCTGCCCACGCTCCGGCATCAGCTCGGTCGAGCGGCTCGCGCTCGGGCTCGGGCTGTCGGGCGCCGGGGCGAGCTCGGCGGTGGTGTAGCCGGGGGCCTGGGTGCCACGGGACTGCGGGGTGGGCTCGAAGCGCACCCAGCCCGACCCGGGGAAGTAGAGCTCGGGCCACGCGTGCAGGTCGTGCGCGGAGAACTCCCAGGCGCCGTTGGTGGCCTTCTCCGGCTCGAGGAAGCCGACCGCCACCCGGCTCGGGATGCCGAGGACCCGCGCCATGATGGCCATCGAGGCCGCGAACTGCTCGCAGTAGCCCACCCGGTCGTCCATGAACGCCAGCAGGTCGGCGCCGCCACTGCCGGCGGACTCGACCTGCCGGCGGTCGTAGCGGAAGCCGCCGTCCTCGCGGAACCACTGCTGCAGCACCTGCGCCTTCTGGAAGCGCGTCGGGGCGTCGGCGGTGACGCTCGCGGCGAGGCGGCGGATCTCGTTGCTGAGGTTGGGCGAGACGTCGGTGAAGATGCCCGACACCGAGCCGGCGCCTGACACCGCGCTGTTCATCGACTCCGCGTCGTAGGTCAGCTGGACCCCGGAGAAGTCGTAGGTGCGGTCGACGGTGGTGACATCGTCGCGGGCCGCGATGAAGTCACGCGTGTTGACGTCGTAGCGCCAGTCGGTGCCAGCGGCGATCCGGGTCGTCTGCGCGACGGTGGGCAGCCAGCTGGACTTGAAGTCCGGGCCGATGCGCACGTCGTACTTGTACTCCTTGCGCGGCACGCTGACCGAGACCCCGTCGAGCGGGGGCAGCGGCCCGGTCGCGGTCTGGCTCTCCGGGATCTCGCGGTCGCCGGGGGTCCAGGCCGAGCCGTTGAAGCGGGTGAGCACCGACAGCCGGAAGTAGGTGGGCTTGGGTCCGGGGGTCGTGACCCACAGCAGCGGGATGTCCTCACCGCGGCTCAGGTCGCGGCGCAGGTCGACCATGGGGTCCTTGACCTCGACCTCCCGCGTTCCGGGGCCGTTGCCGTCGAAGACACTCATGCGCATGGTCGGCACCGCGGCGGGCAGCACGACGGCCAGGGCGATCGCCCCCGCCCCCAGCGCGACCGCGGTGTTGCCGATCGCGCCGGTGCGCACGGAGAAGGCGCCCCGCTCCCCGTCGGGTGCGCGACCCCAGCTGGCGACGTGGTCGCTGTGCTGGATGAAGACGAGGGTGAGGAAGAGGCCCGCGACCACGACGAAGAGCCACCACGACACGGCCTTGCCGGTGACCGCGACAGGCAGGGTGTACGCCGCCAGCAGCACGAGCCCGGCCACGGGTGCGCGGCGCAGGGTGCAGGCGATGAAGTCCATGAGGACGACCACGAGCGTCCCGCCGATGAGCAGCAGCGGGTGCACGGGTGGGACGCCCAGCTGCACCGGTGCGGCGTAGCTGCGCGAGCTCTCGAGGGCGTCCCGCAGGGCGGCCATGAAGGCGTCGACGTTGTCCGGGGTGGGGATCGGCGACCCGGTCGTGGTGCCCAGGACGAGGAGGGCGCCGAGGACGAGCTGCCCGGCGACGATCGCCGCGACAGGGAGGCGGCTCCACCGGGCGAGTGCTCCCAGCCCGCCGAGGACGACACCGATGAAGAGGAGGGGGAAGGAGACCTCGGCGAAGCCCTCGGTCAGCACGCGCCACGACAGGACGGTGGCCCAGCCCGCGAGCAGCGCGATGCCGGCCACCCGCAGCTGGTGGGGGAGGTTGCTCCACGAGGCCCTCATCGTGCGGCTCCCGCCGATGCCGTGGCTCGGCTCTGCATCAGGCCGAGCTCCTGCCAGGCGGTGTCGAGACGGTCGCGGGGGCCGAGCGTGACCGACCGCCACCCGGTCGAGGTGAGGTGGGCCGCGGCACCGGGGCCCGGCTGCACCGGCAGGTGCGGCGCCCAGGCGTCGACGTCGAGCGCGATGGCCAGGCTGGACGACGCGTGGTGCTGCATGCGGCGCAGGAAGGGGAGGTCGGTCTCACCGAGCCCACCGAAGACGCCGACGACGAGGCCGCCGTGGCCGGGCTCGGACAGCCACTGGGTGTCGGGCGCAGGGGAGTGGTCGAGCTGCACGACGGCGAGCGCCTCGAGCAGCGGCACCGTGCTGGCGTCGGCGCTGTGGGAGTGCCACTGGGTCTCGCGGCTGTCGCCCGACGCGGTGACCAGGCGCACGGTGTATCCGTGGTGGGTGAGGTGGACCGCGATCGAGGCGGCGGCCGAGACGGCGCCCTCCAGCGAGCTCGCGGCTCCCTGGCCGCGGTGGGAGGTGCCGCGGTTGTCGAGGAAGACGGTCGCCCGCGACTGCCAGGGCTGCTCCTCGCGGCGGACCATCAGCTCACCGACGCGGGCCGAGCTGCGCCAGTGGACCCGGCGCAGGTCGTCGCCGCGACGGTACTCACGGACGGTCACGTCCTCCGCGCTGCCGATGGCGAAGGCGCGCGGCCGGTTGTCGCCGGAGCCCGTCCAGGCCCCGCCCAGCGGGATGTTGGGGAGCGTGGTGGTACGCGGGGTGACCGTCAGCCGGGTGGTGGCGTGGAAGGTGCGCCCGAGCTCGACGAGGCCGAACGGGTCGGTGACGCGCACCGACATCGGACCGATCTCGAACTGGCCGCGGAGCTCCGAGCGGACCTGGTAGGTGGCGTGGCGGCGCCAGCCGTGGCCGAGCCCCTCCAGCACGAACCGCGGCCGTGTGCCCAGGACGTAGGGGAGGCGCTCCTCCAGGAGCAGCACCCCGGTCGGCGTGCGTGACTCGTTGGCGACGGTGAGCTCCACCGTCGCGGGCTGGCCGGCGACGACCAGCTGGGGGGAGAGCGTACGCACGAGCGCGAGGCGGTAGCGCGACCGCCCGACCCACCAGGCGGTCAGGAGGGGGAGCGCCGCCACCAGCACGCCGATGCGGACGACGGAGGAGTGGCCGACCACGATCGCCGCGGCGATCGTGGTGATGCCGGCGGCGAGGAACGCCCGTCCGCGGACGGTCAGTGCGGCGAGTGCCTCACGCACGGCTGCCACGAGAGTCGGACGCGTCGGGGACCGGCACGGACTCGACGATCCCGGAGAGGATCGCCGAGGTCGTGCGTCCGCTCATGGTCGCCTCGACATTGGGCAGCAGCCGGTGCGCGAGCACCGGCGAGGTGATGCCGTGGATGTCGTCGGGGAGGACGTAGTCACGACCCTGGGTCGCGGCCACGGCCTTGGCGGCCCGCACCAGGTGGAGCGTCGCGCGGGGCGAGGCGCCGAGGTGCAGGTCGTTGCTCGTGCGGGTGGCCGTCGTCAGGGCGACCGCGTAGCGGTGGACGGCCGAGGAGACGTGCACCTGGCCGACGATGTCGATGACCTTGCGGATCTCCCCGGCGTGCGTGACCGGCTCGAGGTCGTCGAGCGGGTTGTGCGACGTGTGGCCCTCGAGCATCGCGATCTCCGCGGACTCGACGGGGTAGCCGACGGACACCCGGGCCATGAAGCGGTCGCGCTGCGCCTCGGGCAGCGCGTAGGTGCCCTCCATCTCGATCGGGTTCTGGGTGGCGATCACCATGAACGGCGCCTCGAGCTGGTAGGTCGCGTTGTCGACGGTGACCTGCCGCTCCTCCATGCACTCGAGGAGTGCCGACTGCGTCTTGGGGGAGGCGCGGTTGATCTCGTCGCCGACCACGATGTTGGCGAAGACGCCGCCGGGGCGGAACTCGAACTCCCGGGTGTCCTGGTTGAACACCGAGACGCCCGTGACGTCGGAGGGCAGCAGGTCGGGCGTGAACTGGATGCGCCGCACGGTGCAGTCGATGCTGCGGGCCAGCGCCTTGCTGAGCTGGGTCTTGCCGACGCCCGGCACGTCCTCGATGAGGAGGTGGCCCTCGGCGAGGAGGACCACGAGCGCGGCGTTGACGACGTCGGGCTTGCCGGAGATGACGCGCTCGATGTTCTGCCGGACCGCGCCCGTCACCCGCCGCACGGTGTCGAGGTCGGGTGCCTGCCCAGATGCCCCTGTGCTCACGTCTTGCCATCCCCTCGTGCGGCCCTCGTCAGGCCCTCATCAGCGCTGTCTCCACGGTAGTGGTGCGCGCAACATACCTGTCCACAGCCGCTCGTAGAGGCCCTCGGAGGCAGTCCGTCTGCGGACTTCTGCCCGGCCGCCCCCACTTTCCCCCACCACCCGCTGCCGTCGTCCCCCACCGGCGCTCCACCCGAGCCCCGCTGAGCGTGGATCGGCGTCCAGCCGCGCTCGACCGGGCGGGCCGCAGCAGGGGAGGGGCCGCGCCGTGGGGCGAGCGACCGGCCGAAATTCACGCGTGGAACACGCGCGTTCTGGTTGACGGTGGAGTGAAGTGGAGTACTGTGGTGCGAAGTGGGGGACAGGGTCGATCTGCCCGCCGAGCAAGGGGAGGTGCCGGATGTTCTTCGGCACCTACACGCCCAAGCTCGACGAGAAGGGCCGCCTCTTCCTCCCGGCGAAGTTCAGGGACGAGCTGACGGAGGGACTCGTGGTGACCAGGGGACAGGAGCGCTGCCTCACTGTCTGGTCGCTGGAGGACTTCGGGAGGCTCACCGACCGACTCCGCGAGGCGCCGGTCACGCAGAAGAACACCCGTGACTACGTCCGCATGCTGTTCGCCGCCGCCAGCCAGGAGGTGCCGGACAAGCAGGGACGGATCAACATCCCGGCACCGCTGCGGGAGTACGCCTCGCTCCGCAAGGAGTGCGTCGTCATCGGGTCCATGAACCGGATCGAGATCTGGGACCCCACCGCGTGGGCGACCTACTCGGAGGAGCAGGAGCAGAAGTTCTCCGAGCTCAGCGACGAGGTCTTCCCCGGCATCTGAGCACCAGCCCGACCAGCACCGACACAACACCACAGCTGACACATCGCGACCCGCATCACCAGGTCTCGAGCCCGCTCCTCGCGTGGCCATCTGGGGCACTTCCCCGGCACCAGAGGGCACCCCTTCGCAGGGAGCGGGCAGGGACCTGGTGCGGCGGCTCACCCCGTGCCACCTGGCGGGGCGTGTCAGCCGCACCGCCAACCTGCACCAGCAGCACGCCAGCAGCACACCAGCAACCAGTGGGGTCGAGACCATGAGCACCACCCAGCCCTTGGGACGCACCGCAGCGGCACGGCCGCTCCGGGTGCGTGACCAGGCGCGCGAGGCGGCTGCCCTGATCGCGTTCTCCGCCGCCACGGCGTCCTCCCTGGCCCTGGCGCTGCTCCTGCTCACGCACCTGGGATCCCAGGGCTGACTCGATGACCACTCCCCGCCACGCCCCGGTGCTGCTCGACCGGGTCGTCGCCCTGCTGGCGCCTGCTCTCGAGGCACCCGGCTCGGTCTACGTCGACTGCACGCTCGGCCTCGGTGGCCACAGCGAGGCCGTCCTCGAGCGGCTGCCCGACGTCCGGGTGATCGGCATCGACCGCGACCCGGACGCGCTCCGGATGTCCCGCGAGCGGCTGGCCGCCCACGGCGACCGCTTCACGGCCGTCCACGCGGTGTACGACGAGCTGCCGGAGGTGGTCGGCAGCCTCGGCCTCGACCACGTCGACGCCGTCTTCTTCGACCTCGGCGTCTCCTCGATGCAGCTCGACGTGCGCGACCGCGGCTTCGCCTACGCCGAGGACGCGCCGCTGGACATGCGCATGGACCCGACGACCGGGCCGACCGCCGCAGACCTGCTCAACACCGCCACCGCCCAGGAGCTCACCCGCATCCTGCGCGAGTACGGCGAGGAGAAGTTCGCCAGCAAGATCGCCCGCGAGGTCGTACGACGTCGCGAGGCGACGCCGTTCACCACCAGCGCCGGCCTCGTCGAGCTGCTCTACGACACGATCCCCGCACCCGCACGGCGTACGGGCGGCCACCCGGCCAAGCGCACCTTCCAGGCGTTGCGGATGGCGGTCAACGACGAGCTCGCCGTCCTGCGCCGTGCGATCCCCGCCTCCCTCGAGGTGATCGGGGTCGGCGGCCGCGTGGTCGTGGAGTCCTACCACTCGCTCGAGGACCGCCTGGTGAAGCGGGCCTTCGCCGACGCCACCCGGCTCGACGTGCCGCCGGACCTGCCGTTCGTGCCCGAGGGGGCGGAGCCGTCCTTCCGCCTGGTCACCCGGGGCGCCGAGCGGGCCGACGAGCACGAGATCGCCGAGAACCCCCGAGCAGCCTCCGTCCGACTGCGCGCCGTCGAGCGCGTCCGCCCGTCATCTCCCCCTTCCCCAGGAGCCGTCAGATGAGCAGTCCCGCCCTGCAGACCCGCACCCGGGTCACCCGGATCGCCCAGGACGCCGTCGACAAGGCCCGACTCACCGTCGTCCCGCGCGTGCGCACACGGGCTCCGCGAGTGCCGTTCGTGACGCTCGTGAGCCTCGTCCTGGTCGCGGGCATCGTGGGGCTGCTCCTCTTCAACACCTCCATGCAGCAGGCGTCGTTCGCGGCCTCGTCGCTGGAGAACGAGGCCGACGTCCTCGCCGCCCGCGAGCAGACGCTGCGCATGGAGCTCGACGAGCTCCGCAACCCCCAGCGGGTGGCGGAGGAGGCCCAGCAGATGGGCATGGTCATCCCGTCGGCGCCGGTGTTCCTCGACCTCAAGACGGGCAGGACGAGCGGGGTCCGCACGCCGGCCACCCGCGAGAACGCCATCCAGCTGCTGCCGCCGGCGCCCGTGATGCCGGCGATCCTCGCGCCCGCGCCCACGGTCGTCGAGGTCCCGGCCGCCACGACCCCCGAGCCGCCGGCGCTGCCGGAGACGCAGGCCAAGCAGCAGGCCGGCCAGAAGAACAAGCAGGGCAAGAAGAACCGCAACCGCTGACGGCGCGGTCGCGTCGATCCGCGCCGCCGCCGCCATACATTCGCCGACATGGCCCTCGCGACAGTGGGCCGGGAAATGAGGAGACCAGTGCCGAGCACCCGCACCAGGCGCGGCGCCTCCAGGGGCGCCCCCATGCTGCGACTGCGCATCGGGTTCGTCCTCATCGCGATGGTCCTCTCGTTCTTCGGCGCCAGGCTGGTGCAGCTGCAGGGCGTCGACCCCGGCTCGTACGCCGCCATGGCCGCCGCCGAGGGCGCGGTGCGGGTGCCGCTGCAGGCCGAGCGCGGCGACATCCTCGACCGCAACGGCATCCCGCTGGCCGACTCGATCAAGGGCAAGATGGTCATCGCCGACCCGAGCCTCACGGCCGACCAGGCGCCGGAGATCGCCCGCATGCTCTCCGACCAGCTCTCCGTCGACTACTTCCGGACCCTCACCGCCCTGCGCGGACGCAAGGAGGGCAGCCGCTACGAGTACGTCGCCCGCCGGGTGCCGAGCACCCTGGCCGGGGACACGCTCGCCGCGCTCGACGAGGCCGGCTACGAGGGAATCTCGCTCCAGGACGACCCGATCCGGGACTACCCCGCCGGCGACGTCGCGGCCAACCTCATCGGCTACATGGGCACCGACGAGCCGCTCGGCGGCTTCGAGCGCACCTTCGACAAGCAGCTCGCCGGCGTCGACGGCGAGGCCACCTGGCAGTCCAACTCCGGCAAGGGCGTACGGATCCCGCTGCGCGAGAGCACGCTGAAGGCCGCGCAGAACGGCACGCCGCTGCGCACCACCATCGACCGCGACCTCCAGTGGTTCACCCAGAAGGTCCTGGCCCAGACGGTCCAGCAGTACCGCGCCGAGAGCGGCGCCGCGATCGTCATGGACACCCGCACCGGCGAGATCCTGGCGCTGGCCGACGTGCCGACCTTCGACGCCAACAAGCCGACCGAGGCGAAGGAGGAGGACCTCGGCTCGCGGGCCATGAACGACACCTACGAGCCCGGCTCCGTCGAGAAGGTCCTCACCGCGTCGTCGTTGATCGACGCGGGCAAGGCCTTCCCGCGTCAGAAGTTCAAGGTGCCGCCGAGCCTCGCGCGCCAGGACCGCGTCATCGGCGACTGGTTCGACCACGGGATGATCCGGCTCACGCTGGCCGGGATCATCGCGCAGTCGTCCAACATCGGCACCGTGCTGGCGGCCGACGCGTTCTCACCGCCGGAGCTGGTGGCCTACCTGCAGAAGTTCGGCCTCGGCCAGAAGACCCAGATCGGCGTGCGCGGCGAGACGCCCGGCATCCTCACCCCGGGCGAGGCGATGACCTCGCAGACCAAGGACCGCGTCGCGTTCGGCCAGTCGCTGTCGGTCAACGTCGCGCAGATGGCCGCCGCGGTCAACACCATCGCCAACGGGGGAGTGCGGGTCGCGCCCAGCCTCATCGCGGGCTCGGCGGTCACCGACGACGGCGTCACCGTCGGCACCGACGTCGCGTCCCGCACCCGCGTGGTCAGCAAGCGGGCCGCCCGGGCGACCGCGAAGATGATGGAGAAGGTCGTCGACCCCGAGGACGGCGTCGCTCCGCGGGCCCAGGTGCCCGGGTACCTCGTCGCGGGCAAGACCGGCACCGCGCAGCGGGTCGCCGCCGACGGCATGGGCTACGACGGCAGCACCACGGTCTCGTTCGGCGGCTTCGCGCCGGCCGACGACGCCCGGTTCACCGTCTACGTCGTGGTCCACGCCCCCCAGGTCGACGGCGGCGGCGGCTCGATCGCCGGCCCGGTGTTCTCCCGGATCATGGGCTACGTCCTGGGCCGCTACGGCGTCGAGCCGACCAACGGGAAGCCGTCGCGTCTGCCCGTCGAGTGGTGAGTCGATACGCTCGCTCGGTGGATCAGCCCGGTGAGCCCATGATCGCGACGCGACCGCGACAGGCACCCTCGACGACCGCGTCCGACCTCGCACGGTGGCTCGGCGGCACGACCGACGTGAGCGTGCACGGCGACCTCGGCGTCGCTGTCTCCGGGATCTCGCTGAGCACCGTGCGCATCCGCCCCGGCGACCTGTACGCCGCCCTCCCGGGGACGCGAGCCCACGGCGCCGACTTCGCCGCGCAGGCGCTGTCGGCCGGCGCGGTCGGCGTCCTGACCGACGCCACGGGGCTCAACCGGCTCCCGCCCGGCACGCCGGCCATCGTGGTCGCGGAGCCGCGCCGCGTGCTCGGGCGCCTGGCCGCCCGGATCTACGGCGACCCGGCCACGGACCTGCGCGTCATCGGCGTCACCGGCACCCAGGGCAAGACGACCACCACCCGCATCCTCGAGCAGGGCCTCACCGCCTCCGGCGTCACCTCCGCCGTGATCGGCACCGTCGGCACCCGGATCGCCGGGGAGGACGTCAAGACCGAGCTCACCACCCCGGAGGCGCCCGACCTGCACGGCCTCTTCGCGGTGATGCGCGAGCGGGGCGTCGACACCTGCGCGATGGAGGTCTCCAGCCACGCGCTCGTGCTCGGCCGGGTCGACGGCGTGGTCTTCGACGTCGCCACCTTCCTCAACCTCGGGCGCGACCACCTCGACTTCCACGCCGACGTCGACGACTACTTCGCCGCCAAGGCGAGCCTCTTCACCCCCGAGCGGGCCGCCGTCGGCCTGACCAACGTCGACGACGAGTTCGGGCGGCGGCTCCTGGAGGTCGCGGGCATCCCGATGTCGACGTACTCCTCACGCGGTGGCGACGCCGACTGGCGCGCCGTGGACGTCGAGCTCACGGCGACCGGGGCCACCTTCACCGTGCTCGGGCCGGAGGTCGAGCTGCGGACCGCGATCCACATCCCCGGCGAGTTCAACGTCTCCAACGCGCTGGCCGCGATCGCCTCCGCCGCGCTGGCCGGGCTGGACCCGCGCTCGGTCGCGGACGGGATCGCGCGCGTCGGCGGTGTGCCCGGGCGGTTGGAGCAGGTCTCGCGCGGGCAGGACTACAGCGTCGTCGTCGACTACGCCCACAAGCCCGACGCGCTGGAGGCGGTCCTCGCCACCCTGCGCCCGCTGACGCAGGGGCGCGTGGTCGTCGTGGTCGGTGCCGGAGGGGACCGCGACACCCTCAAGCGCCCCGTCATGGGCGAGATCGCCGCCCGGCTGGGCGACCTGGTCATCGTCACCGACGACAACCCCCGCACCGAGGACCCGGCAGCGATCCGGGCGGCCGTGCTGGAGGGCGCCCGGGCCGGCGCCGCCGAGGTCCTCGAGCTCGGCGACCGCAGGCTGGCGATCCGTGAGGCCGTACGCCGCGCCGGGCCCGGCGACGTGGTGCTGATCGCAGGCAAGGGCCACGAGACCGGCCAGGAGGTCCACGGCGTGGTGCACCCCTTCGACGACCGGGTCGTCGCGGCGGAGGAGATCGACGCCCGGGAGGGCGCCCGATGATCGAGATGACCCTGGCCGAGATCGCCGACGTCGTCGGGGGAGTGGCGCACGGGGAGGCGACCGTCACGGGCGGCGCCTTCCTCGACACCCGCACCCCGGAGCCCGGCGGCCTCTTCGTCGCCGTCGCGGGCGAGCACGTCGACGGCCACGACTATGCCGCCACGGCCCGCGACGCGGGCGCCGCCGCCGCACTCGGCAGCCGTCCCACCGAGCTGCCCACGGTCGTGGTCGACGACGTGACTGCGGCGTTGGGGCTGCTGGCCCGGCACGTGGTCGACCGGCTCCCGGACGTGGTCGTGCTCGCGATGACCGGCTCGCAGGGCAAGACCGGCACCAAGGACTACCTCGCGCACGTGCTCGGCGAGGCCGGGCCGACGGTCGCCACCCGCGGCAACTTCAACAACGAGCTCGGCGTGCCGCTGACCGTGCTGCGCGCCACGCCCGAGACCCGCTACCTCGTCGTCGAGATGGGAGCCCGCGGGGTGGGCCACGTCGCCGAGCTGTGCCGGATCGCGCCGCCCCACGTCGCCGCGGTCCTCAACGTCGGCACCGCGCACATCGGCGAGTTCGGCAGCCGCGAGGCCATCGCGCTCGCCAAGGGAGAGATCGTCGAGGCGCTGCCCCCTGACGGCACCGCGGTGCTCAACGCCGACGACGACCTCGTGGTGGCCATGGCCTCCCGCACCCGCGCCACCGTGACGACCTTCGGCAGCGCCCCGGCCGACGTCGCGGTCGGTGAGGTCACCGCCGACGAGATCGGCCGCCAGTCCTTCGAGCTCACCCATCGCGGCTCCGGCGCCACGGTGCACCTGGCCCAGGTCGGCGCCTTCCAGTGGCGCAACGCCGCCGCGGCGGCGGCGATGGCCCTGGCCGCGGGCCTGGACCTCGACACGGTGGCCGACGCCCTCGGCGACGCTGGCCCCGCGAGCCGCTGGCGCATGGAGCTGGGGGAGCGGCCCGACGGGCTGGTCGTCATCAACGACGCCTACAACGCCAACCCCGAGTCGATGCGGGCCGCCCTCGAGACCCTCGCGGGCATCGGCGCCCGCAGCGGTCGGCGTACGGTCGCGGTGCTCGGCGAGATGTTCGAGCTCGGCGACGAGGCGGTCGCCGCGCACACCGGCGTGGGGGCGTACGCCGCCCAGGTCGGGGTCGACGTGCTGGTGACCGTGGGTGCCGCGGCCAGCGCGATGGCGGCGGGGTTCGACGCCGCCGGCGGGACCGGCGTGAGCATCACCACGGCGGGGCGTGACGAAGCGACGGACTGGCTGCGGCACAATGTCTCGGCTGCTGATGTCGTCCTGGTGAAGGCGTCACGGGGAGCGGCGCTGGAGCTGGTCGCCGACGACCTGCTCACTGGGAGCGGCAAGGAAGGGAGACGCACGAGATGAGAGCCATCCTGTTCGGAGGAGGACTCTCGCTGCTGATCTCCTTGCTGGGCACGCGCTACGCGATCCGGTTCTTCACCCGCCAGGGATTCGGTCAGCCGATCCGCGACGACGGGCCCACCACGCACCACGTGAAGCGCGGCACCCCGACCATGGGCGGCGCGGTGATCATCGTCGCCACCGTCATCGGCTACTTCGCGGCCAAGCTGCTCACCGGCCAGCCGCCCACCGCCTCCGCGCTGCTGCTCCTCTTCCTCCTCGTGGGGATCGGCGCGGTCGGCTTCCTCGACGACTTCCTCAAGGTGAGTCGTCAGCACAACCTCGGTCTGCGCAGCCGGGCGAAGATGATCGGTCAGACGGTCGTCGGGCTGGTGTTCGCGTTCCTCGCCCTGTCGCCCGTGCTGGAGGACGACCGCGGCTGGCGACCGGCGTCCGACCACATCTCGTTCATCCGCGACTACGAGCGGTTCGCGCTGCCGACGGTCCTGGCGATCCTGCTGGTCTGGCTCATCGTCACCGGCGCGAGCAACGCGGTGAACCTCGCCGACGGTCTCGACGGGCTCGCCGCCGGTGGCTCGATCCTCGTCTTCGCCGCCTACACGCTGGTCAACATCTGGCAGAACAGCCAGTCGTGCGCACTCGAGGCAGGGCCCAAGTGCTACGAGGTCCGCGACCCGCTCGACCTCGCCGTCGTGGCGATGGCGATCACCGGAGCCTGCTTCGGCTTCCTGTGGTGGAACGCCTCGCCGGCGCAGATCATCATGGGCGACACCGGCTCGCTCGCCCTGGGGGCTGCCATGGCCGGCTTCGCGATCATGACCCGCACCGAGCTGCTGCTCGTGATCATCGGCGGCCTGTTCGTCGCCATCACCGTCTCGGTGATGATCCAGGTCTCCGTCTTCAAGATGAGCCGCGCCAGCGGACTGTTCCGGAGCATCTTCAAGGTGCAGCCCGGCCACCGGGTCTTCCGGATGACCCCGCTGCACCACCACTTCGAGATGCTCGGCTGGGAGCAGGTCACCATCGTGATCCGCTTCTGGATCATCACCGGCCTCTGCGTCGCGGTCGGGCTGGGCATCTTCTACGCCGAGTGGGTCGCCGGAGTTGGCTAGCGCGACCCCGCCCCACATCGAGGCCCTCGGCCGCACCAGCGACTGGTCCGGCGTCCGCGTCGTGGTCGCCGGCTTCGGCGTCTCCGGCTACGCCGCCGCCGACAACCTGCTCTTCCTCGGCGCCCGGGTCACCGCGCTCGACGAGGCCACCAGCGAGGCGAAGGCCGAGAAGGCCGAGCTCCTCGAGACGCTCGGTGCGACCGTACGGCTGGAGCCCGGTGCCACCGCCGTGCTGCCCGACGACGTCGACCTGGTCATCACCTCGCCCGGCTGGCGCCCCGACGCGCCGCTGCTCGCGCAGGCGAGCGAGCGCGGGATCCCCGTGTGGGGCGAGGTCGAGCTGGCCTGGCGGCTGCGCGACCCCGAGCACCCCGCTCCGTGGCTGGCCGTCACCGGCACCAACGGCAAGACCACGACCGTGCAGATGCTCCAGTCGATCCTCGCCGCCGCCGGCCTGCGCTCCGCGGCCGTGGGCAACGTCGGGCTGCCGATCGTCGAGGCCGTGATGGACCCCGAGCCCTACGACGTCCTCGCCGTCGAGCTCTCCAGCTTCCAGCTGCACTACACGCACTCGATGTCGGCCGAGTCGGCCGTCGTGCTCAACATCGCCGAGGACCACCTCGACTGGTACGACGACGACCCGGACGACCAGCCGGGATCACGATCGGGCATGGAGAAGTACGCCGCCGACAAGGCGCGGATCTACGAGCACGTGCAGCGGGCGTGCGTCTACAACCGGGCCGACGCGGCCACCGAGGAGATGGTGCGCGAGGCCGACGTGGTCGAGGGCGCACGCGCGGTCGGGTTCACGCTCGGCACGCCCGGGCCGGGCGAGGTGGGGGTCGTCGAGGACCTGCTCGTCGACCGCGCCTTCATCGAGGAGCGCGCCACCAGCGCGGCCGAGCTGTGCACGCTCGACGACCTCGCCTCCCGGGCCCCGCACTTCGTCGCCAACGCCCTCGCCGCCGCGGCCCTGGCACGCGCCCACGGCGTGAGCCAGCAGGCGGTGCGTGACGGCCTCCGCGCGTTCGCCCCGGACGGCCACCGCATCGCGCTGGTCGCCGAGGCCGACGGGGTCACGTGGGTCGACGACTCCAAGGCCACCAACCCGCACGCCGCCCAGTCCTCGCTGGCCGCCTACGACCCGGTCGTGTGGGTCGCCGGCGGACTCGCCAAGGGCGCCCGGTTCGACGACCTGGTGCTCGCCGCGCGCGACCGGCTGCGCGGCGTCGTGCTCCTGGGGCGGGACCGCCAGGTCATCGCCGACGCTGTTTCGCGACACGCGCCCGATGTGCCGGTCATCGATGTGGGCGCGGACGAGACTGGTGACCCGATGGAGCGCGTGGTCGACGCCGCCGCCGGGCTCGCCAGGTCCGGGGACACCGTGTTGCTGGCGCCGGGGTGCGCGTCCATGGACATGTTCACCAACTACGGCGCCCGCGGCGACGCGTTCGCGGCCGCCGTGCACGCCCACATCGCCCGCAGCGACTAGCCCGACAGACCAGACCACACCCGAGGGGAGCGCGAGGAGTGACGACCGCGAACCCCGAGGACGTCGCCACCGACGCGCCGGCGCGCACGCGCCCACCGCTCGGCTCCGGGATCGCCTCCGGCTGGCGCTCGCTGCGTGAGGCGCTCGACAAGCCCCTCGCGTCCTACTACCTGCTGCTCGGCTCGTCCGCGCTGCTGCTCACCATCGGCGTGATCATGGTGCTCAGCGCGTCGAGCGTGCGGTCCTACGTCATCTACGACGACTCCTACGCCGTCGTGAAGCGCCAGCTGATGTGGGTGGTCCTGGGCCTTCCTGCCGCCTGGGTCGCCTCCCGGATCCCCGTCAGGCACGTCCGGCGCCTCGCCTACCCGGGCTTCCTCGTGGCGCTCGTGCTGCTGGGCCTGGTCGCCCGGTTCGGCGTGCTGATCAACGGCAACAAGAACTGGCTGGCCCTCGGACCGGTCAACATCCAGCCGGCGGAGATCGCCAAGCTCGCCATCGTGCTGTGGGCGGCCAACATCTATGCCCACAAGGAGCGCCGCCTGCGCGAGCTGCACCACCTGCTCGTGCCCGTCGTGCCGGGACTCTTCGCGGTCATCGGCCTGGTCCTGGTCGGCCGCGACCTGGGCACCGCCATGGTGCTCGCCGCCATCCTGCTCGGGATGCTGTGGGTGGTCGGCGCCCCGCTGCGGCTGTTCGGCCTGAGCCTGTCGGTCCTCGGCGTCGCGGCGGTCGCCCTCGCGGCCACCGACCCCGAGCGCCTCGAGCGCATCACCCACTTCACCGACCCGTTCAAGGACTACACCGACGCCGGGTGGCAGCCCGCCCACGGCCTCTACGCGCTCTCGAGCGGCGGCTGGTTCGGGCAGGGCATCGGTGCCTCCACGCAGAAGTGGGGCGACCTGCCCGAGGCGCACACCGACTACATCTTCGCCGTGCTCGGGGAGGAGCTGGGCCTGGTCGGCACGTTGCTGGTCATCGGCCTCTTCTTCACCATCGCCTACGCCGCCATCCGGGTGGCGCACAGCACCGAGGACCCGTTCGTCCGCTACGCCACCTTCGGCATCGTCGTGTGGCTGCTCGGGCAGATGATGATCAACGTCGGCATGGTGCTCGCGGTCCTGCCCGTCATCGGCATCCCCCTGCCGATCGTGTCCTACGGCGGGTCGGCACTGATGCCCTCGCTGGTCGCCCTGGGCCTGGTGATCGGGTTCGCCCGACGCGAGCCAGAGGCGGCCGCCGCCCTGGCGGCGCGACGGCGCAACCGCTCCGCGGGCCTGTCCGCAAGCGCGTCCTCCACGACCGGTCGATAGATTCTCCCTGATGCGCGTCCTTCTCGCCGGCGGCGGCTCCGCCGGCCACACCTCGCCCCTGCTCGCCACCGCCGACGCCCTGCGCCGGCTGGACCCGGCGACCGAGATCACCTGCCTCGGCACCCGTGAGGGCCTGGAGGCCCGCCTGGTCCCCGAGGCCGGCCTGCCGCTCGAGCTCGTGCCCCGCGTCCCGCTGCCGCGCCGCCCGAGCGTCGACCTGCTCCGTACGCCGACCCGGTTGCGCGCCGCTCGCGCCGCGGCCCTCGAGGTGGTGGACCGGGTGCGCCCCGACGTGGTCGTCGGCTTCGGCGGCTACGTCTCGGTGCCGGCCTACCTCGCGGCGCGCAAGCGCGGCGTCGCGATCGTGGTCCACGAGGGCAACGCGATCCCGGGGGTGGCCAACAGGCTCGGGGCGCGGATGACGAGGCACGTGGCGACCAGCTTCCCGGGCACCGACCTGCCCCACGCGGTGTGCACCGGCCTGCCGATCCGCCGGATGGTCTCCACGATGGATCGCGCCGCCCTGCGCGAGGAGGCGCTGACGGCCTTCGGCCTGCGCCACGACCTGCCCACGCTGCTCGTCACGGGGGGATCGCAGGGCGCCGCCCGGATCAACGCCGCCGTGTCCGGTGCGGCGGCCGACCTGGCGTCGGCGGGGGTGCAGGTGCTCCACGTCGTCGGTCCGAAGCACGGGCTGGACGTCGTGTCGGGCGAGGTGCCCTACGTCGTGCTCAACTACGTCGACCGGATGGACCTCGCCTACGCCGCCGCCGACGCCGTGCTGTGTCGCTCCGGCAGCAACACCGTCACCGAGGTCTCCGGCGTGGGCCTGCCCGCGATCTACGTCCCGCTCCCGATCGGCAACGGCGAGCAGGCCCTCAACGCCCGGCCCGTGGTCGACGCGGGCGGCGGCCTGCTGGTGGCCGACGCGGCCCTGACGCCGGAGTGGGTCTCGGCCAGCGTGCCGGGCCTGATGAACGACGCCGCCCGACTGGCCGAGATGGGCGCGGCGGCCCGCGGCGTCATCCCGCTCGACGCCGACGACAAGCTCGCCCGCATGGTCCTCGACGCCGCGGCGGACAGGACCGCAGCGTGAAGATCCCGGTCCCAGAGGAGATCCTGCCGGCTGCCGAGCTCGGGCGCGTCCACTGCGTCGGCATCGGCGGCGCGGGCATCTCCGCCATCGCCCGCATCATGGCCGCGCGCGGGATCACCGTCACCGGCAGCGACGACCACGACACGCCCTTCCTGCCCGCCCTGCGCGAGCTCGGCGTCACGTGCCACCTCGGCTACGACGCCGCCCACGTCGGTGACGCCGACACGCTGGTCGTCACCACGGCCGCGCGCGAGGACAACCCCGAGGTGCTCGAGGCCCGGCGGCGCGGCCTGAGGATCCTGCCCCGCTCGGCCGGGCTCGCCGCGGTGATGGCGGGCTCGCGCGTCCTCGCGGTCGCCGGCACGCACGGCAAGACGACGACCACCGGTCTGCTCACCTCGGCCCTCCTCGCGGCCGGCGTCGACCCGTCGTACGCCGTGGGCGGCGTGCTGACCGCCACCGGGCGCAACGCTGACGCGGGCGGCGACGACCTCTTCGTGGCCGAGGCCGACGAGAGCGACGGCGCCTTCCTCGTCTACCGCCCCCACGCCGCGATCGTCACCAACGTCGAGGCCGACCACCTCGACAACTGGGGCACCGAGGAGGCCTACCACCAGGCGTTCGAGGACTTCGCCGACACGATCGACCGCTCCGGGTTCCTGGTCTGCGTCCTCGACGACCCCGGCGCCGCGCAGCTGGCCCGCCAGGCGCGTGCGCAGGGCCTCGACGTGGTGACGGTGGGGGAGTCGCCCGACGCCGACCTGCGCATCCACGACCTGACGCTCGACGGCTCCACCTCCACGTGCCGGGTCTCGCGCGCCGGGAGCGACCTGGGCGAGCTGCGGCTGCGGATCCCCGGGCGCCACTACGTGCTCGACGCCGTGGCCGCGCTGGCGATGGGCCTGCAGCTCGGCTGCTCCTTCGACGACCTGGCCGAGGGGCTGGGACTGTTCACCGGCACCGGGCGCCGCATGGAGCTGAAGGGCGAGGCCGGCGACGTCCGGGTCTACGACTCCTACGCCCACCACCCCGTCGAGATCCGCGGCGACCTCGAGGCGGCGCGCGCGCTCGCCGGCGAGGGCCGCGTGGTGGCGGCCTTCCAGCCCCACCTCGTCTCGCGCACCCGCATCTTCGGCGAGGCCATGGGGGTCGCGCTCGGGGCGGCCGACGAGGTCGTCGTGCTCGACGTCTACGTCGCCCGCGAGGACCCCGACCCCGAGGTGACGGGCCACCTCGTCGCCAAGGCCGTGCCGCTGCCGCCCGAGCGGGTGACGTACGTCGACGGGCTGGGCGCGGCCGCCCAGGTGCTCGCCGAGCGCGCCCGCCCGGGCGACCTCGTGATCACCCTCGGCGCCGGCGACATCACGAGCGTCGGGCCGCAGGTGCTCGAGCTGCTCGGGGGTGCGTGAGTGGAGCAGGAGGACCGCAGGAGCCGGCGCACCCGTCGCCGCTTCGCGCGACGGCAGTGGGCGCGCCGGTGGCTGTCGCTGCGCTACGTGGTCGCCCTGGTCGCCGTGGTCGCGCTCGTGGCCACGGCGGTCTGGCTGGTGTTCTTCTCCGCCACCCTCCAGGTCGCCAAGGTCGAGGTCGTCGGCAACCAGCTGCTCAGCGACGCGCGGATCCGTGAGGTCGCGGACGTCCCGATCGGCGACCAGCTCGCGCTGGTGGACCTGGCCCGCGCCGACGCGCGCGTCGGGTCGCTGGCCGAGATCGAGTCGGTCGACGTGACCCGCACCTGGCCCGACGCCGTACGCATCGAGGTCGTCGAGCGCACCGCGGTGGCGGTGGTCGAGCTGGCGGGACGCATCCGCGGCCTCGACGCCGAGGGCGTGGTGTTCCGCGACTACAAGACCGTGCCGCGCGGGATGCCGCGCATCCGGCCCGGGGGAGCGGCCGGCACAGACGCGCTCAAGGAGGCCGCCACCGTCGTGTCGGCCCTGCCCGAGGACCTGGCGACCCGCGTCGACCACGTCGAGGTGGCCACCGTCGACCAGATCACCCTCGTCATGCGCGACGGGCGCCAGGTCCTGTGGGGGAGCGCGGAGGAGTCCGAGCTCAAGGCCCAGGTGATCGACCGGCTGATGGCGGCCGAGAAGGCCCTGGTCTACGACGTGAGCGTCCCGGGCAACCCGACCGTCCGCGAGACCGCCGGCTGAGCCTCGCTCCCTCCCGTTCCGGTGGGGGGTGGCGGCATACGACATCGGCCTTGGGCGAGGGTGGCGGCATACGACGGCGCTCCCGCTCGATGGGGTGTCGTGTGCCGCCAGGGTGGGGCGGCCGGGTGTCGTATGCCGCCACGCTCGGGCGGCCGGTCGTACGCAGCCAGACGACATCCGGCTCAGTGTGGGTGGCGGCATACGACATCGGTCTTGGGCGAGGGTGGCGGCATACGACGGCGCTCCCGCTCGATGGGGTGTCGTACGCCGCCAGGGTGGAGCTGGCGGGTGTCGTATCCCGGCAGACGACATCCGGCTCAGTGTGGGTGGCGGCATACGACATCGGCCTTGGCGAGAGTGGCGGCATACGACATCGCGACAGCGGGATTCGGTGTCGTACGCCGCCAGGGTGGAGCTGGCGGGTGTCGTACGCCGCCAGGGTGGGGCGGCCGGGTGTCGTATGCCGCCAGGCTGGGGCGGCGGGTGTCGTACGCCGCCAGGGTGGCGCGCAGAATTTTCTTCACCGAAGCCCGACACGCGGGCGTGTCTGCCGGATCGGCGGCGGACCGCTGCCTATGGTCTAGCGAAACGCGAGGTTGACATAACTATAACCCTCAGGAACACGGTTAGGGTTCCGCGGCTCCTGGGGAGGCGGATCGGAGCTCGAACCATTCCCCGGGTTCGCATCTCCTCAACGCTCAGTCCTCCGTCACACAGACCTAGACACACAGACCACTCAAGGAAGGCCCCGGAGCCGTGGCAGCAGCGCAGAACTACCTGGCGATCATCAAGGTCGTGGGCATCGGTGGCGGTGGCGTCAACGCCGTCAACCGGATGATCGAGGTCGGCCTCAAGGGCGTCGAGTTCATCGCGATCAACACCGACGCCCAGGCACTCCTCATGAGCGACGCCGACGTCAAGCTCGACATCGGCCGTGAGCTCACCCGTGGCCTCGGCGCCGGCGCCAACCCCGACGTGGGCGCCAAGGCGGCCGAGGACCACGCCGACGAGATCGAGGAGGTCATCAAGGGCGCCGACATGGTGTTCGTGACCGCGGGCGAGGGCGGCGGCACCGGCACCGGCGGCGCCCCCGTCGTGGCGCGCATCGCCCGGTCGCTGGGCGCCCTGACCATCGGTGTCGTGACCCGTCCGTTCGCCTTCGAGGGACGCCGTCGGGCCAACTCCGCGGAGGAGGGCATCAGCCAGCTCCGCGAAGAGGTCGACACCCTCATCGTGATCCCCAACGACCGGTTGCTCTCGATCACCGACCGCAACGTGTCGATCCTCGATGCCTTCAAGCAGGCCGACCAGGTCCTGCTCCAGGGCGTCTCGGGCATCACCGACCTGATCACCACCCCGGGCCTGATCAACCTCGACTTCGCCGACGTGAAGTCCGTCATGGCCAACGCCGGCTCCGCCCTCATGGGCATCGGCTCGGCCCGCGGTGAGGACCGTGCGGTCGCCGCCGCGGAGATGGCGGTCTCGAGCCCGCTGCTCGAGGCGAGCATCGAGGGTGCCCACGGCGTGCTGCTCTCCATCGCGGGGGGCTCCGACCTCGGTCTCTTCGAGATCAACGAGGCGGCAGCGCTCGTCTCGCAGGCCGCCCACGCCGAGGCCAACATCATCTTCGGCGCGACCATCGACGACGCGCTCGGTGACGAGGTGCGGGTGACCGTCATCGCCGCCGGCTTCGACGGCGGCATGCCGAAGCGTCGCTCGGACGGCAACGTCCTGCGCCAGGGCCAGCCGGCCCAGAACCAGGAGCAGACCCGCGCCGCGGCCCAGCAGCTCGCCACCAAGGCGGCCCCGGCTGCGCCCGCGCAGCACGGCTCGCCTGCTCCTGCGCAGGCTGCGTCCGCGCCGTCGGAGCCCGCTGCCCGGACGACGTTCGCCCCGTCCCCCTCGCAGGCGCCCGCGGGCCCGGCCCAGCCGCGTCAGGCCCGTCAGGTCCAGTTCGACGACGACGACCTCGACGTGCCCGACTTCCTGAAGTGACCGCCACCCCTTGAGCCTGCTGCGCCACCGCGATCGGATCGAAGGCGACCTCGTGATCGAGGTCGCCTTCACCGACGTCTACCTCAGCCTCGGCGACGCCGCCGAGGAGCAGGTGCGCGCGGAGGCTCTTGCCCGGATCTCCGAGGAGTCCGGTGCGACACCGGTGCTCATGCACCAGGTGCACGGCGCGGAGGCCGCCCTCGTCGAGGCGCTCCCGCGGGAGGCGCCGGCCTGCGACGCCCTCTACACCTCGCAGCCCGGCGTCGCGCTGCTCGCCCGCGCCGCCGACTGCGTGCCGGTGCTGCTGGGAGACCCCGAGACCGGCTGGATCGCGGCCGCGCACGCCGGTCGTCCCGGGCTGGCCGCGGGCGTCGTACCTGCCGCGGTCGCGGCGCTGCGTGAGCGCGGCGCGGTCCCGACCGTCGCCTGGATCGGCCCCCACGTGTGCGGCGCCTGCTACGAGGTGCCGGCCGAGCTCCAGGAGGAGGTCGCCGCGATCGTCCCCGCGTCGCGCTCGACCACCTCGTGGGGCACCCCGGCGCTCGACCTCGGCGTCGGCGTGCGCGCGCAGCTGCAGGCGGCCGGCATCACCGACGTACGCACCGTGGACGCCTGCACGCGCGAGGACCCGACCTGGCCGTCCTACCGCCGCGACGGAGCGGCCGCCACCCGGTTCGCCGGGGTCATCTGGAGCCACGCATGAGCCACACCGCGCGCCGTGACGAGCTCGCCGCCAACCTCGACGTCGTACGCCGTCGCATCGCGACCGCCTGCGGGCAAGCGGGGCGCGACCCCGCCGAGGTCTCCCTCGTCGTGGTCACCAAGTTCTTCCCGGCCTCCGACGTGCGCCTCCTGGCCGACCTCGGCGTCACCGACGTCGGTGAGAACCGCCACCAGGAGGCCGAGGTCAAGGCTGCCGAGTGCGCCGACCTCGGGCTGCGGTGGCACTTCATCGGGGGCCTGCAGTCCAACAAGGCCGCGGCCGTCGCGGCGTACGCCGACGTGGTCGAGTCGCTCGACCGCGCCAAGCTGGTGGGTCCGCTCTCGCGCGGAGCCCACGCGCGTGGCCACGACCTCGACGTCCTGCTCCAGGTCAGCCTCGACCCGCCCGGCGCGGAGCACCGATCGGGGGCGGACCCTGCCGACCTGGCCGACCTGGCCCGGCGGGTGGACGAGGCGGGCATGCTCCGGCTGCGCGGCCTGATGGCGGTGGCGCCCCTGGGCGAGGAGCCCGGCGTGGCTTTCGCGCGACTCGCGGAGGTCCGTGCGGACTTCCTGCGCGAGCACCCCGACGCCGCCGTCCTCTCGGCGGGGATGAGCGGCGACCTCGAGGTGGCGATCGTCCACGGCGCGACACACGTGCGTGTCGGGTCTGCGGTCCTCGGTCCGAGGCCCCAGGTCCAGTAATGTCGACAACATCTCACCTGGTGTCCGGACCGGCCACCATCACTAGCAGAGGATCAGTCTCATGAGCGGCGCGATGCGCAAGATCGGCGAGTACCTCGGCCTGCTCGAGGACACCGGCCACTACGACGAGTACGACGGTGACACCGAGACGTCCACGCAGGAGGCTGTCGACCAGCGTCCCGTGGCTCGCGAGCGTCGCCCTGCCCCTGTGTCCGACCTCGCCGAGCGCCGTCGACCGGCCTCGGTCCAGACAGGAGTCGTGGCTGAGTTGAGCCGCATCACCACCCTGCACCCCCGCAACTACAACGAGGCCCGTCTCGTCGGTGAGAACTACCGTGACGGCACCCCGGTGATCATGAACCTCAGCGAGATGGACGACAACGACGCCAAGCGTCTCGTCGACTTCGCCGCCGGCCTGATCTTCGCCACCCGAGGCTCGATCGAGCGCGTGACCAACAAGGTCTTCCTGCTCTCGCCGCCCAACGTCGCGGTCTCGGCCGAGGACAAGCAGCGGATCGCCGAGGACGGCTTCTTCAACCAGAGCTGAGGCACTCTTAACCCGTGCAGATCTTCGGCCAGACGCTCTACATCATCCTGCTCGTCTTCATCGGGCTGCTCTGGATCCGGTTCATCGTGGACTGGGTCCAGGTCTTCGCCCGGCAGTGGACGCCGCACGGACCCCTGCTCGTCGCGCTCGAGGGTGTCTACTCCGCGACGGATCCGCCCATCGTGGCGCTGCGCAAGGTCATTCCGCCGTTGCGCATCGGCTCGGTCGCGCTCGACCTGAGCTTCCTGCTCGTGATGGTGGCAGCATGGTTGCTGCTGAACGTGGTCGTCACCATCTTCGGGCTCTGAACCATCCGTCACACGGGTCACTGTGCCCCGTGCGGCGCCGGGCGCTATTGTCTCCTGACAGCAGAGCCACCGTGAATCGAAGACTGAAAGTTTGGGTGAGGTCATGCCGCTGACGCCTGAGGACGTGAGCAACAAGCGCTTTACGCCTGTCCGTCTCCGTGAGGGGTACGACATGGGCGAGGTGGACCAGTTCCTCGACGAGGTCGAGGCCGAGCTCGCGCGGCTCACCAAGGAGAACGACGACCTCCGGTCGAAGCTGTCCGCCGCACAGTCGGGCGGTGCCACCGCGCCCGCTGCCCCTGCCTCGTTCGCCCCTGCCGCGCCAGAGCCCGAGCCGGAGCCCGAGCCGGAGCCCGCCGCACCGGTGGTCGCCGCGGCACCTGCCGCCGCTCCCGTGCAGACCGCGCGCGTCAGCAACATCGCCGACGCCTCCAACGCCGCCGCCCGTCTGCTCGAGATCGCCACGCGCAACGCCGACGAGCTCGTCGAGGACGCCAAGAACGAGGCCGACCGCATCGTCGGGGCCGCCCGCACCAAGGCCGAGCGCCTCGAGGCCGAGTCGAAGACCAAGGCCGACCGCATGGAGGCCGACGCGCGCCAGCGTTCGCAGATGCTCGACTCCGAGACGGCCGAGCGCCGCCAGCAGATGTTCGGCGACCTGGAGAAGGAGCGCGACAAGCTCAACAGCGACGTGGAGACGCTTCGCCAGTTCGAGCGCGAGTACCGCTCCCGCCTCAAGACCTACTTCACCCAGCAGCTCGAGGCGCTCTCCAACGGCGCCGAGAGCCAGGCTCCGGTGGACAGTGGTCACGGGCCCAAGCGCCTCCGCTCGGTGCTGGGCGACGACGAGGGCTGACACCTTCGAACACGTCTGTGAATGGAGGACGGCCACCCGTGAGGGTGGCCGTTCTCCGCATTTCGGCGAGCCGCTGTTGGCTCTGTGGGTGGCAGCGGATACCCTCCCTGCCACCGTGTGGTTCCTGCCACACCCATTGACTGGCTGGAGGCCCTCGGAGATGGCTGGCAGTACGCGCAAGTCCTTGGCCGGCACTGCTGCGGCAGCGGCCAAGCGAGTGATCGGCCGCAAGAGCGCCTCGTCGACCGCCGCGGACAAGGCGCCGGCGAAGAAGGCGCCCGCCAAGAAGGCACCCGCCACGAAGGCGGCTCCGGCGAAGAAGTCGGCCCCTGCCAAGAAGTCGGCCCCTGCCAAGAAGGCCGCCCCTGTGAAGAAGGCCGCGGCCACCAAGGCAGCTCCGGCCAAGAAGGCCGCTCCGGCGAAGAAGACGGCCGCCAAGAAGACGGCCGCCAAGAAGACGGCCGCCAAGAAGGCCGCGCCGGCCACGAAGACCGCGCCGGCGAAGAAGACGGCCGCCAAGAAGGCCGCTCGCGCCACCAAGACGGCCGCCAAGAAGACCTCCCCGGCGACCACGACCGCACCTGCGAAGAAGGCAACTCCTGTGACGAAGGCGGCTCCGGCCAAGAAGGCAGCACCCCGCAAGGCGACCCCCGCACGACTGGTCGTGCTCGACGGCGAGGACCCCTGGACCCGGGGCGAGCTCAACGAGGTCGTCAAGGAGCTCCGCGAGCACCAGGAGCGCCTGTCGGTCATCGTCGGGCAGTCCGAGGCCGAGCTCGCCCGACTGATGCGCGACGCCGGCGACGGCGCCGGGCAGGACCAGGCCGACGTCGGTGCGACCAGCTTCGAGCGCGACCACGAGCTCACGGTGCTGGCCCGGGAGCGCGAGACGCTGTCCCAGATCGACCGGGCGCTGTCGCACATCGACGACGGCAGCTACGGCGTCTGTGACTCCTGCGGCAACCCCATCGGCAAGAATCGGTTGATGGCGGTGCCCCATGCCACACTGTGCATGTCATGCAAGCAGCGCGAGGAGCGTCGCTGAATCCCAGCGACCAGGTCGACCACGACCCGGCCCGTCGGCGTCTCGACGCACGACTGATCTTCGCAGGCATGGCCGCGCTGGCCTACGCCGCCGACCTCGCCTCCAAGCAGTGGGCGCTGGCCTCGCTGGCCGACGGTGACGTCGAGGTCTTCGGTGACTGGTTCACCCTCCACCTGACGTTCAACCCCGGCGCCGCCTTCAGCACGGGCACCGGCTTCACGATCGTCTTCACCTGCCTGGCGATGGTGGCCGTGGTCGTCGTCCTGTGGCTGAGCCGCCGCCTCGCCAGCACGGGGTGGGCGCTGGCCCTCGGGTTCCTGCTCGGCGGCGTGGGCGGCAACCTCACCGACCGCATCGTCCGCGAGCCCGAGCCGTTCCACGGCCACGTGGTCGACTTCCTGATGCTGCCCAACTGGCCGGTCTTCAACGTCGCCGACATCTGCATCAACGTCGCGGCCGGGCTGATCATCCTGCAGACCTTCCGTGGCGTGGCCCTCGACGGGTCCCGCGATTCCGGGGACGGATGACCACCCACGCCGAGCAGCGCACCGTCTTCGTGCCCGACGGCCTCGCCGGCGAGCGCGTCGACGCCGCGATGGCGCGGATGTTCGGCTTCTCGCGCACCAAGGCCGCCGACCTGATCTCCCAGGGCCTGGTGCAGGTCGACGGCGACGCGGTCGGCAAGAGCGACCGCGTCCACGCCGGTGCCATGCTCGACGTGACGATCCCGGCCGAGCGTGACCCGCTCGAGGTGAAGGCGGAGGTCGTCGAGGGGATCCGGATCATCCACGACGACGACGCGATCGTCGTGATCGACAAGCCCGTCGGCGTCGCCGTGCACCCCTCGCCCGGCTGGCGCGGACCCACCGTCGTCGGGCACCTCGCCGGCGCGGGCTTCCGGATCTCCACCAGCGGCGCCAAGGAACGCGAGGGCATCGTCCAGCGCCTCGACGTCGGCACCTCCGGCGTCATGGTCATCGCGAAGTCCGAGCACGCCTACTCCGTGCTCAAGAACGCCTTCCGACACCGCACGGTCGACAAGACCTACCACGCGTTGGTGCAGGGCCACCCCGACCCGTTGACCGGCACGGTCGACGCTCCGATCGGCCGGCACCCCAAGTTCGACTACAAGTTCGCCGTGATGGGCGACGGCCGGCACAGCATCACCCACTACGAGACGCTCGAGGCCCACCGGTTCGCCAGCCTCCTCGAGATCCACCTCGAGACCGGGCGCACCCACCAGATCCGGGTGCACATGAGCGCGCTCAAGCACCCGTGCGTGGGTGACCTGACCTACGGCGCCGACCCGGCGCTCGCCCAGCGCCTCGGCCTGGAGCGCCAGTGGCTCCACGCCATGCGCCTCGGCTTCGAGCACCCCGAGACCGGCGACTACGTCACCTACGAGTCCACCTACCCCGACGACCTGGCGCACGCGCTCGAGGTCGTCCGCGACGAGCACTGACGTCATGCCGGCCGACATGGCGCTGCGACCGGCCACCGTGGGCGACCTGCCCGCGCTGGCCGAGGTCCACCTCGCTGCGCGTCGCGCCGCCGGTCCCGCGTTCCCGCCCGGCGTGCACGCGGACGACGAGGTGCGGGCCTGGGTCGCCGGCTGGGACCTGACGACGTACGACGTGTGGCTGGCGACGCGGGGAGACGCCGTGGCGGGCTATGCCCGCTCGACCCCCACGTGGCTCGACGACCTCTACGTGCACCCCGACCACCAGGGCGCCGGGGTGGGCACCGCGCTGTTCGAGACGGTGACCACGTTGCGCCCGCAGGGGTTCTGCCTCTGGGTCTTCGAGTCCAACGAGCCGGCTCGCACGTTCTACCGCCGGCGCGGGTGCCTGGAGCTCGAGCGGACCGACGGCTCCGCCAACGAGGAGCACGCCCCCGACATCCGGGTCGCCTGGCCCGGGCCCGAGCCGTTGGTCTTCCTGCGCGGGCTCATCGACGACGCCGACCTGGTGCTCGGCGACGTCCTCGCGCGGCGTACGGCGCTGACGCGGGCGGTCCAGGCCGTGAAGCCGTCCCACGAGCGTGACCCGCGGCGCGAGGCCGAGATCGTGCGCCGGATCGCGGCCGTGGTGCCCGAGCTGGGGGAGGAGCGCGTCGCCCGGATCGTCGACGTGATCATCGCCCAGTCGCTCGACGCCAGCCGCTGACCGGACAAGATGGCCGCATGCTGCTCTACGACGACGTGATCGAGGAGTACCGCGACTTCGCCACCTACGCGGCCGGCGACTCGCCCTGCTTCGAGGAGTGGGCGCTGGGGGTCGCCGAGGACGACGAGGTGCTCGCCTGGCTGGACACGCTGCCCCCGATCAAGCGCCAGCCCAACCTCGTCCTCGCGGCTGCACGCTGGCACGGTGCACCCGCGCCGGGGTCGTACGACGGACTGCGCCGCGTCCTGCTCGAGCGGGAGGCCGAGGTCCGGGCCACCGTCATGTCCCGGGCGACCCAGACCAACGAGGTGGGGCGCCTGGCCACCCTGGCGCCCGTCCTCGGGCTCCTCGACGGACCTCTTGCGCTCATCGAGGTGGGGGCGAGCGCCGGGCTGTGCCTGTTCCCCGACCGGTACGACTACGTCTGGCCGCCGCTGGGCGGGCTGCGGGGGAGCGGCGGTCCGGTCCTCACCGCCGAGGCCACCGGTGCGCTCCCGGTGCCCGAGAGGCACCCCGAGGTGGCGTGGCGGGGCGGGGTCGACCTCAACCCGCTCGACGTCTCCGACGAGGACGCGATGGCCTGGCTGGAGAACCTCGTGTGGCCCGAGCAGGACGAGCGACGTCATCGGTTGCGCGAGGCGATAGGGGTCGCGCGCCGCGAGCCGCCCGCTCTGCGCCGCGGTGACCTCCTCGACCACCTCCCCGACCTGCTCGACGAGGCCGCCCCGCACGGCACGCCCGTGGTCTTCCACTCCGCCGTGATCGCCTACCTCGAGGAGGCCGATCGTGACCGCTTCCACGACCTGATGACCGGTCTGGTGGCCGAGGGACGGTGCCGGTGGATCAGCAACGAGGGACGACGCGTCCTGCCTGCGGTGACGGGTGGTCGCGAGGTCCCCTCGGGTCGCTTCGTGACGGCGCTGGACGGCGTCCCCGTGGCGTGGAGCCACGGCCACGGGCACGCCATCGACTGGCTGTGAGGGCACCCCGCGCCGACGGGCTCCCGGTCGTGGATCGGGTCGGGTGTCTTGTCGGTGGGGCCGGGCACACTGACGTAGGCTGACTGCTCTTCCCCCCTCTCCGCTGCGCAGTCAGCAACCCCAGAAACAGACCCCGTCAGCGACCCCTCGAAAGGTGCGGAAGTCTCCTCCATGTCGGCCGCCGGCTCCCACGACAACTTCGTGCACCTGCACGTGCACACCGAGTACTCCATGCTCGACGGCGCATCCCTGCTCGACGGGCTGTTCCAGCGCACCGCCGAGCTCGGCATGCCGGCGATCGCGATGACCGACCACGGCAACCTCCACGGGGCCTACGACTTCTACAGCAAGGCCCGCAAGCACGGCGTCAAGCCGATCATCGGCATCGAGGCCTACCTCACGCCCGGCACCATGCGCGGCGAGCGCCGTCGGGTGCGGTGGGGCAAGGGCGACTCCGCCGAGGAGGGCGGCAAGGACGTCGCCGGCGGTGGCGCCTACACCCACATGACGATGTGGGCGGAGAACACCGAGGGGATGCACAACCTGTTCCGGCTGGCGAGCCTGGCCAGCCTCGAGGGCTACTACTACAAGCCCCGCATGGACCGCGAGCTGCTGCAGCGCTACGCCAAGGGCATCATCGCCAGCACCGGGTGCCTCTCCGGCGAGATCCAGACCCGGCTGACGCTGGGGCAGTACGACGAGGCGCTCAAGGCGGCCGGCGAGTTCCAGGACATCTTCGGCAAGGACAACTTCTTCCTCGAGCTGATGGACCACGGCATCGCTGCCGAGCGCGCCACCCGCGACGACCTGCTCAGGATCGCCAAGACGCTCGACCTGCCGGCCATCGTCACCAACGACACCCACTACACCAACCCCGAGGACGCCGCCGGCCAGGACGCCCTCATCTGCGTGGCGTCGGGCAAGCGGCTCGCCGACACCAACCGTCTCAAGTTCGACGGCGGCGGCTACTACATCAAGTCGGCCGCCGAGATGCGCGCGGTGTGGGCCGACCAGTACGGCATGGGCGAGGCGTGCGACAACACCCTCGCGATCGCCGAGCGGTGCGAGGTCGAGTTCACCGAGTCCACCGGCGGCTACATGGCGCGCGCCGACGTGCCGGAGGGCGAGACCGAGGACTCGTGGTTCCGCAAGGAGGTCTGGCGCGGCATCGAGGCGCGCTACCCCGGCGACCGGCTCGACCAGGAGGTGCGCGACCGGGTCGAGATGGAGCTCGCGATCATCTCCCAGAAGGGCTACTGCGGCTACTACCTCGTGGTCGCCGACTTCATCAACTGGGCCAAGGACAACGGCATCCGCGTCGGACCCGGCCGCGGCTCGGGAGCGGGCTCGATCGCGGCCTACGCGCTGCGCATCACCGACCTGTGCCCGCTGGAGCACGGCCTGTTCTTCGAGCGCTTCCTCAACCCCGAGCGCCCCTCGATGCCCGACTTCGACATCGACTTCGACGACGCCCGCCGGGGCGAGGTGATCGCCTACGTCAGCCAGAAGTACGGCGCCGAGCGCGTCGCGCAGATCGCGACCTTCGGCCGGCTGAAGTCCAAGGCCGCCATCAAGGACGCCGCCCGCGTGCTCGACCACGGCTTCGCGATCTCCGACCGCATCACCAAGGCGCTGCCGCCCGACGTGATGGGCAAGGGCGTCGCGCTCAAGGACGTCTTCGACCCCAACCACAAGCGCTACCGCGACGGCGGCGAGTTCCGGGCGCTGCACGACCAGGACCCCGAGGTCCGCACGATCTACGAGACGGCCCTGGGCCTCGAGGGCCAGATCCGCAACTGGGGCGTGCACGCCGCCGGCGTGATCATGTCGAGCGAGCCGCTGATCGACATCGTGCCGATCATGGCCCGCCCCCAGGACGGCGCGGTCATCACCCAGTTCGACTACCCGATGTGCGAGTCGCTCGGGCTGGTCAAGATGGACTTCCTCGGCCTCTCCAACCTCCGCACCCTCGAGGACGCCCTCGGCAACATCAAGGTCAACCGCGACGAGGACGTCGTCCTCGAGGAGCTGCCCTTCGACGACCGGGCCACCTACGAGCTGATGGGCCGCGGCGACACCCTCGGCGTCTTCCAGCTCGACGGCTCGGGCATGCGCTCGCTGCTGCGCTCGATGCAGCCTGACCAGTTCGCCGACATCACCGCCGTGAGCGCGCTCTACCGCCCCGGCCCGATGGGCGCCGACTCCCACAACAAGTACGCCCGCCGCAAGAACGGCCGCGAGCCGATCGAGCCGATCCACCCGGCCCTGGCCGAGGCGCTCGAGCCGGTGCTGGGGGAGACCTACGGCCTGATCGTCTACCAGGAGCAGGTGATGGCGATCGCCCAGGTCCTGGCCGGCTTCACCCTGGGTGCGGCCGACAACCTGCGGCGCGCGATGGGCAAGAAGAAGAAGGAGGAGCTCGACAAGCAGTACGCCGGCTTCCAGGCCGGCATGCTCGAGCGCGGCTTCCCGCAGGTCGCGATCGACAAGCTCTGGGAGATCCTGCTCCCGTTCTCCGACTACGCCTTCAACAAGTCGCACTCCGCCGCCTACGGCGTCATCACCTACTGGACCGCCTACCTCAAGGCCAACTACCCGACCGAGTACATGGCCGCCCTCCTGACGTCGGTGAAGGACGACAAGGACAAGATGGCGATCTACCTCAACGAGTGTCGCCGGATGAAGATCCAGGTCCTGCCGCCCGACGTCAACGAGTCCCACGCCAACTTCACCCCCGTCGGCAACGACATCCGCTTCGGCCTCACCGCCGTGCGCAACGTCGGCAGCAACGTCGTCGACGGCATCGTGTCGGCCCGCGAGAGCAAGGGCCGCTACGCCGACTTCAACGACTTCATGGAGAAGGTCCCGGCGCTGGTGTGCAACAAGCGGGTCGTGGAGTCGCTGATCAAGGCCGGCGCGTTCGACGACATGAAGCACCGCCGACGCGCCCTCGCCGCCGTGCACGAGACGGCGGTCGACCAGTTCGTCGACCTCAAGAAGAACGAGGCGATCGGCCAGGACTCGCTGTTCGGCGGGCTCAGCGACGACGACGACGCCGGCTTCGGCGTGAGCGTGACGATCCCGGACATCGACGACTGGGACAAGATGACGTTGCTCGGCCACGAGCGCGAGATGCTCGGCCTCTACGTCTCCGACCACCCGCTCCTCGGTCTCGAGCACGTGCTCTCGCAGGGCACCGACTGCACCATCGGCCAGCTGATGCTCGACGAGGAGCGGGCCCACGGCTCGACCCTGACCGTCAGCGGCCTGATCACCTCGGTGGCACGCAAGATCACCAAGCGCGGCGACCCGTGGGCCACCATCACGCTGGAGGACCTCGACGGCGCGATCGAGGTGCTGCTCTTCCCGAGTGCCTACACGCTCGCCTCGACCCTGCTGGTCGAGGACCAGATCGTGCGGATCAAGGGCCAGCTCTCGCGCGACAAGGACCAGCCCGAGCTGCGGGCCCAGGAGGTCACCGCCCCCGACCTGACCCAGGGTCCGACCGGACCGGTGGTGATCAGCCTCCCGTCGACCCGCTGCACGCCGCCCGTGGTCGCCCAGCTGCGCGACGTGCTCGGGACCCACCCCGGCATGACCGAGGTCCAGCTGCGCCTGCTGACCCGCAGCTCGACCAAGGTGCTGCGCCTCGACGACAACCTGCGGGTCAGTCCCAGCCCCGCCCTGTTCGCCGACCTCAAGCAGCTCCTCGGTCCCGGGTGCCTGACCGGGTGAACGACCTGGTGGACGAGGACGTGGGTGGCACCGTGGACGGCATGGCGAGCGGGAGCAGCACAGTCGCGACGCGGGTGGCGGTCGTGCTGACCGCCTTCCTGGTCGCCGGGGCCGGTGCCGGTGTGCTGTGGGAGCGGCTCTGGGACGCACCCGACGGGCTGACCTACCAGGGCCAGTGGTACCTCGAGCCGGCCGGCCCCGACTACTCCTTCAGCGGCATCGCGCTCTTCGTGGTGATCGCCTTCCCGCTGGGCCTCGTCCTCGCGGTGCTGGCCGGGCTGCGCCGCGACCACGAGATGGCGACGGTCGCCGCCGTGCTCGTCGGAGCATGCCTCGCAGGTGTGCTGATGTACGTCGTCGGCAGCAGCCTGGGACCCAACGACCCGCAGGCGCTCGCGGCCGGCAAGCCCGACTACACACCCCTCTCCGGGGGACTCGGGCTGACTGCTCCCGACCCCGATCGAGAACCCTGGCACAGCACTGCCCTGGTGGCGTTCCCCATGGGCGCGATGGCCGGTCTGGTCGGGACCTATCTCCTGGGAAGTCGGGGGTTGGGCAAGCGCCCTCGCGGGTAGGCTGACCGCGACCAGAACGGGGCGGTCCCGACGTGCCGGACCGCGTGCAACGGGGGAGCAGGACTGACATGAGCATGACACCGGGCGGGCCGGACTACCTGGACGCCTCTGGCCCAGTCGAGGCCACGCCTGACAACGACAACCGCAAGCGCCTCATCGTGCTCGGCGCCCTCGTGGCCGGCGGCGCCGTCGTGGCCGGAGGGGCCTGGGCGGCCAGCAGCTTCTTCTCGACGGGGTCCCAGCCGTCGGAGGCGCTCCCGGACTCGACGGTCGCCTACTTCAGCGTCGACCTCGACCCGAGCGGCGGCCAGAAGATCGAGGCCATCAAGACGCTGCGCAAGTTCCCCGGGTTCACCGACAAGATCGACCTCGAGACGGACGACGACCTGCGCGAGCGCCTGTTCGAGGAGATCACCAAGTCCGGCGGGTGCGAGGGCCTCGACTACGCCGAGGACGTCAAGCCGTGGCTCGGCTCGCGCGCCGCGATGGCCGCGGTCGACCTCGGTGAGGACACCCCCGCGCCGGTGGGTGTCGTCCAGGTCACCGACGCCGGCAAGGCCGAGGCGGGCGTCGCGAAGCTCGTCGACGTGTGCGGTGGCGGCGAGGAGGCCGAGGGCGACGTCGGCGGCTGGGTCGTCGAGGGCGACTGGATGGTGCTGGCCGAGACCAAGGACATCGCCTCGCAGGTGGTGGACGCTGCCGGCGACGGCTCGCTCTCCGGCGACGCGTCCTTCGAGAAGTGGACCGGTCAGGCCGGCGACGACGGCTTCATGTCCGTCTACGTCGCCAAGGGCGTGACCTCGTACCTCGACGACCTCGGCGGGTTCAGTCCCGGCTCGATGATGGGCGGCGACCTCGGCATGACGCCGCAGGAGACCCCGGAGGAGGTGCCCGAGAATCTCCAGCAGATGATCGACGACTTCGACGGCGCGGCCGCCACGGTCCGCTTCGACGACGGCGCGGTCGAGATCGAGTACGCCATGTCCGACTACCAGCCCGACATGACGAAGTACGTGCAGAGCGACCAGGGCGTCAGCATGGTCGCCGGCCTCCCCGAGGACACGGTCGCCGCGCTCGGCTTCGCTCTCGAGGAGGGCTGGGGCCAGGCGATGCTCGACTACGCGAAGAAGACCCTGTCGTCCTCGGACGGCTCCGACATCGACGAGGAGATCTCGCAGCTCGAGGCCGAGACCGGCCTGGCGTTCCCCGAGGACCTCGAGACGCTGCTCGGTGACGGCGTGACGATCTCGCTCGGCAGCGGCATCGACCCCGACGCCATCACCAACGGCGGCCCGGGCGAGGTCCCGGCAGGCATCCGGGTCAAGGGCGACGCCCAGGAGATCCAGGCGGTGCTCGACAAGATCAGCGCGCAGGCCCCCCCGGAGATGGCCGAGTTCATGGTGGTCACCGAGAGCGACGGCTACGCCGTGCTCGCGCTCCAGGACGACTACCGCGGCAAGCTCGAGTCCGGTGGTGACCTGGGCGACAACGACGACTACGCCCAGGTGGTCGAGAGCGACGACGCTCAGACGGTGCTGTTCGTCAACTTCGACGCCGACGACGACTGGCTCGTCCGGGTCACCGAGGACTGGCCCGAGGTCAGTGAGAACCTCGCGCCGCTCTCCGCCTTCGGTGTCAGCGGCTGGGTCGACGGCGACGTCATGCACGGCCTGTTCAAGCTGACGACCGACTGACTCAGCGACCGATGGTGGCGGTCACCGCACCGGTGACCGCCACCAGGTCGCGGGGCGAGAGCTCGATGTCGAAGCCGCGGCGGCCGCCGGAGACGAGGATCGTCTCGTGCCCGAGCGCGGACTCGTCGAGCACCGTCGGGTGCGACCTCTTCTGGCCGATGGGGGAGATGCCGCCGGCGACGTAGCCCGTGGCCCGCTCGGCGGCGGCGACCTCGGCCATCACCGCCTTGCTGCCGCCCAGGGCGCGTGCCAGCGCCTTGAGGTCGAGGTGGCCGGACACCGGGACGATGCCGACCACCAGCTTCCCGTCCAGGGAGGCCAGGAGCGTCTTGAACACCCGGGCCGGGTCCGCGCCGAGCGCCTCGGCCGCCTCGGTGCCGTACGACGTCGAGCGCGGGTCGTGGTCGTAGGCCCGCACCTCGAAGGCGACGCCGGCGGCCGTCAGCGCGACCGTCGCCGGCGTACCCCCGCCCGCACGTGACTTCTTCGCCATCAGCGCGTCAGTTGGGGGACCAGGCAGTTCGGGCGACCTGGGTGGCGGGCAGCGACGGGATGACGTTGATCGCGCGCAGCTCCTCGGTCAGCAGGCGGGTGACGAGCACCAGCCGCTCGGTGGCGTCGGCCGCCTCGAGGAGTGACTGCCGCTCGGCCATCGGCAGCGGCGTCAGCGCTGACAGCGTCCAGGCCAGGTAGTCGGGGTCGCGGGGCAGCGTCCCGCTGAAGGGGTCGCCCTGGAGCTCGGTCATCGCCGCGCGGAACGCCGTGAAGGTGGCCCTGGCCCGGTCGAGCACCTCGGCGGGGACGTCGACCTCCGGCTCCGGGAGAACGGCGACCACGCCCTGGGGGAAGTCGGCACCTCGCTGCATCTCCTCGAGCATCAGGCGCTCGCGGGCCACCGCCACGATGTCGAAGGTGCCGTCGTCGCGACGCTCGACCTCGGTCAGCTGGAGCACGCACCCGACGCGGTAGACCGACTGGGCGCCGTGGTCGCCGACCTCGTAGCCCTCGCGGATCGCGACCGTGCCGAAGACCCGGGCGGCCGGGTCCTCGACCGTGAGGAGGTGGTTGACCAGCATCCTGTAACGGTCCTCGAAGACGTGGAGGGGCACGCTCATCCCCGGGAACACCACGGTGCTCAGCGGGAACATCGGCAGCGGACCGCTCACGTCCCGACCCTAGCGCCGCGTGTCCACCGCGCATCCGCGGATGTGGGCCGACCCGCCGGAGAACCTAGAATCGACCCATGTCCCTGATCCGTCGCATCGACCTCCGGGGCGCCGATCCGGCGTCCGTCGACTATCGCACGAGCGTGCCTCGCGCCGAGTTCGACGTCGAGGCCGCCACGCATCAGGTGCAGCCGATCATCGACGCCGTCCGGGCCCGGGGGGTCGAGGCGATCGCCGAGTTCTCCGCGCAGTTCGACGGCGTCGACCGCGACGACATCGCGGTGTCCCGCGAGGCCATCGAGGCGGCCCTGGCCGACCTCGACCCGGCCGTTCGGAGCGCGCTCGAGGAGTCGATCCGCCGGCTGCGCGGCACCTGCGCCGCCGAGCTCGAGCAGGACGTGACCAGCCAGGTCGCCCCGGGCGCCACGGTGACCCACCGCAAGGTCCCGATCGACCGGGTCGGGCTCTACGTCCCGGGTGGGCTCGCCCCGCTGGTCAGCAGCGTCGTGATGAACGTCGTGCCCGCCCAGGTGGCCGGCGTCCGCTCGATCGCGCTCGCCAGCCCGCCGCAGAAGAACAGCGGCGGTCTGCCCGAGCCCACGATCCTGGCCGCGTGCGCCCTGCTCGGCGTCGACGAGGTCTACGCCGTGGGCGGTGCCCAGGCCATCGCGATGTTCGCCCACGGCGCCGGTCCCTGCGCGCCCGTCGACCTGGTGACCGGTCCCGGCAACATCTACGTCGCAGCCGCCAAGCGTCTGCTGCGCGGCGTGGTCGGCATCGACTCCGAGGCCGGTCCGACCGAGATCGCGATCCTGGCCGACGACAGCGCCGAGGCGTCCTACGTCGCGGCCGACCTGATCAGCCAGGCCGAGCACGACCCGATGGCCGCCTCCGTCCTCGTCACCGACTCGCTCGCGCTCGCCGACGCGGTGGAGGCCGAGCTGGACAAGCAGGTCTTCGCGACGCGGCACACCGAGCGGATCCGCACCGCGCTGGGCGGGCAGCAGTCCGGCATCGTGCTCGTCGACGGCATGGACCAGGGCGTCGACGTGGTCAACGCCTACGCCGCCGAGCACCTCGAGATCCACACCCGCGACGCCGCGGCCCACGCCGCACGCGTGCGCAACGCCGGCGCGATCTTCGTCGGCCCCTGGGCGCCGGTGTCCCTCGGCGACTACTGCGCCGGCTCCAACCACGTGCTGCCCACCGCCGGATGTGCCTGCCACTCCAGCGGACTGTCGGTGCGGGCCTTCACCAAGTCGGTGCACGTCGTCGACTACTCCCGGGCGGCGCTCGCCGACGTCGCCGACCACGTCGTGACGCTGGCCGGGGCCGAGGACCTGCCCGGCCACGGCCAGGCCGTCAGCGTCCGGTTCGAGCAGTGAGCCCCACGTTCCCACCCCTGCGCGAGGAGCTGCGGGGGATCGAGCCCTACGGTGCGCCCCAGCTCTCGCTGGACGAGGCGCCGGTCCAGCTCAACGTCAACGAGAACCCCTACGGTCCCTCGCCGGAGGCGGCGGCCGACATCGCCCGCGCGGTCGGCGAGGCGGCGGTGACGCTCAACCGCTACCCGGACCGGGAGTTCACCGAGCTGCGTGAGGCGCTGGCGGCGTACCTCGACAGCGACGGCGGCTCCGGGATCACGCCCGACATGGTGTGGGCGGCCAACGGGTCCAACGAGGTCATGCTGCAGCTGCTGCAGGCCTTCGGCGGGCCCGGCCGGGTCGCCCTGTCGTTCGCGCCGACGTACTCGATGTATCCCGAGTACGCACGCGACACCCTCACCGAGTGGCACGCCGGCCACCGGGCCGAGGACTTCTCCCTCGACCTCGATGCGGCTCGGGCCCTCGTCCTGGACCGGCAGCCCTCGGTGGTGCTGCTCCCGAGCCCGAACAACCCGACCGGCACGGCCCTGCCGCCGGAGGCGATCACCATGCTGTGCGAGGCGGCGGCGTCCTACGAGCCGGGCGGCATCGTGGTGGTCGACGAGGCCTACGGCGAGTTCCGCCGCGCCGGTACGCCGAGCGCGCTGGAGCTGCTGGGCACGCACCGCAACCTGGTGGTGACCCGCACGATGAGCAAGGCGTTCGCGCTCGCGGGCGCGCGGCTCGGCTACCTCGCCGCCGACCCGGCCATCTGCGACGCCATCCGCGTGGTGCGCCTGCCCTACCACCTGTCCGCCGTCACCCAGGCGACCGCGCTGGCCGCCCTGCGGCACGCGCCCGAGCTGCTCGGCAAGGTCGACGACCTGCGGGCCGAGCGTGACGCGACCGTGGGCTGGCTGCGCGAGCAGCGCTTCGAGGTCGCCGACTCCG
Source organism: Nocardioides sp. N13(2025) (assembly GCF_051912545.1). Lineage (GTDB taxonomy): Bacteria > Actinomycetota > Actinomycetes > Propionibacteriales > Nocardioidaceae > Nocardioides. The sequence goes on along the minus strand of NZ_CP196809.1, from coordinate 2,078,317 downwards.
ACGCCAACTTCGTGCTCTTCGGCCGGTTCGCCGACCGGCACGCGGTCTGGCAGGGTCTGGTCGACCGGGGGGTGCTGATCCGCGAGACCGGCCCGGACGGCTGGCTGCGGGTGTCGATCGGCACCACCGATGAGATGGAAGCATTCAGGAAGGCCCTGCTGGAGACAATGGAGAGCCAGCAGGTCATCAGCGAGACCACCGCCGACGTCACGAAGGACCCCGTATGAGCCGCACCGCCAGGATCGAGCGCATCACCAAGGAGTCCCAGGTCACGGTCGAGGTCGACCTCGACGGCACCGGGCGCTCGGAGGTGTCCACCGGCGTGGGCTTCTACGACCACATGCTCGACGCCTTCGCCCGGCACGCGCTGGTCGACCTCGCCGTCCACACCAACGGCGACACCCACATCGACGCGCACCACTCCGTCGAGGACACCGCGATCGTCCTCGGCCAGGCGCTGCGCGAGGCGCTGGGCGACAAGGTCGGCATCCGCCGCTTCGGCGACGCCACCGTCCCGCTCGACGAGGCGCTGGTCCAGGCGGTCGTCGACGTCTCCGGTCGTCCCTACTGCGTGCACACCGGTGAGCCCGAGGGCCAGGCCTACGTCGCGATCGGCGGCACCGGTGCGGCGTACATGGGTTCGCTGACGCGCCACGTCTTCGAGACCATCTCCTTCCACGCCCACCTCGCGCTGCACGTGCGGGTGCTGGGCGGCCGGGACCCGCACCACGTGGTGGAGGCGCAGTTCAAGGCGTTCGCCCGGGCCTTCCGCGACGCTGTCGCCATCGACCCGCGCGAGACGGGCGTGCCGTCGACGAAGGGCTCCCTGTGACGCCTGACGTCGTCGTCCTCGACTACGGCTCGGGCAACCTGCGCTCCGTCGTGCGCGCGGTCGAGCGCGCCGGCGCCTCGGTCACTCTCACGAGCGACTTCGACACCGCGCTCGCGGCGGACGGCCTCGTGGTGCCGGGCGTGGGGGCGTACGCCGCCTGCATGGCCGGGCTGCGCGCGATCAAGGGCGAGCGGATCATCGGCCGTCGCCTCGCCGGCGGCCGGCCGGTGCTGGGCATCTGCGTCGGCATGCAGGTGCTCTTCGCCGGTGGCGTCGAGCACGGCGTGGAGACCGAGGGTTGCGACGAGTGGCCCGGCCTGGTGACCCGCCTGCAGGCGGACGTGGTGCCCCACATGGGGTGGAACACCGTCGAGGTCCCGAGCGGCTCGCGGCTCTTCTCGGGCATCGAGGACGAGCGGTTCTACTTCGTGCACTCCTACGCCGCCCGCAGCTGGGACCTCGTCACCAACGACCGCACCGCGGCGCCGCTGGTGACGTGGGCGGAGCACGGGGGAGACCGGTTCGTGGCGGCGGTGGAGAACGGCCCGCTGTCCGCGACCCAGTTCCACCCGGAGAAGTCCGGCGACGCCGGCGCCGAGCTGCTGAAGAACTGGGTCGCCTCGCTCCATCGCTGACTGGTCCAAACCTCCCGCGAATGGGGGTCGCCGGCGGGTGCGGCGGACGTTAGCGTCCGGTCATGCCCGAGGCCCTCAGCATGAACCAGGTCATCCACGCCGCGGTGCGTCGCGACGTCGCACGCACCGAGCAGGCGCTGCGCGCACTGCCCGAGGGCGACAGCTCCCGCGCCCGGCAGATCCAGTCCGCGTGGGGCAACCTCGTCCGCGAGCTCACCCACCACCACGAGGCCGAGGACGAGAACATCTGGCCGTTCCTGGAGAAGCGCGGTCACGACCGCGAGCTGCTGGCGGCGATGGAGTCCGAGCACGTGGCGATGAAGCAGGCCCTGTCCTCGGCATCCACGGCGATCGCCGCGGTGGCGACCTCGCCGACGGCGGCCCATGCGACGGCTGCGGCCAACGCCGTGTCGGCCTGCTCGGAGGTGGTCAACGCCCACCTCGACCACGAGGAGCGCGACGTCGAGCCGATCGCCCAGCAGCTGGAGGACGACCCCGAGTGGAAGGCGATGGCCAAGAAGCTGCGCCCGGCCAGCATCGTCGATGCCGCCAACTCGCTGGCGTGGATGGAGGACGGTGCGGGGGAGCGGGAGCGCTCGTCCCTCCGGGCGACCATCCCTGGCCCGGTCGTCAGCCTGCTCACGCTCTTGCTGGCGCGGCGCTACAAGCGCCAGGTCGCCCCGGCCTGGCGCTAGCCGCGCCCGGCTCGCCGGGCATCCTGCTCGGCGAGTGCCTTCAGCGTGAGCAGCTGCTTGCGTGCCATGAGGAGATCGCCGAGCGAGAGCGCGGGTGCCAGCCATGCCCGCGTGCGCGTGACGACCTTGAGCAGGAGCCGCGTGCCTCGCTCGCCCGGCTCCACGGCGTACGACAGGTGGGCGCCCATGATCGTCGCGGTCAGCTCGCGTCCCGGGTCGACCGCGAGGATGCGTCCCTGGTGGCGACCGAGGGCGCGCGTGAACGGGTCGCCGGGCCGGGGTTCCGGCAGGTCGCGGAGCTCGCGCGGCGAGCGACGGCCGAGGTTGTCGAGCAGGTCGTAGGAGTACGGCGCGAGCCGCACCTGGCGCAGCCGCGCCCAGACCGCTGTGGGCTCGGCGTGCACGGTCACCCCGCGCCACGCCTCGAGCGTGGGTGCGCTGACGAGGTCGTCGCAGCCGTACCGCCGCCGGACCTCGGCGTCGGAGACGCCCCACTGGTCGCCGATCATGCGGCCACGCTACTGCCGCGTCCCGAGGTTCTTCGGCGGTCGAGGAGGTCGCGCGGCGACCGTCACGAGACCCGGCCCCCTCGCTGGTCGAGTAGCCGGAGCGAGGAACGAGCGGAGGCGTATCGAGACCTTCCGATCATTTCTCCACAGAATCGGCTCCGCGAGGCCGACTGTCGGTGGCTTCCCGTAGAGTCGAACAGATGATCGAAGAACTGGTAGCAGGGCCCGGAGCAGAGGCAGACAGCCTCAACGCCTCCGGTGTCCTGTCTGCCATCCGCGATCGCAAGGCGGCCGAGAACCAGGCGGCAGCCGACCAGCTCGAGCTCGCCGCCCGGTGGGCGGACCTGCACCCGCCGGAGTCGATCCACTCCGCGGCCGCGTTCACACTCCCGGGCTCGGAGCACGAGGAGCCCATCGCCGGCGAGGGGTGTCCGTTGGTGGCGGAGTTCTGCGTCGCCGAGCTCGGCGCCGAGCTCGGGATCTCCTCGACCGCGGCGAAGAAGCTCATCGGCCACGCGCTCGAGCTGCGCCACCGCCTTCCCCGGTTGTGGCGCCAGGGTGCAGACCGGTGCGGTGCCGGCGTGGCGGGCCCGGTCCGTCGCCGAGACCACGATCCACACCACCCCCGCGCTCACGAAGGACGCAGCACGGTGGGTCGACGCCCAGGTCGCGGCCGTGGCCGGGAAGATCGGGCCCGCGCAGCTCGACCGACTCGTCGCGGAGACGATCAAGCGGTTCGAGCTCGCCGCCCCGGACCCGGCCGCGGATCCCGAGGACGGGTACCTGTCGGTCGATCCGCGCCACGCCACGCTGGACGACCAGGACGTGCACTACGCCGGCACGATGCACTTCGAGGCCGACCTCGACATCGCGGACGCCCTGGACCTCGACGGCGCGCTGGCCCAGGGCGCCGCGACCTTGAAGGCGCTCGGGTCGGCTGAGTCCCTCGACGTCCGCCGCGCGAAAGCCCTCGGTGACCTGGCCCGCACCCAGACCGCCCTCGACCTCCACGCCCAAGGATCCACCACCGACACTCGCGGCCAGGACGGACTCCCCGCCGCCCGCGAGGTCGAGCTGCACGTCCACTTCGACGCCGCATTCGTGAAGGACGGCGAAGCAGTGCAGACGATCTTCGGGCCGACCGGTCGACTCGAGGAGCGCCAACGCCTCGTGCTGCTCGACCAGGTCAAGGCCTGGTGCGGCGACACCCGCACCAAGATCACCATCAAGCCCGTCATCGACCTCAAGGCCGAGCTGTTCACGCCGGCGTACAAGGTCCCCGACCGGCTCCGCGAACAGGTCCTCCTTCGCGATCGCACTTGTGTCTTTCCGTGGTGCACCCGACCTGCGCGAGCCTGCGACGTCGACCACATCGACGAGTTCGACCACGACGCCGAACCTGAAGGCCGACCACAACCCGGCCCCACGACGTCCTCGAACCTGGCCGCACTGTGCAGGTATCACCACCGGCTGAAGACCTTCACCGCTTGGACCTACCGGATGGTCGCGCCTGGGATGTTCGAGTGGACCAGTCCCCACGGCCACCGCTACTTGCGCGACCGTCACGGCACCACCCGCATCGACGCGGACGGCGACCCGCCCGAGCGACCATGACCCCGCCCCGCACCCCGCCACCCATCAGATGACGGGGCCATAAGCACGGCCGGGTGCGCCCGTCAGTCGACGCGGTCGGCAGGCGGTACGACCACCGGCGTCGTGGCGCGCTCCGCCATCCGCCGCAGCGCGTTTCTCTCCGAATCCGTGGCCGGGTCGGTGTTCCCGTCGATGCCCACCAGCCAGACGAGCCCGCGCTGCGGACCGTCCGGGCCGGGGCGCTCCCACACCAGCGCGACGGCGTACGTGCCGCCGGCGGAGACGTGTGACTGCGCCCAGTCGATGGCCTGCAGGGCGTCGGCACCCGTGAGGTCGTACGTCGACGTGGCGGAGCCGGGTCCCGGGTGGCTGTGGAGGTAGACGCGGAAGCGCGGCGAGTCGTCCTCCCAGCAGCTGTCCCGCTCGTCGACGAGCTCTGCGTGGATCTCCATGGGCAGAGTCAACAGGATGGCGAAGTCGTCGTGGCGGTGCCACTGTGGTGACGTGGCACCGGTGCACCGCGTGGCAGTCGCTGGCACCCACGTCGAGGTCGAGGAGCTCGGCGCGGGGGAGCCCGTGGTGGTCGTGCAGACGGCGCTGTCGATGCACGAGCACGCGCCCCTCAGCCGGGCGCTGAGCACGGACTTCCACGTCTGGCACGTGCACCGTCCCGGCTACGGAGACTCGGGGCCCGCGCGCGGCCCAGCGTCGGTGACGGGGGACGCCGACCACCTGGCGTCCGTCCTCGCCGACCTCGACGTCGGTCCGGCCCACCTCGTCGGGGCCAGCTACAGCGCTGCGATCGTCCTGTCGCTGGCTAGCCGACACCAGGGAGCGGTCCGCTCGCTGTCGGTCGTCGAGCCACCGCCGTACGACACCAAGGGCGCTGCCGACTTCCGTGCGGCGTGCGAGTCGATCCTCGACGTCTGGTCCCGGGCGGGAGCAGGCGCGGCCGTCGACGAGATCATGACGATGGTCGACGGGCCCGACTGGCGGGCCGACGCCGAACGGGACCTGCCCGGCTCCGCCGCCGACATGGAGCGCGACGCCGCCGCGTTCTTCGGCGCCGACCTCCCCGCACTCCTGGGCTGGACCCTCGACGACGAGCAGGCCGCGACGATCGTGTGCCCGACCCTGTTGGTCGGCGGTGCGGAGAGCCACGAGCGGTTCCGCGAGATGCTGACCCGGCTCGAGCGCGTCCTCCCGCGCCCGACGAGGGCCACCGTCGCCGGCGCCGGGCACTCCGCGGCCCTGACCCACCCCGCCGAGGTCGCGACGGCGGTGCGCCGGCACGTCCGCGCCGTCTCGCGCGGCACCCGGGAGGATGGCGGAGCGCGGGATCGCTCCTAGGATCGGGGCATGCCCAGCACACCCGAGCAGCCCTACCTCGAGCTCCTGCCCGCCGTCGACATCAAGGGCGGCCAGGCCGTCCAGCTGGTGCAGGGCGTCGACGGGTCGGAGAAGCGGTTCGGCGACCCCGTCGAGGCCGCGCTGCGCTGGCAGGAGGCGGGCGCGGAGTGGATCCACCTCGTCGACCTCGACGCGGCGTTCGGCCACGGCCACAACCGCGAGCTCCAGGCGAAGATCGTCGGCACCCTCGACATCCAGGTCGAGATGAGCGGCGGAATCCGCGACGACGAGTCGCTCGAGGCCGCGATGGCAGCCGGCTGCCGGCGGGTCAACATCGGCACCGCCGCGCTCGAGCAGCCCGAGTGGTGCGCCCGCGCCATCGCGACGTACGGCGACCGCGTGGCCGTCGGCCTCGACGTGAGGGGTACGACGCTCGCAGCACGCGGCTGGACCCGCGACGGAGGCGACCTCTACGAGACCCTCGCCCGCCTCGACTCCGAGGGCTGCGCGCGTTACGTCGTCACCGACGTCAACAAGGACGGCATGCTCCAAGGGCCCAACCTCCAGCTCCTCCGCGACGTCTGCGCCGCGACCGACAAGCCGGTCGTGGCCAGCGGCGGCGTGACCACCCTCGACGACATCCGCGCGCTGATGGGCCTGGTCGACGAGGGCGTCGAGGGTGCCATCGCCGGTACGGCACTCTACGAGGGCCGCTTCACGCTGGAGGACGCGCTCGCCCTCACGAAGCCGGCGACGAAGCAGCCATGACCCTCGCGATCCGCGTCATCCCGTGCCTCGACGTCGACGACGGCCGCGTCGTCAAGGGCGTCAACTTCACCGAGCTCCGTGACGCCGGCGACCCCGTCGAGCTGGCCCGGCTCTACGACGCCGAGGGCGCCGACGAGCTGACCTTCCTCGACATCTCCGCCTCGCACCAGGGCCGCGCGACCACCATGGAGGTGGTCAGCCGCTGCGCCGAGGAGGTCTTCATCCCGCTCACGGTCGGTGGCGGTGTCGGCAGCGTCGACGACGTCGACCGACTGCTGCGCGCCGGCGCCGACAAGGTCGCGGTCAACACCGCGGCCATCCACCGTCCCGAGCTGGTCGCCGAGATCGCCGACCGGTTCGGCAACCAGGTCCTCGTCCTGAGCGTCGACGCCCGAAGGGCCGAAGGCACCGACAGTGGCTTCGAGGTCACCACCCACGGCGGTCGCAAGAGCGCCGGCCTCGACGCGATCGAGTGGGCCGTGCGCGCGGCCGAGCTCGGCGCGGGGGAGATCCTCCTCAACGCCATGGACGCCGACGGCACCACCGACGGCTTCGACCTCGAGCTCATCCGCGCCGTACGCCGCGAGGTGAGCATCCCGGTCATCGCGAGCGGGGGAGCGGGCGCGGTCGAGCACTTCCCGCCCGCCGTCCAGGCAGGCGCGGACGCCGTCCTCGCGGCCACCGTCTTCCACTTCGGCACCCTGCGGATCAGCGACGTCAAGGCTGGTCTGTCCACGGCCGGATATCCGGTCCGCTGGGCGGGACGCGAGCCGTAGGATCCGACCATGCTGAAGACCGCCCGGCCCCTCGCCGTCGCCGCCCTCGCGACCGCCACCCTGGCCCTCACCGCCTGCGCCCCCACCGACGAGGCCGACACCGGCACGGACAGCGGCTCCGAGGCGTCGGGCTCCGAGACGCCCGACGCCGAGCAGTGCACGCCGGACACGATGGAGACGGTGACCGCAGGCACGCTCACCATCGCCACCGACGACCCGGCCTACGAGCCGTGGTTCGTCGACAACGACCCGACCAACGGCAAGGGCTACGAGTCCGCGGTGGCCTACGCGATCGCCGAGGAGCTCGGCTACACCGCCGAGCAGGTGACGTGGGTCAAGGTGCCCTTCAACAAGGTCGTCCAGCCCGGACCGAAGGACTTCGACTTCGACGTCAACCAGGTCTCGATCACCGAGGCCCGCCGCAAGGCCGTGGACTTCTCCTCCGGCTACTATGACGTCGTCCAGACCGTCATCACCAACAAGGGCAGCTCGATCGACGGCGCGAGCAGCCTCGCCGACCTCGCCGACGCCAAGCTCGGTGCCCAGGTCGGCACGACCAGCTACACGGCGATCACCGACCAGATCCAGCCCTCGCAGGAGCCGGCGGTCTTCGACACCAACGACCAGGCCGTCCAGGCGCTCAAGAACGGCCAGATCGACGGCATCGTCGTCGACCTGCCCACGGCCTACTTCATGACCGCCGTCCAGCTCGACGACGGCACGATCGTCGGCCAGCTGCCGCTCCCCGGCGGTGAGCCCGAGCAGTTCGGCGCGGTCCTGGTCAAGGGCAGCCCGCTGACCGACTGCGTGTCCGGAGCCGTCGACACCCTGCGTGAGGACGGCGTCCTCGACCAGATCAACCAGGAGTGGCTGGCCCAGCAGGGCGCTCCCGAGCTCTCCTGACCGCGGTCTCCCCGATGGCGGACATCCGGGCCGGCCGGGCCGGCGACCAGGTCGTCGACGACTGGCACCCCTCCGAGGTCCAGCGCGAGCGCGACGCGTGGCGGCGGCGTCGCACGCTGCGCAGCGCCGGGATCGCGGCCGGCAGCACCCTGCTGCTCCTCGGCGCCCTCGGGGGCGCCGTCGTCAGCTCGCCCGGCTGGCAGCGGGTGCGCGAGACCTACTTCGACTGGGACAAGGCCGTGTCGTCGTTCCCCGCGGTCCTCGACGGGCTCTGGCTCAACATCCGGGTGATGGTGGTCTGCTGGCTGCTGATCCTGGTCCTCAGCCTCACGGTCGCGATCATCCGCACCCTCCGCGGGCCGGTCGCGTTCCCGCTGCGCCTGCTCGGCACGGCGTACGTCGACGTGTTCCGCGGCCTGCCCCTGCTGCTGGTGATCTTCCTGCTGGGATTCGGCGGGCCCGCGCTCGGCCTCGGGGGCATGCCGACGTCGCCGTTGTTCTGGGGTGGGGCGGCGCTGGTGCTGTCGTACTCCGCCTACGTCGCCGAGGTGTTCCGCGCCGGCATCGAGTCGATCCACCCCAGCCAGCGGCTCGCCGGTCGCTCGCTCGGCCTGTCCTACGGGCAGACCCTGCGCCACGTCGTGCTCCCGCAGGCCTGGCGCCGGGTGATCCCGCCGTTGATGAACGACCTCGTCTCGCTCCAGAAGGACTCCGGTCTCATCGCGGTGCTCGGCGTCAGCGACGCGATCCGCAAGGCGCAGATCGAGACGGCGCTGGACTTCAACTACACGCCGTACGTCGTCGCCGGCGTGCTGTTCTGCTGCCTCACCATCCCGATGGCGCGGCTCACCGACCGCTACGCCCGCAAGAAGGGCTACCACGGGGCGGGGGCCCACTTGTGACCGACCTCCTGCGCCTCGACGGCGTCCGCAAGTCGTTCGGCGACCACGTGGTCCTGCGGTCGGTCGACCTCGCGATCGAGCCCGGCCAGTGCGTGGTGCTGATCGGGGCGTCGGGCTCCGGCAAGTCCACCCTGCTGCGCTGCGTCAACCTGCTCGAGGTGGTTGACGACGGCGTGATCACCTTCGAGGGCCGCGACATCACCGCCCCACAGGTCGACGGCGACGAGGTGCGCTCGCGGATGGGGATGGTCTTCCAGGCCTACAACCTCTTCCCGCACCTCGACGTGATGGGCAACGTCACCCTGGCGCTCCGCCTGGTGCACGGCGTCAGCGCCGAGGAGGCGCGCTCGCGCGGCATGGCGATGCTCGAGCGGGTCGGGCTCCTCGACAAGGCGGCCGCCCGCCCGGACGACCTGTCCGGCGGCCAGCAGCAGCGCGTCGCGATCGCCCGTGCGCTCGTGGCCAATCCGCGGCTCATGCTGCTCGACGAGGTCACCAGCGCCCTCGACCCCGAGCTGGTGGGGGAGGTTCTCGACCTGCTCACCGAGCTCAAGGGCGAGGGCGTCACGATGCTGCTCAACACCCACGAGATGGGCTTCGCCCGCGACGTCGCCGACACGGTCTGCTTCCTGCACGACGGCCGGATCCACGAGCAGGGGAGTCCCGAGCAGGTGCTCGGTGACCCGCAGCAGGAGCGCACCCGCGCGTTCCTCTCCCGGATCCGCGCCTGATTGGGTCGCTGTCAGGGGCAGGGCATAACCTCACGAGAGTGACGGAAGACGCGGAGCCGCGAGGCACCACCACTCTCGACGGCTTCCGGGTCCTCTGGGTCGGCATCAAGCGCGAGCCGCGCGTCTTCACGATCGCCACGCTCGGTGCCGTGCTGTTCGGCGTGCTCACCGTGGCCGACGCCTGGGTGCTCGGCTGGTCGACGCAGCACGTGCTGATCCCCGCCTTCGACAACGGCGAGATCAGCACCGGCCTGCTCGTGTGGGTGGTCGCGCTCTTCATGGCGGTCGCGATCCTGCGGGCGATCGGCATCGTGGCCCGACGCCTGGGCGGCGGCATCATGTACTACCGGATGCAGTCGCACACGCGACGCGGCGTGACCCGCCAGTACCTCTCCCTGCCGATGGAGTGGCACCAGCGCCACCCGACCGGGCAGCTGCTGTCCAACGCCTACTCCGACGTCGAGGCCGCGTGGTCCCCGATCATGCCGCTGCCGATGGCCCTCGGCACCGTGGTGATGATGGTGATCGCGGTCGTCCAGATGTTCCTCGCCGACGTGGTGATGGCCGTGGTCGGCCTCCTCGTCTTCCCGGCGGTCGTGGTCGCCAACCTGCTCTACCAGCGCTACGCCTCGCCCCTGATGACGCGCGCGCAGGGTCTGCGCGCCGAGGTCAGCGAGATCGCGCACGAGTCCTTCGACGGCGCGATGGTGGTCAAGACCCTGGGTCGCGAGGTCGAGGAGACCGACCGGTTCCGCGCCAAGGCCCACGAGCTGCGCGCGGTCAACATCCGCGCCGGCCGGATCCGCGCGGTCTTCGACCCGGCGCTGGCCAGCCTGCCCAGCCTCGGCGTGCTGGTCGTCCTCGCCGTCGGGGTCTCCCGGGTCTCGAGCGGTGCCACCAGCGCCGGCGACGTGGTCACCATCGCCTACCTCCTCACGATCGTGTCCTTCCCGATCCGTGCGATCGGCTGGCTGCTCGGCGAGTTCCCGCGCTCGGTCGTCGGCTACCGCCGCGCCAAGGCCGTGCTCGACGCCACCGGCAACATGCCCTACGGCGACGACGAGCTGCCGCGCTCCGAGGCGGGTGCGCTCCTCCAGGTCGACGACCTCCACTACGCCTACGACCCCGACACCCCGCTGCTGCGCGGCGTGGACTTCGACGTCCAGCCCGGCCGCACGGTGGCCGTGGTCGGCCCCACCGCGTCGGGCAAGAGCACCCTCACCAGCCTGATGACCCGGCTCGTTGACCCCGACGCCGGGAAGATCCGGATCGACGGCCACGACGTCCGCGGCCTGAAGAAGGGCGAGCTGCCGCGCGACGTGGCGCTCGTGCCGCAGACCGCCTTCATGTTCGACGACACCGTCCGCGGCAACGTCACCCTGGGCGCCGACGTGCCCGACGAGGAGGTCTGGGGTGCGCTCCGCACCGCCCAGGCCGACGGCTTCGTCGCGGCACTGCCCGAGGGCCTCGACACCAAGCTGGGGGAGCGCGGCACGTCGCTGTCCGGCGGGCAGCGCCAGCGGCTCTCGCTGGCGCGTGCGCTCGTGCGACGGCCGCGGCTGCTGATCCTCGACGACGCCACGTCCGCCGTCGACCCCGAGGTCGAGGCCCGGATCCTCGCCTCGCTGCGCGACGACGTCAACGGGTCGGCCGCCTCGCTCGTCGTCGTCGCCTACCGCAAGGCCACCATCTCGCTGGCCGACGAGGTCGTGCACCTCGACGAGGGCCGCATCGTCGGCCGCGGCACCCACGCCGACCTGCTGGCCTCCAGCCCGGCCTACGCCCACCTCGTCAACGCCTACGAGGTGGACGCCGCGATCGACGCCGCAGGGGGCCTCGAATGAGCACCACGACCACGGAGCGGACCGCCGGCACCCGGATGGACAGCGGCGAGGACATCGGCGCCATCGCCACCATCCGCCTCGGCATGAAGTACTCGCCCGAGCTCCGCGACGGGCTCGGCCTGACCCTGCTGCTGGCGATCATCTCGTCGTGCGGCCAGGTCGTCGTCCCGATCGCGGTGCAGCAGACCCTCGACCGCGGGCTCAACGCGCCCGGTGGGCCGCGCCTCGACTACGTCGCGTGGATGGGCGTCCTGGCGGCTGTCGCGATCCTGGTCACCAGCGTGGCGTCGTACGCCATGACGAGCCGGCTGTTCACCACCTCCGAGCACGGCCTGGCCACGCTGCGCACCAAGGCGTTCCGCCACGTCCACGACCTGCCGCTGCTCACCCAGAACACCGAGCGCCGCGGCGCCCTCGTCTCGCGCGTCACCAGCGACGTCGACCAGGTGAGCCAGTTCCTCGTGTTCGGCGGGCTCATCTTCGTCGTCAGCATCGGGCAGATGCTCGTCGCGACCGTGCTGATGCTGGTCTACAGCTGGCAGCTGGCCGCCGTCGTGTGGCTCTGCTTCGCGCCGCTCTTCCTCTCGATCCGCTGGTTCCAGAAGAAGCTGTCGGCCGCCTACACCGTCGTACGCCACCAGGTCGGCGTGCTGCTCGGCGCGATCTCCGAGCCCGTCGTCGGCGCCGCGGTGGTCCGCTCCTACGGCGTCGAGGACCGCACCCAGGCCCGCATCGACACCGCGATCCAGGACTGGCAGGACGCCTACACCCACGCACAGACCTACACGGTCACCTCGTTCTCGCTGGGCGGCCTCTCCGCCGGGCTCGCCAACGCCGGCGTGATCGTGATCGGGGTGCTGCTCGGCTTCACCGGCGACATGACGCCCGGCCGGGTGCTCGCGTTCGCCTTCCTGGTCTCGCTCTTCGTCGGGCCCGTCCAGATGGGCACCCAGATCCTCACCGACGCGCAGAACGCCATCGCCAGCTGGCGCCGGGTGCTCGGCATCCTGGAGACGCCGGCCGACCTCGTCGACCCCGGCCCCGAGGGCGAGCAGCTGCCCCGCGGTCCGATCGACGTCCGCTTCGCCGGCGTCACCTTCGCCTACCCCGACGGGCCGCCGGTGCTGCGCGACGTCGACCTGGCCATCGAGGCCGGCACCCGCGTCGCGATCGTCGGCGAGACCGGCTCGGGCAAGTCCACGTTCGCCAAGCTCCTCACGCGACTGATGGACCCGGTCGAGGGGGCAGTGCTGCTCGACGGCGTCGACGTGCGCCGGATCGACGCGCGGTCACTGCGCCGGAGCGTGGTGCTGGTGCCGCAGGAGGGCTTCTTGTTCGACGACACCGTCGCCGCCAACGTGCGCTACGGCAAGCTCGACGCGACCGAGGACGAGATCCGCGACTCCGCCGTCGAGCTCGGCATCGACGACTGGCTGGCCGGCCTGCCGCGCGGCCTGCACACCAAGGTGGGACAGCGCGGGGAGTCGCTGTCGGCGGGGGAGCGGCAGCTCGTCGCCCTGCTGCGCGCGCACCTGGCCGACCCCGACCTGCTCGTCCTCGACGAGGCCACGAGCGCGGTCGACCCGGCTTTGGAGATGCAGATCGGGCGGGCGCTCGAGCGGCTGATGCAGTCGCGCACGTCGGTGACGATCGCGCACCGGCTCTCCACCGCCGAGAACGCCGACGAGGTGATCGTCGTCGACAAGGGCCGGGTGGTGCAGCGCGGGCCGCACGCCGAGCTGGTCGCGCAGGCGGGGAGCGTCTACTCAGGCCTCCACGCGAGCTGGATCGCCCAGCACTCCCAGCGCTAGCTCAGGACGCCGCCAGCACCTGGGTGATGAGCATGTCGACGTCGAAGAAGTCCGACTCGGCGCCCGGAGCGACGAGGGCCACGGTCCGGCCGACGAAGTCGTTGATGTCGGAGGAGCGGGCCAGGAGCACCAGGTGCCCGTCGGGGGAGCTGAGCTCGATGCTCACCATGGCGCGGCCGCTGACACCGATGGCCGGGGCCACGTGCACGTCGCCCTCGCCGACCGGCGACTCGGTGCCCCGCATGAGCAGGTCGCGCCCGAAGGTCCAGACGAGGTTGCCCTCGCCGGTGATGAAGGTCATGGCGACAGCGAAGGGGTCCGAGCTGGAGTAGCCGAGGACCGTGTCGATCTCGTGGCGGATGCCCCGCTCGTCCATGCACTCGACCGTGATGTCCAACGCAACGTCGGACACGGTGTGCCGGCCACCGGACATGTTCATCAAGGCTCCTTCTGGGGTTCCCTGGGTTGGTGCTCATGAGACGGCATCCGAGCGGACCCATGATGCGAAACGGCGAAATATGCCCCGGAGCGGTCCAGACCGCTTCTTGACGATGACTCGTGCGTTACTTGACGGTACGTCCGTTTTGCCGTGTCAGCCAAGTCTGGTGTGGCCCGGTAGGTTCTCCCTCATGACCGGGGCAGCCAAGCGCATCGTTCTCGAGACATTGGGATGGGTGCTCCTGCTGCTCGGCGTGGCGGCGATCTTCCTGCCGGGTCCGGGGCTCCTGGGCATCTTCGCGGGGCTTGCCCTGCTGTCGCAGCAGTACGACTGGGCCGACCGCCGCGTCGAGCCCGTCCGCCTGCGAGCCATGCTGGGCGCGGCCGAGGGCGTCGAGACCTGGCCACGCGTGGTCGCGTCGTGCCTGGGCGCGGTGGCGCTGGCAGCGTTCGGCGTGCTGTGGATCGTGCGACCGCCGCCGCCCGGGTGGTGGCCGTTGTCCGAGACCTGGTGGTTGCCCGGCGGCATCTGGACCGGGGTGACCCAGGTCGTCTCTGCCTTCATCGCGGTCGGCCTGATCATCTACAGCTACCGCCGCTTCCACGGTCACCCCGAGAAGGCGGACGAGCTGCGGGAGCAGATCAAGAGCGGCGGCGGCAAGTCCGGGGACTGACCAAGACCGATGCTGGTCCGACCCTGATTCGGGGCCGGGCACAGGCATGGGATATCGTTCCCGCGTCTCGGGCGATTGGCGCAGTGGTAGCGCGCTTCGTTCACACCGAAGAGGTCACTGGTTCGAACCCAGTATCGCCCACCGAGAATGGCCAGAGCGGCGCTCCCTCAGGGAGCGCCGATCATCCCGAGGGTCCGCCGCACCAGCCGTCGCGCGGCCTTGTCCGCCGGCGTCAGCGGCACGGCCTCGAAGCGGATCTCCGGGTAGTCGTAGGCCACCGCTCCGAGCGCCTCCTTGTAGACCGCCAGTGCGGTCGAGCCGCCGGTCTCGCCGAGGTGGAACCACTCGCAGCCGGTGGCGTACGCCTCCTGGATCGCCAGCCAGTCGAGGTAGGGCATGACGCCGAGGCTGCCCAGCCGCTCGCGGTCCATCGCAGACCGGGTCGCGTGGGCGTTGCGGCCCAGCACGACCACGTTGGCCGCCACCGGGTGCCCGTCGATGCGGGCGACGCGGACCCGGAACTGGTCCGGCATGGCCGTCGCCAGCGCGTCGGTGCGGGCCGGGGGCTCCGAGACCTTTTCGCGTCGCAGCGCCAGCCAGAGCGGCTCCTGGGTCTGCTCCGCCCAGCGGATGACCGACAACCGGCGGAGGTGCTGGTACTCCGCGATCAGGCCGGACCCCGACCCGACCTCGATCTCGAGGTCGAGGGCCTCCACCCGACGGATGTGTCGCCGGGTCTCCTTCTTCATCCCCGCGAGGATGGCCTCCGGGCCCCGGCGGAGGTCCAGGACGTGGGCCCGAGACTGGAGGCGCACGGCGCGGCGTGGGGTCGGCAGGGCGCTCCACACGGCCCCGGCGAGGGGGTTCGGGCGCACCCGCAGGCGTAGCGCGGTCATGCCGCCCAGGTCGTCGAGCACGGCGGCCACCACCGGTGGTTCCTGGCGCGCGGGCCGGTGAGGCCACCGAACCCCCAGCCGTACGGCGGGCTGGCGAGCCAGGCGGGTGTGCGCCGGTGCCGGTACAACGGCAGCACCACGTGCGTCCCGTCGTCGAGGAGGTAGGCCCGGCTGGCGTCGGCCCACCGCCCGGTCCCGAGCACGGCGGCCGCCCAGGCGGGGGTGTGGTCGGCCATGGCCATCGGGTCCGCGGAGACGGCGGCGCGCCACAGGGCACGGGGTGCAGGCGAGGTCGCCGCGACGAGCGGGGAAGGCGTCGGCAACGCGGAGACCCCCTGCTCTTCGTGTCTCCTGCGCGGCGCGACAGGGACCTCGTCGCTTGCGGGAGCTCGGTCGCGCCAGACTAGGGCGACCCGCACGCCCAACGGCTCGGGTCGGACGGACTTTCCCCTTCATGGGGAGTGCCACCGGTCGTCGCCACGCGCAGCGGGTCGTGGGGCGGACACCTCAGCCGGGCGCGAGCCTGACGACCAGGAGCGCCACGTCGTCCTCCGGGTTGTCGCCGATCATCCCCCCGAGCAGGTGGTCGCACAGGTCGTCCACGTCGAGGCGCTCCGGGGCCAGCTCGCCCAGGAGCTCGGCGAGCTCGGTGACACCGTCGTCGACGTCACGCTCGCGACGCTCGACCAGCCCGTCGGTGTAGAAGACCAGCGTCGCCCCGGGCTCGAGGACCGCGACGTGCTCGGCTCGCGGCGTGGTCGGGTCCAGGCCGAGCAGCAGGTCGTTGGTGTCCACGTCCGCCATCCGGCTGACGTGCCCGTCCGAGCCCAGCATGAGCGCCGGCGGGTGACCCGCGTGGGACCATCGGACCAGGGCCTCGCCGGGGGCCGCCCCGAGGCCCGCGCGGAGCTCGAACCGGGCCACCACGGCCGTGGCCGTGGTCTCCATCTGGAGGGACTCCATGACCGTGTCGACACCGGTGAGGATGGCCGCCGGCGCGCCGCCGCTGTGCACGGCGATGCCGCGCAGCAGCCCGCGGACCTGCGACATCGCGGCCGCTGCCTCGACGTCGTGGCCCACCACGTCGCCCACGACGACCACGACGTCCGGCGACCCTGACGCGCCACCGCCCTGCACGAACGCGTCGTACCAGTCCCCGCCGATCCGGGCCGTCTCCCCGGCCGGCTGGTAGCGCGTGCCGATCTGGAGGTGGCCGGGCCGGGGCGGCGCGGAGAGGAGGCTGCGCTGCAGCGTCTCGGACACGTCGCGCTGGGCGGCGTAGAGCCGGGCGTTGTCCAGCCCCAGCGCCGCGCGGGCGCCGACGTCCTCGAGCAGGACCACGTCCTCGCTCGTGAAGGCGGGTCGGTGGCCGCCGCGGAAGAGGCTCAGCACGCCCACGGTCCGTCCCCGCGCGCGCAGGGGGACCACCGCCGCCGACGCCGGTGCGAGCTCCAGCAGCCGGTCACGGGCCTCGCCGGGCAGGAGCACGTCGGCGACCTCGCGCGCGGCGTCGGACTCCATCAGGACGGGCGTCATGTCGCGGATGGTCCGCGCCAGGTAGGAGGAGTCGGTCATGGCCTGCAGCCGCAGGGACGCGTATCGCTGCAACGTCTCCAGCATCGCGGGGTCCTCGTGGGACCAGCCGACGTCGCGCAGGCCGCGCCGCCAGTCCGAGGCGTGCGGGTCCACGACCATGGTGACCAGGCACCAGTCCGCCAGCTGCGGGACCAGGAGCGTGGACAGGCGGCTGACGCCCTCGGCCGGGTCGAGCGTGCTGGTCAGCGACTCGGAGACCGAGGCCAGCAGCGCGATCTGGTCGGCTGACCGGGCCAGGGCGTCCTGCGCCTTCCGGCGGGCGGTGATGTCCACGAAGTAGACGGCCAGTCCCTCGGGGGCGGGCCACGCGCGCACCTCGTACCAGGCGTCGAGGGGCAGCGGGTAGTGGGCCTCGAACGACACGGGCCTGCCGGTCGTGACCGCGCGCCTGTAGTGGTGCTCGAACGTGCTCCCGACGGACGCAGGGAAGGCCGTCCAGATGACCTGACCGAGCAGCTGGTCCCGGGGGGAGCCGAGCAGGCGCTCGGCCTCGGCGTTGACGTAGCTGAAGCGCCACTCCTGGTCCAGCTGGAAGAACGCGGACGACATCGACTCCAGCACCCGCCCCACCCGCGCCTCGCCCTCGTGGACGTCAGTGGTGTCGTACGCCGCGCCGACCAGGCGCACGGCCGGCCCGCCGGGCTCGTCGGCCAGCGCCCGGCCACGGGCCTCGATCCAGCGCACCGTCCCGCTCGGCAGCACCACGCGGTACTCCGCGTCGAAGTCGCCGCAGGACTCCACGGCCCGCTCGAGGGCGGCGGTCACGCGGGGGAGGTCGTCGGGGTGGACCGACTGGTTGAAGGACTCGATCGTGCCCCCGAACGACTCCTCGTCCAGTCCGAAGAGCTCCAGCAGCCGCCCGTCCCAGCGCAGCCGACCGCTGACGAGGTCCCAGACGAAGGCACCGACACCGGCCGCTTCCACGGCGAGACGCCAGGCGACGCGGTCGCTCTCGGCGTCCAGGGCCGCCTCTCGCGCACCGATGTGGGACACCCGGATCCTCCTCCACGGGCGCAGTGGACGCCCCAGTTCTCGAGGCGCCGTCTCCAGCGTTCCACAGGCTCGGGCCACGCGTGGCAGAACGGGACAGGCTCTTCCCCGATGTGGTCGACGTGGGGGATGCTGCTGATCGGGTGCCCCGACGTGACAGGGCCCGGTCGGTCCGTGACCGACCAGGCCCTGGGGCGTGGGTGTGGGGGATCAGGCCGGAGCCAGCTGCGCCTGGCGCACCTCGGCCGTCTCGGTGCGGCGTGCGTGCCGCAGGCCCAGCTGGACCAGGGCCAGGAGGACGAAGGCTCCGACGAAGGCGGCGAGTGCTGCGTAGCCGGCGATGGTGCCGATGGTGGCGAAGGCGTACCCGTAGAGGAGCAGGCCGCGCAGCGTGTTGCCCATGAAGAGCGTCTGGCGCAGGCCGCCGAGCGCCTGGCCCTCCTCGCTCGCCTTGGCCTCGTCGTCGAGGGCGAGGAACTCGCTGCTCACCTGCTGGTAGGTGCGACCGTCGCTCGCGGCGTTCATGTGCGCGAGGATGTAGTGGTCGGCGTAGGCCTTGGCCTCCGGGCCCGAGTCGAGCGCGCTGCCGGCGTACTTCTCGAGCGCGCTGGCGTCGGCCTCGGGCAGGCTGGCGAGGGCCTCGCCCTCCGGCATGGTGATGTCCTGCATGGTGAGCTGGTCCTTGACCTGGTCACCGATGAACATGTTGGCCCAGGTCAGCAGCCCGCCTGCGATCAGGAGCACGACGGCGAGCGCCAGCCCTGTCCAGGAGATCAGCTTGTCGAGTACCGCGCGCATGATGTGCCTTCCGTCTGGGGAGTCTTGGGTCGTCTCCCGCTTCGCTCCGAGGTTATGGAGCAGGCAGGGTCCAACGGATGGGGCCAACGCCACCACGTGCCCGGGACCAAGGTCCTGTGGGCGTACGACGAGCGGGCTCGGGCAGGTGGTGAACCGGCGCAGGTGGGGTACGGGGGTGGCATGGATCGTGCCTCGACGAAGACCCACCGCGCCGCCGACAAGCCGGACTCACCGAACGACCTGACGAAGCAGTCCTGGACCTACGTCCTGCGCAAGACCGTGCGGGAGTTCTCCGAGGACCAGTGCCTCGACCTGGCGGCGGCCCTCACCTACTACGCCGTGCTGGCGATGTTCCCCGCGGCACTGGCCATGCTGTCGGTCGTCGGCCTGGTGAGCGACGGACGGGAGACGGTGGACACGCTCCTGGGGATCATGCGCGACATCGGCGCGGGCGACGCCGCGAAGACCCTCGAGCCGACGCTCGTCCAGCTCAGCCAGAGCTCGAGCGCCGGCTTCGGCCTCGTGCTGGGTCTGGCAGCCGCGCTCTGGTCGGCCTCGGGGTACACCGGTGCCTTCGGCCGCGGGATGAACCGCATCTACGAGATCGGCGAGGGACGACCGGTCTGGAAGCTGCGCCCGATGATGCTGCTCATCACACTGGTCACCGTCGTGCTCGCCGCCGCGGTCCTGGTCGGGCTGGTCATCACCGGGCCCGCCGCCGAGGCCGTGGGCAACGCCATCGGCCTGGGCTCGACCGTGGTGACCGTGTGGAACATCGCCAAGTGGCCGGTGATGCTCCTCGTCGTCATGTTCGTCGTCGGGCTGCTCTACTACGCCACGCCCAACGTGAAGCAGCCGAAGTTCCGCTGGATCAGCGTCGGTGCCGCCGTCGCGATCGTCATCTGGATCATCGCCTCGGCACTCTTCGGCTTCTACGTCGCCAACTTCAGCTCCTACGACAAGACCTACGGCTCGCTCGCCGGCGTGGTCGTGTTCCTGCTGTGGCTGTGGATCACCAACCTCGCGCTCCTGTTCGGCGGCGAGCTCGACGCCGAGCTCGAGCGCGGCCGTGAGCTGCAGGCGGGGCTGCCCGCCGAGGAGGAGATCCAGCTGCCGCCCCGCGACACCCGCAAGATCGACAAGGCGGAGGAGAAGGAGCGCGCGGACGTGCTGCGTGCGCGCCGCCTCCGTGAGACCCGGGGCCAGGACGCAGACCTGCAGGACAGCGACCGGTGACCGACGCGTCCCGGCTGGTGCGTGCGGGGTGTCCGTGAACGGTGCGGTCGGGCCGCTGGCCAGGAGAGGGACGGTGCCGCGGGGCCGGTTCGACCTGGCCGTCTTCGAAGGGGGCAACCCGGACGGTCCGACCATCGTCATGGTCCACGGCTGGCCCGACACGCACCACATGTGGCGGGGCGTCGCAGAGCTCCTGGCCGACGAGTTCCGCCTGGTCGCCTACGACACGCGCGGCCAGGGGGAGTCGGTCACGGACGCGCCCGACGACGGCTTCACGCTCGACGTACTGGCTGACGACCTCCTCGCCGTGACCGACGCTGTCAGCCCGGGCTCGCCCGTGCACGTGCTCGGGCACGACTGGGGCTCGGTGCAGGCGTGGGAGGCGGTGTGCCGTCCCGGCGCCGAGGACAGGATCGCCTCGTTCACCTCGATCAGCGGGCCCAACCTGGCCCACGTCTCGTCGTGGGTGCGCCGGACCCTGACCCGACCGGATCCTCGCGGCCTGGTGGACCTCGCCGGCCAGGCGATCGCCTCCTCCTACGTGCCGTTCCTCGTCTCGCCGTTCGCCCCGCCGGTCATCCGGACGCTCGCCGGGCGTCAGCGCTGGCGCCTGCTCCTGGGTGCAGCGGAGGGCCGACGTCCGCCCCCGGAGTCACATGCCGCCACGCTCCGGCGGGACATGGTCAGCGGGCTGCGCTACTACCGGGCCAACCTGGGTCGCGGGAACAGGTCTGGGCAGCAGCGGACACGCGTGCCGGTGCTCCAGCTCGCCCTGACCCGCGACGTCGCGGTCAGGCCGGCGTCCCTCGCCGCCAGCGATCCCTTCGTGGAGTCGCTCGAACGACGGGCTCTGCCCCACGGCCACTGGGCGGCCGTGACCCGTCCCGAGGTCGTCGCCGACGAGGTGGCCCGTTTCGTCGATCGCCACCGTGCGAGGACCTGACCACCGACCTGACCGCCGCCACCGGGGTCGCGGGGATCACCCGCGGGTGGACCACCGGCCGCGCTCGTCCCTGGTCGCGAGCCCCCGCTGCTCGAACGCCTCCAGCCAGCCGAGCATGGGTGTGGCACCCCAGCGGCCGCGGAAGACCTCGGCGTTGCGGACGATGTCGGCGACGTGCTCGACGGGCGGGCGGGAGACCGGGTGCCACTGGTGGAAGGCCCGGGCCGAGCCCACCCAGCCCAGGTCCAGGCCGACGTCGGCGACGATGCGTCCGAAGTCGGTGTCCTCGCCGCCGTAGCCGACGTAGTCCTCGCAGAAGCCGCCGGTGCGGTGCCAGGCGCCGGGCGAGCACGCGAAGGACAGCGACCAGAACAGGTCGGGGTCGGCGCCGCGCAGCCGTTCCCCGGCCGGTGGGGCGGGCCGCGCCGGGTGCGGCGAGTCGAGCGCCTCCAGCGAGGCGAGGTCGTACCCGCCGGCGGGTGGCGGGTCGAGGTAGGTGACCGGACCCGACCAGACCGTGTCCGGCTCCTCCGCCACCGCCTCGGCGTACGCCGCGAGCAGGCCCGGGCCGGCGAGGCAGTCCACGTCGAGGAACACCAGCGCGGACGCGCCCGCCTCGAGGGCCGTACGAGCGCCGCGGTTGCGTGCCGCTGCCAGCGGGAGGCCGAGAGGGGTGGTGGGCAGGCTGGCGCTGGTCCACGGCGCGGAGGCCACCACCGGGTCGTCGATGGCGACGACGACGTGCTCGTAGGGGACGGCGGAGGCCGCCAAGGAGGCGCGCTGCCGCGCGAGGTGCTCGTGCCGACTGTGCACCACCGTGACGACGGCGGTGGTCACGCCGCCCGCTCCCGCGCGACGACCTGCTCCACGACCGCAGCGATGCGCGCCGGCGCGCCGCCGTCGCACCAGTCGGCCCAGCCCTCGCCGTCGAGGAACAGCGCCTCGTGCAGGAGGTCGCGCCAGCCACTGCCCGGGGTCGGGTCGACCACCACGGCCGGCCATCCGTCGGACAACGCGCCGGCCGTCACGTGCTGCTCCTGGAAGGGGCGTGGAGCCGGCACGACGACGGCCGGCACGCGGAGGGCGGCCACCTCCGCGAGCGCGTTCTGCCCGGGGTGCAGCACCGCGACGTCGGCGGACGCCAGCACGGCGGCAGGGTCGGCGTGCCACGTGCCGAGGGTGCGGCTCAGGACGGTCCAGTCCCAGTCGGGCGTCTCCTCCTGGGCACGGGCCACGGCGTGGCGGGTGAACCCGTCGCCACCGGTGCCGGCAAGGAGCACCGCGTGGGGTCGGCGCCGGGCCGAGGGTGGCCGGCTCGGCACGACCGGGAAGCGCGACACGGCCCCGACGGCCTGCACCCGACCCGCCAGCAGGGGCTCCAACCCGGGGAGCAGCCGCGGCGTCAGGCCCGCCGGCCACGCCCCGACGACGGCCGAGGCGGCGCCGAAACCGAGCGAGTGGGCGGCGTCCGTACGACGACCGGGCGCGGTCAGCGCGACCACGGGCACGCCGTGCAGGCGGGCCAGCAGGCCCACCTCGACCGACTGGTCCACCACCAGCGCCATCGGGGCGTGCCGGTCGATCCAGCCGGAGAGGACCGACATCCGCTCGCGCAGGCCCGGGTCCTCGAGCGGCGCCCAGTGCAGCACGCCGTTCGCGGTGGCGTCGGCACCGGCGTAGGTCGGGGCACGGTCGTCACGCGGGAGCTGGATCCACGGGCCGGACCAGCTCTCCGGTCGGGAGAGCGACGACAGCCCGGTCACCGGACCGGGCAGGTGCGGCGCCACCGTCAGGGCGCGGTGCAGGTGGCCGCTGCCGTGGTGGTGCACGTAGTAGCCGATCACGCCGCCACCCGGCGTCGCAGCAGCTGGCGGTAGAGGTCCTCGTAGCGGTCCACCATGCGCTCCAGGGACAGGGCCGCCTCGGCGTGGGCGCGACACTGCCCCCGGTCCAAGGTCATGGCGTCGCCGATCGCGCTCGCGAGCATGTCGACGTCACCACCGGTGGCCAGGCGCCCGGTCGCGCTGGTGAGGACCTCGGGCAGCCCGCCGCGCGCGTAGGCCGCGACCGGCGTCCCGCAGGACAACGCCTCCGCCGCGACCAGGCCGTAGGGCTCGTCCCACGCCGGCGTGACGACAGCGACGGCCGAGCCGCCGACCAGGGCGGCCAGGTCGGACTGGTCGAGGTGGCCGGCGTACGTCGCCTCGCTGCCCAGCAGAGGCGCGACGGCCTCGCGGAAGTAGGCCAGGTCGAGCACGGGTCCCGCCAGCACGATCGGGATCCCCGCCCGGCGAGCGGCGAGGACGGCGTCGTGGGGTGCCTTCTCGGGCACGACCCGCCCCGACCACACGGCCGTCGCCCCACCGGGTCCCACCGGCCACCGGTCGACGTCCACGCCGTTGGGCACGCACGCACTGGGCGTGATCGCCGACCAGGCGGCGGCGGTGTGGCGCGACACGGCGGCGAACGAGCCGGCCCCGCGGTCGAGGCGCACCGCGGACTCAAGCCACCACTGCGGAGGCGTGTGCAGCGTGGTGAGGACCGGCATCGGGAGCGACCTCGCCATCGCGACCGGGAGGTAGTGGAGGCTGTTGTTGTGGAGGACGTCGTAGCGCTCGCCGTCCTGCCCGCCGAGCTCGAGCATGAGCGAGAGGTAGGCGTGGTGCTCGGCGACCTGGACGTGGGGAGCAGCGTCCACGTCGTGGCGGCCCAGGTCGTCGCGCAGCGGGTCCGGCAGCACGTCGACCCCCAGCTGCGTGGCGCCGAGCGCCGGGTCCGAGCCGGCGCCGGCGAAGACGGCCACGTCGTGGCCACGGCGGACGAGCTCGCGGGCGAGGTGCCACGTCATCGACTCCAGCCCGCCCGTGAAGGGCTCGCCGATGGGGAAGCGGCTGTTCGCGACCAGGCAGACCCGCAAGGCCTCTCGTGGGAGGAAGCCCGTCACCGGCTCACGTCCCGGTAGAGCCGCTCGTGGGCACGTGCCACCTCGCGACGCTGGTGGGTGCGCTCGTCGAGCGTGGCGCCGAGGCGGGGCCGTTCGTCGTACGCCCGCACCACGGCGCCGCGCAGCGACTCGGCGTCGAACGACTCGCCGTCGTTGGTGTAGGTCAGGATCGGGCCCTGGTCGGCGTAGTAGCCGCAGCTCGGGGCCAGCACCGTGGTCTGCAGGTCGCGGCACGCCTCCAGCCACCCGGAGTGGGTGCCGAAGGTGTAGGGCAGGACCGACAGGTCGAGCGAGGCGAGGTAGGTCCACAGGTCGTCGTCGGAGAAGTAGTCGTGCACGACGAGCTCGAGGCGACCGGCTGCCGCCTCGCGGCGCAGCCAGGCCGACAGGTCCGCGTCCCGGCGGGCGCCGTCGGCGTCGAGGATGTCGCGGTGGCAGTTGACCTGCACCACCGCGTCGTCGAGCCCCGCCACCGTCTCGACGAGCGTGGGGAGGATGCGCATCGGGTCCATGTTGGCGCGCAGGCTCTTGAGGTGCAGGCCGACGCGGAACGGGCGGTGCCGCCACAGCGGCCTGACCTCCAGGGCCCTCGACATCGTGTGGAGGTCCACGACGTGGGGATGGGGGACGACCGTCGCCGACCGCCCCCAGCGTGCCTCGATCTCGCGGGCCGCGCCCGGGGTGAGCGTGACGAGGGCGTCCGCGGCAGGGACGAGGACGTCGAGCTGCTCGTCGTGGAGACGCCGGTCGTCGTGGTGCGGGTTGCGCAGGTCGTGCACGGTGAAGACGAAGGGCTTGCCGCGCCCACGCAGCACCCGGGTGAGCCTCTCGAGTCGGTCCGGCGGGCAGGCGTCGAACCCGAAGTGGAGGTGGAACACGTCGAAGTCGGCGGTGCGCGCCCACTCGGGGTCGAGCATCACGGGAGGCCACCAGGTGGCGCCCGCGGGCCGGTCGGGATCACCCGGAGCAGGGTCCGGCAGGCGCACCGCGCCCCGACCGCCCAGGGGTGCGAGGTGGCGTACGTAGACGTGGCCGGACGGCACCGACGCAACGGTGAGGAGGGGAGCCTCGGACCTCGGCTCCCGGGTGCGCGCGATCGTCATGCTGCCGGAGTACCCCGATGCCCGTCGCCTCACCGCCCCCTCCACCCGGTCGGGTGGGAAACCGGGGTGAGGAGCCCCGCCCCCGGCCGATAGCATCGTGGGGGGCATCCGCCCCACCCCTCCACCCCTCCCGAAGGAGCTCTCGTGCCCGACATCAAGGTCGTCCGCGTCCACGCCGATCAGCGTGCGGAGACCACGGTCACGACGGGCACCAAGGCCTGGGAGCTGTTCCGTGACGACGCCGACGTCGTCGCCGCGCGGGTCGGCCGCCCCGGTGAGCAGGCGCTGAAGGACCTGGCCTACGAGCTCGCCGATGGCGACGAGGTCGAGGGCGTGGCCATCGACAGCGCCGACGGCCGCGACATCCTCCGGCACTCGACCGCGCACGTGCTGGCGCAGGCCGTGCAGCAGATCTGGCCCGAGGCCAAGCTCGGCATCGGCCCGCCCGTGAAGGACGGCTTCTACTACGACTTCGACGTCGAGACCCCGTTCGTGCCCGAGGACCTCGTCAGGATCGAGTCCGCGATGCGCAAGATCATCAAGGAGAACCAGCGCTTCGAGCGTCGGGTCACCACCGATGCCGACGCGTTGCGCGAGCTCGAGGACGAGCCCTACAAGATCGAGCTCATCGGCCTCAAGGGCGGCGCCGGCGCGGCCGACACCGAGGGTGCGAGCGTGGAGGTCGGGGCCGGCGAGCTGACCATCTACGACAACATCGGCCGCAACGGTGAGGCGAAGTGGTCCGACCTGTGCCGCGGGCCGCACCTGCCGACCACCAAGCGGATCCCCGCCTTCAAGCTGATGCGGAGCGCGGCGGCGTACTGGCGCGGCGACGAGAAGAACAAGCAGCTCCAGCGCATCTACGGCACCGCCTGGGAGACCAAGGAGGCGCTCGAGGAGCACCTCCACCGCATCGAGGAGGCGGAGCGGCGCGACCACCGCAAGCTCGGTCGGGAGCTCGACCTCTACTCGTTCCCCGACGAGATCGGCTCCGGGATGGCGGTCTTCCACCCCAAGGGTGGCGTGATCAAGCGGGAGATGGAGGACTACGTCCGCCGCCGGCACCTCGAGGAGGGCTTCGACTACGTCGGCACCCCCCACATCAGCAAGGACGGGCTGTTCCACACCTCGGGCCACCTGCCCTACTACGCGGACACCATGTTCCCGCCGATGGAGATGGAGCACGCCGAGTACCGCCTCAAGGCGATGAACTGCCCGATGCACAACCTCATCTACCGCTCCCGGCAGCGCTCCTACCGCGAGCTGCCGCTGCGGTTCTTCGAGTTCGGCTCGGTCTACCGCTACGAGAAGTCCGGCGTGGTCCACGGTCTGACCCGGGTCCGCGCGATGACCCAGGACGACTCCCACTCCTACGTGACCGCCGAGCAGGCCCCGGCCGAGGTCGAGCACCTCCTGACCTTCGTCACCGGGCTGCTGCGTGACTTCGGGCTGGACGACTACTACCTCGAGCTGTCGACCCGCGACGACTCCAAGCCCGACAAGTTCATCGGCTCCGACGAGCAGTGGGCGACCGCGACCGAGGTGCTCGAGACCGCGGCGCGGAAGTTCGGGGTGGACCTCGTGCCGGACCCGGGCGGCGCCGCGTTCTACGGCCCCAAGATCTCGGTGCAGGCCAAGGACGCGATCGGCCGCACTTGGCAGATGTCGACCATCCAGTACGACTTCAACCAGCCGGCGACCGACCGGTTCAACCTCGAGTACGTCGCCGCCGACGGCACTCGTCAGCAACCGGTGATGATCCACTCGGCCAAGTTCGGCTCGATCGAGCGGTTCATCGGCGTCCTCGTCGAGCACTACGCCGGCGCGTTCCCGCCCTGGCTGGCCCCCGTCCAGGTCCAGGGCATCCCGATCGCCGAGCGCCACAACGACTACCTCTTCGACATCGCGAGGCAGATGAAGGCGCAGGGGCTGCGGGTCGAGGTCGACGAGTCTGACGACCGGATGCAGAAGAAGATCCGCAACGCGCAGCTGCAGAAGGTGCCCTTCATGATGATCGCCGGCGACGCCGACGTGGAGGCGGGCGCGGTCAGCTTCCGCTACCGCGACGGCCGCCAGGACAACGGCGTGCCGCTGGCCGAGGCGATCGAGCGGGTCGCTGCTGCCGTGGCGAGCCGCGAGCAGGTGTGAGCCAGAGCGCCGGGGGCCGCCGTCCGGTCGTCGACCTCACCGAGGAGGAGGCACGCCGCAAGCTGCCCCTCAAGTGGGGCGTGCCCGAGGGCGTGATCCCGGCGTGGGTCGCCGAGATGGACTACGCGGTCGACCCGGTGGTGCTGGCCGCGGTGCAGGAGATGCTCGCCGACGGCATCACCGGCTACCCGCTCTTCGGCTGGGACCGCGCGCTCGCGGAGTCGTACGCCGCCTGGTCGGCGCGGCACTTCGGCTGGGCGCCCGAGCCCGAGTCCGTGCACCCGGTGGTGGACGTGACCGCCGGGGTGCGGCTGGCGATCGACGTGTTCAGCGGGCCCGGCGGGGTGGTCTTCCCGACGCCCGGCTACAACGCCCAGCACGGCCTGGCGCACGTGACCGGTCGGCAGGAGCACCTCCTCGAGGTGCCGACGTCGGCCGAGCGGTGCGAGATCGACCTCGACGCCCTCGACCGGCTCTTCGCCGGCGGCGCGCAGACGCTGCTGCTCACCCAGCCGCACAACCCCTGGGGCCGTGTCTTCACCCGTGCCGAGCTCGAGGGGATCCGGGACGTCGTCGTACGCCACGGGGCGCGCGTGGTCAGCGACGAGATCCACGCGCCGCTCGTCCTGCCCGGTGCCGAGCACGTCTCCTACCTCGACGTCGAGGGCACCCACGACCACGCGGTGGCCGTGGTGGCCGCTTCGAAGGCGTTCAACACCGCGGGGCTGCGCTGCGCCCAGCTCGTCGTGCCGTCGCCGGCCGACCGTCGGCTCCTCGCCGACCAGCCGCTCTCGCGCAACGACTCCTACTCCCCGGTGGGCGTCGTCGCCGCCCGCGCGGCGTACGACCACGGTGACGGGTGGCTGGCCTCACTGGTCGAGCGGCTCGACCAGCAGCGGACGCTGCTCGCCTCGCTCCTGGCGGAGCACCTGCCGGAAGTGCGGATGCGCCCGCTCGAGGCGACCTACCTCGCCTGGCTGGACGCCTCGGCCTACGGTCACGACGACGCCGCCGCGGTCGCCCTCGACCGCGGACGGGTGATGGTCAGCGCGGGGGAGTCCTACGCGCCCGGGACCACCGGCCAGGTCCGCCTCAACATCGCCACCTCGCCCGACCGGCTGACCCAGATCGTGGAGCGGCTGGCCAAGGCCTGGCGCTGACGCAGGCCCGCGCACGCCGTTCGCCCTTCTCGGTGGTCGAGGAGACCCGCGTCCACTCGGTGGTCGAGTAGCCGGAGCGAGGAATGAGCGAAGGCGTATCGAGACCCCCCGACTGGTTGCCAGAACCTTGCCGCGAACTGGACGCTCGGCGCGTTCCTACTGTCAGTGGCAGCGCCTATACTCGAAAGCATGATCGAGACGCTGGCAGCGGAACCCGGAGCAGAGGCAGACGACCTCAACGCCTCCGGCCTGCTCGCCTCGATCAGGGCCGAGCGCGACGCCGAGAACACCGCGGCTGCTCGTCAGCTCGAGCTCGCCGCCCACTGGGCCGACCTGCACCCGCCGGAGTCGATCCACTCCGCGGCCGCGTTCACCCTGCCGGGCAGCGAGCACGAGGAGCCCATCGCCGGCCAGGGTTGTCCGTTGGTGGCGGAGTTCTGCGTCGCCGAGCTCGGCACCGAGCTCGGGATGTCGTCGACCGCGGCGAAGAAGCTCATCGGCCACGCCCTCGAGCTGCGCCACCGCCTCCCGCGGTTGTGGCGCCTGGTGCAGACGGGTGCGGTGCCGGCGTGGCGGGCCCGGTCCGTCGCCGAGCGCACGATCCACGCCACGCCCGCGCTCACCAAGGACGCGGCGCGCTTTGTCGATGCGCAGGTCGCGGCCGTGGCCGGGAAGATCGGGCCCGCGCAGCTCGACCGACTCGTGGCCGAGACCATCAAGTGCTTCGACCTCGCCGAGCACGACCCGGCCGCGGACCCGGAGGACGGCTACCTCTCGGTCGACCCGCGCCACGCCACGCTCAACGACCAGGACGTGCACTACGCCGGCACCATGCACTTCGAGGCCGACCTCGACCTCGCCGACGCCCTCGACCTCGACGGCGCGCTGGCCCATGGCGCCGCACTGCAGAAGGCGCTGGGGTCGACCGAGTCCCTCGACGTGCGGCGCGCGAGGGCGCTCGGTGACCTCGCCCGCACCCAGACCGCGCTCGACCTCCACGCCCAAGGCACCACCGACGCGAGGTCGACGGACGGGCTCCCGGCCGCCCGGGAGGTGGAATTGCACGTCCACTTCGACGCCGCATTCGTGAAGGACGGCGAGGCTGTGCGGACCGTGTTCGGTCCCACCGGACGGCTCGAGGAACGCCACAAGCTGCTGCTGCTCGACCAGGTCAAGGGCTGGTGCGCCGACTCGCGCACCAAGGTGACCATCAGGCCGGTCATCGACCTGAACGCCGAGCTGTCCGCGCCGGGCTACGAGATCCCCAAGTCGATCCGGGAGCAGGTCGCTCTCCGGGACCGGACCTGCACGTTCCCTTGGTGCACCCGACCCGCCCGGGGTGCGGACGCGGACCACGTCGTCGAGTACGACCACGACGCCGAAGCTGAAGGCAGGCCCCAGCCCGGTCCCACGACGTCCTCGAACCTCGCGTGCCTGTGCCGGTTCCACCACCGGCTCAAGACCTTCACCGCCTGGACCTACCGGATGGTCGCGCCCGGGGTGTTCGAGTGGACCAGCCCGCATGGACACCGTTACCTCCGCGACCGACACGGCACCACCCGCCTCGACGACGCCGGCGACCTCGGCGAGCTGCCCGGACGACCATGACCCCGCCCCGGACCCCGCCACCCACGAGGTAGCGGGGCCATAGCCATGTCCGAGCGTCCTGTCGCCGGCGCGAAGCCCGGCAGCCCCCGGCCCCGACTGGGCTGCCGAGCTGGATCGCCGGCGCGTCCGGCTCCATGAAGCGGCTTCCGACATCCCGCGTCGCCTCCGCCTCGCGACGTACGTGCCGCGACGCACTCATCTGCCGAGATGCGGTCGAAGGCTCGCCGTCAGCGCTCCTTGATCAGCGCTTGGACGTCGGCTGGCAGGTCGGAGACGGTAAGACCGGGCCGGTCGGGCACCCAGACTTGATCCTCCCAACCGTCCTCGTCCCAGAACAGCGCATGTCGCGGTGAGACGCCGTCGATGGTCTTCAGCATCACGGTTCGGGTGGTCGGCTCCTCGTCCGACTCCCCTTGCATCTTCACGTCATCACACGAGGTCTCTGTGGCCTGGACGACGTTCTCGCCGGTTGTCCTGCGCAAAGGTTCACCGGCTGGAACTGCCGTCCAGAGACTATCGCCGACTTTGAGCAGAGGCGCACACGAGGCCATGGAGGAGTCCTCCGATGCGTCGGTCGCCGGTGACGCGCTGGAGCAGCCGGTTGCCGCCGACAAGATTGCTGCAACGACCGCAATGCGCGCGGTTGGTGTGCCCCCGATGCTCTCCACGGGACGAGTATCGCTTGCAGGGCCGACGAGCGGACGCGACATGACCCACTTGCATCGTCCGGATCTGCCGCGATCAGTGCGCGGATTTGCCGATGAGCGGACGTCGCAAAGCGCTTGGGGTCCGCGCACCTTCGCATTGCCGAGTGCGAGCAGCGCGGGCACCACCTCCTCGACCGCAGCCGCGTCGCCTCAACTTCAGCGTCCTCACTCGTGTCTCGCTGACCCTGCGACCGCCGGCCCGACCGCATTCCCTAGGGCGGTCAAGTCCCGTCCGCGGGTTCGTGACAACATTTTGGGCCGATGCGTAGTCATACGAGTTCGTCAACGATCGGGGAGTCATGGGGAACATCAGTCTGACCGCTGCCGCGCTGTTAGGCGCTGCTCAGCTCGCGCCGATCAGCACGGCCACTGCAGCGGGCGAGACGTGTGAGGGGCAGGCGACAACCATTGTGGGGACACCCGGGGGTCAGATCACCGGCACGGAGGGCGCGGACGTCATCGTCACGAACGGCGCGACGTATGTCGACGCGCTCGGCGGCGATGACGTGGTGTGCGTGACCGGCGGGAGTGGCATCAACGTCATCCTCGGTGCGGGGGCCGACACCTTCTACGACCTCAACGGCCAATTGCACTCGGTCTTCGCGGGCACCGAGGACGGCATCGACACCGAGGCCGACGTCATCCGCACCGGCTTCAGCGTCGTCAGGTCCGGCATGGCGGGCCAGCCGAACGCCGACACCATCGACCTCGCCTCTGGCTTCCTCTTCTGGAACGGCATCCAGACCGCCCCGGGCGCGGTCACCATGGGCTCCGGCAGCCTGCTCCTTCGGTCCGCCTACGACGTGCGTGTGGAAGCTAGCGGGTCCGTCACCGGGGCCGACACGTCCCTGACGTGGACCGGCGACATTGACAATTTCGCGTTCGCCACCGAGTCCGAGCGCGGGACGTTCACCTTCCGCGGCACCAATGCGAGGGACACCCTTACGGTCGACGCCCCGGCGAAGTTCAACCGCAACGTGCAGCTCGGCAGTGGGGACGACACCTACCGGACCAACGGACTCGGCGGAAGGTCGTCGATGGCGAAGGGCAACAGGGGCGAGGACACCCTCATACTCGACGTTCCGACCCTGCGGCTCAAGGCCGATCTGGACCGCCGTGTGGACGACAAGAACAGCGGGGCCGCGACCCGCATCCGCCGCTTCGAGAGCTACGTTCTGGCCGCCAAGACGGCGAACGTTCGCGGGACCAACCGCGGCGATACGATGGGGCTCGTCGCCTGCCGGGTGAACGTGAACGGCGGCCAGGGCAAGGACGCCGTCAAGCACTCGGCCGAGTACGGCCCCAATGACGCTGAAGAGGGCAACGCGGGCTTGGCGGCCTTCGGGGTGTACGCCGACCTCGGCACCCCGAAGTGCGGCACCTACCGCGCGGTGATCTACGGCGGCCGTGGCCACGACACCATCGCGGGCGGCCCCGGCAAGGATCGCCTCATCGGCGGCCCCGGAAAGGACCGCGTCAACGGTGGACCCCAGCGCGACGTCTGTCAGGGCGAGCGGGTGCGGGACTGCGAGAAGCGCCTCTGAGCTAGCGATAGGCTCGTCTTGTAGGCCCCGCAGTGGGTTAGGTAGCAGTCGGGCCGTCCTCTCCCCGGGGCGCTGGTCGCGCTTGTCCAGCAGTGTGACGAGCGATCGGTCTAGCGGACCTTGGTCGTCCCACGCGGGAATCCGTACATAGAACGGCCCTCGAAGAAGTGGATCGGCAGGTCGAGGTAACCGAACGCCCGAAGCAGCACCTGGTACTCCGACTCTTCGTCTGCGGGGACTGGGAGGTCTATGCCGTGCTCGGCCAGCGCCGCCCGTACAAGCGGCTCCGCGTCACTGCCGAGACTGTCGCGGCTCAACGCGGCAATCCCGATCGTTGCCTCACCATCGTCCCCGGACGCAACGAGGTCTTCCGCGACCCTGACAGGGCTGTCCACCCGAAGCCCCGTGGGAGCATGAAGTCGACCGCGACGCAGGCGAGCGTCGAGGTCGGATTGGGATCGTCCGTCCGTGATGAATGTTCTCGCTGGAGACGCACTCATCTGCCGCAACGAGCGCGGTGAGGTCGACTAGGAGTCAGCTCTCCCAGATTGGGTGCATGCCGTCCTTCGTGAAGTCCGTGACCTTCGACTGTCGAGAGCCGCTCGTGGTCGCCGCCTTCTGGGCCGGGGCCCTCGGCTCCAACGTCGACGAGGACAGCACGCCCGACCGCGCGTGGGTCGAACCGGCTGGCTGGGGCGGACCGAACCTCTGGTTCCAGAAGGTGCCCGAGGGAAAGGCGGCGAAGAACCGCCAACACTTCGACCTGCGGGTCATGGGACCGCTGGAGAGCGAGCGCGACCGTCTCGTCGCGCTCGGCGCCTCCGTGCTCGCGGAGCACGGGGACCTGTGCGTGATGGCTGACCCGGAGGGCAACGAGTTCTGCCTCGAGACCTGACCTGCCCGACCCCACAGGGGGCCGGGCAGGACTCGGCTCAGAGCAGGCGGCCGCAGTTGGGCCAGGGGGAGCGGCCGCGCTGCTTGTAGAGCAGCTTGGCGCGGTAGGTCTGCTCGGCGGCCGAGGCGGACGTCGGGAGGCCGGAGCCACCCACGCTGCGCCAGGTGCCGGTGTCGAACTGGTAGAGCCCGTAGTAGCCGGCCGGGTTCACGGCGTTGGGGTTGCCGCCCGACTCGCAGTTGGCGAGGGCGGCCCAGCTGAGCCCCTCCGTGCCGGGCACCGAGTAGGGCTTGCGGCCCACGAGCACGCGCCGGGGGCGGGGGTCGCGGACGAGCTTCCGCTTGACCACGCGGGACCTGACCTGCTCGCCGTTGTGGAGGGTCTTGAGCTTGACGACCTTGCGGACGCCGGGCTCGCCGTCGCGCACGACCTTGCGCTTGCCGGGGGCGAGCTCGGTGGTGAAGACCTCGACGGTGCCGGCACGGACGCGCTCGCGCTTGGCCGTACGGACCTTCTCGACGTCGGTGAGCTTGACGACGTCACCCTCGCGGACGCGCTTCTTCTCCCCGGACACCTTGCGGCCGTCGCGGACGACGTCGACCAGGTCGTTGCCGTCGACAGGGACGCCATGGCTCTCCAGCAGCTGGCCGGGCCACACACGCGGCGCGGTCGCGACGGCGACCGCGGGCTGGTCCGCCACCTTCAGCTCGACGGCGACGGCGTCGTCGGACGCCTCCTGGGCGACGGCGCTGCTGGGCACCAGGGTGAGCGCCAGGGCGGCCGCGGCGGTGCCGGCGGCCACGCTGCGCAGGCGGGCGGGCAGGACGGGTGCGGTGATGGCACGCATGTGCTTCAGACCTCACAGGTTGTGCGCCGCAGGGGGGCGCTCGGACGCGACACCGTCGGGACGGGCGTCGAGGCCGCGACTGCGTGCACCTCGCGATGGGAGGTGCCCTCGTCCACGACGGGGGCGCTGCCTGCGGCCCCACCACGACAACACGCAGCGCCGGTCATGTCGAATCGAGGCCGCGCCGGGGGCCGGTCGCCCGCGAGGCGACGTGACCAGGCTCACGCCCTCCCGGGAGCCGGTCGGCCGGGTCAGACCTGCTTCACGTAGCGCCGGCACGGCGAGACGTACGTCCGTCCGCCCGCGGTCACCTCGTAGGGCAGGTCGCCGGTGTCGACCCACCCGTGCTTCTCGTAGAAACGGCGGGCGCGCGCGTTGCCGGCGACCACCGCCAGCCATGCCTCGCCGTGCCCGCCCGAGGCGACCTGGCGCTCGGCCTCGGCAAGGAGCAGGGCGGCCAGGCCGCCGCCGCGCGCGACCGGACCGACGAAGACCTGCTCCACCTCGTCGTCCGCCACCATCACGAAGCCGAGCAGCTCACCCTCGTCGGACACGGCCACCGTGGTGTCGGCGACGCGCGACGGTGTGCGCTCGTGGAAGGCCTCGAGGGTCCGGGCCGCGGTCAGCCCCTCGGGCACGTGCCCGGCGTGCCCGGAGTGCCAGCCCTCGTGCCACAGGTCGGCGACGGCGGACATGTCGGCAGCGTCGGCCGGTCGGATCGACGTCATGGGCCCACCCTAGGATCGCTCGCATGAGCGGTGTCGGAAGTGACGGCGGGGGCCCCGACCGGCTGGAGCGGATCTGGACGCCGCACCGGATGGCCTACGTGCGCACGGCCGTCGACGACGAGGGCTGCCCGTTCTGCGCGATCCCCGCCCACCCCGACGAGGAGTCGCTCGTCGTCGCGCGGGGGGAGTCGGCGTACGCCGTGCTCAACCTGCACCCCTACAACCCGGGTCACCTGATGGTGCTGCCCTACCGCCACGTCGCGGACCTGACCGACCTCACGGCGCAGGAGTCGGCGGAGCTGATGTCGATGACCCAGCAGGCGCTGCGCACGATCCGTGCGGTCAGCCGGCCCCACTCCTTCAACGTGGGCCTCAACCTCGGCCGGTCCGCCGGCGGGTCGCTCGCCGACCACCTGCACCAGCACGTCGTCCCGCGCTGGACCGGGGACGCCAACTTCATCACCGTCGTCGGCGGCACCAAGATGCTGCCGCAGCTGCTCGAGGACACCCGCCGCCTGCTCGCGGAGGCGTGGTCTAGCGCGTCCTGAGCTCGTCGCGCCCAGGGGTTGTCCCGGCTCCGTGACGGGAGGAGATTGGGACGACCGGTGGCGCCACCGGGACGCCACCTCGCACGAGGAGGAGTGCCGTGATGTATGCACGCTCCACGACGGTCCAGGGCGACCCCGCCCGGATCGAAGAGGGCATCAGATTTGTGCGCGAGGAAGTGATGCCGGCGGTGACCGGCATGGACGGCTGCATCGGCATGTCGATGCTGGTCAACCGCGAGACGGGCCGCGGCATCGTGGCGACGTCGTGGGCGTCCGAGGACGCCATGCGGGCCACGGAGGGACAGGTCGTGGCCTTCCGGGGCCGGGCCGCCGAGATCCTGGGCGCGGGCGAGCCCGAGGTCCGGGAGTGGGAGATCGCGATCATGCACCGCGAGCACGACGCGCGGGAAGGTTCGTGGTGCCGGGTCACCTGGCTGACCTGCCCGCCCGCCGAGGTCGAGTCCACCCTCGACTTCTTCCGCGACCAGGTGATGCCTCGCATGGAGGAGCACGACGGGTTCTGCAGCGCCAGCATGCTGGTCGACCGGGCGACCGGTCAGTGCTGCGCGACCGCTCGGTTCGACAGTCGCGAGAGCATGGAGGCCACCCGTGAGCTGGCCCGAGGGATGCGTGAGCGACGCAGCCAGGACAGCAACGTCGTGTTCGGCGACATCGAGGAGTGCGAGCTGGTGATCGCCCACCTGCGCGTGCCCGAGCTGGTCTGACCCGCCCCCGCCGGTCCACGTGCGCGACGAGCACTACCGTGGCGCCC
The DNA here is from genome assembly GCF_051912545.1 of Nocardioides sp. N13(2025). Classification (GTDB taxonomy): domain Bacteria; phylum Actinomycetota; class Actinomycetes; order Propionibacteriales; family Nocardioidaceae; genus Nocardioides. Next base: position 2,042,393 of record NZ_CP196809.1, on the reverse strand, counting down.
GTGGACCACCGCCTCGCGGCCGACGCCGCACTCGCCGCCGACCTCGTGCGCGAGGCCGCCCTGCTGGCGGCCCGGCTGCGCGTCGAGGGCCTCGACGTGACCCGCAAGACCAGCGGCTCCGACATCGTGACGCAGGCCGACCGGGCGGCGGAGCGACTCATCGTCCAGCAGCTGACCGCCGAGCGTCCGGACGACGCGATCGTGGGGGAGGAGGGCACGTCGCGCCCCGGCACCTCCGGGCGGACCTGGGTGATCGACCCGGTGGACGGCACCTACAACTTCTCCCGCGGCAGTGACTGGTGGTGCAGCGCGATCGCGCTGCACGACGAGGACGACGTGCTCCTCGGCGCGGTGCACCACGCGGCGTCCCTGCACACCTGGGTGGGCGGCCCGGACCTCCCCACCACCTGCGACGGCGAGCGGCTGGCCCCGCTGCCGGACACACCGCGTGAGGAGCGCTGCGCGGCGACCTACCTCCACCCGCCCTTCTTCGGCAGCGGCGTCGGGGAGGCCTTCGCCCGCGCGCTCGGCCAGGTCGGCACCCTGCGGATGCTGGGCTCGGGGACGATGGACGTGATGGCCATCGCCTCAGGCCAGTGGGACGTGCTCTTCCAGCACTCCGTGGCCGACTGGGACCGCCTGCCGGGCGCCGCGATCATCCGCGGCGCGGGCGGCGAGTCGGTCGTCGTACCCGCCGCGGGCGTCGAGTGGACGGTCACCGGGGCGTCCGGCGCCGTGGCGGACGTCCGTGCGGCGCTGCTCGCCGGGTAGCCTGCGGCCGTGCTCGACAGGTTCAAGCAGTTCTGGCAGGGCGTCATGCTCGCGCCCTTCGTCAACCTCTTCATCCGCCTCGGCATCAGCCCCGACGTGGTGACGCTGGTCGGCACGGCGGGGGTCAGCTTCGGCGCCCTGTGGTTCTTCCCGCGCGGGATGCTCTGGGAGGGCGTCCTGTTCATCACCGCGTTCGTCTTCAGCGACCTCATCGACGGTGCGATGGCGCGCAAGGCCGGTCGCAAGGACGACTTCGGCGCCTTCCTCGACTCCACGCTCGACCGGATCGCCGACGGTGCGCTCTTCGCCGGGCTGGCGCTCTACTTCGCCTCGCACGTCGAGAGCCACCTCTACCTCGTGCTGTGCCTCGTCGTCCTCGTCATGGGGGCGGTGACGTCGTACGCCCGTGCCAAGGCCGACCACCTCGGCTACGACGCCAAGGTCGGCATCGCGGAGCGCCCGGACCGGCTGGTGGGCATGCTCGTGCCGGCCTTCTTCGCCGACGTCCTCGACCTGCCGATCCTGCTCGAGATCAGCCTGTGGGCACTCGCGATCGCGGCCACCGTGACGGTCGCGCAGCGGATCTGGGTCGTACGCCGTCAGGCACTGGCGCGCGCCGCCTCCGCAGCGTGATCGCGGGCCGGTCCCGATGCATCCTTCGGGATGAGGCCGCACTACGATCGAAGCATGGCTGAGCACACCCCCGAAACCCCCATCGAGCACGGCACGAGCCGCGTCAAGCGCGGCATGGCCGAGATGCTCAAGGGCGGCGTCATCATGGACGTCGTCAACGCCGAGCAGGCGAAGATCGCCGAGGACGCCGGCGCGGTCGCCGTCATGGCCCTCGAGCGCGTCCCGGCCGACATCCGCGCCCAGGGCGGCGTGTCCCGGATGAGCGACCCCGACATGATCGACGGCATCATCGAGGCCGTCTCGATCCCGGTGATGGCCAAGGCCCGCATCGGACACTTCGCCGAGGCCCAGGTCCTGCAGTCGCTCGGTGTCGACTACATCGACGAGTCCGAGGTGCTGACCCCGGCCGACTACGCCAACCACATCGACAAGTGGAAGTTCACCGTGCCGTTCGTGTGTGGTGCGACCAACCTCGGCGAGGCGCTGCGCCGCATCACCGAGGGCGCGGCCATGATCCGCTCCAAGGGCGAGGCCGGCACCGGCGACGTGTCCAACGCGGTGATGCACATGCGCACCATCGGTGGCGAGCTGCGGCGCCTGCACGGCATGAGCGAGGACGAGCTCTACGTCGCGGCCAAGGAGCTGCAGGCCCCCTACGAGCTGGTCAAGGAGGTCGCGGCCGCGGGCAAGCTCCCGGTCGTCCTCTTCACCGCCGGCGGCATCGCCACCCCGGCCGACGCCGCGATGATGATGCAGCTCGGCGCCGAGGGCGTCTTCGTCGGCTCGGGCATCTTCAAGTCCGGCAACCCGGCCCAGCGCGCCGAGGCGATCGTCAAGGCCACGACCTTCTTCGACGACCCCGACGTGGTCGCCAAGGTCTCCCGCGGCCTGGGCGAGGCCATGGTCGGCATCAACGTCGACGAGATCCCGCAGCCCCACCGCCTCGCCGAGCGCGGTTGGTGAGCCAACCCACCATCGGCGTGCTCGCCCTCCAGGGCGACGTGCGCGAGCACCTCGCGGCCCTGCGCTCGCTGGGCGCCGACCCGGTCTCCGTACGCCGCCCGGGCGAGCTCGCCGCGTGCGACGGCCTCGTCATCCCGGGCGGGGAGTCCACGACGATGGTCAAGCTCGCCCGGATCTTCGACCTGCTCGAGCCACTGCGCGAGGCCGTACGCGGTGGCCTGCCCGCCTTCGGGACCTGCGCCGGGATGATCATGCTGGCCGACCGGATCGAGGACGGCGCGGTCGGCCAGGAGACGATCGGCGGGCTCCACATCACGGTGCGCCGCAATGCGTTCGGGCGCCAGGTCGACTCCTTCGAGGAGGACCTCCACCTGGAGGGCCTCGCGGAGCCGGTGCGGGCCGTCTTCATCCGGGCGCCGTGGGTGGAGGCCGTGGCCGACGACGTCGAGGTTCTGGCGCGCGTCGAGGACGGACCGGCCGCGGGTAGGATCGTGGCGGTCCGTCAAGGCCCCCTGATGGCGACCTCGTTCCATCCCGAGGTCGGCAGCGACGACCGGGTCCACGGCATGTTCGTGGACCTGGTGCGCTCGGCCTGACGCACCGCACCGACTGCGAAGGATCGAGGGACACATGTCAGGCCACTCCAAGTGGGCAACGACCAAGCACAAGAAGGCCGCGATCGATGCCAAGCGCGGCAAGCTCTTCGCCAAGCTGATCAAGAACATCGAGGTCGCGGCGAAGCAGGGCGGCGGCGACCCCGCCGGCAACCCGACCCTCTACGACGCCATCCAGAAGGCGAAGAAGAGCTCGGTCCCCAACAAGAACATCGACTCCGCGGTCAAGCGCGGCTCCGGCGCGGAGTCGGGTGGCGTCGACTACCAGGGCATCTCCTACGAGGTCTACGGACCCCAGGGTGTCGCGATCCTGGTCGAGTGCCTCACCGACAACAAGAACCGCGCCGCGATGGAGGTCCGCACCGCGGTCACCCGCAACGGCGGCACCATGGCCGACCCGGGCTCGGTGTCGCGGCTCTTCACCCGCAAGGGCGTCGTGGTCGTGCCGAAGTCGCAGGAGGACCGTGAGGTCACCGAGGACGACGTCCTCGAGGCGACGCTCGACGCCGGCGCCGAGGAGGTCAACGACCTCGACGACGCCTTCCAGGTCCAGAGCGAGGCCACCGACGTGGTCGCCGTCCGCACCTCCCTCCAGGACGCCGGCATCGACTACGACTCCGCCGACGTGGAGTTCGTCCCGAGCCTGGAGATCCCCGTCGACGCCGACGGCGCCGGCAAGGTGATGCGCCTCGTCGATGCGCTCGAGGACCTCGACGACGTCCAGGACGTCTTCACCAACGTGGACATCCCCGCCGACGTCCTCGCCGAGCTGGAGTCCGCCGACGCCTGAGGCCCCGCGGGGCCATTCGTCCGATCCGCTGTAACGCCGGGTTAGTGCCTCTACCCACCCCCGTACATCAGGGTGGGTACAGCCAGTAACCCGGCGTTACAGCGTCGGCGACCGGCCGGTTCGCGAGCCGGGGACGTCCACAGTCGACCGGGGACGGGCGTGTTCCACAGGCTGTGGCCCGAGACGGGCCAGGCCGTCGGAGGTGCTCCGAAGGCTCGACCGGCATGTACCTGCCTCTGATCGCCCTGATGCATCGCCAGCACGGCTTGGTGACGAGCAAGCAGCTCGTCACGGCCGGCCTCGATCCGAACGACGTACGCCGACTCGTCGCTACCGGTCGTCTCGTCCGCCTGCGGCGCGGGGTGTACGTCGACGGGGACGCGTGGACGTCGCTGGATCCGTTCCGACAGCAACCCCTGGTGCGCATCCGTGCCGCTCAGATGACTCTGCGTTCGACGGGATACGCCTTCAGCCACGACTCGGCTGCGATCCCACTCGGGATGGGCGCACCCGATCCTCGCCGGTCGCTCGTGCACCTCAGTCGGGGCAAGGTGCACGGCGATGCGGTGCGGAGCGGGGTGAAACACCACCTGGCGCCGTACAGGAAGCAGGACGTGACGGACGCGGACGGGCTGCTCGTGCTCGGCCGGGCACGAACGGCACTCGACATGGTGCGCGAGCACGGTCGTGCTCACGGTCTTGCCGCCTGTGATGCGGCGATGAGGCAGGGTGTCACTCGCGGAGAGCTCCTCGAGCACCTCTCGTTCATGAGCTCATGGCCCCACAGCCGCTGCATGCGTTGGTGCATCGAGCACGCCGACGCGCTCGCAGAGAGCTATCTCGAGTCGCTGGTGCGCGACTTCGTGCTCGAGCTGGGCATCGGCGTCCCGGAGTGTCAGTTCGGACTGTCGGACGGGTGCACGACCGCCTTCGCCGACATCGTGGTGCGTCGCCACTTCTTCGAAGCCGACGGCATGCTGAAGTACCCACTCGGCAACCCGAGCGGGAAGGCTCCCGACGTCGTCCTCTCGGATGAGAAGCGACGACATGACTTCCTGACCGGCTTCAAGCTCGGTTCGTCACGCCTCACCTATGTCGACCTCTTCGGTGGGCGAGGCGCGGCGCTCGACCGGGTGGCGCGGGAGTACGCGGACACGTGTGCCCGGTTCGGCACCGACCTCGACGACCTCCCTCCGTACCGCGTCCCCCGCAGGCGACCGCGGTTGCTGTAACGCCGGGTTGGTGCACCTACCCACCCCGATGCATCAGGGTGGGAACAGCAACGAACCCGGCGTTACAGCGGGGCGCGAGGGGGCACGGTAGGCGCCCCGCCGCGTGTCGTACGACGTCCCGCACCCGCGGCGGGTTAGCGTGGCCGCACGAACATGTGTTCGGACTGTCCGGTCGACGAGAGGTGTGAGGCGTGCGGGTGCTCGGCATCGATCCCGGCCTGACGCGCTGCGGTGTGGGCGTGGTCGACGGCAGCGTCGGTCGCCCGTTGTCGATGGTGGACGTCGGCGTGATCCGCACCAGCTCCACGCTCCCGGTCGCCGAGCGGCTGGTCAGCATCGAGAAGGGCCTCGACGCCTGGATCGAGGAGCACCGCCCCGACGCGGTCGCCGTCGAGCGGGTCTTCGCGCGCTCCGACTCCAGCACGATCATGGGCACCGCCCAGGCCAGTGGCATCGCCCTCGTCGTGGCGGCCCGTCGTGGGCTGCCGATCGCGATGCACACCCCGAGCGAGGTCAAGGCCGCCGTCTCCGGCAGCGGGCGCGCCGACAAGGCGCAGGTCGGCGCCATGGTGGTCCGCATCCTGCGCCTGAGCGAGCTGCCCAAGCCGGCCGACGCCGCCGACGCCCTGGCCCTGGCCATCACGCACGTGTGGCGCGGCTCTGCCCAGTCCCGCATCGACGCCGCGGTCGCCCAGGCCGGCCCGAGACGCACCAGCTACGTGAGGAACCGATGATCGCCTTCGTCCGCGGCGAGGTCGCCGCCGTCACGCTCTCCAGCGCCGTCCTCGAGGTGGGTGGTGTCGGCCTCGAGCTGATGTGCACCCCCGGCACCCTCGCCACCCTGCGCGTCGGCCGTCCGGCGACCCTGCCCACGAGCATGGTCGTGCGCGAGGACAGCCTGACGATCTTCGGCTTCCTCGACGACGACGAGAAGTCGATCTTCGAGATCGTCCAGACCGCCTCCGGCGTCGGCCCCAAGGTCGCCCAGGCGATCGTCGCGGTGATGAGCCCCGACGACGTGCGCCGCGCCATCACGACCGAGGACGTCAAGGCGCTCACGCGCGTCCCGGGCATCGGCCAGAAGGGCGCCCAGCGGATCATCCTCGAGCTCAAGGACCGCATCGGTCCGCCCGTCGGCGTGCACCACCCGGCCTCCGCCGCGCCCGAGGCCGCGGCCTGGCGCGACCAGGTGCAGCAGGGCCTCGTCGGTCTCGGCTGGTCGACCAAGGAGTCCGAGAAGGCGGTCGAGGCCGTGGCCCCCGACGCCGGTGACAAGCCCGACGTGGGTGCGCTCCTGCGCGCCGCCCTGCGCACGCTGAGCAAGGCCTGAGACCTGTGAACTGGGACGACACCGACGAGGCCACCTACGACGAGGCTGAGCTCACCGAGGCCGAGCTCGGCCACCTGCAGCGGCTCACCGACGCCGAGGCCGACGGCGACGAGCGGGCGGTGGAGGCGGCGCTGCGCCCGAAGACCCTCGACGAGGTCATCGGCCAGGCACGTGTGCGCGACCAGCTGGGGCTGGTGCTGGAGGCCGCCCGCCGCCGTGGCCGGGCGCCCGACCACGTCCTGCTGTCCGGGCCCCCCGGGCTCGGCAAGACGACGCTGGCCATGATCATCGCGGCCGAGATGAGCACCCCGCTGCGACTCACCAGCGGCCCCGCGATCACCCACGCCGGCGACCTCGCCGCGATCCTCTCCGGCCTCAACGAGGGCGACGTCCTCTTCGTCGACGAGATCCACCGGATGTCGCGACCGGCCGAGGAGATGCTCTACATGGCGATGGAGGACTTCCGGGTCGACGTCGTCATCGGCAAGGGCCCCGGTGCGACGGCGATCCCGCTGGAGATCCCGCCGTTCACGCTCGTCGGCGCCACCACCCGGGCCGGCCTGCTGCCCGGGCCGCTGCGCGACCGGTTCGGTTTCACCGCCCACCTCGAGTTCTACGAGCCCGGCGAGCTCGACCAGATCGTGCACCGCTCCGCGGGCCTGCTCGGCGTGCACCTCACGTCGGAGGGCTCCACCGAGATCGCCTCGCGCTCGCGCGGCACCCCCCGCATCGCCAACCGGCTGCTGCGCCGGGTCCGCGACTACGCCCAGGTGCGCGCCGACGGCGTGCTGAGCCTGCCCGTCGCGCAGGCCGCCCTGGAGCTGTTCGAGGTCGACGAGTCCGGCCTCGACCGGCTCGACCGCGCCGTGCTCGACGTGCTGTGCCGCCGCTTCGGTGGGGGGCCGGTGGGCATCTCCACGCTGGCCGTCGCCGTGGGGGAGGAGCGCGAGACCGTCGAGGAGGTCGCCGAGCCGTTCCTGGTCCGCACCGGCCTGCTCGCGCGTACGCCACGGGGCCGCGTCGCGACGCCCGCCGCGTGGCACCACCTCGGCCTCACCCCGCCGCCGATGTCCGGTCAGGACCAGGTGGTCGACTCCACGCTCTTCGACGAGGTGTGAGCTGGTGGGGCGCCCGCGTAGACTCCACGCGCTCACGCACCCCACCCCCCGAGGAGAGCCCCGACCGTGAACGATCTCGCCGCCCTTCTGCCTTTGGTGGCCATCCTGGCCCTGTTCTGGTTCATGGTGATCCGCCCCCAGCAGCGCCGGCAGAAGGAGGTCGCCGCCCTGCAGCACGGCATCCAGGTCGGGCAGCGCGTGATGATGTCCTCCGGTGTCTACGGCACGGTCAGGTCGCTCACCGACGACCGTGCGCGGCTCGAGATCGCGCCCGGCACCGAGATCGAGATCGCGCGTGCCGCGATCGCCAAGGTGGACTCGCCCGCAACCGAGACAGGTCACGAGGCCGGCCCCGATGCCTGACCGGCGCACCGCCCAGGAGGCGCTGCAGCGGCTCACCGTCGACGTGCCCGACTGGCCGGAGAAGGGCGTGACGTTCAAGGACATCACCCCGGTCCTGGCCGACCACAACGCGTTCTCGGCGATCATCACGGCGCTGGCGTCCGCCGGTCGCGACGACCACGGCAACGTCGTGGTCGACAAGGTGGTCGGCATGGAGGCCCGCGGCTTCATCCTCGCGGCGCCGGTCGCGCTGGCGCTCGGCATCGGCTTCGTGCCGGTCCGCAAGGCCGGCAAGCTCCCGCGGGCGGCCCACGCGGTCTCCTACGCCCTGGAGTACGGCGAGGCCACCCTCGAGGTGCACCAGGACGGGATCGCGCCGGGGGAGCGGGTGCTCATGGTCGACGACGTGCTGGCCACCGGCGGCACCGTCGTCGCGACGCGCCGGCTCATCGAGTCCTGCGGCGGCGTCGCCACGGGCGCCTCGGTGCTGATGGAGCTCGGCTTCCTCGACCCGCGCGCGATCACCGGAGACCTGCCGGTCTCCACCCTGCTGACGATCTGAGGCGTCGCCGCACGGGCCCGCCCGGCGCCTCACTAGACTCGTCCCATGGCTGAGGAGCAGGCGCCCGCGCACGAGGCGAAGGGGCCCCTGTCCGCGCGCGGGATGCGCGCCCGCCTCGCTCGCGTGGGCACGCGCCCGCCCTCGTCCAACCCGGTCCTCGAGCCGCTCTTCCGGGCGGTGCGCGCCAACCACCCGAAGGCCGACCTCGCGCTGCTCGAGCGCGCCTACGCCGTCGCCGACAAGTGGCACACCGGCCAGATGCGCAAGAGCGGCGACCCCTACATCACCCACCCGCTCGCGGTGACCACGATCCTGGCCGACATCGGCATGACCGAGCCGACGCTGGTCGCGGCGCTGCTGCACGACACGGTCGAGGACACCCCCTACACGCTCGACGCGCTCCGCGCCGACTTCGGTGACGAGGTCGCTCTGCTCGTCGACGGCGTGACCAAGCTCGACAAGGTGCAGTACGGCGACTCGGCGCAGGCCGAGACGATCCGCAAGATGATCGTGGCGATGTCCCGCGACATCCGGGTGCTGGTCATCAAGCTCGCCGACCGGCTGCACAACATGCGCACGCTGCGCTACGTGCCGGCCGCCTCGCAGGAGCGCTCGTCGCGCGAGACCCTCGACATCTACGCGCCGCTGGCCCACCGGCTCGGCATGAACACGCTCAAGTGGGAGCTCGAGGACCTCGCCTTCGCCACGCTGCACCCCAAGATCTACGACGAGATCGTGCGGATGGTCGCCGAGAGGGCGCCCTCGCGCGACCAGTTCCTCGCCGAGGTGGTCGAGGAGATCGAGCACGACCTCAAGGCCTCGCGCATCAACGCGAAGGTCACCGGTCGACCCAAGCACTACTACTCGATCTACCAGAAGATGATCGTGGGCGGTCGCGACTTCTCCGACATCTACGACCTGGTCGGCATCCGCATCCTCGTCGACGAGGACCGCGACTGCTACAGCGCGCTGGGCGTCATCCACTCGCGGTGGAACCCGGTGCTGGGGCGGTTCAAGGACTACGTCGCGATGCCGAAGTTCAACATGTACCAGTCGCTCCACACCACCGTCATCGGTCCGCAGGGCAAGCCGGTCGAGGTGCAGATCCGCACCTTCGCCCAGCACCGCCGCGCGGAGTACGGCGTCGCGGCGCACTGGAAGTACAAGGAGAACAGCAAGGCCGGCGTCGACACCGACCGCCTCGGCGACAAGGACGACCTGACCTGGCTGCGGCAGCTGCTCGACTGGCAGAGCGAGGTCGAGGACCCGGGGGAGTTCCTGGAGTCCCTGCGCTTCGAGATGAACCAGGCGCAGGTCTACGTCTTCACCCCGCGCGGCGACGTGATCCCGCTGCCGATGGGATCGACGCCCGTCGACTTCGCCTACGCCGTGCACACCGAGGTGGGCCACCACACCATCGGCTCGCGGGTCAACGGCCGGCTGGTGCCGCTGGAGTCCACCCTCGACAACGGCGACGTCGTGGAGGTCTTCACCTCCAAGTCACCGACCTCCGGTCCCTCGCGTGACTGGCTCAACTTCGTCCAGTCGCCGCGCGCCCGCTCCAAGATCCGGCAGTGGTTCACCAAGGAGCGCCGCGAGGAGGCGATCGAGCACGGCAAGGACCAGATCGCCAAGCTGATGCGCAAGGAGGGTCTGCCGCTCACCCGGTTGATGACCCACGACGTGCTCGCGCTCGTGGCCGAGCACTTCCACCACGCCGACGTCTCGGCCCTCTACGCAGCGGTCGGCGAGGGCAACCTCAGCGCCCAGGCCGTCGTACGCCGTGTGATCGACCTGCACGGTGGTGACGACGGCGCCGCGGAGGACATGTCCGAGGGCGTGACGATCACCGGTCGCTCGCGCGCCACGCGGGGGCCGACCGACTCCGGCGTCATCGTCCCGGGCGTCGACGACCTCTGGGTCAAGCTCGCCAAGTGCTGCACGCCCGTGCCCCCGGACCCGATCCTCGGCTTCGTCACCAAGGGTGGGGGAGTCTCGGTGCACCGCAAGGACTGCACCAACGCCTCCAGCCTCCTCGGCCAGCCCGAGCGCGTCCTCGAGGTCGAGTGGGCGCCGACGTCGCAGTCGACCTTCCTCGTCAACATCCAGGTCGAGGCGCTCGACCGCGCCCGGCTGCTCTCCGACATCACGATGGCGCTCTCGGACGCGCACGTGAACATCCTCAGCGCCACGCTCTCGACCACCCGCGACCGGGTGGCCAAGAGTCGCTTCTCCTTCGAGATGGCCGACGCGGCCCACCTCGACGGCGTGCTGCGCGCGGTGCGCGCGGTGCCCGGCGTCTTCGACGCCTACCGGGTCACCGCCTGAGGACTGCCGGTCGGCGTCAGCCGCCGAAGTCGGCCGCGGCCTTGCGGGCCATGTCGAGGAAGGCCTGCTTGTTGGCGAGCTCGCCCTCGAGGTCCTTGACCAACCTGTCGTCGCCGGCCGCGGTGGCCTTGTCGAGCTTGGCCTGGGTCTCGGCGATCCCGGCCTCGAGCTTGCCGATCATGTCGTCGGCGCGCGCCGACTTCTCGGGGTCGCTGCGGCTCCACTGCTCGTCCTCGACGGCGCGGATGGCCTGCTCGACCTTGCGCATGCGGCCCTCGAGGTCCTTCATCCGGTCGCGGGGCACCTTGCCGGCGGCGTCCCAGCGGTCGGCGAGGTCGCGGAAGGTCTTCTTCACGGCCTCGAGGTCCACCCCCGGAGACTTCACCTGCGCGACGAGCGCCTCGGCCTCGACCAGGATCTGGTCCTTGACCTCGGCGTTGGCCGCGAACTCCTCGTCGAGGGCGGCGTTGGCGGCGTCGCGGGCGCCGAAGAAGGCGTCCTGCGCACCGCGGAAGCGCTGCCAGAGCTGGTCGTCGACCTCGCGCGGCGCCGGGCCGGCGGCCTTCCACTCGCGCATCAGGTCGCGGTACTTGCCGGCGGTCGGACCCCACTCGGTCGACGAGGACAGTGCCTCGGCCTCCTTCGCGAGGCGCTCCTTGATGACGCGGGCGCCGTCCCGACGCTCGTGCTCCTCGGCGAAGTGCGCCTTGCGGTGGCGGGTGTACGTCGTCCGGGCCGTGGAGAAGCGACGCCACAGCGCGTCGTCGGTGGCGCGGTCGAGGCGGGGCAGCTCCTTCCACGTCGCGAGCAGCTCGCGCAGGCGGTTGGCGCCGTTGCGCCAGTCGGTGCTGTCGGCGAGCCGTTCGGCCTCGGCGACGATCTTCTCCTTCTCCGCCTTCGACTCGGCGCTCTTCTGCGCGCGCTCCTCCTTGCGGGCGGCGCGCTGGGTGGCGATCACCGGGCCGAGGGCGTCGAGGCGGGCGGCCAGGGCGACCAGGTCGCCGACCGCGTGGGCGTCGACGACCTGCTCGCGCAGCGCCTTGATCGAGGAGGTGGCCTCCTCGGGGGCGAGCCGGCCCGAGGCCACCCGCTGCTCGAGCAGATGGACCTTGCCCTCCAGCTCCTCGAAGCGCTTGGAGAAGAACTCCAGCGCCTCGGCCGGCGTGCCGGCCTCGTAGGACCCGACGGATCGCTCTCCGTCTGCGGTGCGGACATAGACGGTGCCGTCCTCGGCCACCCGACCCCAGGCCGTCCCAGCGGGGGCCGAGTCGTCTCGGGACTGCTTGTCGGCGCTCATGGTCGCCCATCGTAGTCATGGCCCGGAGTGCCCTCGGTAGGCTTCCCACCTGAGCGGGTGGACCGCACCAGACGAGCATCGAGACAAGCAAGGACTGACGCCTGTGTTCATCGCTGGCTTCCCCGCCGGACCCTGGGGGACCAACTGCTATGTCGTGGCGACGGGTCCCGGTGCCGAGTGCGTCGTGATCGATCCCGGCAAGGACGCGGCCGAGGGCGTGGCCCAGGTCGTGCGCGAGCACGGGCTCAAGCCGGTCAGCGTGCTCGTCACGCACGGCCACGTCGACCACATGTGGTGCGTGGCCCCGGTCGCCGGCACCTACGACGCCACCGCCTGGATCCACCCGAGCGACCGCCACCTCCTGAGCGACCCGATGGCCGGCATGAGCCGCGAGACCACGCAGATGCTGCTCGGCGGCAGCTACACGTGGGCCGAGCCCGACGACGTGCGCGAGCTCTCCGACCTCGCCGAGCTCGAGCTGGCCGGCTTGAGGTTCGTCGTCGACCACACCCCGGGGCACACCGAGGGCTCGGTGACCTTCCGTACGCCCTACGCGCAGCAGGACGTCTCGGAGCTGATGTTCTCCGGCGACCTGCTCTTCGCGGGCTCCATCGGCCGCACCGACCTGCCCGGCGGCGACCACGCCACGATGCTGCGCAGCCTGACCCACAAGGTGCTCACGCTGCCCGACGACATCGTGGTCCTGCCCGGGCACGGGGAGCAGACGTCCATCGGCCGCGAGCGCGCCACCAACCCCTACCTGCTCGACCTCCAGCGCGAGGGCGACCAGGGGACCGACCGCCAGGTCACGCGAGGACTGTGAGATGAGCAAGATCAGCCCGCTGAGCGGGTTCCCCGAGCTGCTGCCCGCCCAGCGCGCCGTCGAGCGCGACGTCATCGCCTCCGTCTCGCGCACCTTCGAGCTGCACGGCTTCGCCAACATCGAGACCCGCGTCGTCGAGCCGATCGAGCGTCTGGCCAAGGGCGGTGAGGTCGACAAGGAGATCTACGTCCTCCAGCGGATCGCGGCAGAGCCCGACGCGAAGGCCGAGCTCGGCCTCCACTTCGACCTCACCGTGCCGTTCGCGCGCTACGTGCTCGAGCACGCCGGTCACCTGGAGTTCCCGTTCCGGCGCTTCCAGGTCCAGCCGGCCTGGCGGGGCGAGCGCCCGCAGGAGGGGCGCTACCGCCAGTTCACCCAGGCCGACGTCGACATCGTCGGCCGCGACGAGCTGCCCTTCCACCACGACGTGGAGGTGATGTCGGTGATGGTCGACGCGCTCGGGCGCCTGCCGATCCCGCGCGTCTCGTTCCAGTTCAACAACCGCAAGCTGATCCAGGGCTTCTACCGTGGCCTCGGCATCGAGGACGTGACCGACGCGATCCGGGTCATCGACAAGCTCGACAAGCTCCCGGCCGAGGAGGTCGCCGCGATGCTGGTCGAGCGGGTCGGCACGACGCCGGAGCAGGCGCAGCGCTGCCTCGAGCTGGCCACGATCCGGGTCGAGGACACCTCGTTCGTGGAGCAGGTCCGCGCGCTGGGCGTCACCGACGAGCTGCTCGAGGAGGGCCTGAGTGAGCTCGCGGCCGTCGTCGAAGGCTGCCGCGCCGTCGCGGGGGACCGCGTCGGGGTCGAGGCCAACCTGCGCATCGCCCGCGGCCTCGACTACTACACCGGCACCGTTGTCGAGATCTTCATGGAGGGCTACGAGCGCCTGAAGTCGGTCGGCGGGGGAGGGCGCTACGACGCGCTCGCCAGCGACGGTCGTACGACGTACCCGGGCGTCGGCGTCTCCTTCGGGGTCTCCCGCACGCTCATCCCGCTCATCGCCGACGGCGTGCTGTCCGGCAGCCGACCCGTGCCCAGCGCCGTCCTCGTCGCCCTCAACACCGAGGAGGAGCGTGCGGCGAGCACGCGGGTCGCCGCAGCGCTCCGCGCGCGCGACGTCGCCTGCGAGGTCGCCCCGACCCCGGCCAGGTTCGGCAAGCAGATCCGTTTCGCCGAGCGCCGCGGCATCCCCTACGTCTGGTTCGTCCAGGCGGACGGCACCAGTCAGGTCAAGGACATCCGCACCGGGGAGCAGGTCGAGGTCGACCCCTCGACCTGGACCCCGCCCGAGGCCGACCTCCGGCCCACCATCGTCAGCACAGTTGAAACCAAGGAGAACCAGTGATCCGCACCCATGACGCCGGCGCCCTGCGCGTCGAGCACGTCGGCCAGACCGTGACCCTCGCCGGATGGGTGGCGCGGCGGCGCGATCACGGCGGGGTGGCGTTCCTGGACCTCCGCGAGCGCAGCGGCGTGGTGCAGGTCGTCGTGCGCGACGAGGCCGTCGCGCACAGCCTCCGCAGCGAGTTCTGCCTCAAGGTGACCGGCGAGGTCGTGGCCCGCAAGGAGGGCAACGAGAACCCCAACCTGGCCACCGGCGAGATCGAGGTCGTCGCCACCGACGTCGAGGTGCTCTCCACCTCCGACCCGTTGCCGTTCCCCATCGACGACGCGTCGGGGCACAAGGGCGGCGAGGTCGGCGAGGAGGCCCGCCTCAAGCACCGCTACCTCGACCTGCGCCGCAGCGGCCCCAACGCGGCCCTGCGCCTGCGCAGCAAGATCAACAAGGCGGCCCGCGACGTGCTCGACGCGCGTGACTTCGTCGAGGTCGAGACGCCCACCCTCACCCGCTCGACGCCGGAGGGCGCGCGCGACTTCCTGGTGCCCGCGCGCCTCGCCCCCGGCAGCTGGTACGCCCTGCCGCAGAGCCCGCAGCTGTTCAAGCAGCTGCTGATGGTCGGCGGCATGGAGCGCTACTACCAGATCGCGCGCTGCTACCGCGACGAGGACTTCCGCGCCGACCGGCAGCCCGAGTTCACGCAGCTCGACATCGAGATGAGCTTCGTGGACCAGGAGGACGTCATCACGCTGATGGAGGACGTGCTCGAGGCGATGTGGGCGCAGGCCGGCCACACGATCGAGCGGCCGCTGCCGCGGATGACGTACGCCGAGGCGATGGCGAAGTACGGCTCCGACAAGCCTGACCTCCGGATGGGCCTCGAGCTCGTCGAGTGCACCGACTACTTCAAGGACACCACGTTCCGCGTGTTCTCCCCTGAGAACGCCGACTACGTCGGCGCCGTGGTGATGCCGGGCGGCGGCAGCCAGCCCCGCCGCCAGTTCGACGCGTGGCAGGACTGGGCCAAGCAGCGCGGTGCCAAGGGCCTCGCCTACGTCACCGTCGCCGAGGACGGCGAGCTCGGCGGCCCGGTCGCCAAGAACCTCACGGACGCCGAGCGCGAGGGCCTCGCCGCCCACGTGGGCGCCCAGCCGGGGGACTGCATCTTCTTCGCCGCCGGCCCGGTCAAGAGCAGCCGTGCGCTGCTCGGCGCCGCGCGCCTCGAGATCGGCCGCCGGGGGGACATGCTCGACGACTCGACGTTCGCCTTCACCTGGGTCGTCGACGCACCGCTGTTCGAGCCCAGCTCCGAGGCGGTCGCCAGCGGCGACGTCGCCGTGGGCGCCGGCGCCTGGACGGCCGTGCACCATGCCTTCACCAGCCCGAAGGCGGAGTTCCTGGACACCTTCGACACCGACCCCGGCAGTGCGCTCGCGTACGCCTACGACATCGTGTGCAACGGCAACGAGCTCGGCGGCGGGTCCATCCGTATCCACCGCGGCGACATCCAGAAGCGCGTCTTCTCGGTGATGGGCATCGGAGAGGCCGAGGCGCAGGAGAAGTTCGGCTTCCTCCTCGACGCCTTCAAGTTCGGCGCGCCCCCGCACGGCGGCATCGCAGTGGGCATGGACCGCATCGTGGCGCTGCTCGCGGGCACCGACTCGATCCGCGACGTGATCGCCTTCCCGAAGTCCGGAGGCGGCTACGACCCGCTCACCGCCGCCCCGGCACCCATCACTCCCGAGCAGCGCAAGGAAGCCGGTGTGGACGCCGAGCCCGTGAAGGACCTCCCGTCCGCTGAGTGATCATCCGAAGCTTTGCCCGCGCCGCTGGGCGAACGCGTCGTGACGAGATCGTTACGCGTCAGTGACCGTCGATGCGGCGCGGGTCACATAGAGTCCCGTCTCGGCGCAGCCCCCGGGGGACCCCCGGATGCGCCGGGAAAGATCCCGAACCAGATGGGGAGAGCATGTCGGCAGAGATCGCAGGGCCGGAGACGTTGGGCTCGTTGAGTGACGAGCCCAGCCAGGATCCCAACAGCCAGCAGGCCAAGGAGATCTCCGGCAAGTCGCCGTTGCGGATCGCGATGGGCCGTCTGGTCCGGGACAAGATCGCGGTGGTCTGTGCGCTCGTCGTCCTCTTCTTCATCATCTGCGCGGTCTTCGCCGGCCCGATCAGCAGCCTGTTCGGGGTGAGCCTCGAGACCCCGCTGGCCAGCGCGCGCGTCGACGGCCTCAACAACGGCCTGCCCAAGCCCGAGATGGGCCCGCCCAACGGTCCGTTCACCTGGGACCACCCGATGGGTGTCGCTCCCCGCACGGGTGAGGACAACCTGGCCTACTGGCTCCACGGGTGCCGGGTGTCGCTCTTCATCGCCACCTCGGCCACGCTCATCGCCAGCTTCGTCGGCATCGTCATCGGCCTGCTCTCGGGCTTCCTCGGCGGCCGGGTCGACAAGGTGCTGTCGTTCTTCATCGACGCGTTCCTGACGATCCCCTACCTGCTGGCGGCGCTGACCCTGGCCCCGATCCTCAACGAGCGGTTCTCCCTCTCCGACAACTACCCGACGATCCAGAAGGCCAGCCTGATCACCGTGCTGGCCGTGCTGGGCTGGATGGGCACCGCGCGCCTGATCCGGGGCGAGGTGATGGCGCTGCGCGAGCGCGAGTTCGTCCAGGCGGCGCGCGTGATGGGCATGCCGACCTCGCGCATCCTGTTCAAGGAGCTGCTCCCCAACCTGGCGGCGCCGATCATCATCAGCGTCTCGCTGATGCTGCCCGCGTTCGTGGCAGCCGAGGCGGGCCTGGCCTACCTCGGCATCGGCGTGACCGACGGGATCTCCTGGGGCCAGACGATCCTCAAGGGCACCAACCTGACGTTCTTCCGCGAGTACCCCCAGTACCTCTGGCAGCCGCTGCTCGGTGTGGTCGCCCTGGTGCTCGCGCTCAACCTCCTGGGCGACGCGCTGCGCGATGCCCTCGACCCCAAGACCCGGCGCTGAGCGCGAGCTCGGCCAGGTCAACGCACGTCGCCGGAGACGCCGTCCTCGGTGAGAACAAAAAGGAAAGGCTGGACAGCATGAAGCGGAACAAGCCGCTTGCGCTCGTCGCTGGTGCCGCTCTTCTGACCCTCGCTGCCTGTGGCGGCGGGTCGTCGGACGACGACAACACCGGTGGCGAAGGCACGCAGAGGGACTTCGGCTCGCAGGAGGGGGGAACCAAGGACGCCGAGCGTCAGGGCCCCGCTGCTGACGTCGAGGGCGCGACCGCTGGTGGGACCATCACGGTCTACCTGCCGGGCGACCCGGGTCCCGACTCGCTCGACCCGACCGGTGGATGGTCCGTCACGGGCAACTCCATCCAGCAGGCGCTCACGAGCCGCTCGCTGACCCAGTACGTCCGCGACGAGAACGGCCAGCCCGTGCTGGTTCCCGACCTCGCCACCGACCTGGGCACGCCCAACGAGGACTACACGGAGTGGACCTTCACCATCCGTGACGACGCCACGTGGGAGGACGGCCAGCCCGTCACCGCCGACGAGGTCGCCTTCGGCATCTGCCGTTCGCTCGACTCCGAGGCCTTCCCGTCCGGCCCGGGCACCGAGTACTCCAAGCACTACTTCGACGGCGCCGAGGACTACGACGGTCCTTACACCGCCAAGGACCCCAAGTGCGAGAAGTGGGACGGCGTCTCGGTCGACGGCCAGGACGTGACCATCAAGATGGCCGTTCCGTTCCCGGACATGGACTACTGGGGCGCCTTCATGGCGATGGGCCCGGCCCCGCTCGGCAACGCCTCCAAGCCGCCGAACTACGGCACCAAGCCCCTCGCGAACGGCCCCTACAAGGTCGACAGCTACAAGCCCAACGAGGAGCTCGTCCTGGTCAAGAACGACCAGTGGTCCGCTGACTCCGACCCGGGCCGTCACCAGTACGCCGACGAGTGGGTCTTCAAGTTCAACCAGGACCAGGCCAAGGTCGACGAGATCATGCTCTCGGACAACTCCGACAGCCAGACCGCCGTCTCCACCTCGCTGGGCTCGGACAAGTACAACGACGCCAACGGCCAGCTCGGTGAGCGCCTCGTGCAGCAGACGTCGCAGTGTGTGTCCACGCTGACGCCCGACTACACCAAGATCACCGACATCAACGTCCGCAAGGCCCTCGCCTACGCGTACCCCTACGAGGACGTCTGGATCGCCGGCGGCGAGGTCCCGGGTGTGACCCGCGTTCCCGCCAACTCCATCATGCCCCCCGGCATGGCTGGCAAGAAGGAGTTCCAGGTCGACGGCGAGCAGATCGCCTACGACCCGGAGAAGTCGAAGGAGCTCCTCGCGGAGGCCGGCTACGGTGACAAGCCGTACCCGATCACCATGGTGTTCTACGAGGTCGACCCGCTGGCCAAGGCCACCCAGGACCAGATCACCAAGGGCTTCGAGGCCGGCGGTTTCTCGGTCAAGGCCATCCCGGTCCAGGAGTCGCCCTACAACATCTGGCTCGACCCCGACAACAAGATCAACAAGAAGCTGAACCTCCGTGGCGTCAACTGGTGCTCGGACTGGCCGGCCGGCTCGACGATGCTCCCGCCGCTGCTGAAGGGTGGCGCTGTCTACAACACCGCCTTCTTCGACGAGGCGTCGATCAACGACGAGATGGACAAGATCAACACCCTTCCGCTCGAGGAGCAGGCTGACGCCTGGGGCGCGCTGGACGAGAAGATCATGACGGAGTACTTCCCGATCATCCCGACCGCGTTCCGCAACGACCTGTTCGTCTTCGGCACGAAGATCGGCAACCCGTCGGGCGATGGCTCGATCGGTGCGCCGAACTACAAGGACCTGTACGTCATGCAGTGATCCTGGTGCTCGCTCGCGGGCATCACGTAGTAACCAGTAGCAACCACTGACGGGTGGGGGCTCCCGGACCGGGAGCCCCCACTCGCCAGCCCGGACCCGAGTAGGCTGTCTGCCTCGGGGGTCCGACTCATCCACCATCCCCGGAGAGTGACCTGCGATGTTCGCGTATATCGTGAAGAGGCTGATCTCGGGAGTCCTCGTCGTGACGTTGATCTCGATGGCGATCTTCCTGCTGTTCTGGTACGGCCCTTCCAGCCCCGCGCAGCCCATCTGTGACCGCGAGACCAGCAACCGCTGCGGCAACAAGATCGAGATCTACGAGAGGACGCTGGGTTACAACAACCCCGTCTACGAGGAGTACGGCAAGTTCGTCAAGGGCGTCTTCGTCGGCCGCACCCTCACCATCGCCTCGAACGAGTACGAGTGCTCCGCACCGTGCCTCGGCGTCAGCTTCCGCACCAAGCAGCCGGTCAAGGAGGAGCTGGTCTCGCGCATTCCCGCGACCTTCTCCGTGGCCATCGGCGGTGCGTTCCTCTACCTGCTCTTCGGGGTGCCCATCGGCGTCGCGGCAGCGCGACGGCGCGGCTCCGTCGCGGACAAGGCCCTGGTCTCGAGCTTCCTGTTCATCAGCTCGATTCCCTACTACCTCTTCGCCCTCCTGACCTGGCTCTACCTCACGATCACGTTCGAGGTGCCCCTCTTCAACGACACCGGCTACTTCTCGCCGATCGCCGACGGGCCGTGGAAGTGGTTCTCCGGCATGTTCCTGGCCTGGGTGGCCCTCGGCATCTTCGGGTGCACGCAGTACACCCGCTACACCCGCGGCGCGATGGTCGAGTCCCTCAGCGAGGAC
The DNA here is from genome assembly GCF_051912545.1 of Nocardioides sp. N13(2025). GTDB lineage: Bacteria > Actinomycetota > Actinomycetes > Propionibacteriales > Nocardioidaceae > Nocardioides. The sequence continues at coordinate 2,022,538 of NZ_CP196809.1, read as the reverse complement.
TACATCCGCACGGCGAAGGCCAAGGGCCTGCCGGCGCGGACCATCGTCTACAAGCACGGTCTGCGTGCTGCACTGGTGCCTGTCGTCACCATCTTCGGCATCGACTTCGGCACGCTCCTGGCCGGCACGATCTTCACCGAGCGGATCTTCGAGATCAAGGGGATCGGCTGGTGGGCCCTCGAGGCCGTCACCGGCAAGGACCTGCCCGTGGTGATGGCCACGGCCTTGTTCAGTGCCGTCATCCTGATCATCTCCAACCTGATCGTGGACGTCATCTACAGCGTCCTCGACCCGAGGGTGAGGCTTTCGTGACCAGCGTTCCCATGACCCAGTCGTCCGTCGACGAGATGGCCTCGACCGAGGGCCCCTACCTCCAGGTCGAGGACCTCAAGGTCACCTTCCCGACCCAGGACGGGCCCGTCACCGCCGTGCAGGGGCTGTCCTACACGGTGGAGCGGGGCAAGACCCTCGGCATCGTGGGCGAGTCCGGCTCGGGCAAGTCCGTGTCGAGCATGGCCGTGATGGGCCTGCACGACGCCAAGTCGGCCAAGATCTCCGGCTCCATCCGCGTGGGCGGCACCGAGGTCGTCGGCCTGAGCGAGTCGCGCATGCGCAGCCTGCGCGGCAACTCGATGGCGATGATCTTCCAGGACGCGCTCGCGGCGCTGCACCCGTTCTACAAGATCGGCTCGCAGCTCGAGGAGGCCTACCTGGTCCACCACTCGAGCGCCTCCAAGCGTGACGCCCGCCGCAAGGCCATCGAGATGCTCGACCGCGTCGGCATCCCGCAGCCCGACCGCCGGGTGGACGACTTCCCGCACCAGTTCTCCGGCGGCATGCGCCAGCGCGCGATGATCGCGATGGGCCTGATCAACGACCCGTCGCTGCTGATCGCCGACGAGCCCACCACCGCCCTCGACGTGACGGTGCAGGCGCAGATCCTCGACCTGCTCCAGGACCTGCAGCGCGAGTTCAACTCGGCCGTCATCATCATCACCCACGACCTCGGCGTCATCGCCGAGATGGCGGACGACGTGCTCGTGATGTACGCCGGTCGCTGCGTGGAGTACGGCACCACCAAGCAGATCCTGACCACGCCGGAGATGCCGTACACGTGGGGCCTGCTCTCCAGCATCCCCGAGGTGAACGCGTCCACCGACGCGCGCCTGATCCCTATCCCCGGCAACCCGCCGAGCCTGCTCCGGCCGCCGTCGGGCTGTTCCTTCCACCCGCGGTGCGTCCACACCGACAAGGTGCCCGGTGACCTCTGCTCCACCGAGCTCCCGGACCTGACCCCCGCGACGGGCGCCGCCCACCTCAAGCGCTGCCACATCGCCGACCCGACGGCGGTGTACAAGGCCGAGGTGCTGCCCGAGATCGCCCCCGAGCTGGTCGAGGAGACCCGATGACGCAGGACCCCAACGCCGAAGCCCGGATCGAGCCGACCGAGGTCGGCGCCAACGCCGCCGAGACGGGGGACAGGCAGCTCGACCGCGAGGTGAGCGACGCCTACGGCTCCCACGAGCTGGGCGTCGAGGACCTGGACTTCGCCACCCTCGCCCAGCACGGCCACACCGCCAGCGAGCTGGACCCGGACGCCCCCGCGGTCCTCACGGTCGACAACCTGAAGATGTACTTCCCGGTGAGGTCGTCCGGCGTCGTGCGCCGCACCATCGGCCACGTGCAGGCCGTCGACGGGATCTCCTTCGAGGTGTCCAAGGGCGGTTCGCTCGGCCTCGTGGGCGAGTCGGGCTGTGGCAAGTCGACCACGGGTCGGCTCATCACCCGGCTCTACAAGCCGACCGGCGGGTCGATGATGTTCGACGGCCACGACCTTGCGAAGCTCTCGAACCGGGAGATGAAGCCGCTGCGCCGTGACGTGCAGATGATCTTCCAGGACCCTTACACCTCGCTGAACCCCCGCCACACCGTCGGCACGATCGTCGGTGCGCCCCTCGAGGTGCACAACATCGTGCCGAAGAACAAGGTGCTGCCGCGGGTGCAGGAGCTGCTGGAGATCGTGGGCCTCAACCCCGAGCACTACAACCGCTACCCCAACGAGTTCTCCGGCGGGCAGCGCCAGCGCATCGGCATCGCCCGGGCGCTCACGCTCAACCCCAAGGTGCTCGTCGCCGACGAGCCGGTCTCCGCGCTCGACGTGTCGATCCAGGCGCAGGTCGTCAACCTGCTCCAGGACATCCAGTCCGAGTTCGACGTGTCGTTCCTCTTCATCGCCCACGACCTGGCGATCGTGCGTCACTTCTGCCCCGAGGTCGCCGTGATGTACCTCGGCAAGATCGTCGAGATCGGCGACCGCGACACGATCTACGGCCACTCCCACCACCCCTACACGCAGGCGCTGCTCTCCGCGGTGCCCGACGTGAAGCAGGCGGCGATCGGTGGACGTCGTGAGCGCATCCGCCTCGAGGGCGACGTGCCGAGCCCGATCAACCCGCCGTCGGGCTGCCGGTTCCGCACGCGCTGCCAGTACGCGCAGGAGATCTGCGCCAAGGTCGAGCCGCCGCTGCTGCAGATCGGCAAGCGCCACAAGGTCGCCTGCCACTTCGCGGGCGAGCTGGGTGCCCACCCGGCCACGCCGGTGACGACCGAGCTGCTGGGCGTCGACGACCAGGGCAGCCCGGTGCCGGGCGCCACGCCGACCAACACGCAGCTGACGATCCCCGGTTACGAGGACACCTGGTACGACCTCAGGTCCAAGCAGACCGCCGGCGCCTGAGGTCGGCTCTCCCGCGGTTTCGGCCGCAGGGGATACTCACCGACGTGGACGGCTTGTTCGAGATTCCGGGCGCGGGGCAACCCGCGCCCGGATCCATGTCCGGATCCGGCGCGGCCCCCGGCGCGGGGTCGCTGGCTGCCAACACCCACGCCTCGGCCCCGCTGGCGGTGCGGATGCGGCCCCGCACGATCGACGAGCTGGTCGGCCAGCAGCAGCTGCGTGCTGCCGGGTCGCCGCTGCGCCGCCTGATCGAGGGCGACCAGTCGATGTCGCTGCTCCTCTGGGGACCTCCCGGCACCGGCAAGACGACCATCGCGGCCATCGTCAGCCAGCAGACCCGGCGCCGCTTCGTCGAGGTCTCCGCCGTCGCCGCGGGGGTCAAGGAGGTCCGGGCGGCCATCGACGGCGCCCGCGCCGAGCTGGCCCGGGGCGGGCAGGAGACGGTGCTCTTCGTCGACGAGGTCCACCGCTTCACCAAGGCCCAGCAGGACGCGCTGCTGCCCGGCGTGGAGAACCGGTGGGTGACGCTCATCGCCGCCACCACCGAGAACCCGTTCTTCTCCGTGATATCCCCGCTGCTCTCGCGCAGCCTGCTGCTGCGCCTGCAGTCGCTGACCGACGACGACGTGGCCGAGGTGATCGAGCTGGCGCTCGCCGACGAGCGGGGCCTGGCGGGCGCCACCGAGCTCGACGACGACGCCCGCGCCCACCTCGTACGCCTGGCCGGTGGTGACGCCCGACGCGCGCTCACCTACCTCGAGGCCGCGGCGGGTGCGGCGGCGAGCAACGGGCTGGACACGATCGACCTCGCCACCGCGGAGACGGCCGTGGACCAGGCGGCCGTGCGCTACGACCGGCAGGGCGACCAGCACTACGACGTCATCTCGGCCTTCATCAAGTCGATCCGTGGCTCCGACGTCGACGCGGCGCTGCACTACCTCGCCCGGATGATCGAGGCGGGGGAGGACCCGCGCTTCATCGCCCGGCGCCTGGTGATCAGCGCCAGCGAGGACATCGGCCTGGCCGACCCGACCGCGCTGCCGACCGCCGTGGCCGCCGCGCAGGCGGTGCAGCTCATCGGGATGCCCGAGGCGCGGCTCAACCTGGCCCAGGCCACGATCGCGCTGGCCGTGGCCCCCAAGTCCAACGCCGTGATCACGGCGATCGACGCCGCGCAGGCCGACGTGCGGTCGGGACGCATCGGCGCGGTCCCGCCGCACCTGCGCGACGGGCACTACCCGGGGGCCGAGAAGCTGGGGCACAGCAAGGGCGCGCCGAAGCCCTACGTCTACAGCCACGACGAGCCCTACGGCATCGCCGAGCAGCAGTACGCCCCCGACGAGCTGCAGGACGCGTCCTACTACCGGCCCACCGCCCTCGGCGCGGAGGCGGCGGTCAAGGAGCGCTGGGAGCGCGTACGCCGCATCGTCCGCGGCTCCTGAGCCCCGGGCGCGTCCCGGGACCGCCTACGGTGGGGGCATGCGTCTCGGATTCCACGCATCACACGAGCAGATCGCCCCGTCCCGCCTGCTGACCGACGTCGAGCACGCCGAGCAGGCGGGCTTCGACATGGCCATGTGCTCCGACCACTTCTCGCCCTGGGGGAGCCGTCAGGGCCACTCCGGCTACACCTGGGCGTGGCTCGGCGCGGTGCTCGCGCGCACCGACCTCGAGCTCGGCTGCGTCTGCGCGCCGGGCCAGCGCTACCACCCGGCCGTGGTCGCCCAGAAGATCGCGACCCTCGCCGAGATGTTCCCCGGCCGCTTCTGGACCGCCCTCGGCAGCGGCGAGGCCAGCAACGAGCACATCACCGGGGAGCCGTGGCCTCGCAAGGAGGTGCGGACCCGGCGGCTGGAGGAGTGCGTCGAGGTGATCTCCCGCCTGCTCGACGGCGAGGAGGTCAGCCACGACGGCCTCGTCACCGTCGACCGGGCCCGGCTCTGGGACCTTCCCGAGGTGCGGCCGCGCCTGGTCGGTCCCGCGGTGTCGGTGGCGTCGGCCGCGCGGGTGGCTGCGTGGGCCGACGGCCTGGTCACCATCAATCAGCCCGTCGAGGTGCTGCGCGACGTGGTGGCCGCCTACCGCGACGCCGGCGGGCGCGGGGCCCTGGCCCTGCAGGTGCACCTGTCGTGGGCCCCCACCGAGGCCGAGGCCGAGGCGGTCGCGCTCGACCAGTGGCGCACCAACGTCTTCCCCGAGCCCGTGTGCTGGGACACCGAGACCGTCGAGGGCTTCGACGTGATGGCCGAGCACGTCGACATCGAGGGCGTACGACGCTCGGTGGAGGTCTCGTCCGACCTCGCGTGGCACCGCGACCGCATCGCGGAGCTCGCGGCCATCGGCTTCGACGACGTCTACCTGCACTTCGTCGGTCAGGAACAGGGCGGCTTCATCGACGCGTTCGGCGAGCACGTCCTGCCCGTGCTGCGAGACTGAGCCATGCGAGTCACCGACACGAGCGACCTGTGGTGGAAGAGCGCAGTGGTCTACTGCCTGGACATCGAGACGTTCTACGACTCCGACGGTGACGGCGTGGGCGACCTGGCCGGGCTGGCGCAGCGCATCGACTACCTCGCCGAGCTGGGCGTCTCCTGCCTCTGGCTGATGCCGTTCTACCCGAGTCCCGACCGGGACGACGGCTACGACATCACCGACCTCTACGGCGTCGACCACCGCCTGGGCACGCACGGGGAGCTGGTCGAGGTGATCCGCACGGCCCACGACCGCGGCATGAACGTGATCGCGGACCTGGTCGTGAACCACACCTCCGACAAGCACCCGTGGTTCCAGGCGTCGCGCCGCAGCACGACCAACCGCTTCCGCGACTTCTACGTCTGGCGCGACACCGAGCCCCCGGACACCTCGAAGCAGGTGGTCTTCCCCGACCAGGAGGACTCGATCTGGGAGCTCGACCCGCGCACGGGGGAGTGGTACCTCCACAACTTCTACAAGCACCAGCCGGACCTCAACCTCGCCAACCCCGCCGTGGTCGACGAGCTGCTGCGGGTCATCGGGTTCTGGCTCGAGCTGGGCTTCGACGGTTTCCGGGTCGACGGCATCCCCTTCCTGGAGCAGAACGCCAAGAACGCAGGTGACCCGTCGCTCACGGTCGACCCGCACGAGCTGATGCGCACGATCCGCGGCTTCCTCAACCGGCGCACGGGCCGGGCCACGATGCTCGGTGAGGTCAACCTGCCGCACGCGCAGCAGCGGCAGTTCTTCGGCGGCAAGGCCGCCAACGAGCTGCAGATGCAGTTCGACTTCATCGGCATGCAGGCGACCTACCTGGCGCTCGCGCGGTGCGACGCCCGCCCGCTCGTCACCGCGCTGCGCCAGCGTCCGCAGATCGACGAGACCTGCCAGTGGGCGACGTTCCTGCGCAACCACGACGAGCTCACGCTCGACAAGCTGACCGACCAGCAGCGCCAGGAGGTCTTCGACGCCTTCGGCCCCGAGCCCGAGATGCAGCTGTTCGACCGGGGCCTCAAGCGTCGGTTCCCGCCGATGGTCGACGGCGACCCGCGACGGGTGCGGATGGCGTACAGCCTGATGTTCTCGCTGCCCGGGACGCCGACGCTCTACTACGGCGAGGAGATCGGCATGGGGGAGGACCTCGAGGCGCCCGGCCGGATGGCCGTGCGCACGCCGATGCAGTGGAGCGCGGGGCGCAACGGCGGCTTCTCCACCGCGACCCCCGGCCGGCTCGTCCAGCGGGTGGTGCCCGGCGCCTACGGACCCGAGCACGTCAACGTCGCCGCACAGCTCCACGACCCCGAGTCCCTGTGGAGCCTCATGCGCAAGCTGATCAGCATCCGGCGCACCTGCCCCGAGCTCGGCTGGGGGACCTGGAGCGTCGTGGAGCAGCCCCAGCGACAGGTCCTCGTGCACCGGTGCGACCTCGACGGCTCCGCGGTCGTGACGGTGCACAACCTGGGGCCGGAGCCGGCGACCGTCGACGTGCCGGTCGACCCGGAGGGCCACGGGCTCGAGGCGACCGACCTGATGTCCGACGACCCCGTCAGCGGCGAGGGCTCGGTCAGCCTCGCCCTCGACGGCTACGGCTTCCGGTGGCTGCGGGTCCGACCCGCGGGTGACCTCGCGATCCCATGAGGCTTGTAGGCTCGGCGCCGTGACGACGGAGCAGGTCTGGCTGGCTGCCGCGTGCGCCCTGGCGACAGCGCTGGCGCTCGTGGCCCTGCTGCTCGCTGCCCGCGCGCTGCGCCGCGCAGCCCGCGCGGAGGCGCGTGCCGCCGCGCTCGAGGAGCGCGTCGCCCTCCTGGGGTCCCCGGTCGCCGAGGCGCCGCGCCCGGTCGCGGATGCCGACACCAGCACGTTCGTGATCACGCACCTGGGCGAGCACGACGCCGTCGAGCGCGAGACGGCCGTCGCCCAACCCATCGACGGCAGGCTCTTCGCCGACCTCGTCGCCCGCGAGACGGTCGTCAAGGCGGCCTCGTGGACCCACGGGCTGCGTCGCGCCCTCTCGGCCGAGAGCCGCAACCGGATCCGGTTCCAGGTGCGCCAGGAGACCCGGCAGGCCGGACGCGAGCGCAAGGCCGAGGTCAAGCAGGCGCTGCGCGAGCACCGCGCCCGCAGGCGGGACGCAGGCTTCGTGGCCGAGGCCGGGGAGGACGTCGCCTGATGGGTCGCCCACTCTGGTTCGTCGCCGGGGCGGGGGTCGGGGTGTACGCCGCTGCCCGCGCACGCCGCGTCGCCGAGTCCCTCACCGCCGACGGGCTGCGCGACCGCGTCCGCGGGTGGCAGGCCGGCGCGCGACTCTTCGCCGACGAGGTCCACCAGGGCCGCACCGAGCGCGAAACCGAGTTGCGTGAGCAGCTCGGGTTGAGGCCCACTTCAGGAACAGACGGAATCCCCGAGCTGACCAGCACGACCGAGATGAAGGACCCGCACTGATGGACACCGCCGAGATCCGCCGCCGCTTCCTTGCGCACTTCGAGGCCGCCGGACACGCCGTGGTGCCCTCCGCCTCGCTGCTGGTCGACGACCCCAACCTGATGTTCGTCAACGCCGGCATGGTGCCGTTCAAGCCCTACTTCCTCGGCCAGGAGACCCCGCCCTACGACCGGGCCACGAGCATCCAGAAGTGCGTGCGCACCCCCGACATCGAGGACGTCGGCAAGACCACCAGGCACGGCACGTTCTTCGAGATGTGCGGCAACTTCTCCTTCGGCGACTACTTCAAGGAAGGTGCCATCGAGCTGGCCTGGGACCTCATCACCAAGCCCGTCGAGGACGGCGGCTACGGCCTCGAGGCCGAGCGCCTCTACCCGTCGGTGCTCGTCGGCGACGAGGAGGCCATCGGCCTCTGGATGAAGGTCACCGGCCTGCCGCGCGAGCGGATTGTCCAGCTCGGCCCCAAGGAGAACTACTGGTCGATGGGCGTGCCCGGGCCGGGCGGCCCGTGCTCGGAGATCCTCTACGACCGCGGACCCGAGTGGGGGCCGGACTTCGACGTGACCACCCTCGGTCCCGACATGCCGGTCGAGCTCGAGGACCGGCTGCTGGAGATCTGGAACCTCGTCTTCATGCAGGACGAGCTCAGCGCCGTGCGCTCCAAGTCGGACTTCGACATCTCCGGCTCGCTGCCGAAGAAGAACATCGACACCGGCATGGGCCTGGACCGCGTCGCGTTCCTGCTCCAGGGCAAGCAGAACATGTACGAGATCGACGTGGTCTACCCCGTCATCGAGAAGGCCCAGGAGCTCACCGGCAAGAAGTACGGCGCCGACCACGACGACGATGTCCGGTTCCGCGTCGTGGCCGACCACGTCCGCTCCTCGATGATGCTCATCGGAGACGGCGTGACGCCCGGCAACGACGGCCGCGGCTACGTCCTGCGCCGCCTGCTGCGCCGCGCGGTCCGCTCGATGCGGCTCCTGGGCTGCGAGGACCGGGTGCTGCCCGAGCTGATGCCGATCTCCCGCGACAAGATGGGGGAGACCTACGACAACCTGGTCTCGGACTGGGCGCGCATCTCGCAGGTCGCCTACGCCGAGGAGGACGCCTTCCGCAAGACGCTCCAGGCGGGCACGCAGATCTTCGACACCGCCGCGGGCGAGGTGAAGAAGGCGGGCGGCTCGGTGCTGTCCGGCGAGCGCGCGTTCGCCCTGCACGACACCTACGGCTTCCCGATCGACCTGACCCTCGAGATGGCTGCCGAGCAGGGCCTGCAGGTCGACGAGCAGGGCTTCCGCGGCCTGATGGCCGAGCAGCGTGAGCGCGCCAAGGCCGACGCCCGCGCCAAGAAGGGCGCGCACGGCGACACGGCGGTCTACCGGGGGATCTTCGACGAGTTCGGCCCCACCGAGTGGCTGGCCTACGAGACGCTGGAGACCGAGTCCCGGCCCTTGGCGCTGCTCAGCGGGGGAGCCGCCGTGCCGCGCCTCGCGCAGGGCGAGGTCGGCGAGCTGGTGCTCGACCGCACGCCGTTCTACGCCGAGTCCGGCGGCCAGGTGGCCGACGCCGGCACCATCGTCTTCGACGGCGGCGAGCTCGAGGTCATCGACGTGCAGCGCCCGGTCAAGGGCCTGGTCGTGCACCAGGTCCGGGTCCTCGACGGCGAGCTCGACCCCTCGCGGCTCGTGCACGCCCGCGTCGACCCCGAGTGGCGCACGGGAGCCCGTCAGGCGCACTCCGGCACCCACGTCGTGCACGCCGCGCTCCGCGAGGTGCTCGGTCCCACAGCGCTGCAGTCGGGGTCCTACAACCGGCCCGGCTACCTCCGCCTCGACTTCGGGTGGACGCAGGCGCTGAGCCCCGAGCAGGTCCGCGACATCGAGCTGGTCTCCCAGCAGGCGCTGCGCGCCGACCTGGCGGTCGCCTGGGACTACATGACCCTGGAGCAGGCCAAGGAGTGGGGCGCGATCGCGCTCTTCGGCGAGACCTACGACAACACCAAGGTGCGCGTCGTCGAGATCGGCGGCCCGTGGTCGCGCGAGCTCTGCGGCGGCACGCACGTCGACCACTCGTCCCAGATCGGCACCGTCGTGGTGACCGGCGAGACGAGCGTCGGCTCCGGCAACCGCCGCATCGAGGCGCTCACCGGCGTCGAGGGCTTCGGCTACCTCGCCCGAGAGCGCGACGTGGTCGCCCAGCTGACCGGGATGCTCAAGACACAGCCCGACGACCTCGTCGGCCGCGTCCAGGCGCTCACCGAGCGCCTCCGCACGGCGGAGAAGGAGCTGGAGAAGGCCCGCGTGGCCCAGCTGCTGGGCGCCAGCGCCGAGCTCGCCGCCTCCGCCTCGCAGGTGGGCCCGGTCAAGGTCGTGGCCCACCGCGCGGACGGCGCGGCGGGAGGCGACGTACGACAGCTGGCGATGGACGTGCGCGGACGGCTGCCGCAGGGCGAGCCGGGCGTGGTCGTCATCATCGGCCAGGCTGACGGCAAGGTGTCCGTGGTCGCTGCCACCAACGACGAGGCGCGGGCCCGCGGCCTGTCCGCCGGCGAGCTGGTGCGCGCGGTCGGACCGCTGCTGGGCGGGAAGGGCGGCGGCAAGGACGACGTGGCCCAGGGCGGCGGCACGGACGCCTCGCGCATCGACGAGGCGCTCGCGCTGGTGTCGCACGAGGTCGCCAAGCGCGCCGTGCAGGGCTGATCGGGGCGCACGCGTGCGGTTCGGAGTGCGGTTGGGCGTCGACCCCGGGGATGCGCGGATCGGCGTCGCCACCAGCGACCCCTCCGGCTTCCTCGCCACCCCCGTCGAGACCGTGCGGCGCGGCAAGGGCGACGTACGACGCCTCGCGCAGCTCGTCGACGAGCGTGAGGCCGTCGAGGTCGTGGTCGGCCTGCCGCGCTCGCTCAGCGGGGCGGAGGGACCGTCAGCGGTGAAGGTGCGGGAGTTCGCCGCCCGGCTGGCCCGCCGAGTTGCACCTGTCCCCGTCAGGCTGTGTGATGAACGACTGACCACGGTCTCGGCCGAGTCGATCCTGCGTGACCAGGGCCGGCGGGGCGCGAAGAGACGCGCCGTGGTGGATCAGGCAGCAGCGGTGCTGATCCTGCAGACTGCCCTCGACACGGAGCGGTCGAGCGGACAGGCACCCGGAGAGATCGTCGAGGTGACAGATGAGTGAGCACGAGACCCGGCCCGAGGACCTCGAGCCGGACCAGGCGCAGCCCGAGGACGACTACGAGTACGTCCCCGGGGGCAGGCGGCGCAAGGGGCGCGGGCTCAAGGGGTGCCTGGCCGTGCTCATCGCGCTCGTCGTGCTCGTGGGGGGCTTCTGGTTCGCGCTGACCCGCGGCGTCGACTGGGTCTCCGACCAGTTCACCGGTCCCGACGACTACCCCGGACCGGGCACCGGCTCCGTCGAGTTCACCGTCAACGAGGGCGACACGGTCGCCCAGATGGGCCGCAACCTCAAGGAGCAGGGCGTCACCAAGTCGGTCCAGGCGTTCATCGACGCCGCCGCCGGCGAGCCCGACTCGAGCGGCATCCAGGTCGGCGCCTACGAGCTCCAGAAGGAGATGAAGGCCTCCGACGCGCTCGAGGTGCTGATCGACCCGGCCAACCTCATCGGCTTCCCCACCGTCACCATCCCGGAGGGCCTGCGGCTCACCGAGATCGTCTCCACGCTCGCGGAGAACACCGACTTCCCGAAGGCCGCGTGGGACCGCGCCCTCCAGCAGCCCGACAAGCTCGGCCTGCCCGACTACGCCGAGGGCAACGCCGAGGGCTACCTCTTCCCGGCGACGTACGAGATCAAGCCCGGCATGAAGCCCGTCGCGATCCTCAAGACGATGGTCGCCCGCTGGCGCGAGGCCGCCGACGCCGCGCAGCTCGAGGCGAAGGCCGAGGAGCTCGGCCACACCCCGGCCGAGCTGATGATCATCGCCTCGCTGGTCGAGGCCGAGGGTCGCGGCGAGGACATGCCGAAGATCGCGCGCGTCATCTACAACCGCCTCGACGGTCCCGGTGACAAGGGCGGCACCAACGGCACGCTCGGCATCGACGCGGCCATCGCCTACGGCCTCGGTCTCTCGCCCGGCTCGACGGAGCTGACGCCCGAGCAGCTGGCGGAGGACACGCCCTACAACACCCGGATCAACGCGGGCCTCCCGCCGACCCCGATCGAGGCGCCGGGCGACGACGCGATCGCGGCGGCGGCCAACCCGGCGGACGGCGGCTGGTACTACTACGTCACCGTCGACCTCTCCACCGGCGAGACCAAGTTCTACGAGGACTACGACGGCTTCCTCGAAGGACGCGACGAGTACAAGGCATACTGCGAGACCTCGGACCGATGCTGACGTGAGCGGTGGATCGGGTGCGCGGCGACGGTGCGGTGTGCTGGGCGACCCGATCGCCCACTCGCTGTCCCCGGTCCTGCACCGGGCCGGCTACGCCGAGCTCGGGCTCGACTGGTCCTACGACGCGCACCGGGTGCCGGCCGGCCGGCTGGCGGCGTTCCTCGACGGGCTCGACGAGGAGTGGCGCGGGCTCTCGCTGACCATGCCCCTCAAGCGGGAGGCGCTGGTGCTCGCCGACCGGCTCACCGAGCGTGCCCGGCTGGCCGGCGCGGTCAACACCCTCGTCCTCGACGGCGCCGAGCGCGTCGGCGACAACACCGACCTGCCCGGCGCGGCCGCCGCGATCCGGGAGCGTACGACGATGCCGCTGGTGTCGGCGGTCGTCCTCGGCGGCGGTGCCACGGCCACGTCCGTGGGGCTGGCCCTGGTGGACCTCGGCGTCACCTCGGTCCGGTTGGCGGTGCGCGACGCGTCGCGGGCGACCGAGACGGTGGGCCTGCTCCGCTCCCACCCGGCCGCTCCCGAGGTCTCGGTCGAGCTCCTCGCCGATGGACAGTGGAGCGACGGGCCAGACCCAGGGGCCCGGGACTCCAGCGTCGACATCGTGGTCTCGACGATCCCGGCGAGCGCCCAGACGCCCGACCTCGTCGACCGGTGGCGCGACGTGCCCGTCGTCTTCGAGGCGCTCTACGACCCGTGGCCCACGCCGCTGGCCGCCTCGGTGCTCGACGGGTCCGGCGACCGCGTCGTCGTGGGCGGGCTGGACCTCCTCGTCCACCAGGCGGCGCTCCAGCTCGAGCTGTTCACCGGGCTGACCGCTCCTCTTTCTGCCATGCGCGAAGCGGGCGAACGCGCCCTCGCGCAGCAGAATCCCGCTTGAATGACCCCCGTGAACGACACCGTGCCGGCCGCCTTCCTCGCAGCCGCGGTCGCCGGGCTCGGCGGCCTGCTCGTGCCGATGCTGATCGCCCGGGTCCCCGAGCCCGAGCCTGCACCCGAGCCTGAGTCGGACGCTGCCGTCGACGAGCCGCCGAAGACGCTCTACGCCGACATCGCCGCCCGCCCCGGGCTGGGGTGGCGCAGCGCGGTGGTCGCGGCCGTGTGCGGTGCCCTGCTCGGGACCTCGACGGGGCTCGACTGGCCGCTGGTGTGGCTGGTCCCGCTCACCCCGGTCGCCGTCGCCCTGTCGGTGATCGACTGGCACACCCGGCTGCTGCCCCGGCGCATCGTCGTACCCGCCACCCTCGCGGCGATCGCCCTCGTGGTGGTCGTCGGCCTGGCGACGGGGGAGCGTGAGGCACTCGTGCGGGCGCTGCTGGGGATGGTCGTGGCGCGGTCGTTCTTCTGGGTCCTGTGGTTCCTGCGCTCGGCCGGCATGGGCTTCGGGGACGTCCGCCTGGCGGCGCCGGTCGGGCTGGTCCTCGGCTGGGTCGGGTGGGGCGCGCTGGCGATCGGCCTCTGGGTCGGCTTCATCTCCTTCGCCGTGCCGGCGGCCGGGCTGGCGCTGGTGCGCCGGGACAGGGGAGTGCTGAAGCAGTCCTTCCCGTTCGGGCCGTTCATGGTCGTCGGCGCGCTCGTGGGTCTCGTCTGGGGGACTGCGCTCTCCGAGCGGATCTGGGGCTGAGAGACTTCAGCCATGCTCCGATGGCTCACAGCAGGCGAGTCCCACGGTCCCTCGCTGGTGGCGATCCTCGAGGGGCTGCCCGCCCACGTCCGCGTCACGACCGACGACCTCGCCGACTCACTGGCCCGCCGCCGGCTCGGCTACGGCCGCGGCGCGCGGATGAAGTTCGAGCAGGACCAGGTCCGGGTGCTCGGCGGCGTGCGCCACGGCGAGACGCAGGGCGGACCCGTCGCGATCGAGGTCGGCAACACCGAGTGGCCCAAGTGGGAGAAGGTCATGTCGGCCGACCCCGTCGACCCGGTGGAGCTGGAGGCCCTGGCCCGCAACGCCCCGCTCACCCGGCCGCGGCCCGGCCACGCCGACCTCGTCGGGATGCAGAAGTACGCCTTCGACGAGGCGCGCCCGATCCTCGAGCGGGCCTCGGCCCGTGAGACCGCGGCCCGCGTCGCGCTGGGCCGGGTGGCCTCCAACTTCCTCGAGCAGGCCGTCGGCGCCCGCATCGTGTCCCACGTCGTGTCGCTGGGCGGCGTGAAGGCGCCGGCGGGCGTCGTACCTGCTCCCGACGACGTCGAGCGGCTCGACGCCGACGAGGTCCGCTGCCTCGACCCCGAGGCGAGCGCCGCGATGGTGGCGCGCATCGACCAGGCCCACAAGGACGGCGACACCCTGGGCGGCGTCGTCGAGGTCGTCGTCCACGGGCTGCCGCCGGGCCTCGGCTCGCACGTGCACTGGGACCGCCGCCTCGACGCGAAGCTCGCCGCCGCGCTCATGGGCATCCAGGCGATCAAGGGCGTCGAGGTCGGCGACGGCTTCGAGCTCGCCGACACGCCCGGGTCGCTCGCGCACGACGAGATCGTGTCGACCGACGAGGGGCTGCGGCGCACGTCGGGTCGCTCCGGTGGCACCGAGGGCGGCATGTCCACCGGCGAGGTCCTGCGGGTGCGCGCGGCGATGAAGCCGATCGCCACGGTGCCCAAGGCCCTGCGGACCGTCGACGTCGCGACCGGCGAGGCCACCGTGGCCCACCACCAGCGCTCCGACGTGTGCGCCGTGCCCGCCGCCGGGATCGTCGCCGAGGCGATGGTCGCGCTGGTGCTGGCCGACGCGGTCGTGGAGAAGTTCGGCGGCGACTCCGTCCAGGAGACCCGCCGCAACGCCGAGGCCTACCTCGACACGCTGCGGATCCGCTGATGCCGCCCCGGGTGGTGCTGGTCGGCCCGATGGGCGCCGGCAAGACGACGGTGGCCGGGCTGCTGGGCGAGGCGTGGGGCCTGGCCGTGCGTGACACCGACGCCGACATCGAGGCCATCACCGGCCGCGAGATCTCGGACATCTTCGTGGAGTCGGGTGAGGACCACTTCCGTGAGCTCGAGGCAGCGGCGGTCGCCGCCGCACTGGCCGAGCACGACGGCGTGCTGGCCCTCGGCGGCGGCGCCGTCCTGCGCCAGGAGACCCGCGGGCTGCTCGCGGACGTCCCGGTGGTCTTCCTCCGGGTCGGGCTCTCCGACGCCGTGAAGCGCGTCGGGCTCGGCGTGGGCCGCCCGCTGCTGCTCGGCAACGTCCGGTCCCGGATCAAGGCGCTCCTCGACGAGCGCACGCCCGTCTACGAGTCGGTCGCCACGCACGTGGTCGAGACCGACGGCCGCTCGCCCGACGAGGTGGCCGCCGAGATCCGGGAGCTCCTCGGATGAGCGCCACCGTGATGCACGTCGGGGGCGCGTCGCCGTACGACGTCGTCGTCGGGCACGGCCTGTCCGCCCGACTGCCGGAGCTGCTCGGCGAGTCCGTGGAGCGGGTCGCGGTGCTCTACGCCGGCTCCCTCGGGGCGCTGGCCGACCCGGTCGTCGACGTGCTGGTCGAGCACTACGACGTGCTGGCGCTCGGCCTGCCCGACGGCGAGCGCGCCAAGACCGCACCCGTCGCCGCCGACTGCTGGGAGGCGCTCGGGGAGGCCGGCTTCACCCGCTCCGACGCCGTCGTGACCCTCGGCGGGGGAGCCACCACCGACCTCGGCGGCTTCGTGGCCGCGACCTGGCTGCGCGGCGTACGCGTCGTGCACGTGCCGACGACCCTGCTCGCCATGGTGGACGCCGCGGTCGGCGGCAAGACCGGCATCAACACCGGCGCCGGCAAGAACCTCGTCGGCTCCTTCCACGAGCCCGCCGGCGTCCTCTGCGACCTCTCGCTCCTGGCCACGCTGCCGCACGACGAGCTCGTCGCCGGGCTGGGCGAGGTGGTCAAGTGCGGCTTCATCGCCGACCCCGCGATCCTCGACATCGTCGAGCGCACCGAGCCGTCCGCGCTGACCGCCGACTCCGCCGAGCTGCGCGAGCTGGTGGAGCGCGCGATCAAGGTCAAGGTCGACGTCGTCGTCGGCGACCTCCGCGAGACGGGGGGAGCCGACGGGCACCCCGGCCGCGAGGTGCTCAACTACGGCCACACCCTGGCCCACGCGATCGAGCGCACCAGCGACTACACCGTGCGACACGGCGAGGCCGTCGCCATCGGCTGCGTCTACGTCGCCGAGCTGGCCGCGCGCGCCGGCTCGCTCGACCGCGCCCTCGTCGAGCGGCACCGTGCCGCGCTGTCGCGCGTCGGGCTGCCGACGTCGTACGACGCCGCGTCCTTCGAGGACCTGCACGCCGCCATGAAGGTCGACAAGAAGGCGCGGGGCTCCCAGCTGCGGTTCGTCGTGCTCGACGACCTGGCCGTCCCGCGGATCCTCGCCGGGCCGGGCGAGGACGTCCTGCGAGCGGCCTATGCCGCGATAGCCTCCGCCGGGTGACTGACCCAGGTCCCGGCTCGGACGTCCAGGTCTCCGACTCCGGGGGCACCATGCAGCGCCTGTCGGGCGCTGCCTCGCCGCGGCCCGTCGACCTGGCCGTGCTCGAGAAGGAGCGCAACGTGGGACTCGGTCCCGACTGGCGCCCAGCCGGGTCGGAGCCGTTCCTGGCGCCCGGTGACCCGATCCTGCGGCGCTACGGACGCAGCCTCGACCCGATGCGGGTGGTGCGTGACGACGAGCGCGGGCTGGTCGCGTGGCTGGCCGCTGAGACCGAGCTGGTCGCGTGGCACCACCCGGCGGACGGTCGATCGATCCGCGAGGTCCCTCTGGCCGAGCGGTTCACCGTCGAGAGAGCGCCGGTCGTCAACCGCTGGCGCGGAGGTGGTGTGCTGCGGATCGCGCCGACAGGCAGACCGTGGTCGGTGTGGCTGTTCTGGGACGACGACGGCAGCTTCGCGGGCCACTACGTCAACCTCGAGCTGCTGCACACGCGACGTGACGGCGAGACCGCCACCCGTGACCTCACCCTCGACCTGTGGCTCGAGCCGGACGGTGAGCTGTGGCCGACCCCGACGCTGCCGGACACGGACGTCGTCCGACAGGCGAGACGAACTACGCTGCCGTCATGACACGCGTGCTCGTGCTCAACGGCCCCAACCTCGGACGCCTCGGCCGGCGGCAACCCGAGATCTACGGCTCGACCACGCACGCCGAGCTCGCGCACCAGTGCGTCGAGTGGGGCCGGGAGCTGGGCCTCGAGGTCGAGGTGCGCCAGACCAACCACGAGGGCGAGCTCCTCGACTGGCTCAACACCGCGGCCGACGACGGCATGCCCGTGGTGCTCAACGCAGGCGCGTGGACGCACTACTCGCTCGCCCTCTGGGACGCCTGCGCCCAGCTGGACGCCCCGCTGGTCGAGGTGCACATCTCGGACCCGAAGCAGCGCGCGGAGGAGTTCCGCCACACCTCCGTCGTCGAGCCGCACGCGGCGCGCACCATCGCCGGTCAGGGCATCGACGGCTACCGCCAGGCGCTGGTGTTCCTCGCGGGGGCGTGACGGGGACGATCGCGGGGCGCACGCACGAGCACGGTGAATTTTGGTGATGCCCGGACCGCCGGCACCGACCTACGGTGACGCATGCGCCGGACAGCACACTCCCTCGACACCCACCGTCGCTCGCGGGCGTCCGGACCGCGACGCGCGGTGCTGGGCTCCCTCCTCGGTCTGCTCCTCGCCCTCGCCTCGGTCGGGGTGGTGCCGGCCGAGAGGGCGGCGGCCGCGGGAGCGGTGAGCTTCGGGGGATCCACCTCGGTCGCGCGGACCACGGCGACGCAGGCGGTGGCGCTGACGAAGCCGACCGGCACGACGACCGGGGACGTGCTGGTGGCGAGCTTCACCTCGAACAACGCGCCGACCGTCACGACGACGCCGGCGGGGTGGACCTCGCTGCTGACCACGAGGGTGCGCGCGGGCAACAGTGTCGAGACGTTCGCGTTCTACCACGTCGTCACCGCAGCGGACGCCGACGTGACGAGCTGGACGTGGGTCCTGGGCACGGCACAGACGTGGAGCGGAGGCATGGCGCGGTACGTCGGCGTGGACACGACGCATCCCGTCGACACGTCGGTGACGGTGGCGAGCGGCGGCGCCACCAAGTCGACCATCACGCTGCCGAGCGTCACGACGACCACCAGCGGGACGATGCTCGTCGGCGGCGTCGGCGCAGACAGCGCCACCGTCACCTTCACCCAACCCGCGGGGTGGACGGAGGCATGGGACACCGGAGCCGGCAAGGCGTCCGAGCACGCCTACCGCGCGCAGCCCACGGCGGGAGCGTCCGGCGGCCAGACGTGGACCGTCAGCGCGGCACGCGCGCTCGTGGGCTGGATGACGGCGCTCCGGCCGGCGGCGCCGCCACCGCCTCCGGCGCCGGCGGCGTCGTTCACGCTGACTCCGACGCAGGGCACCGCGCCGCTGGCGGTCGCCTTCACGGACACCTCGACCGGGTCGCCCACCTCGTGGTCGTGGGACTTCGGCGACGGGGCGACCTCCACGGCCCAGAACCCCTCACACACCTACACGGGTGCGGGGACCTACACGGTGTCCCTGAAGGCCACCAACACCTCGGGCTCGGACACGGTGACACGCACCGACGTGGTGACGGTGCAGGCGGCGCCTGTGCCTGCCCCGACGGCGTCGTTCACGGTGTCACCCAACCAGGGCACGGTGCCCCTGGTCGTGAGCTTCACGGACACCTCGACCGGATCGCCGACGAGCTGGCTGTGGACCTTCGGGGACGGCGAGACGTCGACCGCGCAGCACCCGTCGCACACCTACATGGGCACGGGGACCTACACGGTGTCGCTCGAGGCGACGAACGCCTCGGGGTCGGACACCGTGACGCGGACGGACGTGGTGACCGTGCAGCCGGCGCCGACCTCGGCGCCGACGGCGTCGTTCACCGTGTCGCCGGACCAGGGCACTGCGCCGCTGGTGGTGGACTTCACGGACACCTCGACCGGGTCGCCGACGTCGTGGTCGTGGGACTTCGGTGACGGGGGAACCTCGACGTCGCAGAACCCGTCGCACACCTACGCGGGTGCGGGGACGTACACGGTGTCGCTGAGGGCCACGAACGCCGCGGGCTCTGACACGGTGATCAGGACCGACGTGGTCACGGTGCAGGCGGCGCCTGTGACGCCGCCGACGGCATCCTTCACCCTCACCCCGACGCAGGGCACGGTGCCACTGCGGGTCGACTTCACCGACACCTCGACCGGATCGCCGACGAGCTGGCTGTGGACCTTCGGCGACGGCGAGACGTCGACCGCGCAGCACCCGTCGCACACCTACATGGGCACTGGGACCTACACGGTGTCGCTGAGGTCGACCAATGCCGCGGGCTCCGACACCGTGACCCGCACCGACGTGGTGACCGTCCAGGCACCCCCCACTCCGGCCCCGACGGCGTCCTTCACCCTGTCGCCGACCCAGGGGGTCGCCCCGCTCGTCGTGGACTTCACCGACACCTCGACCGGGTCGCCGACCAGCTGGCTGTGGACCTTCGGCGACGGTGGCACGGCAACCGACCAGAACCCGTCGCACACCTACACCGCCGTGGGGACGTACACCGTGTCGTTGAAGGCGACCAACGCCTCCGGGTCGGACACCGTGACCAGGACCGACGTCGTCACAGTGCAGGCCGACGGGGCCAACGTGCTCGTGGGCGCCGGTGACATCGCCGACTGCTCGGTGACCCAGGACACGGCGACGGGAGCCATCGTCAACGCGACCCCCGGCACGGTGTTCACCCTGGGGGACAACGCCTATCTCAACGGCACCACGGCCGAGTTCGCCAACTGCTACGACCCGGTGTGGGGTGCGTTCAAGAACCGCACCCGCCCCGTG
Organism: Nocardioides sp. N13(2025); assembly: GCF_051912545.1. Lineage (GTDB taxonomy): Bacteria > Actinomycetota > Actinomycetes > Propionibacteriales > Nocardioidaceae > Nocardioides. The sequence continues at coordinate 2,002,715 of NZ_CP196809.1, read as the reverse complement.
GCCGGCAACCACGACTACAACACCACGAACGCCGCGCCCTACTACTCCTACTTCGGCGCCTCGGCCGGGGATCCGGCCAAGGGCTGGTACAGCTACGACATCGGCACGGACTGGCACGTCGTGGTGCTCAACAGCAACTGCACGTTCGTCGGCGGGTGCCAGGCGGGGTCGCCCCAGGAGCAGTGGCTTCGGGCCGACCTGAGGGCCAGCACCAGGCCCTGCACCGTCGCCATGTGGCACCACCCGCGCTACAGCTCGGGCATCTACGGCTTCGACCCGATCACGACCGCCTTCTGGCAGGCGCTCTACGAGGACGGTGCCGAGCTGATCCTCAACGGGCACGAGCACGACTACGAGCGGTTCGCGCTCCAGAACCCCTCCGGTGCCGTCGACACGGCGTTCGGGATGCGTCAGATCGTGGTCGGGACCGGTGGCGCGGAGCTGCGGACCTTCGGCTCGGTGGCCCCCAACAGCGTGGTCCGGAGCGTGAGCTCGTACGGCGTCCTCAAGCTCACGCTCAACAGCGGGAGCTATGACTGGAACTTCCTGCCGATCCCGGGAAGCACGCTCAACGACAGTGGCACGGGCTCGTGCCACGACGCTCCGTCGCCCAACGCCGCACCGACCGCTTCCTTCACCGCGAACCCGACCAGCGGAACGGCACCGGTGCCGGTGACGTTCACCGACACGTCGACCGGCAGTCCCACCAGCTGGCTGTGGGACTTCGGCGACGGCACGACGTCCACGTCCCAGAGCCCCGTGCACAACTACGCGACCGCGGGCACCTACAGCGTCACGCTGCAGGCGTCGAACGCCAACGGCTCCGACACCGTCACGCGGGCGGGCTACATCACCGTCCAGCCGGGGACGTCGTTGCCACCCCCGGGGACCGGCTACCGTGACACCGTCCTGTGGGACGGTGCGATCGGCTACTGGCGACTGGGCGAGGCCTCGGGGACGACGACGGCCGACGCCACGGGTGGTCCGGCGGCCACGGTGGTCGGCGGGGTCACCCGCGGCCTGCCGGGAGTCGCGGGCGACGGCGACACCGCCGTACGCCTCGACGGGAGCACCGGCTACGTGCGCGTCGACAACCGGGACTCGCTCAACTTCACCACTCAGAACTTCTCGGTCGAGGCCTGGGCGAGGCCGGCGGCCGTCGGGAGCGTGGGCGGCGCGGTGGTGCAGAAGGGCAACACGAGCGGCTACCCGGGCTGGCAGTACCGCCTGTCCCTCACGTCCTCCGGGCGGTGGCGCGCCACGGTGTTCGTCGGGTCGACCAACGTCACCGCGACCAGCACGACGGCCCCGAGCACCACGGCGTGGAGCCACCTGGTCCTCGTGCGCCTCGGCGACCGGCTGATCCTCTACGTCAACGGCACGGCGGTCGCCACGACGACCTTCACGGGCACCGTCAACACCAGCACCGGCATGCTCGCGATCGGTCGCTCGGGTGCCACTTCGGACAGCTACTTCAACGGAGCCGTGGACGAGGTGGCCGTCTACCCCACGGCATTGACGGCGGGCCAGGTCCTCAACCACTACGACGCCGCCACGTCCAGATGACCACCTGAGCGGTCTGCCCGGCACCGGGTTCTGGCCCGAGGTCACCAGGGCGCGCATCCCGGCGAGCGACCTGGGGTAACGGTCCTCCTGTCAGGAGTGCGCGACGCGAGGAGTAGATGGTGGGTCTGGTCGGGGTTCTGCAGGGACGACGAGGACCTCACGAGCTGGTGCTCGTGCGGCACGCGGAGAGCATGGGCAACCTTGCCGACACCGAGGCGCGTGACGCTGACGCCGACCGGCTCGAGCTGTCCGCACGGGACGCCGACGTGGAGCTGTCCCCGAACGGTGAGGAGCAGGGGCGCACGCTGGGTCGCTGGGTCGCGGGGCTGGACGACACGACGAAGCCCGACCTGGTCCTGAGCTCGCCCTACCGGCGCGCGGCGGACACCGCGCGCGCGGCCCTCGACGAGCTGGGCCTCGAGGTGCTCCTCGACGAGCGGCTGCGCGAGCGGGACCTCGGCCTGTTCGACGGCCTCACCGGCAAGGGCATCCGGGGCCGATATCCCGAAGAGGCCGAGCGGCGCTCACATGTCGGCAAGTTCTACTACCAGCCGCCTTCGGGCGAGAGCTGGGCGGACGTCGTGCTGCGGGTGCGGAGCCTGCTCGCGGACCTGCGGGAGGGGTACGACGGTCGGCGCGTGTGGTTGTTCACGCACCAGGCCGTGATCATGTCGTTCCGCTACGCGCTGGAGGGGCTCGACGAGGCGGAGCTGCTCGAGATCGACCGGTCGACCCAGATCTCCAACGCGTCGATCACGCGCTACCTCAGGAGCGAGGACGGCTTGGTGCTGCAGGAGTTCGCCGACGACAGCCACCTGTCCGCGGGGCCGGCGGAGAAGACCCGGGAGCCCGACCGTGCCGAGGAGCCGCAGGATGCCTGACGGTGTGCTCGTCGATCGCGGGGTCCTCCGCGACTGGCCGCTGCCGGCCCCGGGGTCCGACAAGGAGGAGCGTGGCCGGCTGGTGCTGGTCGCCGGGAGCAGGGACACGCCCGGAGCCGGTCTGCTCGCAGCCGAGGCCGCCCTGCGCGTGGGTGCGGGGAAGGTCCAGCTCGTCACGGCTCGCTCGTGCGCGCCCTCGCTCGCCGTCAGTGCGCCCGAGCTCATGGTCACCGGGGCGCTCGAGGACGGCTCGGGCAACATCGACGCTGCCGGAGCCGATCGCATCCTGGAGTGGGCGCGGGGGAGCAGCGCCGTGCTGCTGGGCCCCGGCTTCACCGACACCGACGTCGCGGCGGAGCTCGTGGGTCGCCTCCTGCCGCACCTGGAGAGCACGGTCGTGCTCGACGCGCTCGCGACGGCGTACGTCACCGGCGGACCCGAGCGGCTCGCCGGGTCGGCGCATCCCGTGGTGCTCACCGTCAACCCCACCGAGCTCGCGGAATGCCTCCAGCTCGACGAGGCGGAGGTCGAGCCCGACCTTGCCAGGCACACCACGACCCTGGCCCGCCGGACCCGGGCCGTCGTCGTGTGCGGGGGGCCCACCAAGTTCGTGGCCCGCGCCGACGACCTGTGGCGTGTCGAGGCCGGGAACGCGGGTCTCGGCACGGCCGGGTCGGGTGACGTCCAGGCAGGCATCGTGACCGGGCTCCTCGCGCGAGGCGCCGAACCTGCGCAGGCCGCCGTGTGGGGCGCCTACCTGCACGGCGCTGCGGGGGACCGCCTGGCAGCGTCCGTGGGGCCGCTGGGCTACCTCGCCCGTCAGCTGACCGGTGAGCTCCCAGGCCTGCTCGCCGAGCAGTGACGCACATTTTGGCGATGCAGGACGCGTCAGGACCCCACTAACGTGGTGTGGCTGCCCGTCATCTCCTGCACGAGGGGGGTTGCGCCGATGCACGCGACACGTTCCCGGACCCACCGCGGACTGCTCACGCGGACGGCCAACCTCACCCTCGGCCTGTGCCTCTCGCTGGGCCTGGTGCTCGCCCTGGCGTGGGTGGGCGCCTGGACGGCGGAGGAGGCGGCGTCCGAGAAGGGAGTGGAGTACGGCGGACGCACGTCCGCAGCACATGCCAAGGCGACGCGTGCGGTCACCCTGACGAAGCCCCCCGGCACCACGGCCGGGGACCTGCTCGTGGCGAGCTTCTCCACCGGCCGCGCGCCCAAGGTCAGTGCCGTTCCGGACGGATGGACCTCGTTGCTCCCCGGTCGGCTGAGGGCCGGCCGGGGCACCACCATGTTCGCGTACTTCCGCGTCGTGACCGCTGCGGACTCCCGGACGGCGAGCTGGTCCTGGAGCCTGAGCACGCGCCAGACGTGGAGCGGTGGGGTGGCGCGATACGTGGGCGTCGACCGCGACCACCCGCTCGACTCGACGGTGTCGATGACGAGCAAGGGGTCCACGAAGCGGCTCGAGGTGCCGGGCGTCACGACGACGCGGAGCGGCACCATGCTCGTCGGCAGCCTCGGCGCGGCCGGGGGTCGGTTCACGACGACCCCGCCCGGGGGCTGGACCGAGGCGTGGGAGATCACGCGCGGCACGGCGTCGGAGCACGCCTACCAGTCGCAGCAGGACGTCGGAGCCACGGGCGCCCTGACCTGGCGGGTGAGCTCGGCCCGCGCGCTGGGCGGGTGGATGACCGCGCTCCGTCCGGCCGGGCGCAAGCCCGGCACCACGCCCACGCCCACGACCTCGGCCCCGACGCCGACCCCCACACCGACCACCGGTCCGACCACCCCGGGCACGCCGACGCCGCCCGTGCTGGTCGGGGCCGGGGACATCGCCACCTGTGACTTCACGGAGGACAGCGCGACGGCCGCCCTGGTCAACGCGACTGCCGGCACCGTCTTCACCCTCGGTGACAACGCCTACCCCGACGGCACCGCGGCCGACTACGCCAACTGCTACCAGCCGACCTGGGGGGTGGTGAAGGACCGCACGAGGCCGGTGGTGGGCAACCACGAGTACCTCAAGTCGTCGACCGCCGCGCCCTACTTCGCCTACTTCGGTGCCGCGGCAGGCGAGCCGGGCAAGGGCTGGTACAGCTACGACATCGGCACCGACTGGCACGTCGTGGTGCTCAACAGCAACTGCACGTACGTCGGGGGCTGCGGGGCGGGGTCGGTGCAGGAGCAGTGGCTGCGCGCCGACCTCGCCGCGAGCACCCGGCCCTGCACGATCGCCATGTGGCACCACCCGCGCTTCAGCTCGGGGGAGCACGGCAACGACTCGTCGACGGACGCCTTCTGGAAGGCCCTCTACGCGGATGGCGCCGAGCTGGTGCTCAACGGCCACGACCACGACTACGAGCGGTTCGCGCCTCAGAACCCCTCGGGGGTCGCCGACCCGACCTACGGCATCCGCGAGTTCGTGGTCGGCACCGGCGGCAAGGACTTCCGCTCCTTCAGCTCGACTGCGGCCAACAGCCAGGTGCGCAGCATCGACGCCCACGGCGTCCTCAGGCTGACGCTCAACAGCGGCAGCTACGACTGGACCTTCCTGCCGATCCCGGGGAAGACGCTCGACGAGAGCGGTTCGGGGACCTGCCACGGCGCGCCGTCCTAGACGCCACCCAGGCGGGGCTCAGCCGAGGCTGTCCAGCCACGTGTCGATCGGGACGTCGCCGGCGCCGAAGACGAGCGTCCTCCGCGCGGCCCGGTCGTCGGCGAGCACGGCCGTGGCGACCTGTGCCACCAGCTCGCGCGGGGCTTGGTCGCCGTTCCGCGAGGACGCCTCCGGGTTGACCCTCCCGTCGGAGCGGTCGGTGGTCAGCGCGCCCGGGCCCAGGACCGTCCAGGCGAGGTCAGTGTCGCGCAGGTGCTCGTCGGCGGCGATCTTGGCGTCCTGGTAGCGGCGGAACGGGTCGTCCTCGGGCACCAGGTGGTCGGCGGACGCGCCCGAGAAGGAGACCATCACGTAGCGCTGCACGCCCGCGGCCTCGGCGGCGTCCATCGAGCGGATCGCGGCGTCGCGGTCGACGGCGTCGGTGCGCTCGGGGTCGCCCCCGCCGGCGCCCGCGGACCAGACGACAGCGTCCTGGCCGGACAGCAGCCCGGTGAGCGCGGCGGTGTCGGCGTCCTCGACCGAGGAGACGAGGGCCGTGGTGCCGGTCGCCTCCACGTCGGCGACGTGGTCGGGGTTGCGGACGACCGAGGTGACCTCGTGCCCGGCCTCGACCAGCATCGGAGCCAGGAGGAGTGCGACCTTGCCGTGTCCGCCGAAGATGGTGACTCGCATGTGTGCCACCGTAGCCGGGTGCAGACCTCGACCCACCGACTCACCATCGGCGAGACCGAGGTCCGCAAGGAGTTCGTCGCCGACCACGACGTCCAGGCGGAGCGCGAGTGGGCGTGCCTCACGCTGCTGGCGGAGCACGCGCCGGGCCTGGCCCCGCGACCGCTGCGACGCGAGGACGGCGAGACACCGGTGATCGTCATGGAGCGGCTCCCGGGCTCGCACCTCGAGCCCCGCCCGCTGACGGCCGACCAGACGCAGGCCCTCGGGGCGTCGCTGCGCCGGCTGTACGACGTACCGGTCGAGGCGGTGCAGGAGGCCGGGATCGGCGAGCGGAGGTACGGCGCCCGCGCGCTGGCGGGGGTGCTGTCGGAGTGGCTCGCCGACGACCACGACCTGGGGGAGTGCCGCGACGAGGGGCTCGTCGCCGAGACCCTGGACGTCGCCCGGGCGTACCTCGCCGACCCGCCGCTGCCGGAGCCGCGTCTCTCCGCGCTCGGGATCGCCGACCTCAACCCGGCCAACGTGATGTGGGACGGCCGAGCCGCCCGGCTCCTCGACTTTGAGGACGGCGGCCTCACCGACCCGGCGTACGAGCTCGCCGACCACGTCGAGCACCTCGGCAGCCGCCTCCCCGGCGTGTACGACGCCCACGCACTGGCCGAGGCGGTCGGGCTCGACGAGGAGGGGCGGGAGCGGATGGCCGCCTACCGCCCGCTGTTCGGGGCGTTCTGGCTCGCGATGCTGCTGCCGGGCAACGGCGCGTGGAGACGCAACCCACGGGGGACCACGGAGGCGCACGCCGAGCATTTCATGGCTCTCGTCGGCCGCGACTAGACTTGCGCGTCGGCGCCGGGCCCACGGGCCGGCGCACGCACTTTCTTTGACACTCTTTGACATCACACACAGCGACGAAGGCGAGCAGAGAACCATGGCAAGCACCAACGACCTGAAGAACGGCATGGTCCTCAAGATCGAGGGTCAGCTCTGGTCCGTCGTCGAGTTCCAGCACGTGAAGCCCGGCAAGGGCCCGGCCTTCGTGCGCACCAAGCTCCGCAACGTGGAGTCGGGCAAGAACGTCGACAAGACCTTCAACGCCGGCACCAAGGTCGAGACGGCCAACGTCGACAAGCGGACCATGCAGTACCTCTACAACGACGGCACGTCCTACGTCTTCATGGACACCAGCACCTACGAGCAGCTCGAGGTCGCGCCCGAGGTCGTGGGCGACGCGAAGAACTTCATGCTGGAGAACCAGGAGGCGATCGTCGCCACCAACGAGGGCCGCGTGCTCTTCATCGAGCTGCCCGCCTCCGTCGAGCTGCTCATCGCCGAGACCGAGCCGGGCCTGCAGGGCGACCGCTCCACCGGAGGCACCAAGCCCGCCACGCTCGAGACCGGCCACACCATCGCGGTGCCGCTGTTCATCACCACCGGCGAGAAGGTCAAGGTCGACACCCGCGACTCGTCCTACCTCGGCCGCGTCAAGGGCTGAGCGCCGCACGTGGCTGCCCGTTCCAAGGCCCGCAAGCGCGCGCTGGACATCCTGTTCGCCTCGGAGCTCCGCTCCGAGGACCCCGTGGTGGCGCTCGAGCGCGCCATCGAGGCCGGGGAAGGCCCGACGAACGACTACACCGGCACGCTCGTGCGTGGCGTCGTCGAGCACCGCGACCGCATCGACGAGGTGCTGACGACCTACAGCAAGGGGTGGACGCTCAGCCGGATGCCGGCCGTCGACCGCAACGTGCTGCGCATCGGGGTCTTCGAGCTGCTGTGGGGCGACGACGACGTGCCGGAGACGGTCGCGGTCAGTGAGGCGCTGCACCTGGTGCAGGACCTCTCGACCGACGACTCACCGGCCTTCGTCAACGGTTTGCTCGGCTCCATCATGCGCGACCGCGCCAGCCTCGTCTGAGTCCCCTCGACTCACCCGAAGGGGGCATCGCGCGCGGCGTCCGGAGGCCTAGAATCGGTGTCATGAACGCCGCCTCCCACACCGCCGAGCAGGTCCACCAGAGCGACTGGCTCGACCACGCGATCCGCATCGGCCTGGTGGCGTACGGCGTCGTCCACCTGCTCGTCGCCTGGCTCGCCATCCAGCTCGCGCTCGGCGACAAGGAGGACCAGGCCTCCAACCAGGGCGCCCTGCACTACCTCTCCCAGCAGCCGCTCGGCGGCGTGCTGGTCTGGGGCGTCGCCATCGGGATGTTCTTCCTCGTCGTCTGGCGCCTGCTCGAGTTCGCGTTCGGCTACCGCGAGGAGTCCGACGACGCCAAGCGGTGGCGCAAGCGCGCGACGTCGCTGGGCAAGGCGATCATCTACGGCGCGATCGGCTGGAGCGCCCTGCAGACCGCCACCGGATCGGGTGGCGGAGGCAAGGGCGGCACCGACTCGACGACCGCCAAGCTGATGGACCTCCCGGCGGGGCCCTGGATCGTCGGCGCCGTCGGCCTCGCGATCATCGGCTACGGCGGGTCGCTGGTGGTGCGCGGCTGGACCGAGAAGTTCCGGGAGCACCTCGACGCCCAGGGCCAGTCCGGCCAGGACGGCTCGGCCTACGTGATGATGGGCAAGGTCGGCTACATCGCCAAGGGCATCGCCATCGGCCTCGTCGGTGGCCTCTTCGTCTACGCCGCGATCACCCACAACGCCAAGAAGTCGGGCGGCCTCGACCAGGCGCTGCAGAAGGTCCTCGAGTTCCCCTTCGGCCAGGTGCTGCTCATCGCGATCGGCCTCGGGATCGCGGCCTACGGCGTGTTCTGCTTCGCCCGTGCGAAGCACCTCTCGCGCTGACCTCTCGCGCTGACCGTGCGGTCAGCGGCCGTGCGGCCCGCCGGCCGCGACGGCCAGCGCGGTCGCGACCATGTGGTCGCGCACCTGCTCGGCGGTCACCCGGCTGATGCGCGGCACGCCGGGTGCCTCCTCGGACACCAGCATCGCGACCCGGCCGAGCTGCAGCGTGCCGAGGCCGCTCGCGTAGAGCATGTTGGCCAGCAGGCCGGGGTCGTCGACGTGGAAGTCGCCCTTCTCGGCCCCTGACTCGATGGTGTGGGTCAGCACGGACAGGCAGCCGCCGATGGCCTGGCCGAGGCGGTACATCGCGCTCTCGCTGACCTCCTCCAGGAGGTCACCTCCTGGGCGGCGCATGATCGCCTGGGCGCAGTCCACGAACGCCGGGTGGGCCAGGCCGTAGTCGACGAATGCCTCGACCAGGCGCTCGAGCTGCGCCCGCGGCTCGTCGGTCGTCCGGGCGGCCTCCTCGAGCGCCACCCGGAGCTCGTCGAGGTACTGCACCAGCGTGAGGCTGAAGAGCTCCTCCTTGCCGGTGAAGTGGCGGTAGATGATCGCCCGGTTGATCCCGACCGCCCGGGCGATGTCCTCGATCTGCGCGTCGCGGACCCCGCGCTCGTCGAAGAGCCGGCGGGTCGCGGAGATGATCTCGGCCTCGCGCAGCCGCCGACGGGTGGCCGCGGTGCCCCCGCGCCCGGCGACGGTCGGGGACGTCGACTCGGAGCTCATGGGATGCATCCTATGTAAACGGCTGTCACGAACCGGTCGTGTGGTTGCATGCGACATGGCCGTTTCCCGACTCCGACGCACCTTGTCCAGGCTGCTGCTCCTCGTGCTGGCGGGGGCCGTGCTCGGCGCCGTACCTCCTGCCGCGGCCGTCGAGACCGGCCGGTTCGAAGGCACGGCTCGGCTGCCGGGCTGCTCGGGAGCCGTCGTGCGCTGGCCCTCCGCGCTCGACGACGACCGCGCCGTGGTCATCACCAACGGCCACTGCGTGCGCCGGCCCTTCCTCGGCGCCCGCGAGACGCTGGTCGACCAGGAGCAGTGGCGGCGGATCGAGCTGCTCGACGGCCGAGGTGACGTCACCATGACCGTCCGCGGCGTCCGGCTGCTCTACGCCTCGATGTACCGCACCGACCTCGCCGTCCTGCAGCTGCGCGAGACGTACGCCGACCTCGCCGCCGGCGGTGTCACCCCGCTGTCCCTGGCGACCAGCGGGCCGTCGCGCGGCGACGAGGTGCGCATCCCCTCCGGCTACTGGCGCGAGCAGCGTGCCTGCACCACCACCGGGACGGCGTACCGGCTGCACGAGCAGGACTGGGACTGGTGGCGCTCGATCCGGCTGCCCGCACGCGACGGCTGCGCGATCCGGGGTGGCTACTCCGGCTCGCCGATCGTCTCCCGCGACACCGGCCTCGTCGTCGGCATCGCGAACACCGGCTACGTCGGCGGCCGCCGCTGCATCGACTCCGCGTGCGAGGAGAACCGTCGCGGCGACGTCCGGATGGTCCGCCACATGAACTACGGCCAGCAGACCTCGTGGCTGCTCACCTGCGTCGGCGCGGACCGGTCCTTCGACCTCGGGACGCCCGGCTGCCGGCTGGCGAAGCCGCGGGGCTGAGCGGGCCTCCGCCCCTCACAGGGCCCGAGGACTTCGTCATCCTGCTGACTCTGGCGGCACACGACACCTCCGTCGCTCACCCTGGCGGCACACGACATCTCCGTCGCCCACCCTGGCGGCACACGACATCGAAAATCGTCGCGCGCCCGTCGTATGCCGCCACCCACGGCGACTCGCCGGTCGTATGCCGCCACCCACGAGCGGACGTGCGACACCTCCGTCGCTCACCCTGGCGGCACACAACACGTGCAACGCCCACCCTGGCGGCACACGACATCGAAAGTCGTCGCGCGCCGGTCGTATGCCGCCACCCACGGCGACTCGCCGGTCGTATGCCGCCACCCACGAGCGGACGTGCGACGAGAAGCGGCCCTCAGTCGGCGATGTGCGCGCGCACCGTCTCGATGGTGTCGGCCTCGTCGGGCCGCTTGTCGTCGCGGTAGCGGATGACGCGCGCGAAGCGCAGCGCGACGCCGCCGGGGTAGCGCGTGGAGCGCTGGAGGCCGTCGAAGGCGATCTCCACGACCTGCTCGGGCCGCAGGGGCACGACGTAGCCCTCGCGCATGGTCGCGGGGGAGAGGGCGAGCTCGGTGAAGCGCTCGGTCTGCCACGCGAGCATCTCGTCGGTCATGCCCTTGAAGGTCTTGCCGAGCATCACGAAGCCGGTCTCCGAGGCCGGGTCGCGGGCGCCGAGGTGGATGTTGGAGAGCCAGCCCTCGCGCCGGCCCGAGCCCCACTCGACGGCGAGCACGACGAGGTCGAGCGTGTGCACCGGCTTGACCTTGACCCAGGCCGACCCGCGGCGGCCGGCGGCGTAGGGTGCGGACAGGTCCTTGACGACGACGCCCTCGTGGCCCGCGGCCACGGAGTCGGTCGCGAAGGCATCGGCGGCACCGGGGTCGGCGGTGACGAGGCGGCGCACGCGGTGCTGCTCGGGCACCAGCGCGTCGAGCGCGGCCAGGCGCTCGTGGCCGGGGGCGTCGAGCAGGTCACGCCCGTCGACGTGGAGCAGGTCGAAGAAGTGGGGCGTGACCGGGACGCCGGTGTCCTGCGCGGTGCGGCTCGCGGTGTCCTGGAAGGCCATCGGGCGCCCGTCGTCGGTCAGGGCCAGCGCCTCGCCGTCGAGGACGAAGCGCTCGGCGGGCAGCGCGCGGGCCACCTGGACCACCTCGGGCAGGCGTCCGGTGATGTCGTCGAGGCTGCGGGTGACCACCAGCACCTCGTCGCCGTCGCGGTGCACCTGGATCCGGATGCCGTCGAGCTTGGTGTCGATCGCGACCTCCACGGAGCCGTCGGGGGAGAGACCGGCCATCGCCGCCGCCACGTCGGGTGCGCTGGAGGCGAGCATCGGCATGATCGGGCGGCCGACCTCGAGGCCGATCGCGGCGAGGGCCTCCTCGCCCGCGAACGCCGCCCCGGCGGCCGCGACCGTGCTGCCCGCGAGCATCGCGGCACGGCGTACGGCTGCCAGGGGCACGTCGGCCACCTGTGCCACGGCCTCCTGGGTGACGGCGTCGAGCGCGCCCTGGCGGACGTTGCCGGTGACGATCGCGCGCAGCCACGCCTGCTCGGGCGCGGTCGCCCGACCGAACAGGTCGTCCACGGCCTGCTTGCGCGCGAGCTGCGAGCCCGCGCCGGCGAGCCGCGACATCGCCTCGAAGGCCTCGTGCACCTCCAGCACGCTCAACGACGGCTCGTCGGCGGGGGAGGGCAGGTCGCTGACCCCGCGCCAGCCCAGACCCGTACGCCGCTGGCGCAGCGCGCCACCGAGGTAGGACACGACGACCTCGAGCTCGTCGGCCCCGACGCGCGCGAGCGTCTCCGCGAGGGCAGCCACCTTGGCCTTGCGGGAGCGGGTGGCGGCCACGGCGACGGAGGTCGCGACGAGCTCGGCGAGCAGCATGCGTCCATCCTGCCGCCCGGCACCGACAGCGGGTCACCCCAACGGGCAGGATGGTGGCATGGCCAACGTCCCGGCAGCCGCGCAGCTCTACGTGCCGCGCTTCAACGTGATGGACGAGGACGACGTACGCCCCTTCGTCCAGGCGGTCGCCGCCGCTCAGCTGGTGACGGTGGGGGACGACGGCTTCCCGGACGCGACCTTCCTGCCGGTCCTGTGGGAGGGCGAGCGCCTCGTCGGCCACCTCGCCCGCGCCAACGGACACTGGCGCCGGATCGTCGACGGTGCGCCGGCCCTCGCGATCGTGACCGGGCCGGACACCTACGTCAGCCCGAGCTGGTATGCCTCCAAGGCCGAGCACGGCAAGGTCGTGCCGACGTGGAACTACTCCGTGGTCCACCTGCGCGGCCGCATCACCGTCCACGACGACCCCGAGTGGGTGCGCGGGCTGGTCACGCGCCTCACCGACCGGCACGAGGGTGATCGCGCGGAGCCCTGGGCGGTGGCAGACGCTCCGGAGGACTACATCGACAAGAACCTCCGGCCCATCGTCGGCGTCGAGCTGGTCGTGGAGAGCGTCGAGGCCAAGGCCAAGCTGAGCCAGAACCGCTCTGACGAGGACCGCGCGGGCGTGGCGCGCGGGCTGGCTGCCGACGGTCGCAATCCCACCGGGCTCGTCGCCCCGTGAAGCAGGGGCGGGTGCGGGAGCGCTTCACCGGCCGGATCGCCGGCGTCGGCAGCACGAGCGGCGTCCGCGTGGTCGTGGGGCGCTGGGACGACTCGCCGTGGGGTGGGTTCGCGGACGTCATGGTCGAGGACGCCTCGGGTCACCGTGTGCTGCTGGCGCCCGACGACCGGGTGCGCGACTTCGTCGCGTCGACCTACTCCTTCGACGAGCAGGTCCTCGAGCCGGTGACGGTCGCGGACACGGCCGACGGCTGGCAGGTCACGACGCCGTCGCTGTCCCTCCGCCTGACGGTGGGAGGGCGTACGCCGCTGGGGGCGGCGCTCGCCCTCGTGCCGGCTCGCGTCGCGACCTCGCCTGCCTGGTGCGGTGTCGTCGACCCGGTGGCCCGTGTCGTGCTCCGCGGCGTGCGCACGCGAGGGACCGCGGGTGGCGACCGGCGGGAGTGGTACGGCGCGACCTCCGTCGTGGGGGTCACGGCGATCCAGGGGGAGTGGCGAGGCACTGACCTCGGCACCCTCGCGCCGGTGGACCCACCTTGTCGCTTCGGGTTCTCCTCGACCCCCGAGCGGCCATCGGTCACGAGCGTGGTGACGACCATCGAGCGATCCGCGTGAGCCCAGTGCCTCAGCGGCGGGGCTTGCTGCCCCCCTTGCCGCCCCGGCCCTTGGTGGGCGCTGAAGCGGTGGTGACCGGCGTCGCCGTGGCCGCAGCAGCGTCGACGATGCCCCAGCCGAAGACCGGCGAGTAGACGCCGGTGACGTCGGTCAGGGGTTGCCGCGCCGTGGTGAGCAGCACGTCCTCGACCTCTGCGAGGTTGCGGCCCTGCGCGAAGAGCAGCGCCGCGACGCCCGCGACGTGCGGGGTGGCCATCGAGGTGCCGGCGTAGAAGTCGTAGTCGCTCTCGCCGCAGGCGGCGCTGCCGGTGCCCAGCGGAACGGTCGAGACGATGTCGTCCTCGCAGAACAGGAGGCCGGCACCACCGGGGGCCGAGACCGCCTTGAGGTCGGGCTTGTTCGGGAGCTCCGAGAACCAGCTCTTCGCCTCGTTGCGGTCGGTCGAGGCGACGCACACAGCGCCGGGCTCGAAGGCCGGGGTGTTGCACAGCGCGGTCGCCGAGTTGCCTGCAGCCGCGATGACCGCGACGCCCCGGCTGTTGGCGTAGGCGACCGCCTCGGTCACCGAGCTCTCGAGGCCTGTCAGCGTCAGGGCCTGCACACCGGGCAGGGCGCCCAGGCTCAGGTTGATGACGTCGGCACCGTGGTCGGCCGACCAGCGGATGCCGGCGGCGATCTCCTCGAAGGAGCCGCTGCCGTCCTCGAGCACCTTGACCGGCAGGATCTTGGCGTCCGGGGCGGTGCCGGCCACGCCGATGCCGTTGTCGGTGACCGCCGCGACGATGCCAGCCACGTGGGTGCCGTGCTCGTCGCCGTTGTTCTCGCCGTCCGGGCCGCGGTAGTCACCGTTGCCGCAGGGCGACTGTCCCTGGCAACCGGTGAAGGTCGCGCCCTGGAGGAGGTTGGCCTTGAGGTCGGGGTGGGCGAAGTCGACCCCGGTGTCGACCACGGCCACCACGGCTCCAGCGCCCTTCGTCGCGGTCCAGGCCTGCTCGGCGCGGACCTGGTCCAGGCCCCACTGCAGGTCGCGCAGGGGATCGTTGGTGGCGGCCTGGGCCGCGCCGCCGTGCAGCAGCGCGGCAGCCAGCGCGAGGGGGAGGGCTGATCCAAGGACTCGGCGCATGGGTGAGGTGCCTTTCCGTCGGGGGGGTGCTCGTCTCGTCATGTCCAACGACGCTGTGTCGCTGCGGTCACGGCGGTGCCTGGCTCGAGGGGGCTGCCAAGCCACCCGGGTGGGCCTATGTTCGACAGCGTGAAGTCACCGCAGGAATGGGCCACCTCCGCGGAGAGGCACCCGCGGCTGCCCGCGGGCACCGACGAGCGCGTCTCGGGGTACGGCGTGATGGCCGTGCCGTTCGCTTCCGGCCACGTCCTGGGCCTGCGCCGATGGACGGCCAGCTCCGTGAGCGACCCGTTCACCTCGATCTGGCACCGCGACCCCACGGGCAGGTGGCACTTCTACGAGACCTCGCAACCGAGCTTCGCCTGCTCGCGCTGGTTCGGCGACGGGACCTCCGGCTCGACCCTGTCCCCGATCCAGCTCACCTGGTCGTCCCCGACCGAGCTGCACATCGCTGCTCCCGGACTGGTCGACTGGCGCGTCCGCATGGAGTCGACCCCGATGACCCGCGCGATGAACGCCATGAGCTGCACCATGCCGATGGCGGCGTGGAACTCGGCCCCTGTCCTGAGGATGATGGGGAGGCTGGCCTCCCGCAGCCTGGGATCCGGACGCCTGGGGCTGACCGGCGTCACCTCGAACGGGCAGCGCTTCAAGGCCAATCCCTACCGGATCTGGCGGGTGGCCGAGTCGTCGGCCGCGATCCGCGGCGAGCCGGCCGGCGACCCGGCACCGCTGGAGCAGCAGGCCCGCCTGGGCGACTTCTGGCTCCCGCAACAGGGCATCTTCGCCATGGGCCGGGTCTCCATGGCCCACCGCGACTAGGCGACGGGGCTGGCACGCGTCGGGACCCCAACCCGGATCGACCTCGTTCTCGCGAGCCGGCACTGTTCGCGGAGGAGACCCCGCTACCGTCCGGGGGTGGCCAGTCGTCGACGTTCCGGTGCCCGTCGGCGCAGCGCGTCCCCGCGACCGCTGCCGGTCGCCGGGCCAGGCGAGCGGCTGTGGGTGCTCGACGTCCCCTACGGGACGCAGGTCGACGGCGCCACCTGGCACCCCGCGGTCAAGACGCACCTGCACGTCGGGCGTGCCCTGCCCGCGCACCTCGAGCCGTACTCGCCGGGGCCCTGGACGCTCGGTCGGTTCATCGAGAACACGCTCAACCCCGACCACCCGACGCCCGGCCCCGAGCCGACCGACGCGCTCGAGCCCCGGCGGATCCAGTTCGAGGCGGCCGACGCGATCGCGGCGCGCGCCGCGGCGGGTGGACGGCAGTTCCTGCTCGCCGACGAGCCAGGCGTGGGCAAGACGATATCCGCGGTCCTCGGGGCGACGGCCGTGGGCGACCTCCGCGGCGCGCGCCGCGTGCTGGTCGTGGCCGACCGGCCCGCCGCGATCACCATCGGCCACTGGTGCCGCACGATCACGGCGCTGGGCGACGGCGGACTCGAGTGGGTCGTGATCACGTGGGACCGGCTGGAGAAGGTCAAGGACCACGCCTGGGACGTGATCATCGCGGACGAGGCCCACGCCCTGCGTCGTACGACGACGAAGCGGTGGAAGCTCTGGGCGCGGATCTCGGGACACGGCAAGCCGCACGACCGGGCGCCGTTCGTCATCGCGACCACCGCGACGCCCGGCCACACCCCGCTCGAGCTGCCGTACCTCGCTCCCGCCTATGCGCAGGTGCTCGGCGAGTCGATGCGGGACTGGACCTCGGCGACGCAGCCCGGCGACATGTTCGCCACCGCGCTCGAGCGCCACGGCGTCGGGGTGGAACGGGGACGCTACGGCGCGACGTGGACCTCCGACCCGGCGCGGCGCGCGGCCGACCTCGAGCTCGTGCGCGGCTGGCTCGACGAGGAGCGACCCCCGGCGATGCTGCACCGTGCCGCACCGTGGGGGCCGGTGCCGATCTCCGGAATGCCGGTGGCGCTCACGCCGGCGGAGCGCACGGCGTACGAGGCCGAGTGGGGAGAGTTCTGTCGCGAGATGGACATCGCCCGGCGCGGCCGCAACACCGCGAAGGGTCGCGCCGCGCTCCTGCGCTTCCGGCAGAAGGCCGGGCTCATCCGCGTCGACTCGACGGTCGCCTGGATCGCCCAGCAGGTCGAGGCCGAGCGACAGGTGGCGTGCTCGGTGGAGTTCGTCGCGACCGCCGCCGACCCGATCGCCGACCGGCTGCGGGACTCCGGCATCGACGTCGCCACGATCTACGGCCGCGACCGGTTCGATCCCGAGGCCGAGCGGCTCAGGTTCCAGACCGGGCAGGCCAAGGTCTGCGTCTTCACGACGGTCGCCTCGATCAGCCTGCACGCCGGCGAGACCCTCGCCGACGGTCGTCAGGCCAGCACGGAGCCGCGAGTCGGTGTCTTCCACCAGGCCCGCTTCTCGGGCATCGCCGGACGGCAGGTGACCGGCCGCACGCACCGCGACCACCAGGTCTCGCCGTGGCACATCGCGTACGCCGAGGGCACCGTCGAGGAGCAGGTGGGCAAGGTGATGGTGGAGCGGATCGCCGCGGCCTCCGACACCGTGGGCAGCGACACCACCGGCCTCGCCGACCTCGCCCAGCTCCTCGGAGCCGACTGGCTGCCGATCGCGGCCCTGACCGAGGACAAGGAGCTGACCGCGTGAGTGCCGTACCCGCGCGCCGCGCAGGCGCCTCTGGGGTGCCCTCGGCCCTGGCCGCTGCTGTGCTGTTCTTCGTCCTGCTGGCAGGTCTCGTCGTGCTGGACGAGCTGCCCGTCACGCTGCTGGCTGCCTACGGCCTGGTCAGCGCGGTGGCATTCCTCATGTACGGCGCGGACAAGTCCGCAGCGCGACAGGGCAGGTGGCGCACGTCGGAGTCCACGCTCCACACCATCGCCCTCGTGGGAGGTTGGCCGGGTGCGTTGGTCGCGCGGAGGGTCTTCCGGCACAAGACGACCAAGCAACCGTTCCGCACGATCTTCTGGTCCACCGTCCTCGCCAACTGCGTGGCACTGGCCTGGCTCGTGTCCGAGGCGCCGCTGTCGCTGCCCTGACGAGAGGTGGTCGACGTTCAGCTCGATCGGGCGAGCAGCCAGTCCTCGTACGCCACCGGCGCGGCATCGTCCTCCGCCTGGCTGACGATGGAGTGGGCGAACCAGGTCCGCAGCGACACCATCTCCGGGGTGGACCGCGCGGTGAGCAGCTGGTGGGTCTCGCTGATCTCGTCTGCCAGGTTGTCGGCGGCAAGCAGCTCGCGGACGAGCGCGGCCATCTCACGGGGGAGCGTCATCTCGATGTCGACGTGCTCCAGCCCCGCTGCGGCGGCGTCCAGGGCGGTACGACGACCCAGGTGGCGCGCGAAGGCAGGGCGAGTCACCAGCTGCTCGATGAGCCGGCCCAGCTCCCGTGGCGGGGTCGGCCCCGCCGCGGAGTCGATGAGCTGGAGCTCCCGGACCAGGTCGTCGAGCCGTTGGTCGATCTGGAGCGCGAGCTGCACCGGGCACCGAAGGAGGCTCACTCTCGCCCAGCCCGCGGGCAGGACGACCGGCTCCGGTGGCGTCCCTTCGCCGTGCTCCACCACCGGTGGGCGTACGGCGTGCTCGACACCGTCACCGGCGAGGTGGGCCCAGACGCGTCGTCCATCGCCGCGTTCCTCGACGCCCCAGGACTCCGCCAGCACCGACACGATCGCGAGCCCGCGCCCGGTGGTGCCCTGGCTCGTGACAGGAGGCGGACCCACCGCCGCGAGCGGGACCATCCCGCCGGCGTCCTCCACGCTGACGCGCACAGCCGGCTCGAGGTCGCGCAACCGGACGTGCAGGTAGGGGCTGCCGCTGTGCAGGGCGGAGTTCGCTGCCATCTCGGTGACGCACAGGCCGGCGTCGTCGACGAGGTGCTCGCGGCCCCACTGCAGCAATCCGTCGACGACGAACCTGCGCGCTCCGGGGACGCTGGAGGTATCGGCGGCCAGTCGGACTCGCAGCTCCGGATGGGCCCCGCGGGGCACGGACGTCATCGTGGCATTGTGCCCCGCCCGGGGCGAGCCCGCGCCCTTTCCGTGGCAGGGTGCGTGCGTGGAGAACCCGGATGAGTGACGTCGTCGTGCACGGTCCCGCCTCGTGGAACCTCGTGGTCGACCTCGAGGAGCTGCCCGACCCGACACCGCACATGCAGTTCGCCACGGCGCATCGCGAGCTCGTCGGTGGGACGTCTGCAGGCAAGGCGGCGCACCTGCGTGACCTCGGCGCGGACGTCGTGCTCCACACGGTGCTCGGCACGGACGCGGCAGCCGGCGCGATCGAGGAGGCCCTGCTCCGAGCCGCGATCCCGACCGTGGCCACCCACGTGGACGGCCCCACCGAACGGCACCTGAACCTGATGGACCGAGACGGGGGGAGGGTCTCCATCTACCTGGACGTGCCCCTCGCGGCAGAGCTCGGAGAGTCGCTGGAGCGGCTGCTCGCGGATGTCGCTCGTGCTCGCGCAGTCGTGCTCGACCTGTCCGAGCCGTCGCGCGCCGCGATCGAGCGGGTCGCCGCGCTCGGGGTCCCGCTGTGGACCGACCTCCACGACTACGACGGGCGCAGCAGCTTCCACGCGCCCTTCCTCGACGCTGCGTCCTTCGCCTTCATGAACGGTGACCGGGTGGACTCACCGTGGGAGCTCCTGGAGGCCTGCGTGACCCGGGGGACCGAGGTCGCGGTGTGCACCCTGGGCGCGGAGGGCGCGATCGCGGTGGACGCCCAGCGCGTACGCCACCGGGTTGCCGCCGAGCCGGTGTCCCGCGTGGTCGACACCAACGGGGCAGGGGACGGGTTCATGGCCGGCTTCCTGGCTGCCCACCTCGACGGCGCGGACGTGCCCGGCGCGCTCCGGGCCGGTGCGCGGCAGGCCGCCCGAGCCCTGGGCACCGTCCAGCTCAACCCGATCCTCGAGCCCTGACCTGCCGCAGCCTCAGTCCTGACGCACCACGACCCGGGTGCCGCTCGGGACCACGACCACGTCCTCCTCGTGGGAGGCGACGTCGATGAGCACCTCGAAGAGGTCCCGCATCGAGACGAAGCCGGCGATCTTGTCCTCCTCGATGACAGGCAGGTGCCGGATCTGCGCCTCGACCATCCGCCGCGCCGTGTCGAGGACCTGGTCGTCCGGGTGTGCCGTGACGAGGTCCGTGGTCATCACGTCCGCAGCCGTCACGTGCTCCGGGTTGGCTCCCTGTGCGAGGTGGATGACGACGTCGCGCTCGGACACGACACCGGCGAGGTGGCCGTTCTCCACGACGCAGATGGCCCCGATGCCGTCCGCGGCCAGCGACTCCGCGACCTCCAGGAGGGTGGCCTCGCCGGGGACGGTGGCCACCGGCCACACCATGATCCGGGCGACCGCATCGCTGGGATGGATGCTGCGCTTGCTGCTGGTGAACATGGAGGCCTCCACTGGTGAGTCGACGCTCTGCTGCTGATGGCCCCAGCCTGTGCCGTCGACAGGTCCCACGGTCAGGGGCGTTGGTCCCCACCGGACGGACCGATCGACCCCGCCCCCGGTCGCGAGAGCTCGGCCCGCCACCACGTGCCGTCCTCGATCCGCTCGAGCCGGCGCAGGACGAGGTCCCCGTCCGCGAACGCCTCCACCTCCGCACGAGTCAGTGGCCACGGGGGTCCCGTCACCTCTGAGTCGTCCTCCCGGGTGGTCGCCAGGACCAGCAGGGTGCCCCCCGGGGCCACCAGCGAGGCGATCGTCCGCGCGGCCAGCGCGTGCTGTCCCGGCGGCATCGACTGCACGGTGAGGCTCTCGACCACGAGGTCGAACCTGCCCTCCCACTCCGGAGGGAGGTCGAGGACGTCGGCGACGAGGTACGTCACGCCGGCGGCGGGATGCTTCCGCCGCGCCCCCGCGATCGCCGTCGCGGCGAAGTCGAACGCCGTGGTCCGGAATCCCAGGCGGTGCAGCAGCTCGGCGTCAGCCCCGTAGCCGCACCCGACGACCAGTGCCTCGCGGCCGTCTCCTGCCAGGCCTCTCGCCTCGACCCACTCCACGAGCTGCGGCCGAGGGGCGCCGTAGTCCCAGGGCGGCGCGGCACCGCCGGCCTCCGCGCCGGCGTACATGGCCTCGAACATCTCCGAGGGCTCGCCCGTCACCACTCGAGCGTACGCCGCGCCGCGCGCCTACTGCCCGATCCGCGTGCGCACCTCGTAGAGCTCGGGGAAGAACGTGAGGGACAGCGCCCGGCGCAGGAAGTCGACGCCCGACGACCCACCGGTGCCGATCTTGTGGCCGATCGTGCGCTGCACGACCTGGAGGTGACGGAAGCGCCACTGCTGGAAGGCGTCCTCGACGTCGACGAGCTCCTCGCAGGTCTCGTAGACGCCCCAGTGCTCTGCCGGCGCGGCGTAGACCCCGGCGAAGACGTCCACGAGCTCGTCGTCGGTGCTGTGCGGTTGCGACCAGTCGCGGTCCAGCAGCCGCTGCGGGATGGCGTACCCCTGTCGCGAGAGGTAGGCCAGGAACTCGTCGTAGAGCGACGGCTCGTGCAGCAGCTCCTCGAGCGCGGCCCGCGCGGACTCGTCGTGGGAGAACACCTTGACCATGTCGGCGTTCTTGTTGCCGAGCAGGAACTCGACCTCGCGGTACTGCGCGGACTGGAAGCCCGAGCTGGTCGCCAGGAACGGCCGGATCTCGGCGTACTCGCTCGGCGTCAGGGTCGCCAGCACCGACCACTGGTCGGTGAGCGTGTGCTGGATGTGCTTGATCCGCGCCATCCGCTTGAGCGCGGGGGAGAGGTCGTCGCTGCGCAGCAGCGCGCGCGCCGAGCGCAGCTCGTGGATCATCAGCTTGAGCCACAGCTCGCTCGTCTGGTGCTGGACGATGAAGAGCAGCTCGTCGTGCTGGGGCGGGTCGGACAGCGGCTGCTGGGCGGCGAGCAGCACGTCGAGGCGCAGGTAGTCGCCGTACGACATGGACCGCGAGAAGTCCCGCTGGATGCCGGCCTCGAGGTCGCGCTGGTTGGCAGATTCACCCATGCCTGCAAGGTAGTCGGTGGGCTCGTCTAACGTCGCACCCATGGCCCCCTCCACCGTCGGCGAGCGCACTCGCACCTGGGTGCCCGACTGGCCGTGCTCGGTGGCGCAGGTGCTGCGCCCGCAGCGGCGCGGGGCGGGGGACCCGACGCAGCGTCACGAGGAGTCGGGTCGGATCTGGCGCGCCATGCGTACGCCGACGGGGCCGGCGTCGATCTGCGTCCACCAGCGGCCCGCGAGTGGCGACGTGCACGCCCGCGCCTGGGGGGCGGGGGCCGACTGGGCGCTCGAGCACCTGCCCCGGCTGCTGGGCGCCGACGACGACCCGACCGGCTTCGAGCCGCACCACCACCCCGAGGTCGAGCACGGCTGGCGCAGCCACGGGCACTGGCGCATCGGCGCCACCGGCCTGGTGATGGAGTCGCTCGTCCCCTCGATCCTCGAGCAGAAGGTCACCGGCAAGCAGGCGTTCGGCTCGTTCCGCGAGCTGGTCCGGCGCCACGGCGAGCCCGCCCCCGGCCCGGTCGCGTCGCTGCCGCTGATGCTCCAACCGACACCGGCCACGATCGCAGCGATCCCGTCGTGGGAGTGGCTGCGCCTCGGCGTGCAACCAGCCCAGTCGCGCACGGTGGTCACCGCCTGCCGCCTGGCAACCTCCCTCGAGCGGGCCAGCGAGGTCTCTGCGGAGGAGGCCGACAGGCGGCTCCGCTCGGTCCGCGGGATCGGGGTGTGGACGAGCGCCGAGGTGCGCCAGCGCGCCCTCGGTGACCCCGACGCGGTGAGCTTCGGCGACTACCACCTCGCCAACTGGGTCGGCTGGGCGCTGGTCGGCCACGACATCAGCGACGAGGAGATGGCCGAGCTGCTCGAGCCCTACCGACCCCAGCGCGGCCGGGCGGCAGCCATGGCGATGGCAGGAGGCCGCGCGCGCCCGCGACGTGGTCCACGGATGAGCGTCCCGACGCATCTCCCCACACGCTGAAGGCGGTTCAGTCCAGCAGGAGCACGGCGAGCCAGCCGAACCAGACGACCAGCGACGCGTAGCCGGCCACGTGGACGGCATCCATGGCTGATCAGTCCCGGGTGCGCGGCTCGGCGACGGAGCCGGCCAGTCCCCACAGGGCGACCGTGACCCAGCCGAGCCAGACGAAGAGCAGGACGCCGTAGACCGCGTAGGCGCCGCCGAGCACCGGCCGGAGCGCCTCGGCCGCGATCCCGACCACCCCGGTCGCGACGCCCAGCCAGGCCAGCCCCCGAGGGAACGTGCCCCGCAGCATGAGCAAGGACACCAGCAGCAGACCCAGGGTCTGCAGCACGCCGATCACCGCGGGCACGTCGTTGAGCGCGTCCAGCAGCTCGGCGCCCGCGACCAGCGACGCCCGCTCGCCCACGGCCGCCGCGTCGGCGTAGCGGTCACTGAGCAGCACCATCGAGAGCGAGCCGTCGCCGCTGGTCGGCCAGGCGAGCCCCACGGCCCAGCTTGTGATCGCGATCAGTCCCGCGGCGGCGGCGAGGCCGCGCCCGTGGCCGCGGAGGGCGACCGCGAGGGCGAGGAACACCACCATCAGGAAGAGGTTGGGCACGGTCCACAGCAGCTGCCGAGCGATGTAGCCGGTGCGGTGGGCATCGACGTACTCCAGCATGGCCGCGCCACCCGACTCCGGCGGCGCGTCCATGACGGTGACCAGGACCAGTGCGGCGACGTAGAGGCACACCGCCGCGGCGGCCGACACGGCCCCCGCCCGGTGGAGCGGGGCCCAGTCCCCTCCGGCTGCGCTGTGCGAGGTCCTCACCCCTCCACCCTGCGCGCGCGACGACCGGCCGCGGCAGGGCCCAAGGGCCCGCGCAGTGAGGACGGGTGTCGTGTTCCGGCCCGACTGGTCCACTGGTCCACACCCCCAGAAATGGGGTGGGCCGGTGCCGCGCGACGCGCGTACCGTCGACGTGTCCGGGAGCGGCGTGCGAGGGAGGGCCACCATGGACGACGGCGTCGAACCGGTCCTGCTCCTCGCCACCACGGACGCGGAGACCCGCTCGGTGATCGGCGCCGAGCTGCGGCGGCGCTACGGCGGGGACTACGAGGTCGTGGTGTGCGGCGACCACGCCCATGCGCGCGCGGTGCTCGAGGGGTTGCGCCGGTGGTCGCGTCAGGTGGCGCTGATCATCGGCTGCTACGGCCCGCACGACCGCCACGGGCTGCACTTCCTGCGCCGCGCCTACGCCCTGCACCCGTCGGCCAAGCGCGCGGTCGCAGTGATCTGGGGCGACTTCGCCAGCACGCCGGAGGTGTTCGCGGCGATCGCCCACGGCCACGCCGAGCTCCTGCTGCTGCGTCCGGAGCGGCCGCGCGACGAGGAGTTCCACGGCACGATCTGCGACGCCCTCGACGACTGGCACCTCACGCAGGGGATCGGCTTCGACGCGGTACGCCTCATCGGCGAGCAGCGTGACGAGCGCACCCACGCGCTGCGCGACACCTTCGGCCGCAACCACATCCCGGTGGCCTTCCACCACGTCGGCACGCCCGCCGCGAACCGCCTGCTCGCGGACGCCGGGCTCGCGGACCCCGACCTCCCGGTCGTGATGCTCTCCTTCACCTCGCCACCGACGACGCTCGTGGCTCCCACCGACCTCGAGATCGCCGAGGCGTTCGGCCTGATGAAGCCGCTGTCGCCGGAGCACGTGTACGACGTCGTGGTCGTGGGCGCCGGCCCCAGCGGCCTCGCCGCCGCGGTCTACGCCTCGTCCGAGGGCCTGTCGACGCTCGTGATCGAGCAGCAGGCGGTCGGCGGCCAGGCCGGCACGTCGTCGCTGATCCGCAACTACCCCGGCTTCTCCCGCGGCGTCAGCGGTGCCCACCTCGCCTTCCGCGCCTTCCACCAGGCATGGATGTTCGGCACCGACTACTCCTTCATGCGACCCGTCGAGTCCCTCGGCAGCGACGACGGGCTCCACACCGTCTCGATGGCCGACGGCAGCCTGGTCCGGAGCCGCAGCATCGTGATCGCCACCGGCGTCGACTACCGGCGCCTCGACGTGCCCGAGCTCGAGTCGCTGGTCGGGCGCGGCGTCTACTACGGCGCCGCCGTCGCGGAGGCGCCGTCGATGACGGGGGAGGACGTCTACGTCGTGGGCGGCGGCAACTCCGCCGGCCAGGCTGCCCTGCACCTCGCCCGCTTCGCGCGCCACGTCACGCTGCTGGTGCGCGGCGAGTCGCTGGCGGCCAGCATGTCCGACTACCTCATCGCCCAGCTCGAGGCCACGCGCAACGTCACCCTCCGCTACCGCACGGCCGTCCTCGGCGGGCGCAGCGACGACGGCTGCCTGGTGGGCCTGACCCTGGGCGACCCGCACGGCGGCGACAGCGAGGAGGTCCCCGCGGGGGGCCTCTTCGTGCTCATCGGCTCCCTGCCCCGCACGTCGTGGCTGCCCGCCGGGATCGAGCGCGACGAGGCCGGCTTCGTCCGCACCGGCCGCCAGGTCACCGCCGCCGAGGACGGAGGCATGCGGCTCCCCCTCGAGACCAGCATCCCGGGCGTCTTCGCCGTGGGCGACGTCCGGGCGGGGTCGATCAAGCGGGTCGCGACGGCCGTCGGTGACGGCGCCACCGTGATCGCGACCCTCCACGGCTACCTCGCCGCGCACCCCGCACCGGCGCCCGCACCATGACCCCGCGTCACCTCAAGGACGACGACAGCGCCGTGACGCGGCCGATGCGCGCCGTCCTGCTGGTGGCGGCGGTGCTGGTCTTCCTCGCCGGGCTGCAGCTCACGGTCTTCCCCACGCGCACCGCCGACTGGTTCGCCTGGACGATCGACGTCCCCATGACCGCGGTCTTCCTCGGTGCCGCCTACTGGTCCAGCGCCGTGCTCGAGCTCGCGGGTGCGCGCTCGTCGGGCTGGGGGAGAGCCCGCCTCGCCGTCTGGACCGTGCTGGTCTTCACCGTCCTCACGCTCGTGGTGACGCTCGTCCACCTCGACAAGTTCCACCTCGGCGCCGAGCACCCCGCGAGCGCGCGGCTGGTGACCTGGGGGTGGCTCGCCATCTACGCCGGCGTGCCCGTGGTGATGGTGGCCGGGCTCGTGCTGCAGGCCCGAGGCCGGCATCCGGCCGCGGACGTCGTACGCCACCGGCTGCCGGTCGCCCTGCGCCTGCTCCTCGGCGCGCTCGGGGTGCTGCTCCTCGCCGCCGGCACCGCGCTGCTCGTCGCGCCCACCTGGGCCGCCGCGGGCTGGTCGTGGCCGCTCACCACGCTGACGGCGCGCGCAGTGGGCGCCTGGCTCGTCGGCCTCGGCTGGGCCGCAGCCCACGCGTGCCTCCTGGACGACACCGACCGGGTGCGCCCGCTCGGGCTGACCGGCGCCGCCTTCGTCGTGCTCCAGGTGGTGGCGCTGCTCCGCCACGGCGACGCGATGGACTGGTCGGGCTGGCAGGTGGCGGCCTACGTCGCCGGGCTGGCGTGGATCGGCGCGGTGGCCCTGTGGATCCTGCTGCTCAGAGGAGCGGACGCAGCGGAGCCAGGAAGCTCTCGGTGAACTTGCGGTTGAGGTCGCGGGCCTCCCACTCGGCGAGGGTCAGCTCGAGGCAGTTGGACTCGTCGGTGCGGAAGACGTCCTCCATCACGCCGGCGAAGTCCGGGTCGATGACCTCGAGGTTGATCTCGTAGTTGCCCTGGAGGCTGAGCCGGTCGATGTTGGCCGTGCCGACCGTGGCCCAGCTGCCGTCGATCGTCGCGGTCTTGGCGTGCACCATCGCGTCCTTGAACCGCAGGATCCGGGCGCCCGACGCGAGGAGCTCGCCGTAGTAGCCGCGCGAGATCCAGTCGGCCACGACGTGGTTGGACTTCAGCGGCAGCAGGACGCGTACGTCGACGCCGCGGCGCGCGGCCTCGGTGAGCGCGTCGACGAAGTCCTGGTCGGGCAGGAAGTAGGCCGTGGTGAGCCAGATGTTGTGGCTGGCGCGGTTGATCGCCTCGAGGTACATGCTGCGGATCGGGAAGTTCCACTGCCGCGGGATGTTGCGGTGGATGCGGATCTGCGGATCCCAGTCGGAGGCGGTCTCGAGCAGGAGGGGGCGCTCGTTGCGACGCAGCCGGTGGCGGCGGTTGAGGTTCCAGAAGTCGGCGAAGGCGCGCTTGAGGTCCCACACCCCGGGGCCGGTGATGCGAACGTGCGTGTCGCGCCACTCGGTGGAGTAGGCCGAACCGATGTTGTAGCCGCCGAGGAAGGCGACCTCCTCGTCCACCACCAGCATCTTGCGGTGGTTGCGGCCGTAGCGGCGCAGGTCCCAGAAGCGGAAGCCGGCGGTCCAGATCGGGTAGCGGAGCACCTTGAGCGACGGCGGGAACCGCTTGAAGGCGGGGGAGACGACCACGTTGGCGAAGCCGTCGTAGATGCAGTGGACGTCGACCCCGCGAGACGCGGCGGCGGTGAGGGCGGACTTGAACTTCCACCCGATCTCGTCGCCCTTCCAGATGTAGGTCTCGAAGAGGATCTGCTTCTTCGCACCGTCGATCGCGGCGAGCATGTCGTCGTAGAGGTCGCGACCGAAGGTGTACGTCGTGATGAGACCGTCGCCGACCGGCACCGTCTCGGGCCCGGTGACGGGGAACGGCTTGGGCTTCTTGCCACGACGACGGTAGGAGTCGACCAGCGACAGCGCGACGGCCACGCCGAGCTGGAGCCCGACCAGCCCGAGCATGCCGCGCCGGAGGGCGGTCAGCAGGCGGGCGACGGTCACGCGCACAATCTAGCCAGCACGAGCCAGCAAGGAGTCACGCCAGTCCGAGCGCGTCGTAGCGCGCGACGTCGCACGGCCGGTCGGACAGCACGCGGAAGAGTGCGGCCCGCAGCATCGCCTGCCGCCGTGCGCCCGCTCGCCAGTCGTCGAGGGCGTCGGCCGGGGTGCCGAGCCACAGCACGGCGTCGAGGACGCACACGGCCTCGGCCCACAGCGGTGATCGCCACGCGGGGGAGAAGTCGATGACGAACGGCACGCCGGCCGCGTCGAGCAGGACGTTGCCCGCGAGGTCGGCATGGACCAGCTGCTCGCGGCCGAGGTCGGTGTCGTCGAGCTGCCCGGTCAGGGCGTCGACCAGCTCGCGGAGGCCGGGCTCGGGGCGGGCAGCGGCGACCTTCCTCGCGAGTCCGGGGTCGTACGCCGCCCGTTCGCCCTCGGCCCACTGGTCGGTCCGCGCGTCCAGCACGGTGGGTCGCTCCGGCAGGACATCGGCCAGGTGGGCGTGGAGGAGGTGGGCCGTCGCCAGCAGGGTCGCGAGGTCGTGGCACGGCGTCGTAGCCGGCTCGAAGCGGGTCGCGGCCCAGCCGTCGACGGTCAGGCTGCCGTCACGCGCCGGCACCGGGAGGACGAGGCGGATCGACCGCGGAACCTGCTCGTCGAGGCGCACCGCCACGCGTGCCTGGATGGGCGCGACCCACGCCTCCGACTCGTCATGGCCGGGGGAGAGGACCAGGTCCCCGGCCCGCCAGCTCGTGCCGCGGCCGCCGGGCAGGCGCTCCAGCACCCCGTCCGCGACGAACAGGTCGAGCACGCGGTCCGGCGGCTGGCCTGGCTGGGGCATGCCGGCGAGCGTAGGACGGACGCGTCAGCGGCGGTAGACGACCACGGACTCGCCGGTGCCGTGCGCGTCCCGCACGACGAGCTCCGGACCCCCGGCTGCGGTGCGGAGCTCGAGGACCGGCTCGGACAGGACGTTGGCGACGGCCAGCTCCTGGTCCATGAGCCGGGGCGGGCAGCTGCCCTTCCATCCCGAGCGGGAGATCGCGGGTGCGCCGCGCCAGTCGATCCAGCGCCCCGCCATCGATCGGCAGCCGGTGCTCGCCGTGATCCGGCCGCCCTTCTCCCCGGTCTCCTCCAGGCGCAGGAAGGGGCGCATGGCCGGCTTCCACCCTGGTCGTCGCTCCGTGCCGGACGCATCGGTCCAGGTGTGGAGCCGCCAGGTGTGCCCGACCACGTCGGCGCGAGGCCATGCTGGCGCGAGCCGGAGCTCCAGCTCGACGTCGTCGCCGGTGAGCGTGAGCGCATCGGCGTCCCGGGCGACCGTCTCGACGTCGCCGAGGGCGGAGAGGTACGCCGACTCGAGCTCGCCCTCTGCGCCCTCGCACCCGACGTACGTCATGGACATCCCTTCCCCGGTGAGCTCGAAGGCGCTCCCGCGGATCTCGTAGTCCGAGCCGTAGTCGTTGCAGGGCGCCCTGCCGCCGGCCTGGCCGTCCTCGAAGGTCAGCGAGACCCGCGAGCCGGGAGCGACCTCGAGCGGCCCTGCGGCGGTGCTGCCGGAGACGAGCACCCAGCTGCCGAGGACGTCGACGTCGGCGCCGGAGTCGCTCGAGCAGGCCGTGAGAGGGAGCGCGACGGCCAGCCCGGCGGCGTACACCCCCCGTGCCTGCCACCGCCGCCGCGCCCCCATGGAGGCAGTGTGGTCGGGCCCGGTCACGATGGGGTCACGAATCCGGCAAGACCTGCTGTCGGTGCCTGCCCGTAGGCTCGACGCATGCGTCCAGTCACCGATCTCCAGCGCCGGGTGGCCCCCTTCAAGGTGGTCTCCGACTACCAGCCCTCCGGCGACCAGCCGGCAGCCATCGAGGAGATCGTCGAGCGCATCAACGGCGGCGTGCAGGACGTGGTGCTGCTCGGCGCGACCGGCACCGGCAAGACCGCGACCGTCGCCTGGGTCACCGAGCGGCTGCAGCGCCCGGTGCTGGTGCTCCAGCCCAACAAGACGCTCGCCGCCCAGTTCGCCAACGAGCTGCGCCAGCTGTTCCCGGACAACGCGGTGGAGTACTTCGTGTCCTACTACGACTACTACCAGCCCGAGGCCTACGTCCCCCAGACCGACACCTACATCGAGAAGGACTCCTCCATCAACGAGGAGGTCGAGCGGCTGCGCCACAGCGCGACCAACAGCCTTCTCACCCGACGCGACACGATCGTGGTCTCGACGGTGTCCTGCATCTACGGCCTCGGCACCCCGCAGGAGTACGTCGACCGCATGCTGCGGCTCAAGGTCGGGGAGGAGCACGACCGCGACTCGGTGCTGCGCCGGCTGGTCGAGATCCAGTACACCCGCAACGACATGTCGTTCACCCGTGGCACCTTCCGCGTCCGCGGCGACACGCTCGAGATCTTCCCTGTCTACGAGGAGCTCGCCGTCCGGGTGGAGTTCTTCGGCGACGAGATCGAGCGGCTGATGACGCTGCACCCCATCAGCGGAGAGGTCATCTCCGAGGACACCGAGCTCCACGTCTTCCCCGCGACCCACTACGTCGCCGGTCCCGAGCGGATGGAGCGGGCGATCAAGGGCATCGAGCTCGAGCTCGACGACCAGCTCGCCGCGTTCGAGAAGCAGGGCAAGCTGCTGGAGGCGCAGCGGCTGCGGATGCGCACGACCTACGACGTCGAGATGATGCGCCAGGTCGGGTCCTGCTCCGGCATCGAGAACTACTCGATGCACATGGACGGCCGCACGCGGGGCAGTGCCCCCAACACGCTGCTCGACTACTTCCCCGAGGACTTCGTGCTCGTCGTCGACGAGTCGCACGTGGCGGTCCCGCAGATCGGCGGCATGTACGAGGGCGACATGTCGCGCAAGCGCAACCTCGTCGACCACGGCTTCCGGCTGCCGAGCGCGATGGACAACCGTCCGCTGAAGTTCGAGGAGTTCCTCGACCGCATCGGCCAGACGATCTACCTCTCGGCCACCCCGGGCAACTACGAGCTCGACCGCGTGGGAGGCGTCGACAACACCGTCCAGCAGATCATCCGCCCGACCGGCCTGGTCGACCCCGAGGTCGTGGTCAAGCCGACCAAGGGCCAGATCGACGACCTGATCCACGAGATCCGCGAGCGCTCCGACAAGGGCGAGCGCGTGCTGGTGACCACGCTGACCAAGAAGATGTCGGAGGACCTCACCGACTACCTCCTCGACGCCGGCATCCGCACCCGCTACCTCCACTCAGAGGTCGACACCCTCAAGCGCATCGAGCTGCTGCGCGACCTGCGCCTCGGCGACTACGACGTCCTCGTCGGCATCAACCTGCTGCGCGAGGGCCTCGACCTGCCCGAGGTCTCGCTCGTGGCGATCCTCGACGCCGACAAGGAGGGCTTCCTCCGCTCCGACAAGTCGCTCATCCAGACGATCGGTCGAGCGGCCCGCAACGTGTCCGGCCAGGTCCACATGTACGCCGACAAGATCACGCCGTCGATGGAGGCGGCGATCGACGAGACCAACCGTCGTCGCGCGATCCAGGTCGCCTACAACACCGAGCGCGGGATCGACCCCCAGCCGCTGCGCAAGAAGATCGCCGACATCACCGAGATGCTCGCCCGCGAGGACGAGAACACCGAGGAGTTGCTGCGCACTTGGGCCGACGTCGGCCAGAAGGGGCGCGCGGGCGGTGTCAAGGCCGGCAAGTCGCCGACCCCGGCGCTGTCGAAGATCCACTCCGAGGCCCCCGACACCGCGGGCATCCCGAGCACCGACCTGGCCGAGCTCATCCAGGAGCTCACCGACCAGATGAAGAACGCCGCCGCGGAGCTGCAGTTCGAGGTCGCCGCCCGCCTCCGCGACGAGATCTCCGACCTCAAGAAAGAGCTCCGCCAGATGATGGAAGCGACGAAGTGAGCCTCAGCGTTCGTCCTGCCGTCTCCTGAACTCGTCCTTGCGCTCCTTCTTCTCGAGGCGGCGGGCGTGCTCGTCGACGATGTCGCGCTTGTTGGCGACGACCCGCACGACGTTCATCACCGCGAAGCCCATCGGGAAGAGCGGCCACGGGAACCCGCCCCACATCGTCAGGGCCCAGATCGTCCAGAGCAGGACCGAGAGACCGATCAGGCCCAGCACGGCCTCGCGGCGGTCGCTCTCCCACATGCGGACGGCCTGCCGGCGGCGGTCGTCTGCGCTCGTGCGCGTCTCGCGCGCGGCCGGGAGGTCCTCGACGAGCGGGGCGAGCTCGCCCAGCGTGCGGCTCGAGAGCGCGGCGTCGGAGCGCTCGTCGTACTCGAAGCGGGTCAGGCGCCCCTCGGCGAACGCGTCGGCGAGCACGGACTCGATGACCGCGCGGTCGCGGTCCGAGGCCCGCAGCGTCGTGTTGGCGGGAATGCGGGGGTCGTGGTCGAACTGGCTCCACACCTCGATGCCTGGCACCGCACCATCGTAGGCACGCCCCACCCCTCGGGAGGTAGGTCCAGATGCCGCCGTCGGGGGAGGTCGCTAGGTTCGCTCGCATGAGCACCCCCATCGACCTCGGTCGCCCTGTCTCCGGCGACGTCATCGACCTGATCCTCGAGGACCACCGGCGCTTCGAGGCCCTCCTGCGCGACCTGCGTGACAGCACCTCGGACCGCGACGCCGTGCGCAAGGCGCTGGCCGCCCTCCACGTGGCCCACGCCGAGGCGGAGGAGAAGCACGTCTACCCGCAGCTGCGGCGCAAGGACGCGATCACCGAGCACGAGGCCGAGCACGGGGAGGAGGAGCACGCCGAGGGGCACGAGGCGATGCTGGCGGTACTGGAGC
Organism: Nocardioides sp. N13(2025); assembly: GCF_051912545.1. Lineage (GTDB taxonomy): Bacteria > Actinomycetota > Actinomycetes > Propionibacteriales > Nocardioidaceae > Nocardioides. The sequence continues at coordinate 1,970,720 of NZ_CP196809.1, read as the reverse complement.
TCAAGGGCACCGACACCCAGGCCTTCGACGACGCGGTGGAGGAGCTGGCCAAGGTGCTCAACCACCACCTGACCGAGGAGGAGCTCACCATCCTCAACCCCGCCCGCGAGGACGTGGGCGAGCAGGTGCGCGCCGAGCTGGGCGCGAAGTTCGCCACCGAGCGCAACGCCCAGCTCGACGCCGACTGCGGCGCCATCGACAACGTCCGCCGGATCGTGGAGGCTGCGGAGCGGGAGGGCCTCCTCGACGACGGGGAGGACGAGGACTCCGAGGACTGACCTCGACCGGGAGGCGCGAGCGGTGGACGTCACGCGGATGCACGAGCTGTGCGCCGATCTCCCGGGCGCCTGGCCCGACAACCCCTGGGGCCACGCCCACCCGGTCTTCAAGGTCGGCCCGGGGGAGCGCGCCAAGATCTTCGCGTTCCTGGGCGCCACGGGCGTGGGCGTGAAGGCGGGTGCGACCCGGGAGGTCGCCGACGAGTGGCTGCACCGCTATCCCGACGACGCGAGCGTGATGGCCTACATCGGCCGCTCGGGGTGGAACGACCTCTCCTTCCGCGGTGCGATCCCCGACGACGAGCTCGTCGAGGCGGTGGAGGAGTCCTACCGCCTGGTCGTCTCCAGGCTGCCCAGGCGGGACCGGCCCGACGGCTGGGAGACGCGCTCGGGGACCTAGAGCCGGTGCCGCATCATGGTGAGGCCGACCATCCGGGCCACGACCATGGCGATGTAGAAGACGCCCACCATCATCTCGACCATCAGCACCGACCGCGCCTGCGCACCCACGGCGACGATGTCGGAGAGGCCGACGCTGGTGAGTGTGGAGAACGACAGGTAGAGCAGCTCGAACCAGCTGTGGTCGAAGCCCCCGGCGTTGGTGAAGGAGCTCGGCCACACCACCTGGAGCGCGGCGTAGAGGTAGGCGAAGCCCCACGCGACCACGGTGAAGGCGGCTCCCGTCGCGTAGTACTCGTCCGTGGTGACCTCCTCGTCGTGGAAGAGGTAGCGCAGCATCGCGTAGGAGACGTAGAAGTAGAACGGCGCGTGCAGGAGGCCGGACACGAGCACGATCGGGTCGACGTCGGAGAACACCGCCTCCAGGAGCGTGAACACGATCGTCGGTGCGCCCAGGAAGAAGACGACACGGCTGACGCCGGGCGTACGCCGCACCGCGAGGACCGCGGACCCGACCGCGAGCATCCCGATGACCCCGAGGAACGCACCGCCGACCCTCGAACCGCCGAGGAACGGCCAGGCGAGCACCTGCAGCAGCTGCGCGGCGAGCAGCATCGCGGACGGGTGCGCGGTGAGGTGCTGGAACGGCCGGGTCACGACAACGCAGTCTAGGGACGCGGATCAGCCGCGCGCGGAGGCTCGGCTGGGCTAGGTTCACCGCGTGGGTGAGAGCAGAGGCCGGTGGATGGTCGTCGGGCTTGCCGTCGCCCTCGTCGCCCTGCTGGTCGCGATCGGGCTCGTCGTGGCGTCCCGGGACGCGGTCGACGACGACCTCACGTCGGCCCAGCGCGAGGTCGCCGAGGCCGCCCGCGTCGAGGCGCTGGCGTTCCTCACCGTGGACCACACCGACATGGACCCGCTGATCGACGCCGTCCTGGCGGGCGCCACCGGCGACTTCGCCGAGCAGTACGAGTCCCAGCGCGACACCCTCACCTCCGAGGCGATCCGCACCGAGGCGACCTCGACCGGCGAGGTGGTCGCCCTCGGCGTCGGCGACCTGGACGACGACTCGGCCACGGTGCTGATCGCGGCCAACAGCACCGTCACCAACACGAGCACCGGCAGCTCGGGGCAGGTGCGCTACTACCGCCTGCGGCTGGACCTGGTCCGCGAGGGCGAGCGTTGGCTCACGAGCGACGTGCAGTTCGTGAGGTGACGGGGATGACGACACAGAAGCGCGTGGTCGCGGCGCTGGCAGCGCTCGTGCTGGTGGCCGCCGTGGTGCTGGCCTGGCTGGTGCAGCGAGCCGGGGACGCACGGGCCACGGAGGTGACCACGGCCGAGTCCGGCGACGCGGTCGTCGCGTCGGCGGACGTCAAGGACACCGTCCGCGAGGCGGCGTCCGAGGCCGCGACGCGTGCCTACAGCTACAGCTGGAAGACGCTCGCCGAGGACAAGGCCGACGCCCGGGACCTCATGACGGAGCAGATGGCCCGCCAGTACGACCGCACCATGGCCGGCGTCGCGACGACGAGCCGTCGCGAGCACACCGAGGTCTCCGCCACGGTGGTCGGCACGGCGCTGGTCACGGCCTCGGCGTCCGACGCACGGGTGCTGGTCTTCGTCAACCAGAGCACCACCGGCGACGACCTCGACAAGCCGCTCCTCGACCTCGACCGGGTGCTCGTGACCCTCGTGCGTGCCGGCGGGGTCTGGAAGGTCAGTGAGCTCGACGCCCTGTGAGACCCCCCTCTGACACCTAGGATCGCGACGTGGACGACGTGACGACCGACCTGCTGATCATCGGAGCGGGCCCGACGGGCCTCTACTCCGCCTACTACGCCGGGTTCCGCGGGATGAGCGTGACGGTCGTCGACTCGCTCCCGGAGCTGGGCGGCCAGATCACCGCCATGTATCCCGAGAAGGCGATCCTCGACGTCGCCGGCTTCCCCAGCATCAAGGGGCGTGACCTCGTCGAGGGCCTCGTCGAGCAGGCCGCCACCGCCCACCCGACGTACCTCCTCGACCGCACCGCGACCACCCTCGAGCACCGCGACGACGACGTGGTCGTGACCCTCGACGACGACACCCGCGTCGTCGCCGGCGCCGTCCTCATCACCTCCGGCATCGGCAAGTTCAGCCCCCGGCCGCTGCCGGCCGGCGACGGCTGGGTGGGTCGGGGCATGGAGTTCTTCGTGCCGAGCTTCGCCCCCTACGCCGGCAAGGACGTGGTGATCGTCGGGGGAGGCGACAGCGCCTTCGACTGGGCCCAGCACCTCGAGCCGATCGCCGCCTCCGTCACCCTCGTGCACCGCCGCGACGCCTTCCGGGCCCACGAGCGCACGGTCGCCGCGGTGAAGGACTCGAGCGTGGAGATCGTCACCAACGCCCAGGTCACCGCGCTGCGTGGGGACGGCCACCTGGAGGAGGTGGAGATCACCGTCGACGGCCAGGAACCGCAGGTCCGCAAGGCCCAGGCACTGGTCGCCGCCCTCGGGTTCATCGCCGACCTCGGCGCGATCCAGCAGTGGGGCCTGGTCACCGAGAAGCGCCACGTGGTCGTCGACTCCGCGATGCGGACCAACCTCCCGCGCGTCTTCGCGGCGGGCGACATCACCGACTACCCCGGCAAGGTGCGGCTCATCGCCGTCGGTTTCGGCGAGGCCGCCACCGCCGTCAACAACGCCGCGGTGGCCATCGACCCGTCGGCGCACGTGTTCCCGGGCCACTCCAGCGAGGGGTGACCGCGCCGGGCCCTACCGGCCAGTAGGCATAATGGGGGCTTCTCGAGCGCCACCCCGGAGCAGGACTGAAAGGCAGAACACGTGCGCATCGCCATGCTGTCCTACCGGAGCAAGCCGCACTGCGGCGGCCAAGGCATCTACATCCGGCACCTGAGCCGCGAGCTCGTACGCCTGGGCCACGACGTCGAGGTCTTCTCCGGGCAGCCCTACCCCGACCTCGACGAGGGCGTACGGCTGACCAAGGTGCCCAGCCTCGACCTCTACCGCGAGCCCGACCCGTTCCGGGTGCCGAAGCTGCGCGAGTTCCGCGACCTGATCGACGTCGAGGAGTTCCTCACCATGTGCACGGCCGGGTTCCCCGAGCCGAAGACGTTCAGCTCGCGCATCGCGCGGCTGATGAAGGACCGGGCCGGTGACTTCGACGTCGCCCACGACAACCAGGTGCTCGGCACCGGGATCATGGAGCTGGAGTCCTACGGGCTGCCGGTCGTCACGACGATCCACCACCCGATCACCATGGACCGGGCGATCGACCTGCAGACCGCGCCCACCCGCCGCAAGCGGTTGACGCTGCGCCGGTGGTACGGCTTCCTGCGGATGCAGAGCCGGGTCGCCAAGCGGGCGCGCATGGTGCTGGTGCCGTCGGAGTCCTCGCGCCGCGACGTCGCGCGCGACTTCGGGGTCGACCCTGCCCGGATGAGGACGATCCTGCTCGGCGTCGACGACGTCTTCCGCCCGCCGACCGCGCCCCGCGTGCCGGGCCGGATCCTGGCGATGGCCAGCGCCGACGCCCCGATGAAGGGCATCGCCACCCTGCTCGAGGCCTTCGCCAAGCTGAGCGTCGAGCGCGAGGTCTCCCTCGTCCTCGTCACCCGCCCCGAGCCCGGCGGCCGCACCGAGCAGCTGATCGACCAGCTCGGCATCGCCGACCGCGTCACCTTCGTCAACGGGGTCAGCGACGAGGAGCTGGTCGAGGTCATGGGCTCGGCCGAGGTCGCCTGCGTGCCGTCGCTCTACGAGGGCTTCTCGCTGCCCACCGCCGAGCTGATGGCCTGCGCCACCCCGCTCGTGGTCTCGCGCGCCGGCGCCATCCCCGAGGTCGTCGGCCCCGACGGCGAGTGCGCCGACCTGGTCACCCCCGGCGACGTCGGTGAGCTGGAGTCCGCGATCGCCGCGCTGCTCGACGACCCCGAGCGTCGTACGACGATGGGCGCGGCGGGGCGGGCCCGGGTGCAGGAGCTGTTCAGCTGGCGCGCCGTGGCCGAGGCCACCGCCGCCGCCTACGAGGAGACCATCACCGCCTTCCGATCCGAGAGGGCCAGCCAGAGGGAGAGCCACCGTGCTGACCGTTGACTTCGACCGGCTCGGGCTGCGCCCGGGCGACCGTGTGCTCGACATGGGCTGCGGCGCCGGCCGGCACGCCTTCGAGATGTACAAGCGCGGGGCCGACGTCGTCGCGTTCGACCAGGACGCCGACGAGCTGGCCACCGTGCGTGAGTGGTTCGCGGCGATGCGCGAGGCGGGCGAGGTGCCCGAGGGCGCCGAGGCCGACGTCAAGGAGGGCGACGCCCTCGCCCTGCCGTTCGCCGACGGCGAGTTCGACCGCATCGTCGCGGCCGAGGTGCTCGAGCACATCCACGCCGACGTCGACGCGATCAAGGAGCTCGTCCGCGTCCTCCGCCCGGGCGGCACCCTGGCCATCTCGGTGCCGCGCTGGCTGCCCGAGATCGTCAGCTGGAAGCTCTCCGACGACTACCACAACGCCGAGGGTGGGCACGTCCGGATCTACACGACCGAGGAGCTCGTCGATAAGGTCACCAAGGCCGGTCGCTCCAACGACGGCACGCCGGGTGACGCGATGGTCTTCACCGGCAAGGACCACGCCCACGGCCTCCACACGCCGTACTGGTGGATCAAGTGCGCGGTCGGCGTCACCAACGACGACCACCCGCTGGCCAAGGCCTACCACAAGCTGCTGGTCTGGGAGATCGTGAAGAACCCCAGGGCGCTGCAGGTCGCCGGCAAGGTCCTCGACCCGCTGATCGGCAAGAGCATGGTGCTCTACTTCACCAAGCCGGCGCCCACGACCGCATGATCCTGACGCGGGCGCAGGTCGAGCAGACGGCGGCGACGATCGCCGCCGTGCAGGAGCCGTCGGGTGCGATCCCGTGGTCGCGCGGCGAGCACACCGACGTCTGGAACCACCTCGAAGCCGCCATGGCGCTCATGGTCGGCGGCCAGCGCGAGGCGGCCCAGCGTGCCTTCGCGTGGGTGCGCGACACCCAGCGTGCCGACGGCTCGTGGCCGATGAAGATCGTGGCGGGTGAGGTCGAGGACCACTCCGGCGAGTCCAACATGTCGGCCTACCTCGCGGTCGCGGTCTGGCACCACTGGCTCGTGGCCCGCGACGAGGCCTTCGTGCGCGACCTGTGGCCCACCGTGCGCCGCGCCCTGGACTGGGTGGTCTCCCTGCAGCTGCCGTTCGGCGGGATCGCCTGGTCGCAGGAGTGGCACGACGGGCAACCCGCCACGGTCAACGAGGACGCGCTCCTCGCCGGCTCGTCGAGCATCCACCACAGCCTGCGAGCCGGCGTGGCCCTGGCCGAGCTGGTGGGGGAGTCCCAACCCGAGTGGGAGCTGGCGGGCGGACGCCTCGGCCACGCGCTGCGCGAGCACCGCGACCTCTTCCTGGACAAGTCCACCTTCTCGATGGACTGGTACTACCCGGTCCTCGGCGGCGCCGTGCGCGGCCGGGCGGCCCACGACCTGATCGCCGAGCAGTGGGACACGTTCGTCGAGCCCGGCCTGGGCATCCGCTGCGTGTCCACCAACCCGTGGGTGACGGGGGCCGAGACCTGCGAGCTCGTGCTCGCGCTCGAGGCCATCGGCGACCGCGAACGAGCGCTACGGCTGCTGTCCGACATGCAGCACCTGCGCACGGACGACGGCTCCTACTGGACCGGCTACGTCTTCCCTGACGGCGTGAACTGGCCCCACGAGCAGACCACCTACACCGCAGCCGCGGTCGTCCTGGCCGTCGACGCCCTGTCGGAGGGCACGCTGGGCGCGGACATCATGCGCGGCACGACCCTGGCGCCGGACTTTGCCGAGCTCGGCCTCGAGTGCGGCTGCCGGTCGGACGACGGCTCAGGCGAGCGGCTCGCCGGCGTCTCCCGACGTACGTCGTAGCACCCGCATCGATCCGACCGCCTCGACCTCGGTGAAGGCGCCGCTGGCCAGCGCCGGGAGGTAGATGTCCTCGTAGGGCGGCCGGCCGCCGTCGGCGGGATCGGGGAAGACGTCGTGGATGACGAGGACGCCGCCGGCCATCACCCAGTGCGGCCAGCCCCGGAAGTCGGCCCGCGCCGGCTCCACGCCGTGGCCCCCGTCGATGAAGAGCAGCGACAGCGGTGTGCGCCACCAGCGGCTCACCGTCTCGGAGCGGCCGACCACTGCGACGACCTGCTCCTCGAGCCCGGCGTCGGCGATGGTGCGGCGGAACGTCGGGAGGGTGTCCATGACGCCCAGGTCGGGGTCGACGAGGCTGTCGTCGTGGTGCTCCCACCCAGCCTGGTTCTCCTCCGAGCCGCGGTGGTGGTCGACGGTGAAGACGGTGCCGCCGACCTCGCGGGCGGCACCGCCCAGCCAGATCGCGGACTTGCCGCAGTAGGTGCCGACCTCCAGCGCCGGCCCGTGGGGCAGGCGCTCGCGCGCCCACCGGTGCAGCAGCGCTCCCTCGTCCTCGGGCATGAAGCCCTTGGCGGCGCGGGCGTGCTCGAGGAGCTCTGCGGGGATCACGGAGGAGGAGCCTAGTGCGGCCCCTCCCTGGTCTGGTCCATTCCCCGTTGTGGCGATGACAGGATCCGGGATGGGACGGATTCTGGAGGACGGACCGCCCCGGCCGAGGCTGGTCGCGGTCGATCAGGACGAACACGAGCGGAGAACACGGATCTCCGGGTTCTCCACCCCAGGGCGGGACGGCCAGGGCGCGTTCCGCCGCCACCCGCATCACGCTCCAAGCGTCGGCCGGACGACCTCGTCGCATCCTCGGCGCCGTCCTCCGCCGGCGCGCTACACCTGTCAGGAACGACCCATGTTCAGACGACTCCTCATCGCACTGTGTGCACCACTCATCCTCGTCGTGGCCCTTGCGACCACAGCCCAGGCGGACAGCCCGCACTTCGTCCGCGTCAGCGCGCAGCTCAGCGGCGCTGACCTGACGGTCAGCTTCAAGGAAGCCGGTCTCGGAACCAACCAGCTCATCGACTACACCGCGACGGCGGACGCGACGGCCGTCTACGTGTGCGTGAACAAGGGCGGTGGCAACCCGAGCGCCTCCAACAAGACCAGCGTCTCCGGCCCAGTGTCGGCGAGCGACACGTTCAGCTCCGGCAAGAACGGCCAGGTCACCGCGTCCCTCACCCTGCAGCCGCCGAGCTCGGGAAGCTTCTCCTGCCCGCCCGGACAGTCCGAGGAGATCGCGTCGGTGACGTACACCAACGTGACGATCAGCGACACCACCAACGGTGTCACTGAGTCCATCTCCGGCACGTTCACCACCGGGTGCCTGCTGCCCAAGGTCAGGGGCGCTTGCTAGGTGTGATGCCAGGTCTCCTCTCGGGCCGGTCCTCCTCGTTGCGGGGGACCGGCCCCCGCGAGCGCCGAGTCGGGCGGTCACACCTCGGCACCGGCAGACGTCAGGTGGGTGAAGGCATCACCCGACCGAGGAGCAATCATGAGCAACCACACGATCGTCATCCCCACCGCCGACCTCGCCGCCGCGACGGCGTTCTACAAGGTCGCCTGGGCTGCGGAGCCGCACACCGAGACTCCCTACTACGTCGGCTTCAACCTCGACGGCCAGGAGATCGGCCTCAACCCCCACGGCGAGCACGAACACATGACCGGGCCCGTCGTCTACTGGAAGACCGACGACCTTGAGGCGAAGGTCGCCGAGGTCGAGGCAGCCGGCGGAGTCGTCGTACGCCCGGTCTCGGCCGTCGGCGGAGGCACGTCGCTGGCGCTGGTGACCGACCCTGCCGGCAACCAGGTCGGGTTCATCACGCAGGCGTGACCCTCAGGCCGAGTCGCCCCAGTCCTCCGGCTCGTCGCCGCTGTCGGCCTCGACCCCGTGGCGCCAGGTGTTCCAGTGCCAGGTGAGGTAGCGGTCGACGGCGCGGACCGCGTGGGCGCTGCGGATGGAGTGGAAGACGTCGAAGGCGTGCTGGGCGCCCGGCAGCTCGGCGTACACCACGGACTTCTGCGACGAACGCCGCAGCGCCTCGACGAACAAGCGCGCCTGGTCGACGGCGACGAGGGTGTCGAGCTCGCCGTGGATGACGAAGAAGTCGGGGGCGTCCGGGGTGATCCGCAGGATCGGGGAGGCGGCCTCGTAGACGTCGGGCGCGTCGGTCCACGTCGTCTGCATGACGCGTGGGCCGAGGAAGGCGTCGCGCATGCCGATGGCGTTGGTCAGCCCGGTGGACCCGGCGAAGTCGTAGACGCCGTAGAACGGCACGGCCGCCTGCACGCTGGTGTCGGCGTCCTCGAAGCCGGGCTGGTAGTCGGGGTCGCCGGGCGTCAGCGCCGCGAGTGCGGTCAGGTGCCCGCCGGCCGAGCCGCCGGTGATCGCGAGGTAGTCGGGGTCGCCGCCGTAGTCGGCGATGTGGTCCTTGACCCAGGCGATGGCGCGCTTCACGTCGACGATGTGTGCCGGCCAGGCGTCCCGGGGGGAGAGCCGGTAGTTGATCGCCACGCAGACCCAGCCCTTGGCGGCCATCCGGTTCATCAGCGGGCGGCCCTGGTCCTCCTTGCGACCGACCGTCCAGGCGCCGCCGTGGACCTGCACGAGGACGGGCGCGCCCTCGATGGCGTCCTCGCCGGCCGGGAGGTAGATGTCGAGGTGGCCCCGCCTGCCGGCCTCGCTGTAGGGCAGGTCGTTGATCACGCGCACGCCCGCGTCGGCGAAGTTGAAGGGCCGCGCCAGCTGCCGCCACGGCGTCGCGAGGTCAGCCGGGTCGGGGACCTCGTCGATGTGCTCGACGTAGTCCACGCCAAGGCCCTCCACCAGCGCGTCCTCGAGCACGTCGCCCACCTGCTGGCTCTGGCGGACCATGTGCGCCATCCCCAGCGCGCTGGCGCCGGCCAGGGCGAGGCCTGCCTTCGCCTTGAAGCCTCGGCGCCGGCCCTTGGTCAGGTGGGTCGCGACGTCCAGAGCGGTCAGCGCCAGCATCTGGGGGGCTGTCTCGCCGAACAACCACCCGGCGACGAAGGCCGGGATCCCGGCCCGCTGGTTGCGCGGCGGGCGGAGCGCGTTGGCGGTCAGGGCGGCGACGATGCTCTGGCGGCGCAGGAAGCTCACGTGCCCAACTTACTCGCCGGTACTACGGCGCTGTGCGGCACGCCTGACGCTTCCCGGGGCGTACGTCCTGGCGCTCTGCCTTGCTGAGCGGCGCGGCGGGGCGGATCGTGGAGCGATGCGGACGCCTGCCTGCATGTCTCTCACCGCGCTCCTCGGCATGTTCCTCGTCGGCTGCGGGGACGATCCCGGGCGCCCGACGCGCACGCCGGAGCCCACGTCCATGGTGACCCCGGCCAACCTCGACGACTTCCTGCTGCGGGCCGACGAGGTCCCTGGCCTGCGGCCGGTGTCGACGCCGATGAGCCCGCTGGGCGAGCCGTTCGAGCTCGACAAGGACGGAGCCGAGCGACTGCGGCGCAGTGGCTACATCTCCACGACCTACCAACCCGCCGAAGGGCAGGGAGCGGGCGTGAGCAGCGTCCTGCTCTTCTTCACGCGGACCGGCGCACAAGACTGGATGGCGTACGAGACGAGCCTCGAGGCGATCCGGCTGCAGATCCCAGGAGCGACGATCAGGCGCTTCCGGGTGCCCGAGGTCCCCGGCGCCACCGGCTGGACCGGTCCTGACGTGCACGGCAACGCCATCGGTCAGGTCTACTGGACGCAGGGTCGCTGCATGCTCCTCATCGGGCTCGAGGTCGAGGGGCCGAAGGTCGCTCGGTTGTCGGCCGGCGCCAAGGCGATCTACGAGCGCACGGGCGGCACCTGCCCCAGCTGAGGATGGTCGGGCGGCGCGCGCCGATCGTGGACAATGTCCCCGACGTCATCCGACCGGAGCGGGGGAACCAGCGCATGACCACGTCGAGGACCACCAGGCTGCTGGCAGCGCCGATCGGCCTTGCGCTCGCCGTCGCCGTGGGCAGCGCCGTGCCTGCCCACGCCTCGAGCACGACCGAGAAGGACCCCAGGAACGATGTCTTCCTCGCGAGCGTGGGGGGTGGCATCGACCTGGCAGCGGTCCGTCTGCAGACCCTGAACCGCAAGAAGCGCATCCAGGTCACCTTCAGGCTGCACTCGCGCCCGGGGAAGGGCAGCCTGGAGCGGCCGGGCGGCATGACAGCGCAGTTCGTCAAGGACAGGCGGACCCGGCGCATGGTCAGGGTCACCACGCAGGACGGCGACCTGCACGGCGAGGTCTGCAGCGACACCAGCGGCGACTCCACCGGGCCCCACAGCTGCCGCATGCTGCCGGTGACCCAGGTCGATGCGACGACCTATCGCGTCGTGGTCGCGCTCGAACAGGTCAAGAAGGGCGCCAAGGTGCTCCGCTGGACCGCATGGTCCATGGATCTCAGCAACGGCGATCCCGTGAGTGACTGGCTGCCGGCGACGACCCGCGAGCCATTCCGCTGGCGGCTCTGACCGACCCCGACAGCGCGAGGAACTGCCCGGTCGGCCGCGCGCAGCGCGAGGAACCGCCCGGTCGGTCGCCAAGGAAGAGGTCATGCGTGCAGGCGCTCGCCGAAGAACGCCAGCACGGCGTCGACGGCGACCTGCGAGCGCTGCTCGGTGACCGTCGAGTGGCCGGTGCCGTCCAGCTCGACGCGGATGAAGGCGTCGCCGATGAGTGAGGTGAGGGTGTCGAAGCGGGTGCCGACGAGCGGGTCGGACGCGTAGCGGATGCCGAGCACGGCGCAGCCCTCGCCCGCCCGACGGCGTACGACGTCGGCGTCGGCGGGGGAGAGGTTGAGGTCGGCGGCACGTGCGGCCGAGCCGATGAACGGCACGCTGGGCTGGCAGAGCACGGGCGCGACGGTCGAGTCGTCCACCATCATCGCGAGTGCGAAGCCGCCGGTGAAGCACATCCCGAGGGCCCCGACGCCGGGGCCGCCGAGCTCGGCGTGGAGGTCGCGGGCCAGCGAGCGCAGCCAGCCGGCGACGGGGGTGGTGACGCCGCGGGCGAGCTTGGTGAACTCGCGGCTCACGCAGATGCTCGGCATGGTGCGGGCCACGTCGAGGTTGCTGAACTCGCGGGCGACCGGGCCGAAGAGGTGGGGGAGCAGCACGGTGTAGCCGGCGGCGACGAGCTCCTCGCCGAAGCGGATCACGCCGGTCGTCAGGCCGGGCATCTCGTGGACGACGACCACGCCGGGGCCGCTGCCCTTGCGCCACACAGGGTGCGTCGTCGGCCGGCCGACGACGTCGGCGGTGTGCTCGGAGCGGGTCCAGGTGTCGAGTGCGTCCACGGGCGGCCATCTTGCAGCACCCGGCGCCGCAGCGGGTGGAGCGTCCGCGGAGCACACCTGAGGGTCTATCCGTCGTGCCGACCGGGCGGTTACGTTGCTCCGGTCCCACACCCCGACAGACAGGTGATTCCCGGATGCGACCCTCCCGTTCCCTCCGCGGCCTCGTCGTGGCCGGCTCGATGGCCCTCACCGCCACGACGCTCTCCGCCACCGCAGCCGTCCCCGCCACCGCGCTGGCGCTGTCGCCCGGCGCACAGGCGTGCGCGGACTCCCACGCCGACGCCACGGCCGACGCCCGCGTGCGCCAGGGCTCCAAGCAGACGGAGCCGCGACCCTTCAAGGGAACGGGTGAGGAGTACGCCAACCTCGCCAACACCTCGACCCTCGCCGCCGGCTCCGTAGCGGTCCCCACCTACTTCCACGTGGTCCTGCCGGCCGCCGAGCAGACCGACGGGATCAGCGCTGCAGAGAATCGGCTCACCACGCTGGTCAACGACCAGGTGGCCGTGCTCAACGAGGCCTACGCCGGTCGCGCAGCCGCCCGGAAGGGCGACGGAGCGTCTGCTCCGACGCCGTTCTCCTTCGACCTCGTCTCCATCGACTTCTCCTACAACGACGCCTGGTACGGCGTGGTGCCCGGGCCGGTCGAGAAGGAGATGAAGGCCGCGACGCGCGTCGGTGGGAAGGACACCCTCAACGTGTGGACCGCCAACATCGGCGACGACCTGCTCGGCTGGGCGACGTTCCCGACGAAGCGGCTCAGCAGCGACGACGGCGTGGTGATCCTCGACGAGTCGATGCCCGGTGGCACCGCCGGCAAGTACGCCCTGGGCGACACGCTGCCGCACGAGGTCGGCCACTGGCTGGCGCTCTACCACACGTTCCAGGGCGGCTGCAACGGTCAGGGCGACCAGGTCGCCGACACCCCGGCCGAGGCCGTCCCGCAGTTCAACTGCCCGGCCGACACCACGGACTCGTGCCCGAAGTCGCCGGGCTTCGACCCGATCCACAACTACATGGACTACACGCAGGACTCCTGCATGTACCAGTTCACCGACGGCCAGGCCGCCCGCATGAGCGACGCCTGGAACGAGTACCGCGCCGGCTGAACCACCCCTCCGCACCACCCGGACGCCGGGTCAGGCACCAGCCCGACCCGGCGTCCGTGCGGTCAGAAGGTGTAGCCGAACGCCTCGAGGTCGGCGGCGTACACCTCGGCCACCTTCGCCCGCGACGCGTCCGAGTAGTAGTCGCGGTAGCTGCCGTGGGGGGACTTGTTGCGGTGCGGGACGGGGGTCGGCTCGCCCCCGAGACGGCGCTCGACCTCGGCGAGGTCCTCGTCGAAGGTCTCGGTCCGTCCCACGAAGTCGACCTCGCGCCCCGGCGCCCGGAGGTAGTCGACCTGCGGTCGCCCGACGCGCGGCAGCTCCTCGGTCCCGCGGAGCACGAACTCCTCGAAGCCCGAGTAGCGCGACGCCGCGCGCCACATGTCGTTGCCCCGCATCTGCGTCGCCGTCTCCTGGGGCTTGCCGCTCGACGGTCCGTGGGAGAGGTCCCAGTCGTGGATCATCGACCACCAGGACACCATCCGCGCCCACGGGTTGCGCACGAACGCGAAGGACCAGTAGTCGGCCACGTGCGGCTCGGCGCGGAGGATCCGCTCGTACGGCGCGTGCCGGCCCAGCGGCGGCGTGACGCCGGGCGTCTTGCTGCGCGCGTCGGGGCAGGTCCGCTTGAAGGTCACCCCGACCGACACCCCGCCCGTCTTGGGCACGTGCACGAAGAGTGCACGGCGCGAGTCGGAGATCAGCACGGGCGCGAGGCTAGCCCACGCACGGGTGAAAGGCCTCGCCGACAAGGGGCGGCCGGTGAGGCGGGCCGATGGGGGATGATCGGCGCGTGATGACGTTCCTCGGGCGCGGCCCCGGCCACGACTTCGTGCTGCTCGCGCTGCCCAAGACCGCCAGCACGTCGCTGGAGCGGACGCTGTCGCCGTACGCCACCGAGGTGGTCGGCTCGCCCCCGGCCCGCAAGCACCTCCCCGCCCGGGGCTTCGTGCACACCAAGGCCCACGAGCTCGCCGAGCAGGGCCACCCGCGCGAGTCGTACGAGCTGGTCGCGATGTTCCGTGAGCCGATCGCCTGGCTCGAGTCGTGGTGGCGCTACCGGGCGCGGGACGACGCCCGGCAGTCGACGGCCGACATGACGTTCGAGGAGTTCGCGCACCACTACCTCGCCGGGCACGACGACGCCCCGGTCCCGAAGGGACGCCCGGCGAAGTTCATCCGGGCCCACGGTGCCGTCGCCGTCGACCGCCTCTTCAGCGTCGAGCGTCCGGACGTGTGGTCGGCGTGGTTCAGCGAACGGATCGGCGTCCCGTTGGAGTTCGAGCGCCGCAACGCCTCCTCCGCGGAGCGCGGCGAGCTCGGCGCGGCGACGCGGCGAGCGCTGGAGGAGCACTTCGCCCCGGAGTACGACGTGTGGCGCCGGCTCGCCGACACGGGCGAGTGGTCGGGCGCGCGCGGGACCCGGCTGGACGAGCTCGGTCAGAACGTGTAGCCGAAGGTGTCGATGTCCTCGGCGTAGACCTCGGCGACCCGCTGGCGCGTCTCGTCGGTGTAGTAGTCGTGGTAGGTGCCGTGCTTCGACTTGTTCTTGTGGACCGGGGTGGACGGCTCGAGGCCGAGCTGCACCTGGACCCGTTGCAGGTCCGCGACGAAGTTCTCGGTGCGGCCGATGAAGTCGACCTCGCGGCCCACCTTGGGCGCGCGCAGGTAGCGGACCTGCGGGGTGCCGACGCGGGGGAGCTCCTCGGTGCCGCGCATCACGAACTCGTCGAAGCCCGAGTAGGCGGCCGCGGCGCGCCACATGTCGTTGCCGTCGCGCATCGAGCCGTGCTTCACGTCCTGCGGCTTGCCGCTGGCGGGGCCGTGGCGCCGGTCCCAGGCGGAGATCATCGAGTACCACGAGACCATGCGCGCCCACGGGTTGCGGACGAAGCCGAACGTCCAGTAGTCGACGACCTGCGGCTCGTGCTTGATGATCTTGCCGAGGGTGGCGTGCCGACCGATCGGGACGCGGGCCTTGCGGGCGTCGGGGCAGGCCTCCTTCACGGTCTCCTCGACCGAGACGCCGCCCGTCTTGGGAACGTGGACGAAGAGGACCTTCCGCGAGTCGCTGATCAGCACCCGCCGAGGCTATCCCACGGCGCAGGGCCGACCGAGGTGGGCGCGGTCACCGGGGCGTGAAGGTGCGCACCCTCAGGTAGTCGACCAGGATCCGCTCGGTGCCGCTGGTGGACGACGGGTAGTGGCTGCTCGAGACCTCCTGCTGCAGCACGATCCGGCGGAAGGCGTCGGGGACGGTGGTCGCGGTGCCCTGGTAGTCCCACACCTGCTTGCCGTCGAGGTAGACGCGGATGCGCCGGTCGGGGGTGTGCACGAACCGCCAGCGGTGCCACTTCGTCATGTCGACGCGGTACGTCTTCGAGTCCTGCTCGTCCTCGGCGTAGTGGAGGAACGTCGTCACGCTGCTCAGCGACGTGCCCTCGTTGAAGTTGGTCTCGCCCTCGTACCACTCGTAGTCAGGGTCGTCGACCCAGCGCATCGGGATGTTGCGGTGCGACTGGACACCCTTGCTCACGACCTTGTAACGGATGTCGATCGACTGGAAGCGGCCCCCGTACTTCTCGTTGAGCATCGCCCCGCCGGTGTACCAGGCCGCACCGTCCTTCCCGGACGTGCGGTACTTCATGGTGAGCACCAGCTGGCCCTTGCCGTTGAGGGCGAAGTGGTCGGGGCGTGCGTAGTTCTCCGGGCCGGAGCTGTAGGGACTGTCGTAGCGGCTCCACCCGGGGTGGAGCCTGGTGCCGGAGAAGTCGTCGTCGTAGACCGTGCGGGTGCTCCACCGCAGCGGTGCCGAGCGGACGTCGTCCGCCGCCGGGCTGGCCGCCAGCGGGGCGGGCGAGGACAGCACTCCCGCCGTGGCGAGGACGACGAGCGCGAGGACAGGGGTGCGTCTCAAGGGAACCTCCCGGGGCTCCGGCCACCCTAGTCGCCGACCGGGACCACCGGCAGGGGTGGACTACCTCACCCTCCGGTCCGGCTGCCCCGGACGGCTCAGCTCTCGAGCGGCCAGCCGCGCTGGGCCCAGCCGCTGGTGCCGCCGGCCACGTTGATGGCGGCGAGGCCCTGGGCGCGGAGGTGGTCGACGACCTGACGGCTGCGTCCGCCCACCGCGCAGATGACGAAGAACGGGGTCTCGCGGGGCAGCTCGGCGAGGCGTGTCGGCACGTCGTTCATCGGCATGTGGACGGCGCCCGGCACCCGGCCGCCGGCCCACTCGTCTGCCTCGCGCACGTCGACGACGTACGCCCCCTGGCTGTGCGCCGCCGCGAAGTCGTCGAGGCCGACCTCGTCCTGCGGGCCGTCGGCGGCGGCCTCCTGCGCGGCCTGCACCTCCTGGCGCACGGCGTCCATGTCGAGCTCGCGGGCCTGGGCGATGACGTCGCCGAGCGCCTGCGGCGGGAGCGCGCCCGCCTGGTTGAAGAGCAGGATGCCGTCGCGGAAGAGCATCAGGGTCGGGATCGAGGTGATCGCCGCCATCTGGCTCAGCTGCTGCTCGGCCTCGGTGTCGACCTTGGCGAAGACGATGTCGGGGTTGTCCTCGGACGCCTTCTCGAAGACGGGCGCGAACTGGCGGCACGGTCCGCACCACTCGGCCCAGAAGTCGACCAGGACGATGCCCTCGCCGCTCACGGTCTGCTCGAAGTCGGCCAGGGTCAGCTCGCGGGTGCTCATGACCTCCACCTTGCCACGACGCGCGCGCCGACTCACGTCGGCAGACGGCTCACCAGCCGCGGGCGCGCCACTCCGCGAGGTGGGGACGCTCGGTGCCGAGCACGCCGTCGTTGCCGTGGCCGGGGTAGAACCAGGTCTCGTCGGGGAGCCGGCCGAAGACCTTCTCCTCGACGTCGTCGATCAGCTGGGTGAAGGCGTCGGCGTCGCCGAACGTGGCGCCGACGCCACCCGGGAAGAGCGAGTCGCCCGTGAAGAGGTGCGGGGTGGGGGCGACGGCGGGGTCGTCGAGCAGGAGGCAGATGGAGCCGGGCGTGTGCCCGGCGACCGGGATGACGACGAGGTCGCAGGGCCCGACAGCCACCTTGTCGCCCGCGCCGACGCGGCGCTCGACCCGGACCCCGGTCTGCTCCTCGATGGCGTCGGCGTCGGCGTCCCCGGCGACGACGAGCGCCGAGGGGTGCGCGGCCTTCACCGCGGCCAGCGCGCGGTGGTGGTCCCAGTGCTGGTGGGTGGTGACGATCGAGGTGAGCGGCCTGTCGCCGATCAGCTCGAGCAGGCGCTCCGGCTCCGCGGCGGCGTCGATGAGCACCACCTCGTCGGTGACGGTGCAGTGCAGCAGGTAGCAGTTGTTGGACATCTTCGGGTCCACCGCGAGCTTGGTCACGCTGAGCTCGCCGAGCACCCGGACGTCGGGGGCGCCGCCGGGGGAGACGTCGCCGGTGTAGGACTCGTTCTCGTTCACCATGGCTCCACCCTAGGGAGGTCGGTCGTGTCGGACTCGAGGCCGTCGCCGGAGCCCCGGCCGGTCAGCCACCAGCCGAGCGCGCTCGACGTACCGGTGACGACGGCTCCGTCCTCGCCCGCGCCGTAGTGCCACGATCGGTCGAGGTCGGTGGCCCGGACGGTGAAGGGCGCGGGGTAGGGGCGCTTGGTCATCGACTGCAGCAGCACGACCGTGAAGTCGCGGGGCCAGTCGGCGGCGGAGTAGCCCGCTCCCAGGTCGGCGTGGTGGATCTCGACCTCGCGCACCCTCATCAACGGGACGTTGGCCAGCGCGAAGTCAGGGCCGCCGGGCGTGCGCTCGAAGCGGCCGTCCCAGTCGGGGTCGGCCATCGCCTCGAGCGCGTCGGCGAACCGGCCGGTCGCGGCCAGGAACCGGTCGCGGACCTCCGCGGGTGCGGCGCCGGCGAGGTCGTCGATGTCGGAGTCGCGGGCCTCGGGCGAGGCGTACATCGCCTGCGGTCGTCCCACATGGGCGCCGTGCAGCACGCCGGCGAGGCCCTCGGCGTTGAGCGCGAGGTGGGCCACGACGTGGGCGCGGGTCCAGCCGGGGAGTTGGGAGGGCTCCGCATACTGGTCGTCGGAGAGGCCGTCGACCGTGCGCACGAGCGCCCGGTCGGCCTGGGCGAGGAGCTCGGGCGTGACGCCCGCGACATCGGTCACGGGAGACATGGTGCCACCTCCCGCCTCTCTCCGGAGTCCACCCGCCCGGGTGATCGATGGACCCGCTGTCGGTGCTGCGTGAGAGGGTGGAACGGTGCGTCGGCTTGACCCCGACGCACGACCGAGACGAACATGTGTTCGACTCCGACAAAGCTGCCAGACAGAGGACCACTGTGGCCGACCAGCTCATCATCAGGGGCGCCCGCGAGCACAACCTGAAGGACGTCTCCCTCGACCTGCCCCGCGACTCGCTCATCGTCTTCACCGGCCTGTCCGGCTCCGGCAAGTCCAGCCTCGCCTTCGACACGATCTTCGCCGAGGGCCAGCGCCGCTACGTCGAGTCGCTCTCGGCCTACGCCCGCCAGTTCCTCGGCCAGATGGACAAGCCCGACGTCGACTTCATCGAGGGCCTGAGCCCGGCGGTCAGCATCGACCAGAAGTCCACCTCGAAGAACCCGCGCTCGACCGTCGGCACCATCACCGAGGTCTACGACTACCTCCGCCTCCTCTATGCCCGCGCCGGCCGTGCGCACTGCCCCACCTGCGGGGCGCCGATCGAGCGGCAGACGCCGCAGCAGATCGTCGACCGCATCCTCGCGCTCGAGGAGGGCCGTCGCTTCCAGGTGCTCGCCCCGGTCATCCGCGGCCGCAAGGGAGAATACGTCGAGCTGTTCCGCCAGCTCCAGCAGCAGGGCTTCAGCCGGGCCCGGGTCGACGGCGAGACCCACTCGCTCGACGAGGCGCCGACGCTCGACAAGAAGCTCAAGCACACGATCGAGGTCGTGGTCGACCGCCTCGCGGTCAAGGAGTCGTCGAAGCGCCGCCTCACCGACTCGGTCGAGACGGCCCTCGGGCTGGCCGGCGGGCTCGTGGTCTTCGACTTCGTCGACCTCGACGCCAAGGACCCCGGCCGGGAGATGAAGTTCTCGGAGAAGATGGCGTGCCCCAACGACCACACCATCGACACCGACGACCTCGAGCCGCGCTCGTTCTCCTTCAACTCTCCGTTCGGCGCCTGCACGGTCTGCCACGGCCTCGGCACCAAGATGGAGGTCGACCCGGAGCTCGTCGTCCCCGACCCGGGCGCCACGCTGGGCGAGGGCGCGATCGCGCCGTGGAGCGGCGCGCACGTCGCCGACTACTTCCTCCGCCTGGTCAACGCCCTGGGCGAGGAGCTCGGCTTCGACCTCAACACGCCGTGGGACCAGCTCAGCCAGCACGCGCGCACATCGCTGCTCGAGGGCCACAAGACCAAGGTCCACGTCGTCACCAAGAACCGCTACGGCCGCCAGCGCGCCTACTACGCCGCCTTCGAGGGCGTCCGCCCCTACGTCGAGCGGCGTCACCGCGAGGCGGAGTCCGACACCAGCCGTGAGCGGTTCGAGGGCTTCATGCGCGAGGTGCCCTGCCCCGCCTGCCAGGGCACCCGGCTCAAGCCGGTATCGGTGTCGGTCACGCTGGGCGCCAAGGACGAGGGTGGCAAGAACATCGCGGAGGTGTGCGCGCTCCCGATCAACGAGGCCGCCCACTACCTCCGCACCGTCGACCTCTCCGTCCGCGAGCGCCAGATCGGCGAGCGGGTGCTGAAGGAGATCCAGGAGCGCCTGCAGTTCCTCCTCGACGTCGGCCTCGACTACCTCTCCCTCGACCGGCCCAGCGGGTCGCTGTCGGGAGGGGAGGCCCAGCGGATCCGGCTCGCGACCCAGATCGGCGCCGGGCTCGTCGGTGTCCTCTACGTCCTCGACGAGCCCTCGATCGGCCTGCACCAGCGCGACAACCAGCGCCTCATCGAGACGCTCGTCCGCCTCAAGGACCTCGGCAACACGCTGATCGTCGTGGAGCACGACGAGGAGACGGTCCGCGTCGCCGACTGGGTGGTCGACATCGGCCCCGGTGCCGGTGAGCACGGCGGCCAGGTCGTGCACTCCGGGTCGGTGGAGGACCTCCTCACCCACCCCGACTCGATGACCGGCCAGTACCTCAGCGGTCGCCGCGAGATCCCCGTCCCTGCCGTACGCCGCCCGCGCACGGTCGGCCGCGAGCTCAAGGTCCACGGAGCCCGCGAGCACAACCTGCAGGACGTGGACGTCAGCTTCCCGCTGGGCGTCTTCACCGCCGTCACGGGGGTCTCGGGGTCCGGCAAGTCGACGCTGGTCAACGACATCCTCTACACGTCGCTGGCCAAGCAGATCTACAACGCCCGCACCGTGCCGGGCCGGCACACGAAGATCACCGGCCTCGAGCACGTCGACAAGGTGATCCACGTCGACCAGTCGCCCATCGGCCGCACCCCGCGCTCCAACCCGGCGACCTACACCGGCGTCTTCGACCACATCCGCAAGCTCTTCGCCTCCACGCCGGAGGCCAAGATGCGCGGCTACCTGCAGGGCCGGTTCTCGTTCAACGTCAAGGGCGGTCGCTGCGAGGCGTGCTCCGGCGACGGCACGATCAAGATCGAGATGAACTTCCTGCCCGACGTCTACGTCCCGTGCGAGGTGTGCCACGGCGCCCGCTACAACCGCGAGACGCTCGAGGTCCACTACAAGGGCAAGACGATCGCCGAGGTCCTCGACATGCCGATCGAGGAGGCGGCCGACTTCTTCGCCGCCGTGCCGGCGATCTCGCGCCACATGCAGACGCTGGGCGAAGTCGGACTCGGCTACGTCAGGCTCGGCCAGCCGGCCACCACGTTGTCCGGCGGCGAGGCGCAGCGCGTCAAGCTCGCCAGCGAGCTCCAGAAGCGCTCGACCGGACGCACCGTCTACGTCCTCGACGAGCCGACCACCGGTCTGCACTTCGAGGACATCCGCAAGCTGCTTCACGTGCTGTCCGGCCTGGTGGACAAGGGCAACACCGTCCTGGTGATCGAGCACAACCTCGACGTCATCAAGACCGCCGACTGGCTCATCGACATGGGTCCCGAAGGTGGGTCGCGAGGCGGCACCGTGGTGGCCGAGGGCACGCCGGAGGAGGTCGCAGCGGTCGAGGCGAGCCACACCGGGGCCTTCCTCAAGCCGATCCTCGAGGGGCGCGGGGCCAAGCAGCCCGGAAAGCCGCGTCGTGCCGCGGCCGCAGCGGAGCCCGCGAGCCGCAGGACCACCACCAAGAAGGCGGCCGCGAAGAAGACCACGGCGAAGAAGACCGTGGCGAAGAAGACGACGAAGAAGTCCTGACCAGCCGCTGGTTAGGGTCGCCGCATGGCTTCGATCAACAGACGACGCGCCCTTGCCGGCTCTGCCGCCCTCGCGGTCTGCGCACCCGTCCTCGCCGCGTGCGGCTCCGACGGGTCGACCGCGGTCGACAGCGGCCCGTCCGACGGGTCGGGTGCCTCGGACAGCGGTGAGACCCTGGCCAGCGCCGCGGACGTGCCGGTCGGCGGGTGCTTCGTCGTCCAGGACGCCAAGGTCGTGGTGACCCAGCCGACTGAGGGCGACTTCAAGGCGTTCACCGCCGTCTGCACGCACCAGGGCTGCCTGGTCGAGACGAGCACCGAGGGCGACATCCCGTGCCCGTGCCACTCGAGCAAGTTCTCCCTCGAGGACGGATCTCCCGTCTCGGGGCCCGCCACCTCGGCGCTGGCTCCCGTCGAGATCACGGTGGACGGTGACTCGATCCTCCGGGCCTGACCACAGGGCGTCCCCGAGGAAGCGTCAAGGTTCTGTCGTTCCGGTGGACTGCTGACGCCCGAGCATCCAGACTTCGACGGTGCCCATGACGCCCTTCCAGACCCCGGCCTGGCGCGCGGCGGCGGTCGACACGGGGCGTTTCGTCGACGCGACCGTCGTGGCGGAGTCCGCAGGTCACGAGGTCGTGCTGCCGGCACTCCGACGGCGTGGACCGTCCCGGGCGATCCAGTCGTTGCCCAGGGGCTGGGGGTTCGGCGGCATCGTCACGCCCGGCGCCGCCACGGTGGCGGACGTCGGCGCAGCGATCGCCGAGCTGAGCCGTCGGGGCGCGCGCGAGGTGCGCCTGCGCCCACCTCCGGTGCAGGACGACCTGTTCGCCGGGGCGGGTGTCGCGTGGAGCATGGTCGGGGAGAACCACTCCTACGAGATCGACCTGGGCGACGGTTGGCCGGCGGTGTCGTCAGGCTTCGCGTCGTCGGTACGCCGGGCCGTTCGCAAGGCCGAGAAGTCCGGGGTGGTGGTCGAGAGACGCACCGACCTCGAGGCCGTGGCCGAGTTCCACCGGCTGTACCGCCTGTCGGTCCAGCGGTGGGCGAAGCAGACCCGTGTGCCCGATCGCGTGATGGAGCTGCGGGCGACGCTCTCCGAGCCGATGGCCAAGTACGAGGCGGTGCTGAGCCGGCTCGGTGACGACTGCGGCATCTGGCTGGCACGACACGGCGGCGCGGTCGTGGGCGCCCTCATCGTGCTCTCCCACGACACCGAGCACGCCTACTGGCGTGGAGCGATGGACCTCGAGCTCGCCGGCCCGGTGCGGGCCAACGACCTGCTCCAGGCGTCCGCGATCGAGCACGCCTGCGCCCAGGGGGCGGACCGCTACGCGATGGGGCTGACGCAGCCCGGCTCGGGCCTGGCCCGGTTCAAAGCGGGGTTCGGTGCTGAGCTGAGGGTCAGCCACGAGTACGCGATCGAGCCGCCATGGCGTTCTCGGGTGCGGCGGGGTGCGGCGCCGGTCCTGGAGCCGCTGCGTGGGTGGGCCGCGGGCCGCGCCGAATAGCGAGCTCGGAGGCTCCGAGGACCAGCACCTCCGTGACCAGCCAGCTCACGGCGACCGAGAGCGAGCCTCCGCCGGAGGACAGGCCGAGGGCTGACAGCCCGAGCATCGACACGCAGCCCAGGGCCTGCAGGCCGACGACGGCCCGGATCCGGCGCTGGATCCTGAGGAACGAGATCCGCAGGAGCAGGAACATGCGTGGGACCGCTGCGGCGCACAGCACCACCAGCGCCCACGTGGCGTCGCGGTACTCCTGCCCGAACACCGACAGCACCGGACCGGCGAGCAGCGACGTGCCGACGACTGCGGGCAGCAGGAGGAGGCTCGCCCGCCTCGCGGCTGCACGCCGGTAGGTGTGCACCCGGTCCTCGCGGCTCGCGCCCTCGACCAGGAAGGACGAGGCGGTGCCGGTGGCGATGAAGTCGAGGGCTGCGCTGATGGTCCAGGCCACGAAGAAGACGGCGCTCTCCTCCGGTCCGGCCATGGCGATGACCAGCAGCGGCAGGGCCGTGGACGACAGGTGGGAGAGGAGGGTCCCGACGTAGTCACCTCCGATGAAGCGGGCCATCTCGCCCAGGCCCGGCGCGCGTGCCTCCGGCGCGGGAGCCGCGGAACGGCGCAGGAGCCTCGCGAAGATCAGCCAGTTGACCGGCACCAGCATGACCAGCATCGACACGACCCAGGCCGTGAGGATGCCGGAGGACGCCAGGGTGGTCGCCAGCGCGGCGAGCAGTGCCAGCTTGAGCAGGCCGAACACGACGTTCTCCACCGGCACCCAGAGCGTGGCCCGGATCCCGGTGAGGGCGGAGTCCTGCAAGGAGAACACCACCCACGTCACCACGCCGACGAGGAACAACAGGGAGACCCCGGAGTCACGCAGGAAGGAGACCTCGCCGGAGACGAGGGGCGCGATGAGGAGGAAGCCGGTCGCGGCCACGAGACCGGCACACGTGGCCACGGTGTAGCTCACGAGGATGACCCGGCGCTCGGTGCCGCGCGAGACCGGCAGGAAGCGCATCATCCCCACCGACAGGTTGAGCTGGGCGGCGTTGCACAGCAGCAGCATCGCCGAGATCGCGGCCGAGGCCCGCCCGACCGTCTCGGTGTCGTAGAGCCGGGCCGCGACGGCCCAGAAGCCCATCCCCAGGACGGACGACATCACGGTCGCCGCCATCAGCGCGTACGCGTTGTGGAAGAGCGCTCGCTCCTCCCTCGTCCCCGTTGCCTGCACGGCGTCGAGTGTTGGTCCCGGAAGGAGCTGGACAGACCGCCGCGGGGGTAGGTGCTCAATATTGGTGATACGCGGAACGGTGCGGGTGGAGGCCCTGAGGGGCGGGGTATTCCTGAAGCGTTCTCTTCACGTTGTGTTTGCCCGGTGTTCTTGGGGGGGCCACTGAGGTGAAGGGGCGACCAGGCAAGCACACCACTTCGGGGAGGCACCGTGACGATCGTGACCGCGACCTTGGGCGGAACGGGGACACAAGGACTTGAGAGCGTCATGGCGGATCGCCGTGGCCGACGCAACCGGGAGGCCCCGCGCGTCAGCGTGATCGTGCCCACCCGCAACGAGGCGGCGAACCTGCCCCTCGTCTTCAGCCGTCTGCCGCTCGACCTGCACGAGGTGATCGTCGTCGACGGCAGGTCGACCGACGGGACCATCGAGGTTGCGCGCGCTCTCCGCCCCGGCGTCCGGATCGTCGAGCAGACCGGCAAGGGCAAGGGCGACGCACTCGCGCTCGGCTTCATGCACGCGACCGGCGACATCATCGTCACCCTCGACGCCGACGGCTCGGCAGACGCCGCCGAGATCCCCCGGTTCGTCGCGACCCTCGTCGCCGGCGCCGACTTCGCGAAGGGCTCGCGCTACATGCACGGCGGGGGCAGCGCGGACATCACCTTCATCCGCTCCTTGGGCAACAAGGTCCTCTGTGCGGTCGCGAACCACGTCTAC
Source organism: Nocardioides sp. N13(2025) (assembly GCF_051912545.1). Classification (GTDB taxonomy): domain Bacteria; phylum Actinomycetota; class Actinomycetes; order Propionibacteriales; family Nocardioidaceae; genus Nocardioides. The sequence continues at coordinate 1,945,879 of NZ_CP196809.1, read as the reverse complement.
GGAGCGCACTTCAGCGACCTCTGCTACGGCTACAACGCGTTCTGGGCCGACTGCCTCGACCACCTCAGCAGCCCGTGGCCCTGGTTCGGCAGCGACGGCGAGGCCGACTTCGGCACGGGGTTCGAGGTGGAGACCGTGATCAACGTGCGCTCGGTCAAGGGCGGGCTGGTCGTGTGGGAGGTCCCGAGCTACGAGTGCCGGCGCCTGCACGGCAGCAGCAACCTGCACGCGGTGCGCGACGGCGTACGCATCGTGAAGACGCTGGTGCGGGAGACCCCCTCCCGTGCAGCGCGGCGGGCGGTGCCCAGCGGGTCGCCCGTCGGGATGCACGAAGGCCTGCTCCCCACGTCGCCGATCCTGCCGATGCCGGCCCGGTCGAGCGCGCCGTGGGTGGTCATCCCCGAGCAGAGGTCGGAGCTGGCACCCGTCCTGGCGATCGCGTCCGAGGAGAACCTCGAGGCGACCGTCGGTGCGGACCATGCGCTCTGACGCGTCCGGGTCGACGCTCAGCGTCATCATCTGCTGCTACACGATGGATCGCTGGCACGACCTGGTCGAGGCCGTCCACGAGGTGGAGCGGCAGGCTGGGGGCTCGGCACAGGTCCTCGTGTGCGTCGACCACAACGACACGCTGTTCCGGAGGGCGAGCGCGGCCCTGCCGCGCGCCACCGTCGTCGAGAACACGCACCAGCAGGGGCTGTCCGGCGCGCGCAACTCGGCCGTCGAGCAGGCCTCGGGCGACGTGCTCGTCTTCCTCGACGACGACGCCGCGCCGACCGAGGGCTGGCTCGACGCGCTCCTCGAGCCCTTCGCCGACGCCGACGTGGCTGCGGTGGGCGGTGCGGCGACGCCCGCCTGGCCGACGCGCCGCCCGGGCTGGTTCCCCGGCGAGTTCGACTGGGTGGTGGGCTGCAGCTACCTCGGGCTGCCGGTGAAGCGGACCCAGGTCCGCAACGTCATGGGCTGCAACATGGCCTTCCGTCGTGAGGTGTTCGAGGCCGGGCTCCGGTTCTCGCCGGCCGTCGGCCGCAACGGCAACGACTCCGGCGGATGCGAGGAGACCGAGCTCTGCATCCAGTTGCGCCGCCGCTGGCCCGAGTCGGCGGTCGTCTTCGAGCCCGGCGCCGTGGTGCGGCACCGGGTGCCGCCGAGCCGGTGCTCGTGGGCCTACTTCGCGCGCCGCTGCTACGCCGAAGGCCTGTCCAAGGCGCGGGTGTCGGCCCTCGTCGGCCCCGAGGACGCGCTCAGCTCCGAGTGGGACTACACCCGACGCACGCTTCCCCGCGGACTCGTCCGCGGACTGCGCGACGCCGTCACCGGCGAGGTGAGGGGCCTGGCGCGCTCGGCCGCGATCGTCGCCGGGCTCAGCCTCACCTCGGCGGGCTACGCACGGGGGAGGTACGTCGGATGATGCCGCTGCCGATCCTGCTCTACCACTCGGTGGACGACGACCCGGCCCGCGAGGTGGCCCGGTGGTCGGTCACGCGTCGCCAGTTCGACGAGCACATGGCCGTCCTGCGCCACGGCGGGTGGAACACCATCACGCTCAGCGACCTCGTCTGGCTCAAGGACTCCGGAGGCGTCTGGCCGGACCACTGCGTGGCCGTCACCTTCGACGACGGCTTCGAGGACGCGCTCACCCGTGCTCTGCCCGCCATGGACGGCATGGTCGGCACCGTCTACGTGACCAGCGGGTGGATGCGCGACGACCGCGCCGGCACCGGGGGGGCCCCGGGGCGGATGCTCTCGAGGCCGCAGCTGGCGGAGATCGCGTCGGCCGGTTGGGAGGTCGGCGCGCACGGCCATCGCCACGTCGCGCTCGACGCCGTGTCGCGGCGCCTCGCGGCGCAGGAGATCGGGGACAGCAAGCGCCTGGTCGAGGACGCGCTCGGGGCTCCGGTGCAGAGCTTCGCCTACCCCTACGGCTACCACGACAGCGGCGTGCAGCGCCTCGTGGAGGAGGTCGGCTTCGACCACGCCGTCGGGGTGAAGAACACGCACTCGCACGTGCAGGACGACCGATGGGGGATGGCACGCATCACGGTCGAGCGCGGGATGACCGCGCAATGGCTGGAGCAGACGCTCTCGGGACCGGCGCCACGCACCGCGCCGCCCGGCGAGCGACTGAGGACGACGGGGTGGCGGCAGGTCCGCCGCGCACGGATGGCACTCACCGGCACCTGACAACAGGTGGCGAACACGAGGCAAGACACCAGGGGAGAAGAACAATGGGGAACACGAATCCACCTGCCGGAGCGGGGCCGGTGCTGGTCAGGCAGATCGACCTGGACAGGGCGTTGCCGATGCTGCCCGACCGCACCGCGGCCGGGGCCAGCTACCGCACGGCGCTGGTGACGGTGAAGCTGCACGGGACGCCTGTCGTGGTGGCCGAGGTCCACGTGACGCCCGGTGTCGCCACGCCGGCGACGCTGCTCGCGGCCCTGCTCTGGCCCAAGATCGCCGCGGACGTCAACGCGCACCTGCGCGAGGACGGGCTGCCCACCGTGCGGATGCTCGACGCGCTCAACGGACTGGGCAACGGCACCAACGGCCACGCTCCTGCGTGCCAGCGGTTCGAGACCGGTGGATGGTCGCCGGAGGACGTGACGGTCGTGATCCCGACCGCGGGTCGCTCGTCGATGCTGCCGCTGCTCGTGAAGGAGCTGCTGTTCGGCTCGTTCCGGCCGGCCGCGGTCGTGGTCGCCGACAACGACGTCACCGGAGGCAGCGGGTCGCTCGCCCAGCAGCTCCGACGTGAGATCGGCGACGACGCCCCGCTGCGGGTGGTGAGCACCGCCCGACGAGGCGCGGCGCACGCCCGCAACCAGGGCGCGGCGGCCGTGGAGACCCCCCTCATCGCCTTCCTCGACGACGACGTCGCGGTGGACCCGCGCTGGCTCCCCGGCCTGCTGCGCGGCTTCGGTCGCGACCAGCGGGTCATGTGCGTGACGGGGCTGATCATGCCTGCGTCGCTCGACTCGCCCGCCCAGGTCCGGATGCAGCAGTTCGGCGGCTTCGACAAGGGCACCACCGCACGACTGTTCGACCTGGCGGCGCACGCCGGAGACCACCCCCTCTATCCCTACCTGCCGGGCGCCTACGGCTCGGGCGCCAACTTCGCCATCAGGCGCGAGGTCTTCGCGGAGGTGGGTGGCTTCGACGAGAGGCTCGGTCCCGGCACCACGACACGGGCCGGTGAGGACATCGACCTGCTGATGCGCACGGTGCTCGCGGGCAACATGCTCGCGTACGAGCCCCAGGCGCTGGTCCTGCACCACCACCGGGCGACCGACGCGGAGCTGCGCAGCACGGTCTTCGGCTACGGGCTCGGCCTGGGCTCGGTGATCTGGAAGCAGACCGCCGCCCGGGGCAGCAGGCGCGAGATCGTCCGCCGGGTCCCGAGCGGTGTCCGCTACCTGTTCGGCAGCGGCTCGCCCAAGAACGCGCACCTGCACGGGAGCGACTACCCCGCCTCCCTCCGCGCCGCCGAGCTCGCCGGGCTCATGTGGGCCCCGGTCAGCTACGTACGGTCGCGACAGTCCTCGTCCGAGCTCGTGGGCTGACGTGTCGATCGACGTCCGGACGGGGGTGCCGGTCGTGCCTCGCGACCGTCTCGGATCCGTCCTTCCTCCTCTCCTGCCGCCGCGTGGCGGCGGGACGCCCACCGGTGCCCCGGAGACGCCTCGGGGTCACCGTCGCCAGGGGTGGGCACTCCTGGTGGCTGCTCCGCCCGCAGCGGTGGCGATCGGCCTGCTGAGCCTGCGCCTGAGCTCGGCCGAGCGCATCGGGGACTACGGGCTGATCCAGGCCGTCAACGCCGGCTACCTCGTCGGTCTCGTGCTCCTCACCGCCTGCTTCGTGGTCTACCTCAGGTGGGCGCACCGGGCGCCGAGCCTCGGGGTCCTCTACCTGGCGGCCTGGGTGGCGCTGGTCGACGGTGCGCCGTTCGTGATCGAGGGTGAGCCCCGGTTCCCGGTGACGTACGTCCACGCGGGCTTCGCCGAGGCCATCATGCGGACGGGGGAGACGCTGCCCCTGCTGGACGCGAGGTTCTCGTGGCCCGGCTTCTTCGCCCTCTTCGGCTACCTCAGCGAGGCGGCCGGGTTCCACGACACGATGCCGCTGGCCGTGTGGTTCCCGTTCGTGGTCAAGGCGCTGTGGCTCGCGGCGATGTGGGTCGTGCTGCGCCGGCTCGTGCACGACCCGGCGGTGTGCTGGCTGGCCCTGTGGATCTTCGAGCTCGTCGAGTGGAGCGGTCAGTACTACTACTCGCCGCAGGCCCTGGGCGTCTTCACCTACCTGGTCATCGTCGGGGTGCTCGTCGTGGCCATGGATCCCAGGACCCGGCCCGGGCCCGGCGGCCGGACGGCTCTCGCGGTCGTCGTCGTCTCCTTCGCCGCCCTCGTCGTCAGCCACCAGCTGACTCCCTTCATGCTCATCTCCGCGACGGGCCTCCTGGGAGTGCTCGGTCTGACGCGGGCCAGGTCCCTGTGGCTGCTCTTCTCGGTGATCTTCGTCGTCTGGTTCATGTGGGCCACGACGGAGTACTGGGTCGGCCACATCCACGGCCTGCTGGGGGAGACGGGCAAGGTCACGGGCAACCTGGACGACAACGTCGGCGAGCGGCTGCAGGGCAACCCCGCCCACCAGCGCATCATCTACGCCCGGATGGGGCTGAGCGCGCTCACCGCAGGGCTCGCCGGTCTCGGCGTCCTGGTGGCCTGGCGCCGCCGGATCCTCGACGCGCGAGCCGTGGTGCTCGCCGCGGCGCCGGCCGGATCGATGGTGCTGCAGAGCTACGGCGGCGAGGGCCTGATCCGGGTCTTCCTCTTCATGCTCCCGCTCCTGGCCGGGGGAGCGGCGATCTTCCTGCTGTCGCCCAGCCGGGCACCGCGACTGATGTCCACCGCGCTGGCGGTGCTGCTGGTGGCGCTCATCCCGCCCGCGCTGGTCGCGAAGTACGGCTCGGAGTCCTTCGAGTCGGTGTCGCCGAGCGAGCGCCGGGCCGCCGCCTGGGTGCACGAGCACGTCCGACCTGGCGAGCTCGTGGTCAGCATCGCCCCGGCGGGCTACCTCCGTGAGCGCCGGGTCGGCGAGGTGGACTTCGCACCTGCCCTCGACCGGTTCCAGACCGGTGACCTGGCGGGCGTCCGGGCGCTCGTCGAGGAGCACGGCGGTCGCGGCTTCCTGGTGCTCAGCAAGGGCCAGTACGCCTACGGCAACATGGTCAGCGGCCTGCCGAAGGGGTGGCAGCACGATCTCCTCGCGGAGCTCAGCACCGCCCCCGACTTCGGGCTCGTCTACCGCGAGGGATCGACGCGCGTCTACGTCGTGGACAGGACGAACCGTGCTACGAGCTGACCCCCTCCACCCCGCCGTCGGTGCCACCCTGCTGGCCACCACCGCCCTGATGGGCCTGTCCGAGACCATCCCCGCGGCCGTGCGCGGACCCCTCGTCGTGGGATACCTCCTCCTCGCTCCCGGCTATGCGTTCCTCCCGTTCTTCGGCAGGCAGCACTGGTTGCTCCACACGCTGCTCGTCATCTCCTTCGGGGCGGCCGTGGCGACGCTCGTCGCCACCGCCATGGCCGAGACCGGGTGGTGGCACGTCGAGGCAGCTGTCGCGGCGACCGGGCTCCTCGTCGTCGCGGCCGTCGTGTGGCGGACCTGGCACAACCGGGACGCCGTCGCACGCCTGGTCGGGGGCATCCGGTGATCGCCGTGCTGCAGGCCGCCTCCACCTGGCCCGGGCGCGTGGCCCCGGAGCCGGCTGGAGCAGCCGGCCTGGCACTGGCCCTCCTGGTCGTCGTCGTCCTGGTCGTCGACCTGTTCCGCACCGACTGGCGGGAGAAGGTGCCCCCGGGGCCGGTCCCCGCGCGCCAGCCCGTCCGCGACGCGGAGTCGCGCGCCCTGAGCTGGGTCTCCACCACTGTGCTGCTCGTCGCCCTGGCCGCCGTCGTCGTCGAGCGGGTGGTGGTGCTGGCGTGACCGCGACACCCATCCCTCGTCCCCGGTCCCTCACGGTCGGGAGTCCGGCCACGGTGCCGCTCGCGCTGCTCGGCACCGGTGCGGCGCTCGTGCTCGCGGGTCAGCCCGCCTGGAGCGTGGCGCCGGTCGGTGGGCTGCTGCTCTGGGGCGTCCACGAGGCCGGCAGCGTGTCGGCGGCGCGGCGCGTGCGTGGGCATGCCACGACGCTGGTCGGCCTCACCTTCGTGCTTGCGGTCTCGATGCCGGTCTTCCTGCCGTCCGCGGTCGACCAGCTGACGCTCGCCGTGCTGGTCGCGGCCGCCCTGGTGGCGGTCATCGTCGCCTCGCCCGCGGTGCGCGCAGCCGTGCGCCCCCGCCGGCTCGCGCTCGGCGACCTCGGGTGGTGGGTGGTGTCGTTGTACGCCGCCCTCGCCGTCACGCTGGCAGCCCGTCCGGACGCCTACCCCGGCTCCGGCCTCGAACGCGCGGCGATCGCCGACCTCGTGCTCCTCGTGCCGCTGGTGAGCGAGGTCGTGCTCCGAGGCCTGCTGATGCACGGCGCGAGCGCCGGCTGGCGCGGTTGCGTCACGTCCGCGCTCGCCCAGGGATTCGTCTCCGCGGCCTTCTTCGGCTGGACCGGGCTGGTGGTCGGGATGCTGCTCGGTCTCGTCCTCGGGGCCATCCGGCTCCAGGGCGGCTGGCAGGCCTCGCTGTACGCCCACTGGGGCCTCGCGCTCGGCCTGGCGGCCCCGGTGCTGACGGGGGTGAGGTGACATGACGGCCACTGCCGCAGCCCACGCCCCGATCCGGCCCGAGCACGACAGCCTCGCGGCCCTGCGCGGTCACCGGCTCAGCCACGCCGTCATGCGCCCGTCACGGGGGCCGGACGACGACCTCGACGTGCTGGTGGCGCCGGAGGACCTGGACAGCGTGCTCGCGCTGCTGCGGTCCGACGGCTTCGTGGAGGTCCCGGCCGCCGGCCGCGGGACCCACCGGTTCCTGGTCCGGCTCGACGGTCGGACGTTCGTGCACCTCGACGTCGTCACCTCCCTGGACTTCGGGCCGCTCGCCCTGTGGCCCTCCGGCATGGCCGACGCGTGCCTCGCGCGAGCCGTCGACGGGCCCGCGGGCGTGCCGCACCTCGACCCGCGCGACGAGTTCTGGGTGACGTTGCTGCACCTCGTCACCGACGACGGCAAGCAGCCGCGCGGCTCGCAGCGCCTCGACCGGCTCGCGACCCTCGCCGGCACCGCGGCCGCCGAGCCGCTGGCCGACTGGCACCGCGTACTGTCGACCGTGCTGCCGCGCGCCACCGCGCCCGAGCAGCTCCTCCGGCAGTGCGTGGGCACCCACGTGGAGCAGCTGGGCGAGGCACTCTCAGGGCTGCGGCCCGGCCTGCGCAGGCGCTGCCTGCGGGCGGCGTACAGCTCCCGCGGTGCGGCGAAGGTCGCCGAGGTCGCCTGGCTGCGCGCGACGGAGCGGCTGCGCCAGTGGCCGGGGCGGCGCGGGCTGCTGGTGACCATCCTCGGTCCGGACGGTGCCGGCAAGTCGACACTCGTCGACGCAGTCGGCGAGGCCTGGCTGTGGCGCCACCAGCGCGTCTACTTCGGCCTCTGGCCCGACGCCCACGACTCGAGCACGGTGGCGAAGGCGCTCTGGCCGTTGCGCCGGCCACTGCGCGCCGTCCGGAGGTACGCCGTCGGCGTGCTGGCCTCGGCCCGGGGACGACTGGTTCTCTTCGACCGCTACGTCTACGACGCGGCAGTCCCGCCGAGGGGCCGATTCCGGGTCCTCAAGCGCCTCTACTTCTCGGTGCTCCTGCACTGCGTGCCGGCGCCGGACCTCGCCGTGCTCCTGGAGGCGCCCGGCGCTGTGCTCCACGCCCGCAAGGGCGAGATGACCCCGCAGGTGCTGGACGAGAACAGCGACGCCATCGCCGGCCACGTGCGCGCGGTCCACGAGCGTGCCGGGCGGCCGCGGGTCCTGACGGTCGACGCGACCCAGGGCGCCGCAGACGTGGCGGACCAGGTCGTGGCGGCCATCTGGCAGATGGCCGCCGAGCGCCTGGCGCGCAGGACCGGCGGGATGCGGCCATGAGGACCGCAGCCAGCGCTCGGGACACGAGCGCCTTCGTCCTCGAGCGGATCACCGCGGGCACGCGGCTGCGCCGGGAGCACGACGACATCATCCGCACCGCGCTCGCTGCGTACGCCGCCGCGGGCCGGCAGGCAGGACAGCCGGGGGAGGACGAGGGGAAGTGGGTGCACAACTCGCACCGCGCCACCTGGGTCCGCGAGGACTGCGTCGTCAAGGTGGCGCGCTCGCCCTACGGCGAGACGGCCCTGCGTCGCGACCTGGAGGCGCGCGGCCGGATCCACGCGCAGGCGCGCTGGAGTGCGTGGCGCCAGCTGGTGCCCCGGACCCTGGCCGAGCACGCGACCGGCGACCGCTTCGCCGTGGTGGAGGAGCGGCTGCCCGGCCTCCCGCTCTCGGACCTCATGGACGACGTGAGCCTGATGGCACGTGTGCGGGGCCGGCTGGCGGACCTGCGCGAGGCGACCTCCCACGACGTCGCGGCCGACGACATGGTCTCCACGTGGTTCCTCGACCCGGGAGCCACGGTGGCAGCCCTGCTACGCCGTCACGGACACCGGCGGGCGGCCGCCGCGGTCGCCCAGTGGGCCAGCGACGTCGCGGGCTCGCTCCGGGGCACCACCTGCCGGGTGGCGCTCGTCCACGGGGACCTGTGGCCGGGCAACGTCCTGCTCGGGTCGCGCGGCCGGCTGGGGGTCATCGACTGGGACCAGGCGTCCTTCCACGACGCGGCCCTGCACGACGCCCTGCACCTGACCCTCCACCCCGTCCGCACCGAGCGACGGGTCGACCTGGGGCTGCTCATCCGCAGCCTCATCGTCTCGAGGGACGACGACCCGGTCCTGTCCGCCGCCCTGGCCAGGACCGAAGTGGGGAAATTCCTGCACGACACCGGCATCACCGAGCGCGACGCGCTCGTCTGGTACTGGCTCCGGCACGTCGACCGCATGACCCGGGAACCGGGACATGCCACCAATCCACGCTGGATCAGCAACAACGTGGTGGCCGTCGCGACCACCATTCATCAGGGGAGAAGAACGACATGACACGACACGCAAAGGCCCTGCTCGTGCGCCTGATCACCACGGTTCTCGCCGTGGCAGGCCTCGCGCTGGTGACGATCACGACCACGCCTGCCGCGCAGGCCGCACCGGGGGACGTCGGTTACGCCGACTTCAAGTACGGCCCGGGGCTCACGGGGGACTTCATCGACCCGGACAACTCGCCGACGGCCTCCAAGCCCCAGAGCAAGCTCTGGTTCGCCCAGGGCAAGTGGTGGGGTGTCCTGCAACAGCCCAACACAACAAGGCTGTCCATCTGGTCCTTCAGTCCCGGCACCCAGTCGTGGACGGACACCGGGGTGCTCGTCGACGACAGGACGGGGGCGAAGCAGGCGGACGTGCTGTGGGACGGCACCAAGCTCTACATCGCCTCCGCCGGCCGGGAGGGCGGCGTGGGGATCCGCGTCTCACGGTTCAAGTACGACGGCTCGAAGTACGTTCTCGACGGACTCCAGACCACCGTCAATGGTGGCGGAGTCGAGGCGGCGGTGATTGCGAAGGACACCACCAAACGTCTGTGGGTCGCTTACACCGCGGCCGCGGGAACCGATCAACGGAATGTGCGTGTCGTTGTCAGCAACCCGGAACAGACCAGTTTCGGAGAGGTATTCAGCCCACCGGTGGGCGGCACGCTCGTCGACAAGGACGACATCGCCACGATCATCGCGCAGAACGGTTCGGTCACAGTGGTGTGGAGCAACCAGATACCCGACCCTGTGACCGGCGAGACGGCCATCTATGCCGCTAGCCACGCAGACACTGCGGCATCACCCCTAACAGGATGGGACAAAGCCTCGACGAAGATCCTGGACGGTCCCAGTGTGGCTGACGACCACATAGCGATGTCCGGAGTGGACGGCGCTGGCGGGAGCATCTTCGTGGTGGTCAAGGAGTCGTCCGACGATCCCGCGCACGTGGACACCAGCGAGGGACTGGTGCGGCTGCTCGTGCTGAAGAACGGCACGTGGACGAACGTCATCCACAGCCGGGTCAGGGACAACATGACACGCCCGATCATCCTGCTCGAGCCGAGCAACGACAAGTTGCACGTCTTCGCCACCAGTCCGCTCGCGGGCGGGGTCATCTACGAGAAGACGACCTCGATGTCCAACCCCGTCTTCGCGGAAGGCAAGGGCGACCCGTACATCAAGCTCGCCGACCACACGTTCATCAACAACGCGACGTCGACGAAGCAGAACATCACCGACACCTCGGGCGTCCTCGTCCTGGCCTCGGACCAGAAGACCGGATACTACGTGCACAACTACACGCCTGGTTCGGCGTCGCCGGCGCCGGTCAAGCCGGTTGCCGACTTCACCTACACCCCGCAGACCGGGCCGGCACCCCTCGCGGTGCAGTTCACCAGCACGTCGAAGGATGCCAAGAGCGTGTCCTGGAACTTCGGGGACGGCACGGCTGCCTCGACACTGACGAACCCGTCGCACACGTTCACCGAGGACGGGAAGTACACGGTCACCCTCACCGCGACCAACTACGCGGGGTCGACCACGAAGTCGGTGGACATCACCGTCAAGCTGCCGGTCCCGGTGGCGAGCTTCACCAACTCGCCGACGACCGGTCCGGCGCCGCTGGCGGTCAAGTTCACCGACACGTCCACCGGACCTCCGACCGCATGGACGTGGGACTTCGGTGACGGCACGCCAACGTCGAAGGAGCAGAACCCGACACACACGTTCGCCAAGGCAGGCACCTACACGGTCAAGCTGACGGCGACCAACGAGAGCGGGTCGAGCACCAAGACGGCCACCGTGACCGTGGCCGTGTCCGTTCCGAAGGCCAGCTTCACCTGGGCCCCGACCACGGGGACGGCACCGCTGGCGGTGAAGTTCACCGACACCTCGACCGGGCCCCCGTCCAGCTGGGCGTGGACCTTCGGTGACGGTGGCACCTCCACGCAGCAGAGCCCGTCGTACACCTATGCGAAGCCGGGGACCTACACGGTCTCGCTGAAGGTGACCAACGCGAGTGGCACGAGCACCAAGACCGACACCGTGGTCGTCGCGGCGGTGCCGGTCCCGACGGTGGTGCTGGACAAGCCCAGTGCGGCAGTCACGCTGGGCTCGTACGTCGACGTGGCCTGGCACGCCACGACCACCCCCACCCTGGTGAAGGGCTACGACGTGGAGGTCAGCTCGATCGGGACGGGCAAGGGCTCGACGTGGGCGACCACGGTGCTGGCCAACCAGACCGGCACTGCCCTCCAGGTGCCGGGCATGGCCGGCTACGCCTACTGCATGCGGGTGCGGGGGACGAACACCGCCGGTGTGGCCGGGGCGTGGTCGGAGGCCCGGTGCACGGCCCTCCCGCTCGACGACAGAAGCCTGTCCCGCAAGGGTGACTGGCGTCGGGCGAGCGGCACCGGGTACTACATGGGAACGGCGTCGATCACGCGTCAGCGTGGTGCCTCGCTCTCCAAGACCGTCACCGGCAAGCAGGTGTACCTGCTCGTGGGCAAGCGCTCGGGCGGCGGCAAGGTGCAGGTCTTCGTGGGCAAGCGCCTGGTGAAGAAGGTCTCGCTCGCTGCCAGGAAGGCCCGGACGAGTGAGCTCATCACGATCGCCTCCTACGCCACGGACACCACGAAGCGCTACCGCATCGTGGTCAAGTCCGACGGCAAGCCGGTGGTCATCGACGGCCTCGCTGTGACGAGGTAGCAGGTCCCCCCGCGGGTCGGCCCGGTAGGCCTTTGCCGGGCCGACCCGACGGGGGTTGCACGAAAAGCAGAGGAGAACCACCATGTCCACCTTCACGCGTGCTCGGGCCGCAGTGGGGACTCTTGTCCTCTGCCTGGCCGGAACCCTCACAGGGATCGCAGCCCCTCCGACCGCCGTGGCGGCGGTGGGCGACGTCGGCTACCGGGACTTCGCCTACGGTCCCGGGGCCGGGTCGGGTTGGGTCGACCCCGACCTCTCGCCCACTGCCTCCAAGCCCCAGAGCAAGCTCTGGTTCGCCCAGGGCACGTGGTGGGGCGTCCTCAACGACCCGGTCTCGAACGACTTCCACATCCATCGGCTGAACCTGTCGACCCAGACATGGGTCGACACCGGAGTGCTCGTCGACTCGCGCAGCGGCAGCCGCGCGGACGCGCTCTGGGACGGCTCCAAGCTCTACGTCGCGTCGGGGACGTCGGCCTCCGGCGGCGTCCAGGTCTCGCGCTACAGCTATGCCGGCGGCGCGTGGACGCGGGACGCGGGCTTCCCCGTCACCATCGCCAGCGGGGGTGTCGAGGCCGCGGTGATCGCGAAGGACGGCACCGGCAAGCTGTGGGTCACCTACACCCAGGGCAGCAGGGTGCGGGTCGTCGTCGGCCAGCCCGGCGGGCTGAGCTGGGGTGCGCCCTTCATCCCGAGCGTGCCGGGCACGTCGGTCACCTCGGACGACATCGCCAGCGTGACGTCGTACAACGGCAGGATCAGCGTGGTCTGGAGCAACCAGGGCGACGACTCCGTCTACGCGGCCACGCACCTCGACTCGGCGGCGACCACCACGTGGGAGGGCTCGCGCAAGGTGATCTCGGGTCCCAACGAGGCCGACGACCACATCAACATCGCCAGCGTCGAGGGCAACGCGGCCGGCCGCCTCTTCGTGGCGGTCAAGACGAGCCAGGACGACGTCAGCAACAACGCGAGCGCACCCCTGATCCGGCTCCTCGTCCTCGGCAACGACGACGTGTGGCGCCAGTACGTCCACAGCCGGGTGCGCGACGGCCTGACCCGGCCCATCGTGCTGCTCGACACGACGAACCAGGTGCTCCGCGTGCTGGCGGCCGGACCCAACACCGGTGGCGTCGTCTACATGAAGACGACTCCGATGAACAACATCTCCTTCGGCGACGGTCGAGGCGACCCGTTCATCAAGCTCGCGTCCGACGTGAACATCAACAACCCCACGTCCACGAAGCAGAACCTCACGGCGACCACCGGCCTGGTGGTGCTGGCCTCCGACCAGGTGACGGGCCGCTACGTGCACAACACGATGTCGCTGGGCACCCCGCCGCCGCAGGCGCCGACCGCGGCCTTCTCGGTGTCGCCGACGTCGGGAGCCGCGCCGCTCGCGGTGAGCTTCACCGACCAGTCGACGGGCGCGCCGACCTCCTGGTCGTGGACCTTCGGCGACGGCGGCACGTCGACGTCGCAGAACCCCAGCCACACCTACTCCTCGGCGGGGACGTACACCGTCTCCCTCACGGCCACCAACGCCAGCGGGAGCAACACGCTGACCCGCGCGGGGCTGATCACCGTCGGGTCCCCACCGCCACCCCAGGCGCCGACCGCGGCCTTCTCGGCGTCGCCGACCTCGGGAGCCGCGCCGCTCGCGGTGAGCTTCACCGACCAGTCGACCGGTGCGCCGACCTCCTGGTCGTGGACCTTCGGGGACGGCGGCACGTCGACGTCGCAGAACCCCAGCCACACCTACACCACCGCAGGGACCTACACCGTGTCCCTCACGGCCAGCAACGCCAACGGGAGCAACACGCTGACCCGGACCGGGCTGATCACCGTCGGGTCCCCGCCGCCTGCGGGTGCCTACTCGGGCACGGTGACAGCAGATGCCCCCGTGGGCTACTGGAGGCTCGGCGACAGCGGCACCTCGGTGGCGGCCGTCGTCGGCCCCTCCGGGAGCGCAGTGGGCGGGGTGACGACCTCGCCAGGAGCGCTGGTGGGTGACGCCGACACGGCCCGCACCTTCGACGGCACCACGGGCTACCTCTCCATCCCGAGCACGACCGCCCTCAACCCCACCGGTGACCTGACAGTGGAGGCCTGGGCGAAGCCTGACGTGGTGCACAGCGGCGCGGTGCTGCAGAAGGGCGGGGCCAGCGGCTACAGCGTGTGGCAGTACCGGCTGTCCATGTCGAGCGGCGGGCAGTGGCGCGGCACCGTCTTCGTCGGCAGCACGGCGTACGCCGTGACCGCGCCGGGCACCGCCGCGCTGGGCGCGTGGACACACCTCGTCCTCACCCGTTCCGGCGGCACGCTGTCGTTGTACGTCAACGGCGCGCTGGCGGCGACCGCGAGCAGCACCGGGACGCTCAACGCCACGACCTCGATCCTCGGGATCGGACGCAGTGGTGAGAGCGCGACGAGCTGGTTCGACGGGAGCATCGACGAGGTTGCGGTCTACGGGCAGGCCCTGTCCGCGAGCCGGGTGGCCGCCCACTACGCCGCGTCTGGCAGGTGATCGGGACAGGTGATGAGGCACCGTCCCCGGGCGCCCGTAGGGTTGTGGGGTGGCCACGCCGAGCTCCTATCGACCCGCCCCGGGCTCGATCCCGACCAAGCCGGGGGTCTACCGCTTCCGCGACGCCAAGGGCCGGGTCATCTACGTCGGCAAGGCCAAGAGCCTGCGGCCGAGGCTGTCGTCGTACTTCCAGGACATCGGCAACCTCCACCCGCGCACGGCCACGATGGTCACCACGGGGGCGAGCGTCGAGTGGACGGTCGTCGACACCGAGGTCGAGGCCCTCCAGCTCGAGTACAGCTGGATCAAGGAGTTCGACCCGCGCTTCAACGTCAAGTACCGCGACGACAAGTCCTACCCCTGGCTCGCGGTGACCGTGGGCGAGGAGTTCCCGCGCGTCATGGTCGGGCGCGGCGCCAAGCGCAAGGGCACCCGCTACTTCGGCCCCTACAGCCACGCCTGGGCGATCCGCGAGACCGTCGACCTGCTGCTGCGCGTGTTCCCGATGCGGTCCTGCAGCAACGGGGTGTTCAAGCGGTCCGCCCAGATCGGCCGACCGTGCCTGCTCGGCTACATCGACAAGTGCTCGGCGCCCTGCGTGGGCAGCGTGACCGCCGAGCAGCACCGCGAGATCGTCGACGACTTCTGCGACTTCATGGCCGGCAACACCACGGCCTTCACCAAGCGCATCCAGCGCGAGATGTACGCCGCCTCCGAGGCGCTCGACTTCGAGAAGGCCGCCCGGCTGCGCGACGACCTCGGCGCCCTCACCAAGGCGCTCGAGAAGCAGGCGGTCGTGCTCGGCGACGGCACCGACGCCGACGTGATCGCGCTCGCGGAGGACCCGCTCGAGGTGGCCGTGCAGATCTTCTACGTCCGCGGCGGACGGATCCGCGGCCAGCGCGGATGGGTGGCCGACCGCTCGGACGACAGCGACACCGCCGGGCTCGTGCAGGAGTTCCTGCTGCAGCTCTACGGCGGAGCCGACCCCGACTCCGGCGACACCATCCCGCGCGAGGTGCTCGTGCCGGCCCTGCCACCCGACGCCGGCGTGCTCGAGGAGATGCTGGGGGAGCGGCGGGGCAGCAAGGTCGCGATCCGCGTCCCGCAGCGCGGCGACAAGCGCGACCTCCAGCAGACGGTCGCCAGCAACGCGGCCCAGGCGCTCGCGCTCCACAAGACCAAGCGCGCCAGCGACCTCACCACTCGCAACCGGGCGCTCGAGGAGATCCAGAAGTCGCTCGCGCTCGACGAGGTGCCGCTGCGGATCGAGTGCTACGACGTGTCCAACCTGCAGGGCACCGAGGTGGTCGCCTCGATGGTCGTGTTCGAGGACGGGCTCTCCCGCAAGTCCGAGTACCGCCGCTTCGTGATCCGTGGCGTCGACGGCCAGAACGACGTCGCGTCGATGCACGAGGTGATCACCCGCCGCTTCAGGCGCCTGCTCGACGAGCAGGCCAGGAGCGAGACGGTGTCGACCGACTCCGGTCCGATGCTCGTCGATCCGGAGACCGGGAGGCCGCGGAAGTTCGCCTACGCGCCGTCGCTGGTGGTCGTCGACGGCGGTCCACCCCAGGTCGCCGCGGCGCAGCAGGCGCTGTCCGAGCTCGGCATCACCGACGTCCCGGTCTGCGGCCTGGCCAAGCGGCTGGAGGAGGTGTGGCTGCCCGGCGAGGAGGACCCGGTGATCATGGCCCGCACCAGCGAGGGCCTCTACCTGCTCCAGCGGATCCGCGACGAGGCCCACCGGTTCGCGATCAACCACCACCGCAACCGGCGCTCGAAGTCGATGGTCGAGAGCATGCTCGACGACGTGCCCGGCCTCGGCGAGGTGCGGCGCAAGACGCTGCTCAAGCACTTCGGGTCGCTGAAGAAGCTCCGCGAGGCCGAGCCCGAGGCCATCGCGCTCGTGCCCGGCATCGGCCCGCGCACGGCCACCGCGATCAAGGAAGCGGTCGCGAAGGCCGACGCCACCCGCAAGACTGCTGACAAGGCGCCGGTCATCAACACGGCGACCGGCGAGATCATCTCGGACGACGACGAGACACTGCATGGAGGACTGACGTGAGTGAGCCCACTCCCGGCGAGCTGGTCATCGTCACCGGCATGACCGGTGCCGGTCGCAGCACGGCGGCCAAGGAGCTGGAGGACCTGGGCTACTTCGTGGTCGACAACCTCCCGCCGACGCTGGTGCGCGACGTCGTACGCCTCGTCGACGACAGCCGGGGCATCCACCAGCCGATCGCGGTCGTCGTCGACGTCAGGTCCGGGTCGTTCTTCGACTCGCTCCAGGCCAACCGTCACCAGCCGGTCACCGGCCGGCCGACGACGCTGCTCTTCCTCGAGGCGACCGACGACGTCCTCGTGCGCCGCCAGGAGGCGGCACGTCGCCCGCACCCGCTCCAGGGCGGTGGCCGCCTGCTCCACGGGCTGCGGCGCGAGCGCGAGGTGATGGCCGACATCCGGGGCGACGCCGACGTCCTGCTCGACACCAGCAACTTCAACGTGCACGAGCTCCAGGACCGCATCGCCGAGCTGTTCGGCACCGCGGCCTCGACCCGTCTCAAGGTCACCGTCATCAGCTTCGGCTTCAAGTACGGCATCCCGGTCGACGCCGACTGGGTGGCCGACATGCGCTTCCTGCCCAACCCGCACTGGGTCCCCGAGCTGCGGCCGCAGAACGGCCGCGACCCGGGGGTGTCCGACTACGTCCTCTCGCAGCCGGGAGCGAAGCAGTTCCTC
The DNA here is from genome assembly GCF_051912545.1 of Nocardioides sp. N13(2025). Classification (GTDB taxonomy): domain Bacteria; phylum Actinomycetota; class Actinomycetes; order Propionibacteriales; family Nocardioidaceae; genus Nocardioides. The sequence goes on along the minus strand of NZ_CP196809.1, from coordinate 1,928,813 downwards.
GAGCAGTACCTCCCCGTCCTCCGCACCGTCGCCGAGGGCTACCTCGTCGAGGGGAAGCGCTTCATGCAGGTCGCCGTCGGGTGCACGGGAGGCAAGCACCGCAGCGTCGCGATGACCGAGGCGATCGCCGCACTGCTGCGCGAGTCCGGGCACGACGTCAGCACCGCGCACCGCGACCTCGGCAGGGAGTGAGGTGGCGCGCAAGACCGCGCAGGCCGCGGTCGCCCTCGGCGGCGGACACGGGCTCGCGGCCACCCTCTCGGCCCTGCGCCGGCTCCACGACGACCTCACGATCGACGACCTGACCGCCGTCGTGACGGTGGCGGACAACGGCGGCTCGTCGGGTCGGCTGCGCGGCGAGTTCGGCGTGTTGCCGCCCGGAGACCTGCGGATGGCGCTGGCCGCGCTGTGCGGCGACGACGAGTGGGGACGCACCTGGGCCGAGGTGGTCCAGCACCGCTTCGCCGGGCACGGGGAGATGAAGGGCCACGTCGTCGGCAACCTCCTCATCGTGTCGCTGTGGGAGCTCATGGGCGACCACGTCCGGGCGCTCGACTGGATGGGCCGGCTGCTCGGCGCCCACGGCCGGGTGCTGCCGATGGCGACCACCCCGATGGACATCACGGCGCGCGTGCGGGGGGCCGACCCCGACGACCCGACCGGCGTGAGGCTCGTACGTGGCCAGGTCGAGGTCGCGACGACGGGCGGGCGGATCGAGTCGGTCGCCCTGGTGCCCGAGGACCCGCGGGCGTGCGACGAGGCGGTCGAGGCGATCCGGTCCGCCGAGTGGGTCGTGCTGGGTCCCGGGTCGTGGTTCACCTCCGTGATCCCGCACCTCATGGTGCCGGGGCTGCGCCAGGCGCTGGCCGAGACCCCGGGCAAGCTCGTCGTGGTGCTCAACCTGGAGGCCCAGGCGGGGGAGACCACCGGCTTCGGCCCCGCGGACCACCTCCAGGCGCTCTTCGAGCACGCTCCCGACCTGACCGTGCACGCCGTGCTGGTCGACTCCTCGGCGCTGGCCGGCGACCGCGACCAGCTCGAGAAGGTCGTCGCCGACCGTGGCGCCCGTCTCGTGGTCGAGGACCTCGCCGTCCCGGGTGAGCCGCGGCACGACCCGGACCTCCTGGCTGCCGCCTTCGCGCGGATCGTCGACGAGGGCTGACGGACCCCACCGAACTGGTGAGGGTCGTTGACCCGCATGGCAGGATTCGGGCCATGGCAATGACGGCACAGGTGAAGGCAGAGCTCGCCTCCACCCAGATCACCAAGACCTGCTGCCGCAAGGCCGAGGTCGCCTCGATGCTCCGCTTCGCCGGGGGACTGCACATCGTGAGCGGTCGCATCGTGGTCGAGGCCGAGCTCGACACGGGCGCGGCGGCTCGCCGGCTGCGCAAGGACATCTCCGAGGTCTACGGCCACCCCTCCGATGTCGTGATGGTGCAGGGCAACGGCATCCGCAAGGGCAGCCGCTACATCGTGCGCGTGACCAAGGACGGCGAGGCCCTGGCTCGCCAGACCGGGCTGCTCGACCAGCGCGGCCGGCCCGTGCGCGGCCTCCCGCCGGCCGTGGTGAGCGGTGGCGGGTGCGACGCGGTCGCCGCGTGGCGCGGTGCCTTCCTCGCGCACGGCTCGCTCACGGAGCCGGGTCGCTCGTCCTCGCTGGAGATCACCTGCCCCGGCCCCGAGGCCGCGCTCGCGATCGTCGGTGTGGCCCGCCGTCTCGGCATCTCCGCGAAGGCGCGCGAGGTGCGCGGTGTGGACCGTGTCGTGATCCGCGACGGCGACGCCATCGGGGCGCTGCTCACCCGCCTCGGCGCCCACGAGTCCCTCATGGCCTGGGAGGAGCGCCGGATGCGCCGCGAGGTCCGCGCGACCGCCAACCGCCTGGCCAACTTCGACGACGCCAACCTCCGCCGCTCGGCCCGTGCGGCCGTGGCCGCCGGAGCCCGGGTGGAGCGAGCCCTGGAGATCCTCGCCGAGGAGATCCCCGACCACCTGCGCCAGGCCGGTCACCTGCGCCTCGAGCACAAGCAGGCCTCCCTCGAGGAGCTCGGCCAGCTGCACGACCCGGTGCTGACCAAGGACGCCATCGCCGGGCGCATCCGCCGGCTCCTCGCGATGGCCGACAAGCGCGCCGAGGAGCTCGGCATCCCCGACACGGAGGCGTCGCTGACGCCGGAGATGCTCGCCGAGGACGGGTGATCCCTCCGGCCTTTGGATCGTTCCAAAGTTACCTGTCCGTACCGCGGATGACCCCGCTCGATGGGGCCGCGCGCACCCGATAGGGTCGGTGCCAGGTCACCAAAGGCCAGAGCTGTCTACGGGGTCACCGAAGGCCCCACGAAGGAGACATGGATCATGACTGTCCGCGTAGGTATCAACGGCTTCGGCCGCATCGGTCGCAACTTCTTCCGCGCCGTGCGCGCCTCGGGTGCCGACATCGAGATCGTCGGCGTCAACGACCTCACCGACAACGCCTCGCTCGCCAACCTGCTCAAGTTCGACTCGATCCTGGGCCGCCTCGACGCCGACGTGTCCAGCGACGAGAGCTCGATCAAGGTCGGCGACCAGACCATCGCAGCGTTCGCCGAGCGCGACCCGGCCGCCCTCAAGTGGGGCGACCTCGGTGTCGACGTCGTCGTCGAGTCCACCGGCTTCTTCACCGACGCCACCAAGGCGAAGGCCCACGTCGACGCGGGCGCCAAGAAGGTCATCATCTCCGCCCCGGCCTCCAACGAGGACATCACGATCGTGATGGGCGTCAACCACGACCTCTACGACCCGTCGGCCCACACGGTCATCTCCAACGCCTCGTGCACGACCAACTGCCTGGCGCCGATGGCGAAGGCGCTCAACGACGGACTCGGCATCACCAAGGGCCTGATGACGACCATCCACGCCTACACCGCCGACCAGAACCTCCAGGACAACATCCACAAGGACCCGCGCCGCGCCCGTGCGGCCGCGCTCAACATGGTGCCGACCTCCACCGGTGCCGCCAAGGCCATCGGCCTGGTCCTGCCCGAGCTCAAGGGCAAGCTCGACGGCTACGCCATGCGCGTGCCGGTGCCCACCGGCTCGGCCACCGACCTCACCTTCGAGGCGAGCCGCGAGACGTCGGTCGACGAGGTCAACGAGATCGTCAAGGCCGCGGCCGACGGGCGCTACCTGAAGTACTCCACCGACCCGCTGGTCTCGACCGACATCGTCACCGACCCGGCGTCCTGCATCTTCGACGCGCCCCTGACCAAGGTCATCGGCAACCAGGTCAAGGTGCTCGGCTGGTACGACAACGAGTGGGGCTACTCCAACCGCCTCGCCGACCTGATCGACCACGTCGGCTCGACGCTCTGAGCTCGATGTCCGACCACACAGCAGGCATCGCGTCGCTCGGTGACCTGAAGGGCAAGCGCGTCCTGGTCCGCTCGGACCTCAACGTGCCCCTCGACGGCACGACCATCACCGACGACGGCCGGATCCGCGCGAGCGTGCCGACCATCCGGGAGCTGTCCGACGCCGGGGCCCGGGTGGTGGTCGTCGCCCACCTGGGCCGCCCGAAGGGCGCGCCCGACCCGCAGTACTCGCTCGAGCCGGTCGTGTCCCGGCTCTCGGAGCTGCTCGGGCGGCCGGTGGCCTTCGCCACCGACACCGTCGGTGCCAGCGCGACGGGGAGTGTGGCGGGCCTCCAGGACGGTGACGTCGCCGTCCTGGAGAACGTCCGCTTCAACGACGGTGAGACGAGCAAGGACGACGACGTCCGCGGGTCCTTCGCCGACCAGCTCGCGCAGCTGGCCGACGCGTTCGTCTCCGACGGCTTCGGCGTCGTCCACCGCAAGCAGGCGAGCGTGTACGACGTCGCGCTGCGGCTGCCGTCCGCGATGGGTGGCCTCGTCGCGGCCGAGGTGGACGTGCTCCGGCGGCTCACCGAGCACCCCGAGCGCCCCTACGTCGTCGTGCTCGGCGGCTCCAAGGTGTCGGACAAGCTGGGCGTCATCGACAACCTGATCGACAAGGCCGACAAGCTGCTCATCGGTGGCGGCATGGTGTTCACCTTCCTCAAGGCCCAGGGCCACGAGGTCGGCAAGAGCCTGCTCGAGGCCGACCAGCTCGAGACCTGCACCCGCTACCTCACCGAGGCCGCCGACCGTGGGGTCGAGATCCTCCTGCCGACGGACGTCGTGGTCGACACGGCGTTCCCGTCGGGCGACCGCGAGCCCGAGCCCCGGGTCGTACCTGCCTCGGAGATCCCGGCCGACGCCCTGGGCCTCGACATCGGGCCCGAGTCCGCCGCTGCCTTCGCTGCGGCGCTCGCCGACGCGAAGACGGTCTTCTGGAACGGCCCGATGGGCGTGGTCGAGGTCGACGCCTTCGCCGAGGGCACCCGGGCGGTGGCCCAGGCACTCACCGAGGTGGACGGGCTCTCCGTGGTCGGGGGCGGCGACTCGGCTGCCGCCGTGCGCAAGCTCGGCTTCGACGAGGCCGCGTTCGGTCACATCTCCACCGGCGGTGGCGCGTCGCTGGAGTTCCTGGAGGGCAAGGAGCTCCCGGGCATCGCCGTACTCGAGAGGGAGAAGTGAGCATGGCTGTGGCGTCCGGGAAGACCCGCACCCCGCTGATGGCGGGCAACTGGAAGATGAACCTCAACCACCAGGAAGCGGTGGTGCTGGTCCAGAAGCTCGCGTGGACGCTGTCGGACAAGCGCCACGACTTCGGGAAGGTCGAGGTCGTCGTGCTGCCGCCGTTCACCGACATCCGGTCGGTGCAGACGCTGGTCGACGGTGACCGCCTCTCCATCGGCTACGGCGCGCAGGACGTGTCGGTGCACGACAACGGTGCCTACACCGGTGAGATCTCGGCGGCGATGCTGTCCAAGCTGGGCTGCTCCTACGTCGTCGTCGGGCACTCCGAGCGCCGGATGCACCACCAGGAGTCCGACGAGCTGGTCAACGCCAAGGCGCACAAGGCGCTCGCGGCCGGCATGACGCCCATCGTGTGCGTCGGCGAGGGGCTCGACGTACGCCAGGCGGGGGAGCACGTCGCCTTCACGCTGTCCCAGGTCGACGGCTCGCTCGACGGCTTCAGCGCCGAGCAGCTCGCCGGCCTGGTGGTGGCCTACGAGCCCGTCTGGGCCATCGGCACCGGCGAGGTCGCCACCCCCGACGACGCCCAGGAGGTCTGCGCGGCCATCCGTGAGCGCGTCCGCGAGGTGCACGGCGACGCGGCCGCGGACGGCCTGCGGATCCTCTACGGCGGGTCCGTCAAGGCCGCCAACGTGGGCGGGATCATGGACAGGCCCGACGTCGACGGATGCCTCGTCGGCGGCGCCAGCCTGCAGGTCGACGAGTTCGGTGGCATCTGCCGTTTCTACGACATGCCGGTGCTGTGAGGGCGCTCACCGGTTCCGCCCGGTCGTGACGTAGGCTTCCGCTCGTGATTCTGCTCTTCACCATCCTGCTCGTCATCTCGAGCGCGATCATGATTCTGCTGGTGCTCCTCCACAAGGGGCGCGGTGGCGGCCTGTCCGACATGTTCGGCGGAGGCGTCTCCAGCAGTCTGGGGGGATCGTCGGTGGCTGAGCGCAACCTCGACCGGTTCACGGTCGGCGTCGGCGTCATCTGGTTTGCCTGCATCATTGCCCTCGGCCTCCTCATGGCCTACCAGGGCAACTGAATCCCCCCTCTCTTGTTCTAGGAGTCCTCGTGGCTGGTGCTGGAAACGCGATCCGCGGTAGTCGAGTCGGTGCCGGACCGATGGGCGAGGCCGAGCGTGGCGAGGCCGCGCCGCGCCAGGCGGTCACCTACTTCTGCAGCCACGACCACCGCTCGGTGGTCACCTTCGCCATCGAGGCCGCCGTGCCCGAGTCGTGGGACTGCCCCAAGTGCGGCCTCCCGGCGAGCCTCGACAGCGAGAACCCGCCCCCGGCGCCCAAGATCGAGCCGTACAAGACGCACCTCGCCTACGTGAAGGAGCGTCGCAGTGAGACGGAGGCGGCCGACATCCTCGACGAGGCCGTCGCCCTCCTCCGCAGCCGCCGCAAGGCCGGCGAGATCATCTTCTGACCCACCGACCGGGGACTTCCTCGCGCTGGAGCCCACCGACCGGGCACTTCCTCGCGCTGGAGAGCGCCGACCGGGCACTTCCTCGCGCTGAAGACGCGCGCCTGTGGATGACGTACGACTCCGCGCGACGGATTCGGGCATGTTGCCTGCATGCCTCAGCTACCGACGTGGTGCCGCGACGTGGTCCTGCTGGACTCGAGTGCGCCGCTTCCGATCGACCGCCCGTTCACGGCTTCGCACGCGGACGAGGCCGGCGTGCCCGCGAGTCTGCGGCACAAGCTCGTTGTCGGGGGCCTGTTGAGACCGCTGGTCCGCGGGGTCTTCGTGGCCTCGCAGGTACCGGACTCCTTCCGGCTCCGGGTGTCGGCTGTGGCGCTGGTGGCCCCGCCGCACGCGGTCGTGGTGGATCGAACAGCGGCGTGGACACACAAGGTGGACGCACTGCCCCGGAGTGCGATCCACGAGATGCCGTCGCTCGACCTGTTCAGCCGAAGTGCGAGCCGGCTGCGGCGCAGCGGCGTGTCGAGCGGCACCCGCGGGCTCCTACCGAGAGACACGGTGCACCTGGGTGGCGTCGAAGTCACGACGCCCTTGCGAACGGCCTGCGACCTGGGTCGTCTCCTCTGGCGATTCGACGCTCTTGCAGCAATCGATGGTTTCCTGCGCGCCGGCGTCGGTCATGCCGAGCTCGTGCAAGAGGTCGACAGGTTCAAGGGGTTCCGCGGGGTCGTGCAGCTGCGCCGTCTCTCGGCGCTGGGTGACCCGGGCGCCGAGTCCCCGCCGGAGAGCGCACTGCGGCTGCACTGGCACGAGTCCGGCATCCCTGCCTGGCCGAGAACCCAGATCTGGGAGCACGCTGACGACGGCACTCCGCTCTACCGGATCGACGTGGGCGATCGGGAAGTCCGCTTCGGCGGGGAGTTCTACGGGGAGGCGTTCCACGGGGAGGACGTCGAGGAGGCTGATGCGGAGCGCATCGCTTGGCTGGAACGCGAGCGCGGGTGGCACATGGAGGTCTTCACGAAGGAGGACGTCTACGGCAGAGAGCTGTCTGCGGCGGATCGCCTTCGCCACGGGTACGAGTCGGCTCGAGCATCGCTCGGCCTCCGCCACGCGGCGTACATCGACCTCGCCCACTGAGCAGCGCGTGGAAGTGCCCGCTCGGTGCCTTCCAGCGCGAGGAAGTGCCCGCTCGGCAGAGTTCAGCGCGAGGAAGTGCCCGGTCAGGTGGGGAGGGCCGAGGCGGCGGCCTCGTCGAGCCACCAGACGGTCTCGTCACCACGTACGCCGCGGGCGGGGGTCTCCTCGACCGTGCCCTCGTCGGCGAGGGCGCGCGCGACGGCGTCGGCCTTTCCCTCCCCGCTGGCGATGAACCACACGGCGCGGCAGCGGGCCATGGCCTCGAAGGTCAGGGTGACCCGGTCCGGTGGCGGCTTGGGGGAGTCGTGCACGGCGACGGCGATGGCGTCCGTCGCACCCAGCGCGGGGTGCCCGGGGAAGAGGGAGGCGCAGTGGCCGTCGGGGCCGATGCCGAGCATCAGCACCTCGAAGAACCCGGCGCCCTGCTCGCGCATGGTCGCGCTGTAGGCGGCGGCGGAGTCCTCGGCGGTGTCGACCTCGTCGCTCGCGGGGACCTCGTGGACGTGCGCCTCGTCGACCCCGACGTGGTCGAGCAGTGCCTCCCGGGCCTGGCCGGCGTTGCGCTCCGGTGACGCCGCCGGCACGAACCGCTCGTCGCCCCACCAGAACACCACCCGCGACCAGTCCACCGAGGAGTCCGGCGCCCGACGGGCGAGCTCGCGGTGGAGCGCATCGGCGATGGACCCGCCCGTGAGGCCGATCTGGGGCACCTCGCCGCGCGCCTGCGCTGCCTCGAGCCGGTCGAGGAGGGCGGACGCGACGTCGCCGACCAGCAGGTCGGCGTCGTCGTGGCGGCGTACGACGGGCGCGCCGCTCACGACTTCTTCTCCAGGTGGAGCAGCCGCTTGGTCACCGAGGCGTAGATGTCGTCCTCGTCGAGGTGCCGCAGCTCCTCGGCGAGCAGCTCCGGCACGCCGCGCCTCTTGAGGGCGACGGGTCGGTCGGGGCGGTCGGGCGAGGCGAACGTCGCCAGCTTGCCGTCCGAGCGGTTGATCGTGATCGGGCCCTGTCGGGTCTCCATCACGACCTCGGTGATGCCGGGGCCGTCGGAGTGCTTGCGCTCGACCGGCACCCGCAGCCGGTCGTTGAGCCAGGCGACGAGGAGGTCGGCGCTCGGGCTGATCCGCTCGGCGGTGACCGATGCCCGGGTGACCTTGAGGTGGTGCTGGTCGAGGGCGGCCGCGAGCAGGGCGCGCCACGGGGTGACCCGCGTCCACGACAGGTCGGAGTTGCCCTTGGCGTACGTCGTGGCCTGGTGCATCAACGCGCTGCGCTTGGCGCGGGTGGCCGCACCGCAGTCGGTGATGCGGCGGGTGGCGAGCGCGCCCAACGGGTCGTCGGCAGGGTCGTCGGGCGGGTCGACGGGCCACCAGATGGCGACCGGCGAGTCCGGCAGCAGCAGGGGCAGCACGACCGACTCGGGGTAGCGCACCACCTCGCCCTTGAGCCGGATGAGCGCGGTCTCCCCGCCCCAGCCGTCGCCGATCCCGACCTGGGCGTTGACCTGCGCGTGCCCCCGGCCGTCGCCGAGGATCACGCCGAGCACCCGCGAGGGGTGCTCGCGCGAGGCCTGCTTGGCGGCCTTCATCGACTCCTCGGCCTCGTCCTCGGGCACGACGATGATGAGGGTCATCACCATGCCCATGGCCGGCGACCCGGCGCGCTCGCGCACCTGCACGAAGGCAGACGCGATCGTGGATGCGTTGGTGTTCAGCAGCTCGATCATCAGGGCCTCCTCCAGGTGCGCCCGTCACGCGCCATCATCGCGTTGGCGGACTCCGGCCCCCACGTGCCGGCGTCGTAGGGCTCCGGCTTCCCCTTCTTCGCCCAGTGCTCGAGGATCGGGTCGAGGATCTTCCAGGACAGCTCGACCTCCTCGTGCCGGGGGAACAGCGGCGGGTCGCCGAGCAGGACGTCGAGGATGAGGCGCTCGTAGGCCTCGGGGGAGGCCTCGGTGAAGGAGCCGCCGTAGGCGAAGTCCATGTTGACGTCGCGGATCTCCATGGAGGTCCCCGGCACCTTGGAGCCGAAGCGCATGGTCAGGCCCTCGTCGGGCTGCACGCGGATCACCAGCGCGTTCTGGGTGAGCTCCTCGGTGGCGGTGGCCGTGAACGGCAGGTGCGGGGCCCGCTTGAACACGATCGCCACCTCGGTGACCCGTCGTCCCAGTCGCTTGCCCGCGCGCAGGTAGAACGGCACGCCCGCCCAGCGCCGGGTGTCGACGTGGAGGGTGATCGCCGCGAAGGTCTCGGTCTTCGACGTGCGCTTGATGCCCTCCTCCTCGAGGAAGCCGATCACCTTCTCGCCGCCCTGCCACCCGGAGGTGTACTGCCCGCGGGCGGTGGTCAGGTCGAGCCGGGGAGGCAGGACGACGCTGGACAGCACCTTCTGCTTCTCGTAGCGCAGGCTGTTGGCGTCGAAGGCGACGGGCTCCTCCATCGCGACCAGCGCCATCAGCTGGAGCAGGTGGTTCTGGATGACGTCGCGCGCCGCGCCGATCCCGTCGTAGTAGCCGGCGCGACCGCCGATGCCGATGTCCTCGGCCATCGTGATCTGCACGTGGTCGACGTAGTTGGAGTTCCAGATCGGCTCGAACATGTTGTTGGCGAACCGCATCGCCAGGATGTTCTGGACCGTCTCCTTGCCGAGGTAGTGGTCGATCCGGAAGACCGACCCGGACGGGAAGACGCCGTCGAGGGTGGCGTTGAGCTCCTGCGCGGAGGCGAGGTCGTGGCCGAAGGGCTTCTCCACGACCACCCGTCGCCACGAGCCCTCCGGCGGGTGGGCCATGCCGTGCTCCTGGAGCTGCTGCACCACGGTGCCGAAGAAGGACGGCGGGATGGCGAAGTAGAACGCCATGTTGCCGCCGGTGCCGCGCGCCTGGTCCAGCTCCTCGATCGTGCGCCGGAGGTTGTCGAAGGCGACGTCGTCGTCGAAGTCGCCGGGGACGAACCGGAAGCCCTCGGCGAGCTGGCGCCAGACCTCCTCGCGGAACTCGGTGCGCGCGTGCTCCTTGACCGAGTCGTGCACGATCTGGGCGAAGTCCTGGTCGGCCCAGTCGCGACGGGCGAAGCCGACCAGGCTGAAGCCGGGCGGCAGCAGGCCGCGGTTGGCCAGGTCGTAGATCGCCGGCATGACCTTCTTGCGCGAGAGGTCGCCGGTCACCCCGAACAGCACCAGCCCGCTGGGGCCGGCGATGCGAGGAAGACGACGGTCCTCGGGGTCACGCAGCGGGTTGGTCCAGGTGTCGGCGGACATGTCAGCGGCGCTGCTTCCTGTAGTAGCCGATGAGGGACTGCGTGGAGGGGTCCTGCTCGTCCAGCACGTCGGGGTCGCCGGACACCGCCGGCCCGACCTGCTGGGCCAGCTGCTTGCCGAGCTCGACGCCCCACTGGTCGAAGCTGTCGATGCCCCACACGGCACCCTCGACGAAGGTGATGTGCTCGTAGAGCGCGATGAGCTGACCCAGTACGCCCGGGGTGAGCGCCGGCGCCATGATCGAGGTGGTCGGCCGGTTGCCCGGGAAGGTCCGCGCGGCGACCAGCTCCTCGGCCACGCCCTCGGCACGCACCTCGTCGGCGGTCCTGCCGAACGCGAGCGCCTGCGTCTGGGCGAAGAAGTTGGCCAGGAACAGCTCGTGGACGTCCGTGCTCTGCCCCTCAGGCGTGGCGTCCTTGAGGGCGTACGCCGGCGTGGCGAAGGCGATGAAGTCCGCCGGGACGAGCCGGGTGCCCTGGTGAATGAGCTGGTAGAAGGCGTGCTGCCCGTTGGTGCCGGGCTCGCCCCAGAACACCTCGCCGGTGTCGTAGCCGACGGCGGTGCCGTCCCAGCGCACGCTCTTGCCGTTGGACTCCATCGTCAGCTGCTGGAGGTAGGCCGGGAACCGGTGCAGCAGCTGGGCGTAGGGCAGGACCGCGTGGGTGTGGGCGTCGAGGAAGTTGGTGTACCAGACGTTGAGCAGGCCCATCCTGATCGGCACGTTGTCCTGTGCCGGCGCGGTGCGGAAGTGCTCGTCCATCGCGTGGAAGCCGGCCAGCAGGTCGGCGAAGTGGTCGGGCCCGATGGCGATGACCAGGGACAGGCCGATGGCGGAGTCCATGGAGTAGCGACCGCCGACCCAGTCCCAGAACCCGAACGCGTTGTCGGGGTCGATCCCGAAGTCGGCGACCTTGTCGAGGGCGGTGGACACCGCGACGAAGTGCTGGGCGACGGCGGCAGCGGGGTCGCTGTCGGACGGCAGGTGCTCGAGCAGCCACGCCTTGCAGAGCCGGGCGTTGGTGAGCGTCTCGAGCGTGCCGAAGGTCTTGCTCGAGACGATGAAGAGCGTCGTCTCCGGGTCGAGCCCGGCGAGCTTCTGCCCGGCGTCGGTCGGGTCGATGTTGCTGATGAAGCGACAGGCGAGGCCGTCCTGCCGGTAGGGCTCGAGGGCCTCGTAGGCCATCACCGGACCGAGGTCGGACCCGCCGATGCCGATGTTGACGACCGTCTCGATACGACGCCCGGTCACCCCGGTCCACTCGCCCGAGCGGACGCGCTCGGCGAAGGCGTACACCCGGTCCAGCACCTCGTGCACGTCGGCCACGACGTCCTGGCCGTCGACGTGCAGCGACGCGTCGACCGGGAGGCGGAGGGCGGTGTGCAGGACCGCGCGGTCCTCGGTGACGTTGATGTGCTCACCGGCGAACATCGCGTCCCGATGGCCGAAGAGGCCCACCTCGTCGGCGAGGGCGAGCAGCGCCGCCTCCACCTCGGCGTCGAAGAGGTTCTTCGACAGGTCGACGTGGAGGTCGGCCGCGGACAGGGTCTGCTGCTCGACCCACTCGGCCGTGACGGACGAGCGCAGGTCCGGGGTGTACGCCTCGGCGAGGGCGGTGAGCCGGCCCCACGCCCCGGTGGTGGTGGGGTCCACCGGCCCGCTGGTCACGACCGTGCGGACTCGAGCGACGCGGACAGGGTGGTCTGGAGCTCGTCCCAGGCCACCACGAACTTGTCGACGCCCTCCTTGATCAGCACCGTGATCACGTCGTCGTAGTCGATCCCCGCGTCGGCGAGCGCCTGCATGTGGGCGGCGGCGTCGTCGTAGAACGGGCGCACGCGGTCGCCGCGCACCTCGCCGTGGTCGGCGACGGCGTCGAGGGTCTTCTCGGGCATCGTGTTGACGGTGTCCTCGACGACGAGGTCGACGACGTACATCGTGTCGTCGTAGTCGGGGTTCTTGACCCCGGTCGAGGCCCACAGGGGCCGCTGCTTGCGCGCACCCTTCGCCTCCAGCGCCTCCCAGCGCTCGCCGCTGAAGAACTCCTCGAACATCTGGAAGGCGAGGCGGGCGTTGGCGACGCCGGCCTTCCCGCGCAGGTCGGGGTCGGTGCCCGGGCCCTCGGTGGTGGCCTCGAGCCGCTTGTCGATCTCGGTGTCGACGCGCGAGACGAAGAACGAGGCGACCGAGTGGATGTCGGCCAGGTCGTGACCGTTGGCCAGGGCCTGCTCGAGCCCGGAGACGTAGGCCTCCATGACGTTGCGGTACTGCTCGAGGCCGAAGATCAGGGTGACGTTGACGGAGATGCCGGCCGCGATGGTCTCGGTGATGGCCGGCCAGCCCTCCTTCGTGCCGGGGATCTTGATGAGCAGGTTGGGCTCGCCGACGAGCTTCCACAGCTCGGCGGCCTCCGTCACCGTCTCGGCGGTGTCGTGGGCCAGGCCGGGGGAGACCTCGATCGAGACGCGGCCGTCGACGCCGTCGGTGGCGTCGAAGACCGGACGCAGGACCTTGCACGCCTCGCGCACGTCGTCGGTGGTGATGGTCTGGGTGGCCCGGTCGACGTCGGCGCCGGCCGCGGCGAGCTCACGCACCTGGGCGTCGTAGCGCTCGCCGTCGGCCAGGGCGGCCTGGAAGATCGCCGGGTTGGAGGTCACTCCGACCACGTTGCTGTTCTTGACCAGGTCCGCGAGGTTGCCCGTCTCCAGGCGCTCCCGGGACAGGTCGTCGAGCCAGATGGACACCCCGGCGTCGGCCAGGGCCTTGAGACGGTCGTTCATGGGTGGTGCCTCCTGTGTGGACGTGGGTCAGTCGGTCAGGGTGCGCAGGCTGTCGCGGGCGGCGTTCGCCACCGTCTCGCCGGTGATGCCGAGCTCCTCGTAGATGCGGGCGAAGTCGGCCGAGGCGCCGTAGTGGTCGATCGACACGATGCGCCCGTGGTCGCCGACGTACTCACGCCAGCCCTGCTTGACGCCCGCCTCGACCGAGACGCGGGCCTTGACGGTCGGCGGCAGCACGGTGTCGCGGTAGGCCTGCTCCTGCTCCTCGAACCACTCGAGGCACGGCAGCGAGACGACGCGGGCCCGGATGCCGTCGGCGGCGAGCAGCTCGCGCGCGGCCACGGCGACCTGCACCTCCGAGCCGGTGCCCATCAGGATCACGTCGGGCTCACCGCCGTCGACGTCGAGCAGGACGTAGCCACCGCGGTGGACGTTGCTGGTGTCGCTCCACTGCTCACCGGTCTCGCGGTCCTCGCCGCGCGGGAAGACCGGGACGTTCTGCCGGGTCAGCGCGATGCCGGCCGGGCGGTCGGTGCGCTGGAGCACCGCGTGCCAGGCGGCGGCGGTCTCGTTGGCGTCAGCGGGGCGCACGACGTCGAGGCCGGGGATCGCACGCAGCGCGGCCAGGTGCTCGATCGGCTGGTGCGTGGGGCCGTCCTCGCCCAGGCCGATGGAGTCGTGGGTCCACACGTAGGTGACCGGCAGACCCATGATCGCCGCGAGGCGGACCGAGCCGCGCATGTAGTCGCTGAAGGTGAGGAAGGTGCCGCCGAAGACGCGGGTGCCGCCGTGGAGCGCGATGCCGTTGAGGATTCCCCCCATCCCGTGCTCGCGGATGCCGAAGTGCAGCACGCGGCCCGCGAGCGGGTCGCCGCTCCACTGGTCGGTGGAGCGGCTCTGCGGGATGAAGGAGGGCGCGTCCTCGATGGTCGTGTTGTTGGACTCGGCGAGGTCGGCGGAGCCACCCCACAGCTCGGGCATGAGGCCGGCCACCGCGTTGATGACGGCGCCGGAGGCCTTGCGGGTGGCGACGCCCTTGGGGTCGGCCTCGAAGGTCGGAAGGGCCTCCGCGACGCCCTGGGGGAGTGCGCGCGTCTGCATCCGGTCGAAGAGCTCGACCACATCGGCCGAGGACGCCTCTCGCCAGGAGTCGAAGCGCTCCTGCCAGGCCGCCTGCCACTCCTTGCCGCGCGCGACGAGGGAGCGGGTGCGGTCCAGCACCTCGTCGGGCACCGCGAAGTGCGCCTCGGGATCGAGGCCGAGCACCTCCTTCGTGGCGGCGACCTCCTCCGCGCCGAGGGCGGAGCCGTGCGACTTGCCGGTGCCCTGGGCGTTGGGCGCCGGCCAGGCGATCACGGTGTGCAGCACGATCAGGCTGGGACGGTCGGTGACCTCGTGGGCCGCCCGGACCGCGGCGTAGAGCCCGGGGACGTCCTCGACGTACTCCGTGCCGCCGTTGGTCCAGTCGACGTGCTGGACGTGCCAGCCGTAGGCCTCGTAGCGGGCGCCGACGTCCTCGGTGAAGGCGACGTCGGTGTCACCCTCGATCGAGATCTGGTTGGCGTCGTAGATCATCGTGAGGTTGCCGAGCTGCTGGGTGCCCGCGATCGACGAGGCCTCGGCGCTGACGCCCTCCTCGAGGTCGCCGTCGGAGCAGATGGCGTAGACGTGGTGCGAGAACGGGGAGTCCGCCTCGTCGGTGTCGGGGTCGAGCATGCCGCGCTCACGACGCGCCGCCATGGCCATGCCGACGGCGTTGGCGACGCCTTGCCCGAGGGGGCCGGTGGTCGTCTCCACGCCCGCGGTGTGGCCGTACTCCGGGTGACCGGGCGTCTTGCTGCCCCACGTGCGCAGCGAGCGCAGGTCCTCGATCTCCAGGCCCCAGCCGCCGAGGAAGAGCTGGGTGTAGAGGGTGATCGAGCTGTGCCCGCAGGAGAGGACGAAGCGGTCGCGGCCGGTCCAGTCGGGGTCGGCCGGGTTGTGGCGCATGACCTTCTGGAAGAGCAGGTACGCCGCCGGCGCCAGGCTCATGGCGGTGCCGGGGTGGCCGTTGCCGACCTTCTGCACCGCATCCATCGCCAGTGCGCGGGCCGTGTCGACCGCGCGCGCGTCGACGTCGTCCCACTCGAGGGTGGCGGGCAGGGTGGACTTCTCGGACAACGCAGTTCCTCTCGATGGAGCCGGGGGGGCCGGGTCGATGTGCAGTCGGAGTGCAGCCAGGATCACAGTCCGACGCCGGTGGCCTCGACTGCGAGCCTAGCGTCGAGGCCGAGTAGACTCGACCCCGCCCGAGGGTGGTCGCGGACGCCGGTTCCTGGCCGTCCAGCACCCCCGGTTCCCCGCACGTCCGCGTCCCATCCGTTCGAAGTCCCACGAGGTCCCACCGTGTCCCATGCCGGTCCGCACGCCGATGCGTCTGCACGGCCGTCGACCGGTGGCGCACCCGCCGGACCCGAGGAGGCCAAGTCGTGGCGTGACGTCGTCGCGGCCTACGTCGGGCTCACCAAGCCGCGGGTCATCGAGCTGCTGCTCCTCACCACGGTCCCGGTGATGTTCTTCGCCGAACGGGGCATCCCGCCGCTCGGCCTCGTGGCCGCGACCGTCGTCGGGGGCGCGCTGTCCGCGGGCTCGGCGTCGGCCTACAACTGCGTCTACGACCGCGACATCGACGAGCAGATGCGGCGCACGCGCCGCCGGGCGCTGCCGCGCCACATCGTCTCGCCGGTGTCGGCGCTCGTCTTCGCCAGCGTGCTCGCGGTGCTCTCGACCGTCGTGCTGGCCCTGTGGGTCAACTGGCTCTCGGCGGCGCTGTCGCTGCTCGCCAACGCGTTCTACGTCTTCGTCTACACGATGCTGCTCAAGCGCCGCACCACCCAGAACATCGTCTGGGGCGGCCTCGCCGGCTGCTTCCCGGCGCTGATCGGCTGGACCGCCGTCACCGGCGAGCTCGCCTGGACGCCGGTCGTGCTGTTCCTCGTCGTCTTCTTCTGGACGCCGCCGCACACCTGGGCCCTGGCCCTGCGCTACCGCGAGGACTACCGCAACGTCGACGTCCCGATGCTCCCGGTCGTCAAGCCGGCGGCCGACGTCGGGCGCCAGATCGTCGCCTACAGCTGGGTGATGGTCGCGACGTCGCTCCTGCTCTGGCCGGTGGCCGGCACGAGCCTGGTCTACCCGCTCGCCGCTGCCGTCCTCGGCGCCGTGTTCCTCGTCGAGGCGCACCGCATGTGGCGGCGCACGCGACGCTCCGACGTGCTGAGCGAGATCAACCCGATGCGCCTCTTCCACGCCTCCAACCTCTACCTCTCGCTCCTGTTCGTCGCAGTCGCGCTCGACCCGCTGCTGGTGCGCTAGCCAATCTGAGGGAATCTTCGAGGTTTCGGGGGGAACTGCACGACTCCTCAACGGATCCTGCGGTGTCCGTGCCACGTGATTCTCGTTCGATCGGGGACGAGGAAGGGCATGCACTTTCAGGGCATCCACGGGAGGAGTAGCACCATGAATCGAGCAATGTCGCGGCTGCTGACACTGACACTGGCAGCGGGATTCGCTGTCGTCGGGTCCGCGGGGGCCGCCAACGCCTGGGACACCACGATCTCGGGCACGGTCGCGTGCGCCACGGGTGGCGGCTGGGCCGTCACGTGGCAGCTGGAGAACAAGGAGGGCAGCACGGAGACGATCACCGAGTCCAGCCGCCCCACCGTTGTTCCCGTCGGCACGACGCTGGCCGCTTCGCAGACCAAGACGTTCACCGAGACGATCACCACCAAGCCGACGGCTGACGTCACCTTGGCGTTGTCGGCGCAGTGGAGCACGGGCGAGACCTCCGACGACGAGGGCGCCATCGCGGTGGCTGACTTCTCCGACAGCTGCGTCGTGAAGACCGTCACCCCGCCCACGGTGCCGGTGGTCGACGACTGCGGTCCCGGCAACGCCCACTACGGGACGGTCCCGAGCGGACCCTGGACGGCGACGACCAACCCCGACGGCAGCCTCACCCTGACCGCAACCCCGGGCAACGTCTTCCCCAACGGCCAGACGTCGATCACGCTCCCCGCCCCCGTCGACAGCCTGGCGCCGTGCCCGGTCGCGGCCCCGCCCGTCGTCGTACCCCCTGAGGTGCTGCCCGCCGAGGTGCGCGTGGTCACGGCGAAGGCGCGGCACATCGACAAGTGCGGTCGCACGAGCGACATGTACAAGGTGGCCAAGCGTTCCGGTGTCGTCTACCGCGCCGGCGGCAAGGTCCTGCGCGAGGGTCGCTGGCTCAAGGCGACCCACCGGACGGTCACCGTCCGCGCGAAGGCAGCCGGCGCCACCTTCCGCCTCACCGGGAAGAGCGTCTGGAGGATGAGCTTCACCAACAAGCCCTGCGCGCAGGCCCCCGAGATCGCGCCCGACACCGGTGCGTGATGCGCGGCACCGCGCTCGTCACCGCGACGCTCTGCGCGACCGCGCTGGTCGGTCAGGGTGCGGCCCACGCCGCCCCTGACCGGCTCCGGATCGCCAGGACGGGCACGGACGCGGTGGTCATCGAGGTGCCCGCCCGCGACGACACGCTCGACGTGGGGTGGCAGCTGCGCGGCGCGGTCTACACGTGGTCGCGCGGCGACCCGCCCTGCGACCCCAGCGGGAGCACCGTGTACGCCGGCCACGCGTGGCGCGCCGGCAACGGCGTGGCCGACCGGTGGGGCGAGCTCCGCGCGGGCGACGTCGTCCGCGTCGCCGGGTGCCGGTTCGAGGTCACCCGGCGCGAGTTCTGGCCGGCCCGGCGCCGGATGGGACCCCTCTACTCCGTCTCGGGACCGCCGCGCATCGTGCTCGTGGCCTGCAAGGCCGACGACTACGCCAAGCGGACGGTCGTCTTCGCGCGGAAGATCGGGGGCTAGGAGGGACCGACCCCGGAGGTCTCAGGGCAGGCGGGTCGCGGCGTGGGGCTGCGGCTCGCCGCCCGCCTGCGCCTCGTGCCGGGCGCGGTGGGGCAGGACCGCCAGCGCGATCCGGGCCAGGCCGGCGGCGAGCAGGGCCGCCCCGAGCATGTGCAGGGCGACCAGTCCGACCGGCAGGTCCAGCCAGTACTGCACCCACCCGAGCAGGCCCTGGAGCAGCTCGATGACCAGCACCAGCCCGGTGACGGTCGCGAGCCAGCGGTGCCCGCCGCGGAGCGCGACGAGGAGCAGCGCGACCGTGAGGCCGACGAGGACGTAGACCGCGATCGCGTGGACGTGCGAGATCGTCGAGGGGTCGAGGCCGTTGCGCGGGGAGTCGGTGTCGCCGGCGTGGGGGCCGGCGCCGGTCACGACGGTGCCCAGGTAGAGCACGACCCACCCGGCCGCGAGGGTGGCCCAGGCCAGGGCCCGGGGCAGCGGGGGAGCGGCACCGCGGTCAGGGCTGCGGAGCTCGTCGAGGAGGGCGACGCAGACCATGATGATGGCCATCGACAGCAGGAAGTGCCCGGCCACGATCCACGGGTTGAGGTCGGTGAGCACGGTGATGCCCCCGATGACCGCCTGCAGCGGGATGCCGAGGCCGATCACGAGGCTCAACCGGGTCGCCCGGCGGTGCCGGGCACCCAGCGCGGCGAGGAAGCACAGGACGGCGACCGCCGCCAGCACGAACGTGAGGGTGCGGTTGCCGAACTCGATGACGCCGTGGATGCCGAGCTCGCCGTGGGCGACGTACGACTCGTCGCTGCACCGCGGCCACGTCGGGCAGCCGAGCCCGGAGCCGGTCAGGCGTACAGCGGCACCGGTGACCACGATGCCGATGTTGGCCAGCAGGTTGGCGACCGCGAGTGGCCAGAGCCAGCGGGCGAGACGGGTGAGCAGGGCGTTGGTGTCCATCATTCCCACCTGAAGGTCCGAGCAGTGAGCAACGTGCCGACCACGGCCCAGGCGGCGAGCACGAGCAGGGACCGGCCGTCGATCGTGGCGTCCACGAGGGCCGCCCGCATCGCCTCGCCGAGCGCGGCGGAGGGCAGCCACCCGATCGCCGGGGCCGCGGCGCCGTAGGCGCTGGTCGGGAGGACGACCCCGCCCCCGGCCATCAGCAGCAGGTAGACGAGGTTGGCCAGCGCCAGCGTGGCCTCGGCCCTGAGGACGCCGGCGACCAGGAGGCCGAGCGCGGCGAACGCGGCCGTGCCGAGGCCGACGGCCAGCGCCAGGCCCGCGACCGAGCGCGGGGGGTGCGCCAGCGTCGGCTCCCAGCCGAGGACCAGGCCCACCACGACCAGCACGACGAGCTGCAGCGCCACCACGTTGAGCAGGGCCAGGGCCTTGCCCAGCAGCAGCCCGTACCGGGGCAGGGGCGAGGAGCCCAGCAGCTTGATCACGCCGTAGCGCCTCTCGAAGCCGGTGGCGATCGCGACCGACGTGAAGGCCGTCGACATCACGGCGAGCGCGAGCACGCCCGGGGTGAGGATGTCGACGGCTCGATGACCCTCGAGGTCGATCCCGATCCGACCGGCGGCCGCGACGCCGCCCACGAGCACGATGACCGGGATGACGATCGCCAGCAGGAGCTGCTCGCCGTTGCGCAGCATGAGCCGCGACTCCATCCGCGCCTGCGCGCGCACCATGCGGGCGAGCGGCGCGCCTCCGGGGGCGGGGATGAAGGTGCCGGGTGCGGGGGTGCTCACGACGCGAGCTCCCGACCGGTGAGCTCGAGGAAGACGTCCTCGAGGTTGCGCTGGCCCAGGTTGAGCGTCTGGGGGAGCACGTCGTGCTCCTCGCACCACCGCGACACCCGGCCGAGCGTCGTCGAGTCGGCCGGACCGTGGATGAGCATGCTGACCTCGTCGAGCTGGCGGACCTCGGTGTCGGGGCCGAGCTCGGCCCGCAGCGACTCGGGGGCGCCGTCGGGGAACGGGCGGCTCACGACGAGCCGGATGGTCGCCGAGCGACCCTCCCGGGTCAGCTCGGCCGGAGTCCCGGTGGCGATGACCGAGCCGCGGTCGATGATGTGGATCCGGTCGGCCAGGTGCTCGGCCTCGTCCATGTGGTGGGTGGTGAGCACGACCGTGACGCCGTCGCCGCGGATCTCCTCCAGCAGCTCCCAGGTCGTACGCCGTCCCTGCGGGTCCATCCCCGCGGTCGGTTCGTCGACGAAGACCAGCTCGGGGCGCCCGACCAGCGCGATCGCCAGTCCCAGTCGTTGCTGCTGCCCACCGGAGAGCCGGCGGTAGGGGGTGCGGCCGCAGTCGCCCAGGCCGAGCCGGTCGCTGAGCATGGCTGTGTCGAGCGGGTGGGCGTGCAGCGACGCCATGTGCTCGAGCATCTCGTGGGCGCGCACGCCGCTCCACGCGCCGCCGGACTGGAGCATCACCCCGATGCGGGGGAGCAGCGCGGCCCGGTCGCGCTGCGGGTCCAGCCCGAGCACCCGGACGGTGCCCTGCTGGGGCGCCCGGTAGCCCTCGCACGTCTCCAGCGTGGTGGTCTTGCCGGCGCCGTTGGGGCCCAGCACCGCGGTGATCGAGCCGCGAGCCACCTGCAGGGAGAGGCCGTCGACCGCGAGCTTGTCGCCGTAGCGCATCACCAGTGCGTCGATCTCGACGGCAGGGGACGCGGTTGACACGTCCGGAAGTCTAGGTGTGCCGGGGCGGGCGACGCCCGCTCGGTCCGCCCGGTCGCCACCGCGGTGTCCCAGGTCACTTAGGGGAACCTTCCTTGAAGTGACCGGAGCATTAACGTCACACTGTCGTTGTGGAATTCACCAGGACGGCTGCGACCCCGGACGGGGACGCACCCACGCGCGACCGCGTGGCGCGCACGATCCTGGAGAACGGGCCCAGCACGGCTGCCGACCTCGCCGGCCGGCTCGACCTCACGCCCGCCGCCGTACGCCGCCACCTCGACCACCTCGTCGTGGAGGGTGTCGTGGAGTCGCGCGACCAGAAGGTCTACGGCACGCGCGGCCGCGGTCGCCCGGCCAAGGTCTTCGCCCTGACCGAGGCCGGTCGCGACAGCTTCGACCAGCAGTACGACGACCTCGCCGTGCAGGCGATGCGGTTCCTGGCCGAGACGCAGGGCGAGGAGGCCGTGGTCGCCTTCGCCCGGCGCCGGGTCGAGTTCGTCGAGCGCGACTACGCCTCGGTGATGGCCGTCGACCCCGACCTGACGCCCGCCGAGGCGCTGGCCCGGGTGTTCACCCAGAACGGCTACGCCGCCTCGGTGCGCGACCTGCCGGTGCTCGGTGAGCAGCTGTGCCAGCAGCACTGCCCGGTGTCCCACGTGGCCCACGAGTTCCCCCAGCTGTGCGAGGCCGAGACCGAGGCCATCGCCTCCGTGCTCGGCACCCACGTCCAACGCCTGGCGACGATCGCCCACGGCGACGGCGTCTGCACGACCTGCATCCCCCAGACCCCGAAGAAGGAGAAGGCATGACCTCCATCGAAGAACTCAACCCGGAGCTCAAGGGCATCGGCAAGTACGAGTTCGGCTGGGCCGACTCCGACACCGCGGGTGCCGCCGCCACGCGCGGGCTCAACGAGGACGTCGTGCGCGACATCTCCGGCAAGAAGTCCGAGCCGCAGTGGATGCTCGACCTGCGCCTGAAGGGCCTCAAGCTCTTCCACCGCAAGCCGATGCCGACGTGGGGCTCGGACCTCTCGACGATCGACTTCGACAACATCAAGTACTTCGTGCGCTCCTCGGAGAAGCAGGCCACCTCGTGGGAGGACCTGCCCGAGGACATCAAGAACACCTACGACAAGCTCGGCATCCCGGAGGCGGAGAAGCAGCGCCTGGTCGCCGGTGTCGCCGCGCAGTACGAGTCGGAGGTCGTCTACCACTCGATCCGTGAGGACCTCGAGGAGAAGGGTGTCATCTTCGTCGACACCGACACCGCGCTGAAGGAGCACGAGGAGCTCTTCAAGGAGTACTTCGGCACCGTCATCCCGGTCGGCGACAACAAGTTCGCCGCGCTCAACACCTCGGTGTGGTCGGGCGGCTCGTTCATCTACGTGCCCAAGGGCGTCCACGTCGACATCCCGCTGCAGGCCTACTTCCGGATCAACACCGAGAACATGGGCCAGTTCGAGCGGACGCTGATCATCGCCGACGAGGACTCCTACGTGCACTACGTCGAGGGCTGCACGGCGCCGATCTACTCCTCCGACTCGCTGCACTCCGCGGTCGTCGAGATCGTCGTGAAGAAGGGCGCCCGCGTCCGCTACACGACCATCCAGAACTGGTCGAACAACGTCTACAACCTCGTCACCAAGCGCGCCACCTGCGAGGCCGGAGCGACCATGGAGTGGGTCGACGGCAACATCGGCTCGAAGGTGACCATGAAGTACCCCGCGGTCTACCTCATGGGCGAGCACGCCAAGGGCGAGACGCTCTCCATCGCGTTCGCCGGCGAGGGTCAGCACCAGGACGCCGGCGCCAAGATGGTGCACGCCGCACCGCACACCTCGAGCTCGATCCTGAGCAAGTCGGTGGCGCGCGGCGGCGGGCGTACGTCGTACCGCGGGCTGATCCAGGTCAACGAGGGCGCACACGGCTCGAAGTCCAACGTGCTCTGCGACGCGCTGCTGGTCGACCAGATCAGCCGCAGCGACACCTACCCCTACGTCGACATCCGCGAGGACGACGTGTCGATGGGCCACGAGGCGAGCGTCTCCAAGGTCTCCGACGACCAGCTCTTCTACCTGATGTCACGCGGCATGGAGCAGGACGAGGCCATGGCGATGATCGTGCGCGGCTTCGTCGAGCCGATCGCCAAGGAGCTGCCGATGGAGTACGCCCTCGAGCTCAACCGCCTGATCGAGCTGCAGATGGAGGGCGCGGTCGGTTGATCCGGCCGACGCCGTCTTGTCACGCAACGAAGAAAGTAGAGCTTTGACAGTCACCACCGATTCCGTTCGCTCCGCGCTGGAGCAGGCCCCCGCGCTGGACAAGGTCGAGAGCCACCTCCACCCGGCCGGCTCGTTCGACGTCGCCGACCACACGGTGCCCACCGGCCGTGAGGAGATCTGGCGCTTCACCCCGCTCAAGCGGCTCAAGGGCCTGCACGCCGACGCCCCGCTCGACGGCCGGAACACGAAGGCCACCTGGAACGCCCCCGAGGGCGTCTCGGTGGGCGTCGTCACCGGCGACGAGGCGAGGTCGCTGCGCGGCGTGAGCGGCTGGGCGCCCAACACGCGGTTCACCGCCCGGGTGCTGGCGGAGGTCCCCGCGACCCTGCTCGTCGACGTGCCTGCTGACACCGAGGTCTCCGAGCCCGTCGTGGTCGAGGTGGAGGGCACCGACGCCGACGTGACGAGCGGAGCCCACGTGGTGCTGCGCTTCGGTCGGCACAGCAAGGCCGTCGTCGTCCTCAACCACGTCGGCTCCGCGGCCGTCTCCGCGGTCGTCGAGGTCGTGGTGGCCGACGGCGCCGAGGCCAACGTGGTCTCCATCCAGGACTGGGCCGACGACGCCGTCCACCTGTCCCACCACCAGGCGCGCGTGGGTCGCGACGCGAGCTACCAGCACGCGGCGATCTCCTTCGGCGGCGACCTGGTCCGGATGGACGCCAACGTGACCTACGACGGTCCCGGTGGCTCCGCCGAGCTGCTCGGTCTCTACTTCGCCGACGCCGGCCAGCACATCGAGCACCGGATCTTCGCCGACCACACGGCGCCGCGCACCAAGTCCCACGCCGTCTACAAGGGCGCGTTGCAGGGCGAGAAGGCGCACACGGTCTGGGTCGGCAACGTGCTGATCCGCAAGGTCGCCGAGGGCATCGAGACCTACGAGGAGAACCGCAACCTCGTCCTGACCGACGGCTGCCAGGCCGACTCGATCCCCAACCTCGAGATCGAGACCGGCGAGATCGAGGGCGCCGGCCACGCGTCGGCCACCGCGCGCTTCGACGACGAGCAGCTCTTCTACCTCCAGTCGCGCGGTGTCTCGGAGAAGGAGGCCCAGCGGCTGGTCGTGCACGGCTTCTTCAACGACCTGATCAAGAAGGTCGGCGTCCCCTCCATCGAGGAGCGGCTGATGTCCACCGTCGAGGCCGAGCTCGCCAAGAACGTCCTCAAGGACCCCGGGTCCCTCGCCGCCTTCGGATCGGACGACTGATGGCTTTCGAACGCGCCTGCTCGCTCGACGAGGTGCCGACCGACCAGGCCCTCGCGGTCACGCTCGGACGCTACGACCTCGCGATCGCCCGCAACGGCGACGAGGTCTTCGCCCTCGAGAACACGTGCAGCCACGCCGAGGTCGCGCTGACCGAGGGCGAGGTCGCCGACTGCCAGATCGAGTGCTGGCTTCACGGGTCGATGTTCGACCTGCGCACCGGCAAGCCCACCAACCTCCCCGCGACCGAGCCGGTCGCCACCTTCCCGATCGAGGTACGCGGCACGGACGTGTACGTCGACACCGAGACCACCCTGAACGGAGTCACCCCCGCATGAGCAAGCTCGTCATCACCGACCTCCACGTCACCGTCGACACCGAGGACGGCCCCAAGGAGATCCTCAAGGGCGTCACCCTCACGATCAAGGAGGGCGAGACCCACGCGATCATGGGGCCCAACGGCTCGGGCAAGTCGACGCTGGCCTACTCCATCGCGGGCCACCCGAAGTACACGATCACCAGCGGCTCGGTGACCCTCGACGGCCAGGACGTCCTGGCGCTCTCCGTCGACGAGCGCGCCCGCGCCGGCCTGTTCCTCGCGATGCAGTACCCCGTCGAGGTCCCCGGTGTCTCGGTGTCCAACTTCCTGCGCACCGCCAAGACCGCCATCGACGGCGAGGCGCCCAAGCTGCGCACGTGGGTCAAGGACGTCAACGGCGCCCTCGAGCGGCTCAACCTCGACTCCACCTTCGCCCAGCGCTCGGTCAACGAGGGCTTCTCCGGCGGTGAGAAGAAGCGCCACGAGATCGCGCAGCTCGAGCTGCTCGACCCCCAGGTCGCGGTGCTCGACGAGACCGACTCCGGCCTCGACATCGACGCGCTCAAGATCGTCTCCGAGGGCGTGAACCGCTTCCGCGAGCGCGAGGGCAAGGGTGTCCTGCTGATCACCCACTACACCCGCATCCTGCGCTACATCCAGCCCGACTACGTCCACGTCTTCGTCGACGGCAAGGTCGCCGAGTCCGGCGGCAAGGAGCTCGCCGACCAGCTCGAGGCCGAGGGCTACGACAAGTACCTCAACCCCGCCACGGCCTGACCCACCGCACGCTGACAAGGGAGACCATCATGGAAGGACTGCTTCCGGATCTCGACGTGATCCGCAAGGACTTCCCGATCCTCGAGCGCACGCTCGCGGGCGGAGTGCCGCTCGTCTACCTCGACAGCGCCAACACCTCGCAGAAGCCGCAGGTCGTCATCGACACGATGGTCGACCACCTCGAGCGGCACAACGCCAACATCGCGCGCGCCATGCACCAGCTCGGTGCGGAGTCGACCGAGGCCTACGAGGCGGCGCGCGACAAGGTGGCGGCCTTCGTCAACGCGCCCTCGCGCAACGAGGTGATCTTCACCAAGAACGCCACCGAGGCGCTCAACCTCCTGGCCCGCACGATCGACCTCGGCCCCGGCGACAACGTCGTCATCACCGAGATGGAGCACCACTCCAACATCGTGTCGTGGCAGCTGGCGTGCGAGCGCTCCGGTGCCGAGCTGCGCTGGTTCGGCCTGACCGACGACGGCCGGCTCGACCTCAGCAACGCCGACCAGCTCGTCGACGAGCACACCAAGGTGGTCGCGTTCACCTGGGTGTCCAACATGCTCGGGACGATCAACCCGGTCGTCGACCTGGTGGAGCGGGCCAAGGCGTTCGGCGCCCTGTCGGTCATCGACGCCTCGCAGGCCGCGCCGCAGCTCCCCGTCGACGTACAGGCCGTGGGGTGCGACTTCCTGGTATTCACCGGCCACAAGGTCACCGGCCCGACGGGCATCGGCGTGCTGTGGGGCCGCGAGGAGCTGCTCAACGAGCTGCCGCCCTTCCACGGTGGCGGCGAGATGATCGAGACCGTCACCATGGCGCGCTCGACCTACGCCAAGGTGCCGCACCGCTTCGAGGCGGGCACGCCGCCGATCGTCGAGGCGATCGGGCTGGGCTGCGCGGTCGACTACCTCGGCCACATCGGCCTGGACGCGATCCACCGCCACGAGCAGGCGATCACGGCGTACGCCCTCGAGGGCCTGCAGTCCGTGCCGGGCGTGACCGTGCTCGGCCCGCTCGACGCCACGCAACGCGGCGGCGCGATCGCCTTCGAGCTCGACGGCGTCCACCCCCACGACATCGCGCAGGTCCTCGACTCGCGCGGCGTCGCGGTGCGCGCCGGCCACCACTGCGCCAAGCCGGCGCACGCCCGCTTCGGCGTGCAGAGCTCGACGCGGATGTCGTCCTACCTCTACACGACGCCCGCGGAGATCGACGCGCTGGTCGAGGCGCTCCACCACACCCGCAGCTACTTCAAGGTGGGCTGAATGAGCACCGAGCTCGACTCGCTGTACCAGGAGATCATCCTGGACCACTACAAGAACCCGCACCACAAGGGCCTGCGTGACCCCTTCGAGGCCGAGGTCCACCACGTCAACCCGACGTGCGGCGACGAGGTGACCCTGCGCGTGCACCTCTCGGACGGCGTCGTCGAGGACGTGTCGTACGACAGCGTCGGCTGCTCGATCTCGCAGGCGTCGGCCTCGGTGCTGACCGACCTCGTCATCGGCAAGCCGCTCGACGAGGCGATGTCGATCCACGGGACCTTCCTCGAGCTCATGCAGGGCAAGGGTCAGGTCGAGCCCGATGAGGACGTCCTCGAGGACGGCATCGCGTTCGCCGGTGTCGCCAAGTTCCCCGCGCGCGTGAAGTGCGCGCTCCTCTCCTGGATGGCGTGGAAGGACGCGACCACCCAGGCCCAGACCGACCAAGGAGATTCCCATGAGTGAGTCCATCGACCACGGCGACCTCCCCGAGGTCCCCGAGGCCACCCTCGACGGGGCCGGCGGCGGCACCGCGACGGTCACCGTCGACGACGTCACCGAGGCGATGAAGGACGTCGTCGACCCCGAGCTCGGCATCAACGTCGTCGACCTCGGCCTCGTCTACGGCGTGCACCTCGACGAGCACAGCAACGCCGTCCTCGACATGACGCTGACCTCCGCCGCGTGCCCACTGACCGACGTGATCACCGACCAGACCGAGTCTGCGCTCGAGGGCCTGGTCGGCGACGTCGCGATCAACTGGGTCTGGATGCCGCCGTGGGGCCCGGACAAGATCACCGACGACGGTCGCGAGCAGCTGCGGGCCCTCGGCTTCAACGTCTGAGGCACGAGGTCACGAGCGCCTCCTCGACCCTGGCGGCGTACGACATCCTGTATCTCGACCCTGGCGGCAGACGACAGGCAGCACGGCGACAAGGACGTTGTATGCCGCCACCCTTGCGCGGCGAGATGACGTATGCCGCCACCGTGACGAGCCGATAATCCGTGGCGGCGCGGGAGTGCGCGGGCGCACACTCCATCCGTGCTGAACCCCCACCCCACGCGCTACGCCGAGCTCAACGGCGTGCTGCACGACCTCGTCACCGGCGCCCAGGCCGCGCTGGGGGAGTCGTTCATGGGCGCCTACCTGCAGGGCTCGTTCGCACTCGGCGCGGGCGACCTGCACAGCGACTGCGACTTCCTCGTCGTGGTCCGCGAGCGGCCGACGGCGGAGCAGGAGGCCGCACTGCGCGCACTGCACCGTGACCTGCCGCACCGTGACGGCGCCTGGCACCGGCACCTCGAGGGGTCGTACGCCGTCGCAGCCGACCTGCGCACCACCGAGGGCCTGGGGCGGGAGTGGCTCTACGTCGACCACGGCCACGACGAGATGGAGTGGTCCGAGCACTGCAACCAGCCGTGGACCCGCTGGATCCTGCGCGAGCACGGCATCACGCTCGTCGGTCCCTGCCCCGTCGAGCTGATGGACCCGGTGCCCGACGAGGTGCTGCGCGGGCAGGCCCGCGCCGGGCTGGCGACGCTCGCCGACGACGTCCTCCGGTGGTGCCCCTCGGACATCGCGTGGTGCCAGCGCTACCTCGTGGTGCAGGCCTCGCGCAGCCTCTACACGGTGCGCACGGGGGAGGTGGCCAGCAAGCGCGACGCCCTGCGCTGGTCGATGGTGCACGAGGACCCGCGGTGGCGCCCGCTGCTCCAGCAGGTGCTGGCCGACCGCGACCGGGGCTTCGACCCCGACGATGCGCCGCGCCC
Organism: Nocardioides sp. N13(2025); assembly: GCF_051912545.1. Taxonomy (GTDB): domain Bacteria; phylum Actinomycetota; class Actinomycetes; order Propionibacteriales; family Nocardioidaceae; genus Nocardioides. Next base: position 1,900,393 of record NZ_CP196809.1, on the reverse strand, counting down.
GGGTGAGCTGGACCAGGCGCGGGAGTTCGCGGCGTACGTCGCGGCTGTGGCCTGACGTTGCGCCCGGCTGGCTAGGCTCCGGGCATGGAGCAGCCCGAGGTCGACCCCAGTGCCGTCGAGCTGAGCGAGGTCGAGTTCGACCACGAGGAGCTGCGGGTCTTCTGGGAGCTCGCCCGCTACCACGCCAAGCTCAACGCCGCCCCGACCTACTTCGGGCCGACCACGCTGGAGTCCGTGCCACCGCCGGCGTGGGCGTACGGCGACTCGGTGGAGGAGTCCGACGCGTTCGTCGCCCAGGTCCTGGCCGACGAGCAGGGTCGGACGACCGCCGCGGCGGCCGACTACGGCGACGAGCTGCCCGAGGTGGGCGTGCTGTCGATCCTCTGCGACGGCTCGGGCGTGCCGCGCGCGCTGGTGGAGGTCGCCGACGTGGCGCTGGCGGGCGACGAGGTCGTCGAGTCGTTCAGGGTCGTCTACCAGACCTGATCGCAGGGGCGTGTGGGAGAGTCCTCGCATGGCCGAGCGGATGACCTACCTCCTCGTCGACGGGGAGAACATCGACGCCACCCTGGGCACCTCGATCCTGGGGCGCCGGCCCCGGCCCGAGGAGCGGCCGCGGTGGGACCGGCTGCTCGAGTGGGCCGAGCGGGCCTTCGACCAGGACGTCACCGGCCTGTTCTTCCTCGCCGCCGGCAGCGAGCTGCCCACGAGCTTCGTCCAGGCCCTGCTGGCGATCGGCTTCAAGCCGGTCCCGCTGAGCGGCGAGGGCAAGATCGTCGACATCGCCATCCAGCGCACCGCCGAGGCACTGGTCGAGCGGCCGGCCGACGTCGTGCTGGTCAGCCATGACGGCGACTTCGTCGACCAGGTCTCCGCGCTGTGCGACGGCAGCCGTCAGGTCGGCGTCATCGGCTTCACCGAGTTCGTGAACTCGCAGTTCCGCAACCTCCCGGGACTGCGCATCCTCGACCTCGAGTACGACATCGGGGCCTTCAACTCGTCGCTGCCCCGGATCCGGATCATCCCGATCGACGAGTTCGACCCGCTCGACTTCATCTGAGGCTGGGTCCGAGGCCAGGCGGCCGTCCGTTCAGCGACGGCCGCCGCGCACCTTGGTGATCCAGTAGTCCGCGGTCGTGGGCGAGCTCGTGCCGAACCGCGCGTTGGGCAGGTAGAGGTGGGTGCCGAAGCGGGCGAGGGTCGTCGGGACGTCGAAGTCGTCCGAGGTGATCGTGCGCACGACATCGCCGCTCAGGCCGGTGCGGTCCAGGCGCAGCACCACGACGGTGTCCTCCTGGTTGCGCACGACGTAGAGCAGCCGGCCGTGCCGCAGCAGGCCGTCGCCCGCCTTGAGGGACACGGTGTCGACCTCGGTCGCCACGCCGGTCGTCTCGACCCGGTAGAGCTTGCCGGTCTCGGAGTTCACCACGAGCAGCGCCTTGCCGCCGGGGGCGGTGGCGATGCCGTTGGCGCCGAAGCCGGTGCCCTGCACCCACTCTCCGGTGAGCGTCACGGGTGTCGCGGTCGCCGCCGGCGCGCCTCCCTCACCACGGTCGAGCCGGTAGAGCCGGGGGACCCCGGAATCGGTGAACCAAGCCGCCTTGCGGGTCAGCACGACGTCGTTGACGAACGCGCCACCCAGTGCGTACGACGTGATCGCGCCGCTGCCCGTGTCGATGACCCGCGCCGTCCCCGAGGGGCCGCCGGCCACGTAGAGGCGGCCGCTGCCGTCACGCTTCAGGCCCCGACCGCGGGGGTGCCGGTGCCGGGCACCACCACCGAGCCCTCACCGGTGCGCAACGACACCCGGTAGATGTCGCCGTCGGCGAGCGAGCCCAGCCATGCGGTCGCACCGGGGCCGATGGCGATGCCCTCGGGCTGGAAGCCGTCGGGCAGGTCGATGTGCGCCGGGAAGGGACGCTCGGGCGCGGCGACGCGGCCCGAAGCGGGCGCCGAGGTGCAGACGGTGAGGCCGAGCGCCACCGTGAGGAGCGAGACGAGGAGACGACGCATGGCTGACCTCCGGAGGGACGGGGTCTTCGAGCGTAACCGCCACTCCGCGGCGCAGGCTAGGTTCGCCTCGTGCCCCTCGTCCTCGTCCAGACCGCCCGGTGGCAGCGGTGGGTCGCCAACTTCGACGAGCGGCACGGTGGCAGCGAGCTCGTCGTCGCCGACGGGACCTTGCGGGGGCAGGCGGAGGACGGCTCCCACTTCACGGCACGCCTGCCCTTCGCCGCGTCGTACGACGGTCCGGCGGAGCCCGGTGCCTTCGCGGCCGCGGCCGCGCCGCCCGCCCGGTGGGGGGTCCTGCTCGTGCGCAAGGGCGGCTTCGCAGTCGCGCGGCTGCAGGGCACGACGATGGTCGAGCACAAGATCGGCCAGCGGCACGTGCAGGGCCGCACCAAGGCCGGCGGCCAGAGCCAGCAGCGGTTCGCCCGGCGTCGCGACAACCAGGCGCGACAGGCCTACGAGGCCGCCGCCGACCACGCCGCGCGGATCCTCACCGGGACGGCGACCGTCGTGACGGGCGGCGACCACGGTGCCGTCGACGCGGTGCTCACCGACCCCAGGCTGGCGTCCCTCGACGTCGTCGGGCCGTGGCTGGCGGTGCCGGACCCGAGGCGTGCCGTGCTCGACCGGTCGATCGTCGACGCGCAGGCGGTCCAGGTCGAGGTGACCAACGCCTGAGGGCGTCGATTCCCCTTCGAGGAGGGTCCTCCGGCTCCTAGGCTGGAGGCGTGAGCATCCCGATCGAGGTCCACGGCCTGGTCAAGACGTTCGGCAGGACCCGCGCGCTCGACGGCCTCGACCTCGAGGTCCACCACGGTGAGGTGCACGGGTTCCTGGGGCCCAACGGGTCCGGCAAGTCCACCACGATCCGGGCGCTGCTCGGACTGCTCCGCACCGACAGCGGCACCGTGTCGGTGCACGGCCTGGACCCGTGGGCCGACGCGGTGGAGATCCATCGCCGGCTCGCCTACGTGCCCGGCGACGTGTCCCTGTGGCCCAACCTCAGCGGGGGAGAGTCGATCGACACCCTCCTGCGGATGCGGGGGCTCGAGCCGGCCCGCACCGACCGGGACGCGCTGCTCGAGCGCTTCGACCTCGACCCGACCAAGAAGGGGCGCGCCTACTCCAAGGGCAACCGGCAGAAGGTCGCCCTCGTCGCCGCCTTCGCCGCCCCCGTGGAGCTGCTGGTGCTCGACGAGCCCACGTCAGGGCTGGACCCGCTGATGGAGCGGGTCTTCAACGAGTGCCTGGCCGAGCACAAGGCGGCCGGGACGACGGTGCTGCTGTCGAGCCACATCCTGAGCGAGGTCGAGCGGCTCGCCGACAGCGTCACGATCATCCGCGAGGGGCGCACCGTGGAGACCGGCACGCTGGCCGCGCTGCGCCACCTGCGCCGCAACCACGTCCGTGCCCAGGTCACCCGCACCGTGCCGGCGGACCTGCCCGGCGTGCACGACCTCCGCGTCACTGACGGCGCCCTCGAGTGCACGGTCGACCCCGACGGGCTCCCGGGCCTGCTCGCCGCCCTGGACGCGGCCGGCGTGGAGGCGCTGACCTGCACCCCGCCCTCGCTGGAGGAGCTGTTCCTCGATGCCTACCGCAACGACTGAGGCTGCCGGCACGGCCCGCCTCGTGCGCCTGGGGCTGCGGCGCGACCGGGTGCTGCTGCCGGTCTGGATCTGGCTGCTGACGGCGATGGTCGCGGCCTCGGCCTTCGCCACCGAGGGTCTCTACCTCGACGCCGCCGACCGGGCCGCCGCGGCCCGCTTGATCAACACGAGCCCTGCACTCGTCGCCCTCTACGGCCCGATCGTCGCGGAGCAGAGCATCGGCGACCTGGCCATGGGCAAGCTGACGGTGATGTACGCCATGGCCGTCATGGGTCTGGGACTCGTCGTCGTACGCCGCCACACGCGGGTCGAGGAGGAGACGGGCCGCGCCGAGCTGGTCGGCGCCACCCTCGTCGGTCGGGCCGCGCCCCTGAGGGCTGCACTGCTGGAGGCCTCCGCGGCGGCTGTCGTCGTCGGCGTCCTCGCAGCCGTCGTCGACATCGCCGCCGGCCTGGACCCCGCGGGGTCCGTGGCCTTCGGGGCGAGCTGGACCGGCGCCGGGCTGGTGGGCGCGGCCACCGGCGCCGTGTGCGCGCAGCTCAGCGCGAGCGCCCGCACCGCCGGTGGGCTCGCGCTCGCGACCATCGCGGTCTGGTACGGCCTGCGCGCGGCCGGGGACGTCGGGCCCGACGCCCTCGGCTGGTTGTCGCCGCTGGGCTGGGGCACGCGGCTGCACGCCTGGGACGGGCCACGCTGGTGGGTCCTCGGCCTCTACCTCGCCCTGGCAGTCGCCCTCGTCGCCACGGCCCACCTGCTGCGCCGTCGGCGCGACCTCGGCAGCGGGCTGCTCGCGGAGCAGGCCGGACCTCCCAGCGGCGGCTTCGGGTCCGTCCCGGCGCTGGTGTGGCGGCTCAACCGCCTCGCGACCGGGTGGTGGGTGGCCTCCGCAGTCCTGTTCGGAGCGCTCTTCGGCTCCGTCGCGCCCCACCTGGGCGCGCTGTTCGAGTCGCCCGCCGCGCGCGCGGCCCTGGAGGCGCTCGGTGGCCGGGGGCGCGTGGAGGAGACGATGCTCGCCGCCCTGCTCGCGCTCATGGCGGCGATGCTGTCGGCGTACGCCGTCCAGGTCACGGTCAGCGGCGCCCACGAGGAGACCGACGGACGGACTCCCGAGGTGATCGCCGCCACCGGGTCGCGTGCCCAGGTGTTCGCCGCGCAGACAGGCCTGGCGCTGGCCGGCACGCTGCTCCTCGCCGTGGCCTACAGCGTCGGCTCCGCGCTCGGCTACGGCAGCCAGGTGGAGGGAGTGCCCCGCGCGCTGGGACGTCTGGTCCCGGCGGCCCTCGCCCACGTGCCGGCGATGTGGGTGATGGCAGCGGTGGCCGTGCTCGCGTGGGCGTGGTGGCCGCACGCCACCTGGGCGGGGTGGGCGGCCCTGGTGGGGTTCGTGACCCTCGGTGAGGTCGGCGACCTCCTCGAGCTGCCCGGCTGGGTCACCGGGCTCTCGCCCTTCCAGCACGTGCCCGCCGTCCCGGTGCAGCCCTTCGATGTCGGTGTCGACCTCGCGCTCCTCGCTGCGACGGCGCTGCTGCTCGCGGCCGGGTGGTGGCGCTACCGCGCCCGCGACATCGGGTAGCGGCGGGGGCGCGGGATCCGGGACCTTTGGCCCGTCCGGAGCGTCAGAGCGGGGCCCTATCGTCAGTCCATGGACGACCCGATCGAGATATCCGGGCTCGTCAAGCGCTTCGGGAGCCTCGCTGCGCTCGACGGCCTCGACCTGCGGGTCCGCAAGGGGGAGGTGCACGGCTTCCTGGGTCCCAACGGCTCGGGCAAGTCCACGACGATCCGGGTGCTGCTGGGGCTGCTGCGTCCCACGGCCGGCGACGTGCGGCTGCTCGGCGGCGACCCCTGGCGGGAGGCGGCCGAGCTGCACCGGCGACTGGGCTACGTCCCGGGGGACGTCACGCTGTGGCCCAACCTCACCGGCGGAGAGGTCATCGACCTCCTCGGACGCCTGCGGGGCGGGCTCGACGAGCGCCGGCGCGCCGAGCTGGTCGAGCGCTTCGACCTCGACCCCACCAAGAAGGGGCGCACCTACTCCAAGGGCAACCGGCAGAAGGTCGCCCTGGTGGCGGCGCTCGCCAGCGACGTCGAGCTGCTGCTCCTCGACGAGCCCACGAGCGGGCTCGACCCGCTGATGGGCGAGGTCTTCGAGGACCAGGTCAACCAGTTCCGCGACCGCGGGGGCACCGTCCTGCTCTCGAGCCACGTGCTCGCCGAGGTGGAGCAGCTGTGCGACCGCGTGAGCATCATCCGGGCGGGCCGCTGCGTGGAGACCGGCACCCTCGCCGACCTCCGGCACCTCACCCGGACGACGGTCCGCGCGGAGACCGAGCTCGCCCCCGACGGCCTTGCCGGGCTGCCGGGCGTGCACGACCTCCTCATCGAGGGGCGCCGGGCGGCATTCGAGGTCGACACGGCCGACCTCGGCGCGGCCCTGGACGTGCTGAACCGGGCGGTGATCAGGACGCTCTCCGCGACTCCGCCGACCCTGGAGGAGCTCTTCCTGCGCCACTACGGCGACACCCTCGCCCCGGCAGGTCGGCCGTGACCGGCACCGTCCAGCTCGTCCGCACGTTCCTGCGCCGGGACCGCTGGATGATGCTGGCGTGGTCGGTCGGCATCGCGATCCTCTACTGGTCGCAGGCCGTCAGCGTGAAGGGGATGTACGCCACCCAGGCCGAGTTCGACCGGGCCGCGGCCGTGATGGGGTCCAACGCGGCCTTCGTCGCGATGGCCGGACCCGCGCGGGCGCTGGACACGATCGGCGGGCAGGTGACCTGGCAGGCGACAGCCTTCGGTGCCGTCTCGGCCGGGCTGATGTCGATGTTCCTCGTCGTGCGGCACACGCGGGCCGAGGAGGAGAGCGGTCGTGACGAGCTGCTCCGCGCCTCGGCGGTCGGGCGCCGCGCCACGACCGCGGCGACGCTGGTCGTCACGCTGCTCGCCAACGTGCTCGCCGGCGCCCTCGTCGCGATCAGCCTGATCGCCTTCCCGCTCGCGGCCGCGGACTCGATCGCCCTGGGCGTCGGCCTCACCGCGGTCGGGGCGGTCTTCGGCGGGACTGCGCTGCTCGCGGCCCAGCTGACCAGCAGCGCGCGCGCCGCCTACGGCCTGACCGGCGTCGTCCTGGGAGCGGCCTACGTGCTCCGCGCCATCGGGGACGTCGGTGCGCCGGCGTTGTCGTGGCTCTCGCCCATCGGCTGGTACCAGGCCATGCACGCCTTCTCGGGCCTGCGCTGGTGGCCGGTGCTGCTCCTGGTCCTCGCCGCCGCTGCGAGCACGGTGGTCGCCCTCGGCGTCTTCCTCCGGCGTGACCACGGCTCGGGGGTGCTCGCCGACAGGCCGGGTCCGGCCCGCGCGGCCCCCGGGCTCAGCACGGCGTTCGGCCTCGGATGGCGGCTGCAGCGCGGAGCCCTCCTCGGGTGGTCGCTCGGCCTGTTCCTCACCGCCGCCTCCTACGGCTCGCTCGGCAACAACGTGGCCGACCTCCTCGGCGAGGGAGCGGCCCAGGAGATGTTCGCCCGCGGAGGCGACCGCCTCGTCGACGGCTTCTACGCGGTCTCGGTCGTGCTGCTCGCCCTGATGGCGTCGGCGTACGCCCTGACCAGCGCGCTGCGCTCGCGCTCCGACGAGGAGGGTGGGCGGGTCGAGGTGCTGCTCGCCACCGGCCTGTCGCGGGCCCGGTGGCTGCGGGCCCAGGTCGCGCTCACGGTCCTCACGAGCTGTGCCGCGCTCCTGGTCTCGGGCGCGGGCCTCGGCCTCGGCTACGCCCTGGCGGTCGGTGACGGCGGAGCAGCGGTCCGGTACGTCGTGGCGGTGCTGCCGCAGGTGGCGCCGGTGCTGGTGCTGGCCGGGGTCGCCACGCTGCTGTTCGGGATCGGGCCGAGGTGGGCGAGCCTGGCGTGGCTCGGGCTGCTGCTCGCCGTCGTGGTGCTGCTCTTCGGGGAGATCTTCCGGATGCCCGAGTGGCTGCAGGACCTCTCGCCCTTCCACCACCTCGCGCTCGTCCCGGCCGAGGAGCTCCGGTGGACGCCGTTCCTCGTCCTGGCCGTCCTGGCCACGGCGCTTCCCGCGGCGGGCGTGGCGCTGTTCGTCCGGCGCGACGTGGAGGTGCGCTAGGTTCGCCGCCATGAGCGGTTGGGAGCCGGAGCCGGGGTGGCAGCGGCTCCCCGGTGCCGGCCCGGCCAGCGTCGGAGTCTGGTCGGCGCGGGTCGCAGGTCGTGACGTCGTCGTGAAGCGGCTGGCGTGCCCCGACCCCGCCGATGCCGCCGGCGCCCTGACCCCCGGCGACGTCAACTACTGGCGCCGGGCCGCGGACGTGGCGCTCAGCGGCGTCGTCGCGGGCTCAGCAGGTCTGCGTGAGGCTCCGGTCGTCAGCGTCGAGGAGGACCCCGAGGGCATCACGCTGGTCCACGAGCGCGTCGAGCACCACGACAACCCCGGCCTGTGGCTGGCCGCCTGCCTGGGCGGCTTCGCAGCAGTCGACCTCGGTCGGCACGCGTGGCTGGCGCGGGACCAGCTGCGCAGCCGCCTCGGGCTGGTCGAGAGACGAGGCGGGTGGCGCACCCTGGCGCGCACACCCATGGCCGACGTCGCCGACCACCTGTGGAGCCACCGGGTGCCCTGGCTCGACCGGTGCGACGCGCTGCCGCAGGTCGCCCAGCACGGCGATCCCTCCGCGTCCAACATCCCCGGTCGCACGCCCGGGGGCGCGGTCGCCATCGACTGGGCCCACCTGGGCAGGGGGCCGGTCGGAGCCGACCTGGGCTACCTCTCCCTGGCGACCCGCGAGGACATCGAGCCGCTCGTGGAGGCGTACGTCGCCGCGCTCCCCGCCGGACTGGCCAGCACCGACGAGGTGATGACCGGCGCCCGGGTGATGGCCGTCTACACCGCGCTGACCCGCCTGGACTGGGCCCTGGCACGGGTGGCCGACGGTGAGGGCGCCCTCGCCGGGAAGTTCCGCCACCCCAGCGTCGCGCCGTACATCCGGGCGATGCAGCGCCAGGTGGGCCAGATCGAGGCGCTGCTCGCCTGACGGCGCCGCGCGCGGCGCCTCAGGTGAACAGCATGAGGAGCGCCGAGAGGCCGTTGAGGAGCACGAACGCCCCCGCGACGACCACGCCCACGACCATCGGGACCCGCGCCCGGACGTCGCCCAGGCGCACCGCCTGCCTGCCGAACCAGACGGCGAGCACGGCCGGGAGGGCGAACACGACGAGGGCGGGCGTGGCCGCCACGACCGCGACCCACCACGGCGCCTGCTCCTCACCTCCGACGGGGTAGCCCAGGGCGGAGACCAGGCCCTCGCCGACCAGGAAGGCCAGGAAGAAGCTCGGCAGGAACCCCAGCAGCGACCACCAGGCGCGCCGGGTGAACGACGCCGCGGCCACCTGCTCGGGGTGTCGGACGGCAGTCATGACGACCTCCTCCGGGGCGCCGGCGTCAGCCGAGCGCGATGACGAGTGCGATGAACGCCACCAGGGCGACGACGCCCACGAGGACGCCGAGGCGACCGCGCGCACGGCCTTCGCCCGTGCGTGCGAGGTAGTAGGCGATCGGGACCCCGCCGAGACCGATCGGGAGCCACACGAGGCCGACGACCCTGAGCCAGTCGGGCGGGTTGAAGCTCTCGCTGAGGCTCAGCACGTAGGTGAACAGCACCGCTGCGGCGAAGAGCACACCGAGGACCAGGGTGGTGGTCCCCGCGCTCCGGGACCCGGTGCTCCTGCTGGGTGGCCTGACCTGCGTCGTCATGGCCGCCACCTCCTCTGTCACCACCAGTCTCCTCCGTGGTGTGCCCGTCGACACGGGTCGAAGGACCCTTCCTCGGCCGACACATGGCGGCCCGGAGGGGGAGCGGTCAGAGCTCGTTGGCGGCGAAGGTGTCGCAGGACTCGACGGTGCCGTCCTGGTAGCCGGTCATGAACCAGCGCATGCGCTGCTCTGACGACCCGTGCGTCCAGGCGTCCGGGTTGACGCCCTGGCCGGACTTCTGCTGGATCCGGTCGTCGCCGACGGCCTTGGCGGAGTCGAGCGCCTCCTGGATGTCGGCCTCGTCGAGCGACTCGAAGATCGCGACGCCCTTGGTGTCGGTAGTGCCGGTCGCGGCCTTGGTCCAGAGGCCGGCGTAGCAGTCGGCCTGGAGCTCGAGGCGTACGGCGTCGGACTCGGGGCCCTTCTGCGTGCGGACCTTGCCCATGGTCCCCATCAGGTTCTGGATGTGGTGGCCGTACTCGTGGCCGATGACGTAGGGCTCGACGAAGTCGCCGCCCTGGCCGCCGAGCTGCCCCTCGAGCACGTCGTCGAAGAAGCTGGTGTCGAGGTAGATCTTCTGGTCGGGCGGGCAGTAGAACGGCCCGACCTGCGAGGTGGCCTGGCCGCAGCCGGTGTTGACGGCCCCGCTGAAGGTCAGCATCGTCGCGGGGGTGAAACCGCTGCTGAACTCCGAGGACCAGAAGTTGAACAGCGAGTTCTCCACCGCCACGCGCGCGCAGTCCTCGTCCTTGTTGGCGTCCGCCCCGGTCTTGCAGTTGTCGTAGCGCTCCGAGTCGTCCATCCGGCTGGAGTCGGAGCCCGAGGACTGCGGGTCCACCCCGTTGCCGCCGGGCGTGGGCAGGCCGCCACCGCCGCCGCCGCCCATGCACTGCGTGAGGACGACGAACAAGATGATGATCAGGATGCCACCGATGCCGCCGCCGGCGCGGGTGCCACCGGGGATCGGGATCCGCATCGGGCCGCCACCCGTGCCACCGCCGCCGCCACCGTCACCCACGCGGGACGTGTCGAGACGGGCCTTCGGGTTGAAGCGCATGTGCGTGCCTTTCCGCAGGTCGGGGCCCGGGTGAGCCTCTGCGCAGATTAGCGCGTGCGTCCGCCGATGGGGCTCTGGCGCCCACCCCTTCGTAGGATGTCGTCCGAGATGATCACCGCCCAGAAGCTCGAGGTCAGAGCCGGCGCGCGGCTCCTCATGGAGGACGTCACCTTCCGGATCGCCGCAGGCGACAAGGTCGGCCTCGTGGGGCGCAACGGTGCCGGCAAGACGACCCTCACCCGCATCCTCGCCGGCGAGGGCCAGCCGGCCGCCGGCCAGGTGCTGCGCAGCGGCGACATCGGCTACCTGCCGCAGGACCCCCGGGTCGGCGATCCCGAGGTCATCGCGCGCGACCGGATCCTGTCCGCGCGCGGCCTCGACGACGTCGTACGCCGTCTGCGCGAGGCCGAGGTCGACATGGCGAGCGAGGACCCGAAGGTCCACGAGCGCGGGATGAAGCGGTGGACGCGCGCCGACGCCGAGCTTCACGCCGGTGGCGGGTACGCCGCGGAGTCGGAGGCCGCGCAGATGGCGGCCGCCCTCGGCATCGAGGAGCGCATCCTCGCCCAGCCGATCGGCACGCTCTCCGGTGGTCAGCGTCGTCGCGTCGAGCTCGCCCGCATCCTCTTCTCGGGTGCGGAGATCATGCTGCTCGACGAGCCGACCAACCACCTCGACGCCGACTCGATCGTGTGGCTGCGCGACTTCCTCAAGGCGCACCGCGGCGGGTTCGTCGTGATCAGCCACGACAACGCGCTGCTCGAGGCGACGGTCAACAAGGTCTTCCACCTCGACGCCAACCGTGCCGTCATCGACGTCTACAACATGGGCTGGCACAACTACCTCACCCAGCGCGAGGACGACGAGAAGCGCCGCAAGCGCGAGCGCCAGAACGCCGAGAACAAGGCCAAGGTCCTCACCGACCAGGCCAACAAGATGCGCGCCAAGGCGACCAAGGCCCAGGCCGCGCAGTCGATGCTGAAGCGCGCCGAGAAGATGATGGCCGGCATCGAGACCGAGCGCCAGGCCGACCGTGTCGCCCGCATCGCCTTCCCCGAGCCCGCCCCCTGCGGCAAGACCCCGCTGATGGGCACCGAGCTGTCGAAGTCCTACGGCTCGCTCGAGGTCTTCACCGCCGTCGACCTCGCGATCGACCGGGGGAGCCGGGTGGTGATCCTCGGCCTCAACGGTGCCGGCAAGACCACGATGCTGCGGATCCTGGCCGGGGTCGACCAGCCCGACACCGGTGAGGTCGTCCCGGGCTACGGGCTCAAGATGGGCTACTACGCCCAGGAGCACGAGACCCTCGACGTCAACCGCACCGTGCTGGAGAACATGCACAGCGCGGCGCCCGAGCTGACCGACACCCAGGCCCGCTCCGTGCTCGGCTCGTTCCTCTTCTCCGGCGACGACGCGCACAAGCCCGCAGGCGTGCTCTCGGGCGGGGAGAAGACCCGGCTCGCGCTGGCGATCCTGGTCGTCTCGAGCGCCAACGTGCTCCTGCTCGACGAGCCCACCAACAACCTCGACCCGGCGTCCCGCGAAGAGGTGCTGCACGCGATCCGCAGCTACACCGGCGCGATCATCCTCGTCACCCACGACGAGGGTGCCGTGCGCGCGCTCGACCCCGACCGGGTGCTGCTCCTTCCCGACGGCGACGAGGACCTGTGGAGCGAGGACTACGCCGACCTGGTCTCCCTCGCCTGAAGTTACTCACCAGTAGTAGCCTCGGGGCCATGACTTCCGAAGACCTGGCCGCCGTCGGCCTCCGCCTCGACATCGACGGTCCCGTCGCCACGGTGACGCTGGACCGTCCCGACGTCCGCAACGCCCAGACCCCGGCCATGTGGATCGCCCTCGGCGAGATCGGCCGGACGCTGCCGGACGACGTGCGCGTCGTCGTGGTGGCGGGGGAGGGAGAGACGTTCTCCGCCGGGCTGGACCGCGCGATGCTCGACCCCTCGGCCTCTCTCGAGGCCGGCCAGCAGAGCGTCGTCGGCCTCCTGGCCCTCAGCGACGAGGACGCCTCGGCGCGGATCGAGGAGTTCCAGCGCGGCTTCACCTGGCTGCGCGACCCGCGCTTCGTCTCCATCGCCAAGGTGCGCGGCCATGCGATCGGCGCCGGCTTCCAGCTGGCCCTGTCCTGCGACCTCCGCGTGGTCGCCGACGACGCCAAGTTCTCCATGAAGGAGTCCACCCTCGGCCTGGTGCCCGACCTGACCGGCACCAAGCCGCTGGTGGAGCACGTGGGCTACGCCCGGGCGCTGGAGATCTGCGCGACCGCCCGGGTCGTACCCGCCGAGGAGGCGGTGCGCATCGGCCTCGCCACCGCCTCGGTCCCCTCGGACGAGCTCGACGCAGCCGTCGCCGACCTCGCCGCGGCCCTCAGCGCGCCCATGCCCGGCGTCGTGCCCGAGACCAAGGCACTGCTCCAGGGCGCGGCCGACCGCGACCTCGACGAGCAGCGCCGGCTCGAGCGCGAGGCGCAGGTACGCCGTTTCCGTGCGGTCGCGGCGGCTCTCGCGGGCTGAGGAACAATCACCCGCCGGCGGGGGTTCAGCCGGTGGACGGACGGAGGACAGATGTCGATGGGGATGGGTGGCCCGCCGTGGCGGCACCTGCGCAGCGACCGGAGCGTCGTCGACAACAAGATCGAGCGCAGCACCGTGCGCCGCGTGCTGGGCTTCGCCGGGCCGCACCGCAGGCTCATCGCAGCGTTCCTCGCCGTCACGGTGGTGGACGCCGCGCTCGTCGTCGTGCCGCCGCTGCTGCTCAAGGCGATCATCGACGACGGCGTCCGGACGGGTGACACCTCCCTGGTCGTGTGGCTCGCCGTCCTGGTGGCCGTCGTCGCCGTCGTCGACGCCGCCTTCGGTCTCGTCACCGGCTGGCTCTCCAGCCGGATCGGCGAGGGCCTGATCTACGACCTCCGCACGCAGGTCTTCGCGCACGTGCAGCGGCAGTCACTGGCGTTCTTCACGCGCACCCAGACCGGGGCGCTGGTGAGCCGGCTCAACAACGACGTCATCGGCGCCCAGCGCGCCTTCACCTCGACGCTGCAGGGCACCGTCTCCAACATCATCGCGGCCGTCGTCGTCGGGGTGACGATGCTGTTCCTGAGCTGGCCGGTGACCTTGCTGTGCGTCGCGCTCTTCCCGATCCTGCTGCTGGCCTCGCGGCTCGTCGGCAACCGGCTGGCCGACCTGTCGCGCCAGCAGATGGACGGCAACGCCGACCTCGGCAACGCGATGACCGAGCGCTTCAACGTCGGTGGCGCGATGCTGCTCAAGCTGTTCGGGCGGCGCGAGTCCGAGGACGTCGCCTATGCCCAGAAGGCCGCCGTGGTGCGCGACCTGGGGGTCCGGATCTCCCTGCTGACGCGCATCTTCTTCGCCGCGATGACGCTCGTGCCGTCCTTGGCGACCGCTCTCGTCTACGGCATCGGCGGCTGGCTGGCGATCCGTGGCGACCTCTCCGTGGGCACCATCGTCGCCCTCGGCGTCCTGCTGACCCGGCTGCTCGGCCCGCTCCAGGGCCTCTCCAACGTCCGCATCGACGTGATGACCGCGCTCGTCAGCTTCGACCGGGTCTTCGAGGTGCTCGACCTGCCCTCGCTCATCCAGGAGAAGCCCGACGCCGTCGCGCTGCCGTCCCACGCGTCGTCGCTGGAGTTCGACCACGTGGCCTTCACCTACCCGCGCGCCGACGAGATCTCGCTGGCCTCCCTCGAGACCGTGGCGCGCACCGAGTCGCGCGACACCGGACAGGTGCTCCACGACGTCACGTTCACCGCGGCGCCGGGGCAGATGGTCGCCCTGGTCGGTCCGTCGGGTGCCGGCAAGACGACCGTGACCCACCTCGTCGCCCGCCTCTACGACGTCGAGCACGGCACGGTGCGCGTCGGCGGCCACGACGTGCGTGACGTGACGCTGCAGTCGCTCGAGGACGTCGTCGGCTACGTCACCCAGGACGCGCACATGTTCCACGACACGATCCGCGCCAACCTGCTCTACGCCCGCCCGGGCGCGCTGGAGCACGAGGTCTGGGCCGCGCTGGAGGCCGCGCAGATCGCGGGGCTGGTCCGGTCGCTGCCCGACGGGCTCGACACGGTCGTGGGCGATCGGGGCTACCGGCTCAGCGGCGGCGAGCGCCAGCGGCTGGCCATCGCCCGGTTGCTGCTGAAGGCTCCCTCGATCGTCGTGCTCGACGAGGCGACGGCCCACCTCGACAGCGAGTCCGAGGCCGCGGTCCAGCAGGCCCTCGACGCCGCGCTCGAGGGACGTACGTCGCTGGTGATCGCGCACCGGCTCTCCACCGTCCGCAACGCCGACCTGATCCTCGTCCTCGACGACGGCCGGGTGGTCCAGCAGGGCGCCCACGCCGACCTGCTCGCCGCGGGCGGGCTCTACGCCACCCTCCACGCCACGCAGTTCCGCGACGCGTCGGCAGCCCCTGCCGGTTAGTCAGGCGGTCCCAGAGTCAGCCGGTGCGCCGTCGCGCGTCTTGCCCCACGGTCCGCGGCCGCCGCGCCACTCGTCGTACATCAGGTAGAAGAACCCGAAGATCGCCAGCGCGCCGAAGAACCACCACTGCAGGCCGTAGAAGAAGTGCGGTCCGTTGTTGAGCTCGGGCATCTCGACCGGGAGCAGGGGGGTCTCGGGCTCGGGCGACTCCGACCGCAGGTCGATCCAGCCGCCCACGACCTCGCGGCCGAGCGCGTCACCGATCTCCTCGCTGTTGACCGCTCGCGTGGACTGGTCGGTCACCTCGGTGCTGTCGCCCTCGGCGTCGGCTCGCACCCACCCGGTCACGGTCACCTCGCCCGGGGGCGGCGCGGGCACGTCGGCAGTGGTCGCGCCGCGGTTGTCGGTGGCGTACCAGCCGCGGTCGACCAGGACGCTCGACCCGTCGGCCAGCTCGAGGGGCACGACCACGTCGACGCCCGCCGAGCCCTCGCGCGTGCGGTAGCGCACGATCACGGTGTCCTCGACGGCGTAGGTGCCGGTGGCCTCGACGATGCGCCACTCCGTGGAGCCCGTGACGTCCTGGCCCGGCGCCATCACCTCGGTGATCGGGTCGGCGCCGGCCTTCTCGTTGCGCTCGATGATCGCGTTGCGCTCCTGGCGGTCCTCCAGCCGGTGGAACTGCCACTCGCCGAGGCGCCAGGCGACCCAGGCGAGGAGGACGACCACGAGTGCGAAGCCGATCCAGCGGCGCGAGACCAGGAATCCGAGCTTGTGCACGCGGCGAGGCTATCCGGGACGTCCTGAGCTCCTGACGGGTGGCTCGATAGACTGACCGGCGTGACGACACCCCTGGCAGACCGCTTCGGCCGCGTGGCGACGGACCTGCGCGTGTCCCTGACCGACCGGTGCAACCTGCGCTGCAACTACTGCATGCCGGCGGAGGGGCTCGACTGGCTGCCCACCGAGCAGACCCTCACCGACGACGAGGTGGTCAGGCTCATCACGATCGGGGTCGAGCGTCTCGGCATCACCGAGGTGCGCTTCACGGGCGGTGAGCCCCTGCTGCGTCGCGGCCTCGTCGACATCGTCGGTCGCACCCATGCGCTGGGCGTGGAGACCTCCCTCACCACCAACGCGCTCGGGCTGTCGCGGACGGCGCAGGCGCTGGCCGACGCCGGGCTCGACCGGATCAACGCGAGCATCGACACCGTGCGACCCGAGACGTTCGCCCTCATCACCCGCCGCGACCGCTTCGCCGACGTCGTGGCCGGTCTCGAGGCCGCCAAGGCCGCCGGGCTCGGCCCGATCAAGCTCAACGCCGTGCTCCTGCGCGGCACCAACGACGACCAGGCGCCCGAGCTGCTGCGCTGGGCCGTCGAGCACGGCTACGAGCTGCGCTTCATCGAGCAGATGCCGCTCGACGCCCAGCACGACTGGAGCCGCGCGGCGATGGTGACGGCGGAGGAGATCTTCGACGCGCTGAGCGCCGACTTCACGCTGACCCCGCACGGTGCCCCGCGCGGCAGCGCTCCCGCCGAGCTCTTCGACGTCGACGGCGGACCCGCGACGGTCGGCATCATCGCCTCGGTCACCCGCCCCTTCTGCGGCGACTGCGACCGCGTGCGGCTCACCGCGGACGGCCAGGTGCGCAACTGCCTCTTCGCCCGCGAGGAGTCCGACCTCCGTACGTCGCTGCGCAACGGCGCCAGCGACCAGGAGATCGCCGAGCGGTGGGTCATCGCCATGCGCGGCAAGCGTGCCGGTCACGGCATCGACGACGAGACCTTCCTCCAGCCCGACCGGCCGATGTCCGCCATCGGGGGCTGAGCGGAGCCCGTCAGCCGGGCTGGTGCTCGACGACGTCCTTCAGGAAGCCTCGCGACCCGAGGAAGTCCGACAGCGAGGACCGGTGCTCCTCGCACGCGAGCCACGACTTGCGCCGCTCCGGGGTGTGGATCTTCGGGTTGTTCCACTGCAGGTCCCACACGGCGTCGGCCTGGCAGCCCTTGGCCGAGCAGATGTCACGGTCGGGCTCCATCACGGACCTCCGGTGCGCGTGGGTGGGACAGGTGAAAAGCAGAGGTGCCGGACAGCCACGGGGGGGAGCTGTCCGGCACCTCACGTGCGAACACAGACGGGGGATGCTGCGCTCGCGACAGGAATCATGTCACGCCGGTTGGTGAAAACCAAACTTTCGACACAGATGTCCCGGAAGTTATTTTCCTCGGTCCTCGTCGTCCCGCGCCGTCAGTTCGTGGGCGCCTGGACCGTCCGGAAGACTGAATCCGTCGTCGCGCTGGTCGCCGGCGTTCGCCATGATCACGGCGAAGAGCGGCAGGAAGACTGCAGCGGCGACCAGCACCCAGCGCAGCACCCCCGGACCGACCGCGACGGCCGCGACGAAGCAGACGATGCGGATCGTCATCGAGATCGCGTAGCGCCGCTGACGCGAGCGCATGTCGTCGGCGGCGCTGCTGCGAGCCGTCGTGATGCGTACGGCGTCGGGCTTGGCCATGCCCTCGAGTCTACGTCGCTAGGCTCACGGCAACAGGGGCCGGTCACGGTCCGCGAAGCCGTTCGCGCAGGAGGAACCCATGTCCAACCGCACGTACCGCGTCACCGAGATCGTCGGCACCTCGCCCGACGGGATCGACCAGGCCGTTCGCAACGGCATCGAGCGCGCCGGCCAGACGCTGCGCCACATCGACTGGTTCGAGGTCACCCAGATCCGCGGCCAGGCCAAGGACGGCGCCGTGGAGCACTTCCAGGTCGGGATGAAGGTCGGGTTCCGCCTCGAGGACGAGTGAGGCCCGGCGAGTTCGGTCTACCCCTCGGTAATCACTAGCGTCGGGGAGCGTGAGCGAGATTCCCGGATCCACCCCGTCCAGTCCCGCACCCCGGTCCGTCCTCGTGACGGGCGGCAACCGCGGCATCGGTCGCGCGATCGCCGAGGCCTTCATCGCGCAGGGTGACAAGGTCGCGGTCACCACGCGCAACGGCGGCGCGCCCGAGGGCGCCCTCGACGTGCGCTGCGACATCACCGACGCCGACGCCGTCGAGGCCGCGTTCGCGCAGGTCGAGGAGGCGCACGGGCCGGTCGAGGTGCTGGTCGCCAACGCCGGGATCACCAAGGACACGCTGCTGCTGCGGATGAGCGAGGACGACTGGTCCTCGGTCATCGACACCAACCTCACCGGCACCTTCCGGCTCGCCAAGCGCGCCGCCAAGGGGATGCTGCGGCTGCGGCGCGGCCGGATCATCCTGATCTCGTCGGTCGTCGGGCTCCTCGGCTCGGCCGGACAGGTCAACTACGCCGCGTCCAAGGCCGGTCTCGTCGGCATGGCCCGCTCGCTGGCCCGCGAGCTCGGCAGCCGCTCGATCACCACCAACGTCGTGGCTCCGGGGTTCGTCGAGACCGACATGACCGACGTGCTGACCGACGACCAGAAGGCCGCGATCAAGACGCAGGTCCCGCTGGGCCGCTACGCCTCGACGGCCGAGGTCGCCTCCGCCGTCACCTGGCTCGCCTCCGACGGCGCCGCCTACGTCACCGGGGCGGTCATCCCCGTCGACGGCGGCCTCGGCATGGGCCACTGACCACCTACTCACGAGCACCAGAAGGGCACACGCACATGGGAATCCTCGACGGCAAGCGCATCCTCGTCGCCGGCGTCACGATGGACAGCTCGATCGGCTTCGCCACCGCGAAGGTCGCGCAGGAGCAGGGCGCGACGGTGCTGATCTCCAACTTCGGCCGCGCCCTCGGCATCACCCGGCGCATCGCCAAGCGGCTGCCCCAGGAGGCGCCGGTGCTCGAGCTCGACGTCACCGACGAGGACCACCTCGCCGGCCTCGCCGACCAGGTGCGCGAGCACGTCGACGGCCTCGACGGCGTCGTCCACTCGATCGCCTACGGCAACCCGGAGACGCTGCTCGGCGGCAAGTTCATGACCGGTCCGTGGGAGGACGTCGCGCAGGCCGTGCAGGTCTCCGCCTACTCCCTCAAGTCGCTGGCCGTGGCCACCCGCCCGCTGATGTCGCGCGGCGGCTCCATCGTCGGGCTCACCTTCGACGCGACCACCGCGTGGCCGGCGTACGACTGGATGGGTGTGGCCAAGGCCGCGCTGGAGAACACCTCGCGCTACGTCGCGCGTGACCTCGGCCCGGAGGGCATCCGGTGCAACCTGGTCTCCGCAGGTCCGCTGAAGACGCTGGCCGCCAAGGCGATCCCCGGCTTCGAGGACCTCGAGTCTGCGTGGAAGGACCGGGCCCCGCTGGGCTGGGACGAGACCGACCACACGCCGACCGCGCAGGCGGTGGTCGCCCTGCTGAGCGACTTCTTCCCCGCGACGACGGGTGAGATCGTGCACGTCGACGGCGGCTTCCACGCGATGGGCCTGTAGGAGCGGCCCGCCGGTTCGGTAGTTTCCCCGGGTGACCTCACTCGTCGAGCTGCGCATCCTCGAAGGCCCGAACCTCTACTTCCCGCGTGCCGCGGTGAAGCTGACGCTCGACGTCTCCACGATCACCGAGGCCGGCGAGGACCAGGTGCTCCGCTTCGCCCGGCGCATCGGGCTGCGCACGACCCGTCCCGGTGCACCCGGGTCAGGCTTCCGGTCCCGCTTCGCGGTGCGTGCCGTGGAGCGCCTGGTGCGAGCCATCGCCAGCGAGGCGGGCACCCGCCGCCTGGCCGTGCGCGTGCGCCCGACGTCCGACCCCCAGGTGCTGGTCGTCGCCTTCCCGTGGCGCAACCGTGGTCGCGCCCGCGCCCTGGGCGAGGCGGTGGCGCACGCGCTCGACGCCCTGCCGACCCCGGACCTCGAGGGCGCGGTCAGCGCCGCTGCCGAGGAGGTGGCCGCCGCCGAGCGGGGCGACCGGCCGACGACGATCACCCCGAGGATCCCGGTGGTCGCCGTCACCGGCACCAACGGCAAGACCACGACGAGCCGGATGATCGCCCACATCGCGCGGACCAGCGGCCTCGTCGTCGGGTGGTCCAACACCGACGGCATCTACCGCGACGGCGAGCTCGTCGAGGCCGGCGACTACTCCGGGCCCTCGGGTGCGGGGCGCGTCCTGGGCCTCGAGGGCGTCCAGTTCGCCGTGACCGAGACCGCCCGCGGCGGCATCCTGCTCAAGGGCATCGGCATCACCCGCAACGACGTGTCGGTGGTGACCAACGTGACCGCCGACCACCTCGGGCTGCAGGGCATCGACACCGTCGACCAGCTCGCCGAGGTCAAGGCCGTGGTCCCGCGGATCACCCGCAAGGACGGCTGGTCCGTGCTCAACGGCGACGACCCCCGCGTGCTGGCGATGCAGGCGACGATCTCGGCGCGGCCGTGGATCTTCAGCCGCGACCCCGACTCCCCGGCAGTGCGCGAGGTGCTCAGCCACGGTGGCGGCCGGGCCACGACCGTCATCGACGGCTGGATCACGGTGCTGGCCCCGGGCACCGACCCCGACCCGCTGGTCGAGCTCGTCGACGTGCCCATGACCCTTGCCGGCCTGTCGCGGTTCAACATCGAGAACGCCCTCGCGGCCGCTTCCGCGGCCCTGGCGATCGGCCTGGAGCGTGCCGACGTGGTCGCCGGCCTGCGCTCCTTCCGGCCCGACGCCGAGCACAACCCCGGCCGGATGAACTTCTTCTCCATGCCGGGCGAGGTCTCGGTCGTCATGGACCTCGCCCACAACGAGGCCGGGCTCGAGGCGCTGCTCGAGATCATGTCGGGCGTACGACGTCCCGGCGCCCGCCTGCTGCTCGGCCTCGGGGCGGTCGGTGACCGCACCGACGAGCTGATCGGCTCACTGGGGGAGATCGGCGCCAAGGGCAGCGACGTCGTCGCGATCGGTCACAAGGCGTGGTACCTGCGGGGACGCACCATGGACGAGATCGACGCACTCCTGCGTGCCGGAGCCGCCCGGGTCGGGGTCAGCGACATCGACACCTACGAGACCGAGGTCGAGTGCCTCGCCGCCCTCGTCGAGCGGGCACGGCCGGGCGACGTGGTGGGGCTGATGTGCCACGCCGAGCGGCAGGAGGCCTACGACTGGATCGCCGCCCACGGCGGCACGCCCGACTCGCCGGAGGTCCTGGCGCAGAAGGTGCGGGCCGCCTCCGACTGAGCGGAGCTCGCTCAGGTGTCGCCGGGATCGACCTGCTCGCCGGGGGCGCCGATGTCGAGGTCGCCCTCCACGATCATCGCCGAGAGGCCGACCGCGGAGTGGGTCTCGTGCGACTCCCCGGGCTCCCACACGGCTGCCTGGCCGGGACGGATGACCTGGACCTCGCGGTCGGCGCCGCTGACCTCGGCCTCGCCCGCGAGCACGACCATGAGCTGGCGCCCGGACGCCGGGTGGCGACCGATGGACCCGCCGGGGGCGAGGTTCACCGCGACGAGGTGCGCGTCCGCGCTGATGCCGAACGCGCCGACGGAGAAGTGCCGGCTGCCGTGGGCCTCGACACGTCGGTGGGGGAGCGCGCCCAGGTCGAGGACCTTCACGCGTGGTCCGTGGCCGGCGGGGTGTAGTCGGGGTCGGCCGACGGGGCATCGGGGTTGGCGACGGAGCCGGCCTGGGCAGTGTCGGACCAGTGCTCGAGCTCGGCCATGACCTCGGCGTGCTTGTCGACGCACACCACGACCAGGTCCCCGCGGTTCGCGCGGCTCATCGCGTGGCGTACGGCCTCGATCTCCTCCAGGCACAGCTCGGCCTGCTTGCAGCGCGCGCCCTCGTCCATCGCGGTGCGCACGCCCTCCAGCACCAGCTTGGCGGTCTCGCCGCGCTCGCGACCGCGCAGCGCGACGTCCTCGCGCACGATGCACACGTCGAAGTGCTGGGCCGCGATGTGGCCGAGCTCGCGCATGTCCTGGTCGCGCCGGTCGCCGGCAGTGGCGATGATGCCGATCCGCGACGGGCGGGCGAGGTCGTGCGAGGACTCGAGCGACTCGCCGACCCGGTCCACGAAGTCGCCGAGCATCTTCATGCCCGGCGCGTTGTGGCAGTAGTCGACGATCACGTTGACGCCGTTGACGTCGACCTCGTTGAGGCGACCGGGGGAGAGGTAGTAGTTGGTCGAGAAGGTGCGCAGGCCCTGACGGATGTCGTGCAGTGGCGCACCGGCGGCGAACGCGGCAGCGGCGGCGGCCAGCGAGTTCTGGACGTTCATCCGGGCGCGGCCGTTGAACGTCGCCGGCAGCAGGTGGGTCCACGCGAGCTGCATCTCGCGGCGCCCGTGCTGCACGACCATCATCTCGCCGCGCTCCGTCGGGTTGAGCACGATGGCCTTGCCGCCACGGCGGCAGTGCGCGTCGATCATGTCGCGCACCTCGCTGCCGGGCTCCTCCATCGAGAACCAGACGACCTGCCCCGAGCAGCGTCGGCGCATCTCCCGCACGAGCGGGTCGTCGGCGTTGAGCACGGCGTGGCCGTCGCGCGGCACCGCCTCGACGATGACGGCCTTCACGTCGGCGAGCTGCTCGACGGTGTCGATGCCGCGCAGGCCGAGGTGGTCGGGCTGCACGTTGAGCACCACGGCCACGTCGTTGCGCTCGTAGCCCAGGCCCTCGCGCAGGATGCCTCCGCGGGCGACCTCGAAGACGGCGAAGTCGACGCGCGGGTTCTGCAGCACCATCCGGGCCGAGCGCGGGCCGGACGCGTCGGCACGGATCACCAGGCGCTCGTCGATGACCACGCCGTCGGTCGAGGTCA
Organism: Nocardioides sp. N13(2025); assembly: GCF_051912545.1. GTDB lineage: Bacteria > Actinomycetota > Actinomycetes > Propionibacteriales > Nocardioidaceae > Nocardioides. The sequence continues at coordinate 1,877,783 of NZ_CP196809.1, read as the reverse complement.
TGCCGACCTTGCGACCGAGGCCCTTGAAGATGTGCGCGATCATCCGGCTGGTGGTCGTCTTGCCGTTCGTGCCGGTGACGGCCACGATCGGGATGCGCGAGGTCGCGCCGGGCGGGAACAGCATGTCCACCACGGGCTTGGCGATGAACTGCGGCTCGCCGATGGTGGGGTGGGTGTGCATGCGGAAGCCGGGTGCCGCGTTGACCTCGCAGATCGCGCCGCCGGCCTCGCGGACCGGCTCGGTGATGTCGGGGCAGATGAAGTCGATGCCGGCGATGTCGAGACCGACCATGCGGGCGGCCTCCTCGGCGATCTCGACGTTCTCCGGGTGGGCCTCGAAGGTGCGGTCGATCGAGATGCCGCCGGTCGACATGTTGCCGGTCAGCGCGAGCTTCACCATCTCGCCCTCGTCGGGCACCGAGTCGAGCGTGTGGCCCTGGTCGGCGAGCACCTCGATGGCGGCCTCGTCGACCTTGATCCGGGTCAGCACCTTCTCGTGGCCGACGCCGCGTCGCGGGTCGGCGTTGGTGAGGTCGACGAGCTGCTCGACCGTCGAGGTGCCGTCGCCGGTGACCGATGCGGGGACGCGCTCGGCGATGGCGACCATCCGGCCGTCGATGATGAGGCAGCGGTAGTCCTTGCCGGTGACGAAGGACTCGACGATGACGTTGCCGCGCCGCGACTGGCCGTGCGCGATCGGATAGGCAGCGCGTACGTCGTCGTCGTCCTGCAGGTCCAGGCAGACCCCGCGGCCGTGGTTGCCGTCGAGCGGCTTGAGCACGACGGGGTAGCCGATCCGGCGGGCCGCGGCGACGGCCTGGTCCTCCGAGCGCACGGACTCCTGCTTGGGGACCGGGAGCCCGGCGGCGCCGAGGAGCTTGGTCGTGAGGTCCTTGTCGGAGGCGATGTCCACCGCGATCGACGACGTCTCCGAGGTCATCGTGGCCCGGATCCGCTTGGCGTGGACGCCCTGGCCGAGCTGGACGAGGGAGTACTGGTTGAGCCGGATCCACGGGATGTCGCGGGACACCGCCTCGTCGACGATCGCCTGGGTGGAGGGCCCGAAGGCGGTGCGCTCGGCGCGGCGGATGAACTCGTCGCGCTCGGTCTCCCAGTCGAAGTCGGGGTCGCCCTCGACGAGGTGGTTGACCAGGCGGACCGCGAGGCGGCCCGCGGTGAGGCCGACGTTCTCGTCGATGTAGCCGTAGATGATGTTGTAGCGGCCGGTCTGGCCCTTCACCTGGCGGGTCTTGCCGCGGCGGATGTCGTGGCCGACCAGCTGCTGCAGCGCCAGCGCGACGTGCTCGGCGACGTGGCCGAGCCACGTGCCCTCGTTGAGCCGCTCGAGGAAGCCGCCGCGCCGCCCGCGCGAGCAGGAGTGCTCCCGCAGGCCGGGCAGCATCGAGACCAGGTCGTCGCTGAAGCCGGGGATGGTGTTGGTGGGGAACTGCTCGAGCGAGCCCAGGTCGACCACGAGGTGGATCGACTTGTCGTAGGACCAGACGTTGGGGCCGCGGTAGACGCGGGTCTCGACGATCTCCAGGTCCGGGGTGGGGCGCTCACTCATGAAGGGTCTCCCTCGGTCGGGGCGTGGTCGGGGGTGGTCGTGGTGGAGCGGGTACGTCGCAGCGCGAGGCGGCGGCGTACGGCGGCCGGCGTGGCGTCGGCCGCGGCGATGTCGCGCACCAGCTGGCGCAGGTCGCGGCTGGCCTCGGCCAGCTCGTCGGCGTCCTCGGGGTCGACCACCGGCTCCTGCGGGACGAGGCTGCGGGTCGCGAGGTTGAAGACCGCCCCCTCGGGGAGCACGTGGAAGACCACCCCGCTGGCCAGCAGGGGCGAGGACCGCGTGGCCTCGTAGGCGTTGGAGGTCATCCGCGAGCCGTCGAAGACCGTGACGGCACCCTTGCCCATCACTCGCATCACCAGGTCGCCGGCGACCTCCTCGACGAGGCCGCAGGTGTCCTCGTCGACTCCGATGCCCAGCAGCTGGGGGCTCTGCGCGACGATCATCAGCAGCCGGCCGTAGCGGTTGCGCTGGTCGAAGTGCTGGTCGATGACGGTGGCCTCCACCAGGCCGAGGCCCGCCGCCACCTGGGTCATCCGCTGCTTCGGGGTGGACCCACCGACCCCGAAGGCCACCATGTGGGAGGACTGGATGCTCGCGCCGGCCGAGGTGCCGGCGACGACCGCACCGCGCTCGTGTGCGCGCAGGATCGCATCGCCCACCGGCGTGCCGCAGACGATCGACGACAGCTTGAGCTGGTTGCCACCGGTCATGAAGATGCCGGTGGCCTCGTCCAGGGCCTTGACGAGGGCGGGGTCGTGGGCCTGGTCGCGTGTCTCGGGGCGTACGGCGTCGACGCGGGCGGCACCGAACTTGGTGAAGAGCGCGTCATAGACGTCGACGACCTCCCGTCCGAGCGAGGAAGCGGTCGGGATGACGGCGATGCGCGCGTCCCGCCCGCCGCTGAGGGCGACGAAGTGCTTGAGGATCGTCGGCTTGCGCACCTTGTCCTCGGCGCCTCCGATGATCATGAGTGGTCCGTGAGGCATGACAGGCAGGCTAGCGGCTGCAAGGGTGGAGGGATGCAGGAGTCACGGAGGGAAGCGCCGCGGCGGCTGGTCGTCGTACGCCACGCCAAGGCGGAGCCGACGGCCCCGTCGGACCACGGACGGGCCCTCGCGGCCCGCGGCCGCGCCGACGCGGCGGAGGCCGGGCGGTGGCTCCGCGCCACCGGGATCGACCCCGACGCGGCGCTGGTGTCGGACGCCCTGCGGACCCAGCAGACCTGGGAGCACCTCGCCGACGCGGCGGGGTGGGGCCTGGAGCCCGACCTGTCCGCGGGCCTCTACGCCGCGGGCGCAGACTCGGCCTTCGACCTGTTGCGCGAGACCGACCCGGAGGTGACGACCCTGGTCGTCATCGGGCACAACCCCACCATGGCCTACGTCGCCGAGCTCATCGACGACGGGGAGGGTGACGTGGAGGCGACGACCTTCATGCTGACGCGCGGCTTCCCGACGTCCGCCCTCGCGGTGTTCGTCGTCGCCGGCGAGTGGGCGGACCTCGGTCCCGGCAGTGGCCGGCTCGAGGCGTTCCACGTCGGCGACGGATGACCGGTCGCGACACCGCACCGGACGCGGTCGCGCGGTTGCGGGCAGCGGGGTGCGTCTGGGCCGAGGACGAGGCTGCCCTGCTGGAGGAGGCGGCCGGTTCGCCCGCCGACCTCGAGGGGCTGGTCTCCCGGCGGGTGGCCGGCGAACCGCTCGAGCTGGTCCTCGGGTGGGTCGAGTTCCTCGGCCGGCGCCTCGACGTGGGCCCGGGCGTCTTCGTGCCCCGCCGGCGCACCGAGCTGCTGGCCCGGGAGGCCCTCGCTCGCGTGCCGGGTCGCGGCCCGGGCGGTGAGCCTGCCGTGGTCGTGGAGATGTGCTGCGGCGTCGCGCCCGTCGCCGCGAGCCTGGTGCCGACCGGCGCCGAGGTGCACGCGGCCGACCTGAGCGCGGACGCACTCGCGCACGCCCGGTCCAACGCGCCCGGGGCCGAGCTGCACCGTGGCGACCTCTACGACGCGTTGCCGCGCCGGTTGCGGGGTCGCATCGACGTCATCGCCGCGAACGCGCCCTACGTGCCGACCGACCGCATCGCCGCCATGCCGCCGGAGGCACGGGTCCACGAGCCGCACGTGTCCCTCGACGGGGGCGCGGACGGGGTCGACGTGCACCGCCGGCTCGCCGCGGGGGCCGTGGGGTGGCTGGCGCCCGGGGGAGTGCTGCTCGTCGAGACCAGCGCCTCGCAGGCCTCGCTGACGACCAGCGCCATGGAGCGGGCGGGGCTGGTCGCCGAGGTGGTCGTCGACGACGAGATCGGCGGCTGCGTCGCCGTCGGGGTCAGTCGACCAGCGGCGGTGACGGCGTGACGATGCCGACCTCGGCGTCCGCCTCCTCGATCTCCTCGCGGGAGATGCCGAGCAGGTAGAGCACGGTGTCGAGGTAGGGCACGTTGACCGACGTCTGGGCGGCGTCGCGCACCACCGGCTTGGCGTTGTAGGCGATGCCGAGGCCCGCCTCGTTGAGCATGTCGAGGTCGTTGGCGCCGTCGCCGATGGCGATGACGGCGTCCAGCGGCACGCCCACCTCGGCGGCGAACTCCCGCAGCGCGGCGGCCTTGCCGGCACGGTCCACGACGTCGCCCACGATCCGGCCGGTCAGCAGGCCGTCGACGATCTCGAGCTGGTTGGCGCGCGCGAAGTGGATGCCGAGCTCGGCGGCGAGGCGGTCGGTGATCTGGCTGAAGCCGCCGGACACGATCGCGAAGCGGTAGCCCAGGCGTCGCAGCGTGCGGACCATCGTGCGCGCCCCGGGGGCCAGCACGATCGAGTCGTAGACCTCGTCGAGCGCGGTCGCCGGCACGCCCTCGAGCAGGGCGACCCGCTCCCGCAGCGACTGCTCGAAGTCGAGCTCGCCGCGCATCGCGGCCTCGGTCACCCGCGCGACCTCGGCCTCCTGGCCGGCGTGCGCGGCGATCATCTCGATGACCTCCCCCTGGATGAGGGTGGAGTCGACGTCCATGACGATGAGGCGTACGCCGCGCCGGTACAGCGACTCGCGCTGCACGGCCAGGTCGATGCCCAGCCGCACCGCCTCCGTCGACAGCAGGGGTCGCAGGGAGTCGGCGGGGGCACCGGAGACGTGCAGCTCGATCGCGGTCACCGGGTAGCGCGCCATGCGCTCGATGCGGTCGATGTTGGCGCCGGAGTCCGCGATCCGTCCGGCGATGGCCGCCACTGCGGACGCCTTCAGCGGGCTGCCGATGAGGGTGATGTGGGACCGGTCGCCGCGGCGGCTCTTGTTGTCACCGGCGCCGCGGTCGACCTCGACGCTCATGTCGAGCTCGGCGGCGGTGCGCTCGATGGCGTCGCGCAGCTTCTTCCAGTCCCGCGGGGCGGTCACCAGGATGCCCAGCAGCAGCCTGCGCCGCAGCACGATCTGCTCGATGTCGACGACCTCGACCCCGGCCGCGGCCAGCACGTCGAACATCGCAGAGGTGACGCCCGGCCGGTCCTTGCCCGTGAGGGTGACCAGAAGAGTCTTCGGCTCGTCTTCCATGGTGGGGGGAAGGCTAGACCCACCGCGACCGCGCAGCGGCCGGGTATCACCGATCGGGCCACACCTCGGGGGAGCAGGCCGCCACGATCGCCCGCCGGGCCGCCCGGCCGAGCGGCTGCAGGAGGCCGCGACGCCGCTCCACCTCGTACGACGACAACGCGCCGCCGTCGTCGGCGAGGGCCAGGTCGACGATGGCCCACGCCTGCAGCCCCCGGGCCGCGAGGTCGACGCAGCGCGGCGGGGTGCCGAGCGGCGCGTCGAGCCCGGGCCGGTGGTGCAGGTTCATCAAGGCGTCCGCGGCCTCGGGTCGCCACCGCGCCACGTCGAGGTCGGCCAGGTCGCCGGCGGCGCCGACCAGGCTCTCGCGCAGCGCGCGGTCCGCCTCGCCCACGTCGGGCAGCTGGCGCGGACCGGCCTCGTGGACCCGCCACTGCACGGTCTCGCCGGCCTCGTGCGGCACCAGGCCGAGACCGCCTGCCACGACGGCCTGCCCGGCCTCCAGGGCCGCGGTGTTGAAGTCGCGCGGCCCGCCGAGGCCCAGCGGGTCACCGTCGACGGGCAGCGCCAGGCCGGCGTACGACGCACCGCTCGCCCGCGAGCGCGCCAGCAGGTCGAGCGCCGACCCGCCCTCGAGCAGGTGCACGTCGTCGGCGAGGGCGTCGAGCACGTGGTCGGTCTGCTCGTGGCCGCGCAGAAAGGCGGTGAGCCACCAGGCGAGGACCGCCGAGTGGGGGAGCGCCGGGCCATGGTTCGAGGACGGGCCGGAGGACGAGGTCGACATCGCGGACGACGCTACTCGCTGCTCCGCCCCCGTCGTGTCAGGTCCGGAGCAGAGACGGCTGCTGGATAGGGTGAGGAACATGGTCGCCGTCATCGAGCTCGCCGGGGTCACGGTGCGCCGTGGCACGTCCCTGCTGCTCGACGACATCAGCTGGGAGGTCGAGGAGGACGAGCGCTGGGTCGTGCTCGGGCCCAACGGCGCCGGCAAGACCACCCTGCTCCAGGTCGCCGCCGCCCAGCTGCACCCGACCTCCGGCGTCGCCGGCATCCTCGACGAGGTCCTCGGCACGACCGACGTCTTCGAGCTCCGACCGCGCATCGGCCTGACCAGCGCGGCGCTCGCCGACCGCATCCCGCGCAGCGAGCTCGTCAAGGACGTCGTCGTCTCCGCCTCCTACGGCGTCGTCGGGCGCTGGCGCGAGGAGTACGCCGACCTCGACCACGACCGGGCCGCTGAGCTGCTCGCCGAGGTGGGCGCCGCCCACCTGGCGGAGCGGACCTTCGGCACCCTCAGCGAGGGGGAGCGCAAGCGCGTGCAGATCGCGCGGGCGCTGATGACCGACCCCGAGCTGCTGCTGCTCGACGAGCCGGCAGCCGGCCTCGACCTCGGAGGCCGCGAGGACCTCGTCGCGACGCTGTCCGAGCTGGCCCTCGACCCCGACTCGCCCGCGACGGTGCTGGTGTCGCACCACGTGGAGGAGATCCCGCCCGGATTCACCCACGCCCTGATGCTGCGCGAGGGCCGGGTGGTCGACGCGGGCCCCGTCGAGGACGTCGTCACGGCCGAGACGTTGTCGGAGACGTTCGGCATGCCCCTGCTGCTCAGTCGCGCCGACGACAGGTTCGCCGCGCGTCGCCGGCCGGCTCAGCGCATCCTTCAGCACTGACTGGATAGGGTCTGGTCATGGACTGGATCCGCGACCATCTCTGGGAGACCTGGCTCGCGCTGTCGATCGCGCTCGGCGTGGCCGAGATGTTCAGCCTGGACCTGATCCTCGCCATGCTGGCCGCCGGCGCGGCCATCGGCATGGTGGCTGCCCTGATCGGTCTGCCCGTGTTCGTCCAGGTACTCGCGGCACTGGCCGCGTCCGTCGCGATGCTCGCGCTGGTGCGGCCGGCGTTCGTCAAGCGCCTGCACGGCGGGCCCGAGCTGGCGCTCGGCCACAGCAAGCTGGTCGGCACCCGCGGCCTGGTCACCGAGGAGATCACCGGGCTCGCGCCCGGCCGGATCAAGGCGGGTGGCGAGACCTGGACCGCCCTCCCCTACGACGAGAACCTGCGGATCGCGCCCGGCGAGACCGTCGAGATCCTGCAGATCAAGGGTGCGACGGCCTACGTCCATCCCGTGGGCACGCTCGAGTACTGAGCGGGCGCCACAGCCACTACCAGTCCGAACAATCATCGGGGGAGACCAAATGCCGACCGCCTTGCTGGTCCTGTTCCTGCTCATCGCCTTGTTCGTCGTCGTGCTGCTCTCGAAGACGGTGCGGATCGTGCCCCAAGCGCGCGCCGCGATCGTCGAGCGGTTCGGCAAGTACCAGCAGACGCTGCCCGCAGGACTCAACATCCTCGTGCCGTTCATCGACAGGGTGCGCTACCTGATCGACCTGCGCGAGCAGGTCGTGAGCTTCCCACCGCAGCCGGTGATCACCGAGGACAACCTCGTCGTCTCGATCGACACCGTCATCTACTTCCAGGTCACCGACCCGGTCGCCGCGACCTATGAGATCGCCAACTACATCCAGGCGATCGAGCAGCTGACCATGACCACGCTGCGCAACATCGTCGGCGGCATGGACCTCGAGGAGACGCTCACCAGTCGTGACTCGATCAACTCCGGCCTGCGCGGTGTCCTCGACGAGGCCACCGGCAAGTGGGGCATCCGCGTCAACCGAGTCGAGCTCAAGGGCATCGACCCGCCGCCGTCCATCAAGGACTCGATGGAGAAGCAGATGCGCGCCGATCGCGAGAAGCGTGCCGTGATCCTCACCGCCGAGGGCCAGCGCCAGGCCGCGATCCTCACCGCCGAGGGTTCCAAGCAGTCGCAGATCCTCAACGCCGAGGGTGACCGCGAGTCGCAGATCCTGCGCGCGCAGGCCGATCGCGAGGCCTCGATCCTGCGTGCCCAGGGAGAGGGCCAGGCGATCCAGACCGTCTTCCAGGCGATCCACGACGGCCAGCCCGACCAGTCGCTGCTGGCCTACCAGTACCTCCAGATGATGCCCAAGATCGCCGAGGGCAGCGCCAACAAGGTGTGGGTCATCCCCTCGGAGATCACCAAGGCGATGGAGGGTCTGGGCTCGTCCATCCACGAGATCGCCGGCATCCCGCGTGAGGCCACCCCGCGCACCCGCGTCGACATGGGCCCCTCGGAGCCGCAGCTGCCCCGGTCCTCCGACGACACCGAGCTCAGCGCCACGAGCAGGGCTGTCGAGGAGGCCATCGCGGCGGCCGAGTCGGCCTCCCGGCCGACCTCGCAGCCCGCGACGTCGGTGGAGCCCCCGGCCGAGAGCGAGCCCCCGCCGGCGTGAGCCCGCTCGAAGCAGTGCTGGTCACGCTCGCAGGAGTGGCGGCCGGCACCATCAACACGGTGGTGGGGTCGGGGACGCTGATCACGTTCCCGACCCTGCTGGCGTTCGGCGTACCCCCGGTGACCGCCAACGTGAGCAACACCGTCGGCCTCGTCCCTGGCAGCCTGTCCGGCGTCGTCGGCTACCGGCGCGAGCTCGCCGGCCAGCGCGCCCGCCTGCTGCGCCTCGGGTCCGCGTCGCTCGTCGGTGGCGTCGCGGGAGCCCTGCTCCTGCTCGTGCTGCCCTCGTCGGCGTTCGACGCGATCGTGCCGGTCCTCATCCTGCTCGGCGTCCTGCTGGTGATCTTCGGACCCCGCATCCAGCGCGCCGTCGCCGCGCGGGCGGAGGCCCGTGGCGGCATCCCCGACCACGGCGTGTGGTGGGTGTGGCCGGCGGTGGTGGGCGCGGGCGTCTACGGCGGCTACTTCGGCGCGGCGCAGGGGGTGCTGCTGATGGCGATCCTCGGCATCGGGGTGGCCGACTCGATGCAGCGCCACACCGCCACGAAGAACGTGCTGGCCCTCATCGTCAACGCCGTCGCGGCCGCGGTCTTCATCGCCGTCGCCGACATCGACTGGGTGGTGGCCGGGCTCATCGCCCTCGGCTCGGTGGTGGGCGGCCAGGTGGGCGCCACCGTGGGTCGCCGGCTCTCGCCCGACCTGCTACGCGCCGTGATCGCGGTCGTCGGCCTCACCGCGCTGGTCGTCCTGCTCACCTGACGCGCTCGGCGCCGCCTCCACCCAGGCCTCGAGCCACGTGCCGATGGCGGCGTACGCCTCGGCGCGCACCTCGGGGCGTGACAGCACGACGTCGTGGATCGCGCCCTCGACCGCGATCGAGGTGACGTGCCGGCCGACCGACGACGCCCACCGGCGGATCTGCTCGACGTCGAGGACGATGTCGTGGCGGGTGGCCGTCTCCTCGGTCTGCTCGCCGAAGTACGACCGTGCCGAGGACAGCACGAGCGTGGGGCACGCGACGTCGAGCCCCGCGTGGAGCTGGGCGTGCCCGCGACGCACCGCGCGCAGCCAGCCGACGTAGATCGGCCGAGACTCCAAGGGCTTCCAGGCGAGGTCGTAGTCCCACTCACCGCCATGATCGCGGTGCAGCGTCCGGCCGTAGACCGTGCTGACCTTGCGGGGGATCTCCCGCATCGGGCGGCTCGCGCCGAGACGGTCGATCGCGGCCCGGGCCGCGGGACTGCGCAGCCACGCTGATCCGTGCATGTCGAACCAGGGGGAGTTGAGCACCATGGCGGCGAGCTCCGGGGGCTGCCGTTCGTGCGCCCAGAGGCTGACGGTGAGCCCGCCGGTGGAGTGGCCCGACACGATGAGCCGCTCATGCCCGTCACGCTGGAGGATGCGCCAGCAGGCCAGGTCGATCTCGCCGAAGTACTCGCCCAGGTCGGCGACGTAGTGCGGCGTCTGGTGCTCGCGCAGCGACCGGCCGTACTTGCGCAGGTCGAGCGCGTAGAACGCGTAGCCGCGGTCGGCCCACCAGCGGGCGTACTCGGTGTGGAAGAAGTAGTCGGCGAAGCCGTGAACGTGCAGCACGGCCCGGCCGTTGGGGCGCTCCGGCTCGAGGCTGACCAGCGTGGCCACGACGGCGCCCTCGCTGTCGGGAGGCAGGGTGATCGTCTCGACGCGGTAGTCAGGACCGAGCACGTCGGCCTGCAGGGGCACCAGAGGCATGCCGGGAGCCTAGTCAGCCGTCCACAGATTTCCCCGTTCGTCCCCGGGGGTGGTCGCCGCGCGTCTAACCTCTGTCCGTGTCGAGCGCGTGGGGGACCCTGGTGCGGGGGTTCTCGACCTACGTGCAGCAGCGCGTCGAGGGCTGGCGCACCGGATCCCGCGCCAGCCAGGCATTCCTCCTCTTCCTCCTCCTCAGCCTGGTCGCACTCGCCCTCGCCGTGGGGGCGCTGGCCCGGGTGATCGTGCCCGTGTCGCTGTGGTTCCTCTTCCTCATGGTCGGGCTGATGCTGCTGCGCTTCGTGCCGCTGCTCCTGCTCGTCCTGGTCCTGGGCGCTGTCGCGTTCTGGACCTCGATCGAGAGCAGCTTCGTCAGCGCGAGCAGGTACTCCGCCCTGCTGATCTTCGGCGTGGCCCTGCTGCTCGCGCTCTGGCAGTCGAGCCGCCAGCGCTCCGGCCTGCCGATGGCCCTCAGCGAGGCCGTGCTGAGCCAGCTGCGCGACCGGCTCCAGCGCCAGGGCGTCGTACCCCCGCTGCCCGACGGGTGGCGCTCGCAGTCCGCGACGATCACGGCCCACGGGCCCAGCTACGCCGGGGACTTCCTCGTCGCCCACCTGCACGACGGACGCTGGCTGGAGATGGCGCTCGTCGACGTCTGCGGCAAGGGCACCTCCGTCGGCCCGCAGGCCCTGCAGTTCGCCGGGGCCCTGGGCGGCCTGATCGGCGCGCTGCCGCCGGCCGAGCTGATGGCAGCGGCCAACCAGTTCCTGCTGCGCCAGGAGTCCGACGAGTCGCTCGCGACGGCCGTGCACATCAAGGTCGACCTCGTCACCGGCGACTACACGATCACCAGCGCCGGGCACCCGCCGGCGCTGCACTGGCACCTCGGGCAGCGCGGCTGGACGGTGGACAACGCCCGCGGCATGGCGCTCGGGGTGATCCCCGAGGCCGACTTCACGCCGAGTCGCGGCCGCCTGCACCCCGGCGAGGCCCTGATGTTCTACACCGACGGCGTCATCGAGACCGCCGACCGTGACCTCGACGACGGGATCGACTGGCTGCGCCACGAGGCCCTCAAGGCCATCGACGCCCGCGGGTTCACCGGGCTGCCCAACCGGGTGCTGAAGAAGGTCCCGCGCGGCGACGACGACCGGGCGATGCTCGTGCTGGAGCGCCAGCCGCCCACCTCACCCGAGCGCGACTCCGAGCGCCACCGCGGCCTCCAGGCGCACGTCTAGACACCCTGCGAGTAGAGGTCGCGGATCACGTCCTCGATGGCCGGCTCCTGGATGGACAGGTCCGCGACGTCGTACGCCGACGCGACCGCGGCCACGATCGGGGCGGCGCTGGCGTCGGCGGCGAAGGACAGCCACTGCCGCGGGCCCTCGACCTTGCGGACCGTCGCCCCGGGTACGTCGATGGGCGGGGCCTCGTCGACCAGGTCGACCACCAGGGTGCGGGTGGACCCGCCCTGCGCGTGCAGGCCGGCGAGCGAGCCGTCGTACACCGCCGTGCCGTGGTCGATCACGATCACCCGGTCGCACAGCGCCTCGATGTCCTGCAGGTCGTGGGTGGTGAGCATCAACGTGGTGCCGCGCTCGGCGTTGAGGGCGCGGAGGAACTCGCGCAGCCTGCCCTTGCTCACCACGTCGAGGCCGATGGTCGGCTCGTCGAGGTAGAGCACCTCCGGGTCGTGGAGGAGCGCGGCGGTGATGTCGCCGCGCATCCGCTGGCCCAGGCTGAGCTGGCGCACGGGGGTGTCGAGCTGCGCCCCGAGGTCGAGCAGGTCGACGAAGCGGTCGAGGTTGTCGCGGTAGCGCTCCGCGGGGATCCGGTACATCTTCTGGAGCAGCTCGAAGGAGTCACGCAGCGGCAGGTCCCACCACAGCGTGGAGCGCTGGCCGAAGACCACCCCGATCCGTCGGGCGAGCTCGACCCGGTCCCGGCTGGGGTCCAGGCCGCCGACGCGCACGTGGCCGCCGGTGGGGACGAGGATGCCGGTCAGCATCTTGATCGTGGTCGACTTGCCTGCGCCGTTGGGGCCGATGTAGCCGACCATCTCGCCCGCCTCGACGGAGAAGGTGAGGCCGTGGACGGCCAGCACCTCCTCGCGGACGCGGCGCCGCCGGCCCTCGACCCGTCGGCGTACGTCGAAGGTGCGCTCGAGGTCGTGGACCTCGATCAGCGGCCCAGCAGTCTGGTCTGCGGACATCGTCAGCTCCCGGTGGAGGTGTAGTGGCGGACGCCGGAGCGCCACACGAGCAGGGCCGCTGCCATGGTCACCACGCCGGCGAGCGGCGAGGCGAACTGGAAGGCATCCGGGGTGCCGAAGGGGTCGGATCGGCCCAGCAGGTAGAGGCAGGGATACCAGTTGACGAAGGCCACCGGGATGACGAACGTCAGCCCGACGAGCACCTCTCGCGGGAAGATGCTGAGCGGGTACTGGGTGACGGTCGCCCCGCCGTAGGTGAAGGCGTTGGCGAACTCGGTCGCGTCGGTCGTCCAGAACTGGATGCAGGAGAAGCCGACGAAGAGCCCGAAGAAGACCAGCGCCCCGCTGGCGATCATCGAGACCGCGACGACGACCCGCAGCGGGGTCCAGTCGACGTAGGAGCAGGCCCACCCGAACACGACTCCGGCCTGGGTCAGCCGGCCCAGGCGGCGCAGGGTGAACTGGTCGGCACACACCTGCACCAGCAGCGGCACGGGCTTGGTCATCATCTGGTCGAGGCGCCCGGTGCGGATGTAGGTGCCGATGCGCTCGACGGAGCCGATCGCGGTGTCGGCGACCGCCAGCGCCAGCGACGCGCTGCCGTAGAGCAGGGCCACCTCGTGCAGGGAGAAGCCGGCCAGGTCCTTCAGGTGGGCGAACATGATCCAGAGCGCGATGAAGTCCAGTCCGGTGATCAGGCCGTTGCCCACGGCCAGCAGGACGAACGACGTGGGGTACTGCCAGGCGGCGCGGATCCAGAGCCACGCGATCTGGCCGTAGGTGCGCAGGTGCTGCGCGGAGCGTGCCTCAGCCACCCTGGACCACCACCTTGCGGGTCGCGAGGCCCAGGACGCCCTGGCAGGCGGCGAGGAGCACGACGGCCCACACCGCCTGGAAGCCGAGCGCGGCGGCGAGGCCGGTGCCGGTGTGCTTGCCGAGCCAGATGTCGGCCGGCACCTGGACGTACGACGCCCACGGCAGCGCGCGGGCGAGCGTGCCGAGCCACCCGGGGAAGAGCACCAACGGCAGCATCATCCCGCTGAAGAAGATCGCGAAGGCCCCGCTCATCACCTTCACCCCCGACTGGTCGAGCAGCCAGAACGCCGTGCTCGCCACCAGGAAGCGGATCGCGAAGCTCACCACGACCGCCAGCACGAGCGACACCGCGAACGCGGCCGCGGTGAGGGGCGAGGCGGGGAGCGAGATCCCGAAGACGACCAGCCCGATGACGGTCGGGCCGAGGCCGCGCGTGAGCAGGTGGTACGCCGCGCGACCCAGGTCGCTCGCGAGGTACCACCCGACGAGGCCGACCGGGCGGTAGAGGTCGATCGCGACGTCCCCGGTCCGGACCCGCTCGGCGAGGTCGTCGGTCGCGCCGCCGCCCCACAGCGCGATCGTCATCAGCAGGGCCTGGCCGAGCCAGACGTACGTCACCGCGTCCTGCGCGTCGTAGCCGCCCGCCGTGGGGTTGGCGTCCCAGAGCGCGAGGTAGGCGTAGGAGTAGATGACCCCGAAGACCGAGTTCGTGAAGATCCCGGCGAGGGTGGCAGCGCGGTAGGTGGAGTAGCGGCGGAACGCTCGGGTCGCGATGGCGACGTGCAGCACCGGCTTCCCCCTCACATGACAACGATCCCCGGCCCACCCACGAGGGGGCCGGGGATCGTCTCACATCGACGGGGTGCCACGCACCTCGACCGCGGAGGGCGCCTGCCTCAGTTGTGGCGCACCAGGTTGACGACGCCGATCACGCGACCCTGGGGGTCCTTGGTGATCGCGACGCCGGCGCGGCGGGCGCGCGGGCTGAGCAGGATCTCGCGGTGGCCGGGGGAGTCGAGCCAGAGCTCCACCATCGCCTTCGGGGTCAGGCCCGTGCCGCGGACGAGCGTCTCGCCAGCCCACTGGTTGTGGCACTTGCGGATGACCTCGTTCTGGTCGCGGTGCTCGAAGACACCGGTGCGGGCGATGCGTGCGCCCCAGGCCTCGGCGAGCTTGTCGGTGCAGACGTCGAAGTTCCAGACCTTCGACAGCCCGTGGTCGGCGCGAGCCTTGTTGATCTCGACCATCAGCGCCGACTCGAGGTCGTCGCCGGTCAACTCGCTCGCGTCCTTCACCGACGCGGCGGCGGGGACGGGCCAGGTGGCGGCCTGGGCCGCAGCGGGGATGCCCATCAGGACAGCGGCGGCGGCGACGAGGCTCGCCAGCAGCGAAAGGGGGCGGGAGTGGCGCACGGTCTGTTCCTCCAAGCGAAGATCCACCTGTCAGGTGGTGAGGTGGATCTTGATCAAATCTTTCCAGAATCAGGCTTGACCATAAACACAGCGTGTGCTGGAAGTCGAGTCCTCACCGTCCAGATGAACGACACGCCACGCGTTTCGTCAACTTTCAGGTGATGTCTACCCGAAAACCGTCTGGTACGGATCAAAACGGCTTGACCGTTTCTCCATGACGCAAACGCAGAAAAAGGAGACCCGTGGTCTGGACCTCTCGGCCCAGAACACGTGTCTCCTGAGGTTGGTGGGGCGTATGTGGCTTGTGTGAACCGTGGGACTCGGGGGCCCGCGGGGCCTCAGTGCTGGCTCAGCGCTGGCTCAGTGCTGGTAGGTGCCGTGCAGGATGGCGCGGCCGAGCGTCTTGAAGGCCAGGTTGAACGACACCACGGCGGGCGAGGCGTCCTCGTCGACGCCGAGCGTCGCGTCCTTCACCGCGTGCACGACGAAGAAGTAGCGGTGCACCTGGTCACCCTGCGGCGGCGCGGCACCCATGAAGCCCTTGTCGCCGCCGTCGTTGCGCACGTGGAAGGCCTTGCCCGGCAGTGGGCCTGCCGCGGCGCCGGTGTCGAGCGAGGTGACGTCGGCGGGCACGTCCACCAGGCACCAGTGCCAGAACCCGCTCGGGGTGGGGGCGTCGGGGTCGAAGCAGGTGACGACGTAGGACTGGGTGCCCTCGGGGGCACCCGACCAGCTCAGCTGGGGCGAGGTGTTGCCGAGGGCGGCCACCTGGTCGTCCTTCAGTGGCTGGCCGTCGGTGACGTCGTCGCTGGTGACCGTGAAGGACTCGGTGGCCGGCAGGTAGTCGTAGGGGTTCGGGCTGACTGGTCGCTCGATGCTCATTCCTCGAACCTAGCCAGAGGGCCTCGGCGCTGGCCAGAGACAATGGGGCATGGCCGACTCCGACGCGCATCCCTACCTCGCAGGACTCGTGCTGGCCGGTCGCAAGGTGGTCGTCGTCGGTGGCGGCCACGTCGCCCAGCGCCGGGTCCCCGCCTTCCTGGCCGCCGGTGCCGACGTCACGCTCGTGAGCCCCGAGGTGACTCCGGCGCTCGAGGGACTGGCAGGTGAGCTGACACTGCACCTGCGCGACTTCACCGAGGCCGACGTCGACGGGGCGTGGTACGTCGTGGCCGCGACGGACGACCCGCAGGTCAACGCCCGCGTGGTCGCTGCGGCGGACAGCCGCCACACCTTCTGCGTGCGGGCCGACGACGCCCGCGGAGGGACGGCCTGGACCCCGGCGGTCGGTCACCACGGCAGCGTCACCATCGGCGTGCTCGGCAACCGCGAGCCGCGCAAGTCGGCAACGCTGCGCGACGACATCGTCACCGCGCTGCGCGACGGCCACCTGACGGCGGCCGGCGCCCACGACCGGACCCCCGGGGTGGTGCTCGTCGGTGGCGGGCCGGGGGAGCCGGAGCTCGTCACGGTCGCCGCCCGCCACGCGCTGGCGTCCGCCGACGTGGTCGTCGCGGACCGGCTCGCGCCTCGCGAGCTGCTCGACGAGCTCGGTCCCCACGTCGAGCTCATCGACGTCGCCAAGCTGCCGAGGGGCCGGGCGGCCACGCAGGACCACATCAACGACGTGATCGTGTCCCGCGCGCGGGAGGGCAAGCGCGTCGTGCGCTTCAAGGGCGGCGACAACTTCGTCTTCGGCCGCGGGTTCGAGGAGCTGCTGGCCTGCGCGGCCGCCGACGTGCCGGTCACCGTCGTACCCGGCCTCACCTCGGCCATCGCCGTCCCGGCGCGCGTCGGCATCCCCGTGACGCACCGCGGGGTCGCCCACGAGTTCACCGTCATCTCCGGGCACCTGCCGCCCGGGCACCCCGACTCGCTCGTCGCCTGGGACGCGGTCGCCGGGCTGCGGGGCACCCTCGTCCTGCTCATGGCCGTCGACAACGCGCCCGCCATCGCCCGGGCGCTGCTGGCGGGGGGCCGCTCGGCCGGGACGCCGGTCGCGGTCGTGGTCGACGGCACCATGCCCACCGAGCGGACCGTGCTCAGCACCCTGGGCTCGTTGGCCGACGACCTGGTCGCGCACGAGGTGGTGCCGCCCGCGATCATCGTGATCGGCGACGTGGTGGCCGTGGCGCGTCCGGCACACTATGCGGACCATGGGCCCGGGAGTGACTGACCTCGTCGAGATCTCGGACCCCGGCGATCCCCGACTCGCCGACTACCGCGACCTGCGCGACGTCGAGCTGCGCAAGAGCCTCGAGGCGGAGCACGGGCTCTTCCTCGCGGAGGGTGAGAAGGTCGTCCGCCGCTCGGTCGAGGCGGGCTACGAGGCGCGCTCGTTCCTCATGGCGCCGCGGTGGCTGGAGGGCCTCGGCGACGTGCTCGAGCGCAGCGACGGCCCGTGCTACGTCCTGTCGGAGGCGCTGATCGAGCAGGTGACCGGCTTCCACGTCCACCGCGGCGCGCTGGCCTCCCTGCGCCGCCGCCCGCTGCCCACGGTCGACGAGGTGCTCGCTGGCGCCCGCTCGGTGCTGGTGCTCGAGGACCTGGTCGACCACACCAACGTCGGCGCGATCTTCCGCTCCGGCGCCGCGCTCGGATTCGACGCCGTGCTGCTGGCGCCCCGCTGCGCCGACCCGCTCTACCGGCGCTCCATCAAGGTCGGGATGGGCGCCGTCTTCACGACGCCGTGGACCCGCCTGCCCGACTGGTACGACGCGCTGCCGGACCTGTCGCGCCGCGGCTTCACGACCGTCGCGCTCACCCTGTCGTCCGACTCGGTGCCGATCGAGGAGGCCGTCGACGGGGTCGACCGGCTCGCCCTCGTGCTCGGGTCGGAGGGCCACGGGTTGTCACCGCGCTGGGAGGCGGCGGCCGACCGGCGCGCGATCATCCCGATGCGGGCGGGCATCGACTCGCTCAACGTCGCGGCCGCCACGGCCGTGGCCTGCTACGCCGCCGCCCGGCGGTAGTCGTCAGTGGCCTGTCCGCGCTGACCGCCGGTGGGCGCGGGGCGTCGAGCGCGGTCTTGGTGACGCGCGGAGTGCGTCATGAATACCGCACTCGCGTCCACCAGGACGCTCATCGGAGCTCCGCGCCTCAGGATCAGTGCGTGCGGCCCGGCGATGGCTACGCCACCGTCGAGGCGCCGACACCTCACGCCGAGCTAGCCGCGCTGGCGCAGCGCCTCGTGCAGCACGATCGACCCGGCGACCGCCGCGTTGAGCGAGGAGGCGGTGCCCACCATCGCGATGCTGGCCACGTCGTCGCACACGGCCCGCCAGCCCGACGACAGTCCGTGGGTCTCGTTGCCGACCACGATGACGACGCGGCCCGCGAGGTCGACGTCGGCCAGCGGGCTGCCGTCCTCGTCGGTGCCGACGATCCGGTAGCCGTGGGCGTGGGCGTGCTCCACGACGGGCCCCGGTCCGGGCACGCGCAGCACGGTGAGCGCGAAGAGCGAGCCCGTGCTGGCGCGCACGGCCTGCGGGTCGTAGGGGTCGGCCGCGTGGCCGGTGACCACGAGGGCCGAGGCGCCGAAGGCGTCCGCCGACCGGGCCAGCGTGCCGATGTTGCCGGGACTGGTCGGCCGGTCGAAGACGACGACCGGCCCGTGCGGGCGTGAGGAGTCGGCCAGGCGGGCCACCCCGTCGTCGGGCATCTCGACGACGGCGACGAGCTCCGCGCCCTCCTTCCCGCTGAGCCGCGCGTGGAGCTCGGGGGAGAGGACGACGCGCTCGGCGCGGGTGCTGGCCCAGAGCTCGTCGGCCCAGCCGGACGACGTGCCGTCGGCGCGCAGCAGCGCTCGCACCGTCCAGCCCTCCTCGACCGCCCGGGTGATCGGGCGGACTCCCTGCACCAGGAGCTCGCGGTTGCGGTGGCGCTTCGAGCGGTTGGTCAGCAGCGCCTCCCACTGCTGGAAGCGGGCGTTCTCGCGGGTGATGCGCAGGTCGTGCATCAGGCGGACTCGTCGGCGGGCCAGGTGGGCGGGTAGTCCTCGGCGGCCGCGTCGTGCTTCTTGGTGAGCCGCTTGCGGGACTTGGCCGAGAGCCGGTCGCCGAAGACCGTGCCGAGGGTGTGGTCGGTCTCGTGCTGCAGGCAGCGGGCGAGCAGGCCGTCGCCCTCGAAGGTCACCGGCTCGCCGTCGAGGCCGAAGCCGTCGACGCGGGCCCAGTCCGGCCGCGGGCACGGCTCGAACGAGCCGGGGAAGGACAGGCAGCCCTCGTCGTCGTCGTCCAGCCGGCGCTCGCGGCCCTCGGGCAGCGTCAGCACCGGGTTGCAGACCACGCCGACCGTGCGCCGTCCCTCGTCGTCGGGGCAGTCGAAGACGAACATCGCCACGTCCTCGCCGATCTGGCAGGCGGCGAGGCCGACCCCGTCGGCGGCGTACATCGTCGCCACCATGTCGGCGGCGAGGGCGCGCAGCGCGTCGTCGTACGACGTCACCTGCTGCTGGGCGCGGTGCATGACGGGCGTGCCCCACCGCGTGATCGCGCGCACCGTGCCACCCTCGGGGAGGGAGCCGTAGGGGGTGTGCAGATCGGGCTGGACGTCGGTCACGGGCTCGTCGGGCATGCGAAGGATCCTAACGAGGAGGGCGAGGGTGACGCGCAGCACGGGGAGGCCTCTGGCCAAAGGTGTAACTCACAGTTACATTTGGGCCATGTCCTTCATGAACGGCTTGCGGCCGGGTGGCCGCCACGGGTTGTCCTCCCGGGAGACCCGCGACCCCATCGGCCTCGCCGTCGCCGCCGTCAACCGGCTGGCGCAGAGCGACCTCATCGACCGCGTCGGCCTGCGCAAACAGACCGAGCAGGTCGTCTACTCGACCACGCGCAACGGCTTCCGGGTGGCGACCGCAGCCGGCCGCCAGTTCGCCCGGGCCGGCCGTCGCACCGCGGGTGCCCGACCGGCCAACGCGGAGTCGCGCGGGGTCTTCGACCTCACCCCCACCGAGGACGAGGCCATGCTCGTCGACGTGGTGCGAGAGCTCGCGGCCGAGCTGCTCCGTCCCGCGGCGTCCGGGGCCGACGAGGCCTGCGCCGCGCCGCAGGAGGTGCTCGCCGCCGCCCAGGAGATCGGGCTGCCCGGCCTGGGCGTCCCCGAGTCGCTGGGCGGCATCATGGAGGAGCGCTCGGCCATGGCGGGCACCCTCGTCGCCGAGGCGCTGGCCCAGGGCGACATGGGCCTCGCCGTCGCCGCCCTCGCGCCGGGCGCGGTCGCCACGGCGCTCGGGCTCTGGGGCACCGAGGCCCAGCAGCAGACCTACCTCCCCGCCTTCACCGGCAGCGACGTGCCGGCCGCTGCGCTGACGATCGCCGAGCCGACGGTGCTCTTCGACCCGTTCGCCCTCGCGACGACCGCGTTGCGCGACGGCGACGGCTTCGTCCTCGACGGGGTGAAGTCGGCGGTCGTGCGGGGCGCCGAGGCGGAGCTCTTCGTCGTGGCCGCGATGCTCGACGGCACCCCGGCACTCTTCCTCGTCGAGCCGGGCACCGAGGGCCTCGAGGTCGAGGCCGACCCGTCCATGGGCGTCCGGGCTGCCGGCCTCTCGCGCCTGCACCTCAGCGGCGTACGCGTCGGGGCGGACGCGCTGCTCGGCGACACCGAGGGCACCGCCTACACCGAGTGCGTACGCCTCTCGCGGCTCGCGTGGTGCGCGCTGGCGGTCGGCACCGGGCAGGCGGTGCTCGACTACGTCAAGGACTACGTCAACGAGCGGCAGGCGTTCGGCGAGCCGATCAGCCACCGCCAGTCGGTCGCCTTCATGGTCGCCGACATCGCGATCGAGGTGCAGGCCATGCGGCTGCTGACCTGGAAGGCCGCCTCGCGCGCCACGCGCGGCGAGGACTTCTCTCGCGAGGTCGGGCTGGCCCGCCAGCTGTGCGCCGAGAAGGGCATGAAGATCGGCCTCGACGGTGTGCAGCTGCTCGGTGGCCACGGCTTCGTCAAGGAGCACCCGGTCGAACGGTGGTACCGCGACCTGCGGGCCGTCGGTGTCATGGAAGGTGCGGTGCTGGTCTGATGATCAACCTCGAAACGCCCAGGAAGCAGGCCGGTCTGATCGACCAGGCCCACCAGCTGGCGATGAACATGCTGCGTCCGATCTCGCGCAAGTACGACCGCGCCGAGCACGAGTACCCCAAGGAGCTCGACATGCTCGCCGCGCTGATCGACGGCGTGAGCGAGACCGGTGCGACCGGCGGCGCCGGCGCGGGCGGCGTACGCCGTGACGACAGGGCGGCGGACGACGGCAAGGTGCGCAACGGCGCCAACCTCGCATCCGTGCTCTCCGTCGCGGAGATGTGCTGGGGCGACACCGCGCTGCTGCTGTCGATGCCGCGCCAGGGGCTGGGCAACTCGGCGATCGCGTCGGTGGCCAACGAGGAGCAGCTCGAGCGCTTCAAGGGCACGTGGGCGGCGATGGCGATCACCGAGCCCGGCATCGGGTCCGACTCGGCCAACATCACCACCACCGCGGTCCAGGACGGCGACCACTACGTCATCAACGGCGAGAAGATCTTCGTCACCTCCGGCGACCGCGCCGACAGCGTCGTCGTGTGGGCCACCCTCGACAGGTCCCTCGGTCGGGCGGCGATCAAGTCGTTCCTGGTCCGCAAGGACAACCCCGGCCTCAAGGTCGAGCGGCTCGAGCACAAGCTCGGCATCCGTGCCTCCGACACCGCGGTCATCACCTTCACCGACTGCCGGGTCCCGGCCGAGGACCTGCTCGGGTCGCCCGAGATCGACACCAAGTCGGGCTTCGCCGGTGCCATGGCGACCTTCGACAACACCCGTCCGCTCGTGGCGGCCATGGCGGTGGGCTGTGCCCGCGCCTCGCTCGACCTGACGCGTGACCTGCTGGAGCAGGCCGGTGTGGTCATCGACTACGACCGGACCGCCCAGAGCCAGAGCGCCGCGGCGGCGAAGTTCCTCCAGCTCGAGGCCGACTGGGAGGGCGCCAAGCTGCTGATGATGCAGGCGGCCTGGATGGCCGACAACCGCTTGCCCAACTCGCTCGAGGCCTCGATGGCGAAGGCGAAGGCGGGCCGTGTCGGCTCCGACGTGACGCTGTCGTGCGTCCAGCTCTGCGGCACCCTCGGCTACAGCGAGGCCGAGCTGCTGGAGAAGTGGTCGCGTGACTCGAAGATCCTCGACATCTTCGAGGGCACCCAGCAGATCCAGCAGCTCATCGTGGCCCGCCGGATCCTCGGGCTGACCAGCTCCGAGCTCAAGTAGGCGCTGACCGTCAGGCGGACTTGAAGGGGTCGTGCTGGGCGAGGATCTTCTCGAGCCGGGCGGCGTCGAGACGGTGGATCGTGGTGTTGTCCTCCTGCATGTCACGCACGACCTTGGCGAGGGTGAAGGTCGAGGTCACCAGGTAGAGGGTGCCGAGGGCGAGGAAGCCCTTGATCCACGGGTCGGCCTCCATGAAGTAGACGGCGACGAGCATCGCGAAGAGCGAGGCGCCGAAGGAGATCGCGGCCTGGGCGGCGAAGGCGGTGGTGTTCTTGGTGGCGGAGTCGGTCTTGGTAGGCATGGCAGAAGCGTGCTCGCCGCGTGGCGTCGTCGGACCTGTCGGACTACCCGATCGTTCCTGAGTACGACGACCTGACCCGCCCCGGTACGTTCGGGCCATGCCCGATGAGCAGACCGGCCACATGTCGCCCGAGGAGTTCCGTCGCCAGGGGCACGCCGCGATCGACTGGATCGCCGACTACTGGGCCTCGCTCGACGACCTGCCCGTGCGCGCACAGGTCGCGCCCGGCGACGTACGACGTCAGCTGCCGACGTCGGCACCGGAGGACGGCGAGCCGTTCGACGCCCTGCTGGCCGACCTCGACCGGGTCGTCGTGCCGGGTCTCACGCACTGGCAGCACCCGCGCTTCTTCGCCTACTTCCCGGCCAACTCCTCGCCGGCGGCGATCCTCGGCGACCTCATCTCCAGCGGCATCGGCGCGCAGGGGATGATCTGGGCGACCAGCCCGGCGGTGACCGAGGTCGAGCAGGTGGTCCTGGACTGGTTCGCCGAGGCGCTCGGGCTGCCTGAGGCGTTCCGCAGCGACGGGCCCGGCGGCGGTGTCATCCAGGACACCGCGTCCACCGCGACGTTCACCGCGCTGCTCTCGGCGCTGCACCGGGCCAGCGGGGGAGAGGTGCGCGCCCACGGCGTGGGTGGCACCGGGTGGCGGGTCTACGGCTCCACGCAGGCGCACTCCTCGCTGGTGAAGGCGGCGATGATGGCGGGCCTCGGTGAGGACGCCGTGCGCTCGATCGACGGCGACCCCACGACCCAGGCGATGGACGTCGACGCGCTGCGCCAGGCGATCGACGAGGACGTCGAGGCAGGGCTGCGGCCCGTGATGGTGCACGTCGCAGCCGGCAGCACGTCGACCGGTGCGATGGACGACATCGCCGCGATCGCCGAGGTCGTGCGCGGGTGGGGCATGTGGCTGCACGTCGACGCCGCCTGGGCCGGTGTCGCGGCGGTCTGCCCGGAGCACCGCGACCACCTCGCCGGGGTGGAGGCCGCCGACTCCTTCGTCACCAACCCGCACAAGTGGCTGCTCACCACGTTCGACTGCAGCACCTTCTGGGTGCGCGACCGGGCCGCGCTGACCGGCGCGCTCTCCATCCTCCCCGAGTACCTGCGCAACGCCGCCACCGACTCGGGCGAGGTCGTCGACTACCGCGACTGGCACCCCCAGCTGGGGCGGCGCTTCCGCGCGATCAAGCTCTGGGCCGTGCTGCGCACCTACGGGCTCGCCGGCCTCCGTGAGCACGTCCGCAGCGGCATCGCGCTGGCCGACCACGTCGCCGACCTGGTGGCCGCGGACGACCGCTTCGAGCTGGTCACCGAGCCGGCGCTGTCGCTGGTGGTGTTCCGGCTCCGGGCCGGCGACGCCGAGACCCTCGCCGCCATGGAGGCGGTCAACGCATCCGGCGTGGCCTACCTGAGCCACACCACCGTCGAGGGGCGAGCGGCGATCCGCCTCGCGGTCGGCAGCTGGCGCACCACGCAGGCCGACGTCGACCGCACGTGGCGCGCGCTGCAGGAGGCGGCCGCGCAGGGCTGAGAAGGTGGAGCATGAAGCTCTTCGCCGACACGCCCGGACGACGCACGCTCCAGGTCGTCGCCGACCTGCTCTTCGTCGCCTGGCTGGTGTTGTGGGTGTGGACCGGGATGGCAGTGCACGACGGGACGATGGAGCTGGCGGGTCCCGCGCGCCAGACCGACTCGGCGGCCACGTCGATGGCCGAGCAGCTCCGTGACGCGGGCGGTCGGCTCGGTGAGGCGCCCCTCGTCGGCGACGAGCTCGCGGTGCCGTTCGACAAGGCCGCCGACGCCTCCGACGGGATCGCCTCCGCCGGTCGCGACACCGTCGACGCGGTCGAGCGCCTCGCGCTGCTGCTCGGCTTCTCGGTCGCGCTGGTCCCCATCCTCGTCGTCGCCGCGATCCACCTCCCGCTGCGATGGCGCTTCATCCGGGAGGCCACCGCAGGAGCGAGGTTCATCGACGCGCAGGAGGACCTCGACCTGTTCGCCCTGCGCGCCCTCGCCCACCAGCCGATGCGGGTGCTCGCGAAGGTCAGCGACGACCCGGCCGGTGCCTGGCGCGCGCGGGACCCTGACGTCGTACGACGTCTGGCCGCGCTGGAGCTCGCCGACGTCGGGCTGCGGCCGAGGAAGCTGCCGGGCGATCCGGGGCAGGTTGCGTAGAGTCACCCCACGTGCAGTTCCTCGACGGCGCGACGCCGCCCCACGACCTGACCTACGACGACGTCTTCATGGTCCCGCGCCACTCCTCGGTGGCCAGCCGCTACGACGTCGACCTCGCCACCTCGGACGGCACCGGCGCGACGCTGCCGCTCGTCGTGTCGAACATGACGGCCATCGCCGGCCGGCGGATGGCCGAGACGGTCGCGCGGCGTGGCGGGATCACCGTCATCCCGCAGGACATCCCCATCCCCGTCGTCGCCGACGTGGTGCGCTGGGTCAAGCAGCGCCACCAGGTCTTCGACACCCCGATCGAGCTGCGACCCGACCAGACCGTGGCGGAGGCGCTGTCGCTGATCCCCAAGCGCGCGCACCAGGCCGCCGTCGTCGTGCAGGACGGCCGACCCGTCGGCGTCGTCTCCGAGCGTGACTGCGCCGAGGTCGACCGCTTCGCCCAGGTGTCGATGGTGATGAACCGCTCGGTGGTCACCGTCTCGGCCGGCACCGACCCGCGAGAGGTCTACGACGCGATCGAGCGCGCGAAGGCGCCGCTGGCCGTGGCGGTCTCGGAGTCCGGCGAGCTGGTCGGCGTCCTGACGCGCCTCGGCGCGCTGCGCGCCACTCTCTACCGTCCCGCCCTCGACTCCTCGGGCGGGCTGCGGATCGCCGCGGCCGTCGGGGTCAACGGCGAGGTCGCCGATCGTGCCGCCGAGCTCCTCGAGGCCGGCGTCGACTGCCTGGTCGTGGACACCGCGCACGGCCACCAGGACCGGATGGTCCAGGCCCTCCGGGCCGTACGAGCACTCTCGCCGTCGGTCCCCATCGCCGCGGGCAACGTCGTCTCGGCCGACGGCACGCGCGCGCTGATCGAGGCCGGCGCCGACATCGTCAAGGTCGGTGTGGGCCCGGGCGCCATGTGCACGACCCGGATGATGACCGGGGTCGGCCGTCCGCAGTTCTCCGCCGTGCTCGAGTGCGCGACCGCTGCTCGCGAGCTCGGCAAGCACGTGTGGGCCGACGGGGGAGTACGCCACCCGCGCGACGTGGCGCTGGCCCTCGCGGCCGGTGCGTCCTCGGTGATGATCGGGTCCTGGTTCGCCGGCACCCACGAGTCGCCGGGCGACCTGATGCACGACGCCGACGGTCGCCCGTTCAAGGTGTCCTTCGGGATGGCCTCGGCGCGTGCGGTCGCCAGCCGGACGGCGGGCGAGTCGTCGTACGACAGGGCGCGCAAGGGGCTCTACGAGGAGGGCATATCCTCCTCGCGGATGTACCTCGACCCCGCGCGTCCGGGGGTGGAGGACCTCATCGACCAGATCTGCTCGGGGGTGCGGTCGTCGTGCACCTACGCAGGTGCCGCCGACCTCGCCGAGCTGCACGAGCGGGCGCTCGTCGGGGTCCAGTCCGCAGCCGGCTTCCACGAGGGCCGTCCGCTCGAGAAGTCCTGGTGAGCGCGGCGATGGACCACGTCTTCGTGATGACCTACGGCAGGTCGGGCTCGACCCTGCTGATGGGCATCCTCAACTCGATCCCCGGGTGGCTGCTGCGCGGCGAGAACCGCAACGCGATGCGTCACCTCTACGACTTCCACAGGAGCGGTCTCGCCGAGCGCGCCCGGGTGGACCCCGACCGCGCCGGCCAGCCGACGCACCCGTGGTTCGGCATCGAGGGCTTCCCCGAGGTGGCCTCCCTCCAGCACATCCGCGCGCTGGCCGAGGCGACGCTGCTGCGCCCGGAGCACGACACCCGCGTCAGCGGCTACAAGGAGATCCGCTGGTACGACGCCGACCTGCCCGACTACGTCGACTTCCTGCGCCAGGTGTTCCCCGGCGCCCGGTTCGTGGTCAACACCCGCAGGCTCGAGGACGTCGCGGCCAGCAACTACTGGACGCACAAGGACGACCCGTTGGCCCAGGTGCGGGCGATCGAGGAGAAGATCCTCCGCGTCGCGGACGAGCTCGGCGACGCCGCCTACCGCGTGCACTACGACGACTACGTCGCCGACCCCGAGGTCCTGCGGGGCCTCTTCGAGTGGCTCGGCGAGGTCTACGACCAGAACAAGGTCGAGTCCGTCCTGGCGACCCCCCACTCGCGGCCGGGCAAGCACCGGTGACCGGGCGCTACCTGGTCGTCGCGGCGACGGCGGCCGAGGCGGCGCACGTGCCGCCGGACCTGCCGCTCGTCATCACCGGGCTCGGCAAGACGGCAGCTGCTGTCGCGACCGCGCGAGCCCTGGCGGCCTACGACGACCTCTCGAGGCTCACCGTCCTCAACATCGGCACCGCCGGCGCCCTGCGGCCCGGGCTGACCGGCATCCACGAGCCGGGGGTCGTGCTCAACCACGACCTCAGCGCCGAGGTGATCCGGGCCCTGGGCTACGACCCGCAGGAGCGGCTGGTGGTGGGCGAGTCCGAGACGGTGCTGGCCACCGGCGACGTCTTCGTCAGCGACCCCGTCGTCCGTGACGCCCTCGCGGAGCGGGCGCACCTCGTCGACATGGAGGGGTACGCCGTCGCGTACGCCGCCCGCGAGGCCGGCGTGGCCGTGAGGCTGGTCAAGCACGTCTCCGACGGCGCGGACGAGGGGGCGATGGACTGGCCGAGCCTGGTCGCCACGTCCGCGGCCGCGCTCGGCGAGTGGCTGCGCGAGCACGTCTGACACGACCGTCCCCGTCGCTGGTCGAGGAGGTCGCCCTCTCCTCGGTGGTCGAGGAGGTCGCTCAGCGACCGTCACGAGACCCGGCCCCCGTCGCTGGTCGAGTAGCCGGAGCGAGGGACGAGCGGAGGCGTATCGAGACCCGCGTCCACTCGGTGGTCGAGGAGGTCGCTCAGCGACCATCACGAGACCCGGCCCCTCGCTGGTCGAGTAGCCGGAGCGAGGGACGAGCGGAGGCGTATCGAGACCCCCGATTGGTTGCCAGAACCTTGCCGCGAACTGGACGCTCGGCGCATGATGACTGTCGGTGGCATCGCCTACAATAGAACACATGAGCGAAGCACTGGCAGAGGACATCGAGAGGGTCGCAGACGACCTCTCGGCCTCCGGCCTGCTCGCCTCGATCAGGGCCGCGCGCGACGCCGAGAACACTGCGGCTGCTCGTCAGCTCGAGCTCGCCGCCCGGTGGGCGGACCTGCACCCGCCGGAGTCGATCCACTCCGCTGCCGCCTTCACCATCCCCGGCAGCGAGCACGAGGAGCCCATCGCCGGCCAGGGTTGTCCGTTGGTGGCGGAGTTCTGCGTCGCCGAGCTCGGCGCCGAGCTGGGCATGTCCTCGGTGGCGGCGAAGAAGCTCATCGGCCAGGCCCTTGAGCTGCGCCACCGGCTGCCACGACTGTGGCGCTTGGTGCAGTCCGGTCGGGTGCCGGCGTGGCGGGCCCGGTCCGTCGCGGAGGTCACCATCCACGCCACCCCCGCGCTCACCAAGGATGCGGCGCGGTGGGTCGACGCGCAGGTCGCGGCCGTGGCCGGGAAGATCGGGCCCGCGCAGCTCGACCGGCTGGTCGCGGAGACGATCAAGCGCTTCGACCTCGCCGAGCACGACCCGGCCGCCGACCCGGAGGACGGCTACCTGTCGGTGGACCCGCGCCACGCCACGCTCAACGACCAGGACGTGCACTACTCCGGCACGATGCACTTCGAGGCCGACCTCGACATCGCCGACGCCCTCGACCTCGACCACGCACTGGTCCAGGGCGCCGCACTGCAGAAGGCGCTGGGCTCGACCGAGTCCCTCGACGTCCGACGCGCCAAGGCGCTCGGTGACCTGGCCCGCACCCAGACCGCGTTGGACCTCCACGCCCAGGGCACGGCGGAGGCGACGTCGGCCGACGGGCTCCCAGCCGCGCGCGAGGTGGTGCTGAACGCCCACTTCGCTGCCGAGTCCGCCCCTGACGGCACCACGGTGTTCGGTCCCACGGGGCGGCTCGAGGAACGCCGGAGGCTTCTGCTGCTCGACCAGGTCAAGGCCTGGTGCGGCGACTCCCGCACCAAGATCACGATCAAGCCCGTCATCGACCTCAACGCCGAGCTGTCCGCCCCGGGCTACGAGATCCCGAAGTCGATCCGGGAGCAGGTCGCCCTCCGAGACCGGACCTGCACGTTCCCCTGGTGCACCCGACCCGCCCGGGGCGCGGACGTCGACCACGTCGTCGAGTTCGACCACGACGCCGAAGCCGAAGGCAGACCCCAACCCGGCCCCACGACGTCCTCGAACCTCGCGTGCCTGTGCCGGTATCACCACCGGCTCAAGACCTTCACCGCCTGGACCTACCGGGTCATCGCGCCCGGAGTCTTCGAGTGGACCAGCCCGCACGGTCACCGCTACCTGAGGGACCGCACCGGCACCCGACGCCTCGACCCGGACGGCGAGCCGCCCGAACGACCATGACCCCGCCCCACACCCCGCCAGTCCTCACGATGGCGGGGCAAAGAGCATGTCCGGGCGGCGTCAGGGAGGCATCGGGGCTGGCCCCGATGGTGAAACGCGCGCCGGAGGCGCACGCTTGAGTCATCACGCCACACACCCGGAGGAACACCATGAACGACATCCGCGAATCCTTGGCTCGTCAGGGCCTGATCCGCTCCGAGGACCAGGCCATCCTCGGCGGGGTCTGCGCGGGGCTCGGGCGACGCTTCGGCCTCTCCCCGTGGGTCGCGCGACTCGTCTTCCTGCTGATCCTCATGGTCGTGCCGGGCAGCCAGCTGCTGGTCTACCCGGTGCTGTGGATCCTCATGCCGAGCGAGTCGAGCCCGGCGGTCGCCGCCGCGAGGGCCTCCCGGCCGCTCCCGTGACCTCAGCGTGACGAGCGGGCCGTACGCCCCTTCGTCACGCCGACGAACGTCTGCGTCACCTCGTCGTCGCGCTCGATCCGCCAGACCAGCGCGATCGTGGTGGGCTCGAGGTCGGAGACGACCCGCGTGACGACGTCCTTGCGCTGGTGCAGCCGTGCGACCGACATCGGCATGATCACCACGCCCGTGCCTGCAGCGACCGTCTCGATCGCCTCCTGCTCGGTCATCTCGGGCCACTCGAGCTGGTCGGCCTCAGGCCGCCAGCCGCTGGAGTGGGGGCGCACGAGCTGCTCGTCGACGAGGTCGCCGGTGGTGACCTCGTCGTCGGCGGCGGCAAGGACGTGCTCCCGGGAGGCGACCGCCACCTGGAGCTCGTCGTAGAGACGCACGCAGTGCAAGCCGTCCTGGTCGACCGGCAACCTGACGAGCGCCATGTCGAGGCTGCCGTCGCGGATCCCGTCGAGCTGCTCGTCCTCCGTGACCGGCACGAGCTCCAGGGGCTCGCGGCGTTGCTCGCGCCAGTGCCGGGCCCACTTGTCCGGGGTCGCGCCAGTGACGAAGCCGATGCGCAGCGGGGTCATGACCTCGACCCTAGGGCGTCAGGCGTCGGGTCCGCGCACGATGGCCTGCGTCGTCCACGGGCTGTCCACGTCAGCGCGCTCGGCCTCCCAGTCGAGCGGCAGGTCGGCCAGATCGCGCACGCTCGGTGCTCCGCGCACGAGGTGGGCGAGGTGCAGGACGGCGACCTCGTCGTCCTCGTGCCCCAGGGCGCCGCAGTGCAGCGACCAGTCCTCCCCGCGCGACGGGTCGCTCTCGCGGGCGACCCACAGGACCGGCCCGCCCTCGTCGACGACGTGGCTGCAGCTGAGGACGCGTGCGTCCGGTGCCACGGGAAAGGGCCACCCAGGGTCGGGGGCGAGTGCGCCGACCTGGGGAATCGGCTCACGCCACGTGACGGGCTGGAGCTCGTCGAGCACGGCGGGTGCACCCGGCTGCCACGCGAAGACGCCCGAGGTGCTCGGCCACACCACCACGAGCGCCTCGGGTCGGCGCCGGTGGAACCAGCCCGACCAGATGACCACGTCGTCGAGGGCGGAGGGCGACGCCTGCGCGAGCGCCACCGGCACCCGGCCCAGCACGTCCTCCACCACGTCGCCTGCAGCGCAGGTCCGCCCGGCCAGCACGCGCTCGGCCAGCGAGTTGAGTGCGCGGTGCATGAGTCCGGCGTCGAGTCCGGACATCACGAGCTCGGGATGACCCGCCCGGTGACCGAGCCCCACGGTGTAGGCGAAGGCCGGAGCGTCGTCGCCGTCCGGGTCGGCACCCTCGTCGTCGCAGCAGTCACACCGTCCGCTGCCGACCGTGACGACCTGCCATCCGTGCCGCAGCACGGCGTCGATCGTCTCCCGGTCGTAGGGCTGGTAGCTCGGCTCGGGACGGCAGACGTGGCAGTCGCATCCCGCGGCGCGGGGGAGCGGACCCATGTAGGGGTCCTCGTGGGTCGGTCGCATCACGCGATCGTCCCAGCCCGTCGGGCTCCTCGGGAGGCGTCGCCGACATCTGTGGACGACGCCCCCGAGGACCGCCGTCAGGCGCCCGGGTCCTTCTCGACGGACAGCACGAAGTCGTCGCCGTGCTCGGTCACGCCGGTGATGACCGCGGCCTCGACGGCGTCGAGGGCGTACTTGCGGCGCACCACCATCGGGTCCTGGGCCAGGTCCTTCACCAGCGCGACGGCCAGACCGATCATGATGAGCACGAAGGGCAGGGCCGCGATCACGGTGATGGTCTGCAGGCCGCTGAGCGCGTCCTCACCACCCACCAGCAGCATCACGGCGGCGACCGCGCCGGTGGCGACGCCCCAGAAGATGACGGTGGGTCGACTCGGGTGGATGGTGCCGCGCTCGGAGAGCGAGCCCATCACGATCGAGGCGGCATCGGCGCCGGAGACGAAGAAGATGCCGACGAGGATCATCACGACGACGGAGGAGATCGTCGCCAAGGGGTAGGCCTCGAGGGTGCTGAAGAGCTGGTTCTCGAGACCGCCCGCGCCGGCGATGTCGGTGCCCGTCTTCTGCAGGTCGATGGCGGCGCCACCGAAGATGCAGAACCAGACCACGCTCACCAGGCTCGGCACGAGCAGGACGCCGGTGACGAACTGGCGGATGGTCCGACCGCGGGAGATGCGGGCGATGAACATGCCGACGAACGGCGTCCAGGAGAGCCACCAGGCCCAGTAGAAGACGGTCCAGGCGGAGAGCCACTCGCTGGTCTCCGAGCCCTCGGCCGCGGTGCGCGCGGCCATCATCGGGAGGTCGGCGACGTAGCTGCCGATCGAGGTCGGCACCAGGTTGAGGATGAAGACGGTCGGGCCGACGATGAAGACGAACAGGGCCAGCGCGACGGCGAGGACCATGTTGATGTTGGAGAGCCACTGGATGCCCTTGGCGACGCCGGACACGGCGGACAGAACGAAGGCGGCGGTGAGGACGGCGATGATGCCGACGAGGACGGCGTTGCCGGTGTCACCGAGGCCGGCGACGATCTGCAGGCCGGACTCGATCTGCAGGGCACCGAGGCCGAGCGAGGTGGCGGAGCCGAAGAGCGTGGCGAAGATGGCGAACATGTCGATCGCCTTGCCGCCCAGGCCGTGGGCGTGGCGACCGAGGAGCGGCTCGAAGGCCGAGCTGATCAGCTGGAGGCGACCTTTGCGGTAGACGCCGTACGCCACGGCGAGGCCGACGACGGCATAGATCGCCCACGGGTGCAGCGTCCAGTGGAACATCGTGGTGGCCATCGCGTTCTGCGCGGCCTCGGCGCCCCCGGCCTCACCGGTGCCGGGCGGCGGGGTGACGAAGTGGGTGATGGGCTCGCTGACGCCGTAGAACATCAGGCCGATCCCCATGCCGGCGCTGAACATCATCGCGACCCACGAGATCGTCTTGAACTCCGGCTCCTCGTCGTCGCGACCGAGCGGGATGTTGCCGAACTTGCCGAGCGCCAGCCAGATCACGAAGACGACGAACGCGCTCGAGGTGAGCACGAACAACCAACCGGTCTTCTCCATCGTCCAGGCGAGCCCGGTCGCCGAGGCGTCGGCGAGGCTCCCGGTGCTGACGAAGCCCCACACCAGGAAAGCCAGGCTGACGAGAGCCGTGACACCGAAGACGAGCTTGTCCAGGCCCTCCTCACGAGGCACGCTGGGCTCGATCGCGGCGTCGAGAGCGGGGTGGATCTCGTCGACGGGGTCGGGTGTGGGGAGGTCGCGGGGATGTTCGATTCCTGTGGCCATCACTCCAACAGAGCAGGCTCACGGCGCCCATGGCAAACCCGGAGTATGCCCTCTCGCTCACACTGAGACATGACCCACAGGCTCAGGCCTGCCGTGACGCCAACTGCCGTCCCCAGGCACGAGCCCGCTCGAGCTCGCCGTCGACGAGGGGGCCGTGCGAGTCCTCGACGAAGAAGGACTCGGTCGCGACGACCTTGCCGAGGTGGTGGTGCCCGACGAGACGACCGGCCGCACGTGCCGCCGAGCCGGGCAGCCGGCGGACCTGGGTGACGCGGGTGTCGAACGTCGCGACCTCGGGCGGTGCGGCCGGAGCCGGCAGGCCGGCCAGCCACTCCCGGATGCCGGTGCCGTCGTGGCCGGGCTCGGCTCCCTGCGTGTGGGCGTCGCGGCGGGTGGAGGCCCGGCTCATGGAGAACGCGTGGGTCGGACCGCCGACCACGAGCAGGTCGACGCCGGCGGGCAAGGGGGATGGTGCCGCGCCGACGTCGACGACCTGGACCGATCGGTCATCGGTGCCGAGACCTTCGGCGATCGCCTCGGCGACCGCTCGGGTGTTGCCCCAGTGGGACTCGTGGACCAGCAGAGTGGTCATGGTGATCGCCTCTCGTTCTCGGGTTCGGTCGCTGGGCGGTGGAAGGAGCGGAGCCAGAGGGCCGAGAGCCACCCGCTGGCGAGGAGGAGCAGCAGGCTCGGCCCGGCGTCGGGTCCGAGGTGCACCTCGGCGTCGCTGACGAGCGCGAGGACCGGGCCGGCCCAGAGCGCGGTGAACAGGGTGAGGATCTTCAGCATCGCCACCGCGGCGAGCGGAGGGCCGACCGCGCGGCGCCGCAGCAGCAGCACGCCGACGGCGGCGACGGCCGGCAGCACGATCGCCAGGTCGAGGACGAACACGGGGTAGGGGGTGCCGCCCACCCCCTCGGGATCAGGGCGGTCGCCGCCGAGAGCGAAGGGCAACAGCACCGAGAGCCAGAGAGCCGCGAAGAGGACGGCGGTCACGACCAGGACCCACCCCGTCGCACGGACCAGGCGCGGCCCGGCCGTGGATGCCGGCGGGGCGTCCAGCAGGCCACGGAGCCCGGCGAGGAGGCACGCGCCGGACAGGCCGACGATGACGACGTACACCAGGAAGACCCGGTTCATCGGCACCCCGGTGACGTAGATGAGGTAGCTGTAGAGCAGGTAGGCCAGCAGCCCGAGCCGGGCCAGGTGCGCCGCGGTGGAGACCACCGGCCGCCGCACGAGGAGCAGCAGGAGCGCCGCCACGACGATGCTGCAGGCGTCCTGGGCGCGGGCCGAGACGACGGTCGCCTCGGGGAGGGAGCGGTACGGCGTCTCCGCGAGGAGGCCGAAGAGCGAGGCCACCACCACGCAGACCGCCAGCACCCACGTCGTCCAGAGCGTGGCCGGGCTGCGTCTGCGCCCCCCGGGCTGCGACGTTCGTGGACCCGGCGCGGCGGCGACCGGTGGGACCGGCGGGGCCGACCGGGAGCCAAGTGCCGGCCAGTCGGCCACCGCGGCGGGGACGAGCAGGGCCAGCGCGGGCAGGCTCCAGGTCCAGATCCCGAAGCTGAACGTCATCAGCAGCACGTGGAACGTGATCACGCCGACCCACCCCACCCTGGCTGCCGGGCCTCCGTGCAGCAGCAGGAGGCCGAGGACGATCTCTCCTGCCGCCAGCATCAGGATCCAGGCCGTGGGCTGTGCCATGACGACGCCACGCCAGGTGTCGGTGACGAACGACCAGTACGCGTCGTCCGCGAACGGCCGGTAGGCCTGCGGGTCCGCGGCGACGATGCCTGCGTTGATGCCGCCCATGACGAGGTAGAAGCCTCCGACGACGTGGCGCGCCGCGTCCGCGCGGGGACGTGCGCGTGGTGCGTGGCCGAGTGCGGTCCTGGGGTCCAGGGTGGTGGTCACGGGGGTGCCTCCTGCCTCCACCCCAGCCTCCGGCTGCGCGGCGACAACGTGCAGGGGAGATGGTCGTGGGGCGAGAGGACCTAGGTCCCGGGCTTGCCGGCCTCGGCGTAGGACCGCACCACGGAGACGTTGAGGGGGAAGTCGACCGCGAGGTCGCGGAAGAGCAGCTCGCCGGCGGTGGCAGCTGCTGCGCCCACCTCGGCGACCACGGCGTCGGCGAGCTCGGCCGGTGCGTGCACCACCACCTCGTCGTGCAGGAAGAAGACCAGGTGCGGACGCGCCTCCACCGGGCCCTCGTCGCCGAGGCGCCACAACCGGTTGCGCAGGTCGGCGATCCAGCACAGCGCCCACTCGGCACCCGTGCCCTGCACGACGAAGTTGCGGGTGAAGCGCCCGTAGGCGCGCCGATGGCGGTCCTGGTGGTCGAGGTCGGCGGGCGGGGCGTCGGGCGACTCGTCCCAGGCGCCGCCCATCGCCGGGCAGCCGCGCCCGAGCAGGGTGCGTACGACCTGTCCGCGCTCGCCCGCGCGTGCCGCGTCCTCGACCAGCCCGAACGCCGCGGGGTAGCGGCGGGTCAGCCCTGCGACCATGCGGCCGCTCTCGCCGCTGGTGGCGCCGTACATCGCGCCGAGCAGCCCGAGCTTGGCGTCCTGGCGGGTCGCGACGGCCCCGTCCTCGACCATGCCCTGGTAGAGGTCGGCGCCGCGGGCCGCGCGCGCCAACGCCTGGTCGCGACTCATCCCCGCGAGCACGCGCGGCTCGAGCTGGGCGACGTCGGCCACGACGAGCACCCAGCCGTCGTCGGCCACGGCGGCGGAGCGCACCTGGACCGGGAAGGACAGGGCGCCACCGCCGTTGGACGACCATCGGCCGGTGGCCGAGCCGGCAGGCTGGTAGGACGGCCGGAACCGACCGCCGCTCACCCACTCGTCGATCCAGGCCCAGCCGTTGGTCTGGAAGAGGTGGGCGAGCTTCTTGTAGCGCAGCAGCGGCTCGACCACCGGGTGCTCGACCCGCCGCAGGGTCCCGGCTCGGGTGTCGGCAACCTCGACGCCCGCGCGCCGCAGCGCGGCCAGGAGGTCCGGACGCGAGTCGGGGTTGAGGCCGGGGGAGTCGACGATCCGGCGGACCTCGGCGGCGAGGTCCTCCACCAGCCTCGGGCGCGCTCCGCGCGGAGGCCGGGGTCCCAGCAGCCCTGCGAGGAGCTCCTCGTGCACGTCCACGCGCCACGGCACCCCGGCGTGCGTCATCTCGGCGGCCGCGAGTGCACCGGCCGACTCCGCCGCGACCAGCAGGCCGAGCCGGGACGCCTCGGCAGAGGATGTGATCGCCGCCTGCTGGCGGGCGTCCTCCACGTCGGCCCTGAGGTGCTCGGACGTCTCGTCAGCGCTGAACAGCGCCGGGGCCGACGCCTCCGCGGGCCGGAGGCGGTCCCAGCGGTCCGACTGCTCGCCCTCGAGCAGGCGGTGGTCGACGGCCGGTGCACGTCGCAGCAGGCGGTGGCACAGCCGCAGGTCGTGGCAGCGCCCCACCCGCACTCCAGCCGCCAGCAGCGACGGGTACCACCGGGCGGTGTCGTCCCAGACCCAGCGCGGCGCGCCCGGCCCGGCGACCTCGCGCCCACCGACGTACGCCGGCAGGTCGGCGAGCGCGATCTTCTGCCTCGCCCCGTCCTCGGTGAGCAGGACGCGATCGCCGGGGAGTCGTGAGAGCTGGACCCGGGTCATGGGGAACAGCGTGGCCGACGCCACCGACGGGCGTCGTGACCGCCTCGCCGGACGGGGGACCTTGGCCCACCTCGTGACCGTCCAACGACCCTGACGCGGGCCCCCGCGACGACCGACGATGAGGATGAAGGGTCCTCTGACGGGAAGGATCTGTGATGCCGCACTCGACGGGCATCCACTCCCGCGACCGGTCGAACCGAGCCGCGGAGGCAGGTGCTGCGCCCTCCTGGGTCGTCGGGCTCGACGTGCTCGCCAAGGTGGTCCTCCTCGTCGCGATGGCCCGCGTGGCCGTCGAGCCGGAGTGGGGCAACCTCGAGGGGAAGGCGCCCGGCACCCGTGCCATGACGTACCCGCTCCTCGCGCTGGTGGTGCCGGTGTGGCACCTCATCCGTCGACCGGGTGGCCCCTACCCCTGGGCAGCCGACCTGCTGGTGACGCTGCCGGCCTTCTCCGACATCCTCGGCAACCGTCTCGACCTCTTCGACCGCGTGCTGTGGTTCGACGACGTGATGCACGTGGTCAACACCGGCACCCTGGGTGCCGCCGTGATCCTGCTGGCCGGAGCCGCCGGCGCGCCTCTCGTGCGCCGGCTGGAGGTCGCGGTCGCGTCCGGGATGACGCTCGCCCTCCTGTGGGAGCTGTGGGAGTACGCCGCGTTCGTCACCCGGTCCGCGGAGGCGAGCAGCGCGTACGTCGACACGCTGGGCGACCTGACGCTCGGCTGGGGTGGCTGCCTGGCGGCGGCCGTGCTCACCGGGCAGCGCCTCCGCACGGCGCCGCACGCCGTAGGACCTTCGACCCTGTGACCTGACCAGGAGAAGAGTCACCGTGGAGGCAACAGGTCCGTGCACGACCAGGAGGACATCATGGACACCAGCGTGAGCGGCGCGATCGTCGTCGGAGTGACCGGACGCGGCCGCGAGACCTCGGCCCTCGAGCTCGCCGCCGCGTGTGCCAGGCGCGAGGACGCACCGGTCGTGCTCGTCCATGCCTTCCACCACACGCTCCCGGCTCCTCCGCCCAGCGTCCTGCTGAGCCATGCCGAGGTGGGCGAGGTGGCCGAGGCCGTCGTGCGGGAGGTCGCCGAGGAGTTCGGCGAGCTGACCGGGGGCGAGGTCGGCTTCACCACGGTCACGCTCGCGGGCAAGGCGTCGCGGGCCCTGGTCGAGCTCGGCCACGAGGCACGGCTGATCGTGGTGCAGCACCACCCGTCGCACCTGCCCGGCCACTTGTTCGTGGGGTCGACGACCCACGGTGCGGCTGCGCACAGCGACTGCCCGGTCGTGTCGGTGCCCTCGGGCTGGAAGCCCGACGGCGAGCCGGGTGAGGTGGTCGTCGGCGTGCACGAGCGTGGTGTGCCGCACCAGGTCCTCGAGGCGGGCTTCGCCTGGGCGGCGGAGACCGGCGCGCCACTGCGCGTCGTGCATGGCTGGCGGCTGGACGCCGGCTACGACGACATCATCACCTCGCGGGTCGCGTCCGAGTGGCGCGAGGAGCAGAAGCGGGCGCTGGCCGAGGCGGTCGCCGGGTTCCGGGAGGCCCATCCTTCGGTGCCGGTCGTCCTGGAGGTGCGTCACCAGTGGCCCGCCGAGGTGCTCGTCGACTGCTCCCGCACCGCATCGCTCGTCGTGGTGGGCCGGCGCGGACCCCACGGCTGGGTGGGCGAGCACCTGGGCTCGGTGGCCCGGACGGTGCTGCGCGCGGCGCAGAGCCCGGTCATGGTGGTGCCCGTGCGACCGGAGCCGGACGCCGCGCAGACCTGAGCCGGCTTGCCCGGCCCGGATGATGGTGCCGTGCTGCACCGACATCCGTTCCTGAGCCTGCTGACCCTCCTCTACCTCGGGTTCGTCGGCCTCGTCACCCTCACCCCGGGCTCTGAGCAGCCCGACTACTCCTGGTGGGCGGCGCGCGTCCTGGCCCGGCTGGAGCGCTACCCCGACCTCGACCCGCTGACCAGCAGGCTGAGCGTGGAGCGAGTCGAGTTCCTGGCCAACATCGGCCTGTTCGTCCCGCTCGGTGCCTTCCTGCTGCTGCTCGTCGGCACGCGCCTGTGGCTGGTGGCCCTCGCCGCCGGCATCGTGCTCACCTCGATGATCGAGAACATCCAGCGCGAGATCCCGGGCCGGGTGCCCGACCCGCGCGACGTCGCGGCCAACTCGATCGGGATGTTCGTCGGCATCGCGCTCGCGGTCGTGCTGACCCTGCCGGGCGCACGACGACGACGGCGCGAGCGCACCGACCGCCGGTAGGGGCGGTCAGCGGTCCGCGAGCCACCCCGCGTAGGACACGAGCTCCTCGCCTGCCCAGCACTTCCCGTCGGGGACGACCGCCACCGGGACGTCGAACGACCCGAGCACGCGGCAGCCGAACGGCTCCTGCGCGCCGAGGCGCACCGGCGTACGCCACCGGCCGTCGTCCCGGACGGCGATCTGCACCCAGCCGCCGGCCGGGCACGGAGCGAAGTTGCCCATGTCGCTGATGAGCGCGTAGCCGTCCGAGCGCCACTTCTTCACGATCATCGTGGCCGCCGACCGGCACCTCGGGCGGGGGTCGTTGTCCTTCCAGAGGCGGGTGAGCCGGCGCTCGACGAAGTCCTGGAACGACGGGGACGTCCTCGAGATGCGGTCGAGGTGGTCCAGGGTCACGGTCGCGCCGAACCCCGGGTAGGTCACCGTCCGCACCGACTCGGTGGCGGGGGACTGGGCGTGCGAGGCGCCCTCGGACAGCAGCACGGTCGTGCTCGCCAGCAGGACGGAGATTAGGGTGAGTGCAGTGCGACGCATGGTGGCTCCCGGAGAGTGCGGCCGCGATTCGGCCTGTCCTCCTCATGACGCGGATGCTCGCCCCGGGGTTGCACGACCGCGCGACGAGATGCGAAGAACCCCAGGTCGGTGACCTGGGGTTCTTCCTCTGTGTCCGAGGGGGGACTTGAACCCCCACGCCCTAATACGGGCACTAGCACCTCAAGCTAGCGCGTCTGCCAATTCCGCCACCCGGACGAGTGCTGGAGAACAGTAGCAAAGCAGGTGGCTCGACATCGCATCGGGGACGGTGCGCACTTCTGGGGCAGGATGGACGGCATGGAACAGGCGCCCACAGACCGTCCGCAGGACCCGTCGTACGACCCCGCTGCCGAGGTCGTGGAGCTGTGCCAGGAGCTCATCGGCATCGACACCTCCAACTACGGCACCGACGACGGGCCGGGGGAGCGGAAGGCTGCCGAGCACGTCGCCGCGCTGCTCGACGAGGTCGGGATCGAGAGCCAGGTCATCGAGGGCCGGCCGGGTCGGGCCAACGTGGTCGCACGGTGGGGCGGCGGTGACGGCCGGGCCCCGCTGCTCCTGCACGGCCACCTCGACGTCGTACCGGCGGAAGCGGCGGACTGGCAGGTCGACCCCTTCAGCGGCGAGATCAAGGACGGCCACGTCTGGGGTCGCGGCGCCGTCGACATGAAGGACTTCGACGCGATGCTGCTCAGCGTCGTGCGGGCTCGCGCGGCAGCCGGCGCCGCACCGGACCGCGAGGTGGTGCTCTGCTTCACCGCCGACGAGGAGGCCGGCGGGCACCACGGCGCCGGGATCCTCGTCGACGAGCACGCCGACCTCTTCGCCGACTGCATCGAGGCGGTCGGTGAGGTGGGCGGATTCTCCGCCACCGTCCGCGGGCGTCGCGTCTACCTGATCGAGGCCGCCGAGAAGGGCATGGCCTGGATGCGCCTCACGGCACGCGGGCGGGCCGGGCACGGCTCGATGATCAACGACGACAACGCCGTGACGCGGCTGGCCGGCGCGGTCGCTCGCATCGGCGCCCACCAGTGGCCGGTACGGCTCACCCCGACGATGGAGGTGCTGCTCGCCACCGTCGGCGAGCTGGCGGGCACCGAGGCGACACCCGACAACGCAGAGGCCCTCGTCGAGGAGTTCGGCGACGCGGCCCGCATGCTCGGAGCGGTCATCCGCAACACCGCCAACCCGACGATGCTCCGCGCCGGCTACAAGACCAACGTCATCCCCACCGACGCACAGGCCACGGTCGACGGTCGCTTCCTGCCGGGCTACGAGGACGAGTTCTTCGCGACCCTCCACGAGCTGGCCGGCGACGGCATCGAGATCGAGTTCGAGTCCAAGCAGGACCCGTGGGAGACGCCGTACGACGGCGACCTGGTGACGGCCATGACCCGCAGCCTGCTGGCCGAGGACCCCGACGCGCTGGTCGCGCCCTACCTGATGAGCGGCGGCACCGACGCCAAGCACTTCCGCAAGCTCGGCATGCGGTCCTACGGCTTCGCGCCGCTGCGCCTGCCCGCGGACCTCGACTTCACCGCGCTCTTCCACGGCGTCGACGAGCGGGTGCCGGTCGACTCCCTGGAGTTCGGCGCGCGGGTCTTCGACCGGTTCCTCGACCAGGTCTGAGTGTGGCGCACGCCACGGACGGACACCGGTGAGGGAATGGTCCGCGCTGTGGCAGAGTTGCGCCCACGAAGAGCTTGCGTGCTCTGGGGGCGGTGAAACTCCGCACCGGCGGTCACAGTCCGCGACCCGACCACATCCAGTGGCCGGTTGACCAGGTGGAAATCCTGGACCGACGGTCACAGTCCGGATGAGAAGTGCACGCGGACGTCTCCACGCCCTCGCTTCATGAGGGAGGGCGTGCTCCGTCCACCGCCCCCCTGAGTCCGCGTCGACGGACCGGAGGCGGAGATGACGACCAGCGAGGCAGAGCGCGCCGCGATGCGGCGTGCCCTCGAGCTTGCCGTGACCCCGGGCGTGCCGCTGGGGCCCAACCCGCGGGTCGGCTGCGTCCTGCTCGCCCCGGACGGTACGACGATCGCCGAGGGCTTCCACCGCAAGGCGGGCGGACCCCACGCAGAGGTCGTCGCGCTCGCCGAGGCCGGCGAGGCCGCGCGCGGTGCCACCGCCGTCGTCACCCTGGAGCCCTGCAACCACACCGGGCGCACCGGTCCGTGCAGCGAGGCGCTGATCGCGGCCGACGTGCGTCGCGTCGTCTTCGCCCAGCCGGACATCAACCCCGTCGCGATCGGCGGGGCCGGCCGGCTGCGGGAGGCGGGGATCGAGGTCGTCGGGGGCGAGATGGCCGACGAGGCGCGCGCGATCAACCGCACGTGGACCTTCGCGATCGCGCACCGTCGGCCCTTCGTGACCTGGAAGTTCGCCACCACCCTCGACGGGCGCAGCGCCGCCGCCGACGGCACCAGCCGGTGGGTCTCCAGCCGGGCCGCCCGCCTCGACACCCACCGCCTGCGCTCGCTCTGCGACACCATGCTCGTGGGCACCCAGACCGTCGAGGTCGACGACCCCGAGCTCACCGTCCGCGACGAGCTCGACGAGCCTGTCGAGTTCCAGCCGCTGCGCGCCGTCATGGGGCTGCGCGACCTCCCGGCCGACCGGCGCATCTTCAACGACCGCGCGGAGACGATCCACCTGCGCACGCGGGACCCCGAGGCGGCGCTCGGCCAGCTGTTCGAGCTGGACCGCCAGCACGTCTTCCTCGAGGGCGGGCCGACCCTGGCCCGGGCGTTCCTGGAGGCCGGACTCGTCGACGAGGTCGTCGCCTACGTCGCCCCGATGCTGCTCGGTGCCGGCAGCAGCGCCGTCGCCGACCTCGGCATCCACACCATCGCCGACGCCCTGCACCTGCACGTCACCGACGTGACCGTGCTGCAGGGCCACGACGGCGAGGACACCAACGTGCGCCTCACCATGAGCCGCCCATCGAGGAGGAGCTAGATGTTCACCGGAATCGTCGAGGAGCTCGGCACCATCGCCGAGGTCACCGACCAGGGCGACGCCATCCGGCTCACGGTCGAGGCCAGCACGGTGCTCGAGGGCACCGGGCTCGGCGACTCGATCTCGGTCAACGGCTGCTGCCTGACCGTGGCGGAGCTCGGCGAGGGGCGGTGGACCGCCGACCTCATGCAGGAGACGCTCGACAAGACCTCGTTGGCCGGCATCGCGCCCGGTGACCCGGTCAACCTGGAGCGGGCGGTCACCGTCGACAAGCGCCTCGGCGGCCACATCGTGCAGGGCCACGTCGACGGCGTCGGCGAGGTCATCTCCCGCTCGCCCAGCGAGCACTGGGACGTCGTCGAGATCTCGCTGCCCGCCCACCTCTCGCGCTACCTCGTCGACAAGGGCTCGGTCACCGTCGACGGTGTCAGCCTCACGGTCGTCGAGGCCCGCGAGTCCAGCTTCACCGTCAGCCTCATCCCCGAGACCCTCGCCCGTACGACGCTCGGCTCCCGCCGCGTCGGCGACCTGGTCAACCTCGAGGCCGACGTCATCGCCAAGCACGTCGAGAAGCTGCTCGGCGCCTACACCCCCACCCAGGAGTCCTGATGTCCCTGCTCGAATGGCTGGTCCACGGCACGATCCCGGTGCCCGGTGGAGAGCTCGGCGCCCGCGAGGTGATCGGCAACCTCTTCGGGCTCGCCAGCGCCATCCTCGGCATGAAGCGCCTCGTCTGGGCCTGGCCCGTCGGACTCATCGGCAACGTCCTGCTCTTCACGGTGTTCGCCACCGGCGAGCTCTCCGGGCACATCGACGAGCCGCTGTGGGGGCAGGCCGGCCGCCAGGTGTTCTTCGCCGCCGTGTCGCTGTACGGCTGGTGGCGCTGGTCGCAGCTCCGCAAGGCCGGCGGTGCCTCGGACGGCGGCGCCATCGCCCCGCGGTGGGCGACGTGGGCCGAGCGCGGGCAGCTGCT
This sequence comes from Nocardioides sp. N13(2025), assembly GCF_051912545.1. GTDB lineage: Bacteria > Actinomycetota > Actinomycetes > Propionibacteriales > Nocardioidaceae > Nocardioides. The sequence goes on along the minus strand of NZ_CP196809.1, from coordinate 1,835,034 downwards.
CGTGCTGGGCGTCGTCGGCTACGCGGCGGCGTACGTGCTGCTCACCCAGGTCCTCGGGTCGTGGGGCCCGACCACCGAGGCCTGGATCCTCGCCGGCTCCATGCTCGCGACCTACGGCATGGCGCGAGGCTGGGTGGAGTTCTGGCTGGTCTGGATCCTCGTCGACGTCGTCGGCGTGACCACGCTGCTCCAGGCCGGCTACTACCCGACCGCCGGGATGTACCTCTTCTACGCCGTCTTCGTCGTCATCGGCTTCGTCGTGTGGCTGCGCGCCAGCCGGACCGTGGTCGACGCCTCGGAGGACAAGGAGGTGGTCGCCGCATGAGCGTGCGACTGGACCCCGTGGAGCGGGCGATCGAGGACATCGCCGCCGGCAAGGCCGTGGTCGTCGTCGACGACGAGGACCGCGAGAACGAGGGCGACATCATCTTCGCCGCCGCCAAGGCGACCCCGGAGCTGATGGCCTTCACCATCCGGCACTCCAGCGGCGTGATCTGCGTGCCGATGCCGGGCGACATGCTCGAGCGGCTCGAGATCCCGCTGATGACGCCGCACAACAAGGACAAGCTGCGCACGGCCTACACGATCTCGGTCGACGCGCGTGACGGGGTCAGCACGGGCATCAGTGCGGCCGACCGCGCGCACACCGCCCGGACCCTGGCCGACTCCGCCACCGAGCCGTGGGAGCTCACGCGCCCCGGCCACGTCTTCCCGTTGCGCTACCGCGACGGCGGCGTGCTCGTACGCCGTGGTCACACCGAGGCGGCCGTCGACCTGGCCAAGCTGGCCGGGCTGACGCCGGCCGGCGTGCTGGTCGAGGTCGTCAACGACGACGGCACGATGAAGCGCGCCCCGGAGCTGCGCGAGTTCGCCGACGAGCACGGCCTGGCGATGATCTCGATCGAGGACCTCGTCCGCTACCGCCGCCGCCACGAGATCCACGTCGAGCGCGTCGCCGAGACCCGGCTGCCCACCCGCCACGGCGAGTTCACGGCCTACGGCTACCGGATCACCATCGACGAGAGCGAGCACGTCGCGCTGGTCCACGGCGACATCTCCGGCCCTGAGCCGGTGCTGACGCGGGTGCACAGCGAGTGCCTGACAGGTGACGTCTTCGGGAGCCAGCGCTGCGACTGCGGGCCCCAGCTCGACGAGGCGCTGGCCGCCGTCGTCGCGGAGGGCAGGGGCGTGGTGGTCTACCTGCGCGGCCACGAGGGCCGTGGCATCGGCCTGGTCGCCAAGCTGCAGGCGTACCAGCTCCAGGACGGCGGGCGCGACACGGTCGACGCCAACCTCGACCTCGGGCTGCCGGCCGACGCCCGCCACTACGGGACGGCCACGCAGGTCCTGCGCGACCTCGGCATCTCGTCGGTGCGGCTGATGACCAACAACCCCGACAAGACCGCCAGCCTGGAGGACTTCGGGATCACGGTCGCCGAGCGGGTGCCGCTCACGCCGCACCCCACCGACCACAACCTGACCTACCTGCAGACCAAGCGCGACCGGATGGGTCACGAGCTGCCCGACCTGGCGCTCGACCACCAGGCCGAGCACGAGGCCGTCCCCGAGCCGGCCCACGAGCCGGTCCAGCAGTCGGTGCACGAAGGAGGACAAGCATGAGCGGTGCAGGAGCACCCCCCTCGCAGCCCTACGACGCGAGCGGCGTCAAGGTCGCCGTGGTCGCGGCGAGCTGGCACACCCAGGTGATGGACGGCCTCGTCGCCGGGGCCGAGCGCGCCTGCGCGGCGTACGGCATCCGCGAGCCCGAGGTCATCCGGGTCCCCGGCACGTTCGAGCTCCCCGTCGTGGCCGCCGCGCTGGCGCGAGCCGGCTACGACGCCGTGGTGGCGCTCGGCGTGGTGATCCGCGGCGGCACCCCGCACTTCGACTACGTCTGCTCGGCCGCGACCGACGGCCTCACCCAGGTCAGCGTCGTCCACGCGATCCCGATCGGCTTCGGCGTGCTCACCTGCGACAACGAGCAGCAGGCGCTCGACCGGGCCGGGCTCGAGGGATCCTCGGAGGACAAGGGCTGGGAGGCCACGGCCGCCGCGCTCGACACGGCGCGCGTGGTGCGAGGCATCCGCGGCTGACGACCGCCGTGAGCGGGCAGTGAGTGGCCCGAGACCGCCAGGCCCCACCGTGGCGTGTGCTGAGGGTTTGCCCAACTCGCCTCGGAGGTCGCCGTGCGTCCCTACCATCTCGCCATGCGCTTCAGCGTGCTCGGTCCCCTCGCGGTGCACGGCCCGCGCGGGACGGTCGAGGTGGTCGGCGCCAAGGAGCGCACCCTCCTCGCCCATCTCGTCTCGGCCGGAGGTCGCGTCGTGGCCGTCGACGAGCTGGCCGACTCGCTGTGGGGAGACCAGCCCCCGCGGGCGCCGGGCAAGGCCCTCCAGACCTACGTCCTGAGGGTGCGCAACGCGCTGGAGCCCGAGCGTCGCGGGGTTCCCACGATCGTGGTCACCGAGGGCGCGGGCTACCGCCTCGCCGTGGGCGAGCACGAGGTCGACGCCCGCCGGTTCGCCCACCTGGTCTCGGCCGGGCGCGAGTCGCTCGACGCGGGTCGCCCCGCCGAGGCGGCAGCCATGCTGCGCGAAGCCCTGGACCTGTGGCGGGGCCCGGCCTACGCCGGCTTCGAGGAGGCGGCGTTCGGCCGGGCCGAGCGCCAGCGCCTGGACGAGCTGCGGGTCAGCGCGCGCGAGGACCGGTGGGCCGCGGAGGTGGACCTGGGCAGGTCGTCGGTCGCCGTCCCCGAGCTCGAGCAGCTGCTGGCCGAGCACCCGTGGCGCGAGCGGGCCTGGGGCGTCCTCGTGCTCGCGCTGGTGCGCGCCGGCCGACAGGGTGAGGCGCTCGGCGCGCTGGAGCGGGCGCGCGTCCGCCTGGCCGAGGACCTCGGCGTGGACCCGGGGCCGCAGCTCCGCGACCTGCACGCCAGGGTGCTGGCCCACGACCCGGACCTGATGGTGCTCCCCGACGCCGCGCCCGTCGCGGGCGTCGACCCGACGGACGCGCCGGTGGTCTCCCGTGCCGAGACCCTGGCCGTCGTGCGCGACGAGAGCGGCTCGGTGGCGGCGGCGGGCACCGCGCTGCGCGGCGGCCGCGCTGCCCTCGTCGAGGGCATCCATGCCCTGCAGACCACGGGCGCGCCGCGCGAGCTGCCGTCCGGAGTGTGCCCGTGGCGCGGCCTGGAGACGTACGACGTCGCGGACCGGCCGTGGTTCGCCGGCCGGGAGCGGCTGGTGGCCGAGCTGCTGGCCCGCCTCTCCTCCGACCCTGTCGTGGTGGTGGTGGGCGCGTCCGGCAGCGGGAAGTCCTCGCTCGTGCGGGCGGGCATGCTGGGCGCGCTCGGTGAGGACGCCCTGCCCGGCGGCTCCGGGTGGACGACGCTCGTGATGCGTCCCGGCGCCTCTCCCATGCGCGAGCTGGCCACGGTCGCGCTGGGCGCTGCCCAGTCCGCGCCCACCCTCGGCGACCTCCTCCTGCGACTCGCCGAGCAGGGGGACAGCGAGGACACCCCACGGACCGTGCTCGTCGTGGACCAGCTCGAGGAGCTGTGGACCGCCTGTGACGACGAGCGCGAGCGCGAGGCGTTCCTCGACGCGCTGGCCGGGATCGCCCACGAGACCGACGCCCGGGTGGTGCTCGTCGTGCGGGGGGACTACTTCCCCCGGCTCGCCGACCACGCGGGGCTCGCGGCGCTCGCCCGCGACTCCACGCTCCTCGTCGGCGCGCCCAGCCCCGCGGAGGTGCGGCGGATGGTGGAGGTACCGGCCCGCGCCGCGTCTCTCACGCTCGACACCGGGCTCGCGGAGACGCTCACGGACGACGCCGGACAGGAGCCCGGGCTGCTGCCGCTGCTGTCGACCTCGCTCCTCCAGCTGTGGGAGCGACGTCGCGACGGCCGCCTCACCTACGCGGACTACGTGGCCATCGGCGGCCTGCCGGGCGCGGTCGCCCACCTCGCCGAGGAGGCCTACGAGCGACTGCCCGAGACCGATCGCGGCGCTGCCCGTGTCGTGCTGCTGCGGCTCGCCGGACGCACCGGCGCCGGTGAGGTCGTACGCCGCCGGGTGGCACTGGCCGAGCTCGAGGGCCTTCCGGGCCCCACCGGCCAGGTGGCTGCGGCTCTCGCCGGCGACCGGCTGCTCACCCTCACCGGCGACGCGGTCGAGGTCGCACACGAGTCGCTGTTCCGGGAGTGGCCGCGCCTCGCGGCGTGGCTCGCCGACGACGTCAGCACCCGCACCGTCCAGCACCGCCTGGCCGTCGCGGCCGGGCAGTGGGAGGAGCAGGGCCGCGATCCCGGTCTCCTCTGGCGAGGGGCAGGCCTGCAGTCGGCGCTGGACGTGGTCACGGCCTACCCCGACGAGACCACCGACGCCGAGCGCGACTTCCTCGCTGCGGGCGAGGCGGTGCTCGACGACGAGCGGCGCGAGGCCGAGCAGCGCGCGGAGCAGGGGGAGCGGCAGAACCGCCGACTGCGCCTGCTGGTGCTGATCGGCTCGGTGCTGCTGGTGGTCGCCCTGGTCGCCGGCGTCCTGGCTGCGGTCGGCCGGCAGCAGGCCGCCGAGGCCCGTGACCGCCAGGAGGAGGCGGCGGTCGCCGCCGACGCGAGGCGGCTGGCCGCGGCCTCGCTCAACGAGGAGCAGCTGGACCTCGCCCTCCTGCAGGCCGTGGAGGCAGTGCGCACCGAGCCCGGCCCGGAGACACACGGCGCGCTGCTCAGCCTGCTGGCCCGCACTCCCGACCTGCTGCACCAGCGCCGCGCCGAGACGCCCTTCCTCCGCGCGGACGCCAGCCACGACGGCCGGGTGGTCGCGGTCGCCGAGTACGACCCGCGCGTGATCGGGGTCGACGGCGACAGCGGCGAGGACCTGTGGACACGCGAGGTCCCGGGCGCCGGGCACGTCCTCACCCTCTCCGGGGGTCGGCGGGGTTTCCTCGTCACGTACTGGGACGACGCCGGCGGGACCGGCGTCGAGCTGTGGGACGACCGGACCGGACGCACCGAGTGGTCCCTCGCGCCCGGTGACGTCGACCGGGTCGTCGGGGCGGGGGAGTCGGACCTGCTGGAAGCCGTCTGGCTGGCCGACGGCCGGGTGCTGGTCCTGACGCCCACGCACCTGGTCACCGTCTCGCCCCAGGGGCGGGTCCGCCGCGCCCTGCCACTCGGTCCCGGGCCCTACCCCGGCCTGCTGCGATCCTGGCCGGACGGACGGGTGAGCTACGAGGCACCGCTCGACGTCGGCCACGTGCTCGACCTCGACCGCCCCGGCCGGGTGCGCACCCTCGACTTCTCCGTCCCCAGCGTCTCGCCCGACGGCGGCCTGGTCCTGACCGCCGACCGCACGCAGCCTGATCGGGTGCGTCTCCAGCTCCGCGACTCCCGCACCTTCGAGCCACGAGGGGAGGAGATGACCGTCTCCTCCTTCGACGACGGGGTCGACTGGGCACCGGACGGGCGCACGTTCGCGATCGGGGCCGGCGAGACCGTGCAGGTGCGTGATCGCCGGGGACGGCTCCTGCGCGAGCTCACCGGGGCGCACAGTGGCGCCGTGATGGCCCCGGTCGTCGCCGGAAGCGACCGGGACGTCCTCTGGTCGGCGGGCCGCGACGGCCTGCTGTCGGCCTGGACCCTGGACGACACCGGCGGGTTGTTGTCGTCCACCGACCTGGGCACGAGCCCGTTCTCCGGGCAGGCCAGCCTCGACGGCTCGCGCGCGGTCGCCCTCGACTACGTGGAGACCGACCTCAACCGGGCGTACCTCCTCGACCCGACGACGGGCGCCGCGTCCGACCCGTTGCCCATGCCCACGGGATGCCAGTGCCAGCCGTGGGCCGTGGCGATGGCGGGCGACGGCAGCGTGGCGATCGGCGCCGTCAACGAGCTCGGCCCCGAGGGACTGGTCGAGGACCGCGGCCACGTCGCGGTCTGGGATCCAGGGACCGGCGAGCTCCTGCACGACGTCGGGACTCCCTGGGCACCCGTGGGCGTCGCCGTGACTCCGGACGGGTCCCGGGCCGTCGTCAACGGGTGGGGAGGCGTCGCTGTGCTGGACCTGCTCGACGGCTCGATCATCGGTCGACCGCTCGCGCTCGAGCCGCTGGACGGGCCCGACGGCGTCACTCGGGTGAGCGCCGACGGCGGCTCGGCCGCCGTGTCCCGCAACGGCGACGTCCTCCTGCTCGACGTGGACACCGGCACCGAGGTGGCATCCCGCCGCCTGGGGAGCCGCTCGTCGACCGCGCAGCGGGCGACCGCCCTGGGGTGGGTGTCCGGCGACCTCGTCGTCGGTGGTCTCGACGGCCGGCTGCTGTTCCTCGACGGGTCGACGCTGGCGCCCGTCGCACCTCCGCGCGAGGTGTCCGCCGGGTTCGTCATCGACGTCGTGGAGGCCGGGGACGTCGCCGCCAGCCTCGGCACCGACGGTGACGTACGGCTGTGGGACGTCGGCACCTGGTCGCCGATCGGCCTCCCGGTCACCGAGGAGAACGTGCCCGGCTTCCTCTCAGGGTCCGGCGGCGAGCTGCGGGCCTGGTTCGAGGGCGGCAGCCTGGGCACCGCCGGTCGGGCGCGTGACCTCGCGCTGGATCCCGACGGCTGGGTGTCCCGTGCGTGCGCGCTCGCGGGCCGCCAGCTCAGCGAGGACGAGTGGGACGTCATCCACCCCGACCGCGAGTGGCGGGAGACGTGCCCGGGCCGTGAGTGAGTCGTGACCGGCCCGCCACCGCGCTCGACTTCGCTGTGGGGCCCCGGGAAGCACCCGGGACCTGACCGAAGGGGACACTCCAGTGAAGCTCTCGCGCACCATCGTCTCGGTGGCCGCAGCCGGCCTCGTCGCCGCCACCGCCGCAGCACCCGCCCAGGCCCGCGAATGGCTGCCGATCGAGGGCCACGACCAGCTCGTCCTGGCCACCTGCTCGGACGGCTCGCAGATCCTCTCCGCGATGGCCACGGACCCGCGTCGCAACCACTACTCGATGGACTTCGTGGTCGACGACCAGGGGAACACCACCGGGATGGTCCTCATGCTCAGGTACGCCGGCGGCGCCACGCACTCCACCACAGGCCAGACCATCACGGGCAGCGGCGTGGACCGGATCGTCTTCGACTTCCTCACCGGCGACCAGACGTCCGTGGGCGGCCGGTGGACGGTGAACCTCGCAGGCGAGGGCTGGGTGGTCAAGGACGCAGGCCGGGTCACCTACGACGCTGGGAGCGGTGAGGTCGACATCGCAGGCATCGCCTCCTCGGAATGGGGACAGCTGTGCCCGTTCTTCGGCGTGCCGGCCTGACCCGGGTGGAGGACGGTCGGACAGGAGCGACCCGCCCGGCGGACGGCGTGCACAGGGGAGGCGGCGTCCGCGGAGGGTTCCTCCTGTCCGACCTGCGGGGGCGACCGCCTAGGCTTGACCCCCGTGAAGACGTTCGAGGACCTGTGGGCTGAGCTGTCCACCAAGGCCGTGGAGCGCCCCGAGGGCTCCGGCACCGTCCAGCAGCTCGACGCCGGCGTCCATGCCATCGGCAAGAAGCTGCTGGAGGAGGCCGCCGAGTCCTGGATGGCCGCCGAGCACGAGGGCAAGGAAGCCACGGCGCTGGAGATCAGCCAGCTGCTCTACCACGCCCAGGTGCTGATGCTCGCCTCCGGACTGACCCTCGACGACGTCTACGCCCACCTGTGAGAGCCCCGGTGAACCTCGCATGACCCTTCGCATCGCCGTCCCCAACAAGGGGGCGCTGTCCCAGGCCGCCACCGACATCCTCCGCGAGTCGGGCTACCGCCAGCGCAGCGACTCCAAGGAGCTCGCGCTCGTCGACACCGAGAACGACGTCGAGTTCTTCTACCTGCGCCCGCGCGACATCGCGCTCTACGTCGGGGAGGGCACGCTCGACGTGGGCATCACCGGCCGCGACCTGCTCCTCGACTCCGGCGCGAAGGCCGAGGAGGTGATGAACCTCGGCTTCGGGCGCTCGAGGTTCCACTTCGCCGGCCCCGCCGGGCGCTACTCGACGCTGGCCGACCTCGAGGGCCTGCGGATCGCGACGTCGTACGTCGGGATCGTCGAGGACTTCCTCTTCCGCCACGGGGTCGACGCCACCGTGACCCGCCTCGACGGTGCGGTCGAGACCAGCATCCAGCTCGGCGTGGCCGACGTGATCGCCGACGTCGTCGAGACCGGATCGACGCTGCGCGCCGCCGGGCTGGCGACCTTCGGCGAGGTCATCCTCGACTCGCAGGCCGTGCTGATCACGCGCGGGGGACAGGTCCCCGCCGACTTCGAGGTGTTCCGTCGCCGGATCGAGGGAGTCCTCGTCGCGCGGAGCTACGTGATGATGGACTACGACATCGAGCAGACCCACCTCGACGCCGCCACCGAGCTGGCGCCGGGGCGCGAGGGCCCGACCATCTCGCCGCTGGGCAAGCCCGGCTGGGTCGCGGTGCGCGTCATGGTCCCGCGGGCCGGCTCGCAACGGCTGATGGACGAGCTCTACTCGATCGGTGCGCGTGCCATCCTCCTCACGGACATCCATGCCTGCCGGCTCTGACCGATCGGCCGGGCCGGGGCTGCCGGCGCTGCCGCACACGTGGCGTCCGCTGGGGGTGCGGGTGGCCGTCGCCGGCCTCGGGCTGATGCTGCTCGTCGTGTGCGCGGCCGCGTGGTTCGGCTTCGACGAGTCGGTCCGCGAGCGCTTCACGCTGCTGCAGCGCCTGACCATCCTCGTGATGGGGGCGGGCTTCGCCGCGTGCGGGTGGGCGCTCGCCCGTGCCCGCGTCACCGCGGAGATGGAGACCCTCGTCGTGGTCAACGGCTTCCGGACCCGTCGCCTCGAGTGGGAGGAGCTGGTCGCGATCCACCTCCCCGCGGGAGCGCCGTGGGCCACCCTCGACCTCGCCGACGGCACGACGATCTCGGCGATGGCGTTCCAGGGGTCCGACGGCAAGCGTGCCCGCGACGGCGTACGCCAGGTGCGCGCGCTGATCGACCGCGCCGGGCGTCGAGAGGCCTAGCCTTCCGTCCACCCGGGACCAGTCGTCGCCAGAGTGTCGTCCTGCGATCACCCGGTCGTCACCCGGACCCGCTTGCCTGAGGCCATGACTCTCGGACCTCGGGCCCTCGCGCTCGTCACCGCCACCCTCGCCACGGCCACGCTGGGCCTCTCTGGGTCGCACGCGTCGGCCGCCCCGAAGGGGTCGTCGACCGCCCCCGGCGACGCCACGCTGTCCGCCTGGTCGGTGCTCCCCGCCGCCACCTACGTCCCCGGCAGCGAGACCAGTGGTCACTGGACCAGCGGCAACGCCGCTGTGCCGGCGCCCTATCCGGGCCAGCCCGTGCAGGGCTTCTCGGGCACGCACGCCCTCGCAGACGGATCCTTCCTCGTCCTGTCGGACAACGGCTTCGGTGCGAAGGCCAACAGCGCCGACTTCCTCCTCTCACTGCACCGCATCACCCCGGAGGACGACGACGCCGACGGCGCGGGCAAGACGTCGTACGACGAGACGGTGCTGACCTTCTCGGACCCCGACCACCTGATCCCCTGGACGACCTGGCGCGACGGGGGCTGCGCCTCTGCGGCATCGCTCCCCGCCGGCTACACCTGCCCCGAGCCGGACCGGAAGCTGACCGGCTGGGACTTCGACCCCGAGTCCCTGCAGGTGTCACCCGACGGCAGCCTGTGGGTGGGGGAGGAGTTCGGTCCCTACCTCCTCCACTTCGACGCCGACGGCCGCCTGGTCGAGGAACCGGTCCCGACACCGGGGGTGCGCAGCCCGTCCAACCCGACCTTGGGCGCCGGCACGCCCAACCTGCCCAGCTCCAAGGGCTACGAGGGCATGTCGATCAGCCCGAACGGCCAGGTGCTCCATCCGATGCTGGAGGGAGCGACCGCCGAGGACAAGGCGGCCGGCATGGCCGACGCACTCCGGATCTACACGGTCCGCCGGGGCGCCTTCGAGGACCGGTTCCTGCGCTACCGCATGGAGAGCCCCACGCACGCGCTCGGCGACTTCGTCCAGGTCAACACCCACGAGGGCCTCGTGATCGAGCGCGACAACGGCCAGGGCGGGTCGGCCGTCTTCAAGCGGATCTACCTGGTCGACCTGCGTGACGCCGACCAGGAGGACGGCTGGGTCTCCAAGCGGCTGCTGGTCGACCTGATGGACGTGGCGAACCCGCGAGGACTGTCGCCGTACGGTGACCCGTTCACGTTCCCGTTCTTCACGATCGAGGACGTCGAGATCCTCAGCTCGCGGACGATCGCGGTGATGAACGACAACAACTTCCCCGCCGCCGGTGGTCGGTCGGCGACTGAGCCGGACCGCAACGAGTACGTCGAGATCACCCTGGACGAGCCGCTGCGCGTCGACCACCGGCTGCTGCCGCGCGGTCGCTGACCCGCCTGGTCAGAGGGCGTGGATCCCCCACGACACCGACAGCTCGTCACCGGCGGTGCCGGCGGGCGCGAGGGTGACGAGGTCGGTGCCGGAGTTGAACGCGTCCGCGGGCGCGGTCATCGGCTCGACCGCGATGCCTGGCCGCGGTCCGTCTGCCGGGGGCGTGAAGACCTGCAGCCACCGGTGCTGCTCGTCCACCCACAGCGCGACCCCGCGCGAGCTCGCCGGGTCGGCGAGCGTCACGGTGGCGCGACCGTCCTCGTGCACGAGCGACCCGAACCCGTCGTCGAGGTCGAGGTCGCCGATCCGGCGCGGGGTGGTGAAGTCGTACGCCCCGGCCACCGGCTCGGAGCCCGTGGGCAGCTGCCGGTCGTCGACCAGCAGGCGCGTGCGGGCCGGCACGGTCAGCTCGAGGTCCTCGATGGCGTCGCCGACCCGCAGGTAGGGGTGGGCGCCGCTGGCGTAGGGCGCGGGCTCGGTCGCGAGGTTGGTCGCCGTCTGGGTCACCACCAGGCCGTCGGCCGACAGGTCGTAGAGGACGTGCAGGTCGAGGGTCCACGGATAGCCCGACTGCGCCATGCAGCGGTAGACCAGCGACACGGAGGTCGGGGTGTGCTCCTCGACGGTCCACGCCGCCCAGCGGGCGAGCCCGTGTGAGGCGTTGCCGCGGGCCGGGTCGGTGAGGCCCAGCTGCAGCTCGCGCCCGCCGAAGGAGTAGCGACCGTCGCGGATCCGGTTGGGCCACGGCATGAGCAGCTGCCCGCGGCCGCCGCCGGACATCTCGGACTCCGCGAAACCGTGCACCAGCTCGCGACCGTCCTTGCTGAGGCTGCGCAGCGCCGCGCCGCTCTCGGTGACCACCGCGGCGTAGCCCGCCGCCGCGATCGCGTACTGATCCCCGCTCGGAAACACCATGTCGGCCACCCTAGACACCACTAGCGTGCGCGCATGGGCATCACCACGCGGGACCTGTGCCCGGAGGACGCGGCAGCCCTCGCCGCGCTGATGGGGCGCATCGAGGCCGACCACCCGACGGGCTTCTGCCTGGGCGTCGTGGAGATCGTCGAGCTGATGGGCGACACGTCGGACGCGGTGTTCGAAGGAGCCTTCGACGGGGACGACCTGGTCGCCTACACCACCATCATGCCCGGGCTACCCCTGGGGGACGGCCAGCGGTTCAACCTGTTCGGCGACGTCGACCCGGCTCGCCTCGGCGAGGGGATCGGCACCGTGATGCTCGACCGCTCGGTGGACCGGGCGAGGGCCATCCACGAGACCGACGCCCCCGGCACCCCGGCGCGCTACGCGCACCAGGCCCTGGCGGGGCGCGACGACCAGGCCGACCTGCTGACCAGGGCGGGGTTCTCCGACGGAAGGCACAGCTTCCTGATGGTGGCGGACCTGCACGCCGGCATCCCGAAGCTCGTGCTGCCAGCCGGCCTGACGGCGGAGCCGTTCGACCGGACCCGGTCCGAGGAGCTGAGGCTGGCGCACAACGCCGCGTTCGCCGACTACCCGGACGGCACCGACGTCGGTGCCGACTTCTGGAACCTGTTCATGGGGAGGGCGGAGCACAACCGCCACCACCTCTCGGTCGTCGCCCGTGACGGGTCGGGCGCGGTCGCCGGCTACGTCTTCGCCCACGAGTACGCCGTCGCGCCCTCGGGCGGCGCGGGCCGGGAGATCCACATCCCCTACGTCGGCACCCTTCCCGCGTACCGCCGGCGCGGGCTCGCCGCGTCCCTGCTGGCCCGGGTGCTGCGCCTGAGCCGCGCCGAGGGGTACGACGCGGCCAGCCTCAACGTGGACACCGCGAACCCGACCGGGGCCCTCGGCCTGTATGAGCGCGCCGGCTTCGCTCAGCGCTACCGCCAGGACTTCTACCACCTGGAGGAGTAGGCCTCAGGTGTCGGTGTCGACGACGAGGTCGGCATGCGCCCGGGTGCCGAGGCGCGCGAACAGGTCGTCCTCGTCGAGGCGCCACTGCACCCACGCGGCGCGCATCTGCTCCCCGTCGCGCGCCATCCCACGCGCGAGGCGGGCCTGCGACTCGGCCTCGACCCACACCAGCAGACCGACGAGGTCGGCCACGTGGGGCGACCAGCAGCCGACCCCCTCCAGCACCAGCAGGCCACCCGGCCGTACGACGTGCGACTCCGCCCAGGCGTCGGCCGCCCAGTCCCACCGCCGCCACTCGCCGGTGCCGCCCGCCGCCAGCGTCCGGAGCATCGCCTCGACCGTCGCCGCCAGGCCGGGGAGCCCGCGCCATCCCTGGAGGAGCTCGTCGCAGTGCACGACCTGGCAGTCGGGCACGATCGCTGAGATCGCGCCGGCCAGCGTGGTCTTCCCCGACCCGGCCGGACCGTCGACGCACACGAGCCGCCCGACCCCGAGCGTCGGCGGGCGCGCGGTCACGCACGCGACGACCTGGGCTGCCACCCGGTGCGGGTCAGAAGGCACGGTCGCAGCCGCGGTAGGACGGCACCACCTCGGTGACCGACTCCCCGCGGACCAGGTGGACGTCGCGGACGTGCTCGAACAGCTCGCCCGACTTGGCGTGCCGGAACCACACCAGGTCGCCGATGTGGAGCAGCGCGGCCGGGTGGCCGGTCAGCGGTGTCTGCACCTCGCCGGCACCTTCGAGGCCGGTCAGGTGCAGGCCTGGGGGAGCCCAGGGCACGGGCGAGCGGTCCTCGCCGGTGGCCCCGCTCGCGATCAGCCCGCCACCCTGGACGGTGGCCATCGTGGGGTTGGGCTTGCGTGTGACCCGGAGGCCGAAGAAGGCCGCCGGTCGCGGTTCGAACGACGCGTAGTGGTCGAAGATCGCGGGGACGAGGAGGCCCGACCCGGCGGCGACCTCGGTCACAGCCGGGTCCGCGGCGGTGGCCTCGACGGATCCCGACCCGCCGCCGTTCCAGAACTCGATCTCGGCGACCTGCGCCAGCGCCTCGGAGATCTCGCGACGCCGCACCTCGAGCTGCGCCATCGACGCCTGCTTGAGCCGGCGTACGAGCAGGGACTTGGTGCGCTGGCCGGGCACGTCGTCCTGGACCCCGGCGACCTGGCCCTCGTAGGTCATCACGCCGACGAGCCGGAAGCCCTCGCGGTCGACCACGCGCCGGGCCATCGCGACGGCGTCGGCCGTGTCGAACAGCGGCGAGCGCTTGGGGCCGATGTGCTGGCCGCCGAGCCGCAGCCCGGCGTCGAGGTCGAGGGCGACCCGGACGGACACGTCCCGTGCGGTGCGGGCCGCGTCGACCGCGTCGAGGTGCGCCGGGTCGTCGACCATCAGCGTGATGGCGGAGGCCGCGGACGGGGAGGAGGTGAGCCGGTGCAGCGCCGCCGTGTCGACGGAGGGGTAGGCCACGACGATGTCGTCGCTGATGCCGCTCTCCCAGAGCCAGAGCGCCTCGGCGAGGGTGAAGGCGAGGACGCCGGCGAAGCCGTCGTGCGCGAGCGCGCGCTGGACGAGGGCGGGGACGCGCAACGACTTCGAGGCGACACGGATCGGCTTGCCCCCGGCGCGCCGCACCAGGTCGTCGGCGTTGGCGTCGAAGGCGTCGAGGTCGACGACGGCGACCGGGGTGGACGGTGGTTCGGGCAGGGCGTCGACGGCAGCGTTGAGTCGCGACCACAGGCGGTTGCGGTCGACGAAGTGGTCCCTCACTCGATGCCCCGCTTCTTCAGCAGCGCCTCGATGTCGGCCATCTCGTCGTCGATGGGGGAGCGACCGGCCGCGCCGGACGACGAAGGCAGCGCTCCCCGCTTCTTCGGGCTCGCCACGCCGGCGGACGTGCCGGTCCTGCCGGCCGCCTTCCCGGCCGCCTTCCCGGCCCGGGCCCGGCCCAGCTGCCGGTCGCGGATGAATCCGCTCACCACGAACAGCACCGCGGCCAGCCCGGCCAGGCCGATGCCGGTCCACGTGAAGATGTTGAAGACGAGGCCGGTGGCCCAGTCGGTGACCGACCCGGCGATCTCGACGACCATCTCGAGCGTCCCGGTCAGCCAGGCCGCGGCAGGGAGCAGGGTGAACCCGAGCGCGCGCAGGCCGTTGGCGGCTCCGCGCCGACGGAACGCGATCCACGTCCAGATGGCCCCCGCCACGGTGAGCGCGGCGGTGAGTGCAGCCCAGGTAGTCCCTTCCACGGCCCCAGAGTCCCACAGCGGTCCACGCCTCCGGGACAATGGCGTCGTGCCGCACGACGACCAGAGCCAGCCCGACGAGCCGCTCGTCCGGACGATCCCCGACCCCGGTTTCGCCGACGACACCGGCGCGGTCGACCCGCGGGTCAGCCGGGTGCTGGCCGACCACGCCACCGGGGCGGCCTCGTCCGGCGCCGTGCTGGCGGTGCTCCAGGACGCGCGCCTCCTGGTGCCCGTCGTCGCCGTCCTCGGCGAGGTCGAGGTCGACGAGCACGGGCTGGCCCACGACAAGACCTCCGACATGGCCGCGGTGCTCGTCCGCGCCGCGGACGGCAGCACCGGGCTGCTCGCCTTCACGTCCACCGAGACCATGGCCCGGTGGGACCCCGGGGCGCGCCCGGTTCCGGTCACCGCCGCCACGGCCGCCACCGCCGCCGTCCAGGACGGGGCCGAGGCCCTCCTCGTCGACCTCGCCGGCCCGGCGACGTACGTCGTCGACGGCGAGGACCTGACCCGGCTCGCCGCAGGGTGGCGCCTGGTCGCCCTCGGGGAGGGGCACGACCGGGGTCACGGGTGGATTGGCCCCGCGACGGAATGATCCGCTAGTCTTCGGTGTTGACCGATCAGTGCCACCACAGCATCACGGTGACACCGATCCAGCCAAGCGGAGGCAGCACCACCGTCTCCCACCCGCACCGATCGCCCAGCACCACAGATCGTCGGGTCCCGGTCCAGTGACATGACTGTTGCAAGACAGGCGTGTCCACGCGAATCCCCGAGAGGGGAGACGTGGCGTACTGGCTCCCGCTTGGCACCAGCGGGAGCCATTGTTCATTTCCGGACGACCAGCGATCGACCGGCGAGCAACGGGTTCCCATCCACCCGATCAACTGGAGGACCCATCAGCACCGAGCTGCGCATCAACGACCGGATCCGCGTACCCGAGGTCCGGCTCGTAGGACCCAACGGCGAGACCGTTGGCATCGTGCCGACCGACCAGGCACTCAAGCTGGCCCAGGAGGCCGACCTCGACCTCGTCGAGATCGCCCCGCAGGGACGCCCCCCGGTCTGCAAGCTCATGGACTACGGCAAGTTCAAGTACGAGAACGCCCAGAAGGCTCGTGAGGCGCGCCGCAACCAGACGAACGTGATCATCAAGGAGATGAAGCTTCGTCCCAAGATCGACTCGCACGACTACGAGACCAAGAAGGGTCACGTCGTGCGGTTCCTCGGCGCCGGCGACAAGGTCAAGATCACGATCATGTTCCGTGGTCGCGAGCAGCACCGCCCCGAGCTGGGCTTCCGCCTGCTGCAGAAGCTGGCCGAGGACGTCCAGGAGCTCGGCTTCGTCGAGTCCTCGCCCAAGCAGGACGGCCGCAACATGACCATGGTCATCGGCCCGCACAAGAAGAAGGCCGACGCCAAGATCGACGCCGAGGCAGCCCGCGCCACCAAGGAGCAGGCGCGTGCGGAGCGCAAGGCCGAGGAGGACGCCGAGCGCGAGGCGGCCCACGCCGCCGGCCCGGTGGCGCAGAAGAAGGAGCGTCGCCGCTCCGAGAACCTGGATCCGGAGATCGAGGCCTGAGCGAAGCGAAAGCCTCGATCGAGCACGTAGCGACGGAGTCGCTACAGCCACGGGACCGGGACCAGGACGAGCAGTCCAGGTCCTAGCCAGATACACACCCGAACCACGCACTAAGGAAGTTGAGGCAGACATGCCGAAGAACAAGACCCACTCGGGCGCCAGCAAGCGCTTCAAGGTGACCGGCTCGGGCAAGATCCGTCGCCTGCAGGCCGGCCGCAAGTCCGGCGCTGCGTTCGCGTCTGCGCCCACCACGGGCAGCCGGAAGAAGCACCGCCGCAACGCCGGCATGGTCGAGCTCGAGGCCGGCGACGTCAAGCGCGTCAAGAAGATGCTCGGCATCTGAGCCTCGTCCACACAGTCCCCTGGTGGCTCAGCCGCCGTCCCCCTGCACCAAGGAGTAGCACCATGGCACGCGTCAAGCGCGCAGTGAACGCCCAGAAGAAGCGTCGTACCACCCTCGAGCGCGCCAGCGGTTACCGCGGCCAGCGCTCGCGTCTCTACCGCAAGGCCAAGGAGCAGGTCACCCACTCCCTGGTCTACAGCTACAACGACCGCCGCAAGAACAAGGGCAACTTCCGCAAGCTGTGGATCCAGCGCATCAACGCCGCTGCCCGCGCCAACGGCATGACCTACAACCGCTTCATCCAGGGCCTCGGCCTGGCCGGTATCGAGGTCGACCGCAAGATCCTCGCCGAGCTGGCCGTCAACGACGCCCCGGCCTTCACGGCCCTCGTCGAGGCTGCCAGGGCCGCGCTGCCCGAGGACGTCAACGCGCCCAAGGTCTCCGCCTGAGCCACATGAGCACTCCGCTGAGCGCCGGTACGCCCCTCACAGTGGGCAACGGTCGCGTCAAGGAGGCTCGCAAGTTGAGCCGCCGCTCGGTCCGCACCGAGCGGCGGCTCTTCGTCGCTGACGGCCCGAAGGCCGTCGAGGGGGCGCTCGGCGTCGACGGTTGTGTCGTCGAGGTCTTCGCGACGCCCGCGGCCCTCGAGCACTACGCCGACCTGCTGGCCGCCGCGCCCGTCACGCTGGTCGACGACCGGGCCCTCGCCGCGCTGTCGGACTCGGTCTCCCCGGCCGGCGTGGTCGCCGTGTGCCGCCACTTCGACGCCCCGCTCGAGCACGTGCTCAACGTGTCGTCCCGGTTGCTGGCGATCTGCGCCGACGTCCGCGACCCCGGCAACGCCGGCACCGTGATCCGCACCGCCGACGCTGCCGGCGCCGACGCCGTCGTCCTGGCCGGGCAGTCGGTGGACGCCTACAACCCCAAGACGGTGCGGGCCACGGTCGGCAGCCTGTTCCACCTGCCGTTCGCGATCGAGCCCGACCCGGCCGAGGCCGTCCGGGCCGCACAGGCGCGGGGCCTGACGGTCCTCGCGGCCGACGGCGCGGGAGAGGTCGACCTCTTCGAGGCGGACCTGTCGGGTCCGACCGCCTGGCTGTTCGGCAACGAGGCCTGGGGCCTGCCCGAG
The DNA here is from genome assembly GCF_051912545.1 of Nocardioides sp. N13(2025). Classification (GTDB taxonomy): domain Bacteria; phylum Actinomycetota; class Actinomycetes; order Propionibacteriales; family Nocardioidaceae; genus Nocardioides. Next base: position 1,817,440 of record NZ_CP196809.1, on the reverse strand, counting down.
GAGCTCGCCGCGCTCGCGGACCACCGGGTCGCCATCCCGATCCACGGCCGGGCCGAGAGCCTCAACCTCTCCACCGCCGCGGCCGTCTGCCTCTACGCGAGCGCCCGCGCCCAGCGCTCGCCCGGCGCCGGGTCATGATCCTCATCGACCCGCCGGCGGTGCCGCGGTGGGAGCGGCTCTGGTCCCACCTGGCCAGCGACACGTCGTACGACGAGGCCCACGCCTTCGCTGCGGCGCACGGCATCCCGGAGCGCGGCTGGGACCGCGACCACTACGACGTCCCGGCCGACTACTACGACGCCATGGTGGCGGCCGGTGCCGTGCCCGTGTCCTCCCGCGAGCTGGTCGCCGCCCTGCGCGCCGCGGGCCTGCGACGGCCGAAGGCACAGCCCCGCGGCTAGGGTGGCCGGCGTGACCAGCGAGACCAGGCAGCAGACCGGCCGCCGGGTCGACAGCACCCCCAGCCGGCTCCGATCGCTGGCGGACTTCTACCCCGACGGCATCCTCGGAGCGACCCGCGACGGCGTCGTCACCATCCTCAACGCCCAGGGCGCGGCCCTGCTCGGAGTGGACGCCGGGGAGGCGCTCGGCCTGCCGCTGACCGAGGTCCTCAAGCTGCTCGACCAGGACGGCCACACGTGGCTCGAGGTCAACCGCCCGTTCGAGAGCATCTCGATCGTGCGCGGCGTCCCGGAGCAGTCCTGGCTCAACGCCTCGGGCGAGGAGGTGCTCACCACCGCCACCCTGATCCGCAACGAGGACCTCGGCCAGGTCGCCGGGATCGCCGTCGGGCTCCGCAGCGGTCGGGGCCGGGCCCGCCTGGACCGCGAGCGGTCCGACCTCGTGGCCACGGTCGCCCACGAGCTCCGTTCGCCGCTCACCGGGGTCAAGGGCTTCGTTCAGGCGCTGCTCAACCGCTGGGACAAGCTCAACGACGACCAGCGCAAGCTGATGCTGACCACGGTCAACGCCGATGCCGACCGGCTCGCCCGTCTCATCGCCGAGCTGCTCGACGTCGCCCGCATCGACACCGGGCGGCTCCAGCTCTACCCGCGGGAGTCGTCGGCAGCGGTGCTCGTCGGCCGTGTGGTGGACTCCATCGAGGCCGGCACGGCGCGCGCGATCGTCCTCGACGTCGAGGACGACCTGCCCGACGTCTTCGCCGACCCCGACAAGTTCACCCAGGTCGTCACCAACCTCGTGGAGAACGCCGTGCGCCACGGCCAAGGGCAGGTCAGCGTCTCCCTCGCGTCGCTCCCGAGCCTGCCCGGCGTCCGGATCACCGTCGACGACGAGGGTGAGGGGATCCCGGTGGAGCTGCGCCGCCGGGTCTTCACGAAGTTCTGGACGACGGGGGAGTCCGGCGGCAGCGGGCTGGGCATGTACATCGTGGGCGGCCTCTCCCGCGCCCACGGTGGCCTGGTCACCATCGAGGACGCGCCGGGCGGCGGCGCCCGGGTGATGGTCGATTGGCCCAGCGTCGACCTGCGCGACGACTGACCGCCAGCCCGACCTCCAGCCCGACCTCCAGCCCGACCTCCACAGAACCTTCACGAGTCGTCCCCGCCTCCCGACCGTCCCGGCTCCTAGGGTCGGGGCATGAGGTCACGGACCGCCCTGGTGGTGGAGGACGAGCGCACGATCAACGACGCGCTAGCCCAGCGGCTGCGCGCCGAGGGCTACCAGGTCGAGCAGGCCTTCGACGGGCCCTCGGCCGTCGACCTGGCCACGGCGGTCCGACCGGACGTGGTGCTCCTCGACGTGATGCTGCCCGGCTTCGACGGGCTCGAGGTGTGCCGCCGCATCCAGGCCGAGCGGCCCGTCCCGGTGCTGATGCTCACCGCGCGCGACGACGAGGCCGACGTGCTCGTCGGTCTCGGGGTCGGCGCCGACGACTACCTGACCAAGCCGTTCTCGATGCGGGAGGTCGTCGCCCGGGTGTCGGCCCTCCTGCGGCGCGTCGAGCGGGCCGCCGCCCTCGCCGCCGAACGACCCCCGGTGCTGCACGTGGGCGGGGTGAGCATCGACCCCGGCACCCGTCGTACGACCGTCGCGGACGAGCCGGTGCACCTGACTCCGACCGAGTTCGACCTCCTCCTGTGCCTGGCCGGGGAGGCCGGCCAGGTGCTGAGCCGCGAGCGGCTGCTGCGCGAGGTCTGGGACTGGGGCGACTCGTGGGGGAGCACCAGCGCCACCCGCACCGTCGACAGCCACGTGAAGGCCCTGCGCAGCAAGGTGGGTGCCCACCGCATCCGGACCGTGCACGGGGTGGGCTACGCCCTGGAGGCTGTCGAATGAGCACCGCCCTCGACGCCGTCTCGAGCCTCAAGGTCAAGCTCGGTCTGCTCGTCGCGGCGTCCGTCGTGGTCGCCGTCCTGCTCACGCTGCTGGGCTCCGCGGCGCACGTCCCGCCACTGCTGGTCCTGCCGGTCAGCGTCGCCCTGGCGCTCGGCGTCACCCAGCTGCTGGCGGCGGGGATGGTGGAGCCCCTGCGACGGATGACCGAGGTGTCACGGGCCATGGCGCGCGGCGACTACACCGGTCGGGTCCGGACCTCGGCCACCGACGAGGTCGGACAGCTGGCGGCTGCGTTCAACACCATGGCCGAGGACCTCGCCACCGTCGACCGGGAGCGCCGTGACCTCATCGCCACGGTGTCCCACGAGCTGCGTACGCCGCTCACGTCGATGACCGCGCTGCTCGAGAACCTCGCGGACGGAGTGGTGCCCGCCGACTCCGACCACCTCGACGCCGCGCTGGAGGAGGCCGAGCGGCTCGGACGACTCGTCGACGACCTGCTCCAGCTGTCCCGTCTCGAGGCCGGCGTGGTCGACCTCGACCTCCAGGACGTGCACCTGCGCCGTCTCGTCGCGGACAGCGTGGCCCAGGTGACCTCCGCGGGCCAGCCCGGCACCTTCGACGTCGCCGTCCACGACAGCCTCGCCGTGCCGGGGGACCCGGCGCGGCTCCAGCAGCTGCTCGTCAACGTCCTCGACAACGCCGGACGACACGCACCTCCCGACACGCGGGTGCGGATCGACGCCGGAGCCTCAGCGGCCGGGTGGTGGCTCGAGGTCACCGACGACGGCGGGGGAGTGGCACCGGAGGACCGCGAGCGTGTCTTCGAGCGCTTCGGCACCGACGGGGCCGGCGGCACCGGGCTCGGGCTGGCTGTAGCGCGGTGGGTGGCCCAGCTGCACGGCGGCACGCTGCGCTTCCTCGACCCAGCCACGGGCCGCGGCGCCCGCCTGCGCCTCGACGTGCCTGCGGAGCCGGCCACGAGCTCCACGGCCCAGCTTCCCGGCCCGGCCCCGACGCCGGCTCCCGTCCCGGCTCCAGTCCCGCCGGCGGTCGCCGCGGGGCCGCGGACCGGCCTCGACGCGCTGTTCGGCCGGTTCTGGCCCGAGTCGGGACCGGCGTCCGGGCTGGCGACCGTCGTCGCCTCCGCGGCCGCAGGCCTGGTGGCAGGCTTCGCGCTGTCGTTCACCGACGTCGGGATCACCTGGACCCTGGTGGCGATCCTCAGCGGGGCCGCCGCGCTCGCCACGGCACGCCGTCGCAGGGAGCCGTGGACCCTGGCGTGCACCGGTCTGGCCCTCCTGCTCGTGCTCCCGATGACGCTGCTCGACGCGTCGTGGATCCAGCTGCTGTGCCTGGTGGCGGCCACCGCGGTGTTCCTGTGCGGCGTCACCGGAGCGCGCACGATGCCGGGGATCCTGCTGTCGGGCGTCTCCTGGCCGCTGGCCTCGCTGAGGGGGCTGCCGTGGTTCGGACGGTCGCTGCGCCTGGCCGGCACCGGGTCCCGCACGCCTGCCGTGGTGCGCACGACCGTCTGGTCGCTGCTCGGTCTCGGGGTCTTCGGCACGATCTTCGCCAGCGCCGACCCGGTCTTCGGCTCGTGGGTCGACCAGCTCGTCCCCAACCTGACCTTCAACGACCTCGTCGGACGCGCCTTCCTCGCCTGCTTCGTCTTCGCCGTCACCCTCGGTGCCGCCTACCTCGCGCTCAACCCCGCCGACGTGGAGGTGCTGGCCGACCGGCGTCCCGCGCCGCTCGCCAACCGCTTCGAGTGGCTGGTCCCGGTGCTCGTCGTCGACGCCGTCTTCCTGGCCTTCATCGCCGCGCAGGCGCGAGCGCTCGTCGGTGGGAAGGACTACATCGAGACGACCACCGGTCTGACGTACGCCGACTTCGTGCACCAGGGCTTCGGCCAGCTCACCCTCGCCACGGCGCTCACCGTCCTGGTCGTCTGGGTGGCGAGCCGCCGCGCCGGTACGGGCGCGGAGGACCGGCGCTGGCTGTTCGCGTCGGTGGGGCTGCTCTGCGTGCTGACGCTGCTGGTGGTCGCCTCGGCGCTGCGCGGCATGAGCGTCTACCAGGACGCCTACGGCTTCACCACGCTGCGGCTCTTCGTCGACGTCTTCGAGGGCTGGCTCGGCTTTGTCGTGCTGGCGATCATGGTGTCCGGCGCGCTGGGTCGCGGTCGGTGGCTCCCGCGGATCGCCCTGGTCTCGGGCGCCGTCGCACTGGTCGGGCTGGCGGCGATCAACCCCGATGCCTGGGTGGCCGGGCGCAACCTCGACCGCTACGAGGCGACCGGCAGGCTCGACCTCTCCTACCTCCAGTCCCTGTCGGCCGATGCGGCGCCCGTGATCGTGGACCGGTTGCCCGAGGACGTGTCCCGCTGCGTGCTCCAGCTGCTGCCCTACAACGGGCTCGACCCCGAGATCCTCGACGATGCGCGGGCGTGGAACCTGGGGCGCTCGCGGGCGCAGCGCGCCGTCGAGACGATCGGCCTCGCCGCGCCGCCGAGGACGTCCGCCGACGCATGCGGTGGCGTGTGGACCGCTTTCGCGGAGTAGCATCGCGGTCGTGGACACGAGCTTGCGATTTCTGCGCCCCGGACCTGGTCCGTCGGGCAGCTGACGTCACCGGGTCCGGGGAGTCCCCGTCCGACCCGATGCTCACCCACTTCTAGAATCTGCGGCGACCTCTGTCAGCCGTGAGGAAAGGGAGCCATGTCCGGCCCCAACACCGACTACGACCCTGTCGAAGTGACCCCGCTCAAGTCCGAGCAGGTCGAGGAGATGCGTGAGGCGGCCCTGGTCGCGATCGCGTCCGCCGCCGACCTCGACGCCCTCAAGCAGGTGCGCCTCGACCACGCCGGGGACCGCTCGCCCCTCGCTCTGGCGAACCGCGAGATCGGCGCGCTCCCGCCCCAGGCCCGCAAGGAAGCCGGCCAGCGCGTCGGCCAGGCGCGCGGCGCGATCAACCAGGCCCTCGCAGCCCGGCAGGTCGTGCTCGAGGCCGAGCACGAGGAGCGGATGCTCGCCGAGGAGACGGTCGACGTCTCCCTGCCCACGACGCGGCGTCGCCGCGGCAGCCGTCACCCGCTGACGCTGCAGTCCGAGCTGATCGCCGACCTGTTCGTCGCCATGGGCTACGAGGTGGCCGAGGGCCCGGTCGTGGAGGCCGAGTGGCTCAACTTCGACGCGCTCAACCTCGGCCCCGACCACCCGGCCCGCACCATGCAGGACACGTTCTGGACCGAGCCGGCCGACCACCACGTCGTGCTGCGCACCCAGACCTCGCCGGTGCAGGCGCGCACCATGCTGACGCGCAAGCCCCCGATCTACGTCGTGTGCCCGGGACGCGTGTTCCGCACCGACGAGTACGACGCCACGCACTCGCCGATGTTCCACCAGGTCGAGGGGCTCGTGGTCGACGAGGGCATCACCATGGCCCACCTGAAGGGCACCCTGGACCACTTCGCCTCGCAGCTCTTCGGCGACGGCATCAACACGCGGTTCCGTCCGTCCTACTTCCCCTTCACCGAGCCCTCGGCCGAGGTCGACGTGAAGTGCTTCGTCTGCCGCGGCGTGGACTCCGCCTCGTGCCGCACGTGTCGCGGGGAGGGCTGGATCGAGTGGGGCGGCTGCGGGGTGGTCAACCCGCGCGTCCTCGTCGCCTGCGGTGTGGACCCCGAGGTCTACAGCGGCTTCGCGTTCGGCATGGGCATCGACCGGTCCTTCATGTTCCGCCACAACCTCGAGGACCTGCGTCCGCTCTTCGAGGGCGACGTGCGGTTCAGCAGCGCTTTCGGCACCGAGATCTGAGAGGGGAGTACTGACGATGAAGGCACCCCTGTCCTGGATCCTGGACCACGTCGACGTACCCGCCGGCACCACCACCGAGCACATCACCGACCGCCTGACCCTCACCGGCCTCAAGCTCGAGGCGGTCGAGAGCCCCGGCCGGGAGATCACCGGCCCCCTGGTCATCGGGCGCGTGCTCACCAAGGAGCCCGAGCCGCAGAAGAACGGCAAGACCATCAACTGGTGCACCGTCGACGTCGGTGACGCCAACGGAACAGGTGAGCCGCAGGGCATCGTCTGCGGCGCGCACAACTTCGAGCCCGGCGACCTCGTCGTCACCGTCCTGCCCGGCGGCGTGCTGCCCGGTGGCTTCGAGATCGGGGCGCGCAAGACCTACGGCCACCTGTCCGCCGGCATGATCTGCTCAGCCCGCGAGCTCGGCCTCGGCGACGACCACGACGGCATCATCGTGCTGCCGCCCGACGCCGGCGAGCCCGGCCAGGACGCACGACCCGTGCTGGGCCTCGACGAGGAGACCATCGAGCTCGAGATCAACCCCGACCGCGCCTACGCGCTGTCGATCCGTGGCATCGCCCGGGAGGTGCTGGTGTCCGTCGAGGGCGCGAGCGGCTTCCGTGACCCGGCGGTTCGTGACACCCCGGCCGCCAACGGTGACGGGCACCCGGTCGTGGTCGAGGACGCCGACGGCTGCCCCGTCTTCGTCGCCCGCAAGGTCACCGGCTTCGACCCCGCGGCGCCGACGCCGGACTTCATGGTCCGGCGGATCACCGCCGCCGGCATGCGCCCGATCTCGCTGGCGGTCGACGTCACCAACTACGTGATGCTGGAGACCGGTCGCCCGATCCACGGCTACGACGCCGACAAGCTGAGCGGCGCGATCGTCGTACGTCGAGCGCGCGAGGGCGAGACGCTGACCACCCTCGACGGGAGCAAGCGCACGCTCGACCCCGCGGACCTCGTCGTCACCGACGACTCCGGGATCATCGGGCTGGGCGGCGTCATGGGTGGCGAGACGACCGAGATCTCGGACTCCACCACCTCGATCCTGGTCGAGGCGGCGCACTGGGACGCCGTGTCGATGTATCGCACGGGGCGGCGCCACAAGATCACCTCCGAGGCCGGCAAGCGCAACGAGCGCGGTGTGGACCCGACCATCTGCGAGGCCGCGGCCGACCGGGTGGTCGAGCTGCTCGTCGAGCACGGTGGCGGTCGGGCCGAGCAGGGGGTCACCGTCGTGGGCACCCCGCCCGCGATGCCGGTCGTCGCGGTGGCCGGAGACCTGGCGGCTCGCGTGTCCGGAATGCCGATCACCGAGGAGCGCAGCGTCGAGTGCCTGCGCGCCGTCGGGTGCGTGGTGGAGGGGAACGGGACCCTGTCGGTCACGCCCCCGCCGTGGCGTCCGGACCTCACCGACGCGCAGGACTTCTCCGAGGAGGTCGTCCGTCTCGTCGGCTACGACCAGGTGCCGTCGGTCCTGCCGACGCCGCCCTCGGGCCGGGGCCTGACCCGTGCCCAGCAGCTGCGCCGTCGCGTCGGTCGCACGCTCGCCGGTGAGGGGTTCGTGGAGGTCGTGAGCTTCCCGTTCGTCGGCGAGCCCGACCTCGACGCCCTCGGCCTGCCGGCGGACGACCCGCGGCGCGACCTGCTCAAGCTGTCGAACCCGCTCAACGCCGAGGCCGCGTACATGACCACGACGCTGCTGCCGGGCGTGCTCCGCGCCGCCAGCAAGAACGTCGGGCACGGCAACGCCGACGTGGCGATCTTCGAGACCGGAACAGTCACCCTGCCGCGTCACGCCGGACCGGCGGCGATCCTCCCGGTCGACCGCCGTCCGACCGAGGCCGAGTTCGCGGCACTCGACGCTGCCCTGCCCGAACAGCCGCTCCACCTGGCCGTCGTCGCCGTCGGCGATGCAGTGGCCGGGGGCTGGTGGGGCGAGGCCCGGCCCGTGTCGTGGGCCGACGCCGTGGAAGCAGTGCGGTCCGTCGCCGCCGCTCTGGGCCTCGAGGTGACCGCGTCCGCCGCCGAGGTCGCGCCCTGGCACCCCGGCAGGTGTGCCGAGCTCTCCGTCGACGGGGAGGTCGTCGGCCACGCCGGCGAGGTGCACCCCACCGTGTGCCACGCCTTCGGGCTGCCGAAGCGCACCGTCGCGGCCGAGGTCGACCTCGACCTGCTGATCGCGCGGGCCGTCCACCTGCGACAGGCGCCCACCTTCTCGTCGTACCCCCTCGCCAAGGAGGACGTCGCGCTCGTCGTCGACGACTCGGTGCCCGCTGCCGCCGTCGAGGCCGCCCTGCGCGAAGGGGCGGGGCCGCTGCTGGAGTCGATCCGGCTCTTCGACGTCTACACGGGCGACCAGGTCGGGGAGGGCAAGAAGTCGCTGGCGTACGCCCTGCGGTTCCGCGCGCCCGACCGGACGCTCAAGGAGGGCGAGACAGCGGCTGCCCGCGACGCGGCCGTCGCCTTGGCCGCCGAGCGCACCGGCGCCGTCCAGCGCGCCTGATCCACGCTCAGCGGCACGCACTGGGCCTTGAGTCTCCTGGAGACTCAAGGCCCAGTGTCGCGTGTGGGTGCTGGTCCGCCACGCTCGTCGGCGGACGTCAGTCGATCGGTTGGTCGATGATCGCGCGGAAGCGGGCCAGGGTGGCGTCGTCACCGGCGACGGAGACCTCTGAGTCGTCACCTCTGCTCCACAGCCACAGGTCGAGGGCCCCGGCGGGGCCGTCGACGACCACGTCCGGCTCGACGTCCTCCTCGGGAGCCGGCACCACGTGGAAGTCCTCCTCGTCGGTGTACGTCGTCCCGCTCTCGGGGGAGGTTCCGGAGAAAGTGCCGAACCGGACCCAGACCTGCTCACCCGTGTCGGTCGAGTCGACCCTCAGCAGGCCCTCGCCCGGCTCCCACGCGCCCCACGGCGGGCAGGCGCCGTACATCACGCCGAGCACCTCGTCGACGCCGTCGGTGGCCAGCACCGGGTCGACCTCGGAGGGGAGACCCGCGGCCAGCTCGGCGTCGACGCGGTGGATCAGCGCCTCGTGCGCCTGGCGCCGGAGGATGAAGCCGACGGTGTGGTCGTCGGACCAGGTGTAGGCCTCCTCCGCGGGGTCGGCACCCTCGAGGGCCTCGGCGAGATCGGCGGACCAGGCGTCGTAGGCCGCCAGCAGGTCGGCGTACGACGCCGGGCGGGGCGGGTCGACCTGCTCCGGTCGCACGGGGCGTGCGCTCACCACGTCGGCCCACCAGTGCTGCACCGTGGCGAGGTGCCACAGCAGGTCGGCGGCGTCCCAGTCCGGACACGACGGCACCCGGGCCTCGGGATCGCAGTCGGCGAGCACGTCGCGGAACCGCGCTGACTCGGAGCGGACGTGGGCCAGGTAGGTCTCAGGGGAGAGTCGGGTCACCCCAGCACCGTAGGGGAGTCGGCCGACGTCGCGCCCCGCAATTGCGGACCCGGCTGGGCGGTTCATGCACGTCAATGTATAGTCATGCATATGTCCGTGTCAGTCGCCGTTGCCGGAGCCAGTGGGTACGCCGGGGGTGAGGTCCTGCGCCTCCTGCTCGGCCACCCGGAGGTCGAGGTCGGCGCGCTGACCGCGGGCTCCAACGCGGGGGAGTGCCTCGGCGCCCTCCAGCCCCACCTGCTCCCGCTCGCCGACAGGGTCCTCGTCGACACCACGCTCGACCACCTCTCCGGCCACGACGTCGTCTTCCTCGGGCTGCCGCACGGCCAGTCGGCGGCCATCGCGCGGGCGCTGGGGACGGACACCGTCGTCATCGACTGCGGCGCCGACTTCCGGTTGACCGACGCCGCCGAGTGGCAGGCGTTCTACGGCGGCGAGCACGCCGGGTCCTGGCCCTACGGCCTGCCCGAGCTGCCCGGCCAGCGCGAGCTGCTCCGGGGCGCGCGCCGCATCGCGGTCCCGGGCTGCTACCCGACCGTCTCCACGCTGGCGATCGTGCCCGCGCTCGCCGCCGGCCTGGTCGAGCCCGACGTCACCGTCGTCGCCGCCTCCGGGACGAGCGGCGCCGGCAAGGCCGCCAAGCCGCACCTCCTCGGCAGCGAGGTGATGGGCAACGCCAGCGCCTACGGCGTCGGCGGCACGCACCGCCACACGCCTGAGATCGTCCAGAACCTCAGCAGCGTCCACGGGGCCGCGGTTCGCGTCGGCTTCACGCCGCTCCTCGTGCCGATGTCCCGGGGCATCCTCGCCACGGTCCAGGCGCCGCTGCTCGACGGCGTCACCGCCGAGGCCGTCCGCGACGCCTACGCGACGGCGTACGCCGACGAGCCGTTCGTCCACCTCCTCGCCGAGGGACAGTGGCCGCAGACCCAGTCCGTGCTGGGCTCCAACGCCGTGCAGGTGCAGGTCACCGTCGACGAGCGCGTACGACGAGTGGTGGCGGTGGCCGTGGTCGACAACCTCGCCAAGGGCACCGCCGGCGCCGCCGTCCAGTGCATGAACCTCGCCCTGGGCCTCGACGAGGCCACCGGGCTCTCCACGATCGGACTCGCTCCCTGATGACAGTCACCCACCCTGCCGGCTTCACCGCTGCCGGCGTCGCCGCCGGACTCAAGTCCACCGGCGCGAAGGACCTCGCCCTCGTCGTCAACCAGGGCCCGACCTACGACTCCGCCACCGTCTTCACGGCCAACCGCTGCAAGGCCAATCCCGTGCTGTGGAGCCAGGAGGTCGTCAAGGACGGCGTGGTCCGTGCTGTGGTGCTCAACTCCGGCGGCGCCAACTGCTACACCGGTCCGGAGGGCTTCCAGACCACCCACGCGGTGGCCGAGAAGGTCGCCGAGGGCCTGGGCATCGGCGCGATCGACGTGGTCGTCTGCTCGACCGGCCTGATCGGGCTCGCCAACGACCGCGACGACCTGCTCGCCGGTGTCGAGGCGGCCACCGCAGCCCTGTCCGCCGACGGGGGAGCGCAGGCGGCCGAGGCGATCATGACCACCGACTCGGTCAGCAAGAACGTCGTCGTCGAGGGCGCGGGCTGGTCGATCGGCGGGATGGCCAAGGGCGCCGGGATGCTGGCGCCGCAGCTCGCGACCATGCTCGTCGTCATCACCACCGACGCCGTCGTCCCGGCCGACGAGCTCGACGTGGCCCTGCGGGCCGCGACCGGGGTCAGCTTCGACCGGCTCGACTCCGACGGCTGCATGTCGACCAACGACACCGTGACGGTGATGGCCAGCGGCGCCAGCGGCATCACGCCGACTCCGGAGGACTTCACCGCCGCCCTCACCCAGGCCTGCACCGACCTCGCCATGCAGCTGCTCAAGGACGCCGAGGGCGCCGACCACGAGATCGCCATCACCACCCTGCACGCCGCCACCGAGGAGGAGGCCGTCGAGGTCAGCCGCAGCGTCGCCCGCAGCAACCTCTTCAAGGCGGCCGTCTTCGGCAACGACCCCAACTGGGGCCGCGTCCTGGCGAGCATCGGCACCACCTCCGCGCAGTTCGACCCCGCCGACCTCGACGTCGCGATGAACGGCGTCTGGGTGTGCCGGCGGTCGACGCCCGCCGCGGACCCTGCCACGGTGGACCTGACCGGCCGGGAGGTCAGCGTCACCATCGACCTCAAGTCCGGCGACGCCCGGGCGACCGTCTGGACCAACGACCTCACTCACGCCTACGTCCACGAGAACAGCGCCTACAGCTCATGACGACTCCCGAGACCAACCAGAGCCCGCGGCGTCCCGACCCGGCCAAGGCCCGCACGCTCGCCGCGGCGCTGCCGTGGCTCAAGCGCTACCACGGGCAGACGATCGTGGTGAAGTACGGCGGCAACGCCATGACCGACGACTCGCTCAAGGTCGCCTTCGCCGAGGACATCGCCTTCCTGCGCTTCGCCGGCTTCAAGCCCGTCGTGGTGCACGGCGGCGGCCCGCAGATCTCGCGGATGCTCGACAAGCTGGGCATCGAGTCCGAGTTCCGCGGCGGGCTGAGGGTCACCACTCCCGAGGCCATGGACGTCGTCCGGATGGTGCTCGTCGGTCAGGTCCAGCGCGAGCTCGTCGGGCTGATCAACCAGCACGGGGCGCTCGCCGTCGGCCTGTCCGGCGAGGACGCCGGGCTCTTCACCGCCGAGCCCGCCGTCACCGTCGTCGACGGGGAGGAGGTCGACCTCGGACTCGTCGGCGAGGTTGCCAAGGTGCGCCCCGAGGCGGTCCTCGACCTGATCGAGGCCGGCCGGATCCCGGTCGTCAGCTCCGTCGCGCCCGACGTCGACGGCCTGGTCCACAACGTCAACGCGGACACTGCAGCTGCGGCGCTCGCGGTCGCACTGGGGGCCCAGAAGCTGATGGTCCTCACCGACGTGGAGGGCCTCTACCGCGACTACGGCAACTCCGACGACCTCATCCAGGAGATCAGCCCCGAGGCGCTCGGCGAGATGCTGCCGACCCTCGACGCGGGCATGGTCCCGAAGATGCGCGCCTGCTACGAGGCCGTCACCGGCGGGGTGCCGCGTGCGACGGTCGTCGACGGCCGTGAGCCGCACGCGGTCCTGCTCGAGATCTTCACCGACGAGGGCGTCGGCACCCAGGTGCTGCCGGGCGTGCCCACCAAGATGCGCAAGCCCTACCCGACGGAGGCCCCCGCGTGAGCATCCAGGAGCGCTACACCGGCGCGGTCATGAACACCTTCGGGCCGCCGGCGCTGGCCCTCACCCGCGGCAAGGGCGCCCACGTGTGGGACGCCGACGGCAAGGAGTACGTCGACCTGCTGGCGGGCATCGCCGTCAACGCCCTCGGCCACGCGCACCCCGCGATCGTGGAGGCCGTGACCACGCAGCTCTCGACGCTCGGCCACGTCTCCAACTTCTTCGCCACCGAGCCCCAGGTCGCGCTGGCCGAGCGTCTCCTCGCCCTGCTGGGCTGGGCCGACGGGCGGGTGTTCTTCAGCAACTCCGGCACCGAGGCCAACGAGGCCGCCCTCAAGCTCACGCGGCGCACCGGACGCACCCGTCTCGTCGCCGCGGAGGGCTCCTTCCACGGCCGCACGATGGGCGCGCTCGCGCTCACCTCCAAGTCCGCCTACCGCGAGCCCTTCGAGCCGCTGCCCGGCGAGGTGTCGTTCGTGCCCTACGACGACGTCGCCGCGCTCGAGGCCGCTGTGGACGACACGGTCGCGGCCGTCGTCCTCGAGCCGGTCCAGGGTGAGGCCGGCGTGGTCGTGCCCTCGCCCGGCTACCTCGCCGCCGCGCAGCAGGTCGCCCGTGACGCCGGCGCGTTGTTCTGGCTCGACGAGGTGCAGACGGGCATCGGCCGGACCGGGGCCTGGTTCGCCCACGAGCTGGTCGAGGGCGTCGAGCCCGACCTCGTCACGCTCGCCAAGGGTCTCGGCGGCGGCATCCCGATCGGCGCCACCGTCGCCCGCGGCGCGGCCGCCACGCTGCTGCAGCCGGGCAACCACGGCACCACGTTCGGCGGCAACCCGGTCGCCTGTGCGGCCGCCCTCGCCGTCCTCGACACCATCGAGGCCGACGGCCTCCTCGAGGCCGTGCGGGACCGCGGTGACCAGCTCGCCCGGCTGCTCACCGACCAGACCGGCGTCGTGGACGTGACCGGTGCGGGCCTCATGCGTGGCGCCGAGCTCGACGGGCCGTACGCCGTGGAGGCGGTCGCCGCCGCCCGCGACGCCGGCTTCATCCTCAACGCCACGGGCCCCTCGCGCCTGCGCTTCGTCCCGCCGCTCGTGATCACGAGCGCGGACCTCGACGCCCTCGGCGCGGCGCTGCCCGCCATCCTCGACGCCGCTCGCACTGCAGCCGCCCGCTCGGACACGGAGACGACCCGATGACCCGCCACCTCCTCCGCGACGACGACCTGTCGCCGGCCGAGCTCCTCGAGGTGCTCGACCTCGCCGACCAGCTCAAGGCCGACCCGTTCGAGCACAAGCCGTTGGCCGGGCCGCGCACCGTGGCACTGGTCTTCGACCGGCCGACCCTGCGCACCCAGGTGTCGTTCGCGGCCGGCATCGCCGAGCTCGGCGGCAACCCGATGACCGTCGACGGCGGCCTCGCCGCGATGGGCTCGCGCGAGGGCGTGGAGGACGTCGCCCGCATCCTCGGGCGTCAGGCCGCCGCGATCGTGTGGCGCACCGCCCACCAGAGCGACGTCGTCACGATGGCCGATCACGCCGGGGTCCCCGTGCTCAACGCCCTCACCGACGAGTTCCACCCGTGCCAGCTGCTGGCCGACCTCCAGACCGTGCGCGAGCACACGGGCCGGCTCGCCGGCGTCCGGGCCGCGTTCGTGGGCGACGGCGCCTGCAACATGGGCAACTCCTGGGTCCTGGCCGGTGCCTCCGCCGGGATGCACGTGGTCGTCGGCGCCCCGGACGGCTTCATGCCGGACGCCGACGTCGTCGCGAGGGCCCGGGAGATCGCCCAGGACACCGGCGGATCGATCGAGCTCACCGTCGACCCGGTCGAGGCAGTGGGCGCGGCCGACGTCGTGATCACCGACTCGTGGGTCAGCATGGGCCGGGAGGAGGAGTCGCAGGAGCGTCTCCGCGTCTTCCCGCCCTACGGTGTCACCGAGGAGCTCCTCGCCCACGCCGCCCCGGAGGCCATCGTCATGCACTGCCTGCCCGCCTACCGCGGCAAGGAGATCTCCGAGGCCGTGATCGAGGGTCCGCAGTCGGTGGTGTGGGACGAGGCCGAGAACCGCCGGCACGCCCAGAAGGCGGTCCTGGCCTGGCTCCTGGAGCGGTCATGAGCGCCATGACGCCGCTGACGAAGGGCGCCCGTCACCAGCGGATCATCGACATCGTCACCGCCCACCCGGTGCGCTCGCAGACCGAGCTCGCCGACCTGCTCGGCGACCACGGCGTGCACGTCACCCAGGCCACCCTGAGCCGCGACCTCGTCGAGCTCGACGCGGTCAAGGTGCGCGGTGCCGACGGCGCGCTGGTCTACGCCGTGCCGGGGGAGGGCGGCGACCGGTCGGTCGTCGCACCCCGGGAGAGCGCCGCCGGTCGCGAGCGCCTGGCCCGGCTGTGCGCCGAGCTGCTCGTCAGCGCCGAGGCCAGCGCCAACCTGGTCGTGCTGCGCACCCCGCCCGGGGCCGCGCAGTTCCTGGCCAGCGCGTTCGACAAGGCCGACCTCGGCGACATCCTGGGCACCATCGCCGGCGACGACACCCTCCTCGTCATCGGACGCGACCCGCTGGGCGGTGACGCGCTCGCGCAGCGCTTCCTCGACCTGGCCAACCACCCCCACCACTCTGCCGCCGCACCCACTTCTGCAAAGGACGTCCTGTGAGCAAGGTCCTCACCTCCCTCCCCGTCGGCGAGCGCGTCGGCATCGCGTTCTCCGGGGGTCTCGACACCTCCGTCGCGGTCGCCTGGATGCGCGCCAAGGGGGCGGTGCCCTGCACCTACACCGCCGACATCGGGCAGTACGACGAGCCCGACATCTCCGGCGTGCCGTCGCGTGCCATGCAGTACGGCGCTGAGCTGGCGCGCGCGGTCGACTGCAAGACCCAGCTGGTGGAGGAAGGCCTCGCCGCCCTCGCGTGCGGCGCGTTCCACATCCGGTCCGGCGGTCGTGCCTACTTCAACACCACGCCTCTGGGCCGTGCCGTCACCGGCACGATGCTCGTGCGCGCGATGCACGACGACGACGTCAACATCTGGGGCGACGGCTCGACCTTCAAGGGCAACGACATCGAGCGGTTCTACCGCTACGGGCTGCTCGCCAACCCCGACCTGCGCATCTACAAGCCGTGGTTGGACGCGGACTTCGTCACCGAGCTCGGCGGTCGCCACGAGATGAGCGCCTGGCTCACCGAACGCGAGCTGCCCTACCGCGACAGCCAGGAGAAGGCGTACTCCACGGACGCCAACATCTGGGGCGCCACCCACGAGGCCAAGACTCTCGAGCACCTCGACGTCTCGCTCGAGACGGTCGAGCCGATCATGGGCGTGAAGTTCTGGGACCCGACTGTCGCGATCGAGCCCGAGGACGTGACGATCCGCTTCGACCAGGGCCGCCCGGTCGCCATCAACGGTGTCACCTACGACGACCCGGTCGCCCTCGTCCACGAGGCCAACACCATCGGCGGTCGCCACGGTCTCGGGATGTCCGACCAGATCGAGAACCGCATCATCGAGGCCAAGTCACGCGGCATCTACGAGGCCCCGGGCATGGCGCTGCTCTTCATCGCCTACGAGCGGCTGGTCAACGCGATCCACAACGAGGACACCGTCGCGCAGTACCACAACGAGGGCCGCAAGCTCGGGCGGCTGCTCTACGAGGGCCGCTGGCTCGACCCGCAGGCGTTGATGATCCGGGAGTCGATCCAGAGGTGGATCGCCTCGCTGGTCGTCGGCGAGGTCACCATCCGGCTGCGGCGCGGTGAGGACTACTCGCTCATCAGCACCAGCGGGCCCGCGTTCTCCTACCACCCCGACAAGCTCTCGATGGAGCGCACCGAGAACGCCGCCTTCGGTCCCACCGACCGCATCGGCCAGCTCACCATGCGCAACCTCGACATCGCCGACTCGCGCGCCAAGCTCGAGCTCTACGCCGCCCAGCCGCTCGACCAGGGCCAGGTGCTGGTCGAGAACGGCACGCTCTACGGTGCCATCGAGTCCGGTGGCTTCGACAGGATCACCGGCTCGGCGTCCGCCGAGGTGGACGAGGACGAGTTCGACGAGACGGCGCTCGAGAGCGCGGCGATGGAGTTCGGGACCGACTGATGGCAGACGCAGGCACCGGCACGACCAACGAGGGATCCCTGTGGGGCGGTCGCTTCGCCAGCGGTCCCTCACCGGAGCTCCAGGCGTTGTCGCGGTCCACGCACTTCGACTGGCAGCTCGCGCTGTACGACATCGCCGGCTCGCACGCGCACGCCAAGGCGCTCGCGGCCGCCGGTTACCTGACGGGGGAGCAGGAGGCCGAGATCCACCGCGGCCTCGACGTCCTCGCGCAGCGCTTCACCGACGGCGAGCTCGTCCCGCAGCCGACCGACGAGGACGTCCACGGCGCCCTCGAACGGCTGCTGCTCGAGGAGGTCGGGCCTGACATCGGCGGCCGCCTGCGCGCCGGTCGCAGTCGCAACGACCAGATCGCGACCCTGTTCCGGGCCTACCTGCTCGACCACTCGCTGGTGGTGTCGGGGCTGGTCTCGGACCTCGTCGACGCCCTCGCCGAGCAGGCAGCCGGGCACCTCGACGTGATCATGCCCGGGCGCACCCACCTGCAGCACGCCCAGCCGGTCCTGCTCGCCCACCACCTGCTGGCCCACGCGTGGCCGCTGGTGCGTGACCTCGAACGCCTCGACGACTGGCGTCGCCGGGTCGCGGCGGACTCGCCGTACGGCTCCGGTGCGCTGGCCGGTTCCAGCCTCGGCCTCGACCCGGAGCTGGTGGCCGCGGAGCTCGGCTTCACCGGCTCCACCGCGAACTCCATCGACGGCACGTCGGCGCGAGACTTCGTCGCCGAGCTCGCCTTCGTCCTCGCCCAGGTCGGCGTCGACGTCAGCCGGCTGGCCGAGGAGGTCATCCTGTGGTCGACGCGTGAGTTCGACTTCGTGACGCTCCACGACTCCTGGTCGACCGGGTCGAGCATCATGCCGCAGAAGAAGAACCCCGACATCGCCGAGCTGGCGCGCGGCAAGGCCGGTCGTCTGATCGGCAACCTGTCCGGCCTCATGGCCACGCTCAAGGCGCTGCCGCTCGCCTACAACCGCGACCTCCAGGAGGACAAGGAGCCGGTCTTCGACTCCGTCCACACCCTCGAGGTGCTGCTGCCGGCCTTCACCGGCATGGTCGCGACGCTGACGTTCAACACCGTCCGGATGGCCGAGCTGGCACCCCAGGGCTTCTCGCTGGCGACCGACGTCGCCGAGTGGCTGGTGCGCGAGGGCGTGCCGTTCCGCGACGCCCACGAGGTGGCCGGTGCGTGCGTACGCCGCTGCGAGGAGCTCGGGTGCGACCTGTCCGACCTCACCGACGACCAGCTCGTCGCGATCTCACCGTCCCTCACTCCGGAGGTCCGGTCCGTGCTGAGCGTCGAGGGATCCGTCGCCTCGCGCGCCGGGCGGGGCGGCACCGCTCCCATCCGGGTGCGCGAGCAGCTCGACGAGCTGCGCACCGCGAGCACGGCGCACCGTGACCGACTGGGCTGAGGGCGACCCGCTCGAGGTCGCCCCGCGCCTGCTCGGCTCGGTGCTGACGCTCGGTGGCGTCTCGGTGCGCCTCACCGAGGTGGAGGCGTACGCCGGCCCCGACGACCCGGGCTCGCACGCGTTCCGCGGACCCACGGTCCGCAACGCGGTCATGTTCGGTCCGCCCGGACGCCTGTACGTCTACTTCATCTACGGCATGCACCACTGCGCCAACCTCGTCACCGGACCGGACGGCAGCGCCGGTGCGGTGCTGCTGCGGGCGGGGGAGGTGGTGTCCGGGCTGGAGCAGGCGCGCGAGCGCCGCCCCGGAGTGTCCGACCGCGACCTCGCGCGGGGGCCGGCCCGGCTGTGCCGCGCCCTGGGCATCGACCTGGGCGCCAACGGCGTACGGCCGGAGATCGAGCCGGGGGAGTCACCGGTCCAGATCAGTACGGGCCCCCGGGTCGGACTGCGCCACGCGGCTGACCGACCGTGGCGGTTCTGGGTGACCGGCGACCCCACGGTGAGTGCCTACCGACCGGCCGCACCACGCCGCGCAGGCCGCTGACCTGCAGTTATGCGCGAAGGGCACCCCCGGTTTGTCATGTCAGCCGGACGTCGTCTAATGTTTCACCTGTCGCCGCAAGCGGCGCCGCTCCTGGCCAGAAGGCCAGCTGAGTCGGAAACCAGCTGTGACCACCGAAGCACGAAGATCCGCCGAGTTTGACGCGGAACGGAGCGCCCGGTAAGTTTCTGCAGGTTGCCCCGCGACCGAACCAGCTCCGCTGGCGAGGAACGGGTGCGTCTGATACTTGAGAACTCAACAGTGTGTTTGATTAGTCGACGAATTAGTTTGTTATGCCCCGTTGGCATCATGTGGAGCTTCGTGTGAAGCGTGGTGTCGCGGTTTCTTTGACAATGATTCTGACAACATGTCAGTTTTGTTCAGTCAGGGGATGTGGCTCTTATTGATAGTGGCTGCTCGTGCCTTTTGGTGTGGGTGGTTCATGTTTTTCGATGGAGAGTTTGATCCTGGCTCAGGACGAACGCTGGCGGCGTGCTTAACACATGCAAGTCGAGCGGAAAGGCCACTTCGGTGGTACTCGAGCGGCGAACGGGTGAGTAACACGTGAGTAATCTGCCCCTGGCTTTGGGATAGCCACCGGAAACGGTGATTAATACCGGATACGACCACTTCTCGCATGGGATGGTGGTGGAAAGTTTTTCGGCCAGGGATGTGCTCGCGGCCTATCAGCTTGATGGTGAGGTAATGGCTCACCATGGCTTCGACGGGTAGCCGGCCTGAGAGGGTGACCGGTCACACTGGGACTGAGACACGGCCCAGACTCCTACGGGAGGCAGCAGTGGGGAATATTGGACAATGGGCGGAAGCCTGATCCAGCAACGCCGCGTGAGGGATGACGGCCTTCGGGTTGTAAACCTCTTTCGGTGGGGACGAAGCGCAAGTGACGGTACCCACTAAAGAAGCACCGGCCAACTACGTGCCAGCAGCCGCGGTAATACGTAGGGTGCGAGCGTTGTCCGGAATTATTGGGCGTAAAGGGCTCGTAGGCGGTTTGTCGCGTCGGGAGTGAAAACCAGGTGCTTAACACCTGGCTTGCTTTCGATACGGGCAGACTAGAGGTATGCAGGGGAGAACGGAATTCCTGGTGTAGCGGTGAAATGCGCAGATATCAGGAGGAACACCGGTGGCGAAGGCGGTTCTCTGGGCATGACCTGACGCTGAGGAGCGAAAGTGTGGGGAGCGAACAGGATTAGATACCCTGGTAGTCCACACCGTAAACGTTGGGCGCTAGGTGTGGGATCCATTCCACGGGTTCCGTGCCGCAGCTAACGCATTAAGCGCCCCGCCTGGGGAGTACGGCCGCAAGGCTAAAACTCAAAGGAATTGACGGGGGCCCGCACAAGCGGCGGAGCATGCGGATTAATTCGATGCAACGCGAAGAACCTTACCTGGGTTTGACATACACCCTGCCGCTCCAGAGATGGGGCTTCTTTTGGGGGTGTACAGGTGGTGCATGGCTGTCGTCAGCTCGTGTCGTGAGATGTTGGGTTAAGTCCCGCAACGAGCGCAACCCTCGTTCTATGTTGCCAGCACGTAATGGTGGGGACTCATAGGAGACTGCCGGGGTCAACTCGGAGGAAGGTGGGGATGACGTCAAGTCATCATGCCCCTTATGTCCAGGGCTTCACGCATGCTACAATGGCCGGTACAAAGGGCTGCGATCCCGTAAGGGGGAGCGAATCCCAAAAAGCCGGTCTCAGTTCGGATTGGGGTCTGCAACTCGACCCCATGAAGTCGGAGTCGCTAGTAATCGCAGATCAGCAACGCTGCGGTGAATACGTTCCCGGGCCTTGTACACACCGCCCGTCACGTCACGAAAGTCGGCAACACCCGAAGCCGGTGGCCCAACCCTTGTGGAGGGAGCCGTCGAAGGTGGGGCTGGCGATTGGGACGAAGTCGTAACAAGGTAGCCGTACCGGAAGGTGCGGCTGGATCACCTCCTTTCTAAGGAGCACACACCCCGACCACTGGCGAATGTCTGGTGGCGCATGGTGGTGTCTCACTAGTGGAATCGTCGACGTCAGCTCCTCTCGTCCCTGTGGGGGTGGGGGTTGCTGGTTCACCTGGGTCCCGTGCATCTCGTTGGAGGTGGCGGGGGCAGGGTCAGGCACACTGTTGGGTCCTGAGGGATCAGCCGTGCAGAGCGATCTGTGTGGTTGGGCTTCTGTTCCTCCCTTTGCTCGAGGCCGCCTGTGGGTGGTTGAGGGTGTTGGTGGGGTTGTTGTTTGAGATCTGCATAGTGGACGCGAGCATCTTCGTGATGCGCCCGGTTGGCCGGCTTGGCTGGTTCGGGTGTGTTGCGAGTGTGTAATTGTGTTTTCGGCGCTGCCTGTTTGCCCCTTTTCCTGGGGGTGGGTGGTGTCGGAAAGCTGACCGGCTCATCCTTTGATTGGGGGTGGGTCGGGTGTTCTTTGGTCTTGTTTCGCGCCTCCTTGGTGGGGTGTGTGCAGCGTGTGTTGTTTTGACGTTGTTGAGACAAGCTATGAAGGGCACATGGTGGATGCCTTGGCATCAAGAGCCGATGAAGGACGTTGGAGCCTGCGATAAGCCCTGGGGAGTTGGCAACCAAGCTGTGATCCGGGGGTGTCCGAATGGGGAAACCCAGCACGAGTCATGTCGTGTTACCTGCACCTGAACACATAGGGTGTGTGGAGGGAACGTCGGGAAGTGAAACATCTCAGTACCGACAGGAAGAGAAAACAACAGTGATTCCGAGAGTAGTGGCGAGCGAAATCGGATGAGGCCAAACCTCAGATGTGTGATACCCGGCAGGGGTTGCATCTGGGGGGTTGTGGGACCGTTCAATTGAATCTGCCGGTTCAGTACAGAGTAAGAAACCAGTGTGGAAGTCGAAGTCGGTTGGAAAGCCGTACCGTAGAGGGTGATAGGCCCGTAGACGTAAAGCGCTGGCTCTGGAGCGTGTTCCCAAGTAACACGGAACCCCTGAAATTCCGTGTGAATCTGGCGGGACCACCCGTTAAGCCTAAATACTCCTTGATGACCGATAGCGGACAAGTACCGTGAGGGAAAGGTGAAAAGTACCCCTGGCGGGGAGTGAAATAGTACCTGAAACCGTGTGCCTACAATCCGTCGGAGCTTTGCCCTTGTGGTGGGGTGACGGCGTGCCTTTTGAAGAATGAGCCTGCGAGTTTGCGGTGTGTTGCGAGGTTAACCCGTGTGGGGAAGCCGTAGCGAAAGCGAGTCCTAATAGGGCGATTCAGTAGCGCGCTCAAGACCCGAAGCGAAGTGATCTATCCATGGGCAGGTTGAAGCGTCGGTAAGACGACGTGGAGGACCGAACCCACTTAGGTTGAAAACTGAGGGGATGACCTGTGGATAGGGGTGAAAGGCCAATCAAACTTCGTGATAGCTGGTTCTCCCCGAAATGCATTTAGGTGCAGCGTTGCGTGTTTCTTGCCGGAGGTAGAGCACTGGATAGCTAATGGGCCCTACAAGGTTACTGACGTTAGCCAAACTCCGAATGCCGGTAAGTGAGAGCGCAGCAGTGAGACTGCGGGGGATAAGCTCCGTAGTCGAGAGGGAAACAGCCCAGACCATCAGCTAAGGCCCCTAAGCGGTGACTAAGTGGAAAAGGATGTGGAGTCGCATTGACAACCAGGAGGTTGGCTTGGAAGCAGCCACCCTTGAAAGAGTGCGTAATAGCTCACTGGTCAAGTGATTCCGCGCCGACAATGTAGCGGGGCTCAAGTCATCCGCCGAAGCTATGGCATTCAGCGAATACATCAGCATCCACTTGATGGGTGTTCAGTGCGCTGGATGGGTAGGGGAGCGTCGTGTGGGCAGTGAAGCGCCGGAGTGATCCAGGTGTGGAGGCCACACGAGTGAGAATGCAGGCATGAGTAGCGAATCACGGGTGAGAAACCCGTGCGCCGAATGATCAAGGGTTCCAGGGTCAAGCTAATCTGCCCTGGGTAAGTCGGGACCTAAGGCGAGGCCGACAGGCGTAGTCGATGGACAACGGGTTGATATTCCCGTACCGGCGAAGTTGCGCCCATGACGAACCTGGTGATGCTAACCACCCGAAACTCATCGGACCGGACCCTTCGGGGCGAGGCTGGTGGGCGGAGCGTGGGACCCGAGCTGGTAGTAGTCAAGCGATGGGGTGACACAGGAAGGTAGCCCAGCCACAGCGATGGTTGTCTGTGGGCAAGCGTGTAGGACGTGGTGTAGGCAAATCCGCACCATCCACTTCAGTGTGGAGTCTGAGACGTGACGCGGAGCCTTAATGGTGAAGTGGGTGATCCTATGCTGTCGAGAAAAACCTCTAGCGAGCAACGAGCCGCCCGTACCCCAAACCGACTCAGGTGATCAAGTAGAGAATACTAAGGCGATCGAGAAAACCATGGTTAAGGAACTCGGCAAAATGCCCCCGTAACTTCGGGAGAAGGGGGGCCCGGATCGTGAACCCACTTGCTGGGGGAAGCGTGAAGGGCCGCAGAGACCAGGGGAAAGCGACTGTTTACTAAAAACACAGGTCCGTGCGAAGTTGTAAGACGATGTATACGGACTGACTCCTGCCCGGTGCTGGAAGGTTAAGAGGACCGGTTAGGCCTTTGGGCCGAAGCTGAGAATTTAAGCCCCAGTAAACGGCGGTGGTAACTATAACCATCCTAAGGTAGCGAAATTCCTTGTCGGGTAAGTTCCGACCTGCACGAATGGAGTAACGACTTTCCCACTGTCTCAACCATGGACTCGGCGAAATTGCACTACGAGTAAAGATGCTCGTTACGCGCGGCAGGACGGAAAGACCCCGGGACCTTTACTATAGTTTGGTATTGGTGTTTGGTACGGCTTGTGTAGGATAGGTGGGAGACTGTGAAACCTCGACGCCAGTTGGGGTGGAGTCAACGTTGAAATACCACTCTGGTCGTACTAGATGTCTAACCTAGGTCCGTTATCCGGATCAGGGACAGTGCCTGATGGGTAGTTTAACTGGGGCGGTTGCCTCCTAAAATGTAACGGAGGCGCTCAAAGGTTCCCTCAGCCTGGTTGGCAATCAGGTGGCGAGTGTAAGTGCACAAGGGAGCTTGACTGTGAGACAGACATGTCGAGCAGGGACGAAAGTCGGAACTAGTGATCTGGCCACGGCATGTGGAAGCGTGGTCACTCAACGGATAAAAGGTACCCCGGGGATAACAGGCTGATCTTCCCCAAGAGTCCATATCGACGGGATGGTTTGGCACCTCGATGTCGGCTCGTCGCATCCTGGGGCTGGAGTAGGTCCCAAGGGTTGGGCTGTTCGCCCATTAAAGCGGCACGCGAGCTGGGTTTAGAACGTCGTGAGACAGTTCGGTCCCTATCCGCCGCGCGCGCAGGAAACTTGAGAAAGGCTGTCCCTAGTACGAGAGGACCGGGATGGACGAACCTCTGGTGTGCCAGTTGTTCCGCCAGGAGCACGGCTGGTTGGCTACGTTCGGAAGTGATAACCGCTGAATGCATCTAAGCGGGAAGCACGTTTCAAGATGAGGTTTCCCACCCAATAATGGGGTAAGGCCCCCCACAGAACATGGGGTTGATAGGCCGGAGGTGTACAGCAGCAATGCCCAGCCGACCGGTACTAATAGGCCGAGGGCTTGTCCCAACCACGTACAAGACCACACACGCGCAAACCAACGAACACACACACTGTTCGCGTCCACTAGGCAGTTCCCAACCAACAAACCCAACCCCCCGAACAGCTGGGGGTGGTGGAGTTTGATGAGGTTGAAAGAGTTACGGCGGCCATAGCGAAACGGGAAACACCCGGTCCCATACCGAACCCGGAAGTTAAGCCTTTCAGCGCCGATGGTACTGCAACCGAGAGGTTGTGGGAGAGTAGGACGCCGCCGGACATACATTGTGAAAGTGGGGTCACCTTCGGGTGGCCCCACTTTTGCGTTCCCGGACATGGCGCGCGTGCTGTGACCGCCCAGCGTCCACAGGCCGCGTCCCAGCGCCCTCATCCACAGGCCGGTCACCACAGCGGTCACTCGTGTCGGTCGCGCTGAGCAGGCTGTCTCCCAGGAGGTGGACTGTGACGAAGACACAGACAAGAGGCCCGGCCAAGGACCTCACGAAGAAGGACCTGACCAAGAAGGACCTCGACAAGGACGAGGAGCTTCTCGAGGGCGCGGCCAACGCCGTACGCCTCGTGGGACGCCTGACGGGCGCGCCGACCGTGGTCGAGCTGCCGAGCGGGGACGCGCTGGTGACGTTCCGGGTCTCCGTGCCCCGGAGCTCGCCGTCGGGCGCGAACGCGACCGGCGTGACGACCCAGCGGGTGGACTCGGTGCCCTGCACCGCCTGGAGCCCTCGGCTCAGGAGGAGCGTCCTCACCTGGCGGGCCGGCGACCTCGTCGAGGTCTCCGGCGCCGTACGGTGTCGCTTCTACCAGGCTGGGGGAGCCACGCGATCGCGCGTGGAGGTGGAAGCGAGCGCTGCTCGGATCATCCGCCGTTCATCGGGCGCATGAGGACACCGAGGCTGGGCTTCGGCTGGAACGACGTGGCCTTCTCCGGCAGCAGGCCGCCCGACTCGACCAGCGCACGAACCTGGTCGAAGTCAGGGCTGGGCAGCAGCACCGCCGGAGACGTGGCGCTCGTCGCAGCGAGCGCGTCGTCCACGTTGTGGTGGGGCTCGACGCGTTCGACGGGCCGTGGCAGGCGGGTCAGCACGTGGTCGTGGAGCCACGAGACCGCAGCCTCGCGGGCCAGGTCGCCAGGGCCGACGGTGTGCCAGGTGTTCCCGTCGGTGAGGACGAGATGGGTGCTGTCCAGGGCGCTCAGGGCGTGTTGGCGCTCGTGGGCCGCCACCTCGGCACCGGCCGATTGCGCCGCCTCCACGAGGTCGTCGAGCGTGGTGCCCGGCAGCGTGCGGTGGATCGCGCCGAGGAACAGGGGCGTGTCGTCCTGGTCGACCAGCATCGCGAGTCCGGCGTCCCACGCGGTGCCGGGGTGCTCCTCCTGGAGGCGCACGTAGGCGGCGTACCGGTGGTGGCCGTCGGCGATCAGGCAGCTCGTGTCGGCCAGCAGCGCCCCGATCCGGGCCAGGACGTCCTCGTCGCGGATGGCCCAGATGCGCTGGCGCTGGTGGGTGCGGTCGAGGTAGCGCCAGTCGGGCTTGGCGCGAGCAACCTCGGCGATCACGTCCCGCAGCGCCTGGTCACCGTGGTGGACCAGCAGGATGGGCGCGGGGTTGAGGTCCATCTGCCACATCCGGTCGGCCAGCTCGCCGGCCTGCTCGGGGTGGATCGCCTCGTGCGGCCAGACGGCGCGCTCGGCCATGGTCTCGGCGCGCCGGGAGATCCCCAGCGCTCCGACCAGCCCTCGGATCGTCAGGCCGGCCGCCGTGTACTCGTGCAGGTAGAGCGCAGGCGCCGAGTCCTGCGTGGCGCGTCCCTGCTCGATCCACTGGAGCAGGCGGGACGCGACGTCGCGATAGGGTCGCGCGAGGGCCCGGGCGGACGCCGGGTCGCCCACCCGGCTCGGAGCCAGCATGACGGCCCTGAACGGGTGGAGCTCGAGGGGCTTCGCGACGTACGGCGGCACGACGGTGGCGAAGTCCATCGGAGCATCGTAGGGGGATGCTCGTCACAATCCGGAGAGGGGTGGAGCATGCTCGAGGAGTCGACGACTCCGATCGTGGAGGCGCACGACCTGGTCA
Source organism: Nocardioides sp. N13(2025) (assembly GCF_051912545.1). GTDB lineage: Bacteria > Actinomycetota > Actinomycetes > Propionibacteriales > Nocardioidaceae > Nocardioides. The sequence continues at coordinate 1,790,955 of NZ_CP196809.1, read as the reverse complement.
TGTTCGACCTGGACGGAGTGGTCTACGTCGGGGGAGAGGCCATCGACGGTGTGGCCGAGCGCATCGAGCGTGTCCGCGCGGCGGGGCGCCACGTGGCCTTCGTCACCAACAACGCCTCGCGCACGCCCGACAAGGTGGCCGACAAGCTCGTGGCAGTCGGCGTCGAGGCGTCCGCCACCGACGTGGTCACCTCGGCCCAGGCGTCCGCACGACTGCTGGTCGAGCAGCACGGGGCCGGGGCGAAGATCCTGCTGCTCGGTGGTGAGGGCCTGCGGGTGGCGCTGCTCGAGGCTGGGCTCGAGCCGGTCGAGGAGCCGGAGGGCGCCGTGGCCGTCGCGAGCGGCTACGGTCCGGACGTCCGGTGGCGCGACATCATGCGCGCCTCGGTGCTCGTGCGCGACGGGCTGCCCTATGTCGCCAGCAACACCGACATGACCATTCCGACCCCCTACGGGCTCGCACCCGGCCACGGGGTGCTGGTGCGCACGATCGCCGGGTTCGCCGGGGTCGAGCCCACGGTGGCGGGCAAGCCGGAGCGTCCCCTGATGGAGGAGACCGTCCGGCGAGTGGGTGGTGACCGGCCGATCATGGTCGGCGACCGGCTCGACACCGACATCGAGGGCGCCCACGCCATCGACGTACCGTCCCTGCTCGTGCTCACGGGCGTCAGCTGGCTGCCCGACCTCGCGGCGGCCGTCCCCGAGCTGCGGCCCACCTACATCTCGCCGACGCTGGAGGGACTCTTCGAGCCGCATCCGGTGCCGACGGTCTCCGAGGTGGGCGTCGAGCTCAACGGGTGGACCGCGGCCGTCGAGGACGGTCGCCTGGGTGTCACCGGCCAGGGCAGCGACGCCGACTGGTGGCGGGTGGCGGTGACCGCCTGCTGGAGACACCTCGACGAGACCGGCACGGCAGCCGAGGTGTCCGACACGAGCCCGCCCGGGCCGGTCCGACAGCTCGACGCCGAGTAGGCTCGCCGCCATGGACCACGCACCCGGGACCCCGGCCCCGCCAGGCGGAGAGGCTGACGTGGAGTCGACCGGAGTCGAGTCGGTCGACCGCGTCCTGGCGGAGGTGGCCGCCGTCGCCGGCGCCCCTGTGGGCGAGCACGTGCAGGTCTTCGAGCGCGCCCACGAGCAGCTGCGTCGAGCCCTCGACGCCACGCCCGGCCCCGCGGACGACCGCGGGCAGGGCGCCTGAGACGACCGTGCCCCCACGACGACTTCGCCTCGACCAGGAACTCGTCCGCCGCGGCCTGGCCCGCTCCCGCGAGCACGCCAGCGAGCTGGTGGCGGCCGGGCGGGTCACCGTGTCCGGCGCCGTGGCCACCAAGCCGGCGACGGGGGTGACCACCGACGTCGCGATCGTCGTGCGTGAGGACCCGACGACGATCGACTACGTCTCGCGCGGAGGCCACAAGCTGGCCGGCGCGCTGGAGGCGTTCGCCGCCCATGGGCTCACGGTCGAGGGCAAGCGGTGCCTCGACGCGGGTGCCTCGACCGGCGGCTTCACCGACGTGCTGCTGCGGGCGGGCGCCCGCGAGGTGGTCGCGGTCGACGTGGGCTACGGACAGCTCGCCTGGTCGCTGCAGAGCGACGACCGGGTGCAGGTCCACGACCGCACCAACATCCGCGAGCTCACCCTCGACGTCGTCGGTGAGCCTGTGGACCTGGTGGTGGGCGACCTCTCCTTCATCTCCCTGGCGCTGGTCCTCGACCCGCTCCTCTCGGTCACCCGCGAGGACGGCGAGCTGGCCCTCATGGTCAAGCCGCAGTTCGAGGTGGGCAAGGACCGTGTCGGCAAGGGCGGGGTGGTGCGCGACCTCGGTCTCCGCGCAGAGGCGGTCACCACGATCGCCGACCTCGCGGCCGCCCGCGGGTGGGGTGCGGTCGCCGTCACCGTGAGCCCGCTGCCGGGCCCGTCGGGCAACGTCGAGTTCTTCCTGCTGCTGCGCCACGGGGCAGCGACGATCGACGCGGACGACATCCGCGCCGAGGTGGAGAGGGCGGCCCCGCTGGGGGTGGCGGGTGAGAGGGTGGACCCGTGACCGTCGAGAGCCCCGGGCGCCGTGTGCTGGTGCTCGCACACACCGGCCGGGCCGAGGTGCGCGAGGTGGCACGCGCATGCGTCAAGTCACTGACCCACCACGGCATCGCCGTACGCCTGCTGGCCGACGAGGCCGCAGACCTCGGCCTCGAGTCGGCCGACGGTCTGGTCGAGACCACGCACCCCGACGACGTCCCGGGTGAGGGCTGCGAGCTGGTCCTGGTCATCGGCGGCGACGGGTCGATCCTGCGAGCGGCCGAGCTCACCCACGCGACGAGCACCCCGCTGCTCGGCGTGAACCTGGGCCACGTGGGCTTCCTGGCCGAGGCCGAGCAGGAGGACGTCGAGTCGACGATCTCCGCGATCGTCGACCGCGCCTACACCGCCGAGGACCGCCTCACTCTCGACGTACGGGTGCTGCAGGGCAAGGAGGTCGCCTTCTCGACCTTCGCCCTCAACGAGGCCAGCGTCGAGAAGGCCGCCCGTGAGCGGATGCTCGAGGTCGTCGTCGAGGTCGACGGTCGACCGCTGTCGCGGTGGGGCTGCGACGGCGTCGTGTGCGCGACCCCCACCGGGTCGACGGCCTACAACTTCAGCGCCGGCGGCCCCGTCGTCTGGCCCGAGGTCGAGGCCCTGCTCATGGTGCCGCTGAGCGCCCATGCACTGTTCGCCCGGCCGATGGTCGTGGCACCGACGTCGGTGCTGGCCGTCGAGGTGCTGGCCAACACCGAGGGCTCCGGCGTGCTGTGGTGCGACGGTCGTCGCACCTTCGACCTCGCACCGGGCGCGCGCATCGAGGTCCGCCGTGGCGAGCGCCCGGTCCGGCTCGTCCGGCTGCACCAGGCACCGTTCACCGACCGGCTCGTCGCGAAGTTCGACCTGCCCGTCGAGGGCTGGCGCGGCGCCTCGGAGCGCCGCCGGCGGGACGGGGGCGACGGCGATGCTTGAGGAGCTGCGGATCAGCTCGCTCGGCGTCATCGACTCCTCGACGCTCGAGCTCGGGCCCGGCCTGACGGTGATCACGGGTGAGACCGGGGCCGGCAAGACGATGGTGGTCACCGCTCTCGGCCTGCTCCTCGGCGGGAGGGCCGACTCCGGTGCGGTCCGGTCCGGTGCCAAGCAGGCGCGGGTCGAGGGTGTCGTCTCGACCGGCTCGCTGCACGACTTCCGGCACGCCGTGGAGGAGTCCGGTGGCGAGGTCGAGGACGGCCAGGTCGTGCTCGCGCGCAACGTGGCCGCCCAGGGCCGGTCCCGTGCCTGGGTCGGCGGGGCGTCGGTCCCGGTGACCACTCTGGCCGAGATCGCCGAACCGCTCGTCGCGGTGCACGGACAGTCCGACCAGCACCGGCTCCTCCGGCCGGGAGCGCAGCGCGCGTCGCTGGACCGCTTCGCCGGCGCCGGGCTGGCCGAGGCCGCGGAGGCCTACGCCGGGCTGTGGGCCGAGCTGGCCGCCACCGAGCGCACCCTGGCCGAGGTGGTCGGCTCCGCCCGTGAGCGGGCGCGCGAGGCCGACCAGCTGAGGTTCGGGCTCGGTGAGGTCGAGGCCGTCGACCCGAGGCCCGGCGAGGACGCCGAGCTGGCGGCGGAGGAGACCCGGCTGGGGTTCGCCGACACGCTGCGCACCGCCGCCGAAGAGGCCCGCGAGGCGCTCTCGAGCGACGAGGGCGCCACCGACGCGCTCGCCACGACGAGTGCTGCCCGGCGGGCGCTGGAGGGGGTCCGTGAGCACGACGCGACCGCCGGGGAGCTGGCCGACCGGATCGCCGAGCTCGGCCACCTGCTGGTGGACGTCGCCGGCGACGTGGCGTCGTACGCCGCCAGCCTCGAGACCGACCCGGCGCGCCTCGCCGCCGTGTCCGAGCGACGTGCGGCGCTGACCGCGCTCACCCGCAAGTACGGCGAGACCATCGACGAGGTGCTCGCCTGGGCGGAGGACGGCGCCAAGCGGCTGCTCGACCTCGAGGACACCGGCGGCCGGATCACCGAGCTCGAGACCCGCCGCGACCGGATCCGCGCCGAGCTCGGCGTGCTCGCGGCCACGCTCAGCAGCCGACGCGCCGAGGCGGCGGCCAGGCTCGGCGCCGCCGTCAGCGACGAGCTGACCGCCCTGGCGATGCCCCACGCCACCGTGACCGTCACGGTCACGCAGAACCCGGCGCCCACCCCGGACACCCCGGCCGGACCGGTGATCGAGGTGGACGGACGCTGGCTGCGCGCCGGCTCCCACGGCGTGGACGACGTGGAGCTCCTCCTCGCCGCCAACACCGGGGCCGAGGCCCGGCCGCTGCACAAGGGTGCCTCGGGCGGCGAGCTCTCCCGCGTGATGCTGGCGCTCGAGGTCTCGCTGGCGGAGACCGGCTCGGTGCCCACCTTCGTCTTCGACGAGGTCGACGCCGGGGTCGGGGGCAAGGCGGCCATCGAGGTCGGCCGCCGGCTCGCCGCCCTGGCCCGCACCTCGCAGGTCCTCGTGGTGACGCACCTGCCCCAGGTCGCGGCCTACGCCGACCGCCACGTGGTCGTCCACAAGTCCAGCGACGGGTCCGTCACGACGTCCGGCCTGGTCTCGCTCGACGAGGTCAGCCGGGAGCGCGAGCTGTCCCGGATGCTGGCGGGGGTGGAGGACTCCGAGAGCGCCCGGGCCCACGCGCGAGAGCTGCTGGAGGCCGCCGCGCCCGAGCGGGCGTGCCTCCCAGAAGGGCAGGGGCGCGGCTGACACCATGGCGCGGTCATGAAGTTCGCAGTCCGCTCCCGCCCAGCCCCCAGCCTCCCCGGCGTGCACGGCACGGCCCGGGTCCACCGGCGTACGGCCAGCCTGCTCGGACGCCTCCACGAGGGTGACATCGCCGTCCTCGACCACACCGACATGGACCGCGACACCGCGCAGTCCCTCGTGGACGCGGGCGTCGTCGCCGTGGTCAACGCAGGGCCGATGATCTCCGGCCGCTACCCCAACCTCGGGCCTGAGCGGCTCGTGGAGGCCGGCGTCCTCGTCGTCGACGACGCCGGCGCCGGGATCTTCGAACGGCTCAAGGACGGCACGCAGGTCCGCATCGACGGGGGAGTGGTCTACGCCGGCGACACCCTCGTCTCGCCGGCCCGCGAGCTCACCCCCGACGTCGTCCGCTCCGAGATGGACAAGGCGCGCAGCGGCCTGGCCGCGCAGCTCGAGAGCTTCACCCACAACACGACCGAGTTCCTCCGTCGCGAGCAGGACCTGCTGCTGCACGGGCACGGAGTCCCGAAGACCGCCACCGAGATCGCCGGTCGTCCCGTCGTGGTCGCCGTGCGGTCGCACGGGTGGGAGGAGGAGCTGCGCGGCGTCAAGCCGTTCGTGCGCGAGCAGCGTCCCGTCCTGATCGGGGTGGACCGAGGCGCCGACGCCCTCGCGAGCGCCGGGCACCGCCCCGACGTGGTGGTCGTGACCGGGGGCAGCGACGACCTCCCCAGCGCCGCGGTCCTGCGCAAGGCCCGGGACGTCGTCGTGCTCGTCGAGCGCGGGGCGCTGCGGTCCGCGACCGAGCAGTTCGAGCGCATGGGCATCCGCCCGCTCCGCTTCGAGACCACCGCCACCACCGAGGACGCCGCCCTGCTGCTGGCGTCGGCCCGCGAGGCCTCGCTCATCGTGGGCGTGGGCATGCACGCGACGCTCGACGAGTTCCTGGACCGCCGGCGCTCGGGGCTCGCCAGCACCTTCCTGACCCGGCTCAAGCTCGGCCCGGACCTCGTCGACGCGGCCGCGCTGCCGCGGCTCTACGACGGTGCGGTTCGTCCACGCCACCTCCTCGGAGCCGTCGTCGCCGGCGTCCTGACCGTGGCCGCCGCCATCAGCGTGACCCCCGTCGGCCAGCAGTGGGTCGACGACGTCACACCTGCCGTCTCCCGCACCACGTCCGACCTGATCGACAACGCCCGAGGAATTCTCCCGTGATCACCCTGCGTCACCACGTGCTCACCATCGTCGCCGTCTTCCTGGCGCTGGCAGCCGGCATCGTCCTGGGTGGCGGTCCGCTGTCCGAGGTCGGCCCCGCCGTCACGGCGGCGCGCAGCGACCAGACCGGCGAGCCGGCCGAGGGGAAGGCCGCGGCCGACTACAACGACTCGTTCGTGACGGCCATGGAGCCGGCGATCGCGTCCGGCCGCCTGGCCGACAGGTCGGTTGCCGTCGTGACCGTGCCCGGCGCCGACGAGCAGGTCGTCGCCGCGCTCACCGAGTCGATCGCGGCGGCCGGTGGCACCGTCAGTGCCCGCTACCGGCTCGCCGACGACCTGGTGGACCCCAGCCAGAAGTCGCTGGTGGACACGCTCGGCAGCCAGCTGCTGACCCAGCAGTCCACCGATGCCGTCGCGGCCGACGCGTCGACGTACGACCGGATCGGTCAGCTGATCGGCCTCGCGGTCTCCACCAAGGAGGCCGAGGGGACCGACGTCACCGGCAAGGCCCGCGCGATCGTCGAGGCCGTGAGCGGCGCGGGCCTCATGGAGGAGCCGGGTGCGGTGGAGCGACGGGCTCCGCTCGTGCTGCTGGTGCTCGGCACCGACGCGCACGACGAGGGCTCGGACGCGATCCTCGCCGGCTTCGCGAAGGGGCTCGCCGCGCAGGCGACCGGTGTCGTCATGGCCGGCACTGTGCCGGACGGGGGAACCGGCCAGCTCGGGCGGTTCCGGGCCGATCCGGCCGCCGCGAGCGTGGCGAGCGTCGACGGGATCGACACACCGTCGGGCAGGCTGGCCACGATCATGACCCTCCAGCGGTCGCTGACCACGCCCGGCGGCTCCTTCGGTGCGTCGGGTTCCGACGGCGCCGTCCCTCTCGGGTAGACTGCAAGCCCGTGAAGAGCCGCACGCCGACCAAGCACGTATTCGTCACCGGAGGCGTCGCCTCCTCCCTCGGCAAGGGGCTCACCGCCTCCAGCCTGGGACAGCTGCTGAAGTCGCGCGGCCTCCGCGTGACGATGCAGAAGCTGGACCCCTACCTCAACGTGGACCCGGGCACGATGAACCCGTTCCAGCACGGCGAGGTCTTCGTGACCAACGACGGTGCCGAGACCGACCTGGACATCGGTCACTACGAGCGGTTCCTCGACACCGACCTCAACCAGATCGCCAACGTGACGACCGGGCAGGTCTACTCCACGGTCATCGCCAAGGAGCGCCGCGGCGACTACCTCGGCGACACGGTCCAGGTGATCCCGCACATCACCAACGAGATCAAGGACCGCATCCTCGCGATGGGCGGGCCCGACATCGACGTGGTGATCACCGAGATCGGCGGCACCGTCGGCGACATCGAGTCCCTGCCGTTCCTCGAGGCCGCGCGCCAGACACGTCACGAGATCGGTCGCGACAACTGCTTCTTCATCCACGTCTCCCTGGTGCCCTACATCGGCCCGTCGGGGGAGCTGAAGACCAAGCCCACCCAGCACTCGGTGGCCGCCCTGCGCTCCATCGGCATCCAGCCCGACGCCATCGTGTGCCGCGCCGACCGCGAGCTGCCCGAGGGCATCAAGCGCAAGATCGCGCTGATGTGCGACGTCGACGACGAGGCCGTCGTCACGGCCGCCGACGCGCCGTCGATCTACGACATCCCGAAGGTGCTGCACCGCGAGGGCCTCGACGCCTACGTCGTACGCCGCCTCGACCTGCCCTTCCGCGACGTGGACTGGACGACGTGGGACGACCTGCTGCGCCGGGTGCACCACCCCTCGGAGGAGGTCACGGTCGCGCTGGTCGGCAAGTACATCGACCTCCCCGACGCCTACCTCTCCGTCAGCGAGGCGCTGCGCGCGGGCGGCTTCGCCCACGAGGCCAAGGTCAACATCCGCTGGGTCGCCTCCGACCTGTGCGAGACCGAGGCTGGGGCCGCCAAGCACCTCGCCGACGTCGACGCCGTGCTGGTCCCGGGTGGCTTCGGTGTGCGCGGCATCGAGGGCAAGCTCGGCGCCCTGCGCTACACGCGCACGCACGGCATCCCGACCTTGGGGCTCTGCCTGGGCCTGCAGTGCATGGTCATCGAGTACGCCCGCAACGTCGCCGGCCTGGGCAAGGCCGGCTCGACGGAGTTCGACCCCGACACGGTCGAGCCGGTGATCTCGACCATCGAGGAGCAGAAGAAGTTCGTCGAAGGTGCTGGTGACCTCGGCGGCACGATGCGCCTCGGGCTGCAGAAGGCCGCGCTCGCCGAGGGCAGCGTCGTGCGCGCGGCGTACGGCACCGACGTCATCGAGGAGCGGCACCGCCACCGCTACGAGTTCAACGACGCCTACCGCGAGACGCTCGCCGAGGCCGGCATGGTCTTCTCCGGGATCAACCCCGAGCTGGGCCTGGTCGAGTTCGTCGAGCTGCCGGCCGACGTGCACCCCTACTACGTCGCCACGCAGGCGCACCCCGAGCTGCGCTCGCGCCCGACCCGGCCGCACCCGCTGTTCGCGGGCCTGGTCGGAGCAGCGATCGAGCGGCAGCGCTCCGAGCGGTTCCCGCTCGACGAGTCCGGGCTGCGCCGCAAGGACGACGCGGAGGACTGACCTCCCAGCGCGAGGAAGTGCCCGGTCGGCGCCTCCCAGCGCGAGGAGGTGCCCGGTCGGCGCCTCCCAGCGCGAGGAAGTGCCCGGTCAGAGCTGGCGCGCCTGCAGGATCCGGCCGAGCACGAACGAGTTCGAGCGGAGCTGGTTGCGGGCGTACGCCATCAGGCTGGTGTCCTCGGCCGCCTTCTCGGCGGCCGCGAGGAACGTCTCGTCACCGGCGCCGAGCGGGTACATCGCGCGGATGGTGAGGCCCTGGTTGAGGAGCCCGCCCTTCAGCGTGTGGAGCTCGTCGAGGTAGCGGAGCGCGAACGGCGCGAGGAGCTCGGCCTGGCCGGGACGCCAGAACGTCGAGCCGAGCACGAGGGTCTCGCGGCTCGCGGGCACCGCGTAGTCGACGAAGAAGGCCTTCCAGACCTCTTCCTTGGCCTCGCGGTCCGGTCGCGCCGCGAGCACGCCCAGGCGGCGCATCCCCGCGTCGGGGTCCGGGTCGGACTCGAGCAGCCGGGCCACCGCGTCCTCGTCGTAGTCACCCAGCTCCGCACGGCGCACCGCCATGCGCCAGGCGAGGTCGAGGTCGGTCGCTTGCCCGGCGGCCTCCTCGAGCACCGCCCAGTGCGCGTCGGTGGACGCGGACGCGGCCAGCGTGCGGAGGGCGGCCTGGCGGGCGTCAGGGACCTGGACGAGCCCGACGACGACGTCGGCCAGACCGCGCAGCAGGCCGGGGGACTCCGCGGCCGGCGCCCAGCGGTCGGCGACCTGGAGGGCCTGGCCGAGGAAGGGCTCGATCAGGGCAGGGGCGGTCTCGGTGGCCAGGGCGCGGGTGAGCGCGGCCGAGACGTCGCGGGGCGCGACATCTCCCAGCAGGAGGAGCTGACCCGCGGTCGCGGCCACCAGGGCGCGGTCGAGCGGGTCGGTGAGCTGCTGGACGCGCTGGAGCATCTGCTCGAGCGACGTGGCATCGGGCTTGACGGCGGCGAAGGTGTAGTCGCCGGCGTTGACCAGGCGCAGGTCGCCGGCGGGGAGCTCGACGGGCGTGCGGGCGCCGCTGATCTCGTGCGAGGACCGGCCCACGGGGACGAGGTCGTCGCCGGAGGTGTCGAAGACCGCCACGTCGAGCCGGTGGGGGCGGGGCTCCTGGTGGTCGTTGGTCTCCACGTGGAGCTCGTCGCCGACCAGGGAGATGACGTCGGTGCCGGCCTCGTCGAGCCAGGACTTCGTCCAGGCCGAGAGATCACGGCCGGACGCCCGGGAGTAGCAGTCCATGAGGTCGTCGAGGCGGGTGTTGGAGAAGGCGTAGCGGCTGAAGTAGTCGCGCAGCCCCTCGACGAAGGCGTCCTCCCCGATGAAGGCCACGAGCTGGTGGAGCACGCTCTGGCCCTTGACGTAGGTGATCGCGTCGAAGTTGGACATCGCCGCCGACACGTCCGCCACGTCGCCGCGGATCGGGTGGCTGGCCGGGCTCATGTCCATCTCGTAGGCGGTGCGCTTGGACGCGGCCAGGAAGGTCGCCCACTGGTCGGTGAACTCGCTGGCGTTCGCCAGCCCCCAGTTCGCCGCCCACGACGCGAAGGCCTCGTTGAGCCACAGGTCGTCCCACCACTGCATGGTCACGAGGTCGCCGAACCACATGTGGGCCATCTCGTGGAAGATGAACTCCGCGCGCACACCGCGCTGCGCGTGGGTCGGGGGAGTGCGGAACAGCTGGCCGTCGCCGTAGGTCACGCAGCCCCAGTTCTCCATCGCACCGCCGAGGTTGGGCACGAAGACCTGGTCGTAGCGCTCCTGCAGGAACGGGTAGGCGAAGCGCTCGCCGAAGAAGGCCAGTCCCTGCCGGGTGAGCGTGACCAGCTCGTCGAGGTCGCGCTCCATCACGGGCACGAGCGACTGACGGCAGTAGAAGCCGAGGTCGTAGCCGTCGTGCTGGCGTCGCACCTCGTGGAACGGGCCGGCGTTGACCACGACGACGTACGTCGACAGGCGCGGGGTGTCGGGGAAGGTCCAGGTGCGCGCGTCCGAGGACTCGGCGTCCTCGATCGACTCGGGGCCGCCGTTGGAGGTCACCAGCCACGACGAGGGCGCGGTGACGACGAAGCGGTGGGGTGCCTTGAGGTCGGGCTGGTCGAAGCAGGCCCAGACGCGGCGGGCCTCGTCGGGCTCGAGGCTGGTCCAGACGTAGACGAGCTTGTCGGTCGGGTCGACCGTGCGCAGCACGCCCTCGCCGGCCGCCGTGTTGGTGGTGCTGGCCTCGACGACGAGGACGTTGTCGGCCGCGAGCGGAGGCAGCGGCAGGCGTCCGTCGGCGGTGGCCGAGACGTCGATCTCCTCACCGTTGAGCGTCGCCCGGCGCACGTCCATCGCCACGTCCACGAACGTCGTGGCACCCGGTTCGGAACAGGTGAACGTGATGGTGCTGGTCGAGGACCACACCTCGCCCTCGAGCAGGCCGGTCATGTCGACAGCGATGTCGTAGCGCTGCACGTCGAGGAGGGAGGAACGGGTCGCGGCTTCGTTCTTGGTCAGGGTCGCCAACGTCATGGAGGTGACCGTACTCACTGTGTCCACCCGCGCTAACGTGCAGGGCATGCCCCCTTCAGGAGACCTGCCCGGAGATCCTGCCCCCGAACCCCTCGCCGACCGGCCGATGTCCTGGCCGGTGGTGTCGAGCACCGACCTGCACCGCGACGAGTGGGTCGTGGCGCTGCGCGAGGACGTCATCACGCGTCCGGGTCATCCCGAGGAGTTCGGCCGGCTGAGCCTCGAGCACCCGGGAGCGGTGATCGTCCTCGCGGTCGACGAGGAGGAGCGGGTCATGTGCCTGCGGCAGTACCGCCACACCAGCGGTCACGAGTTCGTCGAGCTGCCCGCGGGCCTGCGCGACGCCGGGGACGAGCCGCCCGTGGAGACCGCGAAGCGCGAGCTCCAGGAGGAGGTCGAGCTCGAGGCGAGCGACTGGAGGCTGCTGCTGAGCACCTTCCCGAGCGCCGGCATCACCGACGAGGTGCACGAGATCTTCCTGGCCCGCGGGCTCACGCACGCGCCGCGCGGGGACTTCGCGATGGAGCACGAGGAGGCCGAGATGGTGCGCTTCTGGGTGCCCATGACCGACCTGCTCGAGGCCGTCCTCGACGGGCGGGTCCGGCAGGGTCCGCTCGCGCAGGCGGTGCTGGCCTACGCGGTGCTGAAGCAGCGGGGGACCCTGGACGCACGTTGAGGCAGTCCGGGAGTAGTCTCGCTCCCGCTGTGAGGGGCGCCACACCGTCGTACGCCCCGGGACCCTGGAGGAGCAAGGCATGAAGGTCGGCGTACCCAAGGAAGTCAAGAACCGCGAGTACCGCGTGGCCCTGACCCCCATCGGCGTGCACGAGCTGGTCCAGCACGGTCACGAGGTCGTGGTCGAGAAGTCCGCGGGCGTGGGGTCGCAGATCCTCGACGACGAGTACGTCGCCGCCGGTGCCACGATGCTCGACACGGCCGACGACGTGTGGGGCTCCGCCGACATGATCCTCAAGGTCAAGGAGCCGGTCGCCGAGGAGTACGACCGGATGCGGGAGGGCCAGACCCTCTTCACCTACCTCCACCTCGCCGCCGACAAGCCCCTCACCGAGGAGCTGATGAAGCGCAAGGTCACGGCCATCGCCTACGAGACGGTCCAGCTGCCGTCCGGCGGCCTGCCGCTGCTCTACCCGATGTCGGAGGTCGCCGGCTGCCTGGCGCCCCAGGTCGGTGCCTACTCGCTGATGAAGGCCAACGGCGGCCGTGGCGTCCTGATGGGCGGCGTCGGCGGCGTGGCCAACGCCAAGGTGGTGATCATCGGGGCCGGTGTGTCCGGGCAGAACGCCGCCAACATCGCGCTCGGCATGGGCGCGGACGTGACCCTGCTCGACACCGACCTCGACAAGCTGCGGATGTCGTTCTGGCGCTACAACAACCGCGTCCACGGCCTCGCCTCGTCCAAGCTGGCGATCGAGCAGCAGGTCATGGAGGCCGACATGGTGATCGGCGCGGTGCTGATCCCGGGCGCCGCCGCTCCCAAGCTGGTCAGCAACGAGCTGGTCTCGCGGATGAAGCCGGGCTCGGTGCTCGTCGACATCGCGATCGACCAGGGCGGCTGCTTCGAGGACTCCCACGCCACCACCCACGACGACCCGACCTACGAGGTCCACGACTCGGTCTTCTACTGCGTGGCCAACATGCCCGGCGCGGTGCCCAACACCTCGACGTACGCCCTCACCAACGCGACGCTGCCCTACGCCGTGGCCCTCGCCGACAAGGGGTGGCAGCAGGCGCTGCGCGACGACCAGAGCCTCGCGCACGGCCTCAACACCTACGCGGGCCAGCTCACCAACGCGCCGGTCGGCGAGGCCGTCGGCATCGACTCGGTGGGCCTCGACAGCGTCCTGGGATGAGGGCCGGGTGAGCGGTGGAGTGACGCTCAGCCGCGCCGTGCGCACCTACCTCGACCACCTCGCGGTCGAGCGCGGCCTGGCGGCGAACACGCTCAGCTCCTACCGGCGCGACCTCGGCCGCTACGACGAGTTCCTCACCTCCCAGGACATCGACGACCTGGACGCGGTCACCGAGTCGACGGTGGCCGCGTTCCTGGTCAGCCTGCGGGAGGGCAGCGAGGGCCACCCGCCGCTCAGCGCCACGTCCGCCGCTCGGACGGTCGTGGCGGTGCGCGGCTTCCACAAGTTCGCCGTGGCCGACGGCCTGGCGCAGGCCGACCCGGCGGCTGCGGTGAAGCCGCCGACGCCCGCCAAGCGGTTGCCCAAGGCGCTCCCGCTGTCCGACGTGGAGGCCATCCTCGACGCGGCCGGCGCACCGGACACCGCCCTGGCGCTGCGCGACCGCGCCCTGCTCGAGCTGCTCTACGGCACCGGCGCGCGGATCTCCGAGGCGGTGGGCCTCGACATCGACGACCTCGACCAGGTCGACGGCACGGTGCTGCTGCGCGGCAAGGGCGGCAAGGAGCGGCTGGTGCCGGTGGGCGCCTACGCCCGCGAGGCCGTGGCGGCCTACCTCACCCGTGCCCGCCCGGAGCTGGTGGGCTCCGGCCGCGGCGGGCCGGCGATGTTCCTCAACTCCCGCGGTGGACGACTCTCGCGGCAGAGCGCGTGGGCCGTCCTGGTGAAGGCGGCCGAGCGCGCCGGCGTGACCGCCTCGGTCTCGCCCCACACGCTGCGGCACTCGTTCGCCACCCACCTCCTCGACGGCGGCGCCGACGTGCGCGTCGTGCAGGAGCTGCTCGGCCACGCCTCGGTCACCACCACGCAGGTCTACACGCTCGTCACCGTCGACAACCTGCGCGAGGTCTTCGCCACCGCGCACCCCCGCGCTCGCGAATGAGCCGCCGACGCCGCTCCTGACGCGGGTGGATGGTTGGATCGACACATGCCCGACCATGCTGCCCGCCTCGACACGCGGGTGCCGACGGGCGCTGACCCCGACGCGGTGTACGACGCCTTCGCCGGGTGGGTGGCCGACCAGGGCCTCGAGCTCTACCCGCACCAGGACGAGGCGGTCATCGAGCTCCTCGGCGGCAACCACGTCATCCTGGCCACTCCGACCGGCTCCGGGAAGTCGATGGTGGCGATCGGCGCCCACGTGGCCGCGCTGGCGCAGGACAAGGTCAGCTTCTACACCGCGCCCATCAAGGCACTGGTGAGCGAGAAGTTCTTCGCCCTCATCGAGGTCTTCGGTGCCGACAACGTCGGCATGCTCACCGGCGACGCCGCGGTGAACCCGGACGCCCCGATCATCTGCTGCACCGCCGAGGTGCTGGCCAACATCGCCCTGCGCGAGGGCCGCGGCGCCGACGTCGGCCTGGTGGTGATGGACGAGTTCCACTTCTACTCCGAGCACGACCGCGGCTGGGCCTGGCAGGTGCCGCTGCTGGAGCTGGTCGACGCCCAGTTCCTGCTGATGTCCGCGACGTTGGGCGACGTCTCCTTCTTCGTCGAGGACCTGAAGCGACGCACCGGCCGGGACACGGCCGTGGTCGACGACGCCGAGCGCCCGGTGCCGCTGAGCTTCCGGTGGTCCATGGAGCCCCTCGACGACACCCTCGAGGAGCTGGTGACCACCGGGCAGGACCCGGTCTACGTCGTGCACTTCACCCAGGCCGCCGCCGTCGAGCACGCGACCAACCTGCTGCGCTCGCGTCTCGTCTCGGCCGGAGGCGGGCTCAAGGTGGACAAGGAGGCGATCGCCCAGCGGATCGGCGCCTTCCGGTTCGGCGCCGGCTTCGGCAAGACGCTGTCGCGGCTGGTCCGCAACGGCATCGGCGTGCACCACGCGGGCATGCTGCCGAAGTACCGCCGCCTCGTGGAGACGCTCGCCCAGGCGGGACTGCTGCGCGTCATCTGCGGCACCGACACCCTCGGCGTCGGCATCAACGTGCCGATCCGCACGGTCCTGTTCACCGGGCTGGCCAAGTTCGACGGGACCCGGCAGCGGGTGCTCCGGACGCGGGAGTTCCAGCAGATCGCCGGCCGGGCCGGCCGCGCGGGCTACGACACGGCCGGCTACGTCGTCGTACAGGCCCCGGAGTTCGTGATCGAGAACGAGCAGGCCAAGGCCAAGTCGGCCGCGCGCCAGGCGGCCGGGAAGAAGAAGTCCAAGGCCCAGCTCAAGAAGGCGCCGGAGGGCACGGTCGTGTGGACCGAGCAGACCTTCGACAAGCTCGTGGCCGGGGTGCCGGAGCGGCTGGCGAGCCGGATGAAGGTCGACAACGCGATGCTGGTCAACGTCGTCTCCCGCGAGGAGGACGCGTTCGCGGTGATGCGCCGCCTGGTCACGGACAACCACGAGGACCGACGCGCACAGCTGCGCCTGGCCCGTCGGGCACTGCGGCTCGCCCGCTCCCTGGTCCGCACCGGCATCGTGACCCGCCTCGAGGAGGTCGACCGCTTCGGTCGCCGCTACGTCCTGGCGGTGGACCTGCCCGACGACTTCGCGATCAACCAGCCGCTCGCGCACTTCGCCCTCGCGGCCTTCGACGTGCTGGACCCGGAGTCGGAGACCTACGGGCTCGACGTGGTCTCGGTCGTGGAGGCCGTGCTCGAGGCGCCCCGGCAGATCCTCATGGCGCAGCAGCACGCCGCACGCGGCGACGCGATCGGGGAGATGAAGGCCGACGGCCTGGAGTACGACGAACGCATGGCGCTGCTGGAGGAGATCACCTGGCCCCAGCCGCTGCGCGAGCTCCTCGAGGCGCTCTACGAGACCTACCGCCAGACCCACCCGTGGCTCCCCGACGACGCGCTCGGGCCGAAGTCGGTCGTGCGCGAGATGTGGGAGAACGGGATGGGGTTCACCGACTTCGTCGGCCGCTACCAGCTCGCCCGCTCCGAGGGGCTGGTGCTGCGCTACCTCACCGATGCCTACCGCACCCTGCGCCAGACCGTCCCCGAGGCGCACCGCGCGCCGGAGGTCGAGGACGTCATCGAGTGGCTGGGGGAGACGGTGCGCCAGACTGACTCCTCGCTCCTCGACGAGTGGGAGGCGCTGTCCGACCCCGACCACGTCTCCAGCGCGGTCGCCCACCACGAGCCGCCGCCACCGCCCCGCCCGCTGTCGCGCCAGGAGAGGCCGTTCCGGGTGATGCTGCGCAACGCCATGTGGGCCCGGGTCGACGCCGTCTCCCGCGACGACCTCGACGGGCTCGTACGCCTCGAGCGGGCCGCCGCCGACCGCATCGAGCCGCCGCGCCAGGTCGTCATGGGGCGCTCGCCCTGGGACGCGGCACTCGAGGACTACTACGCCGAGCACGACTCGGTCCTCACCGACGGCGACGCTCGCGGTCCCGACCTCCTCGTGGTGGGGGAGGAGCGCACGGGCGAGCCGGTCGGCGCCGAGGAGGGCACGACGTCGCGGGTGCGCGACGTGCGCCAGACGATCCACGACCCCGAGGGCCACCACGACTGGGTGATCGAGGCGGTCGTCGACTGCGACGCCACGGACGCGGCCGGCGAGCTGGTGCTGGCGGCGTCGGCCATGCGCCGGCTCTGAGCTCGCCGCCCCGACGCACGCCCTTACCCACATTGAGGGGAGCCACTCTCGAGCCGCCGTCGTAGCGTTGAAGGGGATCCACCAGTGGGGGTGCACATGCCGGACCACCCGGGGCAGGGCGAGGAGTCGACGGCCAGGCTCAGCGTGGCGGCCCTCGGCACGGGATTCCTGGCGGTCGCCGCCATGGTGCTGGTGCTGACGTGGGCCGGTCCCTCCGACGGCGGAGATGACCCCGGCCCCGGTGGGGGCGTCTCCGTGGCAGTGGCGAGCGCACCGACCGAGAGTGCCGCGACGCCGGTGTCCAGGACGGGCGCCAACACCCGACTCGCCCGGTGCGTCGAGGCCGCGCGGATGCTGCAGGGCCCCCTGGACGCCGCGCGTCCCGCCCTGGACCAGTGGGCGGTGCACGTCGACGCGATGGATCGGCTGGTGGCCGGTGACATCACGCGCCGGCAGGCGGTGAGGTCCTGGAAGCGGACCAGGCCGGGGGTGCAGCGCAAGGTCGAGGCCTTCCGTGCGGCGGAGACCGGCCTGCGGGAAGGACACGGCGTGGACTGCCCTCGCCCCGACCTGCTCGCCCCCGGGTCGCGGGCCCTGCCGGCGTGCGCCCGCCAGGTCGCGCTCGAGGTGCGGGTGCTGCGCACCGCTCGGGTGTCGATCGCGATGTGGGAGCACCACGTGCACCAGATGGACATGCTGCGACACGGTGACCTCACACCTCGGCGAGCGACCCGCCTGTGGCTGAGGATGTGGCGGGGCGGCCAGCGCGACCTCAGCGACTACCGCGAGGCCGTCCGCGGGGCGCGGCAGACCACGAGCTGCGACACCGACGCCATCGTGCAGTGACGGCGAGGGTCCCGCGTCAGTCACCTGTCGCGAACGAGATCGAGTCGCGGGCGTCTGCCGCGCGCTGCACCAGCTGCGGGGACGCGTTGATGCTGTGCCACAGGTCGACGACGACAGGTCGGCCGCCGAGCCCCAGTGTCCAGAAGTCGATCACGACGCCCTTGTCCACCATGCCGTAGGAGATGCCCCGGGATCCGCTCGGGGCTTCAGCGACGCGGTAGTAGGTCTGAGCGCAGCTGACGTCGACGCGCATGCGCACGTGCACGGCCGGGAGCCCGAACGCCGTCGTGGTCGCCGGCGGCTGGAGGACGCTGCTGCGTGGCAGTGCGGCGAGCATGGCGGCCAAGTCCTCGGGCGTCGTGGGGAGGACCATGCTGGTGCGGTCCTGGAGGCACCCTGACCCGGCCGCGAGCGCCGTGGGTTGATAGATGCCGAAGCCGGCGTTCGCGCCGTTGCCGTCCGAGACCCTCGCGTAGTCCCCTCCGACCCAGTTGTCCCCCTGGACCGTGAAGTCCGCCTCGATGGCTTCACCGGTCGCCGTCCTTCCCACGAGCACCCGGTAGGTTCCGCCGTCCGTGAGCTGCGGTCTCTCGCCATCCATCGTGGGCACCGGGCTCGGTCGGGTCGCGACGTGCTCGCTGCGTGATCCCGTGGGCTCGCTGGTCGACACGCCATACACCGCAGCGCACGCCAGCACGGCCGCGGCCGCGACGCCGGAGCGGAGCGCCGTACGACGGCGTCGTCGCCTCCGCCCGCCGCCGATCAGGCGGCCCACGTCGGGCAGCGGCGTCGAGTGCTGGTCGGCCTCGCGGGTCAGCGTCGCCCTCAGCTCGTCTGCCAGGCTCATGACTGCTCCGATCGATCCGGGACCCCGGCAGCCGCCAAGGCTCGTCTCAGTGCCCCCATGGCGGCATGGCACTGAGACTTGACGGTGCCGGGCGCGCACCCGAGGGTGTCGGCGATCTGCGCCTCGCTCATGTCTTCGTAGAACCTCAGCACCACCACCGCCCGCTGGCGCGCGGGCAGGGCGCAGATCAACGGCCACAGGAGCGAGCGGTCGAGCAGCCCCACGTCCTCGGACTCGTCAACGCCCTCGGGGAGTCGGTCGCTGGGCAGCTCCCCGCTCCACCGGCGACGGCGGCTGGAGACGAGCGTCGTGACGAGCATCCGGCGCACGTAGGCCTCCGGGTACTCCATGACGCTGATCCGCCGCCAACTGACGTACGCCTTCTCCAGGGCGCTCTGCAGGAGGTCCTCGGCACCGGTCGGGGAAGCCGCCAGCAGGTAGGCCAGCCGGTAGAGGGACGCCCACCGGGCGCCGACGAAGTCGGCGAAGTCCTGGTCGACGTCCATCTCGTCACCTCCCGCACCCCGTCACCCCTCCAACGCGATGGTGGCCCCACCCGGTTCGTCGGCGCCAGAGGCGATTCGTCGGCGTCCTCAGCTGCAGCTGATGTCGGGGTTCCAGTCGCTGAACATGCCGGCCGGGTTGTCGGCCCACACCCAGGCGTGGGTGAGGTAGAAGGCCGGACCGGGGGGAGGCACGAGGATGTGCATGTCCATGCCGAGCACCGAAGGTGGCGTGGACACACCGGCCGGGTTGGACTGGGCACTGCGCACGACCCACTCGACCGCGACGAGCTCGAGCCCCCCGCTGGGGGTCGGGGCGTAGACGAGCACCTCGGGCTCACGTGCGTCGACGCTGTTGTCGGCCATCAGCGCGGCGTTGAAGTAGTGGTACCCCATCGCGCCGGCTGTCGGGTGCGAGACGCACCCTGTGACGATCCGCGCGCCCGCGCCGTTGACCCACCCCAGCTCGTAGCCTGCCTCCTTCGCCGCGGAGACGCGATGGAATGCCGCGGTGGCCGCGCGGACCCGCGCGAGCTGGGCCTGCATGGCGCCGGCGACGGGCTCGCGGCCGTGCATCGAGTGGCCGAGGACCCCTGCGTGGGCCGGACCCGGCTCCTCACCCGCAGCCCCGGACGGGAGCAGGGCCAGGCCGGTCACCAGGCCTCCGACGATCGCGAGGCCCACGGCGGCGCTCGCGCCGAACCTGCCTCGTCCATCCTTGTTCGTGCGCATCTCCGCACCTCTTTCGTCCGGCCAGGCCGTGGGAACTTCCCGCAGCTGGAACGCGTCGGGTGCGGCGATCGGTTCGGCGCCGTGCATGCACAGGTTTGTGCACAAGGCGGGCCAGGCTGTGCACGGGACCGGGACGTCGTGCACAGATGTGCGTGCGCGCCTGTGGGTCTGGCTCGCGATGTTGTTGGGGCGTGCACCGCGGTCCTAGAGTCGCGCGAAGCCGTTCTCGGAACTGTCGACGTGTCGACAAAGTTCGCGGCGCTCGGCGTGATCCAATCGAAGTCCGGTCGAGGCGTGGAGGAGCAGACATGAGCGGTGCGGGATTCCCCGGTCACAACGGCGGCAGCAGTGCGGCCGAGATGCCGCCGCTGGTCCGACCTCCGCAACCGACGCAGCCCGCCCAGCCCAGTCCTTCCCCTCGAGACGAGCACACTGTGACCCAGCCCCTCCAGTTCGAACGACCCGTCGCGGTCGACGTGGCCCCGCTCGGCCCCACCGGCCGACCGATGCCGGAGTTCCCGGAGCCGACCATGCTGACCGAGCACGGTGGCGCGCGGGTCATCTCCATGTGCAACCAGAAGGGCGGGGTCGGCA
Organism: Nocardioides sp. N13(2025); assembly: GCF_051912545.1. Lineage (GTDB taxonomy): Bacteria > Actinomycetota > Actinomycetes > Propionibacteriales > Nocardioidaceae > Nocardioides. The sequence goes on along the minus strand of NZ_CP196809.1, from coordinate 1,770,856 downwards.
AGACCACCACCACGATCAACCTCGGCGCCTCGCTGGCTGAGTTCGGACGCAAGGTGCTGCTGGTCGACTTCGACCCGCAGGGCTCGTTGTCGGTGGGCCTGGGCCTCAACCCGCACGAGATGGACCTCACGATCTACAACCTCCTGATGGACCGCGAGGTCGCCATCGACGAGGTCGTGGTGCCCTCGGGCATCGAGGGCATGGACCTGCTGCCCTCCAACATCGACCTGTCGGCCGCCGAGGTGCAGCTGGTGCACGAGGTCGCCCGCGAGCAGACCCTCCAGCGGGTGCTCGCCCCGGCGCTCGAGCACTACGACATCATCCTCATCGACTGCCAGCCCTCCCTCGGCCTGCTGACGGTCAACGCGCTGACCGCCTCCGACGGCGTGATCGTCCCGCTGGAGTGCGAGTACTTCGCGCTCCGCGGCGTGGCCCTGCTCAAGACGACGATCGACAAGGTGCGCGAGCGGCTCAACCCCAAGCTCGAGATCGACGGTGTGCTCGGGACCATGTTCGACGGCCGCACGCTCCACAGCCGCGAGGTGATGGAGCGACTGGTCTCCGCGTGGGGCGACAAGGTCTTCCACACCGTCATCCGCCGCACCGTGAAGTTCTCCGACGCCACCGTCGCCGGCGAACCGATCACGTCGTACGCCTCGACCTCGACCGGTGCCGACGCCTATCGTCAGCTGGCCAGGGAGGTGCTCACCCGGTGGCCCGCCGAGTGAGCATGCCGGCCGCGGACGACCTGTTCCGGCCGACCTCGACCACCGAGCAGCAGGCCGCCGACCAGCGCCCCCGGCGGGTGCGCGCGGTCGTCGACGACGCCGAGCCCACCGAGGCTGCGCCCAAGCGGCCGAGCGGCCGGATCCGTCACGACGAGAAGATGACGGTCTACGTCACCGCCGACGAGCTGCTCGACATCGAGCACGCGCGGCTCACGCTGCGCCGCCACCACGGCCTCGCCGTCGACCGCGGACGCCTGGTGCGTGAGGCGCTGGCGCTCGTGCTCGCCGACCTCGAGACCCAGGGCGTCGACAGCCCCCTGGTCCAGCGACTGCTGGACGAGTGAGCGAACCAGCTGCGCTCGAGCCGGGTAGCGAGGCGCCGGCGTTCGCCGTGCGCCTGGACAACTTCGAGGGTCCCTTCGACCTCCTGCTGGGCCTGATCGCGAAGCACAAGCTCGACATCACCGAGGTGGCGCTCTCCCAGGTCACCGACGAGTTCATAGCCCACGTCAAGACGCTGGGGGAGCAGTGGGACCTCGAGCAGACGACGTCGTTCCTGGTCGTCGCGGCCACCCTGCTCGACCTCAAGGCGGCCCGGCTGCTGCCGTCGGGTGACGTCGAGGACGAGGAGGACCTGGCGCTCCTCGAGGCGCGCGACCTCCTCTTCGCGCGGCTCATGCAGTACCGCGCGTTCAAGCAGGTGGCCGCGGTGCTGGCGGACCGCCTCGCCTCGGAGTCGCGTCGCCACCCTCGTGCCGTGGGGCTGGAGGAGCGGTTCGCGACCCTGCTGCCCGAGGTGCTGATCGGCATCGGCCTCGAGCAGTTCGCCCAGCTCGCGGCCAAGGCCATGGAGCCCAAGCCGGTCCTCGAGGTCTCCCTGCACCACATCCACGCCGCCAAGGTCAGCGTGCGCGAGCAGGCACAGGTCGTCGTCGACCGGCTGCGCCGCAGCGGCACGATGACCTTCCGCGCCCTGTGCGGCGACTCGCCCGACCGCCTCACCACCGTGGCCCGCTTCCTGTCCCTCCTCGAGCTCTTCCGCGAGGGCGCCGTGTCCTTCGACCAGGTGACCCCGCTCGGCGAGCTCACCGTCCGCTGGACCGGCGCCGAGGACGGCGACGTCGACATCCACGACGAATTCGACGGCGCCCCGCCGACGGACGATGATGCAGCCATGTCGTCCGCCGAACCCGAGGAGGACCAGTGAGCGACCAGCCCGAGCCCGAGACCCCGGCCGAGGACGTCGAGACGCTCGCCGTGGCCGTCGCGGAGCTGCGCCCGGCGCTCGAGGCGGTCCTGATGGTCTCCGACGAGCCCCTGGACAAGGTGCGGCTGGCCTCGGTGGTCGGCCACCCGGTGAGCGAGGTGGAGGCTGCGCTGGAGGCGCTGGCCGCGGAGTACGCCGAGCAGGGCCGCGGCTTCGAGCTCCGATCGGTGGCCGGCGGGTGGCGCTTCTACTCGCGTCCGGAGTTCGCCGGCGTGGTCGAGTCGTTCGTCCTGGAGGGCCAGCAGGCCCGGTTGACCCAGGCGGCGCTCGAGACCCTGTCGGTGGTGGCCTACAAGCAGCCCGTCTCCCGCGCCCGGGTCTCCGCGATCCGCGGGGTCAACGTCGACGGCGTGATGCGCACCCTCCTCAGCCGCGGACTGGTCGAGGAGGCGGGTCAGGACGAGCAGAGCGGCGCCAACCTCTACCGCACGACCTCCTACTTCCTCGAGCGCATCGGGATCACCTCCCTCGAGGAGCTGCCCGAGCTCGCCCCCTACCTGCCCGACATGGACGACCTGGAGGACGAGCTGGCGAGCGTCGCCGGGCTCGACGCACCCGCCCCCGTGGAGGCAGCGCCGGTCGAGCCGGAGCACGCGCCGGCCGGGGGAGCGCACCCCTCACCCCACAGCGGGTGGGGCACCGAGCCCGACGGCGGGACCGAGGTCACATGAAGCCCCACGACGCCGATCCCTCGCAGCCGGCCTCGCACCGGCCGAAGCCCGACGCAGACGGCATGATCCGCCTGCAGAAGCTGCTCGCCCAGTCCGGCGTCGCCAGCCGGCGCAAGTGTGAGGAGCTCATGCTCGAGGGCCACGTCGAGGTGGACGGCGAGGTCGTGACGCGCCTCGGCACGAAGGTCGACCCGCACACGGCCGTCGTACGCGTCGACGGCAAGCGGCTGCCCCCGATCTCCCCGCACGTCTACCTCGTGCTCAACAAGCCGCGCGGCGTCGTGTCGACGATGAGCGACCCGGAGGGCCGCCGCAACCTCGGCGACCTCGTCGCCGAGCGGCCCGAGCGCCTCTTCCACGTCGGCCGGCTCGACACCGACACGTCGGGCCTGCTGATCCTCACCAACGACGGTGACTTCGCCCAGCGCCTGGCACATCCGTCCTACGAGGTCGACAAGACCTACGTCGCCGAGGTCGAGGGCGAGCTGCACAAGGGCATCATCAAGCAGCTGCTCGCAGGGGTGACGCTGGACGACGGCCCGGTGACGGTGACGAGCGCGCGCATCGTCAGTGGCAGCCACGGGCGCAACGCCCACGACCGCACGATCGTCGAGCTGGTGATCCACGAGGGTCGCAACCGGATCGTGCGCCGCCTGCTCGAGCACGTGGGCCACCCGGTGACCCGCCTGACCCGCACCCAGATCGGCCCCGTCCAGCTCGGCCGGCTGGAGGTCGGCGAGATGCGCGAGCTCAGCCTCGACGAGCTGGGCGAGCTGATGGACAGCGCACAGCTCTGACTTCGCGCGCCGTTAGGGTTGGCCTGTGGCAGTGAGGGCAGTACGCGGCGCGACCCAGCTCGACGAGGACACCCGCGAGCACATGCTCGACCGGGTGGCCGAGCTGGTGAGCGACGTGATGGCGGCCAACGACCTCGACGTCGACGACTTCATCTCGATCATCTTCACCGCGACCAGCGACCTGGTCAGCGAGTTCCCCGCCTACGCCGCTCGCCAGCTCGGCTTCTCCGACGTGCCGCTCGTGTGCGCGCGGGAGCTGGAGATCGAGGGATCCATGCCGCGCGTCGTACGCCTGATGGCGCACGTGGAGACCGACCTCCCGCGCTCCGACGTCACGCACGTCTACCTGCACGGGGCGGCCAACCTGCGCCGCGACCTGAGCCGGACGACCAGCCATGACTGACGACGACCTCCCGGCCCTGACGGGGCCGGTCGAGGTCGTCGGCGCGGGCCTGATCGGGACGTCGATCGCCCTGGTCTGCCGGCGGCTCGGGCTCGAGGTGGTCCTGCGCGACACGTCGGCGAAGAACGTGCGCACCGCCACCGGCCTCGGCGCCGGCCGCCCCGTCAGGGCCACCGACCGCCCGCAGCTGGTCGTCGTGGCCGTGCCGCCGGTGACCATCGCCGACGCCATCGTGGAGGCGCTCGGGCGCTCCGACGCGGTCGTCACCGACGTCGGCAGCGTCAAGGCGGCGCCGCTCGAGGCCGTCGCCGGCCGGGTCCGACCGGCCGACCTCGCTCGCTACGTCGGCTCCCACCCGATGGCCGGGAGCGAGCGGTCCGGACCGCTGGCCGCCAGTGCCGCGCTCTTCGACGGCCGCCCCTGGGCGGTCACGCCGCACCCCGGCGCCGCCGCGGAGGCGGTCGGGCTCGTGGAGTCGCTCGTGCTGGAGTGCGGGGCGTCGCCCCTGCGCATGGCGCCCGCCGAGCACGACCGCGCCGTCGCCCGTACGTCCCACCTGCCGCACCTGGCCGCGGTGCTCGTCGCGGGACGGCTCGCCGCGGCACCCGCCGAGCACCTCGCCCTGTCGGGTCAGGGCGTCCGCGACGTCACCCGCGTCGCGGCCAGCGACCCGGGGCTGTGGCAGCAGATCCTCGAGGCCAACTCCGAGGCGGTGCTCGACCTGCTGGCCGAGGTCCGCGCCGACCTCGACGCCCTGATCACGGCCGTCGCCGACGACGCCGGACCCGATCTCGTCGAGATCCTCGCTCGCGGCAACGCCGGCACCGCCGCGATCCCGGGCAAGCACGGCGGCCCGGCGCGTCCGACCCGGTCGGTCTTCGTCTCGGTGCCCGACCACCCGGGCGAGCTCGCGCGCCTGTTCGGCGACGCCGGTGAGATCGGCGTCAACATCGAGGACGTCCACATCGACCACGATCCGGGGCGCCCGGTCGGCCTCACCGAGCTCGTCGTCGAGCAGGGCAGTGCCGAGCACCTGCTCGCGGCTCTCGAATCCCGCGGGTGGACCACTCACCGGTAACCTTCTCGCCCGTGAGCAGCGCCGACACCGCACCGGATCCCGGGTCCCTCGTCATCGCCGTCGACGGCACCTCCGGGTCGGGCAAGTCGAGCACCTCCCGCGGCGTGGCCGAGCGGCTGGGCCTGCGCTACCTCGACACCGGCGCGATGTTCCGGGCGATGACGTGGTGGCTGCTGCGTGAGGGCATCGACGTACGCGACGTCGCTGCGGTCGCCGCCGCGGCCGGGCGTCCCCGCATCGAGTCCGGCACCGACCCGCTCGCACCCACCATCACCGTGGACGGCGTCGACGTCTCCGTCGAGATCCGCGGCGAGGACGTGACCGCGGCCGTGAGCCCGGTCAGCGCGGTGCCCGAGGTGCGCGCGCGGCTGCTCGAGCTGCAGCGCGACGTCATCGGCGACGGCGGCATCGTGGTCGAGGGCCGTGACATCGGCTCGGTCGTCTGGCCCCAGGCCGAGGTGAAGGTCTACCTCAGTGCCGACCCCGACGCCCGCGCCGCGCGCCGCGCGGCCGAGGAGGGCGGCTCCGACCTCGCCCTCACCCAGGAGTCACTGCTGGAGCGCGACCGGATCGACTCCGGGCGCGCCACCGCGCCACTCACCATGGCCGACGGTGCCGTGCACGTGGACAGCACGCACCTCACGCTGGCGGAGGTCATCGAGAGCATCGTCGCCCTGGCCGTCCGGGTCCTGCCGGGGGCCCGGGAGGGCTCGTGAGCGGGGACGAACTTCCCGCGAGCCGTGCCGAGCATCCCCCGACCACGATGCTCCATGGGCTGCGCCCGGTCGCGTCGTGGCTGGTCCGGCGGCGGTGGCAGGTCACGCTGCACCATCCCGAGCGGGTGGCACCGCACGGTGGCGTCATCCTGGCGTCGAACCACGTCGGCGTCATCGACGGCCCGTTGCTGGCGATCTTCTCCCCGCGACCGGTCCACGCGCTCACCAAGCGCGAGATGTTCGACGGCCGGCTGGGTGGTTTCCTCCGGCGTGCGGGCCAGATCCCGCTGGACCGTTTCGCCGCCGACCCGGCAGCGATCCGCTCCTGCCTGCGTGTGGTGCGCGACGGGGGAGTGGCCGGCATCTTCCCGGAAGGCACGCGCGGCGACGGCGAGCTGCGCCGGTTCCACCACGGTGCGGCCTACCTGGCCCTGGTCACCGGCGCCCCCGTCGTACCCGTGACCATGATCGGCACCCGCCCGCCGGGCGGGGGCTCGAGCGCGCTGCCCGAGCGCCGCGGCGGCATCGACATCGTCTTCGGGGAGCCGTGGCGAACGACACAGCAGCCGTGGCCCCGCACCAGGGAACACGTAGCTGCCACGTCAGTGTTGCTACGGGGGCACATGCTGTCCGAGCTGGACAGCGCCCTCTCGCAGACGCGCCGATCCTTGCCCGGGCCCCTTCCTGCGGGACAATCCGAGGACGACCCCGACACCGGGCTCGTCTCTTCCCCCCAGAGAACTGTGGATACGCATGAGTGAGCACGACGTCAGCCGCCCCGAGGGCGAGACCGCCGACACCGGACCGACCCCGGTCCTGGCCGTGGTGGGTCGCCCCAACGTGGGCAAGTCGACCCTGGTCAACCGGATCATCGGCCGCCGCGAGGCCGTCGTCGAGGACCGGCCGGGGGTGACGCGCGACCGCGTGTCCTACGACGCCAACTGGAACGGCCGCGCCTTCACCGTGGTCGACACCGGCGGCTGGGACCCCGACGCCCGCGGCCTCGCCGAGCGCATCGCCGCGCAGGCGGAGGTGGCGGTGACGCTGGCCGACGCCGTGCTCTTCGTGGTGGACGCGACCGTCGGCATCACCGACTCCGACGAGGCCGTCGTACGGATCCTGCGCAAGTCCGGCAAGCCGGTCGTGCTGGCCGCCAACAAGGTCGACGACACGCGCACCGAGGCCGAGGCCTACGGTCTGTGGAACCTCGGGCTGGGCGAGCCCTTCGCCGTCTCCGCGCTCCACGGTCGCGGTTCGGGAGACATGCTCGACGCCATCCTCGCCGCGCTCCCGGAGACCCCGATGGAGTCCTTCGAGGAGGTCGGCGGCCCGCGGCGGATCGCGATCGTCGGCAAGCCCAACGTCGGCAAGTCCTCGCTGCTCAACATGCTGGCCAAGGAGGACCGTGTCGTCGTCGACAACGCGGCCGGCACCACGGTCGACCCCGTCGACGAGCTGATCGAGCTCGGCGACCGCACGTGGCGCTTCATCGACACCGCCGGCATCCGCAAGCGGGTCAACCAGGCCTCGGGCCACGAGTACTACGCCTCGCTGCGCACCTCGACCGCCATCGACCGCGCGGAGGTGGCTGTCCTCGTCCTCGACGCCAGCGAGACGGTGTCGGAGCAGGACATGCGGATCATCCAGACCATCCGCGACGCCGGACGGGCGATGATCATCGCCTTCAACAAGTGGGACCTCGTCGACGAGGAGCGCCGCTACTACCTCGAGCGCGAGATCGAGCGCGACCTCGTCCAGGTGCGCTGGGCGCCGCGGATCAACTTCACCGCCCGCACCGGCTGGCACGTGGACCGGCTGGTCCCCGCGATCGAGAAGGCCCTCGAGGGGTGGGAGACCCGCATCGGCACGGGTGCGCTCAACACGTTCCTCGGCCGGCTCGTCGCCGAGCACCCGCACCCCGTGCGCAGCGGCAAGCAGCCGAAGATCCTCTTCGCGACCCAGCCGTCGACGTCGCCGCCGACCTTCGTGCTCTTCACCAGCGGCAAGCTGGACGCCGCCTACGAGCGCTTCATCGAGCGTCGGCTCCGAGAGGAGTTCGGCTTCGTCGGCACGCCGATCGTGATCCAGCAGAAGCCGCGGGAGAAGCGCAAGCGCTGACAGCCCGGCCGGTCAGGGATTGAGCCCGGCGGCGCGGAACCAGTCCATCGGGTCGATGGGGAGGCCGCCGCCGGGACGCACCTCGAGGTGCAGGTGCGGTCCCGTCGAGTTGCCGGTCGAGCCGACCGAGCCGATCGGGTCGACGACGTCGACGTGCTCGCCGACGTAGACCGACGCGTCCGTCTGGTGGCAGTACCAGATCTCGGTGCCGTCCGGCAGCGTCACGATGGTGCGCAAGCCGTAGGGACCGGAGTAGGCCACGTCAGTCACCGTGCCGCCGGCGACCGCCACGATCTGCTCGCCCGGCGCCGCGCCGAAGTCCTGGCCGCCGTGCTGTGCTTCCCACATCGGGCCGGTGAGGCCGAAGCCGGCGGAGAGGTGGTACGACGCCAGCGGCAGCACCGTGCGTACGGCGTCCGGGTCGCCGGTGTAGCCGTACTTCGCGAGCAGCGCCTTGCGGCCGATGATCGCTCGCTCGCGCGCATCGGCGCGACGGTTGAGGCCGATGAGGCTCTGCTGACGCTCGCGGACCTGCCTGGCCAGGGCCCGCGCCTCGGCCTGGCGGACCGCGTCGCGACCGACCGTCTCGGGCACGGTCGCGTCGGCGCGGGGCGCGGCGAGGACGAGACCGAGCATCGCCGCGACGGCAGCGGCGACGGCGCCGGCTCGGCGCGACAGTGACGACATGGAACCCCCCACAGGTTGGCGATCCATGGTGGGTCGGGCTCCGGCTCGCGTCAGCCCTTACCTGCAGAAATGGCCCGTTCGGACTAGTCGACGCCGCCGCGGGTGCGCTGTCGCCGGCGACAGCGGTCTAGATGGGCGGGTCGATTCCGTGGGTCTGCGAGGCCTGCGGTAGTGTTCCCATCGCTTCACGGCGTCCTGCCGGGGGCATTCGGGCTGTGGCGCAGCTTGGTAGCGCACTTGACTGGGGGTCAAGGGGTCGCAGGTTCAAATCCTGTCAGCCCGACCGACAAGAACCGGCTCTGACCAGCAGCAGGAACGCTGGGTCAGGGCCGGTTCTGCACGTGGTCGGCAGCATGTCGCGACCTACTGCACCACCACCTGGCCGACCATGCCCATGCCAGCATGGAGGAGGCAGACGTAGGTGTAGGTGCCGGCCTTGGTGAACTTCACCGTGAACGTGCTCGGCGGAGGTCCGAACCCGGCAGGCAGGATCACCCCTGAGCTCAGGGCGCCACCCTGGAAGTTCGTCGGGTCGCCCGTGGGTGCGAACGGGTTCGCCGGGGGCGGCCCGAACGTGACCGTGTGCGGCACCGGGAACGCGTTCCTCGCCATGTCGAAGGTGACGCTGTCGCCGACCCTCACCACGATGCTGCCGGCGATGAACCGGTTGACCATCGCCCGCATGTCCGAGGCGCCCATGAACACGTGGTGGGAGTCGGCGGCACCGAGTGCGTCAGCCCACAGGTTGAGCCCGTGCTCGATGTCCGCGTTCGCTGCCTCGGTGGCCATCGCGTTGTACTCGGCCTGCGTGTGCGGATAGGGCTTGCCCGCCTTGCGGACCACGACGACCGCCCTCATGGCCTTGCCGTGGAGGTAGCAGATGTAGGGGTACCTGCCCGGCTTGAGGAACTTCAGGTCGTACGAGTCGACCGCGTCGGGGAAGATGGCGTCGGGTTCCGGGATCATGATCCCGGAGCTGCGGAACTGCCCCGGCCTGGAGATCGTGCCCTTCGGCGTCTGCGCCGACATGTAGGGGGTCGCCAGGTCGAACTCGACCGCGGGGTGCTTGTCGTTGATGAAGGACACGGTGTGCGGCTCCATCGAGTTGGAGACCCATCGCACGGTGTCACCGGCGTTGATCCAGATCTTCTTGGGGCCGTAGCCCATTGTCTGGACGGCGCCTGAGCTCGACTCTGCGCCGACCATGACGTTCCAGGTCCGGGCCTTGGTAGGGGATGCGGCGTGGGCGTTGCTCGCCAGCAGCGCTGGCATGGCGGCGAGCAACAGGGCGAACACCGCGAGGAACACCGAGGATCTCCTCGATCGAGCCGACTTCGGGGGCATGCTCACTCCTTCGCAGTTGGGAACCTTCCCAATCTCCTCAGGGCGCCGCTCTTCGACAACCTCGATCGCGAGAGGTATGGACCACCTCTCGACGACCACAGCCGCAGTCCTGCCGGAATGAGTCGGCAGTCCCGGTGAGACCGGGCTGCGGACCCGGTGCCCGTCCTGAGATCCCACCACACCCGAGATCGCCGGCCCGTGCCTGCGGACCTGCTCCGGCGCGACCGTCGATCACGAGGCGGGAAGCTCCCGCCGTACGGGATCGGTGGTCGAGATGCGAACCTCACTCCTGGCAGCAACGGTGGTCCTGGGCCTGGCGACGACGCTCGCAACGCCAGTGCTGAGCGCAGCAGTGGGGGACGAGCCCCCGACCTCGTCCCAGCGGCTGCCCGCTGCGGTCGTCGAGCCGCCAGCGGCCGACGTGGTCTTCAACGACCCGACCGGCGACGTGGCCGCGCAGAACCGCATCGCGGACCGCATCCGGCGGGCGATCGACGCCACCCCGCGCCACGGCACGATCCGCATGGCGGCGTACAGCTTCGACCGCCCCGACATCGCGGACGCGCTCCTGAGGGCGTGCACGCGGCGACAGGTCACCGTGCAGGTCGTCCTCAACGACAACTTCGTCTCGATGCCCGCCCGTCGCCTGCAGCGGGCGCTGGGCGCGGGGCCCGACGCCAGCCTCGATGCCTGTCGGACGGGCGCAGGGCCGGGCTTTGTGAAGGTCTGCCACGCGAGCTGCCGGCTCGGGGACCGCGGCAACCAGCACATGAAGTTCTACCTGTTCTCCGAGAGCGGGGACGAGTCGTACGTCGTCATGCTCGGCTCGGCGAACCTGACCGGCTACGCCGCAGGCGTCCACTGGAACGACCTGGTCACCTTCACCGGCAGCCGGCAGCTGTACGACGACTACAGCCAGCTGTTCGCCGAGCTCGCCGCCGACCGCCAGGTCGCGGCACCGACGACGGACGTGACCCTCGGCGACGTGACGACGAGCATCGGCTCCGGACGACCGGCGACCGCCGACGACGACGCTGTCGCCCGGCGGCTCGCCGAGGTCGACTGCGCGGCACTGCCCGGGTCCGGCGTCGCCGGACGCACCGTGGTGCGCGTCAGCATGTACGGCTGGCAGGGGCGGCGCGGGCTCGACCTCGCCCGTCGCACGGCCGGGCTGAGCGACCGGGGGTGCCGGGTCCAGGCGCTGGTGAGTGCGGCCGCACCCGACGTCGTCGCGACGCTGCTCGAGGCTGGCGTCCGCGTCCGCAGCGCCACCCTCGACGTCGACGACAACGTCGCGACCGGGTTCGAGGACTCGGGTTGGGAGCACTTCGTCCACGAGAAGTGGATGTCCCTCGACGGGACCTGGGACGGCGCCGCCACGCGAGCGGTGTGGACGGGCTCGGAGAACTGGTCCGACGTGTCGCTCCTCAACGACGAGCTGGTGGTCATGATCCCGCGGCAGGAGGTCCACGACGCCTACGTCGCGCACTTCGACGACGTGTGGGACCACCACTCGAGGGCGCTCGGCTGACATGTTCACGTTTGTCCGCCTGACCTGTCGCACCGGCGCTCGGGTGCTCCGGTGCGTTGTCAGCGGATGGCGAGCGTCGCCGTGGTGACGCAGAGAGTGGCGCAGAGCGCGCCCCACGCCGCCAGCCTGAGCAGCGGCACCCGGAGCCCGGCGGAGCGGCAGCGCTGGAGCCACAGCAGGGTGGCCAGGGAGGCCCACGGGGTGACGAGCGCGCCGGCGTTCACCCCGACCAGCGTGGCCACGAGACGGCGGACGTCGTCGGCCGCGGAGGGCTCGACGACGAGGTAGGCCGGGAGGTTGTTGACCAGGTTGGCGGCGACGGCCGAGGCGCCCGAGAGGTGCAGCAGGTCGAGCGCGCGGGTGCCGGAGCCCACCGCGGGCGCGAGCCAGTCGAGGAGGCCCTCGCCCTGGGCGATGCGCAGGAGCCCGGCGACCAGCACGAAGGCGCCGGCCATCAGCCAGGGTGGGCGCACCTCGCGCAGCAGCGAGGGAGCGCGCCACACGAGCGCTGCCAGCAGCACGACCGCGGAGCCCACGGCCACGACCGCGGGCTCCCACCCCACGGCGAACATCGGCCCGATCGCCAGGCACACCAGGCCCGCGACGACGAGCAGCACCCGGTCGTGCGGGTCGGCGGGCGGGTCGACGGCGTACGTCCCGCGCAGCGCGCGCCGCTGCAGCACGGCGATCAGGACGAGGGTGGCGACGACCGCGCTGAGCGCGGGGAGCGCAGCGGTGCGGACGTAGTCGGCGTGGCTCGCGCCGAGGTCCTCGAAGCGGTGCACGGCCAGCAGGTTGGTCAGGTTGGACACCGGCAGGAGCAGCGAGCCGGTGTTGGCGATCCACAGCGTGGTGAGGGCGAAGGGCATCGGTGCGATGCCGGTCTGGCGGGCGATCGCCAGGCCCACCGAGGTCAGCAGCACCGCGGTCGTGTCGAGGCTGAGCACGATGGTGCTCACCACCGCGAGTGCGGCGAAGGTCAGCCACAGCAGGACCACCCGGTGGTGCGAACGACGGGCCAGCGCGTGCGCCGCGACGTCGAAGACGCCGGCCAGCTGCGCGACCTCGGCGGTGACCGTGATCGCGAGCAGGAAGACCGCCACCGGCACCACCTGCACGACGACGGGGTGGAGGACCTCGGGCACGGTGATCAGGAGGTGGGCTCGGGGAGCGGCCCGAAGACCTGGTTGCAGGTCCAGCCCGCGCAGCCGACGAGCTCGGTGCGGCGCAGCTCGAGGGCCCCACGGACCTCGGCGTAGGCCGGGTCGTCGATCCGGTTGACCATCTCCTCGGGATCGAGCAGGCGGTCGTAGAGGAAGCCGTCGGTGCCGTCCGTGCCGTAGAGGTACCGCTCGGTGCGTACGCCGCGGTGCGACCACCCGTCGCCGAGCGTGCGGCCGGTCTGGATCAGCGTGGTGTCGCGGAAGGCCTGGCCGTCCCCGCGCAGCGTCGGGGCGAGCGACGTGCCGTCGACCTGCCAGGCGGGGGAGACCCCGAGCAGCGCGGCGAAGGTCGTGGGGAGGTCGACCAGCGTGACGGGCAGGTCCGAGCTGCTGCCGGGCGTGATCCCCGGGCCGCGCACCAGCAGCGGCACCTGCAGGGCCTCGTCGGTCAGCACGTCCTTGCCGATGAAGCGGTGCTCGCCGAGCGAGTAGCCGTTGTCGGAGGAGAAGACGATGTAGGTGTTGTCGAGGACGCCCTCCTCGGCCAGCGTGTCGACGAGGGAGCCGACGGCGCGGTCGACCGCCTGGAGCGACTGGAGGCGGGCGGTGTTCTCCGCGCTGACCTCGTCGCGGCTGACCGGGGCCAGGTGGCGCAGGTAGGCCGGCTGGTCGCTGACGTGGGCCTCGTTGAAGGCGGGGTCGTCGAACGACTCCGGTCGGGCGTCGAGGAACAGGTCCTGGTCCTGGGGCTCGGCCGGCGGCAGTCCGCGGCCGCCCTCGGGGGTGATCCGGTAGTGCGGGGCGAGGTGCCAGGCGTAGACCACGAACGGGTCGCCGCTCTCCGCGAAGTCGCGGACCGCACGGTTGGCGTGGTCCTCGATCACCGACGTGACGTAGCTGTCGGTGTAGCGGCGCGGGTCGCCGTCGCCCGTCATCGAGAAGTTCACGTAGTCGTAGACGCCCCTGGTCAGTGCGTCCCAGCGCGACCAGCCGGCCGGTCGCACGTCCTGGGGGCCGTAGCCGTTGAGGAACTTGCCGACGAAGCCCGTGCGGTAGCCCGCGTCGCGGAACCACGAGCTGGCCTCGCGGGTCGGGTCGAGCGCCCCGAAGCCGCCGTGGACCCCGCGGTTGTGCTGCACCCCGTTGTTCTGCGCGTACTGGCCGGTCGCCAGCTGCGCGCGTGCCGGGCAGCACAGCGGGTGCGGCGAGATGGCGTCGGTGAACTCCATGCCCCGGTCGGCCACGAGGCGACGGGTGATCGGCATGTGGTCGAGGTCGCCGTCGCGCATGTCGTCGGTCAGGACGAAGACGAGGTTGGGGCGGTCGTCGCGCGCCGCCGGGGTGGCGGACGGCTGCTGCGTCGTCTGCACCATCCGGACCGAGCCGGCCTGCGTCGCGCCGTCGTTGGCGGTGACCGTGGCGAGCGTGGCCACGAGCACGACGAGCAGTGCAGCCGTGATCGACTGAGCCCACGCTCGCATCTACGTCATTCCTCGCCGGGACCCGGAGGGTCCTGCTGACTCACCCCGATGTGGGGGCAAGAGTAGGTGGCAGGAGCGGCCCTCCCCAAAGCGACACGACGAGTGTGGTGAAGCCGGTCCCGGCCGGTAGTCTGTGGCTTCGCCGACGCCAGACAAGGAACCCCCGCGCCGACCATGGACGAGAGTCAAAGTCCCCGCACGACCGCACTGAACACCTGGTGCGTGTCGTGACCCCCCTCCTGCTGCTGCTCGTCTCGCTGGCTCTCGTCGCCGCGTGTGGACTGTTCGTCGCAGCCGAGTTCTCCTTCGTCACGGTCGACCGGCCGAGCGTCGAGCGCGCCGCAGCCGAGGGCGACGAGGGCGCCCACGGCGTACAGCTCGCGCTGCGGTCGCTGTCGACGCAGCTCTCCGGTGCCCAGGTCGGCATCACCGTCACCAACCTCGCGATCGGCTTCCTCGCCGAGCCGGCGATCGCCGACCTGATCGACGACCCGCTGGCGAGCGCAGGCCTCCCCGACGGGGTCGTCACGCCGCTCTCGCTGGGGCTCGGGCTCGCCCTCGGCACGGTCGTCACGATGATCTTCGGCGAGATGGTGCCCAAGAACATCGCCATCGCGCGCCCGCTCGAGACCGCCCGCAACACCCAGGGCTTCATGCGCGCCTTCACGGCGCTCACGCGCGGCCCGATCCGTGCCCTCAACGGCTCGGCCAACATGATCGTGCGCCGCCTCGGCATCGAGCCGCAGGAGGAGCTCCGGTCCGCGCGCAGCTCGCAGGAGCTGGCCTCGCTGGTCCAGCGGTCCGCCGACCAGGGCACGCTCGACGCCGAGACCGCCGAGCTGGTGGAGCGCTCCGTCGTCTTCGGCAGCCGCACGACGGGCGAGATCATGACGCCCCGCGTGCGCACCACCACGGTCGAGGACGGCGACCGCGTGTCGTCGGTCATCGACCTGGCCCGCCAGACGGGCCACTCGCGCTTCCCGGTCCTCGACGCCGAGGACACGGTCGTCGGCACGGTCCACGTCAAGCACGCTGTCGCCGTGCCGGTGCACGAGCGGGCCACCACCCGCATCAAGCACGTGATGGTGAAGCCCGTCGTCGTCCCGGACAGCCTGCGCCTCGACCCGCTGCTCGCGCTGCTGCGGCAGGACGGCTTCCAGATGGCCATCGTGCTCGACGAGTACGGCGGCCACGCGGGGATCGTCACGCTGGAGGACGTCGTCGAGGAGATCGTCGGCGACATCTCCGACGAGCACGACCGCCTCGGCTCGCGCATCCGCCAGCGCCGCGACGGCAGCTGGACGCTGTCGGGGCTGCTGCGGCCCGACGAGGTCGAGGACGCCACCGACATCGAGCTGCCCGACCACGAGGACTACGACACCGTCGCCGGCCTGGTCATGCGCGAGCTCGGCAAGATCCCGGAGCCGGGCGACCGCATCGAGGTGGCGGTGCCCGACCGCACCGACCCCCACGAGCCGCGCGAGCGCCTCGTCACCCTGACCGTCGAGCGGATGGACGGGCTGCGCATCGACCGCCTCGACCTGCGCCTCGTCAGCCCGGCGCCCGAAGGGGCCGACGATGAGCGGTGACCTCTTCGGCGTGGTCCTCGCCGTCGTGCTGCTGGCCCTCAACGCCTTCTTCGTGGGTGCCGAGTTCGCCCTGCTGTCGGCCCGCCGCAGCCAGATCGAGCCGCGCGCGCAGGAGGGCTCGCGCGCCGCGCGCACGACGCTGCGTGCGATGGAGAACGTCTCCCTCGTGATGGCCGGCGCCCAGCTCGGCATCACCGTCTGCTCGCTCGGCCTCGGTGCCATCGGTGAGCCCGCCGTCGCCCACCTGCTCGAACCGTTGTTCCACCTGGCGCGCCTGCCCGACGACCTGCTGCACCCGGTCTCCTTCGTGGTCGCGATGTCGATCGTGGTCTACCTCCACGTCGTGCTCGGCGAGATGGTGCCCAAGAACATCGCGCTCGCCGGTCCCGACCGCGCGGCCCTGGTGCTCAGCCCGCCGATGATGGTGATCGTCACCGTGCTGCGCCCGGTGATCGCCGTCATGAACATGGTGGCCAACGGCGTGCTGCGACTCCTGAGGATCGAGCCCAAGGACGAGGTGCACTCGAGCTTCACGCGCGAGGAGGTGGCCGCACTCGTCGAGGAGTCCCGCGGGGAGGGGCTCATCGAGGCGGGGGAGTACGACCGTCTCGCCGGCGCGCTGGGGTTCACCGAGAAGTCGGTCGTGTCGATCCTGATGACCCCCGACACCCTGGCCACCGTGGTGCCCGGCTCGACCGTGGCCGACGTCGAGGCGTTGTGCGCCTCGACCGGCTTCAGCCGGTTCCCCGTGGCAGCGCCCGACGGGACGCTGCTCGGCTACCTCCACATCAAGGACGCCCTGGAGTCCGACGACGACCGCCGCTCGCGGGTGATCGAGGACAAGTGGGTGCGTCCCTTCGCGACGGTGCACCCCGACGACCTGCTCCACGACGCCCTCGAGAGCCTGCAGGTCAAGGGCGCCCACATGGCGCGGGTGGTGGAGCGCGACGGCACCGTCATCGGGCTCGTCACGCTCGAGGACGTGCTGGAGGAGCTGGTCGGCGAGATCCGCGACGCCGCGCACCACGACGTGTCCGCCGCCGACGCGTGAGCCGTGCTGGATAGGGTCTGATCGTGTCCGAGGAAGCGACCCGCGTCTGGACCGTGCCCAACATCATCAGTGTGGTGCGGCTGGCCGGCGTGCCCCTGTTCCTGTGGCTCGTGCTCGGACCCGAGGCGGACGCGATCGCCCTCGTCGTGCTCATGGTCGCCGGCTTCACCGACTTCCTGGACGGCTGGCTGGCGAGGCGGCTCGACCAGTACTCCAAGCTCGGCGAGATCCTCGACCCCGTCGCCGATCGCCTCTACATCCTGGCGGTCGTGATCGGGCTCCTGCTGCGCGACATCATCCCGTGGTGGGTCGCGGTCGCGTTGCCCCTGCGCGACCTGTTCCTCTGGGGGCTCGTGCCCTTCCTGCGCACGCGCGGCTTCTCCGCACTGCCGGTCCACTTCCTCGGCAAGGCGGCCACGTTCAACCTGCTCTACGCCTTCCCGTTGCTGCTGCTCGGCGAGGGCGACGGCATCGTCGCCACGCTGGCCCGCACCTTCGGCTGGGCGTTCGCCTGGTGGGGGATCGGCCTCTACTGGTGGGCCGGGGTGCTCTACGCCTGGCAGGTGCGCACCCTGCTGCGCGAGACACCACGACGTACGTCGCACGCGACCGACCATGGCTGAACCACGCAGGGCCGGGACCGTGGAGAGCGCCGGGCGCCCGCTCCCCGAGCACGTCACGGCTCCGCTGCTCACGGTGATCACCGCACGGTCGATGGACGAGGACTACGCCCACGTCGCGCAGAAGCGCGCGGCGGCGGGTGTGCCCGCCCGGCAGCAGTCGCGCCCCCACTGGGTCAGCCTCGTCGCGATCGCCGTCCTGGGCGTGATGGCGGCGATCGTCGCCGCGCAGACCGACCGCGAGGCCGAGGTCAACGAGCTGAGCCGCGCAGCGCTGATCGAGCAGATCGAGACGCGCAGCGCCGAGGTCCGCGACCTGCAGCGCCAGGTGGCCGACCTCGCCCGGTCCAACCAGGCAGCGGCCGCCAACAGCACGTTGGTGCAGGCGCGGGTCGACGACATCGAGACCCGTGTCCGGCGCGCCGAGCTCAACACCGGCTACTCCGTGGTGCACGGACCCGGGGTGCGGATCACCGTCGACAACCCGCCCGGGGTCGTCGTCGACGACGAGATCCGCGACGAAGACCTCGCCGTCCTCGTCGACGGGCTGTGGGAGGCTGGCGCCGAGGCCATCGCCATCAACGACCAACGGCTCAACGCCCTGGGTGGCATCCGCAACACCGGACGGGCGATCCACGTCAACGGCCGGCCGGTCAACGCCCCCTACGTCGTGTCGGCCATCGGCGACACCCGTACGCTCCAGGCGAGGCTGCTCCAGAGCAGCCAGGGCCAGGTGTGGTTCGGCTGGGTCAACGGACTCGGGTTCGTCTACAGGGCCGAGAATGTGGACGACATGCGCCTGCCGGCTGCACCGGAGCGGGCGCTGCGTGATGTGATCGAGCTGAATGCCGACCCGGACGGCAGTTCTGAAGGAGAGGGGAGCGCGCCGTGATTGCTGCCCTTGGCCTGCTCATCGGCATCATCGCCGGCCTGGTCTTCGCCCCCGACGTGCCGCTGGGCCTCCAGCAGTACCTCCCGATCGCGGTGGTGGCGGCGCTCGACGCCGTGTTCGGCGCGCTGCGCGCCTACCTCGACGGCATCTTCGACGACAAGGTCTTCGTGGTGTCGTTCGTCAGCAACGTGGTCATCGCCGCGGCGATCGTCTACCTCGGCGACCAGCTCGGTGTCGGCGCCCAGCTGACCACCGGCGTGATCGTCGTCCTGGGCATCCGCATCTTCTCCAACGTCGCCGCGATCCGTAGGCACGTCTTCCATGCCTGACTCGACGCCTGACCCGACGCCTGGCTCGACATCGGACCGGAAGCCCGACCCGACGCCGCACCACCGCGTCACGGAGGAGCCGGACCTGGGGCGCGACCGGCTGCGCAAGGCGCTCACCCGCCCGTCGCGGCGGCAGGCCGTGGTCGGAGTGCTCCTGGCCGTGCTGGGCTTCGCCTTCGTGGTGCAGGTGCGCGACACGCAGGCCAACGACACCTACGCCGGGCTCCGCGAGGACGAGCTGGTCCAGGTGTTCGAGGGCCTCACCGGCACGGCCGACAGGGCGCGCCGGGAGGTCGACCGCCTCGAGGCGCGCCGCGACGAGCTCAGCGACGAGACCCGGGCCCGGGCCGCGGCCCTCGACGAGGCCGAGCAGCGCGTGCGCACCCTCAACATCATCGCCGGACTGGTCCCGGTCACGGGTCCCGGGCTGCGGGTGACGATCACCGAGTCGGACACCCCGGTGCCCGTGGGCTCGCTGCTCGACACGGTCCAGGAGCTGCGCACCGCGGGGGCGGAGGCGATGGAGTTCAACGACTCCATCCGGCTCGGCGCCGACAGCTCGTTCGAGGACGCGGTCGGGGGCGTCGAGCTCGACGACCAGCTGCTGGAGTCGCCGTACGTCCTCGACGTGATCGGCGATCCCCACATCCTGCGCACCGCGCTCACCTTCTCCCTGGGCCCGGTCGAGACCCTCGAGACGCTGGACAACGCCACAGTCGAGATCGAGGAGCTGGAGTCGGTGGAGATCACCAGTGTCCGGGAAGCTTCACGACCTGCCTATGCGGAGTTCGGCACGGGCCAGTAGCCTGCCGGGCATCCCCACCACCGCAGCTCGAGGAGTGTCGACGTGTATCCGGAGAACCTGAAGTACACCAGCGAGCACGAGTGGGTGCGCACGCCCGGGGACACCGAGGGATCGGTGCGGGTGGGCATCACCGACTTCGCCCAGGACGCGCTCGGCGACATCGTGTACGTCTCGCTCCCGCAGGTCGGTGACTCGGTGACCGCCGGCGACACGTGCGGCGAGCTCGAGTCCACCAAGTCCGTCAGCGACATCTACGCGCCGGTCACCGGTGAGGTCGTCGCGACCAACGCGGCCCTCGACTCCACCCCGGAGCTGGTCAACAGCGACCCCTACGAGGCCGGGTGGCTGTTCGAGGTCACGGTGTCCGACGCCGCCCAGGTCGACGGCCTCATGGACGCCGCCGCCTACCAGGCCGGCCTGGAGGGCTGACCCGCCCACGCATTGACCGCCGCGCCTCATCCCGGGGCTGGTAGGTTCGGACCAACCGTCAACCTCAACCCTCGCCTGAGGGTTGAGCGTCGATCCCGTCGAGGAGTTTCCATGCCGTTCTGCACCGCCTGTGGCAAGCAGAACCCTGACGATGCCCGCTTCTGTGCCCAGTGCGGCACCAAGCTGCTCGCCGGGGACGACACCGGTGCCAGTGCGTCCGGGGCGAGCCCGGCCGAGTCCACTGCCACCATCACCTTCGGCGTGCCGGACCAGCGCGAGTCCTCGGACCGCCAGCTGAGCCCGGTCGACGCCGCCGCGGTGGACGCCCTCCCGGAGGGCCACGCCCTCCTCGTCGTGCAGCGCGGACCGAGCGCCGGCAGCCGGTTCCTGCTCGACACCGACGTCGTGGGCGCGGGCCGGCACCCCGACAGCGAGATCTTTCTCGACGACGTGACCGTGTCGCGTCGCCACGCGGAGTTCCGTCGCTCCGGGTCGGGGTTCTCCGTCAGCGACGTGGGCAGCCTCAACGGCACCTACGTCAACCGTGACCGCATCGACTCCGTCGAGCTCAACGACGGTGACGAGGTGCAGATCGGCAAGTACCGTCTCGTGTTCTTCTCCGCCCACCCGGACCACTGATCCGTGAGTGCCTCGACGTCCTCGGCTGCGAGTCGCGGCGCCCGGTTCAACATCGGGCAGGTCCTCGACCAGCTGCGCCCCGACTTCCCCGGTGTGACGATCCCCAAGATCCGCTTCCTCGAGGACCAGGGGCTGGTCAAGCCCGAGCGCACCGCTGCCGGCTACCGCAAGTTCTCCGCCGACGACGTCGCGCGGCTGCGCTACATCCTGCTGATGCAGCGCGACCACTACCTGCCGCTGAAGGTCATCGGCGACCACCTCGACGCGATCGACCGCGGTCTCGAGCCGCCGGCGATCGAGTCGGTCGTGCCGACGGTGCCGAAGGTCGCGCTCAGCGCCGACGGCCTGCCGAGCCCGGAGTCGTTCCGGCGCACCAGCGACCTGCGGCTGTCGCGTCGCGAGCTGCTGAAGGTCGCCGACATCTCCGAGGAGCTGCTGGGCCAGCTCGAGCAGTTCGGCCTGATCAGCGCCCGCACCGGCACGGGTCACTTCGACAGCGACGCGCTGGTGGTGGCGCAGACCGCGCGCGAGCTGGCCGACTTCGGCTTCGAGCCGCGCCACCTGCGTGCGTTCAAGACCGCGGCCGACCGTGAGGTGGGCCTGGTGCAGCAGGTCGTCGCGCCCCTGGCTCGCGCCCGTGACGTGGCCGCGCGCGGCCGCGCCGAGGACGCGACCTCGGAGATCGCGGCGCTGTCGGTGCGCCTGCACGCGACGTTGGTGAAGGTCGGCCTCGACCGCGGCTGAGGCCCGGCCCGCACCCGGACCGCAGCCCGGACCCACGCGGTCAGGACACCTGAGTAGTGTGGGTGCATGCGCGAAATGGACGTCGTCGGAGTGCGGGTCGAGATGCCCTCCAACCAGCCCATCGTGCTCCTCCGCGAGGTGACGGGGGAGCGCTACCTCCCCATCTGGATCGGGGCCGTGGAGGCCACGGCGATCGCGTTCGCCCAGCAGGGCGTCACCCCGCCGCGCCCGCTGACCCACGACCTCATGCGCGACGTGCTGGAGGCCACGGGCCAGCGGCTCGACGAGGTGCGCATCGTCGACATGCAGGACGGGATCTTCTTCGCGCAGCTGGTCTTCCACGGCGGGGCCGAGGTGGGCGCCCGCCCGTCCGACTCGATCGCCCTCGCGCTGCGCACCGGTGCCCGCATCGTGTGTGCCGAGGCGGTGCTGGAGGAAGCCGGCCTCGCGGTGCCGGCCGAGCAGGAGGACGAGGTCGAGCGCTTCCGCGAGTTCCTCGACCACGTCTCGCCCGACGACTTCGAGTCCCACTAGCACCGGCGTAGACACTCACCCTCAACCTGAGGTTGAGGGTTGCGACACGCCGCCGCGTGGATGGACAACCCGAACTCCCGGCCTTACCGTGAACTGTCTTCGTTGTAACTCCACCGCTGTGGTTGCCAGCTCCACCGGACGCCGTGCGGGCCCTTCCCCCAGGAGTTACTGCTCAGCGGAGGAACCGACCTGGAGGGTCTGCTGTGGGTAGCAACGAGAACGAACAGGGCGCGGACGCCGCCGGGATCAAGGCTGCGACCGAGGCCGCCGAGCTCGCGGAGGAGCAGGGTCTGCTCTTCGCGGACGACGTCTCCCCGCTGCCGAGCGACACCGGCTACCGCGGTCCCACCGCGTGCAACGCCGCCGGCATCACCTACCGCCAGCTCGACTACTGGGCCCGCACCGGCCTGGTCGAGCCGAGCGTGCGCGGCGCGGCAGGATCCGGCTCGCAGCGTCTCTACTCCTTCCGCGACATCCTGATCCTCAAGGTCGTCAAGCGGCTGCTCGACGCGGGCATCTCGCTGCAGCAGATCCGCACCGCGACGGCCCACCTGCGCGAGCGCGGCACCGACGACCTGACCCGCGTGACGCTGATGAGCGACGGCGCCTCGGTCTACGAGTGCACCAGCAACGACGAGGTCATCGACCTCCTCCAGGGCGGCCAGGGCGTCTTCGGCATCGCCATCGGTGGCGTCTGGCGTGAGATCGAGGGCACCCTCGCCGAGCTGCCGAGCGAGCGAACTGCGGACGACTCGGCCGGCCCGGTCGCCGGTGACGAGCTCGCCGCGCGGCGCGCCGCCCGCCAGACCGGCTGAGCTCGGGCACCACGCTCCGAGCCGCTCGACCACACGACCCTCCGACGAGGCCGCCCGCACCCCGGGCGGCCTCGTTCATTTCCTCCGGGGACCGCTAGACTTCTCCACGCTGACATCCCGTGCGGGAGAGTCACAGCGGCCCTTGGGTCGCAGTGCGCCGAAGGGGCAATTCCTCCCCGGAACCTCTCAGGCACCCGGACCGCACGGGTTGGCACTCTGGAGGCCACCGGGCCGACAGAGGGGGAGGTCTTGCCAGTGACCTCAGGGAGCCCACGTGCCGGACGCCACCTCGACCACCAGCGACTCGCCGATGGGGGAGTTCGTCGCCCGCCACATCGGCCCTGACGACGCCGACGTCGCCCGCATGCTCGAGGCCGTGGGCCACGACTCGCTCGAAGCGCTGATGGCCGCCGCGGTCCCCGGCGGGATCCGCATGGCAGCCGCGCTGGACCTGCCGGACCCGCTCGACGAGGAGGCCACGGCACGGGCGCTGCGCAAGCTCGCCTCGCAGAACCGGCCCGCGGAGGCGATGATCGGCCTCGGCTACCACGCGACCATCACCCCGGCCGTGATCCGGCGCAACGTGCTCGAGGACCCGTCGTGGTACACCGCCTACACGCCCTACCAGCCCGAGATCTCCCAGGGCCGGCTCGAGGCGCTGCTCAACTTCCAGACGGTCGTGGCCGACCTCACCGGCCTGCCCACCGCCAACGCCTCGCTGCTGGACGAGGGAACCG
Source organism: Nocardioides sp. N13(2025) (assembly GCF_051912545.1). Classification (GTDB taxonomy): domain Bacteria; phylum Actinomycetota; class Actinomycetes; order Propionibacteriales; family Nocardioidaceae; genus Nocardioides. The sequence goes on along the minus strand of NZ_CP196809.1, from coordinate 1,747,688 downwards.
CCGCGGCCGAGGCGATGACCCTGGTGCGCCGCGCCCAGCGCAACGCCTCCGGCCCGTTCGTGGTCGACGCGGACGCCCTGCCGCAGACCATCGACGTGGTCCGCACCCGCGCCGAGGGCATGGGGATCGAGGTGGTCGTGGCCGACCTGACCGACGGCCTCCCCGAGGGTGACCTCTGCGGCGTGCTCGTCCAGTACCCCGGCGCCTCCGGCGCCGTCCTCGACCCGCGCCCGCTGATCGACGCGGTCCACGAGCGCGGGGGGCTGGCCGTCGTCGCCGCCGACATCCTGGCTCTCGCCCTGCTCGAGGCGCCCGGCACCTTCGGCGCCGACGTGGTCGTGGGCTCGTCGCAGCGCTTCGGCGTACCCCTCTTCTACGGCGGACCGCACGCCGGCTTCATGTCCGTCTCCGCCGGGCTCGAGCGGCACCTGCCCGGACGCCTCGTCGGGGTGTCGGTCGACGCCGAGGGCCGCCCGGCCTACCGGCTCGCCCTGCAGACGCGTGAGCAGCACATCCGCCGCGACAAGGCGACCTCCAACATCTGCACCGCCCAGGTGCTGCTGGCGGTCGTCGCCTCGATGTACGCCGTCTACCACGGCCCCGAGGGGCTGCGCCGGATCGCGCAGCGCACGCACGACCATGCCAGCCGCATCGCCGCCGCCCTGCGCGACGGGGGAGTGGAGGTCGTCAACGAGACGTGGTTCGACACCCTCACCGTGTCGGTCCCCGGGCGCGCCGGCGACGTCGTCGCGGCGGCCCGCACCGTCGGGCTGCACCTGCGCCTGATCGACGAGGACCACGTCGGGCTGTCCACGTCGGAGCGCACCAGCCCGTCGACGGTGGCGGCCGTGCTCCGCTCGTTCGGCGTCGGAGCCGCGGCGGACGAGACGGTGTCGGGCCTGCCGGAGCCGCTGCGCCGCACCACGGACTTCCTGACCCACGAGGTCTTCAACACCCACCGCAGCGAGACCCAGATGCTGCGCTACCTCCACAAGCTCTCCAGCCGCGACTACGCGCTGGACCGCGGCATGATCCCGCTCGGCTCCTGCACGATGAAGCTCAACGCCACCACCGAGATGGAGCCGATCAGCCTGCCCGGCTTCGCCGACCTCCACCCGTTCGCGCCGGCGCAGGACGCGACGGGCTACCGCGAGCTCGTCGACGACCTCGAGGGCTGGCTGGCGGAGGTCACCGGCTACGACAAGGTCTCGGTCCAGCCCAACGCCGGCTCGCAGGGCGAGCTCGCCGGTCTGCTGGCCATCCGGGGCTACCACCTCGCCAACGGCGACACCGAGCGCAACGTCTGCCTGATCCCGTCGTCCGCGCACGGCACCAACGCCGCCTCCGCGGTGATGGCGGGGATGAAGGTCGTCGTGGTGAAGGCCTCCGACGACGGCTCGGTCGACCTCGACGACCTGCTCGCCAAGTGCGACCAGCACGCCGAGACGCTGGCCGCGATCATGGTGACCTACCCCTCGACCCACGGGGCCTACGAGGACACCATCACCGACCTGTGCAAGATCGTCCACGACCACGGCGGCCAGGTCTACGTCGACGGGGCCAACCTCAACGCGCTCCTCGGCTACGCGCGACCGGGTGAGTTCGGCGGCGACGTGTCGCACCTCAACCTGCACAAGACCTTCTGCATCCCGCACGGCGGGGGCGGTCCCGGCGTCGGGCCGGTCGCCGTGCGCGCCCACCTGGCGCCGTACCTGCCCTCCCACGGCTGGCACCCGGAGGTCGAGAAGCGGCAGGGGATCGGCCCGATCAGCGCCGCGCCCTACGGCTCGGCCGGCATCCTGCCGATCACCTGGGCCTACATCCGGATGATGGGTGCCTCCGGCCTGACCCGCGCGACCGCCGTGGCCGTGCTGTCCGCCAACTACATCGCCCAGCGGCTGGAGGAGCACTTCCCGGTGCTCTACCGCGGCCACGGCGACCTGGTGGCCCACGAGTGCATCCTTGACCTCCGAGGGATCACCAAGACGAGCGGCGTGAGCGTCGACGACGTCGCCAAGCGGCTCGTCGACTACGGCTTCCACGCCCCGACCATGTCGTTCCCCGTCGCCGGCACCCTGATGGTGGAGCCGACGGAGTCCGAGGACCTGGCCGAGATCGACCGCTTCTGCGACGCGATGATCGCGATCCGCGGCGAGATCGCGCGGGTCGAGGCCGGCGAGTGGACGCCCGAGGACTCGCCGTTGCGGCACGCGCCGCACACGGCCCGTGCGCTGGTGGGTGAATGGGAGCGCCCGTACTCCCGCGAGGTCGGCGTCTTCCCGCAGGGCATCGACCCCGACAAGTACTGGCCGGCGGTCGCCCGCATCGACCAGGCCTACGGCGACCGCAACCTCGTGTGCGCCTGTCCGCCGCCGGAGGCGTTCGCCGAGTGAGCGACCAGCGGCAACGGCTGCTCGACGTCGCGCAGGCCGAGGGCCGTCTGACGTCGGTGGTCGGAGCCGTGTTCGACCGCTACGGCGCGGTGTGGGCCGGTGGCGCGGGCGACGCGCCCGGTCTGGACGGGCAGTACCGCATCGGCTCCATCACCAAGACGATGACCGCGGTCCTGGTGATGCAGGCACGCGACGCCGGGCTGCTCGACCTCGCCGACCCGCTGTCGGCGCACCTGGGCGACGTGGGCTACGGCGAGGTAACGGTCCGTGACGCGCTGGCGCACTCGTCGGGGATGCAGAGCGAGCCGCGCGGACCGTGGTGGGAGCGCACCCGGGGTGGGGACTTCGCCGCCCTGGCGGCGGCCAACGACGGCAGCGGTCGCGTCGCCGGCCCGGGGGAGTGGTTCCACTACTCCAATCTGGGCTACGGACTCCTCGGCGAGGTGCTGGCGCGGAGGATGGGCGCCCCGTGGCGCGCGCTCGTGACCGAGCGCCTGCTCCAGCCGCTCGGCATGCGCGCGACGTCGTACCTCCCGCGGCCCGGCGCGCAGGCGGGCTGGAGCGTGGACCACTTCACCGGGATCCGGGTGCACGAGCCGCTCACCGACACGGGCGCGATGGCGCCCGCCGGCCAGCTCTGGTCGACCCTGGGCGACCTCGTGACGTGGGGACAGGTGCTCGCTGGCGCGCACCCGCACGTCCTCGCGCCCGCGACGCTCGAGGAGATGCAGCAGCCGGTGACCCCCGACTACGGGTTGGGCCTGATGCTCGGGCTGCACCCCGGCGGACGGCTGGTGGGGCACAACGGCTCGATGCCCGGCTTCCTCGCCGCCCTCCACGTCGACCCGGGCAGCGGCATCGGAGGGGTCGTGCTCGCCAACGCCACGACCGGCATCGACCCGCGCGACCTGGCGGTCCGGCTGATCGAGGGCGACCCGGACGCCGACGACGACCGACCGGCGCCGTGGCGACCCACGATCGTGCTGCCCCCGCAGGCGCACGGCGTGCCCGGGCTCTGGTTCTGGGGCAACTCGGCCTACGACGTGCGCTGGCACAACGACGGCCTCGAGCTGCGCGCCATGGCGCGCGGCGGAGTGGTCACCGACCGCTTCGAGCTCGTCGACGGCGTCCTGGTCGGTGTCCTGGGCTACCACCGCGGCGAGCGGCTCGACGTCGTACGCCGTCCGGACGGCTCGATCCGCAACCTCGAGTGCGCGACGTTCGTCTACACGCGCGTGCCCTACGACCCCGACGTCGACGTGCCGGGCGGTCACCCGCACCCTCCCGGACCTGTCCGCTAGGGTCGCCGCACACGCACACTCGGGGGAGAAGCATGCACCGCACCACTCGTTCGGCCCGCGCCCGCGCGCTCGCGGCCACCGTCGTCGCCGTCCTGTCCGCGGCGGTCGCGACCGTCGTCGTCGCGGCGGCCCCGTCCTCGGCCGCCGGCCGGTCCGACGGGCTGTCGGGCTACGCCTTCGACGCCCGCTGCGCGCCGACGCAGGAGCAGATGGACGCGTGGCTCACGTCATCACCGTTCTGGGGAGCCGGCGTCTACATCGGCGGCTCGACCGCGTCCTGCCGGACCACCGCGACCGACCCGGGCCAGCCCCACCTCGACGCGACCTGGGTCGCGCGGCAGCGCTCCGCGGGGTGGCGGGTGCTCCCGATCTGGGTGGGACCGCAGGCATCGTGCAGCGCCTACGCCGACCGGATCGACCCGTCGCCAGCCGCCGACTACGCCGCAGCCGACGCCCGGGGGCACGCCGAGGCCGCCGCAGCGGTCGCCCGGGCGAAGGAGCTCGGCCTGCCGTCGCGCACGACGCTCTGGTACGACCTCGAGGGCGGCTTCGACGTCACCAGCGACGACTGCCGCCGGTCCGCTCTGCGGTTCCTCAGCGGCTGGACGCTCGCGCTCCACGACCTCGGCTACCGCTCGGGCGTCTACTCCAGCATCTCCGCCGGAATCCACGCCCTCGACAACGCCGCCAACGTCTCGCCCGGCTCGTACGCCATGCCCGACCAGGTCTGGTACGCTTGGTACAACGACCGCCCCGACGCCGGCGTCGACGAGCAGTGGGTCCGCGGCTCGAGCTGGGAGGGCGATCGCGTCCACCAGTACGAGGCGCACGTGCCGGCGTCCTACGGTGGCGTCGCGCTGACGATCGACCGCAACTACCTCGAGCTCGACGGCGGGTCGCGCGCTCCGCGCAACCTCCGCGCCTGTGGCGGCACCCGCATCGACGTCCCCGGCAGCACCCGCCTGCACGTGGGCGACCGCGGACCGCGCGTCGAGGCGCTGCAGTGCGTACTCCGCACCCAGGCCCGCTACCGCGGGCGCGTCGACGGGATCTTCGACCGTGACGTCCAGCGGGCCGTGCGTGCCTTCCAGCGCCGCACCGACCTGCAGGTCACCGGCCGGACCGACGCTCGCACGTGGTCCACGCTCTTCGCGCGCGGCTCCACACCGCTGCTCAAGGTCGGCTCCTCCGGCCCGGCCGTGCTGCGCCTCGAGCGTGCGCTGCGCGCCGGCGGCCTCCGCTCGGTGATGGTGACAGGCGTGCTCACCGACCGCACCGCACGCGGCGTGCGCCGCTACCAGCAGCGGGTCGGACAGGTGCCGACCGGTGTCGTCACGGACGAGACCTGGCAGGCGCTGCAGACCGGTCTGCGCTGACCCGCGAACTCCGGCCCGGAGGACGTTTCCGGGCGCTAGTGTGTCCGCGCGGCGATCGGCCCGCGCACCCATCGAGAGGCTGTGGACATGGGACTCTTCCAGGCAGTGACCGGCGCCATCGGCGGGACGCTCGCCGACCAGTGGCTCGACTTCTACGGCGTCCCGGACGGGCTGCCGGCCACCGCCGCGGTGTTCCCCGCGGTGCGCAAGGGCGAGAACGCCGGGCGCGGTGCCAACGACCGCGCCTCCGACGGCGTCATCACCAACGGCTCCAAGATCATCGTGCCGGAGGGATACGGCCTGGTCCTGATGGAGGACGGCGCGTTCACCGGCTTCGCCGCCCAGCCCGGCGGCTACGTCTGGGACTCCGACGAGTCGGCCTCGCAGTCGGTGTTCTCCGGCGGCGGACTGGTCGACTCGCTCATCAAGCAGAGCTGGGAGCGCTTCAAGTTCGGCGGCCGTCCCGGCAGCCAGCAGACCGCGATCTTCGTGACGCTCAAGGAGCTCCCGAACAACAAGTTCGGCACCCAGTCGGAGATCTACTGGGACGACGCGTTCCTCAACACCCAGGTCGGCGCGATCACCCGCGGCACCTACACGCTCAAGATCACCGACCCGCTGACCTTCATCCGCAACTTCGTCTCCGCCGGCGTGATCAGCGGGAAGGCGGTGTTCGACTTCACCGACATCGACAACCCTGCCGGTGAGCAGCTCTTCAACGAGGTCGTCGGGTCGCTGGCGCCGGCCTTCTCGATGTACACCAACGATCCTGCCAAGGGCAACCGGATCAGCCGGCTCCAGCAGGACTCCGTCGGCTTCGCCCACTCGCTGTCGGCGGCGGTGGAGGAGAACTACCGCTGGCGCACCGACCGCGGCCTCGAGATCGTCAAGACCGCGATCATCTCGATCGAGTACGACGAGAACACCCGCGAGCTGCTCAAGAACGTGCAGCGTGCCGACGCCCTGTCGGGCTCGCGCGGCAACTCGAACCTGCAGGCGTCGGTCGCCGCGGGGATCGAGTCCGCCGGCGAGAACGCCGGACCGGGCGGCCTGATCGGCATGGGCATGGCCGCCGGCGGGATGGGCGTGGGCAGCCTCCAGCAGCCGACGCAGGCAGCACCCGCCGCTCCTGCTGCCGCCCCGACCGCCCCGGCCGCCCAGCCGCCGGCCGAGGACCCGGTCGCGATGCTCAAGCGCGCCAAGGAGATGCTCGACGCCGGGCTGATCACCCAGGAGGACTACGACGCCGCGAAGGCGAAGGCCCTGGGCCTCTGAGATGACGCAGGACGCATCGTCGGACGGCTCGACGCCGCGCGATCCCGACGCCCCCGTCTTCGACGGTCCGCCACTCTCCCTGGAGGAGGAGCTGGCGGCCGCGCGCGCCGAGCCCGAGCCCGGGCCGAGCATCGAGACCGTCAACGAGTCGCTCGCCGACGGAGTCAACCGTTGCCCGAAGTGTGGGTCGACGGACGTACGCCAGCGCGCCTCGACGGGGATGCTCGTGTGCCTGTTCTGCCGCCACGAGTGGCAGGAGGCGCGGGTCGAGGAGGAGTTCGGGCTCGGCGTCGGGATCGACGAGCTGGAGGGCACGGTCGTCGCCGGAGGTGCCGGCGAGATCTCCTCCGAGGAGGACGTGATCACCCTGACGTGCGGCGGCTGCGGCGCCGACGTCGTGGTGGACACGGCGCACGCGATGAACGCGCGCTGCCACTGGTGCCGGCACACCCTCAACGTCAACCAGCGCACGCCCAACGGCGCCGTGCCCGACGCGGTGCTGCCGTTCCGGCTGACCCACGCCGAGGCGGTGGAGAAGATCCGCGAGTTCGCCTCCAAGCGCCGCCTGTTCGCGCACCCGCGGTTCAAGAAGGAGTTCGTCCCCGAGAACGTCCTCGGGGTCTACCTGCCCTACCTCGTGATCGACGCGCGGGCCGAGGCGTCGTACGTCGGGACGGGCGAGGTGCAGACGCGTCGCTGGACCGAGAAGACCGGCGACAGCACGACGACGTACTACGCCGCGGACGTCTACCGCGTCGACCGCTCCGTGGCGTTCACCGTCGACGACCTGACCGTCGAGGGAGCCGCGGACCGCGCCGACTTCGACGGCTCGACCACCAACAACATCGTCAACACGATCCTGCCGTTCGACACGAAGAACGCCGTGAAGTGGAACTCCAGCTATCTCGTCGGCTTCACCAGCGAGAAGCGCGACCTCGACGTGGAGGACCTCCAGCCGGTGCTCCAGGACCAGCTGCTCTCGATCGGCCGCTCGCAGGTGCAGGGCTCGCTCTCGCAGTTCGACCGCGGCGTGCGCTGGGAGGCCGAGCGGGTCGACGTCGGCGGCTCGCGGTGGGTGTCGATGTACCTGCCCGTGTGGCTCTACTCCTACTACCAGGAGAACACCGAGATTCTGCACTACATCGCGGTCAACGCGCGCACGGGCGAGACGATGGGCAGCGTCCCGGTCTCGCAGTGGCGCCTCGTCGCCGCAGCACTGACCGTCGGCACCTTCCTCGAGGGCATCGCCGGCTGGATCCTGGTGGCGACGGCATGATCCTCGAGATCACGCAGGTCGCGGTGATGGCCGGTGACAGCGTCCCGGCGTGGATCCTCGCTGCCGGCCCGGCCGGGGCAGCTGCGACCTACTGGGCGCTCTACCGCTACTACCGCAACACCGACAAGTCGCACGCCTACGAGCGCGACACCCTGATCGCGGCACAGCCCGTGCAGGGGTCCCAGGAGAAGGTCGACCACATCTCCCGGACGCGCGACTCCGACATCGACGGCGACAACTCGGGCAAGCACCGCCAGCGCGTCCAGCGGCTCGGCTGACCTACACCCCCTGCGACACGCTCGACATGTTGAAGTCGGGGATGCGGAGCGCCGGGGTGGCCGTCCGGGAGAAGTAGTCGTCGCCCCACTCGCGGCTGAAGCTCGGCACCGAGGTCGTCGCCGCGCTGAACCGGTTGAGCAGGTCGATCGGGCTCTCGTTCCAGCGGAAGTTGTTGGCCGCGCCGACGATCTCGCCGTCCTCGACGACGTAGACGCCGTCGCGGGTCAGGCCGGTGAGGAGCATGGTCTGCGGGTCGACCTCGCGGATGTACCACAGGCAGGTGAGCAGCAGGCCGCGCTGCACCCCGGCGACCATGTCCTCGATCGACCCCGCCCCGTCGCCCACCTCGAGCACGAGGTTGTCGATCATCGGGGTGACGGGCTGACCGGTCATCCCGGCCGAGTGCCGGGTCTGGAGCAGGCCGGTGAGCAGGCCGTCGCGGATCCAGTCGGTCCGCTCGAGCGGGAGGCCGTTGTCGAAGACGGAGTCGGTGTTGCCCGACGCGCCCGCGATGACGAACGGCGAGCACTCCAGGCCGGGGTGGGCCGGGTCGGAGAACAGGTTGACCCCGGGGGCGGCGATCTTGTCGCCGATGCGGGTGCCACCGCCGCGCCGGCTGTAGACCGACTCGCCCTCGTGGGCCACGCGGGCGCCCGCACCCCAGTAGGCGTCGATCATCAGGTCGGCCACCGACGACGGCGGGAGGATCGTGTCGTAGCGCCCGGCGGGCAGGTCGATGCGGCGCTCAGCCCACGCCAGTCGCTGCGCGGCCGTCGAGGCCATCGCGGCGGCGTCGACGTCGCGGAAGTCCCGGGTGGCGCCGCCGGTCCAGGCGCTCCGGGTGAGCGAGGAGTCCTTGGCGGTGCACGCGTAGTGGCCGGTGGGCTGGACGTGCCTGAGGCGGAGGCTGCGGCTCGATCCGAGGTAGGTCGTCTCCACCTCGTGGTTGACGAAGCCGTAGAGCAGCCGGTCCTCGGCGGTCGCCTGGGCGAAGGCCTCGCCCAGGGCCGGCGCGAACGCGGAGTAGACGCCGATGTCGGTGGTGCCGGGCGCGTCGTCCCAGTCGGGTGAGGTCGCGTCGGCGAGCAGCTCGGCGGCGTCCTCGGCGGGCGAGCCGGCGCGCGCGGCGGCGTCCGCCGCCGCGACGATGGTGCTGACCTGCGCCGGGGTGGCGGCGCTGCCCGACACCGAACCGGTGGCGATCCCACCCTCGACCGCGGCGAAGCTGACCACCGTCACCGAGACCTCGGTCATGACGCCGTTGGTCGTCAGCGTGTTGTTGGCCCAGCGCAGGTTGGCGCTGGTGACGTCGCGGACGATCGCGACGCAGTCGTCGGCGGTGGAGGTCGCGAGCGCGTGCTCGACGAGCTGCTGGGCGGTGTGTGCGGTCGTCATCAGTGGCCTGCCTCGTCGATGGTGTTGAGGATGTTGACGCCGCGGAACAGGGCCGTCGGGCAGCCGTGGCTGACCGCGGCCACCTGGCCGGGCTGGGCCTTCCCGCAGTTGAACGCGCCGCCGAGCACCCACGTGTCGGGGCCGCCGACCGCCTCCATCGATCCCCAGAAGTCGGTGGTCGTCGCCTGGTAGGCGACGTCGCGCAGCATGCCGTCGAGCTTGCCGTCGGTGATCTTGTAGAACCGCTGGCCGGTGAACTGGAAGTTGAACCGCTGCATGTCGATGCTCCACGACTTGTCACCCACGACGTAGATGCCGCGCTCGACCCTGGAGATCAGGTCGTCGGTGGAGATGTCGTCGGTGCCCGGCATGAGCGAGACGTTGGCCATCCGCTGGATCGGGATGTGGCCGGGGGAGTCGGCGTACGCGCACCCGTTGGACCGGCCGCCGTTGAGCTCCGGCTTGAGGTGCCCCATCGAGCGGTCGAGCTGGTAGCCCACGAGGAGTCCGTCGCGGACGATGTCCCACGTCTGCGTCTGCACGCCCTCGTCGTCGTAGCCGACGGTGGCCAGGCCGTGCTCCTGGGTGCGGTCGCCCTGCACGTTCATGACGTCCGAGCCGTAGCGCAGCGTGCCGAGCTTGTCGTAGGTCGCGAAGGAGGTCCCGGCGTAGTTGGCCTCGTAGCCGAGGGCACGGTCGAGCTCGGTCGCGTGGCCGACGGACTCGTGGATGGTGAGCCAGAGGTTGGAAGGGTGCACGACCAGGTCGTAGGTCCCTGCCTCGACGCTGGGGGCCTTGAGCTTCTCGGCGAGGAGCTCGGGGACCTCGGCCAGCTCGGCGTCCCAGTCCCAGTGGGAACCGATGAGGTACTCCCAGCCGCGTCCCACCGGCGGGGCGATCGAGGCCATCGAGTCGAAGATCCCTGTGTCCGCATCCTCGCCGGTGGCCTCGAAGCCGGGCTGCAGGCGTACGCGCTGCTGGGTGGTGCGGGTGCCGGACAGGTCGGCGTAGTACTTGTTCTCCTGCACCTGCTGGAGGAACGCGGTCGCGTGGGCGACCGCGGCACCGGAGCGCAGCCGGTCGGTCCAGTCGACCAGCAGCGCAGCCTTCTCCGGGGTCGGCACCTCCAGCGGGTTGACGTCGTAGCCGGAGACCCAGGTGACGTCGTCGTGGACGGGCTCGGGCGCCAGCTCCACGGGGGTGGTGGTCATCGCGGCCGCCACCTTGGCGACGGCGACCGCCGTCTCGGCCACGCGTCGGGCCTCCTCGTCGGTCAGCACCACTCCCGACGCGAAGCCCCACGCGCCGTCGTGGACGACCCGCACCGCGAAGCCGAGGTCCTCGGCGTCGCTCGCGGTCTGCAGGATGCCGTCGCGCGCGCCGAGGTACTGGTAGCGGTTGCGCTCGAAGCGGAAGTCCGCATGGCTGGCGCCGAGCTCCTGGGCACGGGCCAGGGCCACGTCGCCGAGGCGGCGGTGCGGCAGGTCGCTGAAGGTCGGGTCGAGCCCGGGCGCACTCATGGGCAGAACCTATCGGAGCACGGATCAGCCGAGGCTCAGGGACGTACGGCTGCCGTGTCGGCCGCGGTGCACCCTCAGCTGCGCCGGGATGCGGGTCTGCAGCTCGGGGACATGGCTCACCACGCCCACGACGCGACCTCCGTCGCGCAGGGAGTCGAGGGTGTCCATCACGTCCTCCAGGGTCTCCGCGTCGAGCGAGCCGAACCCCTCGTCGACGAACAGCGTGTCGAGGTCGGTGCCGCCCGCCTCCTCGGTGATGACATCGGCCAGCCCCAGGGCGAGGGCCAGCGACACCACGAAGGTCTCGCCGCCGGACAGCGTGGCTGGGTCGCGGCTGTCACCGGTCCAGTCGTCGCGGACCAGCAGGCTGAGCCCACCGCGCCGCTCGCCCGCGCCACGCCGGCCGGTGTGGACGAGGGAGTAGCGCTGGTCGCTCATGGTCGACAGGCGCAGGTTGGCCGCCTCGACGACCTGGCCGAGCCGGTGGGTCAGGACGTAGGCCGAGAGCCGCATCTGGAGCCGGTTGTCCGGGTGCTTGCCCTCGACGAGCGCGGCCAGGTCGGCGACGAGGTCGAGCTCGTCGCGCAGGGGCGCCCAGGAGGACAACGCGCCGTCGGTCTCGTCGGCGAGGCCGCGCAACCGTCTGCCCCGCTCGCGCAACGCCACGTCGAGGTGGCGCGCCGCTGCTGCGGCTTCCTTGGCGCGGTGCTGCTCCTGCGCCAGCCGTTCGAGGTCGGGAGCCTCGGCCTCGGCCGAGCGGACGAGGTCCTCGTCGGCGAGCAGGTCGCGCACGCGGACCGCCTCGCGCTCGTGCCGCTCGATCTGCTGTTGCAACGAGGCGAGGTCGGCTTCGGGGAGCCAGGCGGTCGCCGCCTCGGCGGACGACGCGAAGCCCGCCTCGGCGGCCACGGCGTCAGCCGCTGCCTGGGTGCTGGTCGCGGTGGCGCGGGCGCGGGCGAGGTCTGCGGCGAGGTCGAGGCACCGACCGGCAAGCTCCTCCACTCGTTGGTGGAAGGACGTCAGGGTGTCGAGGTCGGAGCCGTCCGGGACGACGTCCGCCACCTGGCGGTGCAGGTCGGCGATGCGCGAGGTCAGCACGGCGGACTCGGTGTCGAGCGTGGAGGTCGCGGCGAGGAGTGCCTCCCGCTCGCGAGCGAGGGTGTCACGCTCGGCGTCGAGGGCCTCGGCACGCGCCGCGAGGTCATCGACGGTCGCCGCCTCCGTGCGGGCGAGGTCGAGCCGGGCCAGCACGTCGGCCTCCTGGGCGAGCAGCTGCTCGACAGAGCTTCCGGCCTCGGCGAGGGCGGTCGCGCGCTGGGTCTCCAGCCCGCGCACCTGCTGGGCGTGCGCCTCCACCACGACCTCGAGGTCGTCGACCTCCCGGCGTGCCTCGCGCTCGGCAGTGTCATCGGGTGCGCCGGGAGCGGGGGAGGCGGGGGAGGGGTGCTCGGCGGACCCGCACACGGGGCAGCACGCGCCGACGGCCAGCTTGCCCGCGATCTCGGCCGCCATGCCGTCGAGGCGCCGCTCACGGATCTCCACCAGCGTCTCGCGGGCGAGCAGGCGGGCCTCCGCGGCCTCGGCGAGGGCCTGCTCGGCCTCCACCAGCTGGGTGGCCAGCGACCGGGCAGAACGTGCAGCCCGGGTGCGGGCGCGGACCGCCTCGAGCTCGGAGGCCAGGGCCCGGGTGAGGACGACGGCGTCGCGTGCGGCGGCGAGGCCGGGCTCCAGCGAGGCCACCAGGGCGGGCAGCTCCCCGGCCCGGGCGTCGATGCGGCCCAGCGCGGTGGCGGTCTCCTCGCGGGAGCGCTGGACCCGGGCCACCTGCCGCTCGAGGTCGAGGGTCTCGCGCTGAAGGGGGCGCACGCGTGCGATCTCGGTCAGCGTGCGGGTGGCGACGCGCCGGTGCTCGGCGATCTCCTGGTCGTCGAGCGAGGAGCTGTCGTCCTCGAGCCTGGCGAGCAGGGCGGACAGGTCCTCGCGTGCGGCACCGGACTGCCGGTCGAGCTCGCCGACCGCCGTGCGGGCGCTGACGGCCAGGTCGTGGAGCGGACGGACGGCGGCGGCGCGCTGGGCCCGGGCGGCGCGTCGCTGGCGGACGCCGTGCTCCTCGGCACCGGCCTCGAGGTCGGCCCAGGCGCGGCGCGCGGCGGCGTACGTCGCCCGCCGCCCGGCGAGCTCGCTGCCGGCGGCCGAGGCCTCGGCCGCGGCGAGCTCCGCTGCCGACGCCGCCTCGACCCGGTCGGCCTGCTCGGCGGACGCGGCGAGCGCCGCGGTCGTGAGCTGACCGGTCCAGGCGCGCAGCTCCTCAGGGTCGCTCTGCCAGCCGTGCGGTGCGTCGTCGGAGGCCACCTCGCTGACCCGACTGACCAGGTCGGCCACCGCTGCCTGGTGCGTCTCTGACGCGCGGCGCAGCTCCACGCGCCGGTCGCGGAGCCACCGCTCGACACGGTCGAAGCGACCGGTCTGGAAGACCTGCTGCAGCAGCGCCTGCCGGTCCTCGGAGCGTGCCCGCAGGAACGCCTGGAACCTGCCCTGCGGGAGCAGCGCGACCTGGCAGAACTGGGGGAGCGTCATGCCGACCAGCCGGGTGACGAGGTGGCCCGCCTCGTCGAGGCGGGTGCTGAGGGGATGCCACACGTCGGCGCCGTCGGCGGTCGGACGCCGTTCGGAGATCACCACGCGCGCCTGCTCGGTGGTGGTGCCGGCGCCGCGCTTCTTGGGTCTGGTCCACGACGGGGACCGGTCGATCCGGAAGCGACGCCCTGCCAGGGTGGCCTCGAGGACCACCCGGGGCACGACGTCGTCGCCGACATGGTCGGAGCGCAGTCGCTTGGCGGTGGACCGGTCACCGGGCACGTCGCCGTAGAGCGCGAAGCACACGGCGTCGAGGACGCTCGACTTGCCCGCCCCCGTCGGGCCGCTCAGCAGGAACAGGCCGGCGTCGGAGAGCGGGTCGAAGTCGATGCGCGTCGTGTCGGCGAACGGCCCGAACCCGGTGATCTCGAGGTGGTGGAGCCTCATGCCGCACCGCCTTCTGCCGTGCCTGCTCGCACCCCGTCCTGGTCGGGGTCGTGGCAGCAGCCGTCGATCGCCTCCTGGAGCAGGTCGGACTCTGCGGTGGTCGCGGCGACGCCCCGCACGTGGCGGACGAAGTCGAGTGAGATCGCGTGGTCGCTGTGCCCGGACGTCGGCCGGGCCGGCGTGGTCGGGTCGGCGACAGGCGTGGGGAACTGCAGGACCAAGGTGTGCGGGAAGCGTCGCCGCAGCTGCTCCATGGCTCGGGCCGGGCGGGGCACGTCGGTGAGGGTGGCCTGCACCCAGTCGTGCTCCCGGTCGGTGAGGCTGCGGTCGTCGAGCAGGTCGGCGAGCGAGCCCGCGATCCGCGAGAGGCGACGCGGGACCGGTGCGTCGATCCACCGGGCACTCGAGAAACCCGTCGCGTCGAGCTCGACCAGCCAGCAGCCCTTGGCCTGGTCGGCCTCGGAGAACGAGTAGGCCAGCGGGGAGCCGGAGTAGCGCAGCGCGGGCGCGAGCTCGTGGGGGCCGTGGAGGTGGCCGAGGGCGGTGTAGTCGATGCCGTCGAAGGTGCTGGTGGCCACGCGTGAGACGCCGCCGACGCTGATGTCGCGCTCGGACTCCGACGGCGTCGCGCCGGCGACGAAGGCGTGGGCGAGCACGACGGAGCGGGTGCGGGACGGGCGGGCGGCCAGGTCGCGGCGGACGCGGGTCATGGCCTCGCCCAGCGCCGCCTGGTGGCTGCGGTGACCCAGCCCCCACGGCTCGAGGAGCGCGGAGGGGTCGAGGTAGGGGATGGCGTGGAAGGCCACCTCGCCGTGCCTGTCCTCGAGGACGACCGGGGTGCCCACCGAGGACGGGTCGGTGCGCACGAAGACGCCGGCCGCGTCCATCAGCCGGGAGCCGAAGCCGAGGCGCTGGGCGCTGTCGTGGTTGCCGCTGCTGACGACCACGCGGGCGCGGGATGATGCGAGGCGCGCGAACGCCTCGTCGGCCAGCGCCACCGCGTCGACGTGGGGGAGGGCGCGGTCGAAGATGTCGCCGGAGACGACCACCACGTCCACCTGCTCCGCTGCGACCACCTCGAGGAGGTGGTCGACGAACGCACCCTGGTGGCCCAGGAGGTCCTCGCGGTGGAAGGACCTCCCGAGGTGCCAGTCAGAGGTGTGGAGGATGCGCACACGACGACCGTAGGTCCCGGCACCGACAGCGGTCGGCCACCACGCCGCTCGCGCCGTCAGTGGTAGCGGACGGTGCGTCCCGCGGAGGTGAATCCCCAGAGGTCGATGCCGGCCTCGTGGGCCAGTCCGGCCGCCAGGCTGGTGGGGGCACCGACCGCGACGATCGAGCCGATCCCGCTCGCGGCGGCCTTCTGCACCAGCTCGAACCCCACCCGGCCGCTCAGCACCAGGCAGGCGGCGGCCGGGGCCTCTCCGGCGAGCACGCGGGCGCCGACGACCTTGTCCACCGCGTTGTGCCGCCCGACGTCCTCCCGCACGACCAGCATGGCGCCGTCGGCCTCCGCCAGCGCGGCGGCGTGCACGCCGCCCGTCCTGGCGAAGAGCGACTGTCGCTCCCGCAGCGCCTCCGGCAGGCGGCGTACGACGTCCGCGCCGGGGCGCGCTCCCGACCAGGGGGCCGCGGTGCGGGTCTCCAGCGCCGCCGCCACGCTGTCCTTGCCGCAGACGCCGCAGGCCGACGAGCCCGCGGACGCGGCGACATGGCGGTGGGGCACGTCGGCCTCCGCGGTGAGGGTGACGGTGACGACGTTGAACTCCTGCTCGTCGCTCAGGTCGGCGTCGGTGCAGTAGGCCACTTGGGCCACCGAGTGTGGGGTGGCCAGGCCCTCGTTGACGAGCCAGCCTGCCGCGAGCTCGAAGTCGTGCCCCGGGGTGCGCATGGTGACCCAGGCCCGGCGGGCAGCCAGGGCTCCCGCGCGCACGCGGATCTCCAGGGGCTCCTCGGTGATGAGGCGGTCCTCGCGCGCCACGGGGTCGCCGGCGGAGTGCTCCACGACGCGGGTCCGCACCGACGGCCCGGGTCGCCGCACACGCTCGCTCGTCACTCCTCGACCCTAACCGCTGGGTGTCCGACATCACGTGGTCGGCGATGGGAGATAACGATTCTGCAACCGTAGAATGTAAGAGCCGCAAAGGAGCGGCTACTTCTTACACACCACGTGAGGGACAGAAGCCCTCGAAAGGACAGATCTCCATGACCACGCAGCTGCACGTCGCCTTCAGCCTCGTTGACTCGCGAGCGCACTCGGCCGAGGACCGTGCCCTCCTGCGCAACGTGGAGATCGCCCGCCGCGAGGAGCGCCGCGCCCGTCGCGCCGCGCGCCGCGCCAGCCGCTGACCCAGGCGCCGACCCCGCCGGACGACCCTCTGGCAGGGTGGTCGTCATGACGGACGACACCTTGCGCAGCGTCGAGCTCACCCGGATCGGCCACGCCCGGTTCAAGGCCACCAACGGCAGGGGAGGGGAGACCTTCTTCGGCACCGGGGGTGACGATCCCGACTTCACCCCCGTCGAGCTCCTGCTCGCCGCGATCGCGGGGTGCGGGGCCCTCGACGTGGAGGCCATCACCCACAAGCGCACCTCCAGCACGACCTTCGGCGTCCACGCGGAGGGCCGCAAGGTACGCGACGAGGACGGCAACCACCTGATCGACATCCGGATCAGCTTCGACGTCGCCTTCCCCGAGGGGCCGGACGGCGATGCTGCCCGCGACCGGGTGCAGGGTGCCATCGAGATGTCGCGCGACCGGTTGTGCACGGTGTCGCGGACCGTGCAGCTGGGGGAGCCCGTCACCTACGAGCAGGCTCGCACGGCATCAGGATGAGCGTGCGGGGCTGGGCCACCCCGGGCTCGTCGAGGTAGCTCTCCCACGGGGCGTCCGTGGCGGCGTAGCCGTGCTCGGCGAGCCACGCCGACGCCTCGCTCCACGCTCCTCCGATGGTGTCGTAGGGCCCGGAGTGCACCAACCGGACCGCTCGGCATGCCGGGAGGGTCGCCGGCTCCACCTGTCCGTCGGCGACGACGGGGCGTCAACGGGGAAGCCCGCCTCGAGGTCCCAGCCGGTCTCGTCCATGCTGCGGTAGCGGGCGAACGGAGGTCCGACGAGCCGCCGACCCTGGTCGGTCGCGACGCGCGCCACGGCCTCGAACGCCCGGCCGAGGACGTCCGGGATCGTCGCCGGCGCCGCCCGGTCACGGACGACGGCGGTCGGCTGCTCGGACAGGTCCACCACGGTGATCTCGTGCTTCATGGCACGACCGTGCCGCGGGATGCCCGCGGACCGCGAGGGTCGAAGGTCCCTCCGCTCCGGGTCCGGGTCAGCCGACGGTGACCTTCTCGATGGTGACGTCCTTGTTGGGGGTGCCGCCGCCGGCCGGGTGTGCGCCGTCGTTGCCCTCGGCCGCGATCGCGTCGATCGTCTCCAGCCCGGCCTCGTCGATGGTGCCGAAGACGGTGTAGCTAGGCGGAAACTGCGAGTCGCGGAAGACCAGGAAGAACTGCGAGCCGTTGGTGTCGGGGCCCGCGTTGGCCATGGCCAGGGTGCCGGCTGGGTAGGTCTCGTCGCCGCTCAGCTCGTCGGCGAAGGAGTAGCCCGCGCCGCCGGCGCCGGTGCCGGTGGGGTCGCCGCACTGGAGGATGCCGAAGCCCTCCTGGTCGCCGATCCGCGGGCACGGGGTGTCGTCGTAGAAGCCCTGCTCCGCCAGGGAGACGAACGAGTTCACCGTGCACGGCGTGGCGGCCGCGTCGAGGGTGAGGCCGATGTCGCCGAAGTTGGTGGTGATGGTGGCGGGGATCGTGCCCTCGGCCTGCGCCTCGGCGTCGGGAGCCTCGACCTCACGAGCCGGGTCCTGGCCGTCGGCGGGGTAGTCGCACTCGGTGGTCTCACCGGCGGCCGCGGGCTCCGAGGGCTCCGAGGACTCCGAGCTCCCGGACCCGCTCGACGCGTCCCTCGCGACGTCGCCGTCGCCCTCGTTGCCGCACCCGGCCAGGGCGAGGACGGACAGGCAGGCCGCTACGGCGGCAAGTCGCTTCAACATGGCGCCGATGGTAGCCAGCGTCCCGTCACATCTCCTCGTGGGTGTCGGGGTCGCCGCCGAAGAGCCGTCCGTCGTCCTCGGCCAGCCCGCTGATCGCCGCCATCTCGACGTCGGTGAGCTCGAAGCCGAAGACGTCGAGGTTCTGCGCCTGCCGCCGCCGGTCGGCGGACTTGGGGATGGGCAGCGAGCCGAGCTGGACGTGCCAGCGCAGGATGACCTGGCCGGGGGAGACCCCGTGGGCCTCGCTCGCGGAGGTGACGGCGGGCTCCTCCAACGGCGCCCGCCGCTTGCCCATCGGGCTCCACGCCTCGGTGCGTACGCCGAGCCGCTCGTGCACCTCGCGCAGGTGGGCCTGGGGGAAGCGGGGATGCAGCTCCACCTGGTTGACGGCCGGGGTGACGCCGGTGTCGTCGATGATCCGCGCCAGGTGCTCCTCGGTGAAGTTGGAGACGCCGATCGAGCGCACCAGGCCGTCCTTCTGCAGCTGCACGAGCGCGCGCCACGCCTCGACGTACTTCCCCTCCCCGGGGTTGGGCCAGTGGATGAGGTGCAGGTCGGTGCGCTCCAGCCCGAGGCGGTCCAGAGACTCGCGCACCGAGGTGATGGCGTCGTCGTACGCATGGTGGCGGCCGGGGATCTTGCTGGCGACGAGCACCTCGTCGCGGGGCAGGCCGGATCGGCGGACCGCCTCGCCGACCTCCACCTCGTTGTCGTAGTTCACGGCCGTGTCGAGCAGGCGGTAGCCCGCCTCGAGGGCGCTCACGATCGCCGCCGTGCCCTCCTCGCCGCGCAGCGGATAGGTGCCGAAGCCGATCGCGGGCAGCGTGGTGCCGTCGTTGAGGACGTAGGTCGGGATCTCAGCCATGCTCCCAACCTAGGGGAGCGGCCTTTGTGTACCCTTGCGGGTACGTACCACATGGGTTACATTCGTCTGCGTGGATGCGGTGCTGCAAGCCCTGGGGGACTCGAGCCGACGCACGATGCTCGAGATCCTGCGTGACCACCCGGCCACCGTCACCGAGCTCGCGGCCGTGCTGCCGATCGCGCGGCCCGGGGTGTCGCGTCACCTGAGGGTGCTGCGCGAGGCCGGGCTCGTCACGGTCGAGCAGGACGCGCAGCGCCGGATCTACAGCCTCCGCCCGGAGGCGCTCGTCGAGGTCGACGAGTGGCTCGACGCCTACCGAGGCCTGTGGAAGCAGCGGCTCGACGCGCTGCACACCGAGGTCGCACGAGGGAAGAGGAACCAGGCATGAAGATCATCGGCACGATGCGCGCGCAGGACCGGGACGGGGGAGTCGTGCGTGTCGAGGACGTCTACGAGACCTCCGTCGACGACCTCTGGCAGGCGTGCACATCACCCGATCGGCTGGCCCGCTGGATCGCGGTCGTGACGGGCGACGTTGTGGTCGGCGGCGAGGTCCACGCGGTCTTCACGAGCACGTGGAGCGGGCCGGTGCGGATCGATGCGTGCGACGCCCCGTCCCACCTGCTGCTCACCATGGAGCCGGGCACGGATGACGAGACCCAGGTCGAGGCCTGGCTGACCGCCGAGGGATCGCGCACGAGACTGGTCGTCGAGGAGCGTGGCCTGCCCGCGGGCGCGCTGCCGGCGTACGGCGCTGGCTGGCAGGCACATCTCGAGGACCTGGGGCGGTCGATGGACGTCGCCGGGCCGGTCCACGCCGACAGCTGGTCGGAGCACGAGCCTGCGTCGGCGTGGCACGGCCGCTGGACGGAGCTCACGCCGCACTACCGAGATGCACGGGCGACTGAGGACTGCTTCCGGTCGCCATCCGTGGGGGAGGTCGGAATGACACGGGTGTGCTCCTGCCCTCTTCGCTATCTGACATAATGTCAGTTATCGGCGAACCATCCACATGGACGGGACCTCTCTCGGACCTCTCTCGAACCCCCGTCGAGCGCTCAGAGGGTGAATCACGCTAGTGCGGTTCCTGTGGCGCGTGAGGCGCGTCAGGATCACCGCACAAGAGACCGGGAAGGATCCGAGCCACCGGGCGACCGTGATCAGGTCGGACTCGGCGACTGTCTCAGGCCGGAGCGCGCACGTTGCTGAACGGCGTCAGCGCCAGCCCCGCCGCCACCAGGGCGAACACGACGGCGGCGGCCGCCAGCACCGGCCGGATGCCGACCGCGTCCGCCAGAAGGCCGGCGATCGGCGCGACGACGACGATCACGGCGCGGTTGACCGAGCGCAGCGTCGTGTTCGTGCGCGCCTGCAGCTCGTCCGGCGTGACCAGCTGCCGGTAGCTCATCTCGTGGGAGTTGCTCATCCCCATCGCGAGCCCGTAGAGCCCTTGACCGAGCATCAGCAGGACCATCGCAGCCGTGGGAGACGCGGGCTGGCTTGCCAGGACCATGACGACCACACCGCAGGTGATGGTCGAGTGGCACAGGATGATCGTCCGGCCGGTCCCGAGCCGACGGCCGACGGCCGTGGTGATGCTCGCGCCGACCACGGCCGCGACTCCCCCGACGGCGCCGACCAGGCCGAACTGGAAGGCCGTCAGGCCGAGGGTGAGGAAGGCGTACGGCGCCAGCACGACGCCGACGACCGCGTTGCCGACGAACCAGCAGTGCGTCGCGATCGCCAGGGTCCGCAGACCGGAGTGGCCGTACGCCCATCGCACGCCCTCGACGATGTCGGCGAGCAGCCCGCGGGCGGTGACCCCGGTCCAACGGACACCGCGTCGGCGCGCCAGTAGCGCGAGAACGACTCCGAGATGAGGACCCCGTCGCCGCGCACGCGCGCAGTCTCGCACCCCAGGGCGACGGCTCCGCTGAGGGTCAGCCGAACCGGCGCACCTGGTAGGTCCCGACGGTGCTCGCCACGACCTCGCCCTGCTCGTCGGTCAGCGTCGCCTCCAGGACGAACTCCCCCTTGCCCGTCGCCAGCGCGTCGCGCCGCACCCTGGCGATCTCGTCGTCGGACAGGGACGCCGATGCGCGTACGACGCCCAGTGCCGGACGGCGGAAGCGGATCGTCGACTCCTTGACGATCGGCACGAAGCCCGCGAGCTCGCCACCTGAAGCGGGATCGAAGTCGAAGGTCACCAGGCTCAGCACCCCGCCGAGCATCTCGGCGACGCTGAACAGGGAGCCGGCGTAGGTCACGCCGAAGTGGTTGACGTTGGGCTCGGGTGGCAGGTCGGCCGCGGCGAAGCCCGGACGAGCCTCCACGACGCGGATGCCCATGGCCTCCAGGATCGGGACCGATCCGACGGCCTGGGCTGCTTCCACCCTCAACGTATAGGCGATCGGGGGGCGTGCCGCAAGGCACCGTCCGGCTGCGTCACTCCTCGAGGGTGGCGCGTAGGGCGGTGATGTCCTCCGGGCCGACGCGGCAGCAGCCGCCGACGAGCCTCGCCCCGGCGGCGACCCACGCGGTCACGTCGTCGGGGTGGAACTCGGAGCGTCCTTCCCAGGACCGGGCGGCGGCGTTCCACGGCTGCCCGGAGTTGGGGTAGACGACGGCCGCGCCGTGGGTGCCGGCGATCCGGACCGCCGCGGTCGCGTCGGACGGGGTCGAGCAGTTGACCCCGACGGCGAGGACCTCGGCGACGTCGGCTGCCATCGCGAACGCCTCCTCCAGCGGCTCGCCGGCGCGGGTGCGCCCGTCCGCGGCCGAGAGCGACAGCCACGCAGGGACCCCGCTGCCGTCGAGCTCGGTGAGGACGGCCTCCACCTCGACCAGGCAGGGCACGGTCTCGACCGCCAGCACGTCGGCGCCATCGCCGATCGTGGCGGCCAGCACGTCGAGCCGCGGCCGGTGGAAGGCACGCAGCCCCGCGACGTCGAGGTCGTAGTCGCCGCGGTACTCCGAACCGTCGGCCAGCACCGCGCCGTAGGGACCCACCGATGCCGCCACCCAACCGTCGGGGGCGACCGCGTCACGCGCCGCGGCGGCCAGCGCCACGCTGCGACGCAGGAGCCTTTCAACCTCCGCGCGGTCGACTCCCTCGGCGCCGAAGCCCTCGAAGGACACCTGGTAGGACGCGGTCGTCGCGACCTCTGCGCCGGAGGCGAAGAACTCCCGGTGCGCGGCCTCGATCGCGGCAGGGTCGTCGCGCAGCAGCCGCGCGGACCACAGGTGTGAGGACAGGTCGTGCCCGTGCCGCTCCAGGAGCGTGGCCAGTCCCCCGTCGAGGACGACGGGGCGCGCTGCGATGGTCTCCGACAGGCGGGTGGGACTCATGCGTCCATCGTGGCAGGTGCCCGCCCCGTCACGCCGGGGCCGACCTCATCCGACCAGTGCCAGGACGGCAGCCGGATCCTCCACGTGGGCGTTGTGGCCCAGCCCCGGCAAGGTCACCGCGTCGTCGACCAGTGCGGCCAGCTGCTCGTGCGTGACCATCGCGTCGTGCTCGCCCCGCCCCAGCACGACCGGGCAGGTGACCGCGGCCAGCAGCCCAGCCATGTCGGGGACTCCGACGCCGAAGGTGCGCGGGTCCTGGGCGAGGCGCCACCCACTCCCCTCCCCCGCCGCCGCGCGGTCGACGACCGCGTCGTCGACCATCGAGTCCTCGGGAGCGACGAGACCGACGAGCCCCGAGACCCGCAGGAACCGGTCGACCGCCTCGGCCCTGCTGTCGTACGTCGTCACCGGCCGCTGTGCCAGTGCTGCCGCGCGTGCGGCGTCCTCGGCCGGCCACGAGACCTTGATGCCAAGCCCCACCACGCGCCGTACCCTCTCCGGTGCCAGTGCCGCGAGTGCGAGCGCGACGACGCCGCCCATCGAGTGCCCCACGACCGCGACCGGCTCGTCGAGCCCGTCGAGCAGCGGCAGCACGGCCTCTGCGTGCCGGGTGAAGGTGTAGGTGTCGTCCCACGGCGCAGTGCCGTGCCCGGGGAGGTCGGGCGCCAGCCCGTCGAAGCCGCGCCAGACCCCACCCGTCGCACCCAGCCCGTGGAGGAGCAGCATCAGGCGCCCACGTAGGCCGCGAGGTGCTTGCCCGTCAGCGTCGGCTCCTGAGCCGCCACCATCTCCGAGGGCGGTCCCTCGAAGACGACCGTGCCGCCGTCGTGGCCGGCGCCCGGACCGAGGTCGATGATCCAGTCGGCGTGCGCCATCACGGCCTGGTGGTGCTCGATGACGATGACCGACTTGCCCGAGTCGACGAGCCGGTCGAGCAGGCCGAGCAGGTTCGCCACGTCGGCGAGGTGCAGGCCGGTGGTGGGCTCGTCGAGGATGTAGACCTCGCCCTTGTCCCCCATCTGGTTGGCCAGCTTGAGGCGCTGCCGCTCCCCGCCGGAGAGCGTGGTGAGGGGCTGGCCGAGGGTCAGGTAGCCGAGGCCCACGTCGACGAGCCGGTCCAGGATCTTCACCGCGGCGGGGATCTTCGCCTCCCCCCGGCCGAAGAGCTCGTGGGCGTCGACGACGGACATCTCGTGCACCTCGGCGATGTCCTTGCCGCCGAGCGTGTGCTGCAGGACCTCGGCCCTGAAGCGGCGGCCCTCGCACTCCTCGCACGGCGACTCGACGGTGGCCATCGGGCCGAGCTCGGTGAAGATCACGCCGGCGCCGTTGCAGGTGGAGCACGCGCCCTCGGAGTTGGAGCTGAAGAGCGCGGGCTTCACGCCGTTGGCCTTGGCGAAGGCCTTGCGGATGGGCTCGAGCAGTCCCGTGTACGTCGCGGGGTTGCTGCGGCGCGACCCCTTGATCGCGCCCTGGTCGATGACGACGACGTCCTCGCGGCCCGCGAGCGAGCCGTGGACAAGCGAGCTCTTGCCGGAGCCGGCCACCCCCGTGACGACGGTCAGCAGTCCGAGGGGCACGTCGACGTCCACGTCGCGCAGGTTGTGGGTGCTCGCGCCGCGCACCTCCATCACGCCGGTCGCGGTGCGTACGGCGTCCTTCAGGCGCGCCCGGTCGTCGAGGTGCTTGCCGGTGATGGTGCCGCTGGAGCGGAGGCCGTCGATGTCGCCCTCGAAGCAGATCTCACCGCCGGCGGCCCCGGCCGCGGGCCCGAGGTCGACGATGTGGTCGGCGATCGAGATGGTCTCCGGCTTGTGCTCGACCACGAGCACGGTGTTGCCCTTGTCGCGCAGCTGCAGCAGCAGGTGGTTCATCCGCTCGATGTCGTGCGGGTGCAGGCCGATCGTGGGCTCGTCGAAGACGTAGGTCACGTCGGTCAGCGACGAGCCGAGGTGTCGGATCATCTTGGTGCGCTGGGCCTCACCGCCGGACAGCGTGCCGGCCGGACGCTCGAGGGAGAGGTAGCCCAGCCCGATCTCGGAGAACGAGTCGAGCAGGTGCTGCAGGCCCTTGAGCAGCGGCGCGACCGAGGGCTCGTCCAGGTCGCGCACCCAGTCGGCGAGGTCGCTGATCTGCATCTCGCACAGGTCGGCGATCGACTTGCCCCTGATCTTCGACTTCCTGGCCTCGGGCGTGAGCCGCGTGCCCTCGCAGTCGGGGCAGGTCTGGAAGGTCACGGCCCGCTCGACGAAGCGGCGTACGTGCGGCTGCATCGCCTCGGGGTCCTTCGACAGCATCGACTTCTGGATCTGCGGGATGATCCCGTTGAACGTGAGGTTGACGCCCTCGACCTTGATCTTGGTCGGCTCCGACCACAGCATCGTCTCGAGCTGCTTCCTGGTGAACGACCTGATCGGCTTGTCCATCGGCAGGCCCATGCCCTCGAACAGGCGGCCGTACCACCCGTCCATCGAGTAGCCGGGCACCGTGAGGGCGCCGTCGGCGAGCGACTTCTCGTCGTCGTAGAGAGCGGTCAGGTCGATGTCGTTGACCTTGCCCATGCCCTCGCAGCGCGGGCACATGCCGCCGAGGTAGACCTCCTGCTTGGCGATCCTGCGCTCGGTGCGGCCACCCTTCTCGGTCGTCATCATCCCGCTGGCCTTGCGGGTCGGGACGTTGAAGGAGTACGCCGTCGGCGGGCCGACGTACGGGTCGCCGAGCCGGCTGAAGAGGATCCGGAGCATCGCGTTGGCGTCCGTCGCGGTGCCCACCGTCGAGCGCGGGTTGGCGCCCATCCGCTCCTGGTCGACGATGATCGCGGTGGTCAGGCCTTCGAGGTGGTCGACGTCGGGACGGGCCAGCGTGGGCATGAACCCCTGGACGAACGCGCTGTAGGTCTCGTTGATCATCCGCTGCGACTCGGCGGCGATCGTGGCGAAGACCAGCGAGCTCTTGCCCGAGCCGGAGACCCCGGTGAACACGGTGAGCCGTCGCTTGGGCAGGTCGACGGAGACGTTCTTGAGGTTGTTCTCGCGCGCTCCCTCGACCTTGATCAGGGCGTGGTCGTCGGCCGGGTGTGTGGTCGTCATGCTGTGCGTCTCCCCCGTTGGTCAGGTGGCGGTCTCTGCCTGCTCCCTCGCGGGCAATCCTGCCAGTACGACGACCGGGCGGGCGCGTGTGTGACATCGCGACGGGGCCGTGTGAGCGCTCGCCCGTGGGGATGGGGTGCAGGGTTTGTCCAGCGTGCGAGGGTCGGAGCATGACGACTCACGACGACCAGACCGGAACCGTTGCCGAGATCATGCGCGAGACCGACATCGCCGTGCTGACCTATGTGTCGCTCGACGGTGCGCTCGTGTCCACGCCGATGGGCACCCAGGACTTCGAGGACCCCGGCACGACCTGGTTCATCACCGAGCGCAGCAGCGACAAGGTGCGCGCGATCGAGGCGGACCCGCGGGTCAACGTGGCCTACTCCAGCAAGGCCGGCTGGGTGTCCCTGTCGGGCACCGCGCACGTGAGCGACGACCGAGCCAAGCTCGACGAGCTGTGGGACGCCTCGGCCGGTGCCTTCATGTCGGGCGGACCCGAGGACCCCGACAACGTGCTGCTGCGCATCGACGGCACCACTGCTGAGTACTGGGAGTCGCCCGGCAAGGTGGGCGCCGCCATCCAGATGGCCAAGGGGCTGCTCACCGACAGCGAGCCCGACCTGGGCGACAACGACACCGTCGCCCTCTGACGATCGGTCACCGATGCTCGTCGAGGCACACGGCCCCGCCGGCGCCGCCGAGGCGTGGCGGAGGTTCACGACGCCCGCGACCTGGTCGTCCTGGGCGCCTCTGATCCGCGACGTCGGGGCCTCCGACGACGTGCTCGCAGTCGGCACCACCGGCACGGTGCACGGGCCGCCCGGCTTCGCCGTCGACTTCGAGGTCACCGCGGTGGACCCGGTCCTGCGCTCCTGGTCGTGGCGGGTGGGGCGCGGCCCGGCGGCGGTGACCATGGACCACCACGTCCTCCCTGCGCGCGGAGGCGGGTGCCGCGCGATGCTCCGGGTGCCCGGGGCGTCCGCCGCGGTGCTCCAGCCCTACCGCCTCCCGGCGGGGGCAGCCCTGCGCGGTCTCGTCCGCGAGCCCGGTGGGCCCGGCACGCCGGAGGCGGTGGAGGGCTTCGACTTCGCCTTCGCGCCGTCGTACGCCCTCGCCGGCCGTGCCTTCGGCATCACCCCTCGTACGACGACGGTCGAGGTGGGGCCGGAGTGGTTGTACGTCCGCTACGGGCCGTGGCGCCTGGTGACGCCCCGCAGCAACATCGCCGCGGCGCAGGTCACCGGCGGCTTCCAGTGGATCAAGACTGCCGGGCCGCCGCACCTGTCGTTCAGCGACCGGGGCGTCTCGTTCACGACCAACGGCGACAAGGCGCTGTGCCTCTCCTTCCACGAGCCCGTGCCAGCGATCGACCCGACCGCGACGATCACCCACCCGGGCGCCACGCTGTCGGTCGCCGAGCCGGGGCGGCTGGCGGAGTCGTTGGGCCACGCGGTGTGAGGGGTGTGGTCCCCCTCGCCGAAAATCCTGGCCCCTGGGCCTTGAATCCACCTCGCTCCGGTAGTACAAAAAATCTCAAACGCTGAGTACAGATCGTGGGCTCCGAGCGACCCACCTGATGCAGAACCAGGAGGACGTCATGTTGCCGCGCACCACAGACCCGTTCCGCGACTTCGAGCGCCTGGCCGAGCATCTGCTCGGCACCACGCGTCCCGCGGCGATGCCGATGGACGCATGGCGTGACGGCGACCGGCTCGTGATCGAGCTCGACGTGCCCGGCGTCCCCGAGGACAAGATCGACCTGGACGTCGAACGGAATGTGGTCACCGTCCACGCCGAGCGCGTCGCGCGCGACGGCGACCGGGACGTGCTGGCCAGCGAGCGAGAGCACGGCGAGTTCAGCCGGCAGCTGGTCTTGGGCGACAACCTCGACCTCGAGCACATCGAAGCCTCCTACGAGGCCGGCGTGCTGCGCCTGGTCGTGCCCATCGCGGCGAAGGCCCAACCTCGCCGCATCCCTGTCCAGCGCGGTCAGGACGCCTTGCAGGGCAGCGCCGAGAAGCAGTCCGTCGAAGCCTGATCGACGGCTGTCCTGGACCCCAGACGAGCGACGAGTCGCTGGCCACCTCGGGAGGGCATCGCACGTGCGGTGCATGCACGCACCGGCGTCGACCCTCGAAGCAGGCGCAGCTTGTTGCGCAGACCGCGGCTCGTCGTTCCCCAGCCCCGCGGGCGGCGCCGGGCACCCACGTTGCCGCTCTGTCCCGCCTGCGCTCACGGCGGACATCCGGCCATCGGGTCGATGTCGGACCCTTCCCCTACAGTCGAACGCATGATCGACAGCCTCTCCGACCTCGACCCGACGGGCCTCCTGGCCGCGTCGAGCGAGGCGGTGCGGGAGCGTCGTCTGGCCGAGGTCCGCGACCTCGAGGTCCTCGCGCAGTGGGCAGTCGTGCACTCCACCGACCCGACCGAGGGCCCCGACGCGGCTCACGCCCGACGGATCGGTGACGTGCTGGTCCACCCCGGCGGGCAGGGCACCCCGGGCGTGCAGGACTTCTGCCTCGGCGAGATCGCCCTGGCCCGCGGCACCGGGGTCACCGCGACCAGCAACGCGCTGGCCGACGTGCTCGACCTGCAGCACCGACTCCCCCGCACCTGGACCGTGCTCTGCTCCGGGCAGGCCGAGGTCTACATCGCCCGCCGCATCGCCAGGCTGTCCCGACACCTCCCGGCCGACCGGATCGGGGTGGTCGACGCCGCCGTCGCCCGGGTCATCGCCCACGAGGCCGGCGGGCGGGTGCTGGCCGTCGCGGAGGCGAAGATCATTGAGGCCGACCCCGCCCTGCACGACGAGCGCGTCGAGGCCGAGAAGGCACGGCGCTACGTCACCTCCAGCCGCACCGACGAGTTCGGCCTGCGCACCGTCATCGCCCGCGTCGAGGCCGGCGACGCGGTCTGGGTCGAGGCCACCATCGCCCGGGTCGCGGAGATCCTCGCCCCCACCCACCCCGACACCGGACCCGACGCGCTCCGAGCGATCGCGTTCGGCTACCTCGCCCGCCCCGCCGAGCTCCTCCAGCTCCTCCTCGAACACACCGAGCACACCGAGCACCCCGAGCCGGCCGATCCCGAGCCGGCTGATCCCGACCTCGACCTCGACCTGCCTGCCGATGAGGCAGCGGTTGACGAGGAGGAGACCGAGACCCCGAGCCGGGCGACCGCCTTCCCCGCCGACCTCCTCGACGCCCTGCGCGCCGTCGACCTCACGCCGCTGGCACCCCAGGCCGTGCTCTACGTCCACCTCCACGAGGCCGCCCTCACCGGCGCCGACGCCGTCGCCCGCGCCGAGGACCTCGGCCCCGTCGCGCTGTCAGCACTCCGCTCGCTGCTCGGCCGCACCCGGCTCACCGTCCGCCCGGTCCGCGACCTCTCCTCACGCGTCAGGTCGACCGCCTACGAGCACCCCGAAGCCCTCAAGGAACAGACCTACCTCCGCACCGCCGGCGACTACTGGCCCTACGCCACCTCCACCAGCCGCCGCGTCGACTACGACCACCCCACCCCCTACGACGACACCGGCCCACCCGACCCCCAGCACCCCCAGACCGGGTCCCACAACTCCGGCCCCCTCGGCCGACGACACCACCGCTGGAAGACCCACGCCGGTCACAGATCCCGCCAGTGCGGCGACGGACGCTACGTCTGGCTCACCCCCCACGGCCTCGCCTTCCTCGTCGACCACCTCGGCACCCACCCCATCCACCCCGACCAGGCCCAACAGATCTACGACGCACCACCCGGCGTGGATCTCTACTTCACCTAGGGGGCGAGGTCGTCACTCGAAGACGAACGCCTCGAGCAGCCCGACGACGAGCACAACGGCAGGGAATGCCGTCAGAGGGAGCCAGAGTCGCGACCACGCTCGGCTGCGCCGGCCTTCGTACAAAGCCAAGAGGAGGGCGGCGAATGTCCCGATCAGCCCCGCGAACAGCGCAACGGCCACGGTCATGCCGACCCAGTTGTCGGAGACTGCATCGTCGCCTCCGATCGCCCACGCGCCCGCGAACAGGGCGGCTCCGAGGACCAGGACGACCAGCGCGAGCACGGCCAGCCGACGTGCGCCCTCACCTGTCGCGGCGGCGCCGTGGTGCGAGACCGATGGTGACGTTCCCTTCATGACTCCACCCTCGCGCGTCCCACCGGCCGCCGACAGAGGCGAACGTCCATGAGGGTCCGCCACAGGTCCACCCGGGGCTCGGGCCAGAAGCTCAGTCCAGCCCGGCAGCGGTGATCTCGTTGGCAGGATCGGCCTGCTTGCCGGCCCGGTAGCGCTCGGCCTCCGCGTTCCTCCGGCGCAGGCTCGCAGTGGCCTTCCGCGCCTCTGCCAGGGCAGCCTCCTTGCCGGTCCCGACGGCGGTCCCGATGTCGGTCGCAGCGCCGGTCCCGCCTGATCGTCGACGGAAGATCCTCATGGACACGAGCGTAGGGGCTTCGAGAACCTAGGAGGGCTCCGCGACGACCTCACCGGTCAGACTGTCGACCAGCTGGCTGCCCGCCGGTGCGCCGCGGAGGGCGCGCAGGGCGATGGCGCGACGGCTGAACGACTCGGGGTCGACGGCGTCATCGGGCGTGCTGAGCACCCAACGGCGGAGAGGTCTCGTCCCGCGGACAGAGCGCTCCGGCTCGGCCTCACGGTCCGCTGGGGCGACGTAGTCGCCGTGGAGGGCCTCGGCCAACCGGCTGGCCCGCACCTTGCCGATGCCCGGGTGGCCACGGAGGCCGTGCGGGGCGGCTTCCGCGAGCGCAGCGAGGCTGCCGTACTCGGCGAGGAGGCTGCGCGCCATGGTCGGGCTGATGCCGGGCACGATCGACAGCATCACCTCGGCCTGTGCCGACGGATGGCGCGGGGCGCGGCGCGGGCCCTCGCTTCGCACGGTCGGGGCGGCCCGGCGCGCCCGCTTCGCGAGCCGCACCAGCCACGCGGCGCTGTCCTCGGCGTCGAGGCTGTGCAGCACGGTGAACCCGTCCTCCACGAGCCGGCACACCGCGCCGCGCCACGCGTCCTCGGCGATGTAGCGCGGCTCGCCCTCGATCATGAGCACGGCCTGCGGGAAGGCCGACTGGAGCCGCTCCGCCTGGTCGAAGATCCTCCCGTCGCGGATCGAGGCACCGAGGTCGGAGGGCCCCTTGCGCTCGACGGCGAGGCCGGGCCCGAGCACGTAGTCGCCGACTGGCAGGTCCGTCAGCTCCACGTGCAGCCCGGCGGCGACGAGCGCCTCCGGAATCGCGCTGCCCCGTTCGCGATGGTCGACCAGCACTGGTCCCGTCTCCACCCCTCGACGCTACCCGTCCGCCGCAGGACGCCCGCGGCTAGGCTCGCTGCATGGGGATCGTCCACCACACCGCCACCATGTCGCCCACCAAGCAGGAGCTCGTCGAGTCCTGGCTTCCCACGAGGTCGTGGGCGCAAGGTCGCCACGTGACCGGGAAGGTCGCGGAGTACCGCTTCGACGACCCGGCGGGCGAGGTCGGGATCGAGACGATCCTGTGGCTGACCGAGGACGGCACGGTGCTCCAGACACCGCTGACCTACCGCGCCGAGCCGCTGGCCGGAGCCGAGGGCCACCTCGTCGGCACCACCGACCACTCAGTGCTGGGCGAGCGCTGGGTGTACGACGGGTGCGGCGACCCGGTGTGGGCCACCGCCCTCGCCACCGCGATCGCGACGGGCGGTCGGCAGGCACAGATGTTCATCGAGCAGGACGGCCAGCGCGTCGACGTACCTCCCCGCATGCAGGTGCGCGGGAGCGGCGAGGAGGAATCGGCGCCGGAGGTCGGACCGGTCGACGCGGTGGCCGACGAGGGTCCCGTGACGACCGTCCGCTGCGGCTCGCTCGAGCTCGACGTGGCCCGCGTCGTCGGTACGCCGCTGGGCGAGGGCCCGCACCTGAGCGGGACGGTCGGCGACACGGGCGACACGACCGTCCTCGCGGTCCTGCGCCGGGGCTGAGCACGCGTCAGGGTCGGGAGACCTCGAGCCCCAGCCACTCCCCCAGCGCGTCGATCTCGGCGTCGACCCGGACACGCCGACGGGCCGACCAGTCGCCGTCCTCGTGCACCGCGTCGACGACCAGCACTCCCGCGTCACGGTCGGCGGTCGCGTCCACCTTGCCCACCAGCTCGTCGCCGTCGAGCACCGGCATCGCCCAGTAGCCCCACTGCCGCTTGGCCGCCGGCTTGTACATCTCGAGCTGGTAGGCGAACGCGAAGAGCTCCTCCATCCGCTTGCGGTCGAAGACCAGGCGGTCGAGCGGCGACAGGATCGCGGTGCGCCCCTCGAACCCGTCGTCGAGCAGCGAGGGGTCGACTCGCCACGACCCGCGCACGCCCTCGACGCGCGCCGGCTCGCCGACGTCGCGCACGGCGTACGGCTCGTGCCACGCCTCGAGGGCGCGCGGTCGCGCGATGCCCAGGGCCTGCAGCCGCCGTTCGGCGAGCGTGCGGTGTGCCTGCTCCGCCGGCACCGCCGGGTCACCGGGGTGGATCCGCTCGGCCAGGTCCCACCGGCGTTCGCGGCCCTCGCGGGTGGCGACGGCGACCTCGCCACGGGCCTCCATGCACTCGAGCAGCTTCATCACGTTCTTGTTGTTGGTCCAGCCCGTCGAGCGCCACGGGACCTCGCAGCTGTCGGGCAGGTCGCGTGCCGCGGTGGGGCCCTCGGACCGCAGCAGCGCCAGGATCTCGCGCCGACTGGCGTCGTTGGCGTCCACCCAGTCGCGGACGTCCTCCTGCCACTCCGCCAGCGGCGGCTCCCCGGGCCAGGCGTTCATGTCGGCACGGAAGAGCGCGAGGTCCTCGCTCGGCCTGAGCATCCCCTGCAGCTCGACCACGGCACCGTCGCCGACGAGCTCCTCGAGGTCCTCCACCTCGTAGGCGCTGCCCATCCTCGACCAGAGCGCGAGGTCGGCGTGCTGGGCGACGACCTGGGTGAGGTCGACCTGCAGGAAGCCGAGGTGGCGCACCACGGCGAGGACGTCGGTCGGTCGGTCCGCGACCAGCAGTTGCGCGCGTACGGCGATCCGGCGCGCCTGAGCCGACGTCAGCTCGTGGTCCGCACCCATGCGGCGATCCTAGGTGGCCGATCGGGTCATCCACGCATGGTCCGAACGGGTCATTCGTGCCCCAGATCGGGCATGTCCGGCCACATTTCCCCCATCTGCCCGTCATCCGGTGCGAACCTCGACGTCTCAGGGGAAACGGACGGAACGTCCGGTCGCAGCACTGCAGGTGGGAGCAGGACCATGTGGGACACAGTCGAGACAAGCCGGGTACATCTTTCGCACGACATCCCGTGCGCGGCGTGCGGCCACGGGCCGCACAGCTACCTGCCGTGCTCCGACACGTGCAGCTGCGCCTACGGGCGCGACCGCGTGCTCAACGCGGTCTGAGCCGCCGCCGGAGCTTGCTCACGGTGCCCTCACGCGGCGGCGGGTTGCCGTCCGCGTCGAGCGCATAGCTGGCGACCTTGGCCAGGCGCGGACGCTCGTGGTCGCCGTCGTGCACCTCGCCGGTGACCCACCACATCCGCAGGCTAGGGCCGTCGAGC
Organism: Nocardioides sp. N13(2025); assembly: GCF_051912545.1. Lineage (GTDB taxonomy): Bacteria > Actinomycetota > Actinomycetes > Propionibacteriales > Nocardioidaceae > Nocardioides. The sequence continues at coordinate 1,714,925 of NZ_CP196809.1, read as the reverse complement.
TGCAGGCACGCGAGGTTGTTGTCGAACCACGGACCCTCGGCGTAGTGCCAGTCGAGCGGCGGGTCGGGAACCCGCGTCGACCGTGAGGCCAGTCGTCCCACCGGGCCGGCGATGCCGTAGGACAGCACGGCCGTCGCGAACCGCATGTTGCGCGACAGCGGGTTGCGGATCGGCGAGCAGACGGCCTGCAGGATCGTGGACTCCACGTGCCGCCCCGGCTCGACGGGCCAGGCCTCGCTGACATAGCTGTGGTGGACGTCGCCGGACAGGAAGGTCACGGTCGACGGGGCTCGGCCACGCCTGCCCGCCGCCACGTCGATCGTCTGGTGGGCCAGCTGCTGGAAGCTGTTCTGGAAGGCGCCCCAGTGCTCCAGGTCCACGGTCTGCCGCAGCTTCTCCCCCATCCGGGCGCCACGATCGCCCCACGCCCCCTGCGCGAGCGCCTCGCTGAAGGCCTCGAGGTGGTGCAGGCCGCGCGCGAGCAGGAACGGCAGCGACGTGCCGACGAGGAGGTGGTCGACGTCGCCGCGAAGCTGCTCGTCGAGCCAGGCCGCCTCGTCACGGTCCAGCATCGCCCGGTCGTCGGGGTCGAGCTGGCGGGCGGCGCGGGAGTCGACGACGACGAGGCGCGCCTGGGTGTCGAAGTCGCGGGTGTAGCTCCAGCGATAGGTCTGCGGCTGCTGGTCGACCCGGTCGGCGAACGCGTCGATGAGGTCACCGAAGTCGAGCTCGTCGTCGCCCTCGTGCGCCAGCACCTGGGCGTACAGCTCGTCCTGCGCACGCTGGCTCGGCGACATGTTGCCGAGGTGCTGGTAGACCCAGTACGACGCCAGGCCGGCGACGATGCGTCCGTGCCACCACGACGTGGCCTCCATCTTCCGGCGCCAGTCCTGCGAGGTGTTCCAGTCGTCGCGGATGTCGTGGTCGTCGAAGATCATCGCGCTCGGCACGGTCGACAGCAGCCACCGGTTGGCCGGGTCGGACCACGCGAGAGCGTAGAGGTGGGCGTACTCCTCGTAGTCCTTCAGCTCGGTCCACGGGGCCTGGTCGATGTCGCGGCGTGACTCGATGAAGGCGCGCATCGCGTCGGTCGTCTCGTCGGCGTAGACCTGGTCGCCGAGGAACAGCACGAGGTCCGGGACGCGGCTCGGGTCGAGGTCCGGGTCGTCCGGGTCGGCCGGCTGCACCTGCCCCGCCATCTCCAGTGCCCAGGCCCGCATGGCGTCGACGCCGTGGGTCTCGTTGCCCCGCTTGTCGTGCGACACCGAGGTGCGGCAGGAGCCGAACGCGAGGCGGAGGGGGCGACCGCGCTCGAGGGTGGCGATCACGGGAGCCGGGAAGGGCGAGGCCACCTCGGGCCACACGGTCGCCCCGTCGACGGCGACGGTGTAGGCCTGGGTGGTCCCGGGCTGGAGGCCGTCGAGCTCGACGAGGGCGTAGTGGTGGCCGTGGACGGCGAACGTACGAGCGCTGGCCGAGTCGGTGCCCCGTTGCACCGTGACGGTCGCCGGCTCGCGCGTCTCGACCCAGACGGACGCGGAGGTCTCGTCCACGTAGCGCAGCAGCGGCCCCAGCACCAGGAGGCCGGACTGGTCGTCGGAGCCGCTCACGGCTGGAGGAGCACCTTGATCGCGCGGCGCTCGTCCATGGCCCGGTAGCCCTCCGGCGACTCCGACATGGGCAGCGTGAGGTCGAAGACGCGACCCGGGTCGATCGCACCGGACAGCACCCGGTCGAGCAGGTCGGGCAGGTAGCGACGCACGGGCGCCATGCCGCCGGCGAGCCCGACGTTCTTCTGGAACATCCGTCGCACCGGCAGCTCGACGCCGTGCGGCACGCCGACGAAGCCGACGGTCGAGCCCGGACGGGCGATCGCAAAGGCCGTCTTCATGGCCTCGTCGGTGCCGACGCACTCCAGCACCGCGTCCGCGCCGATGCCGTCGGTGAGGTCGGCGATCCGGGCGCCGCCCTCCTTCCCGCGCTCGGCGACGATGTCGGTCGCACCGAAGGCGCGGGCGATCTCCTGGCGCGACTCGTGGCGCGACATCGCGATGACTCGCTCCGCCCCGAGCTGCGCGGCAGCGAGGACGCCGCACAGCCCCACGGCCCCGTCGCCGATCACGACCGCCGTCCCACCCTGCTTCACGCCGGCCGCCACGGCGGCGTACCAACCGGTGGCCATCACGTCGGACAGCGTGAGCAGCGACGGGATCAGCGCCGCGTCGGGCATCCCGTCGGTCTTGACCAGGCTGCCGTCGGCCTGGGTCACCCGGGCGTACTCCCCCTGCCCGCTGGCGGTGAAGCCGAGGTTGTCGCAGGCGGACTGGACGCCGGCCCGGCAGTGCGCGCACGTGTTGTCGCAGTGGCAGAAGGGCACGATGACGAAGTCACCGGGCTTGACGTCCGTGACGTCGGGGCCGACCTCCTCGACCACACCCACGCACTCGTGGCCGATGGTCGCTCCCGCGTCCACGTCGTTGGCGCCGCGGTAGGGCCAGAGGTCGGAGCCGCAGATGCAGCCGGCGACGACCTTCACGATCGCGTCGGTGGGCTCCTCGATGACCGGGTCGGGGACCTCCTCGAAGCGGATGTCGCCCGGGGCGTGGATCGTGGTTGCTCGCATGGTCGCGATCCTGCCACGCACAGTGTCGGCGCCGCCGCGCCGCGAGCCCGAATGGCGTTATCTCATATTTGAGATACCGTGGACGCATGGCTGACTACAAGGGCCGCATCGGCAACCTCATCCGCGACGCCCGCAAGCACCGGGGTCTGACCCAGCACCAGCTGGCCGAGCTGCTCGGCACCAGCCAGAGCGCGATCAACCGTATCGAGAAGGGCCACCAGAACCTCTCCCTGGAGATGCTCGCCCGCATCGGCGCGGCCCTCGACTCCGAGATCGTCGCCCTGGGCGCCGGCCCGACACACCTGCGCGTCGACGGTCCGACGACGCTGTCCGGCTCGATCGACGTGAAGACCTCGAAGAACGCCGGTGTCGCGCTCCTGTGCGCCTCCCTGCTCAACAAGGGACGTACGACGCTGCGCAAGGTCGCGCGCATCGAGGAGGTCAACCGCCTGCTCGAGGTGCTCAACTCCCTCGGCGTGGCCACCCGCTGGCTCAACGACGACAACGACCTCGAGATCATCCCGCCTGCCGACCTCAACCTCGCCGCGATCGACGAGACTGCCGCGCGGCGTACCCGCTCGGTGATCATGTTCCTCGGCCCGCTGCTGCACCGCTACGACGAGTTCAACCTGCCCTACGCCGGCGGCTGCAACCTCGGCGAGCGCACGGTCGAGCCGCACATGTCGGCCCTGCGTCCCTTCGGCCTCGAGGTCAAGGCGACCGACGGGAGCTACCACGCCAGCGTCAACCGCACGATCGAGCCCACGCGGCCGATCGTGCTCACCGAGCGCGGCGACACCGTCACCGAGAACGCGCTGATGGCGGCGGCGCTCCACCCGGGCACCACGGTGATCCGCAACGCCTCCTCCAACTACATGGTCCAGGACCTCTGCTTCTACCTCCAGCGCCTCGGTGTGGGCGTCGAGGGCATCGGCACCACCACGCTGCGCGTCACCGGCAAGCAGACGATCGACGTGGACGTCGACTACTCCCCCGCCGAGGACCCGATCGAGGCGATGTCGCTGCTCGCGGCCGCGATCGTCACGAAGTCGTCGATCACCATCCGCCGGGTGCCCATCGAGTTCCTCGAGATCGAGCTCGCGACGCTGGAGGAGATGGGCTTCCGCTACGACCGCTCCCCCGAGTACGTCGCCCTCAACGGCGAGACGCGCCTGGTCGACCTCACCACGCACCCGTCCGAGCTGCGCGCGCCGCTGGACAAGATCCACCCGATGCCGTTCCCCGGCCTCAACATCGACAACCTGCCGTTCTTCGCCGTCATCGCGGCCGTCGCCGAGGGCCAGACCCTGCTGCACGACTGGGTCTACGAGAACCGGGCCATCTACCTCACCGAGCTCAACAAGCTCGGCGCGCAGGTCAAGCTGCTCGACCCGCACCGGGTGCTCGTGGAGGGCCCGACGCACTTCTCCGGCGCGGAGATCGTGTGCCCGCCGGCGCTGCGGCCCGCCGTCGTCCTGCTGATCGCGATGCTCGCCTCGAAGGGCCGCAGCGTGCTGCGCTCGACCTACGTCATCCACCGTGGCTACGAGGACCTCGCCGAGCGTCTCAACGAGCTCGGCGCCAACATCGAGACCTTCCGCGACATCTGAGACGCGCAGCGTCGACCGAGGCACGAGGTCGGCGCTCAACCAAACAGGGTCTCGACCCAGGCGCGCGACTGCTTGCCCATCGAGGGCGGGGCGGTCATGTCGGCGGTGATGCGCGGCATCGGGGCGGTGTGCTGGCCGGCGTTGCGGTGCCAGTCGTTCTCCGCCTCGATCAGGATGCCGAGGTCGGCCCTCGCGAGGAACACGCCGTGCCCGTCGGGGCACGCGCTCACGGTGGCCTCGCCGAGGGTGCGCTCGTCCATCTCGACCCCGCACCGCGGGCAGCTCATGCTCTCCATCCCCTGACGGTACTCCTCGCCCCCATACTTCTGCCGTGACCGCGCCGACCTACCTGGACTCGCCCCGACCGCTCGCATTCGCCCACCGCGGCGGCGCCTACCACCCCGAGATCGAGGGCCTGGAGAACACGATGGCTGCCTTCCGGCACGCCGTCGAGCTCGGCTACACCTACCTCGAGACCGACGTGCACGTCACCAGTGACGGCGTGCTGCTGGCCTTCCACGACACTGTCCTCGACCGGGTGACCGACCGCACCGGCACGGTCGCGGACTCGACCTACGCCGAGGTGCAGCAGGCGCTCATCGGCGGCTCGGAGCGGGTGCCGACCCTGGCGCAGCTCTTCGACGCCTTCCCGCAGGCCCGCTTCAACATCGACCTCAAGTCCGAGGGGGCCGTGGAGGCGCTGGCCGCGTTCATCGAGGAGCGCGGGGCGTGGGACCGGGTGCTCGTGGGGTCGTTCAGCGGCCGGCGGATGCAGGCGTTCCGCCGGCGCACGCAGGGACGGGTCGCGACCTCGGCGCACCCCGTCGAGGTGATCGCCTTCCTGCTCTCCCCCAGCGCCCGGCTCGCGCGGCTGCTGACGCGCGGGCGTCCGGTCGCGCTGCAGGTCCCCCACCGGCGCGGGCGGTTCGTGGTGGCCTCGCGCGGTCTCGTACGACGTGCTCGTGCCGCCGGCGTCCAGGTGCACGTCTGGACGATCGACGACCCGATCGAGATGAACACCCTCCTCGATCGTGGTGTCGACGGCATCATGACCGATCGCACGGACATACTCAGGGACGTGCTCCGCGCCCGCGGACAGTGGAACGGCCCGACCGGGGCCGACGTGAAGGGTGAGGCATGAGCGACGTGACCGGCGAGATCGCCAACCTGCGGCCGTTGGCCCAGGCGCGGGAGCAGAAGGCCTGGTACTGGTACGACTGGGCGAACAGTGCCTATGTCACCACCATCGGCACAGTCATGTTCGGGCCGTACTTCATCGGGCTGGCTGAGAACGCTGCCGGTGCGGACGACCGAGTCGGGTTCCTGGGCATGGACATGGCCCCCGGGTCGGTCTTCTTCTGGCTCATCACGATCTCCACGATCGTCGGCGCGGTGCTACTTCCTCCCCTGGGTGCCATCGCCGACCGGACCGCGAACAAGAAGGGGATGCTGGCGGCGTTCGCGTGGACCGGTGCGGCGTTCGCCAGCCTGATCTTCTTCTCGACCGGCGACAACTGGCAGTTGGCCGCCGTCGCGATCGTCGGCGGCAATCTGTGCCTGGCCGCATCGGGCGTGATCAACGACTCCATCCTCCCCATCATCTCCGACGAGGCCGACCGCGACCGCGTCTCCTCGCGCGGCTGGGCGTGGGGGTATTTGGGGGGCGGGTTGCTGCTCGCGGCCAACCTGGCGCTCTTCACCCTGCTGCCGTTCGGTCTCGACGAGGCGACGGCCGCGCGCATCTCGATGCTCTCGGCGGCCATCTGGTGGGCAGGCTTCACCCTGATCCCGTTCCTTCGCCTGAGCAACCACACTCCGCTGGACGTCGTGCCCCAGGAAGGCAGCGTGGTCAAACAGAGCTTCGCCCAGCTGGGAGACACGCTGCGTGAGCTGCGCAACTACCCCATGGCCGTCACGTTCCTGCTCGCGTACCTGTTCTTCAACGACGGCATCCAGACGGTGATCGCGTCCTCTGCCGTGTACGGGTCCGAGGAGCTCGGACACTCGCAGACGATCCTCATCGCCACCATCCTGATGGTGCAGTTCGTCGCCTTCGGTGGTGCGCTGGTGTTTGGCCGCCTCGCCGGGCGCTTCGGCGCGAAGCGGATGATCCTCAACGGTCTGGTCGTCTGGATGGTCATCGTCACGGCCGCCTTGTTCCTGCCGGAGGAGAACGTGCCTCTGTTCCTCGTCCTCGGCTTCGCCATCGGGGTGGTGCTCGGCGGGACCCAGGCGCTCGCCCGCTCCTACTTCTCCCTCCTGATCCCCAAGGGCAAGGAGGCGGAGTACTTCTCCTTCTACCACGCGATGGACCGGGGCACGTCGTGGTTCGGCACCGCCACGATGGCGATCGTCCTGCAGCTGACCGACTCCTACCGACCAGCGATCTTCGCGTTGATCGCCTTCTTCGTGGTCGGCGGTGCGCTGCTGATGCGCGTCGACACCGCACGCGGAATCCGCGACGCCGGGAACGACGTACCAGCCGTCATCTGAGTCCCACCCCTGCCGGCACGCGCGGCGCACTCCACCCCTGGGGGTGAAGTTCGCCGCGCGTGAGCGTGGCCACCACCACCACGAATCCACGGAATGTGGGCTGCCCCGCTACCGTTGAAGGATCACAGGAGGCGAGCCGCGCCGTCACGAGCGGCGTCATGGACCGGTGTCCTGCTCGTCTCACCTTTACCCGGTACACAACACAACGGGGTCAGCAAACCCCCAACGGAGGTGGGCACGGTGGCGGAGCGCACACTGCGTGGCGCGAGGCTCGGCGGCCAGAGTTTCGAGGACGAGCGCGGCATCGAGTTCGCCGCTCGGCAGCAGGTCGGCTATCGGTGCAAGCAGGGTCACGAGTTCGAGGTGACCATGTCGGTCGAGGCCGACATCCCGGCGGTGTGGGAGTGCCCCCGCTGCGGCGCCGAGGCACTCAGCACGGCGGGCATCCTGCCCGAGGAGAAGGTCGAGAAGCCGGCTCGCACGCACTGGGACATGCTCCTGGAGCGTCGCTCGGAGAAGGAGCTCGAGGACATCCTCAAGGAGCGTCTCGAGCTGTTGCGCGGCGGCGAGATCGGCCCGGCGCACCTGCACCGCGCGAACAGGAAGAAGCGGGTCAGCTGACCTACGTCGACTCAGTCGACGACGTCGCCCCGGACCACCGGGCCCTCGGGCCCGGGTCCGGGGCGATCTGCGTCCTGGCCCCAACCGGCTCCGGGCACCACCAGGAGGCGCCGCTCCACGACCGAGGTCAGGAGCCGTCGTGCGACCGGTCGGGTGAACGGCAGGATCAGCAGGATGCCGGCCACGTCGAGCACGAAGCCCGGGCTGAGCATGAGCGTCCCGCCGATGAGGATCAGCGCCCCGTCCGCGAGCTCCCGCGCGGGCATGCGGCCGTTCTGGAGGGCCTGGCGCAGGGCCTGCCACGCGCGCCCGCCCTCCCGCTTGATCAGCCACGCGCCGACCAGGCTGTCGAGCACGAGCAGCACGATCGTCCACCAGGGGCCGACGAGCTGTCCGACCTGGAGGATCGCCCAGATCTCGACCAGCGGCACCAGGACGAAGGCCGCGGCCAGCGCCGGGCGCACCCATGCGCGGCGCCTGCGTGGTGTCACGCCCGGCTCCTCGCACGGCGCACCTGGTCGCGGCGCTCGGACAGTCCCCAGCGTGTGATCAGCTTCAGCGACTCACCGGCCACCTGACCGCTCATCTTGGAGTCGCCGCGCTCACGCTCGATGAACTCGATGGGCACCTCGGCGAGCCGCAGCCCGCGCGTCACGGTGCGGTAGGCGAGGTCGGTCTGGAACACGTATCCAGTAGACCTCACCGATCCAAGGTCGATCGCCTCCAACGTCGTACGCCGGAACAGCCGGTAACCGGCCGTGGCGTCCTTCACCTTGATGCCCAGCAGCAGGCGCACGTAGAAGTTGCCTCCGCGTGAGAGCAGCAGGCGCCGCAGCGGCCAGTTGACCACCGAGCCGCCGGGCACGTAGCGGGAGCCGATCACGAGGTCGGCGGTCCGCAGCGCCTCGATGAGGCGCTCGAGCTGCTCGGGCTGGTGGGAGCCGTCGGCGTCCATCTCACCGATCACGTCGTAGCCGGCCCGCAGCGCCACGTCGAAGCCGTGGAGGTAGGCCGCGCCGAGCCCTGCCTTGTCCGTGCGGTGCACCACCGAGATGGCGTCGTCCTCGGACGCCAACCGGTCGGCGATCTCGCCGGTGCCGTCGGGGCTGTTGTCGTCGACGATCATGACGTCGACGCCCGGCTGCGCCGCGCGGAGCCGCTTGACGATCCACTCGATGTTCTCGGACTCGTCGTAGGTCGGGATGACCATCACACAACGGCCGAGGCCTTCGACACTCACGCGGGACCACCCTGTTCCACTGTCGCTTCGACGGCGCGGTCGCGGCGTCGGCGACGACGATAGGCGACGAGCACCGTGATCGTGTGGCACACCAGGAACACGAGGGCGAGTCGCGCTGGCCAGACACCCAGTCGGACGGCCGGGGTGAGCGTGTCGCTGAGCCCGATCGTCTCCACCATCACCTCCTGGCCGCGCGCGGGGACGGAGGCGACGACCTCGCCGTCGGGTCGTACGACGCCGGAGATGCCGTTGATCGCGGCCACGACCACCCACCGTCCGGTCTCCTGCGCCCGCAGCCGGCTGATCTCGAACTGCTGGGCGAGCTGCCCGGTCCGGCTGAACATCGCGTTGCTGGTCTGCACGGTGACCAGCTGCGCTCCCCTGGCGACCTGCCCGCCGATGCCCTCGTCGTAGGCCACGTCGAAGCAGATCGCGTCGGCCACGAGCACGTCGGCGACGCGCAGGGGCTCGAGGCTGGTGCCGCGGGCCATGTCGCGTGGCACCATCCGCAGCTTGCCGTAGGTCGACGGGATCAGGCTCCCGCGGAACGGGATGTACTCGCCGTAGGGCACCGGGTGGCGCTTGGTGTAGCGGTCGCCGCTGCCGAGCCCGGGCTGGTAGACGACGCCCTGGTTGAGCACCTGGGTGTCGTCGAGCGGGTCGTTGGCCATGGCGCCCACGAGCACCGGGACGCCGATCGCGTCGGACGCCGCGACGATGTCGGCATGCACCTCGGTGTCGGTGAACGGGTCGACGGCCGTGGAGTTCTCGGGCCACACCACGAAGTCGGGCCGGGGTCGGTCACCGGCGGCGACCGCCTCCGCGAGCTCCTGGGTCAGCCGCACGTGGTTGGCCGTCACGTCCCGGTGCACCGCGACGACGTCGAGGCCCGTGCCGGGCACGTCACCCTGGACGGCGGCGACCGTGGTGGTGCCGCTCTCGTCGACGTGGAAGGGCACCAGCACGGGCGCGACGGTGACGACCGCGAGCGCCGCCGGCACGGCGTACGCCCTGCGGCCGATGTCGCGCAGGTGCAGCAGCAGCCAGGCGAGCGTCGTACCGGTGAGGGCGACCAGGAGGCTGACCCCGGTCATCCCGATCCAGGGCAGAGCGTCGGCCCACGGGGTGTCGACGGTGGCGTAGACGAGCCGCCCGAACGGCATGCCACTGAAGGGGAACCCGCTGCGCCAGGTCTCGATCCCCACCCACCACAGGGCGGTCCAGAGGGGCCACGCGGGGGTGCGCAGGCTCCAGGACAGCCCCAGGCCCAGCGGCACGAAGAACGCAGCCTCCAGGGCGCACATGGCGATCCAGGCGTCGGTGCCGACGGCGCGCATCCACACCATGACGGTGAAGACGAAGGCGACGCCGAACAGCAGGCTGGGGATCCACGCCCGTCGCGGCGCCAGTCCCCGCACGGAGAACACGAGCGCCGCGATCGCGGGCGGCATCAGCCACGCGAGACCCACCGGCTCGAACGCGGCCGCCAGGACGAGGCCGCCGACGAGGGCGAGGAGGCAGCGCAGCGGCACGTCCCAGACCGTATCCGACGGCGGGTCGCCCGATCGGGGCGCCTGCAGGGTGCGGGAGGAACGCCGGGGCTTCGGACCAACGCGCGACCGACTGGCTGACGATCGCGCGAAGTTGTCTAAGGCCTCGGGGCCCCTCCCGCATCCGGCCCCCGCGGGGCGCGCTCGACGAGACGTCGGACGAGGGGCATCGCTGGCACCGCGTACCCCACGCCGGACCTCCTCATGTCAAGGGCGCCACCCGCGAGCTGCACAGGCGGACCCGGGAACCCTCCCTCCCGGCGCACGGAGTGTCAACCTGGCGCTGACCTGCCAGAACGCGCGAAACCGCAGGTCACGGCCCTGTCGGGCGCGGAAATCCGCTGCAGAAATTTCACCTATTTCGGCGTGTCGCGGCGGGACACGCCGAGGCACAATCGCGCGTCAGCGCGACGCAGGAGGTACGACGACGGTGCCGGTCGCCGTCGTCGCCACGACGGGCGGCTCGAGCACCTCCGCGGCCCCCGGTGCGGCCTCGGTCGGCGCGCCCCGCCCGACCACGTGGACCGCGAAGTCCATCACCCGGCTGCGGGTGCCCTCGCGGACCAGCGTCGCGGTGATCACGAGGACGTCGCCGGCACGCACGGGAGCCTTGAACTGGACGTCGGAGTAGGAGGCGAACAGGCCCTCGTCACCGTCGAGGACGATGCACATCTCGGTGGCCACGTCGCCGAACAGCCCGAGGCTGTAGGCGCCGTCGACCAGGTTGCCCGCGTAGTGGGCGTGCGAGTAGGGGACGTAACGGCGGTGCGTGACGGTGGTCCCGACGCGGCCCTCCGTCGTCTGGTTGGTGCTCATGAGGCCTTCTCCGTGCTCGATCCGGTGGGTCGCGTGAGTCGGTGGACGATGAACGAGGCCACCTCGCCCGGCGTCGTACCCCTGCTGAAGACGCGGTCGACGCCGAGCTCGTGGGCCATCGTCTCGTCGAAGCGGGGTCCGCCCACGACCAGGAGCGGACGCTTCGCGGCCGGGTAGGCCTCGCGGAAGGCCGCGGACATCTCGCGGGTGTTGAGCAGGTGGGCGTCGCGCTGGGTGACGACCTGGGAGACGAGGACGGCGTCGGCCTTCTCCGCGCGCGCGGCCTCGACGAGCTGCGGCACGGACACCTGGGCGCCGAGGTTCACGACCTTGAGCTCGCGGTAGTACTCCAGGCCCTTCTCCCCCGCGAAGCCCTTGATGTTGAGGATCGCGTCGATGCCGACCGTGTGTGCGTCGGTGCCGATGCAGCCACCAACGACGACGAGACGGCGCCGCATCGCCCGCTTGATCGCGGCGTTGGCCTCCTTGGGGGTCAGCAGCGGGTAGTCGCGCTCGACGACCTCGACGGTGCTCGGGTCGACCAGGTGGTTGACCCGGCCGTAGACGACGAAGAAGGTGAAGCCCTCCCCCATCGGCTTCGCGTGCACGACGAGGGCGGGGTCCATGCCCATCTTGTTGGCGAGCTGCACCGCGGCGCCCTCGGCGACCTTGGAGTGCTCGATGGGCAGGGTGAACGACAGCTGCACCATGCCGTCGCCGGTGGTGTCGCCGTAGGGACGGATCAGACTCACTTCTCCCCCTCGAGGATCTCGGTGGCCGGGTTGTAGTAGTCGGGGGCCTTCCTGGCCACGCCGTCGAGTCCCTTGCCCTTGTCGGCGGGACGCTTCATCAGGCCGAAGGTGCCGTCGGCGATCGCGGAGAGCAGTGGAGGCTCGCCCGGGGTGCTCCTGTCCGCCTTGATCTCCTCGAGCAGGTCGACCGCCTCGCCGAGGACCTCACGCGCCCGCTGGGCGATGAACCCGTCGGGCGCCGGGTTGAAGTCCTCGTGCAGCTTGCCCGCGGCGTTCATCACGTAGCGGACGTTCTGCAGGGCCAGGTCGCGGTCCGAGATCCACGGCGTCACGACGGCCTCGGTCATCATGCCGACGAGCAGGATGCCCTGGCCGGTGAGCGCCCCCACGAGGTTGAAGAAGCCGTCGAGGAGGTAGCCCTTGAAGATGTCGCCCGTCATGTGCCGCGTCGGTGGCATCCACTTCAGCGGGGCGTCGGGGAACAGCTCGCGCGCCAGCATGGCGTGCGCCAGCTCGAGGCGGAACGAGTCGGGCACCTCGGGGTCGATCTCGAAGGCGTGGCCCAGGCCCAGCTGCCAGTCCTCGAGCCCGGCCTCCTTGGCGAAGTACTCGTTGAGCAGCTGGCTGGTGGTGACCGTGTGCGCCGCCTCGACGGCGTCGGCCGTGGTGAGGTAGTTGTCCTCGCCGGTGTTGATGATGATCCCCGCCCGGGCGTGGATCTGGCGGCTGAAGCGCTGGTCGACGAAGGTGCGGATCGGGTTGATGTCGCGGAAGAGGATGCCGTACATCGAGTCGTTGAGCATCATGTCGAGGCGCTCGAGGCCGGCCAGGGTCGCGATCTCGGGCATGCAGAGGCCGGAGGCGTAGTTGGTGAGGCGGACGTAGCGCCCGAGCTCCTTCGACGTCTCGTCGAGGGCCGCCCGCATCAGGCGGAAGTTCTCCTGGGTGGCATACGTGCCGGCGAAGCCCTCGCGGGTGGCGCCCTCGGGGACGAAGTCCAGCAGGGACTGGCCGGTGGAGCGGATCACCGCGATCACGTCGGCGCCCTCGCGGGCCGCGGCCTGCGCCTGCGGGATGTCCTCGTGGATGTCTCCCGTCGCGACGATGAGGTAGATCCACGGCTTGCTGGGCGCGTCGCCGACCTTGGCGATCATCTTCTCGCGGGCCACACGCTGGCGGTCGATCTGCGTGATGCCGGCCGCGACGGCCTTGCGCGACGCCGCCCGGGCGCGGGTGGCATCCTTGCCCTCGGGCAGGCGGAAGGTCACCGAGCCCGCGGCCGCCTTCTGGGCGAGCGTGAGCAGGTCCTCGGCCTCGCCGCGACGCAGGGCGTCCCACACCGGCAGGCTGACGCCGTGCTCGAGGCCGGTGTCGGCGCGTACGACGTCGGCGAGCCGGTTGACCCACGGCGTGCCGTCGGGGTCGGCACCGCCGAGCCCGGCCAGGCGCAGCGTCGCGCGCTCGACCGAGACGGTGGTGTGGCGCTGGGCGAGGTCGACGATCGGCTTGCCGACCTGGCGGGCGAGCGTGCGCGCACGGCGTACGTCGGCACGGTCGAGGCCCAGTCGACTGGCGGGCTTGCGGGTCGTGGCCATCAGAGCCTCCGCTCGAAGAGTCCGCGGACGCCGGCGTCCGCACGCAGCAGCTCCATGGCGTAGGCCGCGTGGCCGGGGACGTAGCCGTTGCCGACGAGCATCCGGACGTCGGCGGCGAGGCCCTCGGCGCCCAGCGCGGCGGCGCTGAAGCTGGTGGCCATGGAGAAGAAGATGACGGTGCCGCCGTCGGCGGTGGCGAGGATCGCACCCCCCTCGCAGCCGGGGACGTCGACGCACACGACGGTGACGTCGGCCGGTCCGCCCGCGGCGGTGACGGCGTCGCGCAGGGCGATGGGGTCACGGGCGTCGGCGATCGTGACGACGTCGGCGAGGCCGGCACCCGCGAGCAGGTCGTGCTCGTCCTGGTGCGGCACGACACCGATGGTGCGCGTCGCGCCGGCGGCCCGGGCGGCCGCGAGGCTGAGCGAGCCGGACTTGCCGGCTCCGCCGATGACGGCGACGGTCGGCCCGGCCTGGTCGCCGCCGCGGGCGACGTACTCCTCCACCACCCGAGCGGTGAGGGCGGGGGCACCGCAGACGTCCATCACGCTCAGCGACAGGGCCGGGTCGAGGTCGTCGGGGATGACCGCAGCGATGGAGCGGCCGAAGAGCACGGCGTAGCCGTCGCACGGGACCTGCTCGCTGCGACCGTCCCAGCCGGCGAGGCCGTCCTCGATCACGAGCGGGGTGAGGGTCAGGCTGACCAGGGTCGCGACGCGGTCGCCGACCGCGAGGCCAAGCGGCGACTCGGGCCCGACCTCCTCGACGGTGCCGACGAGCATGCCGCCGGAGCCGGTGACGGGGTTCTGCATCTTGCCGCGGGTGGCGACGATGTCGAGGACCTCCGCACGGACCGCGGCGCCGTCGGTCTCGCCGTACGTCGTGTGCTTGCGCTCGAGCTGGCGGAACGACGCGGCGTCGAGGTTGAGACGCTCCACGCGCACGCGCACCTCGTCGGGCCACAGCTCGGCGCGGGCGTCGAGCCGTTCGGCGGCCTGGGGCAGCACGACGCGATCGTCGAGGACCCGGTGCAGGCCGGTGGGATCGCCGGTGCCCAGGTCCACGGAGTGCTCCGTGCGGATGTCCGAGGGGGGTGTCATGCAGGTCATCCTTCTACTTGAACGCGGCAATGCCGCAAATCTTGCGGCGTGGCATTGGACTCGCCGCAGGTTCTCCACGTATCGTTCCAGATGTGGCGCCGCCCACACAACCGGCGCGCCGTCAGCCCTGCCCCCGCCGGTCAGCGACGACCCGGGGCCATCGCAAGGAGACCTCATGAGCATCGAGACCGCCAGCCCGCTGGGCCAGGCCCTCGCCACCGGCCAGCCCTACCCCTACCGGCGCGTCGAGCTCGTCGAGCCCGACTGGACGCGGTTCCCGGGGTGGGCCGGCGTCACCGCCGAGGACTGGGCCTCGGTCCAGTGGCAGCGTGCCCACTGCATCAAGAACGTGAAGCAGCTGCGCGAGCTCATGGGCGACCTGCTCGACGAGCGGTTCTACGCCGACCTCGAGCGCGACCAGGCCGAGCGGGCCACGATGTCGATGCTCGTGCCGCCGCAGATGATGAACACGATGGTGCCGACCCTGTCGCCGGCGGGCCCGGGCTCCCTCACCGAGGCGTTCTACGCCGACCCGGTCCGCCACTACATGATCCCGGTGTTCAGCGACCGTCGCACCGACTGGCCCTCGCACCCGCACGCTGCCCGCGACTCCCTGCACGAGCACGACATGTGGGCCACCGAGGGCCTCACGCACCGCTACCCGACCAAGGTGCTCGCCGAGCTGCTGCCCACCTGCCCGCAGTACTGCGGGCACTGCACCCGCATGGACCTCGTCGGCAACTCGACCGTCGTCATCGACAAGCTGAAGTTCGCCGGCAAGCCCAACGACCGGCTCGGCGACATGCTCGACTACCTGCGTCGTACGCCGTCCGTGCGCGACGTGGTCGTCTCCGGCGGCGACGTGGCCAACATGCCGTGGCCCCGCCTCGAGGCGTTCCTCACCGAGGTGCTCGCGGTCGAGAACATCCGCGACATCCGGCTCGCGACCAAGGCGCTCATCGGCCTGCCCCAGCACTGGCTGCAGCCCGACGTGGTCGAGGGCGTCGGCCGGGTCGCCCAGCTCGCCCGCTCGCGCGGCGTCTCGCTGGCGATGCACACCCACGCCAACCACGCGAACTCCGTGACGCCGATCGTCGCCGAGGCGACCCGGGCGATGCTCGACGCCGGCCTGCGTGACGTACGCAACCAGGGCGTGCTGCTCAACGGCGTCAACGCCGACCCGCACGCGCTGCTCGACCTGTGCTTCCGCCTGCTCGACGGGGCGCAGATCATGCCCTACTACTTCTACATGTGCGACATGATCCCGTTCTCGGAGCACTGGCGGGTCTCGCTGGCCGACGCCCAGCGCCTGCAGCACCACATCATGGGCTACCTACCGGGCTTCGCGACGCCGCGCATCGTGTGCGACGTGCCGTTCGTCGGGAAGCGCTGGGTGCACCAGAACGCCGACTACGACGTCGAGCACGGCATCTCCTACTGGACCAAGAACTACCGCACCTCGATCGAGGCCGACGACGCCGAGGCGCTGTCGCGCCACTACGAGTACTACGACCCGATCCACACGCTGCCCGAGTCCGGCCAGCAGTGGTGGGAGGAGCACGGTCGTCTCGACGAGGCCTCGCTCAAGGCCGCCGAGATGGCCGAGGCCTCGCGCCGCACCGCCGCCCTCCAGGCCTGGTGAGGTTCGTGTGACCTTGGGGTTTCCCCGCATAGGCGGGGAAACCCCAACTTCGACGGGCGTGCAAACCCCGAGAGGTCCGCGACTCACTCACGAGGTGGTGCTGGGCCGTCGCGCCCACTTGTCCACAGGAAGCGCACGTGCGGTTTCCGGGGGTCCGAGACGCGGGCAGCCTCTTGGCCATGCAGAAGCCCCAGCAACCGGACCTCGAGAACGTCGTACGCCTGCGACGTGAGTTCATCGAGGACGGTTACACCGATTACCAGCTGAACCGCCTCGTGGCCGCCGGTGTGCTGCACCGCGTGCGCCACGGGGCGTACGTCGACCGGGTGCTGTGGGACCGGCTGTCCGACGCCGACCGCCACCGCGTTCTGTGCCGCGCTGTGCTCCGAACCGCCCATCCGCTGACGGCACTGACGCATGTCTCGTCGGCTGTCGAGCGAGGCGCCCCGGTGTGGAACATCCCGCTGGACGAGGTGCACACCACTCGTACGGACGGGAAGGGCGCCCGCCGGGAGGCTGGCGTCGTGCACCATGTCGGCGTCCTCGACGAGGATGAGGTCGAGGTCGTCAACGGCGTCCGCGTCAGCCCCGCACCGCGTTGCGCGGTGGAGATCATCGCCACCACCACTCCGGAGGCGGCACTGGTCGTGATCAACGGGATGCTGCACGCTGCGGACCTCACCAGGTTGGAGCTGCTCGCCTCGGTCAAGGCGATGAAGCACTGGCCGCACACCTTGGCGGCTCACCTCGTCGTGGCGCTGGCTGACGACAGGCTGGAGTCACCCGCGGAGACGCGTACCTACTACCTGTGCCGCCAGCAGGGGCTGCCGCGACCGGAGCCCCAGGTCGAGATCCGGGACGAGCGCGGCGACACCTTCGCACGCGTGGACTTCGCGTGGCCGGCGTACGGGGTCTTCCTCGAGTTCGACGGCAAGATCAAGTACGAGCTGTTCCGTCGCGACGGTGAGACCCTCGACGCCTACCTCATGCGTGAGAAGGAGCGCGAGGTACGCATCTGTCAGCTGACGGGGTGGGTGTGTCTCCGCATCGGGTGGGCCGACCTGGAGAAACCCGTCGCCACTGCCGCACGGATCCGGAAGGTCCTGGAGAGTCGTGTGGGCCCTGTCGGCGCCTGACTCCCCGAGCGTGTCGCGAACTTCTGGTGGCGTGCACGCCGCGTGAAGTTGGGGTTTCCCCGCATAGGCGGGGAAACCAAGAGGAAGGCCGGACCTACAGCCGGGCGAGGAGGAGGGCCGAGCCGGGACCGGAGAGCTCGTCGGCGCGCGGCGAGCGTCCGTGGAGCAGGAGCGCGATCGCCTCGGCCGGCGCGTGCACCTCGGCGCCGTCGCCGTAGGACCAGTCGACGTCGCTTGCCACCAGGTGTACGCCCTGCAGCCGCCGCTTGGCGCTGCCGCCGACCACCGTGTTCATCGGCCACGGCGTGCGGAGGCTGAAGTCGGCGACGGGTGCCAGGACCGCGGCGGGGATCGGGCGGGTGAGCCCGAGCGGGCGGCGTACGTCGAGACCGTGCACGACGGCGTCCGAGAGGGCCGCCACGAGCGGCATCCCGATCGGCGTCGCCTCGGTGTCCCGGTTGCGTCGCAGCTGGTCGAGGATGGCGACCCGCCCCCTGCGGGACCACTGGACGGCCGAGTCCGCGATCATCCGGTTCATCGAGAAGCCGTGGCGCAGCATCGCCGCCGCTCCGGCGACGGGCCCGAGCACGGGCGCCCAGGCGAGGTGGGCAGCGACGTCGACGACCCGCCACTGCGTGCACAGGGAGCGCGCGAGCCACTGCTCCGCGTCGAGCTGCTCGAGCGTGTCGATGAAGGCCGTGCGCTCGTCGCGCACGAGGTCGGACAGCGTCTGGGTGGTCGTCATGGGGCGCTCCAGCCGAGGGCGTCGATGAGGGTCCGCACCCGGTCTGCGACGTCGAGGTCGGGCGTGGGAAGGGCGAGCTCGTGGAACACCAGGCCGGTCACGTAGTTGGCCACGATGCCGAAGTCGCGCTCCGGGTGTACCGACCCGGCACGGCGTACGAGGTCGACGGCCCAGGTGTCGACCTGGTCGGCGCCGACCGCGTAGAAGGCGCGGAGCGCAGGCGTGCGCGCGGCCTCGGCATGGAGGGCGTAGCGCGCCAGCGTCACCGCGCGGTCCTCCCCCAACGCACGGTCGGCGAAGCGATCGAACATGCCGGCGATCACCTCGGCGGACGGCTCGCCGGCAGGACTCGGCCCGGCGGCCATCTCCAGCTCGCGATCGATGCACCGCTCCGTCACGCCCTCGACGAGTGCGTCGCGCGTGGGGAAGAGCTCCCGCGTGGATCCGACCGGGACCTGGGCGCAGGCGTCCACCGCGTCGTGGGTCAGCCCGCCGAGACCCCGGTCGGCGATCAGCTCGATGCCGGTGTCGAGAAGGCGAGCGCGGAGGTCACCCATGACGAGAAACTACATCTGTAGTGCATTCGCGTCAAGCCCGCGGGTCCAGCGGAGGGAGTCGACCACTCCGCGGATCCGGGCCGTGGCGTCGAGGTCCGGCGTCGGAAGGGCGAGCTCGTGGAGCACGAGTCCCGTCACGTAGTTGGCCAGGACGCCGAGGTCGCGCGCGGGATCCTGCGAACCCGCGCGCGTGATGAGGTCGAGGGCCCATGCGTCGACCTGGCCGGCACCGGGAGCCATCCCCTCCCGCAGGAGGTCGGGGTTCTGGGCGGTCTCCACGAGGATCGCGTAGCGCGCGAGAGTCACTGCCCGGTCGGGCCCCAGGGCGCGCTCGACGAACCTCCCCAGTGCGGCGGCCACGCCGTCCGGCGTCGCGTCGACCTCGTCGTAGGGCTCGGTCGCCATGGCCCGCTCGCGCGCGATGAAGCGCTCGACGATCCCCAGGATCAGGGCCTCGCGGGTGCGGAAGTGGTTCGACGTCGAGCCCGGCGGCACGCCGGCGGCCGCGTCCACCGCCCGGTGGGTCAGCCCGCGCATCCCCTGCGTGCCGACGAGCTCGAGCGCGGCGTCGAGCAGGACGGTACGACGGTCAGCCACGCCCGCACACTACAGCCATAGTGGCGTCCCGGCCCGAGGGACGCTCAGTCGATCGGACGGTTCTCGTAGGGCGTGGAGAGCACGATGGTGGTGCGGGTCGACACGCTGGCGGCGCCGCGGATGCGGGCCAGCAGCTCCTCGAGGGCCAGCGGCGTGGCCACCCGGATCTTGAGGATGTAGGACTCCTCCCCCGCGACCGACCAGCACGACTCGATCTCCGGGATGTCCACCAGCCGCTCGGGGTAGTCGTCGGGCTGCGAGGGGTCGATCGGGGTGATCGAGATGAAGGCGGTCAGCGGCCGGCCGAGCTGGTCGTGGTCGACCGTGGCGCCGTAGCCCTTGATGAGGCCCCGCTGCTCCAGACGCTTGACCCGCTGGTGGACCGCCGAGGTCGACAGGTCGGTCGCCTTGCCGAGGTCGGTGAAGGACATCCGTCCGTCGGTGGCCAGCAGGGACAGGATCTGCCGGTCCTTGGACTCGACCTCAGGAGAGCTCACGTCGCTCACCCTAGTGTGAGCCGGACAGTGCCTCCACCAGGCGCACGGCAGACGAGCCGAGGCCCCACTGCGCGTCCAGCGCCACCACCGCTTCGTGGTCGGCGGGCGTGCGCGGCCGGGTGAGGTCGGGCGAGCCGAGATCGAGGTCACGGCGTACGGCGACCACCTGGGGCGCGACGGCCAGGTAGTCGGCGGCCGCCTTGATCTTCCCGCGCGGACCGGGGCCCATGTCGGAGTCGGGGTCGTGCGCGGCCTCGACGATCGCCCCGACCGTGCCGAAGCGGTGGAGCAGCGTGGCCGCGGTCTTGTCCCCGACGCCCGCCACGCCAGGGAGCCCGTCGGAGGCGTCGCCGCGGAGCGTGGCCAGGTCGGCGTACTGGTGGGCGTCGACGCCGTACTTGCCGCGAACCCAGGCGTTGTCGACCCGCTCGTGCTTGCTCACGCCGCGGGCGACGTAGAGCACCCGCACGGCCTCGCCGTCGTCGACGAGCTGGAAGAGGTCACGGTCGCCGGTGACGATGTCGACGGGCATGCCCGCGCCGGTGGCGAGTGTGCCGATCACGTCGTCGGCCTCCATCTCGGCGTGCCCGACCTTGGCGATGCCGTAGGCCTCGAGCACCGACTCGATGATCGGGATCTGCGCCTCGAGCGGGTCGGGCACCTCCTCCACGTCGGGCCGGGGGCCGGGCACCTCGCGCACCACGCGGTGTGCCTTGTAGGACGGGATCAGGTCGACGCGCCACTGCGGGCGCCAGTCGTCGTCCCAGCAGCAGGCGAGGTGGGTCGGGTCGTACTCCCCCACCAGGCGGCTGATGAAGTCCATCAACCCGCGCACGGCGTTGACCGGCGTGCCGTCCGGCGCCTTGATCGAGTCGGGCACGCCGAAGAACGCCCGGAAGTAGAGGGACGCGGTGTCGAGGAGCAGGAGGCGCTCACCAGTGGGCATGCCGGAAGCCTTCCACACGCTCGAAGCCTCAGTCCGCGAGGACCGAGTAGGCGATCACGCCGCGCTTCAACGCCTTCGCGGTCGCCCGCGCGGTGCTGCGGAGGGCCGAGTCCCCGGCCGCGTCGGCGACCTGGCCGCAGAGGTCGAGCAGCTGCTTCATCCAGCGCACGAAGTCGCCCGCCGACAGCCCGGTGACCCGCAGCACGTCGTCGAGGTCGTCGCCCTCGGCCCATCGCCAGGCGGCCCACGCGAAGCCGATGTCGGGCTCGCGCAGGAAGTCGAGCTTGTGGTCGCGCTCCAGGGCGTCGAGCTGTCCCCACAGCTTCACCACCTCCGCGAGCACGGGCCGCACCTGCCCGCCGGGGATCTTCGGCGACGACGCGTCGTCGGCTCGCCTGGCCTCGAACACCAACGCCGACAGGACGGCCGCCAGCTCCGAGGGCGGGAGGTCGTCGAAGAGCCCGGCGCGGATGGCCTCCGCGGCGACGAGGTCCATGTCGGTGTAGATCCGCCGCAGGTGTGATCCCCGCTCGGTCACCTTGTCGCCGTCCAGGTAGCCCAGCGCCGTGAGCACGTCGCAGACGCGGTCGAAGGTCCGGGCCACCGTGTTGGTGCGGTTCTCCACGCGACGCTTGAGCGTCTCGGTGTCACGCTGGAGCTTGAAGTATCGCTCGGCCCACCGGGCGTG
Source organism: Nocardioides sp. N13(2025) (assembly GCF_051912545.1). Classification (GTDB taxonomy): domain Bacteria; phylum Actinomycetota; class Actinomycetes; order Propionibacteriales; family Nocardioidaceae; genus Nocardioides. The sequence goes on along the minus strand of NZ_CP196809.1, from coordinate 1,693,717 downwards.
GTCCTCCCGCTCGGGGCACTGGTGGCACGGGTGCGCCTTGAGGTCGGCCCGCAGCCTGCCGATCTCGCGGTCGGTCGGGGTGTCGCTGAAGGACTCCTGCTGGTTCGTGCGCCGCGGGCCCGGCGCATCGAGGTCGCGGGCGCGGGCGCGCAGCGCGGTCGCGAGGTCGCGCCGCATCGCGGGGTTGCGGCCGTTGAAGGACTTGGGGATGCGGAGGCGCCCGATCGCCTCGACGGGGACCGGGAAGTCCATCGGCGCCAGTCGTCGCGCCTGCCGGTCGGCGGTCACGACGTAGGGACGCGGCTCGTCGCCAGAGTGCCCGGGGTCGATCACCACGGCGAGCCCGCTGAACTTGCCCGCCGGCACGTTGATCACGTCACCGGGGCGCAGCCTGCCGAGCGACGCCAGCGCCTCCGTACGACGGTCCTGCCGCCGCTCGCGGGCGGCCCCCTTCTCCAGGTCGGAGATCTTGCGACGCATGGCGGCGTACTCCATGAAGTCACCGACGTGGCACGTGGCTGCCTCGCGGTAGCCCGCCAGGGCCTCCTCCGCCTTGTGCACCTGACGGGCCAGCCCGACCACGGCCTTGTCGGCCTGGAACTGCGCGAAGGACTGCTCGAGCAGCTCGCGCGAGCGGGCCCGACCGAACTGGTGCACCAGGTTGACGGCCATGTTGTAGGACGGCCGGAACGACGAGCGCAACGGGTAGGTGCGCGTCGAGGCGAGGCCGGCGACCTCGCGCGGGTTCATGCCGGGCTGGTAGAGCACCACGCCGTGGCCCTCGATGTCGAGGCCGCGGCGTCCGGCCCGTCCGGTGAGCTGGGTGTACTCCCCCGGCGTCAGCTCGGCGTGGCTCTCTCCGTTCCACTTGGACAGCTTCTCGATGACCACGGTGCGCGCCGGCATGTTGATCCCGAGCGCGAGCGTCTCGGTCGCGAAGACGACCTTCACCAGGCCCTCCTGGAACAGCTCCTCGACCACCTGCTTGAAGGCCGGCAGCAGCCCGGCGTGGTGGGCCGCGACGCCACGGGTGAGGCCGTCGAGGAACTCGTGGTAGCCGAGGACGTGCAGGTCCTCCTCCGGCAGCGTCCGCGACGCCTCCTCGACCCGCGCGAAGATCTCGTCGCGCTCGGCGGCCGTGGTGAGGCGGGTGTTGGCCTGCACCAGCTGGGTCACCGCCGCGTCGCAGCCGGCCCGGCTGAAGATGAACACGATGGCCGGCAGCAGTCCTTCGCGGTCCAGCCGCTCGACCACCTCGACCCGGCTGGGGATCCACACCCGCCGACCGTTGCCGACCGATCGCGGGTTCTTCGAGGAGCCCGGCTTGCCCTTGCGCGGCGAGCGTCGGTCGCGCATCAGCCGGGAGCTGGCCCAGTCGTCGCGGGCGATGCGGGTCAGCTCGTCGTTGACCGGGGCGCCCTCCTTGACGAAGCCCGCACTCGCATCGACGTCGGAGGAGGCGAACAGGTCGAGCAGGCGGCGGCCCACCATCACGTGCTGGAACAGCGGCACAGGACGGCGCTCCTCGACGACGGTCGTCGTCTCGCCGCGCACGGTGGCGAGCCACTCGCCGAACTCCTCGGCGTTGGAGACCGTGGCCGACAGCGACACGAGCGTCACCGACTCGGGCAGGTGGATGATGACCTCCTCCCAGACCGCGCCCCGCATGCGGTCGGCGAGGTAGTGCACCTCGTCCATCACGACGTAGCCCAGGCCGAGCAGCGTGCGCGAGCCGGCGTAGAGCATGTTGCGCAGCACCTCGGTGGTCATCACGACCACCGGCGCCTCGCCGTTGACGACGTTGTCGCCGGTCAGCAGGCCGACGTTGTCCGCGCCGTAGCGCTTGACCAGGTCGTTGTACTTCTGGTTCGACAGGGCCTTGATCGGGGTCGTGTAGAACGCCTTGCGACCCGTCTGCAGCGCCAGGTGGATCGCGAACTCGCCGACCACCGTCTTGCCCGACCCGGTCGGCGCCGCGACGAGCACCCCGCGACCGCTCTCGATCTCCTGGCAGGCACGGACCTGGAAGTCGTCGAGCTCGAAGCCGTAGAGCCCGGCGAAGTCCTTGAGCATCGGGAAGGGCTTGTCGCGCCGGAAGGCCGCGTAGCGCTCCGCCGGAGACTCCTCGTGGTCGGGGGTGGTCATGCAATGACCTCCAGGGCGCCGGGGACGCACTCGATGGTGAGGGGCAGCGGGCCGAAGCGCTCGCCGTCGGCGTACGACACGATGCCGGGCGCGGCCACGGTCACCGACGTCACCCGCCGGTGGACGTACTCGGCCACCCCGTCGATCCTGCCGGTGAACAGCCGGGGGTAGGAGCGCACCAGCTTGGACTTGCTCATCCGGGTGATCACCACGACGTCGAGCAGCCCGTCGTCGAGCAGCGCGCCCTCGGTGATGCGCAGGCCGCCGCCGAAGGACGGGCCGTTGCCGACCGCCACGAGCATCGCCTCGCACTCGAGGGTCTCCGGCCCGGAACCACCGTCGAGCTGGAGGACGTAGGGAAGCGGACGGAACGTGCGCAGCTCGGCCAGCGTGGCCAGGTTGTAGCGCATCTGACCCCTCGGCCAGGTCATCGCGTTGGCGCGCTCGTTGACGATCGCGTCGAAGCCCGCGGCGAGCACGGTGACGAAGTAGCGGTCGCCGCTGCGGGCGAGGTCGATCGTGCGGTGCCGCGACGCGATGATCCGGTCCGCGGCGGCGACGGGGTCGGTGCGCGGCAGGCCGAGGTAGCGGGCCACGTCGTTGCCGGTGCCGCTGGGGATCAGGCCCAGGGGTACGCCGGTGCCGGCGACCGCCTGCACGCCGAGGTGCACCAGCCCGTCACCGCCGCACACCACGAGGGCCTCGACCCCGTCGGCGACGCAGCCGCGCGCGAGGTCGTAGGCCTCGTCGGCGTCGCGCCCCTGGAGGTTGCGCACGACGAAGCCGCTCTCCCGGAGCCGGGTGAGCGCGGCGTCACGGTGGCGGGCACCCTTGCCCTTGCCCGAGGTGGGGTTGGTCAGCAGCGCGATCTCTCGGCCCCGCACGGACAGCTCGGGCGCAGACGGGTCGTGCATGTGCGCGACCCTATCCCTCCGCTCTAGGCGCTCAGGCGCAGCAACGCGGCATAGCGCTCGGCGTGTGCGCCCACGGCCCGGGCCAGCCGGCCCAGCGCGTCCAGCACGAGGTCGGGGCCGAACCCGGTCCCGGGCACCGCCAGCACCGTCCGCGAGTCGATCTCCCCGATCACGACCTGGCCGTGGCGCCAGGCCTGGTGCACGCGCAGCCGGGTCGCGTCGTCGACCACCGGAACGGGGTAGGCCTCGTCGACCGCCAGCAGGTCGCAGGCGATCTCCTGGGCCGCCCCGTCCGCCCCCGAGGCTGTCAGCCGCCCCCGGACCAGGTGGCCGGTGCGCAGGCCGACGTCGGCGCGCCAGACCACCTCGAGCGTGCCGAGCCACTCGGGCAGGTCGAACGGATCGACGTCGGTGATCACGGCCTGCATGGGGTCCAGCCTGTCAGAGCCGCCTCGGACCTGTCAGATGGAGGAGAGCTCGTCGGGTGCCAGACCGCTGTTGGGTGACCTGCGCGCGCGCCGACGGTCGTTGACCCGGGCGATCGCCTCGGAGGCGAAGAAGAGCAGCACCATGGGCACGGCCATCAGCGTCATCGTGAACGGGTCGGCCGAGGGCGTCGCGACCGCCGCGAAGATGAACGTCCCGATGACGATCCAGGGACGGTAGGCCTTGAGCGCGGAGCCCTTCACCACGCCGGCGAAGTTGAGCAGCACCACGAACACCGGGATGTTGAACGCCAGCCCGAAGACGAAGAGCGTCCGGGTGAAGAACTGCAGGTAGTCGTTGAAGTCGATGAGGTTGGTGACGCCTTCGGGGTTGAACCCGATCAGCACCTCCAGCGCCACCGGGAGCGTGACGTAGCCGAGGACGACGCCGGCCAGGAAGAGCGGCCCCGCGACGGCCACGAAGATACGGCTCATCCGGCGCTCCTGGGCGTAGAGCCCCGGGAGCACGAACGCCCAGACCTGGTAGAGCCAGTAGGGCGCGGTGACGATCGCCGAGGCGAAGCCGCACAGGGTCAGCCACAGCAGGAGGCCGGCGCCGGCCCCGCTCGTCGTCGCGATCGACTCACCCTCCGACAGGGTCTTCTGCGCGTCCTGGTAGGGCCCGTAGACGGCGTCGTAGATCGCGTGCCGGAACAGGATCGCCACGACGAGGGCGACGGAGAACACGAGCAGGCAGCGCAGCAGGCGCGCCCGGAACTCCCGGAAGTGGTCGGAGAGTGCCATGCGCCCGTCGGGGCCGACGTCATGACGCGGACGGCCCTGGAACAGGCCGACGAGACCGGCGATCCTCACGCTGGCGGAGACTCCTGGGTCAGGCGGTGGTGTCGTCGCGACGCTCGCGGACGACGTCACCCGTGGTCTCGTCGCGAGCCTCGTTGCGCGTCTGGATCTCGCGCTGCTCCGGCGTGGCAGCCTTGTCGGCCTTGTCGTCCTCGCGCAGGTCCTTGGTCTCGGTCTTGAAGATCCGCAGCGCCTGGCCCGAGCTGCGGGCGAGGTCGGGGAGCTTGGCGGCACCGAAGACGAGCACGACGATCGCCAGGATCACCAGCCACTCGAGGCCCTGCGGCATGCCGACCAGTGGGTTGATCATGAGTCACTCCGATAGGTGTGGGATGGGTGCGTGGATCGCGTGCGGACGGGTGCTGCGCGGTTCATCGAAAGTCTACGCCGTCACCCTCGTAGAGGCTGAGCGCCTCCCGTGCAGCGGCGGCGAACGAGTCGGCGTAGCCGGCAGGAGCCAGGAGCGTGGCGTGGGGCGCCAGCCGGAACAGCAGCGACTGCACCCACTGCTCGCTCGCGACTTCGAGGTCGACGTCGACCGTGCCGTCGGGCCCGGGGCGCTGCGCGGTGACCGGGTAGTACTCGACGACCCAGCGCGCCGGCGGGGAGAGCCGGAGCGTGACGGTGGTGGTCTCCGCGTCCGCGAACCAGCCTCCGGTGAGGTCACGCGCCCGCGCGCCGGGGTCGGCCACCGGCGTGTCGAGCTCGGTGGCGGCCAGGATCCGGTCCGCCCGGAACGCCCGGTCGCCCTGGGCGGTGTGGCACCACGCGTCGAGGTAGACCAGGTCCTCGACCCGTGCCAGCCCCCGCGGGTCGACCACCCGGCTGGACTCCTGGTCCCGGGAGGGCACGTAGTAGGTGATCTCGACCTGGTGGCCGTGGGCGATGGCCGACTCCAGGACGGGCAGCAGGTCGTTGCCGGGCTGCGACGGGTCGGGCGCGACGTGCAGGCGCAGCAGGCCCTCGCCCTCCTGGCCGGCAGCCTCCTCGAGCTTGGCGAGCGTGCGCGCGATGACGTCGCGGGCTTCCTCGGGCGCCGCCTCCTGCATGGTGCGCAGCGCCACCACCAGCGAGGTCGCCTCGGCCGGCGAGAACCGCACCGGGCGCGCGAGGTAGTCGGCGTTGTCCACACGGATGATCCGGTCACCCTCGAGGGCCTCGAGGTCCACCTCGATCAGGTCGCCGGGCAGCCCGGGCGAGAGCCCCGTCATGAACAGCAGCCGCAGGTCGCGCTCGATCTGGTCGGCATCGGTGCCGAAGTGGGCCGCGGCGTCGTCGAGCCGCACCTCGCCGCGTGCGAGGAGGTAGGGCACCAGGGCCAGCAGGCGGGCGACCTGGTCGGGCGCGGTGTCGCCGGTGCTCGTGCTCATCGGCCCGCCTCCGCGACCGCGCGCAGCCGGCCGACGACCTCGTCGCGCAGGGCGTCGGGACCCTCGACGACCACGTCCGTGCCGTAGGTGAGCACCTCGTCGGCGAGCTCGTGGACGGGCCCCTCGAGGGCCACGAGGTCCCAACCGGGCCGGTCGTCGAGCGGCGTGACGGACTCGGCGCGGCGTCGCAGGCCGACGCCGGTGCCCTGCCGCACCCGGAGCGTCGCCCGGACCGAGGGGAACGACGGCGAGAGGCGCCGGGCGACCGCGCGCACGTCGGTGCCGGCGGGGACGTCGTACGCCCCCGACCTGCCCGTGGCGCGGACCGGACCGACGATGCGGGACAGGCGGAAGACGCGCTCCGCACCGCGGTCGACGTCGAAGCCCACGACGTACCAGCGACCGGACGACCGGGCCAGGCCCCACGGCTGGAGGCGCCGGGTCGTGGGGTCGCTCTCGCTGGCCCGCTGGTAGGGGAAGCTGACCTGGCGGCGCTTGCCGATGGCGTCCCACAGCGGCTCGAACGCCGGCTCGTCGGCGGTGATCGCCGGTGCGACCACCTCCAGGCGGGAGGGGTCGATCTCGACGCCCTGGCCCTTGAGCTTCGCCAGTGCCCGCCCGGTCGCCTTGGCGAGCGTGGCCTGCTGCCACACCTGCGCGGCGAGGCCCAGGACTGCGGCCTCGTCGGACTCGAAGCGGATCTCGGGCAGCGAGGTCTGCTCGGTCGGGATGCGGTAGCCGATCTCGTCGTCGAAGAACGCGTCCGCGCTGCCGACCTCGATCACGGCGCCGATCTGGCGCAGGGCGTCCTTGTCGCGCTCGAAGGCGCGCTCGAAGGCCTCGTCTCCCGCAGCACCACGCGGGTGGTCGGAGTAGCAGGCCTCGCGGATCGCGTCCTTGCCGATGAACCGCTTGGCTCCGAGCAGGAGGATGTGCAGGTTCATCAGTCGCTCTGCACGTGGCTGCGCCATCTGCCCTCCCGCCCGTCCGGTGTCAGCTCAGGAGGCGCCGAGGATGTCGACGACGAAGAAGAGCGTGTCGGTGCCCTTGATCCCGGCCTGCGGGTTGCCCTTCTTGCCGTAGCCCTTGGCCGGCGGGATCTCGAGGATCACCCGGGAGCCGACGGTGCGGCCGACGAGGCGCTCGTCCCAGCCCGCGACCACGCCGCCGACGCCGATCGGGAAGCTCGCCGGGTCCTCGGCCGAGAAGTTCTCGTCGAACGGCTTGTCGGCGCCGTAGACCTGGCCGAGGTAGCGGACGTGGAGCGTCTGGCCCTTCTCGACCACCGCGCCGTCGCCCTTCACCAGGGTCGTGGCGATCAGCTCGCCGCTCGGCTTGTGGGCGTCGGTGAAGTCGAGGCCGGTGATGACCCCGTCCTTCTCGATCAGGCTGGGCGCCCACCCGGCGGGCTTCTTCTCCTCGCCCTGCGGGGCGTCGAGGATGTCGACCTTGCCGAGGATGTCGACGACCGCGAGGACGGAGTCCTTGTTGCCGATGCCGATGCTGGCGTTGCCGCTCTCGCCGTAGGCCCGGGCGGCGGAGGTCTTCAGGACCACCCGGTCGCCGACCTTGTGCCCGATGAGGGTCTCGCGCAGGAACGGGAGGATCTTGTCCGAGACCTCGACGGACTGCGAGCCGCCTTCACCGAAGGTGCTCTGGGCCTCCTCCTGGGTGAAGCCGTTGCCGACCCACCAGTTCGTGGAGACCGTGTCGCCGTCGGCGATCGTCTCGCCGTCGCCCTCGACGAGGACCTCGGTCTCCTCGGAGCTGTCCAGGCGGCCGTCGAAGGTCACCTTCGGCTTCTCGCCCTGCTTGCCCTCGATCGTCACCGAGCTCAGGGACGCCCCGCCCTCGTCGGAGTCGCTGGCCCCGGAGCCGCACGCGGCGAGTCCGAGCATGCTGAGGACGAGGACACCGCTGAGGGCAGCGGAACGAGCACGAGACACTGGTTCACCTGATTCGATCGGACGGCGTTGCCGGGTCACCCTATCCAGCAGACCCCACCCGAGAGGCCCCGACACAGGTCACATCCCGGTCACATGCCGTCGATCAGCCTCTGCACCCGCTCGTCGTAGGCCTTGAACGGGTCCTTGCAGAGCACCGTGCGCTGCGCCTGGTCGTTGAGCTTGAGGTGCACCCAGTCGACCGTGAAGTCGCGACGGCGCTCCTGGGCCTTGCGGATGAACTCGCCGCGCAGCCGGGCCCGGGTGTTCTGCGGCGGGACGCTCTTGGCCTCGAAGATCTTCAGGTCGGTGGCCACGCGGGCGACCGCCCCCCGCTTCTCGAGCAGGTAGTAGAGGCCCCGACCCCGGTGGATGTCGTGGTAGGCGAGGTCGAGCTGGGCGATCCGGGCGTCGCCGAGGGACAGCCCGTGCTTGGCGCGATAGCGCTCGATGAGCTTGAGCTTGATCACCCAGTCGATCTCGCGGTCGACCAGCCCGAGGTCGTCGGACTCCACGGCCTTGAGACCGCGCTCCCAGAGATCGAGGGTGCGCTCGATGGTCGGGGTGGAGATCTGGCGCCGGTCGACGAAGTCGCGGGCCTTGCCGAGGTACTCGGCCTGGATCTCGAGCGCGCTGGCCTCCCGGCCGTTGGCCAGGCGCACCTTGCGGCGCCCGGTCGGGTCGTGGCTGATCTCGCGGATCGCCCGGATCGGGTTCTCCATCGTGAGATCGCGCATCACCACGCCCTCCTCGATCATCCGTAGCACGAGGTCGCACGACGCCACCTTGAGCATGGTGGTCGTCTCGCTCATGTTGGAGTCGCCCACGATCACGTGCAGGCGGCGGAACCGCTCGGCGTCGGCGTGGGGCTCGTCGCGGGTGTTGATGATGGGACGGCTGCGCGTGGTGGCGCTGCTGACGCCCTCCCAGATGTGCTCGGCACGCTGGCTCACGCTGTACGACGCCCCGCGCGGGGTCATCACGACCTTGCCGGCGCCGACCACGATCTGCCGGGTGACGAGGAACGGGATGAGGATGTCGGCGAGGCGGCTGAACTCACCGGCCCGGCCGACGAGGTAGTTCTCGTGGCAGCCGTAGGAGTTGCCCGCGGAATCGGTGTTGTTCTTGAAGAGGTAGATGTCGCCGGAGATCCCCTCCTCATGGAGCCGGTTCTCCGCGTCGAGGAGCAGGCCCTCGAGGATCCGCTCCCCCGCCTTGTCGTGCGTGACCAGGTCGACGATGTCGTCGCACTCCGGGGTGGCGTACTCCGGGTGGCTGCCGACGTCGAGGTAGAGCCTCGCGCCGTTGCGCAGGAAGACGTTGGACGAGCGGCCCCAGCTGACGACCTTGCGGAAGAGGTAGCGCGCGACCTCGTCGGGGCTCAGCCGGCGCTGGCCCTTGAACGTGCACGTGACGCCGTACTCGTTCTCGATGCCGAAGATCCGACGGTCCATGGACCCACCCTAGGCCGCTTGGCCAGACCTGTACCGCGTACGGACCGGTGACACGCAGGTGGTCGGGCCGTGCTCAGACCTCGCCGGGCTCGGTGGGCGGCGGCGGCGTGCCCGGCGCGGGCGGCTGCCCGGGTCCCGGGGCGGGGGGCTGGGGAGCCGGCGGCTGGGGCTCGCCGGGGGTGGCCGGGTCGGTGGGTTCCGGCCCGCCCGGACGCGCCGGCGGCGCGATCGGCGGGGCCACCGGCGGGGCCACGGGCGGCTCACCGGTCACCGGGTGCTCGAGGGGCGGGGTCGCCCCGGAGACCTGGTCGGTGGGGTCGGACGGGTCGTCCTGCCCCGACTGGTGCGGGGCCGCGCCGGCGACGGCGTCCTCGGGCGCGGGAGCGGCCGGCTGCTCGTCGCCCCGGTCGCCGAGGATCTCGGTCAGCCGAGCCTCGCGCAGTCGCAGGAACTTGCGCGGCTGCGACCGGGTGCGGTCGAGCACCGCGACCTCGAGGTCCCCGGCCGGGATGACGCGGTCCTCGGTGTCGTTGCGCCCGAGGGCGGCCACGACCACGCGCAGGGTCTCCTCGAGCGACGCCCCGGGCACGTAGTGCTCGGCCAGGTGCCCCGCGACGACGTCCGCCGCACCACCCATCACGGCGAAGCCGTGCTCGTCGGCCACCTGGCCGTCGTAGGTCAGGCGGTAGAGCTGGTCGTCCTCGGCGACGTCACCGATCTCCGCGACGAAGATCTCGACCTCGTAGGGCTTCTCCCCGCCGGAGGAGAAGATCGTGCCGAGCGTCTGGGCGTAGGCGTTGGCCAGGCCCCGGCCGGTCACGTCGCGGCGGTCGTAGGCGTAGCCACGCATGTCGGCGAGGCGTACGCCGGCGATGCGCAGGTTCTCGAACTCGTTGTAGCGACCCACCGCCGCGAAGGCGATCCGGTCGTAGATCTCGCTGACCTTGTGCAGCGCCTGGGAGGGGTTCTCCGAGACGAAGAGGATCCCGTCGGCGTACTGGACGGCGACGACCGAGCGCCCGCGGGCGATGCCCTTGCGCGCGAAGTCGGCCCGGTCCTTCATCAGCTGCTCGGGCGAGACGTAGAACGGCATGCTCATGTGACAGTGACTCCTACGTCAGATCAGGTCAGGGCCGCGGCCGGGCCGTCGGGGCGCTGCATCCGTGCGGCGATCATCCGGTCGGCGATCGCCGCGACGTCCTCGTCGGGCATGCGGCTACCGCCGTCGGCGGTGATCACGTGGACGACGGGGAAGATCCGGCGGGTCAGGTCGGGGCCGCCGGTGGCCGAGTCGTCGTCGGCGGCGTCGTAGAGGGCCTGGATCGCGGCCGTGACCGCCTGCTCGGCGTCGAGGTCGTCGCGGTAGAGCTTCTTGAGCGATCCGCGCGCGAACAGCGAGCCGGAGCCGACCGAGTGGAACGAGGTCTCCTCGTAGCGACCGCCCGTGACGTCGTAGCTGAAGATCCGGCCCTGGCCCGCCGCGAGGTCGAAGCCGGCGAAGAGCGGGACCACGGCCAGGCCCTGCATGGCGAGGCCGAGGTTGGCGCGGATCAGGGCGGCGAGGCGGTTGGCCTTGCCGTCCATCGACAGCGTGGTGCCCTCGATCTTCTCGTAGTGCTCGAGCTCGGTCTGGAACAGGCGCACCATCTCCACCGCGAGTCCGGCCGTGCCGGCGATCCCGACGACGGAGAACTCGTCGGCCGGGAAGACCTTCTGGATGTCGCGCTGGGCGATGATGTTGCCCATCGTCGCGCGCCGGTCGCCGGCCATCACCACCCCGCCGGAGAAGGTGGCGGCGACGATCGTGGTGCCGTGGGGGGCCAGGTCGCCGGCGTCGCCCGTCGGGACGGCGCGGCGCGAGGGCAGCAGGTCGGGGGCTTGGGCGCCCAGGAAGTCGGCGAAGCTCGACGTCCCCGGTGCCATGAAGGAAGCGGGGAGCCGCGATTCGCTCACTGTCCGCCCTTCTGGATGAACGACTTCACGAAGTCCTCGGCGTTGACCTCGAGCACCTCGTCGATCTCGTCGAGGATCGCGTCGACGTCCTCGTCGATCATCTCCTTGCGCTCGGCCACGTCCGTCTCGGCGACCTCCTCGGTCGCCGTCTCGTCCTGGGAGGACCTGCGCGGTTGCTTCTGCTCCTGGGCCATGCCTCGACCCTATCCACTCCCGCCGACGCCACAAGGACGTTCACCCTCGGCGGACGGGGCGAGTCTCACCGGTCCGCGGTCACCGCGTGATCGCCGCGACCAGGGCCTGCGCGGTCTCGCTGCGGTCGATCAGGTCCCCGACGTGGGCACGGGTGCCCCGCAACGGGTCGATGGTGGGCACCCGCTGCAGCGACTCCCGACCGGGGAGGTCGAAGATCACGGAGTCCCAGGAGGCTGCGGCCACCGAGCCGGCGTACTTGTCGAGGCAGCGGCCCCGGAAGTAGGCGCGGGTGTCGATCGGCGGGTCGTGCATCGCGGCCTCGATGGTCACGTCGTCCAGCAGTCGCTGGATCCGGCCCGCGGCCGCGAGGCGGTGGTAGAGCCCCTTGTCGGGACGTACGTCGGCGTACTGCAGGTCGATGAGGTGGAGCTTGGCGTCGTCCCAGTCGAGGTTGTCGCGGTCGCGGTACTGGTTGAGGAGCTTGAGCTTGGCGACCCAGTCGAGCTCCGTGGCGCACTCCATCGGGTCGCGCTCGAGCCGGGTCAGCACCGACTCCCAGCGGGCCAGCACGTCGACGGTCTGCTCGTCGGCGTCGGAGCCGTAGCGGTCCTCGACGTACTTGCGGGCGAGGTCGAGGTACTCCAGCTGCAGCTGCACGGCGGTCAGCCGCCGGCCGTCGCGCAGGGTCACCAGGTGCCGCAGGGTCGGGTCGTGCGAGACCGCCCGCAGCGACTTCACCGCCCCCTCGACGGTGAGGTCGCGGTCGATGAAGCCGTCCTCGATCATCGCCAGCACGAGCGAGGTGGTGCCGACCTTGAGGTAGATCGAGATCTCGGCGAGGTTGGCGTCGCCCAGGATCACGTGGAGGCGCCGGTAGACCGCGGGGTCGGCGTGCGGCTCGTCGCGGGTGTTGATGATCGGCCGCTTGAGCGTGGTCTCGAGGCCCACCTCGACCTCGAAGTAGTCCGAGCGCTGGCTGATCTGGAAGCCCCGCTCCGGCGTGGTGTCGCGGCCGTCCTGGCCGATGCCCACGCGGCCGGCGCCGGTGATGACCTGCCGCGAGACGAAGAACGGGGTCAGGTGGCGCACGATCTCGGCGAACGGCGTCGAGCGCCGCATCAGGTAGTTCTCGTGGGCGCCGTAGGAGGCGCCCTTGTTGTCGGTGTTGTTCTTGTAGAGCACGATCGGCGCGCTCCCCGGGACCTGCGCGGCCATGCGCGAGGCGTCGAGCATGACCTGCTCCCCCGCCTTCTCCCACCGCACCACGTCGAGCGGCGTGGTCACCTCGGGCGAGGAGTACTCCGGGTGCGCGTGGTCGACGTAGAGCCGCGCGCCGTTGGTGAGGATGACGTTGGCCAGACCCAGGTCCTCGTCGGTGAGCTGGGTGGGGTCGGCGATCTGGCGCGCCATGTCGAAGCCGCGGGCGTCGCGCAGCGGGGACTCCTCCTCGAAGTCCCACCGGGCCCGACGCGCCTTAGCCGTCGACGAGGCGTAGGCGTTGACGATCTGCGACGACGCGACCATCGGGTTGGCCGCGGGCTGACCCTGCACGGAGATGCCGTACTCGACCTCCGTGCCCATCACGCGTCGTACGCTCATGGCACGAGCCTACGGGTGTGGGACGAGCGCGTCGTGCCTCGGCTGACGGCCCGGACGTTCAGCGGCCGCGGCGCAGGAAGCCCAGCAGGAAGATGACGATGACGACGACGACGACGATGATCAGAATGGTTCGCATCTGCCCAACCTAGCCCCGGCGGGCCCTCGTCGGCCCCTCCCGAGGGGTGTTCGGCCCCCGCGTGTCGCGGGCGGAGGTCACAGGTACTGACCCGTGTTGGCGACCGTGTCGATGGAGCGCCCGGGCTCGGTGCCCTGCTTGCCGGTGATGAGCGTGCGGATGAAGACGATGCGCTCGCCCTTCTTGCCCGAGATCCGCGCCCAGTCGTCGGGGTTGGTGGTGTTGGGCAGGTCCTCGTTCTCCTTGAACTCGTCCACGCACGCCTGGAGCATGTGCTGCACCCGCAGGCCGCGCTGGGCCGGGTCGAGGTTGCTGTCGAGGAAGTCCTTGATCGCCATCTTCTTGGCGCGGTCGACGATGTTCTGGATCATCGCGCCGGAGTTGAAGTCCTTGAAGTAGAGGACCTCCTTGTCGCCGTTGGCGTAGGTGACCTCGAGGAACCGGTTCTCCTCCGACTCGGTGTACATCCGCTCCACCGTCGCCCGGATCATCGCCGCGACGGTCGCCTCGCGGTCGTCGTGGAACTCGGCCAGGTCGACGCTGTGCAGCGGGAGCGACGGGGTGAGGTACTTGGAGAAGATGTCGCGCGCGGACTCAGCGTCGGGGCGCTCGATCTTGATCTTCACGTCGAGCCGGCCCGGTCGCAGGATGGCGGGGTCGATCATGTCCTCGCGGTTGGAGGCGCCGATCACGAGCACGTTCTCGAGGGCCTCGACGCCGTCGATCTCGCTGAGCAGCTGCGGCACGATGGTGTTCTCGACGTCGGAGGAGACGCCCGACCCGCGCGTGCGGAACAGCGAGTCCATCTCGTCGAAGAACACGATCACCGGGGTGCCGAGCGAGGCCTTCTCCCGCGCCCGCTGGAAGACGAGCCGGATGTGGCGCTCGGTCTCGCCGACGTACTTGTTGAGCAGCTCGGGGCCCTTGATGTTGAGGAAGTAGGACTTCCCGGACGCCCCGGTCTTCTCGGCGACCTTCTTGGCCAGCGAGTTGGCGACAGCCTTGGCGATCAGCGTCTTGCCGCACCCGGGCGGGCCGTAGAGCAGCACGCCCTTCGGCGGCTTGAGCTGGTGGTCCTTGAACAGCTCGGGGTGCAGGTAGGGCAGCTCGACGGCGTCGCGGATGGCGTCGATCTGGGTGGCGAGGCCGCCGATCTGCGTGTAGTCGATGTCGGGGACCTCCTCCAGGACGAGCTCCTCCACCTCCGACTTCGGCACGACCTCGTAGACGTAGCCGGAGCGGGTGTCGAGCAGCAGCGAGTCGCCGGCCCGGATGGTGACGTCCTCGGCGCGCAGCGGCTCCGCGAGGCGTACGACCCGCTCCTCGTCGGCGTTGGCGATGACCAGCGCGCGCTCGCCGTCGGCGAGGATCTCCTTGAGCATGACGACCTCGCCGACCTGCTCGAAGTCGAGCGCGGCCACGACGTTCAGGGCCTCGTTGAGCATGACCTCCTGACCGCGCACGAGGGCGTCGAGCTCCACCGCCGGGCTCACGCTCACGCGCAGCTTGCGGCCGCCGGTGAAGACGTCGACCGAGTCGTCGTCGTTGCGGGAGAGGAACGTGCCGAAGCCGGCGGGTGGCTGGGCCAGCCGGTCGACCTCCTCCTTGAGGGTCGTGATCTGGTCGCGGGCGTCGCGCAGGGTCTGCGCGAGGCGCTCGTTCTGGCTGGACACCGCGGCCAGGGACCGCTGGGCGTCGGCCAGTCGGCTCTCGAGACCCCGGGCCTGCCCCGGTACGTCGTCGAGGCGCCGGCGCAGGTCCGTGACCTCTGCCTCCAGGTAGCGCACCTGGGTGGCAAGCTGCTCACGTGTCGGCTCGGACATGGGGCACCTCCTCGCTCCGCTTGCGACACTACCCACTCCCCGGAGGGACGGAAGTGGATATCTCGCCGTGTGTCGATCACCGTTTCGCGGGCGGCGGGGTCCTGGGCCACCCAACCGGTCCTCGGGCCCCGCTGGGTGGCGGCATATGACATGTCTCGGGGCTGGGGTGGCGGCATACGACACGTCTCGCGGCTTGGGTGGCGGCATACGACACGGCCTCGGGCTTGGGTGGCGGCATACGACACGTCTCGGGGTCTCGGTGATGTCGTATGCCGCCACCCTGACGGGCGGCGATGTCGTATGCCGCCACCCTGACGGGCGGCGATGTCGTATGCCGCCACCCTGACGGGCGGCGATGTCGTATGCCGCCACCCTGACGGGCGGCGATGTCGTATGCCGCCACCCTGACGGGCGGCGATGTCGTATGCCGCCACCCTGACGGGCGGCGATGTCGTATGCCGCCACCCTGACGGGCGGCGATGTCGTATGCCGCCACCCTGACGGGCGGCGATGTCGTACGCCGCCAGGGACCGGCGAAAGGTCAGGCCGTTGAGCCGACGGATCGCCGCGAGCTCGCTGTCGCTGAGGCTCCCCCGAGACCTCGAGCACCTGCTGGAGGACCTCGGACTTGCCGGCGATGTAGGTGTCGATGTCCATCTCGGGGTCTGCTGCCAGGGCACGCTTGACGTCGCCGTAGGCCTCACGCAGGTCCTCGCGGCTGCGCAGCACGTCGCGCACGGCGAGGTGGTTGCGCACGTTGGCGGTGCCGGCCGTGCAGACGTAGACGTTGCGGCGCGGCGGGCCGGGCGCGTGGAAGGCCTCGCGCCCGCTGACGCCGAGGTCGCCGCGGTGGCCGTAGCCGACCGCCTCCAGGGCGGCCACGGCGGCGGGCACGTCAGGTGCCTCCACGATCACGTCGACGTCCAGGACCGGCTTCGCGGGCAGGCCCGGGACCGAGGTGGACCCGACGTGCTCGACCCGGGCGGACGAGACGTCGGCCAGGGCCTCGCGCAGGACAGCGGCCACTTCGTCGTACTGCTCCGCCCAGTGCGGCGACCAGTCGACGACCTCGACGCCGGTCACAGGTCGACGTCGGGGTGACCGTCGGTGGCCTCCAGCGGCGGCACGTCCGCGGGCCGGGGGCCGATGTAGTCGGGGCCGTACGCCCCGGGCGCGGGCCGGCGGGTCTTGCGGGGCGGCCGCTCCCCGGCGCCATCCGGCGCGCGGTGACGAGGAACGCGGTGTGGCCGATCATCTTGTGCCCGGGTCGCACGGCGAGGCCCTCGACGTGCCAGTCGCGCACGAGCGACTCCCACGGCTGGGGCTCGGTGAAGCCGCCGTGCACGCGCAGCGTCTCGACCACGCGGGAGAGCCTGGGTCGTGGTCGCGACGTAGGCGCACACGATGCCGCCGGGCACCAACGCGTCCGCCACTGCGTCGACGCAGTTCCAGGGGTCGAGCATGTCGAGGATGATCCGGTCGACCTGCGTGCCGAGGCTCGGGCAGGCCCTCCTTGAGGTCGCCCAGGCGCAGGTCCCACGCCGGATGGGTCCGACCCTCCGGGGCGGAGAAGAACTGGTTGACGTTGCGGCGGGCGACGTCGGCGAACTCCTCGCGCAGGCTCGAACGACGTCACGCGACCCCACGGTCCGACGGCGCGCAGCAACGAGCAGGTCAGCGCACCCGAGCCGGCACCGGCCTCGACGACGCGAGCGCCCGGGTAGATGTCGGCCAGCGCCACGATCTGGGCGGCGTCCTTGGGGTAGACCACAGCGGCGCCGCGCGGCATCGAGACGACGAACTCGCTGAGCAGCGGCCGGAAGACGAGGTACTGACCACCCGCCGACGAGGTGAGCGTGAAGCCCTCGTCGCGACCGATCATGTCGTCGTGGTCGAGGTGGCCCTTGTTGGAGAAGAAGCGCTTGCCCGCGACCAGGCTCGAAGTTGTGCTTGCGGCCCTTCTGGTCGACCAGCCGCACCCACTCGCCCTCGCGCAGGAGGCCGCGGTGGACGCCGGACCAGGCCTCGGCGGGGACGTCGGCTCGGTCATCGGTGTGGGGCTCGGACATGCCGCGAACCCTAGTGGCCGAGGGCCGAAATCCCTCAGCCGCGGGCGTTGTCGCGGAACGCCCGGTCGACGTCGGCGGTGGACAGCACTCCGTAGATCTGGCCGTCGGCCTCGACGAGGAGGTACTCCTCGGCCGGGCGCCGGCTGATCGCGAGGATCAGGCTCCTCGCCGGCCACCGTCGCCGGCAGGGTCAGCCCCTCCTCGAGGGCACGGGTGACCGTCGAGACCGCCACCCACGGGCGCCGGTCCTCCGGCATCGCGGCGACCGCTGCCTCGCTGACGATGCCCACCGGCGAGCCGTCGGCCGCGACCGTCACGATGCTGCCGGCCTGCGCCTCCTGGGCACGGCGTACGGCCTCGCCCAGCGGGAGGTCCTCGGGGACGGTGAGCGTACGACGCGCCAGCGGGCGCGCGACGAGGTGGGGAAGGCGCTGGCGGAGCCGCGCGTGCGCCATCGCAGCCGTCGCTCCGGTCCAGAGGAAGAGGCCGAGGATGAACACGAGGACGAGGTCCATGATGGTGGGCTCGGTGCCGGTCAGGGGCTCCTGCGCCAGGGGCCAGGCGAGCAGCGCGAGCGCCGCGAGGCGGCCGCCCCAGCCCGCGACGATGGTGGCGCGGTGCTGGTCACCGGACGCCCCCCACACCAGCGCCTTGAGGACCCGGCCCCCGTCGAGCGGCAGGCCCGGCACCAGGTTGAGCACGCCGATCACGAGGTTGGCACCGGCCAGTCCCTCGATCGCGACCCGGACCAGCCCGGCGGGGACGACGAACCAGAGCCCGACCGCGGCGGCCCCGACGGCGATCGAGGTCAGCGGACCGACCACCGCGATCCAGAACTCGTGCCGTGGCTTGCGCGACGCCCCGTCGATCTCGGTCATCCCGCCGAGGAAGTGCAGCGTGATGGAGGCGACGCCGTAGCCGAGCCGTTGTGCGGTCACCGCGTGCGAGGCCTCGTGCAGCAGCACCGAGAGGTAGAGCACCACCGCGAACACGAAGCCGGCGACGTACTTCCAGAACCCCAGCCCCGGCTCGACCTGCTCGATGCGCGGCGCGAACGCCAGCGAGATCAGCAGCGCGACGATGAACCACGAGCTCGTGATCAGCACGTCGATGCCCGCGATCGACCCGATCCGCAGCACCCCGGGAGGGCGCTTCGAGGGTGGGGACGGCCGCTCCGCAGCGGCAGGATCGGTGGGTTCGGGCACGACACGACCCTAGCCAACGTCGCCCACGGCGCCTCGCCTCGCGCCCGCTGTCGTACGCGCCGCCTAGGGTGAGGCGCGTCATGACGATCCCTGCCGCCGAGTCACCTGCCGAGCGGGTCTCCACCCCGGTCGACGGCGTCGACGTGCTCGGGGCGATCTCGCCGAGCCGTGCTGGCGACTTCATGAGCCTGCCCCCTGATGTATCGCTTCCGCACCATCGACCGGCTGCCGGAGGCGCCCTCGCCCGATGCCGTGCGCGGCACGGTCGTGCACAAGGTGCTGGAGGACCTCTTCGACCTCCCTGCCGGCGACCGCACGCCCGACCGGGCCGCCGACATGCTGGTGCCGGCCTGGGAGGTCCTGCTGGACAGCGAGCCCCAGGCTGGCCGAGATGTTCGGCGGCGCCGGCCCCGACGTGGCGAGCCTGGCTGGCGTCGTGTCGCACCGTCCTCGACACCTACTTCGACCTCGAGGACCCGCGACGCCTCGAGCCCGCCGACCGCGAGGCTCTACGTCGAGGCCCTGCTCGACTCCTGTTGCTGCGCGGCTTCGTCGACCGGATCGACGTGGCGCCCGACGGCCGGATCCGCATCAGCGACTACAAGAGCGGGCGGTCGCCCGCCGAGGGCTTCGAGGCCAAGGCGCTCTTCCAGATGAAGTTCTACGCGCTCGTCATCTGGCGCCTGCGGGGCGTCGTGCCGGCGATGTTGCAGCCTGATCTACCTCGGCAACGGCGAGATCCTGCGCTACGAGCCCGACGAGGACGACCTGCGCGCGACCGAGCGCAAGGTCGAGGCCGTGTGGGCGGCCATCCGTCGCGCCCACGAGTCGGGCGACTGGCAGCCCAGCCCCTCACGGCTGTGCGACTGGTGCTCGTTCCACGAGTTCTGCCCGACCAAGGGCGGTGTGGTGCCTCCGCTGCCCGAGCAGCCGGTGGCCGTGGCCGACGTCTCCACCGACGAGTCGCAGGACTGAGCACTCCTCCCGCCGCCTCAGGGCGTGATGTAGCCCTCCGGAGGCGCCATCGGGGCGTTGGCGTCGACCGGCGGGAGGAAGCCGCTGACCACCTCGGGGGCGACCTCGTGCGGCTGCAGGCTCACCCCGGGCGATCGGCTCCGCGTAGTGACACGCGACCCGGTGACCTGCTGAGGGACCCCCACGTCGACGACGCGGAGCCTGGGGCCGCTCGGTGTCGCACAACGTCTCCTGCCGCCACGGGCAGCGGGTGTGGAACCGGCAGCCGGTGGGCGGGTTGGCCGGCGACGGGAGGTCACCGGTCAGCAGGATCTGCTCGCGGGAGTCCTCGACCAGGGGGTCGGGCACCGGGACCGCGGACATGAGGGCGCGCGTGTAGGGGTGGAGCGGGACGTCGTAGGCTCCGCCGCGTCGGACTCCTCCACCAGCGCGCCGAGGTACATCACGCCGATCCGGTCGCTGATGTGCCGCACCACCGCGAGGTCGTGCGCCACCACGAGGTAGGTGAGCCCGAGGCTCGTCCTGGAGGTCCTGCAGCAGGTTGATCACCTGGGCCTGGATCGAGACGTCCAGGGCACTCACGGGCTCGTCGGCGACGATGAGGTCCGGCCCGACCGACAGGGCACGCGCGATGCCGATGCGCTGGCGCTGTCCGCCCGAGAACTCGTGGGGGTACTTGCTCAGGGCCGCCGGGGGCAGACCCACCGACGACATCGGCTCGCGCAGCCGATCCCGCGTCTTCGCCTTGTCCGTGTCGAGGCCGTGGGCGCGCATGCCCTCCAGCAGCAACGACTCGACGGTCTGGGGTCAAGGCTCGACATCGGGTCCTGGAAGACCATCTGGAACCGCTTGCGCTCACGTCGCAGGTCCTCGCCCTTGAGCGAGGCGATGTCCACCCCGTCGAAGACCACCGAGCCCGCGGTCGGCGGCTCCAGGTTGAGGATGGCCTTGCCGAGGGTCGACTTGCCGCACCCGGACTCCCCCACCAGCCCGTAGGTCTCCCCTCGCCGGATGCTGAGGTCCACCCCGTCGACAGCCCGGACGTGCCCGACCGTGCGGTCGAAGATCACGCCGCTCTTGATCGGGAACCACACCTCGACGCCGGAGACCTCGACCAGCACGTCCTGGTCCTCCGCGGGGCTCGCAGCCTCGCTCGCCGTCTGGCTCACCGGGGGCCTCCCATCGGGTTGAAGCACCGGAAGCCGACCACCTGGTCGCCCTCCCACTCCGGGGTCTCACTCGTGCACACGTCCACGACGTTGGCGCAGCGCGGAGCGAACGCGCAGGCGGACGCCCACGGCAGGTTGTCGTTCACCGACCCGGGGATGGGCGAGCCTTCTCGCCCCGGGCAGCGTCGAGCCGCGGGATCGAGTTGAGCAGCCCGACGGTGTACGGGTGCTTCGGCTGGCGGAAGAGACCGTGCCGGCCACCGCGCTCGACGACCTTTCCGCCGTAGAGCACGTTGACCTCGTCGCACAGCCCGGCGACGACGCCGAGGTCGTGGGTGATCATCACCAGCGCCGTGCCCGTGTCGACGACCAGGCTCTCCTTGAGCAGCGCCAGGATCTGCGCCTGGATCGTCACGTCGAGCGCGGTCGTCGGCTCGTCGGCGATGAGCAGGCGCGGGTTGCAGGCCAGTGCCATCGCGATGAGCGCCCGCTGGCGCATCCCGCCGCTGGCCTGGTGGGGGTAGTTGGCCAGCCGGGCCTTCGGGTCCGGGATGCCGACCCGGTCCAGCAGGCTCCGCCGCCTTCGGGGTCGCCTCCTTGCGGCTGAGCCCTTGGTGGCGCTCCATCACCTCGGTCACCTGGCGACCGATGGTGATCACCGGGTTGAGCGACGACAGCGGGTCCTGGAAGATCATCGCGATCTCCGCGCCGCGCCGGTCGCGCATCGCTGACCGGGACAACGACAGCAGGTCCTCCCCGTCGAAGATCGCGGTTCCCTCGACGGTGTTGCCGCGGGTGGGCAGCAGCCCCATGATCGCGAGCGACGTGACCGACTTGCCGCAGCCGGACTCGCCGACGAGGCCCACGGTCTGCCCCGGACGTACGTCGAAGGCGACGCCGTCGACGGCCTTGAACGGCTCCTCACCGTGGCGGGTGAACGTGACGCGCAGGTCGCGCACGGAGAGCAGCGGCTCGGACGAGCCCATCGGGTGGTGGGTCGTGTGGATGGTCTGGGTCATCGGGTCACCTCCGCGACTTCGGGTCGAGGGCCTCGCGGAGCGACTCCCCCATCAGCGTGAAGCCCAGGGCGACCACGATGATGCAGCCGGCCGGGTAGAACGCCAGGTGCGGCGCCTCCGAGATGTAGCGCTGGGCCAGGCCGAGCATCTGCCCCCACTCGGGCTGTCTCTGGTCGGGGTTGCCGAGCCCGAGGAAGGAGAGCGCGGCCGCCTCGATGATCGCGGTGGCCAGCGACAGCGTGGCCTGCACGATCACGGGGCCCAGGGAGTTGGGCAACATGTGGCGGAAGACGATCGCGCGTGGTCGTACGCCCAGGGACCGCGCGGCCAGCACGTGGTCGCTGGACCGCTGGGCGAGCATCGACCCCCGCAGCAACCTGGCGAAGATCGGCACCTGGGTGGTCGCGATCGCCACGATCAGCGTCCACTGGCTCGGCTCGCGGGCGAGCGAGGCGATCGTGAACGCCAGGAGCAGCGCCGGGAACGACAGCATCACGTCGACGATGCGCATCACCACCGAGTCGACCCAGCCGCCGACCGCGCCCGCGATGGTGCCGAGCGTGATGCCGCCGGCCAGCCCGAACAGCGTGGCCATCACGCCGACGATGAGGGTCTGCCGGCTGCCGACGAGGAGTCGGGAGAAGAGGTCGCGTCCGCGGTCGTCGGCGCCCAGCAGGTGGCCCGGCTCGGGTCCCGGCACGGGGTTGGACTGGGGGCGCACCTTGTCGAGGAGCGGGCGGGCGGTGACGTCCCACGGTGCGATCCACGGCGAGATGATCGCCAGGACGATGAAGGCGATCGTGATGGCGGCGCCGATCAGGAAGACCGGGTTGCGCCGCAGCCGCTCCCAGGCGCTGCGGATCAGCGACTTGCCGGGCCGGTCGTCGATGGCACCAGCCGTGGCGAGGGCGTCGATCCGGTCCCTGCGTCGCTGGGCGTACGACGTCCGGTGCGGCGTCTCGTCGGTCCCGGGCGGGGTGGTGGGGTCGCTCATGTCACGTCACCTCGTCCTGATCCGGGGGTCGATCAGCGCGTAGGCGATGTCGACGAGCAGGTTGACCAGGACGAAGATCACCGCAGCCATGAGGATCAGCACCTGGAGGACGGCGTAGTCCTTCTCGCGGAACGCGGTCGCGAGGGCGTCGCCGACCCCGCGGAAGGAGAAGACGGACTCGGTCAGCACGGCTCCGGCGAGGAGGCCACCGACCTGGAGGCCGATGGTGGTGACGACCGGCAGCATCGCGTTGCGCAGCACGTGGCGACCACGGATCACCTTCGCCGTGAGCCCCTTGGCCTCCGCGGTGCGCACGTAGTCCTCGTCGAGGACGTCGAGGACCGAGGCACGGGTGATCCGGAAGATCACCGCGAAGGGGATGCTGGCCAGGGCGAAGGCCGGGAGGATCAGGTGCTTCAGCGCGTCCCACGACGCGTCCCACTCGCGCGTCAGGATCCCGTCGAGCACGAACATCCCGGTGACGCGGGTGGCCTCGATGCCGGTGGACTGCCGGCCCGACACCGGGAGCAGGTTCCACTCGACGGCGACGAAGTACTTGAGGAGGAAGGCGAGGAAGAACACCGGCACCGCCACACCGACGAGCGAGAAGATCACCGCACCCGTGTCGGCGGCCGACCCGTGGCGCCGCGCCGCGATGTAGCCGAGCGGGATGCCGAGCGCGATCGCGATGAGCATGGCCAGGAACGACAGGCTCGACGGTCGCCGGCAGGCGGTCCAGGAACACCTGCAGGGCGTCCTCGCCGGGCAGGACCTTGGTGGAGACGCCGAACTTCCCCTGGACCGCACGCTCCACGAACCGCAGGTACTGCACGGGGAGGGGCTGGTCGAGGCCGAGCGCCGCCTCGAGGGCGGCCCTGCGAGCCGGTGTCTGCCGCTCGCCCAGGATGGCGGACACCGGTCCGCCGGGCAGCGAGCGCAACCACACGAAGATGAGCATCGAGAGCACGACGGCGACAAGGCACATCTGGAGCAGTCGGCGTACGACAAAGCGAAGCAATGGAACTCCTCACACGTGCGAGGTCCGGGGGCCGTCTGGACGACCCCCCGGACGTCACGCACAACGGTTCAGTCAGCGGGTGGGAGTCACTCCCCTCCGACCGTGACCGTGTCGAACTCCTCAGCCGTCAGCGGGCTGGGGATCACGCCGTCCACGCCGGGACCGACGACGAGCGCCGGAGGCGAGTGGCTGATCGGCAGACCGGGGAGGTAGTCCTCCATGATCTGCTGGTTGATCTTCTCGAAGGCGGCCCCGCGCTCGTCGTCGTCCACGACCGCGTCGGCGGCCTTGAGGTCGTCGGCCAGGCCTGCTTGCCCCACGGCATCGCCTTGGTGCCGAAGTCGTTCTCCTTCAGGTTGCCGAAGAACGTGCCGATGAAGTTGAACGGCGAGTCGTAGTCGCCGGTCCACCCCAGGATGTAGGCGTCGTACTTGCCGGCGGTCACGTTGTCGAGGTAGCCACCGTTCCAGGACGCCGTGGTCACCTTGACCTTGACGCCGACCGCCTCGAGGTCGGTGCGCAGCGCCTCGTAGATCTTCTCCGGGTCCGGCATGTAGGGACGGCTGACCTCGGTCGGATAGGCGAACTCGAGCGTCATGCCCTCAGCGCCGGCCTCGGCGAGCAGCCTCTTGGCCTCGTCGGGGTCGTAGGCGTAGGGCTCGATGCTGGTGTTGTAGCCGCTCACCGTGTCGGGCATGAACTGCGTCGCGACCGCTGCGCCCTCGGGCCTGGGTCTGGACGAGCCTGCTCCCGGTTGAGCGCGTGGTAGAGCGCCTGGCGGACCTTGAGGTCCTTCAGGAGCGGGTTGCCCTCGAGGTTGAACCCGAGGTAGAGGATGTTGAACGGGTCGCGGACCTCGACCGAGTTGCCGTCCTCCTCCAGCCCGGCCCAGTCGACCGGGTTGGGCAGGTCGTAGCCGTTGATGCTGCCGGCCTCGAGCCTCCTGACGACGGGTGGCCTCCTCCGGGATGACGCGGAAGACGAGGCTCGCTCGTCTTGGCCTTCTCGCCCCAGTAGTCGTCGTTGCGGTCGAGGGTGATCTCGCCGTTGGCCTCGTCGTACTCGCCGAACGTGAAGGGACCGGTGCCGACCGGGTTGTCGGCGTAGGCCGGGAAGGCTGAAGCCCTCGCCCTCGGCGGCGATGCCGTTGGCGTCGCCCTCCTCCAGAGCCTTGGGCGACTGCATCGACAGCGACTCGAGCGTCAGCATCGTCGGGAAGCCGGAGGTCGGGCCGCTGATGGAGATGACGGCCTCGAACTCGTCGGTGGCCTCGCAGCCCTGGTAGAGCGAGTTCTCGGCGTCGTTGGAGAAGGCCCCCATGACGTAGCCCCAGTACTCGCCGGCGGTCTGGCCGGCCTCGTTCTGGTCGAACATCCGCTCGAAGTTGTAGCAGACGGCCTCGGCGTTGAACGGCTCGCCGTCGTGGAAGGTCACGTCGTCACGCAGCGTGAAGGTCCACTCGGTGCCGTCCTCGTTGGGCTCCCACTCCGTGGCCAGGCTCGGGCACCACCTCGGCGCTGCCGGGCTCGATGCCCAGCAGGCCCTCGAACATCTGGCGGGTGACGCGGAACGTCTCGCCGTCGGTGGCGTAGAAGGGGTCGAACATTTCGGGGGCGCCGGCGGCACGAAGACGAACGTGCCGTCGTCGCCGCCCCCTCCTGCGCCCTCGTCGTCACGTTGGCTCTCGGCACAACCCGCCAAGGTGGCAGGCGCCAGGACTGCCGTGGTCCAGGCGGCCACGGTGCGTTTCGGAGACATCCGAGTCCTTCCGTCCGGTATGCGATCGGTGGTGGTCCCAGCACCCTAGACCGGCGGATGTGACCCAAGCCACACCGACATGGTCACGGTCGGATCACGTGTTGGACGACGCCTCGTCGAGCGAGCCCGCTCGCACGGCTCCACCAGGCCCGTGGTGTCCATGCCGCTGAGCGTGTCGGCGAAGACCCGCCGCTCCCCCTCGAGGATCGGCACGTGGTGCGGCACGCACACGACGGTGCAGCCGGCGGCGGCGGCGGACTTGGCGCCCGTGTTGGAGTCCTCGATGGCGATGCAGTCCTCGGCCGGGACCCCCAGGTCGGCGGCGGCGGTGAGGTACGGCTCGGGGTGCGGCTTGCCGAACTCGACCTGGTCTCCCGTGACGACCGTGACGAAGGTGCGATCCGGCAGGCTGGTCGAGGATCGGCGCGACGAAGCGCTGCCACGACATCGTCACGAGCCCACAGGGGATGCCGTGCTCCTCGAGGTCGGTGAGCAGGCTCGCGCGCGCCGGGGCGCCAGGGCACGTGCTCCTCCACCCGCGCCACCACGCCGTCGAGCAGGCTCGTCGACGATCTCCTGCGGCGTGCGGTCGATGCCCATGTGGACGCGGATGTACTCACCGGAGTCCAGCAGCGCCTTCCCGACCAGGTTGAGGGCGTGCTCCTGCGACCACGTGCCGCCGTACTTCTCCGCCATCGCGAACTCGGTCGCGATCCAGTAGGGCTCGGTGTCGACGAGCGTGCCGTCCATGTCCCACAGGACGGCGGCTGGAAACCCGGCGTCCGGCATGCCTTCTTGCTCCTCGTCGCTCCGCATCTGGCCTCACACCCTAGACGGGTGGCCGGAGTCACCGGCCGGCGGGCGCGACGGGGAACCGGGTGACGAACGCCGTCCGGCTGCCCGGACCCGGTGGCTGGTAGACGGCGTCGCCGCCGTGCCCCCTCATGATCTCGCGCACCAGGTAGAGGCCGAGCCCCGTCCCGCCGGCCGAGCCGGCCGTGGCGAACCTGTCGAACAGGCGTGGGACCAGGCTCGTCGGGCACTCCCCGTCCCCCGTCGGTGACCGTGAGGCTCGACCTGGCCGCCCCGCACCTCGCAGGACATCGCCAGTGGCGGCGCCCCGTGTCGTACGGCGTTGTCGAGCAGGTTGTCGAGCGCCTGGGCGAGACGTACCTCGTCGGCGTGCACGACGACCTCGATCGGAACGTCGACCTCCACGTGCACGGCGGGGCTGGCGGCCGCCCGACGGGCGGCCGCGCCATGGATCAGGTCGTGGAGCGAGACGTCCGCCATCCGGAACTGCATGCCCGCCTTCTGCAGCTGCGAGGCGACGGTGAGGTCGTCGGCCAGTCGGCGCAGGCGATCCGCGCTGCTGCGGATCCCGTGGAAGAACTTCTCACGCTCGGCAGGCGACATCTGTCGCTCCGAGACCTGGAGGGCGTGCGCGCTGCCGTCGATGACGGCCGTCGGGTTCCTGAGCTCGTGGGCCGTGACGGCCAGCAGCCGCGCCTGCTCCTCCATGGCCCCCAGCCGGTCCTCGGCGTTCTGCCGCTGGTCGGTCTGGTCACGCGTGATCTTGGCGAACCCGACGTGCCGCCCCCTGTCGTCGTGCACGGGCCTGATCACGACACTCGCCCAGAACCTGCTGCCGTCCTGGCGGATCCGCCAGCCCTCCTCCGCGAACGAGCCGTCACGCAACGCAGCCTCGAGGTTGCGCTCGGGGTGGCCGGTCAGCTGCTCCTCCTCGGGGTAGAAGGCCCGGAAGTGCCGACCGATGATCTCCTGGGCCTCGTAGCCCTTGATCCGTCGCGCTCCCGTGTTCCAGCTCATCACCAGGCCGCTCGTGTCGAGCATGAAGATCGCGTACTCCTCGACCGCGGCGACCAGCAGGCGGAGGTTCTCCTCGGTGCGGTGCAGCTCGACCTCGGCGGCCCGCTGCGCGCTGATGTCCTGCACCTGCGCGAAGACGTAGAGCACCTGCCCGGTGGAGTCGCGGATCGGGACGAGGGTCACGCGGGCGGTGCGCACGGTCCGCACCCCGGGCGGCGCGGGAATGGGGTGCTCGAACGTGGCCACGCTGTCCCCCGAGGAGCGCAACGCGTCCAGGAGGTGGTCCAGGTGGTCGCCCCGACCACCGGTCAGACGGCCGTAGTCGACCCCGACGAGGTCTCTCGGCTTGCACGACATGAGCTCGGCGAGCGCGTCGTTGGCCCGCACGACGGTGGCGTGCACGGTCAGCGTGGCCATGCCGATCGCGGCCCGGTCGAAGAGCGCGCGGAAGCCTTCGAGGTGCTCGTCGAGGATCGCCTGCTCGACCCGCGCCACGTCGGTGACCGCATGCAGCCGACGCGGAGGGTCGGCAGCGGGCTGGGGGGCAGTGCCCCTCAGGCTCCGGAGGAGGCGGTCCGGCAGGTCCTCGAGCCTGATCGACTTCTCGATCAGGTCGATCGCGCCGAGATCCCCGACCTCGTCGGCCAGGTCGGTACCCCCGAAGCCGCTGAACATCACGACGGACGTGTCGGGACGCACCGCGAGGATCGCGGGGAGGGTCTCGACACCGTCCATGGCCGGCATCGAGATGTCGAGCAGCACCAGGGCCGGCTCATGACGGATCACGAGCTCGATGGCCTGCTCCCCGTCAGCCGCCTCCCCCACCACGTCGAACTGCCCCGAGGCCTCGAGGCGCATGCGCACCAGGGTGCGCACGTCGACAGAGTCGTCGACCAGCACCACCGAAACCTTGCCGGTTTCCACCTCGACGTGTCTCCACTCATCTGGTCATCGAACGCTTGACGAGCCACCGAGCACGGCGGATCGTCCCCCAACACCGACTGTTCCCCGGATGGCCCCGTCCGATGTGCGATCGACGGCGTGCATGCTATGCGTCATGACAGGACTGCTCGACAACAGGTACGTCGCCCTCGCCCGGCTCGTCCGCCGCCACGGCCGCTCCGACCTCCTCGCCGGGGCGAGGCTCGACGAGTTCGACATCGACGACGACGCACCGGCGGGCGACGTCGACCGGGCCACGGCCTTCGCCGAGGACCTGGAGGCGATGGGCCCGACCTTCATCAAGCTCGGCCAGCTCCTGTCGACCCGGCACGACCTTCTCCCGTCGGCGTACACGACAGCGTTGGAGCGGTTGCAGGACTCCGTCGACCCGCTCCCCTTCGACACGGTCCGCGAGGTCGTCGAGGCCGAGCTGGGGGCGACGCTGAAGGAGCGGTTCAGCGAGTTCGCCGAGGAGCCGATGGCGGCGGCGTCGATCGGGCAGGTCCACAAGGCCGTGCTGCGCAACGGTCGTGAGGTCGTGGTCAAGGTGCAGCGCCCCGACGTCCGTGAGGTGGCTCGGGCGGACATGGAGGTGCTGGAGCGTCTCGCCTCGGTGGCGGACCACCGCACCGACGCGGGTCGTACGTTCGGCTTCGGCCGGCTGCTCGAGCAGTTCCGCCGGTCCCTCGCCGGCGAGCTCGACTACCGCCGCGAGGCTCGGAGCCTGGTGACGTTCGGCGAGCTCACCGCTCCCTACGACCTGCTCCTCGTGCCCCAGCCGGTGCCGGAGTGCACGACGTCGAAGGTCCTGACGATGGACTACGTCGAGGGACGCAAGATCACCGACATCGGCCGGCTCGGGCTGGTCGACCTGGACACGAGGCCGATCGTCGAGCAGCTGTTCAGCGCCTACCTCCACATGATCCTCGACGCCGGCGTGCTGCACGCCGACCCGCACCCCGGCAACCTGCTGCTCACCGACGACGGCCGCCTGGCGCTGCTCGATCTCGGGATGACCGCGTCGGTCCCCCCGCGCATCCAGAACGACATCATCAAGCTCCTGCTCTCGATCAGCGACGGGGACGGGGAGGAGACCGCCACGGTCCTGGCGTCGATGGGCCACCCGCTCGACGACTTCGACGCCGCTGCGTTCCGCGACGACGTGTCCCACCTCGTCTCGGAGGCCGTCGCGAGCGGTTCCGACGTCTCGGTCGGGACGGTGATCATGGACCTCAGCCGGCTGTCCGGGCAGCACGGCCTGCGGCCCCCGGCGGAGATGTCGTTGGTCGGCAAGGCCCTGCTCAACCTGGACCGGGCCACGTCGCACCTCGACCCCGACTTCGCTCCGGCCGTCGCCATCCGTGCCAACGTGAGCGAGATCTTCGCCGCCGGTCTCAAGGTCTCCGCCGGGGGCCTCATCGCCGCCGCCATCGAGTCCAAGACCTTCATGGCCCAGCTGCCTGCGCGGGCCAACCGGATCGTGGACGCGCTCGCGGAGGGCGAGTTCCGCGTGCAGGTCCAGGCCATCGACGAGGAACGGCTGCACACCGTGATCCAGCGGGTCGCCAACCGCGTCACCCTGGGCATCATCATCGCGGCGACGATCCTGGGGGCGGCTATGGTCGTGCGCGTGCCCTCGGAGTGGACGGTCCTCGGCTACCCGGGCCTCGCGATCCTGTTCTTCCTCTTCGCGGTCTGCGCCGGCGTCGCCATGGCCGCCTGGATCTTCATGACCGACCGCAAGGTGGCACGCACCGACCGGGTGACCTGACCGGGCGGACCCGCCCGGTCAGTCCTCCGGGTCAGTCCTCCGGGTCGTAGCCGAGGTTCGGGGAGAGCCAGCGCTCGGCCTCGGCCAGCGTCCACCCCTTGCGCTCGGCGTAGTCGGCGACCTGGTCGCGTGCGAGGCGGCCGACGACGAAGTACTGCGACTGCGGGTGGGAGTAGTAGAAGCCGCTCACCGAGGCGCCGGGCCACATCGCCATCGACTCGGTGAGCTCGATGCCGGTGTGCTTCTCGACGTCCAGCAGCTGCCACAGCGTGCGCTTCTCGGTGTGCTCGGGACAGGCGGGATAGCCGGGGGCCGGGCGGATGCCGTCGTACTGCTCCTTGATGAGCCCCACGTTGTCGAGCTGCTCGTCGGGGGCGTAGCCCCACAGCTCCTTGCGCACCCGCTCGTGCAGCCGCTCGGCGAAGGCCTCGGCGAGCCGGTCGCCCAGCGACTCCAGCAGGATGGCGTTGTAGTCGTCGAGCTCGGCCCGGAAGGCCGCGACGCGCTCCGCCAGGCCGTCTCCCGCAGTCACCGCGAAGGCGCCGACGTGGTCGCGCAGCCCGGAGTCCTTGGGCGCGACGAAGTCGGCGAGGGAACGGTTGGGCACTCCCTCGCGGTGCTGGCCCTGCTGGCGCAGGTGGTGCAGCCGGGCGTGCACCTCGGTGCGGTCGTGGTCGAGGAAGAGCTCCACGTCGTCCCCGACCGAGTGAGCCGGGAAGAAGCCGACCACGCCGTGGGCGCGGATCCACCTCTCCTCCACGATCGTGTCGAGCATCGCCTGCGCGTCGTCGTACAGCTTGCGCGCGGCCGGGCCGGAGCTCGGGTTGTTGAGGATGTCGGGGAAGGCGCCCTTCATCTCCCAGGCGTTGAAGAAGGGCTGCCAGTCGATGTACCTGCGCAGGTTGGACAGGTCGTAGTCGCGGAACACGCGGACGTGGTCGGTCACGGGCGTGCCCACGATCGTGGAGACCGCGTGGTCCTGCTGCAGCAGCATGTGCGGCTTCGGCGGGTGGTAGCCGGTCCAGTCGATCGGCGATGCGTTGTCGCGGGCCTGCTCGAGCGTGACCATCGGCCGGTCGTGCTTGGCCGCGTGGCGGGTGCGCAGCGCGTCGAAGTCGGTCTGGACGTCGGCGAGCAGCTTCTCGCGCTGGGCGGGGTGCAGCAGCGCGGCGGCAGTGGGCACCGAGCGGGATGCGTCCTTGACCCAGACGACCGGACCGTCGTACTTCTGGTCGATCTTCACCGCGGTGTGGGCGCGCGAGGTGGTCGCGCCGCCGATGAGGAGGGGGATCTCGAGGCCGAGGCGCTGCATCTCGGCGGCGAAGTTGACCATCTCGTCGAGCGACGGCGTGATCAGGCCCGACAGGCCGATGATGTCGGCGCCGACCTCGGCCGCGGTGTCGAGGATCTTCTGGGCGGGCACCATCACGCCGAGGTCGATGACCTCGTAGTTGTTGCACTGGAGCACCACGCCGACGATGTTCTTGCCGATGTCGTGGACGTCGCCCTTGACCGTCGCCATGACGATGGTGCCGTTGGTGTCCTTCTGCTTCGCGAGCTCGGGGTCCTTGGCCTTCTCCTCCTCGATGAAGGGGATCAGGTAGGCGACCGACTTCTTCATCACGCGGGCGCTCTTGACGACCTGCGGCAGGAACATCTTGCCGGCTCCGAACAGGTCGCCCACGACGTTCATGCCGTCCATGAGCGGGCCCTCGATCACCTCGATCGGACGACCGCCCGCCTCCGCGATCTCCAGGCGCAGCGCCTCCGTGTCGGCCTCCGCGTAGGTGTCGATGCCCTTCACGAGCGCGTGGGTGATCCGCTCGCGCACCGGCAGCGAGCGCCACTCGTCCTCCGCCACCTCGGAGTCGGCCGCCGCGACGTTGAACCGCTCGGCGACCTCCAGCAGGCGCTCGGCGGCGTCCGGGCGGCGGTTGAGGATGACGTCCTCGATCCGCTCGCGAAGCTCGGCGTCGACCTCGTCGTAGACCACGAGGGCGCCCGCGTTGACGATGCCCATGTCGAGGCCGGCCCGGATCGCGTGGAACAGGAAGACGGCGTGGATGGCCTCGCGGACCGGGTTGTTGCCGCGGAACGAGAACGAGACGTTGGAGATGCCGCCGCTGACCTTGGCGCCGGGGAGGTTCTGCTTGATCCAGCGGGTGGCCTCGATGAAGTCCTCGCCGTAGGTCGCGTGCTCCTCGATGCCCGTGGCGACCGCGAAGACGTTGGGGTCGAAGATGATGTCCTCGGGCGGGAAGCCGACCTCGTCCACGAGGATCCGGTAGGCGCGCTCGCAGATGGTCTTGCGCCGCTCGAGGTTGTCGGCCTGGCCGTCCTCGTCGAACGCCATCACCACCACCGCTGCGCCGTACTTGCGGCACAGGCGGGCGTGCTCGCGGAACGCCTCCTCGCCCTCCTTCATGGAGATGGAGTTGACGATCGCCTTGCCCTGCACGCACTTGAGACCGGCCTCGATGACCTCCCACTTGGAGGAGTCGACCATCACCGGCACCCTGCTGATGTCGGGCTCGGCGGCGATCAGCTTGAGGAAGCGGTCCATCGCGGCGACGCCGTCGATCATCCCCTCGTCCATGTTGACGTCGATGACCTGCGCGCCGGCCTCCACCTGCTGCGCGGCGACGCTCAGGGCGGTGTCGTAGTCGCCGTCCTTGATGAGCTTGCGGAAGCGCGCCGAGCCGGTGATGTTGGTGCGCTCGCCGACGTTGACGAAGAGGCTCTCCTCCGTGATGGTCAGCGGCTCGAGCCCGGAGAGCCGCATGACGGGCTGGTGCTCGACGCGCTCACGACGGGGCTTGCCCTCGACGGCGGAGGCGATGGCCGCGATGTGCTCCGGCGTGGTGCCGCAGCACCCACCGACGACGTTGAGGAACCCGGCCTCGGCGAACTCGGCGAGGACCGCCGCGGTCTGGTCGGGGGTCTCGTCGTACTCGCCGAAGGCGTTGGGCAGGCCGGCGTTGGGGTAGACGCTCACGAAGGAGTCGGCGAGCCGGGAGAGCTCGGCGACGTAGGGCCGCATGTCGCGGGCGCCGAGCGCGCAGTTGAGGCCGACGGCCAGCGGCCGGGCGTGGCGGATCGAGTCCCAGAAGGCCTCGGTCACCTGGCCGGAGAGCGTACGACCCGAGGCGTCGGTGATCGTGCCGGAGATGATGACCGGCCAGCGACGTCCCTGCTCCTCGAAGAGCGTCTCCACCGCGAAGATCGCGGCCTTGGCGTTGAGGGTGTCGAAGATCGTCTCGATCATCAGCAGGTCGGACCCGCCGTCGACGAGCCCGCGGGCGGCCACCAGGTAGGCCTCGGCGAGCTGGTCGAAGGAGACGTTGCGCGCCCCGGGGTCGTTGACGTCCGGAGAGATCGACGCGGTGCGGGTCGTGGGCCCGAGCGCCCCGGCGACCCAGCGGGGCCGGTCGTCGGTCGCCACGGCGTCGGCGGCGGAGCGGGCCAGCCGCGCCGACTCGTAGTTGAGCTCGTAGGCCAGGTCCTCGAGGCCGTAGTCGGCCAGCGAGACCGCGTTGGCGTTGAAGGTGTTGGTCTCGATGATGTCGGCGCCGGCGTTGAGGTAGTCCTCGTGGATCGCACGGATCACCTGCGGCTGCGTCAGCGTCAGCAGGTCGTTGTTGCCGATCAGGTCGCTCGGGTGGTCGGCGAAGCGCTCGCCCCGGTAGCCCGCCTCGTCGGGGCGGTCGCGCTGGATGGCCGTGCCCATGGCTCCGTCCAGCA
Source organism: Nocardioides sp. N13(2025) (assembly GCF_051912545.1). Classification (GTDB taxonomy): domain Bacteria; phylum Actinomycetota; class Actinomycetes; order Propionibacteriales; family Nocardioidaceae; genus Nocardioides. Next base: position 1,660,408 of record NZ_CP196809.1, on the reverse strand, counting down.
CCATGATCCGCTCGCTCATGATCGCCGTGAGGGCGTCGGTGGCGTCCGGGCGGTGCTGGGGCTTCACAGGTGGGGGTTCCTCTCGGTGACGCACGGCCTCGCGGCGGCGTACGACGAAGCCTAGGAACGTCGTCCGGCACGTGGACCTGGTTCCCACATCGTGGCACTGGCCGACACCCGCCACGAAATCATGGGCGGCGAACAGGTCGGGTCTGTGGGGCGGGCGCCCTAGGCTGGTGGAGTGATCGAGTTCGACGACGTGCAGGACCTGGTCTCCCCCGTGGTGATCGCCGCCTTCGAGGGATGGAACGACGCGGCCGACGCGGCGTCCGGCCTGGTCGACCACCTGATGGAGCAGTGGAAGGCCGAGGTCATCGGAGCCATCGACCCCGAGGAGTTCTACGACTTCCAGGTCAACCGGCCCATCATCGGCACCGACGTCAACGGCCACCGCAGGCTGACCTGGCCCACCACCCGGATCGCCGTCGCCCGGCCACCGCTGCTGGACCGCGACATCATCCTGGTCCGCGGCATCGAGCCCAACATGAAGTGGCGGCAGTTCTGCGCCGAGCTGCTCGCGGCGTGCGACGACCTCGGTGCCGAGCTGGTCGTGACGCTGGGCGCGCTGCTCGCCGACACCCCTCACACGCGACCGATCCCCGTCACTGGCACGGCCACCGAGCCCGAGCTCGTCGACCGGCTCGACCTCGAGCAGTCGACCTACGAGGGGCCCACGGGCATCGTCGGCGTCTTCAACGACGCGTGCACCCAGCTCGACATCCCGTCGGTGTCCTACTGGGCGGCGGTCCCCCACTACGTCGCGCAGCCGCCGTGCCCGAAGGCCACGCTCGCGCTGCTCGGCCAGCTCGAGGAGCTGCTCCAGGCGCCGATGCCGCTGGGCGACCTGCCCGACGACTCCAAGGCCTGGGAGCGCGGGGTCGACGAGCTGGCCGCGGAGGACGAGGACGTGGCCGACTACGTCCGCGCGCTCGAGGAGACCCGCGACACCGCCGACCTCCCCGAGGCCAGCGGCGAGGCCATCGCCCGCGAGTTCGAGCGCTACCTCAAGCGCCGCGACACCGACTGACCCATTTCCCCACTCGAGCGAGCAAATGGCCGCTCAGGTCGAGGCATACCGCGCGCCTAGCGCCCATTTCGGTGCACCAGTCGCCGGGCGCTGTCGACGTCGTCACTCGAGCGGCCATATGTCCGCTCGAGTCACCCCGAGCACCGGCGAGCGCGGCGTACGTCAGAGGGAGAGGCCGAGCGCGGCGTCGAGGAGCCGGTGGACGGTGGCGGCGGCCTCGGGGTCCGAGGTGTCCGCGAGGCCGGTCGTGCCGAGGGTGGCGTCGACCCACTCCTGCACCGCCTGGACGGCGGCGGGAGCGTCGAGGTCGTCGGCGAGCGCGCCCAGGACCCGCTCGACGAGGGGCCCGGACGCGGCCCCGGAGCCGAGGGCGAGGGCCCGCCGCCAGTCCGCGAGCGTGTCGACGGCGTCCCAGAGCTGGTCGTCGGTCCACTCCCAGTCACTGCGGTAGTGGTGGCGCAGCAGCACCAGACGGATCGCCATCGGGTCGACCTCGCTCATCCGCAGCGCGGACACGAAGACGAGGTTCCCCTTGGACTTCGACATCTTCTCGCCGTCGTAGGCGACCATGCCGGCGTGGGTGTAGGCCCGCGCGAAGCGCTCGCCGGGATAGGCGACCTGCGCCTCGCCGGCAGACATCTCGTGGTGCGGGAAGGACAGGTCGCTCCCGCCGCCCTGCACGTCGAAGGCGGTGCCGAGGTGGTCGAGGGCGATGGCCGAGCACTCGATGTGCCAGCCGGGGCGACCGGGGCCCCACGGGCTGTCCCACGCAGGCTCGCCGGGTCGCTCGGCGCGCCACAGCAGGCAGTCGAGCGGGTCCTTCTTGCCCTCGCGGTCGGGGTCGCCGCCGCGCTCCGCGAACACCTCGAGCATCGCCTCGAGGTCCAGCCCCGACACGTCGCCGAAGGCGTCGTCGGCGGTGACGGAGAAGTAGAGGTCGTCCTCGACGCGGTAGACCGCGCCGGCCTCCTCGAGGCGCTGGATGAGCGTGATGACCTGCGGGATCGACTCGACCGCGCCGATGTAGTGGGCCGGCGGCAGGACCCGCAGCGCCTCCATGTCGTCGCGGAACAGCTGCGTCTCGCGCTCGGCCAGCTCGACCCAGTCGACCTTGACCTTCTCGGCGCGCTCGAGCAGCGGGTCGTCGACGTCGGTCACGTTCTGGACGTAGGTGACCGCGTGGCCGGCGTTGCGCCAGGCCCGGTTGAGCAGGTCGAAGCCGACGTAGGTGGCCGCGTGCCCCATGTGGGTCGCGTCGTAGGGCGTGATGCCGCAGACGTACATCCGGGCCGGGCCCTCGGGGCGGGTCTCGACCAGCTCGTTGCTCGAGGTGTCGTGCACCCGCACGGACGGGCCCGTCACGGGCAGTGAGGGAACGTCGGGGGACGACCAGGCGCGCATGGGCGGAAGCCTATCGGCCGGTCCCCACGGTCCGGCGCCCAAGGCGGGTGAGATCTCGATACGCCCTTGCGCGGCCTCGTCCCTCGCGGCGACCTCGTTCCTCGGTCGACGCTGCCCGTCTCAGAACGGCGGCCAGGGGATCACGGGGTACGCCGACGTGGCCGGCGCCGGGAACGCCCCGCGGGCCAGCAGGCGGGTGAGCCGACGTGCGGTCGTGGCGAGCTCGTCCGCGGCCAGGAGGTCGGCGAGCGTACGACCCAGCTCGCCGCCCAGGGCGGCCTCCAGCCGGCGCAGGCCGGCGACCTCCTCGTCGGTGAAGGCCTCTCCCACCCAGCCCCAGAGGACGGTGCGCAGCTTGTGCTCGACGTTGAAGGTCAGCCCGTGGTCGACCCCGTGGCGGTGGCCGTCGGCCATGGGGAGCACGTGCCCGCCCTTGCGGTCGGCGTTGTTGACCACGACGTCGAAGAGCGCCATGCGGCGCAGGGCCGGCGAGTCCTCGTGGACCAGGGAGACCGCCTGGTCGTGGGCGTCGAGCCCGTCGAAGACGTGGCGGAAGCCTGCCGGCACCTCCCCCTCCCTCACGATGTCGACCGGTGACTGGTCCTCGACCTCGTCGCGCCAGAGCTGCACCATGCCCGGACCGTGCGGGCCGTCGCCGAGGACCGTGGGCGGCACGATGTCCCACCCGAGCGCCTCCGAGACGGCGTACGCCGCCACCTCACGGGCCGCGAGCGTGCCGTCGGGGAAGTCCCAGAGCGGGCGCTCCCCCGCGATCGGCTTGTAGACCACCCGCACCCCGCCGATCTCCCCGACGAAGGTCGCGTTGGAGGCGGGCAGGACGCGGCCGTGGAGCGTGAGCTCGCCGCTCGGGAAGCTGTCAGGGATCACGGCGCCGGAAGCCGTTGGCCCGCACGCACAGGTGCCCGTCGGGGTCCACCGGCTCGCCGCAGAAGGGGCAGTCCGGGCGACCGGCGCCGATGACGGTGCGCGCGCGCTCGACGAAGGAGCGGGCGGCGGCGGCCGAGATCCGGACCAGGAAGATCTCCTCGGGCTCCGGCTCGAGCAGGTCCTCGAGGCCCTCCTGGAGCTGCTCGGGGGAGACGACGGCGGCCTCGGTGAACGGGAAGACCTCGATCACCACGCGCTCGTCGCTGGTGTCCCACGAGAGGGTCATCGTGCCGGCGCGGAACTCCTCCTCGATCGGCTGCTCGAGCGGCTGGCTGTCGACCAGGTCGCGGGGCGCGATCGCCGGGATGAGCAGCTCGCCGCCCGAGGCGCCCATCAGCTCGTCGAGGAGCTCGTCGATGCGTTCGGCGAGCGCCGAGACCTGCTGCTTCTCCAGCGAGACGCTGATCAGGCGGGTGCCCTCGCGTGCCTGCAGGAAGAAGGTCCGCTGGCCGGGCTCGCCAACGGTGCCGGCGACGAAGCGCTCGGGCGGGTCGAAGCGGTGCACGACGGGCATGTCACTCACCCTAGGACGTGCCTGTCTGGGGCTGTGGGCCCGCTCCCCCGCCGACCTCGGCGTCGGCGCTGCGCCGGCGACGGGACTTCTTCGGCGGCGTGAGCCACGACAGGTCGCCGGCGTGGGTGTTGGTGCCGAGCACGAACGGGCGCGACTCGCTGTAGCGCACGATCGACACCGAGGCGGGGTCGACGTGGATGCGCTGGAACAGGTCGAGGTGCGTGCCGAGGGCGTCGGCCAGGATCGACTTGATCACGTCACCGTGGCTGACGGCCAGCCAGACGGCGTCGTCGCCGTGCTCGGCCGCCACGCGGGCGTCGTGGCGCCTGATCGCCGCCACCCCCCGGTCCTGCATGGCCCGCATCGACTCCCCGCCGGGGAAGGTCGCGGCGGACGGCTGTGCCTGGACGGTCCTCCAGAGCTTCTCCTTGGCCAGGTCCTTGAGGGGTCGGCCCTGCCACTCGCCGTAGTCGCACTCGGACAGCTGCTTGTCCGTGGTGGCCCGGACGGTCCCGACCTGGAGGCGGGTGATCTCACGGCACGTCTCCCGGCAGCGCTCCAGCGGGCTCGTGACGGCCGCCGCGAGGCGTACGCCGGCCAGCCTGTCGCCGACCGCGACGGCCTGCTCGACCCCGGTGTCGTCGAGGTGGACCCCCGGGAGACGGCCGGCGAGCACACCGGACGCGTTCGCGGTCGAACGGCCGTGTCGGACGAGGATGACGGTGGGCACGTTCGCGACCCTAGTGGCACTAGCCTGATCCGGTGATCGTGGACAACGCGCTCTACCACCAGGGCAAGCGGGTGCCGCTGGGGACGGGCGACGACCAGAGCCTCGGGGCTGCCCGGGTGCCGTGCGACCCGGGCGACTTCCAGTGGATCGGCATCCACGACCCCAGCCCCGACGAGCTCCAGCTCATCGCGAAGGCGTTCAGCCTGCACCCGTTGGCCGTCGAGGACGCGGGCGACTCCCACCAGCGTCCCAAGCTCGAGCACTACGGCGACACGCTCTTCCTCGTGCTCAAGACGCTCTGGTACGTCGACGAGGAGGACGCGGTCGAGACCGGCGAGATCAACATGTTCGTCGGCAGTGACTTCGTGGTGACGGTCCGGCACGGCGAGGGCATCGACCTCTCCGACTCCCGCCGCGACCTCGAGCAGCGGGCCAAGGTGCTCGAGCACGGGCCGATGGGCGTGATGTACGCCATCTGCGACCGCGTCGTCGACGAGTACGAGCGCGTCGGCGCGGCCCTCGAGGAGGACGTCGACGAGGTCGAGGAGTCGGTCTTCTCCCCTGCGCGCACCGACGACTCCACACGCATCTACGTCCTCAAGCGTGAGATCGCCGAGGTGCGCCGTGCGGTCATGCCCCTGCGTGAGCCGATGCGCAAGTTCTCGATGCACTCCGACACCGTCCCGACGATTCGCACGCCGATCCCCATCACGGCGGAGACCGCGACCTACTTCCGCGACGTCTCGGACCACCTCCAGCGCGTCTCGGAGGTCATCGACAGCCTCGACGGCCTGCTCTCCACCGCGTTCGACGGCCACCTGGCCAGGATCTCGGTGCAGCAGAACGAGGACATGCGCAAGATCTCCGCCGGCGCCGCGCTGGTCGTCGTACCGACCCTGATCGCCGGCATCTACGGCATGAACTTCGACCACATGCCCGAGCTGCACTGGACCTACGGCTACCCCTTCGCGCTGCTCCTGATGGTGGGCGTGGCGGCCGGTCTCTTCACCTGGTTCAAGAAGTCGGGGTGGCTGTGACCCGTCCGGCACCCACCGCCTGGCGCGTGGTGTGGTGGTTCGGCTTCGTCAGCCTGGCCGCCGACATGGTCTACGAGGGGGCCCGCTCGGTCTACGGCCCGGTCCTGGCAGCGCTCGGGGCGTCGGCCGTCGTGGTCGGTCTCGTCACCGGCGCCGGCGAGGCGGTCGCCCTCGTGCTGCGCCTGGCCTTCGGCCCGATCGCCGACCGCACCGGCCGCTACTGGTCGCTGACGATCCTCGGCTACGGCCTCACCGCGGTGTGCGTGCCGCTGCTGGCGCTGGCGCCGCGACTCGGCGTCGCGGGACTCGGCTTCGCCGCGACGATGATCCTGCTCGAGCGGCTCGGCAAGGCGATCCGCTCGCCGTCGAAGTCCGCGCTCCTGGCCCACGTCGCCTCCGCGGTCGGGCGCGGACGGGGCTTCGGCGTGCACAAGGCGCTCGACCAGGTGGGCGCCTTCGCCGGCCCTCTGGTCGTCTCCGCGGTCGTCGCTGCCGCCTCGCTGTGGGCCGGCATGGCCGTGCTGGCCGTGCCGGGTGCGATCGCCCTGCTCCTCCTGCTCACCCTGCGGCGTCGCGTCCCCGACCCCAGCGTGTACGACGACGCGGCCGTCAAGGCAGCCCCACCGGACGGCGAGGGCCGGGGCTGGTGGGCCGAGGCGGTCGGCGCCGGGCTCTCGGGTGACTTCTTCCGCTACGCCGTCGCCGCGTCGCTGACGACCGGCGCGCTCGTGACGTTCGGGATCATCGGCTACCACCTCACGGTCGAGGGGATCGTCCCCGTGGCGGCGGTGCCCATCGTGTACGCCGCGGCCATGGCGGTCGAGGCGGTGGCCGCGCTCATCGTGGGCACCGTCTACGACCGTACGGGCCCCCGCGTGCTGCTGCTCGTCCCGGTGCTGGTGGCCCTCGTGCCGGCGCTGGCGCTGGGATCGGCCCTCGTCGCCGTCCTCGGTGGCGTCGTGGCCTGGGGCGTCGCGCAGGGCGTGCAGGACTCGACCATCAAGGCCGTCGTCGCCGACCTGGTCGAGGCGCCGCGGCGGGCGACGGCGTACGGCGTGTTCGCGGGCATCCAGGGGCTGTTCGCCATCATCGGCGGCGTCACGGCCGGGTGGCTCTACGAGCGCTCCCTGCTGGCCCTCGTCGTGGTGGTGGCCCTCACGCAGGTCGTGGCGCTCGCGCTGCTGGCGGACACGTTCAGGCGGTCAGCACTCCGGCACCGAGCAGGATGAGCGTGCCGGCGCCGAGCAGGATCCGGTAGACCACGAACGGCGTGTACGACTTCGTGCTCACGTAGCGCAGCAGCCAGGCGATGGCGGCGTAACCGACGACGAAGGAGACCACCGTCGCGGTGATCGTGGGCCCCCAGCCGAAGTCGTTGTGCCCGTGCGGGATCTCCTTGAGCTCGAAGAGGCCCGCGCCGACCACCGCCGGGATCGCGAGCAGGAAGGCGAAGCGGGTGGCGGCCTCGCGCTCGAACCCGAGGAAGCGCCCCATCGAGATCGTCGCGCCCGAGCGGGAGACCCCCGGGATCAGGGCGAGCGCCTGGGCCGCACCCATGAGGACGGCGTCCTTCAGGGTGATCTTGCCGAGCGGCCGGTCGGTGCGGCCGACCCGGTCGGCGATCCCGAGGATGATGCCGAGCACGATCAGGGTCGTCCCGATGATCCACAGGTTGCGGAAGTCGCGCTCGATGACGTCTTTGAGCAGCACGCCCAGCACGACGATCGGCAGCGACCCGACGATGATGAACCACCCCATGCGCGAGTCGAGGGTGCCGCGGTACTCGGGCTGGAACAGCGAGCGCACCCAGGCGCTGCCGATGCGCCAGATGTCCTTGCGGAAGTAGATCAGCACGGCGAGCTCGGTGCCGATCTGGATGACGGCGGTGAACGCCGCTCCGGGATCGCCCCAGCCGAACAGCTCCGGGAAGATGCGCAGGTGCGCGCTGCTCGAGATCGGCAGGAACTCGGTCAGCCCCTGGATGACGCCGAGGACCACTGCCTTGAGGAGATCGATCACAGGGCAGGAGCCTACGGGCGCGTCCGCTCCCGTCCGCGCGGGCCCCGTGGCTACTCTCACCTCCATGCAGCAGCGTTCCCTCGGCGCCACCGGCCTGAAGGTCTCCCGCGTGGGCCTGGGCACCATGACGTGGGGTCGTGACACCGACGAGCACGAGGCACGTGACCAGCTCATCGCCTTCGCCGAGGCGGGCGGCACCCTCGTCGACACCGCGGCCGGCTACGGCGACGGGGCCAGCGAGGAGCTCATCGGCACCCTGATCGGTGACGTCGTGGGCCGTGACGAGGTCGTCCTGGCCACCAAGGCCGGCATCTCGCGACGCTCGGGCGAGCGGGTCACCAACACCTCGCGCGGGCACCTCCTGACCAGCCTCGACGCGTCCCTGAAGCGGCTCGGCGTCGACCACGTCGACCTGTGGCAGGTGCACGTGTGGACCGACGAGGCGCCCATCGAGGAGACGCTGTCCGCGCTCGACCTCGCGGTCTCCTCCGGCCGCGCGTCCTACGTCGGCGTGTCCAACTACACGGGGTGGCAGACCGCGCAGGCGGCCACGTGGCAGCGCGCGGTGCCCGGACGTACGCCGCTGGCCTCGACGCAGGTCGAGTACTCGCTGCTCAACCGGTCCGTCGAGCACGAGGTGCTCCCGGCCGCCGAGGCGCTCGGCCTGGGCGTGCTGCCGTGGTCCCCGCTCGGGCGAGGGGTCCTCACCGGCAAGTACCGCACCGGTACGCCGTCGGACTCGCGCGCCGCCACCGAGCACTTCGCGCGCTTCGTCGGCGCCTACCTCGACGAGCGTGGCCGCGGCATCGTCGAGGCGGTCGCCCGTGCCGCCGACGGGCTCGGCTGGACGCCGCTCGAGGTGGCGCTCGTGTGGGTCCGCGACCGGCCCGGCGTCACCGCCCCGATCGTCGGCGCCCGCACGGCCGCCCAGCTCAAGGGCGCCCTCGGCGTCGAGGAGCTGACCCTGCCCGCCGAGATCGTCGAGGCCCTCGACGACGTGTCCGCCGACTGACCGGGGAGGAGCCCCGATGGCCAGGATCCAGCGCCGCCCACCGGGTCGCGGTGTCGAGTGGGAGTTCGAGACGCTCGTGCTGCCCAAGGACTTCCCCCGCAACGTCGTCACCAGGATGCTGGTCGAGCGCGCCGAGCACGGCGGGTGGGAGCTCGACCGCCTGCGCATCGGCAACGACGGGAAGCGCCGGGTCGTGCTGCGGCGCAAGATCATCCGGCAGCGGCTCACTCTCTTCGCCGGCTGACCTCGTCGCCGGCCGGCACGAGCCCCCTCACCAGCCGGAGGTGCCCCGTGCTCCCTTGAACGGTCCGGTGACGCGTGAGGTGATCCAGCCTCCGTAGAAGCTGCCCGGCTGGGGCTGCACGACCTCGCCGTCGACGGTGCAGCGGTCGACCCGGCCCGGGTAGAGGGCGACGTGGTCGACGAGCTGCTCGAAGCCCTTCGTGGGGCGCGGGTAGGTCCAGGCGACGGCAGGCAGCACGTGGTCACCGACGACGAGGTCGAGGTAGGCCGCCTGGCCCTTCCACTCGCACCACGAGGCACCGTCGCCGGGGCGCAGCACGCCGTCGGCGAAGGCGTCGATCGGCAGGTAGTACGTCGGCGGGTGGCTGGTCTCGAGCACGCGCAGGCTCGCGGTGGTGTCCGCGACGAGGACGCCGGCATGGGTCACCACGACGTGCTCACCGCTGGTCTCGACGCGCGGTGGTCGCGGGTAGTCCCACACCGACTCGGTCACGAGGGGCCGGCCGCCTCGGCCTTGGCCTTGAGCTCGCGGACCATCGCGTCCGGGTCCTCGGCGGAGTAGACCGCGCTGCCCGCGACGAAGACGTCGGCCCCCGCCTCGGCGCAGCGCTCGATCGTCTCCAGGGAGACTCCCCCGTCGACCTGGAGCCAGGTCTCGACGCCGTGCTTGCGCATCAGCTCGCGGGCGGTGCGGATCTTGGGCAGGCAGAGGTCGAGGAACTTCTGACCGCCGAACCCCGGCTCGACGGTCATGATCAGCAGCATGTCGAGCTCGGGCAGGAGCGCCTCGTAGGGCTCGATCGGGGTGGCCGGCTTGAGGGCCATCGAGGCACGCGCGCCCTGGGCCCGGATCTCGCGGGCCAGTCGGACCGGTGCCTTCGCGGCCTCGGCGTGGAACGTCACCGACCCGCAGCCCGCCTCGGCGTACGCCGGCGCCCACCGGTCGGCGTCCTCGATCATCAGGTGCGCGTCGAGCGGCTGGGAGGCGTGCTTGCTCAGCGCCTCGATGACCGGCAGCCCGAGGGTCAGGTTGGGCACGAAGTGGTTGTCCATCACGTCGACGTGGACCCAGTCGGCACTGGGGATCCGCGCGACCTCGTCGGCCAGGCGCGACAGGTCGGCGTTGAGGATGCTCGGCGTGATCTGGATGCCCACGGGGAGGATCCTAGGCAGTCAGCCCGCCGCTCCCGCCGCCGGTGATGGATTTCCACTCCTGCGAGTGGATCTCCATCGCGTGCTGAGCGTGGACCAGCCTCGACGGCGATGTATCTCCACTCGTGCGAGTGGAAGTCCAGCAGGCGGCCTCGAGCCCGGGCGTTTCCGGGACGGCGGGGCAGGATGGCACCGAGGATGCGACGCATGGGTCTCTTCTCCCGCCGCCGTGAGGCGGCTGCGCCCGCGTGGCAGCCACCCGTCCCGCCGCACTGCTCCTGCGTACGACACCTCGACGACGAGCTCCTCGCCAGCGTCGTGCCGTTCGCAGCTGGGCTCGAGATGGATGACGAGCCCCCGGCCACGGTCGCCGACCTGCTCGGTCCGGGCGGTCTCTCGGTCCGTCCTGCCGATGTCAGGGACCAGCCGCCCGGCGAACCGGCGATCTACACGTGGAACCTCGGGGTCTACGACGACGCCCGGGTCCACTACGACGACGACATGGCGCTCGACCTCGACGCCGCGATTGCTGCGCAGCACGGGGTCGACGAGGTCGACTGGGCCGACCGCGAGGTCTTCCTCGTGGCGGCGCCGACCCTCTGCGCCGACGGCGTGCTCGCGGCCGCGGCCCTGGCCCTGCTCGACGACCGGGTGCGGTCCCCGAGCTAGGCCTCGTCGGGCTCCGGTGGCGCAGCGGCGCCCTCGGCCTCGTCACGCGCCGCCCACTCGAGAAGCGGCGCGATGTCGAAGGGGTGGTCGTCGATCCCGGCGTGCAGGTCACCGATCGCGGCGTAGCGCTCCGGCATCGTGAAGATCGTGAAGTCGTCAGGCGTGCAGTCGTCGACCTCGTCCCACCGGATCGGTGCCGAGACGCGGGCCTCGGGCACGCCCCGCACCGAGTAGGCCGCGGCGATGGTGTGGTCGCGGGCGTTCTGGTTGTAGTCCACGAAGAGCTGCGCCGGGTCGCGGTCCTTGCGCCACCAGGCCGTGGTGACGTCTCCCCCGGCTCGGCGCTCGACCTCGCGCGCGAACGCCAGCGCCCCACGGCGTACGTCCTGGAAGCCGTGGTCGGGCGGGATCCGCACGTAGACGTGCATGCCGTTGCCGCCGCTCGTCTTGGGGAAGCCGACCGCGCCCAGCTCGTCGAGCACCTCGTGCGCGACGTGGGCGACCCGCTGGACCGTGGCCCAGTCGCACTTCGGCCCGGGGTCGAGGTCGATGCGCCACTCGTCGGGCTTCTCGGTGTCAGCGCGACGGCTGTTCCACGGGTGGAACTCGACCGTCGACATCTGGACCGCCCAGATGACGCTCCCCAGCTCCGTCACGCAGAGCTCGTCGGCGGTGCGCTTCCACCGCGGGAAGAACAGCTGCACCGTCTCGACCCAGTCAGGGGCCCCGGCCGGCAGCCGCTTCTGGTGCACCTTCTCGCCGGCCAGCCCCCGGGGGAACCGGTGCAGCATGCACGGGCGCTCGAAGAGGGCGTTGACGATGCCGTCGCCCACGGCGAGGTAGTACCCGACCAGGTCGAGCTTGGTCGCCTCCGGTCGCCCTCGGTGGGCCGGGAAGTAGACGCGGTCGGGGTTCGTCACCTTGACGACGCGGTCGTCGACCTCGACCTCGATGAACGGCGACGGCATGCACGGAGACTAGCCGGGATCGGCGACGGGGCTAGTCCGAGGAGGGCGTCGGCGACGGGTCCGTCGTGGGCGGCTGCGTCGGCTCGGGGACCGGCGTCGGTTCCGGGGTGGGCGTCGGACCAGGGGTGGGCGCGGGGTCGGTCTTGGGCTGCGTCGGCTCGGGCTCGGTCACCGTGACGGTGACCGGGTCGGACCAGCCCTCGTCGGCGTACTGGCTCTCGGGGCGGTGCCAGCGGAACTCGGTGGTCGCCGTGACGGGTACGTCGGTGCGGGCCAGGCCGGCGGCATCGCCGAGGACCGGGGCGCCGACCGGCGCCCACTGCCCGCCCGGCGCGCGGGACTCGAGGACGAGCGGATCGCCCGTGACCCGGCCGCCCGGGTCGGTGACCCGGCCGGTGATCGTGACCTGCTCGCCCGCGGCGGCGCGTGCGCGGTCCGCGGAGATCGTGGTCGTGAGGTCGGTGCCCTCGAAGTCGAACGTGGCGCCCGAGCCCTGGACGGCGTCGAGGTTGAAGGGACGGCCGTCGCAGCCGAACCCGGTCACCACGAAGCCCGCGCCGTCGCCGTGCTCGGCGGCGAACTCCGACGGGGTGGCGGTGCCGGCCGGGGCGACCGCGTCCAGCGTGCTGAGGTCGACGAGGTGCCACTCGTAGGCGAGCGACCCAGCGGACACGGTCCTCCACGATCCGGGCTCGGCAGCGAGTGCGGCGCGGCCGCTCCAGGCCGTTCCGGGCGGGCTGGTCGAGGTGATGCTCATGACGTAGGAGACGCCCTGGCTGCCGGAGGTCGAGGCGACCGAGAGCGACGAGCCCACCGCGGTGAGGGAGGCGAAGCGGGCGAAGGGGCCCGAGGCGGTGCCCTGCGCCGAGGGGACGAGGCCGAGCGAGCGGCGGCCGAGCGGTGCGGAGTAGGGGCCGAGGTTGATCCGCGACTGCGGCGCCACGGCCGGGCCGAACAGGTCGCCACACCCGACGTAGGTCAGGAACACGTCCTCGTCGCCGGTGGCCGGACCGGTCAGGGTGCGGGATCCGTCGGCGTGCGCCGGCGCTGCCCCCAGCACGGTGAGCACCATCGTCACAACGACGCCCAGCGTGGTCCGTGTCCGCATGCTCTTCCCGCTCCCCTGGCGTGGCGCACCCCTCCGGCGCGCCGCGCTGACCTCATCATGCTGGTCTACTCCACGGGTGTGAACACGTGTCGTGCAGATGAATCCCGAATGTTGGGTTGACGCCGCCCCTCGGGGTGGGTGACTACGGTGTGGGGCATGGCGCTGAGGGGTGACGACGTCCCGCGTCTCTCCTCCACCCTCGCGCTAGCTGCGGGAGACCGCGTGCGAGGACCTGGAGCTGGTCGACCACTGGCGCCGCTACCTCGCCGAGCCGCGGACCTACCTGCGCCACCTGCAGGACGATGGAGACGAGTGACGGGGACGACCTGTCAGGCGAGCGGGCGTCGGCGCAGCGTCGCCGCGAACATCGCGTCCGTGCCCTCACGGTGCGGCCACAGCTGGAAATGGTCGAGCTCGTCGGTGTCCCCGCGCCGGCCCAGCACGGCCGCGACCACCTCGGTCGTCTCGGCGAGCACGGGCGAGCAGGTCGCGTAGACCACCACTCCACCGGGCCGCACCGAGTCGATCGCCACGTCGAGCAGCACCTGCTGCAGGCCCACGAGGACGTCCACGTCCTCCGGCGTACGACGCCAGCGCGACTCCGGACGGCGTCGCAGCGCACCCAGGCCGGAGCACGGCGCGTCGACGAGCACGCGGTCGAAGGTGCCCGGCACCCACGGCGAGCGGGCGCCGTCGCCGGCCAGCACGTGCACGGCACCCGGCGGCACTGCTCGTACGGCGGACCTCACGAGGCTCGCCCGGTGCGGCTGGCGCTCGTTGGCGACCAGGCGCGCGCCACGCTGGGCGGCGAGCGCGGCCAGGAGGGCCGCCTTGCCTCCCGGGCCGGCGCAGAGGTCGAGCCAGCGCGCGTCGCGCCCCTCGATGGGTGCGTCGGCCATGGCCAGCGCGACCAGCTGCGAGCCCTCGTCCTGCACCCCGGCCCGCCCCTCCGCCACGGCGGGCACCGCTGCCGGGTCGCCGCCCTCGAGCACGACGCCGTACGGCGACCGGCTGGTGCGGGTGCCGCCTGCCGCCTCCAGCTCGGCGACCTCGGCCAGGCCCGGCCGGGCCGCCAGGGTGACGCGGGGCGCGGCGTTGTCCGCGGCCAGCAGCGCCTCGAGCTCGTCGTCGTCGCCCAGCGCCTCGGCCAGCGCCTGGACCACCCAGCGCGGGTGGGAGTGCGCGACGGCCAGGTGGGCGTACGCGTCGACGCTCCTGTCGGGGGCGACCTCGTCCACCCAACCGGCCAGGTCGCGGCGACTGATCTTGCGCAGCACGGCGTTGACCAGGCCGGCCGGGCCCTGGCCCACGCTCGCCTTGACCAGGTCGACGCTCGTGGAGATCGCGGCGTGGTCGGGGACGCGCATGGAGAGCAGCTGGTGGGCACCGAGGCGCAGCACGTCGCGCACCTCCGGCTGCAGGCGCGGCTTGGTGAGGCAGGCGTCGATGATCGGGTCGTAGAGGCCCTGCATCCGGATGGCACCGGAGGCCAGCTCGGTCGCCAGGCCGGCGTCCCGTCCCTCGAGCCGGTGCTTGCGCAGCACCTGCGGCAGGACGAGGTTGGCGTAGGCCTCCTCGGTCCGGACCGCGGTGAGCACGTCGAGGGCCGCGCGGCGCGGACGGTCCACGGGGCGGCGTCGCTCACTCACCGAAGTGCTCCCGGACCAGCTTCTCGGGGGCCTTCGCGGCCCACGCCTCGGTGATCACCTCGGCCAGCTCCTGGCGGCTGATCTCGCCCAGCCGGGACTGCTGGACCAGGACGGCGCTGAAGCCGCGGAAGTGGTCGATGGTGAAGAACGGTGTCGACTCGTCCTCGACGAGCGCGTTCTTCTCCACCTCGGTCGGGGTGGAGATCACGACGAGGTCGTCGTACATCTCTCCCGTCTCGGGGTCGATGGCCGTCTTGCCGGGCGCGCGGTAGAGGACGAACCCCTTGCCCTTGTCACCGCGCGGCACCTTCCACGTCGGACGGTCGCCCCAGGAGATGCCGAGCTCGGTCTCGGGGAGCGCGGCGCAGATCTCGTCGATGTCCTCCGGCCGGGCGGGGCGGTCCTCGGGGGCGTTCACCCCGCCGAGACTAGTCACCGAGCCGGACGCCCGACTCCAGCCGGACGCCACGCGCCCAGTCGGCGGCGCCCATCTGCCTCTTGCCGAACGCCTTCACCTCGCCGAGCTGGACGGGTGCGGTGCCGGTGCCGACGTAGACCGCGTTCTTGGTGACCTCGAGGACGCCGGGCTCGAGCGGCGGCCTGTCGACGGGCGTGACCGGTCCGATCTTGATCCGGTCGCCCTCGAAGGTGCTCCAGGCGCCCGGGGCGGGCGTGCAGGCCCGGACCTGGCGGTCGATGGCCACGGCGGGGTGCGTCCAGTCGATGCGGGCGTCGTCGACGAGGATCTTGGGCGCGTACGACACCCCGTCCTCCGGCTGCTCGCGTGCCTCGAGCGTGCCGTCCTCGATGCCGTCGAGGGTCTGCACCAGCAGGCCGGCACCCCCCTCGGCGAGACGCTCGAGCAGGTCGCCGGCCGTGTCGTCGGGCCGGACGCGCTCGGTCATGATGCCGAAGACCGGCCCGGCGTCGAGCGCCTTGACGATCCGGAAGGTGGTCGCGCCGGTGACCTCGTCGCCCGCCCACAGCGAGTGCTGCACGGGGGCGGCCCCCCGCCACGACGGCAGCACCGAGAAGTGCAGGTTGATCCAGCCGTGCGGTGCCAGGTCGAGGGCCGACTGCGGGAGGAGCGCGCCGTAGGCGACGACCGGGCACGCGTCGGGCCGGAGCTCGGCCAGGGCGGCCTGGAAGTCCGGGTCGCGCGGGTGCTCGGGCTTGAGCACGGGTACGCCGAGCTCCTCCGCGCGCTGGGCGACCGGGCTGGCGACCAGCTTGCGACCGCGGCCGCTCGGGGCGTCGGGTCGCGTGACGACCCCGACGAGCTCGTGGCGGCTGGCGGCGACAGCCTCCAGGGCCGGGAGGGCGACCTCGGGCGTGCCGGCGAAGACGACGCGCATCAGAGACCCAGCCCGAACGTGGAGTGTGGGCTGACCCTGACGGTGGGCTTCTCCATCCCGAACCAGTCGGACTCGCGGATCTCCTTCATCGCGGCCTTCCGGGCGGCCGTGTCGAGCTTGTCGATGAAGAGGATGCCGTCGAGGTGGTCGGTCTCGTGCTGCATGGCGCGTGCGAGCAGCTCGGAGGCCTCGATGCGCTGCGGCTCGCCGTGCAGGTCGAAGCCGGTGGCGACCACCGACAGCGCCCGGAGGCAGTCGTAGGTCAGCTCGGGGAGCGAGAGGCAGCCCTCGGCCCCGTCCTGGGTCTCGTCGGACAGCTCGAGCGACGGGTTGACCAGGTGGCCGACCTCGCCGTGGACGTTCCAGGTGAAGACGCGCAGCCCCACCCCGATCTGCGGCGCGGCGAGGCCGGCGCCGGGAGCGGCGAGCATCGTGTCGGTGAGGTCGGTGACGAGCTGCCGGAGCTCCTTGTCGAAGCTGTCGACCTCGATCGCGCGCTGGCGGAGCACGGGATCGCCGAAGAGGCGGATGGGCTGGACGGCCACGGATCTCCTTGGACTCGGGGGAAGCAGGGGCCAAGTCTAGGGACGGGAGCGCCGTCGCGACCCATCGGCGTCAGACGCTGAGCGGGTCCACCTGGATCCGCACCGGATCGAGCTTGCGCGCCGAGCGGACCCGTTGGAGGTCGCCGAGCGCGTCGGACAGCGCACCGCCCTGCGACCACGGCACCCGCAGCAGGACGCGTTGCTCGTCGTCGAGCGGCACGGGTCCGAGGACCTCCGCCCCCTCGGGCAGGTCGAGGAGGTGCAGGACGTCGTCGAGCGCGCCCGGGTCGCCGGTCACGGTCGCCATCCTCGCAGCCGGCGGCAGGTGTGCCTGGGCGCGCTCCTCCGCCTCGCGCCGGGCGAACCCGGTCGGGTCCCACCGCACGAGCGCCTGCAGCGCAGGGTGGGCCGGGTCGCCGACGGCCACCACGTGACCGCCGGGCCGGACCAGCGCGGCGGCGTTGAGCCACCGGCGCAGCGCCTCCTCGGCGGCCCGCATGTCGTCGCGCGCCAGGCTCAGCCACGTGTCGAGGAGGACGACCGCGGCGTAGCCCTCCTCGGCCACCGGCTCCGCCCCCACGGTGGCCACGACGATGTCGGCGTGGCTGCCCACCCGCTCGACGACCCGCTCGCCACTGGAGCTGCGCACGGTGGTGCCGGGGAACATGCGGCCGAGCTCCTCGGCCGTGCGCGCCTCTCCCCGCACGGGTGCGCGCAGGCCGCGGCCGCCGCAGGTGCCGCAGGCCCAGGCCGACTCCACGTGGCCGCACCAGCGGCACTGGGGCGGCACGGTCGGGCCGGACACCAGCAGCGGTCCGGTGCACGCGGTGCAGCGCGCCGGGGCGCGGCAGGTGTCGCACGCCAGCGACGCGGCATAGCCGGCGCGGGGGGTCTGGACGAGCACCGGGCCTGTCCCGAGGCCGCGGCGGATCGCGTCGTAGGCCGCTCGCGGGATGCGGGTGCCGACCGAGCGGTCCTCCGCCGGCACCGCCTCGACGCGCACGCGGCGGCGCAGCACCTCGCGCGGGACCGCGAGCTCGTGCGCCCACCCGGAGGCGACCAGCTGCTGGGCCTCGGGCGTGCGGGCCGCGCCACCGAGCAGCACCGCGGTCGACTGCTGCTCGGCCCGCGTCACGAGCACCTCCCGGGTGTGGGGGTAGGGCGCACGCGGCTCGGCGTGGAGGTCGTCGCCGTCGTCCCACAGGACCACTAGGCCCAGGTCGTGCACGGGGGCGAAGGCGGCGGAGCGGGTGCCGACGACGACCTTGCGGGCGCCACGCGCGACGGCCAGGAAGTCGCGGTAGCGGGCGGCCGGTCCCCCGTCGGCGGTGAGGCAGACGTGGTGGCCTTCCCCCAGCGCCTCGCGCAGCGCGGCGTCCACCCGGGCGACGTCGCGGCGGTCGGGGACGCAGACGAGGGCACCCCGACCGGCGGCGTACGTCGTCGCCACCGCCTCGGCGACCATGGCGGGCCAGTCGTCGGCGGGCGCGGCGGACCAGACGGCCCTGGGCGCCTGCCCGGAGCCCAGGCGGCGCAGGAACGCGTCGGCGTGCTCGACCTCGGCCCAGGCCGAGGACGGGTGGTGCTCGAAGGGTGGTGCCGGGGGCGAGGCCGCCTTCTCGGTGGTGGCGTGGCGCGGTGGCACCGCCAGGCGCAGCACGTCGGACCGGGCGCCGGCGTACCTGCGGGCGAGGGCTTCGCTCAGGGCGACGATCTCGGGCGCCAGCACGGGTTCCGGGCTCACCACGCGCCGCAGCGGCTGCAGGCTGCCGGTGTGGTCTGTGTGGCTGGCGCGCTCGACGACGAAGCCGTCGACGTCCTGGCCGGCGAAGCGCACCTTGACCCGCGCTCCCGGGACGGCTGTCTCGGCCATCGCGCGGGGCACGGCGTAGTCGAACGGGCGGTCGAGGTGCGCGAGCGCGATGTCGACCAGCACCCGGGCGACGGGGTCGACCTCGGCCGGCTCCCACGACGCCGCCTTGCGCCGGCGGGTGGCGGCCGCCTTGGCCCGCGCATCGTCCACGGCAGCACGAAGCCCCGGAAGCATGTCGGCTTCCGGGGCGTCGCGAGAGGTCATGCGGGCGATTCTGTCAGCGGGGTACGACGGTCCGGACCTCGCGGGCGTGTCTCGAGCTTCCGGGGGTTTGCAAACCCCCGGAAGTTCCGGTTTCCCCGCATATGCGGGGAAACCACGAGGAAGTCAGACCCCGGCGGCGGCCCGCAGCTTGTCGGCCCGGTCGGTCGACTCCCAGGTGAAGTCGGGGAGCTCGCGACCGAAGTGGCCGTAGGCCGAGGTCTGCGCGTAGATCGGGCGGAGCAGGTCGAGGTCGCGGATGATCGCGGCCGGGCGGAGGTCGAAGACCTCGAGGACGGCTTCCTGGATCTTCTCGTCCGGCACCACGCCGGTGCCGAAGGTCTCGATGAAGACACCGACCGGCGCGGCCTTGCCGATGGCGTAGGCGACCTGGGCCTCGCAACGACGGGCGAGGCCCGCGGCGACGACGTTCTTGGCGACCCAGCGCATCGCGTAGGCGGCCGAGCGGTCGACCTTCGACGGGTCCTTGCCGGAGAACGCGCCACCGCCGTGGCGAGCCATGCCGCCGTAGGTGTCGACGATGATCTTGCGGCCGGTCAGGCCGGCGTCACCCATGGGGCCGCCGATGACGAAGGTGCCGGTCGGGTTGACCAGCATCCGGTAGCCCTCGGAGGGCAGGTCGAAGCCCGCCAGCACCGGGTCGATGACGTGCTCCTTGATGTCGGCCTCGAGCTGGGCGTGCTCGATGCCGGGGTCGTGCTGGGTCGAGAGCACGACGGTGTCGATGCGCACCGGACGGTCGTCCTCGTCGTACTCGATGGTGACCTGGGTCTTGCCGTCGGGGCGCAGGTAGTCGAGCACACCCTCCTTGCGGACCTCGGTGAGGCGCTGGGCGAGCCGCTGGGCGATCGTGATCGGGAGCGGCATCAGCTCGGGCGTGTCGTCGCAGGCGTAGCCGAACATCAGGCCCTGGTCGCCGGCACCGCGCTTGTCGAGCTCGTCCTCGGACGAGCCGACCCGCGACTCGTGGCCCGCGTCGACACCGGCGGCGATGTCGCTCGACTGGGCGCCGATCGCGACCTGGACGCCGCAGGTGTGGCCGTCGAAGCCCTTCTCGGAGGAGTCGTAGCCGATGTCGAGGATCGCCTTGCGGACGATGTCGGCGACGGGCGCGTAGGCGGTGGTGCGCACCTCGCCCGCCACGACCACCAGGCCGGTGGTGAGCAGCGTCTCCACGGCGACGCGCAGGTTGGCGCGGTCGGGGTCCTCGGACATGAGGTGGTCGAGCACCGAGTCGCTGATGCGGTCGGCGATCTTGTCCGGGTGACCCTCGGTCACGGACTCGGAGGTGAAGAGGCGTCCAGCCACGATTGCTCGATTCTTGTGTGGAAGGTTGACGTCGAAATGTACCGGTTTCCCAGCATCCGGGACGGATGTCTCACTCGGCGAATCGCCGCGCGACCTCGTCCCAGATGACGTGGGCCAGTGCGGTCTTGCTGCCCCGCGGCACCTCGACGGCGGCGCCGTCGGCGCCGAGGATGACGGCCTCGTTGTCGTGGCTGCCGAACACGGCTCCCCCACTGACGTCGTTGACGACGAGGAGGTCGCAGGCCTTGCGGGCGAGCTTGGCGCGACCGAGGTCCAGCACCGACCCGGTCGCGTCACCGGTCTCGGCGGCGAACCCGACGATCACCGCGCCCGCGCGGGCCCGGTCGTGGGAGATCTCCGCGAGGATGTCGGGGTTCTGCGTCAGCTCGATGGCCGGCGCCGACCCGTCCTCGGCCTTCTTGATCTTGTCGTTGCTCACCGAGGTGGGCCGGAAGTCGGCCGGAGCCGCTGCCATCACCACGGCATCGGCGGTGGCCGTGGCGGCCACCACGGCCTCGCGCAGCTGGTCGGTCGTCTCCACGCGTACGACGCTGACGCCGGCCGGGTCGGCCAGGGACACGTTGGCGCTGACGAGCGTCACGTGCGCTCCGCGCGACGCGGCGGCACGTGCCAGGGCGTAGCCCTGCAGGCCCGACGAGCGGTTGCCGAGGAACCGCACCGGGTCGAGGTACTCGCGCGTGCCGCCGGCCGAGACCACGACCTTGCGGCCGGCCAGGTCCTGCGCGCCCGCCCCGCGGTCGATGACCTCCAGCACGAGCTCGAAGATCTCGGCGGGCTCGGGCAGGCGGCCCTTGCCGGTGTCGGCCCCGGTGAGGCGACCCTCGGCGGGCTCGATCACCACGGCGCCACGCTGGCGAAGGGTGGCGACGTTGGCCTGGGTCGCCGGGTGCTCCCACATCTCGGTGTGCATCGCCGGGGCGAACACGACCGGGCAACGCGCGGTGAGCAGGGTGTTGGTCAGCAGGTCGTCGGCGAGGCCGTGTGCCGCCTTGGCGAGCAGGTCGGCCGTCGCCGGGGCCACGACCACGACGTCGGCGTGTTGCCCGATCTGGACGTGCGGCACGGCGTGGACGTCGGTCCACACGTCGGTGGACACCGGCTTGCCCGAGAGGGCCGCCCACGTCGGGGCGCCCACGAACTCCAGGGCAGCGGCCGTGGGCACGACGGTGACGTCGTGCCCCGACTCGCTGAACCGGCGCAGCAGCTCGCACGCCTTGTAGGCCGCGATGCCGCCCGAGACACCCAGGACGACCCTCGTGGTCATCGTGAGGCTCGCGTCACTCCGTGGCGTCGCCGGCAGCGGCCTCGGCGGCAGCGGCCTCGGCGGCGGGGTCGATGTCCTCGCAGGTCAGGAGGTCGTCGTTGATCTCGCGGAGAGCGATCGAGAGCGGCTTCTCCTGCACGTGGGTGTCGACCAGCGGACCGACGTACTCCAGCAGGCCCTCGCCCAGCTGGGAGTAGTAGGCGTTGATCTGGCGCGCGCGCTGGGCGCTGTAGAGCACCAGCTTGTACTTGCTGTCGGTCTTGGTGAGCAGGTCGTCGATCGAGGGGTTGGTCACGCCCTCGGCGGCGATGGTGGGAGAAGCCACGGTGTGGGTGCCTCGCTAGTCAGTGGTGGGAGAGCTCGGTGGTGATGCCGGTCCAACCATCAAGGCTACCAACTGCTCGGCAGCAGCGTGAACTTCGTGGTTGACGATGGTCACGTCGAACTCGCTCTCGGCAGCCAGCTCGGCCCGCGCCGTCTCGAGCCGGCGCTCGCGCTCGGCCTCGCTCTCGGTGCCGCGGCCGACGAGGCGGCGTACGAGCTCGTCCCACGACGGCGGCTTGAGGAAGACGAACAGCGCCTCGGGCATCGTCTCGCGGACCTGGCGGGCCCCCTGGAGGTCGATCTCCAGCATCGCGGGGTGCCCCGACGCGAGCGCGAGCTCGACCGGGCCACGAGGGGTGCCGTAGCGGGCCGCCTTGTGCACGACCGCCCACTCGAGCAGGTCGCCCTTCTCGATCATGGCGTCGAACTCCTCGTCGGAGACGAACCAGTAGTGGACGCCGTTCTCCTCCCCCGGGCGCGGCGCCCGGGTGGTGGCGGAGACGGAGATCCAGACCTCGGGGTGCCTGCGGCGCACGTCGGCGGCGACGGTGCCCTTGCCGACGGCGGTCGGACCGGCGAGCACGATGAGTCGGGAGCGGTGCGTCGGGTTGCCGGTCGGGGCCGAGCGCTGGTCGTGGGGCGCTGCTTCGGTCACGACGCGTCGGGGCCGAACTCACGCTCGAGCGCGGCGACCTGCTTGACGCCCAGGCCACGCACCCGGCGGCTCTCGGCGATGCCGAGGCGCTGCATCACCTGGCGCGCGCGCACGCGGCCGAGGCCCGGGACCGACTGCAGCAGCTCGACGACCCGCATCTTGCCGATGACCTCGTTGGTCTGGCCCTCGTGCAGGACGTCGAGGATCGAGCCGCCGGAGTTCTTGAGGCGGTTCTTCACCTCGGCCCGCTCGCGTCGGGAGGCCGCAGCCTTGTCGAGGGCTGCCTGGCGCTGCTCGGGCGTCAGAGGGGGCAAGGCCACGAAAGCTGTCCTTCTTCGTCGACGAGGGGTGGGTCCGGGTGGTGCGGGTCAATCTAGTCAGGTGGCGACGGGGCAGGCAATCGGCCCGTGCGCTCGGGTGCCGATGCGTGATCTGCGCGACAACGCCGGCTGCGCTCAGCGCGAGAGCGGCGTCCCGCACACGTCGAGGGCGTGCTGCTCCACGGCCGCCATCGCCGTCACCGTCTGCTCCGACCCGACCTCGCGGGCCGCCGCCTCGATGTCCTCGCGCGCCCCCGCGTCGAGGTCGGCGGGCGGGTCGTCGGCGGCGTACGTCGACGGGTCGACGCCGTGGTCGGACAGCACCTGCTCGAGGGCCCGCAGGGGACCGATGACGGCGTCCCAGTCGTCGGCGATGTCGCGCGGTGCCTTCTCGCGCAGGTCGTCGTAGGTGTCGAGTGCTCCGAAGAGCGCGCCGGCGTCCTCGTCCGCCGCGATGTCGGTGAGGGACTCCTGGTGCTCCTGCACCGCGTCGCAGTAGTCGGCCTGCGGGTCGTTCGAGCAGCCGGCCGCGAGCAGGCAGGCGAGCAGCGGGACGACGAGGAGCCTCACGCCCCCAACCCTTGCACGGCGTCGTTGCCGCGCAGGGCCGCGTCGCGCAGCGCCGTGACGTCGGGACCCGCGCCGAGGACCTCACGCGAGGAGCTCGGCAGCGCCCACCGGGCAGCGGCGCCGAAGATGCGGGCCAGGTCGTCGACGGTGCCGCCCTGGGCGCCGTAGCCGGGCACGAGGAACGGTCCGTTGATGTCGGGGTCCTCCTCGGTCGAGCCGATGGTGGCGCCCACGACCGCACCGAACGAGCCCACCGGCTCGGCGTCGGCGTTGAGGGTGCGCAGGTGGGCGAGCACGGTGCCGGCCACCGTCGCCTCACCGGTGCGGGCGTGCTGCACCTCCGGCCCTTCCTTGTTGGAGGTCAGCGCGAGGACGAACAGGCCGCCGCCGTGCCGCTGGCACGCCTCCACCATCGGGTCGAGCGAGCCGAAGCCGAGGTAGGGGCTGGCCGTGATCGCGTCGCTGGCGAGCGGCGAGGCCGGGTCGAGGTAGGCGTCGGCGTAGGCCTGGCTGGTGGAGCCGATGTCGCCGCGCTTCACGTCGAGCAGCACGAGGGCGCCCGCGTCGCGGGACTCGGCGATCACGCGCTCGAGGACCGCGATGCCGCGGCTGCCGAACCGCTCGTAGAACGCGCTCTGCGGCTTCACCACGCTGACGACGGGCGCGACGGCCTCGACGACCGTCAGCGCGAACCGCTCCAGGGACGCGACGTCGTCGGCCAGGTCCCACTGCTGCAGCAGCCCGGCGTGCGGGTCGATGCCGACGCAGAACCGGCCGCGATCCTCGATAGCGCGGGCGAGGCGGGTGCCGAAGGGAGTCATGACATCTCCTGGGTCGAGGTGAGGTCGGCCCGGAGCCGGGCGACGGTCGTGGGGTCGTGGAGCAGTGCGGTGCCGACCTGGACGGCGGTGGCGCCCGCGTCGAGGTAGGCCCGGGCGGAGGCGAGGTCGCGGACCCCGCCGCAGCCGATGGTGGGCAGGTCGGGCAGGGC
The DNA here is from genome assembly GCF_051912545.1 of Nocardioides sp. N13(2025). Lineage (GTDB taxonomy): Bacteria > Actinomycetota > Actinomycetes > Propionibacteriales > Nocardioidaceae > Nocardioides. The sequence goes on along the minus strand of NZ_CP196809.1, from coordinate 1,636,423 downwards.
GTGGTGCACGACGGCCACGCACCGCAGCGCGATGGGGCCGATCGCCGGGCCGCTGAGCCCCCCGGCGCGCCCGTCGGGGAACGCGGCCGGCACGGCGTTGCCGATGACGACCGCCGTGGCTCCGGCCTCGTGGCAGGAGCGCGCGCCCTCAACGATGCGTGACACGTCGGGCCGGAGCTTGGCGAGGACGGGGCGGTCGGCCGGGAACTCGCGCCGGACCGCGGCGATGACGCTGGCGGAGTGGTAGGGCTCGCGCACCTCGAAGAGCCGGGCCCCCACCTCGTCCGGGGCCCCGACGTTGACCTCGAGGCCGGCGACGCCGGGCGCCCGGCTGAGGCGGCGCGCCAGGTCGGCGTACTCCCCCATGGTGGAGCCGGCGATCGACACGATCACGCGTGCGCCGGCGCGCACGAGCCACGGCAGCTCGGTGGCGAGGAAGTGCTCGAGGCCCGGGTTGGGGAGCCCGACGGCGTTGACCAGCCCGCCGGGAACCTCCACGACGCGCGGCCCGGGGCCGCCCGTGCGCGCGTCGAGGGTGATCGAGCGGGTCACGAAGTCCAGGCCGTCCAGGCCGTCGGGACCGGCGAAGGGCTCCAGCTCGCGACCGGTGCCGCCGCAGCCGGCGGCGACCATGACGGGAGCGGGGATGCGCGCGCTCACAGCGTCTCCCACCTGACGCGGTCGCCACGCACGACCGGGCCCTCGGTGCAGGCACGGACGACGCGGTCCACGCCGTCCTCCCCCACCACCGGCAGCGGGCAGCCGTGGCACAGGCCGGTCCCGCAGGGCGTCGGCGTCTCGACGGCGACCTGGCTCCAGGCGCCCGCGCGCTCGGCCGCCCCCGCGGCGGCGCGGAGCACCGCGGTGGGGCCGGTCGCGTAGACGACGTCGGCCTCGCTCCGGCGGACCAGGTCGTCGACGTGGTCGGCGACGGTCCCGCGCTGGCCGACGGACCCGTCGGCGGTCAGGACGGTGACCGAGCGCGCCGAGCGGCGGGCCTCGAGCGCGGAGAGCAGGCGGGCCTCGTCGGGCGCGGACACCACGAGCGACACCGCGCAGCCCCGCTCGCGGAGCCGCTCGGCCAACGGGAACAACGGCGCCGCGGCGTAGCCCTCGCCCACCAGCAGGCAGGACACGGCTTCCTTGGGCAGCGCGAAGGGTCGGCCCAGCGGACCCGTGATCGACACCTTGGCGCCGACGGGCTGGGCGGCCAGCCAGGCGGTTCCGGTCCCCCGCGGCTCGACCACCACGTCGAGCGTGGGGCCGAAGGCGCTGGAGGCCCGGACCCGGTGCACCCACAGGGGCCGGCGGGCCACGTGGCCCTCGACGCTCAGTGCCACGAAGTTGCCGGCGCGGAAGTGCTCGGGGACGCCGGGCGCGGTGAGGGTGAGGTGGCGGTAGGCGCCGATGCGCTTGGTCGCCACGACCTCGCCGTCGACGTGGACCGGGACGTGCACGGGCCGCCGCACCTCACCCATCCGAGTCAGCCACCTGCATCACGCGCGCCGGGCCAGGCCGCGCACGATGCGGCCCGGCCAGAGCGGTCCCTCGTAGACGAACGCCGTGTAGGCCTGGAGCAGGTCGGCTCCCGCCGCCAGGCGCCGCCGGGCGTCGTCGACGGTGGTGATGCCACCGACGCCGACGAGGGTGAGGTCCGGGCCGACGCGGGTGCGGAGCATGCGCACGACGTCCTCGGAGCGCTGGGTGAGGGGGCGACCGCTCAGGCCCCCGGCACCGATCGCCTCGACCGCCTCGCGGGGGCTCGCGAGCCCGTCGCGGCTGATCGTGGTGTTGGTGGCGATGATCCCGTCGAGCCCGCTGGCGACCGCGAGGTCGGCCACGGCCAGCACGTCGTCGTCGCTGAGGTCGGGTGCGATCTTCACCAGCAGCGGCACCCGGTGGTCGGGGCGCACCTCGTCGGCGCGACGTCGTACGGCGGCGAGCAGGGGCTCGAGCTTCTCGACGGCCTGCAGGTCGCGCAGGCCCGGCGTGTTGGGCGAGGAGACGTTGACGACGAGGTAGTCGGCGTAGGGGGCGAGCAGCCCGGCCGACTTCTCGTAGTCGCGGGCCGCCTCCTCCTCCGGCACGACCTTGGTCTTGCCGATGTTCACCCCGAGCAGCGTCGACCCGCCACCGGCCCGCCATGCGGCGAGCCGCCGCGCGACCACCTCGGCGCCGTCGTTGTTGAAGCCCATCCGGTTGACGATGGCGCGGTCGTCCTTGAGCCGGAACAGCCGCGGCCGGGGGTTGCCCGGCTGGGCCTCCCCGGTGACCGTGCCGACCTCGACGTGGCCGAAGCCCAGCGCCGCGAGCCCGTCGATGCCGACGGCGTTCTTGTCGAAGCCGGCCGCGAGCCCGAGGGGGTGCGGGAAGGTCAGTCCCAGCGCGTGCACCGGCGCAGACGGCACCCGCACCGCCCGCGCGGTGACGGGCGCGGCCGCCCGGATCGCCCCGAACGCCGCATGGTGGATGCGTTCGGGGTCGACCCGCGTGAGGGCGTGGGCGAAGAGGACGTCGTAGGGCCGCACGGTCAGGCGGTCCGGTCGCCCGTGGACGAGGCGGCGAGCTTCGCCCAGTCCTGCAACGACCTGACCCCGATGTCGCCGCGCCGCATCGCCTCGAGGCCCTGCACCGCGGCGCCGAGGCCCTGGATGGTGGTGATGCACGGGATGTCGGTGAGCACCGCGGCGGTGCGGATCTCGTAGCCGTCCGCGCGCGGCGAGCCCCCGCTCGTCGCACCGTGCGGCGTGTTGATCACCAGGTCGACCTCGCGGTCGAGGATCCGGCCCACGATGGTCTTCTCGCCGCCGGGGCCCTCGCCCTCGGACTGCTTGCGCACGACCGTGGCCTGGACGCCGTTGCGGCGCAGCACCTCCGCCGTGCCGGCGGTGGCGAGGATCTCGAAGCCCATGTCGGCGATCTGCTTGACCGGGAAGATCATGTGCCGCTTGTCGCGGTTGGCGACGGACACGAAGACCTTGCCGGACAGCGGCAGCGAGCCGTAGGCCGCGGCCTGCGCCTTGGCGAAGGCCGTGCCGAAGAAGGCGTCGAAGCCCATCACCTCGCCGGTCGAGCGCATCTCGGGGCCGAGCAGCGCGTCGACCGTGCGCCCGTCGGAGGTCTTGAAGCGGTCGAAGGGCATGACCGCCTCCTTGACCGCGATCGGCGACCCGTCGGGCAGGTGCCCGCCGTCGCCGGTGGCAGGCAGCACGCCGGCCGCGCGGAGGTCGGCGATCGACTCACCGAGCATCACCCGGGCCGCCGCCTTCGCCAGCGGCGTGGCGGTCGCCTTGGAGACGAACGGCACCGTCCGCGACGCGCGCGGGTTGGCCTCGAGGACGTAGAGCACGTCGGAGGCGAGGGCGTACTGGATGTTGAGCAGTCCGCGCACGTCGAGCCCGCGGGCGATGGCCTCGGTCGAGCGCCGGATCCGGTCGATCTCCTCGCGCCCGAGCGTGATCGGCGGGAGGGCGCAGGACGAGTCGCCGGAGTGGATGCCGGCCTCCTCGATGTGCTCCATCACGCCGCCGAGGAAGAGCTCCTCGCCGTCGAAGAGGGCGTCCACGTCGATCTCGACCGCGTCGTCGAGGAACCGGTCGACGAGCACCGGCTGGCGCTCGTTGATCAGTCCGTTGGCGACGTACTTCTCGAGGTAGGCCTCGAGCGCCGCGTCGTCGTAGACGATCTCCATGCCGCGTCCGCCCAGGACGTAGGACGGTCGCACGAGCACCGGGTAGCCGATCTCGTGGGCGATCCGCTGCGCCTGGGGGTACGACGTCGCGGTGCCGTGCTTGGGCGCCGGCAGGCCGGCGTCGGCGAGGACCCGGCCGAAGGCACCGCGCTCCTCGGCGAGGTGGATCGCCTCGGGCGTGGTGCCGACGATCGGCACGCCGGCGTCGGCGAGGCCCTGGGCCAGGCCGAGCGGGGTCTGGCCGCCGAGCTGGCACACGACACCCGCGACGGGGCCGGCCTGCTGCTCGGCGTGGACGATCTCGAGGACGTCCTCGAGCGACAGCGGCTCGAAGTAGAGCCGGTCGGAGGTGTCGTAGTCGGTGCTCACCGTCTCCGGGTTGCAGTTGACCATGATCGTCTCGTAGCCGGCCTCGGCCAGCGCGAGCGAGGCGTGGACGCAGCTGTAGTCGAACTCGATGCCCTGGCCGATGCGGTTGGGCCCGGAGCCCAGGATGATCACGGCCTCCTTGCCCTCGGCCCGCGGCTGCACCTCGGTCTCCTCGTCGTAGGACGAGTAGTGGTACGGCGTCTGCGCGGCGAACTCGGCCGCGCAGGTGTCGACGGTCTTGAAGACCGGCCGGATGCCGAGCGCGTGGCGGACGCCGCGGATCACGTCGGCGCTGAGCCCGCGGATCTTGCCGATCTGGTCGTCGGAGAAGCCGTGGCGCTTGGCCAGGCGCAGCAGGTCGGGGGTGAGCTCGGTGGCGTCGATGAGCTGCACGGCGACCTCGTTGATCAGCGCCAGCTGGTCGACGAACCAGGGGTCGATGGCGGTCGCGTCGAAGATCTCCTCCGGCGTCGCACCGGCCCGGATCGCGTCCATGACCTTCTTGAGGCGGCCGTCGTGCGGGACCTTGATCTCCTCGAGCAGGGCGTCCTTGTCGAGCTCGACCCACTCCTTGTGCCAGTCGAAGGGCGCGTGCTTGCTCTCCAGCGAGCGCAGCGCCTTCTGCAGGGCCTCGGTGAAGTTGCGGCCGATGGCCATCGCCTCGCCGACCGACTTCATGTGCGTGGTCAGCGTCGGGTCGGCCTCGGGGAACTTCTCGAAGGCGAACCGCGGCACCTTCACCACGACGTAGTCGAGCGTCGGCTCGAAGGACGCCGGGGTCTCCTGCGTGATGTCGTTGCGGATCTCGTCGAGGGTGTAGCCGATCGCCACCTTCGCCGCGATCTTGGCGATCGGGAAGCCGGTCGCCTTGGACGCCAGGGCGCTCGAGCGGGAGACGCGCGGGTTCATCTCGATGACGATGAGGCGCCCGTCGGCCGGGTTGACGGCGTACTGGATGTTGCAGCCACCGGTGTCGACCCCGACCGCGCGGATGATGCCGATCGCGAGGTCGCGCATCGCCTGGTACTCGCGGTCGGTCAGGGTCATCGCCGGGGCGACGGTGATCGAGTCGCCGGTGTGCACGCCCATCGGGTCGAGGTTCTCGATCGAGCAGACGATCACGCTGTTGTCGGCCCGGTCGCGCATCACCTCGAGCTCGTACTCCTTCCAGCCGAGGATCGACTCCTCCAGGAGCACCTCGGTGGTCGGGCTGGCGGCCAGGCCGGCGCCGCCGATGCGCCGCAGGTCGGCCTCGTCGTAGGCCATGCCCGAGCCGGTGCCGCCCATCGTGAAGGAGGGGCGCACGACCATCGGGTAGCCGAGCTCGTCGGCCGCGGCGAGCAGGTCGTCCATCGAGTGGCAGATGACGCTCTTGGCGGACTCGCCGCCGAGCTGCTCGACGATCTTCTTGAACTGCTGGCGGTTCTCGCCGCGCTCGATCGCCTCGATGGAGGCGCCGATCAGCTCGACGCCGTACTTCTCGAGGACTCCGGCCTTGTCGAGGGCCATCGCGCAGTTGAGGGCGGTCTGGCCGCCGAGCGTCGCGAGCAGCGCGTCGGGGCGCTCCTGGGCGATGACCTTCTCGACGAAGTCGGGCGTGATCGGCTCGACGTAGGTAGCGTCGGCGAACTCGGGGTCGGTCATGATCGTGGCCGGGTTGGAGTTGACCAGGATGACCCGCAGGCCCTCCTCCCGCAGCACGCGGCACGCCTGGGTGCCGGAGTAGTCGAACTCGCAGGCCTGGCCGATGATGATCGGCCCGGAGCCGATGACCAGGACGGACTGGATGTCAGTGCGCTTGGGCATGTCAGGCGCCCTTCCTGTCGGTCATGAGATCCGCGAACCGGTCGAAGAGGTAGGCCGCGTCGTGCGGGCCGGCCGCGGCCTCCGGGTGGTACTGCACGGAAAAGCTCTTGAGACGCCCGCCTGCATCTTCTGGGTCGCGCAGCTCGAGGCCCTCCACCACGTCGTCGTTGAGGCACACGTGGCTGACCGAGACCTCGCCGAACTCGGTGGTCGTCGTGCCCTCGAGCGGGGCGTCCACGGCGAAGCCGTGGTTGTGGGCGGTGACCTCGACCTTGCCGGTCGTGCGGTCCATCACCGGCTGGTTGATCCCGTGGTGGCCGTACTTGAGCTTGTAGGTGCCGAAGCCCAGCGCCCGGCCGAAGAGCTGGTTGCCGAAGCAGATGCCGAAGTAGGGGATGCCGGCTCGCAGGGCGCCCTGCAGCAGCTCGACCTGGGCGGTGGTGGCGGCCGGGTCGCCGGGGCCGTTGGAGAAGAAGAGCCCGTCCGGGTCGACCGCCTGCACGTCGGCGAGCGTCGCCGTGGCGGGGAGCACGTGCACCTCGATGCCGCGCTCGCTCATCATCCGCGGGGTGTTGGCCTTGATCCCGAGGTCGATCGCGGCGACCGTGAGGCGCTTCTCGCCCTGCGCGGGCACGACGTAGGCCTCCGGGGTCGAGACCGCCTCGCTCAGGTTGGCTCCGGTCATCACGCCGGACTCCAGGACCCGCTGCAGCAGCCGCTCGGGGTCGGTCTCGGTGGTGGAGATGCCGACCCGCATCGCACCGCGCTCGCGCAGGTGCCGGGTCAGGGCGCGGGTGTCGACGCCGGAGATGCCGACGACGCCCTGGTCGCGCAGCTCCTCGCCGAGGCCGCGGACGCTGCGCCAGTTGGACGGCACGCGCGCGGGGTCGCGGACGACGTAGCCGGCGACCCAGATGCGCGAGGACTCGGGGTCCTCGTCGTTCATCCCGGTGTTGCCGACGTGCGGGGCCGTCATCACGACGACCTGGCGGTGGTAGCTGGGGTCGGTCAGCGTCTCCTGGTAGCCGGACATGCCGGTGGAGAAGACCGCCTCGCCGAAGGTCTCGCCCTCGGCACCGAAGGACTCACCGCGGAAGGTGCGCCCGTCCTCGAGGACCAAGAGCGCTGCGGTCTGATTCCTGGCAGGCAGAGCCATGCCGTACCTCCTTCTCCGCCTCACGGGACGGATCGTTAAAGGATGTTCGAGCCGACGCCGACCCTACCAGCGCGAGGGTCGGGCGACGGCATCGCGTCCACGACGCGACTCGAGCGGCCATGTGTCCGCTCGGGTGGCCCCATTCCGGGGTCCCAGCGTCCATCTCGCGCACCCAGTGGGCGTCACCAGGGGGAGAGGACCAGCTCCGGTCCTCGCCAGCGGCGGCGCAGCCAGCGGTCGTGCGAGGCCAGCACGACGCCGCCCGGCGAGGTCGCGAGCGCCTCCTCGAGCTCACCGGCGAGCGCCAGCGAGACGTGGTTGGTCGGCTCGTCGAGCAGCAGCAGGTCCGGCGCCGCGGCGATCGCGACGGCCAGCCCGAGGCGTCGTCGCTGCCCCACCGACAGGCTGCCGACCGGCGTGCGGTGGTCGCGCGGGTGCAGCAGGCCGAGGTCGCGCAGCGGCGGCGGGTCGGCGAGCCCGCGGACCGCGGCGTCGTACGTCGACAGGGCCGGGCGCGACGGGTCCCGCACCTCCGGGTCCTGGGTCAGCTCGCGCACCGTCCGCGCGCTCACCTCGACCGTGCCGCCGGTCGCCCGGAGGCGGCCGGAGAGGACGCCGAGGAGGGTGGACTTCCCCGAGCCGTTGGGTCCGGTGAGCAGCAGGTGCTCCCCTGCCGACAGGTCCATCTGGCACAGCCTCATCCGGCCCACCACCTCGAGGTCGCGCGCCTGGACGAGCCTCCCTGTCGACCGAACGGTGAGGTCCCCGCGGAACCTGAGCGGCGCCGGGGGCTTGCGCACCTGCTCGCGCTCGGTGAGCTCGAGCCGACGCTGCGCGTCGGCCTTGCGACGCGACAGCGCCCGGGCGACCTTCTGCCCCTTGCCGAAGTAGATGAACTTGTCGTTGTCGGTGGGCGGCCGGTCGTGCGCGATGGCACTCGTCCCGATGCGCGTCGCGGCGCGCAGCCGGCCGATCTCCTCCTGCTGCTCGGCGTACGTCTCCTCCCACCGGCGTCGCGCGTCCGCCCGCGCCGCCTCGTAGGCACTCCAGCCGCCGCCGAAGCGCTTCCCGCCGCTGCCGTCCGTGCCGAGCTCGCCGGCATCGAGGTCGACGAGGTCGGTGCAGACGTCGTCCAGCAGCACCCGGTCGTGGCTGGCGAGGACGACGACACCGGGCAGCTCGCGCAGGAAGTCGGTGAGGACGTCGATCGCCTCGTCGTCGAGGTGGTTGGTGGGCTCGTCGAGCAGCAGGCACGTCGGCCGCGTGGTCATGATCGTGGCGAGCGCGAGCCGGGTGCGCTGACCGCCGGACAGCGTGCCCACCAGCCGTTCGGGCGCGAGGTCGAGTCCCAGTCGCGCGGCGGCGAGGGCGGCCCGGCGGTCCGCGTCCCACGCGTCGTGGGCCAGCGCGACCTCCAGGGCGCGCTCGTAGGCCGCGTCTCCCTCGGCGGTGCCCACGGCGGCGGCGAGCCGCTCGACGTCCGTGACGGCGTCGCGCAGGGGCGCCAGCGTCATGGCGAGCACGTCGGCCACGCTGGCGCCGTCCCGGAACGGCCTCTCCTGCCCGAGGAGGACGAGGTCGCCGGGGGCCTGCACCGTGCCTCTCACGCGGGCGCGGGACGGCAGGCGACCGGCGACTGCACGCAGCAGCGTCGACTTGCCGACGCCATTCTCGCCGACGAGGCCGATGCGCCGGCCGGGCTGGGCCAGCAGGTCCATGCCCGTCAGGACGGTGCGGTCGGGATAGGACACCGAGAGATCGCTGACGACGAGCGGAGCGAGGGTGATGGTGGATGCGGTCATGCGGAGGTCCTTCGAGGCTGACAGGCGGGACCCGCCGGGCTCGGGCGCAGGAGCGCCGCCGCGGACGCGGGTCGGGTCAGTCGTGGATCCACATGATGACCAACAGCCTAGGTGGCGCGGGCCGGAAGGCCCACCGAATTACGACACCGCGCTGGCAGGCTGACCCCATGCACGTCGTCGACCTCGACCAGGCCGTCCGGACCGTCCGCGCGCACTGCGCCAGGCTCACGCCCGGCACCGTGCCCAGGATCGTGACGAGCGGCAACTTCGCCTCGCCCACCGCGTTGCTCACCCCGCTGCTGGCCGAGCTGCCCGCGGCTCGCCTGCACGCCCTCAACGCCCAGTGCGACCTGCCGCTGCACGACGGCGTGGTCCCCGAGACGACGTTCGTGGGTCCGGGCTTCCGGCGGCACCCCCGCCTGGCCTACGTGCCGTGCCGGCTCTCGATGGTGCCGCGGCTCTTCTGCGGTCCGCTCGCTCCGGACGTGGTGGTGGTGCACACCACCACGCCCCGCAACGGCCAGGTCTCGCTGGGGCTGGAGGTCAACGTGCTCCCGGCGGCGATCGAGGCTGCTCGCGAGCGTCGCGCGCTGGTCGTCGCGATGCTCAACCCGCGGATGCCATGGACCTTCGGGGACGCCGAGATCTCCCTCGACGACATCGACCTCGGCGTCGAGGTCGACGCGCCCCTGACCACCCACGCGGCCGCGGCGCCGAGCGACGACGCCCGGCTGATCGGCTCCCGCGTCGCCGCCGAGATCGGCGACGGCGCCACCCTGCAGGCGGGCATCGGGGAGGTGCCGGACGCGACCATCGCCGGTGTCCTCGAGCGGCGCGGACTGAAGATCTGGACCGAGATGTTCAGCGACGGCGTGCTGACCCTGGAGGAGGCCGGTGCGCTGGACCGCGGCACGCCGTTGCGTACGTCGTTCGTGTTCGGCAGCCAGGAGCTCTACGACTGGGTGGACGACAATCCGCGCGTGCGGATGCTGCGCACCGAGACGACCAACTCCCCCGCCGAGATCGCCCGCCAGCCCGCGATGACGTCCATCAACACCGCCCTGCAGGTCGACCTGTTCGACCAGGCCAACGCGTCGCGGATCGGGGCGCGGATCTACAGCGGCTTCGGCGGCCAGACCGACTTCACCGTCGGGGCGAGCCACTCCCCCGGCGGCCGGGCGTTCATGGCGCTGCGCAGCTGGCACCCGCGGGCGGACGTGTCGACGATCGTCCCCCTGGTCGACGAGCCGGTGACGTCCTTCCAGCACGGCGCGGTCGTCACGGAGCAGGGCATCGCGTGGATGTGGGGACGCGACGAGCGGGCCCAGGCGCACAACCTGATCGAGCACGCCGCCCACCCGCGCGTGCGCGACGACCTGTGGGAGGAGGCTCGGGGGCTCGGGCTGGCCTGAGAGGCGCGGCTCAGTCGACGAAGACGCAGAAGACGTGGCCCTCGGGGCTGGCGTAGGCCCGCAGCGGCTCGTCGGGGTCGTCGGTGCGGTCCAACCGCAGCTCCCCGCCCAGCGCGAGCACCCGCTCGTGCACGGCGTCCAGCGCCGCCCGCGACGGGACCGTGGTGTCGAGGTGGCTGACCGACGGGTGCCCAGGCTCCGGCCACCGGCTCTCGGGCAGCGACCCGACCTGCTGGATGGCGAGGCAGCGTCGACCGTCGGGATGGGTGAGCACCAGCCAGTCGGCGTGGTCCGCGCCCTCGGGGGCCTCGTCCCCGGGGCGGTAGGCCAGGCCGAGGAGGTCACGCCAGAACTCGGCCTCCCGGCGTGGGTTCCGGGCGTCGAGGACGGTGTGCAGCAGCTGCGGGACCACTGGCGGGAAGTCGCTCATCCCCCGACCCTACGAGGTGTGAGGATCGGCCCATGACCTCCTGGATCCAGATCTTCCTGGACACCCCCGCCGAGCACTTCGAGGAGGCCGTGGGCTTCTGGTCGGCAGCCACCGGCTGGACGCCGTCGGAGCGTCGCGGCGAGGACGGCCAGTTCCTCACGCTGCTGCCGGCGGCAGGGTCGGCGTACGTCAAGATGCAGGCCGTCGACGGGCCGGCAGGGGTGCACCTCGACCTGGACTCGACCGACCGGCCGGCGGCCATCGCCCGGGCGCGGGCACTCGGCGCGACCACGGCGTGGGCCTACCACGACGTCGAGGTGATGCGGTCCCCCGGCGGCTTCCTCTTCTGCCACACGCTCCTCGACGGCCGGCCCGCCCTGCACCGCGACGGCGCCACCATCCTCGACCAGGTCTGCCTCGACGTCCCGTCAGACCTCTGGGACGTCGAGGTCGCCTTCTGGCGCGACCTGACGGGTCGGGGACCTCAGGTCGGCACGGCGCCGGGGTTCGTGCGCCTCCTCGACCTGGAGCGGCCGCGCATCCTGCTCCAGCGCCTCGGTGACGCCCGAGGCACGGTGCGCGCCCACCCGGACCTCGCGACGGCTGACCGGGGCTCCGACACGGCTCGGCACGTGGACCTGGGCGCACGCGTCGTGGCGGTGCACGACCACTGGACCGTGCTCACCGCGCCGGGCGGGCAGGTCTACTGCCTCACCAACCGCGACCCGGGCACCGGGCGGGCGGTGTGACGCGACGCACGGAGCCAGACCGGGTGAACATGCGTACTCTCAGTATGTGACCTTCCTTCGGAATGCCCTCTCCGCAGTCCTCGCCCTGACCGCCACCGCCGCCGGCGCTGCGGTCGTCCCCGCGCACGCCGCCGGCCTCGTCGTGCCGGTGCAGTGCGAGATCGGCGACGAGACCGTCCTGCCGTGGGACGACGTCGCCTACGACCTGCGCGGCACCTGCGGCGTCGTCCGGGTCACCGGCGACGACACCACGGTGACGATGCCCACCGCCACCCGGCTCGTCGTCGACGGCACCGGCAGCACGATCACGGCCAAGTCGCTGGGTGGGCTCGACGTCGTCGGCGCCGGCACCAGCCTCACCGCTCCGTCCGTCCAGTCGCTGGCGGTGTCGGGCGCGGGCTCGACGGTGACGGTGTCCGGCCTCGTCGAGCTCGCCGAGCTGGCCAGCACCTCCTCGTCGCTGTCGGCCGACACCATCAACGTCCTGCGCCTGCGCGGCTCCGACACGGTGCGGGCCCGCAAGGCCTACCGGACGCGCGTCACCGGCTCGGACAACGTGCTCGGCCTGACGCGCGCCGACCGCCTGGTCCTCACCGGCGCCCGCAACGCGGTCACCGTCGCGCGGGGTCGTACGACCGTCCGTGACCGCGGCGCCGACAACGTGCTCGACCTGCGCCCGCGCCGCCGCTGATCAGTCGACGAGCGCGCCGTCGCGGACCGTGACGCGCCCGCCGTAGACCGTGTGCACGACCCGCGAGGTGAGGCTGCGCCCGTGCCACGGGTTGTTGCGCGACAGCGACGCCGAGGAGTCGCGGTCGACGGTGATCGCCGCGTCCGGGTCGACCAGCACGACGTGGGAGGGCGATCCGGGCGCGAGCGGCTGGCCCTGGGAGGCGAGGCCGGCGATCCTGGCCGGCGTGACGGACATGACGCGGGCGATGTCGGCCCACGACAGGTCCGGCATGACCGTGCGCACCACGCCGAGCGCGGTCTCGAGGCCGAGCATCCCGAAGGCCGCGTCGACGAAGGCGTGCTCCTTGTCGTGGCGCGCGTGCGGGGCGTGGTCGGTCGCGACCGCGTCGATGGTGCCGTCGGCGAGGGCCTCCCGGAGCGCGTCGACGTCCTCCTGCGGGCGAAGCGGCGGGTTGACCTTGAAGGTCGGGTCGTAGCTGGTCAGCAGGTCGGTGGTGAGCAGCAGGTGGTGCGGCGTCACCTCGGCGGTGACCGCCCAGTGGCCGTCCCGTTCGGCCTGCGCCTTGGCCCACCGCAGGACCTCCACCGAGCCGGCTGTCGAGACGTGGGCGACGTGGACCCGTGAGCCGGTGTGACGGGCGAGCATCACGTCGCGCGCGACGATGACCTCCTCGGCGATGCCCGGCCAGCCGGGCAGCCCGAGTCGTCCGGAGACCTCGCCCTCGTGGCAGCAGGCAGCCGGCCCGGCCAGCGCCGGGTCCTGCGAGTGCTGCGAGACGACCCCGCCGAACGCCTTGACGTACTCCAGCGCGCGGCGCATCACCCGGGGGTCGTGCACGCACTTGCCGTCGTCGGAGAAGACGGTCACCCGGGCCCGCGAGCGGTGCATCAGGCCGAGCTCGGCGAGCTCCTCGCCGCCGAGCCCGCGCGTCACCGCGCCCACGGGCTGCACGTGCACGAGCCCGGCCTCGCGACCGAGCTCCCAGACCCGCGTGGCCGCCTCGGCGGTGTCGGTGACGGGCGTCGTGTTGGCCATGGCCAGGACGGCCGTGTAGCCGCCCAGCGCGGCGGCCTGCGAGCCGGTGAGGATCGTCTCGGCGTCCTCGCGTCCCGGCTCGCGCAGGTGCGTGTGCAGGTCGACGAGCCCGGGCAGGGCGACGAGTCCGTCGGCGTCGAGCGTCTCGGCGCCCGAGGGCGCCTCCTCGACGAGCATCCCCGCGTCGTCGACGTACAGGTCTCCGGTCTTCTCGCCGAGCAGCGATGCTCCGGTGATCACGAGGGACATCAGGCTTCTTCTCCTGCCAGCAGGTGGTAGAGCACGGCCATCCGGATCGCGAGCCCGCTGGAGACCTGCTCCAGCACGACCGACTGGGCCGCGTCGGCGGCGTCGGCGGCGATCTCGAGGCCACGGTTCATCGGGCCGGGGTGGCAGATGGGGACGTCGGGCTTGAGCAGCGCGAGCCGGTTGCGGGTGAGGCCGTAGCCGACGGTGTACTCGCGCGGGCTCGGGAAGTAGGCGCCGGACATCCGCTCCCGCTGGACCCGCAGCATCATCACCGCGTCCGCGTCCGGCAGCACTGCGTCGACGTCGTACGACGTCTCGAAGCCGGCCGCGGCCGACCACGCGCCGATGCCGCTCGGCATCAGCGTGGGCGGCGCGACCACGGTGACGCGGGCGCCGAGCTTGGTCAGGCACTGGACGTTGGAGCGGAAGACCCGGCTGTGGGTCAGGTCGCCAATGATCGCGACGTGGCGCCCCTCGAGCGAGCCGAGGTGGCGCTGCAGCGTGTAGGCGTCGAGGAGGGCCTGGGTCGGGTGCTCGTGCATCCCGTCGCCGGCGTTGACCACCGACGCGTCGACCCACTGGCTCACCTGGAGGGCGGCGCCGCTGGCCGGGTGGCGGATGACGAGGCCGTCGACGCCCATGGCGCAGACGGTCAGCACGGTGTCGCGCAGGCTCTCGCCCTTGGACGTGCTCGAGCCCTTCGCGCTGACGTTGATCACGTCGGCGGAGAGCCACTTGCCGGCGATCTCGAACGACGAGCGGGTGCGGGTGGAGTCCTCGAAGAACATGTTGACGACCGTGCGACCGCGCAGCGCCGGCAGCTTCTTGACCTCGCGGTTCTGCACGTCGTGCATGTCCGCGGCGGTCTCGAACAGCTGCTGGACCTCGTCGGTGGACAGGTCGTCGATGGAGAGCAGGTGCTTCACGAGATCGTCACCTCGTCGGTGCCGTCGACCTCGGCCAGGCGGACGCTGACCCGCTCGGCGAGGGCGCTGGGCAGGTTCTTGCCGACGTGGTCGGCACGGATCGGCAGCTCGCGGTGGCCGCGGTCCACGAGCACCGCCAGGCGTACGGCGGCGGGGCGGCCGAGGTCGGCCAGCGCGTCGAGCGCGGCCCGGATCGTGCGGCCGGAGAAGAGCACGTCGTCGACCAGCACGACCACCTTGCGGTCGATCCCGCCCGGGGGCAGGGCGGTCTTGTGCGCGCGGCGCGTCGGCTGGGAGCGCAGGTCGTCGCGGTACATCGTCACGTCGAGCTCGCCGACCGCCACGGGCGCACCCTCGACGGCGGCGATCTTGTCGCCGATGCGCCGCGCCAGGGGTACGCCGCGCGTGTGCAGGCCGAGCAGCACCAGGTCGGTGGCGCCCTTGTTGCGCTCGAGCAACTCGTGCGAGATCCGGGTCAGCGCCCGGGAGATGTCGCGGGCGTCGAGGACGGTGCGGTCCGCCCTGTCGCTCACGGGGTCAGGGCTGGTGTCTTCGGGGGCAGGCATCTGCGCGCCGGACCTCCTTCTCCGCCTCACGGGACGGCTCGTTAAAGGATGTCGATCGGCCCCGACCCTACAGGTGACACGGCACTTCCTCGCGCTGGGACGGCCCGAGCGGGCACTTCCTCGCGCTGGGACAGCCCGAAAGGGCACTTCCTCGCGGAGGTTGCGCGAGGAAGTGCCCGGTCAGCGCCCAGCAGCGCGAGGAAGTGCCCGGTCAGCGCCCTGCAGCGCGAGGAAGTGCCCGGTCAGCGCTCCAGGATGGCGACGACGCCCTGCCCGCCGGCGGCGCAGATGGAGATCAGCGCGCGACCCTGGCCCTTCTCGGCGAGGAGCTTGGCGGCGACGGGGATGATCCGGCCGCCGGTGGCGGCGAACGGGTGCGCGGCCGCCAGCGACGAGCCGTTGACGTTGAGCTTGTCGCGATCGATCGAGCCCAACGGGGCGTCGAGGCCCAGCCGCTCCTTGCAGAACACCGGGTCCTCCCAGGCGGCCAGGGTCGACAGCACCTGCGAGGCGAACGCCTCGTGGATCTCGTAGTAGTCGAAGTCCTGCAGGGTGAGGCCGTTGCGCTCCAGCATCCGCGGCACGGCGTAGGCCGGCGCCATCAGCAGGCCCTCGTGGCCGTTGACGTAGTCGACCGCGGAGGTCTCCGCGTCCACGAGGTGTGCCAGCACGGGCAGCCCGCGCTCCTCGGCCCACTCGTCGGTGGCGAGCAGCACCGCCGAGGCGCCGTCGGACAGCGGGGTGCTGTTGCCGGCGGTCATCGTCGCGGCCGCACCCTTGCCGAAGACCGGCTTGAGGGTGGCGAGCTTCTCGACGGAGGAGTCGGGGCGCATGTTGTTGTCACGCGCGACGCCACGGAACGGCGTGATCAGGTCGTCCTGGAAGCCCTCGTCGTAGGAGCGGGCGAGGTTGTGGTGCGAGCGCGCGGCCAGCTCGTCCTGCGCCTCGCGGGTGATCCGCCACTCGAGGGCGGTCAGCGCGGCGTGCTCGCCCATGGAGAGCCGCGTGCGGGGCTCACCGTTCTGGGGGATGTCGAGGCCGATGTCGCCGGGACGGATGGCACCGAGCGCCTTGATCCGGCTCGCGGTGTCCTTCGCGGAGTTGACCTTCATGAGCTTCTTGCGGAGCTTGTCGCTGATCGCAACCGGGGCGTCCGAGGTGGTGTCGGTGCCACCGGCGATGCCCGCGTCGATCACGCCGAGGGCGATCTTGTTGGCCACCTGGATCGCCGCCTGCAGCCCGGTGCCGCAGGCCTGCTGGATGTCCGTCGCCGGCGTCTCCGGGGCGAGCTTGGAGCCCAGCACCGACTCGCGGGTCAGGTTGAAGTCGCGCGAGTGCTTGAGCACCGCTCCCGCGACGACCTCGCCCAGCCGTTCCCCCTGCAGCCCGAACCGGTCCACGAGGCCGTCGATCGCCGCGGTCAGCATCTCCTGGTTGGAGACGCCGGCGTAGACGGTGTTGGACCGGGCGAACGGGATGCGGTTGCCGCCGACGACGGCGACGGGGCGGGTCTTGGGCTGCATGGCGGGCTCCAGGGGACTCGGAAGGTAACTGAGCACATCGGTCGGACCGATGGACGGACGTCGGCTCCTATCCTTGCCGCAGACCGCCTCCTCGCCAACGGTGTGAGGGGCACGTCACGAAATCTGGACTCGCAGTTTCACACAGAGTTACATGTGCACCACCTGCCTGCACAACGCACGGCACCACACGCCACCACACGCACTGAAGAGGGATCCCGCCACATGAGCGACCGCTACCAGGGCTTCGTGTCCACCCCGATCGGCAAGCTGCTGGTCAAGAACCTCGGCCTGCCCAACCCGACCCCGCTGGAGCGGTGGTCCGAGGGTGCGCCCCTCGTCGACGGCGTGGTCGTGCTCGGCGGGTCCGGCCGCCTGAGCGAGGTGCTCCCCACCACGCTGGACGGCCTGGGGATCGCCTCCACCGCCACGCTCGAGGGTGACACCCGCGCGAAGGCCCTGGTGTTCGACGCCACCGGGATCACCGACACGGCCGGGCTGGTCGCCCTGCAGGAGTTCTTCACCCCGCTGATGCGCCGCCTCGAGACCTGCCCCCGCGTCCTGGTGCTCGGCACCCCGCCGGAGACCACGTCGGGCTCGGAGCGCGTCGCCCAGCGCGCGCTCGAGGGCTTCACGCGCTCGCTCGGCAAGGAGATCGGCCGCGGTGGCACCGTGCAGCTGGCGTACGTCGCTCCCGCCGCGGACGGAGCCATCGCCTCCACGCTCGCGTTCTTCCTCTCGCCCAAGTCGGCGTACGTCTCGGGCCAGGTCGTGCGCATCGGCGCCCACGGCCAGACCTCGACGGACGCCGTCGACGACTGGGCCCGGCCGCTGGCCGGCAAGGTCGCGCTCGTCACCGGAGCCAGCCGCGGGATCGGCGAGGAGATCGCCCGGGTGCTGCACCGCGACGGCGCCACGGTCGTCGGGGTCGACGTGCCCCAGGCGGCCAGCGAGCTGCAGGCGCTGATGGCCGAGCTCGACGGCGACCACCTCGTCCTCGACATCACCGCCAAGGACGCCCCGCAGCGGATCGCCCACCACCTGCGCGAGCACCACGGCGGCGTCGACGTGGTGGTGCACAACGCCGGCATCACCCGCGACAAGAAGCTCGCCAACATGGCCGAGGACCGCTGGAACAGCGTCATCGCGGTCAACCTCACCGCCCCCGAGCTGATCACCCGTGAGCTCCTCGACTCCGGCGTGGTCAACGCCGGTGGCCGCATCATCGGCGTCGCCTCGATCGCCGGGATCGCCGGCAACGTCGGCCAGACCAACTACGCGACGTCCAAGGCCGGCGTGATCGGGCTCGTGGAGAGCCTGCGCGACGAGCTCGACCACGGCATCACGGTCAACGCGGTCGCCCCGGGCTTCATCATCACGCAGATGACCGCGGCGGTGCCGTTCGCGACCCGCGAGGTCGGCCAGCGGCTCAACGCCATGTCCCAGGGCGGGCTGCCCGTCGACGTCGCCGAGACCATCGCGTGGTTCGCCAGCGCCGGGTCGGGCGCCGTCAACGGCAACGTCGTCCGGGTGTGCGGCCAGATGATGCTGGGCGCCTGATGAGCGACGCGAAGACCCTCACCGGCGAGCCGGGCGGGCTCAGCACCCTGGTGCGTGCCGCGCTCCCGGCCGTCCCCGGCGTCAACCAGCTGCCCGGCGTCCGGAAGGGCTCCGCACGCGACTTCACCGGTCTCGCCTACCGCCGCGAGCGCGTGGTGGCCGAGCGTGCCCGCGTCGATGCGTACGCCGCCGTGTGCGGCTTCCCGCGCAAGGACGTCGTACCCCTCACCTATCCGCACATGCTCGCCTTCCCGCTGCACATGGCGATCATGAGCGACCCGGCGTTCCCCTACCCGGCGATCGGCATGGTGCACGTCGAGAACACCATCACCGCCCGCCGCGCCGTCCGCGTCGGCGAGGCACTGGACGTGACGACGGCCGTGGGCGCCCCGCGCCCGCACGCCAAGGGCGTGCTCCTCGACTTCGTCACCACCGTGTCGGCCGACGGCGAGACCGCCTGGGAGTCGACCTCGACCTACCTGCGTCGCGGTCGCACCATCGAGGGCCAGGTCTCCCCCGGCCTCGAGATCCTCGACGCGCCCACCGGCGGCGTCGAGTGGCGCCTGCCGGCCAACCTCGGCCGGACCTACGCCTCGGTGTCCGGCGATGCCAACCCGATCCACCTCTACCCGCTGACGGCCAGGGCGCTCGGCTTCCCCCGGCAGATCGCCCACGGCATGTGGACCAAGGCGCGCTCGGTCGCCGCGATCGAGAACCGCCTGCCCGAGGCCGTCACCGTCGAGGTCGCCTTCAAGAAGCCGGTCTTCCTCCCGAGCACGGTTGCCTTCGCGGCCCGACAGGACGACGCGGGCTGGACCTTTGCCATGACGAGCCCGAAGGACGGCTCCCCCCACCTGCTCGGTCGTACGACCTCCGCGACCCCAGATATCTGAGGACGTCACGAACGGGATCGACGTGAGAATCCGTTCACCACGTCCTCAGATATCCGGGGTGGGCGCTAGGCGCGGTCGTCGCGCACCCGGATGAGCCCCTCCTGGGCCACCGTGGCGACGAGCTCGCCCGACTGCGAGAAGACCCGTGCCAGGGCCAGGCCGCGTGCGCCGCCGGCGAACGGCGAGAACTGGTCGTAGAGCCACCACTCGTCGGCGCGGAACGGCCGGTGGAACCAGATCGTGTGGTCCAGCGACGCCGGCTGCAGGCGGGGCGAGGCGATGTGGATGCCGTGCGGCACCAGGGCCGCGCCGAGCAGGGTCAGGTCGCTCGCGTAGGTGAAGGCCGCCGCCTGGATCGTCGGGTCGTCCGACAGCGTGCCGTCGACCTTGATCCACAGGCGCGCGCGGGCCGGGTGCTCCGGGTCGTCGGGGATGCCCCGGCCGGTGACGCCCACGTGGCGGACGTCGAGGGCCGCCCACTCGCGCTCCCACTCCTCGGCCGACTCGGGACTGCGCTCGCGTGCCAGCTCGACGAGGGGCAGGCCGTGCTCCGGCCCGACCACCTCCGGCATCCGGTCCTGGTGCTCGAGACCCGGTTCGGGGATCTGGAAGTTGGCGGTCATGTAGTAGATCGGACGGCCGTGCTGGCGCGCGGACACGCGGCGCGTCGCGAACGACCGCCCGTCGCGGATGCGCTCCACGTCGTAGACGATCGGCACCGACGTGTCGCCGGGGCGCAGGAAGTAGGAGTGCAACGAGTGCAGGACGAAGTGCCCCTCGACGCTCCGGGTCGCCGCCACCACGGCCTGCGCGGCGACCTGGCCGCCGAAGACCCGCTGGCGCTCGGTGCGCGCCTGCGCGCCGCGGAAGAGGTCGACCTCGAGCTGCTCGAGCTCGAGAAGGGTCGCGAGCTCGTCGGCACTGCCCGCCATCAGCGGTCCTCCCAGCCGGGGTCGTCGCCGTCGTCCTTGGACTGGTCGTCCAGCTCGGCGAGGAACGCCTCGAAGTCCCGGCCGATCTCCTCGCCCGTCGGCAGCGGTCCGTCGCCTGCCAGGAGCGAGCTGCCGGCGGCCTCGGCCTCACGGAAGGAGTCGTACTGCTGCTCCAGCCCGCGGACCACCTCGCCGACCTCGTCGTGGGTGGAGAGGTAGCGGTCGACCTCGGTCTCGGTGATCTCGGCCGCCTCGCGCAGCTCGCTGAGGTCGATGGTCAGGTGACCGCCGATCTCGAGGTGCTCGAGGAGGACGAGCGCGGCCTGGGGGTACTCCATCTGGGCCAGGTAGTGCGGGATGTGGGCGACGAAGCCGAGGGCGTCGAGCCCCCACTCCCCCAGCCGGATCTCGAGCAGCGCCTGCGCGCTCGCCGGGACGCGGAGCTCGCCCTGCCACGGGCTCTCGCCGGGGACCAGCTCGGGACGGTTGGCGTGCGGCGTGATGGCGATCGGACGCGTGTGCGGCACGGCCATCGGCACCGCGCCCAGGCTCACGACGCGGGAGACGCCGAAGTGCGCCACGACCTCACGGACGGCGCGGGCGAAGGCCTCCCACCGGATGTCGGGCTCGGGTCCGGCCAGCAGCAGGAACGGCGTACCGCCGGAGTCGCGAAGCGCGCGGACGACCAGGCGCGGGGCCTCGTAGTCGGCGTAGTGGTCGCGGATGAACGTCACCGGTGGGCGACGGGCGCGGTAGTCGTGCAGCGAGTCGACGTCGAAGGTGGCGACGACCTTGCCGTCCGAGAGGCCGGAGAGGTGTGCGGCGGCGAGCTCCGCGGACTTGCCGGCGTCGAGGAAGCCGGTCAGCACGCAGACGAGCGTGAGGTCCCCGGCGTCGGCGAGGACCTCGGCGCCGTCCACGATGTGCACGAGTCGTTCGGCCATGGGGCAACCCTAGTGACTCCACGCCAGTGACCCGACACACACCCGGCAGTCTGGGCAGGCATTGTTACCGAGGGGTAACCTGTCGCCACCCTGTCCGCCAAGCCTGGGAGTAGCCAGTGTCCCGTCCACAGCGTGAGGTCGTCTTCGTCGACGGCGTGCGCACACCGTTCGGCAAGGCCAAGGGCCAGTACGCCGAGACGCGCGCCGACGACCTCGTCATCAAGTGCATCCGCGAGCTCATGCGGAGGAACCCGTCCCTGCCTCCCGAGCGGGTCGACGAGGTGGCCCTCGCGGCCACGACCCAGATCGGCGACCAGGGCCTCACCCTCGGTCGCACCGCTGCGCTGCTGTCCGGGCTGCCGCAGAGCGTTCCCGGCTACTCGATCGACCGCATGTGCGCCGGCGCGATGACCGCGGTGACGAGCACCGCGTCGGGCATCGCCTTCGGTGCCTACGACGTCGCCATCGCCGGCGGCGTCGAGCACATGGGGCGCCACCCGATGGGTGAGGGCGTGGACCCCAACCCGCGCATCCTCTCCGAGCGGATCGTCAACCCCGACGCCCTCGTGATGGGCAAGACGGCCGAGAACCTGCACGACCGCTACCCCACGATCACCAAGCAGCGCGTCGACGAGTACGCCGTGCGCAGCCAGCAGAAGACCCAGGCGGCCTACGACGCCGGGAAGATCCAGCCCGACCTGGTGCCTGTCGCGACCCGCTCGGCGGACGACGGCTGGGGCCTGGCGACCACGGACGAGCCGATGCGACCGGAGACGACGCTCGAGTCCCTCGCCGGCCTCAAGACGCCGTTCCGCTCGCACGGCAAGGTGACCGCGGGCAACGCCGCCGGCATCAACGACGGCGCCACCGCCGCGCTGCTCGCCGACGAGGAGACCGCGCGCGAGCTCGGCCTGCCGGTGAAGATGCGGCTCGTGACCTACGCCTTCGTCGGCGTCGAGCCCGAGGTGATGGGGGCCGGCCCGATCCCGGCTACCGAGAAGGCACTCAGGCTCGCGGGCCTCACGATCGACGACATCCAGGCCTTCGAGGTCAACGAGGCGTTCGCCGTGCAGGTGCTCGCCTTCCTCGAGCACTACGGCATCGCCGACGACGATGCCCGGGTGAACCCCTACGGCGGCGCGATCGCGATGGGCCACCCGCTGGCCTCGTCCGGCGTACGCCTGATGAACCAGCTCGCGCGCCAGTTCGAGGAGCGGCCCGAGGTCCGCTACGGCCTCACGAGCATGTGCATCGGCATCGGCATGGGCGGCACCGTGATCTGGGAGAACCCGCACTGGAACGGAGCAACCAAGTGAGCACCACCATCTTCGAGCGCGCGCAGGCGATCGTGTCCGATGCCGAGCGCGTCACGCAGGCCCACCTGCGCAAGGTCACCGTGTCCGGTGCGACCTTCGGCCTGATCACCCTCGACAACGGCGAGGACCACACCAAGCCCAACACGTTCGGCCCGGCCTCGCTGCTCGCGCTGAACACCGCGATCGACGCGGCGCTCGCCGACGACTCGATCGACGCCGTCGCGGTGACCGGCAAGCCGTTCATCCTCGCGGCCGGCGCCGACCTCACCTCGATCCAGGGCGGCGGACCCGACGCCGTGCGCACCGTGGCCGAGCTCGGCCACGCGGTCTTCCGCAAGCTGGGCGAGGGCGGCAAGCCGTCGTTCGGCTTCATCAACGGGCTCGCGCTCGGCGGCGGGCTCGAGGTGGCGCTGCACTGCACCTACCGCACCGTGATGGACTCCGCTCCCGCGCTCGGCCTGCCCGAGGTCATGCTCGGGCTGGTCCCCGGCTGGGGCGGCGCGTGGCTCGTGCCCAACCTCGTCGGTGCCGACAAGGCGGTCACGCTGGTCCTCGAGAACCCGCTCAACCAGGGCAAGACGCTGGGCGGGCAGGCGGCGTACGACTTCGGGCTGGCCGACGCGGTCTTCAACGGCGCCGACTTCCTGGAGCAGTCGCTGCTCTGGGCAGCCGCCGTGCTCAAGGGCGAGATCGTCGTCGAGCGCCCCGAGGTCGACCGAGGGGAGGCCTGGGACGCCGCGATCGCGCGCGCCGAGGGCATCGTCGCGGCGAAGACCGGTGGCGGTTCGCCGGCCGCGAAGAAGGCCGTCGAGCTCATCGCAGCCGCTCGCGACTCCGACCGCGACGCCGGCTTCGCCGCCGAGGACGACGCCCTCGAGGCCATGTCGCAGACGGCCGAGCTGCTCGCCTCGCTCTACTCCTTCGACCTGGTGCAGAAGCGGGCCAAGCGGCCTGCCGGCGCCCCCGACAAGTCGCTCGCGCGACCGGTGACGAAGGTGGGCATCGTGGGCGCGGGCCTGATGGCCAGCCAGCTCGCGCTGCTCTTCGTACGCCGCCTCGAGGTGCCGGTCGTGCTGACCGACCTCGACCAGGAGCGGGCCGACAAGGGCGTCGCCTACGTGCACGCCGAGATCGACAAGCTCCTCGCCAAGGGGCGGATCAACCCGGACAAGGCCAACCGCCACAAGGCGCTGGTGTCCGGGGAGACCGACAAGCAGGTCGCGTTCGGCGACGCCGACTTCGTGATCGAGGCCGTCTTCGAGGAGATGGCGATCAAGAAGACCGTCTTCGCGGACGTGGAGAAGGTGGTGTCGCCGGAGTGCGTGCTGGCCACCAACACCTCCTCCCTCTCGATCACCGAGATGGCAGCCGACCTCGAGCACCCGGAGCGGGTCGTGGGCTTCCACTTCTTCAACCCGGTCGCCGTGATGCCGCTGCTGGAGATCGTCAAGGGGGACGCGACCGACGACGCGACGCTGGCCACGGCGTTCGCCACCGGCAAGGCGCTGAAGAAGACCTCGATCCTGGTCAAGGACAGCCCGTCCTTCATCGTGAACCGCCTGCTCGGCCGCTTCATGAGCGAGGTCGGACGCATCGTCGACGAGGGCACGCCGGTCCAGGTGGCCGACAGCGCCTTCGCCGGGGTCGCCCCGATGCCGCCGTTCGTGCTGCTGTCGCTGGTCGGCCCGGCCATCGCGCTGCACAACAACGAGACGCTGAAGGGCGCCTTCCCCGACCGCTTCTACGTCTCCCCCGCCCTCGAGCGGATCGTGGCGGCGCGGAAGCCGGCCTACTACGGTCCCGACGGCCGCCTCGACCCCGAGGTCGAGGAGCTGCTCGAGAAGCCGGCCTCGCCGGTCGTGCTGACGGCGGAGGAGGTCCGCGAGAAGACCCTGTCGGGCCTCGCCGAGGAGGCGCGCCTCATGCTCGACGAGGGCGTCGTCGCCGCTCCGCAGGACATCGACCTGGCCATGATCACCGGCGCCGGGTTCTCGTTCTGGAACGGCGGGCTCACCTTCCTCCTCGACGTCGCCGGGATCTCCGAGAAGGCGACGGGTCGCCGCTTCCACTGATCAGCCAAGCCTCGTGGGGCGGTGTCCCAGCCACATTCCGTACGTCGGGAACGTGGCTGGGGCACCGCCCCTCGCCGTGTCGGCGTACGACCGTCAGGCGCCGGCGTCGCGCGTGGTGGTCGCCGGAGTGTGGCGGTCGTAGTCGCCGCGGCCGAGGCGGGAGTGGCTGCGGCCGTAGGCGAAGTAGACGACCAGGCCGATCCCCATCCACACGAGGAAGCGGACCCAGGTCTCGGCGATCAGGTTGAGCATGAGGTAGCCGCAGAGCAGGACCGAGCCGGTGGCGACCACCCAGATCCCGGGGACGCGGAACGCCCGCGGCAGCTCGGGCCGGGTCTTGCGCAGCACCAGGACCCCGATGCTGACCAGCATGAAGGCGAAGAGCGTGCCGATGCTGACCAGGTCGCCCAGGGTCTCGAACGGCACGAAGCCCGACAGGAGCGAGACCATGACCGCGGTGAGCGCCGTGATGCGGTACGGCGTCCCGAACGTCGGGTGGACCCGGGCCAGGCTGACCGGCAGCAGACCGTCGCGCGCCATGGCGAACGCGACCCGGGTCTGCCCCATCAGCAGGATCAGCACGACGACGGTGAGGCCGATGGTCGCCCCGATGGCGATGAGGTCGGAGATCCAGTGCAGGCCGACCTTCTCGAAGGCCGTGGCCAGCGGTGCCGCGTCGTCTGGATCGATGTCCTTGTAGGACTGCATCCCGGTGATCACCAGGCAGACCGCGATGTAGAGGACCGTCACGATGGCGAGCGAGCCCAGGACGCCGATCGGGACGTCGCGCTGCGGGTTCCTGGTCTCCTCGGCGGTGGTCGCCACGACGTCGAAGCCGATGAACGCGAAGAACACGATCGCCGCGCCGGCGATCACGCCGGCGATGCCGAAGACCGCCGGCTCGAGGCCGAAGAGGGAGGTGATCAGCGGCGTCTTCCACGCCGACGCCTCACTCCCGGCGGAGGCCTCACGCGGCGGGATGAACGGGGTGTAGTTGGACGTCTTGATGTAGGCGATGCCCACGACGATCACGAGGGCGACGACGCTCAGCTTGATCGCCACCACGATCTGGTTGACCCGGCTGGAGAGCTTGATGCCGCCGATGAGGACCGCGGCGCAGACCAGGGTGATCACGATCGCCGGCAGGTTGAGGACGCCGTCGCTGGCCGAGGCGACGGACGCCGGGATCTCGAGGGGCGTGCCTTCCAGCACCGACTGCAGGTAGCCGGAGAAGCCGACCGCCAGCGCCGAGGCGCCGACGGTGAACTCGAGGACGAGGTCCCAGCCGATGACCCAGGCGATCAGCTCACCGAAGGTCGCGTAGCTGAAGGTGTACGCGCTCCCGGCCACGGGGACCGTCGAGGCGAACTCGGCGTAGCAGAGGGCGGCGAGCCCGCACGCGAGCCCGGCGATCAGGAAGGACAGGGACACCGCCGGCCCGGCGTTCGACGCCGCCACCAGCCCGGTGTAGACGAAGATGCCGGCACCGATGATCACGCCGACGCCGAAGATCGTGAGGTCGAGCGCGCCGAGGTTCTTCTTCAGGCGGTGCTCGGGTTCTTCCGTCTCGGCGATCGACTGCTCGACTGACTTGGTGCGGAAGAGGCTCATCCCAGCAACCTAGAACTCCACGGCGGTTGCCGTCGAGCCACGCTGGACCGGCTCTCAGGCCGTGTGGTCGGCCTCGACGAGGGCGAGCCCCTGGTCGAGCGCGGTCACGTCCTCGACGATGTCGCGGGCGAGGGTCTGCGCATCGAGTCCGATCCGCGCCAGGATGACGTCGCGCTTGGCGTGGTCGAGGAACTCCTGCGGGATGCCGTGCAGGCGGAACGGCGTATGCACCCCGGCGTCGTTGAGGGTCTGCAGCAGCGTCGCCCCGCAGCCACCGACACGCCCGTTGTCCTCGACGCTGACGACCAGCCGGTGGTCGCGGGCGAGCTCGACGATCGCCGGGTCGACCGGCTTGACCCACCGGGGGTCCACCACCGTGACCCCGATGCCCTGCGCGGTCAGCCGCGACGCGACCTCGACCGCCGTGGTGCACATGGACCCCACGGCGACGACCAGCACGTCCTGGTCGCCCTCGCGGACCAGCACGTCGGCGCCACCGGCGCGGTCGATCGCGGGCACGTCTGCGGGCGGCGGGCCCTTCGGGAAGCGGACGACCGTGGGCGCGTCGTCGACCAGCACGGCCTCGTCGAGGAGCTCGTGGAGCCGCGTCACGTCGCGCGGGGCGGCGAGGCGCAGGCCCGGCACGACCTGGAGGATCGACATGTCCCACATGCCGTTGTGGCTGGCGCCGTCGTCGCCCGTCACGCCGGAGCGGTCGAGCACGAAGGTGACGCCGCACCTGTGCAGCGCGACGTCCATGAGGACCTGGTCGAAGGCCCGGTTGAGGAACGTCGCGTAGACCGCGAACACGGGGTGGAGGCCGCCCATCGCGAGACCGGCAGCGGAGGTGACGGCGTGCTGCTCGGCGATGCCGACGTCGAAGGTGCGCTCGGGGAACTTCTCGGCGAAGGTGTCGAGGCCCACCGGGTGCATCATCGCGGCCGTGATCGCGACGATGTCCTCGCGACGCGTGCCGAGGTCGACGATCGCCTCGGAGAAGTGGTCGGTCCAGATCTTGCCCTTGGGCTTCTCGGCGCCGGTCTGGACGTCGAAGGGGCCGGGCGCGTGGAACTGGTCGGCCTCGTGGCGCAGCGCGGGGTCGTAGCCCTGTCCCTTGCGGGTGATGGCGTGCACGATCACCGGGCCGCCGAAGCGCTTCGCGTTGGACAGCGCCTGCTCCATGGCGTGGCGGTCGTGTCCGTCGACCGGGCCGACGTACTTGAGGCCGAGGTCCTCGAACAGGCCCTGCGGCGCGAGCGCGTCCTTCATGCCCTTCTTGACCGCGTGCAGCGCGTCGTAGGCCGCGTGCCCGACGCCCGGCACCGCGTTGAGGCGCTTCTTCACCAGGTCGAGCACTTGCTCGTAGCGCGGGTTGGTGCGCAGCGAGGTGAGCGCCGTGGCGAGGCCGCCGATGGTGGGTGTGTAGGAGCGCTCGTTGTCGTTGACGACGATGACGAGCCGGCTCGACCTCGCGATCGCGATGTTGTTGAGCGCCTCCCAGGCCATGCCGCCGGTCAGGGCTCCGTCGCCGATGACGGCGACGACGTGCCGGTCCTCGCCGCGGATGGCGTAGGCCTTCGCCAGCCCGTCGGCGTACGACAGCGAGGTGGAGGCGTGGGAGTTCTCCACGATGTCGTGCTCGGACTCGGCCTGGCTCGGGTAGCCGCTGACACCACCCTCCTTGCGCAGGGTGCCGAAGTCGGCGTGGCGGCCCGTGACCAGCTTGTGCACGTAGGACTGGTGGCCGGTGTCGAAGACGACGCGGTCGCGCGGCGAGTCGAAGACGCGGTGGATGGCCAACGTCAGCTCGACCACCCCGAGGTTCGGCCCGAGGTGTCCGGAGTTCGTCGCGACGGTGCGGATCATGACGTCGCGGATCTCGGCGGCCAGCTCGTCCAGCTGCTCTGCCGACAACCCACGGAGGTCACGCGGGGACGCGATCGAGTCGAGGAGTGCCATGTCGGCCGAGTCTATTTCATCGCAGGTCGTAGACCGCCACCGACGGCTCGTGGAGGCTCCCCATCCACACCTTGCCGTGGTGCTCCCGGACGCCGGTGACCATGTGGTAGCCCGGGTGGTCGATGTCCACGTCGTGCACCAACCGGCCGTCAGCGGCGTAGGCCTGGACCCGGATCGTGCGGCGGGGCTTGGGCTGCAGCGCCTCCGGGACCCGGGTCACCGCCTTGCGCAGCACCAGCGGGGCCGACCCGAGTCGCTCGACCAACCCGTCGACCGGGCTGGCGAGCGTGACCCAGATCATGCCGTCGCTGCCCCGGCTGATGTTGTCGGGATAGCCCGGCAGGCCGGCGACGAGGTGGTCCCGGGTCCCCGCGCGCGGGCCCGTGAGCCACAGGCGTACGACGGTCCTGCCGCGCGTCTCCGCGACGCAGACGTAGGACTCGTCGACCGCGAGCGCGACGCCGATGGCGAACGCCAGGTCGTCGAGCACGACCTCGACGGTGCCGTCGGGGTCGAGCCGCAGGAGGCGGCCGGTGCGGGTGTCCTGGACGAAGTCGTCCTTCCACTGGTCCACGCCGTGGTGCAGGGACGAGTCGCTGAACCAGATCGTGCCGTCGGCAGCGACCGCGGCGTTGTTGCAGAACTTCATGGGCTTGCCGTCCACCCGGTCGAGGAGGACGGTGACCTCCCCGGAGCCGGGGTCGACCCGGAGCAGCCCGCGCTCGGCGTCGCAGACCAGGAGCTGCCCGTCGGCGAGGAGCTCGATGCCGAGCGGGCGACCACCGGTGTCCGCGACGCGGCGGGTGCTGCCGGTCGCCGGGTCGAGCGCCCAGAGCGCGCCGTCCTCGGTGCCGGTCCAGACGGTGCCGTCCGTGCCGACCAGGACGTCCTCGGCGCCCATGGACGGGACGGGGTGCACGGTGAAGGTCATGGCTGCTCCTGGTGGTCGATGAGCCGGCTGTAGTCGTCGGAGTCGAGGAGGGTCGGGACGATGTCGACGGCCGCTGCGCTGAGGTCGAGGTGGCGGGCGACGTCTGGGTCGACGAAGACGATCTGGCGTCCCTCGCGGCAGTCGATGTCGGCGTCGGTGAGGTCAGTGGCGGCGATGAAGACCTGCATGACGTCCCAGGTGCCGTAGGCCTCCCGGTGGTCGACCACGAACTCCCCGAGCAGCTCCAGGGTGCCCGGTGCGAGCACCACACCGGTCTCCTCCTCGAGCTCGCGGTAGGCGGCGGTCTCGAAGT
The DNA here is from genome assembly GCF_051912545.1 of Nocardioides sp. N13(2025). Taxonomy (GTDB): domain Bacteria; phylum Actinomycetota; class Actinomycetes; order Propionibacteriales; family Nocardioidaceae; genus Nocardioides. Next base: position 1,607,487 of record NZ_CP196809.1, on the reverse strand, counting down.
CCTCACCCGGATCCACGTGACCGCCGGCGAGTCCCCACTTCTCCGGATCGATCCGCGGGTGCTCGTCGCGCTCCTGGAGCAGGATCCGGCCGCCGCGGTCGACCAGCACGATCCCCGCGAAGCGCCGGTCGCTCGGCACGAACGGGTGCTGCTCGATCCACGTCCGCAGGTGCGGTGCGACGATGGCGGTCGAGCGCACCAGGTCGGCGTCGAGCAGGTGGTCGGCGTCCACGAACAGCATCTGCCGCCCCTCGTGGCACTCGACGTCGCGGTCGTTCAGCGTCGTACGCGCGACAAAGGCGTGGAAGTGGAAGGTGCCGCGGTCGTCCGTCACCAGCTCGAAGAGCCCGAGGTCCGCGAGGTCCTCGGGTGTCACCACGACTCCCGTCTCCTCCGCCAGCTCGCGCACGGCGCCAGCGACGGGCGACTCGTCGCCCTCGAGGCCGCCACCGGGGAAGCACCACATCTCCGGCCAGACCGGGGCGTGCTCGTCGCGCTCCTGCATCAGCACCCGGCCGCGTGGGTCGACGAGGGTGACCTGCACGAAGTCGGTGCGATGCATTCCCCGACCCTAGTCAGCCCTCACATGCGGACCCGGTAGCGCCGCCCGCGCAGCGCCTCCTCGACCAGGCCCACCTCGCGACGTACGGCGAGCAGGCGCGCGTCCTCGAGCTGGAAGGTCTGCACCGCGGCCTCGACGACGGCCTCGTCGGCGACGTCCCTCAGGTCTCCGCGGATCTCGCTGAGGCCGCGGCGCGTCGCGAGCTGCTGCGCCTCCACGTGGAGCACGGCGAACCTCGCCAGCACGACGACGTGCCGGCGCAGCCCGGAGAACCGCCGATAGTCGGGCGGGCACAGGTCGAGCAGCCAGCTGGCGGCCGTGACCTCCCAGTCCGGGGCGTCGGGCGGTCGCACCTGACGCGGCCACCCCGGTGGAGCGACGCCGCGGTGCCCCTGCGGCGGTGTGGGCCGCTGCCGGGGTTGAGGAGTGGGGAACACGCGGGCAGTCTATCGAACATGTGTTCGATGCGCGCGGTCTCAGGCAGATGGGAGCTCGCGCGCGAACAGGTCCTCGAGACGGGCGAGGTCAGGATCCCGTAGACCGGCGGAGTCGTGTCGCCACCAGACGTCGGGGTAGACCAGGCGCCCGGTCATCCAGTCTGCGTAGGAGTCGAAGGTGACGACCTGGAACGCCGCCTCCGGGGTGCGCCTCGACGCCGGCTCGAGGCCGAGCGAACCGGCCCGGGCGAAGCCGCGGTCGCCGTAGAACGCCGGGCTTCCCTCGAGGAACAGCGCCGGCCGACCGAGCCCGCGAGCGCTCTCGATCGCCGCAGCCACCAGTGCGGTGCCGATCCCCGACCTCTGGCGGGCCGGCTGGGTGCTCAGCGGGCTCAGCACCGCCATGTCGACGAGCTCCCGGCGCGCGTCCAGCCAGCAGTGGCTGACCCCGACGTGGCCGACGACCTCACCCTCGACGGTTGCGACGAGCTCTGCGAGCAGGAGCTCGCCGGCCCGCACCTCGGCCCACAGGTCGGCGACCTGGTCGCCGTGCGCGGGGGCATCCGCCCCGAATGCGGCGCGGATCACCCGCAGCACGTCGTCGGCGTCCTCGGGTGCGGCCGGTCGGATCTCGAAGGTGGTCGCGGAGTGGCTCACCGGCGTCACGCTAGCGACCCACGCGCTCCCGCAGACCGGCGGCGAGCCCCGCCACCGTGAGCGCGTCCACCAGGCCGCCGAGCGTCGTGGCCAGCCGGCGGTGTCGGACCGGCGCCAGCCGCAGCCGCAGGTGCACGCGCGTCCCCCCCGCGCCCACGATGGGCGTCAGGCGCAGGCACCAGGTGAGGTCGGTCGCACCGCGCCGCGACGTGTAGAGCAGGGTGCGGGGCGGGTCGATGGCTGCGAGGGTGAACGTCGCGTCGGCGCCGCCCCAGTCGGGGATCACATCGCCCACCTCGTGCTCGAGCAACCGCGGCTCGACGTGCCGCAGGGCTCGGCGTGAGGGTGGGACCAGCCGCTCGACGGCCGCCGGCAGGTACCACCCGGCCCGGTGCTTGCCGAGCTGGACCAGCCATGGCCAGACGCTCTCCGGCGGGGCGTCGAGGTCGAAGCCGCGATCCATCACGACCTCGGCCGGCAGGAGCTCGTCGCCGGGCAGGACGTCGGCCCGCTCCCCCTCGGTCGCCCGTGCTCGGTCCATCGCTCAGCCCTGGATGAAGGACCAGCGCACTTCGCGCTCGTCGTTGTCGACGTTGAGGTCGACCAGGCAGATGCTCTGCCAGGTGCCGAGCGCCAGCCGTCCGTCGAGCACCGGAACGGTGCAGTGGGGCGGCACGATCGCCGGCATCACGTGCGAGCGTCCGTGCCCGGGCGAGCCGTGCCGGTGTCGCCAGCGGTCGTCCGCGGGCAGCAGGTCACCGAGTGCGGCGAGCAGGTCGTCGTCGGAGCCTGCGCCGGTCTCGATGATCGCCAGTCCGGCCGTGGCGTGTGGCACGAACACGTGCAGCAGGCCGTCACCGCGACCCGACACGAAGTCAGCGGCGTCGCGGGTCAGGTCGCGCACGACCTCCTCGCCGCCGGTGCGATAGCTGCGGGTCTCACTGTCCACCGGACAGCGCCTCCTCGATGCGCTCGACCTTGGCGGTGAGCTGGTTCGTGTAGCCGGGCCGGATGTCGGCCTTGAGGACAAGTCCGACACGCGGTGACACCTCGGCGACCACGTCGACGGCGCGCTTGACCACGGCCATCACCTCGTCCCACTCCCCCTCGATGTTGGTGAACATCGCGTTGGTCTCGTGGGGCAGGCCGGACTCGCGGACCACCCGGACGGCGGCCGCGACGGCGTCGGTCACCGAGCCCGTCGAGTCACCGGACATGGGCGAGATGGAGAAGGCGACGATCATGCAGTCACGCTAGCGACCTTCGTCAGCAGGCGGAGACCCGGCCGTCGTCGTGCGTCGTGGCGCGTCCGTCGGCGCACACGTCGGCATCTACCGCCGTGGCGTTGAGCATCGAGAGGCCTTGGTCGACGTAGAGGGTCAGGCGAACGCCGTCGTCCACGACGACCACCTCCGCGTCGTCGCGTTCGACCTTCCAACCGGTGTCGAGGAGCGACCCACGCCATGCTGCGAAGGAGGCAGCCGGATCGTCGCCGTGGATGGCCGCGGTGCACCCGACCTGCGAGGACGAGACAGGTCCATAGAGGGTGAATCCCGCCGGGTGCGCGGGGACGTGGAACGCGCCGTCGACCTCCGCCGGGATGTCGGCCTCGGCGTTCGGCCCGTTGCAGGTGAAGGACGCGTCCTCGGCGACGAACCGCTCGTGCCGGTCCCGCTGTCCGAGCTCCGCGCTGACCGGGAGCCCGGCGATCGTCACCACGACGAAGCCCACGAGCGCGACGGCCGTGGCCCGTCCCGGGCGGGCCAGACCAGCCGCGCACGCGGCTGCCCCGATCGGCAGGACGGCGAAGACCGCCAGGGAGCCGCTGCCGGTGCCGTACTCGGACGCAAGGCCCCACGAGGTGGACAGCAGCACGACCAGGAGGCCGAGGGCGACGAGGCCCATGACGAGGACGGCGGAGCGACGGGCGAGGGTCTGCATCTCCGGAGGGTGCACCTCAGCAGGACGGCGGCGGATCCGCCGTCGTACTCACTCGTGCCTCAGGCGTCGGCGCCCTGCTCGGGCAGCCCACCCTGGGGATCGGGCGTTCCCCCCTGGCAGGTCACCCCGTACTCCGGCGCTGTGTGGCCGTCGCCGTACTCCTCGAGGAAGAGGCGCAGCCGCTCGTCGTCGGCCCCGTCGAGCCGCAGCTGCGCGCCCCAGACGGTGACCACGACGGGCGACGGGAGGTCCTCGCGCGGCGACATGATGCCGTTGTCGGGCAGCTGCGCGGCCAGCGCCTCGACGTCGTCGGCGCCCAGCTCGGGGTCGTGGGTGATCCAGACCGAGCCGTGCTCGAGGTCGTGCACGGCGTTCTCCTCGCGCACCGGCTCGCCGTAGACACCGCACTCCAGCCAGATGGGCGCGTGCGCGCCTCCGGCGGGCGGATCCTGCGGATAGACGACGTCCTCCGTCGTGTGGGCGCGGTTGGTGATCTCCCACGTCTCGACGAGGCTGAGGTCGAGCGCGCGCTGCGCCTGCTCGTCACCGCGGAGGGCCTTGTCGACCAGGGGCGCGACGAGCGCCGCGCCGAGCACGACGGCTGCGCCGACCGTGGCGAGCAGGAGGGGAAGGCGTGTCTGCCCTGCCTCGGCCTCGACGGGCGCGTCGGGCAGCTCCGGTCCGGGTCCCTCGTGGCTCACGACGTCAGGCTACCGACGCCGTCCTCGGCCGGGAGCGCCCGCCTCAGGCTCGCGAGCCCGGCGCGGGCCTGCGACTTCACCGTGCCCTGCGCGATGCCGAGGGTGGCGGCGATCTCGGCCTCCGAGAACCCCTCGTAGTAGCGGAGCACGATGACCGCGCGCTGGCGTGGTGCGAGGGTGCGCAACGCGTCGCGCACGGCCATCAGCTCGGCCCGGTCCGGCTCGTGCGCGAGCTGCTCGGGCACGGTGTCAGTGCTCTGCTCGCGCCAGCGCCGGCGCCGCCACCGGGAGATGTTCTCGTTGACCATCACCCGCCGGACGTAGGCCTCGGGGTCATCCCGGATCCGGCGCCACTGCGGCACGACCTTGACCAGCGTCGTCTGCACCAGGTCCTCCGCGTCCTGCGCGTGACCGGTCAGGAGGTACGCCGTCCGCAGGAGGGCGGCCTGCCGTGCGACGACGAACTCGGCGAACCCGTCAGGGGTGGCCACGACGCCTCCTCCGGAGGACCTGCCAGACCACCCACGCCCCGCCCAGGAGCCCGAGCCCGACCAGCCGGGGGTCGGGCGCGAACGGCGCGTCCGGTGCGGGGACGACCTCGGCGGTCCACGCCTCGGCGGCGACCTGCGGGGTGTTGCCCGCGAACTCCGCGAGGGGCGCCCGCTCGCCCGTGGTGAGGTCCAGCGCCCACGCCCGACTCGCGCGGCGGGGCCGACCCTCCTCCACCTCGTCGAGGCCGGCGACGACGAGGTGGGTGGGCGAGCGCCAGCCCAGGACTGCCTGGGCGGCCTCGTCCCCGACTCGGCGCAGGGCTGCCCGCTGGTCGCCGAGGTCCGCGACGAGCACCTGCTTGGGTGCGTCGTCGTAGGTGCTCGCATCAGGCATCAGCAACGCCGCGACGCGAGAGCCGTCGGGACTGATCGTGGCGTCGGTCGTGCCGGCGGCACCGGGCGAGCCAGTGGGGAGGACGAGCCGGATCGCCCGTGGCTCGGCGGCGCGGGTCACCAGCGTCAGGCGCCCGCGCAACGGTTGCTCGACGAACCCGTCCGGCGCGGCGCCGACAGCGTTCGCGCCGACCCTCGCCGACGGACCGTCCGGCTCGTCGCGCTCACCGGTCGTGACGTCCCACGTGCGAGCTCGCGGGCGGGAGGCGAACCCTCCGTCCCCGGAGACACGCACCGGGCCCGCGGACCACCAGAGCACGTCGCCGGCCCAGGCCAGGCCGCTGGGCCACAACCCGTGCTCGGAGTCGAGGCGCCACACCTCACGCTTGCCGGTCTGGAGGTCCAGCACCGCCACCCCGACGACCGGGGTCGCGTCGTCGGCCCCGCTGCTCCCCGGTGCGAGCGGCTCCCCCGAGACCTCGCCGGTCACCCAGTACGCCACCCTCCGGCCATCGGCGGAGAGCGTCGGCTCGCCCCCGCTGTCGACGACCGCCCCCGGGAGATCGAGGAAGCGGGACTCCCCCGTCATCGCCGAGACGCCCCAGAAGGCGTTGCGGTCGGACCACAGGCCCGACCTCGTGCCGATCCCGACGGCCGAGAGGCGCCCCGGCGTCCTGTCGAACGCCGGCTCCCAGCCGCCCGGCTGGCGGATCACGTCGGGAAGCACCATCCGGTCGTCCCCGCCCGCCGGAGCCACCCGCTGGGCGCGCTCCACGAGGAGCGGCGAGACCGTCGTGCCCAGCAGCCCCACGACCACCAGCGCGGCCAGGACCGAGCCGAGGCGTGCGCGCTGTCGTCGACGCCCGCGCGCCCAGACGGCGTCGGGATCGAGGCCGCCCGCGGGCGCGTACGCAGCCAGGCGCTCGAGCCGGTCGGTGACGTCGCCGGGTGGTGCGGACATCGCTGTTCTCCTCCGTGTGCGGGCAGCCTCACACGTCCACACGCACCGACACGCTCGACAGGAGGGGGCCGGAGGCGGATTTCTCAGGCGAGCGCCGCGCGCACGGCCTCCGCGCGCTCGTCGTACTCGTCCTGCGGGATGTCGGGCAGCATGTCGGCCCAGATCGGCAGGTTGGAGCCGCGCAGCTCGAGGACGCCGAGCGGCCGGGCGAGGACGTTCACCGAGAGGTGGCCGCCGCCGTTCTCCCACTTGCACACCTGGACGTTGCCCACGCCGGGCAGGGCACGAAGCGCGCGGTAGGTGCGGGCCACCAGCCGGCCGAGCTCCTCGTCGGCAGCCTCGTCGAGGTCGTCGAGGCGCTCGTGGTCACGGGCCACGACGTTGGCCACGAACATCAGGCTGGTGCCTCCGGGGCGGATCACCGACAGGCGCGTGCCCGTGTGGAGGACGAGGTCGTCGCGGGCCAGCGCCTTGCACGTCCCGCAGGCGTCGACGGTGCGGGCGCGCGAGGGCTCGGGGACGACCCGCTCACCCAGCGGCTTGGGGGTCAGCCCGTCGCGCTCGAAGGGGAAGACCTCCCAGTCGGCCATGCCGCCGACCGGCGGGCGGCCGGCCGCGTCCAGGTGGTCCTGGACGCGGCCGCGCCACACCGCAGCGGGGTCGGTCATCCGCGCAGCAGGTTGCGCAGGACGTACTGCATGATCCCGCCGTTGCGGTAGTAGTTCGCCTCACCGGGGGTGTCGATGCGCACGACCGCGTCGAACTCGACGTCGCCGGCCTCGACCTTGACGGTCTTGGGCGTGCGGCCCTCGTTGAGCTCGGTGATCCCGGTGATGGTGAACTCCTCCTCGCCAGTCAGGCCGAGGTCGGCGGCCGTCTTGCCCTCCGGGAACTGCAGCGGGATCACGCCCATGCCGATGAGGTTCGAGCGGTGGATCCGCTCGTAGGACTCGGCGATGACGGCCTTCACACCGAGCAGCGCGGTGCCCTTCGCCGCCCAGTCGCGCGACGAGCCGGAGCCGTACTCCTTGCCCGCCAGCACGACCAGCGGGGTGTCGGCCTCCTGGTAGTGCTCGCTCGCCTCGAAGACGCTGGTGACCTCGCCGTCCTTCGTGAAGTCCTTCGTCACGCCACCCTCGGTCCCCGGCGCGAGCTGGTTGCGCAGGCGGATGTTGGCGAACGTGCCGCGGATCATGACCTCGTGGTTGCCGCGGCGCGAGCCGTAGGAGTTGAAGTCGCGCTGCTCGACGCCGTGCTCGGCGAGGTACTTGCCGGCAGGGCTGTCCTTCTTGATGGCACCGGCCGGGCTGATGTGGTCGGTGGTCACCGAGTCACCCAGCTTGAGCAGGACCCGGGCACCGGCGATGTCGGTGACCGGCTCGGGCTCGTCGGGCATGCCGTCGAAGTAGGGAGGACGGCGGACGTAGGTGGAGTCCTCGTCCCACTCGAAGGTGTTGCCCTCCGGGGTGGGCAGGGACTGCCAGCGCTCGTCGCCCTTGAAGACGTCGGCGTAGGACGAGCCGAACATGTCGGAGGTGATCGCGCGGGCGATCGTCTCCTCGACCTCCTGCGGGCTCGGCCAGATGTCCTTGAGGAACACGTCGTTGCCGTCGGAGTCCTGGCCCAGCGGGTCGTCGAACAGGTCGACGTCCATCGAGCCGGTCAGGGCGTAGGCCACGACCAGCGGCGGGGACGCGAGGTAGTTCATCTTCACGTCGGGGTTGATCCGGCCCTCGAAGTTGCGGTTGCCCGACAGGACCGAGACGACCGCGAGGTCGGCCTCGTTGACCGCCGCCGACACCTCGGGGATGAGCGGGCCGGAGTTGCCGATGCAGGTGGTGCAGCCGTAGCCGACGAGGTTGAAGCCGAGCTTGTCGAGGTACGGCGTGAGGCCGGAGCGGTCGTAGTAGTCGGACACGACCTTGGAGCCGGGCGCGAGCGAGGTCTTGACCCACGGCTTGCGGGACAGGCCCTTCTCGACCGCGTTCTTGGCCAGCAGCGCCGCACCGATCATCACGCTCGGGTTGGAGGTGTTGGTGCAGGAGGTGATCGCCGCAATGACGACGGCGCCGTGGTCGATCTCGACCTCCTGGCCGTCGAGGGAGACCGTGGTCTTCCTGCTGGGACGTCCCGCGCCCTTGACGCCGTGCGCGTGGGCGGGGGCGCCGTTGCCGCTGGAGTGGCTCGGCGAGTCGGACGCCGGGAAGGACTCCTCCACCGCCTCGTCGTAGCCGGTGGCCTCGGCCGCGTCGTCCGGGTCGTCGTCACCCTCGGTGACGTAGTCGGCCAGGGCTGCGCGGAAGGACTCCTTGGCCTCCGTGACCTCGACGCGGTCCTGCGGACGCTTCGGGCCGGCGAGCGAGGGGACGACCGTCGAGAGGTCGAGCTCGAGGCGCTCGCTGAAGCGGGGCTCGGCGCTCGGGTCGTGCCAGAGGCCCTGCTCCTTGGCGTACGCCTCGACGAGGGCGAGCTGCTCCTCCGAGCGGCCGGTGAGGCGGAGGTAGTCGACCGTCTGCTCGTCGATGGGGAACACGGCGATGGTCGAGCCGAACTCCGGGCTCATGTTGCCGATCGTGGCGCGGTTGGCCAGCGGCAGCGCGGAGACGCCCTCGCCGTAGAACTCGACGAACTTGCCGACGACACCGTGCTCGCGGAGCATCTCGGTGATGGTGAGCACCAGGTCGGTCGCCGTGGAGCCCTCGGGCAGCTCGCCGGACAGCTTGAAGCCGACCACGCGCGGGATCAGCATGGAGACGGGCTGGCCGAGCATCGCAGCCTCGGCCTCGATGCCGCCCACGCCCCAGCCGACCACGCCGATGCCGTTGACCATCGTGGTGTGGGAGTCGGTGCCGACGCAGGTGTCGGGGTAGGCGACGCCGTCGCGCACCATGACCACGCGGGCGAGGTGCTCGATGTTGACCTGGTGCACGATGCCGGTGCCCGGCGGGACGACCTTGAAGTCGTCGAAGGCGCCCTGGCCCCACCGCAGGAACTGGTAGCGCTCGCGGTTGCGCTCGTACTCGATCTCGACGTTGCGCTCGAAGGCGTCGGCAGAGCCGAAGACGTCGGCGATGACGGAGTGGTCGATGACCATCTCGGCCGGGGCGAGCGGGTTGATCTTGGTGGCGTCGCCACCGAGCTCGGCCATCGCCTCGCGCATCGTGGCGAGGTCGACGACGCAGGGCACGCCGGTGAAGTCCTGCATGATCACGCGCGCCGGCGTGAACTGGATCTCCTGGTCCGGAGCGGCGCTGGCGTCCCAGCCGGCGATCGCCTTGACGTGGTCGGCGGTGATGTCGGCGCCGTCCTCGGTGCGGAGCAGGTTCTCGAGGAGCACCTTGAGCGAGAACGGCAGGCTCTCGACGTCGAGGCCCTCACCCTTCACCGCATCCAGGCGGTAGATCTCGTAGGACTTTCCGTCCACGTCCAGGGTGCCCTTGGCACCGAAGCTGTCCTGACTGGCCATCAGCCACATCTCCTCGGGAGTTCGCGGGTTCACGCCCATCTTGCCGTCGCAGTCGGAGCAACGGGAAGGCGGGCGGCCCTAAGTTCTGACGTCGCAATATCTTGACGTCAAGATAACACACCCTCGACCGGTCGCTCGGCTAACCTCCCCGCGTGCCGACACTCCTCCACCTCAACGGCCCCTCGGGCGTCGGCAAGTCCACCTTGGCGCGGGCGCACGCCGACGCCCACCTCGGCACCCTGCTCTGCGACATCGACGAGCTGCGGTCGTGGGTGTCGGGCTGGGAGGAGGACTTCGTCGGCACCGGCGAGGCCGTGCGCGCCTCCGCCCTCGCCCTGCTGACGGCTTACCTCCGCACCGGACGCGACGTGGTGCTCCCCCAGCTCATCGTCACGCCCAGCCAGGCGCAGCGGTTCGAGGAGGCCGCAGCCGAGGCCGGGGCGTCGTACGTCGGCGTCGTCCTCGACGTGGCACCCGAGACCCTACTGGCGCGCCTGCACGGGCGCCCGGTCACGCCGGTGAGCTCGGTGGTCTCGCGCATCATCGAGGAGCGCGGCGGCGACGAGCTGGTGCTGGAGGGACGACGCCAGCTGCTCGAGCTGGCGCCCGAGCACCGTTGGACGGTCGTGGACACGACCGATCGCGACGCGGCGCTGGCCGCCCTCGCCCGGGCCGTGCGCGACTGACGGCACCGCGGCAGCCTCAGTCGATGCCGGCCATCTGGTCGAGACGCTGCAGCAGCTCGTGCGCGGCGAGCTCCACCGACTTGTGCCGCCACTCCGCGGCCCGGTAGACGCAGGCGATGAGCCCGGACCTGTGGACCCGGCGCAGGTCGCCGTAGACGAAGGCGTAGCGCGCCTTGGTCCCGTCGTTGGCGCCCTCTGTCAAGCCCAGGTGCCAGGCGGCGTAGTCGTCCCAGGAGTGTCGCTCGAGGTAGGCGTTCTCCGCCTCGGCGTTCGGCTGCACCTGTCCCCAGTCGCTGTCGAGGACGTACTGCCGCGAGTCGATCAGCCTGCGGGCGTGGGCGACGGCGTCGGGGTTGACGGCGTAGGTGGCCATGGCGCCACCTTCTCCCCCGGTCCCCTCCCGGCACAACCACGTCCCCTGCTCGTCCCGCGCCTCACCCGACCGTGGCGGCATACGACATCCCCTCGCCGCACGGTGGCGGCATACGACACCGTTGAACGCCGATCCACTGCCGTGTGCCGCCACCCACAGCGGGAAACCTGTCGTATGCCGCCACCCTGGGGGGCCCGCGCCTCACCCGACCGTGGCGGCATACGACATCCCCTCGCCGCACCGTGGCGGCAAACGACACCGTTCAACGCCGATCCACTGTCGTGTGCCGCCACCCACAGCGGGAAAGCTGTCGTTTGCCGCCACCCTCGGGGGCCGGCGCAGGGCCGGCGGGGCCGGCGCAGCGCCGACCGTCAGCGCCGACCGTCAGCGCCGACCGTCAGCGCCGACCGTCAGCGCCGACCGTCAGCGCCGGCGGGGCTCCAGCAGGGCCACGCACTCGACGTGGTGCGTCATCGGGAAGAGGTCGAAGGCCCGGATCGCGGTGAGCTCGTAGTCGTGCTCGGCGAAGATCGCGACGTCGCGGCCGAGCGCGGCCGGGTCGCAGGCGACGTACGCCACCGCGCGGGGACGGCGGTCGACCACCTGCTCGACGACGGCGCGCTTGGCGCCCTCGCGGGGTGGGTCGAGGACGACGAGGTCGAAGGGCTCGTCGAAGCCCGAGCGCAGCACCCGCTCGGTCGGACCGCACTCGACGACCGTGCCCTCGAGCGCGGCGAGGTTGCCCTTCGCGTGCTGGCAGGCCGCGCGGTCGGCCTCGACGGCGACGACGCGGGCACCCGTCCGCTCGCCGACGAACCGGGCGAAGAGACCGACCCCGGAGTAGAGGTCGAGGGCCCGCTCCCCCGGCCTCGGGTCGAGCAGGTCGAGCACGGCGCCCACCAACACCCGCGGAGCCTCGGGGTGCACCTGCCAGAACCCGTCGGCGGCGACGCTGAACGGGTGGGTGGCGCTGCCCACGGTGACGTCGTGGGTGGACGTGCTCGCCTCGGGCTGTCCGGGCGACCACTCGCCGTGGGGCCCCGGCTGCACGCCGGCGCGCGGGCGCGCCTCCTCGGCGGCGATCAGGCAGTCGTCGACCGGCACCAGGTGGTGCGAGCGGTGGGCCCGCATCGCCGGGCGCCCGTCCGGCAGGACGGCGTAGCGCTGGCGGGTGCGCCACCGCAGGCCGTCGTCCTCGCGTCCCTCGACCGGGACGGCCTCGACGCGGAGGCCGGCGAGCAGGTCCGACCCGGCGTCGATCCGCCCCAGCCGCTCGAGCTGCTCGCGCACCACGGCGGTCTTGAGGTCACGCTGGGCGGGCAGCGACACGTGCTGGAAGTCGCAGCCTCCGCAGAGCCCTGGTCCGGCCACGGGGCACGGCGCCTCCACCCGGTCGGCCGAGGCGGTCAGCACCGAGACGGCGTCCCCACGCCAGAACCGGTCACCGTCGGTGCCCTCGGTGATCTCGACCAGGACCCGCTCGCCCGGCAGGGCGTGGCGGACGAAGACCACCCGCGACTCCGGCTCGGGCAGCCGCGCGACGCAGTGGCCGCCGTGGGCGACCGGCCCCACCTCCGCCTCGAAGCGCTCACCGACCCGCGAGCGGCCGCGCGCCCGGCGAGGGCGGTTGGTGCGGCTCACTGGTCGCCCGGGCGGGTCTGGGTGCCACGGGAGGCGACTCGGCCCCGCCGCAGGTCACCGGCGTGCACCCGCACCTCGTCGCGCCGCTCCCGTTCCTGCGCGACCTGGGACGACCGCAGCTGGTAGGGCACCGAGATCACCATGACGCCCGGCGTGAAGAGCAGGCGACCCTTGAGCCTCAGGGCGGTCTGGTTGTGGAGCAGCTGCTCCCACCACCGGCCGACGACGTACTCCGGGATGTAGACGGCCACGACCCCGCGCGGACTCGCCCGGCGGATCTCCTGGGTGTACTCGACGATGGGACGGACCACCTCGCGGTAGGGCGAGTGCAGCACCTTCAGGGGGATGTCGAGGTGCCGCTCGTCCCACTCCTCCAGCAGCCGGGCGGTGGCCTTGGCGTCGATGCTGACGTAGATCGCCTCGAGCACGTTGGGCCGGGTGGCCCGGGCGAAGGCGAGCGCGCGGAGGGTCGGCTTGTGCAGCTTGGAGGCCAGCACGATGGCGTGCACCCGCGTGGGCATCACCTTGTCCTGCTCGTCGGCCGCGAGCTCGAGCTCGACCCGGTCGTAGTGCCGCCCGATCGCCTGCATGACGAGGAAGAAGAAGGCCATCGCGAGGATCGTGATCCAGGCCCCGTGCAGGAACTTGGTGATCAGCACGATGACCAGCACGACGGCGGTCATGCCGAGCCCGAAGGTGTTGATCGCTCGCGAGCGCATCATCTTGCGGCGCACGCCCGGGTCGCGCTCCGTCTTCAGGTGGCGCGTCCAGTGCCGGATCATGCCGAGCTGGCTGAGGTTGAAGGAGACGAAGACGCCGACGATGTAGAGCTGGATGAGCTTGGTGGTCTCGGCGTCGAAGATCCAGATCAGCAGGCTCGACATGGCCGCGAGGAACACGATGCCGTTGCTGTAGGCCAGCCGGTCGCCGCGCGAGCCCAGCGACCGCGGCGCGAGCCCGTCCTGCGCGAGGATCGACCCGAGCACCGGGAAGCCGTTGAAGGCGGTGTTGGCTGCGAGCACGAGGATGATGCCGGTGACGGTGACGACGAAGTAGAAGCCCGGCGAGAAGTGGTCGAAGACGCCCGCCGCGATCTGGGCGATGACCGGGTGCTGCTCGTAGCCGTCCGGGAGCGCCGCGCCCGACGCCGTACGCAACCGGTCGAGCTCGTGGGGGTCGACGTAGCGGATCGCCATCTGCTTGGCGAGCACGATGACGCTCATCATCATCGAGATGGCGATGAGCCCCAGCAGGAGCAGGGTGGTCGCGGCGTTGCGGCTCTTGGGCTTGCGGAAGGCGGGTACGCCGTTGCTGATCGCCTCGACGCCGGTCAGGGCGGCACAGCCCGAGGAGAAGGCCCGCGCCAGCAGGAACATCAGGCCGACCTGGGTGAGCGGCTCCTCCCATCCCTCCTGGGCCTGGATCACCAGGTGGGAGCTCTCGGCCTGCGGCAGGTCGCCTGCCAACAGGCGTAGCAGGCCGTAGCCGCACATGCCCAGGATGGCGACCATGAAGAGATAGGTGGGCACCGCGAAGAAGGCCCCGGACTCGCGCACACCGCGCAGGTTCATCGCGGTCAGCAGCACGACGGCGACGACCGCGACCGTGGCCTCATGACCGATGAGGGCGTTGATGGCACCGGCGGCGTACTGCGCAGCCGAGGAGATCGAGACCGCCACGGTGAGGACGTAGTCGACGAGCAGCGCGCTGGCGACGGTGACGCCGGCGTTGCGGCCGAGGTTGACGGTGGCGACCTCGTAGTCGCCGCCACCGGACGGATAGGCGTGCACGGTCTGGCGATAGCTCGCGACCACTGTGAGCATCACCAGCGCGACGACGAGGCCGATCTTCCAGGACCAGACGTAGGTCGAGGCGCCCGCGACCGCGAGCATGATGAAGATCTCGTCAGGGGCATAGGCCACCGACGACAGGGCGTCGCTGGCGAAGACCGGTAGGGCGATGCGTTTGGGCAGCAGCGTCTCCCCCAGCTGGCTGCTCCTCAGCTTGCGGCCCAGCAGGATTCGTTTGGAGACGTCGCCGACACTCACGGGCCGCAAGCCTAGACCCGCGGACGCCGATATCTCCGCTGGGATACGGTTCTGGCGTGCACGTCGTGATCATGGGTTGTGGCCGCGTCGGTTCGACGCTCGCCCGCAGCCTCGAGGACCGCAACCACACTGTGTCCGTCATCGACAGCGAGCCAGACTCGTTCCGTCGACTTGGCCCCGAGTTCAACGGGGACAAGATCACCGGCTACGGCTTCGACCAGGAGGTGCTGGAGAAGGCGGGCATCCGCCGCGCCGACGCCTTCGCCGCGGTCTCCAGCGGTGACAACTCCAACATCATCGCCGCCCGGGTGGCTCGCGAGACCTTCGGCATCCAGCAGGTCGTGGCCCGCATCTACGACCCGGGCCGCGCCGAGGTCTACCAGCGGCTCGGCATCACGACCGTCGCGACGGTGAAGTGGACCGCCGACCAGGTCCTGCGCCGGCTGCTCCCGGCCGGGGCCGAGCCGGACTTCCGCGACCCCTCGGGCACCATCCGGGTCGACCACATCCCGGTCCCCGAGGTCTGGGTCGGCGACCGCACCGTCGAGTTCCAGATGCAGTCCCGGAGCCGGATCGCCTGGATCGACCGTCTCGGCGAGGGCATGCTTCCGACGCGGGAGACCGTGCTCCAGGAGGGCGACATGCTGCACATCGTGATCCGCGAGGAGAACGCCGCGCACGCCTACGCCGTCCTCGAGGCCGGCCCCGAGGGCGACTGAGCCCACCCACCCAGACCCACGCAGACACCCAGACCAGCCAGACCCACCAAGCCAGGAGCACAGCAGACATGCGCGTCGCCATCGCCGGAGCCGGAGCCGTGGGTCGCTCGATCGCGCGGGAGCTGATCGAGAACGGCCACCAGGTCCTGCTCATCGACAAGAACCCCTCCTCGATCCGCCCCGAGCGGGTCCCGAACGCCGAGTGGCTGCTCGCCGACTCGTGCGAGCTCTCCTCGCTCTCCGAGGCCCAGCTGGGCAAGTGCGACGTGGTCATCGCCGCCACCGGCGACGACAAGGCCAACCTGGTCACCTCGCTCCTGGCCAAGACCGAGTTCGGAGTTCCGCGGACGGTGGGGCGGGTCAACCACCCCAACAACGAGTGGCTCTTCACCGAGGCGTGGGGCGTGGACGTCAACGTGTCCACCCCGCGCATCATGTCGGCGCTCGTCGAGGAGGCGGTGTCGATCGGCGACCTCGTCCGGCTCTTCACGTTCCGCCAGGGCAACGCCAACCTCGTCGAGCTCACCCTCTCCGCGGACTCGCCCTTCGTGGGCACCCCCAGCGGTCTCGTCCCGTTCCCGGACAACTGCGCGCTCGTGACGATCCTGCGCGACGGCCAGGTCTACACGCCCGACGCCGAGCAGCCGCTCGAGTCGGGCGACGAGCTCCTCTTCGTCGTCCCCACCGAGGTCGAGACGGAGCTGGAGCAGCTGCTCTCCCCCACCCAGCACCACCAGGGCTGAGTCCCGACCCGGGGTCGGTTCAGGCGGTCGAGGCGTCCGGCGCCACGGGCGTCCGGTTGCGCGACAGCAGCCACACCATCGAGCCGAGCGCCGCGAGCTGCAGCGGCCATCCGAGCACGATCTTGAGGACGCCGAGCGCGGCGACCGCGGCGTCCGGGTCGATCGAGCCCGACGAGCCCGCGAGCCAGATGGGTGCCTGGACCGCGACGCGCACGATGCACGGCGCCACGAGCAGCCAGGTCAGGCGGCTGCACAGCTTCACGATCTGCCGGTCCGAGTGCCAGGCGGTGGCGTCGCCGGTGATGCTGCCGACCATGAAGCCGACGAGCGGCCAGCCGACGAGGCAGGTGAACGCGAGCACCACGGCGTAGCCGCCGTTGTAGAGGATCCCGGGCAGGAAGTACGCCAGCGCCTGGTCCTGCTCGGACCCGCCGGCCTCGGCGGAGCGATGCACGAAGTACCAGCCGATGCCGATGCCGAAGAGCGCGTTGACGACGAACTGCACCGTCGAGCGCTGCACCAGACGGACCAGCAGCAGGACCAGGGCCGCGCCGATGCTGACGTAGAGGGCGAGCTCGAGCTCGCGCATCGTCAGCCAGGTCAGCGTGAACAGGATCGTCGGCACGGCCGCCTCGGCCATGCCGCGGCGTCCGCCGAGTGCCTTCGACAGCTGCTGGCGCACCACCGCCTCGACCGTGTCGGCCTCCACCTTCTCGTGGTCCGTGCCGTGTCCGGGGGCAGGTGTCGCACCCGTCACGGGCGCAGCTCGTAGCGCGGGTTGAACATGATCGGGACGCCGCCCTGGCGCCCGATGCAGCCGGCCACGGTGACCGAGCGTCCGGGATCGACGCCGCTGATCCGTCTGCGGCCCAGCCACACCAGGGTGATCACGCCGGTGCCGTCGTCGAGCTCCGCCTCGAGCGCGGGCACGCCACCGCGGGGCCGGAGCGTCACGGTGCGCAGCACGCCGTTGACGATGACCTGCTCGCGCTCGGGGGCGTCGGCGATCGCCGTCGCCTCGGCCGTGGTGTGGGTCTGGCGCAGGTCACGCTGGTGCTGGTCGGCGCTGTCCGCCCACTTCGACAGTGCCTGGCGCAGACGGCTCTTCTCGCCCACCGCTCACCTCACCCGTCGGGCGTCGTCGGGAAGCTTCACGGGCAGGGGCTCACCGACCGGCATGGCCTGCTCCCCGCGGCGTACGACGACCTGCGCGAGGGCGTCCTCCCAGTCCGCGGTGTTGTCGGGGTCGATCGCGGGACGACCGAGGAAGGACGCGCGCAGCATCCACCGATCGCCGTTGATGCCGATGATCCGCGAGGGCTGGGTCGCCTCGGTGCCGTCGGGGCGCTTCACCGGCATCTGGCACACCAGCTCGGTGCCCCAGCGGCCCTCGCGCTCGACGGCCTGGCCGCCGCGCCGGGCCATGTCCTCGGCGATCTGGGGGCGTACGTCCGACCACAGGTCGCCGTGGCGAGGGGCCGCGAAGGCCTGGAACTCGCACGCGCCGTCGGAGCCGGCGAGCATGACCGCCCGGACCTGGCCGCTCTGCTCGTCGACCTGGAGCCGCAGCTCACGGTCGGCGATGGCGGGGACGAGGACGGAGCCGAGGTCGGCGCGGTCGACGCCGTCGCCCTCGACCTGGGAGACGTCGAACGGCCCCGTGCCCGCGCCACGCGCGGACCCGGTGGCGAGGTCGCCGGCGGCCTCGGCTGAAGTCTCGGCAGCGGTGTCGGCCACCGGCTCGGTGGCCCCAGCCTTGCGGCGGAACTTCACGTCTCTACTCCTTGTGGGTGGGGCATGTCGTGGACCGGGTCATCGACGCGAACCGGTACCTGTAGAACCGTAGCCCCCGGCGCCCCGGACCGAGTCGGGCAGCACCCCGACCTCGACGAATCGGGCCCGCTCGAAGCGCTGGACGACGAGCTGGGCGATCCGGTCGCCGCGCGCGAGCGTCACCGTGTCCACGGGGTCGTGGTTGATGAGCATGACCTTGATCTCGCCCCGGTAGCCCGCGTCCACCGTGCCGGGCGTGTTGACGATCGACAGGCCGTGCCGAGCGGCGAGACCCGAGCGCGGGTGCACCAGCGCGACGAACCCGTCCGGGAGCGCGATCGACAGCCCGGTCGGCACCAGCGCGCGCTCGCCGGGCGACAGAGTGACGTCGACGGTCGTGTGCAGGTCGGCGCCGGCGTCGCCGGGGTGGGCGTACGACGGGAGCGGCAGGTCGGGATCCAGCCGGACGACCGCGATGTCGAGGTCGGCGCCGGCGTGGGGGGTGAGGTCGTGGTCGGGCACGAGGACTGAATCTATAGGCTCTGCGCCGTGGACTACGCCGAACGCCTCACCGTCCCGCTGCGCTGGTGGGTGCAGGGCACGATGCTGGTGGCGTCGCTGTGGCTGGCCGTCCTGGCCGCCACGCCCGAGGTCGTCGCGTGGTCGGTCACGGCCGTGGCGCTCGCGCTGATGGTGACGCTCTTCGTCAGCTACGGGCGTCCTCTTGTCTCCGTCGACGGGACGACCTTCCGCGCCGGTCGGGCGCACGTCCCGCTGGACCTGGTCGGCGACGTGACCGCCCTCGACGCGGACGGCGTACGTCGCCAGGCGGGCGTGGACGCCGACGCGCGGGCCTACCTGCTCCTGCGTCCCTACCTCAAGCGCGCGGTCCGGGTGGACATCGTCGACCCGGACGACCCGACCCCCTACTGGCTGGTCAGCTGCCGCCGTCCCGACGACCTCGTCTCGGCCGTCCGGGTGGGCCGGAGCCGCTCGCAGTCTGGATAGGGTGGGCCGCATGGCCAAGGACACCTCGAACAGCAAGTTCTTCTCGGCGTTCTCCCTCGCCGCGGCCCTCGGTGCCGCAGCGGTGGCGAAGAAGGGTCTCAACACGTCGTGGCGCGCCGCCACGGGCAAGAACCCGCCCGCCAACCCGGCCGACCCCGACGTGGGGCTCGGCGAGGCGGTCATGTGGGCCGCGGTGAGCGGCACCCTGATCGGCGTCGCGCGGATGCTGGCGACCCGTCGCGCGGCCAACTACTACGCCCGGTCGACCGGGCACCTCCCGCCACAGCTGCAGAAGGACGACCAGGACGCCTCGAAGGCCTCTGCGCCCCCGTCCTGATCAGGCGCGACGGCACCCGCACACGACACAGCGCCCGCTCCTCGCGAGAGGAACGGGCGCTGTTGCGTCGGTGCGCGTGTCAGATGCAGTCGCGGCAGATGAGCTTCTTCTCGTCCGCCAGCTGCGACCGGTGGTGCACCAGGAAGCAGCTCATGCAGGTGAACTCGTCGTCCTGCCGCGGCATGACCTCGACCGCGAGCTCCTCGTGCGACAGGTCGGCACCGGGGAGCTCGAAGGACTCGGCCGCCTCGGTCTCGTCCTCGTCGACCTTGCCCGAGTTCTTGTCGTGGCGCCGCGCCTTGAGCTCCTCGATGCTCTCCTCGCTCTGGTCCTCCTCGGACTTGCGCGGTGCGTCGTAGTCGGTGGCCATATCCCTCTCCCCTGCAGTGGTTCAGTCCGGCCGGATCGCGGCGCGGGCCTGAGACCGAGTTGTGCACGTCGTCGGCGCCAGATTGTGCACCATGAACAGGCTCCGTGGTGAGCCGGTCCGCAACGTGTCCCCAGAACAGTGGGCCACGTCTCCCTATTCCCGGCTCCGAGGGGTGTCCTCAGGCCAGGAAACCCGCCGCTCCGAGGGCCTCGACGAAGCTGTCCCAACCGTCGGCCGGCGCCCCCACCACGACGTTGCGCAGGGGGTGGGCGTCGAGCGTCATGGAGCCGTCCAGCAGGTCGAACCGGCCACCGGCCTCCCGCAGGACCAGGCCGCCCGCCGACCAGTCCCACGGCTGCGGGCCGGCCTCGACGTAGCCGTCGGCACTGCCCTCGGCCACGTGGCACAGGTCGAGGGCGCACGAGCCCATCCGGCGGATGTCGCGGACCTCGGGCAGCAGCCGGGCGACACAGGCCGCCTGGTGCTCGCGCACCTCTCGCCGGTAGCCGAAGCCCGTGAGCACCAGCCGCTCGGCGACAGGCGGCGAGGGACGTACGCCGATGCGTTGGCCGTCGCGGGTGGCGCCGTGCCCGAGCGCGGCGGCGTACTCCAGTCCGGTCGGGATCGTCACGACCGCGCCGGCGACCACCTCACCGTCGACCTCTGCCGCGACGGAGACCGCGCAGTCCGCAAGCCCGTAGAGGTAGTTGACCGTGCCGTCGATCGGGTCGACGACCCACCGCACCCCGCTGGTGCCGGGGCGGTCGTGGCCCTCCTCCCCCAGGATCGCGTCGTCAGGACGCAGCGCCTCGATGCGCTCGCGGATGAGGGCCTCCACCGCCCGGTCCGCCTCGGTCACCACGTCCACGGCGCTCGTCTTGGTGTCGGCGACGTCGATGCCCCCCAGCTGCATCTCGCGGGCCAGGTTGGCGCCCTCGTGGGCGACCGACCGGGCCAGGTCGCGCAGCTCGGCCGGGGTGGCGCTCACGAGTCGGCACCGCAGAGGGCGGGCCGCGGGCCGCGCGGGTTGGGGCAGCAGCCGGCGCCACAGACGTCCGGGCCGGCCGGCAGCGACCCGAGCGCCGGACGCTCCGGCTCCTCGCCCCGCTCGGCCGCCGCACGCTCGAGCACCAGGTCGCGGACCATCGCGACGAACCGCGGGTCGACGCCGGCCGTCGCGGCGCGCGTGGCCTTGATGCCGAGCCGCTCGGCCGTGGCCATCGCCTCGGTGTCGAGGTCGTAGATGACCTCCATGTGGTCGGAGACGAAGCCGATCGGCACCAGCACGACCCGGCCCACGCCGTCGGTCGCCAGGTCCGCGAGGTGGTCGTTGACGTCCGGCTCCAGCCACGGCGTCGACGGCGCGCCGGAGCGCGAGCAGTAGACGAGGTCGTGGCGGTGTGCCCGACCGGTCGCGGCCTTGACCCTGCGCGCCACCTCGTCGACGGCGCTGCGGTGCTGCTTGACGTAGGCACCGCGCGGCTGGGCGTGTGCCTCGTCGGGCGCGCCGCTGGTCCGGGCCATCTCGGTCGGGATCGAGTGGGTCACGAACACCAGGCGCGCCGTGTCGCCGTTCTCGGGGAGCTCGGCCAGCGCTGCCAAGCAGGCGTCGACGACGGGCTCGAGGAAGCCGGGGTGGTTGTAGTACTGCCGGAGCCGGTCGAGCCGCGGTGCGCCCGGTGTCTCGGCGACGGCGTCGAAGAGGTTCTCGCGGTACTGCCGGCACGACGACCACGACGAGTAGGCGGACGTGGTGAACACCAGGGCACGACGCACGCCGTCGGCGGTCATGGTCGCCAGGGTGTCCGCGAGGTACGGCTCCCAGTTGCGGTTGCCGAAGTAGACCGGCAGCTCGATGCCCTGGTCGGCGAAGTCGCGCTCCAGCGCCTTGATCAACGCCCGGTTCTGGTCGTTGATGGGGCTGCGCCCGCCGAAGAGGAAGTAGTGCTCCCCCACCTGCGCCAGGCGCTCGCGCGGGATCCCCCTCCCCCGGGTCACGTTCGCGAGGAACGGCACCACGTCGTCGGGCTTCTCCGGTCCCCCGAAGGAGAGCACGAGGAGGGCGTCGTAGGGCGTCACGTCGGGGGAACCCGCGGGATTCATGTCGCCAGAGTAGATCGCCCTACGATCTCGACGATGCTCGACTCCTACCGCCGCGTGCTGGCGCGCCCGGGCGCCTTCCGCTTCAGCAGCGCCGGGCTTGTCGCACGGCTGCCGATCTCCATGGTCGGGCTGGGCATCGTGCTGCTCGTCGAGGAGCGCACCGGCTCCTACGGCCTCGCCGGGACGGTGTCGGCGGTGTTCGTCCTGGCCGAGGCCGCGTGCGCGGTGCTGCACGGCCGCTGGGTCGACCACTTCGGGCAGTCGCGGGTCCTGCCGATCGCCATCTCGGTCTTCGGGGCGGGCCTGGCGCTGATGATGCTCGCAGTGGAGCAGGACTGGCCCCAGGTGCTGACCTACGTCTTCGCGGCGGTCTCCGGCGCGGCGCTGCCCCAGGTCGGGGCGAGCGTGCGCACGCGCTGGTCGCACCTGCTCGACGACGCCGGCGAGAAGCAGACCGCCTTCGCCCTCGAGGCTGTCCTCGACGAGGTCGTCTTCGTGGTCGGCCCGGTGCTGGTGACCCTGCTGGCCACCAGCTGGCACCCGGTCGCGGGCCTGACGTTCGCCCTGGTGACCGGGGTGCTCGGCACCTTCGCGTTCGCTGCCCAACGCAGCACCGAGCCCCCGGCGGGGCGCACGGCAGCGGCCGGGCCACGGGCGCCGATGCCGTGGCGCCTGGTGCTGCCGCTGGCGCTGGTGTGCCTCACCCTGGGCGCCCTGTTCGGAGCCGCCGAGGTGACCACCGTCGCCTTCGCGGAGGAGCAGGGGAAGCGATGGGTCGCCGGCTGGCTGCTCGCGGCCTGGTCCTTCGGCAGCCTCGTCGCGGGGCTGGTCACCGGCGCGATCGCGTGGCGCAGCGGACCGGACGCGCGCCTGCGCTGGGGCTCGGCCGCCATGGCTCTCGCCATGGTCCCGCTGATGTTCATCTCGTCGGTCCCGCTGATGGCGGTCGTCCTGCTGGTCGGCGGGCTGGCGATCGCGCCGACCATGATCGGCGCGATGACCATGGTCGAGCAGGGCGTCCCCTCGAGCCGGCTCACCGAGGGCATGGCGATCCTGCACACCGGGATCGTCGCCGGCGTCGCGCCCGGCGCGAGCATCGCCGGTTTCGTGGTCGACCACAGCGGTGCGTCAGCGGCCTACGCGGTCGCACTGGCCGGCGGCGTCCTCGGCGCCCTCGCGGCCCAGACGGCGCGGCAGGCACCACCCATCCCCTAGCGTGCGGGCATGACGACCTCCCCCCACCCGTCTCCCGCCGGCGCCCGCTGGCGCAACTGGTCCGGGCTCGAGGAGGCCGTGCCGCAACGGGTGGAGACACCGACCTCGGTCGACGCGGTGGTGGAGCTCGTACGGCAGTCACGCGAGGCACGCACCGGCGTCAAGATGACCGGGACCGGCCACAGCTTCACCGCGATCGCCGCACCGCAGCACACGCTGCTCCGCCCGGAGGGCCTCAGTGGCGTCCTCGACGTCGACCGCGAGGCGATGACCGTGACCGCCCGGGCCGGCACGCCGCTCAAGGAGCTCAACCTCGTACTGGAGCGGATGGGGCTGTCGCTGCACAACATGGGCGACATCGCCGAGCAGACCCTCGCCGGCGCCACCTCCACCGGCACCCACGGCACCGGCGGCACCGCTGCCGGCCTGGCCGCTCAGCTGGCCGGGCTGGAGCTGGTCACGGGGACCGGCGAGGTGCTGCGCGCCTCCGCCCAGGAGAACCCCGACGTCTTCGACGTCGCTCGGGTCGGCCTGGGCGCACTGGGCATCCTGACGGCGCTGACCTTCCACGTCGAGCCCCTGTTCGTCCTCGAGGCGCACGAGCAGCCGATGCGCTGGGACCGGGCGCTCGACGCCTACGACGAGATGGTCGCGGCCGCCCACCACGTCGACATGTACTGGTTCCCGCACACCGACCGGATGCTGGTGAAGCAGAACGTCCGCACGGACATCGAGCCGGGCGAGCAGGAGCCGCCGTCGCGGGCCGCGGCCTGGTGGGAGGACGAGCTCGTCTCCAACACGGTGTTCGGCGGTCTGTGCCGGGTCGGCTCACGGGCGCCCGGGCTGGTCCCCCGGATCAACCGGGTGGCCGGTCGCGCGCTGTCCGAGCGCCGCTACAGCGACCTGGCGCACCGCGTCTTCGTGACGCCGCGGCGGGTGCGCTTCCGTGAGATGGAGTACGCCGTGCCCCGCGAGGTTGGCCTCGACGTGCTGCGCGAGTGCCGCCGGGTCATCGATGCCAGCGACTGGCGGATCGCCTTCCCGGTCGAGGTCCGCACGGCGCCGGCCGACGACATCGCGCTGTCGACCGCGCACGGGCGCGACAGCCTCTACCTGGCCTTCCACGTGCCGCACGACACGGACCACACGGCGTACTTCGGGGGCCTGGAGCCGATCCTGCGCGCGGCCGGCGGCAGACCGCACTGGGGCAAGGTCCACACCCGGACCGCGGCCGACCTCGCGCCGTCGTACGACCGCTTCGACGACTTCCTGGCGATGCGTGAGCGGCTGGACCCGGACCGGGTCTTCGCCAACGACCACCTCCGGCGCGTGCTCGGCGACTGAGCGGCGAGGGCGGCCTCAGACGTTGGCCGGACCCTTGGGCATGGGCGCCTGCCACCCCCGCACGAGGGCCAGCAGCCGCCAGCCGAGGCACACGCTGAAGCCGGCCGCGGCGACGACCGGCAGAGGGAGGTCCGCCCGGTCGAGCACGACCGCGACGGCTGCTCCGGCCAGCGCGGGCGTGGCGTAGAGCACGCCCTCGAAGATCACCGGCACCCGAGCGGCGAGCAGGTCGCGCATGATGCCGCCGCCTATGCCGGTGAGCATGCCCATGAGCGCCGCGGGCAGCGGGCCGAGCCCGTAGTCGACCGCCTTGAGGGCGCCGGTGACGCAGAACAGCGCGAGGCCGAAGGCGTCGAAGAGGGTCACCACGCGCTCGAGCCGCCCGATGGTCGGGTGGAAGCCGAAGGTGAGCAGCCCGGCCGCGACGGGGACGAGGAGGTAGCGCCAGTCGGCGAGCGCGGCGGGGGGCGTGGCGCCGATCAGGAGGTCGCGGACGAAGCCGCCCCCGAGGCCGGTGACACCTCCGAGCACGAGGGCCGCGAAGAGGTCGAGGTGCTTGCGCACCGCGACCAGGGCTCCCGTCACGGCGAACACGAAGATGCCGACCAGGTCGAGCACGACGAGGGTCGTGGCGAACTCGTTGTCAGGCACATCCGAAGGCTAGGGCCCGTGCCCGGGGGTGCTCCACCGCGACACCGATTTCGGACGCCGCCCAGCGCGTGGGCGCCGCGCCGTAGGCGTAACGGCCCGGGTGCGACACGCTGGCGTAGGCTCGGCGGACCGGATGCCCGGCGCATCGACGACCACCCCAGGCAGGAGCCCGCTGTCCATGGCCAAGCTGACGTTCACAGGACGCAGCGCGGACGGCAAACGCCTGCTGCTCGTGGACGAGTCGGGCCAGCAACACTTCCTGGTCATCGACGCCAGGCTCCGTCGCGCCCTGTCGGGCGTGCCCGAAAGCAACGGCCAGTTGGAGATCCCGATGGAATCAACCCTCCGTCCCCGCGACATCCAGACGCGCATCCGCGCCGGCGAGTCTCCCGAGTCGGTCGCGCACGCGGCTGGCACGTCGGTCGAGAAGATCATGCCGTTCGCCGCCCCGGTGATGGCCGAGCGCGCCCACGTGGCCGAGCGTGCCCAGCTCGCCTCCGTACGCCGCCGCGCGAGCGAGTCCGGTGCCCGGACCCTCGGTGAGGCCGTCAACGCCCAGCTGCGCGCCCACAACGTCGACCCCGCTGTCGTGGAGTGGGACGCGTTCCGGCGCGAGGACGGACGCTGGACCCTGACCGCGCTCTACGAGGTCGCCGGTCGCACCGGCACCGCGACCTTCTCCCACGACCCCCGTGGCAACTTCGTGACCGTCGACGACGACGACGCGCGCTGGCTGGTCGGCGACACCGCGCCTGCCGCGCCGGCCGAGTCCGCTGCCGACGACCTCGCCGCCGCCAGGCAGCGCCGCCTCAACGCCGTGACCGGCGAGGACGACGCCCTCGGCGCGGACGCCATCGAGATGGTGACCGGCGAGGAGCCGAGCCGCGAGGAGTCGGCCACCGAGACCACGATGGAGCTGAGCGACGCCTCGCTCGGTGCCGAGCAGCCGCTCGAGGCCTATCTCGACGACTCCGCCCCCGACGACTCCGGCTCCACGTCCGACTCCTCACGCGCCGAGCCGGCCGATTCGCAAGAGGCGGCCGCGTCGCCTCCCGAGCCCAAGGCCAAGCCCGCCAAGAGGCGCGGCCGGGCCTCGGTGCCGAGCTGGGACGAGATCATGTTCGGTGGCGGGAAGAACGACTGACGGGTGCGTCTGGTCCAGCTCAACGTCCACCCCCTCAAGTCCGGAGCCGTCCGGCCTCTCCGCTCGATCGACGTCCGGCCCGCCGGCCTGCGCGGCGACCGGACGTGGATGGTCGTCGACCGCGACGCCCGGCTGGTCTCGGCGCGCGACGTGCACCGGCTGTTCCACGTCGTCGCCGACACCCCGGACACCGACCCCACGGTTCGCTGCGCGCTGCGGCTCCGCGCGCCGGGCCTGCCAGACCTGCACCTCGACGAGCCGACCCGCGATCCCGAGCCGGTGCGCCTCTTCTCGCTCGACCTGCGGGCGGTGCCCGCCGGTCCGGACGCCGACGCGTGGATCGCGGCTGCGCTCGGCCGCGACGACGTACGCCTCGTGTGGTGCGACGACCCGACGCGCCGCACCCTGCAGCCGGGCTTCTCGCGTCCCGGCGAGCACGCGGCCTTCCCGGACTCGATGCCGGTGACGGTCGCGTCGATGGCGTCGCTCCGCCAGCTCAACGACTGGATCCTCGAGCGCGCGCTCGAGCTCGGCGAGGAACCTCGCGAGCCGCTGCCGATCGAGCGGTTCCGCGCCAACCTCGTCGTCGACGGCGACGACCCCTTCGCGGAGGACCACTGGGCGGCGCTCACGATCGGCGGCGTCAGGTTCCGGGTGACCAAGCAGGTGGGTCGCTGCGTGATGACCACCATCGACCCGGACACCCTGGCCACGGCCAAGGAGCCGATCCGCACGCTGGCGCGCCACCGGCTCGCGGACGGCAAGACGCTGTTCGCCGCGCACCTGGTGCCCGAGACGACCGGGCGGATCAGCGTCGGCGACGACGTCCGGGCCGAGTGAGGATCAGCGCCCGGTCTCGACCGGGCGCGACGGATCGGTGATCCAGCCGCTCCAGCTGCCCGGGTAGAGGGCGGCCCTGATGCCTGCCACCTCCATCGCCAGCACGTCGTGCGCGGCCGTCACCCCGGACCCGCAGTAGGCCGCGACCGCGTCGGAGGAGTCGGCGCCCACCCGCGCGTAGGCCTCGCGGAGCTCGGAGGGCGAGCGGAACCGGCCGCGCTCGTCCAGGTTGTCGCTCGTCGGCACGTTGACCGCCCCGGGGATGTGCCCGGCCACCGGGTCGACCGGCTCGGTCTCGCCCGCGAAGCGCTCGGGCGCCCGGGCGTCGACGAGCACGTCGACCGCGAGCACGCCGTCGGCCTCGACCACCGCCATCTGCTTGGCGTCGGCCAGCGTGAAGTCGCCGGGCTCGGTGTGCGGCTCCCCCGCCTCCGCCGGGTGCCCGTCTGTGAGCCAGGCGCTCCAGCCACCGTCGAGGACGCGTACGTCGTCGTGGCCGTGGTGGCGCAGCAGCCACCAGGCGCGGGCTGCCGCGCGCCCCTGCCAGTCGTCGTACACGACCACGGGCCGGTCCCGGCGCACCCCTGCGCGACGCATCGCCGCCTCGAAGCGGGCCTCGTCCGGCAGCGGGTGGCGGCCCCCTGCGCCCGGCGGGTCCGCCAGGTCCTGGTCGAGGTCGACGTAGGCCGCACCCGGGACGTGGCCGGCCGCGTGCTGCTCGCGGCCCGGCGGACCACCCATGACGTAGCGGACGTCGAGCACGGTGAAGCGGTCGAGGTCGGCCGCCAGCTCGCCTGGACTGATCAGCGGGCCGCGCCGCTCGGCGGCGACCGCACCGGCGATCGCGTCGATCCGGGCGTCGTCATCTTTCTCACTGGCGTCGTCCATGCCCGGCACGGTAACCGCCGGACGGCACGACCGCTGTGACAAGATCGGCCGGTCATGGCTGAACTGCACTTCTTCACGGGCACGATGGACTCCGGCAAGTCGACGCTGGCGCTCC
This sequence comes from Nocardioides sp. N13(2025), assembly GCF_051912545.1. GTDB lineage: Bacteria > Actinomycetota > Actinomycetes > Propionibacteriales > Nocardioidaceae > Nocardioides. The sequence continues at coordinate 1,579,880 of NZ_CP196809.1, read as the reverse complement.
AGACCAACCACAACCACGCGGCCCGGGGACGCGTCGGCCGGATCTTCACCACCCACGACCGCGCGGGGCAGGCCGTGGTGTCCAGCCGCCTCGGGCTGACGCACGACGCCCTCGAGGTCGACGCCGACTTCGACTTCTGGGCCTACGTCGTCGACACGCTGACGCGCGGCGGGCGGATCGACTACCTCATCTGCGACGAGGCCCAGTTCTACACGCGTGAGCAGATCGACCAGCTCGCCAAGGTCGTCGACGAGCTCCAGATCGACGTCTTCGCCTTCGGCATCCTCACCGACTTCCGCTCGATCCTCTTCCCCGGCAGCAGCCGGCTCGTGGAGCTCGCCGACCGGATGAACGTGCTCCAGGTCGAGGCCCTCTGCTGGTGCGGCAAGCGCGCGACCCACAACGCCCGCACGGAGAACGGCGCGATGGTGGTCGAGGGCGAGGTGATCGTCGTCGGTGACGTCGAGCAGGCGGACGAGCCACCGGGGGGTCCCCAGGACGTGGCCTACGAGGTCCTGTGCCGCCAGCACCACCGCCGCCGGCTCACCGCAGCCCGGGCCAAGGCCGTCAGCCTCGCTCCCGAGCCGCTGCCCTTCGGCTGACCACGCGCCGGGTCGGGTCTGCTCAGCCGACGAGGATGGGGATCAGCATCTCGGTCGACGTGAGGGAGCCGTGCAGGCCGACGAGGGTGTCCTCGTAGGCGAAGTCGCGCGAGGACATGAGGGCGGTGTCGCCGTGGCAGGCGACCATCACGTCGCCGAGGCGTGGCAGCACCCCCGGCTGGACCTGGCCGAACCAGCCCCGCCCGATCGCGTCCTCGCGGGTCAGCACGGTGGCGCGCTCCCCCAGCACCTCGCGCCAGGTGTCGAGCACGTCCTGGACGGCCCCGGCCGAGCAGTACAGGTGCCGGAAGCGGGCCTCCCCGCCCAGCAGGGCGACCCCGTCGCGCATCCCGTCGACCTCGTCGACGTCGACCCGCGCGTCGCGGGGGCTGTCGACCATGCCGTGGTCGGCGACCACCAGCAAGCGGGTCGAAGCCGGGAGGGCCTCGCGCATCTGCTCCGCCTCGGCGTCGACCATCGCCAGCTGCTGGAGCCACTGGGTCGAGGCGACGCCGAACTTGTGACCGGTCCAGTCGAGGTCGGAGTCGTAGACGTAGGTCAGGGACGGCTGGTGCCACGATGCGGCGACGACGGCCGCGATGCGCTCACCGACGCGGTCCGCCCCGACGTACGTCGCTCCGCGCTGGGAGGCGACGGTCAGCCCCGAGCCGTCGAAGTCGCGCTTGTTGACCGCGGTGACGTGGACGCCTGCACGGGCCAGCCGCCCCAGCGCGGTCGGGTGGGGCTGCCACTCGAGCGGGTCGACGCCCTTGTCCCACCAGAGGTGGTTGAGCAGGCGGTCCGTGCCGGGGATGCGGGCGGTGAACCCGACGAGCCCGTGGGCTCCCGGGACCAGCCCGGTGCCGAGGGAGGTCAGGGACGTGGCGGTCGTCGACGGGACGCCGGCCGTCCCGGTGGCGCCTCCCTCGACGAGCGAGGACAGGTACGGCGCGGAGTGGCCGTAGCGGGTCAGGAGCTCGGCGCCCATGCCGTCGACGAGGAACACGACGTACGACGGCGCGGGCGGCAGCTCCAGCCCAGCGGGGTGGCCGTCCAGCTCGGCGCCGAGCGCGCGGGCCACCGACGGCACGACGTCGGCCAGCGACCGGTCGCCGTAGGCCGGCGGGGTGAACGTGTCCGGTGCCGACGGGACCCTCATCCCCGCGTGCGCGCGGACAGCGCGTCCGCGAAGGCCAGCAGGCCGCCGACCGCATCGGCTCCCTCGGCCGCGGCGGAGACCCGCAGGGTGTAGTCGTCGCCGGCCAGCGTGCCGGTGTAGCCGTGGTCGGCGTCGCAGCCGGGATCCGAGCACGCGGCGGGTTCGAGGTCGAGGCGGCCGACGCCGCCCCAGCCGATCGTCAGCACCGCCTCGGCGGGCGGCGCGACCCCGGCGGTGGGGTTGGCGACCATCCGGGTGACGACCACCGTGCGGATCGCGGTCAGCGTGACCGCCTCGGTGGTGGTCGAGGTGTAGGGCTCGGGCAGCAGGTCGTCGCCGGGGTGCTCGTCGGTGTGGGCGATCACGAGGCGGGTCGGCGTCAGGAGCAGCGCCGTCAGGTGCCGGCGTACCTCCTCGTGGTCGAACGTCGTCTCGTGGTGCACGAAGTAGGAGACGACCTCCTCGCCGCCTGCGGCGGAGAAGACGCCGTCGGCGACGACCTCGGGGTAGTAGCCGGTGCGGTGGATCGCCTGGCGGAGGTCGTGGGAGACGTCCGCGTCACGGGTCGAGCGGGGCATGGATCCAGTCTGTCACGGGGCCGCGCTCAATCGGGGAGAGTGTCCCCCGGCATCGTGCTGAGACGACGGACGAACCAGTCCGACCGCGGGTCCTTCACCGGCTCGACCCGCACGTTGGCGCCGAGCACGGTCGCCCCGTCGGCGCCGGCGAGGACCAGTGGCAGCTGGAGCGTGCGGACCTGCGGGAGGTCGTGCTGCAGCTGGGCGACCTGGCGCACCAGCCGCTCGATCTCCTCGACGTCGACGATCTCGCTGCCGCGATAGCCGAAGAGCAGCGGCGAGGCCTTGATCTCGCGGACCATGTCCTGCGCGTCGTGCTCGGCCAGCGGCGGGATCCGGTAGGCCCGGTCCCCCAGCAGCTCGGTCAGGGGCCCGCCGATGCCGAACGAGAGCACCGGCCCGAACAACGGGTCCTCCATCGTCGCGATCGTCACCGGGACGCCGGGGGCGGCGTTGCGCTGCACGACGAAGCCGGCGTTGTCCGGGTCGGTGATCAGCGTGTTGAGCGAGCGCCACGCGTCGGCCATCTCCGCGGGGGTGTCGATGTTGCGCCAGACGTGGGCGAGGTCGGGCCGGTCGCGCAGGTGGTCGGCGGTGGCCTTGAGCACGACGTCCCAGCCCAGCGTCTCCCCGGCGGTGGTCGCCTCGTCGAGGGACTCCACCGCGTAGGTGTCCCAGAGGTCGATGCCGTAGGCGGCCAGCAGGCGGTGCTGCTCCTCGAAGTCGAGGTCGCGGCCCTCGGGGTGGTTCATCAGCACCTCGTTGACGAGGTGGCGCGCGGCGTCGAGGTCGGCCGAGCCCGGCTCGGCGACGCTCGCCTGCGGCACGCGCAGCCACACGGCGTACTCCACGACGCGCGCGAGGGCACGCACGGCGGCCTCGACGGCGGGGTACGACGGCACCGACCCGCGCCCGGCCGACGATCCGGCCACGTCGGGCACCCGCAGCAGCTCGGGGACGCCCTCGGTGCCGAGGAACGTGGAGACGATCGGCTTGTCGGACTGCTCACCCACCGCGGCGAGCACGTTGGCGACCTCCTCGCGCGCCCCCGCCACGTTGAGGGGTGGGATGAAGATCGCGACGACGGAGTCGACCTCCGGGTCGTCGATCGCGCCGTCCAGGGCGTCCTCGAAGTCCTCGGACGTGGCGTCGGCGCCCAGGGCGACCTGCTTGTTGACCACCAGGCCCACCGAGTTGGCGGCGTCGGTGGCGAGCAGGCCGAGGGCGTCGGAGTTGCCCACGATCGCGACCCGGCGTCCGCGCGGCAGCGGCTGGTGGGCGAGCAGCTGGGCGACGTCGAACATCTCCTCCAGCGACTCGACCTGGATGATCCCGGCCTGGCGGAACATGGCGTCGACCGCCTCGGGCGGCGCGCCGATCTTGCGCACCGCGTGCCCCATCGGCACGCCCTGCGAGCTGCGACCGGAGCGCACCGCGACGATCGGCTTGCGCCGGCTGACCCGACGGGCCACCCGGGAGAACTTGCGCGGGTTGCCGATGGACTCGAGGTAGAGCAGCACGACCTCGGTGGCGTCGTCCTCCTCCCAGTACTGCAGGAGGTCGTTGCCCGAGACGTCGGCGCGGTTGCCGGCGCTCACGAAGGTGGTGAGGCCCAGACCCCGGTTCTGCACCTTCTCCAGGATCGCGCTGCCGAGCGCACCGGACTGGCAGAAGAAGCCGGCGCGCCCGCGCGGCGGCATCACCGACGACAGCGAGGCGTTGAGCGAGACGTCGGGGTCGGTGTTGATGATGCCGAGCGCGTTGGGACCGATGAGCCGCAGACCGTAGGACCGGGACAGGCCGACCAGGCGGCGCTGACGCATGCGGCCCTCCTCGCCGGTCTCGGCGAATCCCGACGAGATCACGACGAGGCCGTGCACCCCCTTGGCTGCGCAATCGAGCACCACGTCCTGCACCGACTCGGCCGGCACGGCCACGACGGCGACGTCCACCTCGCCGGGGATCTCGCCCACGGTCTTCCACGCCGGCATGCCGGAGACGGAGTCGGCGTTGGGGTTGACCACGTGGATGCGCCCGGCGAAGTTGCCGAGCACCAGGTGGCGAACCAGCGCCCGCCCGATCGTCTCCTGGCGGCGGCTGGCACCGATGATCGCCACCGAGCGCGGCGCGAGGAAGCGCTCGATCGAGGCGTACTCCGCACGGTGCTCACGCTGCTCCATGACACCGATCGCCGTCTCGGTCGGGTCGATCCGGAAGACCAGCTCCATCACGCCGTCCTCGAAGGCGCTCTTCACCTGGTAGCCGGCGTCCTTGAAGGTGTGGATCATGGCCTGGTTGTCGGGGAGCACCTCGGCGACGAACTCCTCGATCCCACGCTCGCGGCCGGCCTGCGCGAGGTGCTCGAGCAGGAGCTGGCCGATGCCGCGGCCCTGGTGCCGGTCCTCGACCAGGAAAGCCACCTCGGCGTAGCCCGGCCGGATCGTGTCGTAGCGGCCCACGGCGATCATGTCGCCGCCCACGAGCAGGATGAGCGCGACGCGGTCGCGGTGGTCCACGTGGGTGAAGCGGTCGAGGTCGCGCTCGGAGAGCTCGGGCATCGGGGAGAAGAAGCGGTAGTACTTCGACTGGTCCGACACGCGGCTGTAGAAGTCGACGAGGAGGTCACGGTCCTCGGGCTGCATCGGCCGGATGTGGGCCGTACGCCCGTCGCGCAGGAGGACGTCGGCCTCCCAGTGGCGAGGGGCGGGCGGCGGCGCGCCCAGCTCGTCTGCGTCGGCGTCCGCTCTGGTCACGGCTGCAATCTATCCGGCCCGCGCTCGGCGTGCCCCCGGCGGACCGAGTGGAGCAACCGGGGAGAATGGACCGCATGGCACGACGTACGGCGAAGCAGCCCCTTCCGGACGACTTCGAGGAGCACATCCTCGACACCGACATCCGAGACGAGATGCAGTCGTCGTTCCTCGAGTACGCCTACTCGGTCATCTACTCGCGGGCCCTGCCCGACGCACGCGACGGGCTCAAGCCGGTGCAGCGCCGCATCCTCTACACGATGGACGACATGTCGCTGCGGCCCGACCGCGGCCACGTCAAGAGCGCCCGCGTCGTCGGCGAGGTCATGGGCCGGCTGCACCCGCACGGCGACGGCGCGATCTACGACGCCCTGGTGCGCATGGCGCAGCCGTGGTCGATGCGGCTGCCGACGGTCGACGGCCACGGCAACTTCGGCTCGCCCGACGACTCCCCCGCCGCCATGCGCTACACGGAGTGCCGCATGGCCCCCGCCGCCGTGGCGATGACGGCCTCGATCGACGAGGACACCGTCGACTTCAAGCCCAACTACGACTCGCGCGAGATGGAGCCGGTCGTGCTCCCGGCCGCCATCCCCCACCTGCTCGTCAACGGCTCCGCCGGCATCGCGGTCGGCATGGCGACCAACATCGCGCCGCACAACCTGGTCGAGGTCGTGCAGGCGCTCAAGCACGTCATCACGCACCCGAAGGCGTCCCTGGACGACCTGATGCGGTTCATCCCCGGACCCGACCTGCCGACCGGAGGCAAGATCGTCGGCCTCGACGGCATCCGTGACGCCTACGAGTCCGGTCGCGGCACCTTCAAGATGCGGGCCACGGCGCGCATCGAGTCGGTGACGGCCCGGCGCAAGGGCATCGTCGTCACCGAGCTCCCCTACGGCGTCGGCACCGAGCGGGTCATGGAGCAGATCAAGAAGCTCGTGCTGTCCAAGAAGCTCCAGGGCATCGCCGACATCAAGGACCTCAGCGACCGCGAGCACGGCCTGCGGCTGGTGATCGAGGTGAAGAACGGCTTCGTCCCCGAGGCGATCCTCGAGCAGCTCTACCGTCAGACCGCGCTCGAGGACTCCTTCGGCATCAACGCGGTCGCGCTGGTCGACGGCCAGCCGCGGACGCTGGGCCTCAAGGAGATGCTCGACGTCTTCCTCGGGCACCGCTTCGACGTCGTACGCCGGCGGTCCACCCACCGTCGCGCCAAGGCCGCCGACCGGCTGCACCTGGTCGACGGCCTGCTCATCGCGATCCTCGACATCGACGAGGTCATCCAGGTCATCCGCGGGTCGGACAACGCGCCGGCGGCCAAGGAGCGCCTCATCTCGGTCTTCGACCTCACCGAGATCCAGGCCGACTACATCCTCGACATGCCGCTGCGCCGCCTGACGAAGTTCTCCAGGCTGGAGCTGGAGAAGGAGAAGAGCGAGCTCGAGCGCACGATCGAGTACCTCGACTCGATCCTCGCCGACGAGAAGCTGCTCCGGAAGGTCGTCTCCGACGAGCTGACCGATGTCGCCAAGGAGCACGGCACCCCGCGGCGCACGGTCCTGCTGGCCTCGGCCGGCACCACCGTCACCGCCGCGTCGGCGACGCCGCTCGAGGTGGCCGACGACCCGTGCTTCGCGCTGCTGTCCTCGAGCGGGCTGCTGGCACGTACGTCGTCGGGCGCGGCCCCCGGCCAGGGCGAGGGACGGGCGAACCACGACGTGGTGACGAGCGCCGTGCGGACGACCGCCCGCGCGGAGGTCGGTGTCGTGACCAGCCGGGGACGTCTGCTCAAGGTGGCCGTGCTCGACATGCCCGAGCTGCCCGACTCCGCCAACGACCCCAACCTCCAGGGCGGCCTCCCGCTCAGCGAGATCCTCTCGCTCGGGGCGGGCGAGCGCGCGCTCGCCCTCACCTCCCTCCCGACCGACGGCCCGGGGCTGGCGATCGGCACCCGGGACGGCATCGTCAAGCGGGTCAACCCCGAGGTGCTCAACCGTGACGAGTGGGAGGTCATCGGCCTCAAGGACGGTGACGAGGTGGTCGGTGTCGTCGAGCTCGCCACGGGCGAGGAGGAGCTCTGCTTCATCTCGACCGACGCCCAGCTCCTCCACTTCTCCGCGGCCGGTGTGCGACCTCAGGGCCGCGCGGGCGGAGGCATGGCCGGCATCAAGCTCGGCGCGGGCCAGCAGGTCGCCTTCTTCGGCGCCTTCGAGCCCACCGACGCGGTCGTCGTGACCGCGTCGGGGTCATCGACCGCCCTGCCGGGCACCGAGGCCGGCGCCGTCAAGGTGACGCCGTTCAGCGAGTACCCCGGCAAGGGGCGCGCCACGGGTGGCGTCCGGAGCCACCGCTTCCTCAAGGGCGAGGACACGCTGGTGGCCGCGTGGGCCGGACCGGGTCCCGCGCGGGCCGCCGCCGCCAGCGGTGCCCCGATCGACCTGCCCGAGGCCAACGGACGGCGGGACGGCTCCGGCGTACCCGCCTCCCAGCCGATCGCCGCCGTCGCGTCCCCGGTCGCCGCGCAGCCCGCCGTGCGGGCCGCCGCCGCGTCCGACGTCGCGCCCGCCCCTGTGGAAGGCTGACGCCATGCTCGCTCGTGCCCGGACCTCCGGACGTCTCGCCGCTGCCGTGACCGCGGCGGTGCTCGCCGTGCCCACCCTCGTCGCCTGCTCCGGCGGCGCCGAGACCCCTGCTGAGGAGGGCACGTCGCCCGAGGAGGTGCTGGCCGAAGCCTCCACCCAGCTGGCCGAGACCAGCGGCGTCGACCTGACCCTCTCGACGAGCAAGCTCCCCGAGGGCGTCTCGGGCATCGCCAAGGCGGCCGGGACCGTCACCGACGCCCCTGCCTTCGACGGCACCATCACGGTCGTCTTCGCGGGCCAGACGGTCGACGTGCCGGTGATCGCCGTCGACGACACGGTCTACGCCCAGCTGCCGTTCACCAACGGCGCCTGGGACAAGGTCAACCCCAAGGAGTACGGCGCCCCCGACCCGTCCGGGCTCGTCGGCGAGGACGGCTTCGCCGGCCTGCTCACGCTCACCGAGTCGCCCGAGGCCGGTGAGAGCGTGCGCGGCGGTGCGGACAACTCCGAGATCCTCACCACCTACTCCGGCACCGTGCCCGGCGACGCCATGGACGCGGTCATCCCGTCGTCGGCCGGCGACTCCTTCGACGTCGAGTGGCAGGTCACCGACGAGGGCGAGCTGCGCAAGGCGACGCTCACCGGCGTCTTCTACCCGCACACCGACCCGATGACCTACACCGTCGACTTCGCCGACTACGGCACCGAGAAGCAGATCTCCAAGCCGTGACGAGCCCGACCGGGGCCGGGACCGGGGAGGTCTCGCGCACGTCGCGGCTGCTCCTGTCGATGGCCGCGGTCGCCGTCGCGTTCGCGGCAGCCGACACGTACGTCGTGGTGCTGGCGCTGCCCGACATGATGACCGGCGTCGGGGTGCCGATCGACCAGCTCCAGCGAGCCGCCCCGATCGTCAGCGGCTTCCTGCTCGGCTACGTCGCGATGCTGCCGCTCATCGGGCGCATCGCCGACCTGCGGGGTCGGGTGCCGGTCCTGGTGATGGCGCTCGTGCTGTTCGCCCTGGGCTCCCTGGTCACCACGCTCGCCTACGACATGCCGAGCATCGTCGCCGGCCGCTTCCTGCAGGGCGTGGGCGGCGGCGGCCTGGTGCCGGCCACCTTGGCGCTGGTCGCCGACCTCTACCCCGTCGAGCGCCGGGGCGTCCCGCTCGGCGTGGTCTCGGCGGTCCAGGAGATCGGCTCGGTCCTCGGCCCGCTCTTCGGCGCGGCCGTGCTGGCAGTATCGGACTGGCGGGCGATCTTCGCCGTCAACCTCGCCGTGGGCCTGGTCCTCGCCGCCGCGATCCGCAGCCTGGCCCCGCACGAGCGCTCGACGCCGCGCCGGCGACCCGACCTCGTCGGCCTGGTGCTGCTCCTGGCCACGCTCGCCGGCGGGGCGACCGTCTTCCTGCGACCCTCGTCGCTGATGCGCGACCTCACGTGGGGCCAGCTCTTCATCCCCTTCGCGGGCGACGGTCGGTGGCTCACCCCCCTCGGCGCACTCACGACCGGGGCGCTCGTGCTGCTCGTCGCGTGGTGCTGGTACGGCCCGCACCCGCTCCTCGACCTCCGAGGCTGGGGACGGGTGCTCGTCGAGGCCGACCTCGTGGGCGCCCTGCTGCTCGCCGCCGCCCTCGGCGGGGTGATCCTCGCCTTCGCCACCGCCGACCCCAAGATCGAGGTCTTCTCGCCCCGGGGGCGGTGGTACCTCCTCGGCGCCCTCGTGGCCACGGCCGCCTTCACCTGGCACGTACGCCGCGCCGCCAACCCGCTCGTCCCCCGCGGCGCGCTGCGTCGTACGCCGGCCTGGGGAGCGCTGCTGGTCAGCTTCTTCGTGGGTGCCGCGCTGATCGCCGCCCTCATCGACATCCCGCTCTTCGCCCGCACCACGGTCTACCCCGACGACCAGCTCCCGGCCGCGTTGGTGCTGGTGCGCTTCCTGCTGGCCCTGCCCGTCGGCGCGGTCCTCGGGGGCTACCTCATCCGGTTCCTGTCCCCCGGCATCGTCACGGCGGTCGGGATGCTGCTTGCCGCCACCGGCTTCGTGCTGATGACCCGCTGGGGGCTCACCACGATCGAGGAGCCGATCGCCAACCTCGCGCTCGTCACCGGCGGGCTCGGCTTCGGACTCGCGCTGGCGCCGGTCAACGCGGCGCTGCTCGCCTTCACCGACGACGACGTGCACGGCGTCGCGAGCGCCTTCGTGGTCGTCGCGCGCATGGTCGGGATGCTGGTCGGCATCTCCGCGCTGACCACGATCGGGTTGCGCCGCTACTACGCCGAGCAGCTCGCCGTGCCTCCCGTCCAGGAGGTCTGCGACGGCAAGAGCAGGTGCAAGGAGTTCTCCGACCTGCTCCGGGTCGCGGGCATCGCCCAGGAGCACGCCGTCTTCTGGGGTGCCGCCGGCTGCGCCGTGCTCGCGGCGGTGCTCGCGCTGGTGCTGTTCCGGCAGGTGGGGCCCACCCGGCTTGCTGCGCGAGACCTCTTCACCGGCAGCGCCTGAGGGACGCTAACCTGCGTCACGTGGACGACTTCGACGACCTGATGCAGGCGAACCGCGAGTTCGCGGACTCCTTCGACCTCGGCGGCTTCGACGGCAAGGCCCACGCTGGGATCGCGCTGGTCACCTGCATGGACTCGCGGATCGACCCGCTGCGGATGCTCGGCCTCAAGCACGGCGACGCCAAGATCTTCCGCAACCCGGGTGGCCGCGTCACCCCGCAGGCCCTCGAGGCGCTGGTCCTCGGCGTGCACCTGCTCAACGTGCAGCGCATCCTCGTGGTGCCGCACACCCGCTGCGCCATGGCGTCGGCGTCGGAGCAGGAGCTGCGCGAGAAGGTCGGCGAGTCGGCCGGCGTCGACGCCAGCTGGCAGTCCTTCGGCGTCGTGACCGACCAGCTCGAGCAGCTGCGCGAGGACGTCGCCAAGGTGCAGACCCACCCGCTCATCGGCGACCGCGCCAAGGTCGGCGGCTTCCTCTACGACGTCGACACCGGGCTCCTCACCCAGCACGTCTGAGCCGTCGCGTCACTCGGGCTCGGGGCCGCCGTACGTCGCCCGCTGGCGGTCGATGGTCTGCCTCAGGTCGGCTGCCGAGTCGCGCGCGCGTGTGACCCGGTGGGTGTCCTGGATGCCGTGCCGCACTGCCAGCCGGATGATCCAGTAGAGCGCGAACGCCACGAGCCCGTAGAGCAGGACGACGAACACCAGCACCTCGGCTCCCCCGACATCCATCATGCGCGGAACGCTACCGGCTCATGCGTCCAGAGTCTCCACGTCGACCTCGTAGGCACCCTGCACGATGAACTCCTTGCGCGGCGCGACGTCGGAGCCCATGAGCAGCTCGAAGACCTGGCTGGCCTCGTCGACGTCGTCGATGGTGAGCTTGCGCAGCGTGCGGTGGCGCGGGTCCATGGTGGTCTCGGCCAGCTGGTCGGCGTCCATCTCACCGAGGCCCTTGTAGCGCTGGACCGGGTCCTTCCAGCGCATGTTCTTCTTCTTGAGCTCGGCGAGCTTGCGCTGCAGCTCGTCGTCCGAGTACGTGTAGATGTACTTGTCCATCCCCTTCTTCGGGTTGGACAGCTCGATGCGGTGCAGCGGCGGCACGGCCGAGTAGAGACGCCCGTCGCGCACCAGGTCGGGCATGTACTTGAAGAAGAGCGTCGCCAGCAGGCACCGGATGTGTGCGCCGTCGGAGTCGGCGTCGGCCATCAGGATGATGCGTCCGTAGCGGGCCGCCTCGAGATCGAACGTACGCCCGGAGCCGGCGCCGACGACCTGGATGATCGAGGCGCACTCGGTGTTCTTGAGCATGTCGCCGACGGACGCCTTCTGGACGTTGAGGATCTTGCCGCGGATCGGCAGCAGCGCCTGGAACTCGCTGCTGCGCGCCGCCTTGGCGGTGCCCATCGCCGAGTCGCCCTCGACGATGAAGAGCTCGGTGCGCTCGGTGTCGGAGCTGCGGCAGTCGAACAGCTTGGCCGGCAGCGCGGAGGACTCCAGCGCGTTCTTGCGTCGCTGGTTCTCCTTGTGCTGCCGGGCCGCCAGGCGCGTCTTGGACGCGCCGGCGACCTTCTCCATCAGCAGCTTGGCCTGCGCCTTCTCGGCCCGCTTGGTCGACGTCAGGAAGGCCTTGAGCTCCTGCGCCACCACCTTGCGCACGACGCCGCGCGCGGCCGGGGTGCCGAGGATCTCCTTGGTCTGGCCCTCGAACTGGGGCTCGGCGAGCCGCACGGTCACGACTGCGGTGAGGCCCTCGAGGACGTCGTCCTTGATCACGTCGGTGTCGGCGGCCTTGAGCACCTTGGCCCCGCGCATCGCGTCGTTGAACGTCTTTGTCAGGGCGGCCTCGAAGCCGCTGACGTGGGTGCCGCCCTTGGGCGTGGCGATCACGTTGACGAAGGAGCGCACCTCGGTGTCGTAGGCCGTGTCCCACCGCACCGCGACGTCGACGGTCAGCTCGCGCTCGACCTCCTGCGGCGTCATGTGGCCCTTGTCGTCGAGCAGCGGCACGGTCTCGGTGAACGTGTCGGTGCCCTGCAGCCGGAGGATGTCGGTGACGGGCTCCCCGTGCGAGAGGAACTCGACGAACTCTGCGATGCCTCCGTCGTGGCGGAACTTCTCCTCGACCTTCTCGGAGCCGCGCAGGTCGCGGATGACCAGCTCGAGGCCCGGCACGATGTACGACGTCTGGCGGGCGCGACCGAGCAGGCCGTCCGTCTCGAAACGGGCGTCCTTGGTGAAGATCTGGCGGTCGGGCCAGAAGCGGATCCGCGTGCCGGTCCTCCCCTTGGCGACCCGCTTGCCCTTGCGGGTCAGCCCGGACTTCGGCGTGAACGTCGCCGACGGGCCCTCGCCGTCGAAGACGCCCGGCACGCCGCGCTGGAAGGACAGGCCCTGCTGGGTCGGCGAGCGGTCGACGTCGATGTCCATCCGCGAGGAGAGCGCGTTGACCACCGACAGGCCGACCCCGTGCAGGCCTCCGGTCGCGACGTAGGAGCCGCCGCCGAACTTGCCGCCCGCGTGCAGCTTGGTGGCGACGACCTCGACCCCGGAGAGCCCGGTCTTGGGCTCCTTGTCGGTCGGGATGCCGCGCCCGTCGTCGTAGACCTCGACCGAGCCGTCGTCGTGCAGCGTCACCTCGACCAGGTGCGCGACGCCGGCCAGGGCCTCGTCGACGCCGTTGTCGATGATCTCCCACAGGCAGTGCATCAGGCCGCGCGTGTCGGTCGAGCCGATGTACATGCCCGGCCGCTTGCGCACTGCGTCGAGGCCCTCCAGGACCAGGAGGTGTGCTGCGTTGTAGGTGTTGTCCGCCGGTGCTGCCACAAGAGGAAAACCTACCCGGCGACACGCCGGACGACCGCGAAGGCACGCCTGCTCCGAGACGGGTATGAGCAGGGCTAGCGTGGGGCACCTCACAGGTATCACTTCGGCAACGACTCGTCCACGCTTGAGGACAACGTCAGCGGCGGAGGGTGGGACGTGATTGACTTGAATCCGTTCTCGATCCACCCGTTCCAGCGGGAATCTTTGCCCCGCTGGCTACGTTGGGCCAGACACCGATGAACAGAAATGAGGCTGACGTGACCACTGCCACCGCACCCACCCAGGCCGTCCTCACGGCCGGTGACCGCTGCGACCGCTGCGGCGCCCAGGCCTACCTCCGTGTGGAGCTCCAGACCGGTGGTGAGCTGCTCTTCTGCGCCCACCACGCCCGTGAGCACGGCGAGAAGCTGCGCGAGATCGCGGCCAACGTCCACGACGAGACCCACAAGCTCGACGCCCCGGCGGCGGGCAGCGAGGCCTGAGCAACCGACCACCCGACTTCCACCGCGGCCCCGGACGACTCGTCCGGGGCCGCGGTGCGTCTGGGAGGCTGTGCCCCGTGAGTGCCACCGAGCTCCTCGTCGCCGTCCTGATCGCCGTCGGCATCGCCGGGATCATCGTCCCCGTGCTGCCCGGGACCATCCTCGTCCTGGGGGCGATCCTGGTGTGGGCGCTCGAGGTGGGCACCTCCACCGGCTGGCTGGTCTTCGCGGTGTGCGCGACGCTGCTCGTCGGCGGCTCGGTCGTGAAGTACCTCGTGCCCGGCCGGCGGCTCAAGGCCTCCGGCGTCCCCCACCGCACCCTGCTGGTCGGGGCGTTGCTCGCCTTCGTCGGGTTCTTCGTGATCCCGCTGGTGGGCATGTTCGTCGGGTTCGTGCTCGGCGTGTACGTCGCCGAGCGCGCCCGCGTGGGCGCCGCCGGCGCCTGGCCGTCCACCCTCGGCGCCCTCCGGGCGGTCGGCGTCTCGATCCTGATCGAGCTGGTCGCGGCCTTCCTCGCGGCGCTGACCTGGGTCGTCGGCGTGGTCGCGACCTGATGGCCGTCCTGCTCTCGCTCGTCGCCGCCCTGGCCTACGGGCTCTCCGACTTCGTGGGTGGCCTCGCCTCGCGTCGTACGTCGGCGTGGCCGGTCGCGTTCGTCGGCACCGCCGCGGCTCTGGTCGGCGCGATCGTCCTCGTCCTGGCGACGGACGGCGCACCGACCGGCCCGGACCTGGTCTGGGGAGCCGTGGCCGGCATCGGCACGGGCCTGGGCGGTGCCTTTCTCTACAAGGGCCTCGCTGCGGGGCGGATGGGGGTGGTCGCGCCGATCTCCGCGGTGGGTGCCGCACTCCTGCCGGTGTGCGTCGCCGTGGTCACGGGCGAGCGCCCGGCCCTCCTGGTCTGGCTGGGCATCGCGGCCGCCGTCCCGGGCATCTGGCTGGTCAGCAGGGAGCCCGGTGGCTCCGGCGACCTGGCTGTCGGGATCGCCGACGGCGTGATCGCCGGGCTCGGGTTCGGGGTGCTCTTCGCCGCCATGGGCCAGGTCCCCGAGGAAGCCGGCTTCGCCCCGCTCGCGGTGGCCCAGGCGGCGGGCCTCGTCTGCGTGGCCGTCACCGCCAGTGCGGTGGGCGGGCGGTGGCTGCCGCACGACTCGTCGCAGGCGTGGGGTGCCGTCGCCGGCGTGCTCTCCACTGCTGCGGTCGTGGCGTTCCTGCTGGCGACCCAGACCGGGCTGCTCGCCGTCGCCTCGGTGCTGACCTCGCTCTATCCCGCCGTCACGATCGCGCTCGCGGCGGTCGTGCTGCGCGAGCGCATCCACGTCGCCCAGGGCCTGGGCCTCCTGCTGTGCGGAGTCGCCGTCGGCCTCGTCGCGTCCGCCTGACGCAGTCCGCCCACCACCGGCACCACGCGTTGCTAGAGTCACGCCCGTGTCTCGGCTCGATGCCCCCGCTCGTCTTGCGGCCCTCGAGAACATCAGCTCGTCCGTCCGCACGGATGAGCGGTTCGATCGTGTGGTCCGCCTGGCGCGACGCCTCTTCGACGTGCCCGTCGCGGCCGTCAACCTCATCAGCGACCGCGAACAGGTGAGCCTGGCTCAGGTGGGCCTGGACTCCGACGTCCGTCCCGTCTCCGACTCCATCTGCGCGACCGCGGTCGAGCAGGGCCGACCGCTCGACCTGCGCGACGCACGGTTGGACCCCGTCTTCGCCCGGCACCCGGCGGTCCTGTCGGACGACCCGGTCGTGTTCTACGCCGGACGCCTCCTCCATGCGGACGGAGAGGTCGTCGGCACCCTCTGCCTGGCGGACGGCGAGCCTCGCGAGCTCACCGAGGCCGAGGACCACATGCTCAGCGACCTCGTGGCGTGGGTCGAGCAGGAGCTCGCCAAGGACCACGACCAACGCGAGGCCGTCGAGGTGCAGCGGCGACTGGTGCCACGCCACGACGTGCACGTGCCGGGCCTCGAGGTCTCCGGACACTCCCTGCCCGCACGCGCCGTCGGAGGCGACTTCTACGACTGGCAGGTGCTCGACGGTCGTCTGCAGGTCGTGCTCGCCGACGTGATGGGCAAGGGCCTCGTGGCAGCGGTGATCGCCTCGGCCGTGCGCACGCTGGTGCGCGGCACGTCCCCCTACAACACCGTCGCGACCACGGTCTCGCGTGCCGCGACCGACAGCCAGGACGACCTCGACGACGCGGGCCGGTTCGTCACGATGTTCGCGGTCCGCATCGACCCGGCCACCGGCGAGATGGACTACGTCGACGCCGGGCACGGATTGGCGCTCGTCCTCCAGCCGGACGGTGGCGTACGACGTCTCGCGTCCGGCGACCTGCCGCTCGGGGCGCTGCGAGGCGACCAGTGGACCTCGCGCACCGCGGTCCTGGCACCCGGCGAGACGCTGCTCGTGGTGAGCGACGGCGTCCTCGACGCCTTCGCCACCGCCGAGGACGCGCTCGCGGGCGCACGGGAGCTCGCCGCCCAGGCCCAGAAGCCCGCGACGATCGTGGACCTCGTGATCCAGCGGGTCGGCGAGCTCACCACCACCGACGACCTGACCGTGATCGCGGTCCGACGGGAGAACGCGTGAAGCAGCTCGCCATCCGACTGCTCGTCCTCCTCACCCTCATCGCCGGCACGCTCTACGTGGGGTGGCGCTGGCTCTACTCGGTCAACTGGGTCAACTGGTGGATCGCCGTCCCCCTCGTCGTCGCGGAGACCTACTCCCTCATCGACTCCTACCTCTTCGGGCTGACGATGTGGCGCCGCAAGGACCGGGGCCAGGCTCCCCCGCCCCCCGAGGGCGCGACGGTCGACGTGCTGATCACCACCTACGACGAGCCGGTCGAGATGGTCGCGGCCACGGCCCAGGCGGCGACCCGCATCACCTTCCCGCACCAGACCTGGATCCTCGACGACGGCGACCGGCCCGAGATGCGCGCCGAGGCCGATCGCCTCGGCGTCGGCTACCTCACGCGCGGCGACGAGTGGCGCGACATGCCCCGCCACGCCAAGGCCGGCAACCTCAACAGTGCCCTGTTCCGCACGGACGGTGAGTTCCTGCTGGTGCTCGACGCCGACCAGGTCCCTGACCCGCGCATCCTCGACCACACCCTCGGCTGGTTCCGGGACCCCGAGGTGGCGCTCGTCCAGACCCCGCAGTGGTTCAGCAACGTCACCGGCAGCGACCCGCTCGGCAGCCAGGCCCCGCTCTTCTACGGCCCCATCCAGCAGGGCAAGGACGGCTGGAACGCGGCCTTCTTCTGCGGCTCCAACGCGCTGCTGCGTCGCGACGCGCTCATGCAGCTCGGCATCGTCGGCTACGTCCGCGAGGTGGAGGCCGCCGTCCGCGAGACGCTGCATGCCTCCCGGCGCATCCTGACCCGCGCCGTGGCCCGCGCCCGCAAGGACACCCCCGAGCTCGTGCCGGCGATCAGCAGCGTGCTCGAGGCAGTCCAGCTCGCGCAACGGCGGCTGGACGAGGGCGTGCCCGTGTCCGAGGTCACCTACGAGTTCCAGCAGGCCGTGCAGGCCGCCGGCCGCGGTGTGGTCAGCGACGACCTCGCCGCGATCCGCGCCGACCTCGCCGAGCTCGAGGCCCTCTCCAGCGACTCGCCGGAGATGCTTCCCGTCGGCATCGACGCCGAGCTCGGTGTCCCCGTCGTCGACGAGCAGGCGCTCGAGCACCTGTCCAGCCGTGAGTTCTCGCCCCTCGGCGCGGTCGACTCCGTACGTCGCCTCATGACCGCCGTCGACGTCGACCGTGCGGACGAGGCACAGCCGATGATGCCGCTCGCGACGGTCTCGGTCACCGAGGACATGGCCACCTGCATGCGCCTGCACGCCAACGGGTGGCGGTCGGTCTACCACCACGAGGTCCTCGCCCACGGCCTCGCGCCGGAGGACCTGCGCACGATGCTGCAACAGCGGTTGCGCTGGGCGCAGGGCACGTTGCAGGTGCTGCTGCGCGAGAACCCGTTGACGCAGCGCGGCCTGAGCGCCGGGCAGCGGCTGATGTACTTCGCGACGATGTGGAGCTACCTGTCCGGCTTCGCCGCCGTGATCTACCTCGCAGCACCCGTCGTCTACCTGTGCCTGGGCATCCTGCCGGTGAAGGCCTACGGCCTGACCTTCCTGGCCTACTTCGTCCCCTACGTCGTGCTCAACCAGCTGCTGTTCGCGGTCGTGGGCTACGGCGTGAAGACGTGGCGCGGGCACCAGTACAGCCTGGCGCTGTTCCCGTTGTGGATACGGGCCTGCGTGACTGCGGCCGCCAACGTGTGGTTCGGCCGGCCGCTCGGCTTCGTGGTCACGCCCAAGACCCGCCAGGCCCGCCAGCCGTTCCCCTGGCGCCTCATCTGGCCCCAGCTGCTGGCGATGGGTGTCCTCGTCGCCGCGTGCGTCGTCGGCGGGCTCCGGTTGTGGCTCGGCACCTCGACGTCGGTCGTCGGCACGGGCGTCAACTGGCTCTGGGTCGCCTACGACCTGCTCGTCCTGAGCGTCATCATCGAGGCTGCACGCTTCCGTGCACCTGAGTTCGCGAGCGACATCGAGGAGATCGCAGCATGAGTGACTGGCAGACCGAGGTCAGCGACGGGGTCGCGGTGATCGTGTGTCCGGCACGCGTCTCGATGGCCGTGGCAGCGTCGTTCCGCGACGCGATCGGCGCGGCGGTCGCCCAGGCCCCCCGGGTGGTCGTCGACCTCGGCCCGACGACGTTCATCGACTCCTCGGGCCTCGGGGCGCTGGTCAGCGGGCTCAAGACCTGTCGCCAGGCGGGCGGCGACCTCCGTATCGCGGCTGCCGGCGAGCAGGTCCGCACGGTCCTGAAGCTGACCAACCTCGACCGCATCCTGCGTGCCCACCCGACAGTGGAGGACGCCCGCAGTGACTGGTGAGCGCTACGAGCTCGGCGGGCTGGCGGTGCCCCAGGACCTGGAGCGGCTCCACGACCTGCTCGAGCAGGCGTCCGCCGAGCACCCCCACGTCCCGGCGGCCGACGTGATGATGTTCGAGACCGCGGTGATGGAGCTGGCCAACAACGTCGTGGAGCACGGGCGTCCTGCGGGCCGGGTCGCCTGGCGGTTCAGCCTGCAGGTGCTGCCCGACGCGCTGTCCGCTCGCCTCTCGGACTCGGGAGAGGAGTACCCCGGCTGGGACGCGTCAGGCGTGCCGGAGATGCCAGGCGAGATGGCGGAGTCCGGCCGCGGCCTCGCACTGGCGTCCGCCGTGCTCGACCACCTCGACTACCAGCGTGAGGACGGCGTCAACGTCTGGATCATGCGCCGCGACCTGACTGCCTGAGCCGCGCTCAGGCGCCCGTCGAGCCGAGCCCCGACTCGATGGGCAGGCTCCAGCGGTGCCGCTTGGGCACCCAGTCGACGACGGGGTGCGACCCGTCGGCCTGGTCGACCATCTTGACCGAGACCCGGACCGAGCCCGCCGAGTCGAAGCACTCACGGCTGATGACCGCCCGGAACAGGTCCTTGCCCCACCTCGGCCGTGCGACGTAGTCGCACTTCACGCGATCGTCGCTGCCGCGCCACGCCTCGGCGCGGGTGAGCACGTAGTCGGTGCCGTCGCCGAGCCCGCTGCTGAGGACGTACTCAGGTCCCTTCACGCCGCGGTCGGAGTCGATGAAGATCGACAGCCCGGCCGCGCTGGAGCGCATCAGCTCGTTGAACCTCACCCGGACGCGAAGGTTCTCGCGGCCGTGGTTGGCGTCGATGCTGTAGATGTCGGTCAGGGAGGCGCTCGCGTCGGCCGGGTCGTCGATGCCGTAGAACTCCGCGCTGGCGGGAGCCACGGTCAGTCCGGCGAGCACGAGCGCGGCGCCGGCGGTCAGAGCTGTCCGAGTTCTCATGCGACGAGTGTGGCACCTCCCTCCCCCCGAACGTCCACCTACTTCAGGGGGATGCGCGGGCACCGGTGGCACGATGGCGCCATGGCGGGAGCAGGGGGCCGGAGCGTGCGCATCCTCTGTGCGGCGGCGGTCACGCTGGGCCTCGCGGCCTGTACGACACCCGGCGGGCGGCAGTCGTCGGACGTGACGTCCTCCCCCGGCCGGGCGCCGACGGGGTCGGCCTCCACGCCCCGCGAGCCCGACCCGGGGGACGAGCGGTCCCGGCCGGTCCGGATCGCCCTGGCGGGCGACGTGCACTTCGAGGGGGCGCTGGCGCGCCGGCTGGACGAGCCCGACACTGCTCTCGGACCGGCCGCCGCTGCCCTGGCGGCGGCCGACCTGGCGATCGTCAACCTCGAGACCTCGGTCGGGACCGGCGGCCGGCCCGAGCCCGGCAAGCGCTTCACCTTCTCCGCCTCTCCAGCGGCGTTCGCCGCACTGGCCGCCGCGGGCATCGACGTCGCGAGCATGGCCAACAACCACGCCCTCGACCTCAGCAGGGCCCGCCTCCCCAGCACGCTGCGCGCCGCACGATCGGCCGCGGACGCCGACCCGCCGCTGTCGGTCGTCGGGATCGGCCGCGACGCGGACGAGGCGTTCCGGCCCGACCTGACCGACGTCCGCGGCACCCTCGTCGCCACGCTGGCGGCCTCCCTCGCCGACCAGGACCCGACCGCCGACGCCACCGGGCACTGGGCGGCCGGCGCGGGCCGGTCCGGCATCGCCGACGCGATCGAACCGGCGCGGCTCCTGGCCGAGGTGCGCCGAGCCGACCGAGACGCGGACGTGGTGGTCACCTACCTCCACTGGGGCGTCCAGGGCGAGCGCTGCCCGAGCGTCGACCAGCGGTCCATGGCCGCCCGTCTCGTGGAGGCGGGCGCGGACGTCGTCGTCGGCACCCATGCCCATCGCCTGCAGGGCGACGGCCACCTCGGGCGCGGCTACGTGGCCTACGGGCTGGGCAACTTCGCCTGGTACTCCCCCGGGCCCACCGGCGTCCTCACCCTCACGGTCCAGCCACCGCCTCGGCCGTCCGGCCGCGCGACAGTGGTGGACGCGGAGTGGTGGCCTGCGGCGATCGGGGCCGACGGCCTCCCCGCGCCGGTCGGCACCACGGCCGCGGCCGACTTCCGTGCCCAGCGCGAGGTGCTGCGCGCCTGTGCCGGGCTGACCCGCTGAGCCCCGAGGAGGCGCCTATGCGGGTGCCAGCCACGCGAGGAGCAGGCGCCCCACGCGTTCCAGCTGCTCCGGAGCCACGACCCCCGGGACGTCACCGGCGGAGTGGTAGCCGGCGTACGGCGTCGAGCCCAGCCGAGCTCCCGGCAAGCCGGCGCGCACGAACGACCAGTGGTCGCTGCTGCGCTGGCCCGGGTCGGCCACGGCCGGCACACCGGCGCGACGGGCGGCCGCGAGGAGGCTGCGCTGCAGAGGGTCGGAGCTCCCGGCCGAGCCCACGGGCACCTGGTCCCCGACCCCGACCCGGTCGAGGGAGACCATCCCACGGACCGCCCGGCGCTGCGCGGGCGTGAGCCGCGCGACGTACGCCCTCGAGCCGTAGTGGTGGTCGTCGTCGGAGGGTCCGCGCGGCTCCTCGGCCCCGAAGGCGACGAACACGACCGGCAGGCGGGTGCTCCTCACCGCGGCCGCCTCCGCCACCGCGAGCACCACGCCGACGCCTGAGGCGTTGTCCTCGGCACCGGGCGCCTGCGGGACCGTGTCGAGGTGGGCGCCCACGACCAGGTGCGGCTCGCGGGGGTCGAAGCCGTCCGGCGTCGCGACCACGTTGACCGAGGTGCCCGCGGGGACGTCGACGCCCCACGACACCCCCGCAGGTACGTCGACACGCTGGCGCCCGACGTCGTAGCCGAGCCGCCGGAAGGCGCGCGCCACCCAACCGGCCGCGCGGGCGTAGGACCGACCGGTGGCCTCTCGTGGACCGACGGCACCGGCGAGGTGACGGACCGCGCGCACCGCGACCGAAGGGTCGAGGTCATCGGCGCGGACCCCGCGTGCGGGCGCCTCGGTCGGCGCCGCGGACCTGGTGGTCGTCGCGGTGAGGGGGCCGTGCGCCGGTGGCGTCCGGTCGGGCGGAGACGGCTGCGACTGTCGTTCCGACGAGCAGGCCGACAGGGTGAGCGCCAGTCCGGCCGCGCCGGCGACGACACGTCGGATCCGGGGACCGGACGTCATGGGGACCGCGGGTGCGAACGCGCGATCCCCATGACGCCGAGTGCTCGGATCAGTCCAGGTAGTCGCGCAGGACCTGCGAGCGGCTCGGGTGCCGCAGCTTGGACATCGTCTTGGACTCGATCTGGCGGATCCGCTCGCGGGTCACGCCGTAGACCTTGCCGATCTCGTCGAGGGTCTTGGGCTGGCCGTCGGTGAGGCCGAAGCGCATCGACACCACGCCGGCCTCGCGCTCGGACAGCGTGTCGAGGACCGCGTGCAGCTGCTCCTGGAGCAGGGTGAACGAGACCGCGTCGGCGGGGACGATCGCCTCGGAGTCCTCGATCAGGTCACCGAACTCGCTGTCGCCGTCCTCGCCGAGGGGCGTGTGCAGGGAGATGGGCTCGCGGCCGTACTTCTGGACCTCGATGACCTTCTCCGGGGTCATGTCGAGCTCCTTGGCCAGCTCCTCCGGCGTGGGCTCGCGGCCCAGGTCCTGGAGCATCTGGCGCTGCACGCGGGCGAGCTTGTTGATGACCTCGACCATGTGCACCGGGATGCGGATGGTGCGAGCCTGGTCGGCCATGGCCCGGGTGATGGCCTGGCGGATCCACCAGGTGGCGTAGGTGGAGAACTTGTAGCCCTTGGTGTAGTCGAACTTCTCGACCGCACGGATCAGGCCGAGGTTGCCCTCCTGGATGAGGTCGAGGAAGAGCATGCCGCGACCGGTGTAGCGCTTGGCCAGCGAGACGACGAGTCGCAGGTTGGCCTCGAGGAGGTGGTTCTTCGCGCGACGGCCGTCCTCAGCGATCCACTCGTACTCCTCGAGCATCTTGGGGCTGATCCGGCCGCCCTTGGCGAGCTTCTCCTCCGAGAACAGGCCGGCCTCGATGCGCTTGGCGAGCTCGACCTCCATCTCGGCGTTGAGGAGGGGGACCTTGCCGATCTGCTTGAGGTAGTCCTTGACCGGGTCGGCGGTGGCACCGGCCACCATCACCTGCTGCTCGGGCTCGTCGGTCTCGTCGGCCGCGGAGACGGTGAAGGCCTGCTTCTCGTCCTCCTTGATCGTCGGGTCCTTGGCGACGTCCTTCTCGAACACCTCGTCGGGGATGTCGGGGAGGACCTTCTTGCCGTCGGGACCGATCGCCGGAGCGTCGGTGGCGCCGAGGTCGACGACCTCGTCCGCGGGCTTCGCTGCGGCCTTCTTGGCCGGCGCCTTCTTCGCGGCCGCCTTCTTGGCGGCGGGCTTCGCGGGCGCCTCGGCGGCCGCTGCGGCCTTCTTCGCCGGAGCCTTCTTGGCCGCGGCGGAGGTGGCGGTGCGCTTGCTGGTCGCGGCGACCGCACGCAGGCTGGTGGCGTCGACGTGGACGGAGATGCCGAGGCCGCTGAGGTGCACGAGGAGCGCCTTCAGGTGCTTGGGCTCGACACCGGCCTCGTCACTGGCGCGACGCACGTCCTCCGGGGACACGGTCCCGGTGGGCGTGCCTCCGGCGACCAGGGCGGTGATGGAGGGGTGCGTCAGCACCTCGGCGGGGAGCAACTTGCGTGCGTGTGAGGACACGAACACCTCTCGTCAAAAGTGCTTCGGGGCGCGGCGAGGCCCGGTGACGTCAAGAGCCGCGCCGTCATTCTGCCACGACGGTCCACACACCCCGACATCGCACCACCCGACGCGTACGCCTACGGGCCCGTGCCCGCCCGCCCGGCGGCCTTCTTGGCCTTCTTGAAGTCGCGCACCTTCTGCAGCGAGTCGGCGTCCACGACGTCGGCGACCGACCGGTGCCCCTCCAGGGCGTAGTCGCCGACGACCGCCTCCCAGCCCTCGGGGCGTACGCCGAGCTGCTTGGCGAGCAGGGCCACGAAGATCTGGGCCTTCTGCTTGCCGAAGCCCGGCAGCGACATCACCCGCTTGAGCAGGTCCTTGCCGTCGGTGGCCTCGGTCCAGAGCCTGGAGGCGTCCCCACCGTAGGTGTCCTCGACGATCCGGGCGAGCTCCTGCAACCGGGCCGCCATCGAGCCGGGGAAGCGGTGGATAGCCGGGGTCGTGGCGGCCATCGCCGCGAACTCCTCGGGGTCCGCCGTGGCGATGGCGGCCGGGGCGAACGTGCCGAGCCGCTCGAGCACCTTCGCCGGGCCGCGGAACGCGTGCTCCATCGGGTACTGCTGGTCGAGCATCATGCCCACCAGCAGGGCGAAGGAGGAGTCGTCGAGAACCTTGTCGGCGGCCGGGTCGCCGGTGATCTGGAAGCCCATGCGCCCATCATCCCTCACGCCCGGCACCGGGTCGCGTGCGCGGCGGGACTACTGGGCCCGACTACTGGGCCTTGACCGCCAGCACGGGGCAGGGAGCGTCGAGCAGCACACGCTGGGCGTTGCTGCCGAGGATGAGCTTGCCGACGGGCGAGCGGCGTCGCAGGCCGATGACGAGGAGCTCGGCGCTGTTGGCCTCGGCGATGCTGATCAGGTCCTCGGCCGGCTCGAACCCGCGCACGAGCTGGCGGATGTCGTGCTCGACGCCGGCCTCCTCGAGCGTGGTCCTGATGGCCGCCAGGTCGTCCTCGGCCGCGCGGGCCTTGGGCCCGTCGAACTCCTGACCGCCTCGGTGGGAGTTCACCACGACGAGCTTGCTGCCGCGCAGCTTCGCCTCGCTGATGCCGGCGGCCAGGGCGGCCTCGCCCTCCGGCTTCGGGACGTATCCGACGACAACGGTGCCCATGGTGTCTCCTCTCGGGGCCACAGCGCGACGCCGTGAGCCTGTGGGCACCGTAACGGAAACACTGGGCCTTGGGCAGCCTGTGGAGAGGCGCGTCGGACGGGTGTCCCTGCGGCAGGGTGGGCTCGTGGCACCCCGTCCCGCCCTCCACCCCGGTCTCCACCCCGGTCTCCACCCCGGCCTCCAGGCTCCGATCGAGCGCCACACCCACACGGTCCTGCGTGCCGCCACCCTGGAGCTCGTCGAGACCGAGCCACGGCGCCGGTTCCCCACCACGTTGCACGCGGGCGTGCCGGGCCGCGCCGTCCGTCACGTGGAGGACCCGCCCGCGAGCGACGCCGGCCTCCGGGCCGACGTCGTCCTGTCCCTGCTGCGGCACTCGGCCGCGCTGGTCCCGCGGCCCTACCTGTGGCTGACCCGACCGGGCGAGCTCAGCCCGCACGACGACGACCTGCGCTGGCTGGGACCTTCCTCGTGGGCCTGCGCCAGCCTCGGGTCGCCGCTGGGCCTCGTGGTGGTGACGCGTCGGGGCTGGTTCGACCCGGTGAGTGACGTACGCCGCGAGTGGCGGCGGCTGCGCCGACGGCCGGGCTAGGGGTGCGGGCCCCCGGGAAGGGTCAGTCCCAGAGGTGCACCGGCTCGTTGCTGTGCATCCGGTCGCGGTAGTCGAGGAGCGTGGCCCGCAGGGCGTCGTAGCGGTCCTCTCCCCCACGCGCCCGCACCTGCTCGACGAACCAGGCCGCTCCGCTGGTCTCGTGGAGGCACCGCTGCTCGATGATCCCGAGGTAGCGGTCGCTCTCCTCGCCGGGCACGCCCCACGCGTCGAGCCCCGCACGGGCCATCGGCAGCAGCCGCCGCAGCACCAGCTCGGTGGCCCGGACCTGGCCGAGCCCGGGCCAGTAGACCTGTGCGTCGACCCCCATCTGGGCCGCCACGTGGAAGTTCTCCTCGGCCGCCGAGAAGGACATCTGCGACCACAGGGGGCGCTCGCTCTCGGCGAGGAAGCGGATCAGGCCGAACCAGAGCGCGGCGTTGGCGATGGTGTCGGCCACGGTGGGCCCGGCCGCGAGCAGCCGGTTCTCCACGCGGAGGTGCGGCATGCCGTCGGAGATGTCGTAGACCGGCCGGTTCCACCGGTAGATCGTGCCGTTGTGCAGCTTGAGCTCGTGGAGGGACGGGGTGCCCCCGGACTCGAGCACCTCGAGCGGGTCCTCCTCGTCGGTGATCGGCAGCAGCGCCGGGAAGTAGCGGACGTTCTCCTCGAAGAGGTCGAAGACCGACGTGATCCACCGCTCGCCGAACCACACCCGCGGTCGGACGCCCTGGGCCTTGAGCTCCTCGCTCCGGGTGTCGGTCGCCTGCTCGAACAGCGGGATCCGGGTCTCGCGCCACAGCTCCTTGCCGAGCAGGAACGGGGAGTTGGCCGACACGGCCAGCTGCACGCCGGCGATGGCCTGCGCGGCGTTCCAGTAGGCCGCGAACTGGTCGGGCGAGGTCTGGACGTGGAACTGCGTGCTGGTGCAGGCAGCCTCGGGGACGATGGAGTCGGCAGTGGTGGTGAGCCGCTCGCGTCCGGAGATGCTGATGGTGATGTCCTCGCCCCGCGCGGCGAGGATCTGCTCGGAGAGCAGCTTGTAGCGCGGGTTGGAGCTCAGCGACGAGACGGTCATGTGACCCTCGGCCAGCGTCGGCAGGATGCCGATCATCACCTGGTGGGCACCGACCTGGCTGCCCTTCTCCTCCGCATCGTTGAGCGAGCGCCGCAGGCTCTCCTCGAAGGTCGTCAGTCCGCCCTCGCGCAGCTTGGCCGGCGCGAGGTTGATCTCGATGTTGAACTGCCCGAGCTCGGTCTGGAAGTCGGGGTCGGCGATGGCCTCGAGCACCTCGGCGTTCTTCAGCGCCGGGTCGCCCGCGTCGTCGATGAGGTTGAGCTCCATCTCCAGCCCGGTCATCGGGTCGTCGGTGTCGAAGCGCGCCTCGCGGAGCATCCGGGCGAACACGTCGAGGTTGCGACGCACCTTCTCCCGGTGACGCGTCCGGTCAGCGCGGCTGAACTCCTGCTGCTCGACCTCTTCTCCCATGACGGCACCCTAGTCACGCGCGCAGGGCGCGGGAACCGTCCGCAGGGAGGGGCATCACGCAGCCGGATCGGCCGTGCTCCCCGGTCGCGGTCGCAGCACCTCCCACGTGTCGGGCGAGGTGGCGGACTCGAGCAGCTGCGCCACCAGGCCGGCGAGGGAGTGGTCGGGCTCCGCCTCGCGGCACCGGTCGACGGCGCACCACGCCAGCGCGCCGTCGCCGACCAGCCACGCCGCGAAGGCCAGGACCGCGGCCGGCCCGGCGACGTGGCTCGAGGGCAGCCTGCGCACCGCGTCCGACCACAGCTCGACGGCCCGGCGCGCGTCGTCGCGCGAGAGCCACGCCCACGCCTCCTCGCGCCTGCCCGCCGACGCCACGGTGACGGCGGCAGAGGCCAGCTCGGCTCCGGAGAAGGTCGTGCGCTTCGCCACGTGACGGCGGGTCAGGGCCCCGAGCGCGCCTGCCGGCAGGAGGGATGCGACGGCCAGGTCGGGCTCGGCCCGTCGTACGGCGTCGACGTCGGTGGCGATGGTGGCGCGCAGCGCCTCGCGGCTGGCGTGGGTCACGCGTCCGTCGAAGACCGCCTGGGCAGTGAAGGCGTGCTCGGCCAGCGTGAACCGGACACCCTGGTAGGCCGCCAGCGGCGCCCCCGGCAGCACGGCGTACCAGTGGTCGTCGTGGACGCGCAGGACCTCGCGCACCCCGATGCCCGCGGCGGTGAACTCCTCGTGGATCGCCCAGGCGGCCTCGTCCGCCACGGTCGTGTCGTCGTCGTAGACCACCACGACCACCTCCCGGACGCCGTTGCGCAGGGCGGGACGGAGCAGTGCCTCCACCACGTCGTCGACGTCGTCGGGGTCGTGCGGGAGGTCGACGCGAGCGTTCATGCTGCCCGGCGAGCCGATGCTCACCATCACCACCGAGTGGTCGGGGACGAAGCCGAGGGCGACGGGGACGAAGGCGGCGATGTCGCCGGGCGTGCGCGCCGTGAGCGCGGTGACGGGAGCGGGAGCTGGTGGGGTGCGGTCTGTGGGATCCATGCCGAGGACGCTTCCCGTCCGCACCGACGCCCCATGCCCGCTGCGGCGGCGCCCTGTGGAGGAAGCCCTGCAGGGCGTGCCTGTGGACGATTCGCGGCCTGCGACAATGCTCGGGTGCGCTCCACCGCGTCGATCCTGCACCTGGACCTGGACGCCTTCTTCGCCGCCGTCGAGCAGCGCGACAAGCCGTCGCTGCGGGGCAAGCCGGTGATCGTCGGGGGCACCGGTGGACGCGGCGTCGTGGCCACCGCGTCGTACGAGGCCCGTCGCTTCGGCGTCGGCTCGGCCATGTCCACCCGTGAGGCACGCGCCCGGTGTCCGCACGCCGCGTTCCTGAGCGGCAGGTTCCACGCCTACCGGGAGACCAGTGCCCGGGTGATGCAGGTGCTGCGCGAGCTGTCACCCCTCGTGGAGCCGCTCTCGCTCGACGAGGCGTTCGTGGACCTCGCCGCGGCCGGGCTCCCCGACCTGGAGGTGGCGACCGTCACGGAGGTCGGCGCGCAGCTCCGCGCTCGCGTGCACGAGGTCACCGGGGGCCTGACCGCGACCGTCGGCATCGCGTCCTCGAAGTTCCTCGCCAAGGTGGCCAGCGAGCTGGACAAGCCCGACGGGATGACCGTCGTGCCGCCCGGCACGGAGCTCGACCTCTTGCGGCCGATGAAGGTCACCGTGATCCCGGGCGTCGGCCCGGCCACGGCCGAGCGACTGCGGCGCGCCGGCATCCACACCATCGCCGAGCTCGAGCAGGTCAGCGAGGACGAGCTCGTACGACTCCTCGGACAGGCGCACGGCCACGGGCTGTGGCAGCTGGCACGGGCGCAGGACCCCCGCTCGGTCCTCGCCGAGCGCGAGACCAAGTCGGTCAGCGTCGAAGGGACCTATGACTCCGACCTCACCGACCGCCGCCTCATGGAGGGCCTGCTCACCCGTCAGGCGAAGGAGGTCGGCACCCGGATGCGCAAGAACGGCTTCTCGGGCCGGACCGTCTCGATCAAGGTCAGGCTGCACGACTTCACCACCCTGAGTCGCTCGAGCACGCTCTCCAGCCCCACCGACGACGGCGCGACGATCGGCCGTGTGGCGCGGTCGCTGCTGGGCGACCTGGACACGACGGGCGGGGTCCGTCTGCTCGGGGTCGGGGTCTCGGGGCTGGCCGACTGGGTGCAGGAGGACCTCTTCGGCGAGACCGCCGACGAGGAGGAGGTCGAGGTCACGCTGCCCGAGCCGCCGCGGCGCAGCTGGCCCCCGGGCGCCGACGTGGTCCACGACGAGATGGGTCCCGGATGGGTCTGGGGGTCGGGGTCGGGCGTGGTGACCGTGCGGTTCGAGACCGCCGACACCCCGCCGGGCCCCGTGCGCAGCTACAAGTCGGACGACCCCGCCCTGCACCGTGCCGAACCACCCACGGAGGAGTGAGCCCGGGCTGAAGTTGCGATGCCGGCGCCGCATCGGGCACCCTCGATGGCGCAACACAGGTGAGGGGCTCCAGATGGTATGAGCATCAGGAGCCCCTCGATGTGCCCGGGGGTGGTGACGTCCGGGCCACCGCACCGGTCTCCCAGCTCCCGCCGACCCCGTCACCGGGCCCGCGCAGCGAGCGAGCTCGCCGGATGGTGCTGTTCTTCCGATCCGATCCCCGGCCCCGCCGAAGCGGTTCCGGTAGGGAGAGTTCTATGCCGCCCGGGCGTGGGGCCGCAAGGGGTTGACGCGACAAACCTTGGGTCCCACAGGGTTCCCCACAGAAGACCTTCCGTGCTCCACAGCTGACGGCCCCGTCCTCCACAGGTCCGGCCCCACCAGGCACCGCATGGCGCCCCGGCCGCGCGGGTACCCCTGAGAAGTCCCTGAGAGTTCGACGATCGTGCAACTCCCGAGGCGACTGGCTCGTCAGTGCAGGTGAAGGCACCGCAATCCGGTCGGGAACACGGCAACGGACACAGGTGTTGGACCAGATGTGCGACACGGGGTGATCGCACGAGACGCAGGAGGACGACCATGAGCACGGCACAGGCCAAGCGCACCACCACCACTCGTGAGATCGAGGGCCGCGACAGCGTCGGCCTCTACCTCGACGAGATCGCTCGCACCCCGCTCCTCGACGCCGAGACCGAGGTCGAGCTCTCCAAGACCATCGAGGCAGGCCTGCTGGCCCAGCACCTGCTCGACACCGGCCGGATCGGCAGGCGCAAGGGCGGCGCACCGATGAGCGCCAACGAG
The DNA here is from genome assembly GCF_051912545.1 of Nocardioides sp. N13(2025). GTDB lineage: Bacteria > Actinomycetota > Actinomycetes > Propionibacteriales > Nocardioidaceae > Nocardioides. The sequence goes on along the minus strand of NZ_CP196809.1, from coordinate 1,550,285 downwards.
GAGGAGCTCGAGTGGCTCGCCGAGCAGGGCCGCCTCGCCGTCGACCGCTTCATCGAGGCCAACCTGCGTCTCGTCGTCTCGATCGCCCGCAAGTACGGCCGCTCGCAGATGCCCATGCTCGACCTGATCCAGGAGGGCAACACCGGCCTCATCCGTGCAGTCGAGAAGTTCGACTACACCAAGGGCTACAAGTTCTCCACCTACGCCACCTGGTGGGTGCGCCAGGCCATCACGCGCGGCATCGCGCAGCAGGCCCGCGTCGTACGCCTGCCCGTGCACGTCGTCGAGGAGCTCAACCAGGTCGGGAGCGCGCGGCGCACGCTGGAGCGCCAGCTCGGTCGCGACCCGGAGCCGCAGGAGATCGCCACCGAGCTCGGCATGGACGTCGACCGCGTGCTCGACCTCATGAGCTGGGGCCGCGAGCACGTCTCCCTCGACACCCCGGTCGACGAGGACGGCGACACCTCGCTGGGTGACCTGATGGCGCAGGAGACCGCACCCGGTCCGGACCTCAACGTGCTCGATGCCGAGGCCCGGCAGCGGCTCGAGGACCTGGTCGGCATCCTGGACGAGCGCTCGGCCGACATCGTCCGCGCCCGCTACGGCCTGGCCGACGGTCGCCAGCACAAGCTCGCGGACATCGGCGCACGCCACGGCATCTCCGCCGAGCGGGTGCGCCAGCTCGAGCGCGAGGCGCTGCAGAAGCTCCGCCGCGCCGGCGACCCCGACCTCGCAGCCTGAGACCTACTCGTACGCCGCGGACAGCAGGTTCGCGCTGGCGGCCTGTGCTCGCTCGACGACGTCGACGGGCACAGGCCGTTGTGCTGCCACCCTGGCCTGCCAGAGCTGGACCGCCACGACCCGGGCGGCCGCCTCCTCGACCCGCTCGCGCGACACCTCGCCGGAGTTGATCGCGTCGACGACGATCTGGTGCGTGGTCGCGGTGTCGACCGGCATCAGCAGCAGGTCGGCACCGGCCTGGAGCGCCTGCAGCGCGGGCGTCGGGCGCCCTCCGACGGCACCCATGCCCAGGGAGTCGGTGATCGCCACGCCCTCGAAGCCGAGGTCGTCGCGGAGCAGGTCGTAGACCTCGGGCGCCATGCTCGCGGGCACGTCGGGCGCGATCGAGGTCAGGTCGAGGTGGCTCATCATCACCGCCGGCGCCCGGTGCGCGACGGCCGACTCGAAGGGCGGCAGGTCGTGCTGCTCGATCTCGGCCAGCGAGGAGTCGACGACGGGGAGCGTGTCGTGGCTGTCGGTGAGCGCAGTGCCGTGCCCGGGGAAGTGCTTGACCGTCGAGACGATGCCCGCGTCGTCGAAGCCCTTGATGGCCGCGCCGATGGCCTGCGAGGCGATCTTCGGGTCCTCCGACGGCGACCGGGCGCCGATCGTGGGGTCGGCGGCACCGATGGTCACGTCGGCGACGGGCGCGAACACCCAGGTGAAGCCCAGCCCGCGGACCTCCAGGCCCGTGGTGAGGGCCGCGGCGCGCGTCACCCGGCGACCGAGCCTCGCGTCGGCAGCGATGGCGAGCCCGGCCGACTGGAAGTGGGGGAACTCGGTCGCGATGCCGCGCAGGTGGGAGACGTAGCCGCCCTCCTGGTCGACCCCGATCACCGGGGGGAAGTCGCGGCCGTCCTCAGCAGCGGCACCTGCGACCGCTGCGGTCAGGGCGCGCACCTGCTCGGCGTCGACGACGTTGTCCGACGTCACCGACACGCCGGCGAGGTGCAGGTCGCGCACCATCTCGGCCGGCACCTCGGGGTCGGTGCCGTGGAACCGACCGACGATGACCTGGCCGGCGAGCTGCTCGGGCGTCCAGGTGCTCACCAGCGCGCGGGCCTCGTCGATCTCGCCGACGGTCGGGCCCCAGGAGGACGGAGTGTCGGGGTCCTCCGGCTCGGCGGACGCCTCGCTGGACCGGGACGGGCTCGAGGTGCTCGAGGGCGTCCCTGCGGGGTCTCCCGGTCCGGCGCCCGAGGTCGCACACGCACCGACGAGCAGGGTCGTTGCGGCGATCACGGCCAGGCGGGGTCGGATCGGGTGCACGCCCGGGAGGTTACCGGCCGCACCCGTCCATCCGGCATTCGTCAGGCCCGGGCTGCCAGCTCCGCGTAGACCTGCTCGACCCGTCGACGGAGCTCGTCCAGCGTGCCGGTGTTGTCCACGACATGGGTGGCGATCGCGAGCCGGTCCTCGCGCGAGGCCTGCGCGGCGATCCGGGACTCGGCCTCCTCGCGCGACCACCCGCGGTCATCGACCATCCGCGACACCTGGAGCTCCGCCGGCGCGTCCACCACGACCACGGCGTCGAACGACCCCGCGCGGCCCACCTCTGCCAGGAGGGGGATGTCGTGCACGACGACCGCGTCGGCCGGTGCCTCGGCCTCGAGCTGGGCGCTCCGCTGGTGCACGAGCGGATGGATGATGGCCTCCAGGCGCTTGCGCGCCTCGGCGTCACCGAAGACCAGGGCTCCCATGGCAGGACGGTCGAGGTCGCCCTCGGGGGTCAGCAGCCCGGGACCGAACTCGGCCACGACGGCCTCGAGCCCCGGTGTCCCCCGCGCCACCACCTCACGGGCCAGTGCGTCGGCGTCGATGACGATGGCGCCCAGCTCGGCGAGGATCGCCGACACCGTGCTCTTGCCGGACGCGATGCCCCCGGTCAGGCCGACCCGCACGGTCACGTGCGCTGCTGGGCGGCGTGCTCCGCCGCGGCCAGCAGGACGCAGGTCGCGACGGCCTCCATCGCCTCGGTGACCTCCGCGAGGGGGGGCATCGTCGGCGCCAGGCGGATGTTGGTGTCGTCAGGGTCCTGCCGGTAGGGGAACGACGACCCGGCCGGGGTCAGCGCGACGCCGGCCTCCTTGGCGAGCGCGACGACACGCGACGCCGTGCCGGGCACGACGTCGAGGTTGACGAAGTAGCCGCCGGTCGGGGTGTTCCAGGTGGCGACGCCACGCCCGCCGAGCCGCTCGCTGAGGACGCGGTCCACCTCGGCGAACTTGGGCGCGATGATCTGGCGGTGCTTCACCATGTGGTCGCGCACGCCCTGGGCGGAGCCGAAGAACTCGACGTGACGCAGGTGGTTGACCTTGTCGGGCCCGATCGAGCCGTTGCCCAGGTGCTTGAGGTACCACGCGACGTTCTCGCGCGACGCCGCCAGGAAGGCGACGCCCGCGCCGGCGTAGGTGATCTTCGACGTCGACGCGAACATGATCGGCCGGTGGGGGTGACCGGCCGCGGACGCGAGGGTGAGGATGTCGGCGCTCTTGGCCTCGTCCTCGGTGAGGTGGTGCAGCGCGTAGGCGTTGTCCCAGAAGATCTTGAAGTCCGGCGCCGCGGTCGGCATCGCGGCGAGCCGGGCCGCCACGTCCTGGCTGCAGATCGCGCCCGTCGGGTTGGCGTACGTCGGCACGACCCACATGCCCTTGATGCTCGGGTCGTCGGCGACGAGGGCCGCCACGGCGTCGGCGTCGGGCCCGTCGTCGTGCATCGGGACGGTGACCATCTCGATGCCGAGGCTCTCCAGCAGGGTGAAGTGGCGGTCGTAGCCGGGAACCGGGCACACGAAGCGCACCTTCTCCTCACGGCTCCACGGCCGCTCGGAGTCGACACCGCCGAAGAGCACCAGGTCGAAGAGGCAGTCACGCATCATCGTCAGGCTGGAGTTGCCACCCGCCACGACCTGGTCGGGCTCGACCCAGAGCAGCTCGGCGAAGATCTCGCGCAGCTCGCGGAGTCCCTCGAGCCCGCCGTAGTTGCGGACGTCGACGCCCTTCGCGTCCGTCGTGCTGGTCGGCAGACGCAGCAGGCCGTCGGCGAGGTCGAGCTGCTCGGCCGAGGGCTTGCCGCGGGTGAGGTCGAGCTTCAACCCGCGCTTCTTCAGCTCCTCGTAGGCCGCACGCTGCTCCTCGAGCAGGGCGGCGAGGTCGTCGGCGGACAGGTCGGCCAGCGCAGTCGCGTTCACGCGGTCAAGGCTACCGAGCACGGCGGCCGGCGCGGACGGTCGTACCCACGGACCGGGACGGAGCGGCCCCGCCGGTCTCAGGCAGGCATCCGGAAGGTCCGCCGGTACTCCTGGGGGCTGACGCCGCGCGCGCGCCCGAAGTGGTGGCGCAGGGTGGCGGCGTTGCCGAAGCCGACCTCGGCGGCGACCCAGTCGATGGAGTGGTCGGTCTGCTCGAGCAGCTCCTCCGCGGCCCGCACCCGCTCGCCCAGGATCCAGCTGTAGGGCGTGGTGCCGGTCTCCTCCTTGAAGCGCCGGGCGAAGGTGCGTCCCGACATGTGCATCTGCCGGGCGAGGGTCTCGACGTCGAGCTCCTCGCCGAGGTTGGCGCTGATCCAGGCCAGCAGCGGCGCCAGCGCCTCGGACTCGCAGACGGGGACCGCCCGCTCGATGAACTGCGCCTGCCCGCCGTCGCGGTGCGGCGGCACGACCATCCGGCGGGCCGTCGTGGCGGCGACCTTCGCCCCGAACTGCTGGCGCATCACGTGCAGCGCGGCGTCGAGGACAGCCGCCGAGCCGGCTCCGGTCACGATCGTGCCGTCCTGGACGTAGAGCACGTTGCGGTCCACGATCGCGTCGGGGAACGTCTCCGCGAGCTCGGTGGCGTAGCGCCAGTGGGTGGTGCAGCGCCGTCCGTCGAGGAGCCCGGCCTCCCCCAGCATGAAGGTCGCCGAGCAGTGGGCGAAGAGCATCGCGCCGCGCTCGTGGGTGGCGCGCAGCAGCTCCGAGACCGCCGGCGAGGTGCCGCGGTGGTCGCTCTTGGGGGCCAGGCACACGAGGTCGGCGTCGGCCGCCTCGTCGAGCCCGTGCTCGACGTCGAGGTCGAACCCGGCACGAGTCCTGAGGCGCCCGGGCGTCGGCGTCACGACCTTGAAGTCGAAGACCGGGTTGTCGTCCTCGGGGTGGTAGGGCTCGGCCCACACCTCGCACAACGCACCGAGCCCGAAGGGCTCCGGCTGGTCCTGGACGACCACCGCCACCTTCTTCATGACAGCAGACTGCACCCTCCATGGCAGGAAATCAACCATCACTGTCGTTCCTGCCACTGGTGGCAGAAACCGAATGGGCGGAGGATTACTGCCATGAACACCATCCTCGTCCTCCTGGTCCTCTCCGCCGTCACCGCACTGCTGGTGACCTACGCCCGCCACGACCGGTTCGCCGGCCCCGCCTCCACGTCGCACCCGCTCGACGAGCTCGGCCCGATCGAGGAGCGCTTCCACCTCGTCCCTCGCGGCTGACGCCGGGGTCGCGCCCGGCACAATGCGGCGCATGGCCCCCGCGACCGACGCCGCTATCACCGAAGGCTCCCGGGTCGCGCTGCTCGTCCCCGGCTCCACGGCGTACGTCGAGCTGGTGCTGACCCTGCTCGCCGACGGCATCTTCCCGGTGCCGCTCGATCCGGCGCTGACCGCCGCGGAGCGTGAGCGCATCCTCGCCCCGATCGCGCCCGATCTGCTGGTCACCGATGCTCGGCAGGTCGCGGAGCTGCTCGCGGCCCGTCCCGGGAGGGCGCGGTCACTCCCCCGCGGCCGACCGATCCACTGCACCAGCGGTACGACCGGCACCCCCAAGGGCGTCTGGTCCGGCGTCCTGCCCGAGGAGGACGCCGCCGCGCTCGTGGCCGAGGGGCGCGACCTGTGGGGCTTCCGCGACGACGACGTCAACCTCGTGCTCAGCCCGCTGCACCACTCCGCTCCCCTGCGCTTCGCGATGGGCACCCTGCTGGGCGGTGGCCGCCTCGTGGTGCCCGGGAAGTTCGACCCGGCCCGCGCGACCGCCGCGATCGAGCAGGAGCGCCCGACGACGATGTTCTGCGTGCCGACGCACCTGCAGCGGCTCTTCGCCCACTGGGACGAGGTCGGCGTGCCCGACCTGTCGTCGTTCCGCCTCGTCGCCCACTCCGGCGCACCGTGCCCGCCCGCGGTCAAGCGCCGCCTCATCGAGCTCTTCCCCAGCGGCTCGACGTGGGAGTTCTACGGCTCCACTGAGGGGCAGTTCACGGCGTGCCGCTCCGAGGAGTGGCTCGCACACCCGGGCACCGTGGGTCGCGCCCGGCCGGGCCGCAGCCTGACCACCGACGAGGACGGCCGGATCTGGTGCGCGGTCCCACGTCACGCGCGCTTCACCTACCTCGGCGCGCCGGAGCAGACGGCGGCCGCGTGGCGCGAGACGTCGGCCGGGCCTGCCTTCACCGTCGGCGACGTCGGCACGATCGACGAGGATGGCTACGTACGCCTCGACGGGCGGCGTACGGACCTGATCATCAGCGGCGGCGTCAACGTCTACCCCCTCGAGGTGGAGAACGCCCTGCGCGAGGTGCCGGGTGTCGACGACGTCGCCGTCTTCGGCGTCCCGGACGAGACGTGGGGACAGCGGGTCTGTGCCGCCGTCGTCGGCAGCGCCACGGCGGACGCCCTGTCTGCCCACGCCCGCGAGGTCCTGGCTCCGGCCAAGCGCCCGAAGGACTACGTCACGGTCGCCGGGCTGCCGATGACGGCCACCGGCAAGGTCCAACGGCAGGCGCTGGCCGACCTCGATCCACGGGCGGGGTGATCGCTCACCGCTCGCGGACCCGCACCCGCACCCACGGGCTCCTCCCGCCCGGCCCGACGGCGCGCACGCGGCAACGGGCCGAACGGGCGCGCAGGACGGCCTTGCTGGCCGTCGCGACGGTGCGCACGCGACCGCACCGCACCCGGTGGTCGACCGGGCCGACGCTCGCGCGCCACGTGACGACCGTACGACTGCCGTGCTTGCGGACGGCCTTGACGCGTCGCGGACTCCCGGGAGGCGCTGCGTCGCTGAGCGCCTCGGCGACATCGACAGGAGCGACGACCGAGGCGGGAGCGGGGGGTGCCTCCGGGACAGGGATCGGTGCCGGCGCCGGGGTCGGGAGCGTCTCGGGCTCGGGGGTCGGTGCCGCGAGGAGCTCGGACAGGGCACCGGCCATCATCCCCGCGATCTTGCGCTGGCCCTCGGTGTTCGGGTGGACGTGGTCGACGCTGTCGCCCGACTGCGTGTAGTCCTCGGTCATGGTGGCCACGACGATGCGGGAGCGCTCCGTGGAGAGATCCGTCGCGAGCGTGCCGAGCAGGTCGTTGAACTCGGGCACCTCGTCGATCCACACGTAGGGCAGCCGGCCGAGGACGAAGTCGACGTCCGGGTTGCTCGCGCGAGCCTCGGCCACCCAGTCGCGGTAGGTGGCGATGACGTCCTGCGGTCCCTCCTGCTCGCGCGTCAGGTCGTTGATGCCCCAGAGGGACATCACCACGTCCGGGACGTAGGAGGCGACCTCCTGGCCGATGGGCTCGTAGAAGAAGTTGTCGTCGGGGCCCATGCGGCCGCCGTAGAAGGCGCCGTGGTCCCGGTCGAAGTCGGCGTCCGCGTAGGCACCCTCGCCGGTGTAGTCCCAGTCCCACGCGCCGTCCTCGTGCACGAAGAACGTGCCCGAACGGGGACCGACGAAGTCCACCTCCTCGCCCTGGGAGGCGAGGCCCTTCCAGGCGAAGTAGCGCCACGTGAAGTCACCCTTGTACCCCTGCGTCACCGAGTCGCCCACGATCAGGACGCGCGCGGGACCGTCCTCCGCGGCCGCCGGCACGGTAGGTGTCAGCACACTCACGGCGAGCAACCACACGGCAGCCGCCATCCCCCGATGGCCGAGTCTCATCCCAATCCCCACGTACGACGAACGAGGTCTCAGGCTAACCCGTTACGGCTGCGGGCGAGGGGAAACGCACGACGGCCCGCCGGGAGTCGCTGGCGGGCCGTCGTGTGGTTGCTCAGATCAGCGGATCAGTTGGAGCCGCCGGTCAGCTTCTCACGGAGCGCCTGCAGCGCCTCGTCGGACGCCAGCGAGCCGCCGGTGTCGCCACTGGTCTCGCCCTCGGCGACGTCGCCACCGGAGGAGTAGGACGTGGCCTCGCCGGCCTCGACCTCGGCCTGCTTGGCCTCCTCCTGCTGCTTGACGTGCGCCTCCCAGCGGGCGTGCGCCTTGGCGTACTGGTCCTCCCAGACGGCACGCTGCTCGTCGAAGCCCTCGAGCCACTCGCCCGTCTCGGGGTCGAAGCCCTCGGGGTAGACGTAGTTGCCCTGCTCGTCGTAGGTGGCGGTCATGCCGTAGAGCGTGGGGTCGAACTCCTCCACGTCGGAGGCGGCAGCGGTCTCGTTGGCCTGCTTGAGCGACAGCGAGATCCGGCGACGCTCGAGGTCGATGTCGATGATCTTGACCATGACGTCGTCGTTGACCTGGACGACCTGCTCGGGGATCTCGACGTGACGCTCGGCGAGCTCGGAGATGTGCACCAGGCCCTCGATGCCCTCCTCGACTCGGACGAACGAGCCGAAGGGCACCAGCTTGGTGACCTTGCCCGGCACGATCTGGCCGATCTGGTGGGTACGGGCGAAGTGCTGCCACGGGTCCTCCTGCGTCGCCTTCAGCGACAGGGAGACACGCTCGCGGTCCATGTCCACGTCGAGGACCTCGACGGTGACCTCGTCGCCCACGGCGACGACCTCGGACGGGTGGTCGATGTGCTTCCACGACAGCTCGGACACGTGGACGAGGCCGTCGACGCCGCCGAGGTCCACGAACGCACCGAAGTTGACGATCGAGGACACGACACCCTTGCGGATCTGACCCTTCTGGAGCTGGGTCAGGAAGCCGTGGCGGACCTCGGACTGGGTCTGCTCGAGCCACGCGCGACGCGACAGGACCACGTTGTTGCGGTTCTTGTCGAGCTCGATGATCTTCGCCTCGAGCGTCTGGCCGACGTAGGGCTGCAGGTCGCGGACGCGACGCATCTCCACCAGCGAGGCGGGCAGGAAGCCGCGCAGGCCGATGTCGAGGATGAGGCCGCCCTTGACGACCTCGATGACGGTGCCCTCGACGACGCCGTCCTCCTCCTTGACCTGCTCGATGGTGCCCCAGGCCCGCTCGTACTGAGCACGCTTCTTGGACAGGATCAGACGGCCTTCCTTGTCCTCCTTCTGGAGAACGAGGGCCTCGACCTTGTCGCCCACGGAAACGACCTCGTTGGGGTCGACGTCGTGCTTGATGGACAGCTCGCGCGAGGGGATGACGCCCTCGGTCTTGTAGCCGATGTCGAGGAGGACCTCGTCACGGTCCACCTTGACGATGGTGCCGTCGACGATGTCGCCGTCGTTGAAGTACTTGATGGTCGCGTCGATCGCCGCGAGAAAGTCCTCTTCGGACCCGATGTCGTTGACGGCCACCTGGGGCGCGTCATAGTCGGGGAGAGTGGAGAGCGTGCTCGTCATATGGGAAATGATTCCTTGGATGGATGGAGTCGTGCGGACGCACGCAACCGTCTGTTTCACTGGCCTTCGTCACTGACTGGTCGGTGACGACGGCACGGCGAGCCCTGTTTCGCTCGGTATGGAAGCCGGGCGGACGACTGGCGCAACACCCAAGAGTACGCGTGCCGGTCGGCATGCGTCCAACCGGGGACGCACGCTCGGCCCACGCTCAGCCGGCGAACGGCCAGGCGTGCAGGTCGCCGGTCCCGGCGACGGCCCGGAGGAGCTCGTCGGCACGGTCTGCGACCGGGTTCTCCCCCGCTCGCGCAGCGAGGTCGACCAGGGCCCACAGGTCGGCGGCGCGTGCCCCGTCGAGGAGCAGGTCGGCGCGACGGCCGTGGCGCGCCGTCCACGCCTCGAGGATGGCGTCGACGTACGTCGGGTGGCGCTCGAAGCGCAGCAGGTTGCCGAGGTCGGTCCACGGGTGACCGGCATGGGCGAACTCCCAGTCGAGCACTGCTGAGACCTCGAGCGAGGTCGGGCCGACGAGCACGTTCTTGGGGTTGAGGTCGCTGTGCACCAGGCAGGCGCGCCGCTCGAGGTCGAGCAGGCCCTGGGCGCGGTCAGCCACCGCGGCGAGCCGCGCACGGTCGATGCCGGACCAGGTGGTGAGTCGCGACTCCACCCACGCTGCCAGGTCGGCCTCGGGGAAGGTGCCCAGCCGTAGCTCCGCGTCGACGAACGGGCCCGGTCGCAGCATCGGTATCCCCGCGAGCACGGCGGCCGTGCGTCCCATCGACGCACCGAGTCGTCTCAGGCCCGCGTCGTCGAGACCGGGGAGGACGAGGTCTCCCCGCTCCCCCGGCATCCACGACGTGACCAGCAGCCCGGGCTGGCCGTGCTCGGCCTGCTCACGGCGTACGTCCAGCACCTCGGGCACCGGCAGGAGCCCGCGCACCAGGTGCAGGACCGCCTGGTCGACCTCCGGCGCCACGGGTCCGCGGGGGTCGCCGGGCGGGTAGAGCCGGACCACGGCACGGTCCCCGGCCACCTCCCCGAGGAACGTGCGGCCCGAGTGCCCACCCGCGAGCGGGGTCAGGGTCGGGGCGGGCTCGGTCACGCCGCGATGGTGGCACGACGACCCCGATCCCGGCAGCCCGGGAGGGTTTCGGCACATTACGCTCGGGGCGTGGACGATCACCTGCCCCAGTCGGTGCGTGTCGAGCGTCGCTCGGTCTCCGAGGAGGAGTCGCGACTCGCCAACGGCCCGGACTGGGACCGCTACGCCGACGAGTACCAGGCCACCCACGGCGCGTTCCTCGGCGACGCCGGCTTCGTCTGGGGCCCCGAGGGGCACACCGAGGACGAGCTGCGGATCCTCGGTGACGTCGAGGGACGCGACGTCCTCGAGGTCGGCAGCGGGGCCGGGCAGTGCTCCCGCTGGGTCCGCGCCCGCGGCGGTCGGGGCTTCGGCCTCGACCTCTCCCACCGCCAGCTGCAGCACTCGCTGCGCCTCGACGAGGAGACCGGAGTCGCCGTGCCGTCGGTGCGGGGCACCGCCACCGACCTGCCCTTCGCGCCCCAGAGCTTCGACATCGTCTTCTGCTCCTTCGGGGCGCTGCAGTTCATCAGCGACATCGAGCACGCCGTGTCTGAGGTGGCCCGCGTGCTGCGTCCCGGCGGCCGCTTCGCGTTCTCCATCACGCACCCGACGCGGTGGATGTTCCCCGACGACCCCGACGAGGCGGGGCTCACCGCCACGCAGTCCTACTGGGACCGCACCCCCTACGTCGAGGTCGACGACGCCTCCGGCGTGGTGGCGTACGTCGAGCACCACCGCACGCTCGGCGACTGGGTCCGGCTGCTCGCGGGCAGCGGGTTCGTCCTGGCCGACCTCGTCGAGCCGGAGTGGCCCCAGGACCACGACCGGGTGTGGGGCGGCTGGTCACGCACCCGTGGGCTGCTGACGCCGGGCACCGCGATCTTTGTCGCGCACCTCCGCGACTGACCCGACGGACGACCTGCGGCGCGCCCATCCGGCGAGCAGCGACGCCGGGTTGACGTACGACCAGAGCCGGTGAAGCAAGTCGGTGTCGGCGGCCACCTGCTTGCGGAGCTCCTGGCAGGCCGCCCAGAACTCCTGACCCGCGCCCTTCTCCCCCGCCCGGGGCGCGAACACCGCCGCATCGGCGCGCCTGGCCAGCTCCAGCCCGACCCCCAGCCGTCGGGCCTGGGCAACCCGACTCCAGGCGTCGGGCACAGGCGTGCCGCGATCGCGCGCGGCGTCGAGCACCTCCTGCCATGCGTTGACGTAGAGGCCCGACCACGACGCCGTACGACGACGGCGGCCGCGACGCAGCACCTTGACCAGCGGCATGAGCAGCAGGCACAGTGCCACGAGCGCGACGATCCCGCCGAGCACGCGCAGCAGAACCAGCCAGGGCGACGTCGGCTCCTCGATCCGGGTCCCCTCGGGCAGCAGGATCGGAGACCCCTTGGGGATGCGGATCTCCTTGTCCTTGCCCTTCGCCGCCTCCTCGAGCTGCTCCTTGACGAAGCCGCCGGGGTCGCCCGCGGCACCGGGCTCCTCGTCCTCGCCGGCGGCGTGGACGCCGACGTAGCGCGACGGGTCGAGGGTGCGCCAGGTGCCGTCGGCGAACTGCAACTCCACCCAGGACGTCACGTCGTCGTGCTCGACGATCCCGCGGGCGTCGGGCTCCGCGCCAGTGACGACGCGGGCCGGGACCCCGAGCCGCGAGGCGCCGAGCGCCATCACCGCGGTGTACTGGAACGGCGACCCGGTCATCTCGCGGGACCCGAGGAGGCGCAGACCCAGGTCGACGGGCGCTTGGGAGGACGACCCCTCGAACCGGGTGGAGCCGTTGAGGCGAAGGTAGCGCGCGAGCAGCAGGACCCGCTCGACGGGACGCAGCTCCTCGCGGTCGAACGGGCGGAGGTACTGGTCCAGGAAGGCGCCCTCGGGCTGCCGCTGCTCCCCGGTCGCCTCCCGGGTCGGGTCCTTGCGGGTGAAGTCGTCGGCGTGGAGCACCGCGCCGAAGGTGTAGTCGTCGCGGGGGTTCACCCCGCCCACGACGATCGCGCTGGAGGTGGCCTGGTTGTAGCGCACGTCGCCGAGCTGGGTGCGACCGTCGGTGTAGTCGAGGTCCAGGCTGGTGAGCTCACCGAGCATGGGGAGCCAGTCGCTGGAGTAGCCGGGGCGGATCTGGACGCGGACGCCGATCGTCCGGCCCGCGTGGAGCGCGGCGACGTCGTGCCCGATCCTCTTGAAGGTCCCGAGCCCTCCGGCCCCGGGCGACTCCTCGGCCGGCACCCACGCCGAGCCGTCGTAGAGGTCGAGGGCGGCGAAGCGCAGGCGCCGGCCCGTCGGGACGCCGGTGGCCTTCAGCAGCTGGTCGCGGCTGCCGACCCGGGGCGGCACCACCGACCTGCCCGCGCCGGCCACGATGTCAGCGTTCTCGTCGCCCTTGAGCAGCACCCGGTCGACCTCGTTGTCGTCCGGCACCAGCAGGCTGACGAGCCCGGACACCAGGGTCACCGTCAGCACGGCTGTCAGCGCAGCGGCCACCGACCCCCGGGGCTGTCCGACCAGAGCCTCGCGCCTGCGAGCACGCGCAGCGGCCCATCCGACCAGCACGATCGCGAAGAGGATGCCGCGTGGCACGAGCAGCGTCGGCACCAGCACGCCGAGCGGGATCGCGGCGCCGAGTGCCACCACCACGGGCACCGTGGGCGCCAGCATGCTCCGCGTGGCGATCGCCAGCCACGCGGCCGGGGCGGCGGCGAGGAAGCCGATCATGAACGGCACCAGCATCACGGTGCCGGTGGCATCGACCGGCGGGACCGTGCTGACCAGTGTCGAGGGTGCGCTGATGCTCTCCCCCAGCACCCGGTTCATGGTCTCGAAGGTCGGCAGCACGTAGGGACCGGGTCGCCTGAGAGCGACCAGGGCACCCATCGGCGCGAAGAGCAGCACGGCGCCCAGGGCGTACCACCACACGCCCTCGTGGAACCGGCGTGCGAGGAGCGCGAGGCCGAGGAGCAGGGCGACCGGCACGAGCCCGGCCACGAGGTAGCTGCGGTCCGCGAAGGTGTCGTCGAGGACCGAGAGCGCCAGCGCCATCAGGAGCAGGACCATCACGACGTCGAGCAGGGTCCCGCGCTGCCGGCTCATCGCATGCCTCGCGCCAGCAGCTCCTGGAGGCGGGCGAGGTCGGGGACGGAGATCTCCCGCAGGGACCCGCTGTCGCGCAGCCGTGGCTCGGCCTCGCTGTCGGCGCGTACGACGATCCAGTCGGCGCTTCGGTCGAAGCGGTGCGCCGCGCCGTCGAGCTGGACCAGGTCGCGGGCGGCACCGGTCACCTGGACCACGAGCCCCGTGCCGGTGACGCCGTCGGCCGCGTCCGCGGCCTGGGCGAGGTAGTCGTCCTCCCCCGCCACGAAACGGCATGCCACCTCGGTCATCGCCACCGCCTGGCGTCCCCGGGCCAGGTGCTGGCCGCAGCGCAGGTAGGTGTCGAAGTCGTCGCGGACAGCACGCAGCGCGATCGACGTCGCCACGGACACCGCGAGCTCGAAGTCGCGCAACCGGGGGTACGACGAGCGGGCGCCGTCGACCAGCACGGTGACGTGGCCCCGGCGGGTCTCGTGGTACTGGCGGACGAGCAGCTGGCCGGCCTTGGCCGACGAGCGCCAGTGCACGTGCCTGAGGTCGTCACCGGGGACGTACTCGCGCAGCGCGTGGAAGGCCAGGTCGCTCATCGAGAGCTGCTGGCTCGTGGCACCGTCGAGGTCGTTGGTGAGACCGCCGGCGAAGACGGACAGGTCGGTCACGCGGGGCGCTACGAGCAGCTCGAGGACAGCACCGGTGCGGAAGCGCCGGGTGACCAGGCCGACCGGGTCGGTCTTCTCGTAGGTCACCGGCCCGACCGCGTGGACGCCACGCGGCATCGACGGGAGCTGCACGGTCTCGCGGTGGCGGGCGAAGGGCGCCAGGAACGGCAGGCGCAGCGAGACGCTACGACCGCCCACGGGAAGCGTGACCTTGGGGAACAGCATCGGCGCCGCGCCGGCGTGGACCTCGAGGGTTGCGATGGGAGCGGCGGCGCCCTCGACCAACCGGCTCGGCCGCACCACCAGCTCGGCGACCGGCGTTCCGGGCAGCACCTGCCAGACGAAGCCGAGCACCAGGAGGCCGAGTGCGACCACGCCCAGCTGGGTGAACTCCTGCCAGTTGAGCAGCACGGCAAGGACGGTCGCGGCGATCCCGAGCAGGAGGACACTGACCCCGAGCGGAGTGAGCATGCGCAGGGGTGCGAGCACGGCGGACAGCAGCCGCACGAACCGACCCCGGGCGGCGGTGCTCGACGAGGGGGATCGTCGGCTCACGCGCGATCGCGGGGCACCGGGACCTGCACCAACAGGTTGTCGATGACTTCCTCGGGGGTGATGCCGCCGAACGCTGCACCGGAGGCCATCAGCAGGCGGTGGCCGAGGACGGGACGCGCGAGGGTGGCGATGTCCTCGGGCACGACGTGGGCACGCCCCTCGGCCAGCGCCCAGGCCTTGGCTGCGCGGATCCAGGCCAGCGATCCGCGCGTGGACAGGCCGATGCGTACGTCGGGCACGTCCCGGGAGGCCTCCGCCAGGCGGCGTACGTAGCTGATGACCGCCTTGTCCACGTGCACCATGTCGGCCAGCGTGCTCATCTGTTGCAGCTCGCTGGCGCCGACGACGGGCGTCAGCCCGGCCGCGCGGTCGCGCACTCGCGACTCGGCGAGGAGCGCCTCGGTCGACTCCGCGTCGGGGTGCCCCACGCTGGTGCGCATGAGGAAGCGGTCGAGCTGCGCCTCCGGCAGCTGGTAGGTCCCGGCCTGCTCGATCGGGTTCTGGGTCGCGATGACCATGAAGGGCCGGCCCACCTCGTGGGTCCGACCATCCACCGTCACGTGGCCCTCCTCCATGACCTCCAGCAGCGCCGATTGCGTCTTGGGCGAGGCCCGGTTGATCTCGTCGGCCAGCACCACGCTGTGGAAGATCGGCCCGGGGTGGAAGGAGAACTCGCCGTGTGCCTGGTCGTAGACGGTCACGCCGGTGACGTCCGAGGGCAGCAGGTCGGGCGTGAACTGGATGCGGGCGAACGAGCAGTCCAGCGACTTGGCCAGCGCGCGCGCCAGCATGGTCTTGCCGGTGCCCGGCAGGTCCTCGAGGAGCAGGTGGCCGCCGGAGACCAGGCACGTCAGCGCAAGACGGACGATCTGCCTCTTGCCGAGCACGGCAGCCTCGACGTTGTGCACGACGCGGTCGAACGTGTCGGCGTACCACCGGACGTCGTCGGTGTGGACGGTCGCGAGGTCAGACATGCGGTCGAGGAACTACCTCTCGAAGTCGAGCCTCGTGGCTCAGGCGGCGGACCGGCGACGCATCAGCTGGAGCGCGATGCCGATCAGCAGTGCAGGGATGCCGACGATGTAGCCGATCAGCGGCACCGTGTCCTTGATCAGCTTCAGGCTGCTGGCGTTGTCGCCCGACTCCTTGGCGTTGTCGGCGATCTGCTCGTCGGTGAAGCCGAAGTCGAGGGAGAGGAAGGTGTTGCCGTCCTCGTCGAGACGCTCCTGCTGCTCGAACTGGTTGACGATCGAGCCCGTGGTCGGCTCGATCCACAACGTCTTGTCGGTCGAGTAGGTGCCCTGGACGCCGTCGGTGATCTCGATCGGCACGTCCGTGACCAGGGTCTTGTAGACGTAGACCTCGACGCCGTCGACCGTCTCGGTGCCCTCGTAGGTGGCGTCGACCGGCGCGGCCGCGTAGCCGTCCCAGTACTGGTAGTCCTTCTTCTCCGCCTCGAAGGGCCACTTGTTGATCAGGCCCTCCTTGTCCTCGGCGCTCGGGGGGAGGTACTTGGGGTCGTCCACGGCCTCGGCGGTCCTGCGGTCCGTCGCGAAGTTGTCGGTCGAGGCCGAGATGAGTCGCTCCTCGGGGTCGCTGGCGCTGACGCACTCGTCGATCTCGCCCTCGTCCTTGACCAGGCAGCTGGAGTTCTGGAAGACGACGACGTCGCTGTCGGAGCGCTCGGAGTCGGCGCGCGTCACGCTGAAGGCCTTGACGGGGAACTCGTCGGTGCCGCCGGTGCCGTCCGACAGCTGGGCGGTGCCGTCGAGCAGGGTCGTGCTGTCGACGTCCAGCGGCGTCTTCATCAACCGTCCGGGAGCCCAGAACTGAGCCAGGACGGCCAAGGTGACCAAGAATCCACCCAGCACCGTCAAGCCGATGCCGAAGCCCTTACGCATAGCGATTTTCCTCCCGGTCGCCCACAAGTCGGAGCGACAATAGCAGCGAAGTGACTTCCGAGTAGCCAATCGGCGAGCGAAGTTCCACGTCGTCTGATGAGACCCGGCCGAGGCGGGTTAGAGTCCCCGCCATGTCTTCCAGAACCGTCGGCTCCACCCGCTCCGCACCCACGGGCGACGGCACAGCGGACGGCATGAACACCTCGCGTCGCATCGCCCTCATCGACGGTGTCCGGGGAGTCGCGATCGTGCTGGTGGTGCTCTCGCACGGCTGGGTCGTGTGGCCGATCGAGCGCATCGACGAGACGGCCTGGATCCGTCCCCTGTTCCGCAGCGGCAACTTCGCCGTCACGGTCTTCCTCGTGGCGGCCGGCTACCTGGCCTACGTCTCGCTCGCCTCGCGCGGCTCCGAGCACATGCGCCCCGGCGTCACCTTCGTACGCCGCGTCCTGCGGGTAGGCCCGAGCCTCTGGGTGCTGCTGGCCGCCGTGCTCGTCGTCTCCACGCTCGACAGCACGGACAAGACCGCGACGGGGGACAACGTCGACTCGGTCTGGCACGTGCTGACCTACACCTGGAACTGGTACGTCCAGGGCAACCTGCTGACCTCGCGCCCCGACTTCGGCCACCTCTGGTACCTGTCGGTCGACATGCAGGCCTTCGTCATCATGGCGGCTGTCCTCTACATGATGCGCCGGCGGCCGGTCGGGGTGCTGTTCGTGCTGGGGGGCCTGCTGCTCCTGCTGACCTGGTGGCGCTTCCACGTCACCGACACCGAGTTCGTCTTCCAGGTGCTTGTGCGCACCACTGCGCGCATGGACCCGTTCGTCGTCGGCGTCATGCTGGGAGCCGCGCTCCCCCTCGTGCGTCGTCTCGACGTCCCCCAGTGGGTCGCTCGGTGGACCGCGACGGCCACGCTCGTGGCGCTGGTGCCGCTCGCCTACTACTGCTCCCGCGACGAGCGGTTCCTCGCGTGGGGCGTGACCCTGCTCGAGGTCGACCTGGCCCTGTTGTTCGGCGCCACGGCCCTGCTGGTCGAGGCCCCACGCCCCGTGGCCGCCATGAGCGTTCGCCCGCTGGCCTTCCTCGGGCGCCACTCGCTGCTCCTCTACATCTGGCACTACCCGGTGTTCACGTTCCTGTCCCGGCACACGGAGGACTGGGGCTGGCTCCCCCGCACCGTGGTGGCCATGCTCCTGACCGTGGTCGTCTCCCTCCTGGCGCACCGCCTGGTCGAGCGTCGCGCGACCGAGTTGCTGCGGCACCCGATGTGGGCGGAGGTGCAGCGCGACGGCATTCCATCCGCCCTCGGCACTCGTGCCCGAGAGCTCGCCCGGACGGCCCGCGGCGTCCGTCCATGAGCCTCATTGGTGGCAGATCGAGAAGTCGCCATCCCCGTTGAAGGAGACGCGAAGCACTGCGTCACGAGCCGTGGTGCTGACGTAGATCGGCCCGGGCTCGACCGACCAGGTCTTCGCGGAGCTCGTCACCCCCTCACGAGTGATGGTGGTGGTCACCGTGGTCGACTCGCTGACCACGCCGATCTCGACGCCCTGCTGTCCCGTCCCGAGGGTGATCAACGGGTCGGACAATGCTTGCGCGGTGTAGTCCTTGCAACCCGGCTGGGCCCGGAACTGCGTTGTGAACCCCTCCCCGCCGATGAGGACAGGGTTGAAGAGGCCAGGGACCTCCTCCCCCACCTTGGTGAAGAACTGATTGTCATCGTCAACGCGCCACTGTTGGTCGACCGAGCGCGGCGGCAGCAGATCGAGGACCTCCGGCTCGGTCATCAGTGTCATGTCGTGCGCTTCGAAGAGCGGCACGTCGGGATGGGGACTCAGGACCTTCTGCCCGGAGAGCACGCCCGCGGCGCTGCCGTAGGCCCACGACTTGTAGACGTTTGCGATCGCGGTCTCCAGGTCCACATCGCGACGGACCCCTTGCAAGCCGACCAGGGTGTAGGCCAGCAGGGCAAGCAAGGCGACCCCTCGAACCAGCTGCACCAGTCCAGGCGACCCGGCGATGCGGCCCGCAGCAACAGTGGACAGGCCGTCGAGGACAAGACCCAGAGCGGGCGCCATGAGGATGAAGGATAGGTACAAGTAGCGCGACTGCGATGCGGGGTCGAGGTCTAGCGAGAGAGCACCCAGACCGCTGAGCGTCATCTGGGCGAACGCCGCCATGATGCCGCACAGCGCGAGGATCCGTAGATCCTCTCCCACGCCGCGGAGCAGCAAGCAGCACAGGATCACGGCCAGGAGGACGAAACCTCCAGTCGCAGGCATCGCGATCGGCTCGCCAAGTGCGGCAGTGACACCCTTGAACGCGAACTCCGGCAGGTCGGTCCACGACCAGCCAGCGACGTGGATCCGGCCTGCATCGCGCCCCTGGACGGCATACCAGGTGCCGAAGGCGACGAACGCGGGACCGGCGACCAATGCGGCGGCTCGCACGCCCTTCCTGAAATACACGACCATCGCGACGAGGAGGCACGCCACGACTCCGGCAGCCGACGTCATCACGCCCAGCACCAGCAGCGCAGCCGCTGCGAGCGCCGTGCGCCGGGAACCCTCTCCGTGCAGCCAGACCAGTAGCGCACCCAGGCCTACGGCCATGCCGACGGTGAGCGGCATGGGACCCGTCGACGCGAAGGCCTGTGCCCCGGAGCCGTAGAACAGCACCAACCACGCGATGACGGTCGCTGTCCACGGACGAATCCCGTGCCGCCGCAGGATCAACCACGTGAACAGGGTGACGAACAAGTGCGCCACCATGATGACCACGAGGTAGGGGACATGGGACTGCAGCCCGACTGTGGCGATCAGTGCTCGGTAGATCAGGATGATGGTTGCCTGCCAGTGCCCGCCCCAAGGCTCCAGGAGGCCCATGTCTGCCTTCGGCACCGTGCCCCTGAAGAGGATGTAGTGCCAGTCGTCGCCACCGAACCAGGTGTCGCTGGCCAGCCACAGGACGATGACCGATTGGGTCACCATCCCGACCAGTAACGCGAGGAACGGGAGGCGCCCTGCTAGCGCGCGACGGCCCACCCTCCGGTCCGTCCGAGTCGAGGGCCGAGGGGGTGCCTCCATGGACGTCACTTCGACCGGCAGCGAAGCTTGTCGACGGAGTGCAGCACCTTGTGAGCAAGATCGTCGGAGATGCCGAGCTTGCGCTTGACCCGGTCGTAGACGTCGAGCACCTTGCGGTCCGCCGCGATCGCAGCCTTCCGCGCGCGGGTCTCCTCGGGGCGGGCGCGGTAGTTGGTCGACTTGCGGACCGGCGCCTCCTCCTCGGTGAAGTAGTACATCGCGAGGGATCGACGCGCCATGTCCGGCGGGCAGGTCAGACCATCGGGGTGACCGTGGAACGAGTCGTCGGACGTGGTGAAGACCAGCATGCGGTTGCCCGCAGGCGTGACGCGGGCCTGGCAGGCGGTCATGTCTGCGTCCCACAGCTCGAGCTTGCCGCCCCAGTCGTCATGCCAGTCCTCGTTGAGATACAGCAGGATGTTGACCCGGCGCGCCCAGTTCTCGTGCGTGTGGTGTGTGCTGAAGTCGGTGTGGATGTTGAGGTGGCCGCCGCGCTTGGTCATGTGCAGGCCGCCGCCGTCCATCGTGTAGTCCGGGATCAGGTTCGCGATGCCGGTGAGCTCCTCGAGGTAGCGCACGAACTCCGGGGAGCAGAACTCCTGGGCCACCGCCTGCAGGCTCTCGGCCCAGGTGTCGGGATGAACGTTGCAGTACTTGGTCTCGTTGACGTGGAGGTAGCCCTTCCAGAACTCGTCATTGATCCCGGGGAAGTCGCGCACGGCGGCAGCGAAGGCCTCGGGGTGCAGCACGTCGTCGAGGACGATGTGAGGGAACGGCTGGGTGGTGCGGTAGGACTCGGCCGAGGCGGCTAGGTCGGCGTTCAGGCGCGTCTGGTCGACGAGCTTCAGGGCGGTCTGCATGGCGCGCATCATGCCACGTGAGGTCACCCTCACGCGGGTCGACCGGCCAATTGCCGGAGGGCCTCGCAGACCTGCCCACGCGGATGCTACTCGCGGGTTAGACTCGCCCGGTTCACCCCGGATCACCATCGTCCGATGGTCGGGTGAGTCCTTGTGGAGGGAGAGCCGTGCAGTCGACCGAGGAGCCCGTGGCGATGTCCGACGGCCGGCGCGAACCACGCGTGGGCGTGCTCGTCGTCGCCTACAACGCAGCGTCAACACTGGAGAAGACCCTCCAGCGGCTCCCAGCGTCGTTCGCCCAGTCCGTCGACCACGTGATGGTCTGCGACGACGCGAGCATCGACGACACCTACGAGATCGGGCTGCGCTTCCGCGACAGTGCGTCCTTCCCTGTCACGGTGGTCAAGCACGAGCGCAACCTTGGCTACGGAGGAAACCAGAAGGTCGGCTACCGCTGGGCGATCGAGCACGGCCTCGACGTCGTGGTCCTGCTGCACGGAGACGGCCAGTACGCCCCTGAGTGCATCGAGAACCTCGTGTCGCCCCTCGTCAGCGGCGAGGCCGACGCGGTCTTCGGCTCCCGCATGCTCGACAAGGGCGGTGCGCGCGCCGGTGGGATGCCGGCCTACAAGTACATCGGCAACAAGGTCCTTACCCGGTTCCAGAACGCTCTCACCGGCCAGCGCCTGTCGGAGTGGCACTCCGGTTACCGTGCCTACCGCACCGACGCGCTCGCCGACCTCGACCTGGGGTCGTACAGCGATGCCTTCGACTTCGACACCGAGATCATCCTCGGCCTCATTCGGGCGGGGAAGCGCATCATCGAGGTGCCGATCCCGACCTACTACGGCGACGAGATCTGCTACGTCAACGGCATGAAGTACGCCAGGGACGTCGCCGGCGACGTCGTGCGTCACTGGGCCGGAGAGCACGGGTTCGGCGGCGGCGTGCAGTCGGTCGAGTCCGACGAGTACGCCCTCAAGGACGAGTACGGCTCACACGCCGTCCTCCTCGAGTGGCTCGCCCGTCACAAGCCCGGCCGCGTACTCGATGCAGGGTGCTACGACGGCAGGTTCGCCCAGCAGGCGCGGGTGCTCGGCCACCACGTCACCGGCCTGGACCGGCAGAAGCACGAAGGAGTGGCGGAGCGCGTCGACGAGTTCATCGAAGCGGACCTCAACCTGCCACTCCCCCCTGGCCTCGACGCCCAGTACGACGTCGTCGTCGCCGGCGACATCCTCGAGCACGTCGTCGAGCCCCACCTGCTGCTGGCCGACCTCACCGCCAAGGTGCGTCCCGGTGGCGAGCTGCTGGTGTCGGTGCCCAACTTCGGCCACTGGTACCCCCGCGGCCGTATCGCGGTCGGTAAGTTCGACTACGACCAGCGCGGCCCCCTCGACCGCGGCCACATCCGCTTCTTCACCCGCGACATGATCGAGCGCCTGCTCGACGACTGCGGGCTGACGATCATCGAGACCCGCATCGTCGGAACCCCGTTCAACACCTTCGCCGACTCCTCGCAGGACAACCTCGGCGGTCGGATGGTCAGGCGCTTCGAGAGCACGGACCGCGGCCTTGTGCGCGTGTGGCCACGACTGTTCGGCTATCAATTCCTTTACCGGCTGGAAGTGGCGTGACCTCGACCGTTTTGACCCGCGGCGCGACCCCCGAATCCGCCTCGCCGCACACCGATCGTCAGGCCCTGATCCGTCTCGTCGCCACCACCGCCGGCCTGCTCGTCGGTGGCCTCGGCTACTTCCTGACGCTGCTCAACTACTCGACCGACATCGGTCGTACGGCGCTGGGTGGCGGGTACTTCTCCAACTTCTTCGACGACCAGGCCCGCGCGATCCTCGACGGCCACCTGGACATGGACCCCCAGTCGCTCGCCATCGAGGGCTTCGTCCACGACGGGAAGACCTTCACCTACTTCCCGCCGTTCCCGGCGCTGCTGCGGCTCCCGGTCCTCATGACCACCCACGAGTTCGACTACCAGCTCACCCTGTTGTCGATGGCCGCCGCCTGGATCGTGCTCGCGGTCATGTCCACCAAGCTGATCTGGCTGCTGCTCGACCACGTCGTCGAGGGCCCGCTCACCTGGCGCTCGGGCACCCTGGCCGGCATCTTCGTCGCCGGCGCGACGGGCGGGACATTCCTGACGTACGACGCCAGCCTCCCGTGGGTCTACCACGAGGTCTACACGTGGGCGGTGGCCGCCGCGGTCGGCGGGCTCTACTGGATGGTCCGCACCTGTCTGGCGCCCTCCACGCACACCGTGTTCTGGTTGGCGGTGTTCGCGCTGGTCACCGTGGGCTGCCGGACCACCGAGGGTTGGGCCATCTCCCTCGGCGCGATCGGGCTCGGCCTGCTCCTCCGGTTCCGCCCGTTCTCGGCCGAGCACCGGGCCCTGTGGTGGCGCGTCGTGCTCGCCGGGGTCGGTCCGCTGACTGCCTCGATCGCGCTCAACATGTACAAGTTCGACGCGGTCTACATGTTCCCGCTCAAGGACCAGGTCTGGACTCAGGTCAACGCGCAGCGCCAGGCTGCCCTCGCGGCCAACGACGGCACCCTGAGCGGTCCGCAGTTCTTCACGACCTCTTTCATGGCCTACCTGCGCCCCGACGGGATCCGATTCACCGACTACTTCCCGTGGATCACCCTTCCCGCCTCGCCTGCGAAGTCCTACAACGGTGCGTTCGTCGACCAGGCCTACCGCACCGGCAGCGTCACGGGCTTCATGTGGGTGTTCATGCTGCTGACGGCGCTCGCCGTCGTCGTGGCCTTCTGGCCGCGCCGCAACCCCGTCATCGCCCGGCTGCGCGTCCCGCTGCTGGCCGGCATCCTGTGCACCGGCGGCGTGATGACCTACGGCTACTACTCCACCCGCTACGCCAGCGACTTCGTCCCGGCGATGGTGCTCGGCGGCGCGATCGGCACCGCCCTCCTGGCCCGGCTCGTCGCCACCCGACGCGGCTGGACCGTGCCGGTGACCGGCTTCCTCGCCTTCGGCATGATCTTCGCGATCCTGGCGCAGATGTCGATCGGCCTCTTCATGGCCGCGTCCCTGCACCGGGGCGAGCCGCTGCAGCGCTACGTCGCGCTGCAGGCCGACCTCACGCCCACCGCCCAGAGCCGGCTGATCAGCCACGTCGACGGCCTCCCGGACGGCGGCAGCACCGACGACCTGGCCATCCGGGGCGACTGCGAGGCGCTCTACCTCCACACCGGCGACCAGTACGAGCCGTGGGTCCCGGTCGAGGAGCGTGATCGCGTGTGGCGCTTCCAGGTCAGCGGCGCGCTGACCGCCGGCCGGGTGAAGGTGCTGACCGTGTCGGGCGCGCAGGAGCAGTCCGTGTGGCTCCAGCTGCGTGAGGACCGCCTGGCCCGGGCCATCCTGGTCAAGGGCGACGAGGAGGTCCGCGGCGAGCTCTTCGAGATCCCGACCGACGGTGCATTCGCGATCGGCATCCGCAACCTCCTCGACCTCGGCTACTTCCAGATCGAGACGACACCCGGCGGCGCCTTCGGCTACACCGAGTCGGTCTACTTCGACGACGACTGGGACTCCCTCCCCGCCATCGCCGACGACGCCTTCGACGAGGCCGACCTCGCCGCGCACGGCCTGACGGTCACGCCGGACCTCGGGTTGCCCATCCCGCTGTGCGAGCGCCTGGCCGGCAACGCCGGGTTGGCCCTCAGCGGGAGCTGAGGTGCGGATCGCCTTCCTCTCCTGGCGCGACACCACGCACCCCGACGGGGGTGGGTCAGAGGTGTTCGTGGAGTCCGTCGGCCGCGAGCTCGCGCGCCGCGGGCACGAGGTCACGCTCGTGTGTGCGAGGCACCCCGGCTCGGCCCGTCGCGAGGACGTCGACGGCGTACGACTGCGGCGGCTGGGCGGGCGTCTCACGGTCTACCTGTGGGGCCTGGCCTGGCTCGTGCGCCACCGGCGCGACGTAGACGTGGTCGTCGACGTGGTCAACGGCCTGCCCTTCGCGTCCCCGCTCGTACGACGTCGTGGCGTCGTGGCGCTCGTGCACCACGTGCACGCCGAGCAGTGGCGCATCATCTATCCGGGCCTCGCTGGCCGGATCGGCTGGTTCGTGGAGAGCCGTGTCGTGCCGCTGCTCTACCGTCGCCGCCGGTTCCTCACCGTGTCGGACTCCTCGGCGCGCGACCTGGCCGCGATCGGCGTCGACCCGGCGAGCATCACCGTCGTCCGCAACGGGCTGGCCGCGGTGCCGCAGGACGTCCGCGAGGAGTCGCCCGCGCCACGGATCGTCGTGCTCTCGCGCCTGGTGCCCCACAAGCAGATCGAGCACGCCTTCGTGGTCGTCCAGAGACTGGCACCCGAGTTCCCCGAGCTGCAGCTCGACGTGGTGGGCGACGGCTGGTGGCGCGACGAGCTCGTGGCCGCGGCCGCCGACCTGGGGGTGAACGACCGAGTGACCTTCCACGGCCACGTCAGCGACGCCCGTCGCGACGAGCTGGTCGGTCGCGGATGGGTGATGGTCATGCCCTCCGTCAAGGAGGGTTGGTGCCTCGCGGTCACGGAGTCCGGGGCACAGGGGACACCCAGCGTGGCGTACGCCGACGCGGGCGGTGTGACCGAGTCGATCCGCGATGGGGAGACGGGGCGACTGGTGACCGACCTCGACCACCTGGTCGAGGTGGTGGGCGAGCTGCTGCGCGACACCGAGACCCGTCACACGATGGGACGGGCAGCACATGCGATGGCCCGCACGCTCACGTGGAACACGTGTGCCGAGCGGGCCGAGGAGGTGCTCCGGACGGCCGGAGCACCGGCAGATCAGTCGCCGTAGACGAGGATCTGCTGGCTGGCCGGGTTCTTGTCCGGGCCCTGGGTCTGGCTGTAGACCAGGCCGCCGAGGACACTGCCCGCGAGGAGGGCGCCGACCGCCGCAGGGAGCACGATCCCGGTCAGGATGCCGCCTGCCGACGAACCGCTGTTGCCCGTGTTGCTCACTGACTTCTCCCTCTGACGAAGTTACCGGTCGTTAGGGTACATGACCGGGGAGGCGGGCGTCTCGATCTCGACGTGACCGGATCCGTGTCGCCACTGCCGCCCCGGCGAGTGCCAAGGCCAGCAGGTGTGCGCCCCAGACCGCTGCCTTCCGCCCCCGCTGCTCCGTCCTCTCGCGCGCCCGGGCGCCCGGGACGCGGTAGAGCTCGACGTAGTCGCCGTCGACGACCCGGTCGAGGCCGGTGGTGTCGACCAGCTGGGCCTCGCGGTCGTCGGCGTAGAGCACCACCCAGGTCACGCCCAGCGCAGGCAGCGTCTGCGCCGGCGTACCGGTGTCAAGGGCTCGCCCGATTTCGGCCGCCAGGCTGCTCTCCCCCGGCACGAGCACGGCTCCCACCTGGAGGGAGTCGCTGGTCACCACGTCGGCGTCGACCATCCGGATGGCGGGGTCCGACGCGGTCTGCCCGGGTCGGGTCCAGTCGAAGGCCCGGTAGGCCCGCCACGGCAGCGTCACGACGATCGCGTCCGCCCCGGACAGCCGCTCCGCGACCTCGGACAGCTCGTCGGGGAACCGGACCGGGTCCACCGTCCGCCACACGCGGGTCGTGGCGTCCGGCAGCAGCAGGACGGGGGCGACGACCAGGACCAGCGCTACCAGCGGGCGTACGTCGCTCGAGGCCAGCGCCCGGCACGCTCGTGCGGCTGCGGCGCCGAACGCCGCTGAGACGAGCACGACCGCGGGTGCCAGGAACTTCTGCGTGTCCCGCAGGAGACCCGCGCCGGGGACCGTGTCGACGAGCCGCACCAGCACGTCGCCACCCCACGGGGTCGCCGCAGCGGCCGCGAGCGTGCCGAGGAGTCCCGACAGGACCACCCACCGCCAGAGGTCCCCGGCACCCCAGACCTCGCGGAGCGCCGGCAGACCGCTGACCAGGGCGACGAGCACCGCCAGCGCGGCGACCACGGCGAGCCACGTGGTCCGGGTGGCCGGCTCGGAGCCCGCGTCCCAGATGCCGCCCAGCCCGAGCAGCGCGACGAAGACCCCGAAGGGCGACTCGGTGTCCGGGGCGAACACCGCGACGCCGGCTCCGTCCGACACCGCGCCACCCGGCCCGGTGACCGCGGCGACGATCCAGGGAGCCTGCAGCACGAGTCCGCCGGCGACCACCATCGCCACCCGGCGCACCTGCGGCGCGCAGGCGACAGCCATCCCGGCCAGCGCGAGCAGTCCACCGGTCGGTGTCAGGGAGGCCAGGGCGGACCACGCGACGGCGGCCGCGAGGTCGACCCGTCGCCCCGTCGCGCGATAGCGCATCGCCGCGGCGACGATCCAGGGAAGCGCCGCGCAGCCCAGGACCAGCGCCCACTGGCCGAGGGCGAGCCGTTCGACCACGAAGGCGTTCCAGACGGCGAAGGCCGATCCGGCGAGCTGGGCCGTGCGGCCCAACGGGGCGAGCAGCCTCGCCACGCCCCACCCCAGCAGCGCGAGGGTCAGCGGCAGCACGAGGCGGGCCAGCACTCCCCCGTCGACCACGTGGGTCAGAGCGGCGACCACCGAGTCGAGAGGCACCGCGCGCGGAGCGACGTCGCCGAGGCCCCAGGTCGCATCGGTGAAGGGTTGCCGGGGCACGAACACCAGGTCACGTGCCAGCGGGTGACCGGGACGCGTCAGCAGCGGGAGCACCAGCACGACGGCGAGCAGCAGCGGCCACAGGATGACCACCCAGTCCCGCCAGTGCCGGCGGCTGACCTCGCGCGTCGGCACCACGCGGCCACCCTATGCTGTGGCGCGTGCCAGACCCGACCCCCTCGGCCCCCGACTTCGACGCGGCCTGGCAGGTCGCCCAGTCCGTCGACGGGTGGCTCACCGAGGCGCAGGCTCGCACGCTGTACGACGCGGCTCGCGCGGTGGCCCCCGGGCGTGTGGTCGAGATCGGCAGCCACCTCGGCCGGTCGACGATCGTGCTGGCGGCCAGCGGCGCGTCGGTCACCGCGGTCGACCCCTTCCCGGACGACTGGCGCTACGGACGCCCGGACACCGAGCAGCGCTTCCGTGCCCACCTGGCCCAGGCCGGGGTCGAGTCCCGCGTGGACCTGCACGTCGGCACGAGCAAGGACGTCCGGTCCGGTTGGTCGCAGCCCGTGCGACTGGTCTACGTCGACGGCAAGCACGACATGTGGTCCTGCCTCGACGACCTGCGCTGGACCGCGTTCCTCGGCGACGGCGACGTGGTCCTGGTCCACGACGCCTTCTCCTCGCTCGGGGTGACGCTGGCCCTGCTCCGTGACACGCTCACGACCGACCGCCACCGCTACGTCGGGCGCACCGGGTCGCTCGCGCGTCTCGTGATCGCGCCACCGTCGCTCGGCGACCGGCTTCGCGTCCTGCGCGAGCTGCCGTGGTTCTTCCGCAACCTCGTCGTCAAGGTCCTCCTGCGGCTCCGGCTGCGTCCTGTCACCCGTCTGCTGGGGCACCACGACAGCGCCGACCCATATTGAGGCACCTGCAACGATTGGCGATCCGGTCGACCTAGGATGCGGCAGTGACCGCTTCGACCACCGGACGCAGCCGACGCGTCTTCGACGGCAGCGCGGTCGCCGTGGCCACCAGCGTGATGAACGTGGCGACCTACGGGTTCACCATGCTGGCCGCCCGGATCATCGGGCCCAGTCAGTACGGCGCATTCGTCGCCTGTCTCAGCCTGCTGATCGTCGTCCAGGTGGCGGCGCTCGGGATCCAGGCGACGGCGGCCCGCCGCATCGCCGTCGACCGCAGCCACGTCGCGGCGATCGAGCACGCGATCCTGTCGATGACGATCAAGGTGGCCCTCGGCGTGGGTCTCCTGATGGTCCTGCTCATCCCAGCGATCAATGTCCTCCTGAACCTCGACAACCTGATCACAGCCGCGCTTGTGGCGCTTGCGACGGTGCCACTCACCCTCGCCGGCGGCCAGGCCGGGATCCTCCAGGGCGAACGGCGATGGGGCGCCCTGGCAGTCTTCTACCTCGCAGGGGGCCTCCCCCGCCTGGTCATCGGCACGGCGATCATCCTGTGGCGCCCGGACGCCACCAGCGCGATCCTCGGCGTCGGCATCGGCTTCCTCTTCCCGGTCATCGTCGGCTGGTGGGCCCTTCGGACGCGCCGTACTCCAGAGCAGGCCATGCCGGAGCACTCCACGCGCTCACTCCTCGTCGAGAGCACGCACAACGCCCAGGTGCTCTTCGCCTACTTCGCTCTCTCGGGCGTCGACATTGTCATGGCGCGTCAGGTGCTCACCGACCACGACGCCGGCCTGTACGCCGCCGGGCTGATCATGGCCAAGGTGATGCTGTTCCTCCCCCAGTTCGTGGTGGTGGTCGCCTTCCCGGACATGGCGACGCCGGAGAGCCGGCAGCGCGCGCTGGTCCGCAGCCTGGTGGCGATCGGCGTGCTGGGCGTCCTGGCGGTCGTCGCTGCCAAGCTGCTGTCCGGGGTGGCGATGATCTTCGTCGGCGGCGCCGAGTTCGGCGAGGTCAAGGACCTTCTGTGGGTCTTCGCCCTGCTCGGCACGGTGCTGGCGATGCTGCAGCTGCAGGTGTACGCCGTGCTGGCCCGCCAAGGTCGACGTTCCGTCGTGCTCCTCTGGGGTGCCCTGGGGGCGTTGGTCGTGCTTGGTTTGCAGACGGAGTCGGTCATCGGCCTGGTGGCGTCTGTCGTCGTCGTCGACGCCGCCCTGCTCGTCGTTCTGACGGGAGCCAGCTGGCGCCTCGCGAGGCAGCCGACGCCGTGAGCGACGTACCGACCTGAAATGACCGCTGGGTTACCGCCGCCGGCGCTCGAGCGCTCAGTGAGCGGCGTCGTGCCAGCTGCGCCCGGTGCCGATCGACACGTCGAGCGGCACCGCCAGGTCGGCGGCGCCGCCCATCTCGGCACGCACCAGCCGGGCGAGCGGGTCGGCCTCGCCCGGCGCGACCTCGAACACGAGCTCGTCGTGGACCTGGAGGAGCATGCGGGAGCGGAGTCCCTGCTCGGCCAGCGCCCGCTCGACGCCCAGCATGGCGACCTTGACCAGGTCGGCGGCCGAGCCCTGGATCGGGGCGTTGAGCGCCATCCGCTCGGCCGTCTCACGACGCTGCCGGTTGTCGCTCGTCAGGTCGGGGAGGTAGCGCCGACGGCCCAGGATCGTCTCGGTGAAGCCCGAACGACGCGCCTCGTCGACGATGCCGCCGAGGTAGTCGCGCACGCCGCCGAAGGTCTCGAAGTACTCGTCCATCAGCCCGCGTGCCTCGGAGGTGTCGATCCGCAGCTGTTGCGACAGGCCGAACGCGGACAGGCCGTAGGCGAGGCCGTAGTTCATCGCCTTGATCTTGGCGCGCTGCTCGGTGCTGACGTCGGCGGCGTCGACGTCGAAGACGCGCGCAGCCGTCATCGAGTGGAAGTCCTGTCCGGAGCGGAACGCCTCGATCAGCAGCGCGTCCTCGGACAGGTGGGCCATGATCCGCATCTCGACCTGGCTGTAGTCGGCCGTCATCAGGGACTCGTAGCCCTCGCCCACCACGAAGCCCTCGCGGATCCGGCGACCGGCCTCGGTGCGGATCGGGATGTTCTGGAGGTTGGGGTCGGTGCTGGACAGCCGGCCCGTCGCGGCGATGATCTGGTTGTAGGTCGTGTGGATCCGACCGTCCGGGGCGACCGTCTTCAGCAGCCCCTCGACCGTCTGGCGCAGCCGGATCACGTCGCGGTGGCGCAGCAGGTGCTGCAGGAACGGGTGCTCGGTCTTCTCGAAGAGGGCCTGCAGCGCGTCGGCGTCGGTCGTGTAGCCGGTCTTGGTGCGCTTGGTCTTGGGCATGTCGAGCTCGTCGAAGAGCACGACCTGCAGCTGCTTGGGCGACCCGAGGTTGATCTCCTTGCCGATCACGTCGTAGGCGTCGGTCGCCGCGGTGCGGACCTGGTCGCCGAACTCGGACTCGAGCCCCT
Source organism: Nocardioides sp. N13(2025) (assembly GCF_051912545.1). Lineage (GTDB taxonomy): Bacteria > Actinomycetota > Actinomycetes > Propionibacteriales > Nocardioidaceae > Nocardioides. The sequence continues at coordinate 1,519,820 of NZ_CP196809.1, read as the reverse complement.
CGAGGTAGTCGGTGTCGACCGCGATGCCGACCTGCTCCATCCGGACCAGCGTGCCGATCAGCGGGAGCTCCACCTCGCTGAGGAGGCGCGTGCCGCCGTGCTCCTCCACCGCGCCGTCGAGCGCGTCGGCGAGGTCGAGGACCGCGCGCGCCGTCAGCATCGCCGTGTCGCTGGCCGTGGTGTCGTCGATCGCGTCGAAGCTGAGCTGGTCGGCGTCGCTGACGTCCTGGCGGAGCTCGCGCTTGAGGTAGCGCAGCGTCAGGTCAGCGAGGTCGTAGGAGCGCTGGTCGGGCTGGACGAGGTAGGCCGCGAGGGCCGTGTCGACCTCGAGCCCGGCGAGCTGCCACCCGCGGGCGGCGAGTGCCAGGCTCGGGCCGTTGGCGTCATGGACGGCCTTGGGGCGTGCGGGGTCCGCGAGCCACGTGCTGACTGCGGCGTCGTCGTCGGGGACGAGGTCGGCGGCGTCGATCCAGGCCGCCTGCCCGTCCGCGGTGGCGACGGCGAGCGAGTGCACGTCGCCCGTGCCTGCGCGCCAGGTGCCCTGCACCGCCACCCCCACGCGTACGCCCGCCGGGGCGTGCTCCGCGAGCCAGGCCGCGACCTCGCCCGGGCCCAGCCGCCGGCCGTCGAGCTCGAACCCCGACTCGGCCGATGCCACGTCCGCGGGCTCGGGATCGATCGTGTCGAGCAGGCGGGTGCGGAGCTCGCCGCGGAACTCCAGCTCGTCGAGGAGCTCGAGGCCCTCGGTGCGGTTCCACGGCTGGCGCACCAGGCCGTCGGGACGCACCGGCAGCGTCAGGTCGCACACGAGCGCGTTGAGCCGGCGGTTGCGGATGACGTCGCCGAGGTGGGCGCGCAGGGCCTCGCCCTTCTTGCCCGTGATCTCGTCCGCGCGGGCGATGACGTTGTCGAGGCCGTCGAACTGGTTGATCCACTTCGCGGCATAGCCCTGGCCGACGCCGGGCACGCCCGGGAGGTTGTCGGAGGTCTCGCCGACGATGGCGGCGAGCTCGGGGTAGCGGTGGGGCGGGACGCCGTACTTCTCCTGCACGGCGGCCGGGGTGAGTCGCGCCAGGTCGCTCACGCCGCGCATCGTGTAGAGCACGGTCGAGTGCTCGGTGACCAGCTGGATGGAGTCGCGGTCCCCCGTCATGATCAGGACCTCCATGCCCTCGGCGAGCCCCTGGGTGGCGAGCGTGGCGATGATGTCGTCCGCCTCGTAGCCCTCCATCGACAGGTGCTGGATGCGCAGCGCGTCGAGCACCCGACGGATCAGCGGCAGCTGGCTGCCGAACTCGTCGGGCGTCTTGTTGCGCTTGGCCTTGTAGTCGCTGTACTGCTCCAGCCGGAAGGTCTGCCGCGACTTGTCGAAGGCCACTGCGACGTGGGTCGGCACCTCGTCGCGCAGGACGTTGACCAGCATCGAGGTGAAGCCGTAGACCGCGTTGGTGTGCTGTCCCGAGGCGGTCGCGAAGTTCTCCACCGGCAGTGCGAAGAACGCCCGGTAGGCCAGTGAGTGGCCGTCGAGCAACAGGAGGCGGGGACGGGACTGCTCACTCGTTCCAGGCACGCGCCGACTCTATCCGCCGCCACCGACATCCCCACGTCGGGGAACGACGCGCCCCTCGGCAGAATGGGCGCCATGAGCCCGACTCCCCCGACCACGCCCGCATCTCTCGCCGACCTGACCATCGAGGAGCTCCTCGGGTTCCTTCCGGACGGCAACGGCAGGCTCAACGACAAGATGGGCGTGCAGCTCGTCGAGGTCTCGGCGGAGCGGGTGGTCGCCACCATGCCTGTCGAGGGCAACACCCAGCCCTTCGGGCTCCTCCACGGCGGTGCCTCCGTCGTGCTCGCCGAGACGCTCGGGTCGATCGGCTCTGCGGTCCACGCCTACCCCGCGAAGATCGCGGTCGGTGTCGACATCAACGCCACCCACCATCGCTCGGCGACCGCGGGACTGGTCACCGGGGTCGCGACCGCCATCCACCTGGGTCGGTCCTCGACGTCGTACGACGTCGTGATCACCGACGAGGACGGCCGGCGGGTCTGCACGTCGCGCATCACCTGCGCGCTGCTCGACGCGCCGAAGGGCTGAGGTCGGGCGCGGCTCAGCCGGGGACGCGCTCGCGCCGGATGCGGCGCGCCGCGAGGACCCGGTCGATCCGTTGCTTGCTGGTGGCCGCCTGGGTGACCTGCCGCGACTGCGGGAGCCGTGCACGTACGGCACTCGTGGTCGCCGCGCGCAGCATCGCCTGCGGCGCGAACGACAGCCGCGCCATGAAGCGGTTGGCGTCGCGCGCCTCGGCTGCGGCTGCGGTCTGGATGTGGGTGATCCCGTGCTGGTCGGCGAAGCGGCAGGCCGCCTCCATCAACGCGCTCCCGACACCCTTGCGACGGAACTGCTGGAAGACGTGCGGCGACACCGCGAGGACGGCGGGCTCGAGGTTGAGCGGCGTGAACGTCGTCGCCTCGAGGTAGACCGCGCCGACGACCTCGCCGTCGATCTCGGCCACCGCCACGCACTGGTCGTCGCGCTCGCGAGCCGTCGAGACCACGCGGCCGATGTCGGCGAGCTGCTCGTCGAGACCGCCCTTGCGCAGGATGTCGCTCCACAGCTCACGCAGGGACGCGACGTCCGACGGCTCTGCCGCGCGAACGGTCACCGGCGTCCGACTCATCGACCCACCACTTTCCTCGAGCACCCACAGTGGCCCCCTGCCGACTCCATGCGGCACCACACCCGGGCGACCCTATCGCCCGGCACTCGGATCAGGCTACGCCGAGGTAGGCCTCGCGCACCGTCGGATCGTCGAGAAGCTCCGCGCCGGTCCCGCCCTTGACGATCCGCCCGGTCTCCAGGACGTACGCCCGATCGGCCCGCGACAGCGCCTGCTTGGCGTTCTGCTCCACGACGAGGATCGTCGTGCCCTGCCCGGCGATCTCGGTGATGATGTCGAAGATCTGCTGGATCAGCATCGGCGCGAGACCCATCGACGGCTCGTCGAGCATGAGCAGCTTGGGACGCGACATCAGCGCCCGTCCGATGGCCAGCATCTGCTGCTCACCGCCCGACATCGTGCCCGCGACCTGCTTCTTGCGCTCGAGCAGACGCGGGAAGAGACCGAACACCCGCTCGTAGTCCTCCTCCATGGCCGCCTTGTCCTTGCGGGTGTAGGCGCCCATGTTGAGGTTCTCGGTGACCGTCATGCCCGGGAAGATCCCGCGACCCTCAGGGCACAGCACCAGGCCCTTGCGCAGCCGCTGGTCGGCGCGCAGCTTGGTGACCTCCTCGCCGTCGAAGACCACGCTGCCCGAGGACAACCCGCGCACGCCGGAGAGGGCGCGCATGGTCGAGGTCTTGCCGGCACCGTTGGCACCGATGAGGGCGACCACCTCCCCCTCGGCGACCTCGAGGCTGATCCCGTGGAGGGCCTCGATCTTCCCGTAGCTGAGTACGGCGTCGTGCAGCTCAAGCAGCATCGTCAGGCTCTCCCAGGTAGGCGGCGATGACCTTCGGGTTGTGGGCGACCTCGTCGGGCGTCCCTTCAGCGATCTTCTGGCCGAACTCGAGCACCACGATCCGGTCGGTGACACCCAGGACCAGCTTCATGTCGTGCTCGATGACCAGGACCGTGTGCCCCAGGTCGCGGATCCGGCGGATGAGGTCCATGAGGTCCTCCTTCTCCGCCGGGTTGAAGCCTGCTGCCGGCTCGTCCAGGCAGAGCAGCTGGGGCTCCGTGGCAAGTGCGCGCGCGATCTCGAGGCGCCGCTGGTAGCCGTAGGGGAGGTTGCGCGACAGCTCGTGCGCGCGATCCGCGATGCCCACGAACTTGAGCAGCTCCATGCTGCGCTCGCGACCACTGCGCTCCTCCAGGGTGTGGCGGCTCATGCCGAAGACCCGGGCCAGGCTCCGCTTCAGCGGGTTGTCCGGGAGCTGGTGCTCCTGGGGTCGCATCCGGTATGCCCGGAAGAGCGCGCCGAGCACGCTCGTCTTGTGTCGGGCGTCGCAGCCGACCATGACGTTCTCGAGCGCCGACATCTCCGGGAAGAGCCGGATGTTCTGGAACGTACGCGCAATGCCCAGGTGGTTGATCTGGTGGGGCTTGCGGCCGCTGATCTCCTTGCCGTTGAAGCGCACCACGCCCGAGGTGGGGGTGTAGACGCCCGTCATCACGTTGAAGCAGGTCGTCTTGCCGGCGCCGTTGGGGCCGATCAGGCCCAGGATCTCGCCACGCTTGATGGAGAAGTCGACGTCGTTGAGCGCCACCACACCGCCGAACTTCAAGGTGACGTGGTCGATCTCGAGGAGCGTCTCGCCCTCCGTGCCGACGTCCATGCTGAGCAGGTCGTGGTCGGAGGTGTCGGGTGCCACCGTGACGGGCCTGTCGGCCGGGGTGCCGGCCGTGGTCGGGGTGGCGGGGTTCTCGTCAGGCATCGGCTGCAGCCTCCTCGGCTTCGACCTTGCGGTCCTCGAATTCTCGTGCCCTTCGTCTGCTCGGGACCAGACCCTGCGGACGCAGGATCATCACCGCGACCAGCGCGACACCGAAGGCGAACGGGCGCCACTCCTGGAACTCGCGGAACCGCTCCGGGAGGTAGGTGAGCAGGAAGGCACCGATCAGCACACCCAGGATGTTGCCCGAGCCGCCGATGACGACCATCGCCACGAAGAGGAACGAGAGGTTGAGCATGAAGCCGTTGGGCTCGACGTACTGCTGCTTGCTCCCGAACAGGAGTCCGGCCATGCCGCCCAGTGTGGCGCCGATGGCAAAGGCCCACAGCTTGTACTTGAACGCAGCCACGCCCATGATCGCCGCCGCGTCCTCGTCCTCGCGGATCGCCAGCCAGGCACGTCCGACACGGCTGTTCTCGAGACGCTTCGCCATCCAGATCAAGATGATCAGGACCACGAGCGCCAGCCAGTACCACCGCTCCGGCTCGGAGACGTTGAAGAACTCGCGCCCGTCCATCTTGGGGCCGGGTGGCACCGGGACGTTGGTGATGCCGGCGGCGCCGTTGGTCACGTTGTCGAGGTTGCGGGCACAGATCCGGATGATCTCGCCGAACCCCATGGTCACGATGGCCAGGTAGTCGCCGCGCAGTCGCAGGGTCGGCGCGCCCAGGATCACGCCGGCGATGAGCGCCATCGCCATCGCGATCGGCACGCAGATCGCGAACGGGACCGCCCACTCCTCGGAGAGCCCGAACTTCGACTGGATGGCCTCGACCACAGGTGACGACGTGGACCCGAAGAGTGCGACGGAGTAGGCGCCGAGGGCGTAGAAGCCGACGTAGCCGAGGTCGAGCAGGCCGGCCAGGCCGATCACGACGTTCAGGCCGACCGCGACGATCATGTAGATCACGACCAGGAACAGCACGCTCGCCCAGTCGGTGCCGGTGGCCGACAGGTCGGTCCGGATGTAGGCGAACGGGAGGATGTTCAGGTAGGGCAGGTAGAAGGCGAAGGCCACCACGAGCAGCATCAGGAGTGCCCGGACCCACGAGGGGAACACGCCGAGGCGGTCGCGCAGCTGGTTGGTGTACTGGGTGATGGTGCTCATGCTCGCGCCTTTCCGAGGGATTCACCGAGGAGGCCGGTGGGGCGGAACATCAGCACCAGGACCAGCACGATGAAGGCCGTCACGTCGGCCCAGCTGGAGTCCCAGACGGTCGAGGCGTAGACCTCGACGACTCCGAGCACCAGGCCTCCGATGAGGGCACCTCTCAGGTTGCCGATGCCACCCAGCACGGCGGCGGTGAACGCCTTGACGCCGATGATGAAGCCGATGTCGAACTTCGTGCTGTCGTACTGGATGGTGAAGAGCAGCGCGGCCACACCGGCCATGGCTCCACCGAGGACGAAGACCAGCATGATCACGCGGTCCTGGTTGACACCCATCAGCGATGCGGTGTCGGCGTCCTGCGCGACGGCGCGGACACCGCGCCCCAGCCGGCTCTTGTTCACGAAGAAGTCCAGCGCCACCATCATGGCGATCGCGCCAAAGATGATGATCAGGCGCGTGTTGGTCACGGCCAGGTCGACGCCCGGGATCGTGAAGACCACCTTGGTCTGCAGGATCGGGGGCACGTTGACCAGCACACGACCGAAGGGCGCGCCGAAGAAGACCTTGAGCACCTGGCCGAAGGTCTCCACGAGCACCATCGAGCAGCCGATGCCGGTGATCAGGAAGATGAGGGGCGGGGCGCCCTTCTTGCGGAGCGGGCGGTAGGCGATCCGCTCCACGGCCAGGGCGGTGCCCGCGGAGGCCAGCATGGCTGCCAGGAGGGCGAGCAAGGTGGCCCCGATGACCATGCCGAGACCCATGCCCGCATGTGCACCGATCACGGTGTAGACGCCCAGCACGGTCCAGGTGCCCACCATGAACACCTCGGAGTGGGCGAAGTTGATCAGCTTCATCACGCCGTACACCATGGTGTAGCCGAGCGCGACGAGCGCGTAGATGGATCCACGGGTGATGCCGTCAAGCGTGTGACGGTCCAACCCGTTGATCAGGGCATCGAAGTCCACTCAGGGCCCTCCCAGATTGCGGCCCTGTGCGGGCCCATGGAGCGGGGGCGGCCGAGTCCGGCCGCCCCCGCGGTGTCATGCATGGTGCCTCGATCAGCCCTCGGGCTTGACCTCGACCTCAGGCGTCAGCGTGCCACCCTCGTTCTTGTACGCCCAGTAGGAGACCTTGTCCTTCGGGACGTCACCGTTCTCGTCGAACGAGATCTCCTTGCTGAGGCCGTCACCGGTGTAGCCGTCGACGAATGCCTCGACGTCCTCGCGGGTGCGCGCACCGTCGTCCAGCGCAGCGAGGAAGACGCTCATCGCGTCGAAGCCCTCGGCAGCGTAGGCGCCCGGAGCCGAGCCGAACTCCTCCTCGTAGTCGGCAGCGAAGGTGCTGTCCTCCTCGATCGGGGCGCAGGGGCACATCACGACGGCGCCCTCGCCGGCGTCGCCGACGGCCTTGCCGAAGTCGGAGCCGTAGAGGCCGTCACCACCGACGAAGGGGGCGTCGATGCCGGCGTCGCGCATCTGCTTGAGCAGCGGCGCGGCCTCGGCGATGTAACCACCGTAGAAGACGGCGTCGGGCTTGGCCGACTCCATCTTGGAGATGGTCGGGGCGAAGTCGGTCTGGCCGACCTGCGTCTTGTCGCGCTGCACCATCGCGTCGCCGAGGGTCTCCTCGACACGGTCGGCCAGGGGCTCACCGTAGGCCTCGGAGTTGTCGACGACGAACACCTTCTTGGCGCCCAGCTCGTCGGTCAGGTACTTGGCGATCGCCGCGCCCTGGTAGTCGTCGTAGGGAACCAGGCGGTGGAACACCGGGGACGGGTCGTCCTGGGTGAGGTCCGTCGCGGTCGCGGACTGGCTGACCATCGTGACACCCGCGTCACCGTAGATGGCCTTGGTCGCACGCGTCTCACCGGAGAAGGCACCACCGATGACACCGATGAACGAGTCGTCACCGGCGATCTGGGTCGCCACCGGGGTCGCCTTGGCCGGGTCGCCCTCGGTGTCGAACTTCTCGATGGTGACCTCGCAGTCCTCGTTGTCCCACTGCTTGAGTGCGAGCTCGGCGCCGTCCACCGACGGAAGGACGATGCTGGCGTTGGCGCCTGACAGCGCGCCCATCACACCGATCTTGAAGTTGCAGTCGCCGCCGCCGGCGTCGCTGCCGCCGCCGGTGTCGGTCGTGCCGCAGGCGCTGAGCGCCAGGCCGGCGACTGCCGACAACGCGACAAGCTGCCACGTCTTGGATGAGCGGATCATGGATCCCTCCGTTGTTCATATGGGCTGTCCACCTCGGCAGCCTCGTGCGCGGAAACCTAACACCATGGATGTGGCGTGGGACACGATTGCGGGGCCTGAGTCGCGTGCCGTTGCCGTTTCGTGACCAACCGGTCCGTACCGGAAACAAAGCGGAAACCTGGCGTGTCACCAACGGTTTCGACGGCGCACCTCTCAATGCGCCGTCAGATCTGCGGCGAAGGGCCGTCCGCACGCTGCGGTTGGTCTGTCTCAGGCGCCGTCGCCGGCGCCCAGACCGGCCACCCCGTGCTCCACGACGCCGTCGGCCACCTGCTTCATCGACAGGCGCAGGTCCATCGCGGTCTTCTGGATCCAGCGGAACGCGTCGGGCTCGCTGAGGCTGAGCTGCTCCTGCAGCACGCCCTTCGCCCGGTCCACCGACTTGCGGGTCGCGAGGGACTCCTGGAGGTCGGAGACCTCTCGCTCGAGCAGCGTGATCTCGGCGTAACGGCTCACCGCCATCTCGATGGCCGGCACCAGGTCGCCCCGCTGGAACGGCTTGACGAGATAGGCCATCGCGCCGGCGTCGCGGGCCCGGGCCACGAGGTCACGCTGCGAGAACGCAGTCAGGATCACGACGGGCGCGATGCGCTCGCTCGCGATGGCCTCGGCCGCCGCGATTCCGTCGAGCACGGGCATCTTCACGTCCAGGATGACCAGGTCGGGGCGCAGCTCACGGGCGAGCTCGATCGCCCGCTGGCCGTCGCCGGCCTGGCCGACGACCTCGTAGCCCTCCTCGCCGAGCATCTCCGCGAGGTCCATCCGGATGAGGGCCTCGTCCTCGGCGATCACGACACGGCGTACGTCAGAGGGGCGGACGGGTTCGGGCTGGTCGGCGGCGGGCTGTGTCACGTCGGCAAGGCTAGTTCCGATACGGTGTGGCCACCTAGCCGGGTTGGCGGAATGGCAGACGCTATGAGCTCAAACCTCATTGTCCGAAAGGGCGTGCGGGTTCGAATCCCGCACCCGGCACCAAGCAGGCTGTCGGTGGTGCAGGTCATTCTCGGGATGTGCCCCACGTCCGTCCCCAAGCTGTCGTCGACTCCGCCTTGGCGTGCTCCGACAACGGGATGCGCGACGCAGACAACGCCGCGCTGCACGGGGTCGCAGTCAAGACCATTCGCCGCTGGCGGCGCCTCTATCAACGTCAGGGCCAGCCTCGAGGCCAGACGCATCTTGCGCCGCCGTGTCCACGATGCGATGGGGCGCCGCTCCAAGGTGATGCGTACGCCGAGCTGCTCGGCTGGTATCTCGGCGACGGTCACATCACCCTGGGTCGTCGCGGCGTGTTCAACCTGCATGTGGTCAACGACGCCAGGTACACGAATCTGAACGCTCACTTGTTGAAGCTCATGGCGAGCGTCAAGCCCTCTGGCAGGCCTCACACTCGCCAGGTTCCTGGAGCGGTGATCACCACGGTCTCCTGGAAGCACTGGCCGTGCCTGTTCCCGCAGCACGGGCCGGGTCGCAAGCACGAGCGACCGATCGGGCTCGAGGGCTGGCAGGCCGACATCGTGTGCGCATTCCCGGCCGACTTCCTGCGCGGGCTCTTCCACTCCGACGGGTGCCGTGTCTCCAACTGGGCCACGCGGCGCGTCGCCGGTGAGAAGAAGCGGTACGACTACGGGCGCTGGCAGTTCGTCAACGCGTCCGAGGACATCCTCGGTCTGTGCACGTGGGCGCTCGACCTCGCTGCCGTGGAGTGGCGGAGGTCGGCGCCGCGGGCCGTCTCGGTCTCCCGCCGCGAGGCGGTCGCGAGGCTCGACGAGCTGATCGGTCCGAAGACCTGATCACGGGTACCGGCTCAGCGTGGACGGCGGTAGGCCGGCGCGGCCCCGTTGATCGCGTCACCCATCCGGTGGATCCGGAGCGCGTTGGTCGAGCCGGGGATGCCGGGCGGGCTGCCGGCGATGATCACCACGAGGTCGCCCTCCTTGACCCGGCCGATGTCCAGCAACGCCTCGTCGACCTGCCGCACCATCTCATCGGTGTGCTCGACGTCGGACATCTTGAAGGTCTCCACGCCCCACGACATCGACAGCTGGGAGCGCACCCGGTCGGTGGTGGTGAACGCCAGCACCGGGATGGATCCTCGAAAGCGGGAGAGCCGCCGCGCGGAGTCGCCACTCGCCGTGAAGGCGACGAGATACTTGGCACCGACGGACTCGGCGACCTGTGCGGCCGCCTTGGCGATGATGCCGCCCCGGGTGTGGGGCTCCCAGGTCACTGCGGCCATGTGCGAGAGGCCGTGGTCCTCGGTCGACTCCACGATCCGGGCCATCGTCTCCACCGCGACGATGGGGTACTCCCCCACGCTCGTCTCGCCGGACAGCATGACCGCGTCAGCACCGTCGAGGACCGCGTTGGCGACGTCGCTCGCCTCGGCGCGGGTCGGCGCGGGCGCACTGATCATCGACTCGAGCATCTGGGTGGCGACGATGACGGGCTTGGCGTTGCGGCGGGCCTTGTCGATGATGAGCTTCTGGTGGATCGGCACGTCCTCCAGCGGGCACTCCACGCCGAGGTCGCCGCGGGCGACCATGATGCCGTCGAAGGCGTCGACGATCTCGTCGATGTTGGCCAGCGCCTGCGGCTTCTCGATCTTCGCGATCACCGGGACGAAGACGTCCTCCTCGCGCATGACCGCGCGGACGTCCTCGGCGTCGGCCGCGCTGCGCACGAAGCTGAGGGCGATGAAGTCGACCCCTAGACGCAACGCCCACCGCAGGTCCTCGGTGTCCTTGTCCGACAGCGCAGGCACGGACACGGCGACGCCGGGCAGGTTGATCCCCTTGTTGTTGGAGACCTTGCCGGGCACGACGACCTCGGTGACGACGTCGGTGTCGTCGACCGACGTCACCTTCAGCCGTACCTTGCCGTCGTCGATGAGCAGCGGGTCGCCGGGCTGCACGTCGCCCGGCAGCCCCTTGTAGGTCGTGCCGCACTGCTTCGCGTCACCGACCACGTCGCGGGTGGTGATCGTGAAGGTGGCGCCCTTCTTGAGCTTCACGGGCCCGTCGCCGAAGGTCTCCAACCGGATCTTCGGACCCTGGAGGTCAGCGAAGATCCCGATGGCGTGACCGGTCTCGTCGGAGGCTTCGCGCACCATCCGGTAGACGGCCTCGTGGTCGGCGTACGCGCCGTGGCTCATGTTGAGGCGGGCGACATCCATGCCCGCCTCGACGAGGGATCGGATCCCCTCCGGGGTGTTCACCGCGGGGCCGAGGGTGCAGACGATCTTGGCTCTACGCACGTGCCTCAGCCTAGCGGATATTGGAACGATCCAAGCAAGGCCGCTCCCGCCAGCTGGACATGCTGGAACGCGCGGTCAGACGACCAGGGGTCGCTCGTGCGGCTTGATCGGCGCGGGCAGCGTGGTCGAGCCGGTCAGGTAGGCGTCGACGGAGGCGGCCGCGCTGCGGCCCTCCGCGATGGCCCACACGATCAGCGACTGGCCGCGGCCCACGTCGCCGGCGACGTAGACGCCCGGGACGGACGAGGCGTACGTCTCGTCGCGGCGCACGTTGCCGCGCTCGTCGAGCTCCACCTCGAGCTGGTCGATCAGGCCCGGACCCTCGGGGCGGCTCCGCTCGGGACCCACGAAGCCCATGGCGAGGAGCACCAGCTGGGCCGGGATCTCCCGCTCGGTGCCCTCGACGGGCTGGAACTTCGCGTCGACCTCGACGAGCCGGAGCGCGGCGACGTTGCCGTCGGCGTCGCCCACGAACTCCTGCGTCGAGACGGCGTAGACCCGGTCGCCACCCTCCTCGTGCGCCGAGGAGACGCGGAACGTCATGGGGTACGTCGGCCACGGCTGGCCCTCGGGACGGTCCTCACCGGGCTGCGGCATGATCTCGAGCTGCGTGATCGAGCGCGCGCCCTGGCGGATCGAGGCGCCGAGGCAGTCGGCACCGGTGTCGCCGCCACCGATGATGACGACGTCCTTGCCGGTCGCGAGGATCTGGCCCTCCACCTCCTCGCCGAGCGAGGTGCGGTTGGCCTGCGGCAGGAACTCCATCGCCTGGTGGATGCCGCCGAGCTCGCGGCCCGGGACCGGCAGGTCGCGGGCATCGGTGGCGCCCATCGCGAGCACCACCGCGTCGTAGCGGGCGAGCAGCTGCGGACCGGTGAGGTCCCCGCCCACGTCGACCCCGGCCCGGAAGACCGTGCCCTCCCTGCGCATCTGATCGAGGCGCCGGTCGAGGTGCTTCTTCTCCATCTTGAACTCGGGGATGCCGTAGCGCAGCAGGCCGCCGATCTTGTCGGCCCGCTCGTAGACGGCCACGGTGTGCCCGGCGCGGGTGAGCTGCTGCGCGGCTGCCAGCCCGGCCGGTCCGGAGCCGATCACGGCCACGGTTCTACCCGAGAGCCACTCCGGCGGCTGCGGGCGGACGTAGCCCGAGCCCCAGGCGCGGTCGATGATCGAGACCTCGACGTTCTTGATGGTCACCGGGTCCTGGTTGATGCCGAGGACGCACGCCGTCTCGCACGGGGCCGGGCACAGGCGGCCGGTGAACTCCGGGAAGTTGTTGGTCGCGTGGAGACGGTCCATCGCGCCGTCCCAGTCGTCACGCCAGACCAGGTCGTTCCACTCCGGGATGATGTTGCCCAGCGGGCAGCCCTGGTGGCAGAACGGGATGCCGCAGTCCATGCAGCGTCCGGCCTGGGTGTTGATGATCGGCAGCAACGCGCGGCCGATCCCGTCGGGGTAGACCTCGTTCCAGTCGTGCACCCGCTCGGCGACGTCACGCCGCGTGGCGACCTCGCGGCCGTGCTTCAGGAAGCCCTTGGGGTCAGCCATGCTGGTTCACCTTCTTCGCGTCACGGTGGTCGGTCGTCAGGTCAGCCATGGAGGACCTCCATGATCCGGGCGGCTGCCTCGTCCTCGTCGAGACCCTCCTCGAGGGCCTCCTCGCGAGCCTCGAGCACACGCTTGAAGTCGCTGGGCATCACCTCGGTGAAGCGAGCCAGGGATGCGTCCCAGTCGGCGAGCAGCGCGGCAGCCACTGCCGATCCGGTCTCCTCGGCGTGCTGCTCGACCAGGGACTTGAGCTCCTCGGCGCCCGCACCGGTCACCGGTGCCAGCTCGACCAGCTCGCGGTTGACGCGGTTCTCGTCGAGGTCGAGGACGAACGCGTAGCCACCGGACATCCCGGCCGCGAAGTTGCGCCCCGTCGGACCGAGCACGACGACGACGCCGCCGGTCATGTACTCGCAGCCGTGGTCGCCCACGCCCTCGACCACTGCACTCGCGCCGGAGTTGCGCACGCAGAACCGCTCGCCCGCGCGCCCGCTGAGGAAGATGTGCCCCGCCGTGGCGCCGTAGCCGATCGTGTTGCCCGCGATGATCTGCTCGGCGGCCTCGAAGGTCGCCGCCCGGTCGGGGCGTACGACGATCCTGCCGCCTGACAGGCCCTTGCCGACGTAGTCGTTGGCGTCCCCCTCCAGCCGCAGGGTGATCCCGCGCGGCACGAAGGCGCCGAACGACTGGCCGGCCGAACCGGTCAGCGTGATGTCGATCGTGCCCTCGGGCAAGCCCTCGCCGCGGTAGCGCTTGGTGACCTCGTGGCCGAGCATCGTGCCGACCGTCCGGTTCACGTTGCGGATGGCGACCTGCGCACGGACCGGCTCGCCGGACTCCAGCGCCGGTGCCGCGATGGCGATCAGCTCGTTGTCGAGCGCCTTGTCGAGGCCGTGGTCCTGCGTCCGGGTGTTGCGCAGGTCCTGGCCCTCGAACTGGCCGAACTCCCCGTGGGCCGAGGCCTGGTGGAGGATCGGGGTGAGGTCGAGCCCCGAGGCCTTCCAGTGGTCGACCGCCTCGGCGACGTCGAGCACGCCGACCTGGCCGATGGCCTCGTCGAGGCTGCGGAAGCCCAGCTCGGCCAGCAGCTCGCGGACCTCCTGGGCGATGAACTCGAAGAAGTTCACGACGTAGTCGGCCTTGCCGCTGAAGCGCTCGCGCAGGACCGGGTTCTGGGTCGCCACGCCCACCGGGCAGGTGTCGAGGTGGCAGACCCGCATCATGATGCACCCGCTGACGACCAGCGGCGCGGTCGCGAAGCCGTACTCCTCGGCGCCGAGCAGGGCCGCGATGACGACGTCCCGGCCGGTCTTGAGCTGGCCGTCGGCCTGCACCACGATCCGGTCCCGCAGCCCGTTGAGGAGCAGCGTCTGCTGCGTCTCGGCCAGGCCGAGCTCCCACGGACCACCCGCGTGCTTGAGGGAGGTGAGCGGCGAGGCACCGGTGCCGCCGTCGTGCCCGGAGACGAGCACCACGTCGGCGTGGGCTTTGGAGACGCCGGCCGCGACCGTGCCGATGCCGACCTCGGACACGAGCTTCACGTGGATGCGCGCGGACGGGTTGGCGTTCTTGAGGTCGTGGATCAGCTGCGCCAGGTCCTCGATCGAGTAGATGTCGTGGTGCGGCGGCGGGCTGATCAGGCCGACGCCCGGCGTGGAGTGCCGGGTCTTGGCCACCCACGGGTAGACCTTGTGGCCGGGCAGCTGGCCGCCCTCACCGGGCTTGGCACCCTGCGCCATCTTGATCTGGATGTCGTCGGCGTTGGTGAGGTACTCCGAGGTCACGCCGAACCGACCCGACGCGACCTGCTTGATCGACGAGCGGCGCTCGGGGTCGTACAACCGGTCGGGATCCTCGCCACCCTCACCGGTGTTGGACTTCCCGCCCAGCCGGTTCATGGCGATGGCGAGCGTCTCGTGCGCCTCCTTGCTGATCGAGCCGTAGGACATGGCGCCGGTGGAGAAACGCTTGACGATGGCCGAGACGGGCTCGACCTCGTCGATGTCCACGGGTGCGCGCACGCCGTCCTTGAAGGTGAAGAGCCCGCGCAGCGTCATCAACCGTTGCGACTGCTCGTCGACGCGGTGGGTGTACTGCTTGAAGATGTCGTAGCTGCCGGTGCGCGTGGAGTGCTGCAGCCGGAACACCGTCTCCGGGTCGAAGAGGTGCGGCTCGGCATCCCCCTTCACGCTGCGGCGCCACTGGTACTCGCCGCCGATGGTGAGCTCGCGGTGCGCCGGCGAGATGCCGCCCCGGGGGTACGCCACCGCGTGGCGGCGCGCCACCTCCTCGGCGATGGTGGCGAGCTCGATGCCGCCGAGCTTGGAGGTCGTCCCGGTGAAGTAGCGGTCGATGACGTCGTGCGACAGGCCGACGGACTCGAAGATCTTGGCGCCGGTGTAGGACGCGACCGTCGAGACGCCCATCTTGGACATCACCTTGAGCACGCCCTTGCCGAGCGCCTTGATGAGGTTGGCGACGGCCTTCTCGGGGTCGACCTTGACGTAGTAGGCCTCGCGGGCGAGGTCCTCCACCGACTCCATGGCGAGGTAGGGGTTGACCGCGGCCGCGCCGTAGCCGACGAGCAGCGCCACGTGGTGCACCTCGCGGACGTCGCCGGCCTCGACCAGCAGGCCCACCTGGGTGCGGGTCTTCTCGCGGACGAGGTGGTGGTGGACGGCACCGGTGAGCAGCAGCGACGGGATCGGCGCGAGCTCGGCGGTGGAGTGGCGGTCCGAGAGCACGATGATGCGCGCTCCGTCGGCGATCGCCGCGGAGACCTCGGCGCACAGCTCGTCGAGCCGGGCGGACAGGGCCTGCCCTCCCCCGTCGACCTCGTAGAGCCCGCGCACGATGTGCACCTGGAAGCCCGGCATGTCGCCGTTGCGGTTGATGTGGCGGATCTTGGACAGGTCGTCGTTGGAGAACACCGGGAACGGCAGCACGATCTGGCGGCACGAGGCCGGCGTGGGGTGCAGCAGGTTGGCCTCGGGCCCGATGGAGCCGCTCAACGAGGTGACCAGCTCCTCGCGGATCGCGTCGAGCGGCGGGTTCGTCACCTGCGCGAACAGCTGGGAGAAGTAGTCGAACAGCAGGCGAGGCTTGTCGCTGAGCGCCGCGATCGGGGTGTCGGTGCCCATGGAGCCGAGCGCCTCGCCGCCGGTGTTGGCCATCGGGCTCAGCAGGAGCCGCAGCTCCTCCTCGGTGTAGCCGAACACCTGCTGGCGCCGGGTGACCGAGGAGTGCGTGTGGACGATGTGCTCGAGGTCGTCGAGGTCGTCGAGGTGGATCAGGCCGGCGTGCAGCCACTCGTCGTACGGGTGCTCCGCGGCGAGCTGGCTCTTGACCTCCTCGTCCTCGATGATCCGGTGCTCCTCGGTGTCCACCAGGAACATGCGGCCGGGCTGGAGGCGGCCCTTGCGCACCACGGTGGCGGGGTCGAGGTCGAGCACGCCGACCTCCGAGGCGAGCACCACGAGGCCGTCGTCGGTGACCCAGTAGCGGGAGGGGCGCAGCCCGTTGCGGTCGAGCACTGCGCCGATCTGCGTGCCGTCGGTGAACACGACGCACGCAGGTCCGTCCCACGGCTCCATCAGCATGGAGTGGAACTCGTAGAACGCCCGGCGCTGGGCGTCCATCTCACGGTGGTTCTCCCAGGCCTCCGGGATCATCATCAGCACCGCGTGCGGCAGCGAGCGGCCGGCGAGGTGCAGCAGCTCCAGGACCTCGTCGAACGATGCAGAGTCCGACGCCCCGGGGGTGCAGATCGGGAACAGCCGCTCGAGGTCACCCGGGATGAGGTCGCTCTCGAGCAGCGCCTCGCGGGCGCGCATCCAGTTGCGGTTGCCCATGACCGTGTTGATCTCGCCGTTGTGCGCGATGAAGCGGAACGGGTGGGCCAGCGGCCAGCTGGGGAACGTGTTGGTCGAGAAGCGCGAGTGCACGACGGCCATCGCCGAGGCGACGCGCTCGTCGGTCAGGTCGGGGAAGACCTGGTCGAGCTGGTCGGTGGTGAGCATGCCCTTGTAGGCAAGGGTTCGGGAGGAGAGCGACGGGAAGTAGACGTCGGTCTCGGACTCCGCGCGCTTGCGCAGGCAGAAGGCGAGGCGCTCCAGCGCCATGCCGCTCACCCGGGCGCCCTTGCCGGCCACGAAGACCTGCGCGAAGCTCGGCATCACGCTGCGTGCGGTCGCACCGAGGCTCGAGCCGTCCACCGGGACCTCGCGCCAGCCGAGGACGGCGAGGCCCTCCTCGTCAGCGATCTCCTCGATGCGCTGACGGGCCTTGGCGACCGCGTCCTCGTCGCCGGGCAGGAAGGCGGTGCCCACGGCGTACGCGCGTGCCGGCGGCAGCTCGAAGTCGACCACGTCGCGGAGGAACGCGTCGGGCACCTGGAGCAGGATCCCGGCGCCGTCACCGGAGTTGACCTCCGCGCCGGCGGCACCGCGGTGGTCGAGGTTGCGCAGGGCCGTGAGGGCCTTGGCCACGATGTCGTGGCTCGGCTCTCCCGTCAGGGTCGCCACCATGGCGACACCACAGGCGTCCTTCTCGTGGCGAGGGTCGTACAGACCCTGCGGAGGAGGGAAGCTCGGCGGGAACGCGTGCGTCGAAGACACTGGTTCTCCCGTCGTCGTCCCGGCGCACCAGCGCGAACGGCTGGCAGGTCACGGGGGGTGGGCGTTACCGCTGGGGACGACGTTGGCCCGAGCAAGGTGGAATCTATCACCGGCCGGGGCTGCCGGTGAGACGCCGTTTCAGGCCGTGGGATCGACGGTCTCGTGCTCGTCCGCCTCGTCGCGCCGGGGCTCGCGCGTGCGCACGACCTCCTCGCGGCCGGGGTGTCGCTTCGCCGACCACAGGAAGAACAGCGCAGCCAGGACGAACAGCACGATCGAGGTCCACACGTTGAGCCGCAGCCCGAGGACGTCGTCCATCTGGACGTCGTCGATGCGCATGTTCTCGATCCAGGCGCGCCCGGCCGTGTAGAGCATCACGTAGAGGGCGAGCACGCGTCCGTGGCCCAGGCGGAACCGGCGGTCGAGCCAGATGAGCACGGCGAAGGCAGCCAGGTTCCACAGGCACTCGTAGAGGAACGTGGGGTGGAACGTCGTCACGTCGAGGTACTGCGACGGCCGGTGCGCGACGTCGATCTCGAGGCCCCACGGCAGGTCGGTGGGGCGGCCGTAGAGCTCCTGGTTGAACCAGTTGCCCCACCGGCCCACGGCCTGCGCGACGAGCACGCCGGGCGCGAGCGCGTCCAGCAGCGGGAGCAGCTTGATGCCGCGCAGCCGCGCGCCGATCCACACACCGAGCGCGCCCAGCGCGATCGCACCCCAGATGCCGAGGCCGCCGCGCCAGACGTAGAGCGCGGTGACCGGGTTGCGGTCCTCGCCGAAGTAGAGGTGCCAGTCCGTGATCACGTGGTAGAGCCGGCCGCCCACCAGCCCGAACGGGACCGCCCAGATGGCGAGGTCGCTGACCTCCCCGGGCAGACCGCCGCGCGCGATCCAGCGCCGCTCCCCCCACCAGATCGCGAAGACGATCCCGAGGATGATGCAGAGCGCGTAGGCGCGGATCGGCAAGGGACCGAGGTGCCACACGCCCTCGGCCGGGCTGGGGATCGACAGGAGGGTCACCAGCGGGGACTCCACGAGGGGCAGTGCAGGCAGCATGGGGAGCATCATCCTTGGTCGAGCAACATCGTGACGTCGTGGGCCAGCTGCGCCTGCGACACGTCCGCCTTCCAGAAGACCGGCACCTCGTCGTCGCCGTCGACGGCGAGGACCTGGGTGCCGTGGGTCACCTCGTAGCCACCGCTGGGCAGCTTCTGCCCCTCGTCGACCGCGACGGCCATGCTGCGACCGATCTCGATGATGTCGTCGAGGTCGCCGGTGAGCCCGATGATGCTCGGGTCGAAGGCACTGACGTAGTCCTCGACCACGGCCTCGTCGTCGCGGGCCGGGTCGGTGGTCACGAAGACCACGTCGACGTCGTCCCGCTGGGCGTCGTCGAGCCGCGCGAGCGTGCCCGCCAGCGTCGCCATCACCTGGCCGCAGATGTCGGGGCAGTTGGTGTAGCCGAAGAAGACGAGGGTCAGGTCCTTGTCGGTGTCCTCGGTGAGGCTGTACGCCGCCCCGTCGGTGTCGACCAGCGGTGTCGAGGAGACCTCGAAGGGCGGGTCGAGCGGTGTGCCGGTGAGCTCCGCCGGCGACGCACCGCCACCGCTCCCGCACGCGGTGAGCAGCCCGAGCAGGCCGACCAGCGACGCCGTGAGGGCAGCCCTACCCCCGGCCACGGCGTACGCCCTCGGCGAGGTCCGCGGTCAGCGCCCGCAGCGCTTCGAGGCCGGCGGCCTCGTCGCCCTCGTGGTCGAGGAGGCAGCGCACGAACGCCGACCCGACGATCACCCCGTCGGCGTAGGACGCCACCTCGGCAGCCTGGTCGCCGTTGCTGACCCCGATCCCGACGGCGACCGGGATGTCCCCGCTCGCGCGCACGCGCCGGACCAGCGGGCCGGCGAGGTCGGAGGTGGCGTCGCGGGCACCCGTGACACCCATGACGGCTGCCGCGTAGACGAAGCCGCGGCTGGCGGCGGCGGTCATCGCGACGCGCTCGTCGGTCGAGCTGGGCGCGACGAGGAAGACCTTGTCGAGGTCGTGCTCGTCCGCAGCGGTGATCCACTCCGATCCGTAGTCGGGCGTGATGTCGGGCGTGATCAGCCCGGCTCCCCCGGCCCCGGCCAGGTCGGCGGCGAAACGCTCGACGCCGTAACGCTCGACCGGGTTCCAGTAGGTCATCACGAGGGTCGGCGCACCCGTGCTCGCGACGGCCGCGACCACCTCGAGGACGTCGCGCGTGCGGACGCCCGCGTCGAGTGCGTGCTGGGCGGCGGCCTGGATGGTCGGGCCGTCCATCACCGGGTCGCTGTAGGGCATCCCGATCTCGATCGCGTCACAGCCGGCCTCGACCATCGTGCGGAGGGCCCTGATCGACCCCTCGACGCTCGGGTAGCCCGCCGGGAGGTAGCCGATCAGGGCAGCACGGTCCTCGGCGCGCGCCTTCTCGAAGGCTGCCGAGGTGCTCGTCGACGTCACTGCGCGGCCTCCTCTGCGGCCTGCTCGAGGTCGGTGTCGGGTCCTGCCTCGGCGTCGCCCAGGCCGAACCACTCGATCGCGGTGCCCATGTCCTTGTCGCCGCGCCCGCTCAGGTTGACGATGATCGTCGCGTCGGGGCCCTTCTCCTGCCCGAGGCGCTTCGCGACCTCGAGCGCACCGGCGACGGCGTGCGCGGACTCGATCGCCGGGATGATGCCCTCGGTGCGGCTCAGCAGGGCCATGGCGTCCATGGCCTCGGCGTCGGTGACCGGGGTGTACGACGCCCGCCCGGTGGCCGCGAGCCACGAGTGCTGCGGGCCGACGCCCGGGTAGTCCAGGCCGGCCGAGATCGAGTGCGACTCGACGGTCTGGCCGTCCTCGTCCTGCAGCACGTAGGTGCGCGCGCCGTGCAGGACGCCGGCCTCGCCGGCGTGGATCGTGGCCGCGTGGCGCCCGGTCTCCACGCCGTCGCCGCCCGGCTCGAAGCCGTGGATCTCGACGCCCTCGTCCTCGAGGAACGCGGTGAAGAGGCCGATCGCGTTGGACCCGCCGCCGACGCACGCCGCGACCGCGTCCGGGAGGACGCCGTACTGCTCGAGGCACTGCTCACGGGCCTCGTCGCCGATGCCGCGGCAGAAGTCGCGCACCATGCTCGGGAAGGGGTGCGGCCCGGCGGCGGTGCCGAAGAGGTACGCCGTGTGGTCGACGCTCGCGACCCAGTCGCGCAGCGCCTCGTTGATGGCGTCCTTGAGGGTCGCGCTGCCGGACTCGACCGGGACGACCTTGGCGCCGAGGAGCTGCATCCGGGCGACGTTGAGCGCCTGGCGGCGGGTGTCGACGGCGCCCATGTAGACCGTGCAGTCGAGGTCGAACCACGCCGCCGCCGTCGCGCTGGCGACCCCGTGCTGCCCGGCCCCGGTCTCCGCGATCACCCGCGTCTTGCCCATCCGCTTGGTGAGCAGGGCCTGGCCCATCACGTTGCGGATCTTGTGGGCGCCGGTGTGGTTGAGGTCCTCGCGCTTGAGCAGCACGCGGGCACCGACCGCTGCGGAGAGGCGCTCGGCGTGGTAGAGCCGGCTCGGGGTGCCGGCGTAGTCACGCAGCACGCGCTCGAACTCACCGACGAAGGCGTCGTCGGCCATCGCGTCCTGCCACGCCACGGTCAGCTCGTCCAGCGCGGCGACGAGGGCCTCGGGCATGAAGCGCCCGCCCCAGGTGTCGCCGAAGTAGCCGCGCTCGTCGGCGTCGTACCGGGTGGACCGGCTCGTCCCTTGGCTCACGGTGCCGTCACTCCTGTCATCGTTCGTACGGCGGCCTCCGGGTCGCCGTCCTTGACCAGCGCCTCGCCCACCAGGACCACGCCCGCGCCCTCGGACACGAAGCGCTCGACGTCGGCGACGCCGGTGATGCCGCTCTCGGCCACCTTGACCACGTCGGCGTGGATCTGCGGAGCGAGGCGGCCGAACACGTCGGGGTCGACCTCGAGAGTCTTGAGGTTGCGGCTGTTGACGCCGATCAGCTCGGGGTCCAGGGCCAGTGCCCGCTCGACCTCGGTCTCGTCGTGCACCTCGACCAGCACGGTCAGGCCCAGCTCGCCGGCCTCGTCGTGCAGCCGACGCAGGGTGTCGTCGTCGAGGGCCGCCACGATGAGCAGCGCGAGGTCGGCGCCGGCCGCGCGCGCCTCGACGAGCTGGTAGGTCTCGACGATGAAGTCCTTGCGCAGGATCGGCGTCTCCACCGCGGCGCGGACCGCGCGCAGGTCGGCGAGGCTCCCGCCGAAGCGACGCTCCTCGGTGAGCACCGAGATGGCGGCTGCGCCGCCGCGGGCGTAGGCCGCCGCGAGCACGGCGGGGTCGGGGATGTCGGCCAGCGCGCCCTTGCTGGGGCTGCGCCGCTTCACCTCGGCGATGACGCTCGAGCCGCGGGCCCGGAAGTGCGGCATCGGGTCCCGCGGAGCGGGCGCGTCGGCCAGGTGCGCGAGCAGCTCGGACAGTGGCAGCGCCGCCTCACGGCGCGCAAGGTCTTCTCGTGCTCCGGCGACGATGTCGTCGAGCACGGAACCGGTCGCAGGCATGCGCTCAGCCTCTCACCCCGGCCCAGCCCGCTCGGGGGTGGTGCCCAGTGGTCGGACCGGGAAGGACCCGGCCTCGTCTCAGTGGTCGGAGCTGTTGAAGCCGAGCTTGGACAGCACGAGGAACAGCGGGAACGCGACGAGCGCGATGACGATGCCGATCCACAGCACGGCCTCGCTGACAGGGCTCTGCAGCAGGGCGACGCTGCCCACGACGAAGCCGAGCATCGCGACCGCCACCGCGATCCATGCAGCGGGGGTGTTGCCGTGGCCAGCAGCCATGGTGAGTGCTCCTTCGTCGACCGGGTTCATCAGTGGGGCGGTTGCCGCGCCGAGTCTAGGCGGTCGGGTCCCGTCCCTCGTCGAGGGCCTTCCAGATGTCGATGTTCTCCGTGGGCACCGCCGCCTCGCCGGCGGCCGCGGCGGGGTGGGCGCCCGCGGGTGCGTCGTACTTCGTGCCCATCTCCGGCCACGCGGGGACGAGTCGGACGGCCACCGCTGCGGCGGCGATGCACACGATGCCGAGCACCAGCGCGGCGGGCCACCAGACGTTGTCGAGCCAGATGGAGGCCGCCGGGCAGCCGCCACTGCTCCTGCCGACGCGCTCGAGCGCGTCCTCCCGCGCCGCCGGCTTCAGCGACCAGTAGGCCTCGACGGCCGTGGCCAGGTAGCCCACCGAGGCGATGACCGCGAGCCAGGCGACGGCCCGCCGGAACCGGCCACGGGTCACCAGGAGGACGCCCCAGGCCGCCAGCACGACGAGGGCGAGCGCCGCCGCGAGCGGGGACCCCCGCTCCAGGCTCGAGTAGTCGAACCCCTGGACCGCAGGACACTCGCCACCCGGTGCCTCGACGTCGAGCCACGGCCTGCTTCCGGCGTACGCCGCGAGCCCCGCGCCGGCGAGGCCCAGCAGCACGACCGGACCGAAGGTGCGTCGCGCCCGGGTCGGTTCAGCCATCGACGCGGTGCACGAGATCGGCGTCGAAGCAGGTGTGCTCGCCGGTGTGGCAGGCAGCACCCACCTGGTCGACCACGAAGAGGAGGGTGTCGCCGTCGCAGTCGAGCCGGATCTCCTTGACCCACTGCACGTGGCCCGAGGTGTCGCCCTTGACCCAGTACTCGCGGCGCGAGCGCGACCAGTACGTCGCCCGCCCGGTGTCGATCGTACGGCTGAGCGCCTCGTCGTCGGCCCACGCCAGCATGAGGACCTCGCCGGACCCGTGCTGCTGCACGACGACCGGGACCAGGCCCTCGGCCGTGCGGTGCAGCCGCGCCGCGAGGGCGGGGTCGAGCGGCGACTCGGGAGTGCTCATGGGTCCATCGTCTCAGCCTCGCGGGCGATCCACGTCTCCGCGCACTCCTTCGTCACCGGCCCCGGCGCGGGCAGGTCGCGGTCGTCCCAGCGCGCGATCGCCTGGACGTCCCGCGTCGTGGAGACGAGGAAGGCCTCGCTGGCACGGGCGACGACGTCGGTGAGCGGCTCGTCGACCTCGCGGGCGCCGCACCACTCGATGACCAGCGCACGGGTCACGCCGGCCAGGCAGCCGGCGGCGAGGCTCGGCGTGCGGAGCTCCTCGTCGACGACGTAGAAGACGTTGGAGCCGGTGCCCTCGCAGAGCTGCCCGGCCGTGTTGGCGAAGATCGCCTCGGTTCCTCCGCGCTCGGCTGCGTGGGCCAGCGCGATCACGTTCTCGGCGTACGACGTCGTCTTCAGCCCCGCAGTGGCACCGTGCTCGTTACGGGTCCACGGGACCGTGACGACCGAGGTCGAGCCGGCAGCGACGTCGATCGCGCTGTAGGCGACCACGAGGGTCGGCGGACCGCCGCCACGCCCGGAGCCCATCGGGTGCGGCCCGGCCGTGCAGGTGATCCGCAACCGGCCGATCGGGTCGCGCTCGGCGCCGTCGGACAGGACGGCCTCCACGCCACGTCGTACGGCGTCGAGGTCGGGTGCGGGCAGCCCCAGCCCGGCCGCGCTCCTGGTCAGCCGGGCGAGGTGGCGGGTCAGCGCGAAGGGCCGACCATCCAGCGTCTTGACGGCCTCGAACACCCCGTCCCCCACGGTGAAGCCGTGGTCGGTGACCGCGACGGCCCCCGCGGTCGGATCGGTCAGCAGGTCACCGTTGAGCCATGCACGCATGCGCTCACTCTAGGGGCCTCACGCACGTCTCCGATCGCGACGCGAACACGCCAGGCAGGGGGGCGATTTTGGCGCCGCGAAGGGCATGGGCTAATGTTCCACTCGCATTCGACGCCGGTGAAACGGCAGAGAAATGCAGGCGGACATAGCTCAGTTGGTAGAGCGCAACCTTGCCAAGGTTGAGGTCGCGAGTTCGAGTCTCGTTGTCCGCTCGGAAGGTCTCCCCCGTACATTCTGGAACCTCCACGGTGGGTTGGCCGAGAGGCGAGGCAACGGACTGCAAATCCGTCTACACGGGTTCAAATCCCGTACCCACCTCGCACACAAACTCAACACCCGGGCGATTGGCGCAGCGGTAGCGCGCTTCCTTGACACGGAAGAGGTCACTGGTTCAAACCCAGTATCGCCCACCACGTCATGCAGGTCAGGGGGCCGGCTTCCTTCGGGAGGCCGGCCCCCTGTCTGTTCGCGTGCCGGAAATGGCGCAGTTGCGGAGCTCGTCGGCCCGACGTCGATGTAGCAGATCCCCACTGTGCGGATGTCGCACGGCCTCGTGAAGCACGGGCCGGGGGCGACAGCCTTGATGATTGGAGAAGTGCCTTTGTACCGTCGAACAGCGATATTGGTGACGGCCGTCCTCGTCCTCCTCGGAGTGACGACCTCCCTCAGCTCTGCGGCCTCGTGGAACGACGACGGCTGGGGCCGTCTCGCCATGCAGTCCTACAAGAGCTCGGACCGGTGCCAGAACATCTCGGGAGTGCAGAAGAAGGTCCCCGCTGGCCACGACCGGGACGGCAGCGGCAACTGCTACCCGACGTCGACCACGACCACCACGCCCACGACGTCCACGTCGACCGCCGTTCCTGCTCCCCAGGCCGGCTTCACCCGCGTCCTCGCCGACGAGTTCAACGGGACCTCGGTCGACACCGCGAAGTGGAGCCCCTACAGCGGCAAGCTCTCGTCGTCCGACGGGTGCAACGAGCCTGACAACCTGCAGGTGGCAGGCGGCGTGCTGACGCAGCTGTTCGCCTACCAGAGCAGCGGTGTGTGCGGTGCCGGCTGGTACCACGGCTCGATGATGGTGAACCAGGCCTATGCCGGGAACAACCAGTCCGTCACGGTCCGCTTCCGCGTCCGGAACAGCGACTCGAGCACCCAGGCCCACCGCATCATCCCGATGCGCTGGCCCGATGACTCCGACTGGTTCAACGGTGAGTCCGACTACTGCGAGGGCTCCGACCTGACCGGGTGCAGCACCTTCCTGCACTACAAGGACTCGAGCAGCCAGGTCCAGCAGTCGCACAACTTCGACATGACGCAGTGGCACACCCTCCGCGCCACGCAGAAGGCCGGCAACGACGTGCAGATCTTCATCGACGACATGGCCGTGCCGCGCTGGTCCTACGACGGCAGCACCACCACCGTCCCCGACGTGCTCAAGCGGACCGTGCTCCAGCAGGAGTGCGAGTCCTCGTGCCCGAGCGGCACGTCCGGCTGGGAGCGCATCGAGGTCGACTTCGTCACGATCGACAACCAGTCCTGACCGATCGGTCGTAGGACGCACCCCGCACGCAACGAGGGCCCCGGAGCGATCCGGGGCCCTCGTCGCGTCCGGGGTCAGCTCGTCGACGCGACCGTGCGGAAGCCGATGTGGCTGGTGGCCGAGTAGGGCGCCGTGCCCGTCCGGGCGGAGACTCGATAGCGGTTGCAGTACGAGTCGTGGCACAGGTGGGAGCCGCCGCGCATCACGCGCTCGGACCCGGCCACAGGCCCGACCGGATCGACCGTCGCGTGGCCGCTGCTCGCCCACGCAGGGTCGAACCAGTCGCCGCACCACTCCCACACGTTGCCCACGCACTGGTGCAGCCCGAAGCCGTTCGGCGCGAACGCCGTGGCCGGCGCCGTCCCCGCGAAGCCGTCCGCGGCCTCGTCGTGGTCCGGGAAGCTGCCGTGCCAGATGTTGCAGTGGTGCTCACCGCCGGGCATGAGCTCCTCGCCCCACGGATAGCGGGCACCCTCGATCCCACCGCGGGCGGCGTACTCCCACTCCGCCTCGGTGGGCAGGCGCCGACCCGCCCAGGTGCAGTAGGCCACCGCGTCGTGCCACGACACGTGCACCACCGGATGGTCGAGCCGCTCCCCGATGCTCGAGCCCGGCCCCTGGGGGGAGGTCCACGTGGCACCCGCGACCGCGACCCACCAGGGCGTGGCGCGAGGCCGGCCGGGCAGCGCGTGGCGTACGGCGTCGGGGTGCACGTGGCCCGCGAAGACGAAGGACCAGCCGAGGACCTCCGACGTGGTGCGGTGGCCCGTCGCGGACGCGAACGCAGCGAACTGGCCGTTGGTGACGGCGTGCACGTCGACCGACAGGGGCGAGACGGACACCGGTCGGACCGGTCCCTCGCCGTCCTCGGGACGGGCGTCGGGACCCTCGTCGCCCATGGCGAACGTCCCGCCCGGGAGCCGCACCTCGCGGTGCCTGCTGGTGGAGCGGGCGACCACACCCCCGTGGTGGTCGCCCGCTCCCCCGCCTCCCCACACCCCGGCGATGGCCGCCGCGCCTCCGCGCGACGGCCCGCAGCAGGAGCCCACCCTCACTCCTCCGGCAGCCCGTGCCCGCGAGCGGCGTAGATCTCGAGGACCTTCTCGCGCGGGATGACGCCGCACCTGTCGGCCCAGGCCTGCCAGGCCCCGGCGAGGGTGGCGACGAGGTCGGGCTGCGAGGCCGCGAGGTCGGTCAGCTCGGTGCGGTCGGCCTCGATGTCGTAGAGCTCCCAGTCGCCGCGGTGCTTCCGGACCAGCTTCCACCGGCCACGGCGCACGGCGCAGTTGCCCTCGTGCTCCCAGAACAGGTCACGCTCGCCGGGCTCGTCCTCGCCACGCAGGGCCGACAGCAGGCTGGCGCCCTCCGCAGCCGGCACGGGCCGGCCGTTGCGCTGCTCGGGGTAGCGAGCACCGGCCGCGTCGACGATGGTCGGCAGCACGTCGACGAGCTGGCTCGGCACCGTGCACAGCGACCCGTCCGTCGGCAGGCCGACCGGCCAGTGGGCGATGAACGGCGTCGAGATGCCGCCCTCGTGGACCCAGTGCTTGTACTCCCGGAACGGCGTGTTGGACAGGTTGGCCCACGAGCGTCCGTAGGACATGTAGGTCGACTCCGGTCCCGGTCGCAGCGCAGGGTCGTTGCCCGGCACGACCGGCTCGCCCTCGCGCGTGGTCTCCTGCAGCGGCACGAAGGCGGTGACGAACTCCCGCGCCCCGTCGCCGGGCGGCATCTCCTCGGCGCAGCCACCGTTGTCGGAGAGGAACACCACGAGCGTGTTGTCGAGCCGGCCGGTGGCCTCGAGCTGGTCGAGCACGCGCCCGATCCCCTGGTCCATGCGGTCGACCTGCGCGGCGTAGGTCGCCATGCGCGAGGCCTCCCACTCGCGGTCCACGACCTCCTCCCAGGCCGGGACGCGCTCGTCGCGCGGCGTCAGCGGCCACGACGCGTCGACGATCCCCTCCTTGACGAGGCGCTCCAGGCGCTCCTCGCGCAGCTGGTCCCACCCCGCGTCGAACCGGCCGGCGTAGGTCGCGATGTCCTCGTCGTGCGCGTGCAGCGGCCAGTGCGGGGCGGTGTAGGCGAGGAACAGGAAGAAGGGGTCGTCGCCGCGCTGCTCGTCGTGCTCGGCCAGGAACTCCACGGCCGTGTCCGAGATGGCGTCGGTGTAGAACCACCCCGGCTGCTCCGCCTCGTGCTCGACGTTGGTCTCCTGCCGCACCAGCGTGCGCGGCCGGTAGAACGACCCGGCGCCCTCGAGGGTCCCGAAGAAGCGGTCGAAGCCGCGTCGCGTGGGCCACGCCGGGTTGGGGGTGTCCATGTCGACGGCGAGGTGCCACTTGCCGGAGAGGTAGGTGGCGTAGCCGGCATCGCGGCAGACCTCGGCCACTGTGGCGCACTCCTCGCTGAGGTTGCCGGGATAGCCGTCGGGCGCGTCGTCGAAGTTGAGGATCCCGATCCCCACCTGGTGCGGGTGGAGGCCGGTCATCAGCGACGCCCGGGAGGGGCTGCAGCGGGCCGTGTTGTAGAACTGCGTCATCCGGACGCCGCCCGCGGCGAGCCGGTCCAGCGACGGTGTCCGCACCTCCCCGCCGTAGCAGGCGATGTCGGAGAACCCCATGTCGTCGGCCAGGATCAGCAGCACGTCCGGACGCCGGTCGGCGTCGGTCATCGAGCCGGCCCCGTGCCCGTCTCGGCCAGCGTCCGCTCGCCGTCGTACGCCGTCGCGTCACGCAGGTCGCGGCGGTGGGTCTCCGGGAGGAAGAACACCGAGACCAGCGAGATCAGCGCCATCGCCATCACGTAGACGGCCACCGGCCACACCGAGCCGCTCCACGCGCTGACCAGGGACGTGCCGATGAGCGGCGCCACGGCCCCGGTCGGGATCACGCCGATCTGGTAGACCGCGCTCATGCCGGAGTAGCGGACGCGCGTGGGGAAGACCTCGGCGAACATCGCGCCCTCGGGCCCGAACATGATGCAGGCCGCCAGGCCCCACCCGACGACGACCCCGAGGGTGATCAGCGCGGCGTTCTCGGTGTTGACCAGGGCGAAGATCGGCACCGCGCTGACGAGCGCGAGCCCGGCGCCGGTGGCGAACACGGGGCGGCGACCGAACCGGTCCGAGAGCCGGCCCGACACCAGGATCGCGAAGAACCCGACGACGGAGGCGACCAGGAGCGCGTCGAGCACGACGGACGCCGCGAGCCCGAGCACGGTGACCGTGTAGGTGACGAGGAAGGCGTTGTAGATGTTGAAGGTCACGCTCTCGCTGACCCGCGCACCCATCGCGAGCAGGGTGACCTTGGGGTGCTTGCGGAAGACCTCGACGAGCGGCAGCGCCGCCTTGGCGTCGGCCTCCTCGAGCTCCTTGAAGGCGGGCGGCTCCTCGATCTTGAGACGGATCACCAGGCCCACGACGACCAGCACGATCGAGATGAGGAACGGCACCCGCCAGCCCCAGGACTGGAACGACGCCTCGGGCAGCTGCGTCACCGCGGTCACCGCGAGGGTGGAGGTGAGCAGGCCGATCGGCACGCCGAGCTGCGGCCAGGAGGAGAACCAGCCGCGACGGCCGTCCGGCGCGTGCTCGACGCAGAGGAGGACGGCGCCGCCCCACTCGCCGCCGAGCCCGATGCCCTGCAGCATCCGCAGGAAGAGCAGCAGCATGGGAGCCGCGACGCCGAGGGTGGCGTAGTTGGGCAGGAGCCCCATCGCGAAGGTCGACAGGCCCATGATGAGCATGGTGATCACGAGCATCTTCTTGCGCCCGATGCGGTCGCCGAAGTGGCCGAAGATGAAGCCCCCGAGCGGGCGCGTGACGAAGCCAGCGGCGAAGGTGGCGAACGAGATCATCGTCCCGACCAGCGGGTCGAAGGTCGGGAAGAACTGGCTGTTGAACACCAGCGCGGCCATCGTCCCGTAGAGGAAGAAGTCGTACCACTCGACGACGGAGCCGAGGAGGCTCGCGCCGGCCACCCGTCGGATCTCGGCACGGCTGCTCGGTGCCTGCGGTGCGGCGGTCGCCGTCGTACCCGGCTGTGACATGGGGTCTCCTTGCGTCATGTCCCACTCGGTGGGACAGTGTTCCCGAGAGCGGGACACCAGGCGCCAGTGTTCGGGCGCGGACACGGTGTGTCAAGGAGTGCCTGCCTTCGCCTGTCACCCACCCGAGGAGTGCCTGCGTGACCCTGTCACCGAGTCCGAGCCGCCCGGAGGAGCGGAGCCTGCTGCGCCGCGCGGTCGCGGTCCTCGACACCCTCGCCGCGGACAGCGCTCCCCCGAGCGTGCGGACGATCGCCGAGCGCACGGGGCTCTCGAAGTCGGCTGTGCAGCGCATCCTCGTCGAGCTCGAGGGCGTGGACCTCGCGGTGCAGGACGCCGCGACCCGGCGCTACCGACTGGGTCCGCGCACGCTCGCGCTCGGGTCGGCCTACCAGCGCGGGCTCAGCCTGCACGCCGCCTCCGTGGGCCCCATGACCGACCTCATGGCGGAGGTCGCCGAGACCGTGGGCCTGTCCGTCGGGCACGCGGACCGACTGATCCACGTCGACCAGGTGGAGCCCCCACGCCGGCTCAACGCCCGCTTCGACGTCGGCCGCCCGTTGCCGCTCTGGTTCGGCGCCCCCGCCCGCGTGCTGCTCGCCGAACGACCGGACGACGAGATCCTGCGCATCCTCGGCGACCGCGACCTCACCGGCGTCGTGCCGGTGAACCCGCCCACGCCCGAGGACCTGCGGCGCCAGGTCGAGGGCGTGCGCCGCACGGGGCACGCGCGCGCGTTCGAGGAGACGATCGAGGGCGTGCACACGATGTCGGTGCCGGTGCGCGGCGCGCACGGCGACCTGGCTGCGGTCCTGTCGATCACCGCTCCGGCGGAGCGGTTGTCCGACGAGCGGATGGACGAGCTGCTGCCGCACCTGCGGGACGCTGCTGCGCAGATCGCCCGCCGGCTCGGTCACCGCGACGCCGGGGACGCCTAGAACTCGTAGCCGAACTCCCGGATCGTCCGGGCGAACCGCTCCCCCACGATCTCGGCGTCACCGGGGCCGTAGAGCTCGCGGTAGTGCGGGCCGCTGCCCTGCTTGGCGTGCGGGAGGTCGAGGTCCAGGCCCAGGCGGGTCGAGAGGTCCGCGACCGCGGCCGGCAGCTCCTCGTAGCGGTAGACCCGGTCCACGACGATCCTCCCGCCGAGGCGGTAGAGGCGCTCGTTGAGCGCCAGCCGGTCCAGGCGGCGCGGGGTGCGCACGAACTCGGCGAAGGTCTTGGTGAAGGTGGGCTTGCGCGCGCTGTAGCGGTAGGACGAGGCCACCACGTCGTAGGGGTTCCGCTCGACCGCGAAGGTGAAGTAGTCGTCCCACGTCTCGCGGCCGATCACCTCGATCACCCGGCGCGCGCCCATGTGGGCGTACGAGCTGGGTGACGTCGCGTCGTTCTGCGGTCCCGCGCCCCCGGCGGCCGCGCGCAGCTCCTCGTCGGCCGGGCTGATGCGGGTGACGATGTCGTCGGGTCCGCAGTGGCGCGAGAGCGCGATCTCCAGGCTGGTGCCGGCGGTCTTGCGGGTCTTGATGAAGACGAAGCGGTGGGCGTGCGAGGCGATCAACGGATCAGTCGTCCTCTTCGGCGAGGTCCTCGCCGTGGGTGCCGGGGCGCGGCGCCCACGGCAGCTCCTTCGCGGGGCGCACGACGATGAGCCGGTCGCCGCGGGCGAGCAGCGAGACCACCGGGTCGAAGTAGCGGTAGACCTTCTCGTCGCGGATCACCGCGATCACCTGGTCGGGCAGCCGCTGCGGCTGCTTGCCGACCTCGTTGACCAGCAGGTCGCGCTCGGCGACCTCGAGGCCCTCGCCGTAGGTCATCAGGTCCTCCATCACCGAGCCGAGCATCGGCGACATCGACGAGAGGCCCAGCAGTCGTCCCACTGCGTCGGAGGACGTGATGACCGAGTTCGCGCCGGACTGACGCATCAGCGGCACGTTCTCCTGCTCGCGCACGGACGCGACGATCCACGCGTCGGGGTTGAGCTGGCGCACGGTGAGCGTGACGAGCACGTTGGAGTCGTCGCGGTCGGTGGTGATGATGACGTGGGTGGCCTTCTCGACGCCGGCCTGGCGCAGCACGCCCCGACGGGTGGCGTCGCCCGCGATCCCGACGAGTCCGTCGCGGTTCGCCTCCTCCAGCGCGAACGGGCCCGGGTCGACGACGACGATCGAGGACGGGTCGTAGCCGTTGCTCACGAGCGTGTCGATCGCGCTGCGACCCTTGGTGCCGTAGCCGACGACGACGACGTGCTGGTCCATGTTCCTCTTCCTCCATTGGGCGACCCGGAACATCTCGCGTCCCTGGGAGGCGAGGACCTCCAGGGTGGTGCCGATCAGCAGCACCAGGAAGGCGATGCGGGCCGGCGTGATCACGAACGCGTTGACCAGCCGGGCCTGGTCCGACACGGGAGCGATGTCGCCGTAGCCGGTCGTGCTCAGCGTGACGGTCGTGTAGTAGATCGCGTCGATCCAGCTGATCTCGTTGCGCGGGTCGTTGCCGTCGCGGTAGCCCTCGCGGTCGAGGTAGACGAGGAGCACCGTGCCGAGCAGGATCGCCACGGCCATCAGGAGTCGGCGCAGGAGCTCCCACCACGGTGACCTCGCCCGCTCCGGCAGGGACACCCGCCCCACGCTGGGGTGACTGCTGTCGAGGTGCACGGTCAGGAGTCTCGCACGGTGATCCGCTCGCGCAGGCGCTGCACCAGCTCGAGCCGCGCGCGCGTCGTGTTCTTCTGCGGGAAGACGGTGTCGAAGGCGGCGTTGACCGCCGCACCGATGAGCACGGCCAGGGCCAGCAGGTAGAGCCACAGGAGCACGGCGATCGGAGCCGCCAGGGGTCCGTAGATCGACCGGGACTCCGCCGCGGTGACCGTCAGCACCCAGCGCAGGGCGTACGAGCCGGCGACCCAGCAGAACAGCGCGAACGTCGCGCCGGGCAGGTTGAAGCGCCACTTGGTCCGCACCGGCACCGAGACGTGGAACAGGGTCGCGAGGAAGCAGATGCAGACCGCGAGCACGACCGGCCAGTAGAGGCTGTTGAGGAAGTCGAGGCGGGGTGGGAGCACCCGGTCGACCAGTGTCGGCCCGGCGACCACGAGCGGGATGCTCACGGCGCCGGTCACCATGGCCAGGGCGTAGAGCACGAAGGACAGGGCACGGGTCGCGACGATCCCGCGGTGCCCGCCGAGCCCGTGCATGATCGTGATCGTGTCGACGAAGACGTTGAGCGCGCGCGAGCCGGACCACAGCGCGAGCACGAAGCCGATCGAGATCACGTCGTAGCGACCGCCGTTGAGCACCGTGTCGATCGTCGGCTGGATGATCTTGTCGACCGCGCGCTCGGTCAGCGCCTGCCGCGAGACCTCGAGCACCGCGTTGCGGATGTCCTCGATCTGGGTGGCGGTGAACCGGTCGCTCACGAAGCCGATCGAGCCGGCCAACGCGAACACCAGGGGCGGCACGGAGAGCACGGCGAAGAACGCCGCCTCGGCCGCGAGGCCGGTGACCCGGTGACGCAGGCACGACCCCACGGTCGTGACGACGACCCGCCACAGGTGCTCGCCCCAGCGGCGCGCGAGGATCTCGACCCGGCGCCGGGCAGGGTTCTCCTCACGCGCCTCGACCACGGGTCCACGCTATCGGCGAACCGGCGCCGGACAGTGAATCCCGGCCGCGGGTCACACGACGTGGTGCGCGAGTCCTACTGTTGGGTAATGACCGCTCTCCCCGACGCCGACGGACTGCGCACGGCCACCAACCAGGCACCCGCCCTGGTCGGCCACAACGTGGTCACCTCCGACCTCGCGCTCACCGAGGCGATCACCCGCCACGGATCGGCGGAGCTCGTCGAGGACCTCGCTCCGCTGGGCGCCGAGGCCGGCACCGAGGAGGCCCGCGAGCACGGCAGGCTCGCCAACCGGCACCACCCCGAGCTGACGACGTACGACCGCTGGGGCAACCGGGTCGACGAGGTCGAGTTCCACCCCTCGTGGCACTGGCTGATGGAGCGCGCGGTCGGGCACGGCCTGCAGGCTGCGCCGTGGGAGCAGCAGGAGGCCGGCGACCAGCACGCCCACCTGCGCCGCGCGGCCGGCTTCTTCGCCTGGTCGCAGACCGAGCCCGGGCACGGGTGCCCGATCTCGATGACGTACGCCGCCGTGCCGGCGCTGCGGGCCGACGACGCGATCGCCAAGGAGTGGACCGCGTTGCTGGCGGCCCGGTCCTACGACCCGGGGGTCCGGGCGAGGTCGGCGAAGACCGGCGCGCTCGCGGGCATGGGGATGACGGAGAAGCAGGGCGGGTCCGACGTGCGCGCCAACCTCACGCGAGCCGTGCCGACCGCGGAGGACGGCTGGTACACGCTGCACGGGCACAAGTGGTTCACCTCCGCCCCGATGAACGACGTCTTCCTGGTGCTCGCCCAGGCCGCCGGAGGGGTCACCTGCTTCGTGGTGACCCGCGTGCTGGCCGACGGCACCCGCAACCGCCTCGACGTGGTCCGCCTCAAGGACAAGCTGGGCAACCGCTCCAACGCCTCCAGCGAGCTCGAGCTCGACGGCACGCTCGCCCAGCGCCTCGGTGACGAGGGGCGCGGCGTGCGGACGATCATCGAGATGGTCGCCGCGACGCGGCTCGACTGCGTCCTCGGCTCGGCCGCCCTCATGCGCCACGCACTGGCCGAGGCGTCCTGGCACGTGGCGCACCGCTCGGCGTTCGGCGGGCTGCTCGTCGACAAGCCGCTCATGCAGAACGTCGTGGCCGACCTGGCGGTCGAGTCCGAGGCCGCGACCGCCCTGGCGATGCGACTGGCGGCCGCCGTGGACCGTCCCGGTGACCCGCACGAGGCGGCCCTGCGCCGGATCGCCCTGCCGCTCGCGAAGTTCTGGGTCTGCAAGCGCACCCCGGCGATGGTGGCCGAGGCGCTCGAGTGCCTCGGGGGCAACGGCTACGTCGAGGACTCCGGCCTGCCGCTGATGTTCCGCGAGTCGCCCCTCAACTCCAT
The DNA here is from genome assembly GCF_051912545.1 of Nocardioides sp. N13(2025). Lineage (GTDB taxonomy): Bacteria > Actinomycetota > Actinomycetes > Propionibacteriales > Nocardioidaceae > Nocardioides. Next base: position 1,485,310 of record NZ_CP196809.1, on the reverse strand, counting down.
CTGGGAGGGCTCGGGCAACGTCAACGCCCTCGACGTGCTGCGGGCGCTGGGTCGCGAGCCCGAGGTGCTGCAGGCCTGGATCACCGAGGTCGGGGCCGCCCGCGGGGCCGACAGCCGGCTCGACCGCGCCGTCGACGACACCCTCGCACTGCTGGGCGACACGGCCGGGCTCGAGACCGGAGCCCGCCGCCTCGCGGGCCAGATGGCCGCCTGTCTGCAGGGCTCGCTCCTGGTGCGCTTCGCGCCGGCGGAGGTCGCCGACGCCTTCTGCGGCAGCCGGTTCGGAACGTCGTACGGCGGCACGTTCGGCATGCTGACCGCCGGATCACTGAGGACGGTCGTCGACCGGGCGACCCCGCGCACCTGACGGCGACTTCTCTGCTTTCGCTGCGCGAGGGGGGGTCCCGGACGTAGCGTTGCCGCGATCCTAGGGGGACACCTTGCCCAGCCAGTCGAGCACGCTCTTCACCGTCGGCACCCTGCTGCGGCACGCGCAGGACGCGGGGGCACCCGTCCGCGTGCTCGTGCAGGGCTGCTGGCTCGACGGGCGCATCGTGGGGGCCGACGGCCTCGGCGCGATCCTCGACGACGGCTACGGCCAGCAGGTGCTCGTGCGCCTGGACTCCGTCGTCGCGGTGAGCTTCTCCCGCGCCGACATCGACGACGCCGGCGAGAACGACACCACCGCCGCACCGACGCCCCGGTCGCACGGCCGTCGCGTCCGCGAGCCGATCGCCGCAGGCCCGGTGGGCGCCTGACCGGTCCGCACCAGTGCCGTGATTCCTGCCTGGTTCGTCAAGGTTCGTCGAAGGCCTCGGTCACGCTCGTCCCATTGCAGGGCGGGCGTCGGCGGGCGGCCGTAGGTTCCGGTCATCCATACCTTGTGGGGGGTATTCGCATGACCAAGATGTCCAGCACGATGTTCAGCGTCGGAACGCTGCTCCGGCACGCCGAGGACTCCGGTGGCGCGGTGCAGGTGCTCGTCCAGGGCAACTGGCTCGACGGCCGCGTGCTCGGGTGCGACGGCCTGGGAGCCGTCCTCGACGACGGCGACGGAGGGCAGTTCCTCGTCCGGCTCGAGGAGGTGGCCGCGGTGAAGTTCTCACGCGCCCAGCTCGAGGGCGAGGAGTTCGTCGACACCCGGGCGCACGGCGGCGCGGGACGCGGTCCCATCGAGGCGGGCCCGGTCACCGTGCCCGCCCAGAAGAGCGGCGAGATGCACTTCCTCACCGCAAAGCCGTACTGACGACCTCCCGGGCCTCGTCCTGCACCTGGGCCAGGTGCTCCGGCCCGCGGAACGACTCGGCGTAGATCTTGTAGACGTCCTCGGTGCCGCTGGGGCGCGCGGCGAACCACGCCGACTCGGTGGTCACCTTGAGTCCACCGATCTTCGCTCCGTTGCCCGGCGCCTCGGTGAGCTTGCCGGTGATCTGCTCCCCCGCCAGCGTGGTGGCGGTGACGTCGTCGGGCGACAGGGCCCCGAGCTTGGCCTTCTCCTCGCGGTTCGCAGGGGCGTCGATGCGCGCGTAGGCCGGGTCGCCGTGCTCGGCGACCAGCGCGGCGTAGTGCTCGCTCGGCGTCCGGCCGGTCGCGCCGAGGATCTCGCTGGCGAGCAGCGCCAGCAGGATGCCGTCCTTGTCGGTCGTCCAGGTCGAGCCGTCCCGGCGCAGGAAAGACGCGCCCGCGGACTCCTCGCCACCGAAGCCGAACGAGCCGTCCATCAGGCCGGGCACGAACCACTTGAAGCCGACCGGCACCTCGACCAGGGGCTTGCCGATGGCCTCGGCCACCCGGTCGATCATCGAGCTCGACACGAGCGTCTTGCCGATCCTGGTCCCCGCCGGCCACCCGGGCCTCGCCCCGCCGAAGAGGTGGGCGATCGCGACGGCCAGGAAGTGGTTGGGGTTCATCAGGCCCGCGTCGGGGGTCACGATGCCGTGCCGGTCGGCGTCGGCGTCGTTGCCCGTCGCGATGGCGTACTCGTCCTTGCGCGAGACCAGTGACGCCATCGCGTGCGGCGAGGAGCAGTCCATCCGGATCTTGCCGTCCCAGTCGAGCGTCATGAAGCGCCACGTGGGGTCCACCAGCGGGTTCACCACCGACAGGTCGAGGCGGTGCCGGTCGGCGATCTCGCCCCAGTAGGCCACGCTCGCGCCGCCGAGCGGGTCCGCGCCGATGCGGATGCCCGCGTCGCGGATCGCGTCGATGTCGAGCACCGACGGCAGGTCGTCGACATAGGTCCCGAGGAAGTCGTAGGAACCGACGGCCGCGCGGGCCTTGGCGAAGGCCACCCGGTGCACGCCCGCGATGTTGCCGCGGATGAGCTCGTTGGCCCGTGCGGCGATGACGGAGGTGGCGTCGGAGTCGGCCGGTCCGCCGTGGGGCGGGTTGTACTTGAAGCCGCCGTCCTGGGGCGGGTTGTGCGACGGCGTGACCACGATGCCGTCGGCCAGGCCCGCGCCCGTCGTACGCCCCTGGTTGGCGCGCAGGATCGCGTGGCTCACCGCGGGGGTCGGGGTGAAGCCGTCCCGGTCGTCGACCAGCACGGTCACGTCGTTGGCGACCAGCACCTCCAGCGCCGTCGCCCAGGCCGGCTCGGACAGCGCGTGGGTGTCGCGGCCGATGAAGAGCGGGCCGTCGAAGCCCTGCTCCTTGCGGTAGTCGCAGATCGCCTGGGTCGTCGCCGCGATGTGCACCTCGTTGAAGGAGGTGGTGAGCGAGGTGCCGCGGTGGCCGCTGGTGCCGAAGGCGACCTGCTGCGAGACGTCGTCGGGATCGGGCTCGAGGTCGAAGTAGGCCGTGACGAGGTGGGAGACGTCCACCAGGTCCTCGGTGCGGGCGGGCTGTCCGGCTCGGTCGTGGATGGCCATGGGCCCATCTTGGTGCGTCAGGAGAGTCCCGTCGAGAAAGGGGCCCGGCGTTGTCGAATCGCGTCCGGTCGATACGTCACAGTGTTGAGGCCGCAGACCTGCGGTCCGCGCCGTCGAAGGAGCCGATCCACCCCATGAGCCGCTACCTGATCCTGCTGCCCGCACCCGAGGCCGAGTGGGCCGACCTGCCGCCCGAGGAGCACGAGAAGGGCCACCGGTCCCACCTGCAGTTCCACGAGGACCTCAGCGCCGGCGGCCACACCCTCGTGACGGTGAGCCCGTTGGAGCCCTCCGACCGCGCCACCTCGATGCGCCCCGACGGCACCGGCGGCACGCTCGTCACCGACGGGCCGTTCAGCGAGACCGCGGAGCAGGTGGTCGGCTTCTACCTCGTCGAGACCGAGGACGAGGCCGGCCTGCGCGACGCCCTCGAGCGGTTCGCGAGCCGTGGCGAGCACATCGAGCTCCGGCGACTGGCCCAGTGAGCTCGACCCAGGAGAGGAGGTCGAGATCATGAAGTACCTCGTGCTGCTCATCGGCGACGGCGACACCGTGCCGTGGTCGGAGCACACCGACGAGGAGAAGTCCGCCGTGATGGCGCGGTTCGGCGACTTCGACCGGGCCTGCCGGGAGCGTGCGGGCGTGGAGATCCTGGCCGGCGAGGCGCTGTCGGACCCCGGCGACGCCACCGTGATGCGTACGACGGCCGGCCGGGTCCACCTCACCGAAGGTCCCTACGCCGAGGCCATCGAGGGCATGGGTGGGTTCTACCTCCTCGAGGCTCCCGACCTCGACGTCGTCGTGGACCTCCTGTCGGTGCTGCCGCCCTACGACATCCAGATCCACCCGACCGTGGACCCCTCCTGACCCGTGGACGATCTGGAGCAGGTCGTGCGACAGGAGTGGGGCCGCCTCGTGGCCCTGCTCCTGGCACAGTTCCGCCGGCTCGACCTCGTCGAGGACGCGCTCGGCGACGCGGTCGAGGCGGCCAGCCGGACGTGGCCGGTCGACGGCACGCCCGACAACCCGGCGGCCTGGTTGATGACGGCTGCCCGGCGCCGGGTGCTCGACCGGCTCCGCACCGAGCAGGTCGCACGGCGCAAGCTGCCGGTGCTCGTCACCGACGTCGCCCGCGACCAGGAGGCTGCCCGCACCATGGCCGACAGTGGCAGCCTCGTGGAGGACGACGTGCTCCGGCTGGTGCTCATGTGCGCCCATCCCGCGCTGGCGCCGGAGTCGGCCAGCGCGCTGAGCCTGCGCCTCGTGCTGGGCGTGCCGACCGCTGACATCGCCCGACTCTTCCTCGTGCCCGAGCCGACGATGGCGGCGCGGATCACCCGGGCCAAGAAGCGCATCGTCGGAGCCGGCATCCCGTTCGCCGTCCCCGACGCGTCGGTGCTCCCCGAGCGCCTCGACGTGGTGGCGCAGACCGCCTACCTCGCCTTCACCGCGGGCTACTCCCCCGGCACCGGCCCCGACCTCCTGCGCGCCGAGCTGTCCGGCGAGGCGATCCGGCTGGTCCGTGTGGTGCTCGGGCTGCGTCCCGACGAGCCCGCACTGGTCGCCCTGCTGGCGCTCATGCTGCTCCAGCACTCGCGTCGCGACGCGCGGGTCAGCGACGGACGCCTGGTGCTGCTCGCCGACCAGGACCGCACCCGCTGGCACCACGACGAGGTCGCCGAGGCGATGCGGCTGCTGGCCACTCCGTCCCTCGCCGGGCCGCTGACCCCACTAGCGGCGTCGTACGTCGTGCAGGCGCGGATCGCGGCCGAGCACGCCACCGCGCCGACGAGCGACGACACGCAGTGGGGCCGCATCGTGGAGTGGTACGACCTGCTGCTGCAGGTGGCGCCGTCGCCCTCCGCGCGGCTGGCCCGCGCCGTGGCCGTGGCCGAGCACCGGGGGCCAGCGGCCGGGCTGGACGCGCTCGAGGGCCTGGAGATCCCGGACAGCCACCGTCCTGCCGCGGTGCGCGCCGAGCTGCTGTCACGCGCGGGGGACGTCGACGCCGCGCGGGCGGCGTACGACCAGGCGATCGCAGCCTGCCGCAACGACGTCGAGCGTGCATTCCTCGAGCGCCAGCGAGAGGAGCTGGGCTGAGCCGTCTCGAGCGCCAGCGAGAGGAGCTGGGTCAGCCCTCGGTCAGCCCTCGGGCACCGGCTGCTGCTTGGCGAGGACGGTGAGGCCCTCGTCGACGACGAAGCCGCGCGCCAGGTCGGCCTCCTGGTCGACACCGATCTGCACCCCCGGCGGGACCACGACACCCTTGTCGAGGATGGCGTTGCGCACGATCGCGCCCTCGCCCACGTGCACCCCGTCCATCAGCACGGAGTCGGAGACCTCGGCGCCGTCCTTGACCCAGACCGCGGGTGAGAGCACCGACCGGTTGACCGTGCCGCCACTGACCACGACGCCCGGCGACAGGATCGAGTTGAAGGTCGAGACCCCGGCGCCGCTGGCCCCCTCGACGAGCTTGGCCGGCGGGTGCGGGCCGTAGCTGGTGTAGATCGGCCAGGCGTTGTTGTAGAGGTTGAAGACCGGCAGGGGCGAGACGAGGTCCATGTGGGCCGCGTAGTAGGACCGCATCGTCCCGACATCGCGCCAGTAGCCGCGGTCCCGGTCGGTGGAGCCGGGCACCTCGTTGTCCTTGTAGTCGTAGACCGACGACTCCGACTTGTCGACGAACCACGGCACGATGTCGCCGCCCATGTCGTGCTTGGACTGCTCGAGGGCGGCGTCCCTGGTGACGGCGTCGCGCAGCGCGTCGGCGTCGAAGACGTAGTTGCCCATGCTGGCCAGCACCTCGTCGGGCGAGTCGGGCAGGCCGACCGGGTCCTTCGGCTTCTCGAGGAAGGCGCGGATCCGCTGCGGAGCTGCCGGGTCGACGTCGATCACGCCGAACTGGTCGGCGAGGTCGATGGGCTGGCGGATCGCGGCGACCGTGCAACCTGCGCCGGACTTCACGTGGGCCTTCACCATCTGCGCGAAGTCCATCCGGTAGACGTGATCGGCGCCGACCACCACGACGATGTCGGGCTGCTCGTCGGTGAGCAGGTTGAGCGACTGGAAGATCGCGTCGGCGCTGCCGAGGTACCACCGCTTGCCCACGCGCTGCTGCGCCGGCACCGGGGTGACGTAGTTGCCCAGCAGGTTGGACATGCGCCACGTCGTGGTGACGTGGCGGTCGAGGCTGTGCGACTTGTACTGCGTCAGCACGACGACCTTGAGGTAGCCGGAGTTGACCACGTTGGACAGCGCGAAGTCGATCAGGCGGTAGATCCCCCCGAACGGCACTGCTGGCTTGGCCCGGTCGGCCGTGAGCGGCATCAGTCGTTTGCCCTCACCCCCGGCCAGGACGACGGCGAGGACCTTCTTGCGACGCGGCGTGACTGCCATGCGACGAAACTAGCCGTCCGCAGGGGCGCGGTCGACCACCTGCGAGGACTAGGTTCGGCTCATGCGCATCGACGTCCTCAGCAAGGAGTACCCACCCGAGGTCTACGGCGGAGCCGGCGTGCACGTCGCCGAGCTGGTCCGCGCACTGCGGGTCCTGCCCGACGTGGACGCGCGGGTGCGCTGCTTCGGAGCGCCCCGCTCCGAGCCCGGCACGACGGCGTACGCCGAGCCCTCGTCCCTCGCGGAGGCGAACCCGGCCATCCGCACGCTCGGGGTCGACCTCGCGATGGTCGACGACTGCGCCGGCGCCGACCTCGTCCACTCACACACCTGGTACGCCAACATGGCCGGCCACCTCGCCGGGCTGATGCACGGCATCCCCCACGTCGTCAGCGCCCACTCCCTCGAGCCGATGCGCCCGTGGAAGGCCGAGCAGCTCGGCGGCGGCTATGCCCTCTCGAGCTGGGCGGAGCGCACGGCGTACGAGGGAGCGGCAGGAATCGTCGCGGTGAGCGCGGCGATGCGCGACGACGTGCTGCGCAGCTATCCCTCGGTGGACCCCGCACGCGTGCACGTGGTCCACAACGGCATCGACACCGCGCAGTGGTCGCCCATCGCCAACCCCGACCGGGTGCGTGAGCTCGGCGTCGACCCCGACCGGCCGAGCGTCATCTTCGTCGGCCGGATCACGCGCCAGAAGGGCCTTCCGCTCTTCCTCCGCGCAGCGGCCGCCCTGCCGCCGGAGGTCCAGCTCGTGCTGTGCGCCGGAGCGCCGGACACCCCGGAGATCGAGGCCGAGGTGCGCGGTCTCGTCGACGACCTCGCCGCCACCCGGTCGGGCGTCGTCTGGATCGCCGAGATGCTCCCCCGCCCCGACGTCGTCGCTCTGCTGACCGCGGCGACGGTCTTCGCCTGCCCGTCGATCTACGAGCCGCTCGGGATCGTGAACCTCGAGGCCATGGCGTGCGAGACCGCCGTCGTCGCCACCGCCACCGGCGGCATCCCGGAGGTCGTGGTCGACGGCGAGACCGGCTGGCTCGTGCCGATCGACCAGGCCACCGACGGCACCGGCACCCCGCTCGACCCGGAGCGCTACGTCGCCGACCTGGGCGCAGCGCTGACCGACGCTGTCAGCGACCCCGACCGCGCCCGGACGTACGGCGTCGCCGGGCGCCGGCGCGCGGAGGAGTCGTTCAGCTGGGACAGCATCGCCGCCCGGACCCTCGAGCTCTACCGCTCGCTGACCTGACGTTCGTGTCGTAGTCGGCCGCCGCCGCCCGCTCTCGTGGGTGGCGGCATACGACACCTGACGCCCCGTGGGTGGCGGCATACGACATCTGACGCCGGGTGGGTGGCGGCATACGACATCTCACGCCGGGTGGGTGGCGGCATACGACATCTCACGCCCCGTGGGTGGCGGCATACGACATCTCACGCCCCGTGAGTGGCGGCATACGACATCAGATCTGCTCTGGTGGACGTCGTATGCCGCCACCTTGACCACATCCGTTGTCATATGCCGCCACCCTCGAAGACCAGAGGACAGCACGACAGGACGACAGCGCACCCGGAACCTGTCGGGTCCGGGGGCGCTGTCGCGGGTCGGTCAGCGGGACGTGACCGGCTGGGCCTCGCGAACCGGGGGTACGACGTCGGGCGCGGCCTCGTGGTCGTCGACCATCGTGGCCTCGTCGAAGCGGTCCTCGCCCGAGAGCACCCGGTCGAGCTGGGCGTGGTCGAGGGTGCGGGTCCAGTGACCCACGAGGACGGTGGCGACCGAGTTGCCGGCGAAGTTGGTGACCGCGCGGGCCTCGGACATGAAGCGGTCGATGCCGACGATCAGGCCCACGCCGTCGAGCAGCTCGGGGCGGTGCGAGGACAGGCCGCCGGCGAGGGTGGCCAGGCCGGCGCCGGTGACGCCGGCCGCTCCCTTGGACGCGATGACCATGAAGAGCAGCAGGGAGACCTGCTCGCCGATGTTGAGCGGCTTGTCGAGGGCGTCGGCGATGAAGATCGAGGCCATCGTCAGGTAGATCGCGGTGCCGTCGAGGTTGAAGGAGTAGCCCGTGGGGACGACGACGCCGACCGTGGTCTTCTCGACGCCGGCGTGGTTCATCTTCGCGATGAGGCGCGGCAGCGCCGACTCCGACGACGAGGTCGACACGATCAGCAGGAACTCGCGGCCGAGGTAGCGGAACAGGCTGAGGATGTTGACGCCGGTCGCGACCTTGAGGAGGGCGCCCAGCACGACGAACACGAAGAGGAAGCAGGTGACGTAGAAGGCGATCATGATCGTCGCCAGGCTCTTGAGGGCGTCGACGCCGGTCTCGCCGACCACCGCCGCGATGGCGGCGAAGGCGCCGATGGGGGCGGCCCACATGATCATCGCGAGCACCCGGAACACCAGGCGCTGGACGTGGCCGATGCCGGTCAGGATCGGCTCGCCGGCGCGGCCCATCGCCTGGAGCGCGAAGCCGACGAGGAGGGCGACGAGCAGGGTCTGGAGGACCTCACCCGACGTCAGCGACGAGAGCAGCGAGTCCGGGACGATCCCGGTGATGAACTCGGTGGTGGACCCGTGGGCCTCCGCCGCCTGCTCCTGGCCGACCCCGGCGACGTCGTCGGAGAGGTTGAGCCCCTTGCCCGGGTCGAGCAGGTTGCCGACGAGCATGCCGATGGCCAGCGCGACCGTCGACATGGTGAGGAAGTAGCCCAGGGCCAGGCCGCCGACCTTGCCGACGCTGGCCGCGCTGCGCACGGACCCGACGCCGAGGACCAGCGTGCAGAAGATGACCGGCTGGATCATCATCTTGATCAGCGCGACGAAGGTCGTGCCGATCCACTTGAGCCCCACGGCGAAGTCCGGCAGGACGAGGCCGGTGATGGCTCCGAGGACCACCGCGGCGATCACCGCGAGGTAGAGGTAGTGGGTGCGGTCGCGCCTGGTCTGCGTCGCCCCCGCGGTCGAGGTGGTGCTCATGGTGTCCTCCTGGCTCCGGGTCCGGCGAACGCCGGTCAGGTGGCCATCGTGGTGAACCGTGTGAGGGCCGTCACCGTTCTGTGCGTTGTGTTCGTCGTCACAGGCCGTGGCGAGGGTGCGGCACAATGCCCGCATGGGACGACGGGCCGCAGGTGAGAGCCCGGTCGCCCGCCAGATCCTGCTGCTGCAGGTGGCCGTCGTCGTGGTCCTGGTGGTCACGGCCGTGGCGCTCGCCGCGTGGGACGCGCGCCGCGACTCGCGCGACAGCGCCCGCGACCAGGCGACGGCGGTGGCGCGCTCGGTCGCCGACTCCCCCTTCGTCCGTCGGGAGGTCGGCACCGCGGACCCGACGACCCGGCTGCAGCCCTTCGCCGAGGAGGTGCGCGCCGACACCGGCACCGACTTCGTCGTCATCATGGACACCGACCGCACGCGCTACACCCATCCCGACCCCGAGCAGATCGGCCGCGCCTTCGTCGGCGACCTCGGCGGGGCGCCGGACGGCCAGGTGTTCACCCAGGAGTACGTCGGCACGCTGGGGCCGTCGGTACGGGCCGTGGTCCCGGTCGTCGACGACGGGGACGTGGTCGCCCTGGTCGCGGTCGGCATCACCGTCACCCGGCTCGACCGGCAGCTCCTCGGCGACCTGCCCGGCATCACCCTCGCGGCAACAGCGACGCTCGCCGCGGGCCTGCTCGGCGCCTGGCTCATCTCGCGGCGGCTGCGCCGCCAGACCCACGGGCTCGGCGAGCGCGAGATCACCCGGATGTACGAGTACTACCGGGCCGTCCTCGAGGCCGTCCGCGAGGGCCTGCTCCTGGTCGACGCCGACCGGCGCGTCCAGCTCGTCAACGCGGAGGCGGTGCGCCTGCTCGCCCTTCCCGACGACGTGGAGGGCCGCCTGCTCGACGAGCTGGGACTGCCTCCAGGTCTGGTCGAGGCGGTGGCGCAGCGCACCGCAGTGGCGGACCAGACCTACGTGCTCGGCCAGCAGGTGCTGCTCCTCAGCAGCTCCCCCGCCTACTGGAACCAGGCCGAGGTCGGTGCCGTGGTCACGGTCCGTGACCGCACCGAGCTCCAGGCGGTGACCGGCGAGCTCGACCTGGTGCGCGGCCTCACCGAGTCGCTGCGGGCCCAGAACCACGAGGCCGCCAACCGGCTGCACACGATCGTCTCGCTCGTGGAGATGGGGCGCACCGAGCAGGCCGTGGAGTTCGCCACCTCCGAGCTCGAGGTCGCCCAGGGACTGGCCGACGAGCTGGTCTCCTCCGTCGACGAGCCCGTCCTCGCCGCCCTCCTGCTCGGCAAGACCGCGCAGGCCGCCGAGCGCGGCATCCACCTCGAGATCGCCGGCGGCCTGCCGGCCGAGCTCCCGATCAGCCCGCGCGACCTCGTCACGCTGGTCGGCAACCTCGTCGACAACGCCTTCGACGCCGTCGCCGAGACGCGCACCACCCGGCCGCAGCAGGTGCGGGTCGACCTGCACGGCACCGCCGGCAGCCTCGACGTCGTGGTCGACGACTCGGGCTCGGGGATCTCGCTCGAGGACCGCGCCCACGTGCTCGAGCGGGGCTGGTCGAGCAAGGCCCAGGAGGGGCGGGGCCTCGGCCTCGCGATCGTCGCCCAGGTCGTGTCCCAGCACGGCGGCACGCTCGAGGTTGCCGACTCCCCGCTCGGCGGCGCGCGGTTCGTGGTCGGCGTACGCAGCCGGGCGTCACGTCCGGTGGAGAGTGGTGCCTCGTGAGCGTCCGGGTGCTGGTCGTCGAGGACGAGGAGGTGGCCGCCGAGGCGCACGCCACCTACGTCCAGCGCATGGCGGGCTTCGAGCTGGCCGGGGTCGCCCGGTCGGCCGCCGAGGCGGTGCGCCTGCTCGACCGCGACGCCGACGTCGACCTCATCCTGCTCGACATGCACCTGCCCGACGGCCACGGTCTCGGCCTGCTGCAGCGCCTGCGCGCCGCGGGGCACACGGTCGACGTGATCGCCGTGACCTCGGCCCGCGACACCGAGGTGGTGCGACGCGCGGTGTCCCAGGGGGTCGTGCTCTACCTGCTCAAGCCGTTCACGTTCGCCGCCTTCCGCGGCAAGCTGGAGCAGTACGCCGAGTTCCGCACGCGGCTCGAGCGCACACCCGGTGACGTGGTGCAGGACGACGTCGACCAGCTCTTCGGCGCCCTGCGCGAACGCCCCACCGGCGCCGACCTGCCCAAGGGCATGAGCCTCGACTCGCTGCGGGCCGTCCTGGTCGCGCTGCGCGAGCACCCCGAGGGCCTCTCCGCGACCGAGGCGGGCGCGGCGATCGGCGTCTCGAGGGTCACGGCCCGGCGCTACCTCGAGCACCTCGCCGACGAGGGCCGGGTCACCCGGTCGCCGCGTTACGGCGGCGCCGGCCGGCCCGAGGTCGGCTACGTCTGGACGGGTGCCGACCCCGGACGAGGGGCGATCAGCTGAGGACGAGCCCGGGGTAGAGCGGGTGCTTGTGGAGCATCTCGGCCGACTGCGAGCGGACCCGGTCGGCGACTCCGTCGCCCAGGGCGTACGACGCCTTGCTGGGGCCGCCGGCCTTGGTCGTGCCGGCCTCGGTGTGGGCGAGCACGTCGACGATGAGCTCGGCGACCTTGTCGAACTCGTCGTGGCCGAACCCGCGCGTGGTGAGGGCGGGAGTGCCGAGCCGGATGCCGGAGGTGTACCACGCGCCGTTGGGGTCGGACGGGACCGAGTTGCGGTTGGTGACGACGCCCGCGTCGAGCAGCGCCGACTCGGCCTGGCGACCCGTCAGCCCGAAGGACGACACGTCGAGCAGGACGATGTGGTTGTCGGTGCCACCGGTGACGAGGTTGGCTCCGCGGGTCAGGAACCCGTCGGCCAGGGACTTGGCGTTGTCGGCGATCCGCTGGGCGTAGCCCTGGAACTCCGTGGTGCGGGCCTCCGCGAACGCCACGGCCTTGGCGGCCATCACGTGCGACAGCGGTCCACCGAGCACCATCGGGCAGCCGCGGTCGACGTCGGCGGCGAACTCCTCCTGCGCCAGCACCATGCCGCCGCGCGGACCGCGCAGGGACTTGTGCGTGGTCGTGGTGGTGACGTGGGCGTAGGGGACGGGGTCCTCCTCGCCGGTGAAGACCTTGCCCGCGACGAGCCCGGCGAAGTGCGCCATGTCGACCATCAGCACGGCACCGACCTCGTCGGCGATCTCGCGCATCTTGGCGAAGTTCACCCGGCGCGGGTAGGCGGAGTAGCCGGCCACCAGCACGAGCGGCTTGAACTCGCGGGCCTTGGCGGCCACGGCGTCGTAGTCGAGCAGGCCGGTCTCCGGGGCGGTGCCGTACTGCTGCTGGTGGAACATCTTGCCGCTGATGTTGGGGCGGAAGCCGTGCGTGAGGTGGCCGCCGGCGTCGAGCGACATCCCGAGCAGGCGCTGGTTGCCGAACTCGTGGCGCAGCGTCTCCCAGTCGGCCTCGGTGAGCTCGTTCACGTTCTTGGCCTGCATCTTCTGCAGGTAGGGGGTCTCGACCCGGTTGGCCAGGATCGACCAGAAGGCGACGAGGTTGGCGTCGATGCCCGAGTGCGGCTGCACGTAGGCGTACGGAGCACCGAACAGCTCGCGGGCGTGCTCGGCGGCCAGCGACTCGACCGTGTCGACGTTCTGGCAGCCGGCGTAGAAGCGGTGCCCGACCGTGCCCTCGGCGTACTTGTCGCTGAACCAGGTGCCCATCGTCAGCAGGACCGCGGGCGAGGCGTAGTTCTCCGAGGCGATCAGCTTGAGCGAGCCACGCTGGTCAGTGAGCTCCTGGCGGGTGGCCTCCGCGATGCGGGGCTCGACCGAGGCGATGACCTCGAGAGCCTGGGAGTACGCACTGCTGATCAGGGAGTCGGTCATGGGCGACAGCCTAGAGGGCCGCCCGGTGGCCCAGGCACGGGCTCCTCCGGTGACTGGCGAGTAGCTCCCGATGTGACCTGGACCGCACCGATCGGGTGGATCAAGCGTGATCCCACGGCTGGCGTCTCGCTTTGTGGACTGTCGTCTCACATCACGGGATTTCGCCTTGTGGAACGTGTGTCCATTCCCTGAGACTTCTTGACATGGTCACCGCATCCACTCACACGCACCTGGTGGTTCGACGTCACGTCGACCTCATGCGTGTGGACAGCGCGACCTGTTGGCATCGCTGACGCCGCCCAGAACCCCCTCCGCGCTCACCGTCGCGCGCGGCACTCCTCAGCGAACAGGACCTTCCTGACATGCCCGACCTCCGGTTCCAGCCCCAGGCCGCCCAGCACACCGAGATCCCGCGCCCCAAGCGCGCCGAAGGTCAGTGGGCGCTCGGCTACACCGAGCCGCTCAACAAGAACGAGCAGTCCAAGAAGGACGACGACCCGCTCAACGTGCGGGACCGCATCCTCCACACCTACTCGCGTCGCGGCTTCGACTCGATCGACCCCGCCGACCTCCGTGGCCGGTTCCGCTGGATGGGCCTCTACACGCAGCGCGCTCCCGGCTTCGACGGCGGCAAGACCGCCCAGCTGTCGGAGGAGGAGCTCGACGACCGCTACTTCATGATGCGCGTGCGCACCGACGGCCGGATCCTCGACGGCGCGGCGCTCCGGGCGCTCGGCGAGATGTCGACGGCGTACGCCCGCAACACCGCCGACATCACCGACCGCAACAACATCCAGTACCACTGGATCGAGATCGAGAGCGTCCCGGCCATCTGGGAGCGCCTCGAGGCGGCCGGCCTCTCCACGCTGGAGGCGTGCGGCGACAGCCCGCGGCCCTTCCTCGGCTCCCCCGTCGCCGGCATCGCCAAGGACGAGATCATCGACGGCTCCGAGGCGCTCGAGGAGATCAAGCGCCGGGCGCTCGGGAACCCCGCGTTCTCCAACCTGCCCCGGAAGTTCAAGACCGCGCTGACCGGTCACCCCAGCCACGACGTGGCCCCCGAGGTCAACGACGTGTCCTTCGTCGGCACCGTCCACCCCGAGCACGGCCCCGGCTTCGACCTCTGGGTCGGCGGCGGGCTGTCCACCAACCCGATGCTCGCCCACAAGCTCGGCGTGTGGATCCCGCTCGACGAGGTCGCCGACGCCTGGGAGGGCGTCGCCGGGATCTTCCGCGACTACGGCTACCGCCGGCTGCGGTCCAAGGCCCGGCTCAAGTTCCTGCTGGCCGACTGGGGCAAGGAGAAGTTCCGCGAGGTCCTCGAGAACGAGTACCTCCACCGCACGCTGGTCGACAACCCCTCCCCCGAGGCGCCGCTCACCCAGGGCGACCACATCGGCATCCACGAGCAGAAGGACGGCAACTTCTACGTCGGCGCCGCCCCGATCGTCGGCCGGGTCGACGGCACCACGCTCTCCGCGCTGGGCGACCTCGTCGACACGTACGGCGCTGCCGGTGCGCGGCTGACGGCCTACCAGAAGCTGGTCGTCATCGGCGTCGCCGCCGAGGACACCGCCTCCTTCGCCGCTGACCTCGAGAAGATCGGCCTCACGGCCCGCCCGAGCAACTGGCGCCGCTCCACGATGGCCTGCACCGGCATCGAGTTCTGCAAGCTCGCGATCGTCGACACCAAGGAGCGGGCACGCCGGCTCGTCACCGAGCTGGAGAAGCGGTTCCCCGACCTCGACACCCAGATCTCGGTCAACGTCAACGGCTGCCCCAACGCCTGCGCCCGCACCCAGGTCGCCGACATCGGCCTCAAGGGCCAGCTGGTGATGGACGCCGACGGCACTCAGGTCGAGGGCTTCCAGGTCCACCTCGGTGGCGCGCTCGGGCTCAACCCCGCCATGGGCCGCAAGCTGCGCGCCCACAAGGTGACCAGCGCCGGCCTCGACGACTACGTCACGCGGGTCGTGACGGCGTACCTCGCGGACCGCACCGACGGCGAGCCCTTCGCCGCCTGGGTGGCGCGTGCCGACGAGGTCCTGCTGCGCGGCGAGCAGGAGCTGGTGACGGCCTGATGAGCGAGCGCGCGGTCCCGTTCCACTGCCCCTACTGCGGGGACGAGAACCTGTTCCCCCAGGAGGGTGCGGGTGCCTGGGAGTGCCGCTCGTGCCTGCGCAGCTTCACCGTGAGGATGACCGGGATGATCCGCCCGCACGTCTCCGGCGACGGAGGTGCGGCATGAGCGCCTCCACCCAGGCCGCCCGCGACTTCAAGGGCACCCACACCGCCGGTCGTACGCCGGAGGAGCTGCGCGAGCTGGTCTCCCACGTCGGCGCCGAGCTGGAGCTCGCCCCGGCCGAGGTCATCATCGAGTGGGCCGTCGCCACCTTCGGCGACCGCTTCGCGATCACCTCGTCCATGGGCGACGCGGTCCTCGCCCACCTGGCGTCCACGGTCGCACCGGGCATCGACGTCGTCTTCCTCGACACCGGCTACCACTTCGTCGAGACCATCGGCACCCGCGACGCCGTCGAGGCGACCCTGCCGGTCAACCTCCGCACCATCAGTCCGGCACAGACCGTCGCCGAGCAGGACGCGGAGCACGGCAAGGACCTCTACAGGACGGACCCCGACCTGTGCTGCGCGCTGCGCAAGGTCAAGCCCCTCGCCGACACGCTCGCGGAGTACGACGCCTGGGCCACCGGTCTGCGTCGCGCCGAGACCCACAACCGGGTCATCGCGCCCGTCGTCGGCTGGGACGCGCGCAAGGGCAAGGTCAAGGTCTCGCCGCTCGCCCGCTGGAGCGACGAGCAGGTCGAGCAGTACATCCTCGACAACGGCGTGCTCGTCAACCCGCTCGTGCACGACGGCTACCCCAGCATCGGCTGCTGGCCCTGCACCCGCCGCGTCGCGCCGGGCGACGACCCCCGCAGCGGCCGCTGGGCCGGCACCAGCAAGACCGAGTGCGGGATCCACGCATGAAGACACCCCAGACCCGCACTTCGAGACGGTCGCCGCGAGACCTCCTCAGCACGAGCGACAACGTGGTCGCACCCGCACCACCCCTGAAGAAGCACCACCGCACCACTACGCACGATCGGAGGCACCACTGATGGCTGCTCCTGCTCTGGTTGCCCTGGCCCACGGAAGCCGGGACCCACGTTCGGCCGCGACGATCAAGTCGCTCGTCGCCGAGGTCAAGGCCATGCGCCCCGACCTCCGTGTCGAGACGGCGTTCCTCGACCTCGCCAAGCCGTCGTTCGACACGGTCGTCGACCGCCTGGTCAAGGCCGGCTTCGACGAGATCGTCGTCGTCCCGCTGCTGCTCACCGAGGCCTACCACGCCAAGGTCGACGTGCCCGAGGTGATCGCGGCCGCGATGGCGCGCCACGAGGGTCTCAAGATCCAGGCCAGCCGCATCCTCGGCATGGAGACCGCCTTCCTCGAGGTGCTGGACGTACGCCTGCGCGACGCCCTCAAGCAGGCGCGCGTGCGTGAGCTGGACGCACTGGTGCTCGCCGCGGCCGGATCGTCGGACCCGCTGGCCAACCAGTCGGTGGCCCGCATCGCCCGCACGTGGGGCGCGCGCCACAAGCTGCCGGTGACCGCGGCCTTTGCCTCGGCCGCTCCCCCGGCCACTGGTGAGGCCGTGCGCGCCTTCCGCGCCGAGGGCAAGCGCCACATCGCCGTCGCGTCCTTCTTCCTCGCACCGGGCAGGCTGCCCGACCGGGCGGGAGAACTGGCCCTCGAGGCCGGCGCCGTGGCGGTGTCCGACCCACTGGGTGCCCACCCGGCCGTGGCCCGCGCGATCCTCGCCCGCTACGCCGTGGGTGCGGTCGAGCTGGTCCCGGTCTGAGGAGCCAGCGCGTCAGAGGTGCTTGAGCGCCTCACGACGTGAGAGCCCACTGAGCTTGTCGTCGTGGGTCCGGACCAACGTCCGGACCCACGACGGGTGCGTGCGGGCGCGCCGAGACCGACGAAGAGCAGTGCGGACTTCATGTAGGCCTGCTGCTGAGCCGCGCGCCCGGGGTCGCCTGCCCCGGCGAGCGCGGCGCGGACCGCACCGACGTACGTCATGGTGCGGCGGCTCACCCGACCAGGCGCTCGCGCAGGTGCTCGAGCTGGCGGGCGGGGTCGTCCGTCACGCCGCCGTGGACCGGGCCCGGCTGGAGGACGGTGCTGCGCGGCGCCTTGAGGAAGCCGAAGCGCTGGCCCAGCGACTGCCGGGCCGCCTCTCCGGCGCGCTCGTCGCCCCGGCACACCCGGTCGACGAAGGTCAGCGCGTCGCAGACCTGGTCGACGTCGACCCGCGGGTCCAGCGCCCGGAGCCGGTCGGCGTCCACGCTCCACACCACGTCGAGGAAGTCGGCCGCCTGGCAGTGCAGCACGACACCGACGTTGAGGAACTCCTCCCGATCGGGCCGCGGTACGCACCGCAGCACGACGTACTGGTAGGCGGCACGGCTCATGACGATCCCCCCGGCAGCCACTGGCGCGTGCCGAGCCGCGCGGTGAGGAAGTCGACGTACGCCGTCCGCAGCGAGTCGGGGCCCAGCTCCGGGGCACCGTCAGCGCCGGGCACCGGCTCGAGCCAGACGTCGGGCACCGCCGCCAGGACCTCGGTGAGGACAGCGCGGTCGAGCGCACCGGAGATCTGCGCGTCGAGCTCGCGAGCCCGCTGGGCGCAGGCCTCGAACACGTGGCCGCTGACGTCCCACGGCTGCGCCGCGAACTTCGCGGGGTCGGTGACCCCGGAGCGCCAGCCGTGGTGGAAGTAGAGCGAGGCGCCGTGGTCGATCACCCAGAGGTCGCCGTGCCAGAGGAGCAGGTTGGGGTTGCGCCACGACCGGTCGACGTTGGCGGTGAACGCGTC
Organism: Nocardioides sp. N13(2025); assembly: GCF_051912545.1. Classification (GTDB taxonomy): domain Bacteria; phylum Actinomycetota; class Actinomycetes; order Propionibacteriales; family Nocardioidaceae; genus Nocardioides. The sequence goes on along the minus strand of NZ_CP196809.1, from coordinate 1,467,305 downwards.
GAGCCAGAGCACGCGGGCGCCCTCGTCGTCCGCCGCCGTGACCTGACCGTCGACGCCGAAGGAGCCGGGCAGGAAGTCGATGCCGAGGTTGGCCCCGACGCTCGCGTTGAGCAGGTCCTGGACCTCCTCGTCGGCCTCGTAGCGGGCCAGCTCGGGGTCGAGGTCGAGCACCACGAGGCGCGGAGTGCGCAGGCCGAGCCGGGTCGCCAGCTCGCTGACGATGACCTCGGCGACGAGGACCTTGGCGCCCTGGCCGGCCCCGCGGAACTTGCAGACGTAGGTGCCGAGGTCGTCGCCCTCGACGACCCCGGGCAGGCTCCCGCCCTCCCGCAGGGGGGTCACGTAGCGCGTGACGGCGACGGTCGGCAGTGCGGTGCTGGTGGTCACTGGACGGGGGGCTCCTCGGCCAGTCGCTGCCGCTCGACCTCGACGTCGAAGTCGGCCTCGGGCCACCGCAGGTCGAGCCCACGGAGGGTCTGCAGCAGCAGGTGCCCGACGGCGAGGTTGCGGAACCACTTCTTGTCCGAGGGGATCACGTGCCACGGCGCGACGTCGGTGCTCGTGCGCTCGAGAGCGATCTCGTAGGCCTCCCGGTAGGCGGGCCACAGGGCGCGCTCGTCGAGGTCTCCGGGGTTGTACTTCCAGTGCTTCTCGGGGTTGTCGAGCCGCTCGGCCAGCCTGGCCTTCTGCTCGTCGGCGCTGATGTGGAGCATGCACTTGATGATCGAGAAGCCCTCCGCAGCGAGCCGCGCCTCGAAGTCGTTGATGGCGCCGTAGCGGCGGTCAATCTCCGCGGGGTCGGCGAAGCCACGCACCCGTGCGATGAGGACGTCCTCGTAGTGCGAGCGGTCGAAGACCCCGATGTAGCCGGCGCTCGGCAGGCCCTTCTCGATGCGCCAGAGGAAGTCGTGGGCGCGCTCCTCCTCGGTCGGCGCCTTGAAGCTGGTGATCCGGACACCTTGGGGGTCGACCAGGCCGATCGTGTGGCGCAGGACGCCGCCCTTGCCGCTGGTGTCCATCCCCTGCAGGACCAGGAGCACGCGCCGCTCGGACCCGGCGGTGCGCTCCGCCCACAGCCGCTCCTGCAGGTCGGACAGCTCCGCTCCCATCGCGGCGAGCGCCTTCTTGCCGTCAGCCTTCTTGCCGTCGAAGCCGGGCGCGGCGTCGGTCTCGATCGCGGTCAGGTCGACGGGCCCGGCGGGCACCCGCAGGCGGGCGGTGAGGTCGTCGGTCATGGGGCACATCATGGCCCACCGGCCGTCACGCGCGGCCCGTACGTCAGTGCGCGAGCGCGTCCGCGTCGACGACGGGCGGGAGGACCGACCACGGGAAGTCGATCCAGCGCTCGGTGCGTCGCCAGGAGTAGTCCGGCTTGATGACCGACTGGGGTTTCTCGTAGATCACCACGGTGCGCGCCTCGGCGACGTTGCCCTCGCAGAAGTCGTGGACCAGCTCGAGCGTGCGACCGGTGTCGGCGACGTCGTCGGCGATGAGGACCTTCAACCCGGACAGGTCGATGGCGGCCGGCGTCGGCGGCAACATGATCGGCACCTCGAGGCGCTGGTCGACGCCGGTGTAGAACTCGACGTTGATCACCGAGAGGTTCTTCACGGCCAGGGCGTAGCCGAGCCCCATGCCAAGCCCGAGGCCACCGCGCGCGATCGAGAGGATCATGTCGGGCGCGAACCCCGAGTCGGCCACCTGCTGCGCCAAGTCGCGGGTGGCGGTGCCGAACAGGTCGTAGGTGAGGATCTCGCGCTCGTTGCTCACGGACACATCCCACCAGAGGCTCTCGGCGTGGCGGAAGGCCCGGGCACGCAGCCGCCGGCATCCGTCATCCCGACCCGCACCGATACGTCCGCCTTCGTATGACGGATCCGGCGCCGGCCTGACGAGCCCCGACGTCAGAAGTCCGGGTGGTCCCCGAGCTCGTCGTCCCCGCCTGCCTCGGCGAGCGCCTCGCGCACCACCGAGAAGGCGAGGCCGGCGGCATAGCCCTTGCGGGCGAGCAGCCCCGCCAGGCGCCGGGTGGCGACCTGGTGGTCGAGACCCCGCATCGACCGCAGCTTCTTGTCCACCAGCGCACGGGCCGCCTGGCGCTGGTCGTCCTCGTCGATCTGCTCGAGCGCCGCCTTGGCGTCGTCGTCGTCGACCCCCTTGCGCCGCAGCTCCTGGGCGAGCGCCCGTGGCGCCAGCCCGCGGCTGCGGTGCCGGCTCTCGACCCACTGGCGCGCGTAGGCCGCGTCGTCGATGAGACCGACCTCGGTGAAGCGGTCGAGCAGCTGGGCACCCAGCTCATCAGGCACCCCGCGCTTGGCGAGCTTGGCGGCGAGCTCCTGGCGCGAGCGCGCCTGGCCGGTCAGGGTGTCGAGCAGGATCTTGCGGGCCACCGACTCGGGGTCGGCCTCGACCTCCGCGGCGGCTGCCTCCTCGCGGGCGATCCGTGCCGCCTCGCGTTCCTCCCACGTGCGGGTCTTCCTGCGTCCGCTCTTGCGGGTCGAGCCTGACGAGCCGGTCGAGCCACCGCCGCGGCGACGCGGCTCGGCAGACGTGGGTGGGGTTTCCCCCACCCACGCCTGCACGCCGAGGCTGACGTCACCGGCCCAGTCGGGCGCGGGACGGGTCTCCCGGTCAGAAGTCATCGACCCCGATGGGCTCGTCGCTCAGGTCGTCGGCGGGCTTGTCGACGGCGGGAGTGACGCCCAGCTTCTCCAGGATCAGCTTCTCGATCTCGTTGGCGAGGTCGGGGTTGTCGCGCAGGAAGTTGCGCGAGTTCTCCTTGCCCTGGCCGAGCTGGTCACCCTCGTAGGTGTACCAGGCGCCGGCCTTGCGGATGATGCCCGCCTCGACGCCGACGTCGATCAGGCCACCCTCGCGGCTGATCCCCTTGCCGTACATGATGTCGAACTCGGCCTGCTTGAACGGCGGGGCCACCTTGTTCTTCACGACCTTGACGCGGGTGCGGTTGCCGACCATGTCGGTGCCGTCCTTGAGCGTCTCGATGCGGCGCACGTCGAGGCGCACCGAGGAGTAGAACTTCAGCGCGCGACCACCGGTCGTGGTCTCGGGCGAGCCGAACATCACGCCGATCTTCTCGCGCAGCTGGTTGATGAAGATGGCGGTCGTGCCGGAGTTGTTGAGGGCACCGGTCATCTTGCGCAGCGCCTGGCTCATCAGGCGGGCCTGGAGGCCGACGTGGCTGTCGCCCATCTCGCCCTCGATCTCGGCGCGGGGCACCAGGGCGGCCACGGAGTCGATGACGATCAGCGAGAGCGCGCCGGAGCGGATCAGCATGTCGGCGATCTCGAGCGCCTGCTCACCGGAGTCGGGCTGGGAGACCAGGAGGGCGTCGGTGTCGACACCCAGGTTCTTCGCGTAGTCGGGGTCGAGCGCGTGCTCGGCGTCGATGAAGGCGACGATGCCGCCGGCTGCCTGGGCGCTGGCCACCGCATGGAGGGCGACCGTCGTCTTTCCGGAGGACTCCGGGCCGTAGATCTCGACCACGCGACCGCGCGGGAGACCGCCCAGGCCGAGGGCCACGTCGAGGGCGATCGACCCCGTGGGGATCACCTCGAGCGGGGCACGCGTCTCGTCGCCCAGTCGCATGACCGAGCCCTTGCCGAACTGCTTCTCCACCTGTGCGAGCGCGGCGTCGAGGGCCTTCTCGCGGTCTGCACCAGCCATTGCTGTGTCCCGTTCTCTCGTCGTTGTCTGAGGTACTTCTCCGACGCTAGGGCGAGCCACCGACAGTCCCTGATCAGGACCGTCACGCGCTGTGGACTACCTCGCCCCTCGTCGTACCTGTGGATGCACAGTAGCCCGAACAGGTGTTCGACGGGGGAGTGCGGACCCGGCGTGTCGCGCCCGCGTTCAGGAGTGGCGGTGGGTCACCCGGCCGGCCACCACGACCGTGCCGGCCAGGAGGGCGGCGAAGGCGGCGAGCACCGGGTAGCCGAGCGCGCCGACGATCACCCCGGCCAGGGCTCCCCCGCCGGCCGCGGTGAGGGCCATCGCCATGTCCGAGGTGCCCTGCACGTCGGTGCGGGCCTCGATCGGCGTCCGGTCGGCGATCACCGTCGAGGCGGCGACCGTCGCGCACGACCAGCCGAGGCCGAGGAGGAAGAGCCCGGTGAAGATCTGCCACGAGGAGCCCTCGGGCGAGAGCCCGCACAGCCCCAGCGACACCAGCAGGACCGCTCCCCCGCTGGTCAGGACGGCGCTGCGACCGAACCGGTCGGCGGCCCACCCGACGACCGGCGAGAAGGCGAACATGCCGAGCACGTGGACGGAGATGACGAACCCGATGACCTCCAGGTGCGCACCGCCGTGCTCCATGTGCAGCGGCGTCATGATCATCACGGTCACCATCGCCGCGTGCGCGCAGGCCATCGCCACCACGGCGGCGCCGACCGCGGGGACGTCGCGGACGACCGCGACGAAGCGGCCCCACGAACGCCCCCGCAGCTCCGGGCCGCCTCCCGGCGTCACGCCCGCCGACTCCTGGGCCAGGAGCAGCGGGTCGGGGCGCAGCCGCACCCAGACCCACGCGGCTGCGAGGACGAGCACGACCGAGCCGATCGCGAAGCCCCCGGTGAGCTCGGGGATGCCGAGCGACCCGGCGACGTCGCCGCCGACCCCCGTGAGGTTGGGGCCGGCCACTGCGCCGATGGTCGTGGCCCACACCACGACCGACAGCGCCCGGGCCCGGTGCTCCTCGGTGGCGAGGTCGGTCGCGGCGTAGCGCGAGCCGCTGTTGACCGCCGTCGTCGCGCCCAGCATCACCGCACCGGTGAGCAGCACGAGCATCGAGTCGACGACGCCCGCCACCACGGCGAGCACGGCACCGGTGGCGCCGATCAGGTAGCCCAGGACCAGGCCGACGCGGCGCCCGCGCCGGCGCATCACGCGCGCCAGGCCGTACGCCGCTGCGGCCGTGCCCAGCACCTGGAACGTCTGCGCCAGCCCGGCCATCGTCTCGCTGCCGGAGATGTCGCGCGCCAGCAGGGAGGCCGTGGCGACGCCGATCGTGACGCCGACCGCGCCGACGGCCTGCGAGACCACCAGCGTGCGGACGGTGTGGCGCTGGACCTGCTCCAGGTCGAGGTCCGTGCCGATGCGCGTGCTCACCGCTCGCTGTCCGGCAGCTCGAGCTGGCGCCAGACCGCGGCCCAGACCTGCTTCGGCGGGACACCGGCAGCCAGTGCCTCCTGCGTCGTGCGGCCGTCGAGGTCGCGCACGACCGTCAGCTCGGCCCAGGTGCGCGAGTAGCTGCGGCCCAGCGCGTGGTCGAGCCGTGCCCAGAACTCGGTGTGCCTCATGCGCGCACCGCCGTCAGCTCGAGCCACGTCTCCGAGCGCCGGCCGGCGACCCCGGAGCGGATGTCCACGTCGGTCCAGCCGGCCCCCGTCGTCACGCCGCGCAGCGCGTCGGCGCGCCAGTAGGTGAAGTGCCGGGGCCGGCGGACCGAGCCGTGCGTCGACCAACCCTCACCGTCGCCCTCCTTGACCGAGACCCGCAGCACCCCGGTCGGGCGGGTCACCGCAGCCAGCCGGGCCAGGACCGTGGCCAGGTCGGCCCGCTGGACGTGGAGCAGCGACGCGTTGGCCCACACGGCGTCGTACGGACCGTCCGGGCAGGACAGGTCGTCGACCAGCGGGTCGAGGAGGTCGGCATCCACGCCCTGCTCGCGGAGCAGCGCGACGAAGGCGGGCGTGATGTCCGTGCGCCTGACCCGCAGGCCGAGCTCCTCCATCAGCCTGGCGTCGCGTCCCCCGCCCGAGCCGATCTCGAGCACCCGGGCGCCCGGTCCGAGACGCTCGGCGAACGCCTCGATGTCGGCGCGGACCGAGTCGGGCATGGTGGGTGACGCCTCGACGTAGGCCGCGGCGTCGAGGTCGTAGGCGCGCACGGTGTCGGGGGTGGAGCTCATGCCCCCATCCAACCAGCCGGGCTAGTGGTCGTGATGATCGCCGAACGCCACGCTGGTGCACGCGAGCCGTGCCCCGGCCGCGCCCGTCTGCGCGTTGGTCGGCAGGGCGTGGATGACGACCGATCCGGCCGATCCCGGCGCGAAGCTCCACGGCACGGTGGTGGTGGCCACCCCTCGTCCCTGGGCGTCGGAGGTGACGTCGAGCCAGACCTCACGCTGGGCCAGCGGAACGGCCGCTGAGGTGGGGTGCTGGTAGTGCCCTCCGGAGGCCGCAGGGTCGGCCGAGCACGTGCCGGTGTGCACGTGGGCGCCGAACGTACGGCCCGGCGGCAGGCCGTTGACCATGAGGCGCACCGTGGTGGAGTCCCCGCGGGTCCAGGCGTGCACCTGGGTGCTGATGTCGGCGTACGCCGCGTCGTAGGTGTTGCTCGGCCCGTGGCCGTGGTCCACGAGCACGCCGCCGGCCAGCGCCGCGGTGGGCGTCGCGACCAGCGCAGCAGCGGCGACCAGACCGGTCCTGATCCTCGACATGGGGTTCCTCCTCGTTCGTCGCGCGCCGCGGTGGCGCGTCACAGAGAGGTGCCTGCGACCGCGACGCCCGGTTCGGGGCGGTCTGGACCAGCAGGAGACGTGGAGGCCGCGGCGAACCGATCATGGGGGCCGCCGCCACTAGGAGACGTGATGGGAGTGGACGAGACCGGCTGGGACGCCCGTGCGGACGCCGACCAGCGGTCGGACGCCGAGCTCCTGGTCGCCGTCGGGGACGCCGACCGCGGCGCACTGCACGAGCTGTTCGTGCGGCACGAGCCGTGGCTGGCCGTGCGGCTGTCGCGTCGGTGCGCCGACGCGGCGATCGTCGACACGGCCGTGCAGGAGACCTTCCTGGCGGTGTGGCGCAAGCCGTCGGCCTGGCGCGGGGACGGGGAGGTGGCGGCGTGGCTCTGGGGCATCGCCGTGCGGTCGCTCCTGCACCAGCTGCGCCCGCGCGCCAACGTCGTGGAGCGGTTGCGCCACCTGCGCAGCTCGCCCATCGTCTCGGCGGAGGAGGAGGTCCTCGCCCGGGTCGAGCACAGCGACGTCGGGCTGGCCTTCTCCCGGCTCTCCCCCGACCTGCAGGCGGTCGTCCAGGCCACCGTCCTCGACGGCCTCACCACGCGTGAGGCCGCCGCGCTGCTCGGCATCCCGAGCGGCACCGTCAAGAGCCGGATGAGCCGCGCTCGCACCGAGCTGAGGGAGGGACTGCTGTGACGCAGACCTGGCACGCCGACGAGGAGACCCTCCGGTCCTGGGCGTCGGGGACCGCGGCGCCGTTGCTCGCCGCCTCCGTGGAGGCCCACCTGCTGCGGTGCGACGAGTGCCGCCGCCGCACGAGCGCCCTCTCCGCCCACGACACCGCCAGCGACCCCGTACGACGCTGGGACGACCTCGCCGAGCGGATCGACCGACCCCGCTCGAACCCCCTGCTCCGGCTCGGTCTCGCCACTCCCGGCCTCCGGGCCGCCTGGCTGGCCTCGGTCCTGCTCCTGCTCGCGCTGCCCGTCGTCGTGACCGTGCTCGGCCTGCGGCTGCCCCTGTTCATGGCGCTGGCCCCGGTCGCGCCGCTGGGCGCCGTGGCGCTCAGCTACGGCCGCGACGCCGAGCCTGCCGGAGAGCTCGCCCTCGCCGCACCGTCGGCCGGCCTGCGCGTGGTCGCCGCGCGAGCCCTGCTGGTGGCCCTCACCGCCGTGCCGATCGGCGTCGGCGGCGCCCTGCTGCTGGGGCTCCCCACCTCGGTGGCGGTCGGCTGGCTGCTGCCCGGTGCCGCCCTGGCCTCCCTGGTGGCCTTTGCCGGCACCACGCGGATGGACCCCTCGGTGGTCGCGGCGACCCTGGGCTCGGTGTGGGCCGTGGCCGTCGCGTGGCCCGCCGCCTCGCGCCGCCTCCCCGCCGACCTCGTCACCCAGCTCGTCGCCTCGGCGCCCAGCCAGCTCACCGCCCTGCTGGTCGCCCTCGCGGCGATCGCCCTCACGATCGTTCGTCGCGACACCGTCGCCTACCGGAGGAACGCATGACCACCACGCACACCCACACTCCCACCGGCACGCTCCTGAGCGCGGCCGGCGTCACCAAGGCGTACGGGTCGCAGACCGCTGTCGACCAGGTGGACCTCGCGCTCGGGCGGGGCATCGTGGGGGTCCTCGGGCCCAACGGCGCCGGCAAGACGACCCTGATGCGCATGCTGGCCACCGTGCTGGCCCCCGACCGGGGCACGCTCTCCCTCCTCGGCCTCGACCCCGCCCACCCGACCGCGCGCACCGAGGTGCGCCGCCGGCTCGGCTACCTCCCGCAGTCCCCGCGGCTCTACGGCGGGTTCACGCCGCTGGAGATGGTCGACTACGTCGCCATCCTCAAGGAGCACACCGACGCGGTCCGCCGGCGGCGTGAGGCGGCGGCGGTGCTGGAGGCGGTCGGCCTGGGCGACCGCATGCACAAGCGCATCCGCACGTTGTCCGGCGGCATGCAGCAGCGGGTCGCACTGGCCTCCGCGCTCATCGGCACCCCCGACCTCCTCGTCCTCGACGAGCCGGCCACCGGCCTCGACCCGGAGCAGCGCATCGCTCTGCGCTCCGTGCTGGCCGAGACCTCCCACCGCGGCTGCGTCGTGCTGTCCACGCACAACACCGCCGAGGTGGCGGCACTGTGCCAGCAGGTCCTCGTCATGGACCGCGGCCGGATCTGCTGGTCCGGCACCCCCGCCGACCTCGCCGGCGAGGCCGAGGGCCGGGTCTGGGAGTCCGACGTCGAGGAGCCCACCGCACTGCGCTCGTGGCTCACTGGTCCGGGCACGCGCCGTCACGTCGGCACGTTGCCGCCGGGCGCCTCCGCGGCCGCCCCGACGGTCGACGACGGCTACCTGCTCGTGACGAGGCTGACCCGATGAGCAGCGTGCTCGTCCAGGCCGCCCTGCCCACGGCACGGGTCATCCGGTGGGCCCCGTCGGCCTCGCTCGCTGCGGTGCTCGTCGCAGCCGGCGTGCTCGCGCGATCGGCCGACCGGCCCGCCGACACCGTCCTCGCGATCGCGGCCGCGGGCCTGGCGGCCACGGTCGTGGCCGGGCTGCACGACCCCGCCGCGGCCCTGCTGTCGGCCGTGCCGGTCCCCCTCATGCAGCGGCGCGCCCTGCGCCTCGTCCTCCTCGGCCTGCCGGCGCTGGCTGTGTGGTGGCTGCTCGACACCCTCACGACCGCGGGGGCGTCCGGCCCCGGTCCCCTGCTCTCACTGACTGCGTGCGGCGTCGCCGTCGCAGTGTGGGCCCCGCCGAGGCGCGCCGTGCTCCTGGGCGCATCGACGCCGGTCGCCTTGTTCGCACTGCCCCAGGTCGGGCTGCCGGGGCGGGTCTCCGACGTCGTCGAGTGGTGGCTCACGGATCCGTGGTGGGTGCTCGCCGGCGCGGTCCTGCTCTGCGTCGCGGGGCGGCGGCGATGAGCGCGACCGTCGTGGACCGGGGAGCCGGGCCGGACGCTCCCGCCCGCTCCTGGACCTCCTGGGCGCTGGTCGTCACGGAGTCCCGGCGGATGCTGCGCAACCCCGTCCCCTGGGCGTGCCTGGCCCTGACGATCTGGCTGATGTGGACCGTCCGGCCGGAGCCGGGCGAGTGGCCGGGCTCGTCGTACGAGGCCATGATCCCGGCCGTCGCATCGCTGCTCTTCGGCATCTCGGTCGCCGTCGCCGTGCCGTTCCACCGCGCCCGGCACGAGGTGGCACCGGCCGCCCCCGTGTCGGAGGTCCAGCGCGCGATCGCCCGGCTGGTGGCTGCGCTGCCGTTCGTGGGGGTGGCGGCGGCGTACACCGGGCTCGTCGCGTGGCGGGAGAGGGACCTCGGCGGCTTGTGGCTCGGCATGGAGCCCGGGCGCACCACCGAGGCCTTCCACACGATGGCCGAGCTGTCCCAGCTCGTCGTGCTGGCGCTGGTCGCGGTCGCGCTCGGCGCCGCCCTCGGACGGCGCGTGTCCCGGCTCGTCGCGTTGGTCCCCGCGCTCTTCGTGCTGTGGTTCGTCGTGATGGTCTACTGGCTCTTCGGCGATCCCGCCGTGACGCCGTTCTCGGTCATGCAGGTCCAGCCCATCCAGCTCCCGGCCGGTCCGGGCACGGCCGACCCGCTCTCCTTCCCGTCCGACTGGCTCCTCGTCGGCACCCCTCACACGAGTGGGGGCTGGGACCGCCAGTGGGTCTCCGAGGCGCTCGCGTGGTGGCACGACGTGTGGCTGCTCGGGCTCGCCGCACTGCTGCTGGGGGTCGCCTGGCCCCGGCGCGGGCGACGCGTGTGGCTCGCCGTCGGGGCGGTCCTCGTCGTGGCGGGCCTCGTCGGCCAGCACGTGGTGATCCCGTGAGGCGGCGGATCCTCCTGGTCCCCCTGGCCGTGGCCGTCCTGGCCGCGTGCAGTCCCGCGGCCTCCGACGTCGACGGCGAAGTGTTCGCCCGCGGGCCGATGGCTCCTGCCGCCGAGAAGCGTGCCGACGCCGTCCCGGTCGTCGTGGACACCGACCTGGCTCCCGACGACCTGGCCGCACTCGCGCTGCTGCTGCGCCACTCCGACGTACGCGTGCTCGCCGTGACGGTCCCGCAGACCGGAGAGCTCGACTGCCGCGGGACGGGGCTGCTGGGCGACTTCTTCGACGCGCTCGAGGTGGAGCCGCCGCCCGTGGCCTGCGGCACCACGCCCCGCGGCGAGGACGGCGTGATGTTCCCGCCCGACTGGGGTGCCGGCGCCCTCATGGCAAGCGGGCTGCCACGGGACGACGTGCCCAACGACCTCACCCCGGTGAGGACGCCGGCGGCGACGCTCCTCGCCCGGCTGGCCCGGCGCCACGACGACCTGCACGTGGTCGCGCTGGCACCCCTCACCGAGGTGGCCGCCGTCCTGCGCGAGGACCCGGCGGCGTACGCCCGGCTGGACGGCATCATCACGATGGCGGGCAGCGTCGACAGCCCCTCGCACGCCGACGGCGTGGCGGAGTGGAACGCCGGCGCCGATCCCGTGCCGTTCGCCGAGGTGCTGGCCGGACCGGTGCCCGTCACGGTCGTGCCCGACGACCCGGTGCCCCTCGGTGCGCCCGACGGCCTGGCCGGCCCCGTGGTCGGCGGGCTCGGCAGGGTGCCCGGCTTCGAGTCGCCGCGCTACTGGGACCTCGCCACCGCCGGCACGTTCGTCACCGGCTCGGCCGCGACCGTGACGGGCACCTGGACCGTGGACACCACCGGCGACCGCGGCCGGCTCCGGCGTACGGGCGAGGGGACCGTGCGGGTGGTGACCGGCCTGGACGACGCCGCGCTGGACGAGGTCTACCGCAGCGTCTTCCGCTGACCACGTCACACTGGCGGCATGCAGATCCGTCCGCCCCGCGCCGCCGACCTGCCGGCCGTCGCCGCGATCTACGCCCGCGAGGCGCGCGAGGGGCACGCCACCTTCGACCACGAGCCGCGGCCGCTCGACGTCTGGGAGGAGAAGCTCGCCGACGACGACCACTTCCTCGTCGCCGAGCACGACGGCGCGGTGGTCGGCTATGCCACGTCCTCGTGGTTCCGCCCGAAACCGGCCTACCTTCACACCCGCGAGAGCACCGTCTACGTCGCGCCGGGACACCAGGGGCTCGGCACCGGCCGGGCGCTGTACGACGCCCTGCTGGCGCGGCTGGCCGACGACGGCGTGCACCTCGTCGTGGCCGCCGTCGCCCTGCCCAACCCGGCCAGCCTGGCGCTGCACGCGGCCTGCGGCTTCGAGGAGGTCGGCACGATGCGCGAGGTCGGCCGCAAGCACGACCGCTGGATCGACGTGACGTGGCTCCAGCGGGTGCTGGCCTGACGTCAGGCCAGGCCGAGCTCGCGCGTCGAGACCTCCCGCATCTCGACCTTGCGCACCTTGCCCGTCACGGTCATCGGGAACTCCTCGACCACCATGACGTAGCGCGGGATCTTGTAGTGCGCCAGCTTGCCGGTGGCGAACTCGCGCACCCGCTCGGCGTCGAGCGGCTCGGTGCCGGAGCGCATCCGCAGCCAGGCGCAGAGCTCTTCGCCGTACTTCGCGTCGGGGACGCCGACCACCTGCACGTCCTCGATGTCGGGGTGCGTGTAGAGGAACTCCTCGATCTCGCGCGGGTAGATGTTCTCCCCGCCGCGGATCACCATGTCCTTGATGCGTCCGGTGATGCGGACGTAGCCCTCGTCGTCCATCACGCCGAGGTCGCCGGTGTGCATCCAGCCGTCGCTGTCGATCGCCTCGCGGGTCTTCTCCTCGTCGTCCCAGTAGCCGAGCATCACCGAGTAGCCACGGGTGCAGAACTCGCCCGCCTCGCCGCGCGGGAGCGTGTCCCCGCTGACCGGGTCGATGATCTTGATCTCGAGGTGCGCGCACACCCGGCCGACCGTGCCGACCTTGCGCGTCAGCGAGTCGTCGGTGCGGGTCTGGGTCGACACCGGTGATGTCTCGGTCATGCCGTAGCAGATCGTCATCTCGTCGATCCCCGCGTCGATGAGCTTCTTCATCATCTCCTCGGGGCACGGCGAGCCGGCCATGATGCCGGTGCGCACGCTCGTGAGGTCGTAGGACGCGAGGTCGGGCAGCGCCCACTCGGCGATGAACATCGTCGGCACGCCGTAGAGCGAGGTGCACCGCTCGTCGGAGACCGCGCGCAGGGTGAGGGCCGGGTCGAAGCCGGCGGCAGGGATCACCATCGTCGCCCCGTGGGTGGTGCACGCGAGGTTGCCCATGACCATCCCGAAGCAGTGGTAGAAGGGCACCGGGATGCAGACCCGGTCCTCCTCGGTGTAGCGGCAGACCTCCCCGACGAGGTAGCCGTTGTTGAGGATGTTGCGGTGACTGAGCGTCGCACCCTTGGGGAAGCCGGTGGTGCCGGACGTGTACTGGATGTTGATCGGGTCGCCGGGCGACAGCGCCGCCTTCCGCTGCGCGAGCACCTGGTCACTGACCCCCTCGCCGTCCGCGAGCAGCCCGGCCCAGCTCTCCTCGTCGTCGAGGTAGACCACACGCTCGAGCGCGTGGCTCTGGGGCGTCGTCTCCTCGACCATGCTGCGGTAGTCGCTCGTCCTGAAGCGCGAGGCGCTCACCAGCAGCCGCATGCCGCTCTGGTTGACCACGTAGGCGAGCTCGTGGGTGCGGTAGGACGGGTTCACGTTGACCAGCACCGCGCCGACCTTCGCCGCAGCGAGCTGCACGAGCGTCCACTCGGCGCTGTTGGGTCCCCAGATCCCGACCCGGTCGCCCTGCGCGACACCGGCGCCGATCAGCCCCTTCGCGAGGGCGTCGACGTCGCGGTCGAGCTCGGCCCACGTCCAGCGGCGCCCGGTCGCGCACTCCACCAGCGCTTCGCGGTCGGAGTACGCCGTCGCGGTCCGCTCGAGGTTGGCACCGATGGTCTCCTCCAGCAGCGCCGGAGTGGTCTCGCCCTGGGCGTAGGAGGTGCGGTGGGATCCCATGCCCAGCAACCTAGGTCGACACGACCGGGCTGCGCCAGCACCTCCGCCACGTCGTCAGGTGCGCAGCAGCGCGTCCAGCCGACGGCGTACGACGAGCAGGCCGACGACGCCCATCGCGACGAGGTAGACGACCGACACCGCCGACTCCCATGTCACCGCACCGGTCGTGAGCTCGCGGCACAGCACCACCCCGCGGTAGAGCGGGGTCGCCTCGACGACCCAGCGCAGGACGCCGTCGCCGAACGCCTCGACCGGGAAGAAGGTGGCGGAGAACAAGAACAGCGGCAGCTGCACGAGGGTGATCTTGTCGAAGTCCTGGAAGCTCTTCATGTAGGTCGTCCACGCCATGAAGACCGCGCTGAACGCGAAGCCGATCAGCAGCGTCGCGGGCAGCGCGAGCACCGCCCACCAGCTGTTGACCATGCCCATGGCGGTCATCACCAGCAGGAACATCGCGGAGTAGGACGCGCCGCGGATCTGGCCCCACAGGATCTCCCCGCGGGCCACGTCGCCGGTCGTCAGCGGTGTCGCCAGCATCTGGTCGTAGAGCTTGTCGTACTTGAGCTTGAAGAACACGTTGTAGGTGCTGTCGAGCATCGCGCCGTTGAAGGCCGAGGCGGCGAGCATCGCCGGCGCCACGAAGTCGGCGTAGGGGATGACCTCGCCGTGGAACTCGAAGGTGTCGATCAGCTGGCCGACGCCGACACCGATCGAGAAGAGGTAGAACAGCGGCTCGAGGAAGCCGGTGAGGAAGAGCTTCCAGTAGCGCTTGTAGGTCGTGTAGTTGCGGAAGGTGATGGCACCGACCGCCTGCATCGGGGTCAACGTCGACATCAGGACCTCATCCTCCGCTCGAGGCCGCGGATCGCCCACAGCCAGCCGACGCCGGTGAGGGCGGCCAGGACCGCCAGGTGCACGAGCGCGAGCGGCAGGTCGACGGTGTCGAGGCAGAGCATCCGGGTCAGGTCGACGCCGTGCCACAGCGGCGTGAACCAGGCCACCACCTCCAGCACCGGGCCGAGGTTGGCGATCGGGAAGAACGAGCCGGAGAAGAGCATCAGCGGGATGACGCCGAGGCGGTAGATCACGCCGAACCCCTCCTCCGAGCGCATCCGGGCGCTGACTCCGAAGACGACGGTCGCGAACGCCATGCCGAGCAGGAGCAGCACGAACCACGCGAGGATCGGACCCCACCACGAGGCGAAGACGCCGAACGGGGCCAGCACGAGGAGGAACACCGCACAGGCCGAGGCGACCCGGAAGGCCACGAAGCCGAGGTGTGCGTTGACGACGTCGCGCACGCCGAGCGGCGTCGCGAGCTGGGCGTGGTAGCTCTTGTGCCACTTGATCCCGCCCATGACGGGGTACGTCGTCTCCCCCACTGCGATCTGCATCGCGTGCGCGGCCACGAGCCCGGGCACCACGAAGTCGAGGTAGGAGGTCGCGCCCTCGAGCCGGGCCGGGTCACCGGCGACGAAGCCGCCGAGCAGGACGCCCATGCCCACGACGTAGAAGAGCGGCGCGACGAAGCTGGAGATGACACCGCCGCGCCACGTGCGCTTGAAGACCGTCCACCAGTAGTCGAGCTGGCGCAGCGTCCCCTCGGCGACGCCGAGGCCGCGCGGTGGGGCGAGCCTGTCGATGGCGGCCATCAGTCGACCAGCGTCCGGCCGGTGAGCTTGAGGAAGACGTCCTCGAGCGTCGAGCGGCGCACGAGCACGGCGATCGGCTCCAGGCCCCGCTCGTGCACCTTGGCGATGACCTCCTCGCCGTCGGCGCTGTAGACGAGGATGCGGTCGGGCAGGATCTCCAGCCGGCCGAGGTCGTCGACCTTGCCGGCGATCTGCTCGTGGATGTTGCCCTCGTCGGCGATCCCGAACCGCAGCTCGGCCACCTCGCGGGTGGAGTGCTCCTCGATGAGCTGTCGCGGCGAGCCCTCGGCCGCGATGACTCCCTTGTCCATCACGACGAGCCGGTCGCACAACTGCTCGGCCTCGTCCATGTAGTGCGTGGTGATGACCAGGGTGACCCCGGCCTGCTTGAGGCGGAACAGCTGGTCCCACAGCACGTGGCGGGCCTGCGGGTCGAGCCCGGTGGTCGGCTCGTCGAGCAGCAGCAGGTCGGGCCGGTTGACCAGGGAGCGGGCGATGGTGAGCCGGCGCTTCATGCCGCCGGAGAGGTCGTCGACCTTGGCCTTGCGCTTGTCGCTGAGCTGGACGAACTCCAGCAGCTCGTCGGCGCGCTCGCGCACGGTCGCCTTGTCGATGCCGAAGTAGCGGCCGTAGACGTAGAGGTTGTCGAAGACGTTGAGCTCGTTGTCGAGGGTGTCCTCCTGGGGGCACACCCCGAGCCGCGAGCGGATCGCCGGTCCGTCGGCCGCCGGGTCCATCCCGAGGATGCGCAGCTCTCCCCCGGTGACCGGGCTGACCGTCGCGATCATCCGCATGGTGCTCGACTTGCCGGCGCCGTTGGGACCGAGGAAGCCGAACGCCTCGCCCTTGCGCACCTCGACGTCGATGCCCTTCACTGCCTCGAATTCGCCGAAGGACTTGCGGAGCCCCCGCGCCGAGATCATGGATTCCGTCACGTGGTCCGACACTAGTTCAGCCTGCCGACATCGCGGACCTCATCGTCGGGCGATTCGGCCCGGGCTCACTCCACCGGGCGCGGGCCCCACATCTCCTCGAGCCGGTCGTGGTCCCGGCCGGTCCTCGGATCGACCTGGAAGATCACCTGGTCGGGAAAGCCCCCGTCCGGCGTCGAGGTCGTGACGGTGATCAGCTCGATGGGCGTCACCCGGGAGCGCCACACGATCTCGGCCACCTGCTCGGTGACGTCGGTGCCGTCGGTCCTCACGTCGATGTCGGCGGAGGAGGCGTTGGTGGGCGAGCTCGAGCCGTGGTCGGACCGCAGCACGGCCCGCACGCCGCTCAGCGCCGACACCTCCCGGGCGACGTCGCGCATCAGCTCGCGGCAGCCGTCGATCTCGCACCCCTCGAGGTCGTCGCCCTCGGGCACCGGCGACCACTCCGAGCCCGCAGGGCGCTCGCCCCAGCGCTCCTCGTAGTCCGCCCGGTCGGCACCGAAGGCATAGCCGTCGGACTCCTGGTAGCCGTTGCGCAGCTCCACCTCGAGCCGGAGCACGTCGAGCGGGGAGACGTCGGAGCGCCATGCTGCCTCGGCCACCGCGTCGGCCACGGCCCCCACGTCGGTCGACACCACGTCCTTGCCGGCGAGGTCGAGGCCCACGCTGAGGTAGGCGACCGGCACGCCCCGCGTCGTACGCCGGGTGCTGCTGACGGCCTCGACACCCGGGATCGCCTCGACCGTCTCGACGAGTGCCGCGACCTCCGCCTCGCAGTCGCCGCACCCCGCCGGGATGGCGGCCGACGAGGGCTCCTTGTCGAGCGGGTTGCTGCACGCGGTGGCCAGCACGAGCAGGCACAGGACGGCGGCCGAGACGTTCCACCTCATGGGCCTCAGCCTGCCAGAGCGCCGGGTCATCGGGTGATCACGTAGGTCTGCACCTGCCCCGACGTCCCGGTGCCCAGGTAGCCGTCCTGGTTCATTCGGGCGATCTCGTCCTGGATCGAGCCGTTGGTCGAGGCGTCGGCCGCGGCGGCACCGTTGGTGTAGTGGTCGAGGCCGTGGTTGTCACCGATGTCGCTGCTGCCCTCGTCGAACTTCACCGTCGTCCGGTGGGGCTGGTCCGGGTTGTCCTCACCGTCGAGCAGCGGCACGGCGTCGCCACGGTTCTCGAAGTGGATGGCGTGGGTGCTGTCGGGCAGGTGCGTCACCTGGGCCGTCGGCGACCCCGCGGTCACCACGTGCTCGACGTTGAAGTGCCGCGTGAACTCGGGATCCGCGGCGAGGGACGTCGACACCATCCCGCCCTGCGAGTGCCCCACCAGCATCACGTCCTTGCCGTCGAGGCCGGCGTCGAGCATCGCCTGCTGGATGCCGCGTCCGTAGGCGCTGTCCATGCCGCCGATGAGCTGGTAGTTGGTCTCCATGTCGCGGGACAGGTCGCCGCTCTGGGGGATCGGGCTCATGTCGTCGGTGCCCGGGATGTAGACGATGTAGCGCTCGTGGGGCTTCTCCCCCACCTGCTGGATCTGGATCGCCCCGTGCATGTCCGCCTCGGACGGGTCGTCGTCGAGGCCGTTGGTCGCGTCGAGCTGCTGCATGAGCGCGCGCAGGCTGTCGGGCTGCGCGGTGCTCGCCCCGCCCGCGACGTCGTCGACCCCGGTGACCGAGTAGTCGGTGCTGTCGCCCAGCAGGAGCGCGAGCAGCCGGGCGGCGTCGTTGGTCGTCGCCTGGTGGATCGGCCCGTCGCCGGGGTCGAGCAGGCCGATCCCCGGCACGAGGGACTCCAAGAGTCCACCGCCACCGTTGATCAGGTGCTGCGCGAGCTCGGGGTGGTCGTGCAGGAGCTGTCCGAGGTTCTCGGCGAGCTGGGCCCGGAGCGCGTCCTGCTCCTCCGGCGAGAGGGTGGAGTAGTAGGCGTAGCTGATGCCACCGGCTGCGAGGAGGGCCGGCAGGGACGCGAGGGCAGCGGGGAGCAGCAGGCGTCCCAGCGCGTTGTCGAGCATCTCGACCGCGTGCCGGGACAGCGAGTCGCTGGCCTGGAAGGCCGCGACCACGGCTCGTACGCCGAGGGCGTCGGCCTCGATGCCGATGGCGCGCACGGTCAGGCCGTTGGCGCCGGTCGTGGCGTCGAGCACCTGCACCTCGGCGTCGGCGAACGAGCCCGGCGAGAGGATCGCCGACTCCAGCAGGTCGCCGTTGGCCATGATCCTGGCCCCCAGGCCGGCCATCTCGAGGAAGTCGCCGGCCTGGGTCTCGTAGCGCTCGGCCAGCGCGAGCATCTGCTCGTAGCCGGCCTCGACGCCGTGCGAGCCGCCGGAGACCGACTCGATCGGAGGGAGCGTGCCGCTGCTCATGAGGTCACCGCCGCGGCGCGGACGGCGAGCTCACGCGGCAGGTCCACGGGCGACTTCTGCTCGATGCGCACCATGTTCCAGCCGTCGCGCCGGAAGGGCGTCAGTGACCGCCACCCGTCGTGGAAGAGCACCCACTCCACGATCCCGGCTCCCGGACGGCCCCGCTCGCTGCGGCCCATCACCGCGGCGTGGAGGCGACCGCGCGACGAGCTCTCGAGCTGCTCGTGCCAGCGGCGTACGTCGGCGTCGTCCGCGGTCTCCAGCGTGCCGGGCGCGTCACCGGCGAGCGTCAACCCCGAGTAGTCGGACACCATCTGGTCGAGGAGCTCGAAGCGCCGGCGCTGCACGGCCTCCCCCGTCGCGAGCAGCAGGTCCCACGGAGTCTCGACGACAGCGGGGATCGGCTCAGCGTCGGGTGCGGCGCCGAGGGTCGAGGTGTCGACGTAGGCGGCGCGGCCCAGCTCGAGCCACCAGTCGTCGGCGGAGAGCCAGCTGAGCTCGAAGGTCTGGCCGTCGCCGGTCGAGAGGCAGACGACCCAGTCGTCGAGGTTGCGGTGCCAGCTGCGCACTCGGACCTTGCCGCGGCGCAGCGACACGAGCATCTCCAGCTCGACCGCGAGGACGGGCGCGTGCCACACGGTCAGCACCGCGCCACCCTCCTCGGTCGGAACTCCCCCGTCGACCAACCCGGCGGTCGCCAGGACGTCGTCGAGGTCGCTGTCGACCGGGCCCGAGGCACCCTCCGAGGGAGCCGGGCCGGCATCGTTGCCGAGGTTGCCCAGCCGGTCGCCGAGCGTGTCGAGCGACCCGCTCGAGGCGACCATCTGCGCGGCCGGAGACTCCACGCCCGCCAGCTCGGCGAACCGGTCCAGCGCCGCACGCGAGAGGCGTACGCGCCGCGGGGTGACCGTGCGCTGCTCGACCTCGTGGCCCTCGGCGCCGAGGAGGATGGCGTTCATCGGGCGCCTCCCGGCAGCTGGTCGGGCACGTCGAGCCAGTCCTTGTGGCCCTCGGGCGGTGGCTGGAAGGTGGAGAGCATCTCGTCGATCGGGTCGGGCGTGATCTTCTTGACCAGGTCGATCGCCCTGTCGGCGAGGTCCGCGAGACGGGACCGGGCCCCCTCGATGAGACCGCGCACGCGGTGGGCGATCTCGCGGATCAGGTCCTTGAGCCGGTCGACCTCGTCGGCGTGGTGCCGCAACGCCTGGGCGGCGTCGTCGTGCTCGTCGGCGGTCGTGCGGAGGGCGACCGCACGCTCGGCCATCCGCTCGCGCATCGACTGCGCCGCGCGCCCCTCCCAGAGCACCAGCTGGGACGCCTTCACCAGCTGGTCGGCGTCCCTGCGGATCTCTGTGCCCTGCTCGCTCATCTGCTGGGCGAGCCGGCGGATGACTCCGGTGTCTCCGTACATCTGCGTCTCCTGGACCGAGGGGCGCCGCGTGCGCCTGGTCCCACAGATGCCCATCGACCCCGAGGTCCAAACCGGGAGCCAGAAGACTGTGGAGAGGTCCGCACGCCGTCCCCTCCACGCAATGCCCTATTTGTGCCATGTGAGGGCCGGACGAGTGGGCTAGCGTCGGAGCTCCACCCCTGCCGCGATCCGCGGCGCCTCGTGACGCCCTGCTCGACGCTGTTCCTCCGACGCCGCCCCTCGACGCCCCTGTCGCCCCGGACCCCGACAGTCCTGCGTCCCGAGGAGGGCACATGAGCATCGACCTGGACTCCCTGCGCGCCGACACCAGAGGGACGGTCACCGGACCGACCGATCCCGGGTACGACGACGCGCGCGCCGTGCGCAACGGCATGATCGACAAGCGGCCGGAGGTCGTCGTCCGGCCCGCCAACGCCGGTGACGTGATGACGGCCGTGCGCTTCGCCGCCGACCACGGGCTGAGCGTGGCGGTGCGGGGCGGCGCCCACAGCGTGCCCGGCTTCGGCACGGCCGACGCAGCCGTGGTGGTCGACCTGTCGGCGATGCGCGACGTGCGGGTCGACCCCGTGACGAGGACCGCCCGGGTGGCCGGGGGCGCGACCTGGGGTGACCTGAACGCGGCGACGTACCCCTTCGGGCTCGCCACCACCGGCGGCATCATCTCGACCACGGGCGTCGGCGGACTCACCCTGGGCGGTGGGATCGGCTACCTCGCGCGCGGGCTCGGACTGTCCCTGGACAACCTCGTCGCCGCTGACGTGGTGACCGCCGACGGCACCTTCCACGTCGCCAGCGAGAAGGACGACGCAGACCTCTTCTGGGCCATCCGCGGCGGTGGCGGCAACTTCGGTGTCGTCACCTCGTTCGAGTTCCGGCTGAGCCCGGTCAAGGACGTCTACGGCGGCCCGATCTTCTTCGAGCTCGACCGGGCCGGCGACCTGTTCCGGCTCTACCGCGAGTTCATCGCCGACGCCCCGGAGCAGTTCGGCGGCTTCCCGGCCTACCAGATCGCGCCACCGCTGCCGTTCATCCCGGAGGAGCGGCACGGCACGACGCTCGCCCTCATGGTGGCCTGCTGGGCGGGTGACCTGGACAAGGGCGAGCAGGTGCTCAAGCCGTTCCGAGACCTTGCGCCGTCGGTGGCCGAGATGGTCGGCCCCATGCCCTACCCCGCCCTCAACAGTGCCTTCGACGACCTCTACCCGGTGGGCCTGCGGCACTACTGGAAGGCCAGCTTCGCCACCGAGCTCACCGACGAGGCGATCGCGGCGCACGTCGAGCACGGGTCGAAGGTGCCGGCGATGACGTCGACCATGCACATCTACCCGATCAACGGGGCCTGCAACGACGTGGCGCCCGACGCCACCGCGTTCGCCTACCGCGACGCCAGCTTCGCGACGGTGATCGCCGGCATGTGGCCGGACGCGGCGGACGACGAGCGCAACACCGCCTGGGTCCGGGACTACTACGAGGCGATCGCGCCGCACTCCGAGGAGGGCGGCTACATCAACTTCATGGCCGGCGACGACCAGGACCGCATCCGCGCCAACTACAAGGGCAACTACGACCGGCTCCAGCAGGTCAAGGCCAAGTACGACCCCGGCAACCTGTTCCGGCACAACCAGAACATCACGCCGGCCTGACGGGAGGTCCGGTCCACCTGCTCGCCCCGACGACGAGCACCAGGGCAGCGAGCACGTACGCGTTGCCGACCAGGTGCTCCAGCGCACCCCAGTCGAGCTCTCGCCCCGCGCCCCACGGGGGCCAGAGGATCGGGCGGGTCACGAACACGGCTGTCCAGGCGACGGCCGCCCACCTGCGACGCTCCCACAGCACCAGCGCGACCGGCACGCACCAGACCCAGTGGTGCGACCAGGCGACCGGCGAGGCGAGCAGCATCGCGATCGCGGACAGGCACGTGCCGAGCACCCGGTCACCCCGTCGCCAGTGCGCGGCCGCGACCAGCACCGTCGCGAGGGCGACGGGACCGGCGACGGCCAGCCAGAGCCAGGTCGGCGGAGTCTCGCCCAGCGCGCGCGTCAGCACGCCCGAGACGGACTGGTTGTGGGCGAGCGCCGGCGGCCCGACCCGGCTGGGGTCGAGCAGCCGCTGGGTCCAGTACGTCGCCGAGCCGGGCACCGCGAGGAACCCGACCGCGACGGTGGCCGCGAAGACCACCGTGGCACGCGCGGCACTCGCCCGCTGACCCGCGAGCACGAGCAGCACGAGGAGGACGAGCGGGGTCAGCTTGACGCCCGCGGTGACGCCCAGCACGACACCCGACAGTCGTCGTCCCGGGTGGAGCAGGTCGACCAGCACGGCGAGCATGAGCAGCAGGTTGACCTGGCCGAACACGAGGTTCTGCCACACCGGCTCGAGGGCCAGCGCCGCCGTGCCCAGCAGGAGGACGAGCCAGGCGGACGACGGCCGCCCCAGGGCGCGGCGTACGACGACGACGCACCCCCCGAGCGCAGCGGCCGACGCACCGGTCCACAGTCCAGCGGCGAGCCAGGCCGGCAGCGGTGCCATCGGCGCCATGAGGACCGCCGCGAAGGGTGGGTAGGTGAAGGGCAGGCCGGTGACCGGGTCGTCGCGGGAGTAGGGCGACACACCGTGCAGCACGGCCCGGCCTCCGTGCTGGTAGACGGAGAGGTCCTTGAGCTCGCCGCCGAGGGACACTGCAGCGGCTCCGGCGACGACGCCCACGATCGCGAGCCCCAGCACCGCCCGTGACGGACCGGGAGGAGTTCGCGGGGCCGTCACCCTCGCAGGGTAGGCCGTTCCGCCTCCGCGTAGCGGTCCAGAGCCTCCACGTGCAGGCGGGCGATGTAGGTGCTCATCGGGAAGCGGTTGAGGAGGGCGATGAGGACCTTCTCGTGGGGCTTGGTGACGCCGAGGTGGGTCCACTCGGCCTGCAGTCGGCTGCCGCCTCCTGCTGCCGGGTGGATCCGGTAGGTCGCGTCACTCGAGCCACCCCAGCTGGTCTCGACCGCGTGCGCCCGGACCACGCCCGGGTCCGACCAGTCGTAGCGGCTCACGACCCAGAACGGTGACCCGGCGGTGCTCTCACGGGCCACGGCCCACGTGTCGCCGAGCTCGCGCACCTCGTAGGTCTTCGGGTCGAGCGTGCGCCGCCAGGTCTCGAGCCGTCGCTCGCTGAAGTCGGTGAAGGCCCGCAGGACCTGCTCGGGCGTCGCCCGGGTGGTGATGTCGAAGCGCACCGGACTCACGCCCCTGCGAGCCGCACGCCGTGGCGCCGGGCGACCGACAGGATCTGCTCGAAGGAGTCCTCGACGGGCTGGTCCTTCGGCACGGACCCGGAGAAGTCGGCGAAGAACCGCCCGGCCCGGTCCCCCGACGTGACGGCCACGAACCGGGCGGACTCCCCCACCACCTCGAAGGTGCACGGCGTCCCTGCCGGGAACACCACGACGCCGCCCGGCTCCACGTCGTACGTCGTGCCGTCGACGAGAGCGCTGACCCGGCCCTCGAGCAGGAACAGCACTCCTGTCCAGGGCGAGACGTGGGGCGGGGCCATCGGAGCGGCCGGCGCGAGCACCTCGAACACCTCGAACGCCCCCTCGGCGTCCTTGACAGCGGCCTTGACGACGTGGTCGCCGTCGATCATCGGATAGCTGGGGCCCTCTCCGGGCGGGACGTGGACGGTGGTCATGGCCCCAGCCTCCGACAGCCCGGCGGCACGGGCACGAGTAGGGGACTACTCGAGTCCGGGCTCGAGGCCGAGGACGTCCCTCAACGTGGTGCGCTCGGACACGCCGAGCTTGAGGCCGGCGCGGTAGAGGTGCCCCTCGACGGTCCGCACCGACACCGTGAGCCGCTCGGCGATGGCCCTGTTGGGCAGCCCCCTGGCCGCCAGCTCGACGACCTCGCGCTCGCGCGTGGTCAGGGGCAGTGGCCGGACCGCGGCGGCCAGGGCCGGCGTGCGCGCGCCCGACGCGGCAGCCAGCCGCGTGGCCACGGTCGACGCCGAGAGCGCCGAACCCGACCTCTGGTGGCGCCGGTGCACCTCAGCCGCCTGGGCCGCGGCGTCCCCCGCAGCGACGAGGTCACCGAGCCGGGCCCAGTCGTCGGCGGTCGCGAGGAGGCCGTCGGCGTCCGCTTCGGCCAGGGCGCGGGCATGGGCGTGCGCGACCCGGGCGCGGGGTCCCAGCCCTTCCAGCGCCGCCAGTCGGGGCAGGGCCGCGGTCGCGTCGCCGAGCTGGACGGCGGTCTGCCAGGCGAGCACCTCGAACGCCGGCGCACCGGCGTCGTGGGCGAGAGCTGCCGCGGCAAGGGCACGGTCGAGCGACTCGGTGGCCGCTCCCTCGGCCGCCGCGCCCCACGCTCGTGCCAGCAGGTCCTCGGGCGCGAGGAGGTCGTACGCCGGGTGCCGGCCGTCGACGATCCCGGCGAGCAGCGGCGCCGCCCGGGCGACGTCCCCTGCCTGAGCCGCGGCCGTCGCGAGCAGGGT
Source organism: Nocardioides sp. N13(2025) (assembly GCF_051912545.1). GTDB lineage: Bacteria > Actinomycetota > Actinomycetes > Propionibacteriales > Nocardioidaceae > Nocardioides. Next base: position 1,443,057 of record NZ_CP196809.1, on the reverse strand, counting down.
CCGGCAACGGAACCGGAACTCGTGGCCGGAGTCCGCCAGCCCGACCCACGCCTGCCCCAGCAGGTCCAGCGCGTCGACGAGCCGACCTGCGGCCAGGGCGGCGTGGCCGGCGACGACCAGGCCCATGAGCCTCGCCGGGCCGGGCAGGTCGGCCGAGGCAGCCCGCATCCGGCGTGCCATCTCCTCCCCCCGGGCCGGCGTGCCGTGGAGGCGGTGCCCGAGCACCTGGAGGTCCGCGAGGCCGAACCCGGGGATCATCGTGGGCACCCGGTCGGAGGTGAGCCCACCCACGACGGCAGCCTCCTCGAGCAGGCCCGGCTGACCGGTGAGGGCTGCCGCACCCGACACCGCGGACGCGACCAGGACCCGGGACAGGTCGTCGGGGAGGTCGTCGCGCAGGAGCCGGGGACCGCTCCCCAGGGCGGGGCCGAGCAGGCCGGCTGCCACGTCCACGGCCATGCACATGGCCGCGACCTGCACCGGAAGCGCCGAGGTGGCCCGGGCCTCGTCCAACGCCTGACGGGCCTCGTCCGGTCGCGCCATGGTCCACAGCAGGTTGCCGGCGCGGTGGAGGTGCACCATCGTCCGCATCTCGGCGTCAGCGGCGGCCTGTGCGAGGTCCACCAGGATCGCCTCGGCCTCCTCGCCCCGGCTGAGCCACGACAACGCGGCCGCGTGCACCAGGCGGGCCACCGGCACCCCGGTCCCCGCTGCGGCACGGGCGAGCCGCTCGGCCAGCGGCAGGTCGTACAACCGGGTCGCGGCCTCGGCCGCCTGCAGGAACAGCAGGGGGTCGGCGGGCAGGTCCGAGTCGAGCGTCAGCACGGCGCGCGGGATGGGGTCCTCCGTCCCCGCCAGGGTCGCTGCGACCTGTCCGCGCAGCCGGCGCGCGCGGACCGCGCCCATCGCGCTCCGGCGGACCTCGCCGTAGAGCGGGTGCGCGAGACGTGCGACGACCCCGTCGGTGCGCACGAGGCCGCGCTCCTCCGCCTCCTCCAGCGCGAGCGGGGTCGTCAGGGCGGAGATGGTGGCGACCGGGACGGGCTCGGCCAGTGCCACCAGGTCCACCACGTCCTGCACCTCGGGGACCAGCCCACCGATCTCGTGCTCCACGAGGTCGGCCAGCTCCGGCGTGATCAGCGGCCGGCTAGTCCACCGCCAGATGCCCGACGCCGCGGTGAACCGGCCCGCCGCCACCTCCCCGGCCAGCAGGTGGCGCAGGAAGAGCGGAGTGCCCTGGGTGAGCGTCCACAGCCGGTGGGCCGAGTCGGAGTCGACCGGCCCGCCCAGCACCCGGGCGACCAGGCCGGTGGTCTGCTCGCCGTCCAACGGGCCGAGGTCCAGGCGCGGGAGGTGCTCGTCCTTCCAGAGGGCCGTCACGACGTCGGGAGCGGGCTCGCCGGCGCGGAGGGTGACGAGGACCGGTGCCAGGCGGCGTACGACGACGCGGTGCAGCACGATCGCCGAGTGCTCGTCGAGCAGGTGGGCGTCGTCCACCACCAGGACGAACCGCCCGGTCCCGGCGAGCTGGTCGAGCGCGCGGGAGATGGTCTCCGCCGCGTCACCCGCGGGGACGTCGAGCAGGCCCGCGAAGGCACCGAGGGGCATGGGACGGGCGGCCGCGCTGCCGTGGGCCCAGACGGAGGCGACACCCGTGCCTGCCACCGTCGCCAGCGCCTCCCGGGCGAGCCGGGTCTTCCCGACCCCGGCAGGGCCGGCCACCACGATGCCCGCGGCACCGGCCCGGATCGACGTCGTGACCCTGCGCAGCTCGACGTCCCGCCCGGTGAGCGGCCACGTCCGCTCCATGCCCGTCAGGGTAGCCAGCGGGAGAGCCGCCCCGCACCTGCCGGCGGCCGTGGTCCAGCCCAAAGGGCGGGGGCCGTTGTCGGACGCCGGTGACAGACTGACGGCCATGACCGCCCTCGACCGCTTCAGCGCGCCCACGCGGGCGTGGTTCGAGGCGTCGTTCGCCGGGCCGACGCCGGCGCAGGAGGGCGCCTGGTCGAGCATCGCCGACGGGCACCACGCGCTCGTCGTCGCCCCCACGGGCAGCGGCAAGACGCTGAGCGCGTTCCTCCACGCCATCGACCGGCTCCTCAGCACCCAGCCGCCGGAGGACCGCTCGCGTCGCACCCGCGTGCTCTACATCTCCCCGCTCAAGGCGCTCGGCGTCGACGTCGAGCGCAACCTCCGCGCCCCGCTGATCGGCATCCGCAACACCGCCGAGCGGCTCGAGACCAAGGTCCCGGAGGTCACGGTCGGGCTGCGCTCCGGTGACACCAGCCCCGCCGAGCGGCGCAAGCTCGGCACCACCCCGCCTGACATCCTCATCACGACGCCCGAGTCGCTCTTCCTGATGCTGACCAGCCAGGCGCGCGAGACGCTGCGCAGCGTCGACACCGTCATCATCGACGAGGTGCACGCCGTAGCCGGCACCAAGCGCGGGGCCCACCTCGGCCTCAGCCTCGAGCGGCTCGACGCGCTGCTGGAGCGGCCCGCCCAGCGGATCGGCCTCAGTGCGACGGTCCGCCCGCTCGACGAGGTGGCTCGCTTCCTCGGCGGCACCCAGCCCGTCGAGATCGTGTCCCCGCCCAGCACCAAGGAGTGGGACCTGCGGGTGGTGGTGCCGGTCGAGGACATGACGATGCCGGAGGACTACGACGAGGAGTCGGGCGACCCCGGGCGCTCCACCAGCATCTGGCCCCACGTCGAGGAGCACGTCGTCGACCTCGTCGAGCAGCACCGCTCGACCATCGTCTTCGCGAACTCGCGCCGCCTCGCGGAGCGGCTCACCGCCCGGCTCAACGAGATCGCCACCGTGCGGGCGGGCGGCGAGGAGGCGGTGGAGGGTGGGTCACCCGCGCAGGTCATGGCCCAGTCCGGCCAGAGCAGCGGCGCCGGGACGGTCATCGCGAAGGCCCACCACGGGTCGGTCTCCAAGGAGCAGCGGGCGATCATCGAGGACGACCTCAAGCGTGGACGGCTCCCCTGCGTGGTGGCGACCAGCAGCCTCGAGCTCGGCATCGACATGGGCTCGGTCGACCTCGTGGTCCAGATCGAGTCTCCGCCGAGCGTCGCCAGCGCGCTGCAGCGCGTCGGCCGGGCCGGGCACCAGGTCGGCGAGACCAGCCGCGGCGTGCTGTTCCCCAAGCACCGCGGCGACCTCGCCCAGACCGCCGTGTCGGTCGAGCGGATGCGCAGCGGCGCCATCGAGAAGCTGTCCGTGCCGGCCAACCCGCTCGACGTCCTGGCCCAGCAGGTCGTCGCGATGCTGGCGCTCGACGAGTGGGACGTCGACGACCTGTTCGCCCTGGTCGTGCGCGCCGCGTCCTACTCCCAGCTCCCCCGTGCCGCCTTCGACGCCACCCTCGACCTGCTCAGCGGGCGCTACCCCAGCGACGAGTTCGCCGAGCTGCGTCCGCGCATCGTGTGGGACCGGGTGACCGGCACCCTCAGCGGCCGGCCGGGCGCCCAGCGCCTCGCGGTCACCAGCGGCGGCACGATCCCCGACCGCGGGCTCTTCGGCGTGTTCCTCGTGGGCGAGAAGGCGAGCCGCGTCGGCGAGCTCGACGAGGAGATGGTCTACGAGTCGCGCGTCGGCGACGTCTTCGCCCTCGGTGCCACCAGCTGGCGGATCGAGGACATCACCCACGACCGGGTGCTCGTCACGCCCGCGCCGGGCATCCCGGGGCGGCTCCCGTTCTGGAAGGGCGACGCCCTCGGCCGTCCCGCCGAGCTGGGTGCGGCGGTCGGCGCCTTCACCCGCGAGCTCGCCGCCGCCCCGAGCGAGAAGGCCATCGCGAGCGTGCGCGAGCGCGGCCTCGACGTCAACGCCGCCACCAACCTCGTCACCTACCTCTCCGAGCAGCGCGAGGCCACCCAGGTCGTCCCCAGCGACACCCAGGTGGTGGTCGAGCGCTTCCGCGACGAGCTCGGCGACTGGCGCCTGGTCGTCCACTCCCCCTACGGCACGCCCGTCCACGCACCGTGGGCGCTGGCGATCAACGCCCGGCTGCGCGAGCGCTACGACGTCGACGGCCAGGCGGTGGCCTCCGACGACGGCATCGTCATCCGGATCCCCGACACCGACGCCGAGCCCCCGAGCGGCGAGGTGATCGTCTTCGAGCCCGAGGAGATCGAGCAGCTCGTCACCCAGGAGGTGGGCGGGTCGGCGCTCTTCGCGAGCCGCTTCCGCGAGTGCGCCGCGCGCGCCCTCCTGCTCCCCCGCCGCGACCCCGGCCGCCGCAGCCCTCTGTGGCAGCAGCGCCAGCGCAGCGCCCAGCTCCTCGAGGTCGCGTCGAAGTACCCCGCCTTCCCGATCGTGCTCGAGGCCGTCCGCGAGTGCCTCCAGGACGTCTACGACCTCCCTGCGCTCGTCGCCCTGCTCGGGCGGGTGCAGCGCCGTGAGGTCACCGTCGTCGACGTCGCGACGACCTCCCCCTCACCCTTCGCGCGCAGCCTGCTCTTCGGCTACGTCGCCCAGTTCGTCTACGAGGGTGACTCCCCCATCGCCGAGCGTCGCGCCGCTGCGCTGTCGCTCGACCAGGGCCTGCTCGCCGAGCTGCTCGGTCGCGCCGAGCTCCGCGAGCTCCTCGACCCCGAGGTGCTCGCGGAGGTGGAGGCCGAGCTGCAGTGGCTCGCTCCCGACCGCCGGGCCCGTGACGCCGAGGCCGTCGCCGACCTGCTCCGGCTCATCGGTCCGCTCTCGACCGCGGAGGTCCGTGAGCGCGCGGTCGAGGGCGCCGACGTCGAGGGCTGGCTGGCCTCGCTCGCCGACGTACGTCGTGTCGTCGAGGTGCGGATGGCCGGCGAGGACCGGTGGACCGCCATCGAGGACATCGGCCGGCTGCGCGACGGCCTCGGGGTGCCCGTGCCCGTCGGCACCCCCGACGCCTTCCTGGAGCTCCCCGAGGACCCGCTCGGCGACCTCGTCTCCCGCTTCGCCCGCAGCCACGGCCCCTTCACCACCGCCGAGGTCGCCTCCCGTCTCGGGCTCGGCGAGGCCGTCGCGCGACAGACCCTGCAGCGCCTGGCCCACCGCGGCCGCGTGCTGGACGGCGAGTTCCGGCCCTCGGGCTCGGGCAGCGAGTGGTGCGACGCCGAGGTGCTCCGCAAGCTGCGCCGCCGCTCACTGGCCCGGCTGCGCCAGGAGATCGAGCCGGTCGCCCAGGACGCCGTCGCCCGCTTCCTGCCCGCCTGGCAGCGGGTCGGCGGGTCGCTGCGCGGGCTCGACGGCGTGATCGCCGCCATCGACCAGCTCGCCGGCTGCCCGGTCCCCGCCAGCGCCCTCGAGCCCTTGGTGCTCGCGGCCCGCGTGCGCGACTACGAGCCCTCCATGCTCGACGAGCTCACCGCGTCCGGCGAGGTCATCTGGACGGGTCACGCACCCCTGCCGGGCAGCGACGGCTGGGTCAGCCTCCACCTCGCCGACCAGGCCCACCTCACCCTTCCCGAGGTCGAGTCCGACGAGCCCAGCGGAGTCCAGCGGGCGGTGCTCGACGCGCTCGAGCCGGGCGGTGCCTGGTTCTTCCGCCAGCTCTCGGACCGCATCGGCTCCACCAGTGACGCCGAGCTCAGCACCGCGCTGTGGGAGCTGGTCTGGCAGGGTCGCGTCACCAACGACACGCTCACCCCCCTCCGCGCGCTGGTCCGCAGCGGCACCCCGTCGCACCGCACCCGTCGTACGCCGCCACGGCTGGGCAGGACGACCGGCGGCCGCATGCCGGTGCGCACCGGTCCGCCGGAGACCGCGGGCCGCTGGGCGATCCTGCCCGAGCGTGACGGCGACCCGACCCGGCGCGCCCACGCGCGCGCCGAGCACCTCCTCGAGCGCCACGGGGTGGTCACGCGCGGAGCGGTGGTGAGCGAGCGGGTGGCCGGCGGGTTCGCCGGGGTCTACAAGGTGTTGAGCGCGTTCGAGGACACCGGACGCTGCCGGCGCGGCTACTTCATCGAGGGGCTGGGGGCTGCGCAGTTCGGCAGCGCCGGCGCCATCGACCGGCTCCGCACGTTCTCCGAGCCCGAGAGCACCAAGGCCGGCGCCAAGCCCGCCGTCGTCGCGCTGGCCGCGACCGACCCCGCCAACGTGTTCGGTGCGGCGCTCCCCTGGCCGGAGGCCGACGCCGAGCGCTCGGGCCACCGTCCCGGTCGCAAGGCCGGCGCGCTGGTCGTGGTGGTCGACGGCGCGCTCACGGTCTACGTCGAGCGCGGCGGCCGCACGCTGCTCACCTGGACCGACGACCAGGAGGTGCTCACCCCCGCCATGCACGCGCTGGCCGACGCGGCCCGCCGGGGCGCCCTGGGCCGCCTGACCGTCGAGAAGGCCGACGGGCAGGCGCTCATCGGCAGCGGCGGGGAGACCCCCATCCGGCTGGCCCTGACCGCCGCCGGGTTCGTCGCGACACCCAAGGGGTTGAGGCTCCGTGCCTGAGGGAGACACCGTCTACCGCGCCGCGGCCGCGCTCGACCGAGCCCTGACGGGGCACCGGTTGACCGTCTCGGACTTCCGCGTCCCCGCCTACGCCACGCTCGACCTCACCGGCGGCACCGTGATCCGCACGCTGTCGCGGGGCAAGCACCTCATCACCCGCATCGACCACGAGCGCGCCTGGACCCTCCACACCCACCTCAAGATGGAGGGCTCGTGGCACGTCTACGCCGAGGGAGACCGGTGGCGGCGCCCCGCCGAGCAGGCCCGCGTGGTGCTCGGCGTCGAGGGCCGCCGGGCCGTCGGCTTCTCGCTGGGCATCGTCGAGGTGGTGCCGCGCCACGAGGAGGCGGCCCTCACCGCCCACCTCGGTCCCGACCTGCTCGGCCCCGACTGGGACCCCGACGAGGCGTTGGCCCGCCTCCGCACGGAGCCGCAGCGGCCCGTCGGCCAGGCCCTCCTCGACCAGCGCAACCTGGCCGGGATCGGCAACATGTACATGGCCGAGCTGTGCTTCACCAGCGGCGTCCACCCGGTGACGCCGGTCGCCGAGGTGGGTGAGCTGCCGCGCCTGGTGCGTCGCGCCAAGCAGATGCTCGAGGTCAACAAGGAGCGGGCGATCCAGTCCACCACGGGCAACCTGCGCCAGCGCGAGCGGATGTGGGTCTACCGTCGCGACAAGTCGCCGTGTCGCCGGTGCGGCACGGTCATCCTGGTCGACATGGTCGGCGAGCCCGGGCGCGAGCGGGCGGCGTACTGGTGCCCGAGCTGCCAGCCCGAGCGCTAGGTCGTCCTGCCCGGTCGGGTCAGGCGGCCGAGGCGACGACGTCGCCCGTGGGGCGCGTCGACGCGATCCGCGTGGCACCCACCACTCCGACGGCGATCTCCTCGATGGCCACCGCGTCAGCGACGTCGCGGAGCACGTCGGACAGGGGCAGGTCCATCGCCTGGCACAACGACGCCAGCAGCTCGGAGGACGCTTCCTTCTGCCCGCGCTCGATCTCGGAGATGTAGCCCAGGCTGACCCGGGCCTCGGCGGAGAGGTCGCGCAACGTCATGCCGCGCTGCATCCGGGCGCTGCGCAGCACTTCACCGAGCAGTCGTCGGAAGAGCACCATGCGCGAGGTCCTAACTCTGGGCGGAGTGGAGTCGTCGGGCCCAACGCTACCCGAGTGCTCCTTCTTCCCGGACGATGATCCCGTCTTCGGGGCCGATGAGCTCACCGAGCAGCGCGAGGACGGCGCGGCAGGAGCCCTTCCGGATGTCGTCCCGGTCGCCCTCCAGCGCCAGCCCGCGCGTCTCGACGCCGTCCGGGCCGGCGACGGCGACCCACACCGTGCCCACCGCTCGACCCTCCTGCGCGTCCGGTCCGGCCACGCCCGTCGTGGCCATGGCCCAGGTCGCGTAGAGCCGGCTGCGCACGCCCTGCGCCATCGCAGCCGCGCACTCCCGCGACACCACGCCGTGCTCCTCGACGAGGTGCTCAGGGACGCCGAGCGCGGACACCTTCACGCGCGTGGCGTACGACACCACGCCGCCCACGAAGCTCCGCGAGGCCCCGGGCACGTCGGTCAGCATCGCGGACAGCATCCCGCCGGTGAGCGACTCGGCCGTGGCGAGCGTCTCGCCACGGCGGGCGAGCGACTCCAGCACGCGCTCGGCCAGCGCCTCATCCGGGTCCGACACCATGTCGGCGACACTAGCCGCATGGCACTCCCCATCGAGGACTACGCCCTGATCGGCGACCGCGGCACGGCCGCCCTGGTCGGGAAGGACGGATCGATCGACTGGCTGTGCCTGCCCCGGTTCGACTCCCCCGCCTGCTTCGCCGCGCTGCTCGGCACCGAGGACCACGGTCGGTGGCTGCTCGCCCCCGCCGACGAGGTGACCGCCACGCACCGGCGCTACGTCGACGGCACCGCGTGCCTCGAGACGACGTTCACCACGAAGGGCGGCGAGGTGGTGCTGCTCGACGTGATGCCGACCCTGGACGGGCGCGCCGACGTCGTACGCCGTCTGACGTGCACGCGCGGCACCGTGCGGATCCGCCACGACTGGGTCGTGCGCACCGACTACGGCCGGGTCCGCCCGTGGGTGAGCCGTGAGCAGGCACACGGCGACGAGGTCGTGGTGGCCGTCGCGGGGCCCGACAAGCTCGTGCTGCGCGGCCCGCACCTGCCGCACGGCCACGAGGGCCACCACACCGACGAGTTCGAGCTGACCGAGGGCGACGAGGTCTGCTTCTCCATGACCTGGGTCCGGTCGTGGCACGCCGTGCCCGTGCCGCTGGGGTTCGACGAGCGCATCGACGCGACCACCGACCGGCAGCGCGAGTGGTCGGAACGCGCCCCGGACGACGTGCCCCAGGCCGACCTCGTGCGGCGCAGCCTGCTGACCCTGCTGCTGATGACGCACGCCGAGACGGGCGGGATCGTGGCGGCGCCGACCACGTCGCTGCCGGAGGACTTCGGCGGCGAACGCAACTGGGACTACCGCTACTGCTGGCTGCGGGACGCCGCGCTGACCCTCGAGTCCTTGCTCGGCGCCGGCTACGACACGGAGGCCCTGCACTGGCGCCGGTGGCTGCTGCGCGCCGTCGCCGGCGACCCGGCGGACCTGCAGATCATGTACACCGTCGACGGCGGCCGCCAGCTCCCCGAGCTCGAGCTGGCCCACCTGCCCGGCTATGCCGGGAGCCTGCCGGTGCGGATCGGCAACGGCGCTGTCTGCCAGCGGCAGAACGACGTGCTCGGCGAGGTGATGATCGCGCTCGAGCTGGCGAGGCAGGCCGGGCTCGACGAGACCCACAACTCGTGGGCGCTGCAGCGCGCACTGGTCGACGAGCTCGCCGACCACTGGGACGAGCCCGACAACGGGCTCTGGGAGATCCGCGGTCCGCAGCGCCACTTCACCCACTCCCGCGTCATGGTGTGGGTCGCCTTCGACCGCGCCGTGCGTGGCGTCGAGGAGCACGGGCTGGAGGGTCCGGCGGACCGCTGGCGCGAGCTGCGCGAGCGGGTGCGCGAGGAGATCCTCGACAAGGGCTACGACGCCGAGCGCAACACCTTCACCCAGCACTACGACACCCGCGAGGTCGACGCCTCGCTGCTGACCATCCCGCTCGTGGGCTTCCTCCCGGGCGACGACCCGCGCGTGCTGGGCACGATCGACGCCGTCATGGAGGACCTGCTGCGCGACGGGCTCCTGCTGCGCTACCGCACCCAGACCGGCGTCGACGGGCTCGAGGGAGACGAGCACCCGTTCCTGGCCTGCTCGTTCTGGCTGGTGTCCGCCCTCGCTGCAGCGGGACGACGTGACGAGGCCGAGGAGCTGCTGGACCGGTTGTGCGGCCTGGCCAACGACGTGGGGCTCCTGTCGGAGGAGTACGACGCCGCGCACGGGCGGATGGCGGGCAACTTCCCGCAGGCCTTCAGCCACCTGGCGCTGGTGCAGGCAGCCCTGTCGCTCCGCTGACCGCTGACGTGCCGAGGCCCGGCCATCGCGGACGATGACCGGGCCCCGGGCTTGCTGGGTGTCGAGCCGTGGCGCGTGACCTAGTTGCGGTGCACCTTGATCTTCACCACGGTCGTCTTGCTGCGGACCTTGCGGCTACCGGCGTACTTCACGACGATGCGCTTCTTGCCCGCCTTGGCGAACGAGTCGAGGCGCAGGAAGGCCTTGCCGTCCTTGAGCTTGACCGTGTACTTCTTGCCGCCGGCCTTGACCACGACCTTGCCGGTCACGGCCTTGAGGCCCAAGGCGCTGGCCTTGATCTTCAGGCGGGTCCGGGTCTCGCCCTTGACGATGCGCTCGGGCTTGGTGCGCACCTTGACCTCGGGCTTGGCCTTGCGCACGTCGATCGGCAGCGACAACGTCGTGCCGGTCGTGGGACCGGTGAACGTGATCAGCTGCTTGCCGGTCTTCGTCTTGCCCTTGAGCTTGACCGACACAGCGGACTTGCCGTACTCGTCGGAGATGGTGCTGCCCAAGGTGTTGTCGACCGGGGTGGGGTTGAGCGTCGCGTTGCCGACCTTGACGTTGAGGACCGTGTCCTTGGGGTCGCTCGGGCCGGTCATGGCCAGGGACGACAGGCTCAGCTTGACGTTCTGACCGATGCGGTAGAACCGCGGTGCATCGGCCGGCCAGGTGACCCCGACCTGCTGCTGGGTGCTGTTGACCGCGAGCGGCGCCTTGGCAGCGAAGGCGGCCATGTAGTCCACCATCGCCTGCAGGTCGACCTTGCCGGTGTCGCGCTTGGACGTGCCCTTGTTGAACGCCCGGAAGTTGTCGCCGCCACTGGCGAGGAACGAATTGGCCGTCACCGAGTAGGTAGCAGCCGGGTCGATCGCCTTGCCGTTGAGCCACATACCCGTGATGCGGTCACCCGCGGGACGGGACTCGTCATAGGTGGAGAAGAAGCCCTTCGAGGTGCCCAACCGGAGGAACGGCCTGCTCGGGACCGGGCCGCCGGGATTGGTCTGCCACTGCTGCTCGAGGACCTCCTTGATGGCGGCACCCGTCATCTTCATGTTGACCAGCGTGTTGGCGAAGGACTGGACGTTCGCCGCCTGCTTGTAGGTCAGGACCGCAGGGAAGCCGCCGGGGTTGCCGCGCATGTCGTCGCGGAGCCCGCCGGGGTTCATGAAGGCGATCTGCGCCGCGCCGGCCTCCGGGGTGGAGGTCGCCCAGCGCTGGACCTCCGCGACGAGGTTGCCGAGCGTGGACTCGCCACCCCGGTTCTCGGAGCCGCTCGCCAGACGTGCACGGTCGAACGGACCGGCGATCTTGCCGAGCTCGGCCGCGCCGAGGATGTTGCCCTGGGCGACGGCCCTGTCGACGATCTCCTTGACCTGGTCACGCTTGGCCGTCGCGGCCGGAGCCGTCAGCGCAAGGGTGGCGGCGGGGACGATCTCGTTGGTTTTCACGGTCACCGCGTTGGTGACCGTGTCGACGGTGAGGACGAGCTGGTTGATGTTGGTGCCGTATTGGCCGGCGGAGACCACGGGACGCCCGTTGATCACGTGCTTGTAGGCCAGGTGCGTGTGACCGGAGATGATCGCGCTGACGTCGGAGTCGACGCCGTTGACGATCCGGCTGAACACGTTGTCGTTGGTGCTCGCGTCCGCGAGCGACGTGCTGGGCGCGCCCTCGTGCACGAGGAGGATCACGACGTCCGCGCCGTCGGCCTTCAGCCTGTCCGCTGCGGCGTTGGTCTCGTTGACGATGCTGCTCACCGCGATGTCGGCGATGCCGGCCGGGCTCACCAGCGAGGACAGCTCCTCGGTGACGCCGCCGATGAAGCCGACCTTCACGCCGCCGACCGTGGTCGTCCAGGTGCCGCCGTCGGAGGTGTCGTTCACGTCGGGCGTGCGAGCCGTGACGTCGGGCAGCGCGTAGCCGCCGCCGGCCTTCTTGCGGACGTTGGCCGCGATGTACTGCCAGTTCGCGCCGCCATAGGGGTTCGCGGTGGCGTCGTGCGGAGCCATGACCCGGTTGACGAGGTCGTTGAAGCCCTGGTCGAACTCGTGGTTGCCGGCAGCCGACACGTCGAGGCCTGCCACGTTGAGCGCCTCGAGGGTGGGTCGGTCCTTCTGGATGAAGGAGTCGAAGGTGGAGGCACCGATGAGGTCACCGGCAGCGGCGAAGACTGTGTTGGGGTTCGTCGACTCCAGCTGGGCGATGGCGCCTGCGAACTGGGCCGCGCCAGCCACGCTGCCATCGGCGACCAACCGGCCGTGGAAGTCGTTGGTGGCAAGAATCTGGATGTCGACGACATCGGCGTGCGCCGGGGTCGCCCCCGCGACGACCGCGAGGGGTGTTGCGAGCAGTCCCGTCACCGCGGAGGCGACGGTGAACCTGCGACCTGGTCGTGATGCTGACACGAAGGGGCCTTTCGTCAGGATGAGTGAGTGGCGTCACCCTAACCCTGACGAGCGCCCGTCAGATCCCTCTTTAGTCTGGTTTTCCGACCCTTCGGTCAGTGGTCCTCGACCCGTCCCTCAGACGCGGAGGCGACGCTGCTTCACCACGTCGCGGAAGAACTCGTAGCCGGACCACATCGTCATCACGACGGCCCCGGCGAGCATCACCTGCGCGAGGTAGAACAGCACCTCGCCGGTGGGCCCCGGCCAGAAGTCGAACACGCCGCCGTGCGCCTCACCGTGCGGCAGCGGCCAGATCAGCCCAGCCAGGGCGATGGCCTGGAGGACGGTCTTGATCTTGCCGCTCTGCGCGGCGGCGATGACGACGTCCTTGAGGACCGAGAGCCGCAGCAGCGTGACGCTCCACTCGCGCAGCAGCACCACGATGGTCACCCACCACCAGATGTCGCCGACCAGCGACAGGCCGATGAACGCCATGCCGGTGATCGCCTTGTCGGCGATCGGGTCGGCGATCTTGCCGAAGTCGGTGATCAGGTTGTGCTTCCGCGCGAGGTCACCGTCGATCTTGTCGGTCACCATCGCGACCGCGAAGAGTGCGAACGCCACCCAGCGCCACAGCGGGTCGTCGCCTCCGTCGTGCAGCAGCGCCCAGCCGAACAACGGCACCATCGCGATGCGCAGGACGGTCAGCACGTTGGCGATGTTCCAGTTGGACACCTGCTGCTGGTCCGTGCTCATCGGGCGGCTCCGTCCACTGCGCTCACATTCAGGCTGGCGATCAGGTCGACCCCGTCGGTCCCGGTGACGACGGCCGCGACCAGGTCGCCGACCCGGGCGTCGACCGCGTCGGCGAGCAGCGTCGTACCGTCCACCTCGGGACCCTGGTGGGCGGCGCGCCCCTCGACGACGCCGTCGTCCACGGACTCGACCAGCACGACGACCTCTTCACCGATGCGCTCCTCGGCCCGCTGGGCGTTGAGCTCCTCGACGAGGGCGGTCACGTGCTCGGTGCGGGCGCGGATCTCGTCCTCGTCGAGCTTCAGGTCGTCGGTGAAGCCGGCCGCCTCGGTGCCGTCCTCGTCGGAGTAGCCGAAGACGCCGGTGACGTCCATCCGCGCCGCCTCGAGGAAGTCGCACAGGGTCTGCAGGTCCTCGTCGGTCTCGCCGGGGAAGCCGACGATGACGTTGGACCGTACGCCCGCCAGCGGCGCCAGCGCGCGGATCCGCTCGAGCAGGTCGAGGAAGCTCTCGGGGTCGCCGAAGCGGCGCATCCGGCGCAGCACCGAGGCGCTGGCGTGCTGGAAGGACAGGTCGAAGTAGGGCACGACGCCGGGGGTGTCGGCGATCGCCTCGATCAGCCCCGGACGGGTCTCGGCGGGCTGGAGGTAGGAGACCCGCACCCGCTCGATGCCGTCGATGCCGGACAGCTCGGGCAGCAGCGTCTCGAGGAGCCGCAGGTCGCCGAGGTCCTTGCCGTAGGACGTGGAGTTCTCGCTGACGAGGAACAGCTCCTTGACGCCCTGAGTGGCCAGCCACTGGCCTTCCTGCAGCACGTCGCTGGGGCGGCGGCTGACGAAGGAGCCGCGGAAGCTCGGGATCGCGCAGAAGGAGCAGCGTCGGTCGCAGCCGCTCGCGAGCTTGAGGGGCGCCATCGGCCCGGCGTCGAGCCGACGGCGTACGGCCCGCGGTCCCGTCACGGGCGCGCCGGCACCGATCTCGCTGACGTCGGCGGCCACCTCGTGCCCCGGGATCGAGACGGTCGAGGCGTCGCGGTCGACCGGAGAGATCGGGAGCAGGCGGCGACGGTCGGACGGCGTGTGCGGGTGGTGGGTCTCACCGCCGACGATCGCGCGCAGCTTCGAGGCGATGTCGGGGTAGTCGTCGAAGCCGAGCACGGCGTCGGCCTCGGGCAGCGAGTCCGCGAGGTCCTTGCCGTAGCGCTCGGCGAGGCAACCCACCGCGACCACGGCCTGGGCGCGGCCACCGTGCCCGGCCGACGCCTTGAGGTCGGCCGCCTCGAGCAGGGTGTCCACGGAGTCCTTCTTGGCCGCCTCGACGAAGCCGCAGGTGTTGACCACGACCGTGTCCGCGTCCTCGGCGTCCTCGACGAGGACGAAGCCGCCGGCCTCGAGCCGGCCGGCCAGCTCCTCGGAGTCGACCTCGTTGCGGGCACAGCCCAGCGTCACCACAGCGACGTTCAGAGGGGTGGGGGGAAGCTCGGTGTCAGTCGTCATCGCACCCGTGAGTATGCCGCGTGAGCGCCCCCAGACCGCCATCCGCGCTGCCAGCGATCCCCGGCTGACCGGCTCTCCCTGAAGTTGTCAGGCCGTGCACGGGCCGACAAGTTCAGCGATCCCCGGCTGGCCGGGGATCGCTGAAGGCCGGGCGGGCCGATCAGTTCGCGACGAACGTGCCCTGGCCCGCGACACCGGGCTCGCCGATCGGACGGGCCTCGCCGCCCGCCAGGGCGACGGTCACAGCCCCGTCGGTGGACTGCACGCGCACGGGCGGGGACACCTTCAGCTCACGGGTCTGGCCGACGGCCAGGTTGCCCTTGAACACGATCTCGCCGAGCGCGTCGCGCACGACCACCTGCGCGCCGCCCGACGCGGCGGTCACCACGACCGGCACCGGGTCGGCGGTCGGGGCGTTGCCGGCACCCTGCGGCCCGCCGGAGCCGTTGAGGACCGGCGTGGCACCGCGCAGCTCGGGCGGGGTGTCCATGACGAGTCGCGCGATCGACCAGGCGAGCACGAGGGCCATCACGACGGCGACGAGCACCGACCAGTTGGGGCCGCCGCGCGTGCCGCGGATGGAGCCGTTGGCGCCCGTGGCCAGCTCCGCCTCGAAGACCCGGCGCGGGTTGATCGGGGCGTGGGCGTAGCGCTCGTCGTACGACGCCAGCAGCGGCGTCACGTCGATGCCGAGCACCCGGGCCAGGGTCCGCAGGTGCCCGCGGGCGTAGAAGTCGCCACCGCACGGCTCGAAGTCGTCGACCTCGACGGCCTCGATCACGTGCGGACGGATGCGGGTGCGGTCGGCCAGCTGGTCGACCGAGAGGCCGAGGCGCGTGCGCGCAGCAGCGAGCTCGGGGCCGATGACCGGGTCCTCGGCGGGCTCGACCTCGAAGTCGTCGAGCACCAGCGGCTCGACCGGCTCACCGGGCCGCGCGATCGCCCGGACGCGGTCGCCCCACGACTGGGTCTCCTCGACGAGGCTCACCCGACCGGGACGGTGCAGCTCGCGCCCCTCCGGCTCGGTGTCGGTGTCGGGCTCGAAGTGTCGCGTCACCTCCGAGCGGCGCGCCGAGGTCGACTCGCGCAGGGCCGCCGGCGTCGGGCTGGCGACGACGACGTCCTCGACGACCTCGACGACCTCGACGGCCTCGGGCTCCGGAACGGCGTCGGCGTCGGCCTCGGGCGCGACCTCGACGTCGTCGTCCTCGACCTCCGGCTCGAGCACCACGATCTGGCTGACGTCGCGCGCCACCCGGCCGAGGGCCTCGGTGAGGTCGCCGTCGGCGCCGATGACGCGGGTGGACAACCCCAGCGGGACGGCGAAGGGAGCGCCGTGCAGCAGCCGGGACATGCTCGCGTGCCGCTTGCCGGCGCCGGTGAGCTCGTCCTCGATCAGCTCGAGGTTGTGCGGCACGACGACGAGGCGCCCGTCGCGGAGCAGGCCCCGGCGCGGGGTGTGCTCGACGTGGTGCACGGCCGTCCAGGGCAGCCCGCGCCAGGCACGGCCCAGGCGGATCCGGATCCCCTGCGCGTCGGCGACGAGCAGCGGCGTGCGGGCGTCGACGAGGCCGACGAGCCAGTAGGCGCCGAGCAGCCCCATCGCGACCACGAAGGCCCAGTCGAGGGCGGACCCGGTCTGCGTCGCCCGTCCGAGGTAGGCGATGGCGACCGCCGAGGCGGTCAGGCCCACAGCGGCGGCGACGCCGGCGTGACGGCGTACCTCCACGGCGTCGGGAGCCACGGACAGCCCCTCGCCGTGCTCGCCGGCTTCGATCGTGTGGACCTCGGTCTCGTGCACTTCTGCGGCGCCCATCAGGCTCCCCCCTCCAAGGTGGCGATCACTGCGTCGATCTCGTCCGGCTTGACCAGCACGTCGCGGGCCTTCGATCCCTCGCTGGGACCGACCACGCCGCGGCTCTCCATGATGTCCATCAGTCGTCCTGCCTTCGCGAAGCCCACGCGCAGCTTGCGCTGCAGCATCGACGTCGATCCGAACTGCGTGGACACCACGAGCTCGATGGCCTGCACCACGAGCTCCATGTCGTCGCCGATGTCGTCGTCGAGCTCGCGCTTGGACTCCTTCGGAGCCGTGACGTCCTCCACGTAGGTTGGCTCGAGCTGGTCCTTGCAGTGCTTGACGACCTGGTGGATCTCGGCCTCGGTGACCCAGGAGCCCTGGACGCGGACCGGCTTGGACGCACCCATCGGCAGGAACAGCCCGTCGCCCTGGCCCACCAGCTTCTCCGCGCCCGGCTGGTCGAGGATCACGCGGCTGTCGCCCAGCGACGAGGTCGCGAACGCCAGGCGCGACGGCACGTTGGCCTTGATCAGACCGGTGACCACGTCGACCGAGGGACGCTGGGTGGCGAGCACCAGGTGGATGCCGGCCGCGCGCGCCAGCTGGGTGATGCGCACGACCGAGTCCTCGACGTCGCGCGGCGAGACCATCATGAGGTCAGCCAGCTCGTCGACGATGACGAGGAGGTAGGGGTACGGCGCGAGCTTCCGCTCGCTGCCCGCCGGGACCTCGACCTTGCCGGCACGGACGGCCTTGTTGAAGTCGTCGATGTGGCGGAACCCGAAGTTGGCCAGGTCGTCGTAGCGCATGTCCATCTCGCGCACGACCCATGCCAGCGCCTCGGCGGCCTTCTTGGGGTTGGTGATGATCGGGGTGATCAGATGCGGCACGCCCTCGTAGGCGTTGAGCTCGACCCGCTTGGGGTCGACCATGATCATCCGGACCTCGTCGGGCGTGGAGCGCATCAGGATCGAGGTGATCAGCGAGTTGATGAACGACGACTTGCCCGAGCCGGTGGCGCCGGCGACGAGCAGGTGGGGCATCTTCGCCATGTTGGCGACCACGAAGCCGCCCTCGACGTCCTTGCCGAGCCCCGCCACCATCGGGTGGTGGTCGGAACGGGCCGTGGTGGAGCGCAGCACGTCTCCCAGGGAGACGATCTCCTTGTCGACGTTGGGGATCTCGATGCCGATGGCCGACTTGCCCGGGATGGGGCTGAGGATCCGCACGTCGGCGGAGGCGACGGCGTAGGCGATGTTCTTCGACAGCGCGGTGACCTTCTCCACCTTGACCGCCGGGCCCAGCTCGACCTCGTAGCGCGTGACGGTCGGGCCGCGGGTGTAGCCGGTGACGGTGGCGTCGATGCCGAACTCGTCCATGACCTGCATGAGTCGCTCGACGACGGCGTCGCTGGCCTTGGAGCGGGCCTTGTGGACCGAGCCCGGCTTGAGCACCTCGTTGCCGGGCAGGGAGTAGGTGATGTCACCGGACAGCGCGAGCTGCTCCACCCGCTGCGGCAGCGGCGTGTGCGGGGGCGGCTCGACGGCCCCGCTGTCGGCGGACGCGTCGGCCGCCGGGACGGCAGGGGTGACCTCGGTGGGCGCGTCGGCGAACAGGTCGACGCCGTAGTCCTCCTCCGGCTCGACCTCCTTCTTCCTGCGACGCTTCTTCAGCTCGCGGTCCGACAGGACCGGGCTGTCGTAGGCGGGGTCCCCCATCTCGGGGTCGACGTCGTCGTCCAGCATCGAGCGGCGGCGCGTGCGCACCGGCTTGGTGACCTCGTCGTCGGCGGCGACCTCGTCGGCGGGCGTACGACCCAGCGCCTTGTCGCGCAGCGCCGCCAGCCGCACCGGGACCTGGTAGACCGGCGTCGCGGTGATGATCAGGATCCCGAAGACCGCCAGCAGCGCGAGCAGCGGCACCACGACGTACGACGTCTGCATCAGGTCGAGCAGCAGGCTCGACGTGACGTAGCCGACCGCGCCGCCCGCCTCCTGCAGGTTGGTGGCGTCGCCGAGGACGGGCTGCGGGTTGCCGTTGGCGATGTGCACGATGCCGAGCAGGCCGAGGGCGAACGCGGTCCAGCCGATCACCTGGCGCCCGGCCGGGCCGTTGCGCTCGGGGTCGCGCAGCGTGCGCCAGCCGGCGTAGACGAGGAACAGCGGCACGAGCCAGCCGACCTTGCCGACCGCGCCGGACGTCACCGAGCGGGCGAAGTCCATGACCCCGCCCGGGAGCTGCCACCACACGGCGGCGGCGACGACCATGGCGAGGCCGAAGAGGAAGAGCCCGACCCCGTCGCGGCGGTGCTCGGGGTCGAGGTCGCGGGCGGACTGCCCGATCGAGCGGGCGACCGCGCCGAGGGCGTGGGCGAGGCCCAGCCACACGGCTGCGAGGCCTCGACCGACCGCGCCGAAGGTGCGCGAGACGGGACCCGGTCCGTTGCGGACCGCGCGAGGCGCGGGACGCGCTGCCGGCCGGCGCTTGGACGCGCTGGATCCGCTCCGGGCCTTCGCTGAGCGAGGGGCGGGGCGCTTGCTGGTACTCCGTGATCGGGTGCTCGAACCCTTGGTGCTGCGCTTGTTTCCGGACGTGCTCGAGCTCCGCGACCCCGGCGGGGAAGACGTACGGGTCGCCATGCTGGGAACCCTACGGTGCCGTCACACCAGTCACAGGGATCACAGGGATGCGTGTCGCCGAGCACCCCGAAACCGGGCACTCGGTCGTCATCCACCCCAAGGGCGGCAAAACGAGAAGATTTCCTTCCAAAGCACCACGCCGAGTGACCTGGATCTCATTAAGGTGACGCGACTCATCCGAATTTCCATGGAGGAAACTTGTCCGAGCACTCTCGAAGCTCGTGGCGTGCGGTCGCGGTGACCGTCACAGCCACGGCGCTGGCCGCGACGGCCACCCTCGGCGCAGCGCCGTCCACAGCGGCCCCGCAGACCCGGGACTTCAACGCGGGTCCGCAGGGCCTCGCCCAGCAGGCCGGCGGTGACGCAGACGCGCCCCAGCGGCTCGCTGACCGGGCAGTGGGCCGCCAGGCCTACCTGCTGACGCTGTCCACGACCAGCACCTCCGCCGCGTTCGCGCGAGCGGGCGGCAAGGGTGCGACGGCCAAGGAGGCCGCTCGCGAGCAGCTCTCCCGCGTCAAGGCCGTGCAGGACAAGGTCGTCGACCAGCTCCCGGCCGAGGCGGACGTCCTCTACCGCACGCACGCGGCCCTGCCCGCCGTCGGCGTCGTGACGTCGGCGTCGGCCGAGGCGCTGGAGGCCCTCAGCGGCGTCGCGTCGGTGCACCCGATCGCGCCGAAGACCCGTGCCAACGCGTCGGCGGTCCAGCTCCAGGGTGCTCCGGCGGCCTGGGTCGCCCAGAGCGAGACCGGCGCCGGGACCCGTGTCGCGATCATCGACACCGGCATCGACTACACCCACGCCAACTTCGGCGGTCCCGGCACGGTCGCTGCCTACGACTCCGAGCACGCGCTCGCCGACACCCCGACCAACACCTCGACCTTGTTCCCGACCGACAAGGTCGTCGGGGGCTACGACCTCGTCGGTGACGACTACGACGCCAGCGACCCGGACCTGGCCACGCCGGTGCCCGATGGGAACCCGCTGGACTGCAACGGCCACGGCTCGCACGTCGCCGGGTCCGCCGCCGGGTTCGGAGAGAACGCCAACGGCACCACCTACACGGGTGCCTACGACACCTCCACCCCGTTCGACACGATGAAGATCGGCCCCGGCATGGCGCCCGAGGCCTCGCTCATCGCCCTCCGCGTCTTCGGCTGCGACGGCTCCACCGACGTGGCGGCCAAGGCGATCGAGATGGCCGTCGACCCCAACGGCGACGGTGACCCGTCCGACCACGTCGACGTGGCCAACATGTCGCTCGGCTCGGGCTACGGCTCGCCCAACGACGGCGACGCGGTCATGGCCGACGCCGCCTCGAAGGCCGGCGTCGTCATGGCGATCTCCGCGGGCAACTCCGGCGACGTGCAGGACATCAGTGGCTCGCCGGGCTCCTCCGTGCGCGCCATCACCGTCGCCAACACCGTCGACGCCAAGAGCGTCCTCGACGGCGTCTCGGTGAAGATCAACAACGGTGCCGCCCAGACCTTCGGCATGACCCGGAGCGTGGCCTACGACTGGAAGACCAAGCCCGACCTGCTCGGCGACGTCGTGCAGGTCGACGCCTCGTTCACCGCCTGCTCTCCGCTCACGACAGCTCAGGCCAACATCGTCCGCGGCAAGGTCGCGATCGTGAAGTGGACGCAGGCCGCCCTCGAGTGCGGCTCGGTCGCCCGCAGCGGCAACCTCGCCGCGGCCGGCGCGACGGGCTTCATCTTCCACAACAGTGAGGAGACCTTCAGCGCGGGCATCACCGGCAGCGCGGTCATCCCGGGCGTCCTGGTCGTCAAGAGCGGCGGCGACGCCATCCGCGCAGCCCTCAACGCGGGCCAGCCGGTCTCGGTCACCGGGACCTCCTACGGCACCGTGAAGCAGGACTTCCCGGGCGACGTCGACACGGTCAACTCCTCCTCCTCGCGGGGCGGGCACCAGGCCGGCGCCCTCAAGCCCGACGTCTCGGCGGTGGGCACCAGCGTCTACTCGACGGGCGTCGGCACCGGCGACCGGGGCGAGGACCTCAGCGGCACCTCGATGGCCGCACCGATGGTGGCCGGTCTCGCGGCCCTGGTGAAGGGCGTCAACCCCACCTGGTCCGCGGAGATGATCAAGGCCGACATCATGAACACCGCCGGCCAGGACCTGTTCCTGGGCAAGAACCACACGGGTGCCAAGTACGCCCCCAACCGCGTGGGCTCGGGCCGCATCAAGGCCGATGCAGCCCTGGCCAACAAGGTCCTCGCCTACGTCGCCGACGGCTCGGGCGCGGTCAGCGCCTCCTTCGGTCCCGTCGAGGTCTCCGGTCCGCTGTCGCTGACCAAGACGATCAAGGTGCAGAACACCGGCTCGACCGACGCCACCTACACCACGAGCTACGCCGCCGCGACCACGGTCCCGGGCACGTCGTACTCGGTGTCGCCGGCCTCCGTCACGGTGCCTGCGGGTGGTTCGGCAACCGTGACGGTCACCTTCTCGGCCACCGGCCGTGGAGCCCTCACCAAGACCGCCGACCCGACCTCGGGCCGCACCGGTGTGGCCGTGCCCTACCCGCGCGAGGTCCTGTCCTCGGCCAGCGGTCGGGTCGTGCTGACGCCGCAGTCCGGCATCGCCCTTCGGGTGCCGGTCTACGCTGCCCCGCGACCTGCGTCGACCATGTCGCAGGCGGCGGAGCTGACCATGCCCGTCGGCAGCTCGGCGGCCCAGCTCGCGCTCACCGGCGACGACCTCGCCAACGGCGCCCTGGACGGTGACGCGTCGAACGACATCTTCTCGATCGCGGCAGGCTTCGAGCTGGCTGCAGTCGACGGCACGGAGCCGATGTGCTCGGCGACCGTCACGTCGGGGTGCCTCCACCTGCCCGAGGAGCGGTTCGCCGACGTGGCGCACGTGGGCGTCACCTCGGACGTCCCCGTCCAGGGCTCGCAGGCCGCCTCCCAGGCCTACTTCGCCATCAACGCCCACGGACCGTGGAGCACCCCGGCGTCGAAGATCGAGTACGACGTCTACCTGGACGTCGACGGCGACAAGTCCCCGGACCTGGTGGCCTACACCACGCGGCTCGCGGCCGGTGAGGACATCTTCACCGTCAACCTCTACGACCTGGCCGCGAAGAAGGTCATCGACACCGAGCTGCTCAACAACCGGTTCGGCAACGTCGACACCGCAGCCTTCGACAGCGACACCTTGATCATGCCGGTGTGGCTCGAGAAGCTGAAGGCCTACGGCGTGACCCCGGCCAACCCGCGCATCAACTACGGCGTCATGAGCTACACCAACCTGAGCGCCGACTACGTCGACGCCGTGGGCATGGACCCGGACACCGGCGACGTGTCGCTGTCGGCGGACCTCTTCACCCCGGGCATCAGCGTCACCGACGCCAACGGCGCCGGCCCGCTGGTCCTCGACAAGACGGGGTCGCAGCTGACCGTCACCCGCAACGCCACCAGCTACGCGGCTGACGGCGGCAAGGGCCTGATGATGGTCCACCTGCACAACAAGGTCGGCAGCAAGGCCCAGGTCGTCACGCTCAAGGACCCGGTGACCGCGCCGACCACGGCACCGACCCCGACGCCGACCCCGACCCCGACGCCGACCCCGGCGCCGGTGAAGGCGGCCTCGGTCACCAAGGCGAAGGTCTCCCCGAAGCGCCCCAGCTTCGGCAACGACTTCACCGTGATCGGCAAGGTCAAGGCCGAGAACCGAGCGCTGCGCAGCAAGGTCGTCTTCAAGATCGACGGCAAGCGCATCGGTTCCCGCAAGATCCGCGAGGGACGGGCGGTGATGACCGTGCGGCGCAACTACGGCGTCGGCAAGCACACGCTCACCGTCATCTACCGCGGCACGTCCAAGGTGGCGAGGAGCAAGGACAAGATGACGTTCAGGATCTCGCGCTGATCGTCACCCACGCATGACCACGAGGGCCCCGGCGGATCTTCCGCCGGGGCCCTCTGCCGTCCCAAGCCGTTCGGCTTTCGCTCTTCCCTTGGGCGCGACGTCCTACATATGGTGACCGGGATCACTCGGGAGGTCCGATTCCGAGTGCATCTCGGAATCGGGAGGAACCACCGTGAAGCTCCTCAGCAGAGGACTTGCACTGGCGGTCGTGGGGGCGGGCCTTGCCGCGCTCCCCATGGTCACCGTGCAGGCAGCACCGGCCCAGACGGCCGACGACAACGGCGTGCGCGCCATGAAGAACGAAGCAGACGGCCTGGTGTCGCTGTCCGGCGAGAGCGCCACGAAGCGCGTCGGGTTCATCCGCGTCGCGCGGGGCGGCGACCTGATGCCGTCGCGTGCCGCCAGCGGCCGCGACGGAGCGGCGCGGAAGGCTGACGCGTACCTCGACAAGTACGCCCCCAACTTCGGCGCACGTCCCGATGAGCTCTCTCGCACCGGCGTCGAGCACAGCAGCGTCGGGTGGACCGTCAGCTACGAGCAGTCCTACCGCGGCGTCCCGGTCTTCGGGAGCCTGCTGCGGGCGCACGTCGACAAGCAGGGTGACCTGACGTCGGTGAACGGCTACGCCGCGCCCGACCTCGACCTCTCCGTGGACCCGCGCATCGGCGCCGCCGAGGCGTCTGAGCGAGCCGTCGGCACGGTGCGCGCCAACCCGCCCGGCCACGAGGGCGACGCCGACACCACCGGCATCCGCGCCGCCAGCACCGACCTCGTCGTCTATCGGCTCGGCGCGACCAAGGGCGAGACGGGCCGCGCCATCCTCGCGTGGGCCGTGGAGGTCACCAACAACGCCAACGTGCGGGACATGGTGTTCCTCGACGCGACGAGCGGCAAGCTCGTCAACCGCTACTCCCTCATCCACGACGGCCTCTACCGCGAGCTCTACGAGGAGTCCTACTCCCGCAAGGGCCTGAGGTGGAGCGAGGGCGACCGGTTCCCCGGGCGCCTCGACCAGGACCAGCAGAACGAGGTCCTCGCAACCGGGGAGTCCTACTGGTTCTTCAAGAACGCATTCGGGCGTGACTCCTACGACGGCAACGGCCACAAGATGATCACGGTCAACAACGACCCCCGCATCTCGTGCCCCAACGCCAACTGGAACGGCGTCACCACCAACTACTGCAGCGGGGTCTCCTCCGACGACGTCGTCGCGCACGAGTGGGGCCACGCCTACACCGAGTACACCCACGGCCTGATCTACCAGTGGCAGTCGGGCGCCCTCAACGAGTCCTACTCCGACATCTGGGGCGAGACGGTCGACCTCATCAACGGCCGCATGGACGCCGACGAGGGCAACATCGACGCCCCGCGGGCCGTGGACCAGTGCTCGACCCACTCCCCCGCGATCGCCGAGGTCGTCATCAACTCGCCGTCGACCATCGCCAAGGTGTGCCAGGCGGGTGCCGCCTCGTTCGGCCCGAAGCTCACGCAGACCGGCCTCACCGGTGACGTGGTGCTGGCGGTCGACAACGGCGGCGCGCTGCCCGACGGCACGCCCAGCCCGAAGACCTCCGACGCCTGCACGGCCCTCACCAACGGCGCCGCCGTCGCCGGCAAGATCGCCCTCGTCGACCGCGGCACCTGCGGCTTCGCCGTCAAGGTCAAGAACGCCCAGAACGCCGGCGCCACCGGCGTCCTGGTCGCCGACAACGTCGAGGCCACTCCCAGCGGGATGGCCGGCACCGACGCGACCATCACCATCCCCTCGGTGCGCATCCGGCTCAGCGACGGCGACCGCATCAAGTCGGCCCTCGGGGCCTCGCCGGTCAACGTCACGATGCGGGAGCGGCCCATCCAGCGCGAGGACTCCTACCGCTGGCTCATGGGCGAGGACTCGCCTGCCTTCGGCGGCGCGATCCGCGACATGTGGAGCCCGACCTGCTACGGCGACCCGGGCAAGGTCTCGGACGCGGAGTACTACTGCGCGTCCGACGACGGCGGCGGCGTCCACAGCAACTCGGGCGTGCCCAACCACGGCTACGCCCTGCTGGTGGACGGCGGCACCTACAACGGTGTCGCGGTCAAGGGCATCGGGCTCGACAAGGCCGCGGCGATCTACTTCCGCGCCATGACCGCCTACCAGACTCCCACGTCGGACTTCGCCGACCACGCGGACGCCCTGGCGGCCGCGTGCCAGGACCTGGTCGGTGCGCCGATCAGCAAGCTCAGCACGGCCGCGGGGGCCCAGCCGGCCAGCGCGGCGTCCATCCGCCGGGCCGACTGTGCCCAGGTGACCAACGCCGCCGCAGCGGTGGAGCTGCGCCAGGACCCCGTGCAGTGCGCCTTCAAGCCGCTGCTCGACCCGAACACGCCGGAGCTGTGCGGTGCGGGCGGGACCGAGACGCAGGTCTGGAGCGAGGACTTCGAGGACGGTCTGGCCGGATGGACCACCGACCAGCAGGTCGTGTTCGCCGGTGGGTTCGGGGACCCGTGGAAGGCCTCGTCGACCGCTCCGGGTGGCCACCCGGGCACGGCGGCCTACGGTCCCGCGACCGACCAGGGCAACTGCTCGAGCGCTGCCGGCGACTTCTCCAGCCGCGACTCGATCACGAGCCCGGCGGTCACTGTCCCAACCGGCAACCAGGCCGTGCGGATGGCGTTCGACCACTACGTCGCGACCGAGTCCGGCTACGACGGCGGCAACGTCAAGGTCAGCATCAACGGAGGCGCGTTCACGGTCATCCCGGCCAGCGCGTACCTGTTCAACAAGCCGACGAAGCTGACCGACGCCTCCACCAACACCAACCCCCTCGCCGGACAGGAGGGCTTCACCGGGACCGACGGCGGCAAGATCGGCGGCTCGTGGGGCACCTCCCAGGTCGATCTCACCAAGGTCGGCGTGAAGGCCGGGGACAAGGTCACGTTCCGGTTCGACATGGGTCGTGACGGCTGTGGCGGGCTCGAGGGCTGGTACGTCGACAACGTCGAGGTCGTGACCTGCGTGCTCGCCCCCGCCGCGACCGCCGCCACGGAGGGGCGCAAGGGCTGATCCACCTGCGTGACACGACGGGGTCCCGGTTGATGCCGGGGCCCCGTCGTCCGTCTCAGGCCGGGAGCAGCCCGCTCAGCCAGGGCAGCACGACGAGCAAGGTCGGCAGGGCGAGGATCGCCGCGGCCAGGACCACCAACACCGCCGCCTGGAGCCGGTGGCTGCCGGTGTCCCGGAGCACCTCCATCCGGTCCGCCAGGGAGCCTGCGGAGCCGAGGGACCCCTCGGGCGCGCGCGACCCGGCGAGCGCCAGGAGCGCCGTCAGCAGTGCGCGTCGGTCCCCGGCGCGTACGGCGGCGCGGTCCGCGAGCACCTCGACGAGCACCTCGACCTCGTGCCGGGCGGCGCCGCTGGCCACCCACCGCGGGAAGGCGCGGTGCAGGACGGTGAACGCCTCCAGCACCAGGTCGTGGCGTGCGCGCAGGTGGGATCGCTCGTGCTCGAGCACCGCACCGAGCTCGGCCGGGGCCAGGGTCGCCAGGGTCGAGCGCGAGACCACGATCCGCGAGCCGGTCATGCCCGGGACGCAGTAGGCCACCGGGAGGTCGTGGTCCAGCACGGAGACTCCCCCGTCGACCTGCGCGACCAGGTCGACCCGCTCGCGGTGCAGGCGGCGCATCCGGCGTAGCGCCGTTCCCGTGCGGTGGCCGCTGAGCAGCAGGCGCGCGGCCACGACGACGGTGACGCCCCCGGCGAGGACGGCCACGAGGAGGTCACCCGTGGCGACCGGCGGCTGCCACAGTCGGTCGGTGGCGAGCGACAGCCCGGCACCCAGCGCAGCGAGGACGGCGGCGAGCGCGGTGCTCTGCCACAGCAGCATGGCCGCCGCCGGCGTATGCCTCAGCCGCCCCAGACCGGAGAGCGCCCGGGGCAGCAGGCCGGCCAGCAGGACGGCGAGCGCGCCGAGGACCACGGGGGTGAGCACGACGGTCGTCGGTGGGGCGGTCAGGCCAGGTCGGCAAGGGCACGCCGCAGCGCCGCGACGTCCTCGGCGCTGGCCTCCCCCACGAACGACACCAGCGCCTGGTCGCGGTCGGCACCCGTCACGTCGAGCGCCTCGCGCATGAGCTCCGCGGTCATCTCGGCCCGGGTCCGGCGCGCGGCGTAGCGGAAGGCGCGACCCTCACGCTCGCGCACGACGACGTCCTTGCGGGCCAGCCGGTCGAGGACGGTCATCACGGTCGTGTAGGCGAGGTCGCGTCCGGCGAGCCTGTCGTGCACCTCGCGGCCGCTGGCCGAGCCGAGGTCCCAGAGGGTCTCGAGGACCGCCTGCTCCAGCTCACCCATGCGGGACCTTGGACTCATGGAACAGGAGTCTAGGGGCCCTGACGGCGGAAGTACGACACCGCGTAGTATCTACTACAATGTGTAGTACTTCTGCGCCGCGGCGCCGACCACAAGGGGTGTGCCCATGGACGTCCTCGACATCGCCCGGTGGCAGTTCGGGATCATCACCGTCTACCACTTCCTCTTCGTCCCGCTGACGATCGGCCTCACCGCCGTCATCGCCGGGCTCGAGACCGCCTGGGTGCGGACGGGCAAGGAGGACTACCTCCGCCTGACGAAGTTCTTCGGCAAGCTCTTCCTGATCAACTTCGCCATCGGCGTGGTGACCGGCATCGTCCAGGAGTTCCAGTTCGGGATGAACTGGTCGGACTACTCCCGCTTCGTGGGCGACGTGTTCGGCGCGCCCCTCGCTGTCGAGGGCCTCCTCGCCTTCTTCCTCGAGTCGACCTTCCTCGGCCTGTGGATCTTCGGGTGGGACAAGCTGCCGCGCGGCCTGCACGCCGCCTGCATGTGGCTGGTGCACCTCGGCACGCTCGCGTCGTCGTGGTTCATCCTCGCGGCCAACTCGTGGATGCAGCACCCGGTCGGCTACCGCTTCAACCCCGACTCCGGTCGCGCCGAGCTGACGGACTTCTGGGCCGTGATGTTCAACAAGGTCCAGCTCGTGACGTTCCCGCACGTGATCTTCGCGGCGTACATGACGGCGGGCGCGTTCCTGCTCGGTGTCTCGGCCTACCTCTACATGAAGAAGAAGCACGAGTCCGACCGTCCGCTCTACCACCGCGCCATCCGGATCGGTGCCGTCGTCACGCTGCTCGCCGGTCTCGGCGTCGCCATCACCGGCGACCTGCAGGGCAAGGTGATGACCGAGGTGCAGCCGATGAAGATGGCCGCCGCCGAGGGCCTCTACGAGACCAGCGAGAGCTGCGCGCCGTTCTCGGTCCTCACCATCGGCACCCCCGACGGGCAGCACGAGAAGTTCGCCATCACGGTCCCGTGCCTGCTGTCGTTCCTCGGCACCGGTTCCTTCGACGGCACCGTGCAGGGCATCAACCCGCTGAAGGAGGAGTACGCCGAGACCTACGGCACGCTCGACAGCGCGGACCCCGCCCAGCGCGACGGCGACTACGTCCCGATCATCCCGGTGACGTACTGGTCCTTCCGCTTCATGATGGGTCTCGGCTTCTTCGCCGCGGGCGGTGCCGCGCTGATCCTCTGGCTCACCCGGAAGGGCCGCACGCCCGGCGTCCGCTGGCTCGGCACGCTGGGGCTCTCCCTGCCGATCGCGGTCACGCTGGCCAGCTCGTGGGGCTGGATCTTCACCGAGATGGGCCGGCAGCCATGGGTCGTCTTCGGCCTGATGACCACGGAGTCCGGGGTCTCCCCCGGCGTCTCGACGTTCGAGGCGGCCACGTCGCTGATCGTCCTCACGCTGCTCTACGCGGTGCTCGCCGTCATCGAGGTCAAGCTGCTCGTCACCTACGTGAAGAAGGGCGCCGAGCCCTTTGAGGAACCGCCCCGCGTCAAGGTCGGCGGATCCGACGACGACGTCCCGCTCACGTTCGCCTACTGACCCCGATCCCGGAGGGACAACACCATGGAGCTCACCACCGTCTGGTTCGCGCTGATCGCCGTGCTCTGGGTCGGCTACTTCTGCCTGGAGGGTTTCGACTTCGGCGTCGGGATGCTGCTGCCCGTGCTCGCGCGCGACGACACCGAGCGCCGGGTCATGATCAACACCGTCGGCCCCGTGTGGGACGGCAACGAGGTGTGGGTCCTCGTCGCAGGCGGCGCGACCTTCGCAGCGTTCCCGGAGTGGTACGCCACGCTGTTCAGCGGGTTCTACCTACCGCTGCTGCTCATCCTCGTCGCCCTCATCGTGCGCGGGCTGTCCTTCGAGTACCGCCACAAGCGCCACGACGACACCTGGAAGGGACGCTGGGACCTCGCGCTCATCATCGGCTCGTTCGTGCCGTCGCTGCTGTGGGGCGTCGCCTTCGCCAACATCGTCGCGGGCGTGCCGATCGACGCGGACAAGGAGTTCACCGGCACCCTGTTCACGCTGCTCAACCCGTTCGGGCTGCTCGGCGGCCTCGTGACCCTCACCCTGTTCGCGGCGCACGGCGCGATGTTCGTGGCGCTGAAGACCGACGGGGAGATCCGGCACCGCGCTCGCGCCCTCGCCGTCCGGATCGGTGCCGTGGCCGCCGTCCTCGCGGTGGTGTTCCTCGGCTGGACGCAGGCGAAGACCGGCACCGCCCTCAGCGCGGTCGTCTTCGTGGTCGCCGCCCTCGCGCTGCTCGGCGGCCTGTTCGCTGCCCGTTCCGGACGGGAGGGGTGGGCCTTCACCGGCACCTTCCTCACGATCGCGCTGGCGGTGGCCGGGCTCTTCCTGGCCCTGTTCCCGGACGTGATGCCCTCGACCACCGACCCGGCCTTCTCGCTCACCACGACCAACGCCGCGGCGACGGCGTACACGCTGAAGGTGATGACGTGGGTCGCGGTGGTGTTCACCCCGATCGTCCTGGGCTACCAGGCGTGGACCTACTGGATCTTCCGCAAGCGGATCTCGGTGCACCACATCCCGAGTCCGGTGCTGGCCGAGACGGGCCAGTGAGGCCGGTCGACCCCGCCGTCCTCCAGCACCTGCGCCCGGCGCGCGGGGCGCTGGCGGTCGTCGTCGCGAGCGGGGTGCTCGGCGGACTGGCGACGGTGGGGCAGGCCTTCGCGCTCGGTGCGTTGGTCGTGGCTGCCGTCGGCCCCGGGGACTGGTCGCGCGCGGCATGGTGGCTCGCCGGCCTGGTGCTGCTGCGGACCGCGACGGCGTACGCCGGCCAGCGCGCCGCCGCGCGCGCCGCGTCCGAGGTCTCGGGGGCGTTGCGCGGCCGGCTCCTCGACGCCGCGCGCCACCTGGACCAGGTCTCGCCGAGCCGCCTCACCGTGCTGGCCACGCGTGGGGTCGCGGGCGTGGAGCCCTACGTCACCCGCTACCTGCCCGCCCTCGTGCCGGCCACGGTGCTGCCGGTCGTGACCCTGGCGGCGATCACCTGGCTCGACCCGTTGTCCGGCCTGGTCGTCGCGCTCACGCTGCCGCTGGTCCCCGTCTTCGCGGTGCTCGTGGGCCTCACCACCCGGGATCGGGCGCGCCAGCAGTGGCGCTCGCTCGAGGCGCTGTCCGGGCACTTCCTCGACGTCGTCCGCGGGCTGCCCACGCTGGTCGCGCACCGGCGCGCCGCAGCCCAGGTCGACACCATCCGGTCGGTCACCCACCGCTACCGGCGGGCCACCGTCGACACGCTCAAGGTGGCCTTCGCCTCGTCCTCGGTGCTCGAGCTCGTCGCGACGCTGTCGGTGGCGCTCGTCGCCGTGACGGTCGGCCTGCGCCTGGCCTCGGGGTCGGTCGACTTCCGGGTCGCTCTCACCGTGCTGCTGCTGGCACCGGAGGCGTACTGGCCGCTCCGCCGGGTCGGTACGGAGTTCCACGCCGCCGCCGAGGGCACCGCCGCGCTGGCCGACGCCGACGACCTGCTCGCGCGCGCGTCGTACGACCGGACCGGCTCCACCCGCCCCAGGTCCACCCGGCTCGCCCTCGCGGCCCTCGACGTGGGCTACGGCACGGCGCTCACCGACCCGCTCGACCTCGACCTCCCCGAGCGCGGGCTCGTCGCGGTCTCCGGGCCGTCGGGGTGCGGCAAGTCGACGTTGCTCGCCACCCTGCGCGGGGAGCTGCCACCTGTCGCCGGCCGCGTCCTCGTCGACGGCACCCCGCTGGACGACGTCGATCCGACGTGGTGGCGGAGCCGGGTCGCGTGGGCGCCACAGCGACCCTGGCTGCTCGCGGACACGGTCGCCGCCAACGTCCGCCTGGGCCGCCCGTCCGCCGGCGACGACGAGGTGTGGGAGGCGCTGCGCAGCGTCGGGCTCGCCGACGCGGTCCGCGCCCTGCCCGACGGCATCGAGAGCCCGCTCGGCGAGGACGGTGCCGGGCTGTCCGCCGGTCAGCGGGCACGAGTGGCCCTCGCCCGGGTCGTCCTGGCCGCGCGACCGGTCGTGCTCCTCGACGAGCCCAGCGCCCACCTCGACCAGGAGACCGAGCAGGTCCTCCTCGACACGATCACGGCCCTCGCCCGCACGAGCCTCGTGGTGGTCGTGGCGCACCGGCCGGCCGTGCTCGCTGCCGCCGACCGGGTGGTGGAGCTCTCGCCGATCCCCGCCAGGGTGGCGGCATACGACATATCCGCTGCGAAGGTGGCGGCATCCGACATGGTTTCGGCCTCCGCGGATGTCGTACGCCGCCACTCTGAGGCCCCCGTGCCGCCGACGGCGATCGTCACCGACAACGCCGCCGACGCACGTCCGCGCTGGGGGCTGCGCACCGCCACCCTCCTCGGCGCGCTCTCGACGTCGTCGGGGGTCGCCCTCACCGCGACCGCCGGCTGGCTGATCACCCGCGCCAGCGAGCACCCGCCCGTGCTCCACCTCATGGTCGCGATCGTGGGCGTCCGGCTCTTCGGACTGGCCCGACCGGTGCTGCGGCACGCGGAGCGCGTGCTCAGCCACGAGGTCGTGCTGCGGCAGCTCGCGGAGCGCCGGGCGCGGGTGTACGCCGACCTGGTCCCGCTCGTGCCCGGCCGGCTGGGGCCGCGTCGCGGCGACCTGCTGACCCGGGTCGTCGACGACGTCGACGCCCTGCTCGACGACCAGCTCCGGGTGCGGCAGCCGGCCGCGACGGCGGCCCTCGTGGGACTCGGCGCCTCGGTGCTGACCGCGTGGGTGGACCTGCGCGCGGGTCTCGTCGTGGTCGCCGTCGCCGCCACCGGGGCGGTCGCCTTCCATCTCGCCCGCCGCGCAACCGCTGCGGTCGAGCCCCTGGTCGTGGCCCGCCGAGCCGCACTGGGCACCCGCGTCGAGGAGGTCGCCCACGGCCTCCGCGAGCTCGAGCAGTGGGGCGCCACCGACCGAGCCCTGGCCTCGGTGCAGGAGGAGTCCGCCGCGCTCGCCCGAGTCGTACGCCGCTCGTCGGCGGCGGTCGCCGCCGGCACCGCGCTGACCACCGCGGCCGCCGGCCTCGGTGTGATCGCCGTGGCCGTCGTCGTCTCCCCCGGCGCCGTCTCGCCGGCGCTGCTCGCCCTCCTGCTGCTCGTGCCGCTGGCCATGGCCGACGTGACGGCCGGGCTGGCCGACGCCGGAGCGTTGTCCGTGCGGGCCCGGGCGGCTCGCGAGCGCCTGGACGCCCTCGCCGCGACCGAGCCTGCGGTCAGCGAGCCGGCATCCCCGGAGACCCTCCTTCCGACCCACGGCCTCGAGCTGCGGCGCGTCGGTCTCGGCTGGACCGACCGACCGGCCCTGGCGATCGAGCACCTCACGGTGCGGCCGGGCGAGCACCTCGGCATCACGGGACCCTCGGGATCGGGCAAGTCCACGCTGGCGGCGACGCTCGTGCGGTTCATCGACCCGCTGTCCGGCGAGGTGCTGCTCGGGGGGACCGACCTGCGGCGGCTGGCGCTCGACGACGTACGCCGCACGGTGGGCCTGGTCGACGACGACCCGCACGTGTTCGCGTCGACCGTCGCGGAGAACGTGCGCCTGGCCCGACCCGGTGCGACGGACGACGACGTGCGCACGGCACTCGACCGGGCCCGGCTCGGCTCGTGGGTCGACGACCTGCCCGACGGGATCCACACCCACGTCGGCGGCGGCCGGCGCGAGGTGTCGGGAGGCGAACGGGCCAGGCTGGCGCTGGCCCGCGCGCTGCTGGCCGACCCGCAGGTCCTGGTCCTCGACGAGCCGACGGCGCACCTCGACGGTCCGACCGCCCGCGCCGTCGCCAGCGAGATGCTCGAGTCGGCCGCACGGGCCGGACGTTCGATCGTCTGGATCACCCACGGCACGGTCGGGCTGGACGCGATGGACCGGGTGCTGCGGCTCGGCGCCTCCGCCGACGACGCGGTCAGCCGGCCGAGTCTCGTGGGGAGCGCAGCGGCAGGGTGAACCGGAAGGTGCTGCCCTTGCCCAGCTCCGAGGTCAGCGCCAGCGTGCCGCCGTGGGACTCCGCGATCCGCTGCGCGATCGGCAGCCCCAGCCCGGTGCCGGGCACGGAGAGGGCGTTGGGGTTGGTCGAGCGGTGGAAGGCCGAGAAGACGTGCGCCTGGTCGGTCGGCGAGATGCCGAGGCCGGTGTCGGTGACGTCGACGCTGACCTCGGTGTCGCCGACGGTCATCGACACCACGACGGAGCCGTCCTCGGGGGTGTACTTCACGGCGTTGTCCACCATGTTGTCGATCACCCGGGCGAGCTCCTCGGGGTCGCCGAAGACCACGACCGGTCCCGACCCGGACCCCTCGAAGCTGAGCCGGACCCCCGCCTGCTTGGCCCGGATGTC
This sequence comes from Nocardioides sp. N13(2025), assembly GCF_051912545.1. Lineage (GTDB taxonomy): Bacteria > Actinomycetota > Actinomycetes > Propionibacteriales > Nocardioidaceae > Nocardioides. Next base: position 1,409,465 of record NZ_CP196809.1, on the reverse strand, counting down.
CAGCAGGTCGACGCTGGCCTCGCAGAGCTCGGCGAGGTCGACAGGACGGCGTACGGTCTCGCGCCGGCCCTGGATCCGGGAGTAGTGCAGGAGGTTGGCGACGAGGTTGTTGAGCCGTCCGGCGTTGCGGATGATCGCGTCGATCGAGGTCAGCTCCGGGTGCCGGTCGGCGATCAGCTCGGCGTGGCCGAGGATCGCGGTCAGGGGCGTCTTGAGCTCGTGGGAGATCGTCGCGATCAGCTCGCTGCGGTAGCGCGCGAGCTCGCGCAGCTCCTGCACCAGCCGCTGCTCGGTCTCGAGGACCCGGGCGGCCCGCACGATCTGGGCGAGCAGGCGGCCGACCTCGAGCGCGGCGTCGGCCTCGACGAGGGTCAGGGGTCGGGAGCTGCGGGCGAAGGCGAGCACGGCGTAGCCGACGAGCTCGTCCTGGGAGACGAGCGGGCAGATGATGGCGCGCTCGGCCCGCATCCCCCGCAGGAGCTGCTGCAACCGCGGTGCGCTGCGAGGCAGCTGCGTCGACGCGGGGTCGTCGACCCCGACCTCGATGAGGACCAGCCGGTCGTCGAGCTGGAGGAGCTCGTCGCGCAGCTCGGGCAGGTCGTGCTCAGGGGCGTACGCCCGGGGCGTGCCCACGCCGAGCTCCGCACCCTGGGCGTCGCTGGGGAAGGTGCGCACCCATGTCTGGATGGTGCCGAGCGACTCCGCGACGGCGACGACGGCCGTGCCGAGCGCGTGGGCGAGGTTGGACTGCGTGCCGGCCCCGGCCACCGAGGTGAGCATCCGGTCGAGCCGGAGCCGGTCGGTGAGTCGTTCGCGCTCGCGGGCGTTGGACAGTGCCACCCCCGCCTGCACCGCGAACATCTCGAGCAGCTCGCGGTCGGCCTCGTCGGGCACCCGCGAGTCCGGCGGCAGGTCGACGGCCATGTTGCCGAGGAGCTCGCCGCCGGCTGAGTAGAGCGGTGCGTAGAGCGCGTGCTCGGGGTGCCACGCATCCGGGTCGGGGTCGGGCTCGAAGTCGGGGATCCAGGCGGCGCGCAGCCGCTCCTCCGACATGCGCCCGGCCGGCACGAAGCGCAGGATCCCCCACCTGTCGGCCTGACGGAACTCGTCGAGGATCTGCTCGGCGGGGGTCCGCCGGTGGAGGATCTGCGCGACCACCTCGGGCGGTCCGGCGACGTGCGTCATCACCAGGGTGTCGCCCTCGAGCCGCGCGATGGCCGCGACGCCGTAGCCGAGCACGTCGACGACACCGTGGGCGATCTCCTCGAGGATGACCTCGGTGTCGGTGGAGGAGTTGACCCGGCGCATCAGCTCCGCCAGGCGACTCAGCGCGCCCTGGTTGCGCGGCATCTGCACCTCCCCACCACGGCCCGTCCCGGACGTGATGCTAGCGACTCAGGCCTCGATGACCACGGGAATGATCATCGGACGACGGCGGTGCGCCTTGTTGACCCATCGGCCCATGACGCGGCGCACGGTCTGCTGGAGCTGGTAGGCGTCGGTGACCCCCTCCTGCACCGCCGCGTTGATCGCGTCGACGATCGGCTGCTTGATCTCGTCGAAGGTGGTCTCGTCCTCCGCGAAGCCGCGGGCGTGGATCTCCGGCCCGGAGACGACCTTGCCGGTGACCGAGTCGACGACCACGATCACCGACAAGAACCCCTCCTCGCCGAGGATGCGGCGGTCCTTCATCGAGGCCTCGCTGATGTCGCCGATGGTCGTGCCGTCGACGAAGACGTAGCCGACGTCGACCTTGCCGACGACCTTGGCCACCCCGTCGACCAGGTCGACGACGACGCCGTCCTCGGCCAGGACGACGTTCTTCACGCCCGTCGCTCGAGCGAGGTCGGCGTTGGCCCGCATGTGCCGGATCTCGCCGTGCACGGGCATCACGTTGCGCGGCTTGACGATGTTGTAGCAGTAGAGGAGCTCACCGGCGCTGGCGTGGCCGGAGACGTGGACGAGCGAGTTGCCCTTGTGCACGACGTTGGCGCCCAGGCGCGACAGCCCGTTGATCACGCGGTAGACGGCGTTCTCGTTGCCCGGGATGAGCGAGCTGGCCAGGACGACGGTGTCGCCCTCCTCGAGGTGCACGAAGTGGTGGTTGTTCTGGGACATGCGGCTCAGCGCAGCGAGGGGCTCGCCCTGCGACCCCGTCGAGATCAGGACCTGCTTGTGCTGCGGCAGGTCGGCGAGCTCCTTGGCCTCGACCATGACGCCCGGCGGCACCGTGAGGTAGCCGAGGTCCTGGGCGATCGCCATGTTGCGCACCATCGAGCGACCGACGTAGCCGACCTTGCGGCCGTGGGCGACGGCTGCGTCGAGCACCTGCTGGACGCGGTGCACGTGGGAGGCGAAGCAGGCCACGATGATCCGCTTCTCGCTCTTGGAGAACACGCGGTCCAGCACGGGCGCGATGTCCTTCTCGGACGTCGTGAAGCCGGGGACCTCGGCGTTGGTCGAGTCGGTGAGGAAGAGGTCCACCCCCTCGTCGCCGAGGCGGGCGAACTCGTTGAGGTCGGTGATCCGGCCGTCGAGCGGGAGCTGGTCCATCTTGAAGTCGCCGGTGTGCAGCACGACGCCGGCGCCGGTGCGGATCACGACGGCGAGCGCGTCAGGGATGGAGTGGTTGACCGCAACGAACTCCAGCACGAACGGGCCGAAGGTGATCGTCTGGCCCTCGGCCACCTCGTACTGCGCGGTCTCCTTGAGCCGGTGCTCGCGCAGCTTGGAGCCCAGCAGCGCGAGGGTCAGCTTGGAGCCGACCAGGGGGATGTCGCCGCGCTCGCGCAGGAGGTACGGCGTCGCGCCGATGTGGTCCTCGTGGCCGTGGGTCAGCACGAGTGCCTCGACGGCGTCGAGCCGGTCCCGGATCGGGTCGAAGTCGGGAAGGATCAGGTCGACGCCGGGGTGGTGGTCCTCGGGGAAGAGGACGCCGCAGTCGACGATCAGCAGGCGGCCGTCGTACTCGAAGACGGTCATGTTGCGACCGACCTCGCCCAGCCCACCGAGCGGGATGACCCGGAGGCCACCTGCCGGGAGGGGGGCGGGCGCGCTCAGGTCGGGGTGGGGATGGCTCAAGGGTTTTCCTCGGTTCGTGGGAGAGGTCTGTTGCCAGACGGACAGTCAGAGCAGGCCGGCGGCGGCCAGGCCGGTGCGCAGGGCCGCGACCTCGTCGTCGTCCAGGGCGACGAGCGGGCCGCGGACGCGACGGTTGTCGAGCACGCCGAGCAGCTCGAGGGCTGCCTTGGCGGTGGTGGCTCCGTAGTTGGGGACGCCCATGACGGCGTCGAAGGCCGGGATCAGCGAGGTGTGGATCCGTAGCGCCTCGGCGTGGTCGCCGCGCACCCAGGCGTCGATCATCGACGCGAGCTGGGTGCCGGCCGCGTGGGCCACGACGGAGACGAGGCCGACCCCGCCGTAGGCGAGGTAGCCCAGCGTGGCCACGTCGTCGCCGGAGTAGACGGAGTAGCCCATGTCGACCAGCTGTGCGGTGCGCGGCAGCAGGCCGGAGGCCTCCTTGACCGAGAGGACGTGGTCGTAGGCGCGCATCGCCTCGTAGGTGTCGAGCTCGATCAGGGTGGCGGTGCGACCCGGGACGTCGTAGAGCATCACCGGGAGGTCGGTCGCCTGGACGACCGAGGTGAAGTGGTGGCGCAGCCCGACCTGGCCGGGCTTGTTGTAGTAGGGGCTGACCAGCAGCACGCCGTCGACACCGATCTTCTCGGCCTGGCGGGCCAGCTCGACCGAGTGGGCGGTCGCGTTGGTGCCGACGCCGGCGATGACCGTGGCACGGTCGCCGACGGCGTCCTGCACGGCGCGGAGGATCTCGCCGTCCTCGGCGACCGACGTGGTGGGGCTCTCCCCCGTCGTGCCGCTGACGACGACGCCGTCGTTGCCGTGGTCGACGAGGTGCGCGGCGATCCTCGCCGTGCTGTCGAGGTCGACGCTGCCGTCCTCGTGGAACGCGGTGGCCATCGCCGTGAGCAGGCGGCCGAACGGAACGTTGGAGCTCATGGCCCACAGGTTATCGCTCCCGCTCCGCCCGCCGGTCGGCGCCGAGCCGCATAGGGTGCGGGCATGGCGTACGACGAGAGGCTGGCGCAGCGCTTGCGCGACTCGCTGGAGGGCGAGCCCCTGCTCACGGAGAAGAAGATGTTCGGCGGCGTGGGCTTCATGATCGGCGGCAACATGGCAGTCGCGGCCTCGAGCAGCGGCGACCTCATGGTGCGCGTCGATCCCGCGCAGGGCCGCGAGTGGATCGACGGGGTCGACGTCCGGCCGATGGAGATGGGCGGGCGGACGATGAACGGCTGGCTCTTCGTCGCGATCGACACGGTCTCCTCCGACGACGCGCTCCAGGTGTGGGTCGACCGCGGCGCCGGCTACGCGCGCTCCCTGCCGCCGAAGAAGAAGTGATGCCGGACCTCCGCCTGCCCGAGTGGCTGACGCCTGCCCAGCGCACGAGCATCGTCGACCTCGCCGACCGCAACGACGCCGCGCACGGCGAGGACCTCCTCGGGCTGGTGCTGAGCGGCTCGGCGGGCCGTGGCTACGCCACCGAGCGCTCCGACCTCGACGTCGTCGTGGTGCTCACCGACGAGGCCGCGTCGACGCGGTCGTCCACGCACTCCCTCGACGTCGACGAGGCCATCGACGGCTGGAGCGAGCTGCTCACCGTGCCCGCCTTCGGCACCGAGGACTGGTGGTACCGCTGGACCTACGCCTGGGCGCCCGTCCTGCTCGACCGCACCGGTGGCGAGCTCGCGGCGGCCGTGCGCCGGCAGGCGACGCTGACGCCGGAGGAGGCGGACGCGGTGCTGATCGACCACGACCGGCTCGACGGCTGGGTCAACTTCGCCTACCGCGCGCTCAAGAACGACCGCGACGGACGCACCCTCGAGGCCAGGCTCGACGCCGCGGAGTCGGTGCCGTGGCTGCTCGACGTGGTGTTCGCGACCGCGGGCCGGGTGCGGCCCTACAACAAGTACCTACCGTGGGAGCTGCGCACGCACCCGGTCGACGGGTGGCCGGCCGACGAGCTGCTCGGGCTGGTCCGGCGCACGCTCGACGGCGACCCCTCGGCCGTCCGCGAGACCTACCCGCTGGTGCGCGCGGCCTGCACGGCGTACGACACCGGGCGCGGGCACACGCGCACGCTCGACATGATCGAGGGCTGGGGCAGCGAGCTGGCCGTCTTCGACTGACGTGACGTCAGGGCTCGAGGACCGTGCGCCGGATCATCGGGAGCACGTGGTGCTCGAGCATCGGCGCGAGGTCGTCGGGGTGGTCGTCGAGCGAGGTCCACCGGACCTCGGCGATCTCGGCCGAGGCGACCGGCTCGGCGTCGGACTCGACCCAGAAGACCGTGGAGTGCAGCGTGTGGTCGGGCTCGTTGGCGGCTTCTGAGTGGAACTCGCCGAGGAGCGTCGCCGAAGCGATCTCGAGCCCGACCTCCTCGCGCGTCTCTCGCAGGGCGGCTTCCCGGGCCGACTCCCCTGGCTCGAGCTTGCCGCCGACGAGCATGAACCGCTCGGTCCCGCGCTTGCGGACCGTCAGCACGTGTCCGTCGCGCACGAGGGCGACGGCTGCCACCACGATGTGCTTGTCGCCCGCCGGGTCGGCGTCGGGAGTGGGAACAGCCTCACTCATCCCTGGGCACGCGTGCCTCGCAGGTGAAGGAAGGCAGCCGCGAGCAGCACCACGACGGCGGCGATCACGATGACGGTGGTCATGCGCCGAGGCTACCCCTCCCGAGACCATCCCCCGAGAAGCACGCAGCCACCCTGGCCGGGGCTTACCCGGCGGGTGGCTGCGTGATGCTGCTCGCTGACCCGTCAGCCGCCTCTCGGCGAACGGCCGCTCGTAGCGGCTAGGGGTGAGGCCCGGGGACATGATGCGGAATCAGCTGACCGGTCCAACGAGGTCGGCCCCGCGATCATTCCCACGTCCTCGAGTGGTCCAAGCCACCTCGGCGGAGCCGGTCGAACGCCTTCTCCTCATCCAGCTCGAGCAGCTGATGAGCGATGTCGGCGGCGCAGTCCTGAGCGCTCGCGCCCGTCGTGTCGACCACGATGTCGCGGTCGTCGTGCGCGAACACGTGCTGCGAGCGAGCCAGCCCCTGCGGACGATCGCCTCTTGCGCGTTCACGCCGATCGAGCTCGTCGGGCGAGCAGCGCACGTCGACCAGCGTCACGTCGTGGCCATCCAGCACCTCGAGCAGGTCGTCGAGTCGCCACCGCGCGCTGAGCGGGTAGTCCATGATCACGTCGTTGCCCACCGAGGCCATCGCTGCGACGCCCCGGTGGTAGCCCAACCGGGTGCGGCGGAGCATCGCGTCGGTCTCGGCATGGTCGAGGACCAGCGTCCGCGGAGTGGACCGCATCGCTCCGAACGCGTCCACCGACATCAAGAACCACGGCGTCGGCAGAGCCTCCTGCAGGGCCCGCCCGATGCTGCTCTTGCCGGAGCTGGAGGCGCCGTTCAACAGGATGACCCGGCCACGCTTCGCTCCGTTCACCACGCGAACCTAGCCACTGCACCAGCTCGCCGGCGCGCGACTGTCCGACCTGAGCACGCCTACAGCCCGATCACTGGGTGGTGTCGGGCTCAGCGGGGCGTTCAGGTTCGTCGGCGGGAGCGTCGGCCGCGGTCGGGTCGCGGCCTGGGGGCGGGCGGGTCGGTCGTGATGACGGTGCCGGTGGGCAGGGTCCACTCGTACGACCCGTCGGGGAGTCGGCGGTAGGTGAAGTCCCCGAAGGTCTTGGCGCGGTGGTGCCTGCGGCACAACGGGGCGAGGTTGTCCACACGTCGCTAATCTGACCCTATGACGACGACGCCCGCCCGGGCTGCCATCTACGCCCGCATCTCCAGCGATACCGAAGGCACCCGCGCCGGAGTGGACCGACAGTTGGCCGACTGTCACACATTGGCCGAGTCCCTGGGCTGGAGGGTTGCCCAGGAGTACGTCGACAACGACATCTCGGCCTACTCCGGGAAGCGCCGTCCTGAGTACCAGCGGATGCTGGCCGATCTGGCAGACGGCCTGGTCGACGCGATCGTGGTCTACAACATCGACCGGCTGACCCGACGCCCAGCGGAGTTGGAGCAGTTCTACGAAGCCGTCACCGCTGCCAAGGTGACCCAGGTCAGGTTCGTCACCGGCGATACCGACATCTCGACGGTCGACGGGCTCATGATGGCCCGTATCCTCGGAGCGTTCGCCGCGAAGGAGTCCGCGAACATCGGGCGCAGAGTCTCGCGCAAGATGGAGCAGGTCGCCGCCGAAGGCCGACCCCACGGCGGACCGGTCCGCCCGTTCGGATACGCCGACGACAAGATCACCGTGGTTCCCGGCGAGGCGACGACCTTCCGCCTCCTAAGCGACCGGTTCCTGGCCGGGGAGTCCACCCGCTCCCTCGCGACCTGGCTCAACGCCCAGGAGATCCCCACCGTGACCGGACGCCCCTGGATCACCACCACCGTGAAAGGGATGCTCACCAACCCCCGCTACGCAGGTCTACGCAGCCACAAGGGCACCATCGTTGGGCCCGCAGTGTGGGACGCGATCATCACCGAGGACCAGCACCGGCGGATCCTGGCCAAGTACGCCGAGGCCAAGAACAGCGGACGACGCGTCCCGCAGCGCTACCTGCTGTCCGGGATGCTGCGCTGTGGCAAGTGCGGCACCCGGCTCTACTCGAGCGCCCGCGTCAACACCCGCCGCTACGTGTGCATGAGCGGACCCGACCACGGCGGATGCGGACGCCTGACCATCACCGCAGACCCGCTCGAACGTCTTATTGCCGACGCGGTGCTGTACCGCCTCGACACCCCCGAACTGGCCGACACCCTCACCGGACGCAGCAGCACCGACGAACGCATCACCGACCTGTCCAGCAGCCTCCAGACAGTGCAGGAACGTCTCGACGACCTGCCCGCAGCGTTCGCCGCAGGAGAGATCAGCCGCCGGGACTGGGCCCTGGCCCGCAAGCCCTTGGAAGAGCAGCGCGACCACCTTCAACGTCAGCTCGGACGCCTTACCCACACCAGCGCCCTGGCCGGACTGATCGGCAACGGCCAAGAACTAGGCCGCACCTGGTCGGACCTCACGCTGTCGCGGCAGCACGCCATCGTGAAAGCGATCATCGACCACATCGACATCGCCCCCGGTACCCCTGGAGTCACCGCCCTGGACCCTGCCCGAGTGTCCGTCGTCTGGCGCCACTGAACGCGCCCCCCGGTCTCGTGTGCTCCCACTGCGTGGGTGCGCGCGCGAGCCCGCCGGGGCCGCGCCCAGCAGCACCCCCACCTGGCGGACCACCAGCGGATCAGACACCCGAACCGGCAGCCCCTGAGCCCTACAGGATGCAATGACCCACGCGGCGATCTGCTCGGCAGAGAGATGGCTCAGTCCCATGCGAACCACACCGCCGGCGGACCCTGCCACCCCTCGACCTGCGAGGAGTTCCACGACTGCGAAGGCATCAGCCCCTGCATCCGCTGGACGGCCTGGTCGAACACATCCTCAACCGACGTGCCCCTGAGCCTCACCACCGACGGCTGGAACCCCTGAGCCACTTCGTAGCGGTGGAGACGCATTGAGCGGGAGGACTCATCATCGGCGAAGGACTTAGTGACGTACTTCGACAAGTACCCCGCCGCGCGCCGTGCCTCTGACAGACGCGTCGAGCCCACCGGCAGATCCGAGAGCCGCTTGATGTGGACGAACCCGCGACCCCACGCCTCATCGATCCGCCCACGAGAGATGAACTGACCCACGGCAAAGTGCACATGCATCCCGTGATCGGACTTGTGCCACTCCGGCACCCACACGTACGGGAACGCCTTCCCGCCCAGCGACGAGCGCAGCGAGCGGAAGAACTCGCCCACATCGGACCGTAGTCGCGCCGGGTCATGGCACCCCTCCCCGGCATAGGTCAGTGTCCCGAGACGATTCAGACCGTGAGCCGTGCAGTATCTCCGGACCTTCGCCCGAGCACGACGAGCGGATTCAGCCCGCGACCGTTCAGGATCAGCGGCAACAGCACCAGGCACCCAGCCCGAGCGCCGGGGCCGCCACGACGAGGAGAACGAACCGCCAGCCTCACCGGCAGTGGGGTACAGCGACAACGACCAGCCCGCATCGGGGCGTACGAGGTCGACAACAGAAGAAGCAGACAAGGGAAACACTCCAGAGCCGTTGGAATGTCGGCCCCACACGGAGCACGTCAGACGACGCGGAGCGGGGCCCTAGCCACCTGCGGTCTTGCCTTGGCCCGCTCACTACCGTGCTGGTCTGTTACCGGTTCGTCCCTGATCGGCTTCACGATCGTCGCTGTGCGCTCCGGGAGCAGAGCACTGGGGTGTTACTCGGCGCTGGTGGCGCACCGTACCGGTCTCGCAGACCACATCCTTGCACGTCCACTTCACGAACGGACGGAACCCCGTCCGATACCGGGCTCAGTGTCCGTGAGCCGCTGCCCCCTGTCGCCCACCCCCACGCGGCAAGAAGCACGCCGCGCAGGGCCCCTGAGCGACCCGAGAAGCGGGGGCAGCAGCGGCCACCTCGCGTGAACGCTCCCGGAACCCCGCCCCGAGTTATGTTGCTATTTCAAGTCAAGCGCGCTGTTGAAGCAGCGCGGAAAGCAAGCTATTGGTCTCGTCGCTGCCTGATGACGCGTCTGCACGGAGGAAGGATTCGATGACGACGCGACCCATCTCATATGTGAACTTAGAGCGCTCGGCGGCATCCTGAATTTGAGCCGAGTAGGCAAACATGGTCGATAGGGCCAAGGTCAGGTCGCGCGCACGTTGGCGAGCGCGGTCGCGACCCCTTGCCCTTGCCAGCATGACGCCCGCCACAACCGCAAACGAGGCTGACGCCGTGAAGTGGGCGGCCAGCAGGTTGCCGCTCTGGTACTCAGGACCAAGCCCTATGTAATGAAGGACAAGCGGAAGCACCGCGATGACCGCGGCAGTTGAGACGATACCGATCCCGCTACGCCAGAGCGATTTTTCCTCGTTCTTAAGCGTTGTGGCTTCGTCCTCGAATATCGCTTCGGCCTGGCGATTAGTAGCCGCCTCGATCAAGCTGAATAGCGACCCCGTCTGGGTTTTGATGCGATTAGTTGTGTCCGCTGCCTCGACCTCGACGTCGGCCACCAACTCGCCGAGGCGCTGCTGTCGCTCGCTCGCCAGTCGCGCGTGCTCGCGCAAGTTCTCGCTGGTCACCTGAGCGTGATTCACGAGAGCGTCCCAGCCCTCCGGCGAGTGCCAGGGATAGGGCCCATACGGAGCCGACAGGAACTCAGCCGCCGTGGCTCCATCCCCCTGTTGGGCTACCTGCTGCGCCCACCCTATCGGATCAACTTGGTAGCCCCGGCTCGCCGCCAATCGCATCAACTCGGGTGCTTGCGAGCGAAGATTAGGATCGTTCATCATATTGCCAATGACATAATTTGCTGCCATCGGGTAGCCAGTTCGAATCGCCTTTTCGGCGTAAGGGATCGCGTTGCGCCATCCTGGGTCACCGGTCTGGTGAAGAAACCACGAAATAAGTGCTAGTGCCCAAGGTTCATCCCTATCTGCGAACGGGCGAATCCTCTCGATCGCAGGCTGCTGCTGTCCGGAGTTCCACTCTTGGAACGCCTGGGTCACTGCCTGCCCAGACTCTGCATTAAGGCCCGAGGGAATGGTGGTCATGCGCTGACGATAGGGCGTCCTGTGCTTGTGGGGACCTGGTTTGCGGGTTTGAGGCCATCCGCTAAACGAGCGCAGCGAGGGTCGATGCGGGGGCCTATTAGCAACTTGCGAGGTTGCCCGGGTGGGTCTGGCCGGGTGGTCCGCCTTGGTCGAGGGGGACGTAGTCCTCGATGTGGTCGAGGTCGCAGACCTCGGCCGGACGCTTGCAGCCGGGGTAGACACAGGTCCGGTCACGCCACCGGACGGCCGCGGCCATGCGCGCTGGCGGGTCGTGGGCGTCGACCGGAGGGTGCGCGCGGGGGTCGAGATCCACGACGGGCGTGATGGTGACCTTGCCGGCGCACAGCAGCCACGACCGCAGTCGCCCGGTGAGCACCGGGCCGAGCTTCGCCGAGCGGGCGACACCGGCACGGTCGTCGAGGAGCGCACGGTCGGTGACGTGGAAGACCAGCACCACTTCCCCACCGCCGCTCTCGCCGGGAGCGGTCGGCCGGCGGAACGGGTTGGCCCGCTCGTGGGCGACGTCCTCGGCGACGCAGACGGCCGGGTCGTCGTCGGGGTCGACGGGCCGGTCGGGGTCGGCGACGTCGTGGGCGGCCAGCAGGTCGAGCGCGGCCTGCGGGTCGGCCAGCACCCCGACCGCGTGCGCCCGCCGGACGCCGAGGTCGCCGGGGTGGCCCAGGGAACGCATGGTCGCCGCCATGGTCGACACGGTGTGGTCGAACGCGACCGCGTCGGCGGTGTCGAGGGTCATGAACACCTCCGACGTGCCGGGCGCGCCCTGCGCGTGGTGCACCTCGACCCGCCGCGCGGACAGCGCGGCGTCGTGGTCGGCGATCGCCCGGTCGGGATCGGCGTAGAGCCTCGCCTCGTGCACCAGCACCCCGACGCGGTGCGGGTTGAGCCGCCGGGGCTGCCACGCGAGCAGCCGATCCGCATGCCCGGCCGCGGCGACGTCGAGGTCGCGCGAGACCCGCGCCGCCTCCCGACCCAGCCGCACCGGGACCCGCAGCTCACGCACCAGCTGCCACGTCAGCGGGAGGCGGTGGGCCAGGTCGAGCACGTCACCCAGCAGCGCGAGCGTCGCCTCGTGGGACACCTCGAGCACCGCCGACAGCTCCACCACCGCGAACTCCGCGACCAGCGGCGTCCCCACCCCCGCGATCGGCAACGGACGCTCGCCGAACAACGCGGCCGCACTGCCCGGAGCATGGACGGTCTCCGAGCGCCAGCCGGCTGCGTCACCCACGTCGGAGACCACGTGCGCGTGCGCCCACGCCAGCGCAGACTCCAGCACCTCCACCTCGACCCGCCGCTTGGCGCTCATCGCCGCCGCGGCACGATCCAGCACCGCACGATCCAGCACCGACCGGGCGCTGACCCGGTCAGTGGCTGGAGCTGCGGCTGTGGTGGACATGAGTCCATCCTCCCAGAGACCACCGACACCCTGACCTGCGAGAACGGATCTGTGGAGAACTATTTTCGAACAGAATGACCCCAGGAGACATCGGAGGTCTTGAGGCTCGCTCCGCTCGCACCTCAACCACCGAGGGAGGGTCTCGATACACCTCGCTCGTGCCTCGCTCGGCTACTCGACCACCGAGCAAGCTGGGCAGTAACCCGTCACTGCCCCAGCGCGCGCCGTACGGCGTCGAGCGCGTCGTCGTCCGACAGGCCGAGCGTGCGGACGCAGGCGACGTACGACGACGCGGCGGAGCGCACCGCGCTCGTCACCCCGCGACCGGCGACGAACGTGCCGGCCCGCCCGCGGGTCTCCACGACCCCGAGCGCCTCGAGCTCCTTGTAGGCCCGGGCGACGGTGTTGGTCGCGAGCCCCAGCGAGTCGGCGAGCACGCGCACGGGCGGCAGCCGGAAGCCGGGCTCGAGCTTCCCGGACTCCACCTGCGCACGGATCCCCTCGCGCACCTGCTCGAAGGGCGGCACGCCCGAGGAGGCGTCGACGTCGAGCCTCACGCGGCCGGGTCCATCCGCTCCAGCCACACGCGGTCGTAGCCGTCGCAACGCTCGCGAGCCGTCTCCACCCACTCCCCGGCAGGGAACTGCGGGTAGTGCACGTCGCCCTCCGGCTCCAGGTCGACCTCGGTGAGCACCTGGTGCGTGGCGTAGGGCAGCAGCGCGGCGTAGACCTCGCCCCCGCCGGCCACCATCAGGTCCCCGGTCTGCTGCCCGGCGAGGTCGAGCGCCTCCTCGACGGTGTGCGCGACCAGGACGCCGTCGTGCGTCCAGCCGGCGTGGCGGGTCAGCACGATCGTCGTACGCCCCGGGAGGGGGCGACCGATCGACTCGAAGGTGGTGCGTCCCATGAGCAGCGTGTGGCCCCAGGTCAGCTCCTTGAACTGCGCCTGCTCGCCGGGAATCCGCCACGGGATGTCCGGGCCGTTGCCGATGACGCGGTTGCGGGCGTGGGCGGCGACGAGCACCACCCGCTGGTCGGGACGGGTCACGGGACGACCCTACTGACGCACCGGGCCTTCGGCCCTGTTCCCCGCGTCCGGGCCGTGCCACCGTGGAGTGCAGAACCCGAGCCCCGGGAGGATCCCATGAGCACAGAGCACGCGCGCTGCCCCGACTGCCACGCCCTTGTGGCCGACCTGACCGCCCACGAGCGGTGGCACACCCGACTGGTGGCCGACGTCGCGAAGGCGGTCAGCCAGGCCCTCGAGCGTCGCTAGGCCCGACTACACCGCGATCGGCGCCTTGATGCCCGGGTGGGGGTCGTAGCCCTCGACCGCGATGTCCTCGAGGTCGAACGCGTCGATCTCGGTGATCTCGGGGTTGAGCACCAGGGTGGGCAGTGGCCGCGGGTCGCGGGAGAGCTGGAGCTTCGCCTGCTCGACGTGGTTGAGGTAGAGGTGCGCGTCGCCCATCGTGTGGACGAAGTCGCCCACCTCGAGACCGGTCACCTGGGCGACCATGTGGGTCAGCAGGGCGTAGGACGCGATGTTGAACGGCACCCCGAGGAAGGTGTCAGCCGAGCGCTGGTAGAGCTGGCAGCTCAGCCTGCCGTCGGCGACGTAGAACTGGAACAGCGTGTGGCACGGCGGGAGCGCCATGTCGTCGACGTCGGCGACGTTCCACGCCGAGACGATGTGGCGGCGCGAGTCGGGGTTGGTGCGGATGCCCTCGACGAGCCGGGCGACCTGGTCGACGTGCCGGCCGTCGGGCGTGGGCCACGAGCGCCACTGGTAGCCGTAGACCGGGCCGAGGTCGCCGTTGTCGTCGGCCCACTCGTCCCAGATCGAGATGCCGCGGTCCTGGAGCCACTTCACGTTGGTGTCGCCCCGCAGGAACCACAGCAGCTCGCCGAACACCGAGCGCGTGTGCACCTTCTTGGTCGTGACCAGCGGGAAGCCCTCGGACAGGTCGAAGCGCATCTGGTGCCCGAAGACGCTCAGCGTGCCGGTGCCGGTGCGGTCGGTCTTCTCCACGCCTTCGTCGAGGATCCGCTGGAGCAGGTCGAGGTAGGCGCGCACGGGACGACTCTACGACCTCGGGACGCGCGCCTCGACGTACGCCGCCGTGGCGGGCAGCACCAGCATCCCGTCCTCCAGCAGCGGCTCGGCGAGCCGGTCGAACTCGACCCGCATGCGGTCGCGCACCTCACGGGTCTGCGCGGCCCAGGCGATGCCGAGTCCGGCTACTCCCCCGGTGGGCGCCGCCCAGAAGTCGTCCGGACGCACCCGCCACACCCACTCGACCATCCGAGCATCCGAGACGCTCCCGCCGGCCGCGGACAGCAGCTCCGCCACGCCGTCCGGGGTGCGCTCGAAGTCGGCGGCAGGATCGAGTCGCGGGAACTCCGGCTGCACGGCGTCGCTCGCCTGGAGCACGTCGCGGAACAGCTGCCCCTGCCTGCTCGGGGCCGAGGTCCAGATCGTCGCGCGCACGACACCACCCGGCGCCGCGACCCGCACGAGCTCGCGAGCAGCGGCCTGCGGGTCGTCGACGTGGTTGAGGACGAAGTTGGCCGTCACCGTGTCGAAGCCGTCGCCCGCGAAGGGCAGGTCGGGGAGCCCCGCGACGACGACCTCCGCGCCGAGCCGGCCGCCGGCCAGCGCGGCCATCTCGGGGTCGGGCTCGACGCCGAGCGCCTCGAGCCCCGCCTCGCGCGCTGCCCGCACGAGGTCGCCCGTGCCGCAGCCGACGTCGAGCAGCCGCCCGTCGCGGGGCAACCCGTCGAGCACCGCCGGGATCGCTCCGGCGCACAGTCCCGCGAAGCTCCGCGCGTACGCCCGAGCCACCCCCGTCCACAGCGCTTCAGCCACGGGGCGCGACCCTACGGCCTCCTGTCACAGGCGTCAGCCACGGCCGTGTCAGCGCAGGCGGATCGACCCGTCGGCCTCGACGATCGTCCGGGGCTCGCCACAGGTGTGGTCGGCACTGCAGACCACGAGCGCACGGCGCCCGGACTCCGACTGGCGCACCGCGTCCTGCACACCTGCTCGCCGCGACGAGTCGAGCAGGTGTGCCCACCCACCTCCGGGCACCGGCACGCTCTGGACAAGGACGTCGTAGCGTCCCAGCGCCAGGAACGGGGGCGGCCGGAGCGGATGGTCGAGGGTGAGCGGGGCGTCGTCGATCTCGTGCACT
Source organism: Nocardioides sp. N13(2025) (assembly GCF_051912545.1). Lineage (GTDB taxonomy): Bacteria > Actinomycetota > Actinomycetes > Propionibacteriales > Nocardioidaceae > Nocardioides. The sequence goes on along the minus strand of NZ_CP196809.1, from coordinate 1,394,150 downwards.
CCTCCGTCGGCGTCCACCCGCACCACCTCTCCCGAGCGCATCCGGACCGCGACGCCCGAGCCCCACGCCACGAACTCGTCCACCCCCGGCAGCTCGACGACGACGTCCTCGAGGTGCAGCTCGCCCTGGGCGTACCAGACCACCGGCAGCGGGTTGGCCTCCTCACGCACCTCCCGGGGCGGCGGGCGCCCTGCCCACCAGACCCACCCGGCGGCCAGCACGACGAGCACCGCGAGCCCGACCAGGCCACGCCGGACCGAGCGGCGCCTCCTGGCAGCACGGAGGGCGCCCGCCCGGGCGAGCCACTCGTCCGGGATGTCGCGCGGGTCGAAGCGTCGTACGCCGTGGGGTGCCGCCTGGCCCGGTCGCGGGGGTAGTCCGGTGCGCTCGCGCAGCTCCGCCCAGAGGCTGACGTCGACCTGCTCCTCGCGGACGCGGCGGGACCACGAGCGCCGGCTCGCCAGCAGGGTCTCGGCGACCGCCAGCCGGGCCCGGTCCGGTGCGACGCCCTCGTCCTCGAGCCCGCCGACGAGGTCGGCCCACCGGGCGTCGAGGTAACGGTCGAAGTCGGAACCCTCCGCCATGGCCACCTCCTGCTTCGGAGCCGGGCGGGCCGCCGGATGGGCTCAGGCGCTGAGCGACATCGGCCCGTAGACCTGGCGCTCGTGCTCGAACAGGGTCACCGCCGCCACGCCGTGCTCGGCGAGATCGGCCCAGATCTCCCCGACCCAGGACTCGGCGTCACCCTGGTTGGTGAAACGCTGGTCGGCGTAGTCCGCGACCTCGACCTCGGCCCCCGTGGCGTCCTCGAAGCGCCACCACCAGGGGCGCTCGGAGGCCGACGGCGTACGGAAGGTCGGGGGCTGTCCGGGCAGCACGTCAGGACTCCTTCACCGACGGGTCGACGAAGGGCGGCTTCACCAGCTGGAAGATCTCGCGGCGGCCGCGGATGTCGACGCCGACCTGGGCGTCCTCGGCGACCATCGTCGGGATCAACGCCAGGCCGATGCCCTTCTTGAGGGTCGGGGAGAACGTGCCGGACGTGATGTCGGCAAGGGGCACGTCCTGGGTGAGCGTCACGCCCATGCCCGGGCGGGGGATGCCGCGGTCGACCGCGACCAGACCGCGCAGGCGACGCTTCGGGCCCTCCTCCTTGACCTCGAGCACGGCGTCGCGACCCCAGAAGGCGGGCTTCTTCCAGCCGACGGCCCACGACAGCCCGGCCTCGACCGGGTTGGTGTCGAGGCTGATGTCCTGGCCGTGGAGCGGGTAGCCCATCTCGGTGCGCAGGGTGTCGCGGGAGCCCAGGCCGCAGGCGGTGATGCCGTACTCCTCGCCGGCCGCCATCAGGTCGTCCCACAGCTGTCCGGCAGCGGAGTTGGCCACGACGAGCTCGTAGCCGCGCTCTCCGGTGTAGCCGGTGCGGCACACGACGACACCGGTGCCGGCGTCGCCGTGCTCGGCCTCGACGAACGACATGTACTCGTGACCGGTCGGCAGGCCGACCTTCTCCAGCACCTCGTCGGACCGGGTGCCCTGGACGGCCAGCACGGCGTAGTCCTCGTGGTGGTCGACCACCTTGACGCCCTCGGGCGCCTCCGCCTGGAGGCGCCGCACGACCTCGGCGGTGTTGGCCGCGTTGGGGATGAGCAGCACGTGCTCGTCGTCGTGCCAGTAGGCGATCAGGTCGTCGACGATGCCGCCGGACTCGTCGTCGAGGCAGAGGGTGTACTGCGCCTTGCCGGCATGGATCTTGGCCAGGTCGTTGGACAGCGTCGCGTTGACGAAGTCGGCTGCTCCCGGGCCGGACACCATCGCCTTGCCGAGGTGGCTGACGTCGAAGATGCCGACGGACTCACGGACCGCCGTGTGCTCCTTGACCACACCGGTCGGGTACTCCAGGGGCATCGACCAGCCGCCGAACTCGGCGAACTTGGCGCCGAGCGCCTCGTGACGGTCGTGGAGGGGCGACTGCTTGAGCGTTCCGGCCATGGCGCGAACCTACCGCAGAGCATGCCGCGCGCTGCGCCACCTGACACTCGCCTAGCATGCGCACGTGACCACCTACTCGCTGCGCAGCGCCAGCCCCGCCAAGACCCGTGCCGACGCCGTCGTGGTGGGAGTGGTCGCGGGTCCCAAGGGCCCGCTGCTGTGCGACGCAGCGGAGGACGTCAGCAAGGCCTACGGCCGCAAGCTGCGTCCGTTCCTGTCGACGATGGGCGTGACCGGGAAGGCCGGTGAGGCGGTCCGGACGCCCACCCGCGACGAGGTCAACGCGCCGCTGCTGGTCTTCGTCGGGCTCGGCGAGGACCAGGCGGACCCGATCGCCGTACGTCGTGCTGCGGGCGTCGCCGCCCGCAGCGTCACCAACGCCGCCTCCGTCGCGCTGGCCCTGCCGAGCGGGACGCCCGAGCTCGTCGAGGCGGTCGTCGAGGGCCACCGCCTCGGCGGCTACACCTTCACGGCCTACAAGTCGCAGAAGAACGAGACCACCGAGCCCAACGACGTCGTCGTGCTGAGCTCCATCGCGCGCCGCGCGGAGGCCGTCGAGGCGCTGGAGCGCGCGGAGGTCCTCGCCGACGCAGTGGTCCTGACGCGCGACTGGGTCAACACACCTCCCCGCGACTGCACTCCCCCGCTCTTCGCCGAGCTCGTCACGGCGGCGCACAAGGAGGTCACGAAGGGCCGTGGCGCCCCCAAGGTGAAGCTCGAGGTCTTCGACCACGAGCAGCTGGCCGAGATGGGCTGCGGCGGCATCCTCAGCGTCGGCGACTCCTCCGCCGCGCCCTCCCGCCTGGCCAAGCTCACCTGGGCGCCGAAGGGCGCGGTCGCGCACCTCGCGCTCGTCGGCAAGGGCGTCACCTTCGACTCCGGCGGCCTCACCATCAAGCCGTCGTCGAGCATGGTCAACATGAAGGGCGACATGGCCGGCGCGGCCAGCGTCGTCGCCGCCACCCTCGCGATCGCGCGGCTCGGGCTGCCGGTCAGGGTGACGGCGTTCGCCCCGATGGCGGAGAACATGGTGTCGGGGACCTCGACCCGCCCCGGCGACGTCATCACCATGCACAACGGCAGGACCGTCGAGATCGCCAACACCGACGCCGAGGGCCGGATGCTGCTCGGCGACGCCCTCTCGCTGGCGGTCGACGAGAAGCCCGACGTGGTCGTCGACATCGCCACGCTGACCGGCCACATGCAGCTCGCGCTCGGCGACAAGGTCGGTGCCGTGATGGGCACCGACGACCAGGTCCCCGCCGTCCTCGCGGCCGGGGTCGCGGCCGGTGAGCAGCACTGGCCGATGCCGATCCCCGAGGAGATGTCCGAGCGGATCACCAGCTCCAAGATCGCCGACCTGCTCCAGCACGACTGGGTGCGCTGGGGCGGCGGGCTCTACGCCTCGGCGTTCCTCCGGGAGTTCACCGGCGGCCTGCCGTGGGCGCACCTCGACATCGCCGGCAAGGAGATCAACACCGGCGGCCCCTACGGCCACGTCCCCTCGGGCGCCACCGGGTTCGGCGTCACCACGCTGGTGGCGTTCGCGCAGTCGTTGGCCGAGGGCGCCGCCCCGGACGGGGGCTAGATCCCCTCGGCCTTCTTGCGAGCGTTGTAGTCGCGCATGCGCTGCGGCACGCCGACCACCGCGGCGTCGTACGACGGCACGCGGTGGCGGTTGGCGAAGTCGTGCGCCCACTTGACGCTCGGCACCCGCCGGCGCGTCCACTCACCGTCGTGCGCGACCAGCAGGATGGTCACGTCGCTGACGGCGGTGCGCGGCTCCACGAAACCCTCGACGCCCTGGCGGGTCGTCACGAACTTCTCGAGGTGGCGGACGTCCTCACCGTCGGCGGCACGCACCCGCGTCGACCCGGTGCGGGCGGCGTCCCGCGCCGGACGACTGGTGCGCCCCTTGCGCCGGATTCGATCGAACAGACCCATGACGCACATTCTGCCGGGGGCACCCCCACCGCGCCCACCGAACGCGTGCTCCGGTCGACCCTGACCCGGTGTGGACAGCCTCACAAAGAGTGCAAAGATGGGCGAGCCCGACAGTCGGGGTGAGCGTTCTCGTGAGCAATCGCGCAAGGGAGGAAATCTGTGGCGGACGGTGAGTTCGACGTCCTCGTCCTCGGGGCAGGTTCAGGCGGTTACGCCTGTGCCCTGCGAGCGGCCCAGTTGGGCCTGAAGGTCGGGCTGGTCGAGAAGGGCAACCTGGGCGGCACGTGCCTGCACGTGGGCTGCATCCCGACCAAGGCACTGCTCCACGCCGCGGAGGTCGCCGACTCGGCGCGCGAGGCCGGCCAGTTCGGCGTCACCGCCACGTTCGACGGCATCGACATGCCCGGCGTCAACGCCTACAAGGACAAGGTGGTCGACCGGCTCTTCAAGGGCCTGACCGGCCTGATCAAGTCCCGCGGCATCACCGTCATCGAGGGCACCGGCACGCTGACCGGCCCGCGCGAGGTCACCGTCGACGGCACGGCCTACACCGGCAAGCACGTCGTCCTGGCCTCCGGCTCCTACAGCAAGAGCCTGCCCGGCCTCGACGTCGACGGCGAGAAGGTCCTCACCTCCGAGCACGCGCTGCGCCTCGACCGCGTGCCCGCCTCGGCGATCGTGCTCGGCGGCGGCGTCATCGGCTGCGAGTTCGCCAGCGTCTGGAAGTCGTTCGGCTCCGACGTCACCATCATCGAGGCCCTGCCGCGCCTCGTCGCGGCCGAGGACGAGGCGTCGTCCAAGGCGCTCGAGCGCGCCTTCCGCAAGCGCAAGATCTCCTTCCTCACCGGCACGCCGTTCCAGAGCGTCAAGACCACCGACACCGGTGTCGCCGTGACGGTCGAGGGGGGCGACGTCATCGAGGCCGAGGTGCTGCTCGTCGCGGTCGGGCGCGGCCCCTCCACCGACGGCCTCGGCTTCGCCGAGCAGGGCATCGAGATGGACCGCGGCTTCGTGCTGGCCGACGAGCGGTGCCGCACCAACGTCGAGGGCGTCTACGCCGTCGGCGACATCGTGCCCGGCCTGCAGCTGGCGCACCGCGGCTTCCAGCAGGGCATCTTCGTCGCCGAGGACATCGCCGGCCTCGACCCCCGCCCCGTCGACGACGCCGGCATCCCGCGCGTGACGTACTCCCACCCCGAGATCGCCTCGGTCGGCCTCGACGAGGCCAGGGCCCGCGAGCTGCACGGCGACGCGGTCACCACGGTGACGTACGACCTCGGCGGCAACGGCAAGAGCCAGATCCTGCAGACGCAGGGCTTCGTCAAGCTCGTCGGCCTGACCGACGGCCCCGTGCTCGGCGTCCACATGGTGGGCGATCGCGTCGGTGAGCTCATCGGCGAGGCGCAGCTCATCTACAACTGGGAGGCACACGCCGAGGACGTCGCGCCGCTCGTGCACGCCCACCCCACCCAGAACGAAGCGCTCGGCGAGGCCCACCTGGCCCTGGCCGGCAAGCCGCTCCACGCACACTCCTGATTTCCCCCAACCCCACTGCGAGCGAAGGAACCACATGGCCTCCGAAGTCACCCTCCCCGCACTCGGCGAGTCCGTCACCGAGGGCACCGTCACCCGCTGGCTCAAGCAGGTCGGTGACACGGTTGCCGTCGACGAGCCGTTGCTGGAGGTCTCCACCGACAAGGTCGACACCGAGATCCCCTCGCCCGTCGCGGGCACGCTGCTCGAGATCAAGGCCAACGAGGACGACACCGTCGAGGTGGGCGCCGTCCTGGGCGTGATCGGCGAGGAGGGCGAGTCCTCGGGCGACTCCGCCCCCGCGCAGGAGGAGCAGACCGAGGAGCCTGCCGCCGAGGAGCCCGCCGAGGAGCCCGCCGCCGAGGAGCCGGCCGAGGAGAAGTCCGAGGAGCCGGCCCAGGAGGAGCCCGCGCAGGAGGAGGCTCCGGCCGCCGAGCAGAAGTCGTCCGGCGGTGGCGGCGGTGCCGGCACCCCCGTGACCCTGCCCGCGCTCGGCGAGTCCGTCACCGAGGGCACCGTCACCCGCTGGCTCAAGCAGGTCGGCGACGAGGTCGCGGTCGACGAGCCGCTGCTGGAGGTCTCCACCGACAAGGTCGACACCGAGATCCCCTCGCCGGTCGCGGGCACGCTGCTCGAGATCAAGGCCGAGGAGGACGAGACGGTCGAGGTCGGTGCCGAGCTCGCGATCATCGGCTCGGGCGACGCCGCACCCGCGCAGGCCTCCGAGCCGGAGCCCGAGCCCGAGGCCGAGGCCGAGGCCGAGGCCGAGCCGGAGCCGGAGCCCGAGGCGAAGGAAGAGCCCAAGGAAGAGCCGAAGGCCGAGCCCGAGCCCCAGGCCAAGGAGGAGCCGAAGCAGGAGGCACCTGCGGTTCCTGCCGCCGCACCCGCGGCCCCCGCCCCGGCCCCTGCCGCGAGCGAGGGCGGCCGTGACCAGTCGGCGTACGTCACTCCGCTGGTGCGCAAGATGGCCGACCAGCAGGGCGTGGACCTCGCCTCGGTGCAGGGCACCGGGGTCGGTGGCCGCATCCGCAAGCAGGACGTCCTCGACGCCGCCGCTGCGGCGCAGGCCCAGCAGGCCGCACCTGCCGCTGCCGCGGCGCCGGCCGCAGCCGGGGCTCCCCCGGCCGCCGCCGCTCCGACGTCGGCCGCTCCCTCGCCGCTGCGCGGCACCACCGAGCCGCTCTCGCGCCTGCGCAAGGTCATCGCCTCGCGCATGGTCGAGTCGCTGCAGGGGTCGGCCCAGCTGACCCAGGTGATGGAGGTCGACGTCACCGCGATCGCCCGCCAGCGCGAGGCCGCCAAGGCCGACTTCCTGGCGCGCGAGGGCGTGAAGCTGACCTACCTGCCGTTCTTCGCCAAGGCCGCGATCGACGCGCTGAAGCTGCACCCCAAGCTCAACGCCGCGATCGACACCGAGAAGGGCGAGGTGACCTACTACGACCGCGAGAACATCGCGTTCGCGGTGGACACCGAGAAGGGGCTGCTGACGCCGGTCGTCAAGGACGCCGGTGACCTCTCGATCGCCGGCCTGGCCAAGAAGATCGCCGACGTCGCCGAGCGCACCCGCATCAACAAGATCACCCCGGACGAGCTGTCCGGCGGCACGTTCACGATCACCAACCTGGGCAGCTTCGGGGCCCTGTTCGACACCCCGATCATCAACAGCCCGCAGGTGGCGATCCTCGGTCCCGGCGCCGTCGTCAAGCGGCCCGTCGTGATCGACGACCCCAACCTCGGCGAGACGATCGCGGTGCGCCACATGGTCCACCTGTCGCTGACCTACGACCACCGCCTGGTCGACGGCGCCGACGCCGGCCGGTTCCTGCAGGAGGTCAAGAAGCGCCTCGAGGCCGGTCAGTTCGAGGTCTGATCCCCGCTCCACCTGTAACGCCGGGTTAGTGCAACTACCCACCCCCGTACATCAGGGGTGGTACAGCCACCAACCCGGCGTTACAGCGTCCGGGGGTGCCGGAAAACCGGAGGCGGAGTGTCCGACCCGACGTCTACCGTGGGACCACCGTGACTGCCACAGACCTCGCCGCGCACACCTCCGCGGCCCACATCGATCCGTCACCCGCCCCGCCGCCAGGACGGGTGCCGGTGGACTGGCACCGCGTACGCCGCCCGATGACGGTGGTGTGCCTCGCGCTCGCCCTGGTCGGTGCGGTCGCGTCCTCCTTGGGCACCGTGGTCGCGGGGCGCCTGGCCGACTCCCCGACCTCGGCGCTGGTGACCGTCCTGGCGCTGTGCGTGGTCGGCGGCGCCGTCGTCGACACGGCGGCGCGCACCATCTGGGGCGTCGTCGTGGACCGTGCCGAGGGCAGGCTGCGCGCCGACCTGATCGACGCCGCGATGGCCCAGCCGCTGTCCGAGCTCTCGGAGCAGGCCGTCGGCGAGGTGCTCGACCGCATCGACGACGACACGTGGGAGGTCGGGCAGCTGATGCGGTGGGGCGTGTGGATGGCGCTGCGCACCGTCCTGTCGTCCGGACCGCTGTGGATCGTCGCGAGCCTGACCTGGTGGCCCGCCGCCTTCCTGTTCCCGCTGAGCGGCATCGCCGTCTGGTTGCTCATCCGCCGGCTGCTCCCCCAGATCGCCCAGCGCAAGGTGCTGGAGGAGGCCGCGTGGACCGACCACGCCGCCTCGACCGAGGAGGGCATCGCGGCGCGCGACGACATCCGCACCTCCCTCGGCCAGCCCCACGTGCTCCGCCGCAACGCCGAGCTCGCCGCCGAGATCCACCGGCGGCTCAGGAAGGTCCTGGCTGTCGAGGTGAGCGTCACCCGCCGCAGCGGTGGGCTCCTGCACGCCATGCTGGCCGCCACCGGCCTGGTCGGCATCGCCCTCGTCCTGCACGGCGACCTGTCCACGGCCCGGCTCGTGACGCTGTTCCTGGTCACCACCATGTTCGTCGGCCAGGTCGACATGCTGGCGCGCCACCTCCCCGACCTCCAGGAGGGCATGGGCGCGGTGCTGCGCCTTCGCGGCATGATGGCCGTCCCCGCCGAGCCCGTCGGGGGTGCCTCGCTCCCCCACGGCCCGCTCGACGTCGAGTTCCGCCACCTCGCCTTCTCCTACGGCACCGGCACGTTCGCCCTCCGCGACGTCGACCTGACCGTCCCGGCCGGCCACACCTGCGCCCTGGTGGGACGCACCGGCTCGGGCAAGTCGACGTTGGCCTCGCTCCTGTCCCGCGCGGTCGAGCCGCCTCGCGGCACGGTCTTCCTCGGCGGCACCGACGTGTGCGACCTCGACCTGCAGCAGCTGCGTGCCGCCGTCGGCGTGGTGACCCAGCGCACCGAGGTGCTCGCCGGCAGCCTCGCCGACAACATCACCCTGTTCAGCGACGCACCGCGGAGCCAGGTCGAGGCCGCCGTCGACGAGCTCGGCCTGACCGACTGGGTGGCCGGGCTGTCCGACGGCCTCGACACCCTGCTCGGCCCCGGCGGCACCAGCCTCTCGGCAGGTGAGGAGCAGCTGGTCGCCTTCGCCCGGCTGCTGGTGCGCGACGTCAGCGTCGTCGTCCTCGACGAGGCCACCGCGCGGATGGACCCGGTCACCGAGGCCCGCGTGGTGCGCGCCGCCGACCGGCTGATCCGCGGCCGCACCGGCATCCTGGTCGCCCACCGCCTGTCCACGACCGAGCGCGCCGAGCAGGTCGCCGTGCTGGAGTCGGGCCGGGTCGTGCAGCAGGGCACCCGCGCCCACCTCGCCGCCGTCGACGGTCCCTTCCGCAGCCTGCTCGAGGCGGCCGCCCACGAGGTCGCCGTCGAGGAGCACCACGCCGACGCCGCGATCGGGACGGTGCGGCGCAGCACCGCGCCTCCGCCCCCGCCGCACGTCGACCCGCCGCTGGGCCTCATGCGCCAGGTCTGGCACTGCATCCGGCTCAAGCCCGAGTGGGGCCTGTTCGGAGCGGCCCTGTTCCTCATCGCGTCGCTCACCGGTGCCTACGGAGCGGTCACCGGCTTCGTGTGGGGGCACGTCGTCACCGACCTCCAGCGGGGCGAGGGCCCGGGCCTGATGGCGCTCGCCCTGGTCGCCTCGCTCATGGTCGGCCCCCTCCTGCTGTCGCAGGCGTTCTGGACCTACCCCCACTGGTGGGTGGAGGTCCGGATGCGGGTGCGGGCAGCCGTGCTGGGCGGTCAGACCGAGCAGCGGCGCCTGGTCCGTACGCCGCCGGGCGAGGTGGTGGCCCGCGCCATGGACGCCGACCGGATCGCGCGCTACACCGACCGCTGGGTCGACTTCGTCAACGGCCTCCTCGTGGCCACCGTGACCGCCATCATCGCCGGCACCTGGCTCGCCGGTGCGGTGCTGCTCGCCGTGATGACCGCGTCGGCCCTCGCCTCGTCCCTCGGGCGACGCGTCGCCGGACGCTCGGCCGCCGCGTCGTCGACCGCCCGCGCCGGGTTCGGGCAGGCGCTGGTCTCCACCCTCGAGTCCATCCGTACGGTCAAGCTCGCCGCGGCCACGCCCCACCTCCACCGCCACCTCCGCGAGGTGGACGGCGGACGCGTCGACGCCGCGGTGCGCGAGCACCGGGTCCAGTCCCTGCTCGACGGCGTGCCGGTCGTCATGGTCCAGTGCGGCGTCGTGGCGGCGTGGGCCGGCCTGCTCACCGGCCACTGGGAGCTGGCCACCGCCCTGCTCGTCGCCAACGCGGTGAGCGGCTTCGACTGGTTCGGCAGGGTCGCGGGGGCGGTCGTCACCGAGGCGCCGGGCACCCGCGCCTGGATGCACGCCACCAGCGCCCTCGCCGGCGGCGGCGACCTGATGGAGCTGCCGGGTGGCATGGACCTGGTCTCCGGCACGGCTGCCGCCCCGGACCGCCCCGAGCCCGACCCGCTGCGCACCCTCACCCTGCGCGACCTCGCGGCCGTGCACGACGACGGCACCCTGGGCGTCCAGGACGTCGACCTCGACGTCCGCGCCGGCGAGCTGGTCCTGCTGCTGGGACAGGTCGGCTCCGGGAAGTCCAGCCTCCTGAGTGCCCTGGCGGGCCTGGTCAGCACCACCGGCGAGATCCGCTGGAACGACCGCGTCGTCGACGACCCGCAGTCCGAGCTGCGACCGGCGCGGGTGGCGCACGTCGCACAGGTGCCCCGCGTCCTGTCCGGCAGCTTCACCGGCAACGTCGCGCTCGACCACCCGGCACGCCCGGTCATGTCGTCCCTCGAAGCGGCCCGCATGGGGCGCGACGTCACCGAGGCGGGCGGACCCGACTCCCTCGTCGGGCACCGCGGCGTACGCCTCTCGGGCGGGCAGGTGCAGCGACTCGCGCTGGCGCGGGCCCTCGCGACCGAGGCCGACGTGCTGCTGGCCGACGACGTCTCGTCGGCGCTGGACGCCGCGACCGAGATCGAGCTCTGGCAGGCGCTGCGCTCGCGCGGCGCCACGGTGATCGGGGCCACGAGCAAGGCCGCGGCGCTCGCCCAGGCCGATCGCGTCGTCGTGCTCGACTCGGGCCGGGTCGTGGACCACGGGCCGTGGCACGAGCTCTCGGCGAGGTGGGCGCACCTGGCGGGCTGACCGCGCCGGATCCGCGGCGGCGCCTTGGTCGTCGTGGTTGGGTGGTGGCATGCGCGTCGTCATCGCCGGTGCATCGGGCTTCCTCGGCACCCACCTGTCCGAGCACCTGCGAGTCCACGGCCACGAGGTGACCTCGCTCGTCCGACACCCGCCGACCGGGTCGCACCAGTCGCAGTGGGACCCGGCCGCCCGGCAGGTCGATGCCGACGTGATCGACCGCGCCGACGCGGTCGTCAACCTCGCGGGGGCGCCGATCGCCGGCAACCCGCACTCGCGGAAGTGGGCCCGCGACGTCCTGGAGTCGCGCGTGTCCACGACCGAGCTCCTCGCCGAGACCATCGCGGCGAGCGAGCGGCCGGCCGCCTTCCTCGCAGGCAATGCCATCGGCTGGTACGGCGACCACGGCAGCGCCCCGGTCACCGAGGACACCGAGAGCCTCGGCGACGCGTTCCTCACCCGCGTGGCCAGGCAGTGGGAGGCTGCCGCCGAGAAGGCCCGGGCCGCCGGGTCGCGGGTCTGCCTGCTGCGCACCGCACCGGTGATGGACCGCACGTCGCCTCCCCTGAAGCAGCTGCGGCTGCTCTTCCAGGCGGGCGGCGGCGCCCGGCTCGGGTCGGGTGAGCAGTACATGCCGATGATCTCCCTGCGCGACTGGATCGGGGCGGTGAGCTACCTCATCGAGTCACGGGACGTGTCCGGCGCCTTCAACCTCTGCTGCCCGCGCACCCCGACCAACGCCGAGTTCACCCGGGCCCTCGCCTCCGCCGTGCACCGCAAGGCCTTCCTCGCCGTGCCGTCGCCCCTGCTGAAGGTGGCCGCGGGTGACCTCGCCCCCGACGTGCTCGGCTCGGTCAACGCGCGCCCGGCCGCACTCGAGCGGGCCGGCTACGACTTCGAGGACGAGGACGTGCGCGAGGTGCTCGCCGCCGCGCTGGCCTGATCGCGCGCCTCCGCCACCCGCCACTGGTCGCCCTGGCGCACCACCACGACGCGCCGCGTCGAGGCACGGTCGGCCGGCAGCGTGATCGGGGCCGGTGCACCCCGGCCGACGGCCCGCCCGCCGACGACGCGGTCGGTGACCACCACGACCAGCCGCGACGACGACCGCTCGACCACCCGCAGGGCGAGCACCTGCGTCCGCAGGCCCTCCACCGCGAGGCCGCGCCGGAGGTAGTGGTGCAGCAGACGGACGTCGGCCGCCCCGGTGCGCGAGCCGTCGGCGTACAGCCTGCGGAGGGCCTCGGCGTCTCCCTCCGCCCACGCCGAGGCCCGCCGGCGGTCCCAGTCGGCGAGGATCGCCGCGGGACCCGTGGACGCCTCACCCAGGTAAGGAGGCCGCGCCGTCGCAGTCCGCTCGCCCGACCTCGCCAGGCCGACGACCAGCGTCGCCACGAGGCAGGCGCAGGCCACGGCAGCGAGGGCGGGGAGCAGGCGGCGGGGGTCCACCGCTCCACCCTCGCCGATCCCGGGCGTCCCCGTCGGTGGTCATCCACAGGCAGGCGGCGGGCGCGGTGGGCGTAGGGTCGGGGGCATGCCGCTGGACTACGAGATCGCCGGTCTCGGCGACGACGCCGTGGACTACCTCGCCGCCTGGGACGCCCAGCGGCACGTGCACGAGGAGGTCGTGGCCGGCACCCGTCCGGACACGGTCCTGCTGCTGGAGCACCCGCCGGTGTTCACCGCCGGCAAGCGCACCGACCCGCACGAGCGCCCCCTCGACCCGGGCGGCGCCGACGTCATCGACGTCGACCGCGGCGGCAAGATCACCTTCCACGGCCCCGGCCAGCTGGTGGGCTACCCGATCGTGGCGCTGCCCGACCACGTCAAGGTCGTCGACTACGTGCGCCGCGTCGAGGAGGCCCTGATCGCGGTCTGCCGCGACTTCGGCGTCACGACCGCTCGTGTGCCGGGCCGCAGCGGCGTGTGGCTGCGAGCCGACGACCGTGGTCCGGAGCGCAAGATCGCCGCGATCGGCATCCGGGTCAGCCGCGGCGTGACGATGCACGGCTTCGCCCTCAACTGCGACGTCGACCTCGGCTGGTACGACCGGTTCGTCCCGTGCGGCATCGCCGACGCCGGCGTCACCTCGCTCACCGAGGAGCTGGGGCGCGACGTCACCGTCCACGACGTGCTGCCGAGCGTGCGCGAGCACCTCACGGAGTACCTCGCGTGGCAGCCCTACGACGCCACCCCCGACTACGAGCCGCGCCCCGAGCCGGGACGCGCGCCGCGCATCGAGCTGGTCAGGCCGGGCGCACCGGCCTGAGCATCGCGACCGGGATCACCCGGCCGGCCTTCCGCTCGTAGCGCTCCACGCCGGGCGCCTGCGCCAGGACCACGTCGCGCCACACCCGGTCGCGCTCGGCCCCGGTGAGCTCCTCGACGTCGACGTCCTGGGCGTCGCGGCCGATCTCGATCCGGGCGCGCGGGGTGCGGCGCAGGTTGCGGAACCAGTCGGGGTCGCGGGGCGCCCCGCTGCCGGTGCCCCAGACGAGGTAGCCGCCGTCGTGCGCGAGGTAGCGGACCATCGTGGAGCGCGGTAGTCCCGTACGACGCCCGGGCGAGGTGATCATCAGGACGGTCGTGTCGCCGAAGGCGTCGAGGCGACCGCCCGCCGCCCGGTGCAGGAAGACGCCGATCCGGTTGCCCGTGGCTGCGAAGCGCCGTGACGTGCTCACCGTCCCAGCGTGCTCCCGTGGAGGCACACGGTCAACGGGCGGCCGGGCCGCCGCGTCTGAGGCGTTCGGATGCTGATTCGGGGCCTTCGGCCCCGGGTCGTAGAGTGACGGGGTGACGACGGCTCCCACACCTGAAGGACGCAAGCTCCTCCGCCTGGAGGTCCGCAACGCGGAGACCCCCATCGAGCGCAAGCCGGAGTGGATCAAGACCAAGGCGAAGATGGGGCCGGAGTACACCGCCCTGCAGAACCTGGTGAAGTCCGAGGGCCTCCACACGGTCTGCCAGTCGGCCGGTTGTCCCAACATCTTCGAGTGCTGGGAGGACAGGGAGGCCACGTTCCTCATCGGCGGTGACCAGTGCACCCGGCGCTGCGACTTCTGCCAGATCGACACCGGCAAGCCGCAGCCGCTCGACCGCGACGAGCCGCGTCGCGTCGCCGAGTCCGTGCAGACCATGGGCCTGAAGTACGCCACCATCACCGGAGTCGCGCGCGACGACCTGCCCGACGGCGGCGCCTGGCTCTACGCCGAGACGGTCCGCGCGATCCACGAGCTCAACCCCGGCACCGGTGTCGAGAACCTGATCCCCGACTTCAACGGCAAGCCCGACCTGCTGACCGAGGTCTTCGAGTCGCGTCCCGAGGTGCTGGCCCACAACGTCGAGACGGTGCCGCGCATCTTCAAGCGGATCCGCCCGGCCTTCCGCTACGACCGCTCGCTCGACGTCATCACCCAGGCGCGCGACTTCGGCCTGGTCACCAAGTCCAACCTGATCCTCGGCATGGGCGAGACCCGTGAGGAGGTCAGCCAGGCGCTGCGCGACCTCCACGAGGCCGGCTGCGAGCTGATCACGATCACGCAGTACCTCCGCCCCTCCCCGCGGCACCACCCGGTCGAGCGCTGGGTCAAGCCCGAGGAGTTCGTCGAGCTCAAGGCCGAGGCCGACGAGATCGGCTTCGCCGGCGCCCTGTCCGGGCCGCTGGTCCGCTCGTCCTACCGTGCCGGTCGGTTGTACCGTCAGGCCATGGACGCCCGCGCCGCCGCGGCCGTCTGACGCCCCTCCCGCAGCACCCCTCCTGCACCCCTCCTCCCGCACCTTCCAGCTGGACAAGGCCACCTCATGTCGACCCCCGCCACCACGCCCACCTCGCGCCGTGGGCAGATCATGCAGACCTACCAGATGGCCAAGCGCAGCGACCCGCGCCTGGGCCTGATCGTCTTCGGCACCTTCGTGGTCGGCGCCGCGCTGGGCTTCGGCCTGATGTGGCTGCTGCCCGGCGACGGCGTGCTGTCGCTCGTGATCTCCATCGTCGGCGCGCTGCTGCTCGGCCTGCTCCTCGCCCTGCTGGTCTTCGGCCGCCGCGCCCAGAAGGCGGCGTACACCCAGATGGAGGGCCAGCCCGCGGCAGCCGCAGGTGCCCTCCAGATGCTGCGCCGCGGCTGGAAGGTCGACCCGGTGGTCGGCTTCACCAGGCAGCAGGACGTCGTGCACCGCGTGGTCGGCCCGCCCGGGATCGTCCTGGTCGGCGAGGGCTCGAGCCAGAGCCGCGTCAAGCAGCTGATGACCATCGAGCGCAAGAAGCACGAGCGCGTCGCCTACGGCGTGCCGATCCACGAGGTCATCGCCGGCCGCGGCGAGGGCGAGGTGCCGCTGCCCAAGCTCGTGCGCCACGTGCAGAAGCTCGGCCGCTCGGTGAAGCCTGCCGAGATGACCGACATCCTCCAGCGTCTCAAGGCGCTCGACGCCCAGCGCGGCAAGCTCCCGCTGCCCAAGGGCCCGGTCCCGACCTCGATGAAGGGCATGCGCTCGCAGCAGCGGGGGCGCTGAGCTCAGATCGTCACCGTCCGCGTGCCCGCGGCCAGGTCGTGCAGGCCGCGGCCGTCGTCGAAGGTCAGCAGCGGCGGCACCAGCAGCGCCACCAGGACGGACCGCACCAGCGCGCGCAGCAGCGACACCGGCTGGCCGGGGGCGTCCTTGCGGACCACCCGGACCCGGGTCGCGAGCTTGCCGAACGAGCCGCCGGCGAGGGCCGTGAACAGGGCCGACTCGAGGACGAAGAGGCCCAGCGTGCCGAGGCCGTTGGGGTTGCCCGCGAGCACGCCGACGGCGACGAGGCCCTCGACGACCGCCAGGCAGGTCACCCAGTCGACCACGATCGCCAGGATCCGCCGACCCCAGGTCGCGGGCGTCAGGTCGGCGGGCGCGTACGTCGGATCGTTCTGCGGCACGCGCCAAGGGTAGGTGGCGCGGCCACGCCTCGATCCATCGCCGGCTACGACGAGCGGGTGCCGACCGGCTTCGCGTCGGGCGGCGCCGGGATCGAGATCGGCCGGCCCCAGGCCGAGTAGTCGATCCGCACGTCGTCGTTGCCGGTGCCGTCGTACTCCAGGCGCACGGGCAGCGACTCCTCGTCGAGCCAGAGGTCGACCAGGAGGGTGTCGTCGACCTCGACCTGGCGGTGCACGGAGTGCTCGGGGAGCTGCTCGCGCCAGGCCTGCGAGTCGACGGTGACGAGGTAGTGGGTGCTGCTCACTCCGCTCATCTCCTCCTGCCCCTTGTTCTCCACCTTGTCGACGGCGTCGAGCAGCGCCTCGTAGTCGCCGGGGACGTCGAGCGCCAGCAGGACCGGCGAGGCGCCCGCATCGAAGCTGTCGTCCTCGCCCAGCGTGATGGCACGGAACTGCGGCGGGTCGGCCCTGGACAGGTCCACCTGGACCTCGCCCCGCCCCCGCTGGTCGCCCATCGAGAGATGGACGTAGTCCTCGCCGCCGACGGCCTTGACCACCCCCGGCACCAGCGTCTCGATGCCGTACGACGCGCTGGCGGGCTTGTCGTCCTCTCCCCCGCCGCCGCTGCAGGCGGCCAGCAGGCCCACCAGCACACATGCCGCCGAGCTTCGGATGCCGCGCCCCTGACGTACGTGCCCCCGAGTCATGCCTGACCGTAGCGCCGGCCCGCGTTTCGCACGAGTAACCGCAGGGGTGAGATGCGGGCGCTGGAGGGCCATCGCTCGGACGAGGTGTAACACACCCGAAACAAACGGGATACGGTCAGGAAACTGCTCTCCCCTAGCGTGGCGCGCACGGTGCAACGAGGCCCCGTTCCGTGACGCTGCAAACTTCGACGTGCGCTGGGCGCCGTCAAGGAGGAACCGAATGTTCAAGAACTCGGATGAGCTGCTCAAGTTCATCAAGGACGAGGGCGTCGAGATGGTCGACGTCCGCTTCTGTGACCTGCCCGGCGTGATGCAGCACTTCACCGTGCCGGTGTCCTCCTTCGACCAGTCGGTCTTCGAGGACGGCCTGGCGTTCGACGGCTCGTCGATCCGTGGCTTCCAGGCGATCCACGAGTCCGACATGTCGCTCTTCCCCGACGTGACCACCGCCTTCATCGACCCCTTCCGCGTCGCCAAGACGCTGGTCGTGAACTTCTTCATCCACGACCCGATCACGGGCGAGGCCTACTCGCGCGACCCGCGCAACATCGCCAAGAAGGCGATGGCCTACCTCGGCTCGACCGGCATCGGCGACACCGCCTACTTCGCCCCCGAGGCCGAGTTCTACGTCTTCGACAACGTGCGCTTCGAGACCTCGGCGAACGCCGGTTTCTACCACATCGACTCCGAGGCCGGCGCCTGGAACAGCGGCTCCGAGGACAACAACCGCGGCTACAAGGTGAAGTACAAGGGTGGCTACTTCCCCGTCGCCCCGTACGACCACTTCGGCGAGCTGCGCGACGAGATGGTCATCGAGATGGAGCGCGCCGGCCTGCACGTCGAGCGCGCCCACCACGAGGTCGGCACCGCCGGCCAGGCGGAGATCAACTACAAGTTCGACGAGCTGCTCAAGGCCGCCGACGACGTGATGAAGTTCAAGTACCTCGTCAAGAACGTCGCCTGGCGCAACGGCAAGACCGCGACCTTCATGCCCAAGCCGATCTTCGGTGACAACGGCTCCGGCATGCACTGCCACCAGTCGATCTGGAAGGACGGCGACCCGCTGTTCTACGACGAGACCGGCTACGCCGGCCTCTCGGACATGGCCCGCCACTACATCGGCGGCATCCTCAAGCACGCCCCGTCGCTGCTGGCCTTCACCAACCCGACGGTGAACTCCTACCACCGCCTGGTGCCCGGCTTCGAGGCCCCGATCTCGCTGGTCTACTCCCAGCGCAACCGCTCGGCCTGCGTGCGCATCCCGATCACCGGCGCCAACCCGAAGGCCAAGCGCATCGAGTTCCGCTGCCCCGACCCGTCGGCCAACCCCTACCTCGCCTTCTCGGCGCTGCTGCTGGCCGGCATCGACGGCATCCAGAACAAGATCGAGCCGCCGGCCCCGATCGACAAGGACATCTACGAGCTGCCGCCGGACGAGATGGCCGAGATCGACCAGGTGCCCACCTCGCTCGGCGCGGTGATGGACAACCTGGAGCGGGACCACGAGTTCCTCACGGCCGGCAACGTCTTCACGCCGGACCTGATCGAGACCTGGATCAGCTACAAGCGCCAGAACGAGATCCTGCCCGTGCAGCTGCGCCCCCACCCGCACGAGTTCGAGCTCTACTACGACATCTGAGAAGAGGCCCTGACGCGCCTCTGACCTGCGGACACGCCGCCGAGCGACCTTCTGGCCGTTCGGCGGCGTTTCCCGTGCTTCGTCGGGGCGGCCTGTGGCGCGCCGACGGCCGCGCTCAGGTTCGTTCGAGTCGACGCGCGAGGTACGGCGCGGTCACGCTGCCTTCGGCGGTGGCGACCTCGGCCGGCCTCCCGGTCGCAACGACTCGCCCGCCCGCATCTCCGCCGCCCGGGCCCAGGTCGATGACCCAGTCGGCGGTGGCGATCGCATCGAGGTCGTGCTCCACGAGCACCACAGTGTTGCCCGCGTCGACGAGGCGGTGCAGCTGACGAAGCAGGAGTGCGATGTCCGCCGGGTGCAGCCCGGAGGTGGGTTCGTCGAGCAGGTAGAGAGCGTGTCCGCGGCGCGCGCGCTGGAGCTCGGTGGCCAGCTTGATGCGTTGCGCCTCGCCACCGCTGAGCTCGGTGGCCGGCTGGCCCAGACGGAGGTAGCCCAGTCCCACCTCGCGCAGTGTCTCCAGGCTCCGGACCGCGGCCGGCACGTCGCTCAGGAACTTCGCGGCGTCATCGACGGAGAGGGCCAGGACGTCCGCGATGCTCTTGCCGCGGTAGGTGATCTCCAGCGTCTCGGCGTCGTACCGTGTCCCACGGCAGGTCGGGCACGGCTCGTAGGTGCCCGGCAGGAAGAGCAGCTCGACGGCGACGAATCCCTCGCCCTGGCAGGTCTCGCAGCGGCCCTCGGGGACGTTGAACGAGAACCGGCCGGCGTCGTACCCGCGGGCCCGCGCCTCGTCGGTCGCGGCGTACAGCTTGCGCACGGCGTCGAACATCCCGGTGTACGTCGCGAGGTTCGAGCGCGGCGTTCGGCCGATGGGGCGCTGGTCGACGAGCACCAGGCGGTCGAACGACTCCAGCACGCCGGGGTCCTCGGCGAGGACCTGGCTGACCAGGGTCGACTTGCCGGAGCCAGACACCCCGGTGACCGCGGTCAGCACGCAGAGCGGGATGTCGACGGCCACGTCCCGCAGGTTGTGGCGGCTGACGCCGGAGAGCTGCAACCAGCCCTCGGGATCACGGACGTCGTGCTCGAGCCGCGGCGCTCGCCCGAAGAGGTGGGCGCTGGTGGCCGACTCGACGACGTCCTCGAGGCCGGCGACCGGGCCGCTGTAGAGCACGCGTCCGCCCCCTTCGCCCGCACCCGGCCCGATGTCGACGACCCAGTCCGCGCGTCGTACGACGTCGAGGTCGTGCTCGACCACGAAGAGCGAGTTGCCGGACGCCTTCAGGCGATCGAGCACGTCGAGGAGCGGTTCGGCGTCGGCGGGGTGCAGCCCCGCAGAGGGCTCGTCCAGCACGTACACGACCCCGAAGAGACCGGACCGGAGCTGGGTCGCGATGCGGAGGCGCTGTGCCTCGCCGGGAGACAACGTCGTCGAGCTGCGCCCGAGGCTGAGGTAGCCGAGGCCCAGGTGGAGGAGCACCTCGATGCGGGCGACCAGGTCGGCGCAGATCCGGACGGCGACCTCGTTGGCCTCCTCCGGGAGGTCGGCGACGGGACGCAGCAGCCGCACCACGCCGTCGAGCGACAGCGCGTTGACCTCCGCGATCGAGTGGCCGGCGAAGGTGACTGCTCGAGCTTCTGGCCGCAGCCCGCTGCCGCGGCAGTCGGGGCAGGGCGCGTCCTCCACGAACCGGAGGGCGCGCTCGCGCATGCGCTCGCTCTTGGAGTCGGCCAGGACGTGCATCACGTGCTTGCGCGCACTCCAGAACTTCCCGTAGTAGCCGTGGTCGACGCGCCCCGGTTCGGGCTCGACGAGCACCGACGGCTGCTCGTCGGTGAAGAGCAACCAGTCGCGGGTCTTCTTGGGCAGGCGACGCCACGGCCGGTCGATGTCGATCCCGAGGCCGGACACGATGCTGCGCAGGTTCGCTCCCTGCCACGCTCCGGGCCAGGCGGCGATGGCACCGTCGCGGATGCTGAGGGAGGGGTCCGGCACCAGCAGCTCCTCGGTGACGTCGTGGACGACACCGAGACCGTGGCAGTGCGGACAGGCGCCGGCCGCGGTGTTCGGCGAGAAGGCCTCGGCCGGGAGCCGGTCCGTGCCGGCGGGATGGTCTCCGGCTCGGGAGTAGAGCATCCGCAGCAGGTTGGACAGCGTGGTGATGGTGCCGACCGATGAGCGGGACGTCGCCGCGCTGCGCCGCTGCTGCAGGGCCACCGCCGGCGGCAGTCCGGTGATCTCGTCGACGTGGGGGGCACCGACCTGGTGCAGCAGCCGTCGCGCGTAGGGCGCCACGGACTCGAAGTAGCGCCGCTGCGCCTCGGCGTACAGCGTCCCGAAGGCCAGTGACGACTTCCCCGAACCCGAGACCCCGGTGAACGCGACCATGGCGTCACGGGGGATGTCGACGTCGACGTGGCGCAAGTTGTGCTCACGTGCACCGCGCACGTGCACGAACGTGTCGGGTGCGTCAGGAGTCACGCGCACCTTGTACCCAGTGAACGCCAACTGATCCCGCTCGGACCGCCAGCAGTGGCGCCGCCCGCCGGCGGCCACCACGCCGTGCCTAGGCTGAGGCAGTGCACGACACCGCCGAGATCGATCTCCGGATGGATCGCGCGAGCGCGCGGCCGTTCGGTCGGCGGTTCCACCTGCGCGGGCGCGAGCGGGCCACGGCTGAGCTGCGCGGTCCGAGGACCATGCGGGCTCACGCCGCGGAGATCATCGCCGAGCGGCTGGCCCCGGAGGAGCCGCGCAACGACGGCCGGCAGACGCCGTACCGCAACCACCCGGTCTTCGTGGCCCAGCACGCCACCGCCACCTGCTGCCGCAGCTGCCTGGAGACGTGGCACGGCATCGCGAAGGGGCACCGGCTCGACCGCGACGAGCGGGCCTACGTGGTCGAGGTGATCGGGCGCTGGATCGACCGGGAGCTGGCTGGGCATCACAGCTAGCAGGACAGCCTGCGCTCCTACGGCTCGAACCTGTACCCCATCCCCGGCTCGGTCCGCAGGTGCTGCGGGCGGGACGGCTCCGCCTCCAGCTTGCGGCGGAGCTGGGCGATGTAGAGGCGGAGGTTGCCCTGCGCACTCTCGTAGCCGGGTCCCCAGACCTGGTCGAGGATCTGGCGCTGGCTGATCAGCTTGCCGGGATGCCGCACGAGGAGCTCGAGGAGCCTCCACTCCGTCGGGGTCAGGCGCACCTCCTCGCCACGCACGGTCACCCGGGTCGCCGCCAGGTCGACACGGACGTCGCCGAACTCCACCGTCGGCTGCTCCCCCGCCGGTGCATTGCGCCGCAGCATGGCGCGCAGCCGTGCGAGCAGCTCGTCCATCCCGAACGGCTTGGTCACGTAGTCGTCGGCGCCGGCGTCGAACGCATCGACCTTGTCGACGCTGTCCGCGCGTCCCGACAGCACCAGGATGGGCACGCTGGACCAGCCGCGCAGGCCGGTGATCACGTCCACGCCGTCGAGGTCGGGAAGACCCAGGTCGAGGATGACGAGGTCGGGAACCCTCGCCGCAGCCGCCTGCAGGGCCTCCGCGCCGTCGCTCGCCGTGGCCACCTCGTAGCCCCTGGCCCGCAGGTGGATGCCGAGGGCCCGGACGATCTGTGGCTCGTCGTCCACGACGAGGATCCGACTCACGGGGACACCGCCTCCCGACCGGTGGGGGCCGTGACCCCCGGCAGTGCGATGACCACCGTCAGCCCGCCCCCCTCCGTGTCCTCCAGCTCCAGGGTGCCGCCCATGGCCTCCACGAGGCCGCGCGAGAGTGCGAGCCCGAGGCCCAGTCCCGTCGGCGAGGTGTCGCCGAGGCGCTGGAACGGGACGAAGACGCGCTCCCGGTCGCCGATGGCGATGCCCGGCCCGTGGTCGACGACGCGTACGACGACACGGCCCCGTTCCCATGCGGCTCGGAGGACGGGTGGGTCGGTGGCGAAGCGCTGGGCGTTCGCCACGACGTTGACCAGCACCCGCTCGAGAAGGCCGGGGTCCGCGACGACCTCGGGCAGCCGGTCGGGGAGGTCGACCAGGACCCGGCGGTGGCGTACGCCGATGTCCTCGAGCGCGGCCGCCACGACGTCCTCCAGCGGGATGGGACGGGTGCGCACCGGCATGGCACCGGCCTGGAGCCGGCTGAGGTCCAGCAGGTTGTCGACGAGTGCCGAGAGCGTGTCCAGCGCGTCGTCGGCGGTGGCGAGGAGCTCGTCGCGGTCCGGCTCGTCGAGCACGACGTCCTGTGAGCGGAGGCCGGACACGACCGCCTTCGCGGTCGCCAGCGGCGTCCGCAGGTCGTGGCCCACGGCGACGAGCAACGCGGTTCGGAGCTTGTTGCCGGCCTCGAGCTCGGCCGCCTCGCGCACCGCCGACGCGCGACGAGCGGCCAGGTCGACGACCCAGCTCACCATCACCGAGATCGCCGCGAAGACCAGCACCGCGACGACGTCGGTGTCCTCGTGGACGCGGAAGGTGTGGAACGGCTCGGTGAAGAAGAAGTTGAGCAGGGCCGCGCTCATCGCGCTTGCGAGCAGCGCCGGCCCCAGCCCGCCGATCAGGGCGGCGCCGACGACCAGGAGCATGAACAGCAGGGCGTCGCTGGCCAGGCCGAGGCGGTCCCGCACGGGCACGAGCGCCACCACCAGGCACGTGGCGCCGACAACGGTGAGGGCGTAGCCGGACAACCGACGTCGCGCACTGATGCTGCCGCGAACCATCGCTCCTCCTGACGCATCGACGCCCGCGGATCGCGGTCTCCTCATTGTGCCCCCGGGGGCGAGCGCGGTGCCGGTCACGTCCAAGGCCCTCGCCCAGCCACGCCGGCGGCTGCGAGCAGGAATACTGCCAGACGCACGAGGTCCCACGGAGCCAGGGTGAGGTCGCCCGCGGTGTTGACCACGAAACCGGTGGCGAGGGCCCAGCCGGTGAGACCGAGGAGAAGCGCGCGAGGGGCGTCGAGGAGGTGCGAGAGCAGGACGGTGGCAGCGAGGAAGAGCGCCACCCCGTCGCCGACGGTCGGCTCGGCCGTGACCAGGACCGCGGTCAGCACGAGGAGCGCCCCTGCGCCCAGCCCGCACCGGACCTCGACCTCGTCGGTGATCGCACGCTCCGCCATGGCATCGAGTCAAGCGCGGCCGGGGCCCCGCGCGGGGAGCCCTGACAGGATCCTGACGCGTCGAAGCTGATCCCTTGCAGCACGCAGGCGGCTGGTGCAGTCGGCCGTGTTATGGCTCCGTTAGGCCGCCCCGGTAGGCGGTCCGGCCGGGGTTTGATCGACGGTGTGAGCACTGAGCTGATCCCAGTCGAGCCGCGCGCGGAGCGCTTCCGGGAGTGGTTGTTCGAGCGTCCCGAGACCCTGGAGCGCCACGCCGGGCCGCACGCCAGCGGCCCGGCCGGACACGCTCCCCAGCCGTGGTGGAGGGTCATGTGCCTCACGGGTGTGGACTACTTCTCCACCCTGGGCTACCAGCCGGGCATCGCGTTCCTGGCCGCCGGGCTGCTCAGCCCTCTGGCGACGATCATCCTGGTCCTGCTGACCTTGTTCGGCGCCCTGCCGGTCTACCGCCGGGTCGCGGCCGAGAGCCCGCACGGGCAGGGGTCGATCGCCATGCTCGAGCGGCTCCTGCCCTTCTGGCGCGGCAAGCTGTTCGTGCTGGGCCTGCTGGGCTTCGCCCTCACCGACTTCATCATCACCATCACCCTGTCGGCCGCGGACGCCAGCGCCCACGTGGTGGAGAACCCGCACGTGCCCGCCTTCCTCGAGGGTCAGGAGCTGTGGATCACCATGGGCCTCGTCGCCCTGCTCGGGGCGGTGTTCCTCAAGGGCTTCACCGAGGCGATCGGTGTCGCCGTCGCCCTCGTGGTGGCCTACCTCGCACTGAACGCCGTCGTCATCGCGGTCGCGGCGGCCCACGTCGTCCAGGACGCCCGGGTCGTCACGGACTGGACCTCGGCCCTCACCACCCAGCACGGAGACGTGGTGATGATGGTCGCGATCTCCCTGACGCTCTTCCCCAAGCTGGCCCTGGGCATGTCGGGCTTCGAGACCGGGGTGGCCGTGATGAGCCACGTCCGCGGGGACCAGACCGACGACACCGAGCGTCCGGCCGGACGGATCCGGAACACGCAGCGGATGCTCACCACCGCCGCGTGCGTCATGAGCTGCTACCTCATCTCGTCCAGCCTGGTCACCACCTTGCTCATCCCCGCAGAGGAGTTCGAGGAGGGCGGCTCGGCCAACGGGCGAGCCCTCGCCTACCTGGCACACAACTACCTCGGCAACACCTTCGGCACGGTGTACGACGTCTCCACGATCCTCATCCTGTGGTTCGCCGGCGCGTCCGCGATGGCGGGGATGCTCAACCTCATCCCGCGATACCTCCCCCGCTACGGCATGTCGCCCGAGTGGGCAGGTGCCGTACGACCTCTGGTGCTCGTGCTGACGAGTGCCGCGTTCCTCATCACCTGGATCTTCGACGCCGACGTCAACGCCCAAGGTGGCGCGTACGCCACGGGCGTCCTGGTCCTGATGACGTCGGCCGCGGTCGCCGTGACCCTGGCCGCCCGGCGCGCCGGCGAGCGACGGCGCTCGTGGGGCTTCGCCCTGATCACGGTCGTGCTCCTCTACACGACGCTGGACAACGTGCGTGAACGGCCGGACGGCGTGAAGATCGGCGCCTGCTTCATCGCCGCGATCATCGGGGTCTCCGTCCTGTCGCGCCTCGCCCGCGCCTTCGAGCTCCGCACCATCGAGGTCACCTACGACTCCCGCGCGGACGCCTTCCTCCGCGACTGCGCGCGCCGCTCCATCCGGCTCGTCGCCAACGAGCCGGGGGCGCGGGACCTGGACGAGTACCGGGACAAGGTCCGTCAGGTGATCGACGACCACGAGCTGCCGAACGCCGGCGACATCATCTTCGTCGAGGTCACGGTCGGCGACTACTCCGACTTCGAGAGCCGCATCGACGTGCGCGGTGAGGTGCTGCACGACCACTACCGCGTCCTCACCGTCACCGGTGCCTCGGTCCCGAACACGCTCGCGTCTCTGCTGCTCGACATCCGTGACCGCACCGGGGTGCGCCCGCACATCTACTTCGAGTGGACCGAGGGCAACCCCCTGCCCAACCTGCTCCGGTTCCTGTTCTTCGGTGTCGGAGAGGTGGCACCTGTCACCCGTGAGGTGGTCCGCCGAGCCGAGCCCGAGCCCGACCGCAGACCACACATCCACGCCGGCTGAGCCACGTCGTGAGCCGTGTAGGGACTGACCCCTACACGTGATCAGTAGGCGCCGCGGCAACAGACGACGACCTCGTCGACGGCGGGCCCGTGCTGCGGGTCAGCGAGCGAGCTCGTCGGCCAGCTCCGTCAGCGACCCGACCTGGAGGTCGGGAGTCCGGAAGTAGCCTGGGTAGGGGCCCCCGGTCCGGTTGATCCACGCCGTGGCCAGGCCTGCACGTGCGGCGCCGTCGATGTCCCACGGATGGACTGCGACGAGCATGGCATCCGCCGGATCGACATCGCACCGTTCGAGGGCGTAGGCGTAGGCGTCCGCAGCGGGCTTCCATCTGCCCGCGTCCTCGACCGAGAGGAGCATCTCGAAGTGGTCGCGGATTCCGGCGCGGTCGAGGAGCGCTTCGGCGACTGATGCGGACCCGTTGCTCAGCGTCACCAGGCGGATCCCCAGGTGCTGCAGGGAACCGATCCCCTCGGGCACATCCGCATGCACGGGGAGTCCGGCGAAGCCCTCCATGATGTGCTGGACCGCGTCCTCGACGCTTCGCTCCAACGGTTGTCCGTCGAGGACAACGCTCAGCGCATCGACCGCGATCGTGGCGAACGCCTCGTTCACACCGACGGCCGTCAAGGCGAACCCGTCGCGGAGCAGTCCGGCGAACCAGGTCCTTGCCAGGTGGGCCGGCGCTCCGACGTCCTCGAAACGCTGTCCCATCGGAGCCATGTCCGAGAGCGTCTCGTTGACGTCGAAGATCATCACGACAGGTCGCCCCGGCCCATCGGGACCCACCGGGTGGCCCGCAGGACGAAGCCCTTGGCTGGTGCGATCGGTCGTCATGCCCTCACCGTAACCACGGACCCACCACCGCCGCCGTCCGGGCAGTGGTAGGCGCGTGACTCGCCTCACGACGAGGTATCAGGCCACCTGCTGGCGGGTAAGGACATGCCCGGCAGCGCTGCCCCGGCCCAGAGGAGAGTCCCGCGATGTTCCTGTTCTTCAGCAACCGTCTCGGCTGCGGTGGCTCGCTGCTCGTCTCGCTGGTGATCACCGCCATCCTGCTGATCATCTTCGTGTTCTGACCTGCCGCCGCTGGGCCCCGGCGTAGCTCCGCACTCAGGCCACCCGGGGCCACATCGCGGCTACCATCGAGACGGTTGCCTGCTTCTGGCGCCACGCAGCGTCCGCGGTCGGGCGCTGACAGATCTGAGGGCATGTGTCTGTGGCGAGCCGAGTGCGTGGAGCGGGCGACAACCCGCTGTGGCTCAGCGGCGTGGTGCTGCTCGGGGTCATGGTGGCGGTCGACGTGCTGCTCGAGCGCCAGATCAACGGCGCCTACGGCGGTGCCGCCGTCCTGACCGCGATCTACGCGGACGCGCGCCGCACGGCAGCCGTGTCCGCGCTCGCACTGGTGATGTCGGTGGCGTCGGGAACGTGGAACGACAACCTCGGTGGACGCGACTGGGCGATCCGGTTCGCCACCTGCGTCCTCATCTGTGCCCTGGCGCTCGTGGCTGCGCGGGCGAACTCCCGCAGGCAGCAGCGCCTGGAACGCACCACAGCGCTGGCGCAGCGCGTCCTTGATGCCCTGGCGGTCGAGCTGACCGGGTCACGCACGGTCAGGGAGGTCGCCGACGGGTTTTTGGGCAACGCCATGGGAACCATGGGTGCCTCCTCGGCCATGGTGCTCTCCCTCGATGCCGACGACGTGCTGCGGACCCTTGCCTGGCACGGCCGGTCAGGGGTCGGCGCGGACCAGTACCAGGAGATTCCTCTCTCCAGCGACCTGCCCGGCGCCGTGGCGGTCCGGGAAGGCCGGGACATCCACTTCCGATCGGTGAAGGAGATCGTGGCTGCCTTCCCCGACTTGGCCGACTACTACACCACCGACCGCAGCCTCCACCTGCTCCCGTTGCGGCGCGATGGCCGCACGCACGGCCTGCTGGCCATCACCTTTCCCCCGGATCTCTTCACGCAGCACGAGGACGGGTTCCTCCGCTCCCTCGCCGGTGCGCTGACCAGCGCAGTCGAGCGGGCTGCCGAGCTGCAGCGATCCGACGCTGCCACCCAGCGAACCGTCCTGCTGGCAGAAGTCTCGATGAGCCTGTCGCGCAGCCTTGACATGGACGCCACGCTCGCGGAGTGCGGCCGGATCCTCGTGCCTCGCTTCGCCGACTGGTGCACCCTCCAGCTGCTGCGCGACGGACAGCTCGAGACGGTGTCGGTCACCCATCGTGACGCCGAGACCACGGCGTGGGCCCGCTCGCTCCTGGGTGCGTTCCCGACCCGGATGGACGCCGAGACCGGATCGGCGCACGTCGTCAGGTCGGGGAAGAGCGCGCTCTACCCGTTCATCCCGGCCGACCTCCTCGAAGCCGCGGCCACCAGCCCGGAGCACCTGGAGATCCTGCGTCGACTCGGTCTCACCAGCGCGATGATCGTGCCGCTCAACGGCCGCGACGGCGTCATCGGCGCGCTCACGCTGATCCATGCCGAGTCCGGACGCCGGTACAGCGACGAGGACGTCGCTTTTCTCGAGGCGGTCTCGGACCGGGTGGCAGTGGCCCTCGACACCGCCGCGACGTTCGAGCACCAGTCGGAGCGCCTGGCCGGCGTCACGTTGGTGGCCGAGGCCGCGCAGCGCGCGATCCTGGCGCCGCCTCCGGCGAGGACCGGGCCGGTCTCGTTGTCGGCTCGCTACCACTCGGCCGCGTTCGAGGCCCAGGTCGGTGGCGACCTGTACGAGGTGGTGCGCGGACCCGCGTCCGTGCGTCTGCTCGTCGGCGACGTGCGCGGCAAGGGCCTCGCGGCGGTACGCACCGCCACCGTCGTGCTCGGCGAGTTCCGGGCCGCCGCGGCCGCGGCGGGCGACGTGGCCCACGTGGCACGCGAGATCGATCGTCGGATCCTGCCGTACCTGCCCGACAGCGAGGACTTCGTGACCGGCCTGCTGGTCGACATACGCCACGACGGCAGCTTCGACGTCGTGTCGTGCGGCCACCCTGCGCCGGTGGTGGTCCAGGCATCAGGACGGGTCACCACGGTCGAGCTGGACCACGAGCCACCGCTGGGACTCGGTGTCCACCCGGTGCCCGCACACGGCCAGCTCGCTCCCGGCGACCGGATGCTCCTCTTCACCGACGGGTTGATCGAGGCACGCTCACCCGAAGGCGCCTTCATCGACCCCGCTCCCTTCCTGGCCGCGGTGGGCCAGGCCGACTTCGACTCCGCCCTGGACGGCCTGCTCACGTCGCTGACGGGGGAGGCGGGCCATCTCGATGACGACCTCGCGCTCATGCTCGCCTGCTACGACCCCGTCGAGGCGACAGGCACCACGCCTGCTCGATCGGGTGAGCTGCGGATGACGGGATCCCCCGCGCCAGGCTGAGTGCTCATCTCGGGGTCCGCTCCAGCCGGGTCCAGCCAGTCCACCCGCGTTCCTCGAGGAGACGCATCAGCTCGCGCCCGACCGGCACCAGGCTGAGGAACCACTCATCGAGCAGCGCCACCAGGTCATCGGACATGCCGCCGTCCTCGGCGAAGGCCCGCCACTCCTCGTCAGGGACGGCTTCGAGCTGCGCGCGCCGCACCTGTCGTGGAACGAGGCAGCGTCGCTGCCCATGGCCGGGCTGATCGCCTGGCGGGCGCTGGTCACCCGCGGGCGGCTGGTCGGCAAGGTGCAGACAACCCTTGACTACATACCCCCCGGGGGTATAGTGGAACCATGACCAGCCACCCCCACCACCCGGACATGACCACCGCGCACCAGGTCACCGACCCGGTGTGCGGGATGAGCGTCGACCCGACCGTCACGGAGCACACGGCCGACCACCACGACGAGCGGTTCTACTTCTGCTCCGCCGGCTGCAAGGCCACCTTCGTCGCCGCACCCGAGCAGTACGCCGGGCACGAGCACGCCGGGCACGAGCACGCCGGGCACGAGCACGCCGGTCACGGGACCCGGATGAACACCGCGCCGACGCCGCGTGAGGGCGAGACGGTCGAGTACACCTGCCCGATGCACCCCGAGATCCGCCAGGACGGGCCCGGCACCTGCCCGATCTGCGGCATGGCGCTCGAGCCCGTCGTCGTCAGCGCCGACACCGGGCCGTCCGAGGAGCTGCGCGACATGACCCGCCGCTTCTGGGTGGGTGTCGCGCTGTCCGTCCCCGTCGTCATCCTCGGCATGGGCCGCGACCTCATCCCGTGGCTGCACGACAACGTGTCCGCGACCGCGTCGGCCTGGACCCAGCTCGCGCTCGCCACCCCCGTGGTGCTGTGGGCGGGCTGGCCGTTCTTCGTCCGCGGCTGGGCGTCGGTGCGCACCCGCAACCTCAACATGTTCACGCTCATTGCGATGGGCACGGGCGTCGCCTGGTTGTTCTCCGTCGTCGCCACGCTCGCGCCCGGCATCTTCCCCGAGGCGTTCCGCGAGGACGGCGCCGTCGAGGTGTACTTCGAGGCCGCGGCCGTCATCACCACCCTGGTCCTCCTGGGCCAGGTCCTCGAGCTCCGCGCCCGGGAGGCGACCTCCGGGGCGATCAAGGCCCTCCTCGACCTCTCCCCGAAGACCGCACGCCGCGTCCTCGACGACGGCACCGAGGAGGAGGTGACCCTCGACCAGGTCCAGATCGGTGACCTGCTCCGTGTGCGCCCCGGCGAGAAGGTCCCGGTCGACGGGCTCGTCGAGGACGGCAGATCCGCCGTCGACGAGTCCCTCGTCACCGGTGAGTCCATGCCCGTCACCAAGGACGTCGGCGACAACGCCATCGGCGGCACCCTCAACTCCACCGGCGCGCTCCTCGTCCGCGCGAACGCCGTCGGCCGCGACACCATGCTGGCCCGCATCGTGAACATGGTCGCCGAGGCCCAGCGCTCGCGCGCGCCCATCCAGCGCACCGCGGACCGGGTCTCGGCGGTCTTCGTGCCCACCGTGATCGGCGTCGCCGTGCTCGCGTTCATCGTCTGGTCCCTCGTGGGGCCCGACCCGAAGCTGGCCCACGCCCTCGTCGTCGCGGTCAGCGTCCTCATCATCGCCTGCCCGTGTGCGCTGGGGCTCGCCACGCCCATGTCGATCATGGTCGGCGTCGGCCGCGGCGCCCAGATGGGCGTGCTCATCAAGAACGCCGAAGCACTCGAGCGGATGGAGAAGGTCGACACGGTCGTGGTCGACAAGACCGGCACGCTCACCGAGGGCAAGCCGGCTGTGGTCGCCGTCGAGACCGCCGACGCGTACGGCGACCTCACCGCAGGGGAGCTGCTGCGGCTGGCGGCCGCGGTGGAGAACGCGTCCGAGCACCCCCTGGCCCGCGCCATCGTGGAGAAGGCCCAGGCCGACCTGGCCGACACCGCAGACGACGCCGGGCCGGGCGGACGCGCACTGCCCGACGTGGCCGACTTCGACGCGCCCGCCGGGAAGGGCGTCCTCGGCACCGTCGAGGGCCACCGGGTCCTCATCGGCACCGCCGGGTTCCTGACGTCGCAGGACATCGACCCCGGGCCCCTCTCCGGGCAGGCCGACGAGCTGCGTCGCACCGGGGCCACCGCGGTCCTCGTCGCCATCGACGGCACCCCCGCGGGTGTCATCGGGATCGCCGACCAGGTCAAGGACACCACCCCGGCAGCTCTCGCCGCGCTCCGCAAGGAAGGCATCGAGGTCATCATGCTCACCGGCGACAACCTGGTGACCGCAGAGGCAGTCGCGCGCCGGCTCGGGATCGACCGGGTGGAGGCCGAGGTGCTCCCCGACCACAAGGCCGACGTCGTCACCAAGCTCCGCAGTGAAGGTCGGGTGGTGGCGTTCGCCGGCGACGGCGTCAACGACGCACCCGCGCTCGCCGCCGCCGACGTGGGCCTGGCGATGGGCACCGGCACCGACGTCGCCATCGAGTCCGCCGGGGTCACCCTGTTGCGCGGTGACCTCAACGGCATCGCCCACGCGCGCCAGCTCTCCCACGCCGTCATGGGCAACGTCCGCCGCGGCCTCGTGCTGGCGTTCGGCTACAACACCGCGGGCATCCCCATCGCCGCCGGCGTCCTCTACCCGGTGTTCGGGTGGCTGCTGTCCCCGGTCATCGCCGCTGCCGCGATGGCGCTGTCCTCGGTCAGCGTGATCGTCAACGCGCTCCGGCTCCGCACCCAGCGACTGGGCTGACCCCTCCACCCGTAGCATCGAAGCCGATGACCTCCGTGCCCGCGTCCTCCCCAGGCGCCCGCAGCCTCCTGCGGGCGCCTGCGGCCGGGCGCGTCAGCGGGCGCGCCATCCTGGGCGCCCTGGTGGTGGCCCTCGTCGTCGGCATCCTCGGCATGCACGCCGTCGCCAGCCACGGCACGCCGGCAGTGGCCGCAGCCTCGGCGGGCGTGTCGGACGCTGCCACCGCCCACGTGGCAGCGATGTCGACAGACGCCTCCCACGAGGAGCACGCGCACGCGGCGGACGCCCGCCCGCCGGACCGGGTGGCCGGCTCCGACTCCGGCTCGTGGCACCACCAGTCGAGCATGGTCGTGCTCTGCGTGGTCGTGCTCGCGGCGGTTGCACTGACGCTGCTCGTGCTCCTGGTGGGCGGCCTCCTCCGGCCGGTGCTGCCCGCCGCGTTCCGGCCGGCAGCCGTACGCATCCGCGCGTTGCAATGGGTGCGCGGCACCGGCCCGCCCCACGAGTGGCAGTTCTCCGTCATCAGGTGCTGACAGGCCCTGCGGCCGCCCGTCACCGCTGTCCTCGAGGCAGAGCAACGACGGGTGTCGCCGTCGCATGCCCACCACCCACACCTGACACCAGGAGAGCTTTGATGCACACGACCAAGACCCGCACGCGCGCGCTCGGCGCCATCGCGCTCACCCTCGCCCTCGGCGCCGGCCTGACCGCCTGCGGCGACGACACCGCCGACGCGGCCGGCAAGGCCGAGGTCAGCACGACCGAGCACAACGACGCTGACGTCGCCTTCGCCAGCGACATGATCACCCACCACGCCCAGGCCCTGTCCATGGTGGACCTCACCCTCGACCGGCCCCTCGACCCTGAGGTCCAGGCCCTCGCCGAGGACATCCGCGAGGCCCAGGCCCCGGAGATCGAGACGATGGCCGACTGGCTCACCAGCTGGGGCGAGGACGTCCCCGCGACCATGCGCGACCACGTCAACGGCGGTCACGACATGGACGACATGTCCGACAACATGGACGGGATGGACCACGACGAGATGCCGGGGATGATGACCGCCGATGACATCGACGAGCTCGAGAACGCCGGCGACGACCAGTTCCAGGACATGTGGCTGCAGATGATGATCGAGCACCACGAGGGCGCGGTCGAGATGGCGGAGGCCGAGCAGGAGGACGGCCGGTTCAAGGACGCCGTCGACCTCGCCGGCCAGATCATCGACGCGCAGAACCAGGAGATCGGCACCATGAAGGGCCTCCTGGAGTCCTGATCCCGCGCGGCGGACGCCACCGGCAGCGGTGGCGTCCGCCCCCATGCCGACATGCAGGAGAAGAGCCCTGTGAAGACCCCCGCCCCCATCGTGGCCGCAGCCACGATCGCCCTGGCACTCGCCCTCGCCGGGTGCAGCAACGCCTCGACCGCGACCGACGTCCCCACCAGCCCGGCCGGCTCGAGCCCCTCGAGCTCGACAGGGGCAGCGCCCGACGGCACGTCCCTCCCGCCGTGGCCCGCGCCAGGCGACGTACCCGCGCGGGTCGCTGCCGCCGGGCTCGACCTCGGGCCGATGGGGACGGCCGAGCACTACCACCCCCACCTGACGATCACCATCGACGGACAGCAGGTGCCCATACCGCCCGGCATCGGCGTCGACCCGACCACCGGCGCCATGTCCGCAGTCCACACCCACGAGGGCGACGGCACCATCCACATCGAGGCCCACACGGTCGGCGAGGTGTTCACCCTCGGCCAGCTGTTCACCCAGTGGGGCGTCGCCCTGACGCCCACCCAGGTCGGAGGCGTCCGCGCCCGGCCTGGGAAGAAGGTGGTCGTCACCAGCAACGGCACCCGCATGCCCGGTGACCCTTCCGACCTCCGGTTCGCCCCCGACCAGCAGATCGAGCTCACCGTCCCCTGACCCGACCGGCTCGGGTGTCCCTGTGCCCAGGGTCACATGGCCCTACCCCCGGGGGGTATCCACCGGCACCATGGAGGACACGGACTGCTGGAGGACCAGTGCGCCCAGGACACGGAAGGAGCAGGACGATGAACACTTCCCACCAGACACGCAACCCGAACCTCGGGATGTACGCGATCGCAGCTGCCATCGCCATCGTCGGCGCGCTCTGGGTCGGCGTCCCCGCCGGCACCCTCGCCGTCGTCGGCATCGCGCTCCTCTGTCCACTGATGATGATGCTCATGATGGGTGGCATGCACGGGATGCACGGCAACGGTGCGGGTAGCACCGGGCAGCCCCACGACCGCTCCGACGAGCAGCACCCGCCGCACCGCTGAGGTCGTCATGACCACGCGCCTCGACCCGGCCAGCCAACCACCTGCGCAGCCGCTCGGCCTGCCGGCTGCGCCGGAAGGACGGGCGCTGATGACCGCGTCCGGCATCGAGAAGTCCTACCGGCGCGGCATCTGGCCGGCCAGGCGGGCCCAACCTGTGCTGCGGGGCGCCGACCTCGAGCTCTACCCGGGCGAGGTAGCCGGGCTGGTCGGCGAGAACGGGTCGGGGAAGTCGACCCTGATGAGGATCCTCGTCGGCGAGCTCGCGACCGACGCCGGCACCGTGGACCACATCGGCCGGCTGGGCTACTGTCCGCAGGAGCCCGTCGTCTACGAACGGCTCACCTGCGACGAGCACTTCGAGCTGTTCGGCCACGCCTACCGCATGCGGCCGGTCGACGAACGCGCTTCCCGCCGCCGCCTCTACGAGACCCTGGGGTTCGAGCGGTACGCCGCCACCCGGGCCGACCGGCTCTCCGGCGGCACGCTGTCCAAGCTCAACCTCGGCCTCGCGCTCCTCGCCGACCCCGAGGTCCTGCTCCTGGACGAGCCGTACGCCGGGTTCGACTTCGACACCTACCTCCGGTTCTGGGACCTCGTCGCCGACCGTCGCACCGCCGGACGCAGCGTGCTCATCATCAGCCACTTCGTCGTCGACGAGCACCGCTTCGACCGCATCATCCAGCTCCACGACGGCACGGCCCACGTACGGCCACCCCACGCCGACAACCCGTCGATCCCCCGGGCCGGCACCGAGCGCAGCACCGAGTGAGCCTCCGATGGACACCGCATCGGCTACGACGACCGGGACTCCACGTGGCGGCCCGGGGTTGCTGGTGCGTCGCTTCGTCGCAGAGGCTGCCCGCAACCGCCTGACCCTCACCTTGCTCGTCGTCGTCCCCGTCGTGTTCGTCGCCGTCGTGGGCGGAGTCATCACCGACGCCGGAGAGCTCCTCGGCGGACAAGGTGGACCAGAGGCAGAAACGACCACCGCAGGCTGGACGGCCGGGTTCGTCGCCGCGGTCGCGATGTACTTCCAGGTGCGTTCGGCCCGGGCCGCCGACCGTCGCCTCGTGCTCGCTGGACTGCCGTCGTCGCGACTGGTCCTCGGGCGCATGGTGACCGGCGCCCTGCTCGCGCTCGTGGCCGCGGCTGCCTCGTACGCGACGTTGGTGGTACGAGTCGGCGGCCTCGAGCACCCCCTCCGGGTGGCCGCCGCGACCTTGATGTTCGCGGCGGTCTACCTCGCCCTGGGCGCACTCATCGGCGCCCTGGTGGCCGATCCCGTCAACGGCACCGTGCTCGTCCTGTTCGTGTGGCTCGTCGACGTCGTCCTCGGTCCCGCCTTCCGGCCGGCCGACACACTGGTGTCCCGACTCTTCCCGACCCACTACCTGAGCCTGTGGATGATGGACGAGCCCTCCGGGCACTCCGGCCGTCCCGGTGACCTCGGATGGGCGCTCGCCTGGACCGTCGTCGCCGTCTTCCTCAGCTGGGCGGTGGTCGCAACCGTCAGCCGCACCGCTCGGCCTCGCGCACCCGCCCGATCCGGCTCAGCTGTCGGACAGCTCGCCGTCGGCACCCGGATCTGCCTGCGCGACGTCGGCCGCAACCGGGTCCTGTGGGCGCTCCTCGTCGCAGTCCCGGCCCTCTTCGTCGCCCTGTCAGCGGTCACCACGCCCGACGGCTTCGAGACGATGACGGTCCGAGAAGCCGGCCGGGACGTGACTGCCACGTTCTGGTTCCCCGACACCCACCCGGGCCTGATGGCCCCCATCTCGGTCGGCGCGCTGGCCGCCGTCGTCGGCCTGTTCACCGCCCTGGGAGCACGCACTGCTGACCGGCGCCTCGCTCTCGCCGGGTTCCGGCCGGTCAGCCTGCTCGCGGCCCGGCTTGCCACCGTCGTCCTGCTCGCCGTGGTCGTCACCGCCACGTCGCTGGCGGTCACTGCGGTGTTCTTCGAGCCACGCCAGTGGGGCCCCTACGCCGCCGCGAACCTGCTCATCGCCCTGACCTACGCACTCGCGGGAGTCCTGATCGGGTGGGCGTTCGGGCGCGTCGGCGGGGTCCTCGTCGCGTTCCTCATCCCGTTCCTCGACCTCGCCATCGAGCAGAGCCCGATGCTCAACCCGGAACTCACGACGTTGGCACACCTGCTGCCCGGCTACGGCGCCAGCAGGGTCCTCTACGACGCAGCCCTGACCAGCACCTTCGACGAGTCCGGTTCCGTGCTCGTCGCCCTCGGCTGGCTGGTGGGCCTCGCCACCCTCGTCGCCCTGATCATGCACCGCTTCAACAGCCGAGCCTCCACACCGTAGCGGCGGGGCGGGCCGAGGTGAGCGGCATCACGGTCCATTCGGATTGATTGAATGCTCAACCGTCGTTGCAACCGTCATGACGGATTCCCTCGCCCTGCCCCCCGAGGCCCAGGCCCTCCTCTTCCGCGACGCCCGATCGGCCAACACGTTCACCGACGAGCCGGTGACCGACGAGCAGGTCGCCGCCATCTACGACCTCGTGAAGTACGGCCCGACCGCGATGAACAACCAGCCGCTGCGCATCGTCCTCGTCCGCGAGGGCGACGCTCGCGAGCGGCTGCTCAAGGTGATGGCCGACGGCAACCGCGACAAGACGGCGAACGCGCCGCTCGTCGCGATCCTCGCGGCGGACACCGACTTCCACGAGCACCTGCCGCGCACGTTCCCGCACTTCCCCGGCGCGAGGGACGCCTTCGCCGATCCCGTCCGCCGGGAGCAGGCGGCGCGCTTCAACGCGACCTTGCAGATCGGCTACTTCCTGATGGGTGTCCGTGCCGCCGGGCTCGCCGCCGGGCCCATGGGCGGCTTCGACGCCGACGCGCTCGACGCAGAGTTCTTCGCCGGCACGCACCTGAGGTCGCTGCTCGTGGTGAATCTCGGCCGCCCCGGCGAGAACGCCTGGTACGACCGGCTCCCCCGCCTCGAGCACGACGAGGTCGTGCTCGACGCCTGACCCCCGGCGACGAGAGCGCCGGTCGACGACGTCACCCCGTCGCGCCGCCGCCCGCCTCGACGCGAGCGTCGATGTCGGAGATGGGCGTGATCCAGGACTGGTGGGTGGTGCTGTTCTTGGTGATGGCGAGCAGCTCGTCCATGTGGGGCTCGAGACCGGTGACCTTGTCGAGCGGGACGCCGACGATGAGCTGGAAGCCCAGGCCGCGCCAGGCCTGGACGGCACGGCCGGCGAACTCGGAGTCGGCCTTCACGAAGCCCTCGTCGAGGAAGACCGGGGCGAACCGTGGCCGTGACCGCATCTCGTCGCCGAGCCGGAAGCGGAGAGCTGAGCCGACGATGAAGGCGACCAGCTCCTGGCTCTCACCGCCGCTCTTCTCCCCCAGCGTCCGGTAGGTCGCACGCAGCTCACCGGTGGTGTGGTCGTAGCGCTCGGCGCTGATCTCGACGTGACGGCGTACGTCGAGCAGCCGGTCGCGGTCGGTCAGCGACGCGGCTGCCTCGCCGACCTGGCTGGGCTTGCGCAGCTGCTGCATGAAGGCGCTGAGCTCGGCGAACCTCTTCTCGAGGGCCTCCTCGCCCAGCTCGCTGGTGGAGCCGGACGAGAGCGTGCGCAGGTCCTTCATGAACACCTGGACGTGGGCGGGGGCGAGCCGACGCAGCCTGATCCGGAGCCGGTCGCCCGAGGCGCCGAACTCCAGGCGGCGCAGGATGGCGTTGATCGGCTCGAGCCGGTCCTCGATCTCCTCGATGGAGGCGGCCATCGCGCCGACGAGGGGGACGAGGTCCTGCCCGCTCCACTCGGTGAGCCGACGTCGCCACTCGGCCCGGCGTGCGGCCAGACCCTCACCGCGGATGTCGTCGAGGATGCGGGCGTAGTCGGGGTAGGCGTCCGCGGTGGTGCCCAGGTTCGGGGAGTCCCAGTGGAACTTGTAGACGCGGAACACCTGCACGAGGTCGTCGTCGACCCGATGGAGCTCGGCCTCGGCGTCGGTGACCGCGTCGCGCAGCCGCTGGGCGAGTCGCTGGGAGGTCTCGGCGAACCGCGCGAGGTCGTCGGGGTCGGCAGGCGCCGCGGCGGCCGCGAAGTCCGCTGCCAGCGCCGCCTCCTGGTCCTCGTCGAGCACGACCCTGCCGTCGGCCTCCATCGCCTGGAGCCGGTCCTTGACGTCGTCCTCGGCGTCGACGAGCTCGGCGTGCGTGGCGTTGAGCTCGCGCTGCCGCTGCTCGACGCCGTAGCGGGCGCGACGCGTCTCCTCCACCCGCGCGGTGAGGTCGGCGATCTGCGCCTCGAGCGCCTGGAGCCCGTCGTCGGAGTCGAGGATCTCGGCGCGGCGGCGCTCGAGGTCGGCGATGCGGCGGTCACTCCCGTCGACGTCGAAGTCGTCGAAGCGCGCGGAGGCGACCGCGTCGTACGACGTGCGCTGCTGCTCGAGGATGCGTGAGCGCTGGTCGATCTGGCCGAGCTCGGCGGTAACCGCGTCGAGCCGCTCCTCGAGGTCGGCGAGCTCGGCGTCGAGCTCGGCCATCGCGTCGGCGTTGGAGAAGCCGATGATGTTGCGGGTGTCGCCTCGACCGTGGGCGCCGCGGCGGCCGTTGCGGGTCTGCCCGGCGAGGGTGACGCGGTAGCCCGCACCCGTGAGGCCGTCGGCGGACTCGACGCACAGGGCGTTGCGGGACGGCTCCTCGACGTGGGCCCGCACCCACCCGGTGAAGGGCGAGTCCTGGAAGACCAGCTTGCCGGCGACCCGCTCGGGATCGGCCGGACCGGGGTCGGGGAGGTCGAGCTCGACCCCCTCGAAGGTGAGCCGGCCGCGCAGCCGCAGTCCGTCGATCGCGGAGGAGAAGTCGTCCAGCCGGTCCAGCGGGACGAGCATCATCCGGGCACTGGCACCGAGGACCGTCTCGATCGCGGTGCGCCACCGAGCCTCGTCGGGCGCCACGTCGATCAGCTCCGCGACGAACGGCAGCTCGTCGACGCCGAGCCCGCTCACCTGGGCGACCTCCGCGCGCAGCTCGTGCATGCGGGCGGGCATCCGGCCGGCGCGGCCCTCCAACGACGCGCGCTCGCGACGCAGCGAGGACTGTCGCTCGCTGAGCGGGAACTGGCCGCAGAGCACCGCGTCGCGCTCGCGCCGGAACCGCTCCTGCTCGCGCTGCCAGCCGGCCAGCCACTGCTGGGCGTGGAGCTGGAGCACGGCGAAGGCCTCGCTCGAGAGCAGCGCGGCCTCGATGTCGGGCGCCTGCGCGTCGGTGGCGTCGATCAGCGGGAGCAGCCGCTCCTGCAGGACGGATCGGCGTGCGAGCCGGTCCTCCCGCACGACCTGCTCCTGCTCCAGGGACAGCGCGAGGGACTGCAGGGTCGCGCCGCCCGCAGCGCGGTGCGACTCCTTGGCCGCCTCGAGGTCGGCGAGGTGGGTGCGCTCCGCGGACGTGGTCGCGCTGAGCTCGTCGCCCGCGGCCGCGCGCTGGGCGCGGTTGTCCACCACGGCGCTCTCGATCAGCCGCAGGTGGGTGCGCAGCAACCACATCCGCAGCGGCGTGTCACCGCCCAGCGTCACGCCGTAGGAGTCGAGCTCCGCGAGCCGGCGCGTGGCCGCCACCTTGCGGTCGTGCAGGGCGGTGATCGGGCCGAGCAGCTCGAGCTTCTGCTCCTCGGTGCGCATCGCGGAGTGGGCCGTGTCGAGGTCGTCGAAGTGCTCGATCGCACGGTCCGCGGCGGCGAACGTGGAGGGGCGCTCGAGCACCATGTCCTTGTAGAGCTCGTCGACGCTCCGCACCTGGTTGCCCGCCTGGATGCGGGCCAGCAGCCGCAGCGCCTTGGCGCCGTCGCCGTTCGCGCCGATGCCGAGGCGCGCGTGCAGGACCGCGGCGAACTCGGCGTACGTCCGGTGCACCCGGATGCCGGGGAAGAGCTTCTTGAGCGTGTTGGCGTGGAACCGCTCGGGCACGGCGACCTCGAGGGCGTCGAGGGCCAGCGCCCCCTCCTGGGTGGCCAGCTGCATCTGCACGTCGCTCGAGCGGGTGGCTCGTCGTGGGACGTAGTAGGTGCGCAGCGCCGTGAACCGGCCGCCGCGGTCGTTGACGTACGTCATCGCGATCGCGCCCCAGGTGTCGGAGCCCTTGCCGCGGAGCAGCTTCTCGACCGGCCGCCCGGTCCGGGGGTCGTCGACCACGTCGACCGCGCCGCGCAGGTAGGACAGCAGGTTGCGCTGCCCGGCGCCCCGCGCACGGCCCGCGACGGCGTCGTTGGACGCGCCGTTGAACTTGGTGTCCGACGGCATCATCAGCGCCGTGTAGGCGTCGAGGATGGTGCTCTTGCCGACGCCGGAGGCGCCGGAGATCATCGTGGCGTCGCCGCGCAGCGGCACGACGGTGAGGCCGCCGAAGCCGCCCCAGTTGACGATCTGCAGCAGCGTCGCGCGCCACTGCATGGTGTCGTCCGCGGGCGTGGCGACGTGCTTCTGCTCGAAGAGCCCGTCGTCCACGGCCTGCTCGATCTCGTCGATGGACATGCTCACATCTCCCCTGCGGTCTCGCCGGCGGTCGTGCCGTCCGGGTCCGCGTCGTCGTCGAAGAGGTCGGCCGGCTCCTCGGGCTCGGGCGGCGCGTCGCCGCTGTTGGCGGCCAGGAGCGCCTCGAGCAGCTCCTGCAGGAGCTCCAGCGGGATCAGCGGCTCCACGGCCTCGCTGATCTCGAAGCGCTCGTCGTTGCCGGAGGGGATCAGCAGCCCCGCCTTGACGACGCTCGCGACGGCGTTGCGCGCCCTCTTCTCGTCCCCGGCGACGTCGGTCGCGTGCGAGGGCCGGAAGCTGGCGACGTAGCCGACGATGTCCTCGCGGTCGATGTAGACCCGGGCGTCGCCGCTCGCGAGCCCGGCGCGCAGCCGGTCGCGCAGGTGGACCAGCACGAGCGTCTCCTCGCGCGACCACGCGGCGTCGTAGAGCATCGTCGGGAAGCGGCTGCCGGTCTCGGAGGTCGCCTGCCGCTTCCACGCGACCTCACGGGCCCGGTCGACCATCAGGTCGAGGAAGAGGTCGTTGAGCCGTGAGCGGATGAGCCGCTCGTGCTCGACGAGCACCGTCCAGTCCCGCGGATGCGTGCGGGCGCTGATGAAGCGCTGCTTGAGCAGCGTCACCAGCACACGGCGCTGGGAGTACTCCAGGCCGCCCTCGTCGCCCTCGAACAGGGAGACGGAGGTCCCGTCCACCATCTCGTCGTCGACCAGCTCGACGTCTGTCTCGGGTCCGGTCTCGGCGCTCGTGTCGAGGCTCATGCGCGGGGCTCCGTCTGTCGCTGGGTGTGGTCGAGGTCGGGGTCGGGCAGGGGCGTACGAGGCACGGCGAAGGTGCGCCTGCTGCCGTCGGGGCGCACCGCGGCGAAGGCCTCCACGGCCTCCTCGGCCAGCCACTCACGGTCGGCCGCGAGGTGCAGCAGGCCGAAGATCTCGACCGGTCTGCGCAGTGACGGCTCCAGCTCGTCGAACAGGGCGCCGAGCGAGCCGACCGGGAGCAGCGAGGTCATCACCGCGTCGAGGCGCTCGCGCAGGGACGCCAGCTTCGGCCCGCCCTGCGCCACCAGCTCGGCGAGCGAGACGGGGGGCGCCAGGGCGGGGTCGGGCGTGTGGATGCGGTCGGGCAGCACGTCGTCGGCCGGGTCGTGGAACCGCTCCCGGAGGTGCTCGATGCCCGCCCGGGCGGGGAGCAGTGCGACGTCGTGGACGGCGCGGGGCCCGGTGGTCGCCATCCAGGTCATGAGCTCGGCCTCGACCTGACGCAGCGTCTGCTCGAGCTGACGGTCGCGAGCCGCGTCGTGCGAGACGATGTACTCCTTGAGGGTCGCCGTCACCCGCGACCTCTGGGCGAGCACCCGGTCGAGGCCGTCGCGCACCAGCCGTACGGTGCCGCGGAGCTCGGCGCGGTCGGCGTCGCTGAGGATGCGATCCGACAGCGGGTGCTCGAGCAGCGCCGTCAGGTCCTCGCGCAGCTGGGTCACCAGCGCGTCGTCGCGCAGCAGGGCGAACGCACCCTCGAAGGCACGGCCCTCGTGCGTGGCCGTCATCAGCGCGTCGGCGCGCGCCAGGTAGTCGTCGATCACCTCACCGGCCGGGCGGTCCTCGGCCCGGAACGCCGACAGGATCTCCGTGCGGATGGTCGCGAACCGCTCCTCGACCCGGGCGAAGTCGCTCGGCAGCGCGGAGATCAGCGAGAGCAGCTCGGTGAAGCCTTCGAGCATGTAGTCCTCGGTCGCCCCGTCGAGGTCGCCCCCGTCCACCAGGCGGTCGCGCTCGGTGCGGAGCCGGGCGATCTCCTCGTTGAGGATCGTCACGCGTGCGGTCCGGTCGGGGTTGGCCTCGGAGTTGAAGCGGCGCACGGTGCCGAGGATGGTGGCGACCCGGTGCTCGCTGAGCGTGGCGCGGTCGCGGGCCAGGTTCTTCACCAGCTCCAGCGCCTGCTGGGCGTGCGAGGTCAGGGCATAGACCTCGTGGCCGGCCTCGTCGAGCGACCGCACCAGCCACTGGCCGCGCATCCAGCGCTGGCAGATCTCGCGACCGCTGCCGGCCGGGACGTCCTGCTCCCCTGCCAGCCGCATCTCGGCCAGGTGCTCCTCGACCTGGGTGTGCAGCCGGGCGGTCGGGATCGGCTGGTTGTTGCGACCGAACGCCGTGCGGAAGATCGTGATCACGACCGGCGCCTGTCGCTGGTGGAGGAGGGTCAGCGTCGGTTGCGCGAAGGCCCCCTTCACGCGCGCCAGCTCGCCCGCGATCTCGCTCACTGCCGGTCCCCCGCTCTGTCCTCGCCCTGGTTCGGTGGGCAAGCATGACAAAGGGGTCCCGGGCTACAGCACCTTGGTGCCGTACATCTCCCCCAGCGGGTCGGCGATCAGCTCGAGCCGGGCGCCGTTGGGGTCGCGGAAGTAGATCGACGTCCCGCTCTCCTCGACGTAGTCCACCCCCGCGGCCTCGAGGTTGCCCTTGAGCCGCTCCCACCGCTCGGGCTCGACCGAGATGGCGATGTGGTGCAGCCCGCCCAGCACCTCGGCGTACGGCCCGACGTCGAGGCCCGGGAAGTCGAAGAAGGCCAGCAGGTTGTCGTGGCCGATGTCGAAGAAGAAGTGGTTCGAGCCCCGGTAGTCGCGGTTCTCGAAGATCTCCGTCAGCGGGAACTCCAGCACCCCCTGGTAGAACCGGATGGTCTCCTCGACGTCGCGGGCGACGACGGCGAAGTGGTGGAGGCCACGCGCGCTGGAGGCCGGGCGGGAGTCCTCCGGCTGGAGGTACTCCGCACGGATGCGGTCCCGCTCGGCGTCGATGGCGGTCAGGTCGATGTCGGTCATGGGCGCTCAGATCCTGAAGAAGGTGTTCAAGAAGCGGTCGGCGACCGCGCGGTCGCCCCTGATCGTGCCGGAGTT
Organism: Nocardioides sp. N13(2025); assembly: GCF_051912545.1. Lineage (GTDB taxonomy): Bacteria > Actinomycetota > Actinomycetes > Propionibacteriales > Nocardioidaceae > Nocardioides. Next base: position 1,350,819 of record NZ_CP196809.1, on the reverse strand, counting down.
GCTGCGACCGAAGGCCGTGAGCACGAAGCTCCCGGGGTCGAACTCGAGGACGGTCAGGTCCTCGACGTCGCCCGGCGCGTACGAGAACCCGTCCTCGGTCAGCGAGATGCGGGTCTCCCCCGCGTTGGGGCCCGACGTGATCCGGATGCCGACCTCGTAGGGGCCCTCTGTCGACAGGGCGTTGCTGGTGTACTGCCACAGCACGAACATGAACGGCGTCAGGAGGTCGGCCGCCTCACCGGAGAGGCCGTGGGCGCGGCCGGTGCCCTGGCGGACATCCCAGGAGTGCACGCCGTAGTCCATCAGCTGGAAGGCCGGGTAGAAGAAGGCCGGCAGCGGTCCCATGTAGAAGTGCGGGACCTGCAGGTCGGTCCAGTCCTCGTCGGTGAGGCCCTCGAAGATCTTCATCATGGCGTCGAAGTCCGCGCGTGCGCGCCCGACCAGCTCGGCGCGCGGGACGGACCGGAACGCCTGCGCCATCTCGTCGCAGCGCTGCCCCATGCCCGGCAGGCCGTAGGCGGCGTCGACCTGCTCCTGGTTGCGAGCCGCGTCGAAGGACACGAAGTAGGCCTCCGTGGTGTCCACGAGGTGGCCGACCAGGTCGCGGACCTGCCAGTGACCGGCGCCCGTGGGAGCCTCCCATGCGGCGTCGCTGTCGACCAGCTCGAAGAACTGCCCTGCCTCCTCACGCACGACGCGCAGGATCGTGTCCTTGGCCTCCGGCGTCATCGCGTTCCACGTGGTCATGCCCATCGCCTCCGTTCCGGAGCACGCTGTGGTTGCGTCTTCAACTTGACGCTATACCTGCGCGCGTCGCGCTTCCAGTGGCGCGACCACCGGACCGGCCGGCGCCGCGCCCGGGTCGCTCGCCGCGGCACGGACCTCCCGTTGCAGGAACGCGCCCAGGTCCCCGATGGTGCTCATCAGCGGCGCCGGGAACACGACCGTCGTGTTCTTGTCCACGCCGATCTCGACGAGGCTCTGGAGGTTGCGGAGCTGCAGCGCGAGCGGGTGGGCCATCATCGTGTCCGAGGCCTCCCCCAGCGCCGCGGCCGCGGCGGACTCACCCTCCGCGGCGATGATCTTCGCCCGCTTCTCCCGCTCGGCCTCGGCCTGCCGGGCCATCGCCCGCTTCATGCTCTCGGGCAGCTGGATGTCCTTCAGCTCCACCAACGTCACCATCACGCCCCACTCGGTCGTGGTCCGGTCGAGGATCTCGCGGATGTTGACGTTGATCCCGTCCGTCTCCGACAGGGCCTGGTCGAGGCTGTGCTGGCCGACCACGTTGCGGAGCGTGGTCTGGGCGATCTGATTGACCGCCGCCGCCACGTCCTCGATGGCCAGCACGGCCTTCTCGGCATCGGTCACGTGGTAGTACGCCACGCCCGCGACGTCGATGCTCACGTTGTCCCGGGTGATGATCCCCTGCGACTGGATGGGCATCGTGACGGTGCGGAGGGAGACGCGCCGCAGCACGTCCACGAAGGGGATGATGAAGCGCAGCCCCGGGTCACGGACGCCGCGGAGGCGGCCGAACCGCAGCAGCACCCCGCGCTCGTACTGCTTGACCACCCGGATCGACAGCGCGAGCAGGGTGACGGCGACGACCACCACGATGAGGACGACCCCGAGCAGGACGTCCATCGTCAGTCCCCGGTGCGCGCGATCGGGATGCGGGTCGGTTCGGGGACCTCGCCGACGGCGGGAAGCGAGACGGTCAGCACGCCTGCGGCGTAGGTCGCCTTGACGTCCTTCTCCGTGCACCCCTTCGGCAGCGGGACCCGCCGGCTGAAGGAGCCGAACCGGACCTCGCTGTGGTGCTCGTCGTGCTCCTCCTCGCGCCGCTCGCCGTGGATGACGAGGTAGCCGTCGTCGACGGTGACGGTGACGTCCTTCTCGGGGTCGATGCCGGGGAGGTCCGCACGGATGACGTAGTTGCCGTCCTCGCGGAAGGCCTCGATCGGGATGAAGCCCACGCCGCCGGACGGGCGGAACGGCGTCATCGTCTCCAGCCAATCCATCATCTCGGCGAGAGGACTGGTGCTCCGTCGCGTCATGAGTGCCATCTGCGTGCCTTTCTCGTGCCTGGTTGCCTGTCACCTCGATCCTCGGCCGGGCTCGCGGCGCGCAGCAGAGCCGGAAGCACCGGACCCACCTGCCGACCGGCCCGGGACCGCGCCGGGATCAGCAGACCCGCACGACCGCGGCACCGGTGACCCGGCCGGAGGCCAGGTCCTCGAGAGCCCGGTCGGTCTCCCTGAGGTCGTACGTCGTGGTGCGCGGGTGGAGCCCCAGGGTGCCGGCCAGCGCCAGCAGCTCGCGGCCGTCCTCTCGGGTGTTGGCAGTGACGCTCGTCAGCGTGCGCTCGCGGAACAGGTGGGCCTGGTAGTCCAGCGCGGGGACGTCGGTGAGGTGGATGCACGCCACCGCGAGCGTCGAGCCCTGGTCGAGGGCCCGCAGGGCGACGGGCACCAGCGTGCCGACGGGTGCGAACAGCACGGCCCCGTCGAGCGGCACCGGAGGCACGTCGTCGACGTCACCGGCCCAGTCCGCTCCCAGCTCCAGCGCCAGGGCGCGCGCGGCTGGCTCGCGGCTGAAGGCGTGGACGTGGAGGCCGGTGGCCAGGGCGACCTGCGCGGTGAGGTGGGCGCTGGCGCCGAAGCCGTAGAGCCCCACGTGTCCCCCGTCCGGGACCGCGGCCCGGCGCAGCGCGCGGAAGCCGATGATCCCCGAGCACAGGAGCGGCGCGGCGACCTCGTCCGGGATGCCGTCCGGCAGCCGGTAGGCGAAGTCCGCCGGCACGACGGCGTACTCGGCGAAGCCCCCGTCGGCATCCCATCCGGTGTAGCGCGAGTCGCGGCAGAGGTTCTCGCGCCCCGAGCGGCACCACCGGCAGGTCCCACAGGTCGAGCGCAGCCACGCGATGCCGGCCCGGTCGCCCGGCTGCCATCCCTCGACCCCGTCCCCGACCCCGACCACCAGTCCGACCACCTCGTGGCCCGGCACGCGTCTCGGCGACCGCGGGACCAGCTCGAGGTCGGCCAGGTGGAGGTCCGTCCGGCACACGCCGCACACGCGCACCCGCACGAGCAGCTCGTCCGGGCCGGCGACCGGAGCCGGGAGGTCGACCCGCTCCACCCGACCCGGGCCGCCCGGTCGACCGCTCACCACCCAGGCCTCCACGGATCCACCCTCCCGCGGGCGCCGACCGAAGCACAGGGTCGTGCGACCGGCCCGGGCGAGGGACCTTGTCCTCTGGACGGGGGCGGTCTCGGCCCAGCGCCGTCGTTCACGGCGTACGACGCTTGCGCCTGCCCGAGGGTCCGCGCGACGATGGTGGTGGCCGGCGCCCTGCCTCCCGGCCGGCCACCGGAGTGGTTCCCATGAACGAACGCCACCTCACGGTCCGACGGCACATGGCGGTGCCGACGCAGCCCGTCTGGACAGTCTTCGCCGACTTCCCGAACCTTGCAGCCCACTGGACCGGCCTGCGAGCAACGAGGGCCATCGGCACTCAGACGAGTGGTGTCGGCGCCCGGCGCCACGTCGACCTGAAGCCGGTCGGGGGCATGGACGAGACGGTCACGGCCTGGCAGGAGGGTCACCGGATCGACACCTCGAACCACGCAAGCCCACTGGTGCCGTTCGGCCGGGCCGAGACCAGCCTCGTGCTCGAGCCCGAGGACGGAGGGACGCTGGCCACGTTCGACTACACCTACGTGCCCAGGGGTGGCCCGCTCGGCCGACTCACCGGTCCCGTGATCGACAGGATGCTCCGGACCTCCTTCACCGACATGCTCGCCGCCGCCGAAGCCGCGGCGTCCGCCGACAGTGGCGGCCGCTGACCACCTCGGCCGAGGCCGCGCGCGGCCGTCTTCGCGGGTGACGAGAGAGGTGGCGCCGCACCGGGATGGGTCGAGAGCTCCCCTGACGGCACCCGAGCGCGGCAGGAACCACAAGCGGCTCGCCGAGCTCGTCGACGCCGGTCCGGGTCGAGGCGAAACCCGCTCCATACCGCTCGGATTCCTCCGTTGACACCTCTCCGGCACAGGAGAAAAGTGATGACGGGGCATCACCCAGGAGACAGACAATGAGTTGGGAAATCGCTGGAACATACTTCGAGAACTGCAGCTGTGACATGGTCTGCCCGTGCTCGGCGTCCGGGCTCACCCACGCTGCCGACGCCGATCGCTGCACGGTGGTGCTGGCGTTCCACATCGAGTCGGGCAGCTCTGGCGAGGTCGACCTCTCGGGACTGAACGTCTGCATGGTCGCCGACGCACCGAAGATGATGACCGACGGCGGCTGGAAGGCCGCGCTGCTCACCGACGACGGTGCCAGCGACGAGCAGGCCGACGCGCTGAACGCGATCTTCGGAGGCCAGGCGGGCGGCCCGCTCGCGGACCTCTCGCCACTGATCGGCGAGATGGTCGGCGGCGGTCCGGCGGCGATCAGCTATGCGGACGACGGCTTCAGCCACCGGGTCACCGTCGGGGACATGGTCGACCTCGCCGTCGAGGACTTCGTCTCCCCCATGGATCCGACCGGCAACGGCGTGCGGATCAGCGGGGTCGGCTTCCCGGCGGACACCCTCGCCGTGGGCACCGCCACGAAGGCTTCTGTCAACGCCTTCGGGATGGCCTGGGACACGACCGGGAAGAACTCCTTCTCGGCACCCTTCGCCTGGTCCGGCTGACGGTGCTCGACCAGCGGGCGGCGAAGGTCTCGCCCGCCGTCGGTGCGCTCGTGCTCGCAGCGGCCGGTGCAGCGGTCGGCACGGTGCTGCTCGCCCGCGGCATGGAGGTCGGCCCGGGGACGATGGGGATGGGCCTCGTCCCGTTCCTCGCCGTCTGGACGCTGATGATGGCGGCGATGATGCTCGCGTCGGTCTCACCGGTCGCCGCCCTGTACCTCCGGCGACTCTCCGCCGAGCCGCGCGGCGTACGAGCGTTGCGGACGGCCGCCCTGGTGTGTGGCTACCTGCTGGCGTGGACGACCTTCGGGCTCGCGGGCTACGTGCTGGCACGCGCGGGGGGCTGGCTGGTGGACGAGCACCCGGGCCAGGCGCCGTACGTCGGTGCTGCGGCGCTGGCGGTCGCCGGCCTCTACCAGCTGACCCCGGCGAAGGAGCTCTGCCTGCGCCACTGCCGGTCCCCGATCGGCCTGTTCCTCACGTACAGCGCCCTGCGCGGCCGGACCCGCGACCTGCAGGTCGGCCTGCGCCACGGCACCTACTGCGTCGGCTGCTGCTGGGGCCTGATGGTGGTGCTGGTGGTCATGGGGGTGATGAACGTCGGCTGGATGGTCCTGATCGCGGTCGCCATCGCGATCGAGAAGCTCTGGCGGCACGGACGTCGCTTCGCCATGGCGACGGGGGTCGCGTTGATCGCCCTGGCGTTCGTCGTCCCCTCACACCCCGACCTGGTCCCCGGACTCGATCCCGTCGACCAGTCGAGCGACATGGGCATGTGAGGGCTTTCGACGCGCACTCGGTGCGCGTCACCGCCGCGGACGCTAGCCTGCCCTCATGGGCGGTGCGCCGGGGAGGTTGCACGTACGCCTGGCCGCGGACGCGGCCAGTGTCGCGGGGGTGCGCCGCTTCATCTCCGACGGCCTGGACGCGTGGGGCGACGGGCGGTTCGCGGACGCGGCCGAGCTCGTGGCCAGCGAGCTCACGACCAACGTCGCCCTGCACGCGGGGGCCGAGTTCATGTACGTCACCCTCGAGCGCACTGAGGACGGCGTACGAGTCTCGGTCGAGGACGACGGACCACTCGGCGCCGAGGTCGTCCAGGCGCGTACGCCGACGGCCGAGGACGCGACGTGGATCGAGCTCGACGCCACCGGTCGCGGCCTCGCCATCGTGGGCATGGTGGCCCACCGCTGGGGCGTCGACGAGACCACCCGCGGCAAGCACGTGTGGGCGGACCTCGCCGACCCTGACGAGGTCGCGCCGGCCCCACCCGCGCCGCACCCCGAGCTCCCACCCGACCACCCCGTGACGGAGGAGCTGCCACCCGGGTGGGTGATGGTGCGGCTCGCCGCCTGCCCGGTCGAGCTCAGCCTGCAGCAGGACCGCCACCTCGACGAGCTGGTCCGCGAGCTGCAGCTGCTGTCGGTGGACCAGGACAACCGCGAGTCCGCCGCGCTCGCCCGCGAGATCCGCGGCCTCCTCGTCTCCCCCACCGCTGCCCGGCTCACCGGCCGCCGGGCGGCCGAGCGCGCCCGGGCGGAGGGCAGGGACGTGGTCGACATCGACATGGCCATGCCGCGCGAGTTCAGCGAGCTGGTCTCGCAGCTCCACGTAGCAGTCATCCGGGCCGAGGAGCTGTGCCGCGACGGTCGGCTGCTCACCCTGGCCTCACCCCCTGACGTGCAGGAGCTCCGCGCCTGGATGACCCACGAGATCGTCGCGCAGGCGACGCGCGGCGCCGCGCCGGTCACCTGGGCGGACTGGCGATCCGACGCAGGCTGACGATCGAGGGCATCGCCCGGCCGGGCACTAGGCTCCCGCCGTGACCGCCACGCTCGTCGCGAAGGACCTGTCCGGTGGACACGGTCACCGCATCCTGTTCGAGGGCCTCGACCTCACCGTCTCACCGGGGGACGTGATCGGCGTCGTCGGTGCCAACGGTGCCGGCAAGTCGACGCTGCTCTCGCTGCTGGGCGGAGCGGTGCGGCCGCTGGCCGGCTCCGTGAGCAGCGCTCCGCGCGACGCCTTCGTGGGGCTCCTGCCGCAGGAGCACGAGCGGGTGCCGGACGAGACGGTCGGGCAGTACATCGGGCGACGCACGGGAGCCACCGCGGCGACCGAGGCGATGGAGGCTGCCGCGGCGGCGCTGGGCTCCGACGAGCCGGGCGCCGACGACGCCTACGCGATCGCCTTCGACCGCTGGATGGCGAGCGGTGCGGCCGACCTCGACGACCGGGTCGCACCGGTGCTCGCCGACCTCGGTCTCGACGTCGGACCCGACGCCTCGATGACGGCGCTGTCCGGCGGCCAGGCCGCCCGCGTGGCCCTGGCCGCGCTGCTGCTCAGCCGCTTCGACGTCGTGCTGCTCGACGAGCCGACCAACGACCTCGACCTCGACGGGCTGGAGCGGCTCGAGTCCTTCGTCCAGGGCCTGCGCGGCGGGGTCGTGCTCGTCTCGCACGACCGGGAGTTCCTGGCGCGCTGCGTCACCCGGATCGTGGAGCTCGACCTCGCGCAGGGGCAGGTCACCGTCTACGACGGCGGTTACGACGCGTTCCTCGAGGAGAGGGCCATCGCCCGGCGCCACGCGCGCGAGGCCTACGAGGAGTACGCCGGGGTCCGCGCCGACCTGGTGCAGCGGGCCCGGACCCAGCGCGAGTGGAGCTCGCAGGGCGTGCGCAACGCGATGCGCAAGAGCCCCGACAACGACAAGATCCGCCGCAAGGCGGCCACCGAGTCCTCGGAGAAGCAGGCGCAGAAGGTGCGCCAGATGGAGTCGCGGATCGCCCGCCTCGAGGAGGTCGAGGAGCCGCGCAAGGAGTGGGTGCTGCAGTTCGACATCGCCGCCGCGCCGCGTTCGAGCGGGGTGGTCGCGACCCTCAACGAAGCGACCGTCCGCCTGGGTGACTTCCGGCTCGGGCCCGTCTCCGCCCAGGTCGACGCGGGTGACCGGATCGGCATCACCGGCCCCAACGGCGCCGGCAAGACCACGCTGCTGCGACTGCTGCTCGGTCACATCGCGCCCGACACGGGCTCGGCGTCGCTCGGTGCCTCCGTCGCGGTGGGGATCATCGACCAGGCACGCATGACCCTGGACGACACGCTGCCGCTGGGTGCCGCCTTCGAGGCCGCCGTCCCGGAGCTGACGCAGGCCGAGGTGCGCACCCTGCTAGCCAAGTTCGGGCTGAAGGCCGACCACGTCACCAGCGAGGTCGGCCGCCTGTCCCCCGGGGAACGCACCCGCGCGGCCATGGCGCTGCTGCAGGCCCGGGGAGTCAACCTGCTCGTCCTCGACGAGCCCACCAACCACCTCGACCTGCCGGCCATCCAGCAGCTCGAGCAAGCCCTGGCGTCGTACGACGGTGCGCTGCTGCTCGTCTCCCACGACCGCCGCCTGCTGGAGAACGTCCGGCTCGACCAGCGCTGGGAGGTCGACGGGGGCCAGGTCGTGGTGCGTCACGTCTGACTGACGGGCGCTGCGCCCGAGGGCGCTTCTTGACTCGTTCGAACACGTGTTCGATGATGGGGCCATGTCCTCCGCCCGCTCCGTCGCCGCGCTCGATCCGGGGCGTTCGGTGGTCGAGCAGCTGCGCGAGCGGGTGGCCGCGATGGAGCACAGGTCCGCGGGCGAGCCGGTGCCCACCCTGCCCGGACTGTCCGACATCGTGCCCCTGCACGCGGGGTCGACCTACGCCGTCGACTCCGCGTCGCTGGCGCTCGCGCTGGCCGCGGGAGCCTCGCGCGCGGGCGAGTGGGTGGGCTTCGCCGGCTGCACCGACTTCGGCGCGGAGGCCGCTGCGGAGCTGGGCATCGAGCTGTCGCGCACAGTGCTGGTGCCCGACCCCGGCGAGCACTGGCTGGAGGTGACCGCCGCCCTGGTCGACGTGCTCCGGGTGGTGGTCCTGCGCCCACCTGCCTCCGTGAGCGAGCGCACCGCAGGCATCCTCGACTCCCGCCTGCGCACCCGTTCCGCGGTGCTGGTGGTGCACGGCGACTGGCCGCGGGTCGCGGCCCGGGTGAGCGTCGAGGAGTCCTCCTGGAGCGGTCCGGGCACCGGCGGGGGCGACCTGCAGGAGCGGCGCGCCCGCGTCGTCGTACGTCGTGGGGCGCGGCCGCCGCAGCGCGCGGACCTGACCTGGCCCGGGGTCCACCGGCTCGCCCGGGAGGTGCACGAGATCCAGCAGCCAGTGGACGGCAGAGCCGGATGAGGGCCGTCCGATGAGGGTCATGGTCGTGTGGTGCCCCGACTGGTCGGTGGTCGCCGCGCTGGTCGAGGCCGAGCGGTCGCCACGCTCCCCCGCCGCCGTCCTCTCCGCCAACGTCGTCGAGGTGTGCAACGGCCCTGCCCGGTCCGAGGGCGTACGCCGGGGGCAGCGCCGCCGCGACGCGCAGGCCCGCTGCCCCGAGCTGGTGCTGCTGCCGGCCAACCCCGACCGCGACGCCCGGGCCTTCGAGCCGGTGCTCGCGATCATCGAGGACCTGCGCCCCGGGGTGGCCGCGCTGCGCCCCGGCCTGCTCGCGGTCCGCGCGCCCGGCAGCTGGTACGGCACGGAGACCAAGGCCGCCGCCACCGCCTGCCAGGCGCTGGTCGAGGGCGGCGTCTGGGACGTCCGGGTCGGCATCGCCGACGACCTCTTCACTGCCGAGCAGGCCGCCCGCACCGCCGACGTGCAGTCGTGGGTGGTCGTCCCCGAGGGAGGGTCGGCCACCTTCCTGCGCGGGTTGCCCGTCCACGTGCTGCAGGACGACGGGCCGCGGGGACGGGAGCTGGTCGGCCTGCTGCAGCGGCTCGGGCTCCGCACGCTCGGCGACCTCGCCGACCTGCCGGCAGACGCCGTCGAGCACCGGCTCGGGGCCCACGGCGCCGCGGTCCGCCGTCGGGCCAGGGGCGAGGACCGCGCGCTCTTCGCCGCCCGCACCCCGCCCCCCGAGCTCGACGCGGACGTGGTCTTCGAGCCGCCGCTCGACTCGGTCGAGGCGATCACCTTCAGCGTGCGCACCACGGCCGAGCGGTTCGTCTCCCAGCTGGCGCACCACCAGCTCGTCGCCACCGGCGTGCGGGTCGAGGCCGAGTCCGACGGCGTCGTCTGCTCCTCGCGCGAGTGGCTGCACCCCCGGCACTTCAGCGCCCGCGACCTCGTCGACCGGGTCCACTGGCAGCTCCAGTCGGCCAGCCTGGGTGGAGCCCTCCGGGCCCGCAAGGAGTCCGGCGAGGTGCGCTCCCCGATCGAGCGGATCCGGTTCGTCCCCGCCGTGGTCGAGCCGGCCGCCGCGCACGGCGAGGCGCTGTGGGGCTCGGCGTCCGACGACCTCGTCGAGCGAGGCGTCGCCCGGGTGCAGGGCATGGTCGGCTTCGACGCCGTACGCCGCCCGGTGCTGCAGGGCGGCCGCAGCCCGTCGGCCCGGCAGGCGCTGGTGCCGTGGGGCGAGCGCGCCGTCGACCTGCGCCCGGTGGACCGGCCGTGGCCGGGCCGGGTGCCCGGACCCGCGCCGGTCCGGGTGTTCGCGACGCCGCCCGCCGCCGAGGTCGTGGACGACGCGGGCCGCGAGGTGCGGGTCACCGACCGCGGCGTCGTCAGCGGTGAGCCGCGCCGCTTCCGGGTCGGGGGCGCCCCCGACGGACAGGGCCTCCCCTGGCAGCCGGTGACCGCGTGGGCCGGGCCGTGGCCCACCGACGAGGGCTGGTGGTCGGGCGGGACCGGGCCGAGCGCCCGCTTCCAGGTCGTCGGCGCCGACGGCCGCGCCTGGCTCCTGCTGCGCGCGCCCGACGGCTGGTCGCTGGAGGCGGGTTATGACTAGCGAGGAGCGGGGCTGATGGGCTGGAACAACCCCGCCATGCACTGGAAGGAGCTCGAGCGGCGGCTCAGCGGCCTGCCCGGAGCCGACGACGCACCGGTGTCGCGACGCAAGCGCGGCTCGACCGAGGCGCGCGAGATCGAGCGACCCGTCGCCGTCACGCCCTACGCCGAGCTGCACTGCCACAGCCACTTCAGCTTCCTCGACGGGGCCAGCTCGCCTGCCGAGCTCGTCGAGGAGGCGGTGCGCCTCGGCCTGCACGCCCTGGCGATCACCGACCACGACGGCTTCTACGGCGCGCCGATGCTGGCCGAGGCGGCGGCGGCCTACGACCTCCCGACCGTCTTCGGCGCCGAGCTGTCCCTCGGCCTCACGGCGCCGCAGAACGGCGTGCCCGACCCCGAGGGCAGCCACCTGCTGGTGCTCGCGCGCGGGGTCGAGGGCTACCACCGGCTCGCCGCGGCGATGACCGACGCCCACCTGCGCGGTGACGAGAAGGGACGCCCGGTCTACGACCTCGACGAGCTGGGCGAGCACGGACGCGGCCACTGGGCGGTGCTGACGGGGTGTCGCAAGGGCACCGTCCGGCAGGCCCTCGCCTCGGGCGGCGAGCCCGCCGCGGCCGAGGCCCTCGACCGGCTGACGTCGCTCTTCGGGCTCGAGCACGTGCTCGTCGAGCTCTCCCCGCGACCCGGCGCCGACCCGACCAACGCCTCGCTCGCCCGGCTCGCCGCCGTCCACGGGCTCGACGTCGTCGCCGCCGGCAACGTCCACCACGCCACCCCGCAGCGGCACCGGCTGGCCTCGGCGATGGCGGCCGTCCGCGCGCGGCGCAGCCTCGCCGAGCTCGACGGCTGGCTCGACCTGTCGGGCTCGGCCCACCTGCGCAGCGGCGCCGAGACGGCGGCCGCGCTGACGGCGTACCCCGAGGCCGTGCGGCGCAGCGTCTCGCTCGCCGACGAGCTGGCCTTCGACCTCAAGAAGGCGTCACCCGCCCTGCCGAAGCGGCAGATCCCCGAGGGCCACACCGCCGACTCGTGGCTGCGGGTGCTCGCGGAGCGCGGCTTCGCCGAGAGGTACGCCGGGGTCCCGCACGAGGCCGAGGCCCGCGAGCGACTCGAGCACGAGCTGCGGGTCATCGCCGAGAAGGACTTCGCCGGCTACTTCGTCATCGTCCACGACATCGTCGCCTTCGCGCGCGAGCGGAGGATCCTCTGCCAGGGCCGCGGGTCCGCGGCGAGCTCGGCGGTCTGCTACGCCCTGGGCATCACTGCCGTCGACGCCGTCTTCTACCGGCTCCCCTTCGAGCGCTTCATCTCCGCGCACCGCGACGAGGAGCCCGACATCGACGTCGACTTCGACTCCGACCGGCGCGAGGAGGTGATCCAGTGGGTCTACGACACCTACGGTCGCCGCAACGCCGCCCAGGTGGCCAACGTCATCGCCTACCGGCCCCGGATGGCGGTGCGTGACGCGGCCAAGGCGCTCGGCTTCTCCCCCGGCCAGCAGGACGCCTGGTCCAAGCAGATCGACGGCTGGAAGTCTGTGGTGGCCGGAGACCAGGGCGACCCCGACGCCCACGACGTCCCGGCGCCCGTTGTCGCGCTCGCGGAGGAGCTGATGGGCGCGCCCCGCCACCTCGGCATCCACTCCGGCGGGATGGTGCTCACCGAGCGGCCGATCGGCGAGGTCTGCCCCATCGAGCGGGCGCGGATGGACCGGCGCACCGTGCTGCAGTGGGACAAGGACGCCTGCGAGTCGATGGGCCTGGTCAAGTTCGACCTGCTCGGCCTCGGCATGCTCGGCGCGCTCGACCACATGATGCGGCTCGTCGCCGAGCACCTCGGTGAGCAGTGGGACCTCGCCACGATGCCCAAGGAGGAGCCGGCGGTCTACGACATGCTCTGCCGGGCCGACTCGATCGGGGTGTTCCAGGTCGAGAGCCGGGCCCAGATCGGCACGCTGCCGCGGCTGCGGCCCCGCGAGTTCTACGACCTCGCCATCGAGATCGCCCTGATCCGCCCCGGCCCCATCCAGGGCGGGGCGGTCCACCCCTACGTCCGCCGGGCCACCGGGCAGGAACCGGTGACCTACGACCACCCCGAGCTCGTCCCGGTGCTCGAGCGCACCAAGGGCGTCCCGCTGTTCCAGGAGCAGCTGATGGCGATGGCCGTCACGCTCGGCGACTGCAGCCGCGACGACGCCGACCTGCTGCGCCGCGCCATGGGGTCCAAGCGCGGGGTCGAGCGCATCGAGTCGGTCAAGGCCAAGCTCTACGCCGGCATGGCGAAGCGCGGGATCACCGGCGAGCTGGCCGACTCGATCTACGTCAAGATCCTCTCCTTCGCCAACTTCGGCTTCGCGGAGTCGCACGCCCTGTCCTTCGCGCTCCTGGTCTACGCCTCGTCGTGGTTCAAGCTGCACTACCCGGCAGCGTTCCTCGCCGGCCTGCTGCGCAACCAGCCGATGGGCTTCTACTCGCCCCAGTCGCTGGTCGGCGACGCCCGGCGGCACGGAGTCGACGTACGCCGCCCCGACGTGACCCGGTCCGCGGCGCAGGCCGACCTCGAGCCCTGCGTCGACGGTCCCGTCGCCGCTACCGGGCTCGACGGGTGCTGCCGGCCCCGGTTCGAGCGCGTCGAGTGGGTGCCGGGCACCCCCGACCCGGTCCCGACCCACCGGCGCGACGGCGCGCTCGCCGTACGCCTCGGGCTCGACTCGGTGCGCGGCATCGGGCCGGACGTGGCGCGCCGGATCGTCGCGGCGCGTGACGAGGCGCCCTTCACCGGCATCACCGACCTGTCCCGCCGCGCCGACCTCACCCCGGCCCAGCTCGAGGCGTTGGCCACGGCGGGCGCGTTCGACGCGTGGGGCCTGGACCGCCGGGAGGCGCTCTGGGCGGCGGGCTTCGCGGAGGGAGCCGGGCACCTGCCCGGGAGCACACCGGCCCCGGCGGCGCCCACGCTCCCCGGCATGAGCGAGCCCGAGATCACCCTGGCCGACCTCTGGGCCACCGGCATCTCCCCCGAGCGCCACCCGGTCGAGCACCTGCGCGACGAGCTGCGCCGCGCGGGCGTCCGGTCGGTCGCCGAGCTCGCCGACGCCGAGGCCGGCCGCCGCGTCCACGTCGGCGGTCTCGTCACCCACCGGCAGCGACCCGGCACCGCGATGGGGGTGACCTTCCTCAACCTCGAGGACGAGACGGGCATGCTCAACGTCGTGTGCTCGATCGGCGTGATGAAGGCGCACCGACAGGCCGCACGCAACCGGGTGGCGGTGGTCGTCCGCGGGCGCCTCGAGCGCAACGAAGGCGTGACCAACCTCGTCGCCGACCGGGTCGAGCCCATCGACGTCGTCGTGCCCGGCGCGGGGGCGGTGCTGCAGGCGCGGGCGTCCTCGCGGGACTTCCGCTGAGGAGTGGGGCGCCGGTTCGCGGTTCGGCCCTATGGTGGGACCAAGCCGACCCGTGAGAGGGACACCGTGAGCGCCGACCCGGCCGACTTCTCGTATTCGATCGTCATCCCCGTCTACAACAGCCAGGAGGTCGTGGGCCGCACCGTCGACGCCGTCCTCGAGGTCTTCGAGGCCGCCGGCCTGCGCCACCAGGTCGTGCTGGTCAACGACGGCAGCCGAGACGCGAGCTGGGAGGTCATCGCCGACCTGGCCCGGCGCTCGCCGCACGTCGTCGCCCTCGACCTGCTGCGCAACTACGGCCAGCACCACGCCAACGTCGCGGGGATGCGCGAGGCCACCGGCGACTACGTGATCACCCTCGACGACGACCTGCAGAACCCGCCCGACCAGGCGCTGCTCCTCATCGAGAAGGCGATGGAGGGCCACGACGTCGTCTTCGGCCGCTTCGAGCGCAAGCAGGCGCGTGGCCACCGGCGCCTCGGCAGCAAGGCGATCAGCATGATCAACCGACGGGTCTTCGACCAGCCCCCGGGCCTCGCCGTGTCCAACTTCCGCATCCTGCGCCGCGACGTGGTCGAGCGGATCTGCGCGTCGCGCACCGCCCACCCCTACATCACCGGCCAGGCGCTGATGTTCTCCAGCGACCCGGCCGACGTGCTGGTCCGGCACGACCCGCGCACCGTCGGCACCAGCAGCTACGGCCTGCGACGCATCGTGTCGCTGGTGCTCACCATCTTGTTCAGCTATTCCGTCTACCCCCTGCGGCTCGCCGCCGCCGTCGGCTTCGCCGTCGCCGCCGGCAGCTTCCTGCTGGGCCTCTTCTACCTGGGGCGCTCGCTCTTCGTGGACTCGCAGGTCCCCGGCTGGACGACGATCGCGGTGCTGCTGGCCGTGCTCAACGGCTTCGTGATCATGCTGCTGTCGATGCTGGGGGAGTATGTCGTCCGCACGCTCAACGCCGTCAGCTCGGTCACGACCTACCACGTGGCACGGCGGGTCTCCTCGTGAGCGGGTGCGACCACCGGCACCTGCTGGTCGTCGGCGGGCAGCGGTGCGGCACGACCTACCTCAGCCGCGCCCTCGACGCCCACCCGGACGCCACCATGGCCCGCCCGTCGCCGCCCGAGCCGAAGGTCTTCTGCGACGCCGGGCTGTCGGCGCGCGGCGTCCACTGGTACCACCGCACGTGGTTCGCCCACGCGGGCGGGGAGCAGCTGCTCGGTGACAAGAGCACCAGCTACCTCGAGGACCCCGAGGCGCCGTCCCGGGCCGCGGAGATGCTGGGCACGCCGGACGTCGTCGTGCTGCTGCGCGACCCCGTGCGCCGGGCCGTGTCCCACTGGCGGTTCAGCACGGCCAACGGCCTCGAGACCCGCCCCCTCGAGGAGTCGTTGCTCGCCGACCTCCGCGAGGACCAGCCGTGGGACCCGGAGCGGTCGTCGGTGTCGCCCTTCGCCTACCTGCGGCGCGGACGCTACGCCGAGCAGCTGCGGCCGTGGCTGACGGCGTTCCCCGGGACCACGCACGTGCTCTTCCTCGAGGAGCTGCTGGCCGACCCCCTCGTGCTGCGCACCCTCGTCGCCGACCTGGGCCTCGACCCGGGCCGTACGCCCGTCCCGGCCGACGACGCGGTCAACGCGAGCCCGGGCGAGGTCCCCGCGCTGGATGCCGCGCTTGGGAAGACGCTGGAGGGGTACTTCGAGGAGAGCAACGCCGAACTTGCCCAGCGGTTGGGGAGGCTGCTTCCGTGGTGAGCCGGACCGACAGTCATGACGAGAGGGAGGTGCCGGTGGTGGCACAGCTGCAGCAGCCCGAGATCGAGTCCGAGCAGGAGCTGCCGGACATCCCGTTCAACCTGCCCGCGGTGGAGGGGCGCGAGCTCGAGCACGTGCAGGCAGCCGTGCGCGGCGGGCACCTGTCCTCCGGTGGCGAGTTCGCGCACCGCACGGCCGAGATCCTGGCGGCCGACACCGGCTCGCCCGAGGTGCTGATGACCACCTCGTGCACGGCGGCGCTCGAGCTCTCGGCGATGCTCATGGACCTGAAGGAGGGCGACACGGTGATCGTGCCGTCGTTCACCTTCACCAGCACCGGGCTCGCGTTCGCCCGCCAGGGTGCCGGCCTGGTCTTCTGCGACATCGAGCCCGTCACCCTGGGACTCGACCCCGCCCATCTCGCCAGCCTGCTCGACGACCACGTGCGGGCGGTCGTCGTCGTGCACTACGCCGGCGTCGCCTGCGACATGGAGGGGATCCGCGCCGTCCTGGCCGACCGGCCCGACGTCCGGCTCGTCGAGGACAACGCCCACGGCCTCTTCGGCCGCTGGCGCGACGAGCCGCTCGGCAGCCTGGGACGGTTCGCGACGCTGAGCTTCCACGAGACCAAGAACTTCGTGTGCGGCGAGGGCGGCGCCCTCGTGCTCAACGACCCCGAGGACGTCGACCGGGCGCGGGTGCTCTACGACAAGGGCACCAACCGCCACGCGTTCATGCTCGGCCAGGTCGACAAGTACACCTGGAAGGACACCGGGTCCTCCTTCGGCATGTCCGACGTGCTGGCCGCCTACCTCCTCGGCCAGCTCGAGCAGCGCGAGGCGGTCCAGGCCAAGCGGCGACACCTCCACGAGCGCTACGAGTCCGCGCTGGCCCCGCACACCGAGGAGCTGGGCTTCGAGGTGATGCGGGTGCCCGAGGACCGGCGACCCGCGCACCACATGTACTACGTCCTGCTGTCGCACCGCGACCGCCGCAACGACGTGCTGGAGCTGATGCGCAAGACCGGCGTGCAGGCGACGTTCCACTACCAGCCGCTCCACACGTCCGAGGCCGGCAGGAGCTTCGCGGCCCGTACGACGGAGTGCCCGGTGTCGCAGGACGTCAGTGACCGGCTGCTGCGGATGCCGTTCTACAACAACCTCTCCGACCCCGACGCCGACCGGGTGGTCGCCGCCTTCCTCGACGCCGCTACCGCCACCCTGCCCGACCGGTGAGCAGCGATCCGGCCGGGCCCCGCTCGCAGCCGGGCTCGTCGTCGCTGCGGCGCGAGGGCTACTGGTGGCACCGCGCCCGTGCCGACCTGCTCGACGCCGTGATGTCCCCGCACCTGGCGGCGCCGCGCCGCACGCTCGACGTGGGGAGCGCCGACGCACCGAGCGTGGGCTGGATGCGCGGTGCCCAGCAGCACGTCAGCCTGGACCTGTTCCCCGACGGGCTGCGGCCCGGTGAGGGCGTCGTCGGGTCGGCGACCGAGCTGCCCTTCGCCGACGACACCTTCGACGTGGTCTCGGCCTTCGACGTCGTCGAGCACTGCGCCGACGACGTGCGGGCGGTCGCCGAGCTGGTGCGCGTCCTGGCACCGGGCGGCCGGATGCTTCTCTCGGTCCCGGCCTACCAGTGGGCATGGTCCGACCACGACGTGCAGGCGGGCCACCACCGGCGCTACACGCGACCGGGGATCGTGGGCCTGGTCGAGGGTGCCGGCATGCAGGTGCTGCGGGCGACGTACGCCTTCGGCGGGGTGTTCCCGCTCTTCGTGGCCGAGCGGCTGCGCCGGCGCCTGCGCCCGGCTCCGGTCGGCGACTCGCGTCTCCCGCAGGTGTCCCCGACGACGGACCGCGCGCTGACAGGCGTGTGCGGCGTCGAGGCCCGTCTGCTGCGACACGCCGACCTGCCCTTCGGGTCGTCGGTGTTCGTCGCCGCCGTCAGGCCCGCGCGTCCCGACCGGCCCTCCGGCCGGTCCTGAGCACCGCTGAGGCGACCACGGCGAGGGCGACCGTGGCCGCGACCTCGGCGACGAGGAAGGCGACGACGACCCGGTCGAGCGGAGCCGCCGCCCCGAGTGCGAGGAGCGCCACCCCACCGGCCAGCAGGGCCACGGCCCATGCCCCGGCGACCCGGGCCGGACGGTCCTGGGCGAGGCCGCCGACCATCATCACGACGTTGACCAGTGCGAGGGCACAACCACTGGCGACGAGGGACGCCGGTCCGGCACCGACCTCGACGGTGTCGCCGAAGACCGCGCGCACCACCTCCGGTCCGACCCACCACCCCAGGAGGGCGGCCACCGCCACGGTCGCGGACCCCAGGACGACCAGGCGCCTGGCGAGCGAGCGCAGCGTGTCGACCTCCCCTGCCACGACGAGCCCGGTGACGGTGTGCGTGACCTGGGGCAGCACGCCCAGAACGACCATGTAGGGCGCCCGGAACAGCGCGAGGGTCGCGAAGAGCGCGGTCACCTCCGCGGGAGACCCGCCGAGCAACGCCAGGACCACCGCTCCCCCCGTCAGCACGCCCTGTGCCAGCAGCTGGCCCGTCGCGGCCCCGCCCAGGAAGGCGAGCGAGTCGGAGCGACCGACGCCGACTGCACCGAACCGCCAGGCCGAGGGCCACAGCGCCACCAGCGAGCCGGCCACCAGGCAGAGCCCGTGGGCCACCGGGTCGCGGACGTCGACGAGCAGGAGCACCCCGACGAGCAGGCACCGCAACGCGTTCTCGGCGACCAGGCTCCAGGCGACGGCCGCCATCCGCCCCCGCCCCGCCAGCCCGCCGCGGAGCACCCCGACGGCCGCCGAGCCCACCACCACCAGGACCACGAGGACCGGGAACCAGGCGTCCCCGCGGCCGAAGAGCCGCTCGCGCAGCACCCAGGCGAGCACCCCGGCGGCCGCCGCCACAGCCACCACGACGGTCGTGACGCGGCGCGCCGAGCTGCGGACGTCTCCCTCGTGCCCGGCTGCGAAGCACCACGTGATCCAGTGCTGCAGCGGGAAGGTGAACGCCGCGCCGGCCAGTGCCCAGAGCGTCCAGAGCACCGACACCGGTGCGGCCGTGGTCGCACCCAGCCCGCGGGTGACGAGCGCGAAGAGGAGGTAGGCCAGGAGCCCGCTGACGACCGAGCCGGCGGCGAGCAGGACCGGGGTGCGGAGCGAGCGGCTCATCCCGTCGACTCCTCCGGCTGGGCCAGCGGACTGCTCGGGTCGTAGCCGGCGGCCTGGCGCAGCGCCGCGATCGTGTCGGCGCCCAGCGACGCGCGGGCGTACCAGTCCCACAGCGGCGCGCTGCCGACGTAGACGTAGCCCGGCTGGAGGGAGCTCCGCCAGCGCAGTGACACCGTCTCCCCCACCGCGACGAGGTCCGACTCGTCGGCCACGAGGTCCCGCTGGAAGCCGTCGAGGCCTCCCGGCCAGGTGTCGTCCATGTAGTCCTGGAGCCCGCTGCGGAACATCTGGTAGCGCGTGGGGTTGGTGCGACCGGTGAGCACCAACGGCTGCGGCGCCTCGATCGAGGTGATGGTGGCGCCGTCAGGGAGCGTCGCGAGCACCGCGGCCGTCGCCTCCCGCTGCTCGTCGAGCCCGTGGTTGCGGGTGCCCAGCGAGTAGTCGAGCGCGAGCACGACGGCGGTCACCGCGAGCACCGCTGCCACCACGGCTCGTGGCCGCGCGGCGAGCCGGTGCACGGCCACCGCGTAGGCGGACCCCAGGCCCAGCGCCGCGAACGGGAGCACCGGGAACAGGTCGGCCCAGGCGTCGTACTCCTGCAGGATCCACCACAGGCCGGCGCCGAGGCCTGCCGTCATCGCGGGGAGTACTGCCAGGCCCGGCACCGCGGTGCGGGCGCGACGGGACACGGCGGCCAGGGAGACGAGCGCCAGCAGGACGGCGCCCGCGAGGAGCAGCCACACCGTGACCCCGTAGGCGGCGTGCAGGTCGACCCAGACGTCGTCACGGTCCACGGTCAGCGGGTTGGGGACGGTGTAGCGGCGGTTGATCCCGTAGAAGCCGTCGTACGCCGCGCGCAGCGACCCGGCGAGCGCGAACCACACGCCCAGGAGGAGGACGGGGGCAAGCCCCCCGGCCGCGACCCGGAGCAACGACGTCAGCCGTCGCTCGGGCGCGAGCAGCAGCACGCCGACGACGACGGCGGTGAAGGTGCTGAAGAAGGCCGTCTGGAGGCACAGGGTCGCCAGGCTGGTCAGCACGCCGGCGGTGAACCACCGCCGGTGGGTGATCGCCCACAGGGCACCGAGGACGAACAACGCCATGGGCGTCTTCTCGCGTGGCCCGCTCGAGGCGTACTGGATGAAGCCGTGGATGGCGAGCATCCCGCCCGCGGTCACCAGGCCGGCGCCGCGCGAGCGGAACAGGTCGCGGCCGAGCAGGTAGGCGACGCAGACGGCTGCGGTGGCGATGAGCATGAAGACCACGCGCATCGTCACCACGTCGTCCCACCCCCCCGCGCGCGCCACCAGCGCTCCCACTCCCGGCAGCACGTGGGCCAGCGGACCCGCGCGGTTGAGCACGCCGAGGTAGGGAGGGACGCCGTCGGCGACCTGCTGGCCCGCGTAGCTGTAGATCCCGAGGTCGCGCGTCAGCGTGCCGTGGAAGCCGTGCAGGACGTAGACGACGACCGACACGAGCGCCACCAGTGGCACCAGCGGGTCGGCGCCGCGGAGCCGCGAGACCCAGCCGGGGCGGACGCCGTCGGACCGGTCGGGGCGAGGGGGCACGCGCACACCCTACGGACCAGGGTGTGCCTCGGTGAGCAGCCGGATCCGCTCGAGCGCGGCGGAGAAGCCCTCGACGACCTCCTCGTGGTCGGGGACGAGGCCGGCGTCGGCAGCGATCCCGACGAAGACCTTCCCGTCGTAGCTGTAGATCGTGAAGGACATGACCTGGTCGGCGGTGAGCGGCGCCCAGCCCAGCATGCCCTCGACCTTGCGGCCCGCGACGTGGAGCGGCACGTCCGGTCCGGGCACGTTGGTCAGCACGCCGATCGCGCGGTTGGCGAGCAGGTCGACCGACGCGCGGTAGAGCCGCTTGTCCAGCCGGGCGATGAGCGCCTGGAGCCCGAAGTCCACGACAGCCTCGTGGCCCCGCTTGATCCGGTCCATCCGACGTCGTACGACCTCGAGCGCGCGCACCGGGTCGTCGATGCTCGTCGGCAGCTCGAGCTGCACCAGGGCGAAGCTGTTGCCGAGCACCACGGGCAGGGTGGGGTCGAACGGCTTCAGGTTGACGGGCACGTCCCACGTCACGCTGTGGCACACGGCTCCGTGCCGGCGCAGGTAGGTCCGCAGCGAGTCGGCCACGCACGTGACGAGCACGTCGTTCACCGTGACCGCGTGGGCACGGGCGATGGCCTTCACGTCGTCGAGGTCGATGGGTGGCGCCCACGCGATGGCCTTGTGCTCGCCGACCGTGCCTGTCCAGCAGGTGGAGTCGTTGCGCGTGCCCAGGACGAGCTTCCGGAGGGTGTCCACGTCACCGGTCGCCGAGCCGACCAGCGAGCCGACCAGCGACCCGGTGAGGGTGAGCGCGGTGTGGGCAGCGCCGGCCGGATTGGTCACCGCGCCCCGGGCGAGGAGCCGCGACGTGCCCGCGATGCCACGACGCGACGCTCGGGGCGCCGCGGGCGGTGCCACGATCCCCTCCGGTCCGGGGTCGAAGACGCTGAAGGCGAGCTGGACCATGCGGACGCCGTCGGCGATGGCGTGGTGGGCGCGGAACAGCACGGCGCTGCCACCGCGGTAGCCGTCGACGAGGACGGCACGCCACAACGGCTCGCTGCGGTCCAGCGGCACGGTGCGCTGCGCGGCGATCAGAGCCTGCAGCTCGGCGTCACCACCCGGCTCCGGCAGCCTCACGTGCTCGTAGCGGTCCTCGGGGTCGGCACCGGGCTGCTCCTCCCACCACCAGGCGCCGTCGTCGCCACGGACCACCACGCTGCGGAAGACGGGGAAGCGGTCCCACAGCCGTTCCCTCGCCACGTCCCGGTAGCGGTCCCAGTCGATCGGGGCGGCCGTCCAGAAGAGGCTGTCGACCACCATCAGGTTGCCCGGCTCGTCCATCTCCAGCCAGAGCGCGTCCTGGACGCCCAGCCGTTGTCGTCCGCCCATCACGCGTGCTCCTCCTCCCCCGCACCCCCAGTCTTCCGCCGGCCGAACAGCCTCGACAGGGACCAAGGTCACGAGGTCGGCGAAGCGGCTGTCCGGGCGCGCGGCCGGTAGATTCGCTCGGTGCCCGACACCCGCCCCCGCCGTACGTTCGCCGTCATCAGCCACCCCGACGCGGGCAAGTCGACCCTCACCGAGGCGCTCGCCCTGCACGCGAGGGTGATCACCGAGGCCGGGGCCGTGCACGGCAAGGGCGACCGCCGCGCCACGGTGTCGGACTGGATGGCGATGGAGAAGGCGCGCGGCATCTCGATCACGTCCGCGGCGTTGCAGTTCGTCTACCGCGACCACGTGATCAACCTCGTCGACACCCCCGGCCACAGCGACTTCTCCGAGGACACCTACCGCGTGCTCTCGGCCGTCGACTCCGCGGTGATGCTCGTCGACGCCGGCAAGGGGCTCGAGCCGCAGACGCTCAAGCTGTTCAAGGTGTGCGCGCTGCGCGGCATCCCGGTGATGACGGTGATCAACAAGTGGGACCGTCCGGGGCTCTCGGCGCTCGAGCTGATGGACCTCATCCAGGAGAAGATCAAGCTGCGGCCCACGCCCCTCACCTGGCCGGTCGGCGAGGCGGGCGACTTCCGCGGCGTCCTGGACCGCCGGACGGGCGAGTTCGTGAAGTACACCCGCACCGCCGGTGGGGCCACGCGCGCACCCGAGCGGCGGATGTCGTCCGACGAGGTGGAGGAGGACGACGTACGTCTCTGGGCGGACGCGGTCGAGGAGCACGAGCTGCTCACCCTCGACGAGGCCGACCACGACCAGGACCGCTTCCTGGCCGGCGAGACGACGCCGGTCATGTTCGCCTCGGCCCTGCAGAACTTCGGCGTCGCGCAGCTGCTCGACCTGCTGCTCGACATCGCTCCGGACCCCAGCGCCACCCCGGGCGTGGACGGCTCGGTGCGCGAGGTCGACGACGAGTTCAGCGCGTTCGTCTTCAAGGTGCAGTCGGGGATGAACAACGCGCACCGCGACCGTCTCGCCTACGCCCGCGTCGTGTCGGGCACCTTCGAGCGCGGCATGGTCGTCACCCACGCCACGACCGGTCGCCCCTTCGCGACGAAGTTCGCCCAGTCGGTCTTCGGTCGTGACACCGCTGCGGTCGAGAGCGCGGAGCCGGGCGACATCATCGGCTTCGTCAACGCCCAGGCCCTGCGCGTCGGCGACACGGTCTACGTCGGCGACGCCATCGAGTACCCGCCCGTGCCGAGCTTCGCGCCCGAGCACTTCGTCACCGCCAGCGCCGGCGACATCGGCCGCTACAAGCAGTTCCGTCGCGGGATCGAGCAGCTCGACCAGGAGGGCGTGGTGCAGGTGCTGCGCTCGGACCTGCGCGGCGACCAGAACCCCGTGCTCGCCGCGGTCGGTCCGATGCAGTTCGAGGTCGTCGAGGACCGGATGACCAACGAGTTCAACTCCCCCATCCGCTTCTCCCGGCTCGACTACCAGGTCGCGCGCCGCACGGACGCTGCCGGCGCCACGGCCCTCGCGGGCATGCGCGGCGTCGAGGTGCTCGAGCGTAGCGACGGCACCCACCTGGCGCTGTTCGTCGACCAGTGGCGCGCGATGGTCACCGCCCGCGACAACCCCGACATCATGCTCGAGGCTCTGCCGGCGGGCGGGAGCTGACCAGCCGCGACGCCTCGGCCGGCGGCAGCAGGCTGTGGGCCGTCTCGTCCTCCTGCGCGTTGTGCAGCCGCAGCACGCCGTACAAGCCGTAGAGCAGCCTCCGCACCTCGACCATGTCCTCGGGCTGCGCGCCCTCGTCGGGGATGTCGCCGAGCAGCCGCCCGAGCCGTCCGACCTGGTGCTCGATCTCGGCGTGCGTCCTCGTCAGGGCGTACGTCGCGGGCGCGCCGAGCGCGCGGGCGACGAGCGGCACCAGCTGGGCCTGGTCGGCGTGCTCGTGGGTGAGCAGGACGGTGCGCAACCGGTCCAGGAGCCCGCGCACCGGCACGAGGTCGGGCGCCTGGGTGCTGATCTGGTCGGCCACCGCACGGATCTCCTCGACCACGACCAACGACGCCTCGTGCTGGGCGCGCAGCTCGTGGCCCATGACCACGTCGGCGTGCGGCAGCGTCACCGTGTGCGTGCGCCCCGGCAGCACCGCCCGCAGCGCCAACCCGATGGCCAGCACGTCGATCCCCTCCTGCAGCACCGCGCCCGCGGCGGGAGGCAGGAGGCCCGCCGCGGCCGCCGCCATCGCCAGCAGTGACAGGCCCATCCCGATGCCCACCGCCTGCCGCGCGATGCGTCGCGACCGTTGGGCGATGAGGATGGCGTCGGCCAGGGCGTCCACCCGGTCGACGGTCAGCACGACGTCGGCCGCCTCCGAGGAGGCCGTCGCCCCGCGCGCGGCGAGCGCGACGCCGACGTCCGCGGCGGCCAGCGCGGGCGCGTCGTTGACCCCGTCGCCCACCATCATCACGACGTCGGCCTCGCGCTCCGCGTGGATCACCGCCAGCTTCTCGCCCGGGTCGCACTCCGCGTTCACGGCGTCGGTCCCGACGATCCTGCCCACGGTCTCGGCGGTGTCCGCGCGGTCGCCGGTGACCAGGACGACGCGCCGGATCCCCGCCTCGCGCAGGCCGTGGACCATGCGGGGCGCGTCGGGCCGGATGACGTCCTCGAGGAGGAACGCCCCGGCCGCCTCCCCGTCGACCGAGGCGAACACCGTCATCGAGCCGTCCAGGCTGGCGCGACGGCGCGCCCGCTGGGCCCAGGCCGGGGCGGGGTCGGGGACGATCCACGCGCGCTTGCCCAGGGCCACCTGGCGCCCGCCGACCGTCCCGCTGAGCCCGTAGCCGTGCTCCTCGACCACCTCGGTGGGCAGCTCGAGGTCCAGACCACGGGCGGTGGCGGCCGAGACGATCGAGGTGGCGAGCACGTGCGGCGACATCTGGTCGAGCGACGCGGCCAGGCGCAGCAGCTCGTCGGCGGTGAGGTCGCCGCCCGCCATGACCGTGCCGACGAGCTGGGGCCGGCCGCGGGTCAGGGTGCCGGTCTTGTCGAACATGATGACGCGAGCAGCAGCAAGGCGCTCCAGGGCACCGCCACCCTTGATGACCACGCCGACACGGGTCGCCCGGGACAGACCGGAGATGTAGGCGATGGGGGCCGCGAGCAGCAGCGGGCACGGGGTGGCCACCACCAGCACGGCGACGGCGCGCACCGGGTCCCCGGTCAGCGCCCAGGCGCCGCCGGCGAGCAGGAGGGTGAGCGGGACGAACACCACGGCGAGGCGGTCGGCGAGGCGCACGAACGGCGCGGACGCGGCCTGGGCCTGCTCCACCAGCCGCACCAGTCCGGCGTACGTCGACTCGCTGGCCGCCGCGGTGGCCAGCAGGTCGAAGGGCGCCCCGGCGTTGACTGCACCGCTGCGCGCCGTGCCGCCGGCCGGCTGCTCGACCGGCAGGGGCTCCCCCGTCAGGGCCGACTCGTCGAGCGTGGCCGGCGTGAGGAGCCGGCCGTCCACGGGGACCACCTCTCCGGTGCGGACCAGGAGGGTGTCGCCGGTGGCCACCTCGTCGACGGAGACCTCGACCAGGCCGTCGGCGACCCGGCGGCGGGCCGTGCGCGGCGACCGCTCCAGCAGGAGGCGCAGCTCGCGGCGGGCGCGCGCATCGGCGCGGGCGTCGAGCAGCTGCCCGGTCGCGAGCATCACGGTGATGACCGCGCCCGCGAAGTACTCCCCCACCGCGATCGCGCCGCCGAGGGCCAGCAGCGCGATCACGTCCACCGTCGGCCGGTGCCGCCTCACCGCGCCGGCGGTCGAGGCGAGCGCGACGGCGAGGCCGCCGGCCGTCCCGACCAGCCAGAGGACGTCGGCGGCGTCACGGCTGTCGACGAGCCAGAGGACGCCTCCGAGGGCAAGGAGCAGCGTCGAGCCTGCGAACAGCAGGACCGCGAGGCGTGCCCGACCTGCCTCCATGCCTTCAGGTCACCCGACAACGGGCGACCGGGCAAGGGCCATCGTCCACGCAGGCGGGGGGCCGATCGACCCTCGTCAGGCGGGCTTGGCGTAGGCCGCGACCCCGGTGTCGATGAGCACGCACGGCTCGTCGCCCTCGGTCCACGCGTCGTGGCCGGGGTCGAGGTCGATGACGTCGCCGGGGCCGATGCTGATCTCCTCGCCACCGTCCGACCTGACGGTCATCCGACCGGAGATGCAGTAGCCCGTGTGGTGGACCTGGCACGAGTCGGTGCCGGCGATCGGCTTGACGTCCTCCGACCAGCGCCAGCCCGGCTCGAAGACGCCCCGGCCCACGGTGAAGTCGCCCAGGGTGACCACGTCCATGTGGCCGTGGTCGCGGAACGGGCGTCGCTCGTGCGGGGTGTCGATGTTCTGCTTGTCGGACATGGGCTGCTCCTCTGGTGGTTCCCCGCAGCACCACGATGCTCCGTCGTCCGGGCGGAAGCCATCCCGAAGATGGGGGAACGCGCGGGAGGCCCCCGCGGTCCTATGGTCGGGAGGTGAAGGTCGTCCTCGCGGCGCTGCCGGCGTTCGGTCACCTCTATCCCCTGGTGCCGCTGGCGCTCGCGCTCCAGCGGGCCGGGGCGACGGTGGTCTTCGCGACGGGCGAGGACTTCGCGAGCCGCCTGCCCGCGCGGACCGTACGAGGTGCCGAGGCGTCCTGGACCTTCGCCGACGCTCACGCGGAGGTCGCCCGACGGGGCATGCTGCGCGACTCCTCGGCCCCGGTCATCGAGCTCGCGACGGCGCTCTTCGTCGAGATCTGCGCGCCGCACGTCGTCGACGCCATGACCGACGTGCTCCGACGCGAGCGCCCGGACCTCCTCGTCTTCGAGCAGACCGACGTCGGGGCTGCGATGGCCGCCCGCGCGACCGGCGTACGAGCCGTGTGCCAGGCCGTGGTCGGCTGGGGTGAGATGTGGTCGGGCATCTACGACGCCGTGGCGGAGCGCGTGTCCGCGTCGCCGGGCGAGCTGGCCGAGGGACTCATCGACCCGCACCCGTCCTTCCTGGCCGAGCCCGGAGCGAGCCCACCGTTCCCCACCACGGCCATGCGGCCGACGGCATGGTCGCCGGACAGCCCCGTGCCGGGCTGGCTGCTCGAGCCGCGCACGGCGCCGCGGGCCTACCTGACGCTGGGGACGGTCTTCGGCAAGGTCGACGTCCTGCGGGCTGCGGCCCTCGAGATCGCCGGGACCGGGTGCGAGGTCCTGGTGGCGACCGGACCGGGTGTCGAACCCAGCGACCTCGGCGACCTGCCGCCCGCGGTGCACGTCGAGCAGGAGGTGCCGCAGGCGCAGCTGCTTCCCCACGTCGACGTCGTGGTGCACCACGGCGGCACCGGCACGGTCATCGGGGCCCTCGCCCACGCGCTGCCACAGGTCGTCATGCCACAGGGCGCCGACCAGTTCTGGAACGCCGAGCACCTCGCCACCGAGGGGGCCTGTCGCGTGGTGCCCCCGGGAGCACCGCCCGGGTCGGTCGCCTCGGCCGCAGCCGCCGTGATCGGCGAGCGCGCCCCCGAGCGCGCGGCCGCCAGGCGGCTCCGTGACGTCATCGACGCGATGCCGAGCCCGGACGAGGTCGCGCGACAGCTCCACGGGACGGCGGGCTGACCGGGCTGGCGCCGGTGGTGCGTCCTACATCTACCTCTGCTGGGATGCCGTCTGCTCGGCTCCGAGGCCGAGCTGAGCCATCATGGATCCGGAGTCGAAGTACGTCCTCTGACTCTGGACCTTGCCGTCCTTGAACTCCATGACGTCACAGAGCTGCAGGGTCAGCGACCGTCCGGTCGCCGGGATCTCTCCCATGCTGGTGACCAGGGTCCCTGTGTGGGTGCCCCGGCCGGTGAACTCGACCACCACGTGGTCGCCCGACGCGATGACCCGGTCGATGGTCACCTTCCCGTCCGGGAAGCCGTCCGCCCACATCGTGTTGTACGCGCGTGAGCCGTCCGCGCCCTCGAAGGTGTCGCCCGAGCCGACGAGGGTGATCGTCGAGTCGGGGGCTGTCGCTTCGGCGATCTCGTCGAAGTTCCGCTCGTTCCACGCCTCGTGCAACCTGCGTGCGAGGTCTGCGTTGTCTGCCATGTGAGCCTCCGCTCTGGCGCCAGCCAGCCTCGGTCCACGCTAGACCCGCACCCAGTCGCGGGCAACGAGACGGGACAGCTCAAACAGGGGAAATTGGGTACCGTCGAGGAGAGAGAAGGTGGCGTGATGTTCAGGTCCAGGTACATGCCCTGCGGCGAGTGCGGTGCGTCCGTGGACCGGGCCGACGTCTCGCTCCACGAGTGCACGCCCGAGCGCCTCGCCGACTACCAGATGTTCGAGCTGCGCGACGACGTCGCGCAGCTGGAGACGCGGATGCGCCGCTACCTGGCGACGGCCGCGGGTCGGTTCGAGAGCTGGCTGGCCGCCCGGCACGTCCGGGGCGGGGCCTGAAGCTGCGGCTGCTGCTGCTGGAGGCGATCCGTCCGCCGGAGTACGCTCGATGACGAGGCTCTCATCACGACCGGAGTCGTCATGGACGTGCTGCTCTACTCACTCGGAGCGGTTGCCCTCGCCGGGGGCGTGCTGCTCGGGGCGAGCGCGCGCGTCGTGCAGCAGATCGAGCGCGGCGTCGTGTTCCGGCTGGGTCGGGCGCAGACCCAGCCGAGGACTCCCGGGTTCACCATGCTCATCCCCTTCGTGGACCGGATGAAGCGGGTCAACATGCAGGTGGTGACGATGCCGGTCCCGGCCCAGGACGGGATCACCCGGGACAACGTGACGGTGCGCGTCGACGCCGTCGTCTACTACCGGGTGATCGATCCGCTCAACGCGGTCGTCCAGGTCCAGGACTACGGCTTCGCGATCGCCCAGGTGGCGCAGACGTCGCTGCGCTCGATCATCGGCAAGAGCGACCTCGACGAGCTGCTGTCCAACCGCGAGCACCTCAACCAGGGCCTCGAGGTGATGCTCGACAGCCCGGCCGCGTCCTGGGGCATCGAGATCGACCGGGTGGAGATCAAGGACGTCGCCCTGCCCGACTCGATGAAGCGCTCGATGTCGCGCCAGGCGGAGGCCGAGCGCGAGCGCCGGTCCCGCATCATCACCGCGGACGGTGAGTTCCAGGCATCGCAACGGCTCTCCGAGGCGGCGACCGTCATGGCGGCCACCCCGGCCGCGCTCCAGCTGCGGCTGCTGCAGACGATGGTCGAGGTGGCGGCCGAGAAGAACTCGACCCTCGTGCTGCCGTTCCCCGTCGAGCTCCTGCGCTACTTCGAGGCCGTTGCGACGGACCTGTCCACCCCGCCCCGCGGCCAGGCCTCAGCCGAGGACACGGCGATACCGCCCTCGCCACCGGCCGTACGCGAGCCGCACGAGGCGTCGGGTTAGCCGCATTCCCCGCGGACGTCGGTGTCCTTCGCTAGCGTGACCGGACCTGCCGTCGTGCTGGACGACGCGCGTCGACCCATCGGACAAGCACGGGGGACCACCAATGGCTGAAGAGGCATGGCACGAGGCACGCCTGATTCCCACCTCGGGCATCAACGGCGCTGAGGAGCAGGAGCGGCGCGCGACCTCGGCACTCTTGGCGGTGTTGTCGGCTGTCCGCGAGTTCGGGCGTGGTTTCGTGCAACCTTTCGGTGCCCCGAGCGGGACGATCGAGTGCTTCATCGAAGTCCCGTTCGTCCTGGGTGAGCGCCGCTTGTACCCGGATGGACTCATCAGGGTCTCTCGCGGCGCCAAGACATGGACCGCGCTGGTGGAGGTCAAGACAGGCCCCAACCAGCTGGCTCCCGAGCAGCTGGAGAACTACCTCGACATCGCCCGCGAGCACAACTACGACGCCGTCATCACCATCTCCAACGAGATCCCGGCCGTGGCCGGCCAGCATCCGACCAAGGTCGACAAGCGCAAGCTCAAGAAGGTCGCCCTGCACCATGTCTCGTGGTCGCAGGTGCTCGCTGAGGCGGTCATGCAGAAGGAGTTCCGCGGTGTCGCGGACCCGGACCAGGCCTGGATCCTCGGAGAGCTGATCCGATACCTCGAGCACCGCAAGTCCGGAGCGCTGGAGTTCGACGACATGGGCGAAGCGTGGGTCGGGGTGCGGGACCAGGTCGCCGCCGGCACCTTGCGCGCCTCGGACAAGGGCATCGCCGAGGTGGTGGCCCGCTTCGACGCCCTGCTCCGATTCGCCAGTCTGCAGCTGGGGCGCCAGCTCGGCACCGAGGTTGTCCCCGTCCTCACCCGCAAGGAAGCCGCCGACCCCGTGGTGCGCGCCCAAGCGCTGACGCAGATGTTGTGCACCACGGGAGAGCTGTCAGGGGCCATTCGTATCCCTGGCACCGTGGGTCATCTGGTCGTGACCGCAGACCTGCGCGCGGGCAAGGTCACCTGCCATGTCGACGTCGACGCTCCCAAGGAGGGCCGAGCCACGACACGGGTGAACTGGTTGATCCGCCAGCTCAAGAACGCATCTGACAACACGCGAGTCGAGGCGTTCGTCGCCCACGCACGTGGGTCGCAGGCGGCCGAGCTCCTGAGCACCGTGCGGGAGAACCC
This sequence comes from Nocardioides sp. N13(2025), assembly GCF_051912545.1. Taxonomy (GTDB): domain Bacteria; phylum Actinomycetota; class Actinomycetes; order Propionibacteriales; family Nocardioidaceae; genus Nocardioides. Next base: position 1,320,446 of record NZ_CP196809.1, on the reverse strand, counting down.
TGCTGCGCTCGTTCTCGACCCGTCGAAGGAGCTCCGCTCGTTCCGACTGGCGGTCACCTCGACGCTCGGCACCAAGCGTGGCCGGGGGCGCGGTTCGTTCATCGACTCAGTTCTCTCTTCCGTAGACGGCTTCTACGGCGACGTGCTCGGCTCACTACGAGCCTGGGCCGCCGCGCCTCCCAAGCTGCGCCCGGTTCACGTCGAACCACCCGAGCTCGACGACACCGTCCCCGCCGCTCTGGCGTCGACCGACTACTCCTCACAGGACGGCGCCGCGGAACCTGATCCGGCGGGCAGCCACACGCATCTCGCCGTGGCAGCAGCCTCGGAGCACCGGACGGGTGTCGTGGTCGGCGCGGCTGGCCACCTGGATGAGGACATCGATGGTCCCAGCGAGAGGGCCATCTCGTCTGAACCGTCGCCCGGACCGCTGCCGGAGTAGCCACCTGGGCCGACGAGATCAGCTCTGTGGAGGACGACTCTCCACTGTCGGTGGCCTTCCGTAGGGTCGAACGCATGACCTGCATCTCTGCTTGAGTGCAGTTGGCGCTCAGCCGCCGATCAAGTCCTTCAACGGATGGGGATCGGTGTCGACTGCCTGCTGGAGCAGGCGGTAAAAGAGCATCCCTCGGGCTCGTGAGTTGCGCCGGTTGAACCGGAAGGTGAACTCGTCGAGGTAGTAGGGCAGGTGCGCCTGGCTCAGTCGATAGTGCAGCGTGCCGGCGGTCCATCGCTTCAACAGTGAGGACACCAGGTGGGGTCCGGGCATGACAGCGTCACGATCCTCCACTGCGTAGCTGTTCTTGGTGCTCGGCGTGGCCTCGTGCGGGTAGCCGAGGCCCGGGAAGCGCTGGAACATGCGGGCGCCGTCGGTGTGGATCGTGGTGCCGGGGGCGATGACCTGAGTGGCGAATTCGATCATGTCGAGCCCGCCGACCTTGTCGGCGACCTCGAGCCGGACCCGGCCCAGGCGGCCGGCCGCGGTGCGCTCAACGGCGATAGTGATCGGGACCTTGTCGCTGCCTCCGCCGGCCTGACCTGCGGTTTTGCCGCCGAGGAAGCTCTGGTCCAGTTCCACGACGGGTGCGCCGTCCTGACCGCCAATCAGGTCTCGCTCAGGGCGCACCATCGCGCGACGGAGCTTGTGCAGCCAGGCCCACGCGGTCTCGTACGACCCGAACCCGAGGACGTCTTGCAGCCCTTGGGCTGACACCCCGTTCTTCTGCGAAGTCACCAGCCACACCGCGGCGAACCAGGTCGACAGCGGGGTGTGGGAACGGTGGAAGATCGTGCCGGCCGTCACCGAGGTCTTCAGGCCGCACTCGGCACACATCCGCAGATCCTTGGCCGTGCGCCAGTGCGATCCGCTGCCACAGGCAGGGCACGAGAAACCCTCCGGCCAACGCAGCCCAGCCAGATAGTCGCGACATGCCTGGTCATCGGGAAACCACTCCCGCATCTCCTGGAAGGTCCGCGGGTAGTCCGTGCCACCAACCGGGTGCTCGAGACTCACCCAACGAGGCTACTGCACTCAAGCAGAGATGCAGGACGCATGATCGAGCCTGGACGCATCGAAGGCGCCGCGACAGTGGCTCCGCTGCCGACGCGCCAGGCGGTCGAGGACTGGATCGCCGAGCTGCAGGGAGACGGTCGAGGACGCTCCGACGCCGAGCGGATCGACCTCATCGGCGCCCTCGAGCGCCTGAGCTGTGCCGCAGCGGGCGCCCAGGCGATCCTGACCACCGAGTTCGATGAGTCCCAGCGCGCAGCAGCCGCAGCAGCCGGCGTGCCCGCCGCACGCCAGGGCCGCGGGATCGCCGCACAGGTAGCACTCGCCCGACGCGAGTCGCCCCACCGCGGCGAGCGACACCTCGGCCTCGCAAAGATCCTGCGACGCGAGATGCCCCGCACACTCGCAGCACTCCGCTCCGGCCGGATCACCGAGTGGAAAGCCACCCTCATCGCCCGGGAGACCGCCTGCCTCGCGCGCGACGACCGCCGGCTCATCGACACCGAACTGGGCGCCGACCTCGACGCCCTGGAAGCCATGGGCGAACGCGAGCTCGCCCACACCGTCCGCGCCCGAGCCTGTGCCCTCGACCCCGCCTCGGTGGCCGAACGCCGCCGCCAGGCAGAGGCCGACCGGCACACCACCCTCCGGCCCGCGCCGGACACCATGACCTGGTTCGGCGCGCTGCTGTCGGTCAAGGCCGGCGTCGCGGTCCACGCCGTGCTCCACCGGGAAGCCGACCGCCTGCGCGCGGCCGGCGACCCGCGCCGCCGCGGGCAGATCATGGCCGACACCCTCGTCCAGCGCATCGTCTCCCCTCACCTGGCGGCCGTCACCGACGGCACCGAGCTGCCCATCGTCCTCAACCTGGTAGTGCCCGACACCGTGCTGCTCGGCGACGACACCGCCGGCGGCCACCTCGACGACTACGGGCCCGTCCCCGGAGACCTGCTGCGCGAGTGGATCGCCGACCACCTCGACGCCGACCTCGACGTGTGGGTGCGCCGGCTCTACGCCCGCCCCGACACCGGGGAGCTCGTCGCGATGGACTCGCGCGCCCGCCGTTTCACCGGCGCCTTGGCCCGGTTCCTACGCCTGCGCGACCAGACCTGCCGCACCCGCTGGTGCGACGCCCCGATCCGCCACCTCGACCACGCCGAGGACAACGCGCTGGGCGGCCCCACAGCCGCACACAACGGACAAGGCACCTGCGAGGCCTGCAACTACGCCAAGGAAGCCTCCGGATGGTCCGCCCGGCCACGCCCCGGCCCCCGACACACCATCGAGACCACCACCCCCACCGGCCACCGCTACCGATCCACACCACCGCCCATCAGACCGCTCATCAGACCGACAGCCAGGCCAGACATCCGCGTCGACCTGGCGTGGGCGCCGAAAGTGGCATGAGCGAACAGGTGAGACCGGACCCGTCCTAGTGCTCGGTGCCGGTCGGGACCGGGCACATGGGTTGCGGGCCGTCGAGGGCGACGTTCCAGTGCGACCGGACCATGAAGCAGGGCCGGCTGTACGGCTCCTCGGTGTCGCTGGTCGACCCGGCGTGGGCCGAGCCGGCGAGGGCGACGACGGCCACCGACGCGAGGATGGTCGAGAGGCCGATGGTGCGGGTGCGGGACGTGATGCAGCTGTGGACGTGCATGGTGGGCTCCTGAGATTCACGTGTGTCCCTGTGACCACCACGGTCCGCCTCGGAACCCCCGGCGTACATTCGCCGTCCTTCGTATTTCTGGCGCCGCGCCGCGCCTGGTCGTCAGAAGCCCGTGGGTTCGGTCTCGAGCTCGGGCTCGCGCGGCGGCGCCTCGTGGTGGAGGGGGCGGAGCGCGTGGGCACGCTCGAACCACACCAGCGCGTCGTAGCGACCGCCCATCACTGTCGGCACGTAGTTGCCCTGCTCCTGACGTGGGTCGTAGACCACGCCGATCGCACGGTGCCCCCTGCGCGTGGCGAGCCACGCACCTGCCGGGGCCGTGCCGAAGTCCAGCACGGCGGCGTGCCCGAGCGCCTGGTGGAGGAGGTCCTCGTGCGTGCCCCGTCTCGCCGTCGGCACCCGGAACACCTGCTCGGGCTCGCCCCAGGCCCGGGCGGCGACCACTGAGCCCTCGTACGCTGCGAAGCCCACCAGCGCCACGCCTTCGGCCCCGTGCCGTTCTCGCACGAGCTGGCCGACGTTGACGAGCCCACCGGCCGCCATGTCGGTCGCGCGGGCGTCGCCGACATGGGTGTTGTGCTCCCACACCAGCCCCTTGGACGCCGGGCCGAGGTGGAGGGCGAGCCGGTCGATGGTGGCGGCCATGTGCCGGTCGCGGATGTTCCACGACTCGCGGTCGCCCCGCACCATCACCCGGTAGTAGTGCTCGGCTCCGGCGGCGACCTCCGCGTTCTGTGCGACGTCGAACGCACGCTCGTCGAGCCCGGCAAGGTCAGCTGTACGCCGACGCACCTCCGTCAGCAGCCCGACCACCTCGCCCTCGCAGGACGCCGGCACCAGCCGCGTACTCCATGCGTAGTGGTGCGGGTCCTCGCCGTAGGGAACGAAGCACTGCCAGGCTCGCATCGCGGCCGGCAACGCGCGCGGCTCGTTGGCCTCGAGCCACGAGACGATGATCCGCAGCGAGTCCCACAGCGAGTAGACGTCCAAGCCGTAGAAGCCGACTCGGCGGTCGGGCGGGCGGGCCAGGTTCTCCTGGCGCAGCCAGTCGAGGAACTCCGCGACCTCGTGGTTGGCCCACATCCACGTCGGCCAGCGCTCGAAGTCGGCGAGCAGGTGCACGGCGTCGAGGTGCTGCTGCTCCTCCCCGCGCACCCACCGGTTGATCCGCGAGCAGTCGGGCCAGTCCCCCTCCACCCCGATCCAGGTGAAGCCGTGCTCCAGGATCAGTCGTCGGCTCAGCTCGGCCCGCCACTGGTAGAACTCGTGGGTGCCGTGTGACGCCTCCCCGAGGCAGACGAAGCGCTGCGGCCCCAGGCGATCGACGAGCGGGTCGAGGTCGTCGACGCCACGCAGGCTCCGGGCCAGCGACCTGATCTCCCCCAGCATCTCCCTCGGCGCATCGGCCTCGTGCGCCCCGTGGCGGTGCGGGCTCATCCGGCCTCCCTCCGAGCCGGGGCCAGCGGCCGGCCTCCCCCACCGAGCTCCTCGACGAACCAGTCACGAGCCAGGACGGCCGCGCGGGCGAGCGTCCCCGGCTCCTCGAAGAGGTGCCCGGCACCCTCGACGACGGCCAGCCGGCTGGGGCAGCGCAGCTGCGCGCGCGCCCGCTGGTTGAGCCTCAGCACCTCCGAGTCGCGACTGCCGACGATCAGGAGCGTGGGCGCTGCGACCAGGGGCAGCCGTGCGCCGGCGAGGTCCGGGCGCCCGCCCCGCGACACCACGGCGCCGATCGGTCGGGGCGACTCGGTGGCGGCCCACAAGGCCGCGGCGGCGCCGGTGCTGGCGCCGAACAGGCCGATCGGGAGGTCGGCGGTCTCGGGCCGGTCCTGCAGCCAGGAAGCGGCACCCGCCACCCGCTCGGCGAGGAGGCCGATGTCGAAGACGTTGCGCCGATCGCGCTCCTCCTCCGAGGTGAGCAGGTCCAGCAACAGGGTGCCGAGTCCCGCCTGCTGCAGCACCGAGGCGACGTACTGGTTGCGAGGGCTGTGCCGGCTGCTGCCACTGCCGTGCGCGAACACGACCATGCCGCGCGGCTGCGCGGGCACGTGCAGATGCCCCTCGAGCACCACCGTCCCGAGCCGGATCGCGACGTCGGCATCAACGGGCGGCACCGCGGTGTCGTGGCTGCTCGGTGCCCGCTCGGCGCGGTCGAGGAGTGCCACGACCTCCTCGTCGCTGGTGGCGCCGAAGTCGCGGTAGTGGTTGCCCACCGCCAGGAACGGGTCCGGCGTCTCCACGCAGACGACGTCGTCCGCCTCGGTCACGGCGCGCAGGGAGTCGGCCGGCGCCACGGGGACCGCCAGCACCACCCGCTCCGCGCCGAGGTGGCGTGCGACCTCGCACGCGACCCGGGCCGTCGCGCCGGTGGCGATGCCGTCGTCGACGACGACCGCGACCCGGCCGGAGAGGTCGACCGGCCCACGACCCCGCCGTAGTCGCGCCACCCGTTCGTCCAGGACCTGCCGCTCCCGACGCTCCACGGCGGCCAGCTCGGTCGCATCGACGCCCGCTCGCGCCACCAGGGCGCGGTCGAGCACCCGGTATCCCCCTTCGCCGATGGCGCCCATCGCGAGCTCGGGGTGCCAGGGGACGCCGAGCTTGCGTACGACGACCACGTCGAGCGGCGCGCCGAGCGACCGCGCCACCTCGAACGCCACAGGCACCCCGCCGCGCGGGATCCCGAGCACGACCACGTCGCGGCCGCGCAGGTGCTGCAGCCGGGCGGCGAGCCGTCGCCCCCCGTCTGCTCGGTCGAGGAAACCGCTCATGGCCACTCCCGCCCAGGTGATGACTGAGGTCGTTGTAGCCACCGTGCCTGCCCCGGCTGTACCGGACCAGAGCCGTTGGACCCGAGTCGATCAGGGGGCCGTCGCTCGACGAGCGGCGAGGTCGAGCTTCCCGCTCGCGTCGGTGCCGGTCGACGCGAACGAGCCCGCAGCCGTGTAGCCGGCCCTCACAGCCGCCGCCACAGGCCCTCCGAGACGACCTCGACGGTGCCGTCGACGACCGTGATCGCGGTCTGGTCGTCCACGGCGTAGGCCGGGCCGGAGATGCCGGCGGCCCACTGCTCCGCCTCGGCCATGCTGTTGCCCGGCATGCCGTCGGGAGCCAGGTGCGGGCAGATCGAGAAGTCGACGAGCCCCAGCGTGGACTCGTCGCCGCACGGTGGCCGCCACTGGATGAAGTCCTGCCCGACCTCGGGCGTCATCACCATGCTGCCCGCGCTCAGGCCCACCCACACCGTGTCGTCCAGCGACGGGATCAGGTCGGCCAGCCCGGACTCCCGCATCCAGTGACACAGGTAGAGGACGTCGCCGCCCGCCGCGAGGAGCACGTCGGTCTCCTGCACCAGAGGGACCCAGCGCTCCTCGTCGAGGCTGGGCAGGGCGGTGAGCTCCAGCACGCCCATCGACCTCCACCCCAGGTCGACCATGGGGTTCCTGGGCTCCCGCCCGCTGGTGAACTGCCACGCCCGCTCCCCGGGACCGACGTTGGGGTGCCCGTACATCGCGGTGGGGATGCACAGGGCGCTGGAGTCGGCGATGGGCTTGCCGAGCATCTCGACGAGCGCGTCACGGATGCTGGCGTTCGTGACGCCCCCGGACGTGAGAAGCAGCTTCACGGGTCCTCCCGAGCTCGATGGCCATGGCGGCGCTGCCCCGACCGTACGACGTCCGCCCCGGGGACGTCATCGTCCGCGCACCACCCGCACTCGACGAACGAGACTGCGCCTCGTGCTGGGGACCAGACGCCCCGCGACCACCTTTCTCGAGCCGCAGAGCGTCCTGCCGGGATCAGCGCGTCGGTGCAGTCGTCCCCTGTGCGACTGCAGAACGCTCCCGAAGGACTTGAGCGAGGTCAGCCAGGACGTCGATGGACGTTCGAGGTGCTGGCAGCTCGTTCATGGCCTCGAAGGTACGCGCGTCTCGCCGGCTCGGCAGGCACTTGAGGATTTCTGGGGACAGCCGACGTGGAAGGTTCGATCGATGACCGGGGTGGTCCGGCCCGGACCCGTGTCAGGGGCTTGCCGCGGTGGCGCGGGCGAACGGCGTCAGGGGGTAGCCCTACGGTGGTTGCATGGACGTCCGCCGCCTCGCCGTCGCCATCGAGCGCACGTGGGACCGGGTCCGCCTCCGCGGTGACCGCGCGCCGGCGCACTTCCGCATCGAGCCCTACATCGGCCACGCCGGCCCGGCGGGCGCCTTCGTGCGGGGGCGGGTGCTGGACAACCCGCTGGGGTCGGAGGCCGTCGACGGCGAGGGCGTCGGGGCCGCCGTACGCCGCACGGTCGGCCACTTCCTGACCAACGACCTGCCCGGCGTCCCGCTCACGGTGACCGTCGCCAACGTCAGCGCCGAGACCGTCACCGACTCCGAGGGCTACTTCCACGTCCGGGTCCCGACGACGCCCGAGACCCTGGAGAGCCCGTGGACACGGGGATCGGTCGAGCTGCGCGGCGACTACCGCGGCACGACCGGGCCGCGGTCCGCACCCGTCGACGTACGGGTCCCGGGGGCCGGTGCGAGGTTCGGGATCCTCTCCGACGTCGACGACACCATCCTCCAGACCGGCGTCCAGCGAGCGGGCCGGATGGTGCTGCAGACCCTCACGGGCTCCGCGCTGACCCGGACGCCGTTCCCCGGGGCGGCGGAGCTCTACCGCGACCTCGCCGCGGGCGTGAACCCGGTCTTCTACGTCTCGTCGAGCCCGTGGAACCTGCACTCCTTCCTGGTCGAGTTCCTGCGCCACCGCGGGTTCCCTCTCGGCCCGGTGCTGCTGCGCGACCTGCTCGGCACCTGGGCCGGGCGCGAGCAGAAGCACGACCGCATCCGGGAGGTCCTCGACCTCCACCCGGACCTGCCGTTCGTCCTCCTGGGCGACTCCGGGGAGCACGACCCCCAGATCTACGCCGACATCGTGCGCGACTACCCGGACCGGATCCTCGCGGTCTACATCCGCGAGGTCCGGCTGGATCCGGGCGACGGGCGCGTGGAGGAGGTCTCGGACGCCTGGGGGTCCGAGGTCCCGTTCGTCCTGGCCGCGGACACCGACGTCGTACGCCGGCACGCGACGGGTCTCGACCTGCTCTGAGCCCGCGCGGCGGGTGCACGATGGGCAGCATGACGTCCTTCATCGCGCACACGACGATCGACTGTGCGAACGCCTTCGAGCACGCCGAGTGGTGGAAGCAGGTCCTCGGCTACGTCGAGGTCGCGGACGAGCCCTACGGGCCGGGTGACGAGGAGTGCCTGATCGCCTCGCCCGAGAGCGGCCAGAGGCTGCTGTTCGTGGAGGTGCCGGACGAGAAGCACGGCAAGAACCGCATCCACTTCGACATCCAGCCGCACGCGGGCAGTCGCGACGAGGAGGTGCGGCGCGTCGTCGCCCTCGGCGCGACGGAGGTGGCCGACCGGCGCGACCACTACGGTCCGGGCATCGGCTGGGTGGTCCTGCAGGACCCGTGGGGCAACGAGTTCTGCATCCTCCGCAGCGAGGAGGAGCGGGCCGCGAACCCCATGCAGCCGCGGTCCTAGTGGTGAAGCCCGGCGGAGCGGCATCACAGTGAGCGGGCGTCGGCCCCCAGCTTCGACGAGACCTGCTCCGGGACCCGCTCGTAGCGGGCGAAGGTGCGGGTGAACGACGCCGAGCCGTGGGAGAGCGAGCGCAGGTCCGCGGCGTAGCGGCGCAGCTCGAGCTGGGGCACGTGCGCCCGGACCACGACCATGCCCGGCTCGTCGGCCGGGTCGCTGCCCAGGACCTTGCCCCGCCGCGCGGACAGGTCGCCCATGACCGTCCCGATCAGGCCGTCGGCGACGAGCACCTCGACCTCGTCGAGCGGCTCGAGGAGGCACGTCCCTGCTCGTGTCGCTGCATCGCGCAGGGCCAGCCCGCCGGCTGTCTGGAACGCCATGTCGGAGGAGTCGACGCTGTGGGCCTTGCCGTCGGTCAGCGTGACCCTGAGGTCGACCGTCGGGTAGCCGGTCTCGAGCCCGTGGCTCATCTGCGACCGGACGCCCTTCTCGACCGAGGGGATGAACTGGCGGGGCACCGCACCCCCGACGACCCGGTCGACGAACTCGAACCCGGCACCCTGCGGCAGGGGCTCGACCTCGATGCTGCACACGGCGTACTGCCCGTGTCCGCCGCTCTGCTTGACGTGCCGGCCGTGGCCGGTGGCGGGGCGGACGAACGTCTCGCGCAGGGGCACCCGCAGCTCGACCTCGTCGACGGCTACGCCGTACCTGCTGGCGAGCCGGTCGAGCAGCACGTCGGCATGGGCCTCCCCCATCGTCCACAGCACGACCTGGTGAGTCTCCTCGTTGTGCTCGACGCGCAGGGTGGGGTCCTCGGCGGCGAGCCGCTGGAGGCCCGAGCCGAGCTTGTCCTCGTCACTCTTCGTCCGGACCTGGATCGCCACCGGCAGCTGCGGGTCGGGCATCTGCCACGGCTCCAGCACCAGCGGCAGGTCGACGGAGGCAAGGGTGTCGCTGGTCTCGGCCCGGCTGAGCCGCCCGATCGCGCACAGGTCGCCCGCGACCACGGCCGGGGCCGGGCGCTGGGCCTTGCCCAGCGGCACCGACAGGGACCCGATCCGCTCGTCCTCGTCGTGGTCCGGGTGGCTCGACGTCGGGTCGCCCCCGCTGTCCCAGGCCGAGCGGTGCCCGGACACGTGCACGGCCGCGTCCGGCAGGACGGTGCCCGAGAAGACGCGGACCAGGCTGACCCGCCCCAGGTAGGGGTCGGTCGTCGTCTTGACCACCTCCGCGACCAACGGTCCGGACGGGTCGCACGCGATCTCCGGGCCACGGCCGCCGGTCGGGGTCCAGACGGTCGGCATGGGGTGCTCGAGCGGCGAGGGGAAGCCGGCCACGATGAGGTCGAGCAGCTCGGCGGCACCCACCCCGGTGGTCGCGTCGACCGGCACCACCGGGTGGAGGGATCCCCGGGCGACGGCGAGCTCGAGGTCTCGGAGGAGGAGCTCGGTGTCGACGGGCTCGCCCGCCACGTAGCGCTCCATCAGCGTCTCGTCCTCGGACTCCTCGATGATCCCCTCGAGGAGGGCCGCCCGCTCCGCGTCATGCCCGTGGTCGTCGGAGATCAGGCCGACGAGACGCCCGCCGTCGTGGAGGTAGACCGGCAGCACCTTGTCGCCGAAGGCGCTCCGCGCCTGGGCGACGACCCCGTCGACGTCGGCGCGGGCGTGGTCGAGCTTGGTGACGGCCACGACCCGGGGCATGCCCACGTCGGCGCACTCGCGCCAGAGCGCTCGCGTCGGCTCGTCGACCCCTTCGTTGGCAGCGACGACGAACAGGGCACAGTCAGCCGCCCGGAGGCCGGCTCGCACCTCGCCCACGAAGTCGACGTAGCCGGGTGCGTCGAGCAGGTTGACCTTCACCCCGTCGTGCACCAGCGGTGCCAGGGCGAGGGCCACCGAGCGGTGCTGCCGGTGCTCGACCTCCTCGAAGTCGCACACCGTGGTGCCGTCCTCGATGCTGCCGGCCCTGTTCAGCACCCCGGCCTCGACCAGCAGCCGCTCGACGAGGGTGGTCTTGCCCGCACCCGCCGCACCCACGACCAGGACGTTGCGGATCCCCTCCGGCCGGACTGCGACCGGAGGGCCGGCCTGGTTGACAGCGCCGCCCGATTCTCTGCTCACCGTGGCCGCTCCTGCTCCGTGTTCCGACGGTCCAAGACGTGTCAGCTCACTCTCGCCCGATCCGCCCCCGCGAGGCAAGGGTGAGTCACCCGGGACGGCGGGCGATGACGTGGAGGACGTGCCAGTGCTTCACGGCGCCGTTGAACGACGGAGCGTCCCGCTCCTCCTCGAGGACCTCCACGACGTCGAAGCCCGTCAGCAGGTCGTCGACGTCCGAACGGTCGTGGAAGCTCAGCTGCGGTGCGCTGCTCCAGTCGTCACGCCACCCGAACAGGTCGACGGCGATCCAGCCTCCCGGCCGCACACTGGCGACGATGCGCTCCCAGAGCGCGGCGAAGTCCGCCCGCGGCACGAAGGGCAGGCTCAGGCTGCCGTGGACCAGGTCGGTCGGCGCGAGCGCCACCTCGCGCAGGTCGGACACGACGGTGTCCACCTGACCGGCGGCCACGAGGTCGGCCAGGCGAGGCGGCATCGAGGGATCCGCATCCACCGCCGTCACGTGCCAGCCGGCCGTCACCAGCGCGCGTGTCTCCACGCCACTGCCGCAGCCCAGGTCGACCGCCCGTCGCCCGTGCCCCGGGCCCGCGAGCTCGAGGAGCCTCGTGGTGAGCGGGCGCGGCTGCCGGTCCATCTGGGCGTCGTTGTAGTCCTGCCAGCTCACCTTTCCGTCGGCCACGCGGTCAGGCTGCCACAGGCTCCAGACATGCACGTAGGGGTCGGCCTCAGGCCACGTCCGGGTCGAGTGCCGGAACGATGGCCAGGTCGACCATGGTCTGCCAGACGCGAGCATCGAAGCCGGTGGTGTCGTCGATCCACGTGGATGCGACCACGACCAGACGCAGGTCAGGGACGACCTCGATGATCTGCCCGCCGTACCCGATCGCCGCGAACGCCGGGTGACCGCCGGCCGAGGTGACCCACCACTGGTAGCCGTAGCCGGGTCCCCCGAAGCCACCGACTCCCGTGCGGACGGCGGCAGTGGTCGCCTCCTCGATCCACCCGCTGGGAACCACCTGTCGGCCCTCCCACGCTCCGCCGAGGAGGTACAGGTTGCCCAGCTTGACCATGTCCGCAGCGGTCAGCTTCAGGGTGCCCCAGCCGACGTTGATGCCCTGCGGGTCGCGCGGCCAGGCGAACCCTGCCTCTTCGTAGACCCGGAACCGGCGCTCCCCGACGCGACCAGGCGCCTCGGCCAGCACGGGCTGGAATGCTGGCGTGGTGTCGATCCCGAGCGGGTCGAATAGCTTCTCCCTCGCGTAGGCCAGGAGCGGCCTGCCCGAGGCCTCGACCAGGATGGCGGCCAGCACGTGGCTGCCCACGCTGGAGTAGGCGAAGCCCTGGCCGGGGGGCTGGGCCGTCCCCCGCTGCAGGATGCCGGCGACCCAGTCGCTTCCGGAGGCTCGCGGGCCCGCGCTGCCATCAGGTGGGAGCCCCGCCGTCATGGTGAGCAGCTGTCGGACGGTGATCGCGCCCACCTCGCGCGTCATCTCGTCGGCGTAGGAGGGAAGGAGCTCGTCCAGCTCCTGGTCGAGCTCGAGGAGACCCTCGGACACCGCGATGCCGATCAGTGTGGACAGGACGCTCTTGGTGACCGACGCGACCTCTGCGGACTCGCTGGTGCTGCTGTCGTAGTAGCGCTCGACCACCGTCGTGCCGTCGACCGAGACCAGGATCGCCCGTCGGTTGCGCATGCCAGGAGACAGGCTGTCGTCCACGAAACCATCGACCACGGCCCCCAGGTCCGCAGTGGTCGGTCCTGCGGGCGGTGCCGGTGGGGACGAGCTGCAGCCGGCCAGCAGGACGGTGACCAGGACCAGGATCTGAGCGGTCGCGACCTGGCGCAGGTCTGAACGCATCGCTCGCCGCCCTCCCTCCTGGGAGTCCCATCCACTGCGCTCGACGGCAGGCATTGCCTGAGAACGCCGACCCGATCCATCGAAAATACGCTCGCTGCCCTCACCCGTCGACACCTCGTATCTACCCTTGCGGGCTTCCCCGGTTGTTCGGAGACTGACCAGGTCATCAGGTGACGTAGACGTCGACGCCGGGTGGTGCGTCGAGGATCCTCCGGGCGTGTTCGGGGTGGAGGCGGTGGGTGCCGGTGTGGTCGACGAGGAACCCGAGGCCGTGTGGGGTGAGCCAGACGTAGCGGCCTTCGCCGCACTGGCGTGACTGGTAGCCCGCGTGGGTCTTCCAGCGGTGGTGTTGCCGGCCGAGGGGGCCGGAGTTGTGGGAGCCGGTCTGGTCCGGCGGGGGATCTCGCTCGTCGTCGCCGTGGTCGTACGGCGTGGGGTGGTCGAGGTCGACGTGGCGGCTGGTGGAGCCGGCCCAGGGCCAGTAGTCGCCGCCGGTGACGAGGTGGACCTGGTCGCGCAGCGACTCGGGGTGCTCGTAGGCGGTGAGCCGGACCCGGTCGGAGAGGTCCTTGACGGGCTGGACCTTCAGCCTGGTGCGGGCCAGCAGCTCGGCGAGCCGGGTCAGGGTGACCGCGCCGAGGCCCTCCACGCGCGCGACGCCGCTTTCCCCATGCAGCGCGGCTTCGTGGAGGTGGACGTGCAGCACGGCTCTGGGGGCCAGGGGTGTGAGATCGAGGACGCGGAGCGCGTCGAGGAGGTCGGCGGGGAACGCGAAGGCTCGCGCCATCACCGGTTCCGCCTTCTCCGGCTCGTCTGGCTCCTCCGGCTCGTCGAGCCCCAGGTCCAGGTCCAGGTCCAGCTCGGGCTCGTGCTCGTGCTCGTGCTCAGAGGTGGTGTGTTCGAGGAGCAGGGTGAAGAGCTCGGCGGGGCGGGCCAGCCACCCGAAGGCGATGGCGCGCAGCGTGTCGGGGTGGGCCTCTGGGTGGAGCGGCTCGATGATCTCCGCGACCCGGGTCACGGTGGCATCCACGGCCACGGCATCTCCGGCCTCGATGCGGGCGAACAGGGTGCGCAGGCCGTACTCGTCGGTGCGGCTCATCCGCGTGTAGCGGCGGCGCCGCTCGGCTTCGCACGCCTCGTCGTGGAGGGCGGGGTCGGCCTCGATGATCTTGGCGGCCGCGACGTCGAGGATCCGGCGGATGCCCTCGGTGGCGATCATCCGCGACAGGGCGCTGTCGACGAGACCGACCCTGTCGAGGGGGAGGTGGCGGGAGAGCTTCGCGATCCGGCGGGCCACCCACACCTCGGCCTCGCCACGTCGGCACACGGCCCAGATCAGGGGCAGGCGGTGCTCGAGGTCGAGCACGTCAGCCAGCGCGTGCTGGGTGGCGGTGACGCCCGCGCCGCGGGCCAGGGCGATCTCGCCGAGGCTGAAGTCCTGCACCCCGGGGGTGCCATCGCCGCCGACCTGGCGCAGCACGTTGCCGACCTGCCGCGCCCGCCGGCCGTCGGGGCCCTGGGTCGGGTCGGTGGAGTGCAGGCTCGCCCAGGCCGAGAGGACCTCGAGCTTGTGGACCTCCGCGAGCCGGGCGGCTCGCTCGGCCTCGGTCGAGGCGGCCAGGAGCCCGGCTGGGTCGAGGTCCAGGAGGTCGGTGGTCATGCGAACAACGCTAGACGAGGCCACCGACATCCTGACCAGCCCGAACGTATCTGTGGAGAACTATTTTCGAACACTGCGTCGGGTGAAACCGAGGTGCACCGTCCCACGATCTCCGGATAGGACTGGGGCATGGACCTGGGCGCAGCAGCGAGAGCGTGGAACGACGACGGCTTCGTGATCCTGCCTGCGTACCTGCCCGCCGAGGTGCTCGCGCCAGCCGTGGGTGACCTCGGGTTGCTGTTCCCCTCAGCGGACGACTTCCACGACGGCGTGGACCCGGGACGGAACGCACGGTTCCTGGGTGACGAGTTCAACGGCATCGACAGCTTCCCGTTCGGGAACCTCGCCCTCAACCGCGTGCCGGTCTGCGAGCCACTCGTCTCGTTGGCCTCGACGCTGCTCGGCACCTCGGACATCCGGCTCTACTCCGCGGAGGCGTGGGCGAAGTACGAGGGCGCAGCGGACTACGACCAGGACCTGCACCGCGACTACCTCAACCACACGATCCTGGTGCCATCCAGGGATCCGGCCTTCCGTCAGGTCGAGCTCTTCGTCTTCCTGTGCGACGTGAGCACCGAGCTGGGTGCGCCGCGGATGGTCCCGCGGTCGAGCGTCACGGACGCGCTGCCGGCGAAGCCCAACTTCTTCCCGCGGAACGACCCGAGCGACGACGACGAGGGATTCGTCTCCCGCGGCCGTTCCGACCTGTACGACAGCGAGGTCCCGGCAACCGGGCCGGCCGGCACCGTCGTCGCCTTCCAGCCGCAGACAGTGCACCGCGGCTCCGCGATCACCCGACCCCGCGGCGCACGCTTCACGATGCACCTCAACTACCGACCGGTGGCTGCCGAGTGGGCCCACCGCCACGCCTGGGCCGATCGCAGCCACCACGCGCACTGGTACGAGTTCGTGGAGCAGGCAGGTCCCCGGCAGCTGGAGCTCTTCGGCTTTCCTCCGCCGGGACACGCGTACTGGACCCCCGAGACCCTGACGGGGGTCGCTGAGCGGTATCCCGGCCTCGACATGACTCCGTGGCGTTCGTCGCTCTGACGAGCACCGACCACGGGCCAGCGCGCACGGGTGGGCTGGACCACCGCGCGGTGGCGCGGCGATCTTGCCGGTCGTGTCAACGAGCGGGACGCTGGAGCATCTCATCCGGTATGGACGTTCTTGGCCGTCTGGAAGTCGTCGGGCGGGAAGAGGTGGGCCCCGTGGCCGAGCTCCGCGTGTGGACGCAAGCCGGCCGAGCCGCGGCCGTCTCCCAGCTGTTCATGGCCCACCACCGCCGCCTCGTCGGACTCGCCTCGGTCTTCGTCGATGACCGCGAGACCGCCGAGGAAGTCGTGCAGGACGCCTTCCTCACGCTCTACCGCCGCTGGCGACTGCTCCGGGACCCATCTGCGGCTGTCGCCTACCTGAACCAGTGCGTGGTCAACGGTGGGCGCCAACGTCTCCGTCGCGGTCGCACCCTGTCCGCCGTCACGCAGCGCTTGGAGGAGCCGGCGGACGCCTTCCCCTCGGCCGAGCAGAGCGCAGTCGTCCACCAGGACTCCGACCGGATGTGGCAGGCGATCTGCGCGTTGCCTCGTCGGCAGCGCGAGGTCGTCGTGCTCCGCTACTACCTCGACCAGTCCGAGGCCGAGATCGCCGAGACCCTCGGGATCTCCCGCGGCTCGGTGAAGACCCACGCGAGCCGCGGCCTGGTCGCGCTCTCCCGACGTCAGGACCTCGAGCCATGACACCGACCCCTCTCGAGCACCTCATCACTGCGGCGCTCACTGACCATGCGGAGGAAGCAATGAGCCGCACCGACACCGAGTCCGAGCTGCGCGAGACGCTGGACCTCGGGAACGAGGCGAGTCACCGTCGCCACCGCCGATGGGCGGTGGGTGGTCTCGTCGCAGCTGCCCTGGTCGTGTCCGGAGCAGTCCTCTGGCCCGCTGGGCACGAACCCGACTCTGCGACCAGCCCGACCCCGCCGACGACCTCGACCGCACCACTGAACGCGGACGAGCAGCTCGCCCACGACTTCGTGTCGGCGTACGCCGCCTTCGACCGCAGGCTCGCCGCGTCCTTCGTGGGGGATGACGCGACCCTGAGCCTCGGCAGCCGCTCGGGGAGGAACGGCTGGCTGCGGCACAACCGGCTCGACGAGGCACTCGACGCCGACACCCAGCTCGACGGGTGCTTCCAGACCGAGGCCCTGACCCCCGACGGGACGCAGGTCGGGTGCCTCTACACGTTCAACATCCTCGGTCTGGACGCACTCGGACGCGGCCCGTTCCCCGGCAACCTCTTCACCGTCACCGTCCGAGCCGGCGAAGTCGTCGACTTCGAGACGTCTGCGGGCGCGAACGACTACTTCGAGCTGGCCTGGGACCCGTTCTGGGCATGGATCGAGGACACCCACGCCTCCGAGGTCCCCGCCCTCGAGAAGGTGGACGAGCCCGACCTGCGGCCGAAGGAGCTCGACCGCGTGATCCGTCTCTGGAGGCGGATCGGCCAGGGGTACGTCGCGGCGCTGCGGGCCGGCACGGCCCACTAGGACGGGTGGCCGCCGCGCCCCTGGAGCTGCGTCTCCATCGCCTCGAGCCGCAGCTCGAGGCGATGCAGCGCGTCGAGCATCTCCTGCTCCTTGGACGACTCCTCCTCGTGGAGCGGCAGCTCCTCCTCACGGACGAAGAGCGCCGCGAGGGAGGCGCTCACCATCGCCAGCAGGAGGAACCCGAGGACCATCAGCAGCGCGGAGAGGAGGGCGCCGGCCGTGGTCTCGGGAGGCTCGCCGATGAAGCCGACCGTGGTGATCAGGCTGGTGGCCCACCACAGGCCCGCGGGAAGCTGTCCACGGTCCGGGTCTCGATCGCGGCCGCGGCGGCGGCGGACACCACGACGACCAGGACCGACGAGATCATGACCGGCACGAGCCACGCCGACGTGACGGGCAGCTTGCGGGTGCCGAGGACCAGGCGCTTCATGGGGTGCTCCCTCCGGACCGACAGGTCGACGGACCTGCCACCAGAGTAGGGACGTCGAGCACGCCCGGTCACGGACGTCAGCCGCCGGTCTCCCACACCCGCACCCAGTCGACGTACATGTGCTGGGGCAGGTGCCGCCCCTTGATCTTCGGGATCTCGTAGTCCGCGGCGATCAGGCTGAGGATGAGGAACTGGCGCTCCGCGGAGACGCCGCCGGTCATCCGCGCGGTCTCCTTGCCGTCGATGCGGAAGACGAGCGTGCGCGGCGTCCACTGCACCGAGAAGACGTGGTAGTTCTTCGACCAGCCGTCACGCCTGCTCGCGAGGTACGACGACGAGTTCGGGACCCATCCCCCTGACGTGACCCGGCGCCGCCCGTCGTAGCGGTGCGTGAAGGTGGCCAGCCCGCCCTGCGGGTGGCGGTCGCCGAAGTACTCGACGACGTCGATCTCGCTGCCGAGGGCACCGGGATACATGCCGCCGGTCGGCTGCATCCAGAAGGCCCCGTGCTGGCCGCGCTTCGGGTGGAACTTCACGCGTGCCGCCGCGACGCCGTAGCGGAAGGAGAACGCGTGCTGGGTGCCGATGTGCCCGTTGAGTCGGTAGGCGTAGCGGCCCGGCACCGCGTCGCGTCCGCGGATGCGGCACGTCGAGGTGGCGGCGGGGTCCTTGACGACGCTGAGCCGCACCGCGCCGCCGTCGACGCTGACGGCGCTGGGGTCGCCCTTGGAGCACGAGCGACGACTCCCGTGGACGTAGTCGCGCCCGCGGTGGCTCCACGCCTCGCGCAGGTGGGCTCCGGAGAACTCGTCGGTCCACGTCGGCTCGAGCCAGCGCGCCGCGCTCACCGTGCCGCTCGTGAGCGCAGGAAGACCGCGGGACCTCATGACCCGCACCCGGTACGTCAGGGGCTGGCCGTCCTCCGCCGCGGACCAGGCGAACTGCGCACGGCCGCGCCCGTCCTGCCGGGTCGTGACGACGCCGACCCATCCCGCGTCGCGCTGGACCTGGAGCTGGACCCGACGCCCCGCCCGCACCGGGCGCAGGGTGGCCGTGATCGCCGCCCTCGCGTCGTCGGGATCGGCGACCCGCGCGCCGTGCTGCACGATCCGGGGCAGCGCCTCCAGCCGGACCCGCTGCCCGGCGGCGCGGCGCACCGCGACGCTCGCGGGCGGCTCGTCGAGGGAGCTGGCCGAGCTGGTGGCCGAACCGGGCTCGGACCAGCCGAGCAGGGACGCGGGCGCGAGCAGCGCGAGCAGGCCGCACGTGAGGAGTCGTCGAGGGTGCACGTGCGTGGGACGCGGCCCGCGGCCGTCTGGTTGTCGAGCGTCAGGAGGCGGCGCCTGCCAGCTCGAGGCGGCGTACGGGCGAGACCGGCACGTGGGCGTCCGGCACCACGCGCACGGGGCAGGGAGCGTGCAGCAGGACGGTGCGGGCGGTCAGGCCGAGGTGGGCTGCTGTCGGGACGTCGAGGGAGCGACGCACGACCAGCAGCTCGTCGGCCCCCGCCGACGCCGTCACGAGCGCGTGGGCGGCCTGGTCGTGCACGACGCGCATCTCGACGTCGACCTCCGGCACCCGCTGCTGCCAGGGCGCGAGGAGGTCCTCGAGCTCGTGTCGCGCTCGCTCCTCCCACTCCCGCAGGGCGGCCCGGCCGGAGGCGAGGTCGACGTCGTAGCGGTAGGGGAAGCGGGACGCATGCAGCACCACGAGGCGCCTGCCACGCTGCAGGGCGACCGAGAACGCCTCGGCCATCAGCCCCTGGGAGTGGTGCGGGTGCTTGACCCCGGCCAGGACGACCCCCTCGGCCCGGCCCGGCCGCCAGGTCTCGGGCACCGACACCACGGGCACCGAGCAGCGTGCTGCCACGCCGGTCGAGACGTTGCCGGTCATCAGCCGCAGGGGCAGCTGCCGCCGGTCGCTCCCCACGACGAGGACCGAGCCCTCGTCACCGGCCGCCACCAGGGACTCGACCACGTGGCCGTGCTCGACACGTACGACGTCGACCGCCGTCCCGAGTCGGCGCGCCTCGCGCCTGGCCCAGCGCAGGGCGTCGAGGCTGGCGGCCGAGCCGTCCACGCCCACGACCACGCCCCTCGCCGGAGCGACGCACGGTTCGGTCTTCGACATCATCTCGGCCTTCCGGGCTCTCTCGTGCCGCGCCGGGGCGCGCCTGGTCATCCCCAGCGTCGGGCACGCCTCTCCCGGCGGGCAGGGCCGGACGGACCCCCCGGTCCGGGACCTGGGGCCCGGGACCGGCCGTGCCGGGGCGGGCGCCCGGGCACCGCCGAGACCAGCCAGCTGTCGAAGTGCGCGGGATCGCGGTCCTGCAGCTCGTCGAGCAACCGCCGTCGCTCCTCCACGAGCACCAGCCTCCTCGGCACAGGGGTGCTCGCGCGCCGCACCTCGGCGGTCGTCCACTCCCAGCGGCGCAGCAGCTCACGCGTGCTCAGGCTCTCCGGCGGGCCGCTCGTGCGCCGGGAGGACCGCAGGAGCAGCAGGCGCCCCAGGCCGAGGACGACCGGCGACGTGCAGGCCATGGCCACGCCCACGAGCAGCCCGATCCCGCCCCACAACGCCACGAGGGCGTCCGCCGCCACCGCGGCGAGACCCGACCACACGAAGGCCCGTCGGGTCCACGTGCCGCGGTCCGTGCGGTCCTCGACGAACGCGTAGGTGAGGAGGGCCCCGAAGACGGCCAGTCCCGGCCCGAACACGGCCAGGCGCAGCAGGCCGCCGGTCGCGACGTCGTACACGATCGCGGAGCCCATCACGGTCGCCGTCGAGACGATCCACACGAAGCGGTAGACCTCCACGGTGTCCCTCCCTGTCGGAGCCGGCGGCTAGCCGGGGACCCGGGCGGAGTGACGGGGCGCGGCCTCCGGGCGGCGGGCCTCCATCTCGGGGACGACCGCCACTGTGGCGTGCGACCGCTCGACGACGGCCGTGGCGAGCGAGCCGGTGAGCACCCGGGACAGCGACGTCAGGGGGTGGCGTCCCACGACGACCATGTCCCACCCGTCGTGCCGCGGGCTGAGGGCCTGGTCGGCGAAGCCGTGCTCCAGGGTGAGGGTGACGTCGACGCCGGGGTATTCCTCGGCGAGCCCGGCCACCGACTCCGCGAGACCGGCGCGCAGCTCGTCGAGCTCGGCGCCGTCCGCCGGGAGGCCGCGGGCCACCCTGTACTGGGCCACGGCGGCGGCGGCGTCGAAGAAGGAGTGGAGCACCGTGAGGGGCAGCCCGCGCAGGTAGGCCTGGCGGTAGGCGAACTCGATCACCGGCAGCGACTCGGGCGTGCCGTCAGCCCCCACGACCACTCCGGTCCGCGTCGGGCGTTCGTCCGGGGGGCGGCAGACGACGACCGGGCAGGCCGCCTCGGCACTCACCGCGGCGCTCACCGAGCCGAGCAGCACCGACGTGAACGCCCCGCGGCCCCGTGACCCGAGCACGAGCAGGTGGGCGTGCCTCGAGGCGTCGATCAGCACCTCGCGGGGGTCGCCCGCCGCCAGCGCGCTCCGGACGATCAGCTCGGGGTGCCACGAGCGCGCCGACGCCTCGGCCGGGTCGAGCGCTCCGGCGGCGGTCTCGCCCACGGCGACGACCACGAGGCGGCGGTGCTCCAGCGCGGCCTGGTCGGCGGCCCAGCGCAGCGCCCGCTCGGCGTGGTCCGACCCGTCGACGGCGATGACCACCGTTCCTCGCACGAGGTCCGGATCCAGTCTCCTGAGCATGTCACCAGTCTTGTGGCCCCGGAGGACGCCTGGCACGGGCCAAGGGCCCGGGTGCTCGGGACGATGGTCCCTGCTCGTCGACCCCGCCAGGGGCTCACATGGAGAGATGGACCAGCTGCCTCAGGAGCACCTCGTCGAGGTCCCTGCGCGCATCGACCCGGAGGAGGCGCTCGACCGGCTGCTGCGCGACCTCCGCAGCCGTCGCGACGGGCTCACCGGCCGCGAGGCCGCACGACGGTTGGTCAGCGAGGGCCCCAACCTGCTCGTCGTACGCCGTGGGCGCAGCTGGGTGTGGGAGCTCGGGCGGCAGCTCGTCCATCCGCTGGCCCTCCTGCTGTGGCTCGCGGCAGCGCTGGCGCAGGTGTCCGGCACCACGCCGCTGATGATCGCGATCGTGGTCGTGATCTGGGTGAACGCCCTCTTCGCCTTCGTGCAGGAGCGGCACGCCGAGCGGGCGGTGGAGGCGTTGTCGGCCTACCTCCCGCAGCAGGCGCGGGTGCTGCGCGACGGCCGCCCGCAGCAGGTCGACGCCACCGAGGTCGTGCCGGGTGACGTGCTGCTCGTCGCGGAGGGCGACCGCGTCTGTGCGGACGCCCGCCTCCTCGGCGGGGTCGTCGAGATGGACCTGTCCGCGCTGACCGGCGAGTCGCTCCCCGTGCTGCGGTCGATGCTCGCGGGACCCACTACCGAGCCGCTGCTCCAGGCCAGCGACCTCCTCTTCAGCGGGACGGTGTGCACCGGCGGCGAGTGCACGGCCGTGGTGCACGCGACCGGGATGCGCACCGAGCTGGGTCGCATCGCCTCGCTCTCGCAGCGGGTCGAGCCCGAGCCGAGCCCGCTGGAGCGCCAGGTCACGCGGGTCGCCCGGCTGATCGCCTTCGTCGCGGTGGGCACCGGACTGGCGTTCATCCCGCTGGGCACCCTCGCCGCGGGGCTGTCCCTCACCGACACGATGAGCTTCGCGATCGGCCTCCTCGTGGCCAACGTGCCCGAGGGACTGCTGCCCACGATCACCCTCGCGCTCGCCGTCGGCGTGCGGCTGCTCGCCCGGCAGGGGGCGCTGGTCAAGCGGATCTCGGCAGTGGAGACGCTCGGCTCGACCGAGGTGATCTGCACCGACAAGACCGGCACCCTGACGCTCAACCGGATGCGGGCCGTACGTGTCTGGGCGGACGGCGTCGTCCTCGCCCTCGACGACGACGACGTCCCCGTCGCGGTGCCACCCCCGTCGCCCTCGTCGCCCTGGCTGCGGCTCGCCGCGGCCGCGGTCGCGTGCAACAACGCTGCCATCGGGCCGGACGGTGAGACCGGCGACCCCACCGAGCTCGCCCTCCTGCACCTGGCCACCCGTCTCGGCTCGCCGCTGCCGGATGGTCATGACACCCGCGTCCTGCAGTTCCACTTCGACCCCGCCCTGCGCCGGATGACCACCGTCGACCGCGTCGGGGACGGCGCTGACGCCCCGCTGGTCGTGAGCACCAAGGGGGCGCCGGAGGACGTGCTCCCCCGGTGCTCCCTCGACGTGGCCGAGCGGTCGAGGCTCGAGCGGCTCGTCGCGGACTGGGCCGACGAGGGGCTCCGCGTGCTGGCCGTCGCCGCGCGCCACCTGGCCCCGGGCAACGCGGCCGGGCTGGTCCGCGACGAGGTGGAGCGTGACCTCACCCTGCTCGGCATCGTCGGCATGCTCGACCCGCCCCGGCCCGAGGTCGCGGCGGCCGTGGCGCGCTGCCAGTCCGCCGGCATCCGGCTGATGATGGTCACCGGCGACCACGCGCTGACGGCCCGGAGGATCGCCGAACGAGTGGGCATCGGCCGCGGTGGGCTGCGGGTGGTCAACGGCGCCGAGCTCGACGCGATGCCCGAGGACCAGCTCGACGCGATCCTGGCCGGCGGCGAGGAGGTGGTGTTCGCCCGCAGCTCCCCCGAGGCGAAGATGCGGATCGCGCACGCCCTGCAGGACATGGGGCTCGTGGTGGCGATGACCGGGGACGGGGTCAACGACGCGCCCGCCCTCCGCCGCGCCGACATCGGCGTCGCCATGGGCCGGTCGGGGACCGACGTGGCCCGCGAGGCCGCGACGATGGTGCTGACCGACGACAACTTCGCCACCATCGTCAGCGCGGTGCAGGCCGGTCGCCAGGTCTACGACAACGTGCGCAAGTTCATCGTCTACATCTTCGCGCACGCGACGCCCGAGGTCGTGCCGTTCCTCCTCTACGCGCTGTCGGGCGGCGCGATCCCCCTTCCCCTGACCGTGATGCAGATCCTCGCGATCGACCTCGGCACCGAGACGCTGCCGGCGCTCGCGCTCGGCCGGGAGCCGCCCGAGCCGGACCTGATGGACCGCCCGCCGCGCCGCCGGGGCGCGCGGGTGATCGACGGCCCGATGCTGGCCCGGTCGTGGGGGCTGCTCGGCGGGGTCTCCGCAGTCCTCGTGACCGCGTTGTTCCTGCTCACGCTGGTCGAGGGCGGATGGACGCCGGGCGCCGCCGTCGACTCCGGGCCGCTGCACGAGGTCTGGCGCCAGGCGACGACCATGACCTTCCTCGCGATCGTCAGCTGTCAGGTCGGGACCGCGATGGCCGCAAGGACCGAGCGGTCCTCCTTGGCCCGGGTCGGCGTGCTGGCCAACCCGCTGCTCCTCTGGGGCATCGCCTTCGAGGTGGCGTTCGCGGCGGCGGTGGTGACCGTGCCGGTGCTCCAGAGCGCGTTCGGCACCAGCGTCCCGGAGAGCTGGGCGCTGCTCGCGCTCCTCCCGCTGCCCGTCGTCGTCTGGGGAGCGGACGAGGCGTGGCGCTGGCGCAGGCGTCGGGCCGAAGCGGGCTGAGCCGTGGACCACCCGGGCACCCTGCTCTCGCACGAGATCGGTCGACGCGTCACGGCGTACGACGGCCGCGCACTGGGCCGCGTGGTCGACATGACCGTCGCGCTGGGCCCCGACCGCGCGCCCGTCCGGCGGCTGCTCGTGGAGGCCGGTCGGGCGAGCGGCTACCTCGTGCCTGCGCGGGACCTGGAGCGGGTGGCGGACGGCCAGGACGGGTGGGTGGTGCGGGTCGGCGTCGACGTCGCCGCTCTTCGCACCGAAACCCGCCGCCCGCCCCTCGAGGCGGACGAGGTGCTGCTCGCCCGTGACGTGATGGACACGCAGGTCGTCGACCTGCTCGGGCACCACCTGTCACGGGTCTCCGACGTGCTGCTGGAACACACGCGCGAGGGCGACGGGGACGGGCACCTCGAGGTGGTCGCCGTCGACCTGGGCACCGCCGGGCTGCTCCGCCGCCTCGGCCTCGGTCCACTGGCCGGCCGGTCGGTGGTCGCGGTGGAGTGGCGGCACCTCCACCTCACCTCGACCCGCGGCCACGCGGTCCAGCTGACGACGGACCAGGCCGGCTTCCGCAGGCTCGACCCGCACGGGCTCGCCGAGCTGCTCACCAGGCTGAGCGCTTCCCGGGCGAGGGACGTCCTCCGGGCGGTCGACCCGGCCCACGCGGCCGCGGCCATCCACCACAGCCACCCGCACGCCGGGCGCCGCCTCGTGCACGCGCTGAGCAGCGACGAGCGCGCGCGGCTCGTGGCGCACGCGAGCGACGAGCACGCTCGCACGATCACGAGCCTGGGGCGATCCACCTCCCCCGCGGACCACCGGCGCTACCGGCGCACCGCGGGCTGGCGGCTGCACCGACCTCCGGAGGGGTGAGCCGTGGCGACCCTCGACGACCGCCCCCGGACCGCGCGACGTGCTCGCCTGGCCACCCTCGTCGCGGTGGTCGGCCCCGGCCTGCTCGCCGGGTTGTCCGACGACGACCCGGCCGGCATCACGACGTACTCCGTGCTGGGCGCCGACTACGGCTACCAGCTGCTGTGGGTGCTGCTCCTGTCGACGATCGCCCTGGTGCTCTTCCACGACCTCGCCGCGCGGATGGGTGTCGCGACCGGCCAGGGGCTGCTCGGCCTGGTCCGGGACCGCTACGGCGTCCGGACCGGCGGCCTCGCCCTCGTCGTGCTGGTGGCGGCCAACCTCGGCACGGCGTGCGCCGAGCTCGCCGGGGTGGCCGCCGGCTTCGAGCTGTTCGGGGTCTCGCGCTACGTCTCGGTGCCGATCGCGGTGGTCCTCGTGTCGGTCCTCGTCCTCCGCGGGCGCTTCCACCGCGTGGAGCACCTCCTCATGGCGCTCGCGGCCGTCTTCCTGGCGTACGTCGCGGCCGGCCTCGTCGTCGGCCCGGACTGGGGCCGGGCGACCCGCGGGCTGCTGCTGCCCACCGCGCCGCTGGACCGGGACGCGCTGCTGGTGGTGGTGGCGACGGTGGGCACCACGCTGGCGCCGTGGGGCCTGAGCTTCATCCAGTCCTACGCGGTGGACAAGAAGCTGACGCCGGAGGACCTCCCCTACGAGCGGGCCGACGTGGTGACCGGGTCGGTCCTCACCGGCGTCATCGGCTTCTTCGTGGTCGTCACCTGTGCCGAGACCCTCCACGCCGAAGGGGTCGGCATCGCGTCGGCGGCCGACGCCGCCCGGGCCCTGGAGCCGCTGGCCGGGCGGTTCGCCGGGCTCCTCTTCGGCGTCGGCCTCATCGGGGCCGCCTTCCTGGCAGCCGCGGTCCTGCCGCTGTCGACGGCCTACTCGGTCTGCGAGTTCACCGGGCACGAGGGCGCGCTCGACGACGGGTTCCGGCGTGCGCCCCTCTTCTACTCGACCTTCGTGCTCGTCGCCGGCGCGGCCGCCGTCGGGGTGCTCCTGCCCGGCGTGCCGCTGGTGCCGCTCCTGGTGCTGACCCAGGTCCTCAACGCGGTGCTGCTGGTGCCGCTCCTCGTCCTCATGTACCTCCTCTCCCGCGACGACGACGTCATGGGCGGGCACGCAGCGCCCCGCGCAGCCGGAGCCGTCTACCTCGCCACCATCGGGTTCATCACCCTCTGCGTGACGGCCCTGCTCGTCCTCGGTCTCACCTGACCTCGGGTCCCAGGTCCCGGAGCGTCGGGACCGACGGCCGTGTCCGGCGTCGGAGCCACGGGCAGATGCTCGCGGCATGGACACTTCGCCGTTCGTGCTCGACCTCGCCGAGATCACCCTGGCCGACGTCCCCCTCGTGGGCGGCAAGAACGCCTCGCTGGGTGAGCTGCACCGCCACCTCACCTCCGCCGGGGTCCGCGTCCCCCACGGGTTCGCCGTGACCGCCGCGGCCTACCGCTACGCGCTCGAGGAGGCCGGGGCGTGGCCGGCTCTCGAGGCGGCCCTCGCGGGGCTGGACCCGGACGACGTGGACGACCTGGAGGCCCGGGCGGCGCGTGCGCGCCAGGTCGTGCTGGACGCGGGGGTGCCGCCGCGCCTGCGCGACGAGATCGCGCCGGCGCTCGACCGGCTGCGCCGCACGTACGGCCCGGGCCTCACCCTCGCCGTACGCAGCAGCGCCACCGCCGAGGACCTCCCCGAGGCCAGCTTCGCGGGCCAGCACGCCAGCTTCCTCGACGTCCACGAGGACGACCTCCTCTCCTCGGTGAGCCAGTGCTTCGCCAGCCTCTTCACCGCCCGCGGCGTGCACTACCGGCACCGGCACGGCTACGACCACCTGTCCGTCGGCCTCTCGGTCGGCGTGATGAAGATGGTGCGCGCGGACCTCGCCAGCTCCGGCGTGATGTTCACGATCGACACCGAGACGGCGCACCCCGACGTCGTCCTCATCAGCGCCTCGTGGGGCCTGGGCGAGAACGTCGTGCAGGGCGCCGTCGAGCCCGACGAGTTCTACGTCCACAAGCCCACCTACCGGAAGGGGCACCGGGCCGTCCTCCAGCGGCGGCTGGGCGAGAAGGCCGTGCGCATGGTGACCGGCACGCCGGGCCCGCACAACGTCGCCACGCCCGAGGAGGACCGTCGCCGCTTCTGCCTCGACGACCGCGAGGTGCTCGAGCTGGCCGGGGCCGCCATCGCCATCGAGGACCACTACGGCCGCCCCATGGACATCGAGTGGGCCAAGGACGGCGTGGACGGCCTGACCTACATCGTCCAGGCGCGCCCGGAGACGGCCTCGACCCGCGGGGCGGCGACCTTGGAGCGCTACGTCGTCGAGGAGCACGGGCTGGTCCTGGCCACCGGCCGCGCGGTCGGCGACCGCGTGGCCACGGGACGCGTCCGCGTGGTGCGCAGCACGACGGAGCTCGCGTCGTTCCGCCCGGGCGAGGTGCTGGTGGCCGAGACCACCACCCCCGACTGGGAGCCGGTGCTCGGGCAGGCCGCCGCGGTGGTGACCGAGCGCGGCGGGCGCACCTGCCACGCGGCCATCGTGGCTCGGGAGCTCGGGCTGCCGGCCGTGGTGGGGACGGGCGACGCGACCACCGCGCTGGTGGACGGCGCCGAGGTGAGCGTGTCCTGCGCCGAGGGCGACACCGGGCACGTCTACGAGGGCGCCGCGACCGTGCACGTCGACCGTCTCGACCTCTCCGACCTCCCGCGCCCCCGGACGGGGATCATGGTCAACCTCGGCAACCCCGCGCTGGCCCTGCGGACCTCGATGCTGCCCAACGACGGGGTCGGGCTGGCGCGGATCGAGTTCGTCATCAGCGAGGTCATCAAGGCCCACCCGCTCGCCCTGCTGCACCCCGAACGGGTGTCCGACGACGAGGAGCGCGCCGCGATCACCTCGCTGATCGGTCCCGCGCAGGACGGCGCGGCCCACTTCGTGGGGCGGCTGGCCGAGGGCGTCGGCATGATCGCCGCCGCCTTCCACCCCCGCCCGGTCGTCGTACGGATGTCGGACTTCAAGACCAACGAGTACGCCGGGCTCCTCGGCGGGTCGTGGTTCGAGCCGCACGAGGACAACCCGATGATCGGCTTCCGCGGCGCCTCCCGCTACGCCCACCCGGCCTACGAGGAGGGCTTCGCGCTCGAGTGCGCGGCGATGCGCCGCGTCCGCGAGGACATGGGCCTCACCAACGTCGTGCTCATGCTGCCCTTCGTACGCCGCCTCGCCGAGGCCGACCTCGTGCTCGAGCGGATGGCCCAGCTCGGGCTCGTGCGCGGGCAGGACGGGCTGCAGGTCTACGCCATGTGCGAGATCCCCAACAACGTGGTGCTGGTCGACGAGTTCGCCCAGCGCTTCGACGGCTTCTCGATCGGGTCCAACGACCTGACCCAGCTCACCCTGGGCGTCGACCGCGACAGCGAGCTCGTGGCCTTCGACTACGACGAGCGGGACCCGGGCGTCATGAAGATGATCCGCCTCGCGGTCGAGGGGTGTCGCCGCAACGGCATCCACTCGGGATTCTGCGGACAGGCGCCGTCCGACTACCCCGAGATGGCGGAGTTCCTCGTCGAGCTCGGCATCGAGTCGATGAGCCTCAACCCCGACAGCGTGCTGCGCACGACGCGCATCGTGCTGGACGCCGAGAGCCGCCTGCTCGCCGCGACGGGCACCGACGCCGGCAGGTAGACCAGCCGGCACCACCCGACAGCAGAGGAGGACCCCATGTCGTTGCACGCCACCGCCATCGCCCTGGTCGAGGCCGGGAAGGGGGTCCTGGCCGCCGACGAGAGCACCCCGACCATGGCCAAGCGCCTGGCGCGGGTGGGCCTGGAGTCCACCGAGGACGTCAGGCGCGACTACCGCGAGCTGCTCCTCGCGACACCCGGCCTCGCCGAGCACGTCAGCGGCGTGATCCTGTTCGACGAGACGATCCGCCAGCACCACGCGTCGGGCGTCCCCTTCGCCCAGGCGCTGCGGGAGGCCGGGATCATCCCCGGCATCAAGGTCGACCGGGGCACCACGCCGCTCCCCCGCTTCCCCGACGAGGTGGTCACCCAGGGCCTCGACGGGCTCTCCGAGCGGTTCGCTGAGTACGTCGCGCTGGGGGCGTCGTTCGCCAAGTGGCGCGCGGTCATCCGCATCGGTCCCGACCGGCCGACCGCCGGGTGCGTCGACGCCAACGCCCACGCCCTCGCCCGCTACGCGGCGGCCGCCCAGGAGACCGGCCTGGTGCCCATCGTGGAGCCGGAGGTGCTGATGGACGGGACCCACTCGATGGAGCGGTGCGCCGAGGTCACGCGCCAGGTGCTGCGGGCGGTCTACGACCAGCTCGCCCGGCAGCGGGTGGACCTGGCCGGCACCCTCCTCAAGCCCAACATGGTGCTGCCCGGCTCGGAGTCGGGACAGCAGGTGGGTGACGGGGACATCGCCCTGGCCACGGTCGGCGTGCTGCGCGACACCGTCCCCGCCTCCGTCCCCGGCATCGTGTTCCTGTCCGGGGGTCAGTCGCCCCAGGAGGCGACCGCACGCCTCGATGCGCTCAACCGGTGCGCGCCGCAGCCCTGGCAGCTCAGCTTCTCCTTCGGCAGGGCCCTGCAGGCACCGGTCCTCGACGCCTGGGCCGGGCGTCCCGAGAACCGGACCGCGGCCCAGGCCGCGCTGCTCGGCCGCGCGAGGATGAACGGCCTGGCCCGGAGGGGCGCGTGGAGCGCCGACCTGGAGCCGACGCTGCTGGACGCGCGCTGAGGTCCACCAGCGAGCCTCACCGGTCGTCGTCGGGGCTCGGCGGGCGCGGTCGCCGCGCCGCCAGCACCGCGGCCTGGGTGCGGCTCTCCACGCCGAGCTTGCCGAGCAGGGTGGAGACGTAGTTCTTGACCGTCTTCTCCGCCAGGTTCAGGCGCTCGGCGATCTGACGGTTGGTCAGGCCCTCACCCACGAGGTCGAGGATCTGCTCCTCCTTGGGGCTCAGGTGCTTGGTGAGCGGGTCCTTGTGCGGGCCGCTGCGCAGGCGCGCCAGCACCCGGTCGGTGACGGCCGGGTCGAGCATCGACTGACCGGCGGCCACGCGCCGGACCGCGGTGACCAGGTCCGCGCCGTGCACCTGCTTGAGCACGTAGCCCGCCGCTCCCGCCATGATCGCGGCGAACAGCGCGTCGTCGTCGTCGTACGACGTCAGGATCAGGGCCGCGATGCCGGGATCGACGGACCGGACGTGGCGGCACACCTCGATGCCCGACCCGTCGGAGAGCCGGCTGTCGAGCAGGGCGACCTGCGGGCGCAGCGCCGGGATCCGGGCGGCCGCCTCGCTGGCGCTGCTGCTCTCGCCGATCACCTTGATGTCGCCCTCGCTCTCGAGGAGGGCGCGGACCCCGCGACGCACGACCTCGTGGTCGTCCAGCAGGAACACCGTGATCGGGTCGTTCCCGGGAGCCGCGTGTGGATCCACCTCCCACATACCTCGACGGTACGCCTGTTCGGGCCCGTTGACCCGGGTCGTCCCTCCCCCGCTGCCCGGGGCGTACGACCCTGCTGCGGGATCAGCCGCGGACCGTCTGGACCGAGAGGGGACCAACGGCACTGGCAGCGCGGGCTGCCCGCGAAACAGGCTTGTCAGTGGACGGCTGCCGACTCCGAGGAGGTCCGATGAAGAGCGCTCGCGGCAACGACGGGGTCCTCCGCGCCTCGGTGGGCGACCGGCTGCTCGTGCGCAGCCTGCACGGCCCAGCGCGCGACGGCGAGATCCTCGACGTCAGGAACCCGGACGGCACCCCGCCCTACTGGGTCCGCTGGTCCGACAACGGGCACGAGGCGCTCGTCTACCCCGGGTCCGACGCGTCGGTGCAGCACTTCCCGCAGGACTTCGGGCCCTGACCTGTCCGGCCGGTCCGGGCGACCGCTCAGGCGGCTCGCCGCGGCCGCGGCACGCGCGGTCCCGGGAGGCGCTGCGCGAGCACCTCGCGGGTGATGCGCTCGGCCTCGGCCACCACGTCGTTGGGCCGGCACCGGGCCAGGAGGGCTGCGCGCACGGACTTGGAGAAGCAGCGGAGCACGGAGCCGGGCGGCAGGTCGGGCCGCTCCTCGACCAGCCTGTCGGCGGCCTCCCGCAAGGACTGGTTCGTCAGCCTCGCCGACTGGGTCATCTGATCCCCCTCCTGTGGTCGCGATGACGTCGATGACCGGGAGCCCCGTCAATCACCCCCCGGTGCACGACACTCCAGGCACGGCGTACGGCTGGACACGTCACCTTCGACGGGGCACCCGGGTGTCCCCCGTGATGCGTGTCCCATGTCACCCGACCCCGACGCGCTCGACAACTGACCAAAGTCCCGGACTTTTCGGGACCCGTGTCACGCTCCCCGCCCGGACGGGGGAACGGGGCTAGGCCCCGGAGTGTCGCGCGGCGAAGACCGCCGCCTGGGTGCGGCTGGTGAAGCCGAGCTTCGCGAGCATCGAGGACACGTAGTTCTTGACCGTCTTCTCCGACAGGACCATGCGCCGGGCGATCTCACGGTTGGTGAGGCCCTCGCCGACGAGGTCGAGGATGCGTTTCTGCTGCGGGGTGAGCGCCTGGAGCTCGTCGTGCTCCTCGGGACACCTGCGGATCCGCTCCAGCACCAGGGCCGTCATGGCCGGGTCGAGCATCGACTGGCCCGACGCCACGCGTCGGACGCTGTCGACGAGGTCGTTGCCGCGGACCTGCTTGAGCAGGTAGCCCGAGGCGCCGGCCACGACGGCGGCGAGCAGCGCGTTGTCGTCGTCGTACGACGTCAGGATCAGGGCCTTGATGCCGGGGTCGACCGATCGGACGTCGCGGCACACGTCGATCCCGGACCCGTCGGGCAGGCGCCCGTCGAGGATCGCGACGTCGGGACGCAGGTCGGGCAGGACGCGTGCCGCCTCCCGGGCCGAGCCCGACTCCCCGACGACGACGATGTCCCCGCCCCGCTCGAGCAGCTCGGTGATCCCCCGCCGGACGATCTCGTGGTCGTCGAGGACGAAGACGCGGATGCGCCGCGGCTCCTCGACGCTGACAGCCGGGTCGACCGGTTCGACGCTCACGTGCCCAGTCTGGGCCTCGCAGGCGCCGCGGGGTGCGGTCGTAGGTCCGACCCCATGGGGGACCTTTGTCCCGGGTCAGTCGAGGTGAGCACGCCACACGAGCGTGGTGCCGACCCCGCTCTCCGACTCCACGACGAGGTCCCCGCCGTGCTTCTTCGCCCGCGCGCGCATGTTGTCGAGCCCGCTCTCGACCACGTCCGCGTCCATCCCCCGGCCGTCGTCGGAGACGCGCACCTCGACCGAGTCTGCGTCCACCGTGACCTCGACCTCGACGCGCGAGGCGTCGGCGTGGCGGCTCACGTTGGTCAGCGCCTCGCTCAGCACAGCCACGAGGTCCGGTGCGAGCTGGGGAGCGACGGCGGTGCGGACCGGGCCCTCGATCAGGAGCTGGGGGCGGAGCTTCATGGTGGCGCCCACCCGGTCGACCAGGCCCTCGATCTGGCTCTGCACGTCGGACGCGGTGTCCATGGAGCCCAGCGCGAAGATGGTGCGCCGGATGTCCTTGATCGTGCCGTCGATCTCGTCGATGGCCTGCTCCAGGCGCGCGTTGAGATCCCCCTCCGGCGCCAGGTTCGACGCGCTCTGCAGCGACAGTCCGACGCCGAAGAGCCGCTGGATGACGAGGTCGTGCAGGTCGCGGCCGATGCGGTCGCGGTCCTCGTAGAGGGTCAGCCGCTGGCGCTCGTCGCGGCTGCGGGCCACCTGCACGGCCAGCGCCGCGTGCTCGGCGAAGCTGGCCGGGAGGGCGGGGTCGAGCCGGAGGTAGCCGTCGGAGTGCTCCGGCGTCCACGCGAGGGACAGCGCCCCCTCCACTCCCTTGCCGGACCGCAGGGGCAGCACCACGACGGGTCCCAGCCGGGGCCACCCCTCGAGGGTCGACGGGTCGACCGCGCGGGGGTCGCTCGCCAGGTCGTCGACGGAGATCGCCTCACCCGTGCTCACCACGATGCTCGCCAGGGAGTGCTCCATCGGCAGCGCGCGCATCGCCTGCAGGTCGTGGGGGGCACCCGAGACCACCTCGAGGTGCAGGTGCTGCGGGTCGGACCCGGTCACCACCCAGGACACGTCGGCTCCGGACACCGATCGGGCTCGGTCCGCCACGACCTGGAGGGCCGGCTTGACGGAGGTGTCGTCCACCAGCAGCGCCGCGATCTCGGCCGCCGCCGCGAGCCACGCCTGGCGTTGGTCAGAGCCCTCGCGGCGGTTGACGTTCTCGATGGCCACCCCGGCAGCGTCGGCCAGTGCCACCACCAGGGCTTCGTCGGTCTCGGTGAAGTCCTGGCCGTCGCCCTTGTCGGTCAGGAACATGCTGCCGAGGACCCGGTCGTGGACGCGGATCGGCACGCCGAGGAACGACGTCATCGGCGGGTGGTGCAAGGGGAAGCCGTACGACGAGGGGTGCGCGGCGACGTCGGGCAGCCGCAGGGGACGCGGGTCCTCGAGGAGCAGGCCGAGGAGGCCCTTGCCCGAGGGGAGGTCACCGATGCGCGTGGCGATCTCGTCGCCCATGCCGAGGTGGACGAACGTGCGGAGTCGACGCTCGGGGCCGTCGGCCAGCACCCCCAGCGCGCCGTACCTCGCGCCGACGAGGCAGCTGGCAGCCGAGAGGATCCGGGCCAGGACCCCGTCGAGGGACAGGTCCCAGGCCTCACCGACGACCGCCTCGAGGAGGTGCCGTTGCCGGGCCGGCTCGTCGCGGACCCCGTGCACCCGGAAGAGCACCTCGCGCAGCAGCCGGTCGAATTCGACCTCGCCGAGGACGTGCGCGGGCCCCCGTGTCACCTCGTCCTCCGCGCCCTCCACCAGTCCTCCCCGTGATGCCGTGCTCCACGTTAGTTCCTGCCGCGTCCCTGTGGAAGACCGGTGAGCCGGGCCCGAGGGGGTCGGGACCAACGGCCCTGTGCCGCTCCACCCGCCCGGACGCACGCTCGACCTGACGTCGACCAGCACGGAGGAGCAGTCGTGACCACCACCCGCGTCGTACCCGTCCCGGCCCTCCGGCTCATCGTCGCCGGCGCGCTTCGGGCACCGAGCGTGCACAACACCCAGCCGTGGCGGTGGCGCGCCACCTCGCGCACCCTGGAGCTCCACGCGGACCGCTCGCGGGGGCTGCCGGCCACCGACCCCGAGGGCCGCAACCTCGTCATCAGCTGCGGCGCGGCCCTGCACCACGCGCAGGTGGTCGCCGGCGCGCTGGGCTGGGCGACGCGCGTCGACCGGCACCCCGACCCGGACGACCCGGACCTGCTCGCCCGCCTCGAGCTGTCGCCCGCCCCGCCCACGCGAGAGGGTGCCGACGTGCTCGCCGCGGTGGAGCTGAGGTGCACCGATCGCCGGCGCTTCACCTCCTGGCCGGTGCCCGACGAGCGCCTCGACCACCTGGCCGCCGTGGCGAACCAGTGGGGCGCGCGGGCCACGGCGCTCTCCGACGTGACCGAGCGCTTCCTCGCCGAGCGCCTGGTGCACCGCGCGGGCGTGATCCAGCGCGACAACCGCGCCGCCGTCCTCGAGCAGGAGGCGTGGCTCGGGCGGGGCGCCGTCGACGGCATCCCGGTGGCCGCGCTGGAGGACTCGGGGGTCGTCGCCGACGCGTACGCCCACCGGTTCGAGACCGCGCCGGGACACCTCGACGACGACGTGCACGGGTCCGACGGCCTCGTGGTCCTCTTCGACTCCCGCGACGACCCCACGAGCTGGCTGACGGCCGGCGAGGGCCTGAGCGCCCTGTGGCTCGCCGCGACCCAGGGCGGCCTGTCGGTCGTCCCGCTCTCCCAGGTCATCGAGGTGGCCCAGACCCGCGCGGCCTTCCGGGCGGAGGTGCTCGGTGGTCTCGCCGAGCCTCTGGTCCTGGCGCGCGTCGGCTGGCAGGCGATGAACCGGACGCCGCTCGCGCGCACTCCGCGACGTCCTCTCGACGAGGTCCTCACGCTCGGCTGACCCGATCCCCGTGGGTGCGGACCGACGGTGGTCCAGACCGGTTCACCCTTTTCCGGCGGACCCGTAACACCTGTGGCCGGGTCGGCGCTGAGGGTGCAAGGACAGCGGCGCGCCCTCCCCCCGTGGGTTGCGCCGCTGTCCCTTTCCCCTGCTCCGGTGCCGGCGCTGCGGCGGTCGGCTGTCAGCGCCGCCGGATGCGGATGGGCCCCTTGGCGGTGGCGAGGTCGACCACGTGACCACCCTGGGTGATCTCCACCTCCCCGCGCGCCACGAGCCGCTGGGCTGCGGCGCGCGCCGGATCCATCAGCTCGCGCCACGAGTCGTCGTCGCCCACCTCGCGCGCGGCGTCGGACGGGCAGATCGTCGCGGAGGCGGCACGGCGAGCGAGCAGGTCGAGGATCGCGGCCTCGAGCAGGTCGTCGACGCGTTGTGACCTCCCGCTCATGTGGCAAGTCTGCGGCATAGGTCGCGACCTCGGCGGGTTGGAGGATGGGAACACACGTACATCGACGGAAGGCAGTCCCATGCGCGCACTCGTCCAGCCCCGGTTCGGCGACCCGGCCGAGGTCCTCTCGGTGCAGGAGGTCCCCGACCCGGAGCCCGGCCCCGGCCAGGTCCTGGTGCGCGTCCTGCTCTCCCCCATCCACAACCACGACCTGTGGACCGCCCGCGGCAGCTACGGCTTCAAGCCGGAGATGCCGGCCCGTGCCGGCACCGAGGCCGTCGGTGTCGTCGAGGCGCTCGGCGCGGGCGTCGACACCCTCCAGGTGGGCCAGCGCGTCGCGACCGGCGGCAGCTTCGGCGCCTGGGCGGAGCTCATCGTCGCTCCGGCCGCCGGGCTGGTCCCGGTGCCCGAGGGGATGAGCGACGAGGCCGCCGCCCAGCTGGTCTCGATGCCGTTCAGCGCCATCGCCCTGCTCGACTTCCTCGAGGTCTCCGAGGGCGACTGGATCGTGCAGAACGCCGCCAACGGCGCCGTCGGCCGCCTCCTCTCCCAGCTCGCCGAGGCGCGCGGGGTGCACGTGCTCGGCCTCGTCCGCCGCGCCGAGGGCGTCGACGAGCTGCGCGAGCAGGGCATCGAGCAGGTCGTGGCCACCGACGACGACGGGTGGCGCGACCGGGTGCGCGAGGTCGTGGGCGACGCGCCGATCGTCGCGGGCGTGGACTCCGTCGGCGGCAGTGCCGCCGGCGACGTGGTCTCGCTGCTGGCCGAGGACGGCGTCCTCGTGGTCTTCGGTGCGATGGCCTCCCCCACCCTGGAGATCGGGTCGGGCGACGTGATCTTCAAGCAGGTCGTGATCAAGGGCTTCTGGGGCAGCAAGGTCTTCGGCGCCATGTCGCGCGAGAAGCGCGGCGCGCTCATGGGCGAGCTGGTCGCCGGCATCTCGTCCGGCGCCCTGACCCTGCCCGTGGAGCAGGTCTACGCCCTCGAGGACATCGCCGACGCCGCCCGTGCCAACCAGGCGCCCGGACGGCGCGGCAAAGTCCTGCTGCGCCCCTGACCGGGCGAGGGGTCAGCGCACCACGGCCACCGGGCAGGTGGCGCGGGAGAGCACGGCTTGGCTGACCGAGCCGAGCAGCATTCCGCTGAAGAAGCCGAGCCCGCGCGAGCCGACGACCAGCAGCGAGGCGCTCGCCGAGGCGTCCACCAGGCACTGGTCGGGCGCCACGGCCACGACCTCCTGCTCGAGGCGTACGTCGGGGTGGTCGACGCGGACGCCCGCGATGCTCTCGGCCAGCAGCAGCTCGCGCTCGTCGGAGTCCACGCTGCGCGCCTCCGCGTTCCACACGTCGGTCGACGGGGCCCTGACCTTCCAGCCGTGGAGGGCGACGACGGTCTCCCCCGTCGTCTCGGCCCGCCTGCAGGCGTACTCGAGCGCGCCGAGGCTGGTGCGGGAGCCGTCGATGCCCACCACGACGCGCGTGGCGTCGGGGTCGCGCGGCTCGCGGACGACGACGACCGGGCAGGTCGCGTGGCGCGCCAGGTGCTGGCTCGCCGAGCCGACGAACGCCTCGCCGGCGCGACCGTGGCCACGACTCCCCACCACCAGGACGGACGCGGACGCGGCCGCACGGAGCAGCTCGTCGACCGCGTGGCCGCTGCGCTGCTCGGTGGTCGTGGCGGTGATCCCCGCGTCGGCCAGCGCCTTCGCCGCCTCCTCGAGGATCCCCGAGCTGTCCTGGGTGTAGCTCTCGGCGTAGACGTAGATGCCGCCGACACCGCCCCAGGTGGGCGGCAGGACCTCGTTGACGGCGAGGACGTGGACGGGCGCGTGGGTGCGGTGCGCCTCGGCGGCTGCCCAGTCCAGCGCGAGCCGGGCGTCGGAGGAGCCGTCATAGGCCAGCAGGATGGGAAGTGTCGTCGTCATGCTCCCAATCTCGCCCCGGGGCCCGGCCCGGGTCAGGGGCGTAGGTCCCCCGGGATCCGGGACGAGGGTCCCTGCCGTTCTCGTCTCAGGGTCGGTCGACCGCCATCTCGCCCAGCTCGGACCAGTCGTCCTGGTCGACCGACTGGCTGACGATCTTCGGGGTCGAGGCGAGGTAGGCCGGCAGCTCGGCCTGCGCGGCCTTGAAGTGCGCCGAGCCGACGTGCGCCGCGCCGGCGTCCCCGTCACGGAACGCCTCGACCAGGACGTACTCGGTGGGGTCGTCGAGGCTGCGCGACCAGTCGAACCACAGGCAGCCGTCCTCTGCGCGGGTGGCCTCGGTGAAGGCGCGCGAGATCTCGGGCCACTCCTCGGCGTGCTCGGGACGGACGGCGAACTTGGCGGTGATGAAGATCAAGACGTCTCCTCGGTGGTCGTGTGCGGCTGCGACCGACCCTACGAGGAGGCCCTAGGCTGGCGCCCGATCACCATGAGCCACGACACCCCCACCCGCCGGCTGCTGCTCGTCGTCGACGCCCCGTCGCTGCTGCACCGCAACCACCACGCGCGGGCGCACACCGGGCTCCGCGACCGGGCGGGCCGGCCGATCTGGGCGCTGCACGGGATGCTGCGCCAGATCCTCGAGTCGATCGACTCCTTCGCCCCGGACGCCATTGTGTTCGGCCTCGACGACCGCACCGGGTCGGTGCGCCGCGACGCCTACCCCGACTACAAGGCCGGTCGCGCGGAGAAGGACCCCGAGCTGGTCGACCAGCTCGACCGTGCCGGCGCGCTGCTCGACGCACTGGGCCTGGCGACCCTGACGCCGCCCGGGCTCGAGGCCGACGACGTCAACGCCTCGGGCGCGACGTGGGCCACCGCCAACGGCTGGAACTGCGTGATCATCACGTCGGACCGCGACGCCTTCGCCCACATCAGCCACCACACCCAGGTGCTGCGACTCATCGACGGCGGGATCCACGGCTCCCCCATGCTCAACCCGGCCCGTCTCTTCAACATGTACGGCGTCCGCCCGGCCAACTACCTGGCCTTCGCGGCGCTGCGCGGCGACACGAGCGACAACCTCCCCGGTGTCCAGGGGATCGGGGAGAAGACCGCCGCGATCCTGCTCGACGTCGCGGGCTCGATGGACGCCGCGTGGTCCGACGTCGACCACAACGGGGGCCGGGCGCTCACCGAGGCGCTGGACGACTGGGCGGCGGAGACGGGCGGCCGCCGCCTCGGCGCGACCGTCGTACGCAGGCTGTCCGCTGAGGGTGCCCGCGAGCGCTACGACTTCAACGTGCAGATGATGTCGGGCCGCGACGACCTCGACCTCGGCCTGACGCCCGACGTGCCGGGGTCCCGCGGGCTGCTGCCGCTGGACCTGGACCGGGTGACGAAGGTCGTCGGCTTCCTCGACAACGACTTCACCACGGACCTGGCCGTGCGGGTGCTCACGGGACGCCCGGCGTCGGGCTGAGGCGACTGCGTCAGGCGACGACGCCGAAGCCGCCGGTCCAGGAGACCTTCTCGTTGGCGGCGAGGCTGATCTGCAGGAAGCCGAGGGCCTCCATCTCGCGGGCGCGCTTGAGGGCGCCGGCGTCGATGGCCTTGAGGCCACCCGAGGCCACCACGCCGGCCAGCGTGGACTTGGCGTCCGCGTCGTCACCGGCGATCAGGACGGTGGTGGTCAGGTCGCCCACCTCGCCCGCCGCGAGGGTGCCCGCGAAGGTCGTGTTGAACGCCTTGACCACGCGCGAGCCGGGGAGCTGGGCGGCGATCTCGGCGGCGGCCGAGCTGTCCGAGGGGACGGTGAGCTCGTCGAAGGTCTCGAAGTTCAGCGGGTTGGTGATGTCGACGACGATCTTGCCCTCGAGCTGGTCGGCGCGCTGCTCGAGCACGGAGCCGACGGCCGGGTAGGGCACCGCGAGGACGACGATGTCGCCGGTGGCCGGGGTGTCGAGGTCGTTCTCGCCGAGCAGCTGGACGGTGTGGCCGCCCCGGCCTGCGACGGCCGCGATGGCCTGGCCCATGTTGCCGGTGCCGATGATCGAGAGGTGGGACATGTGGTGCTCCTTGGAGTGAGAGGTTTTGGTTGTTGCTTCAAGTAACACCGTAGACCTCTTTAGTTGTTCATTCAAGTGTTTTGCTAGGATGTGCGCATGGACACACGATGGCTCGACGACGACGAGCAGAAGGCCTTCCTCGGCCTGGTCGCCGTGGCGGAGCTCCTGCCCGGAGCCCTCGACGCGCAGCTGCGCCGCGACTCCGGCCTCACGCACTTCGAGTACCTCGTCCTCGCCATGCTCTCCGAGGCCCCCGAGCGCACGCTGCGGATGACGTCGCTCGCGCAGCGCACCAACGCGACGCTGCCGCGGCTCTCCCACGTCGTACGACGCCTCGAGGAGCGCGGCCTGGTCGAGCGGTTCCCCTGCCCCGAGGACGGGCGTGCCACCAACGCCCGGCTCACCTCCGCGGGCTGGGACGCGATCGTCGCCGCCGCTCCCGGCCACGTCGACACGGTGCGGCGCCTCGCACTGGACCCGCTCACACCGACGCAGGTGGCACAGCTGCGTCGCATCAGCGACGCGCTGCTCGAGGTCCTCGACCCCGACGGGCACCTGACCCGGCGTTCGGGCTGACCGTCGGCGCTCAGGCGCCCCAGGCCGCGCGCAGGAGGTCCAGCAGGACCGAGCGGCTCACCGTGGCCGGGTTGGACGGGGGCACCGCAGGCAGGATCGCGGCCGCCGCCTCGGCGAGCTGGGCCTCGCGCAGGCCCAGCTCCCTCAGGCTGCGCGGTGCGTCCAGCCGGTGGTAGAGATCCGCCAGGCCCGCGACCGCGCTCGACGCACCGAGCGCCGCGGCCAGTCGCCGCTCCGCCTCCGGCGCGTGCGGGGCGTTGAGCGCGAGCACGTGGGGCAGCACCACGGCGTGGGTCGCGGCGTGCGGGAGGTCGTAGCGGCCGCCGAGGACGTGACAGATCTTGTGGTGCAACCCCGAGCCCGAGGACGCGAAGGCGACCGAGGCGAGGTAGGTGCCGTAGAACACCTGTTCCCGAGCGGTCGCGTCCCGGGGCGCGTCGACGACGGCCGGCAGGGCGGTGGCCAGGGCACGGGCTCCCTCGCCGGCGAGGGCGGCGTTGATCGGGTCGGCCCGCGGCGCCCACAGCCCGTCGACGGCGTGGGCCAGCGCGTTGAGCCCGCTGGTGACGGAGAGGGAGACCGGCAGGTCGACGGTCAGGTCGGCGTCGTAGACCACCGAGCGCGGCAGGACGCGGGCGTCGATGCCGGTCGTCTTGGCGCCCTCGCGGGTGAGGCCCCAGACGTCGGTGGCCTCGGAGCCGGCGTACGTCGTGGGCACCGCCAGCACCGGCAGCCCGCTGGTCAGGGCGACGGCCTTGGCGAGGCCCGTCGCGGAGCCACCGCCGACGCAGACCAGGCCGTCGACGTCGTGCTCGGCCGCGACGGCTCGGGCGGCGTCGGCGACCTCGACCGGCACGTGCTCCCGTACGCCGTCGTGCAGCACCGCGACGCCGATGCCGGACGTGACAGCGCGGGCGAGCTCGGCGCCCCGCGGGGATGCGATCACCATCGCGCGGCGGATGCCGAGCAGCTCGGCCTCCTCGGTGACGGCCGCGGCAGCCTCTCCGGTCGCGAACCGCACCCGCTGCGGCAGCGTCTCGTGGGTGAAGCGCACGTGCTCAGCCTGCCATCGCCTCGATGCGCGGGTCGCTGCGGCCCAGCACGTCGAGGGCGGCCTCGACGTCGCCGGCCGCCAGCGCGCGGCGTACCTCCGTGGACGAGCACGTGCGCTCACCGTGGCGGACCAGGTCCACCCCGCTGACCTCGAAGCCGAGGTGGCGGCCCGCCTCGGCCAGGAGGGCGACGTCGCCCTCTCCCCCGCGACCGCAGCGGAAGTTGTCACCCACGACCAGCGAGCGCACGCCGAGCCGGCCGACCAGGCCGTGCTCGACGAAGTGCGCGGCGGGCTGTGCGGCGAGCTCGCGGGTGAACGGCAGGACGACGACGCCGTCGACGCCGAGGGCCAGCGCCTGCTCGACGCGGTCCTCGAGGGAGAGCAGCTGCAGGGGCGCCCGCTCGGGGGCGAGCACCACCAACGGGTGCGGCTCGAAGGTGACGAGCACGGTCGGGACACCGAGCCGCCGGCCCTCGTCGAGCGCGGCCTAGACCAGGGCGACGTGCCCGCGGTGGAAGCCGTCGAAGACCCCGACCGTGGTCACCGACGCCTCGATCTCGCCGAGTGCCGGCCAGTCGTGCCAGACCCGTTGGTGGTGGCTCATCTCAGGCCCTCAGCGGCTCGAGCTCGAAGTCGTACGTGCTGCGGCGGGTGCCGGTGCCGTCGTCCTGCGGGTCGAGCACGAGCTCCGGCTTGGTCGCCTCGGCGACGTCGGAGTCGAGGTACTCCCCACCGGCGAAGTAGAGCTGCGTGGTGATCGGCCGGTGTCCCTCGGCGCGCACCTGGATGTGGAGGTGCGCCGGGCGCCACGGGTGCCAGCCGGCGGCCTCGATCAGCTGGCCGGTCGGTCCGTCGTGCGGGATCTGGTACGGCGCCGGCTGGATGGTGTGGATCTCGAACCGGCCCTCCTCGTCCGTCACGACCACGCCGCGCAGGTTGCCGTCCGGCACGTGCGGGGCGAAGCCCGAGTAGTAGCCGTCGGAGTCGGCGTGCCAGATGTCGACCTCGGAGCCGCCGAGCGGCGTTCCGTCGGTGTCACGCACCTGGCCCTCGAGGACGAGTGGCGTGCCCTTCTCGTCGTCGCGCCTCGGGAGCTCACACGTCGAGGACAGCTTGGTCTGGCCGGGGAGGAAGTAGGGGCCGAGGATCGAGCCCTTGGTGCCGGTCTGCGACTTCGCGACCTGCTCCTCGACGGCGTGCTCGACGAACACGTCCATGAAGAGCGGCCACTCGCCGCCCTCGCCGACCTCCATCAGCCACGCCTTGGCGGCCTGGAACTCGGGGTAGGTGACGTCGTGCTCGGCGATCGCGCCGTGGACGCCCTTGAGGATCGAGGTGACGATCGCGGCGACCCGCTCGGGCGGCGTGTCGGCCACGTCGCGGGTGGCGGCGCTCGCCTTGAAGCTCGCGCTGGCGTTGGCGCCCGAGCCGGCGGCCGTGGGAGACGCGGTCTGGGGTTCCTGGGTGGCAGTCATCTTCTTCATCACTTCCTGTTGATGATCGTGCTGACGTCGGTGGGGTTGATCAGGTCGGGCACGGTCCAGCCGTCGAGGTCGTACTCACCGAGGAACGAGTCGGCGAAACCGGTCATCCTGGCAGTCTCGCCCTGCGCCTCCGCGGCGAACAGGATCTCGGCCTTCACGTTCTCGTGGTTGCCCGAGTAGTTGCGCTCGTAGAGCTCGTGGCGGCCACCGAACTCGGTGCCGACGGCGTCCCAGAGGGCCTTCATGACCTTGGTG
This sequence comes from Nocardioides sp. N13(2025), assembly GCF_051912545.1. GTDB lineage: Bacteria > Actinomycetota > Actinomycetes > Propionibacteriales > Nocardioidaceae > Nocardioides. The sequence continues at coordinate 1,277,851 of NZ_CP196809.1, read as the reverse complement.
CGGTCGACGGCGTCGTAGCCGTTGGAGCCACGGACGTACTTGTCGAGGTAGGGCCGGACCTCGGGGGTCTTGAAGTCCACGGCGTTGGAGTTGAGGTAGATCAGGCCGGACGCGACGTCCTGCTGGATGATCTCCTTCACACGGGGGTACATCTCGATCATCAGCTGGCGGTAGACCATGCCGTAGTCGAGCTTGGGCAGCGCCATGCCGCCGGGGCCCTGGTCGGGGTTGGCCGCCATCGCGTCGGCCAGCGCCCGGAAGGTGTTGCGGTAGCCGATGACCTCGCCGACGCGGGTCTGGACCCCGCGGAAGTCCTTGGTGCCGGTGGCCTCGAGCGCCTTGAGCAGCAGGCCGGCGATGAACTCCAGCTTCGTGGCCAGGCGGATGCACCCGTGGTAGGTGAAGCGGTGGAAGAAGCCGGTCTGCATGGCGAAGCCGTTGATCTTGTCGGTGTCGCCGTAGACGAAGATGTTCTCCCACGGCACCAGCACCTTGTCGAAGACGAAGATGGTGTCGTTCTCGTCCATCCGGCTCGACAGGGGATAGTCGAACGGGCTGCCGAGGGTGTCGGCCTGCATGCCGTAGGACGGGCGGCAGATGAGCTTCACGCCGGGGGCGTCCATCGGCACCGTGCAGACGAGCGCGTACTCCTTCTTCTTGATCGGGAGCCCGTAGTGCGCGATGAAGTTGTAGTTGGTGATCGCGGAGCCGGTCGCGACGACCTTGGCGCCCGAGACGACCACACCGGCGTCGGTCTCCTTCTCGACCTTCATGAAGACGTCGCCGACCTCGTCCGGCGGCAGGTTGCGGTCGACCGGCGGGTTGATGATCGCGTGGTTCCAGTAGAGGACCTTCTCCTGGCTCTCCTTGTACCAGCGCTTCGCGTTCTCCTCGTAGGGGGCGTAGAACTCGGGGTAGCCGCCCAGCGTGCCGAGGAAGCTGCCCTTGTAGTCGGGGCTGCGGCCCATCCAGCCCCAGGTCTTGCGGGCCCAGGTCTCGATCGCCTTCTTGTCGGCCTGCAGGTCCTCGGCGCTGGTCGGCGTCTTGAAGAAGGGGTGCGTCCAGCCGCCGTTGCCGGTGTCGGTCGGCACCCAGACGTCCTTCTTCAGCTGCTCGTCGTGGAGCGAGTCGTAGAGGCGTGCGGTCATCCGGATCGGGTTGCGGAAGGCCGGGTGCTCGGTGACGTCCTTGACGCGCTCGCCGTAGATCCAGATCTCGCGGTCGTCCTTGAGGCTGTCGATGTACTCCTGGCCGTCCATGGGCCGGGTCGCGGTGGCACCTTCGGGCGCCGGTTGGACCTCGGGACGATCTTCGATCTGTGTCATGTCGATCTCCTTGCGTGGATGGGGACGTGGGTCGGGGGTGGGGTGAGGGGGTGCGGTTCAGGCGTGCGCGGCGTCAGCCAGGGGTCGGAAGCTGGTGGGGTCGAACCAGCCGGTGGTGGGGCAGTCGATGGAGCCGCCCCAGTGGATGCCGGGTGCGGCGTCGTGGTGGGGGCTGAGGTAGCGGAACTTCCCGCCGTGGAAGAGCAGCGGGTGCCGGTCGGTGACCTCGACCGCCTCGACCTCGCCGATGACGATGAGGTGGTCACCGCCGTCGTAGGTCCGCCACGGCCGGCACGAGATGGTCGTGGCGGCGCCGGCGAGCAGCGGGGCGGTCGGTCCGTCCACCCACGCCGGTGCCTGCTCGGCAGGGCGGCCGGCGAAGTGCCAGGCCACGTCGAGCTGGTCGTGGGCGAGCACGTTGACGGCGAACGGCTGGCCCTCGAGGAGCTGGCACGCCTTGGAGGTGCGCCCCAGCGTGACCTGCGCGAGCGGCGGGTCGAGCGAGACGGCGGTGAACGCGTTCACCGTGGCGCCGTGCGCCTGCCCCTCGTCGTTCTCGCAGGTCACGACGGTGACACCGGTGGCGAATCCGCCGAAGGCGTTGCGGAGCTCTCGCGGGTCCATCACTACCTCCTGTACGCTGTGCGTACGATCTGTACGACTGGCGTACTTCGACTGTGTCGGCCGTCACAGCTCGCGTCAACGGGTGGGACCACCCGCATTCGTACGCATGCGATATCGACTGAGACATCCGAGCGGCAGGGGGGGCGAGGACGGTGGACGAGGTCTCCGAGCGCGACATCATCCAGAGCATCGAGCGGGGCTTCGCGGTGCTGCTGGCCTTCGACGCCGAGCTCCCCGAGCCCACGCTCGCCGACCTCGCGACGGCCACCGGGCTCTCCCGTCCGGCCGTGCGCCGGATCCTGCTGACACTGCAGAAGCTGGGGTACGTCGCCGGCCGGGGCAGCCGATGGGCCCTCACCCCACAGGTGCTCACCATCGGCCAGCACTACGCCGCCAGCCACGGCGTGGTCGAGATCGCCCAGCCGCACCTCGTGCGGGTCACCGAGCGGACCGGCGAGTCCGCCTCGCTCGCCCAGCTCTCCGGCACCGACACGGTCTACGTCGCCCGGGTCAACGTGCGCCGCGTGCTGGGCCTCAACGTCGACGTCGGGACCCGCCTGGCCACGCACGCGACGTCGTCGGGGCAGGTCCTGGTCGCCTGGAGCGACGCCGACGTCGTGGACGCCGTGGTCGCCGCGGGGCTGCCGCGGCTCACCCCGCGGACGATCACCGACCCGATCGCCTTCCGCGACCGGTTGCACGAGATCCGCTCCCAGGGCTACGCGGTCGTGGACAGCGAGCTGGAGGACGGTTTCCTCACGGCCGCTGCCCCGGTGCTGGACTCCCGAGGGCGCGCGATGGCTGCCCTCGCCTACTCGACCTCCGTGGCCCGGCACAGCCGCGACGAGGTCGAGCGCGAGGTGGTGCCGGTCCTGCTCGAGGTCGCGGCCGACATCCGTCGTGCGCTGGAGGAGGTGCCGGACCAGGTGCGCTGGCTGCGGCTCAGTGACCGCAGCAGCTTCTCCTAGGCCCCGTCACCGGGCGAGGGCCGCGAGCTTCCCCAGCGCCCGTGCCAGCACCGGGTTGGCGTCGCCCTCGCGCGTCGCGACGACGAGGTCGACGCCGGGGGTGCCGACGAGGGGCACGTAGACCACGCCGGGCACGTTGAGGGCGGAGGTGGGCTCGGGCACGACCGCGACCCCGAGTCCCGCGGCCACGAACGTCACCAGCGTCGAGGTCTCCGCCACCTCGTGCACGACCTCCAGCTCGAGGTCCGCGGCCTCGAAGAGCTCGTGGACCAGTGAGTTCATCACGGAGCGGCCGCTGCCGGCGTGGACGACCAGGCCCTCTCCCGCCAGCTCGGCGACCCGCAGCCGCTTGCGGTCGGCGTACCGGTGCTCCTGCGGCAGCGCGACGATGAGGCGCTCGTGGCGCACCTCGTGGAGGGTGAGCCCGGAGGTGTCCGGCAGCCGCCGCAGCAGGGCGAGGTCCAGGGACCCGTCGTGCAGCGCCGCGGCCTGGTCGGGCGACAGCATCTCCCCGCGGAAGCCGAACTCGACGTCGGGCAGCTCGCTGCGCAGCGCCTTCGCCAGGGCGGGCAGCAGGGAGTACGTCGCCGACCCCACGCACCCGATCGTCAACCGTCCGGTGCGCCCCGCCGCGACCCGGTGGGCCACCTCACCGGCCTCGTCGACCGCGGCGAGGATCGCGCGGGCGTGGTCGAGGTACGCCGCTCCGGCCGGCGTCAGGTCGACGCGTCGGGTGGTGCGGGTGAGCAGGGTGACGCCGAGCTCCGCCTCGAGCTGGCGGATCTGCTGGGACAGCGGCGGCTGGGCCATGTGCAGCCGCTCGGCCGCGCGACCGAAGTGGCGCTGCTCGGCGACCGCGACGAAGTACCTGAGGTGGCGCAGCTCCATCCACTCATACTCGCAGGGTTTCAGTCTGCCGAGGACGGATACCTCCGTGTATCACCGGGCTCACGTCGGTCCCTGCGGCTACCTCTTGACCCATGGGCCGAACGTGCGCCGCTCCGGTGCCCAGTCCACGTCGCCGGTGATCTCGTCGTCGAACCGCACCGCCACCCGGACCCTGCTCGGGTCGCCGAGACAGCTCCTCGGGATGCGCACCGCCACGGGTGCGTCGCTGAAGATGTCGGCGCGGGCCCGCAGGCCCGGGCACTGCACGAACCGGGACGGAGTCCGGTCGAAGGGCCGGACGAGCCCGAGCTGGCCCTCGAAGCCGGAGTTCGCCCGGAAGGAGACGTGGTAGGTGGACCGGGGACCACGCCCGGTGCTGACCCAGAACGTGTAGACCTGTCCGGCCGCCAGCGGGACGACCGAACGGACCCGCACGGTGACCGCGTCCCGGTGGACGACGCGCACCCGCGAGATGTCCACCGACGTCGAGTCCCCGACCGGGTCGTCGTAAGCCGTCGTGTCCGCGGACGCCGGTCCGGCCGGCATCGCCAGGACCACGCCGACCGTCCCCACCGCCATGGCACGTGCCCACCTCGTTGTCACCATCGAGAACCCCTCCCCCTTCGCTGTCCACCCATCGTCGAGCGTCGCGGGGCTGACAGCAAGGTCATCCGTACGGGTGAGAAGTCGCGGTCGGACCAAACCGTCTCGCCGACCGTCCCGAACCCTGTGACGCGGGCCGCACCCAGCGCCCGTCACTAGGAGGATTCGCATGAGGAAGCCCAGAATGATCACCGGCGGCGTGGCCGCTCTCAGCGCCGTTGCAGCACTCGGCCTCGGTGTCGCCGCACAGGGCGCGCCCCAGGCGCCGGAGTCGCGTGCTGACTCCGATGTCTCCGGACGGCTGCTGCCCCTCAACAGCTCGGGCGCCAGCGGGAAGGCCTCGGTGTCGTTCACCTCGCGGCGCGCCGGGGTCGTCCACGTCAAGGCCGACGGTCTCGCGCCGAACCTGCCCCACGCCCAGCACATCCACTTCGGGCGCACCGCCCGCAACGAGTGCCCCACGGCGTTCGACGCCGGGCACGACCACCAGCTGACCACCACCGACGGCGCGGACGCCTACGGCCCGGTCCGCACGTCGCTGACCACGTCGGGCGACACATCGCCCGACAGCGTGCTCGCGGTCGACCGCTACCCGGTGGCACCGGAGGGGCGCGTGCGCTACGAGCGCAAGATCACCTTCTCGTCGAAGGCCCTCGCGACGGCGATCCGCAACGGCAAGGGTGTCGTCGTGATCCACGGTGTCGACTACAACGGCAACGGTGCCTACGACTTCTCCTCCGGCAAGAGCGACCTCGACAAGTCGCTCCCGGCCGAGGCCACCGACCCCGCCGTCTGCGGCGTCCTGCGCTGACGGCTCGAACACCGAGGCCGGTCCGTCCAGGGGGCGGACCGGCCTCGCTGTCCTCGGCGTAGTGTGAGGAGGTCTCGCTCGCACGAGGAATGACGATGGACGACAACCTGGAGACGGCCTACCTCGCGGGAGGCTGCACGTGGATCATGCAACCGCTGCTGGGTCGGCCGGACGGCGTCGTCTCGACCCGGACAGGGTTCATGGGTGGCGACAAGGCTGACCCCAACGATCGGGACTGCGGTAGCCACGCGGAGGTGACGCAGGTCGTCTTCGACGCGGATCGGCTCTCGTTCCGCGGGCTGCTGGAAGTGTTCTTCCAGGTTCACCGCCCCGACCTCGACGCCGGCGTGGTCGGCTCGCAGTACCGCTCCGAGATCTTCTGCACCACGAGCGAGCAGCGCACCGTGGCGGAGGAGATGATCCGCGACGTCGACGCATCGGGCCACTGGCCGGGCAGGACAGTGACGAGGGTCAGCGAGGTGGCGAAGTTCTGGCCAGCCCCTCTCGAGGCACAGCACTACCTGGCGCGATTCCCGGAAGGCTGCACCCCGCCGTTTCCACCGCGGTCAGCCGCAGTGGAGAGCGCACCGGCGTCGAGCTGAACAGCCGCCTGCCGTCCACAGGTCGGTCTGGACGCCGCTTCTCCACAGGTGTTCGGGGTGTGAGGTGCACGTGTCGGTGATCCGCTGGAGGGTGGAGGCATGTCAGCCCTCCAGTACTCCGAACAGCACCGGGTCACCGCCCTGGCGCGGCGGTTGCGTGAGGAGCTGACGGCTGTCGCGGGTGCTCCGTTGTGGTCGATGTCCGCAGCCGAGGCGGGTGACGCGTTGGTGCTGCTGACCGAGGCCCGGAGCCAGCTCGACGCCTTGCTCATGGAGGTCCTGCGCCACGCCGAGACCGTCGGCACCGGCAGCGGGTCCGGTGCCACGAGCGCGACGAACTGGTGGTCGCACCAGACTCGTACGACGCGTGCGGAGGCGCACCGATTCTCGCGGCTGGCCGCCGCGCTGGAGGACCACGAGCCGGTCGCCACGGCGCTGGCTGCCGGGGAGGTGCGCACCGACCAGGCGCGTGTCGTCGTGGATGCGGTCGACGCCCTGCCCGGTGACGTCGCCGCCTGGGTGCCGGCGGCGGCCGAGTCCTTCTTGCTCGAGCAGGCGCGTGAGCACGACGCGAAGGCGCTGCGGGTGCTGGGTCGTCGGGTGCTGGAGGTCATCGACCCCGCTGCCGCGGACCGCGAGGAGGCCCGACGTCTCGAGGCGGAGGAGGCCGACGCCCGGGCCGCGGCGTCGTTCACCATGGTCGACGACGGCCATGGTCGCTCCCACGGCCGGTTCACCATCTCGACCCTGCACGCCGCGATGCTGCGCAAGCACCTGATGGCCACGGCCCTCGGGTCGCTCGGGCCCTGCAGCACCGCGGACGGCACCGCTGAGCCCTCTCCTGCGGAGCCGAAGCTCTCGCGGCACCGGATGGGGCTCGCGTTCATCGACTACATCGAGACCCGCCCCGAGGACACCGTCCCCTCCGCGGGCGGCGTACCGGCCACGGTCGTGGTCACCATGGAGCTCGAGACCCTGCTCGGCGGCCTCAAGGCCGCCTCGCTCGACACCGGCGACAAGATCAGCGCCGGCGAAGCCCGCCGGCTCGCGTGCCGGGCCGGGATCATCCCGATCGTCCTCGGCGCAGGATCAGCAGTCCTCGACGTCGGCCGCAGACGCCGCTTCCACACCCAGCCCCAGCGCATCGCCATGGGCATCCGCGACGGCGGCTGCCGAGCCGCCGGCTGCGACGCACCACCCGCCATGTGCCAGGCGCACCACAAGGTCGAGTGGTCACGCGGCGGCGGCACCAGCGTCGACGGCGGCGAGCTCTACTGCCCCCCACACCACCACCTCGTCCACGACCCCGCCTACCAACACACCCTCGACAAGCACGGCAAGGTCCGCTTCAGCCGACGGACGTAGACGTCAGGGTCGGCAGAGCTCGGCTTCCAGGGCGGCCGCACGGGACACGAGCTCACCACGCCGCTCCTCGATCTTCTGCCTGTCCGAACGGGTCATGCGGCGGAGCTGCACCTCCACCACGGCCCAGGCCTGTGCCTCCGTGAAGCCGTAGCGGCGCTCGAGTGCGTGACGGGCGGCGTCCGGGTCCGAGGAGCCGAGCAGGACGTCGAGGTCCCGGCCCGTCACGGGCCGGAGCCTGTCACGGGACGTGAGCCTGTCACCAGGTCGGCGAGGTCCGGCCAGACGTAGACGGTCTCGGGAAGCGGGAAGCCGTCCTCGTCGAACGTCCGCTGCCTGACCTCCCGACCCCCCATCGCCTCGTAGAAGGCCCGCGCCGGGTGGTTGGCGGTCAGGACGCCGATGTGGAGACGCGAGAACCCCAGGGTCATCAGCTCCGCTGCCGCACGGGCGAGCATCAGCCTCCCGATGCCGTGGCCCTGGTCGTCAGGCAGCACGTAGAGGGCGTTCACCTGCGCGGTCGCACCGGAGTCGTCGTCCTCGTCCTCGGTCGCCAGCAGCAGTCCCACGGCGTTGTCGCGATGCGCCTCGGCGACCAGCAGGACGGTCCGCGGGTGCTCGCCTCCGGCCTGCTCGGACAGCAACCGGGCCCAGGCCGAGGCCGACACCTCCGGCGTCCACTCCTCGACGCGCTTCTGCCATGCCGCGTCGGGCACTTGGTCGCGGTGTGCCGACAGCCAGGCCCCGACCATCACGCGTCCCAGCGCCGGCGCATCACGGAGCTCCGCGGCACGGACCCTCAACGTCCACCACCCCTCGATCGCCGGTGACCTCAGGATGCCCGCCCGTGCTGCACCGTGAGGCAAAAACTGTTTAGGACGCGCGAGGTCTCAGTGACCGTCAAATGGATACTTCACTGTATCGAACGTCACGACTACCTTCGGTCCATGCCCGACATCGTCATCTGTGAGCCCGTACGCACCCCGGTGGGTCGTTACGGAGGCGCTTTCGCCTCCCTGTCCGCCGTCGACCTCGCGTCGACCACACTGAAGGAGCTCGTACGCCGGACCGGCCTGCAGGAGGGCGACGTCGACGACGTCATCCTGGGCAACTGCTACCCCAGCGGCGAGAACCCGGCCATCGGCCGCATCGCCGCGCTCGACGCCGGCCTCGGCACGGGCGTCCCCGGCCTCCAGCTCGACCGCCGGTGCGGCTCGGGCCTGCAGGCCGTGCTCTACGCCGCCTCGCAGATCGCCAGCGGCGCCGGCACGGTCATCGTGGCCGGTGGCGCGGAGTCGATGTCCAACGTCGAGCACTACGCCCTCGGCCTGCGCACCGGCGTCCGCAGCGGCTCGGTCGAGCTGATGGACCGCCTGGTCCGCGCCCGCGAGACCGCCGGCGGCAAGGACCACCCCGTCCCCGGCGGGATGCTGGAGACGGCCGAGAACCTCCGCGAGCAGTACGACATCTCCCGCGAGGAGCAGGACGAGTTCTCGGTCCGCTCCCAGCAGCGGGCCGGCGCCGCCCACGAGGCCGGCAAGTTCGCCGACGAGCTCGTGCCGGTCACCGTCCCGGGCCGCCGAGGCAAGCCCGATGTGGTCGTCGACCGCGACGAGCACCCCCGCCCCGAGACCACCCTCGAGCAGCTGGCCGCCCTGAGGCCCGTCCGCGAGAAGATCGACCCCGCCTCCACCGTCACCGCCGGCAACGCCAGCGGGCAGAACGACGGTGCTGCCATGTGCGTGGTCACCACCCGCGAGGAGGCCGAGCGCCGCGGCCTGCGCCCGCTGCTCGCCCTGAAGTCGTGGGCCGTCGCCGGCGTCGGCCCCGAGGTGATGGGCATCGGTCCGGTCCCCTCCACTGCTGCCGCCCTCGAGCGGGCCGGCCTCACCCTCGACGAGATCGACGTGATCGAGCTCAACGAGGCGTTCGCCGCCCAGGTGCTCGCCTGCCTGCGCGAGTGGAAGGTCGACCCGACCGACGAGCGGCTCAACCCCAACGGCTCCGGCATCTCCCTGGGCCACCCGGTCGGCGCCACCGGCGCCCGCATCCTGGCCACGATGGCCCACGAGATGCAGCGCCGCGAGGCCCGCTACGGCCTGGAGACGATGTGCATCGGCGGCGGCCAGGGCCTCGCCGCGATCTTCGAGCGGGTGTCCTGATGGGCGCCGTCGAGGTCCACCACGTCGTCACCGGCCCGGAGGACGCGCCCGTCGTCGTCCTCTCCAACTCGATGGGCGCCGACCTGCGGATGTGGGACGGCGTGGTCGACGCCCTCTCCGAGCACTTCCGGGTGGTCCGCTACGACACCCGCGGCCACGGCCAGTCGCCCTCTGCACCGGGCCCGTACTCGATGGACGACCTGGCCGACGACGTCGTCGCCCTGCTCGACACCCTCGGGGTCGAGCAGGCGCACGTGGTCGGCCTGTCGCTGGGCGGGATGATGGGCATCCGCCTCGCCGCCCGCGACCCCGAGCGGGTCGACCGCCTGGTGCTGCTGTGCACCGGCGCCTTCCTCGAGGCCGGCCCCGGCTACACCGAGCGCGCCGCCCAGGTGCGCGCCCAGGGCACCGGGTCGGTGGCCGAGGGGGTGGTGAGCCGCTGGTTCACCCCGGCCCATCTGGAGCAGCACCCGGACGTCCGGGCGTTCCACGAGGCGATGTGCGCGGCCACGTCCGCGGAGGGGTACGCCGGATCCTGCGAGGCCATCGCCGCGATGGACCTGCGTCCGGACCTGCCGCAGGTCAAGGCCCCCACCCTGGCGATCGCCGGGGCGGACGACCCGGCGACGCCGCCGTCCTACCTGCGCGAGATCGCCGACGGCGTGCCCGACGGCCGGCTCGTCGTCGTACCCGACGCGGCGCACCTCGCGGCCGCCCAGCAACCGGAGGCCGTGGCCGCCGCCATCCTCGAGCACCTCGGAGTGACGTCATGACCACGGGAAAGAAGATCGACAAGGTCGTCTCCAGTGCCGAGGACGCCGTCGCCGACATCGCGGCGGGCTCGAGCCTGGCCGTCGGCGGCTTCGGCCTCGTCGGCATCCCGTGGACGCTGATCAGCGCCCTGCTCGACCAGGGCGCCGACGACCTGACCGTCGTGTCCAACAACTGCGGCGTCGACGGGGCGGGCCTCGGCCTGCTCCTCGAGGCGCGACGCATCACCCGCGTCATCGCGTCGTACGTCGGTGAGAACAAGGAGTTCGGCCGGCAGTACCTCGCCGGCGAGCTCACCGTCGAGCTCACCCCGCAGGGCACCCTCGCGGAGCGGCTGCGCGCCGGCGGTGCCGGCATCGGGGCGTTCTTCACCCCGACCGGTGTCGGGACGATGGTCTCCGAGGGCGGGCTGCCCTGGCGGTACCACCCCGACGGCACCGTGGCCCTGGCCTCGGAGCCCAAGGAGGTGCGCACCTTCCACGGCAAGGAGATGGTGCTCGAGGAGTCGATCGTCACCGACGTCGCGCTCGTGCGGGCGGCCAAGGTCGACCGCGCCGGCAACTGCGTCTTCCACGCCTCGGCCCGCAACTTCAACATCCCGGCCGCCATGGCCGGGCGCCTGACGATCGTCGAGGCCGAGGAGGTCGTCGAGATCGGCGACATCGAGCCCGACGACGTGCACCTGCCCGGCGTCTTCGTCCAGCGCATCGTGGAGCTCACGCCCGCCCAGGCCCACGAGAAGGACATCGAGAAGCTCACCACCCGACCCCGTGAGGAGGCTCTGGCATGAGCTGGACCCGTGACGAGATGGCCGCGCGTGCGGCGCTGGAGCTGCGCGACGGCGAGTACGTCAACCTCGGCATCGGCCTGCCCACGATGATCCCGGCCCACCTGCCGGCCGACTCGACGGTCACCCTGCACGCCGAGAACGGCATCCTCGGTGTCGGCCCCTACCCCTACGAGGACGAGGTCGACCCCGACCTCATCAACGCCGGCAAGCAGACCGTCACCGTGCTGCCGGGTGCGTCGTTCTTCGACTCCTCCCTGAGCTTCGCGATGATCCGCGGCAGCCACATCGACACGGCCGTCCTCGGCGGGATGCAGGTCTCGATCGCGGGCGACCTCGCCAACTGGATGGTGCCCGGCTCGATGGTCAAGGGCATGGGCGGCGCGATGGACCTGGTCAGCGGCGCCCGCCGCGTCATCGTGCTGATGGAGCACGTGTCGCGCAGCGGCAGCCACAAGCTCGTCGCCGAGTGCGACCTCCCCCTCACCGGCCGCGGTGTCGTCTCGCGGGTGATCACCGACCTGGGCGTCCTCGACGTCGCGGGCGACGGCTTCGAGCTCGTCGAGCTCGCCCCGGGCGTCACGGTCGAGGAGATCACCGAGAAGACCGGCGCACCCGTCCGGGTCCCCGTCGGGGTCTGACGTGACCACCACGGGGAGCGAGGACCTCGCCGCGCGCGTGCGCCGCCTGGAGGACCTGCACGAGATCGGGCAGCTCCGCGCGCACTACTGCCAGGCCCTCGACGACGGCCGCTGGGACGACCTGGTCGACCTGTTCACCCCCGACGGCGCCTTCGTCGGGCTCGCCACCGCGCGCGGCCACGTCGAGCTGCGCACGTTCTTCGCCGACCTCCAGGACGGGCCGCTGTCCGCCTGGTGGCACTTCTCGTCCAACGAGACCATCGACCTCGTGGGCTCACCCGCCCACGCTGCGACCGGAGCGACGTGGCTGGACCAGCCCTGCGTCGTCGACGGTCGCGCGCACATCGCCGCCGGCCGCTACGAGGACCAGATGGTCCGCGGCGACGACGGCAGGTGGCGCTTCACCGAGCGTCGCGTGACGTTCTTCTACTGGGTCCCCGGCGACGAGGACTGGGCCCCCGGCCGCTACGGGTGGGCTCCCGCCCGCGCCGCTGCCGACGCACGCACCCTCGAGCGGCTCGCCGCCACACCTGGCTGACCCAGCGGCCGACCCGCACGCACCTCCACCCGGCACGACCTCCGTGCCCGGTGCTCCCTCGCGCGTCCGCGCACGACCCCATCCGGAGACCTCCATGACGCACACCCTGTCCACCCCGGCCTCACCGCCGACTCCTGCCGGCGAGCCGGCCGCCGACCGGCGTACCCTCGCCCGGGTCTGCACCGCCGTGCTCCTCGGCTCGGCCCTGGAGTGGTACGACTACTTCCTCTACGGCGCCGCCGCGGCACTGGTGTTCGGCCAGGTGTTCTTCCCCAGCGCCTCCGACTCGACCTCGCTGCTCCTGTCGCTGGCGACCTTCGGCGTGGGCTTCGTCGCCCGGCCCATCGGCGCCATGGTGTTCGGCCACATCGGCGACAAGCACGGCCGCCGGCCCGCGCTCATCGCGACCCTCATGCTGATGGGCCTCTCGACGACCGCGATGGCCCTCATCCCGTCGCACGCCATGATCGGCATGGCCGCCCCGGTCCTGCTCGTCGTGCTGCGCCTGCTGCAGGGCATGGGCTCGGGCGCGGAGTACAGCGGCGCCTCGGTGTACGCCGTCGAGTACGCGCCGACCGGACGCCGCGGCCTCTTCGGCTCGTTCTCCGCAGCCGGGGTCTACCTCGGCCTGGTGCTGTCCTCGGGCGCGCTGCTGCTGACGACCTCGCTGACCTCCGACGCCCAGTTCGCCTCCTGGGGCTGGCGCCTGCCGTTCCTCGCGAGCCTGCTGCTGATCTTCCTGGGTCTCTGGATCCGGCTGCGCCTCGAGGAGACGCCCGCGTTCGAGGAGGTCGTCGAGGACGTCGAGCCCGCCGGGGCGCCGCTGCTCACCCTGGTCCGCACCCAGTGGCGCAGCATGCTGCTGGTGATGGGCCTGGTCGCCGCCCCGCTGTCGTTCAGCCACCTCTACCAGGTCTTCGCGCTCTCCTACATGGCCGAGGCCGGCTACGACCGGGTGACCGGCACGACCGGCCTGCTCGTCGCCGGGCTGGTCGTGATGATCACCGCTCCCCTGGCCGGCATCGCCTCCGACCGCTTCGGCCGGCGTCCCGTGCTCATGGTGGGCGCGCTCTACGCCATCGCGTTCGCCTTCCCGTTCTTCATGCTCGTCGACAGCGGCCGCCCCGTGCTGGCGATGCTCGCCCTCGCACTGGCCCAGGGCGGCAGCGTCGGCATCATGTTCGGCGTCCAGGGCGTCGTGCTGTCCGAGCTGTTCAGCACCGCCAGCCGCTACAGCGGCGCCGCCGTCAGCCGCGAGTTCGCGGCGATCATCTTCGGCGGGTTCGCGCCGCTGATCGCGGTGAGCCTCGCCGCCTCGGCCAACGGTGCCTCGTGGCCCGTCGGGATGTACGTCGTCGTGCTCGCCCTCATCACCTTCGTGTCGGCCTTCCTCGCGCCGGAGACCTACCGCGGCAGCCTGACGGACTCCCGCGAGGGTTGAGCGTCGGGCCCGGGGCTCAGTAGCCGCTGCGGCTCGGCCAGCCCCGGGCACCGACGTACCACGCCGCCGAGGTCAGCACCACGACCACGAGCAGCGTGAAGAGCAGGCCGCCGGCCAGCGGCAGGAACCAGCCCGGCGCGCGTCGGCTGCGCACGGCCACCACCTTCACCACCACGGCGCCGAAGACCGCGCAGCCGAGCACGCCGTGCACCACGGCGCGGAGTGGCACCTCCTCCCCGCTCTCGAGCCGCCCGCTCTCCAGGCCGAGGGCCCACAGGCAGCTGTAGCCGACGAAGACGGCGAGCAGGAGGGCCAGCGCGCCGGTGAGCCGGTGCACGGTACCCACCCAGGCCGGCGCCCGGCTCCCGAGCAGGCCGTAGATCCAGAGCGCTCCCACGAGCTGGAGCACCGTCAGGACGCCGACCACGATCGACACGACGACCTTCATCTCGATCACCGTGCGGAAGCCCAAATCGGTGGTCCCGGCCAGGGTCGGCTCGTGCAGCCGACCGACCACGCCGAGCAGCACGGCCACGACCGCGCCGGCGGCAAAGGCGGTCAGCGGGACGGTCATGCTCCTCGGTGCTGCGCCCGCTGAGGGGGACGAGGCCGTCATGGGCTCAGGATGCGCCGATCCGCCGGGATCTGGAAGGTCCGCGGGTTCCGGTGACGCTGCTCCCGGCGGACAATGAGGCATGACAGCCGAACGCTGGGACGAGGTCGAGCGCACCTTCGCCACGAGCGAGGCCACCGCGCTCCCGACGCTGACCGACGTCCCGGGCGTCGTCCGGGTGGGTCAGCCTGTCGAGCTCGATCTCGACGCCACCTACTTCGACACCGCCGACCTCGCCCTCGCCCGCCAAGGCATCACGTTGCGGCGTCGCACGGGAGGCGAGGACGATGGCTGGCACCTGAAGGTGCCCAGCGGGCAGGACACCAGGACCGAGCTGCGCCAGCCGCTGGGCACGGCTGCCCGGGACGTGCCCGAGCCCCTGCTCGAGCCGGTGCGGGCCCTCGTGCGGGACCGGGACGTGGTGCCCGTGGCACGCGTCAGCAACCGACGGCGCGAGCAGGTGCTCTGCGGTGAGGACGACGTGGTGCTGGCCCGGCTGTGCGACGACCACGTGTCGGCCGAGCGCCTGCGCGAGCCCGGCGCCACCTCTTCGTGGCGCGAGTGGGAGGTCGAGCTCGTCGACGGGGACGTCGCCCTGCTCGACCTCGTCGAGGGCCGGCTGTGCGAGGCGGGGGCGACACCCGCGCCGGGGTCCTCCAAGCTGGCGCGGACCCTCGGGGATGCGCTCCCACCTCCGGAGCGCGGGCCCACCGAGGACGAGCTCCGGCGGGCCACCGTCGGCGAGGCCCTGCACCACCGCGTCGCCGAGCAGCTCGCGGCCCTCGTCGAGCAGGACCGCCGCGTGCGCACCGGGGACCCGGCGTCCGTCCACAAGATGCGCATCGCGGCGAGGCGGTTGCGCTCGGCGATGAGGACCTTCGGCCCGGTGCTCGACAAGGAGGCCGTCGACCCCGTGGTCGAGGACCTCCGCTGGCTGGGGCAGGTCCTCAGCAGGGCGCGGGACGCCCAGGTGCTCCGCGAGCGCCTGCTCGCACTGGTGGCCGGGCAACCTGCGGAGCTGGCCCTCGGTCCGGTGGCCACGACGATCGACGACGACCTGCGGGCCGCTGAGGCGCGAGGACGGGAGGACGCGCTGCGCGCCCTGGCGGACGCTCGGTACTTCCACCTCCTCGAGTCCCTCGAGGGCCTCGTCCGGTGCCCGCGGCTCGCACCGGGCGCGGACGAGCCGGCGCGGGACGAGCTGCCGCGCCTGCTGAAGCGGGACGCCAAGAAGCTCCGACGGGCGGTCGCCGACGTGCGCGCGGCCACGACCGACGACGAGCGGGACGCGGCGCTGCACGAGGCCCGGAAGAAGGCCAAGCGACTGCGTTACGCCGCCGAGTCGGCGGCGCCCGTGC
The DNA here is from genome assembly GCF_051912545.1 of Nocardioides sp. N13(2025). Taxonomy (GTDB): domain Bacteria; phylum Actinomycetota; class Actinomycetes; order Propionibacteriales; family Nocardioidaceae; genus Nocardioides. Next base: position 1,262,357 of record NZ_CP196809.1, on the reverse strand, counting down.
TCGGGTCGCGTGCGGCCGAGCTCGGCGAGCGGGCGTCGACGGTGCAGGACCTGCTCGGGGAGCACCAGGACTCGGTGATGTCGCGGCGCGTGCTGCGCGACCACGGCGCACGGGCGCACCTGGAGGGCCGCAACGGCTTCACCTTCGGACGCCTCCACGCGCTGGAGGAGGCACGCGGCGCGGCCAACGTACGGGACTTCGAGACCGCTTGGGAGCAGCTGCCGACCCGACGGCTGCGCCGGTGGCTGAGGACCTAGCCCTCCGGCCTCAGACGTCGGGCGAGGTGGCGCGCTGCGCGGCCAGCTCGCCCCGTGACCGCACGCCGAGCTTCGCGTAGATCCGGGTCAGGTGGTACTGCACGGTCTTGGTCGACACGAAGAGCTCGGTCCCCACCTCCCGGTTGGTCATGCCGCGTGCCACCAGCTCGGCCACCAGCTCCTCCTGCGGCGTGAGCTCGGCGGCGTCCCGCTCGGCGGGCGCCGGGCGACCGGCGTGCACGCCGCCCGCGCGCAGCTCGCGGTCGCAGCGTTCGACGTACGTCGTCGCGCCGAGGCGGTCGTAGAGGTCGCGCGCCGTCTGGAGCACCGGGTCCGCCTCACGCCGCTTGCCTGCTCGCCGAAGCGTCTGCCCCCAGGCGAAGTGCGTGCGCGCCCGGTCGTAGGGCAGGGGCAGGTCCTCGAGCAGGGCGGCGGCCTCCTCGAACGCGACGCGGGCCGCGGGGAGGTCGCCGGTGCCGCCGAGGAGCCGGCCACGCGCGTAGCCCAGGCGCGCCCGGGCCGACCGGTGGCCGCGCTCCGCCGCGAGCGCCTCGTGCGGCCGCAGGAACACCTCGGCCTCGTCGTAGCGCCCCTCGATGGCCAGCGCGTTGGCGTAGACGTCGGGCCACGGCCACGCCCCCGGCTCGTCGATGCTGCCGCCGGCCCACGGCTGGCGCAGCGGGTCGAGGGCACGCAGCACGCCCGCGTAGTCGGCTCGCGCCTCGGCCACGCTCGCCCGGGCCAGGGCACCGGCGACGCGCATGATCTCGTAGTCGCGGGGACCGGCGTCGGCGTCACGGACGGCCCGGTCGGCGAGGGCCCAGTCCCCCCTCAGGGCGTGGACCTGGGCGCGGGTCCAGGCGAGCAGCGGCTCGATCAGCCGCATCCCGGTGCGCCCGGCGAGCAGGGTGCCCTGCTCGGCGGTGCGCAGGGCCTCGTCCCAGTCGCCGCCCACGAAGTGGGCACGGGCGAGCCAGGCGTGTGCCCACAGCGAGATCCGCGTGGACCCGCCGAGGAAGTCGGTCGAGGTGGCCCAGGACAGGGTCTCGCGGGCCACGTCGACCTCGTCGAGGGCCAGCGCGGTCCAGCCGCGCCCCATGGCGACGCGCTGGGCCTGGGCACCGTGCCCGACCTCCTCGGCCAGGGTGGCGTAGTCCGCGAGCGCCTGCGCACCGTGACCCGTGCCGGCCACGCCGAGGCCGCGGATGGCCGCTGCCTCGACCGCGGGCGGCGACCCCGGGGTCGCGAGCGCGAGAGCGCGGTCGGCCCAGTCGACCAGGTCCTGTCCCTGGCAGCGCGCCAGGCTGTGCAGCACGCGCCGGTGGCACACGAGGGCGGCGACGTCGGGGTCACGGTCGGCGTTGACCAGGTCCCACGCACGCACCAAGCGGTTCTCCGCCTCGGCCGAGCGGCCGCGGACGATGGCGAGGTAGCCGAGGGCGGCGTTGCGCAACGGGGTCTCGCGCAGGCTCTCGACCTCCGCGACCGCGGCCGCCGCGCCGAGGGTGTCGCCCGACCCGACCAGCGCGTCGAAGGCCCGCGACAGTCGCTGCTCGCGCAGGGCCGGCGTCGAGGTCAGCCGCGCCGCGCTGGCGAGCAGCTGTGCGACCGTGGCCCACTCCCCCGTGCTCGCGCGCTCGGCGGCGAGGGCGTCGAGCTCGTCGGCCAGTCCCTCGTCCGGGAGGGGGCTGGCTGCCACGAGGTGGCCGAGCCGGGTCACCGGGTCCTCCGCCAGCGCAGCTGCGCTGCGGTGCAGCTCGGCCCGCCGGACCCGGCTGAGGGATCCGAGCACGGCCGCGGCGACCATCGGGTCGGCAGGCTCGACGAGCGCGAGACCGAGGTGCTCGACCCACCTCACCAGCCTGAGCTCGACGAGGTCGTCGACGGCCGCGAGGGGCTCGGGCAGCCCGGCGAGGGACGCGGCGAGCGAGACCGGCGCGCGGCCGAGCACCGCCACGGCCTCGGCCAGCGACCGGGCGGCCTGTCCCGCGCCGGCCAGGCGCTGCTCGACCTCGGCGGCCAGCGCCGCGGGAGCCGGCAGCACCGGCTCGAAGTCGGCCCACAGCTCGCGCGGCTGCTCGGCCAGCAGCGCGAGCACCGGTCCGGGACGCCCCGACGTGAAGCGGCACAGCCGGTCGGCCAGCGTCGGGTGGAGCACGACGCCGGCGCGCGCAGCCAGCTGCTGGACCGCCTTCGGCTCGAGCGGGGTCAGCACCAGCCTGTCGTCCACCCGGTCCAGCACGGCTGCCGCCGCGGGGGGCGCGGGGCTCGACGCAGCGAACACCACCAGCACGGCGGCGTCGGGGCGATGGCGTACGACGCTGGACAGCGCCTGCAGCGACGCGGCATCGGCGTGACCGGCGTCGTCGACCACGACGAGCACCGGGCCCTCGCCCGGCAGGTCGGCCAGCAGGTCGGCGAACCGGTCGGCCGCGCTCAGCGCGTCGGGCGCGGGCGTCCGGTCCCGCCGGCCGGCGAGCTGGGACAGCACGCCGTGCGCGACGTCCTGCTCCCACGGCACGGCACGGGCCTGCAGGCAGCGACCCCCGGCGGCCACGTGCTCGGCGGCGAGACGGCGTACGAGCGCGCTCGTCCCCGTGCCGCCGGGACCGGTGACGAGGACGAGGGCAGGACCGTGCTCGCCGACCCGCAGCAGTCGTTGCCGCAGGTCGGCGAGCTCGTCGTCGCGCGCCACCAGCACAGAGGTCGCGTCGGCGTCGGTCACGCAGTCACGGTAGACCCGACCTCGGTCGGCAGGGGCTCGGCGCGACGGGACTCGGCGTGTGCGGGCCGCGGCACGGCCAGCGCGACGAGGGCCCCGGCCAGCGAGACCCCGGCGAAGAGCTGGAAGGCGGTCGAGCCGCCCACCCCGGCCCCGACGAGGACGCCACCGATGATCGGGCCGACGATCCCGCCGAGCCGGCCGAAACCGGCGCACCACGCGACGCCGGCCGCGCGGGCGTTGGTCGGGTAGTAGTTGGACACGAGTCCGTAGATCAGCACCTGCGTGCCGATCGTGCCGACCCCGGCGAGCCCGACGGCGAGGAACAGGACGGCCGCCGGCATCGACAGCGGCAGCACCGCCAGGGAGAGGGCGGCGAGGACGAACGTCGAGGCGACCACGCGCTTGGCACCGACCCGGTCGGCGACGTACGACGCCAGCAGCCCGCCGCCGATGGCCGCGAGGTTGAGCACGAGCAGGAACGTCAGGGCGTGGTTCTTGCCGTAGCCCTGCTCCCCCATGATCTGCGGCAGCCAGGTGTTGAGCCCGTAGGTGAGGAGCAGGCCGGCGAAGCTCATGAGGCCCAGCAGCGCGGTGGGGAACGCGAAGCGGCGGCTGGCCAGTGCCGGGAAGCCGACCTTGTCCTCGACGACCGGCTCGGGCGCGGGGACGGGGATGCCGGTGCGTGCGGAGACGGCCTCCGCGTCCGCGATCCGGCCGCGGGCCACCAGCCACTTCGGCGACTCGGGGAGGAAGCGGATCGCCAGCGGCAGGAGCAGCACGATCGGCAGCGCGCCGATCCAGAAGAGGCCGCGCCAGCCGATGCTGTCGCCCAGCGTGATCGCGGTCAGGGCGGCGAGGACGCCGCCGGCCGGGACGCCGGAGTAGACGATCGCGTTGTAGCGGTTGCGCTGGCCGGGAGGTGCGAACTCGGCGACGAGAGCGCCAACGGTGGCGACGAGGGCGCCGACGCCGATGCCGGTGAAGAAGCGGAAGAGGCCGAAGGTCGCGACCGACTGGGTCGTGGCGGTGACGGCCATGCCGATGGAGAACCAGGCCAGGTTGACCAGCATCACCTTGCGTCGTCCGACGCGGTCGCCGACCGCGCCGGCTGCCAGGGCGCCGACCAGCACGCCGACCAGGGCATAGCTGCCGAGCGTCCCGGCCTGGGCCGGCGTGACGGTCCCGAGGTGGGCGGGGTCGGCCAGCAGCACCGGCACGACGGTGCCGTAGACGACGAGGTCGTAGCCGTCGAAGACGAGGGCCGCGGCGGAGAGGAAGACGACCCAGGCGACGCTGCGACGGCGCCGCGCGTCCTGCTGAGGGGTCGCCACAGTGGATGTTCCGGGCATGAGGGTGCTCCGAGGTGAGGTGGTGGTGGTGCGGGCTGACGGGGACGTCAGCCCAGGTCACCACCGGCCACGGGAAGGACCGTGCCGGTGATGTAGGAGGCTTCCTCGCTGGCGAGGAAGGTGATCGCTGCGGCCTGCTCGTCGAGCGAGCCGTAGCGGTGCATCAGGGAGTGGGACAGCGTCTGGTCGATGTGGGCCTGGAACCACTGCTGCTCCCGCTCGCCCTGCGGCACCGGGGTGCCGCGCGAGATCCGGCGCGGTGGGGCCTCGGTCCCGCCGGGGGCCGTCGCGACGACGCGGATGCCGTCGTCGGCGTACTCCAGGGCGAGCGAGGCCGTGATCGCGTTGATCCCGCCCTTCGCCGCGGAGTAGGGGATGCGGTGGATGCCGCGGGTGGCGGCGGACGACACGTTGACGATGACGCCGGCGCCCCGCTCGACCATGCCGGGCAGCACGGCCCGGCAGGAGAAGAGCGTCGTCATCAGCGAGCGCTGCACCTCGGCGCTGATCTCGGCGTCGGTGAACTCGGTGAACGGCTTGAAGTTGATCGCGCCCCCGACGTTGTTGACCAGCACGTCGATCCGGCCGAAGCGGGCCACGGCCTGCTCGACCACCGTGGTGGCTCCGTCGTAGGCCTCGAGGTCCGCGACGACCGCGAGCGCGCCCCGGCCACTGGCGGCCAGCTCGTCGGCCAGCTCGTGGACGAGGTCGGAGCGGTCGGCCAGCACCAGCTGCCCGTCCTCCGCGCTGATCCGGCGGGCCACGGCCTCGCCGATGCCCTGGGCGGCGCCGGTGACCACGACGACCTTGCCGGCGAAGCGGCCGGGCGTCGTGAAGCGCGGGCGCTCGGAGGTGCGGCTCGAGTCCATCGCGCGGCGCATCGTGGTCTTCGACCGGTCCGCATGCGCGCTGACGAGCTGGCGGGCGGCGGCGCGGTCGCCGCGCTCGATCGCGTCGACGATGTCGAGGTGGTCCTGCACGCAGAGCGGGTGGCACCACGTGGCCGACCTCAGCACCTCCTCCATCCGGCCCTTGACCCCGAGCGCCTGGTAGGCGCGCAGGAGGTGCTCGTTGCCGGTGAGGGTGAACAGGTAGTCGTGGAAGGCGGCGTTGGTGTCGGTGTACGCCGCGGCGTCGACGAAGCGGTCGCCGTCGACGTACGGCACACAGCCCTCGGCGAGCAGCCGGTAACCGGCGACCTGCCGCGAGCTGATCCGGCCGAGCACCAGGTCGAGGGCGCCGAGCTCGAGCGCCATCCTGGCCTCGAAGATCGCGTCCGAGGCGTGCACCGAGGGGTGCTCCTCGCCGATCTCGTAGCCGTCGGTCGTCTCGGTCTCCGGCGCCGCGACGGGCGCGGGCTCGAGGAGGGCGACGACCTCGCGCGCCGGGAAGACCTGCTGGCCGGCGAGCGTCCGGGCCGTCGCGGCGACGGCGGCCGGGTCGGCCGCCACCCCGCCGCGCAGCCCGACGAGCTCGCGGCCCGGGAACAGCTCCTGTCCCGCCACGGCGCGCCCGGCCTGCTCGATGAGCGGTGCGTCGGCCACGGGCGGTGCCTCAGCCACCTCGGGGGTGGGCTCGACCGTGGCCGGCTCACCGCTCGGCGTGTCGACGGAGGCGGGAGCCTCCGGAGGAGCGGCCGTCCCCGACAGCGCGAACTTCTCGTAGTAGAAGCCGGTCGGCTCGACGCCCTGGTCGGCGAAGTGGCCGCGCACGGCCTCGACCATCGGCGGTGGGCCGCAGAGGTAGACCGCGACGTCGCCGGCGTGGAGGTGCTCGGCCCCGATGAGGCCCATCACGTAGCCCTGGTTCGGGGCGGTGGTGGCGGGGTCGGACACGCAGTGGTCCCACGTCAGGTGGGGCATCGCTGACGCGAGCTCGTCGAGCTCGGCCAGCTCGACCAGGTCGTCGTCGGTGCTGACGCCGTAGACCAGGTGCGTGGGGCGGGTGCTGCCGCTCTCCCGCATGGTGCGCAGGATCGACAGGATGGGTGCGAGCCCGGTGCCGCCGGCGATCAGGAGCAGCGGCCGCGCCGCCTCGCGGAGGAAGAAGCTGCCGTTGGGCCCGGTGAAGCTGACCTCGTCGCCGACCGCCGCCCGCTCGGAGAGCCAGGTCGACATCAGCCCGCCGGGGGTGAGCTTCACGAGGAATCCGAGCGAGGTGTCGTCGGTCGCGGTGCTGAAGGAGTACGACCTGCTCTCCCCCGTGCCCGGCACCTCGATGTTGACGTACTGCCCGGGCAGGAACGCCAGCTCCTCGCGCTCGTCGGTCTCCAGCGCGAAGGACATCGTCGTCGGCGAGAGCCGCTCCAGGCGGGTGATCCTCGCCTTGTACGTCGCCGCGCGGGTCTTGGCGACCGCAGAGGTGCTCGCGATCTGGAGCACCAGGTCCGAGCGGGGCTTCATGCTGCACGGCAGCACCAGCCCGGCGGCGGCCTCGTCCGGCGACAACGCGTCGTCGATGTAGGTGCCGCCGTCGTAGTCCCCCGACTCGCACATCGCCTTGCACGTGCCGCAGGCGCCGTCGCGGCAGTCCAGCGGGATGTTGATGCGGGCGCGGTAGGACGCGTCCGCGACGGTCTGGTCCTCCGCGCAGGTGATGAAGCGGGTGACACCGTCCTCGAAGGCGAGGGCGACCTGGTGGGTGCTCATGGCTGCTCCTGATCCGGGGCTGTCAGAAGTGGTAGACGTCGACGACGTGGTGGATGTAGTCGTTCTTCAGCACCACGGTCTTGCGGCGGATCAGCGGGCTCTCGCCGGAGAAGTCGATCGTGTAGAAGGACGTCCCGTAGTAGGGGTCGATCGTCTTGTAGCGGAAGTACATCGTGTGCCAGTTGAAGCGCAGGTCGACCAGGTCGCCGCGGCGCTCGATCACCTCGACGTTGCTGATGTTGTGGCTGGTGCGCGGCTCGGGGATCGAGGTGGCGCTCGAGCGCTCGGTCCGGATCCGGAAGACCCGGTCCTCGAGACCGCCCTTGTTGGGGTAGTAGATGAGGGAGATGTCGGTCTGCGGGTCCTGGACGAGCTCGTCGTCGTCGGTCCACGCCGGCATCCAGTACTCGCAGTCGTCGGCGTAGCACTCCAGCCACTTCTCGAACTCACGGTCGTCGAGGTAGCGCGCCTCGCGGTAGAGGAACTGCTCGAGGTCGTTCTGGGTGATCAGGCGGGTACCCGCCTCCGCACCGGTGGTCGTGTCGGTCGTGGTGCTCATGCCCGGGCCTCCGTGCCGTTCGTGGTGCCGTTCGTGGTGTCGTTCTTGCTGCCGTTGCCGGTTCCGTTCTCCTTGGCCACCGCGGCCCGCATCGTCTCCAGCCAGTAGCCGTGCTGGACGGGGTAGAGCCCCTCGTCCTCGTTCTTCACGCCGGCCGAGATGACGCCCGGCATGTCGAGGGCGAGCGCGACCTCGTCGGGTCCGGTCAGCCAGTGCTCGGCGCCGCGGCTCATGTCGTTCCACGGGGCGGCCGTGGCCTGGAAGGTGAGCTGGCAGGAGCGGAACTCCTCCAGGTCGTCGGGAGTCGCCATGCCCGAGGCGTTGAAGAAGTCCTCGTACTGGCGGATCCGCCACGCCCGCGACTCCGGCGACTCGCCCTTGGGGGCGATGCAGTAGATCGTGACCTCGGTCTGGTCCGGCGAGATCGGGCGGAAGTGCCGGATCTGCGTGGAGAACTGGTCCATCACGTAGACGTTGGGGTAGAGGCAGAGGTTGCGGCTGCCCTTGACCATGAACTCGCCCTTGGCGTCGCCGAAGGTCTCCTTGAGCTGGTCGAGGCGGTCCCACAGCGGGCGGTCCTCGGGGTTGCCGGCCCAGGTCCACAGGCACAGGTGGCCGTTGGGGTAGGACCAGTAGCCGCCGCCGGACTTGCCCCAGCTGCCGGCGTCGAGCGTCTTGGTGGTGTTGGCCGAGTCGCCGGTGTTGCGTCGCGACGTGGTGGCCGCGTAGTTCCAGTGGGTCGCGGTCACGTGGTAGCCGTCGGCGCCGTTCTCGGCCTGCACCTTCCAGTTGCCGTCATAGGTGTAGGTCGACGAGCCGCGCAGCACCTCGAGGCCGTCCGGCGACTGGTCGACGAGCATGTCGATGACCTTCGTCGAGTCGCCGAGGTGCTCCTCGAGGGTGGACACGTCGGGGTTGAGCGAGCCGAAGAGGAAGCCGCGATAGCTGTCGAACTTCGCGACCCGGGTCATGTTGTGCGAGCCGTTGGTGTCGAACGTCGCGGGATAGCCGGCCCCGTCGGGGTCCTTGACCTTGAGCAGGGTGCCGTCGTTGCGGAACGTCCAGCCGTGGAACGGGCACGTCAGGGTCGTGCGGTTGTCGGTCTTGCGACGACAGATCATCGCGCCGCGGTGGGCGCAGGCGTTGATCAGCAGGTTGAGCTCGCCGTCCTGGCCGCGGGTGATCACCACAGGCTGTCGCCCCATGTAGGTCGTGAAGTAGTCACCCTTGTCCGGGACCTGGCTCTCGTGGGCGAGGTAGATCCAGTTGCCCTCGAAGATGTGCTTCATCTCGAGCTCGAAGACCTCCTCGTCGGTGAAGATTCGGCGGTTGGCCCGGTAGATGCCGGCCTCGCGGTCGTCGACGACCGCGTCGGCGAGCACCGACTCCACGTGGGAGAGCGTCTCGGTCATGGGGTCCTCCAAGGGGTTTCCGGCGGTGGGTCCGGTCGGTGGGTGCCCTGACCGTTCCATGACGTGGCGGTCGTCACACGAGCCGAATGCCTAGGTCTGACCTAGGCACCCTTTGATCGTTCTGACGTATCAATGGTGCAGAAACAAGTCCTTGTGCTCGATGAATATCCAGACCTACCGTGAATCAATCGCCGACGACGTGAGCGTCGTCACCACCCGCGAGAACAGACCGGAACCCGAGAGGAGGACCCGTGGAGCTGCGTCACCTGCGCTACTTCGCCGCCGTCGCGGAGACCAAGCACTTCGGTCGCGCCGCCGAGCGGCTGCACCTCGCGCAGCCGGCGCTCTCCCAGGCCGTGCGCCAGCTCGAGGCCGAGCTCGGCACCCCCCTCTTCATCCGCACCACCCGCCAGGTCAACCTCACCCCCGCCGGGGAGTTCCTCCGCGAGGAGGCGGCCCGGGTCCTCGCCGCCGTCGACGAGAGCGTGCGTGGCGTACGCCGCATCGCCGAGGGCCGCCAAGGGCTGCTGCGGATCGCGTTCACCGGCACCGCCGCCCACACCCAGCTCCCCCGGATCGCCCGCGCCGTCAAGCGCGAGCTGCCGGGCCTGGCACTGGAGATCCACGCCGACCTGCTCACCGCCGCCCAGGTCGCCGGCCTCACCGACGGCAGTCTCGACCTGGGCGTGCTCCGTCCGCCCACGTCCGGCGACGCGCTCACGGTGCGCACCATCGCCCACGAGCCCCTCGTGCTCGCGGTCGCCGCCGACCACCGCCTGGCCGGCGAGCCGGTCGTCTCGATGGCGGACCTCCGCACCGAGGACTTCATCCTCTTCGCCGGCGCCGGCTCGGTGGTCAACGACGCCGTGCTGCGCAGCTGCCGCGAGGCCGGGTTCACCCCGACGGTGGCCCACGAGGCTCCCGGCACCGCCGTCATGCTGCCCCTCGTCGCCGCCGACCTCGGGATCGCCCTGGTCCCCGCCTCGGTGCGCGCCGCCCCGCTCGCGGGCGTCGTCTTCCGCGACGTGCCCGACGCCGCGTCGCTCGACCTCGCCCTCGCCTGGCGCACCGACGACACCGACCCCGCCCTGCTCGCCGTCCTCGAGGTGCTCGAGCACGCGGGCCTCTTCTCCCCTGTCCCTGAGCTCGACGAGGTCACCCCGTGAAGATCACCCAGGTCGAGGCGATCCCCTTCGCCATCCCCTACCGCAAGCCCCTCAAGTTCGCGAGCGGCGAGGTGCACGTCGCCGAGCACGTGCTCGTCCGCGTCACCACGGACGACGGCGTGGTCGGCGTTGCCGAGGCGCCGCCGCGGCCCTTCACCTACGGCGAGACGCAGGCCGGCATCGTCGCCGTCATCGACGGGATCTTCGCCCCGCAGGTGACCGGCCTCGACCTCATGGAGCGCGAGCAGATACACGCCCGCCTGTCCCGCACCGTCGGCAACCCCACGGCGAAGTCCGCGCTCGACATGGCGATCTGGGACGCCCTGGGCCAGTCCCTCGGCTACAGCGTCACCGAGCTGCTCGGCGGCTACACCGACCGGATGTGCGTCTCGCACATGCTCGGCTTCGACGAGCCCGCCGCGATGGTCGCCGAGGCCGAGCGGATGCGCGACACCTACGGCATCACGACCTTCAAGGTGAAGGTCGGACGCCACCCGTTCTCCCTCGACACCGCCGTCGTGCGCGCCCTGCGGGTGGGCCTCGGCGACGAGGTCGAGCTGTACGTCGACGGCAACCGCGGCTGGTCCGCCTCCGAGTCGGCCCGCGCGATGAAGGACATGGCCGACCTGGGCCTGACCTTCGCCGAGGAGCTGTGCCCGGCCGACGACGTCCTCGGGCGCCGCTGGCTGGTCTCGCAGCTCGACGTCCCCTTCATCGCCGACGAGTCGGTCGTGACCCCGGCCGAGGTGACCCGCGAGATCCTCGGGGGGTCGGCCACCGCCGCCAGCATCAAGACCGCGCGCACCGGCTTCACGACCAGCCGCCGCGTCCACCACCTCGCGGAGGGGCTGGGCATCGAGCTGGTCATGGGCAACCAGATCGACGGCCAGCTCGGGTCGCTGTGCTCGGTCGCCTTCGGCTCGGCCTTCGAGCTGACGTCGCGGCGCGCCGGCGAGCTCTCCAACTTCCTCGACATGAGCGACGACCTGCTCGCCGAGCCTCTCGAGATCCGGGGCGGCGAGCTCGTCACCCGCTCCGGTCCCGGCCTCGGCGCCGTCCTCGACCCAGACAAGCTCACGCACTACCGCCAGGACTGACCGGACGGCACCGCCGCCACCCCGGTCGTACACCACCCATCCCGCACACCCGCACACCCCGAGCAAGGAGCACCACCATGAGCACCACCGTCACCGAGACCGAGGCCCAGAAGGCCTCCGCCGCCGCCTCCGGCGCCAGCGCCACCGAGCGCTTCCACGCCGACAAGTCGCCCTTCGACGCGGTCAAGGACGTCCCCGCCGAGCGCGTCGACACCCTCGCCCGCGAGGTCCTCGAGGCGATCTACGCCACCGTGCGCAAGCACAAGGTCACCTACGACGAGTTCAACGCGCTCAAGGCGTGGCTGATCAACGTCGGCGAGGACGGCGAGTGGCCGCTCTTCCTCGACGTGTGGCTCGAGCACGTGGTCGAGGACGTCGCCACCGAGCACCGCGAGGGCAACAAGGGCTCGATCGAGGGCCCCTACTACGTCCCCAACGCCCCGGAGCAGGGCGCGAAGGGCACCATCCCGATGCGCGACGACGAGGGCGGCACCCCGCTCGTGTGGAGCGGCCAGGTCACCTCGACCGGAGGCGCCCCTCTGGGTGGCGCCAAGGTCGAGCTCTGGCACGCCGACGACGACGGCTTCTACTCGCAGTTCGCCCCCGGCATCCCGGAGTGGAACCTGCGCGGCTCCTTCACCACCGACGCCGAGGGCCGCTTCGAGATCACGACGGTCCAGCCCGCGCCCTACCAGATCCCGACCGACGGCTCCTGCGGCAAGCTGATCGCCGCCGCCGGCTGGCACGCGTGGCGCCCGGCCCACCTGCACGTCAAGGTGTCGGCCCCCGGCCACGAGCTGCTCACCGCCCAGCTCTACTTCCCGGGCGACGAGCACAACGACGACGACATCGCCTCGGCTGTCAAGCCCGAGCTGATCCTCGACCCGCAGCAGCAGGCCGACGGCTCCGCCACCGTGACGTACGACTTCGTCCTCGACCCTGCGAAGGGCTGAGCGCCGATGCTCTTCCACGTACGGATGGACGTGCGGATCCCGCTCGACATGGACGCCGACGTCAAGGCCGACCTCGTCGCGCGGGAGAAGGCCTACGCCGAGGAGGTGCAGCGCTCGGGCCGCTGGCCGCACCTGTGGCGGATCGTGGGCGAGTACGCCAACGTCTCGATCTTCGACGTCGAGTCGAACGACGCGCTCCACGACCTGCTGTCGGGCCTGCCGCTGTTCCCCTACATGGACATCTCGGTCACCCCGCTGGCGAAGCACCCCTCGTCGATCGCCTGAGCGGTCGCCCCCAGACCCCGTCCCCGCTGCCCGCGAGGACGGGGTCTGTGCGTGAGACCCGGATCACACCGGGTCGGGAATGGATCTGAACCAACCACGGTTCCAGTGATTGAACTTTCTACTACTTACCCCACCCAGGAGTCCCCATGTCGTTCTTCCGCCGCAAGCCCAAGGCCGCCCCCGTCGCCGCCGCTGCCCCCGCCGCCACCGGCGCGGTAGCCGTCGCCGAGCGCGACTCGATCACCGGTGACTACGTCATCGACGCCAGCCACAGCCGCCTCGGCTTCTCGGCCCGCCACGCGATGGTGACCACCGTCCGCGGCCAGTTCGCCGACTTCGACGGCACCGCTCACGTGGACGCCGAGAACCCGGCCGCCTCGTCCGTCACGATCAACATCCGCCCGGCCAGCATCTCCACCGGCACCGCGGACCGCGACGGCCACCTGGTCTCCGGCGACTTCTTCGACGTCGAGAACCACCCCGCGATCACCTTCGTCTCGACCCGGGTCGAGCGCGACGGCGCCGAGTGGACCATCACCGGCGACCTGACCATCAAGGGCGTGACCAAGCCCGTCACGATCCCCTTCGAGGAGACCGGCACCGCGGTCGACCCGTTCGGCAACACCCGCGTCGGCTTCGAGGGCACGACCACGATCAACCGCAAGGACTGGGACCTCTCCTGGAACGCCGCGCTCGAGACCGGCGGCGTGCTCGTCTCCGAGAAGATCAAGCTCGAGTTCGACGTCTCCGCGATCAAGAGCGCCTGATCGACCCCCGCCCCACATCGCGCACGAGCCCGGACCCGGTGGTGTCCGGGCTCGTGCGCGCCGTGCGTGACCTCGTACGCCTCCAGCCCGTCCCGCCCGGCCAGCACCGGGTCGCCCTGCGTGCCGGCCTCAGCGTCGCCGTCCCCCTGCTGACCCTGATCGCCGTCGACCGGACGTCGTGGACGATCTACGCCGCCTTCGGCGCGTTCACCGCCCTCTACGGGCGCAACCACGTCCACCTCTCCAGAGCCTCCATGCAGGCGACTGCTGGGCTGTCACTGGTGGGTGCAGTGGGACTGGGCGCCGCCCTCTCCGCCGGTGGCCTCAGCCCGTGGACGCTCGTGGTGGTGGGCGCGGTCGTCGCGGCAGCCGGGTCGGCGCTGTCGACCATTCTCGACTGGCACCCACCCGGTCCGCTCTTCCTGGTCTTCGCCTTCGGGACCGTGGCGTCGGCGCCCGGCTCGGCGTCCGACGTCCCGGTCGCGCTCGCCGTGTCCGCTGCCAGCGCCGCCCTGGCCGTCGTCATCGGCAACGTCGGCGCTGTCGCACGTCGTACGCCGCTGACGTCCCCGCCGCGCCTGCGCTCGCCCCTCTCGGTGGAGCCGGCGCGCTACCTCGTGGCGGTCCTCGTCGCCGGCGCGCTCGCGACGGTCGCGGGCATCGGCCATCCCTGGTGGGCGATGGTCGCCGCAGCCGCTCCCCTCAGCGTCGCGGGACGCGACCGACAGGCGCTGCGAGCAGGCCACCGCATCGTCGGGACCACGCTCGGGCTCGCGACCGCCGCCCCACTGCTCCTGCTGGGGATGGACCCGGTGCCGCTGGTGCTGGTCGTGGTGGTGCTCCAGGTCGGGACCGAGCTCGTCGTCGGGCGCAACTACGCCCTCGCACTGCTCTTCATCACGCCGATGGCCCTGCTCATGGGGCAGCTGGGCTCGTCGCAGGACGCCGGTCGGCTCCTGCTCGACCGCGGCGTCGAGACGCTGATCGGCGGCCTGGTCGCGATCGGCCTGCTCGTGGTCGAGCACCGGCGCGCGACCGTCGCCGGTTGACGTCAGCCGGAGCTGCCGCCGGCCACGACTGCCGGCACGACCGCCGCGGTGATGAGGGCGGCGTTCATCGCGTCCACGGCCTTCTTGACCGCCTCGCCCGCCTTGACCTCCGTCGACACCTCCTCGATGCGTCTCTTGAGGTCGCGTCGGCCGAGGGTGCCCTTCTCGGCCTCGAGCACCTTCCCGGCGACACCGAGTCCCTGCAGGATCGCCAGCAGGGTCGCGTCCTCGGGTCGCGGCTCACCGCCCATCAGCACCGTGCGGAGCTGCTCACGGACGCGGCGCTCCGGCTCCGGCTCGAGGACGGGATACCTCTCTGCGACCAGCCCCAGTGCGCGCTTCTCCTCGATCCGGATCACGCCGGCCTCTGCCAGCGCAGTCGCGACGGGGCGCTCGAGCGCGAGCTTGCGGTCGGTGACCAGCGAGGACAGCTTCTTCCCGTCGCGCTGCTCCAGCCGCGCCATCGCGGCGTCGAGCACCGGGTGGCCCGGCGGACCGGGGACGAGGACCGTCATCCGCGGGTCCTTGTCGTCGCTGAGCGTGACCCGCTCGGCGAGCACCAGGTCCGTGATGACTGCGGCGGCGAGCCCGTAGCCGCGCTGCGCCGACGCGCTCTCGGGCTTGCCGTCGTCGCGTCGCAGCAGCAGGAACAGCTCCTCGGCGATCAGCATGCTGCCAGCCTAGGTCGCGCTGGCGCGGGCGTCGTCGCCCTTCTGGTGCACGTCGAGCGACAGCATCCGACTCACCAGGTCGACTGCCGGCCCGAGCAGCAGGATCACCGCGAGCGTGCCGACGCCGACCGTCGCGCCGAGGAGCCAGCCACCGACCGCTCCCCCGCCCTGGACCAGGCTGTAGCTCCACTTGAACGCGATCGGCGGGTCCCACGCCAGGGCCGCGGCCTCCGCCGGACCGGCACCGGTGTGGCTGCCGAGGTAGAGCGCGATCCCGACCGCCAGCACGGGGAATGCGGCGGCGAGGAGCACGCCCCGCCACACCAGGTGGTCGGGTGTCTCGAGCAGGTCCAGCACGACCGAGACCACGACCCCGACCAGGACGACCTGCACCACCGTGCCCACCCCAGGGCGTACGCGACGCAACGCGGCCAGCGTCACCAGGACCACGCCGACGATCGTGTTCGCGACCCAGAACCTCATCCCCGTCGACAGGGCCAGGCCGTTGACGAAGGTGGAGTAGCCGTCCGAGCCCAGGTCGGCCGCCAGCAGCATCGCCACTCCCGTGCCGAGCACGACGCATCCGAGGAGGAGCATGGCCGTACGCCGGGCGCTGGGGATCACGGCGCCAGCATGTCAGTCCGCCAACCGGGAACGGTGCGCGGTGACCGGACGGCCCCTCGATGTCCTCCTCGACCTGGAAAGATCCTGACGACTACTTGACTCTCGGCGTAGGGCTGTTGTCGGTGCCACCGCCTACAATCAAACACATGAGCGAAGCACTGGCAGAGGACACCGAGAGGGTCGCAGACGACCTCTCCGCCTCCGACCTGCTCGCCTCGATCCGAGCCTCTCGCGAGCTCGAGAACCAAGAAGCAGCGCGTCAGCTCGAGCTCGCCGCCCGCTGGGCCGACCTCCACCCGCCCGAGTCGATCCACACCGCCGCCGCGTTCACCCTGCCCGGCTCGGAGCACGAAGAGCCCATCGCCGGCCAGGGATGCCCGCTGGTGGCCGAGTTCTGCGTCGCCGAGCTCGGCACCGAGCTCGGCATGTCGTCGACCGCGGCGAAGAAGCTCATCGGCCACGCCCTCGAGCTACGCCACCGCCTCCCCCGCCTCTGGCGCCAGGTGCAGACGGGTGCGGTGCCGGCGTGGCGGGCCCGGTCCGTCGCGGAGGCGACCATCCACGCCACCCCTGCGCTCACCAAGGATGCCGCACGGTGGGTCGACGCCCAGGTCGCCGCCGTCGCCGGGAAGATCGGACCCGCGCAGCTCGACCGACTGGTCGCCGAGACCATCAAGCGCTTCGACCTCGCCGAGCACGACCCGGCCGCGGACCCGGAGGACGGCTACCTCTCGGTGGACCCGCGCCACGCCACGCTCAACGACCAGGACGTGCACTACGCCGGCACCATGCACTTCGAGGCCGACCTCGACATCGCGGACGCCCTCGACCTCGACGGTGCGCTGGCCCATGGCGCCGCACTGCAGAAGGCCCTCGGCTCCACCGAGTCCCTGAATGTCCGGCGCGCGAAGGCGCTCGGTGACCTCGCCCGCACCCAGACCGCGCTCGACCTCCATGCCCAAGGCTCGACCACGACCAGCACCTCAGCTCGCGGTGAGGACGGGCTCCCGGCCGCCCGCGAGGTGGTGCTGAACGCCCACTTCGACGCAAGCGTTGACGGCGTTCAGACCATCTTCGGACCCACCGGGCGGCTCGAGGAACGCCAGAAGCTCCTCCTGCTCGACCAGGTCAAGGCCTGGTGCGCCGACTCCCGCACCGAGATCACCATCAAGCCCATCATCGACCTCAACGCCGAGCTGTCCGCCCCGGGCTACGACATCCCGCAGCCGATCCGGGAGCAGGTCGCCCTCCGAGACCGGACCTGCACGTTCCCCTGGTGCACCAGACCCGCCCGGAGCGCTGACGTCGACCACGTCGTCGAGTACGACCACGACGCCGAAGCCGAAGGCAGGCCCCAACCCGGCCCCACCACGTCCTCGAACCTCGCCTGCCTGTGCCGGTTCCACCACCGGCTCAAGACCTTCACCGCCTGGACCTACCGGATGATCGCGCCCGGAGTGTTCGAGTGGACCAGCCCCCACGGCCACCACTACCTCCGCGACCCACACGGCACCACCCGCCTCGACGACGCCGGCGACCTCGGCGAGCCGCCCGAGCGACCATGACCCCGCCCCACGCCCCGCCACCCATCAGATGGCGGGGCGACAGGCACGTCCGCATCACCTCCATCGCCTGATCGACAGCACCTTTGCGGAGCGGTCGTACGACGTTCACCCGGCGTCCACCTCGCTGTCCTCCGCGGGGCGGTTCGGGTGACGAGAGTCCGGCCATGACCCTTCGCCCCACCACCCCGACCCTGCTCCCGATGGCCGGCCAGACGCACGGCAACCGGAGCGCGGTGACGTGCCACCTGCGCTGCGGCGACGCCTGCTCGGTCACCGCACCCAACACCACGCAGACGTCGTACTTCCGTGACGTCGCCGCGAAGGCGCTCAGCCGCCGATCGGTCGTCGGCACCGGTGTCGCCGTGGCCGCCCTGACGGCCGTGCCGATGGCGCCCGCAGCCGCGAAGCCCGGCCCGGGCGGCCGCGCCGCACGAGGTGGCGCGAGCCGCAACCTCCCCTTCAGCCCGATCGCGCCCGCCGCGGTGACCGTCGACGACGTGACCGTGCCGGCCGGCTACCGCTGGGACCCGATCCTGCGCTGGGGCGACCCGATCCTGCCCGGCGCGCCGGCCTTCGACGCCGCCCGCCAGTCGCCCGAGGCGCAGGCCGGCCAGTTCGGCTACAACAACGACTACCTCGACATCATCGAGACCAACCGCGCCGGCACCCGCGCCCTGCTCGTGTGCAACCACGAGTACACCAACGAGGGCATCATGTTCCCGCCCGGCACCGCGGCGGAGACGGTCATCCGCACGGCGTGGGCCGCGCACGGCATGTCGGTGGTGGAGCTCGAGCGCCGTAGCCGCGGCGACGTCTGGACGTACGTCCCGGGTGCCCGGCTCAACCGCCGCATCACCCTGGACACCCCGTTCGCCGTCGACGGCCCGGCCGCCGGGTCGGACCTGTTGAAGACCACGGAGGACCCGACCGGTCGCACGGTCCGCGGCACCATGAACAACTGCTCCGGCGGCACGACGCCGTGGGGCACGGTCCTGTCGGGCGAGGAGAACTTCAACCAGTACTTCCTCGCCACCGGCACGGACCCGCGCGAGAAGCGCTACGGCCTGGGTGCGCAGGACTCGCGCGGCTGGCGCACGTACGACCCGCGCTGGAACGCCACCACCGCCGACTACAAGAACGAGCCGAACCGGTTCGGCTGGGTCGTCGAGGTCGACCCGACCGACCCGACCTCGACCCCGGTCAAGCACACCGCGATGGGCCGCTTCAAGCACGAGGGCGCCAACGTCATCGTCAACCGCGACGGCCACGTGGTCGCCTACATGGGTGACGACGAGCGCTTCGACTACCTCTACCGCTTCGTGTCCCGCGACACGATGCGTCCGGGCAACAGCGCCAAGGCCAGGAAGCACAACCTGCAGCTGCTCAGCGAGGGCGACCTCTCGGTGGCCCGCTTCACCGGCGACGGCCTCGACGACGGCGTCAGCGACGGCACCGGCGAGTGGATCCCGCTGACCCGAGGCGGCGAGTCGATGGTCCCGGGCTTCAGCCTCGAGGAGGTGCTCGTCTTCACGCGGCTCGCCGCCGACGCCGTGCAGCCGACCAAGATGGACCGCCCCGAGGACGTCGAGCCGAGCCGGCACAACGGCAACATCTACGTCGCCTGCACCAACAACGCCGACCGCGGCAAGCTCGGCAAGGAGGGCCCGACCGAGCCCAACCCGCGGGCTGCCAACAAGGACGGCCACGTCGTCGAGATCGTGCCGACCGCAGGCGACCACACGCGCGACACCTTCAGCTGGAGCCTGCTGCTGATCTGCGGCGACGCGGCGTCCGCCGGCACCTACTTCGGCGGCTGGACGGGTCCGGTCTCCCCCATCTCCTGCCCGGACAACGTCGCCTTCGACAGCGAGGGCAACCTCTGGGTCTCCACCGACGGCCAGCCCAACGCCATCAAGGTGAGCGACGGCCTCTTCAAGGTGCCGGTCGAGGGTCCCGAGCGCGGCCACGTCCAGCAGTTCCTGGCCGTGCCGTCGGGTGCCGAGACCTGTGGGCCCGTGATCCACGACCGCGACGGCTCGGTCTTCGTCGCCGTCCAGCACCCGGGCGAGGACGGGACCTGGGCGGCCCCGCAGTCGCGCTTCCCGGACTTCGTGCCGGCCGGCGCCACCGCTGCCGCGGGTCAGTTCTCCGGTCCGCGCCCGACCGTGGTGCAGGTGACCCGCCGCTGACGCGACACTTCCGCCCCTGGGGAGGTTGACCAGGGGCGGAGGTGTGTACGTAGATGGACCGTCTCGATCTCGGGACCTCTCGGAACCTCGGAACTCTCGGAACTCTCGGAAAGCGGTCCTCCATGCCCTCGCAGCCCACGCCCGCCCGTCGCACCGTCCTCACCGGCGCCGCCGCCCTCACTGCCGCAGGCTTCGTCGCGAAGCCGATGCCGGCGCTCGCGGGGCCCGGCAAGCACCGCACGCGCCTGACGGTGCTGGGCACCACCGACCTGCACGGCAACGTCTTCAACTGGGACTACTTCAAGAACCTCGAGTTCGACGACAAGGCCCACAACGACATCGGCATCGCCCACGCCGCCACGCTGATCAAGGCAGCCCGGGCGCGCCTCGGTCGCCAGCCGGTGCTGACCCTCGACGCCGGCGACACGATCCAGGGCACCCCGCTCGCCTACTACTACGCCCGGATCGACCCGATCACCGGCGGGTCGACCCACCCGATGGCCAACGCCATGAACCTCGTCGGCTACGACGCCGCCGCGCTCGGCAACCACGAGTTCAACTACGGCATCGACACCCTGCGCACGTTCGAGTCCCAGCTCGACTTCCCGCTGCTGGGTGCCAACGCCGTCGACCCCGCCACGGGCCGCCCGGTCTTCCCGCCCTACGTCATCAAGAACTTCGACGTCCCCGGGGGCCCGAGCCTCAAGGTGGGGGTCCTCGGCCTGACCAACCCCGGCATCGCGATCTGGGACAAGGCCAACGTCGAGGGGCGGATGGAGTTCCCCGGCCTGGTCGAGCAGGCCGCGAAGTTCGTGCCCGAGCTGAAGCGCCGCGGCTGCGACGTCGTCGTGATCAGCGCGCACAGCGGCGCCGACACCTCGTCGTCGTACGGCGACGCCCTGCCGTGGCCGGAGAACGCCGCGTCGCTGGTGGCCGAGCAGGTCCCCGGGGTCGATGCGATCCTCGTCGGCCACGCCCACAAGGAGATCCCCGAGCGCTTCGTGACCAACACGAAGACCCAGGAGAAGGTGCTGCTCTGCGAGCCGCTCTACTGGGGCATGCGCGTGGCGGTCATCGACCTCGACCTCCAGCACGTCCACGGCCAGTGGAAGGTCGTCGCCCGGCACGGGCAGACCCTCAACTCCAACACCGTCGCCGGCGACCCCGCCGTCCTGGCGGCCGTCCAGGCGCAGCACGACACGGTCGTGGACTACGTCAACTCCCCCATCGGCACCTCGACCACCGCACTGTCGGCCGACCGCGCCGTCGTGGAGGACGTGCCGATCATCGACTTCGTCCAGTTCGTCCAGGCCGACGCGGTGAAGGCCGGGCTCACCGGTGCCGACGCCGCGCTGCCGGTGCTCTCGATCGCCGCGCCGTTCAACCGCGCCGCGTCCTTCCCCGCCGGCCAGGTCACGGTGCGGGACGTGGCGGGGCTCTACATCTACGACAACACCCTGCTGGGAGTGAAGGTCACCGGCGCCCAGGTGAAGGACTACCTGGAGTACTCCGCGCGCTACTTCCAGCAGGTCTCCGGCACCGGTCCGTTCACCGTCGCGGAGGTGACGCGCGCGGTCACGCCTACCGCGCCCAACGGCACCCCCGACTACAACTTCGACTCCGTCGCCGGCCTCGACGCACCGCTCACCTACGCCATCGACATCGCGCAGCCCGTCGGCTCCCGCATCGTCGGCCTGTCCTACGACGGGCAGCCGGTGGCCCCCGGCCAGGAGTTCGCGATGGCGGTCAACAACTACCGCCAGTCCGGCGGCGGCGGCTTTCCGCACGTGAGCACCGCGCCGGTCGTCTACAACCAGCAGAACGAGATCCGCCAGCTCATCATCGACTGGGTCACCAAGCACGGCGTGATCGACCCGGCGCAGTTCGCCTCGGTCGACTGGCACCTCGTCTCGGGCGGCCAGCCCGTCGTGATCAGCTGAGGGAGCGCGGCCCTCAGGCGTTGCCGTCGACGTAACGCCCGTCGGGCGTGATCGGGTTGTCCTCGTTGATCGCCGCGACCGCCTCGGTGAGCTCGGCCTGCGCCAGCGGCGGGCGACGGTCGAGGTGGACGCCCGCGATCATGCAGCGCACGGACCCGCCGGCCAACTCGATCGTGGGGATGTCGACGGCGACGATCTCGCACGACTCCTCGATCGCCGCCACCTGCTCGGGCCGCAGCGACCGCTTGGCCCGCGCCGACATCGCCATGATGTAGCGGCGCTTGCCGTCGGCCGTACGACCGCAGAGCTCGACGGCGTTTCCGGCGAACTCGCGGATCTGCTCCTCGGAGAGCTCGACGATCGTGCGGCCGGTCACCGCGAGCCGCTCGCGCACCTGCTCGCGCCGGTGCTCGTCGGGGATCATCTCGAGCGCGATCATCGCGACGTCGGTGCCGATGCAGGCGATCACGTTGGTGTGGTAGACCGGCACACCGTCGGCGTCGACCGCGTCGAAGGCCATCGGCTCGTAGGTGAAGTCGGTGCAGAAGCGCTCCAGCACGGCGGTGTCCGCGCGGTGGCTGCGGGCGGTGTAGGCCACCCGCGAGACGTGGTCGAGCACCATCGCCCCGGTGCCCTCGAGGAAGATGCCGTCCGGCTCGAGGCCGGAGTAGTCCACGATCGCCTGCACGCGGTACTCCGACTTGAGCATCTCCAGCACGTCGTGGCGGCGCTCGTGGCGCCGGTTGGAGGCGTACATCGGGTAGACCGCGACCGTGCCGCCGGCGTGCGTGGAGATCCAATTGTTCGGGAACACGCTGTCGGGGCGGGTGTGGTCGTCGTCGTCGAAGACGTGGACCCGTACGCCGGCCTCCCGCAGCGCCGCGGCGAGGGCGTCCATCTCCGCCAGCGCCCTCTCGGACGTGGTGAAGTCGGTCTGGCCGGCCGGGGCCTCGGCCTGGAACGCGTTGTCCGCGGCGGTCGCCGGGTTCGGCACGAAGCTGGTCGCGCGGACGAGGATGACAGCGGAAGGGGCCTGAGCACTCACGGGGAGAGGTTAGAGGACATCGGTGCGCCGGTCAGAACCCGCGGAGGAGCGCTACGCGGCGGGTGCACCCTCGCCGGTCGCCGCGGCCATCAGGCCGGCCACCTCGACGGGGTCGTGGCGGAGCGCCGACTCGTAGCAGGTGAGCTCGGTCTCGACCCATCCGGGCACCTGGGCGGGCCGCCACAGCCCGCACGGCACGACGCCGCGCTGCTCGGTGAACGCGACGACGCGCTCGTTGACCTCGTCGGCCGTCCCGGGTGCGTAGGCGAGGAAGGTCGCGATCTGCGGCACCTCCGGGAACGTCGCGAAGCCGTGCTCGCGCAGGGCGGCGGCGAGCTCGATGGCCCAGGCGCGGTAGTCGCCGAACTTCAACAGGTGCTCGCGCAGGCCCATCAGCCCGCCGACGGCCGCCGTCGTCATCGAGAAGATCGTGCCGCCCATCCGCGCCCGCCACGAGCGCAGCTCACCGGCGAGGTCCTCGGGGCACACGACCAGCGCGCCGCTGGAGCCGCCGAGACCCTTGTAGAGCGAGACGTACATCGAGTCGACGAGGTCGGCGGCCTCGGCCAGGCTGCGGCCCCAGTGCGGCACCGACTCCCAGATCCGCGCGCCGTCCGCATGCAGGGGTACGCCGCGCTCCCGCGCCGCCGCGGACAGCTCGACGAGCTCGTCCCACGTCGGCAGCAGGCAGCCGGCGTCGCGCAGGGGCAGCTCGACCATCGCCGCACCGAGCCGGCCGCCCACCTTCGCGAGGGCCTCGGCCGTCGGGGTCTCGCGCCCGGTGGTGAGCCACTCGAGCTCGAGGCCCATCACCCGACGCGGGCCGTCCTGCTCGTGGTGGAGCAGGTGGGACAGGTCGGGCAGCGCGACGCGCCGCGACCCGGACCGGTCGCACCAGGCGCGCAGCGCGGCCTGCTGGGCCATGACCCCGCTGGGGAACATGACCGCCGCGGGCTTGCCGAGCAGCTCGGCGACCTCCGCCTCGAGCTGCGCGACCGCGCCGCGCTCGCCGTAGCGGTCCCACTCGACCCCGTGCTCCGCCGCGAAGGCGGCGAGCTTCTCGAACATGGCGGCCGGAGTGCCCGGCTCGCGCCAGAAGATCGCCTCGGCCGAGGCCGACGCCGCGCGGAACCGGTCGTGGAGCTCGCTCACGTCAGGTGGCCGTCAGGCCTGGCGCTTGAACCAGTACGTCGTCTCGACGCCGGGGATCACCTGCACCAGCTCCCACCCGTTGATGCCCAGCGAGGACAGGAGGTCCTCCCAGGACTCGGTGCCCTCGACGAGCGCCTCGGGGTCGGCGTTGTAGCCACCGACCTCCACGTTGCCCTGGTCGTCGACGTTGATCTCGAGGTGTGCCCAAGCAGCCATGCGGCGATCCTGCCACAGCGCGCTCACCCGGCGCCGAGGCGCCACTCCTCCACCACGTGGCACGCCCCCGACTCCCACCAGGCGAGCTGGAGCCGGTCGAGCACCACGTCGACCGGCACGACCTCGGCGAGCAGCGCAGCGGTGGAGGCGAGGTCCACCTCGGCGGAGGCTGCGTCGACGGTGAGGTGTGGCTGCACGTCGTCGCCGAACTCACCACCATAGGGCGGCCAACAGGGGAAGGCGGCGACCAGCCTCGCGGTCAGGTCCCGCAGCCGGTCGCCGGGGTCGGGCACGAGGTGGATGATCCCGTTGGGGAACTGCGCCAGGTCGGCCAGCCGCACCCGGATCGGCGGGGTGGCGGCCGCGAGGTCGGCGACCACCGCGAGGTCGGTCGCCGAGGGGTCGGGGTCGAAGGGACCGAGCGCGGTGATGTGCGCATGCCCGAAGCGCGGGTCGGAGGAGACGAAACCCCCGTCGTAGTGGGCCGTCCGGGCCCGCACCCACTCCTCCAGGGGGGCGACCGGCAGCTGCAGGACGGAGTGGCCGGGCACGCGCCCAGACTGGCAGGTCGACGCCGCGCCGGCCTCACTAGGCTGGTCGGGCCATGGAGAAGCCACCCCGTATCCCCTCACCGATCGCGCCGCCCTCCCCCGAGGTCGCTGCCCGCGCGCACGAGCGCCTGGCCGGCCTCGCCACGCCGCCGGGAGCGCTGGGCAGGGTCGGTGAGCTCGGCGCCTGGCTGGCCGCGGTGCAGGGCGAGGTGCCGCCGCGCCCGCTGACCGACGTACGCCTCGTCGTCCTCGCCGGCGACCACGGCGTCGCGGCGCACGGGGTCTCGGCCTACCCGGCCGCCGTCACCGAGGCGATGGTCCGCACGATCGTCGCCGGCCGCGCCGGGGTCTCGGCCCTGGCGCGCGAGCACGGGGTCGCGGTGAGCGTCCTCGACATCGCCGTCGACGCCGACCTCGGCGACCTCCCGGCCGAGGTGACGGCCCACAAGGTCCGCCGCGGGTCCGGCGCCATCCACCTCACCGACGCCCTCACCCGCGACGAGGCCGAGCACGCGCTCGCGCTGGGCGCCGAGGTCGCCCGCGGGCTCGTCGACGACGGCGCCCAGCTGCTCATGACCGGCGACCTCGGCATCGGCAACACCACGGCCGCGGCCGCCCTGGTCGCGGCGGTCCTCGGGCTCCCGGCCGACGAGGTGACCGGTCGCGGCACCGGCATCGACGACGCCGGCTGGGCCCGCAAGCGCGACGTCGTCGCGCAGGCGCTCACGCGCACCGAGGGACGCGCCGGCGACCCGGTCGACGTGCTCGCCGCGCTCGGCAGTGCCGACCTGGCCGCAGCGACCGGCTTCCTCGTCGAGGCCTCCAGCCGCGGTGTCCCGGTGCTGCTCGACGGGCTGATGTCGCTCGCGTGCGCCGTGGTCGCCGAGGCGCTCGCCCCCGGCGCCAGCGCCTGGTGGGTCGCCGGTCACCGCTCCACCGAGCCGGCCCAGGCGCACGCGCTCAAGGCGCTCGGCCTCGAGCCGCTGCTCGACCTCGGCATGCGGCTGGGAGAGGGCTCGGGAGCGGTCGCCGCACTGCCGGTGCTCCGCTCCGCGATCGCCGTGATGCGCGACGTGGCGCTGCTCTCCGAGATCCTGCCCCAGTGACCCGGCCGTGATCCTGCGCGACGCCTGGCTGCTGGCCACCGGCACCCTGACCGCGGTCCGCGTGCCCCCTCCCGGTCGGGTCGACCGATCCGTCGCGGGCCTGGCGATGGCGCTGGCCCCGGTGGCCTCGCTGCCGCTCGGGGTTGCCGCAGCGCTCGTGGTCCTCCTCGGCGAGGTCGTCGGCCTGCCGCCGCTCGCCACGGCGTACGTCGTCCTCCTGGCGCTCGCGCTCGGCACCCGCGCCTTCCACTGGGACGGGCTCGCCGACACCGCCGACGGGCTCACCGCCTCCTACTCCCCCGAGCGCTCCCTCGAGGTGATGCGCACCGGGCCGGTCGGCCCCGCGGGCGTCGTGGCCGTGGTGATCGTCACCGGACTCCAGGCCGCCGGGCTCACCGCCGTCGTCCGGCACGACCACGCCTGGTGGGCGGTCGCACTGCTGGTGTCCGCGTCGCGGGTGGCACTGCCCGTCGCCTGCGTGCGGGGCGTCCCCGCGGCCCGCACGGACGGGCTCGGCGCGACCCACGTCGGTGCTGTCCCGGTCGTCGGGGCCGCGGCGTCGCTCCTGCTGGCCGTCGTCGCCGTGACGGTCGCCGGCCACGCGCTCGGCTCGGCCTGGCCGCCGCTGGTGGGGCTGCTCCTCGCGGTGGCTGCCGTGGTCGTGCTGCTCCTGCGGTGCGTACGCCGTCTCGGCGGGGTCACCGGCGACGTGCTCGGCGCGGCCGTGGAGATCTCCCTCGCGGTGCTGCTGCTCGCGGCCGCCACCGTCTGAGCGCGGACGCTCTGGGAGGATGCGCGCCATGCGGATCCTGGTGACCGGCGGAGTCCGGTCGGGCAAGTCCACGCACGCCGAGAGCCTGATCGGCGGGGCGCCCGCGACCTACGTCGCCACCGGCACGCCGCCCGACCGCGAGGGCGATCCCGACTGGGCGGCCCGCATCGACGCCCACCGCGCGCGGCGCCCCGCGTCCTGGGGCACCCTCGAGACCCAGGACCTCGCGGCGGCGCTCACCGATGCGCAGGACCCGCTGCTCATCGACTGCCTGGGCACGTGGCTCACCGCGACCATCGACGCGGCGGACGCCTGGGAGCAGGACGCCGACGCCGTGCACGAGCTGGTGCTCGCCCGCACCGACGAGGTCGTCGAGGCGCTCGGCCGGTGCGAGCACGACGTCGTCGTCGTCACCAACGAGGTCGGCCTGGGCGTCGTGCCCGAGCACCGGTCCGGTCGCCTGTTCCGCGACCTCCTGGGCACGGTCAACCAGCGCGTCGCCGCGGCCTGCGACGAGGTGCACCTCGTGGTCGCAGGCCGCGTGCTACGGCTCTAGTCCTGGCCGCCCGGTTTCAGCCGACCGCCTGGAACCGGACCTCCGCGACCAGGCCGTCGTCGGGGCTCGTGCCTCCGCAGGCGTACGGGGTGCCGCCGCCGCAGCCGGTCATCCGCGTGCTGGCGTTGGCGAGGGTGACCTCGACCGAGGAGACCGCGTCCGCCGCGAA
The DNA here is from genome assembly GCF_051912545.1 of Nocardioides sp. N13(2025). GTDB lineage: Bacteria > Actinomycetota > Actinomycetes > Propionibacteriales > Nocardioidaceae > Nocardioides. The sequence goes on along the minus strand of NZ_CP196809.1, from coordinate 1,235,534 downwards.
CGGCACGACCACGTCGCCCTTGCCCTGCGGATTCACCGGGACGTACGACGTCGAGGTGCTGCCGTCGGCCAGGTGGACCGTGACCGCCGCCCGGACCGCGTCCGAGCCGCCGAGGTCGACCCGCACCGCGAGCCCGCGGCTGCCCGGGAAGGGCAGGACCTCGCCGGTGGCGCTGGTGAGGTGGTCGAGCGAGGCGCTGCGGGTCGCGACGGGCACCGTGCGGGTGAGCTGCACGGACTCGAGGGTGTTCGGCGCCGTCGGGTAGCCCTGCTCGAGCGCCTCCTCGTAGGCGTCGCCCGGGTGCTGGTTGGCGTCGGCGAAGGCGACGTACTGCTCCGGCGTGGACGTGCCGCGCGCGGCGAGCACCTCGTCGATGGCCTGCAGGGAGTGGAGCGGGTTGGGCCCCTGGGTGGTGTCGAGCGCCTCCCAGACCTCGCGGAGCAGGTTCGGGACGCCCGCGGTGGCGTCGTCGTGCTGCTCGGTCAGGTAGCGCCAGAAGCCCCAGTTGCCGTAGGCGGTGAAGTCCAGGTAGTCGAGGGGCGTCGAGGGCCCGGCGAGCGGGTACTCGTAGGTCGCGGGGTCGCCCATCTGCCCGAAGTCGAGGAAGAACCTGTTGTCGTTCACGTCGTCGTAGAACACGTCCTCCATCGCCGTCGCGGTCGACTCCATCAACCAGCCGTCGTCCTCCGCGTCGTAGGCGAACTGGACGGCGTGGAAGTACTCGTGCGCCACGGTGATGGCCAGGGCCTCGGCCGGGGCGAGGTAGGTGTTCACGTAGTCGTTGTCGAAGCCGCAGTAGGCGTACCAGGCCGACCCGTCGACCGGGCCGTCGGCGTCCGACCGGCAGAACCCGAAGGCGAAGTACGTGTCGAGGTCGCCGAGGTAGAAGTCGGTGCGGGTGTCGCCCTCCTGACCCTCGTCGGGCAGCGGGGCACGGAACCCGGCGGCGGCGTAGACGGCCGCGACGTGGCCGATCGTGTCGAACGCGGTCGCGGCGAACTCGGGCGTGGCGGCGTTCGGGCCCTCCTCCACCCAGTGCAGGCAGAACGTCTCGCTGCACTGCGTCTGCAGGTCCGCGTCCTCGCCGTAGTAGATGTCGCGGGGGTCGTCCGGGTTGTCCGGCGGCGTGGTCGGGCGGGCGAGCAGACGCTCGGCGGCGGCGCGGTCGTCGCCACGGAGGGCGTCCTTGGCCACCATGAGGTCGCGCATGGCCAGGGTCTGGTCCCGCACGACGCCGGCGGGCGAGGGCTCGCCGGTGGCCGCGGCCTCGGCGGCGGCCAGGGCCTTCTTGGCGGCCTTCACCTCCGCAGGCGTGCGGTCGGGGCGACCCGGGCCGTCGGCGGCGCCGGCGCTCGGCGCGACGGCCAGCGTCGTCCCGAGGGTCACGGTCAACAGGGAGGCGAGCAGGGCGACAGGGGGGCGGAGGCGCATGGGGACCATCACACCAGTCCCACGAGTCCCATGTGACCGGAACGCCACGAACGGTGTGTGCTCGCCGGCGGTTCGCTCACGAAAGCAGCACGAACGACCCCAGCGCCACCAGCCAGGACACGAAGGAGCCCAGCAGGAAGTACTCCGTCATCTGGTGGATCCGCTCCTGGTCGCGGCGCGAGGACAGCTCGGGGAAGCGCAGGAGACCCTTGGCGGCCACGACGACGCTGGCCGCCGTCACCTGGCCACCGAGCGCGAGGGCGAGGATGAAGATGCGCTCCAGCGGACCGAGGAGCCGACCGCCCTTGAGCCGGGTCGGCGGCATCCCGCCGTCGGCCAGCGGGTGCAGGGTGCCGGTCGTCTTGAGGACCAGCCGCACCAGCACGTTGCCGGTGGCGAGCTGGATCCCGAAGGCCCCGAGGAGCAGCAGGAACCGGTCGGGGTCGACGCCGCTGAGGACCGGCAGGCTGACCGAGTCGAGCCAGCGGGCGAGGGGGCCGGACGTCTCGGGCGCCAGCCCGGAGCAGGCCACCGCGACCGTCAGTGCCAGCGCGAAGACGGTCAGGGGCAGCCACGCGGGCCCGGGGTGGCCGAACCCCCACGTCACCGTCAGCCCCCACAGCAGCACCACGGCGGCGATCACGAAGAGCGCCAGCACGTCCCATCCCGAGGTGAGCCCCGCGAGCAGGCCCACCACGAGCGCGACCAGCGCTCCGACGCACTCGGGCAGGAACCGAGTCCTGCGCACCGAGTGGGTGAGGTCGGTGACGGCGAAGCCGATCAGCACGATCCCGAGCCAGCTCATCGACCTGCTCCTCCTTCAGACGGCCCGGACCAATTCGTCGGCGGCCAGGAGGACGCCGATCCCGTCCGCACGGATCCTCTGCGACACCGCAGACGGACTGATGTGCAGGTCCTCGGCGATCTCCTGCTGCTGCCTGCCCCTCATCAGACCATCCAGCACCGACATGGACCGTTGCGACAGGCTGGAGACGAGGTGGTCCCTCCCCATCAGGGCGGCGTTCACCAGGGCCGGGTCGGGCCCCGGCTCGTCGTCGGCGGCGACGTACGCCGTGCGCACCGCGCGCAGCGGCGCCTTGCGCTCGTAGGCCTCGACCGTCTCGATCGCGGCCCGGGCGGCCCACCAGCCGGGACCGTCCTCCACGCGCGGAGCCTCCGACAGCACGAGCACGCGGCCCCAGCCGATGCCCTGTCGCACGTCGACGTCGGGCAGGAGTGCCACCCGCAGGCGGAGCGTGGCGGCGATCGCGGCACCGAGGCTCGCGAAGATGCCCTGGAACTCGTCCCCGACCGTGACGCGCAGCGGCACCGGGGGCGCGTACGCCTCGTTGACGGCTGCGAGTGCCTGCTCGAGACGCCCGTGCACGACGCCCCGGTCCTTGGTCCGGCGCGAGCCCACCAGGTCACCGATGAGGGTCACTGAAGGATCAGCCTTCATGTCAGTCACATGAAGACCATACCTTCTTTCAGCCTCGATGAAGCAATAGTGTTCATTCCCAGAAGACGCGTTCCACGACCGTGTGGGCCCGCCGGGTGGTCCGGAGGTAGTCGTTGACCATCTGGTCGGAGGACCCCTGAGGGTAGCCCAGCACCCGCGCCACCGCTGCCCGCTCACGGGCGTCGCGCGGCAGCTGGTCGGCGGGCTTGCCCCGCACCAGGGTGACCGCGTTGCGGACCCGGCTGACCAGGCGCCAGGCCTCGGCCAGCGTCTCGGCGTCGGCCTCCGGGATGAGGCCCGCGGCGGCTGCCGCCTCGAGCGCCGGGAGGGTCTGGGGCGTCCGCAGGCCCTCGACCTTCCCGGCGTGGCGCATCTGCAGCAGCTGCACGGTCCACTCGACGTCGGCGAGTCCCCCGCGGCCGAGCTTGAGGTGGGTGTGGCGGTCGGCGCCGCGCGGCAGCCGCTCCTCGTCCACGCGCGCCTTGATCCGACGGACCTCGACCACGTCGTCCTCCGAGATCCCCTCGGCGGGGAAGCGCAGGGGGTCGATCAGCTCGGTGAAGCGTGCGCGCAGGTCGTCGTCGCCGGCGACCGCGTCGGCGCGCAGCAGGGCCTGGAACTCCCAGACGTGCGACCACTTGGCGTAGTAGGCCGCGTAGGACTCCACCGTGCGGACCATCGGCCCGGTCTTGCCCTCCGGGCGCAGGTCGGGGTCCACCTCCAGCGGTGGGTCGCTGGCGGGCAGGGACAGCAGCCGCCGGACCTCCGAGACCACCGCCTGCGCGAACGACGCGGCCACCTGCGGCTCGACGCCGTCGGCCGGCTCGTGGACGAACATCACGTCCGCGTCGCTGCCGTAGGACAGCTCGAAGCCGCCGTAGCGACCCATCGCGATGACGGCGATGGCGCTCGGCGCGGCCTCGAGCCCGCGCTGCTCGCGCACCGCCTCCGTGGCGACGTCCAGGGTGGCCTGCAGGGTGGCGTCGGTGAGCCGGCTCAGACCCTGCCCGACCAGCGCCACGTCGGTGCCGGCCACCAGCTCGCCGCAGGCGATGCGCAGCAGCTCGCGACGGCGTACGGCCCGGACCGCGCCGACCGCCGCCTCCGGCGACTCTGCGCGCTCGACGAGGGCCTGCATCTCCGCGAGGGCCGCCTCGGCGCTCACCGGGACCAGCGACTCCCCCAGCATCTTCACGCCCTGGGGCTCGCGCTCGAGCAGGTCGGTGGCGTAGCGCGAGGTGCCGAGGACGTACGCCAACCGCTGGGCCACCTCGCCCTCGTCGCGCAGGAACCGCAGGTACCAGGGCGTACGGCCCAGGCTCTCGCTGAGTCGCCGGAAGCCCCACAGCCCGGCGTCGGGATCGGGCGAGTCGGCGAACCACTCCAGCATCACCGGGAGCAGCGTCCGCTGGATGTCGGAGGTGCGCGAGACCCCGCTCGTCAGCGCCTCGAGGTGGCGCAGCGCGGCCTTGGGGTCGGCGTACCCGAGGGCGGCGAGCCGCGCCTCCGCGGCCTCCAGCGAGAGGCGGGCCTCGGGGCCCGCGAGCTTGGCGACCGCGCCGAGCAGCGGCCGGTAGAAGAGCTTCTCGTGCAGCCGGCGCACCTCGCGGCGGTGGTAGCGCCACTGCTTGTCGAGCTGGGCGGCCGGCTCGGAGAAGAGACCCAGCGACCGGCCCAGCCGGCGCAGCGAGGCATCGTCCTCCGGCAGCACGTGGGTGCGCCGGAGCTGGTGGAGCTGGATGCGGTGCTCGAGGGTGCGGAGGAAGGAGTAGGCCTCGTGGAGCTTCTCGCCGTCCTCCCGGCCGACGTAGCCGCCCTGCGTGAGCCGGTCGAGCGCGCTCAGCGTGGCGCCCTCGCGCAGCGTGGGATCGGCGCGGCCGTGCACGAGCTGGAGCAGCTGCACCGCGAACTCGACGTCGCGCAGCCCTCCCGAGCCGAGCTTGATCTGCCGCTCCGCCTCGTGGGCCGGGATGTGCTCGACCACCCGGCGGCGCATGGCCTGCACGTCGGCCACGAAGCCCTCGCGCTCGGCGGCGCTCCACACCATCGGCTCGATGACCTCGAGGTAGTCCTGCCCGAGGGCGAGGTCGCCGGCGACCGGGCGGGCCTTGAGCAGCGCCTGGAACTCCCAGGTCTTGGCCCACTTCTCGTAGTAGCCGCGGTGGCTCGCGAGCGTGCGGACCAGCGGCCCCTGGCTGCCCTCGGGCCGCAGGTTGGCGTCGACCGGCCAGATGGTGCCCTCGCGGGTGTGGTCGGAACAGATCCGCATCAGGTGCGAGGCCAGCTGCGTGGCGGCCCGGAGCGCGACCCCGTCGTCGGCACGCTCCCCCGACTCCAGCTCGGCCGGCTCGTAGACGTAGACCACGTCGACGTCGGAGATGTAGTTGAGCTCGTGGCCGCCGCACTTGCCCATCGCGATGACGGCGAGCCGGGCCGACGCGTACGCCTCGACGCGGGCGCGTGCGACGGCGAGGGCCGCCTCGAGCGTCGCGGCCGCGAGGTCGGAGATCTCGGCCGCCGCGTCGTCGAGGCTGACGTGGTGGGCGAGGTCGCGGGCGGCGAGGCGGAGCAGGATCCGGCGGTACTCCACGCGCAGCGCGTCCACGGCCTCCGCGTCGGGCAGCCCGGCCACGGGCTGGTCGCTGCTCGGGTCGGCGCCGACGGCGGCCAGCATCGCCTCGCGCACGGCGTACGCCGCGGCGCGCGTGGTGCCGAGGGTGGGGTCGGTGAGCTCGCGCCAGTGGTCGGGGTGCCGCACGAGGTGGTGGGTCAGCGCGGCGCTGGCGCCCAGCACGCAGCACAGCCGCATGGCCGTGCCCTCGTCGTCGGCGACCTCCTCGAGCATCGCGGCGCCGGCGCCCTCGGACTCCTCGTCGAGGGCGTCGACCAGCCGCAGCAGCCCGTCCAGCGCGGCGTCGGGGTCGGCGGTCGCGGCAAGCGTGTCGGTCAGCGGTCCACCGGCCTCGCCGAGGCGCTCGATGCCGCGCGCCGCCGCGGCGCCGTCGACGAAGCCCAGGCGCACGAGCCTGCCGTGGGAGCTCATCGGCCCTCACCGGCCACGGCCGCGAAGCGTGCGACCAGCGGCCGCCAGTGCGCGATCAGCACCTCGTCGTCGATCTCGGCGAGCACCGCGGCCTGGTCGAGGCCCAGCGCGACGTGCTCGTCCCGGTCGGACTCGGCCCAACGGGTCACGATCGCTGCGTCGACCTCGGGGTGCGCCTGGATCCCCCACGCCCGCGGCCCGAAGCGGGCGACCTGCACCTCCCCGCCCGGGGTGCGCGCCAGCACCACGGCGCCCTCGGGGAGCGAGACCACGATGTCGTTGTTCCAGTGGACGGCCACCTCGGCGCCGGTCCGCGCGGCGGCCCACGCGTCGTCGGCGGCCTCCGCCGTCCAGCCGACGGGCTGCATGCCGACGGTCTGGCCCCGGGGGTTGCGCTCGACGGTGCCGCCGAGCGCGACGGCCATGACCTGGTGCCCCAGGCAGATGCCGAGCAGCGGCGTCCCTGCCGCGACCGCGTCGCGGATCTCGGCCTTGAGCGGCGTCAGCCACGGATGCGCCTCGTCGTCGTGGGCACCCATGTCGCCGCCCATCACCAGCACGGCGTCGTACGACGTCAGGCGCGGCAGCGCGTCGCCCGCGTAGGGGCGGCACACCTCGAGCGTGCAGCCGGCCTCCGCCAGCCACTCCCCGACCAGCGCGGGCGGACAGGACTCCTGGTGCTCGACGACGAGGATCTTCGGGCTGCTCACTGCGAGCTCAGAGGACGGGGAGCATCCGGTCGCGCTCGTAGGCGGAGACCTGGGTGCGGTACTCCTCCCACTCCGCGCGCTTGTTGCGCAGGAAGAAGTCGAAGACGTGCTCACCGAGCGTCTCGGCCAGCAGCTCGGAGTCCTCGGCGATCCCGATCGCGTCGAACAGGCTGCGCGGCAGCGGCGCGATGCCGAGCGCCTTGCGCTCGCGCTCGGTGAGCGACCAGACGTCGTCCTCGGCCTCGCGGGGCAGCTCGTAGCCCTCCTCGATCCCCTTCATGCCGGCGGCCAGGACGACGGCGAAGGCGAGGTAGGGGTTGCAGGCGGCGTCGACGGTGCGCAGCTCGATGCGGGTCGACTGGCCCTTGTTGGGCTTGTACATCGGCACCCGGATCATCGCGGAGCGGTTGTTGTGGCCCCAGCAGATCGACGACGGCGCCTCGCCGCCGCCGAGCAGCCGCTTGTAGGAGTTGACCCACTGGTTGGTGACCACGCTGATCTCGCTGGCGTGGCGCAGGATGCCGGCGATGAACTGCCGCCCGGTCTTGGACAACTGGTACTGCGCGCCGGCCTCGAAGAAGGCGTTGCGGTCGCCCTCGAAGAGCGACACGTGGGTGTGCATGCCCGAGCCCGGGTGCGTGGTGAACGGCTTGGGCATGAAGGACGCCCAGATGTCCTGGCCCAGCGCCACCTCCCGCACCACCGTGCGGAAGGTCATGATGTTGTCGGCCGTGGTGAGCGCGTCGGCGTAGCGCAGGTCGATCTCCTGCTGCCCCGGACCACCCTCGTGGTGGCTGAACTCCACCGAGATGCCCATCGCCTCGAGCATCGTGATCGCCTCGCGGCGGAAGTCGGAGCCGCGCGACTGGGCGGTGTGGTCGAAGAACCCGCTGCGGTCGACCGGCTGCGGCTCCTCGCCCTTCCCGGGCACGTCCTTGAACAGGTAGAACTCGATCTCGGGGTGGGTGTAGAAGGTGAAGCCCTTGTCGGCCGCGGCGCTCAGCGTGCGCTTCAGGACGTGGCGCGGGTCGGCGTACGACGGGCTGCCGTCGGGCATCACGATGTCGCAGAACATCCGGGCCGTCGCCGGGCCGCCGTCCTCGCCCGTGCGCCACGGGAGGATCTGGAACGTCGACGCGTCAGGGTGGGCGAGCATGTCGGACTCGTAGACGCGGGCGAAGCCCTCGATCGCCGAGCCGTCGAAGCCGATGCCCTCCTCGAAGGCGTTCTCGAGCTCCGCCGGGGCGACGCTCACGCTCTTGAGGAACCCGAGCACGTCGGTGAACCACAGCCGGACGAACCGGACGTCACGCTCCTCGAGCGCGCGGAGTACGAAGTCCTCTTGCTTGCCCATGGCACCACCCTAGGGGTCACGCACGGCGCGACCCGCACGTGACCACGCCGGCCGGTCAGCGACGCTCAGGAGGTCGGCACGTCCCGCTCGATCTCGGCCAGCCAGGCCGTGGCCCTGGCGTCGCTCGGCATCCGCCAGTCGCCGCGCGGGCTCATCGTTCCGATGGCGCTGACCTTCGGACCGTTGGGCAGGGCGGAGCGCTTGAACTGGTTGGCGAAGAAGCGCTTCATGAAGACCTGCATCCAGGTGCGGACCTCGTCGAGGGTGTACGCCACCCGCGCGTCGGCGGGGAAGCCCGGGGGCCACTCCCCTGCGTCGAGGTCCTTCCACGCGTGCCAGGCCAGGAAGGCGATCTTGCGCGGGCGGAAGCCGTGGCGCACCACGAGCGCAAGCGTGAAGTCCTGGAGGTTGTAGGGACCGACGGTGTCCTGGGTCGCCTGCGGCTTCTTGCCGTCCTCGATGGGGATCAGCTCGGGGGTGATCTCCTGCTCGAGGATCTCGGCGAGCACCTCGTTGGCCGCCTCCTCGAACTCGCCGTGGCTGATCACCCAGCGGATCAGGTGCTGCACCAAGGTCTTCGGCACGCCCGCGTTGACCGAGTAGTGCGACATCTGGTCGCCGACGCCGTAGGTGCACCAGCCGAGCGCGAGCTCGGACAGGTCCCCGGTGCCGACCACGATGCCGCCGCGCTGGTTGGCGAGGCGGAAGAGGTAGTCGTAGCGCAGGCCGGCCTGGACGTTCTCGAAGGTGACGTCGTAGACCTTCTCGCCCCGGGAGTAGGGGTGGCCCATGTCCGTCAGCATCTGCTCGGCAGCCGGCCGGATGTCGAGCTCCTCGAAGGTGACGCCGAGCGCCTCCGACAGCCGCGTGGCGTAGCCCTTCGTCGTCGACCCGGTCGCGAAGCCGGGCATCGTGAAGGCGAGGACATCGCTGCGCGGGCGGCCCAGGCGGTCCATCGCCTTGCACGCGACGATGAGGGCGTGGGTCGAGTCGAGCCCGCCGCTGACGCCGATGACGGCCTTGGGCGTGCCGATCGCGTTGAGCCGCTGCTCCAGGCCGGACACCTGGATGTTGTAGGCCTCGTAGCAGTCGAGCTCCAGCCGCTCCGGGTCGTCGGGGACGAACGGGTAGCGGTCGACCTTGCGCAGCAGCCCGACGTCGCCGGCCGGCGGCGCGAGCTCCCACTCGACGGTGCGGAAGCGGTGGACCCGCTCGTGGTGCGTGCGCCGGTTGTCGTCGAACGTGCCCTGCCGCAGCCGTTCCTGGCGCACCAGGTCGAGGTCGACGTCGACGACCGTGCGGCGCGGCCCGTCGGGGAAGCGCTCGCTCTCGCCGAGGAGCGTGCCGCACTCGTAGACCATCGTCTGGCCGTCCCAGCTGAGGTCGGTGGTCGACTCGCCCTGACCGGCCGCGGCATAGACGTACGCCGCCGCGCACCGCGCGCTCGCACTGCGGACCAGCAGCCGCCGGTCCTCCGCGCGCGCGACGGTGATCGGTGAGCCGCTGAGGTTGGCCAGCACGGTGGCGCCGGCGAGGGCGGCCTCGGCGCTGGGCGGCACCGGCACCCACATGTCCTCGCAGACCTCGACGTGGAGGTCGAGGCCGGGCACGTCGAGGCAGCGGAAGATCAGGTCCGGGCCGAAGCGGGCCTCCTGCCCGGCGACCGTGATCCACTCGAGCTCGCGGTCGTCGCCGGGGGCGAACCAGCGGCGCTCGTAGAACTCGCGGTAGTTGGGCAGGTACGCCTTGGGCGCGACACCGAGCACCTGGCCGCGGTGCACCACGCCCGCGCAGTTGTAGACCCGGTTGCCCTGCACGATGGGCGCCCCGATGACCAGCGCGGTCATCAGGTCGGCGCTGGCCGCGACGATCTCGCCGATCGCCTCCTGCACCCCGTCGAGCAGGGTGTCCTGGAGGAAGAGGTCGTCGACCGAGTAGCCGGTCAGGCACAGCTCCGGGAAGACAGCGACCGCGACGTGGTCGTCGTGGCAGGCCCGGGCCTGCTCGATCACCGCGGCGGCGTTGGCGGCGGGGTCGGCGAGGTGCACCGGCAACGTGCACGCAGCGATCCGCGCGAAGCCCTGGGCGTAGGCGGAGTAGAAGTCCACGCCGTCACTCTAGGGATCCTGTTCCTCGGCCCGGGGTAGTCCACCGGGAAACGGTCGGCTGAAGGGCCGTACGACGACCAGAACCCGGTGGACTACCCGGGCAGGAAACAGGCAGGCTCCCGCCATGGCCCTCGACATCAGCCCCTGCGTCACCGACGACGACTACGAGGCCTGGCGCCAGGTGCGGATCGCGATCCTGCCCTACGAGCGGACCGTCTCGGTCGCGGAGCTGCGCGAGGCCGAGTCGCCCGAGCGACTGATGGTGCTGGCCCGTGAGGACGGCGTCGTCGTCGGCCACGGCCTGTCCGACCGTGCGGACAGCGCGGGTGCCGGCTCGGTGATCCCCCGCGTCCTTCCCGAGCACCGCCGTCGCGGCCACGGCACCGCTCTGCTGGAGCACCTCATCGAGCACGTCGCCACCCTGGGGCTCCCGATGCTCCGGGCCGGCGCCGACGACGACGGCTCCCTGGCCTTCGCGCAGCGCTTCGGCTTCACCGAGGTCAACCGGGAGGTCGAGCAGACCTACCGCATCGACGGGCCTGTCACGCCCACGCCGGTCCCCGACGGCATCGACGTCGTCACCGCTCAGGAACGTCCCGGCCTCTGGGAGGCGGCCTACGAGCGCTTCGGGCTGGAGGCGATCGCCGGTCTCGCCGTCGACACCCCGCTCGAGGTCAGCCCGGAGAACTGGGTGCGCGAGTGGCTCGGTGACCCGATGTTCCTGGCGCTGGCCGAAGGCGAGGTCGTCGGCTGCGCGGGGCTCGGGCTCGACCCCGACAACCCGACGCGTGCGGAGAACCTGCTCACCGCCGTGCGCGGCGACCACCGCGGCACGGGCATCGCGGTGCACCTCAAGCTGCTCGCCCTGGCGTGGGCGGCCGACCACGGGATCACCGAGGTCTACACGTGGACCCAGGACGGCAACGCGGCCATGCGTGCGCTCAACACCAAGCTGGGCTACGCCACCACCCGGGTCGGCATCCAGCTCGCCCGGCCGCTGCGGCGCGACTGAGCCTTTACCGTCGCCGCAGCGCCCCGTAGCGTCGCGGACGTGCGCCTCGTGCTCCGCACCACCTCGCTGTCCCTGTCCCTCGCCGCCCTCACTGGTGGCCTGCTCGCCGGGCTCGCGCCGTCGGTTGCCGACGACGCGCCACCGGATCGGGTGACGACCGCGTCGTCCGAGCCCGTCGGGCGTTGGGCGCCAACGCTGCGCGTGCGGACCGTCGCCCGGAGGCTCGAGCACCCGTGGGACGTCCAGCAAGGCCCCGGCGGCAGGCTGCTGGTGTCGGAGCGCGACCGCGCCCGCGTGAGCGTCGTACGTGCTGGGAGGCGGCGGACGCTCGCCGACCTGTCGGCGTCGGTCTGGGTCTCGGGCGAGACCGGGTTGATGTCGCTGGCCGTGGACGCCGGGTCGCGCACGCTGTGGGCCTGCCACGGCGCGACGAAGGGCGGCAACCACGTCCAGGTCACCCGCTGGCGGGTGGACGCGAGGTGGCGCACGCTGTCCCACCGGCGCACCGTCGTCTCCGGGCTCCCCTCCAGCTCCGGGCGACACGGAGGCTGCCGGCTGCTGCTCGACCGCGACACCGACGCCCTCCTCGTCGGCACCGGCGACGCCGCGGTCGGCACCAACCCGCGCGACCTCGACTCGCTCGGCGGCAAGGTGCTACGGGTCCACCGGCGCACCGGCGCACCGATGGGCACCAACCCCTTCGGCGACGCCGACGGTCCGCGCCGGTTCGTGTGGACGTACGGGCACCGCAACGTCCAGGGCCTGGCCCAGCGCCGCGACGGATCGGTCTGGTCGGTGGAGCACGGCAGCTACCGCGACGACGAGGTGAACCTGCTCGTGCCCGGCGGCGACTACGGGTGGAACCCGGTGCCCGGCTACGACGAGTCGGTGCCGATGACCGACCAGTCGCTGCCCGGGGTGCAGCAGGAGGCGAGGTGGTCGTCCGGGGAGCCGACGATCGCGACGTCCGGTGCCGCCTGGGTGCGCGGCTCGCAGTGGGGCTCGCTGCAGGGCACGCTCGCCGTGGCTGCGCTCAAGGGGTCGGAGATGCTCTTCCTGCGCTTCGACACCGCCGGCAGCCTGGTCTCGGTGACGCGACCGGACGAGCTGGCCCGCTTCGGCCGGCTGCGCTCGGTCACCGCGGCGCGCAACGGCGACCTGCTGGTCACCACCGACAACGGCACCGGCGACCGGGTCCTGCGCGTCTCCCCGCGCTGACCTCGACCCTCCGGCGTGACCACCACCACAGCGCCGTACCCACTGGTCCAGGACTAGCCTGAGGAACGGTCCGTGGACTCCATCAGGGAGCCGCGAGATGACGAGGAGCACGACACATGTCCCAGCCTGAAGAGACCGCCCCCTACGGCTCCGGCCCCGCCGCACCCGCCGCCCCGGTGAAGCGCGTCCGCACCCATCACCTGCGGGAGATGAAGGAGCGCGGCGAGAAGATCACCATGCTCACGGCGTACGACATGTACACCGCGGCCACCTTCGACGAGGCCGGCATCGACCTGCTCCTGGTGGGCGACTCGGCCTCCAACAACGTCCTCGGCAACGAGACCTCGCTGCCGATCACGGTCGACGAGCTGCTCCCCCTCACCCGAGCGGTGTCGCGGTCGGTGAAGCGCTCGATGGTCGTCGGCGACCTGCCCTTCGGCAGCTACCAGGCCTCGCCCGAGCAGGGCTACCTCACCGCCGTCCGCTTCATGAAGGAAGCCGGCGCGCACGCGGTGAAGCTCGAGGGCGGCGCCGAGATGGCACCGGTCATCGAGAAGTGCACCCGCGGCGGCATCCCCGTCATGGCGCACATCGGCTTCACCCCGCAGTCCGAGCACACCCTCGGTGGCTACCGCGTCCAGGGCCGCGGCGACGCCAGTGACCTGGTCATCGCCGACGCCCGTGCGGTGCAGGAGGCGGGTGCCTTCGCCGTCGTCATGGAGATGGTGCCCGGCGACGTCGCCGAGCAGATCAGCAAGGAGCTGACCATCCCCACCATCGGCATCGGCGCCGGCGTCGGCTGCGACGGCCAGGTGCTGGTGTGGCAGGACGCGTTCGGCCTGCGCACCGGTCGGATGGCGCGCTTCGTCAAGCAGTACGCCGACGTGCACGGCGTGCTGCTCGAGGCGGCCAGGGCGTACGCCGACGACGTGCGCGGCGGCACCTTCCCCGGGCCCGAGCACACGTTCTGACTCACACGGCGCTCAGGCCCAGTCGAGGAGCCTGGCGCCGCCCACCACCGTCGCCAGCCAGACGACCGCCACCACGACCGGGAGCAGCGCGACCGCTCTCGGCCGGGTGGTGAACCAGGTGATCGCGAGCAGCAGCGCCACCAGCCAGAGCACGACCAGCAGCGAGATCGCCCACCACGGCGCGCCCACCGCCACCGGGGTCGCGCCGATGAGGAACGCGACGCAGGCCAGCCCGACCAGGCCGACGAACGGCCAGGGCGAGAGCGGCTCACGGACCGTGGACTGAGGCACGCCGACACGCTAACGGTGACAACGGCTCCGGGTCGCGGCAGGATCAGCCTTCCACCGACGCGAGGAGTGTGCTGTGAGCGAGACCCCGGTCAGCAGGACGACGGCCAAGAAGGCTCCCGCGAAGAAGGCGCCTGCCACGAAGGCGACGCCTGCGAAGAAGGCCACGGCGACGAGGAAGACCGCTGCGGCGAAGAAGGCTCCCGGCAAGAAGACCGCTCCGGCGACGAAGACCGCTGCGGCCAGGAAGACGACCGCGAAGAAGGCACCAGCCAAGAAGGCTCCCGCCACCAAGTCGACGGCCAGGAAGACCGCGCCCGCCAAGAAGGCCACCGCGCCGAGCAGCGCGACCACCGCGCCGAAGCCGGTCGCGACGGCTGCCCGGAAGTCCCCTGCCGAGCGGGCCGTCGACATGGGCGCCCAGGCCATCGGCACGGCTGCCCTCATCCAGAAGGTCGCCCAGGACACGGCCGAGCGCGTCGCCGCCGAGACCGCTGCGCGCGTCAGCCAGCAGTACGAGGCGGCGATCTCCGAGCTCACCAAGGCCCTTGAGAAGAACACCAGGCGGGCGCTGAAGAGCGTGCGCGCCGCCGCCGACATCGCTCAGTCGGCCTCGCCGGTCAAGGCCAAGAAGAAGAAGTGATCAGCTGTCCGGCGTGCCGTCGGTGAGGCCGTCGCCAGACCCGGCGCCGTTGTCGTTCCACTTGGGGTCGTTGTCCCAGACCTCGTTGCGCTCCTGGACCTTCTCCAGCGCCCGGGAGGCCTCCTCGGACGAGCTGTAGGGACCGAGGCGGTCGGCGTTCTTGCAGCCGTCGTGCCCCTCGACCGTGTGGTGGGTCAGGCAGAACCAGTATTCGTTCTCGCTCATGCGCCGAAACTACACTCGGCCCGTGCCAGTCGTATCCCCCGCAGAGGTGTCTGCGCGTCGTTCCGTGCCCGCCCACATCGCCCGTCCGGAGTACGTCGACCAGCCGGCGCCCGAGCGGTTCACCGGCGAGGAGGTCAAGGACGCCGAGACGATCGAGCGGATGCGGGTCGCCGGGCGCCTGGCCGCGCAGGCACGCGAGCTCGTCGGCTCGCACGTCGTGCCCGGGGTGACCACCGACGAGCTCGACCGCATCGGCCACGAGTTCCTCTGCGACCACGGCGCCTACCCCTCCACCCTCGGCTACCGCGGCTTCCCCAAGTCGCTGTGCTCGAGCGTCAACGAGGTGATCTGCCACGGGATCCCCGACTCCCGGGTCGTGGAGGACGGCGACATCGTCAACATCGACATCACGGCCTTCATCGGCGGCGTGCACGGTGACACCAACGCCACCTTCCTCGCCGGCGACGTCGACGAGGAGTCGCGACTGCTCGTCGAGCGCACCCACGAGGCCCTCGACCGGGCGATCAAGGCGGTCAAGCCCGGACGGCGGGTCAACATCATCGGCCGGGTGATCGAGGCCTACGCACGGCGCTTCGGCTACGGCGTCGTACGCGACTTCACCGGCCACGGCATCGGCACCGCGTTCCACTCCGGGCTGATCATCCCGCACTACGACGACGAGCGCTTCGACGACGAGATCCGCGTCGGGATGACCTTCACCATCGAGCCGATGCTCAACCTCGGCACCCCCGACTACGACATGTGGGACGACGGCTGGACCGTCGTCACCAAGGACCGCCGCCGCTCCGCGCAGTTCGAGCACACCCTCCTCGTCACCGAGGATGGCGCCGAGGTCCTCACCCACCCCTAGACTCGATCTCGAGTGGGTCGGCCGGGCGGCCGCGGCTCGTCACCTCGGTGGCGGGTCGAGGAAGGTCCGGGCTCCACAGGGCAGGGTGGTGGCCAACAGCCACCCGGGGAAACCCGCGGGATCAGTGCCACAGAGAACAGACCGCCTCCCGGCTTGCCGGGCGGTAAGGGTGAAACGGTGGTGCAAGAGACCACCAGTGCGCCGGGCGACCGGCGCAGCTAGGCAAACCCCACCCGGAGCAAGATCAGACAGGATGCGTTCGAGGGCGGCCCGCCCGAGCATCCGGGTAGATCGCACCAGGCGGCCGGCAACGGTCGTCGCAGATGGATGGTCGCCCCCGCACCAGCGGGACAGAACCCGGCCTACAGGCCGGCCCACTCCTCAGCTCGGCGCGCCGCCGAACTGGATCCGTCTGCCTCGGATCGCAGCGTGCCCGAAGGTGTCCCTGCCGATGAACTGCACAGCGCCGCCTGTCGGGCCCGACTCAGTGTGACCCGTGCTCCGTGGTGAGCCGCGTCGTGATCTGGTCGATCTGCGAGAGTCGTTCGGGCGTCTCGGCTCGCCCGCTCGGTCCTGAGCTCCACAATATTGTCGACGGCCTGGTGATGACACCGGCCCACGGTGGGCGGCCGGCCGTGACCGCACCGGTCGTCTCGGGGGCGAACCGGAAGGTCATGTGCGAATGCCTCGCGGCCAGCGGTCTGTGTAGCCGCGAGGATCGAACCTCACCGCCCCAAGCAGTTGCCCCCTGCGCGACTGCCGGTCCGGGTCCTGGAGTCGGCGTGCGAGATCGATCAGCACCTCGACTGAGGATCGTGTCTCGCTCATCGGAGGAACATACGCCCACTCACGGCGCACGTCAGGTGCTTACGTCAGCTGGCCAACGGCGACCTGCGGCGCAGTCGATACTCCGACGCGCCCGTCACCAGCCTCGATCCTGGGCCGCACCGGCGCCGGTCAAGGCACGAGGCTCCTGTCAACAAGGCGCCCGCACTCGCCACCCGGACTGCTGGGTACGACGGATCAGGCCGCTCCGGCAGCCCGCGGAACCTCAGCGGCTCAGACCCGGGGGCTCAAGACGCGGGCACCCGGACCGGCACCCAGCGGCCTCCTGGGTGGAGACGCAAGACGTGGCGCACGAGTGTGGTGGCAGTCGATAAGTCGCCGCAGGGGGCAGTCTCGCGACGGCGCGCGCCCGTTGCTGCGCTAGGCTTGCGTCACTACTGCAGGCGGTAGGCCGATGCCTCGGCTACGGGGCGCTCGCGCACTGGCGCCTGTAGCGACGGCAGGTGGTGACGCGATGCTCTCGCGCCCCAGCACGGCACAATCCCCTCCGTACTCACGGCCTGTGTTCACCTCTGGCTCGTCGTGATCTCGTTCGTGTGGTCGCCCGGTGAAGCGTTGCCGGCGGGCACCGGAGGCTCAGAGAACTTCACGGTCGGCCAGGTCCGAGAGCTGAACAGGCGCGGCGTCGAGGCGCGCGTGGTGACGGTGGGTGTCGGAATGTCCGACGGGCGCGAACAGTTTGATGACGTGCCGTTCCACTCCGTCGAGGTCCTCGACGACCTGAGTCGTCTCGACGACACCGTGGTCTTCGTGAGCCAGGCCCCTCCCGTCCCGACGAGACATCCCGCCTACCAGATCCTCCACGTTCCTCCGCCCCTGCGTGACCACGAACGGCTGGCCGTGACCGCAGGGACCCGCGATCGGACGTTGATCGCAACCAGCCGCTTCGCCGCGCGCCTGTGGTCGGATTTTCTCGACGTCAGCCTCGAGACCGTGCACGTGGTGCATCCGTTCGCGGAGCCGGCGTTCGCCGTCCAGTCCCGCCCGGAGCATTCCGGCCCGACAAGGGTGCTCTACGCGGGTCGGCTGACGCCGGAGAAGGGGATCTTCACCCTGCTCTCCATCCTCCACACCGACCTGTTCGAGGGCCCCCAGATGTCGGTCACCGTCACGCGCGCAGGATCCGACAAGCCACACGGTGCGATCATCGAGCGAATGCTCGCCACGAACCCGCGCCTCAATCTGGTAGCGGCACGACGCACGCCAGCCGGCATGGCCGAGCTCCTCGCAGAGCACGACATCGTGGTCATGCCCTCCAACAGCCAGTACTGGCACGAGACGTTCGGCATCCTCTCCATCGAAGCGCAGCACGCCGGGTGCCGCGTCATCGCCTCGGACGACGGCGGACTACCCGAGACCGATTGCGGCGCACTCGCACTCGTTGCCCCGGACGACGCCGAGGCGCTGGCCCGCGGCATCCTCGCCGCGCAGCGCCTGGGACCGGTTCCTTCTCATGTTCGACAGCAGGCGGCGCGAGGGTTCACGGTCTCCGCTTCAGTTGACAGCCTGCTCGAAGTCCTCCACGCGACGCCGGCCTCCACCCCGTGGGCCGTCCTTCAGGACCTCGAAACCCTGGCGGCGCTGCCGTCCATCGCCCCTCCGCACGAACGATCGAGCCCTGACGACCTTCCGATGGGGGTCTAGCCCTGACCCCGTGCCGCCCGTCCCGTGAGCCTCCACCACCCTAGGGAAATACATCATGCCCGGATCCCGTCCCACGTCCAGCACCGCATCTACGACCCCCGGAACCACCCCAGCAGACACCCCCGGGACAATCTCAGCGACGACCTCTGCAGCGGCTACCTGGGTGAGGCGGCGAGATGGCAACGCGGCGGACGTCCACTACCTCGAGGAGGCGCGCGCCGCGCTCGGGCCGATCATGGCGGCAAGCAGGGACATTGCCGCCTCCGGGCGCAGCCACCACGTGCGTGCGCTAGCTCGGCTGACACTTGCCGAGCAGGCTGACCAACTCGCCGCGATCACGGCAGCGCTGAGCGCGTGGGGCCAGCTGGACGGCCGTAGCACGTCCACGCCGTTCCCCGACGCGATCCCCGAGCTGCACAGCACGGATCAGGACCGAGACTTCGCCGACCACCTGACAGCGCACGCCCACGCCTCGCTTGCATCGGCGCGCGCCGAGATGATCGCCGGCGCCAGCCCGACGGCCCGGTCCATCGCCAAGGAAGCCATCCACGCACACTACCGACGTCTGGCCGCGATCAGCCTCCTCTTCCCGCCGACGACGTCGCGACCCTGACCACACCCAAGGGTCGCGCATTGCCCCCGTGCGGCCCGGACAAGCCGCCCCTCCGGTCTCCCTCTCAGCGACTCGTGGAGCTCGACGGAGCAAGGCCACGCCGGCATCGGGTCGATCGCAACGCCGCGCGATCGCAATTCTGCCGCTGTCCTGACCGCCACCCGTCGTCCGTCGCGTACGGACCCTCGCAACCTCCTCCGCGGCACGGGCGCACGAGGCACGAAGATCGTGTGGCAATCCGAGGACCGCTCGGGCCATGGCTCCGCTCCGGATGTCAGCCCGCGCGACACTGGCAGCGGAACCCTCCAGCTCACGGCTCGAAGGCGCGACGAGGACGGCGTATCCCGACTTGGTGACCCGGCGTAGGTTTGGTTCGACTGACCGGAGATGAGGCCTCCACCCGGACGCCCTGTTGCCGGTCGAGAGGCGGACGTCGTGTCGACGTCAAACGATCGCGTTCCCGTATCCGTACCCGCGTCGCCAAGCCGTTCTCAGCTACGACTTCGCATGGCCGAGCACCCAGGCAAGCAGATTCTGGACGGCGGTTGGTGGCCTCGAACCGGCGACCTGGCCGTAGAACTGGCCGACCTGGTGGACCACTTCCCGGCGCAGTCAGGTCGGATCGCCCGCGCGTTGGTCTCTCCACCCGACTGGGATTCCACGCCACGCATCGTTCGGGTCGCCGGTCGCTACGTGAAGGTGGGCGCCTTCCCCGGCGACGATACCCATCTCATCCTGCTCACGACGTCGGACCGGCGCACCCTCCACGTCTTGGTCGTCCCACCCACATTCACCCCTGACCAAGGCGACGGGGCCCTCCAAGCGTCTGTCAAGACCGGGAATGGCCATACGGCCACCGAAGTCCTCCAGAAAGCGGCGGGCCATCCCGGCATCGACCCCGCAGGACACTGGAGCGACGACGGCGGATCGTGGCGGGCACCAGCGTGGGGTAAGCCTCCGTCGCGAAGGGGTGAATGACCGTGGCCTATCTGCTTCTCTACGGGAACGGTTGGACCCAACGCTGGGCGATCGCCCCGGGGACCGAGGATCACATCCGCACCGAGATAGCCAAGATCGGTACGCCCAGCACTGGGCAGTTGACCGTCGTCGATCCCGGTTCCGATTCCGAAGTCACACTCTGGGTGGCGTGGGCGCTTGTTGCCGCCGCCGTGATGCTTGACGGAGCATCCCGATCGGCCGAGGAGGGGCCGTCGGGCCAGTACGCCTGACGGGCACCCCAGGAACAAGTTCCCCCCAGGAGCCAGCGATGAAGTTCGTCATCGAGACGAATCTGGCAAGCGAGCCTGCATGGTGGCTGCTCGACGACGACAACCGAGTCGTCGCCTGGGCCGGGCGCGCTTACCCGAGTCTCGCCTACGCCGATCAGGCCGCTCATGACTTCCGCCTGAACGCCGACGACCCTGACTACCGGGTCCAGGTCAACACTGCTGGTAGCTGGCAGTGGACTGCTTGGCGACCGGAGGGGATCCGCGTCGCCGTTTCGGGAGACCGGTTCAGCAGCGAAGCGGCTGCCCGCTCCGCGGCCAGACGAGTGCAGCAGCAGGCCTGCACCGCCATAGGCCCATGACCGTGGGTCGCCTCGGGTCGCGGCGAGCCCGTGGGACCACGGAGAGGACGGGCTCGCGGAACGCGCCCTGCAGATGCCTGAGCAAGGCCTCGTCGGCGTGGAAGCGATCGCGTCACACTTCGAGGACTCCAGCATCCCCTCCGGTGCACGGGCAGCAGATCACGCAGCCATGCGACCGCGCTCGCCACGGTCATGTACCCGAGGGGCCTGGGTGTGCGTGCGGACACAGGACGAGCGGCCGGCAGGCACGCCAAGCACCCGCCCAGTCGCGGGTGTCTACCCCTGCACTCGTCGATCCGGCCATTGGCTGCGGCATTCGTCCACGCACGCCGGGCTAGGGGGGCGCGCGTAGTGTGGCCGCATGGAGCCATCCAGGCTCCCGACCAAGGGACCCCGATGAGCGACAAGTCGCCACGGCAAGGCATGTCCAAGAAGTCCGGCAAGTCCATCAAGGAGAAGCGCGCCGAGAAGCACGCCAAGGCGGCCGGGAAGAGCGACGTCCCCGACCCCATCGTGCCGAAGAAGAGGTGAACCGCCTCAGCCTCGGCGTCATCGGGACCTCCGCCAAGGAGAACGAGCATCGGCTCCCGATCCATCCGGAGCACCTGTCCCGTCTGGCTCCCGAGACCGCGCAGCGGACCACGCTCGAGCACGGCTACGCCGCGCACTTCGGAGTCAGCGACGACGAGCTGGCGCCGCACGTGGCCGGCTTCGCGTCGCGCGAGGAGATCCTGGCGGGCTCGGACGTCGTGGTGCTGCCCAAGCCACAGCACGCCGACCTGGCGGGCATGCATGCCGGCCAGGTGCTGTGGGGCTGGCCGCACTGCGTCCAGGACACGAAGCTGACCCAGCTGGCCATCGACCGCGAGCTGACCCTCATCGCGTTCGAGGCGATGAACCACTGGACGGCTGACGGCCACGTCGGTCTCCACGTCTTCCACAAGAACAACGAGCTGGCGGGCTACTGCTCGGTGCTGCACGCGATGCAGCTCATCGGCGTCACGAGTGACTACGGCCGCCGGTTGAGCGCGGTCGTGATCGGATTCGGTGCCACCGCGCGCGGCGCGGTGACCGCCCTCAAGGCGCACGGAGTCGGGGACGTCACGGTCCTGACCACGCGCGGGGTCGCGGCGGTGGGTTCGCCCATCCACTCGGTGCAGATCCGCCAGTTCGACCACGACCCGCACGAGCCCGGCGTGAGCCACGTGATCACCGATCGTGGCCGCGAGCCGCTGGCGGCGTACCTCGCCGAGTTCGACATCGTCGTCAACTGCACCTTCCAGGACACCTCTGCACCGCTGACCTACCTGCAGACCGAGGACCTCGACGCCTTCCGGCCACGCAGCCTGATCATCGACGTGTCGTGCGACGAAGGGATGGGCTTCTCCTGGGCCGTGCCCACGACGTTCGACGATCCGATGTTCACCGTCGGCGGCTGCGTCTACTACTACGCGGTGGACCACAGCCCCTCCTACCTCTGGAACTCGGCCACCTGGGAGAACAGCGAGGCGTTGCTGCCGTTCGTCGACACGGTGCTCGCCGGCCCCGACGGATGGGACGCGAACCAGACAGTCAGCCGGGCGATCGAGATCCGTGACGGCCGGATCTGCAACCCGGCGATCCTGGCGTTCCAGGGCCGGGCGACGGCGCACCCGTACCCGGTGGCCTGAGCCGCGCAGCAAAGTGAGGTCCGGGGTGACCCGGCGTAGGCTTGGCGTGACTGACCGGAGATGAGGCCTCCATCCGGACACCCGTGCCGGTCGAGAGGCGGACAGCGCCATGGACCCACGGCCATGAGCGGGATCGTGCTACGTGTCCGGCTCGTCGGCGGTGACAGCATGGATGTCATCTACGAGCATCCAGGAGCGACCACCGACGCCGAGTCGATCGACTACGTCCTGACCACGCTCTCGCACGACTCGGGCGTTCTGCGCTGCAGGCACGGCGACCGGCTGCTGGCGTTGTACGCGAGAGGTGTTTCTGCTGTCGAAGTGTCGCCACGGGGCGCCATTCTCTGAACCGCCCGAACCTCCACAGCGCGGTAACGAGCCTGCTCGCTCGTCATCCCAGTCGGATCGGGTGCCGCGGTGTCGGGAAGCAATGGGAAGACACGGGGTAGGTTGGTGACAATCACCTGCCGGGCCGGACTCGCCGAGTCCGCGGGGGCAGATCGGAAGGGGACGTCATGAGGACGTCGCCGAGAGCATCCATTCCATCGCAGGCGCTGGGCGAGCGCGTAGCACTGCGACTCCTCCTCGACAACAGCTTCCAAGAGGGTCCGATCGATGGGGCGTGGTGGCCCCAGTCCCGTGATCTTCACGTCGAGGCCGCAGATCTGGTGGACCACTTCCCGGACCTGATCGGCCGAATCGAGCGACTGCTGTTCTCCCGCCCCGACTGGGACGCCGTCAGCGGCGAACCGAGTACTCGCCGGATCCATGCCGCGCGCGGCGCAGTCGAGGTGAGCTCCTTCCCGAGCGACGACACCCACCTGGTGATCGTGACCCTGTCCTCGGGGCAACGGCTACGGCTGCTGGTGGTCCCCAGCGACACCGAGCCCGACCTGGCGTCGAGGGTCATGCAGCAGGCGGCTGATGGTCGAAACACAGATTCACCGAGCACGCTCCTCGGCTTGACGGGGCAGGACCAGAGCCACATCGGGGACGCCGTCTGGAACGACCATGCGGGCACCCACGCATAGGTCCGTACGGACGCGCGACGTCCACGAGATGAGAAACGCCGACCGCAGCGCGTACGGAAGCATCGGCGCCGTTGGTGGGTGGCGCAGTCATGAGCGAGCGTGAGGCGCCCGGTGAGCTGGTCGACCTGCGGGCTGAGGTCGACGAGGCCTGGGCCGGCGTGTTGGCTTGTCGGTCGAAGCCGGCTCGCGCACGTGTCCTGGAGTCGATCCCCGCTCAACGTCGGTTCCTAGCGGCGCTGGAGTCGTACGCGGCGGCCCTCGACGAGCACGGCTACCCGTTGCCGCATCCTCTACGTCGAGAGCTCATCGTCTACCGGTCTCTCCTTTGTCCTCCACGTTCCCACCGCGGTCAGCCCTTGACGTAGGAGAGCTTCTCGCAGACCAGCCCGTTCTCGAAGCGGATGACGTCCACGCCTCGCACGTGGCCGGAGTCCGGGCCGCCCCAGGCGTAGCGCCAGCGGACGACGGCACGCTCGCCGGACACGAAGGACTCCTCCTCGGTGAAGCTCATCCCGGGGGTGCGCATGACCTCGGTCCAGGCCGCCCGGACGGCGTCGCGTCCTTGGACGCGCTGCCCGTCGGGAGGCGGCGACGTGGACTCGAAGACGATGTCATCGGTGACCAGGGCGAGCGCGGCGTCGACGTCCCCGGCGCCGAAGGCCGCGTTGAACAGCGCCAGGGTCCGATGGTGGGGACCCCAGCCAGGGTCGCGACCGAAGCGGGCCAGCAGGTCGTGCTGGGCGTCGCCGGTGCGGGGCCGCGACGCGGCGACTGCGCCCGCCTGTCGGTAGGCCTCCTCGTTGGCGTCGAACCACTGGGCGACCGCGTGCACCAGGTGGGGATCCATGCGTGTGTCGCCTCGGGTGGCCGCGGCCAGGTCCCAGCCGTGGACCAGGTGGTCGGCGGCCAGCTGCATGGCGTACTCCTGCTTCGGCGTCTCTCCGAACGACAGATGCACCGTGTCACCGAGAGGAAGCTGGGTGGCCACTGAGGCGATCGCTTTCCGGGCAGCGGACAAGGCCGCGCCGATCTGGTCCTCGCCGAGCACGTCGCCGTCGAACTGGTCACCCACCTCGTCGATGGTCGCGCCCTCCATGAGCGGCACGGTCCAGAGGCTCTCGTAGGTGACGTGATTGACGAGGTCGCGCACCGTCCACTCGGTGCACGGCGTGGGATCTCCCCACTGGTCCTCCTTCACGGCGTTGACCCGGTCGGCGAAGAACTCGACGCTCCGGTGGTACAGCGTGTTCGCGTCCATCCTGGTGCTCCTTTCACACGAGGCCGGTCTCGAAGGCCAGCTCGGCCTGGCGCAGCCACCACGGCAGCGCCGCACGTTCGCGCTCGCGAACGGCCGGGTCGGGGTGCTCGACGATGTCGAGCGCCTTGTTCCACCCCAGCCAGCAGATCCCGGCGAGCAGACCCAGCCGCATCGCGTCGTCGTCGTACGCCGGGCCCGCGACCTCGCGCTGCAGGGCCAGCAGCCCGTCGAGCCGGGCCACGATCGTGGCGCTCGCCTCTCGCCCGACGGGGCCGAACAGCTGCGCGCACCCGGCCAGCAGTCGACCGATGTCGAACTCGGCCGGCCCCGCAGCGACCAGCCCCCAGTCGATGAGGGTGAGGCATCCGGGCCGGTCAGGTTCGAAGGCCATGTTCACGGTCGCGAGGTCGCCGTGCAGCAAGGTCGACGGCAGCGCCCGGCAGGCCGCGGCGAGAGGAGCGGTGTCCTGAGCCAGCGCGAGCACCCGCTCCCCCACCTCGCCTGGGGCGACCTCGGGCCAGTACTCCCACCCTCGCAAGGCGTAGTCGATGAGGGAGCTCCCCTCATGGGGCCGGATCCGCCGTGGCTCGAAGAGGCCGAGGAGCAGGTCGAGCGGCGTCAGCCCGTCTGGCGCGGAGCCGAGGAACGCAGCGTGCAGGTCAGCGATCGCAGCGAACATCGTCCTGGCCTGGTCGCGGCTGACGATGGACTCCCAGAGGAGGACCGCGTCACCGAGGTCCCGCAT
Source organism: Nocardioides sp. N13(2025) (assembly GCF_051912545.1). GTDB lineage: Bacteria > Actinomycetota > Actinomycetes > Propionibacteriales > Nocardioidaceae > Nocardioides. The sequence goes on along the minus strand of NZ_CP196809.1, from coordinate 1,210,806 downwards.
CACCAGCACACCGCGGCCGTCGTCGTACCACGCGTCGATGACCGCATGGAGCACGGTCGGGGGCAGGCGGTCGAGCACGCCTCGCTGGACGAGCTCCACCTCCCGCCCCGTCCGGTCGCCGGAGAGGCGCATGACCAGGTCCACTGTCGGGTCGAGCTGCTTGACCACGACCCGGGAGCCATCGGCCAGGGAGACGCGCTGGAGGACGGCCCCCGAACGGCCGTCGTCGTTGACCGGTGAACGGTCGAGCACGCCTCGAAGAACCTCACGGTCCATGGATTCATGGTCCTCGCCCGCGGCACGTTCGACCAGACCCTCGATCCACTCCCCCGCGTGTTGGTTCAGCGCTTGGCCGGACCTTCGACGTTCACGGTCGGGATGCCGCCACCGACCCGGGCGATGACGGCCAGAGAGGTCTCACGGCCGGGGGTCGACTCGCGGTGGACGGTCCAGGCCGGAACGTGGACGAAGTCGCCGGGACCGGCATCGAGGTAACCCTCATGACCCTCGAACTCCAGGCGTAGCACCCCCCGAACGACGTAGAGGCTCGACTCGTTGCGCTCGTGGTGGTGCCAACCCGACACCGCTCCAGGATCGGTCTCGACCTGGCCGGCCCACAGCAGCGGCAGCGCGAATGCCAGGGCACGGTTCATGCCGGGCGTGGGATCGGCCGAAGCCAGGTCGGCCGGCGTGAACACCCGTACGGGCCGAGGCAGGTCACCTCCCATGACCTCAGGGTGCCACGAGGGCGAGGTCCGCACGACCCCTCTGGCGATGGATCTTTCCGGCGCGGTGGCGGCTGAGCAGACTGACCCACTGACGACGTTCGTCGTCCGCGGTGTCAGCGACCAGGCGCGGTCCGCACCACCTCGCCGGACAACCGGTCCAACGGCACGCGGACCCATGCCCGGGCGCCACCGCCGGGAAGCCGCTCCAGGCCACTGGCTCCGCCCAGGTCGGAGACCGTGTCGGCGATGAGTCCCAGACCGTGGTCTGCGTGCAGCTCCGTCGACGAAGGCCCCTGTCCGTCGTCGGTGACGTCCACGGTGAGCACGCCCTGGGTGACGTCCACCGACACCCGGGCGTGCTTCGCATCGGCGTGACGGCGCACATTGCGCAGCCCCTCAGTGGCAACCGCCACCGCAAGGCGGCCGGCAGCATCGTCAAGTGGGTGGCTCGTCGCATGGACCTCGACTCGCAGCCCCCCTGCCCGGGCCTGGTCGGCTGCTGCCTCGAGCGACGTCCTCAGACCGACGCGTGAGGGTGACGCGACGGTCTCCCCCGCGATGACCTGCCGCAGGAAGTCCATCTGGCGCGCAAGGGTGGCAACCGCTGTGGCGAGCACGGTACGTCGTTCCGGGTCCGCTTCGTGCCGTTCGGTCGCCTCGAGCAGGAGGCGGGCCGACGCCAGCTCCGGCAGCACCGAGTCGTGCAGCTCTCGGCAGATCCGGCGACGCTCGGTCGAGGCGACGCTGAAGACGCGGTACATGGCCCTGATCGACTCCCGGTCAGCGGCGCGAACGCGGCGCGTCATACGGAGCCCCAGCAGGAAGATGAGGACACCGGCGACCACGGGCCCGGCGGTCATGGCCGGGACCAGCAGCACGGCCGCCTCGCGTTCGTGGTGCAGCAGGTCCTCGACGGGGACGTAGGCCTCGAACAGCAGCGGCACGCCGTCTGCTGACGTGAAGCCTGCGTAGACCTCGACCACCGAATCGATGCCGCGTCCGAGCCTGCGGTCGAGGATGTTCTCGTCAGCGTCGAGCTGTGTGAGCTCGGCCAGGGAGCCACCCTCGCCCAGCAGCGCGAGCGCCTTCGGGCCCAGGTCGAACTGCCGACCCACCAGCCGCGGCTCGTCGGAGTAGATCACCGTGCCGTCCGCGTCCCAGACCTTGACCCGGAGCACGAGTCCTTCGGCGATGCGCTCACGGACGAGCCTGTCCAGCCTGCGCATCCCCTTGTCCTGCTCCTCGGCGTCGGGACGCGCGTACACGTTCGGCGCGGCGATCGCACGCGCCATCCGCTCGGCCTGGTGCCCCGCGTCGTCGCGAGCCTCGCGGTGCGACGTCCAGGCGGCCAGCTGCCACCCGGCCACTGCGGAGACCACGATGACCACCAGCGCCCACGCGTAGTACCACGCGAGGTCACCTCTCTCACGCACTGCGCAAGCCTCCGGCCACGAGTCCCCGCCGCGAGCCCGCGGCGACGGCCTCGAGCTGGTTGTGCACGTCCAGCTTGCGATAGAGGCTCTTGATGTAGCCGCGGGTCGTGTGCACGCTGAGGTGCAGGTGGCCGGCGATGCGGCGTGCGTCGTACCCCTCCGCCATCAGGCCCAGGATCTCGCCCTCCCGCGGGCTCAGGAAGGTGCTGGGCCGGGCCGCGACGAGGAGGGCTGGGTCCACGGCGAACATGTCCCCGTCGCCCTTCACCGCGGACAGCAAGGTGTCGAGCGACATCGACTTGCAGAGGAGGGCTCGCGCCCCTGCATCGATGGCCCGGCGAGCCAGCTCCGGGTGCGGGTCAGCGGTGAAGAGGATGACGCGGACACCAGGGGCGAGCTGCTGGAGACGCCGGCACAGCTCGATCCCGTCGGTGTCGGGCAGCCCGACGTCGATGATCGCAGCGTCCGCCCTCTCGAGCGCGAGGATCCGCAATGCTTCCTCGCCGCTCGACGCGCTGCCGATGGGCTCCAAGTCGGGCTCCAGGCCGACCGTGCGCACCAACGCCTCGGCCAGTGTCCGCTGATCCTCGACGACCAGGACACGCAGCACACGCTTGCTCGTCAACGTAGGCATGATCCACCCCTCCACACCCGCCCCCGGACGTGAGGACGGCCCCGCCAGAAGCCTAGGAGCCTCCGTCCGACCGGGCATGCCCAAATCCGGTGGTGCGCACGCAGAGGAGACGGACGTGGGCCCCACGTGGCCCCCCACAATTTGGGGGTACGGATCCACCACGTGCGGCCTACCACGCTGTCATCCGGGCACCGACCATCGAGCCATGAACAGGCATGTCGCGGTCCCGCTCCGGTTCCGGTCCGACCTCGTGCGCATCGTGGTCCTGGCCTACGGGGTCGGCGTGGTGCTGCACCTGGTGCACGCCCATGCGGAGGAGCGCCACGCGCTTCCGCCCGTGTTGCACTGGCTCCGGGACTCGACCCTCGCGGTCCCCGTGGCAGCCGCAGCGGTGCTCCTGGGCGGGCTCGTCGCCCGCCGGGCAGCGCTCTGGGTGTCGGGCAGCGTGCCCGGGAGCGAGCGCCCTGATCCCGGGGCCGATGCCGCGGGCGCCCTCTTCGGTGTCCTGGTCACTGCCGGGTTGTACGCCGGTCTCAGCATCCCCGGCAACATGGTCCACGGGTGGCTCTTCGTCGACCGTGCCCACGTCCACGGCGGCGCGACGGGGATGGCGCACCTGGCCGCCGACGGCGCACTGGTGCTGGGCGCCGCTGCGGTCGTGCTATTCCTCGAGCTCGCGCTGACGATGCTCGACGCATGGACGCGACAGCAGGCCGCCGCCCTGGCCGTCGTCCTGCCGGTGGTGGGGGCGTCGTTCGTCGGTCCGCTCCTCGCCGTGGTCCCGGCCGAGGCAGCACCGCTCACGGCCGGCTGCGCCGCCGACACGGCTGATCGACGCTACGACGTCGCGGCGATCAGCGTCCCGATCCCCTACAACCGGTTCGGTGACGTGGACCCCAACGGCATGGTCTACGTCTTCGAGCAGGACAGGGCAGCGGTGAAGAACTGGCACGTGCCCCTGGCGGCAGACGCCAGCGCAGACCCTGCCGGCAACCGCCGGCTCCGTCCCCGGCCGATCGTCGTCCGTGCCAACGAGGGCGAGTGCGTCGAGGTCACCTTCACCAACCGCCTTGACGAACGTGCTCTTCAGGGCGGGGCCGTCGTCGAGCCTCGGGCGTCCATGCACGTGGACGCAGCGGCCACCTCCGCCGAGCTGGCCGGCGCTCACGTGGGTTTCACCGGCGACTCCACCGTCGGCCGGGGCCAGACCGTCACCTACTACTGGCGCGCACCCGCACGAGAGGGCCTGTACCTCATCCGGGACATGGGCATGTCGGCCGGCGGCGAGGCAGACGGCGGCAGCGTGGCGCACGGACTGTGGGGCGGCTTCGCGGTCGAGCCCGCGGGGTCCGTGTGGCTCGACTCCCACAGCGGCCTGCCTCTCTACCCCACCTCATCCGTCGCACGGATGAGTGGTGAGCTCTACCTCGACGCCGACATCGTCCTGCCGTCGGGGAAGTCCTTCCGCGAGACCGTCCAGATCTCCCAGGACGAGATCCCCGGCGTCGGCTTCGGCTTCAACTACGGCGCCGACGCACAGGGCAACCGCGATCAGCAGCTCTGCCCGGACTGCATCGGCGAGGAGACCTCGCTCTCCTCGTGGACCTACGGCGACCCGGCTGCGGTCAAGCTGGCCAGCGGCATGCCGGCGACCGGCTGGTCCGTCGGCGAGAGTGTCGAGCCCGAGGACTGTCAGGCGGACGACGGTGTCGCCAGGCCGGCGATGCTGATGCCGGCAGGCGTTCCGGGCTCGTGCTGGACCAGCAACGTCAGCCACGCCTACAAGGGCGATCCGACGAAGATCCGCTTCGCCCACGCAGGCGTGAAGGAGACCCACGTCTTCCACATGCACGCCCACCAGTGGCTCGCCGAGCCCCACGACGTCGGCACCGCCGGCACCAACCCCACCAGGCCGAGTGACCAGAGCCGGGCTGAGTCAACGACCATCGACTCCCAGACCTACGGCCCGGGTGACGCCTTCACCGCCGACCTGTTGTTCGGCGCCGGCAGCAAGCCCGGAACCATCGGGGACTCGATCTTCCACTGCCACCTCTACCCCCACTTCGCCGACGGGTTCTGGTCGCTGTTCCGCGTCCACGACGTCCGCGAAACCGGCAGGCTGACCACGCCCGACGGCGTCCGGACCCGGCAGCTCATGCTGCTCCCCGACCGCACTGCGGCCGGGGTCGCCCCGACGACGTACGACGCCCGGACCAACCCCGGCTACCCGCGGTTCATCCCCGGCCAGTTCGGCTGGCGGGCGCCTCAGCCGCCGGACACGGTCAGCGCCCCCGACGGGTCGCCCGCCACCCGCATCGTCGCGGGCCAGGGCCTCACGCCCTCCCTGCTCAACCAGGTGCAGGACATCACCACGACGGGCGGTGGGCCGGACGGATCCTTCACCCTGGGCTACCGGGGCGAGCAGACGAGTCAGCTGGCCTCCCACGCCACTCCCACCGAGATCGAAACCGCGCTCGAAGCGCTCGATGGAGTCGACGACGTGTCCGTGGCGGCGCGCGGGGACACGGGGGGCAGCTGGCGCGTGCAGTTCCTCGCTCCCGCCCGCAACGTGCGCCCGCTCAGCTCCCCTCAGACCGAGGTCGGCATCGAGACGGTCGCGGGCGCGTGGCAGCGCGCGCTCGAGGCCGAACAGGCCGCACAGGCCAACGCCTTCGCCGGCACGGGCAACCAGCCGCGGCCCGGAGCTCCCTTCGCCGACCCGTGCCCCGGCACCGCGCGCCAGGTGACCTACGACGTCGCGGTGCTGCAGCGCGACCTCGTCTACAACGACGACGGCTGGCACGACACCCAGGGCCGGATACTGGTGCTCAGGAAGGACGTCGACGCCATCGTGGCGGGCACCAAGAAGCCAGAGCCGCTGTTCTTCCGGGTCAATGCCGGGGACTGCATCAACTTCAACCTGACCAACCTGCTGCCCAACTGGTACGGCAACGACGCCTTCCAGGTCCTCCAGCAGACCAACATGTTCGGCCAGCACATCCACCTCGTGAAGTTCGACGTGCTCGCCTCGGACGGGTCCAGCAACGGGTGGAACTACCAACAGGCCGCGTTCACCCAGCGCCAGAGCCGCTTCAACGACGCCGTCCTCGACGGGACCCGGTCCTGCACCGCCAACGAGCGGACCGGCGCGTGCAGGATGCCACTGCCAGACCCTGCCGAGTACAACCCCAGCGCCCAGGGCATCTTCCCGGGCCAGACCATCCACGAGCGGTGGTACGCCGACTACGAGCTGCGCACCGTGTTCACCCACGACCACCATTTCCCAGCCGTCGACCAGGGACGCGGGCTCTTCGGCGGGCTCATCGTGGAGCCGGCGGGCATGGACTTCCGCAACTCGCGCACCGGCGCGTACCACCAGCCGGTCAACGACCCGCAGCACGGCCAGCCCTGTGGCACCGCCTGCACCGGCGACGCGGCCGGCACGATGTTCGACGTGATCGGCCCCGGGGCCAAGGACGACTTCCGCGAGTTCGGGCTCGCCTTCCAGGACTTCGTCCCACTCACCCGGGCCGGCGGGAACCCGCAGAACCCGGACGACGTGTTCAACCCCCCGGCGGCGCCGGAGACGTTCGCCGACGACGACCCGGGCGTGATGGGCATCAACTACCGCAACGAGCCCTTCCTCATCCGCGACACCGTCAACGGCAACCCCTCCGACCCGGCACACGTGTTCAGCTCCACCGTCCACGGCGACCCGGCCACTCCGCTGCTCCAGGCCTACGCCGGCGACCCGGTGCGGATCCGCCTGGTCGGTGGCTCGCAGGAGGAACAGCACGTCTTCGGCCTCCACGGCATGCGGTGGCGCGACGAGCCGGACGACCCGGCGTCGCAGTTCTCCTCGTCCCGGGCGCTGGGCGTCTCGGATGCCTTCAACTTCGAGATCCCCGAGATGGACTGCGGGCCCACTGAGGACTGCCGCGGCGACTACCTGTACTCCAGCACGGCCACCGACGACATGTACCTGGGCATGTGGGGGCTCATGCGGGTCTACGGCAAGGGCACGCAAGGCCTGGTGCCCCTCCCGGACAACCAGCCACAGGCCGCGAACGGCAACGTCTCGGCCACGGTGACCGGCGCGCCGCCACCGAAGGCGAACAAGCCCGGCAACGTGTGTCCGACCGGGGCTCCCGTGCGGTCGTTGACGGTCGCGGCCACCGACGCCCGGATCCGCTACAACCGGCAGGGCGACCACGACCCCTACGGCCTGGTCTACGTGGCGGTGGAGCGCGGAGAGACCCTCGAGGAGGCGGTGGCACGCGCCCGGGCCAACCCGGAGCCGATGACCTTGCGGGCCAACGAGGGCGACTGCATCGAGGTGCGCCTGCACAACCGCATCGACCCCGCAGGCGCCTTCGCGACCACACACGCACGCCGGGGTGCCGCCGACGGCGACCCCCGGCTCCCGCTGGAGCCGCCGACCGGCACAAGGGCCGGGTTGCGGGTCTCCCTGCACGCCCAGCTGCTCACCTATGACGTCCGTGGGTCCGACGGCGCCACCGTCGGCTTCAACCGCGACCAGACGGTCGCCCCGGGCGAGGACATCCTCTACCGGTGGTACGCCCCCGACGTCACGCCCGGCGAGCTGGGCACCGTGAACCTCACCGACTACGGCGACGTCCGCGGCCACCGCCACCACGGCCTCGCGGCCGCGCTGACAGTGGAGCCCCACGGGTCGACGTACCACGACCCGTTCACGGGCCAGGAGATCGTCAGCGGCGCCTCCGCCGACATCCGCACGCCCGGTCGACCGGACTTCCGCGAGTTCACCGCGCACTTCCAGGACGGGCTGAACCTGCGCGACGCCACAGGAGCGCAGGTGCCGGACGGCTTCTCACACCCGCCCGCACCAGGCGAGCTGCCCGAGCAGCTCGACTCCGAGGACCAGGGCGAGAAGGGCTACAACTACGCCTCCACGCCCTACCGACACCGACTCGGGATCACCCCCATGGCCGCCGACGCCACCTCACCGATGGTCGGCACAGACCTCGCCGCCGTGCTCAGCTCCACGAGGTACGGCGACCCCGACACCCCCGTGTTCCGCGCGTATGCCGGGGACCCGGTGCGCATTCGCCTCGTCCAGGGCGGGGACAAGCCCCGTCAGCACAACTTCACCGTGCACGGCCACAGCTGGCTCACCGACCCCCACGACCCGCGATCGAACCTCGTCGGCTCGACGGGTGGCCTGAGCGTCGACCGTGCCGTGAACATCCACCTCGACTCGGCCGGCAACGGCCGGCGCGGGGACTGGCTCTACGGCGACACCGTGGGCTTCCACCACCTCTCCGGAGGCACCTGGGGCCTGCTGCGCACCTACGCGCCGCCTCCGGCCGACCCCCTGTTCGCTCCTGATCCACTTGCCTCGGGTGGACAGACGGACGACCCGGCCCGCGACGGCTACCGACCGCTGCTGCCACTGGAGCTCTCCAGGATCACGGTGGACGTCTTCGACGACACGGACATGAACGGCGTCCGCGGCGCCGACGAGCGGCGCGGTCCCGACGTGCGGGTGACGGTGCGTGCCGACGACGGCCGGACCCTCACCAAGCCGGTCCGCGCGGACGGGACGGCGACCTTCTGGGTCGGACGCGGTGCCTTCGACGTGAGCACCGACCTCCCGGCCGACTGGCGGCGCACCACAGGCGCCACGGTCCGAGCCGACGTGTCGGCGGACGGCGCCTCGGAGAAGGTCGCGATGGGACTGGTCCAGCTCGCCGACGTCGGGGTCCGCCTCTACAACGACGAGGACGGCTCGGCGAGCGCCGGAGCCGGCGAAGGTCCGCTGAGCGGCTGGACGGTGACGCTGTCGCGCGGCACCGACAAGCTCACCGCCACCACCGACGCGCAGGGCCTCGCCCTCCTCGACGGCCTCGTGCCCGGCGAGTGGTCCGTCTCCGCGACGCCCCAGGCCGGCTGGGCACCCACCCGAGCGCTGCCCATGAAGGTCGCCGTCGCCGAGAACCAGGCCCGCACGCCGGAGAACGACACGATGCTCGGCTTCACCACGCCGGCCGGGCTGTCGGTCAAGGTGTTCAACGACGCCGACAACGACGGCGTCCAGGATCCCGGCGAGAGCAGCAAGGCCGGCCTGCGCGTGACCGCGCGCGGCGGCCCGCCGGAGCGGCAGGTCACCGTCACCGCGACCACTGGAGCCGATGGTGTGGCGCGGTTCGAGGATCCCGACCCCCTCATCGACGGTCTGACTCCCGGCGCCTGGAAGGTCTCCGTCGCCACCTCCGGCGACTGGTCGCTGGGCACCGGCAGCGCCCGCACCCTGACCGGCACCACCGAGGCCCCCACGCCGGGCTTCACCTGTGCGGCCGACGGATGCTCGACGGTGCTGCTGGAGCACACCGCCCAGGTGGTGACGATGCCGGTCCGCAACCCGAGCTCGTGGCTCGTCGCCACGCCGTTCAACGACGTCAACAACGACGGCGTCCGGCAGGACAAGGAGACCCGCCTCTCCGGGTGGAGCGTCACCGCGATCTCCTCGACGGGCCAGACCGTCTCGCTCGACACCGGCAACGACGGACGGGCCACGTTCTACCCGCTCAGGCCCGGGTCCTGGACCCTGGAGATGATCTCCCCCGAGCGGTCCACCGACGCGAACGTGCTCGACTGGACCTCCACCAACCGCACCGGCTGCGCGGCGTACGGCGACGGGCAGCGCATCTGCACCGTCCGGGTGGACGTGATCGCCGGTGAGGTCGGCACGGGCAGCTTCGGGTTCGTGCAGCTCGGCACGATCGGCGTTCAGGTCTTCCACGACTACGACAAGGACGGCGTCAAGGACGACAACGAGCCCGCCCAGGCCAACCGCACGGTCAAGCTCTACGACGCCACGGGCAAGAGCGTGCTGCAGACCAAGGTCAGTGACACCTACGGGTGGGTCTCCTTCAAGTCCGCCGCCGGCGAGAAGTACCAGGCGCAGGTGGTGCTGCCGACCGGTTGGGTGCAGACAGCCCCTCTGGACAGGCAGGGCCGCCCGATCGCCAAGCTGCCGGTGACCGGCCCGTCCGGGACGACGAGCACGATGGAGGTCTTCGGGCAGTACAACACCGTGGACTCGGTGGCACCGCCTGCGCCGACGAGCAGTGTCCCGCCCGGACGCTACGACCGGGCCCAGACCGTGACGCTCACCTCGGAGACGGGCGCGACGATCCGCTACACCCTCAGCGGCACCATGCCGACCGCGACCACGGGCAACCGATACGCCGGCCCGATCACGGTCAGCTCCCCACGCAAGCTGCGTGCCGTCGCGATCGACGCTGCCGGCAACGTCAGCGACGAGCTGGCGACCGTCTCCGCGGGCTCCACCCTCCCCGGAGCCCAGATCGACGTGGTCGTCCCCGGCACCACCACCGCCACGGTGGGGGCGGGTGCCTGGTCGGTGGTCACCGGCGGCACCCCGACGCCTCCGGCCGGGATGAACCTCGCAGGAGCGTTGCGCTACGACGACTCCCAGCGCCTGCTCCTGCCGTCGGCGTACGTGTCGAAGACCAAGCGGCACGTCGTGGAGGGCGTCGCGACCGTGAGCCTGGCGCCGGCCCAGCGCAACCTCGTCACGCTCGGCGTCGAGGTCGACGGACGCGCCAACCTGACGGGCTCGATGCGGTCGTTGGCCCTCTACGACGTCGCCGCCGGGACGTGGGTGACGATGCTCAGCGACGTGGAGCAGCCGATCACCGACCTGCGCTCGGTCTGGGACGCTCCCGGTGATCCACGCCGGTTCGTGGACAGCTCCGGCCAGGTGAAGATCCGGTTCACCTCCACCCGGTCCGCGTCGTTCGACGTGCGCCTCGACCAGGTCCAGCTGCTGCTGGCCCACCAGTGAGCGGCACGGTCATGGCGCGCCGTGCCCGCCCGGGTCGAGAGGCGTCGCTCCTGCTCGGCACGGTCGCCGTGCTGCTGGTGGCGTTGACGCTCGGAGCGTGGGGCCTCAACGCCGACCGCGGCGAGGGAGCGCACGGGTCGGACGGGCGGTCGGGCCGCGACTGGGTGGCCGTGCCGGGAGGCTGGCTGAACGTCTCGGACGTCACGACCCGGTCGATGGACCACCGGCGGGTCCCGGGGATGGCGACGATGCCCGACGCCGACCCGGTGCCTGCGGGGATGGTGCGGATCAGGGTCGGTGTCGTGCTGGCCGCCGACCGAACCGAGCTGAGGTGGACCGCCGACGACTTCAGCCTCACCGGTGACGCGATCACGTCCGTGGCGCCCCATGTCACGGAGCTCGGCGACGGCGTGGTCCCTGCCGCCAGCGAGGTCTCGGGTGGGCTGGTCTTCGACGTGCCCGAGGAAGCCCGGGGACTGGCGCTGCACTTCCGTGGCGCCGCCGCCGTGCCGGTCGAGGTCGACCTCTCCTCCCCCGGGCACAACGGCTCGCCGACTCCGAGCACCCCGCCTGGCGACGACGACCACGAGCACGACGACCACGAGCACGACGACCAGCACTGACAACCCCTGCCGCCCAGGAGACCACCATGCCCCGAACGATCCCCACCGGACTGCGTGCCGGCCTGCTCCTCACGCTGGTGGCCGCGTCCCTCGCAGTGATCCCCTCGCCCGCCCGGGCAGCGGTCACCTCGATCCCGGAGCTGCCCCGCAACATCGTGCTGTTCCCCGAGCGCGACTTCCTGGCCCTCGAGGGATACCCCGGCTCCACCCCGGTCACGGTCGAGGTCACGCGTGAAGGGGTCCTCATCGGGACCGCCCGCGTCCAGACCTCGGCGGGCGACCCGTCAGCCGAGGTCAACCACCCCGGCGGCGCCTGCTGGCTCGGGGTCACCCCGGACCTCCTGCCCGGCGACGTGGTGCGTGTCGTGGAGTCCACGGACCCGGTCACGGGTGAGCAGTCCGGCCAGGGCACGCACGTCATCGACGTCGACGCCGAGGCGGCGCGCGTCGAAGGCACCGACGTCGTCGTGCGCGGGACCGCGCGCGACCGTGACGGGGCCCCGCTCCCGATCGAGATGCTCGAGCAGCGGATCATCAACCCGGACTTCACCGCGCTGCCGGAGATCGGCCGCCGCGACATCCGGGCGACGTCGGACGGCGCCGGGCTCGGAACCTTGGCCTATGACGCGCCCGGGAGCGTCCACTGGACCGCCCGCTACCCGGGTCTGTCCGCCGCTGCGCGACAGCTCGCTGTGGAGGGCCAGACCCGCATCATGTCGTGGCTGCTGACCGCTGCCGACGGCGGGCGGGCCGGCGTGACGATCCACGAGGTGGGTGAGGCCGGCGGCCCGGGAATGTCCGAGTGCCCGCCCGGGGCGGAGTACGCCGTGACCGAGGCCACCCCCGCGGCAGTCAACGCCGCCGACGTCGGTGTCCAGGACCTGGTCGTCCGGGGCAGGTCGCACGCCGCGAGCGTCGTCGACGTCACTCTCGAGGACGACGACCCGACGCGCCCCCCGCTGGTGTCCAGCACGACACCCCAGGGCGAGTTCCAGGCGTGGTCGGTCACCTTCGCCGCCCAGGACGTGGCCGCGCTGGCCGACGGGACGCTGCGGATCACGGCCCGCTACACCGTTCCCGGCGGACAGATCGGCGGTCGTGACCTGGGCGTGCTCAAGGACGTCGTCGCCCCTGCGGACGCTCCGGTCGCCGACCCACCGGCAGGCACGTACGACGCCCCGGTCACGGTCGCGCTCACCGCGGAGCCCGGCGCGCGGATCCACGTCACGCTCGACGGGAGCGTTCCGGACCGGCGTGACCCGGTGGCCGACACGGTGCGGATCACCACGGACGCCACGCTACGAGCCGTCGCGATCGACGCTGCCGGCAACCGCAGCCCCCGGCTCGAGGCGGCCTACGTCGTCGCCACCCGGACCGGAGACGCGGATGCGGCCGGACCCGCGCGACCCGACGCACCACCGACCACCGGAACCGTTGCCCAACCGCCGCGCATCCCCCAGAACGTCGTGGTGTTCCCCGAGCGCGACTTCGTCGTGGCGGAGGGCTACCCGGCCGGGGAGGCCCTCAGCTTCCGGGTCCTGCGCCACGGCGTGCGAGTCGCTGAGGCCGCGGCGACGGCGGCGGCCGGAGACCCGTCGGCCGAGGTGAACCACCCGGGTGGGGCGTGCTGGACCGGGAGCACCCCCGACCTCCGCCCCGGCGACGTCGTGCAGGTGCTCACCGACGACGCTCCCGGACTCGAGAAGGGCGATGCGACCACCGTGCTCGGCGTCCGGGCCGAGGCCGCCTCGATCGACGGGGACCGGGTGGTGGTGCACGGCACGGCCATGGGCGCCGACGGCGTGCGACTTCCTCTGGACCTCCTGGAGCAACGGATCATCAACCCGGACCTGGTCGAGACGTCGGTGGGCAGGCGCGACGTGCGTGCCACCAGCGACGGCGCAGGTCTCGGCACGCTCGTCTGGGACCAACCGCTGGACCCGACGAACGGCGCCTGGACCGCGACCTACACCGGGCTCGCACCCGACGTCCGTGACCTCGTCGTGGCCGGTCAGACGCGCATCATGGCCTGGCAGGCCGTCGTCGGGGCGGAGCGCGCCGGGTTGACCATCTTCGAGGTGGGCGAGGCCGGAGGACCGGGAATGGGAGGTTGCCCCAGCGCAGCGCCGTACGCGGTCACCTCGTCCAGCGTGCCCGCGGTCACCGCGGCTCACGTGGCGTCCGGCGAACCGCTCCTGGTGCACGGCGTGAGCCCCGGCGCCGCCCCGCTGTCCGTGCAGCTCGCCGACCCCGCCGGGTCGGCGGAGGGAGAGGTCCTCGCGAGCAGCGGCGAGGGCGTGTGGTCGGCCCGCTTCCCGGCCGCCGCCGTGGCCGCGCTCGCCGACGGACCGCTGACCGTGTCGGCGTCGTTCGACGGCGACGTGGCCGCACGCTCCCTCACGCTGCCCAAGGACACCGTGCTCCCGGCCGCGCCGGTCGCCTCGCCGGGCTCAGGGGTCTACCGCGTGGACCAGCTGGTGACCCTGTCGACGCCCACCGAGAAGGGCCTCGCCGTCCACTACACGACCGACGACGAACAGGCGGGCGTCGACGACGCCCGCTACAACGGCCCGGTCTCGGTGACCGAGGACACGACGCTGCGCGCCGTGGCGGTCGACGAGGTCGGCAACACCAGCACGGAGGCCGCCTTTGTCTACCGGATCCGCGTCCCGTTGCCGCCGACTCCCGCCGACCTCGCCCTCGACCCGGCGAGCGACAGTGGCACGCAGGGTGACGGACTCACCCAGGACGCGACGCCGACCTTCGTCGGGACGGCATCCCCGGGCGTCACCGTCGAGACGCTGGTGGACGGCGCCGTCGCCGCAACCGGCTCCGTGACGAACGGCGAGTTCGCCGTGACGGTGGAGTCGCCGCTGGCCGACGGTGCGCACGAGGTTCGCGTCCGGGCCAAGGACTCCGCCGGCCGCACCAGCGCGCCCAGTGCGGCGTTCGCCCTGGTGGTCGACACCGCGGCACCGTCCGTGTCGATCACCGACGGTCCGAGCGGGCTGACCACCGACACGACTGCGCGCTTCGCTTTCACCACCGACGACGCCGGTGCGAGCGCCGAGTGCTCGTCCTCGGACCTCGGCACGGGCTGGCAGCCCTGCACCTCGCCCGCTGCCTACGGCCCCCTGCCAGACGGCACGTACACCTTCAGGGTCCGGGCGACGGACGCGGCGGCCAACGTGTCGGTGCAGCGGTCGCGGTCGTTCTCCGTGGATTCCACCGCGGTGCCGGCCCCCACCCCGGCGGTGTCGCTGCCCGGCAACGGGCAGGTCCAGGCGACGACCATCCCGGTCCGGGTGACCTGGCCCGGCTCGACCGCCACCGACCTCGCCCGCTACGAGCTGCACTACCTCGCCGACGGTGGCGCAGCCACGGCGGTCGCGCTGACCGACCCCCTCGCCACCACTGCGCTGGTCCCGCTGCCGCCGGGAGCCACGACGTGGTCGTTCCGGGTGACCACGGTGGACCGGGCGGGCAACCGCGCGCAGGCAATCGGACGCGGGTTCGTGCTGAGCGCGGCCCAGGAGACCTCGACCGCCATCTCGTGGAACCCGGTCCCCAGCGCCACCCGGTGGCGGCTGGCCGCCGTGACGGGCGCCTATGGGGGGAGCCTCCGCTTCGACTCCCAGGCCGGTGCCACGGCGACGTACACCTTCACCGGCACTGCCGTGCAGTGGATCGCGGCTGTGGGTCCCGACCGTGGCCGAGCCGACGTCCTGCTCGACGGCGTCCGTGTGGCCACGGCCGTCGAGCTGCACAGCACCACCCTCCAGACCCGCCGCGTGATGTTCGCCCGCAATGATCTCGCGGCCGGCCCCCACACGCTCCAGGTCCGGGTCACCGGCCAGAAGCTCGGCAAGTCCAAGGGGACCAGGGTCGACGTCGACGGGTTCACCTCGACACGCTGAGACCGCGAGGGGCCCGGCGCGGGTGTCCCCCCCACCCCCCCATGCGCCGGGCTTCTCGCTTGGACCGAGCGGTTCCCTGTCCGGAGGGCGTCAGAGGCCAGGCAGGTGCAGCACGTGCCCGCCGGCGGCCTTGGCGGCGAGGTAGCCGAGGTTGACCGGGCTGACGTGCAGGCCGGTGTGCACCCGGCGTACGACGGTGAGCCCGGCCGCCTCGAGCTGGTCGACCTTGTCGGGGTTGTTGGACAGCAGGTCCAGCCGGTCGACGCCGAGCGCGCCGAGCATCTGCACGGCGACGGTGTAGTCGCGCTCGTCCTCGGCGAAGCCCAGCGCGAGGTTGGCCTCGTAGGTGTCGAGGCCGTCCTCCTGCAGGGCATAGGCGTCGATCTTGTTGTAGAGCCCGATGTCGCGGCCCTCCTGGCGGAGGTAGAGCAGGTAGCCGCCCGTCGCGGTGATCTGCGTGATCGCCTCCTGCAGCTGGGGTCCGCAGTCGCACCGCGCGCTGCCGAGCACGTCACCGGTGAGGCACTCGCTGTGCAGGCGCACCAGCGGCACCCCACTGCCCGCCTCCCCCAGCCCGATCGCCACGTGCTCGCGCCCGTCCACCAAGCCGTGGAAGGTGAACATCCGCGCCGGCACGGACGACCCGTCGGCGAGCCGCAGCGGCAGCTGCACCTCACGTCGTACGACGGCGGGCGGCACGCGATCGGGCAGGGGTTCGACGCTCATGCGGACTCCTCGAACCGGGATGAGAGGGCGTAGCGCAGGAGCACCACGTCGCCGATCTGGCGGGTCTCGGCGAGGGTCGCCCGGTGGCCGGCGTTCCACGGGAAGGCGCCGTCGCCGACGAAGCGGCGGGCCTGCGAGCTGCCGACGAAGAACGGCGCGACGACGAGGTGCAGCTCGTCGGCGGCGGCCGAGGTGAGGAACTGTGTGTGGACCCGGGCGCCGCCCTCGACCATGAGGCGGCGTACGCCGCGGTCGTGGAGGTCCTCGGTCAGTCGCCCGACCTCGACGCTGCGGCCGCCGTCGACCACGGTCGCGACCCGGGAGAGCCGGCTGCGGGCGCCGTCGACGCCGCCGCTGGCGCAGTAGACGAGCTTCTCGCTGTCGCCGGTGGTGAAGAAGTTGCTGGCCGCGTCGAGCCGGGCCTCGCGGGTGACGGTCACCTTCGCCGGCGACGCCGGGAGGCCCCGCGCCCGGCGCTGCTCGCGCAGGCCGGGGTCGCGGACCACGAGCCGCGGGTTGTCGTCGCGCACCGTCCCGGCGCCGACGAGGATCGCATCGCACTCCGCCCGCACCCGGTCCACCCGGCACAGGTCCGCCTCGTTGGACAGCACCAGCCGCTCCTCGGTCGCACCCCCGAGGTAGCCGTCGAGCGAGATGCTGCAGCTCAGGATCGTGTAGGGACGCTCAGGCATGGACCCTCTCCTCCTCCGGGACACGGGCGACGGGCCGGCCGGCCGCGTCGCGCAGCAGTACGACGACGCCCGGCAGGTTGGCGACCAGCACGATCGCGCCGTAGGCGACCGCCGTGGCCACCCCGGTCCCGGCGCCGAGGCCGGCCGCGGCGAACACCCAGGCGGCCATCCCCTCGCGCGGTCCCCACCCGGCCAGGTTGAGCGGCACCCCGGCCATGACGAGCACCGCGACGGCAAGCGGGACCAGCTCCGTCAGGGGTGCGTCCACCCCCACGGCCCGCGCGGCCAGGACGTAGGTCGCGACGTAGCCGGCCATCGTCACCAGCGACGCGAGCACGACTCCCGGCCAGGACCGGCGGACCAGGAGGGCCAGCCGCACGTCGTCGCGGACCACCCGGGCTGCACTGCTCCACCACGTGTCGACGTCCGGCGCGCGGCGGAGCGCCAGCACCACGAGGACCGCGACCACGACCACCGCCACCACGGCCCACGGCAGGACTGGACGCACCGGGGACGGCAGCACCGCCAGCACCGCGACCGCCACGACCGCCTGGACGACCTGTCCGGCGAACCGCTCCCACGCCACCGCGCGGAGCGCGCGTCCGGTCGCCCCGGTCGCGCGCCCGTGCACCACCCCGCGGTGCACGTCGCCGAGGACGCCGCCGGGCAGGACCGTGTTGAGCAGCTGCGCGCGGTAGCAGGCCGCGACGGCCGCGGGAGGTGCCACCGCGACGCCGAGCTCGCGCGCGACCAGGTGCCAGCGCCAGGCGCACGCCACCGTCGTCACGACCGAGATGAGCACGCCCCAGAGCACGACCGTCAGGTCCAGCGCCCGCACCCCGTCGACGACGGAGTCGCTGCCCACGCGCCACAAGACGACAGCGAGGATCAGTGCGCCGGCGAGCCACCGCCACGACGTCCTCATGCCGCCGCCCGGCGTACGACGTCGGCGACGAGGCCGGCCGTGACGGACCAGCCGGTGAGCTCCGTTCGCCGCTCCCTCGCCGCGGCCCGCAGGTCGTCGCGCAACGAGGCGTCCGTGAGCCAGCGACGCAGCGCCGGGGCCAGTCCGCCCGGTGCCACCAGCAGGCCGGCGCCGCCGAGCGCCTCGCGCACCCCGCCCACGTCGCTCGCCAGCACCGGCAGCCCGCGCGCCAGCGCCTCGGTGACGACCATGCCGTAGGTCTCGGACCTGCTCGGCAGGACCAGCAGGTCCGCGGCGGCGTACGCCGACTCGAGCGCGTCGCCCGTCAGAGGGCCGACCAGGTCGACCCGGTCGGCGAGGCCCACCTCCACCGCACGCTGCCGGAGCCGCGCGACGAAGACGGGGGCGACCGACGTGGACCCGACGCACGCCCACCGCCAGGCCAGGTCGCGGACGTCGGACAGCGCCTCCAGCAGCACGTCCTGCCCCTTGACGGGCGTGAGGCTGCCGACGGTCAGCAACGAGCCGGCCTGGCCCTCCGAAGGGACGACGGGGGCCAGGTCGACGCCCGGTTGCGCGACGTGCACGACGCCGGCGTCGAGGTCGTACTCGCGCAGCAGCCACTCGCGGCACCACGCGCTCGGCGTGACGACCGAGGCTGCCGCAGTGACCACCTGACGCTCGGCCGACCGCGCGTCCTCGTCGTCGACACCCACCGGCAGGTGCACCAGCAGCACCACCCGCAGCCGCGCGCTCGCGGGGACCAGCACCGACGGCAGCCGGGACGCGAGGAGGCCGTCGACGAGCACGAGCGCGTTGTCCGGCAGGCCGCACAGGGCGCGATCGAGGCCGTCGGCGCCGCGCGCCGCCGACCAGGGCCACCCGCCCTCCACCTCGACGAGGCCGACCTCCCAGCCAGCTTCCGACAGCGCGGCGTGCAGCCGGCGGTCGTAGGTGTTGCCGCCGCTCGCACGCTGCGGGTCGTCGACGCCCCGCGGGACGACGAGGTGGAGCATGCCGGCCGTCACAGCGACCGCTCGTAGCTGGCCCACGCGACGTGGGACTCGTGCAGGGTGACGACGATCCCGTTCACGTGCTCGGCGGCGCCCATCGCCCCGGCGGCGACCTGCTCGGCGAGCCGGTCGGCCACGTGGCGGGCGAGCACCTCGGTCGTCGTGTTGGTCCCGGCGAAGGCCGGGTCGTCGTCGAGGTTGCGGTAGGACAGCTCCCCCACGACCGCCTTCAGCACCTCGGTCGCGCGGCCGATGTCGACGAGGATCCCGTCGGCGTCGAGCGCCTCGCCGCGGAAGGTCGCGTCCACGACGAAGGTGGCGCCGTGCAGCTGCTGTGCGGGCCCGAACACCTCGCCGCGAAAGCTGTGGGCCACCATCATGTGGTCGCGGACCGTCACGCCGAACACGGGGGCTCCTCGTAGGTCACGCCGTGGCACAGCGCCGGCAGCTCGCGCGAGACCAGCCGCGGCATCACCTCGGGCAACGACTCGAAGGCCGACTCCCCCGTCAGCAGGCAGCCGAAGGCCTCGTCACGCAGCAGCTCGAGCGCGAGCGCGAGCCGCTGCGAGGTCGTACGACGGTCGCGGCGCGCGGGTGCCACGCGTCCCACCTGGCTGGCCCGCAGGGTGAGCCGCCCGGAGTGGAAGCTGCCGCCCAGCTGGATCGTCGTCGCCCGGTCGCCGTACCAGCTGAGCTCGAGCACGGTGCCCTCCGGTGCCAGCAGGTCGACGGCCGTCTGCAGCCCGGCCGAGGTCGCACTGGTGTGCACCGCGAGGTCGCACCCGCCGGCCGCGTCCTCGGGCGCGGCGAAGTCGACGCCCAGCGCTGCGGCGACCGCGGCACGCGAGGCGTCGACGTCCACCAACGTCACGCGGGTGCCCGGGACGCGCGACGCCAGCCGCGCCACGCTGCAGCCGAGGACACCCGCGCCGACCACCGCGACCCGGTCGCCCACCAGCGGCGGCGCGTCCCACAGCGCGTTGACCGCCGTCTCCACGATGCCGGCCAGGACGGCCCGGCGCACCGGCACGCCGTCGGGCACCTCGACGACCGCGGAGGCCGGCACGACGTACGCCGTCTGGTGCGGGTGCAGGCAGAAGACGTTGCGGCCGAGCAGCTGGTCCGGGCCGTCCTCGACCTGCCCGACGTTGAGGTAGCCGTACTTCACCGGCCCCGGGAAGTCGCCGTCCTGGAACGGCGCCCGCATGATGTCGTACTGGTCGGCCGGCACGTGACCGCCGAAGACCAGGCTCTCGGTGCCGCGACTCACCGCCGACCGCAGCGTGCGGACCACGACGTCGCCCGCTCCCGGCTCGGGCAGCCGGACGTCGCGGATCTCTCCGACTCCCGGCTCGCGGAGCCAGAACGCCCGGGCCTCTCGCTGCATGTGTCACCTCGTGCGGTTCGTGAACCGGAACGGTGGGCGTCTCGTTCCCCTCTGGGGAGCCCTGTACACGTGGTGAACGGAGTCGATGTGCCGACGGTTCAACGCCGGGCGCGCGCGGTCGTGCCGACCACGCTGGCACTCGTCGTCGTGCTGGTGGCGCTCGTCGCCCCGACCCGGGTCGAGGACATGACCCCGGCGGCCTTCCTGCGGCTGCCGGTCGAGCTGCTGGTGCTGCTGGCGGTGGTGCTCGCCCTGCCTGAGCGGATGGGCCGGCTCCGCGCACTGGTGGTCGCGGCGGCGGGCGCGGTGCTGGCGGTCGTCACGGTCTTCAAGCTCCTGGACGTCGCCTTCATCCAGGCGCTCAACCGCCCCTTCGACCCGATGATCGACTGGCGCTACGCCGGCTCGCTCGTCGAGACCGTCCGCGGCTCCGCCCAGGGGTGGCTGGGGGTGGTCCTGCTGCTCGCCGCCGCGGCGACCCTGCTGGCCGCGCTCGCGCTGGTGCCCCTGGCCGTACGACGCCTCGCGCGCGCGGCCGTGCGCCACCGGCCGGCAGCCGTGCGGGTCGTCGCCGCCCTCACGCCGCTCTGGCTCCTGCTGAGCCTGCTCGGCGTGCAGGTGGGCGGCGTCCCGGTGGCCTCCGGGGCAGCGGCGTCGTACGCCTGGGGACAGGTCGCCCGGGTCCCGTCGCAGCTGCGCGACCAGCGGGCGTTCGCGCTGGCCGCGGCGAGCGACCCGCAGCACGCGACGCCCGCCCACGACCTCCTCACCGGGCTGCGCGGCAAGGACGTGCTGCTCGTCTTCGTCGAGAGCTACGGCCGGGTCGCGATCGACGACCCCGGCCTCTCCCCCGGGATCACCCGGGCGCTCGACACCGGCACGCGGGACCTGCAGCTGCACGGCTACGAGTCGCGCTCGGCCTACCTCACCTCCCCCACGTTCGGGGCGCTCAGCTGGCTCGCGCACGCGACCCTGCAGTCGGGCCTGTGGGTCGACAGCCAGCAGCGCTACGACCAGCTGGTCACCACCCGGCGCGAGACGCTGTCGAGCCTCTTCGGTCGCGCCGGGTGGCGCACCGTGGCCGCCGTGCCGGCCAACGACCGCGACTGGCCGCAGGGCGAGTTCTACGGCTTCGACCGGGTCTACGACGCGCGCAGCCTCGGCTACCGCGGCCCCCGTTTCGGCTACCCCACGATGCCCGACCAGTTCACCCTGGACGCCGTCCACCACCTCGAGCTCGCCCCGCGCGACCGGCCTCCGGTGATGGCCGAGATCGACCTCGTGAGCAGCCACGCACCGTGGTCGCGCACCCCGCACCTGCTCGCGCAGCAGGACGTCGGGGACGGCTCCGTCTTCGCCGGGATGCCCGACACGCTCCCCTCCGAGTCCGACATCTGGCCCGACCCGCAACGGGTGCGGGCGGCGTACGCCGGGGCCGTGGAGTACTCGCTGCGCTCGGTCGTGTCGTTCCTGTCGACCTACGACGACGAGGACCTCGTGGTCGTCATGGTCGGCGACCACCAGCCGGCGACCATCGTGTCCGGCGAGGACCCGGGACACGACGTGCCGGTCACCCTCATCGCCCAGGACCCGGCCGTGCTGGACCGGATCGCGGGCTGGGACTGGGACCCCGGGCTGCGGCCCTCGCCCGAGGCGCCGGTGTGGCGGATGGACGCGGTGCGCGACGAGCTGCTCGCGGCGTTCGGCCCGGAGGGCGAGACTGGGACGGCGCGGGCAGGCGCACGGTGAACCGTTCACGCACGCCCGGCGTCAACCCGGGTAGGGAGGGTGGCATGTCGAAGGACGAGGTCACGCTGATGCAGCAGGTGCACGACGAGCACGCCGACGTGCTCTGGCGCTTCTGCCTGAGCCTCGTGGGCAACGACCGCGCCCGTGCCGAGGACGTCGCCCAGGAGACCCTGCTCCGCGCCTGGCGGCACGGCACCATCCTCTCCAGCTCGCCGGCGGCCGTGCGCTCGTGGCTGTTCACCGTCGCGCGCAACATCGTCATCGACGACTGGCGCAGCCGTCGCGCCCGCCCCGAGACCCCGATGGACGAGGTCCCCGAGCCGCGCCGCTCGGTGGAGGACGACGAGAGCGACCAGCTCCTGCTGTCCTGGGTGGTGGCGGAGGCGCTGACGCACCTGTCCGAGGACCACCGGGTCGTGCTGTTGGAGTGCTACTACCGCGGTCGCCCCGTCGCCGAGGTCGCGCGACGGCTGGGCATCCCGGTGGGCACCGTGAAGTCGCGCACCCACTACGCGCTGCGCGCGCTCAAGCTCGCTCTGGAGGAGATGGGGGTGAGCGCATGAGCACGTGCATCCACGCGCACGACGACGCCGCCTACGTCCTCGGCGCCCTCAGCCCCTCCGAGCGGCTCGAGTTCGAGCGCCACCTCGCCACCTGCGACGAGTGCGCCCGCTCGGTCCGGTCCTTCGCCGGCATGCCCGGCCTGCTCGACCGCGTCGACGCGAGCGTCCTGGAGGACCCGCCCGCCGACCCGCCGCTGCCCGCCACGCTGCTGCCCGCGCTCCACCGCGCCGTCGAGACGCGCCGGCGCCGACGCACGGTCGTGATCGCCGGCCTGGCCGCCGCCGCGGCCACGGTCGCCGTCCTCAGCGTCCCGATGGTGCTCGGCGGGGGCGACGGGCCGCCCGTCTCCGGGCCGGGCACCAGCACCTCGGCCGACGTCGAGACCTTGGCGATGGCTCCCCTCGGCGACGTCCCGATCGAGGCGACCGTCGGCCTGGAGCCGGTCACGTGGGGCACCCGGATGCTGCTGACGTGCACCTACGACGTGAGCACGGTGGACTTCGAGCTGCCCGACGAGGTCGACTACCTGCTCTTCGTCACCACCGCCCAGGGCCGCACGGAGCAGGTGGGCAGCTGGCACTCCGTGGACGGCACCACGATGCGGGTGCCCGCCGCGACGTCGGTGGGGCGCGACGACATCGCGACGGTCGAGGTGCGCACCACCGACGGGCGCGTGGTCCTACGACTGGACGCGTGAGCGCAGCGGGTTGTCCGCGAGCAGCAGCCGGGCACCGGCGACGATCGCCAGCACCTCGGCGGTGGCCGCGACCCAGACGGCCCAGCCGGTCCAGTTGGCGGTCGTGCCGAACAGGCCCACCGTCGTGGCCAGCACGAAGGCGAGCAGCGTCGACGCGCCGAAGCCCAGCGCCAGGAACGCCGGGAGCCAGTGCCGCCAGGCCAGCAGCAGCACGGCGATCACCGCGCCGGCGACCGCGTTGAGCATGAACGAGGGCCCGAGGAAGTCGTCGTCCCGCGCGAAGTCGAGCCAGAGGTAGAGGTGCACCGCCGCCGAGACGAGCACCGAGAGCGCAGCCAGGACTCGCATGTCCTCACCTGTCCGTTCGCGTGGTCCGCTCGAGTGTCCTGTCAGGGAGAACGGTTCCGCCGCCCGTCCGGTTCACTCGCCGGCGCCACAGCCACACCACGTCCCAGCCGAACGACTCGGCCAGCAGCAGCGCGGCGAGCACCAGCACGGCGTACGTCGCTGCTGCCGGTGCGAGGCCGGACGCGGCGAGCAGCAGCGCGATGCCGACGCAGGCCGCCACCACCTTGCGCCAGTAGCGCGGCGGCAGCTCCTGCTGCATCCACGGCACCACCCACGTCGCGCCGGCGTAGACGTAGCGGACCAAGCCCATCGCGAGCACCCACGCGCCGGCCGAGCCGGCGACGTGGACGCTGAGCACGAGGATCAGGAACGCGTCGGCCTCCCCGTCCAGCCGGGCGCCGAACCTCGACGCGGTGCCCGTGTGCCGCGCGATGCGGCCGTCGACGAAGTCCAGCGCCAGGGCCACCGCGGTGAGCGGCACCAGCGTCCGTACGACGTCGGCGCCCGTCGCGAGCGACTCGGCGACCAGCGCCGCGACCCCGCAGGCCAGCACCGCGCGGGCGAGCGTGACCAGGTCGGCGGGGCCGAGGCGCGCCACCCCGTCGACGACCGCCCGGCGCGCGGCGGCGACCGCGAGCACGAGGCCGCAGGCGAGGCCGACGACGATCGCGGCAGCACCCACGTCGAGCAGGACGAGCAGCACGCCCAGGGCAGCGACGTGCACCACAAGCCCGTGCCGGACACCGATCACCGCCGCCCACCCGCCTCTCGTCGAGGAGTACGTGCGCGGCGCCGGTCCGGTTCGATGACCCCTGCTTCTGGTGGCGCCCCGCGCCTCACCCCACGCTTGCCGACTCGGTGGCGTCAGCCGTCGGGCTCGCGCTCGTCGGGGCAGGAGTGGTCGGGCTCTCGGTCGGGCTCGGGCTCGGGCTCTCGGTCGGAGTCGGTGTCGGGGTCGGTGTCGGAGTCGGGCTGGTGGTCTCCGAGGGGGACGGCGTCGTGGGCGACTCCGTGGGCTCCTCGGGCGACGGCGTGCTCGAGGGCGACGCCGAGTCCGACTCGGTGGGAGTGGGCGTCGGCTCCTCCGTGGGGGACGGTGACTCGGTCTCCGTGAGGGGCCCCAGGTCGGCCTCCACGATGTCGAGCACCTGCTGCTCGTACGCCGTGAGCTGTGCCTGGATCTCGTCGAGCGGGACCTGCGCGATGGTCGCGCCGTAGTCGGCGATCTGCTGCCACAGCTCGTTGATGGACGCAACGGCGTCGTCGCTCAGCTCACCAGGGAGGGTGATGAACAGCTGGACGGCGAGGGCGTAGGTCAGGCAGCTGGTGCACTCGTAGTTGGCCGCGACCGCGAGGTTCTGCGGCACGGCCACGTCGACGTCGCCGACCACGAGCACGATCTGGAACGCGACGGCGACGGCGGCGCAGTTGGTGCAGCTGGCGGCGGCGAAGGCCTCGTTGGTGTTCTCCGCAGGTTCGGAGCCGTCGGCCCACACCAGGGCGAAGGCGACCGAGTAGGACGCGGTGTCGTCGGTGGTGTTGACCGAGACGGCTTGGTTGTCGCCCGCCCCGGGAGCGAGCGGTTCGTCGAAGGGGAAGATCCAGGTGTCGTCACCATCCGGTGCCGTCGGATCGTCGGTCGACTCGGGCGTGGTCGGGGTCGGTGTCGGGCTGGCCTCACCTCGGGGGTCGTCGCTCGTCGCGGCGGGCGCCTGCGGGGTCTGGGGCTCGGCACCGTCGACGAGGGCGTTGCCGTCGTCGGGCACGAGGACCGTGGCCAGCTGCGGGGCCTCCCTCGTCGGGAGCGCGGTGTCGTCCGGCCACATCACCGTGCCGGCGCCTTCGTCACCGACGGACACCGTGGAGCGCGATCCGGGCAGGGCCAGGGCGCTGGTGAGGGTGCCGTCCTCGTAGGCCTGGATGGGGCGGTAGCGATCCTCGGAGGGCCACCAGGCCGCGACGAGCGCGGTGACCAGGGCGATCGTCGTCAGGCCCGCCAGAGCGCGTCGCGGCGGCTTCCCGGCCGTACGTCGCAGGACCGCCGCGCCGACCTGACGTACCAGCCGCACGAGGACGTAGCCGAAGGCGGCGACCGGCAGGACGACCACCACCATCGCGACGCCCCGCGCCGCAGCGGAGACGAGGTCGCCCTCGCCGAGCGCAGCGGCCAGCTGCTCCTGCTGGGCCCGGGCCGCGGCCCACGCCGTGCCGACGAGGCGCGGCAGGGTCAGCACGGTGAGCACCATGACGCCGAGGAGGACCGGGACGACCGTGAGCACCCAGGCCGTGACGACCGTCCGGGCCCAGGGCTTCAGCGCCTGCGCGTCGGGTTGCGCGGGGACCCCGGGGACGATGCTGCGAAGCACCGGGCCGATCCGGTGGAAGAGGTCCGGCACGCCGGTGAGGTCGGCCAGCACGTGGTAGCCGTCGAAGCGCACGAACGGCAGGAGCTGTCGGAGCATCTGGAGGATCTGGGTGGCGACCAGGAGCAGCAGCGCGTCGTAGTGGGTCGCCCACCAGGCACCCACCGTGACAACGGCGACGATCGCGTTGAAGTAGAGCCCGCCGAGGTCGGTTCGCAGCCGTCCCGCGCGTCCGAGCCGGTAGGAGTCGGTGACGTCGGTGTAGAACGCCGGCCACACCAGGTAGAGCCCCGCGCCCATGACGCCGGGGGTCGCCCCGCCTCTCCGCGCGGCGGCCGCGTGGCCGAACTCGTGGAAGCCCGCGGACAGGATCGTGACCGCCAGCACGGCGAGCAACAGCCCGGGCCGGGCGAACGCCTCGTGCGTCGCCGAGGCCAACCCCTTGTCGAACAGCACCCACCAGCAGATCCAGGCGAAGACCGCGAGCACGGGCACGACCACGGCGAGATGGAACAGTCCCGCGAAGGGCGCGGTCAGCCGACGCGTCTTCTCGGGGTCCGTGACGGCGACCTTGAACCGCAGCCCCAGCAGCGGGTTGCTCCGGCGAAGCTCGGGCGACGAACCGTCCTCGAGCGTGACGAGGCCCGTGGGACTGAGCTTCTCGACGAGCTGCCTGGCGTTGCCCTCCGAGACCGACCTGCCGGTCGCTTCGGACACCGCCGCGGCGACCTCGTCGTACGTCCGACGGCCGTCGAGCGCGGCAAGGGTCGCGTAGAGGAGCGGCGTCAGCTGGACCGTCTGCCCATCACCACGACGCGCGAGGGCCGGCGGCGTGCGATAGCCGGAGCCCTGCATCTCACCGATCAGCTGCACCCCGTCCGCTCGCGACGGCACCCCCGAGGCCCCGGCGACCTCAGGAGGCGTCGCCGGGGCAGAGACCCCTTCGGTCACGGCTGGGGCTGGTCAGGCTGCGTGATCTCGGACGACTGGTCCGCGGTCGCGCTCGCTTCGCCCTCGATGTTCTGGTTGATGATGGCGTCCTGCTGCGCGACGGCGACCGCGTCGCTGTCGATGGACCCGATGTTCGCCGCGACTGCCGCGTCGATGGGGGCTGCGACGTTGGCGTTGGCCGCGACAGCACCGTTGATGGGTGCCGCGATGTCGGCGTCTGCGGCCAGGTCGACGTTCACGTTGAGCAGGTTGCCGTCGGCGATCGAGCCGACGCCGTCGGTCACGCCACCCACCCCGTCGGTCACCCCGTCGGTCACGCCGCCGGTCACCCCGTCGGTCACGCCGCCGGTCACCCCGTCGGTCACCCCGTCGGTCACGCCGCCGGTCACCCCGTCGGTCACGCCGTCGGTCACCCCGTCGGTCACCCCGTCGGTCACGCCACCGACGCCGTCGGTCACCCCGTCGGTGGCACCGTCGAGGGACGTCGCGGCCGCGCCGTCGAGGGTCGCGGGCTCGGGACTCGTGCCGCCCACGGCGCCGTCGATGCCCTCGGTCGGAGCCGCGGCGGCGTCGCCCTGCTCGATGACGCTGTCCTGGGTGGACTCGGCCGTCGCGTCGGCGGTGATGTCCTGGTTGATCATGACACCCTGGTCGGACAGTGCCTGGGCAGTCGAGCCCGCGGACAGGATGTTGGCCCCGACCGCGGCGTCGATCGGCGCGGCCACGTTGGCATTGGCCGCCACTGCCAGGTCGATCGGCGCGGCCGCGTCGATGGCGAGATCGAGGTCGGCGTTGAGGTCGAGGACCGACACCACCTCCTTGTCTGGCAGGGCGGTGACGCCCTCCCCGGCGATCTCGTCGGCGGACAGACCTTCTGAGTTCGTGCTCATGCAGACCCCCTGGGAGCGAATGATTGGGAAAACAAGTGTTAACCCAATGCCCTCGCGCGTCTTTCCCCTACACCCCAAAGGAGTGGAGTGACACGTCTCTCAGGCCAGGCGGAACTCCACCGATCGCGACTTCGGGTCGGCCTGCACCAGCTCGACCCGGACCTCCTCGCCGAGCGGGAGCGGCTCGGTGCCGGTGACGGTCGCCTCGATGGCGGGGTCCTGGATGGTGATGTCGCCCTTCAGCTCGTCCTTCTCGTCGAGGTCGACGACGACGGCGGAGAAGCTCTGGCCGACCCGGTCGTGGAGCAGCTCGGCCTCGCAGAGGTCGACCACGGCGTTCTCGTACTGGTTGGCCCGCCGCCCCGAGCTCGTCATCGTGTCCGGCAGCTCGTGCATCGCGGCGACCACCCAGTCGGGCACCTCGGTCCCGGCACACAGGGCCACGCAGACCTCGCCGGCGTAGCGGTCGACGAGCCGGCGCAGCGGCGCGGTCACGTGGGCGTACTCGGAGGCGAGCGCGGAGTGCTGCGCCTGCTCGGGCAGCTCACCGTTGAAGGTGACGTAGCCGGCGCCGCGCAGCAGCCGGGTGCACGCCACGATCATCGCGGCGTGGGTGGGCTTCGACGGGTCGAGCGTGCGCACGAAGTCGGGGTAGAGCTGCTCGGCGGGCCACTCGATCCCCAGCGCCCGCGCCGTGCGGTGCAGCCGCTGGACGTCGTGCGGGTCCGCCGGCGGCAGCGTGCGGAGGATGCCGACGCGCGCGTAGACCATCAGCGACGCCGCGCCCATGCCGGTCAGCAGCGAGATCTGCGCGTTCCAGGTCTCGACCGGGGTCAGCCGCCGGAACTCCAGCTCCCAGTGGCCGTCGCCGTTCTCGATGAGCTCCTGCTCGGGCAGTGGCAGCGACACACCGCCACGGGACGCCTCGCGGGCGAGCCGGAGCTCGCCGACCTCCTTGAGCAGCAGGATCATCTCGTCGGCGCGACCCGCGTCGAGGTCGGCCTGGACGGCCTCGTAGGACAGCTTGGCGCGCGACCTCACCAGGGCGCGCTCGACCTCGACGTCGGTGCCCTCGCCGGTCTCGTCGACCTTGATCGTCCACAGCAGCGCCGGCCGCACCTCGTCGGGCAGCAGCGACGCGGCCCCCTCGCTCAGCACGGTGGGGTGCAGCGGGACCTTGGAGTCTGCGCCGTAGAGCGTCTCGCCGCGCCGGTTGGCCTCGACGTCGACGGCGTCGCCCGGCGTCACGAAGGCCGCGACGTCGGCGATCGCGTAGTGCACGACGTAGCCGCCGGCATGGTCCGGGTCTCGCGCGATGTGCATCGCCTGGTCGAGGTCGCGGGCCGACTCGGGGTCGATCGTGACGAGCTCGATGTCGGTGCGGTCGAGCTCCGGCAGGCGCGGGTTGGCCGCCGCGTCGGCGGCCGCCTTCTCCACCGAGTCGGGGAACGACGGCGTCACCTTCAGCTCCTGCTGGATCGCGGCGATGCCGTCGCGCATCTCCTGCGCCGTCACGCTGTCCCCGGTCGAACGGACCTTCACCACACGGTTGCTGGGCATACGGCGACCCTAGCCGGGCGCGGCGGGGTCGCGCTCCCTACGCTTGCGACGTGCTGATCCTGCTTCCCCCCAGCGAGGGCAAGGCCGCTCCCCGGCGCGGCAAGCCGCTCGACCTCGCCTCCGTGTCGTCGCCCGGCCTCACCGCCACGCGTACGACCCTGCTGGAGGCGCTCGTCGACCTCTGCCGCGACGACGCCGACAAGGCGGCCGAGGTGCTTGGCCTCGGGCCCGCGCAGCGCGACCTGGTCCAGCGCAACGCGGACCTCGGCACCGCCCCGACCGCCCGCGCCGACGCGATCTACACCGGCGTCCTCTACGACGCGCTCGACGTCGCGACCCTCTCCCCCGCGGCCCGGCGCCGCGTGACCTCGCGCCTCGCGGTGACGAGCTCCCTGTTCGGGATCGTCCGGCCGGGCGACCGGATCCCGGCCTACCGCCTGTCCGGGGACGCCGTCCTGCCGGGCGTGGGCTCGGTCGCGGGCGCGTGGCGCGAGGTGCTCGGCGACGCGATCACCGACGGCATGCGCAACGGGATGCTGGTCGACCTCCGCTCCAGCACGTACGCCGCCTTCTGGAGGCCCACGAAGGACGTGAGCCACCGCGTGGCCACCGTGCGCGTCCTCCACGAGTCAGGCGGCCGGCGCACCGTGGTGAGCCACTTCAACAAGGCCACCAAGGGCCGCATCGTCCGCGCCCTGCTCGAGGACGGCGCGGACCCCCGCACCCCGCGGGCGCTCGCCGACACCCTCACCCGGCTCGGCTGGACGGTCGAGCTCGGTGAGCCGACTCCGAAGGGGACCCAGCTCGACGTGGTGGTCTCCGACGTGCACGCCGGAGGGTAGCTGGCCGCCGCACCCCTGCGCGGTCACTGTGACGTGGATGCTGCGTCGCAGGCACCGCACAGTCGGTTTCCGCGAAGAGCGTGCTCGGCGCCGCAAGGCCCGCGTCGGAAGCCGTCCTGCTCGCGCACAAGCCCCACTGACCGACCTCCGCGTCGGCCGCCCGCGCTCAGCGCAGCGGGATGACGTCGGTCGCCTCGAGCGGGTCCATCCCGCAGAGGGCCAGCATGTCGGCCACGATCGAGCGCACCTGCGCCAGGATCACCTCGGCCGACAGGTCGTCGCTGTGCTCCACGGCAGCGGTGGCGCGACCCAGCGCGATGAGGTCGTCGATCACGGCCGTGGCCATCCGGTCGGCCACGAGCTCGTCGGCGACGCGCTCGGACAGCACCGCCAGGTCGCGCATCAGGGCGGCGTACGACGCCGGCACCGGCTCGCGGCGGTAGCAGGCGACGGCCACCCGGCGCACCACGACGCGGGTGTTGCGCAGGGCCACGTCGAGCGGCTCGACCAGCTCGGCGAGCTGCCGCTGGTGCTCACCGTGCCTCCTGCGGAACGGCGAGGAGGCGACCACCGACAGGCCCTCCACGGAGGCGGCCCGCAGCTCGGCGATCAGCTTGTCGGTCGAGCGGGCGTCCGCCAGCACCGCCAGCGCGCGCTCGGCGTCGCCGTCAGCGAGGCGGTCGGCGGACGACCGCAGCAGCTCGGCGATCTTGCGCACGACCACGGCAGCCTGGTCGCGCGGCTTGCGCAGCGGTGCCCGCGGCACCACCGTCGCGGCCACCAGCGCGACCCCTCCCCCGATGATCGCGTCGGTCCACCGCAGGAACGCATCGCCGGGCGCGGGGGCGAGCGCAGCCACCACGATCCCCTGCACCGCGGCCTGGATGATCATCAGCTGCCCCGCGTCGAGCAGCAGCGCGATGGACATGCCCGCCGCGACGATGAGGGTGATCTGGAGCCCGCCCGACCCGATGAGGTGGGTCGTGACGTCGCCGAGGAACACCCCGAGCGCCACCCCGACGGTGACCTCGGCGACCCGCCGCTGCCGCTGGCCGTAGGACATCCCCAGCGAGACGACGGCCGCGATCGGCGCGAAGAACGGCAGGTGGTGCTTGAACACGTCGGCGGCCAGCCACCACGCGACACCCGCCGCGACCGCGCACTGACCGATCACCCAGCCCTTGGCCCGCAGCCGGGCGACCCGGGCACGCACCGACGTACGCCCGCGTGCGGCCATCAGCTCCGCGTCGAGGAAGCCACTGCGCATGGGGGCCGTGCCTGCTCTCGGGTCTCTCAGAGTCCCGACTCGTCGGTGCGCACGAGGATGCGTTGGCACTCCTCGCACCGGATGACCTCGTCGGCGGGGGCTGACCGGATCCGCGAGAGCTCCGAGGCGTCGAGCGTCATGTTGCAGCCGCCGCACTGGCGCGCACGCAGCAGGGCCGCGCCGACACCCTTCTGCTCCCGCAGCCGCTCGTAGAGCGCCAGCAGGTCGTCGGGCATGCCGTCGAGGGCGGGCCCCCGGGCACCGGCGACCTCGGTGAGCGAGGCGTCGATGGAGGCCTGCTTCTCGTCGCGGGCGGCGACCAGCTCGGCGAGCTTCGCGTCGATGTCGTCGGCACGGATGCCGAGGCCGTCGAGCAGCTGCTGGGCCTCCTCGAGCGCCTCCATCACCTCGAGCTCGGCGTCCTCCAGCGTGCCGATGCGGCGCTCCAGCGAGACCAGCTCGTGCTGCATCCGCTCGAGGTCCTTGGGGTTGGTGATCTGGCCGGTGTCCATCCGGGTGCGGTCGCGCTCGCGCCGCGCCTTGACCTGCTCGACCTCCCGGTCGGCCTTGGCCTGCTCGACGGTGAAGTCGTCGACGACGATGCGGGCGTCACGCACCTGGTCGGTGAGGGCGGTGCGCTCCTTCTCGAGCGCGGTGATCTCCCCCAGCTCGGGCAGGTGGGCACGTTGGTGACGCAGCTGCGCGGCGCGGCGGTCGAGCTCGGCGACGTCGAGGAGCTGGAGCTGGTGCGTGGGATCGGCCTTCAACGACTCTCCTGCTGGGGTGACTGCTCGGCGGGACGGAACGTCCACGGGTCCGTGCACTGCGTGCTGACCCGGGTCTCGACCCTATCGCCCACCTCCCGGCGCAGCCGAGCCTCCACCGCGGGGAGCCAGGTCCACTCCGCCGCCCAGTGCGCGACGTCGACGAGGGCGGGCCCTGCGTGCTCGAGGAACTCGGCCGCGCGGTGGTGTCGCAGGTCGCTCGTGACGTAGACGTCGACGTCGCTGTGCGCCAGCTCGTCGAGCAGGAAGTCGCCGGCGCCGCCGCAGACCGCGACCCGGCGCACCGGCCGGTCCGCCGCACCCGCGACGCGTACGCCGTGCGCCGTGGCGGGCAGTGCCTCGGCGACCCGGGCCGCGAACCGCTCGAGCGTGGTCTCCTCGACCGTGCCGACCCGCCCGGTGCCGGTGGCGGCCTGGCCGGGGTCGGCCAGCGGCACCACGTCGAAGGCCGGCTCCTCGTAGGGATGCGCCTCGAGCAGCGCCCGCACCACCGCCGTACGACGTGCGCGCGGCACCACCGCCTCGATCCGCACCTCGTCGACCACCTCGAGCCCACCGACCTCTCCGATGGTCGGCGAGGCGCCGTCGAGCGGGCGGAAGCGCCCCTCCCCCGACGTCGTCCAGGTGCACGAGTCGTAGTCGCCCAACCGACCGGCTCCGGCGTCGGTGAGGGCGGTGCGGACCGCCTCGGCCGAGGCGACCGGCGTGAAGACCACGATCTTGTCCAGTGCTCCGGAAGGTGCCGGACGGATCGGCGCGAGGTCGCGCAGCCCCAGCGCGAGGGCCAGCGACTCCGAGACCCCGCCCTCGGCCTGGTCGGCGTTGGTGTGCGCGGCCAGCAGCGCGCACCCGCCCGACGCGAGGGTGTGCAACGTGCGTCCCTTCGGCGTCGTCGCCGCGACCGAGCTGACCGGCGTCAGGAAGAGCGGGTGGTGGACCACCAGCAGGTCGGCACCCCACTCGACGGCCTCGCGGGCGACCTCGATCGTCGGGTCCACGGCGAACATCACCTTGACGACCTCGGCGTCGGGGTCGCCGGCGACCAGGCCGACGGCGTCCCAGGAGTCGGCCGTGTGGGGCGGGTACCAGGAGTGGAGCAGGTCGACGACGTCCGCGAGCGAGGGCATGCGGTGATTATCGAGGACCGGCTGGTCGACCCGGCTAGTTGACCTGGCGGGCTTGTCCCTCCCAGTAGGGCTGCCGCAGCTTGAACTTCTGCAGCTTACCGGTCGCGGTGCGCGCCAGCTCGTCGCGGAACTCGATCGAGGTGGGCGCCTTGTAACCGGCGGCCTTGTCCTTGCACCACGCGATGAGCTCGGCCTCGTCGGCCTGCGCGCCCTCGGCCAGCACGACAAGCGCCTTGATCGTCTCGCCCCACTTCTCGCTCGGCACCCCGATCACGGCCACCTCGGCCACCGCCGGGTGGGAGAACAGCACGTCCTCGACCTCGATCGAGGACACGTTCTCGCCGCCGGTGATGATCACGTCCTTCTTGCGGTCGCTGATCGTCAGGTAGCCGTCGTCGCCGATCACGCCGCCGTCACCGGTGTGGAACCAGCCGTCGACCAGTGCCTTCTCCGTCTCGTCCGGACGCTCCCAGTAGCCGTCGAGGATCACGTTGGACCGCGCCAGCACCTCGCCCTGGTCGTCCGTGCGCAGCCGTACGCCGATCGCCGGGGCACCGGCGCGGACCAGCTTGCCGGCCCGATCCTCCGGCGACAGGTCGTCCCACTCGGCGCGGGTGCGGTTGATGGTCAGCAGCGGCGAGGTCTCGGTCAGGCCGTAGATCTGGACGAACTCCCAGCCCAGCTCCTCCTGCACCCGCACCACCGTCTTCGTCGGCGGCGGGGCGCCCGCCATGATGATCCGCACCTTGTCCCGGCCCGGGATCTCGCCCTCCCAGTCCGCCGCCGCCTCGAGCACGGCCGCGGCCACCGCGGGCGCCGCACACATCACGGTCACCCCGTGCTCGGCCACCCGACGCAGGATCTCCGCACCGTCGACCTTGCGCAGCACCACCTGCGGCACCCCCATGCCCGCCATCACGAACGGCATCCCCCATCCGTTGGCGTGGAACATCGGCAGCGTGTGCAGGTAGACGTCACGGTCGCTCACCCCGGCGTGCAGGCCGAAGGTCAGCGCGTTGGTCCAGATGTTGCGGTGGGTGATCTGCACGCCCTTGGGACGCGCCGTGGTGCCCGAGGTGTAGTTGATCGTCGCCGTCGCGTTCTCGTCCGGCTCCCACGTCCGCGGCTCGGTGCCGGGCGCGGCGAACATCGACTCGTCGTCACCCAGCACGAAGGTGTGCTCGACGTCGATCTCCTTGAGCGACTCCACCAGCTCCGGGTCGACGTAGAGCACCCGCGCACCCGAGTGCGACACGATGTAGGCGATCTCGTCGGGGCGCAGCCGGAAGTTGATCGGCACCAGCACCCGCCCCGAGCCGCACACTCCGAAGAACGACGTGAGCAACCGCGCGGAGTTGTGGCTGACCACTGCCACCCGCTCCCCGACCTCGATGCCCAGCTCGTCGAGCCTGGCCGCCTGCCGGCGCGACAGCTCGTGCACCTCGGCATAGGTGAGCCGGCCCAGGGACTCGGCCGGCTGGTCGGGCTCGTCGACCACACCCACCCGCTCGCCGTAGACCAGGGCGGCACGCTCGATGAAGTCCGTGACACTGAAGGGGACGATCATGGCGCCCACTGTGGCATGCGTCACCGAGGAGGACGAGTGCTTGCTCACGGACTGCGACGGACGGTGCACCGGCAGCGCCGAACGGCCTGCGAGACGGCGTACGCATGGTGCGTCGGGACGGTTTCGAACCGCCGACCGCTCGGGTGTAAACCGAGTGCTCTACCGCTGAGCTACCGACGCGCAGTGGCACACACTACGGGACCCCGTCCGCGGCCCAGAATCCCGTGCAGGCACGTGGGCGGGCCGGAAATGAAATGAGTTGAGCCGCTGGCGTCTCGGGTCACCAGCGGCTCAACAAGAAGAAGATTACACCAGTGCCCAAGGGCGTCAGGGGAATCTGGAAAAAGGCCCCGATCGGTCTAGACCGGAGCGCGACGAGGGCCTCAGGAGACGGCCGCGTGCAGCTCGCGCAGGTGCTCGTCGAGGTCGCGTCCGTCGGGGTTGGCGTTGTGCACCGACCACGTCAGCCGGCCGTCGCGGTCCACGACGTACGACGAGCGCCGCGGGGCGCCCTTGACCTGGTCGAAGACCTCGTAGGCGGAGGCCACAGCGCCGTGCGGCCAGTAGTCGGAGAGCAGCGGGAAGTTGAGCCCCTCCGCCTCCGCGAAGCTGCGCAGCGCGTAGACGGAGTCGCACGAGAGGGCCAGCACCTCGGTGTCGAAGGTGAGGAACTCGTCGAGCCGGTCGCGCACCCCGGACAGCTCGCCGGTGCAGATCCCGGTGAATGCGAACGGGAAGAACATCAGCGCGACGGCCTTGCGGCCGCGGAAGTCGCTGAGCCGGACCTCCTGGCCGAACTGGTCACGCAGGCTGAAGTCGGGCGCCTCGTCGCCGATGCAGAGCCCCTGGCCGTTCACGACCCGTCCTCGCCGCCGTGCTCGGCCAGCTCGCGCTTGAGCACCTTGCCGGTGGCGTTGCGGGGCAGCTCGTCGAGGAAGACGATCTCGCGCGGCACCTTGAAGCGGGCCAGGTTGGCCTTGACGTGGTCCCGCAGCTCGTCGGCGGTCACCTCACCGGCGCGCACCACGAAGGCCCGCAGCCGCTGGCCGTAGTCGTCGTCGGCCACGCCGATCGCTGCGACCTCCTGGACCCGGTCGTGCGCGACCAGGCAGTCCTCGACCTCCTGCGGGAAGACGTTCTCTCCCCCGGAGACGATCATGTCGTCGTCGCGCCCGGCCACGTGCAGCCGGCCGTCGGGGTCGAAGAAGCCGACGTCCCCCGAGGACATCAGGCCGTCGACGACCTCCTTGGACCCGCCGTGGGTGTAGCCCTCGAAGAGCAGGCCGTTGCCGACGAAGATCCGGCCGGTCTCCCCCTGCGGCAGCTCGTGGCCGTGCTCGTCGAGGATCTTCACGACCGTGCCGTAGGGCGGCTTGCCCGCCGACGTCGGGTCCGCGCGCAGGTCCTCCGGCGTCGCGATCGAGGCGTAGGCGACCTCGGTGGAGCCGTAGATGTTGTAGAGGTTGTCGCCGAAGCGGTCCATCCACGCCTCGGCGAGCGTCGCCGGGAGGGCCGACCCGGACGACGCGACCACCTTCACCCGGGACAGGTCGATGTCCGCGACCTCGTCGGGGTCGAGCGCGAGCATCCGCTGGAGCATCACGGGGATCACGACCAGCGACTGGCACCGCTCGTCCTGCGTGGTCTTCAGGGCGGCGAGGGGGTCGAAGGTGCGTCGCAGCACGACCGTGGAGCCGAGCAGCATCGCGAGCGCGAGGTGGGCGAAGCCCCAGGTGTGGAAGAGCGGCGCTGCGATGTGGGTGCGCCAGCCTGCTCGCAGGGGCATGCGCGAGAGCAGCGAGACGGCGGCGTCGATGCCGGCCTCGTTGCGCGGCGCGCCCTTGGGCGTGCCGGTGGTGCCGGAGGTCAGGATCACGATGCGGGCGTGGCGCGCAGGCGGCTGCAGGTCGCTCTCGTCGTACGCCGACACCAGCTGCTCGAGCGTCTCGGCGTCGACCGAGTCCTCGTCGGTCCACGCCAGCACCCGTCGCTCGACGCGGGCGCCGGAGAGCAGGCCGGTGAACTCCTCGTCGTGGATCACCATGCTCGGCGCCTCCCGGTCGAGCACGTCGACCAGCTGCGGTCCGGCGAAGGCGGTGTTGAGGTAGAGGATGTCGGCGCCGAGCTTGGCCACCGCGATCGAGGCGTCGATGAACCCGCGGTGGTTGCGGCACATCACCGCGACGGAGTCGCCTTCCTGCACGCCGCGCTCCGCGAGCGCCCGGGCCAGGGAGTTGGAGCGGCGGTGCAGCTCGCCCCAGGTCAGCTCGCCGAGCTCGTCGACCACACCGACCTGGTGGGGCGAGCGGGCGGCGAGCGTGGCGAAGCCGCCGGCCGGTCCGGTGCCCCATCGCACCAGCACGCGGCCGAGGTCGAACAGCGTCCTCGGG
The DNA here is from genome assembly GCF_051912545.1 of Nocardioides sp. N13(2025). Classification (GTDB taxonomy): domain Bacteria; phylum Actinomycetota; class Actinomycetes; order Propionibacteriales; family Nocardioidaceae; genus Nocardioides. The sequence goes on along the minus strand of NZ_CP196809.1, from coordinate 1,173,776 downwards.
CCGTAGGGGCGGATCACGCCCGCGCGCCCCAGGACGCGCACCGTCGTGGGGAGGCCGGCGAGCGCGCCGGCGACGTCCCGGGCGGTCACGCGGGGGTCTTCGGGGCGACCAACCGGGTGGCCTGCCAGTCCTTGCTGACCGCCGCCGTGGTCGTCTGCGACAGCCCTGCGATGGGCGCCGCCTCCGCGATGTCTGCTGCGTCCACCGTGCCGGGGCGGCCCACCTTGGGCGTCAGCAGCCAGATGGAGCCGCCGCCGACCAGGTCGGTCAGCGCGTCCACCAGTCCGTCGACGAGGTCACCGTCGTCGTCGCGCCACCAGAGCACGACCGCGTCGACCACGTTGCCGTAGTCGCCGTCCACCATGTCGGCATCGATGCAGTCCTCGACCGCGACGCGAAGCTCGTCATCGGTGTCGTTGTCCCAGCCGAGTTCCTGGACGACCATGCCGGGCTTCAGCCCCAGCCGGTCTCCCGTCCCGGTCGCCTGGGCAGAATCGCCCACCGTCGAGCTCACGCAGTGCCTCCAATGTTCGTCGATCCCCGTTTTCAGGTGCCCCTAGTCCACCCGAACAGAGCACACGGTGCAACCCCGTCCCGCCCGCCGAGCCACCCGAGCCCCCTCACCACCCCCTCCCAGCACGCCGTTCCGGGACGGCGGACGGGACTACCCGTGGGTAGATTTCGTGGCGGCGGCTCGCGTGACACGATGAGCCTGTGAGTGACGCTGATAAGTCCACCGACACGGCCAGCAAGAACCCGGCGATCGTGCCGGTGATCCACGAAGGACTCCCCACCCAGCTGCCCGACATCGATCCGGACGAGACCCAGGAGTGGCTCGCGTCCTTCGACGCGATGCTCGACGACCGGGGCCGTGACCGGGCGCGCTACGTGATGCTGCGCCTGCTGGAGCGCGCGCGGGAGAAGCAGGTGGGCGTGCCCGCCCTGCGCTCGACCGACTACATCAACACCATCCCGCCGGAGCGCGAGCCGTGGTTCCCCGGCGACGAGGAGGTCGAGCGCCGCATCCGCGCGTTCATCCGCTGGAACGCCGCGGTCATGGTCTCCTCCGCCAACCGCAAGGGCCTCGAGGTCGGCGGCCACATCGCCACCTACCAGTCCTCGGCCAGCCTCTACGAGGTCGGCTTCAACCACTTCTTCCGCGGCAAGGACCACGAGGGGGGCGGCGACCAGATCTACATCCAGGGCCACGGCTCCCCGGGCGTCTACGCCCGCGCGTTCCTCGAGGGCCGCCTCAGCGAGGAGCAGCTCTACCGCTTCCGCCAGGAGGTCCAGCACGGCAAGGGCGCCGGCCTCCCGTCGTACCCGCACCCGCGCCTGATGCCCGACTTCTGGGAGTTCCCGACGGTGTCGATGGGCCTCACGGCCATCGGCTCGATCTACCAGGCCCGGTTCAACCGCTACCTGGACAACCGCGGCATCAAGGACACCCAGCAGCAGCGCGTGTGGGCCTTCATGGGTGACGGCGAGATGGCCGAGCCCGAGTCGCTCGGCGCCATCCGCGTCGCCGCGCGCGAGGAGCTCGACAACCTCACGTGGGTCATCAACTGCAACCTGCAGCAGCTCGACGGCCCGGTCACGGGCAACGGCAAGATCATGCAGGAGCTCGAGGCCAACTTCCGCGGTGCCGGCTGGAACGTCATCAAGGTCGTGTGGGGCCGCGAGTGGGACGCCCTGCTCGCCAAGGACGTCGACGGCGTGCTGGTCAACCGGATGAACACCACGCCCGACGGCCAGTTCCAGACCTACTCGACCGAGGACGGCGCCTACGTCCGCGAGCACTTCTTCGGGAGTGACCCGCGCCTGCGCAAGATGGTCGAGCACATGAGCGACACCCAGATCGAGAAGCTCCCCCGCGGCGGTCACGACTACCGCAAGGTGTACGCCGCGTTCGACGCCGCGACCAAGCACACCGGTCAGCCGACGGTGATCCTCGCCCACACCATCAAGGGCTGGACCATCGACGCCCTGGAGGGCAAGAACGCCACCCACCAGATGAAGAAGCTGACCCTCGCGGACCTCAAGAAGTTCCGCGACCGGCTCTACCTGCCGATCAGCGACCGCGACCTCGAGGAGTCCTACGAGAAGACCGGCGGCGCGCCGTTCTTCCACCCGGGCGCCGACGCCCCCGAGATCGAGTACATGCTCGAGCGGCGCAACGCCCTCGGCGGCTCGATCCCGCGCCGGGTCAACCGGGCCGCGGCCCTCAAGCTGCCCGGCGACGAGCTGTACGCCGAGCTCAAGCAGGGCTCCGGCAAGAACAAGATCGCCAGCACGATGGCCGTCGTCCGGCTGCTCCGCGACTGGATGAAGGACCCCGAGATCGGCGAGCGCATCGTGCCGATCGCGCCCGACGAGTACCGCACCTTCGGCATGGACTCGATGTTCCCGAGCGCCAAGGTCTACAACCCGGGCGGCCAGCAGTACGAGTCGGTCGACCGCAAGCTGCTGCTGTCCTACAAGGAGTCCGCCCAGGGCCAGATGCTCCACGAGGGCATCTCCGAGGCGGGCGCGATGGCCTCGGCCACCGCCGCCGGGTCGTCGTACACCACGCACGGCGAGCACATGATCCCGTTCTACATCTTCTACTCGATGTTCGGATTCCAGCGCACGGGCGACTCCATCTGGGCGATGGCCGACCAGCTCGCCCGCGGCTTCCTCATCGGCGCCACCGCCGGTCGCACCACGCTGACCGGTGAAGGCCTGCAGCACGCCGACGGGCACTCGCCGCTGATCGCCGCGACCAACCCGGCGGTCGTGCACTACGACCCGGCGTTCGCCTACGAGATCAGCCACATCATGCAGAACGGCCTCGAGCGGATGTACGGCACCGGCGGCCCCGACGGGGACGGCGAGAACGTCATCTTCTACCTGACCGTCTACAACGAGCCGGTCTCGCAGCCCACGGAGCCGTCCGACGTCGACGTCGACGGCATCCTCAAGGGCATCCACCGCGTCGCGGTCGCCGAGGGCGAGGGTCCCCGGGTCCAGCTGATGGCCTCCGGCGTCGGCTTCCCCTGGGTGCAGGAGGCGGCTCGCCTGCTCGCCGAGGAGTGGGGCGTGCAGGCCGACCTGTGGTCGGTCACCTCCTGGAACGAGCTGGCCCGCGACGGCGCCGCGGCCGAGCAGTGGAACCTGCTCAACCCCGGCGAGGAGAAGCGCACCGCCTACGTCAGCGACAAGCTCGCCGACGTGCAGGGCCCGGTCGTCGCGGTCTCCGACTACATGCGGGCCGTCCCGCTGCAGATCGCGCGCTGGGTGCCGGCCGACTACCGCGTGCTCGGGGCCGACGGCTTCGGGTTCGCCGACACGCGACCGGCCGCCCGCCGCTTCTTCCACATCGACGCCCAGAGCGTCGTCGTCCAGGCCCTCCAGGCGCTGGCCGACGCCGGCGAGCTGCCCGTGGAGAAGGTCGTCGAGGCAGCGAAGCGCTACCGCATCGACGACCCGACCGCCACCAAGGACATCAAGCAGGAGGGCGGCGACGCCTGACGGCGCCGGGGCCTCCCCCCGACCCGACCCGACCCCGCCCATCGGTCGACTCAAGCGGACATATGGCCGCTCAGCACACGGCATACCGTGCGTCGAGCGGCCATTTCCGTGTCCCAGTGGGCCAGGTGGGCATGACCGACCACGACATGGCTCGCTCCGTGCCTGAGCGGACATGTGTCCGCTCGAGTGGAGAAATGGCCGCTCAGGCCCCGGCGGCGCGTCGTACGGCGTGCACCGGGGCGAGCGGGGAGTCGCCGGCCTCCGCCTGGATCGGCATCCGCGCCGCGCCCTCGTGGAGCAGCTCGCGCCAGCGGTCACGGTCGTAGCGGCTCGGCTCGGTGGAGCGCATGAAGTCGCGCACGATCTTCACGAACCGCTCGGGGTGGTCCTTGTGCGGGAAGTGGCCGGCGTTGGGGATGATCTCGATCCGGGCCGTGGGCGCGAGGGCGCTCGCGTTGCTGGCGTGGGCGACCGGGATCACCAGGTCGTCGGCGCCCCACACCACGCACATCGGCATCGCCTCGGTGAGGTAGGCGCGGTCGGACATGGTGACGATCTGTCCCTTCCAGTCGACCACCGCCCGGACCACGTGGCGGATCGCGGCGCGGGTGTGCGGGTCCTTGAAGGAGTCGTAGATGTCGGCGACCTCGCCGAGGTCGCGCAGCTGGCTGACGCGGGTCCGCGCGAGCATCCGCAGCGTCGTCGTCGTGAGGTGGCGCAGCCCCGGGGCGGCCAGCACGGCCATCACCTGGTGGAAGCCTGGCGTGGTGATCGCCCGGATCGCGGGACTCACCTCGGGGCCGAGCCCGCCCGACCCGACGAGGACGAGGCGCTCGGTCCGCTCGGGGTACTGGTAGGCGAACTGCATCGCCACTCCCCCGCCGAAGCTGTGCCCGACCACGGTCACGGTGTCGATGCCCAGCATGGTGAGCAGGTCGCGCATGCCGTTGGCGTAGCCGCCCACGCTGTAGTCCGCCCGCGGCTTGTCCGACTCGCCGTGGCCGAGCAGGTCCGGCGCGATCACCGTGTGCGTGCGGGCCAGGGACTCCATGACCGGGCCCCACGTCGTGTGGTCGCACCCCAGTCCGTGCAGCAGCAGGACCGCGGGACCTGACCCCATCCGGACGTAGGCGCGCCGGTGCCCGTGCACGGTGACGTGCTGGACGTGCGGGACGTGCTGGCTGCTGCGACGGGGCACTCGACCCTCCAACTCTCAAGGCAGGTGGCGGATTCAACCAGAGCAAGGTTGGCCCGCAGTCGGAGCACCTCCCGCCGATGCCAACTCGTGACCTCCGGGCGTCACCAGGAGTTCACGACACGTTCGTGGGAATCCCACTACGGCCGTCATGCGCCGTCGTCGGACTAGAGTCGTGCCATGCCCGCCTCACGACGCCGCGCGGCCCAGGCCCTGCGCAACTCCTCGGGGGCCCTCAGCACGGCCGCGACGGGCCGGATGTCGACGGACCTGCCGTGGTTCGACGACCTCAGTGCGGAGGACCGCTCCTGGGTCGGGCTGATCGTGCAGGCCGGCATCCGCGGCTTCGTCGAGTGGTACGACGTGGAGGTGGAGGCCAAGGTCCACGACCCCCTCGACGTGGTGGTCTTCGGCGCCGCGCCGCGCGAGCTGACGGGCGTCATCTCGTTGCAGCAGACCGTGGAGCTGGTGCGGCTGAGCATCCGGGTCGTGGAGACCAACATCGACGCCCTGCTCGACCCCGAGGACGTCGGCGAGGTCCACGACGCGGTGCTGCGCTACGCCCGTGAGGTCGCCTTCGCGACCGCCGCCGTCTACGCCCGCGCCGCGGAGTCGCGCGGCGCGTGGGACGCGCGCCTCGAGGCGCTCGTCGTCGACGCCGTGGTCCGCGCGGAGGCCGACGAGACCGTGCTGTCCCGGGCGAGCGCGCTCGGCTGGGGCGCACACGGGGACGTCGCCGTGGTGCTGGGCGCCGTGCCCCCGCACCGGGCCGAGCTCGACGTCTTCGAGTCCGTACGCCGCTCGGCGCGCGCCGGCGACATGGATGCCCTCTGCGCCAACCAGGGCGACCGGCTGGTCGTCGTGCTCGGCGGCGTCACCGACCCGCTCAAGGCGGCGACGAGGCTCCTCGACCACTTCGGCGAGGGGCCGGTGGTCGTCGGTCCGGTGACCGCCGACCTGGCCCACGCGAGCGCCTCCGCGAGGGCGGCACTCTCGGCGCACCGGGCTGCGAGCGGGTGGCCCGACGCACCCCGTCCGGTGGCCAGTCGCGACCTGCTCCCCGAGCGGGCACTGGCCGGCGACGGCCACGCCCGCCGGCACCTGGTGGACGAGGTCTACCTCCCGCTGGTGGCCGCCCGCGGCACCCTGCTCGAGACCCTCGGCGCGTGGTTCGAGCACGGATCGTCGATCGAGGGCACGGCACGCGCGCTCTTCGTGCACCCCAACACCGTGCGTTACCGGCTGCGCCAGATCGCCGAGGTCACGGGGTGGTCGCCGACGCGCCCCCGCGAGGCCTTCACCCTGCAGCTGGCGCTCATCCTAGGGCGCCAGTCAGGACGAACAGAACTGTAGGAACCCTACAAAGATCTGGGGGTCAGTTTCGTCGGCGTCGGACCCGTCCTCGTGCGCCGGAACCCGGCACAGTTGGACTCGTGCTCGTCATCGTCGCTCCCGGTCAAGGGGCCCAGACCCCCGGTTTCCTCAAGCCCTGGCTGGAGGATCGCACCTTCGCCGCCCGCTTCGACTGGCTCGCCACCGTCGCCGACATCGACCTGGCCCACTACGGCACGGAGGCCGACGCGGACACCATCCGCGACACCAAGATCGCCCAGCCGCTGCTCGTGGCCACCGGGCTGATCGCGGCCCTCGAGCTCTTCCCGCACCCCGCCGACGCGTTCTCGCGCATCGGCGCCGTGGCCGGGCACAGCGTGGGTGAGCTCACCGCGGCGGCCGGCGCCCGCGCCATCAGCGCCGAGCAGGCCATGGTCCTGGTGCGCGAGCGCGGCAACGCGATGGCCGAGGCGGCAGCCACCACCGCCACCGGCATGACCGCGGTGCTCGGCGGCGACCGCGAGGAGGTCCTCGCCTCCCTCGAGCGCCACGGCCTGACGCCCGCCAACGACAACGGTCCCGGCCAGGTCGTCGCCGCCGGCACGATGGAGCAGCTCGCCGCCTTCGCCGACGAGCCGCCGGCCAAGGCGCGGCTGATGCCGCTGAGCGTCGCGGGCGCGTTCCACACCTCGCACATGGCTCCCGCGGTCGACCGGCTCTCCTCGCTGGCCCGCGCGGTCTCGACCCACGACCCCCGCACCCCGGTGATCTCCAACCGCGACGGCCAGGTCGTCCACGACGGCCGCGAGGTGCTGCGCCGCATCGTCGGCCAGATCGCCAACCCGGTCCGCTGGGACCTCTGCATGGAGACCATGAGCGACCTCGGCGTCACCGGCATCCTGGAGATGCCGCCGGCGGGCACGCTGACCGGCATCGCCAAGCGCGCGCTCAAGGGCGTGGAGACCTTCGCCCTCAAGACCCCCGACCAGCTCGACGCGGCCCGCGAGTTCTGCGACAAGCACGGCGAGGCGTCGATGATCGAGACGACGCCCACGTGGCGGATGGTCGTCTCCCCGGCGAAGGGCACCTTCCACATCTCCGCCGAGGCGGCCGCCCTCGACCTGCTCCAGCCCGGTGCACCGATCGGCGAGGTCGCCAGCCTGCGCGACCGCACCGAGATCACCGCGCCCCACGGCGGGTCGATCGTCGAGTGGCTCGTCGAGGACGGCGACCTGGTCTCCCCCGGTCAGCCCCTCCTGCGCCTGCACCCCGAGGCGTCGATCTGATGGCCGCCCTCAACGCCTCCGTCGGCGCGGCCCACGCGCGCATCCTCGGCCTGGGCGTCTACCGCCCGTCCCGGCTCGTCCCCAACTCCGAGGTCGTCGACGCCATCGACTCCAGCGACGAGTGGATCCAGCAGCGCTCCGGCATCAAGACGCGCCGGTTCGCGACGCCGGAGGAGACCGTGCAGATGATGAGCGTGGCCGCCTCCCGCCAGGCCATCGAGCGCGCTGGCATCAGCCCCGAGCAGGTCGACTGCGTCGTGGTGGCCACGGTCAGCCACCTCCTCCAGACGCCCGCCATCGCCCCGGCGATCGCGACCGAGCTCGGCACCGACCACGCGGCGGCCTTCGACATCTCCGCGGCCTGCGCCGGCTTCTGCCACGCGGTCGCCCTGGGTGCCGACATGGTCCGCGGCGGCAGCGCCCGCCACGTCCTGGTCATCGGGGTCGAGCGTCTCTCCGACATCACCGACATGAAGGACCGCGGCACCGCCTTCATCTTCGCCGACGGTGCCGGCGCGGCCGTGATCGGTCCCAGCGAGACCCCCGGCATCGGCCCGGTGGTCTGGGGCTCCGACGGTGACCAGTACGACCTCATCCGCCAGCGCGAGGACTGGCGCGACGTCGTCGGCAGCGACGCGCACCCCGGCTCCGGCGTGATGCCGCACCTCACCATGCAGGGCAACCCGGTCTTCCGCTGGGCCTCCTTCACCATGGCCAAGGTCGCGCAGCAGGCGCTCGACGCGGCCGGCGTCAGCCCCGAGGACCTCGACGTCTTCGTGCCCCACCAGGCCAACATGCGCATCATCGACGCGATGGCGCGCTCGATGAAGCTGCCCGCGGGCGTCAGGATCGCCCGCGACATCGCCGACCAGGGCAACACCTCGGCCGCGTCGATCCCGCTCGCGCTCGACCGGATGATGCTCGAGGGTGACGCCCGCAGCGGCGACACCGCCCTGCTGATCGCCTTCGGCGCCGGCCTGGCCTACGCCGCGCAGGTCGTCACCGTCCCCTGATCCGCACCACCCCGAACCGACCAGCTCCACCACAAGAAGAAGGGAAGGCCCCATGGCCACCACCGAAGAAATCCGTGCCGACCTCGCCGACATCGTCAACGAGGTGGCCGGCGTCGACGCCGACGACGTCCAGCTGGACAAGTCCTTCGTGGACGACCTCGACGTCGACTCGCTCTCCATGGTCGAGGTCGTCGTGGCCGCCGAGGAGAAGTTCGGCGTGACCATCCCGGACGACGAGGTCAAGAACCTCAAGACCGTCGGTGACGCCGTGGCGTTCATCGAGCGCTCGCAGGGCTGAGCCCTCTCCTGACTCGCGGGCGGCCCGGTCCAGCCGGCCGCCCGCGACCAGCACCTCTCCACCACACCCCGCAAGGAACGGAAACCATCTGATGCCCTCGACCCGCGTTGTCGTCACCGGCCTCGGCACCACCTCCCCCGTCGGTGGCGACGTCCCCACCACGTGGCAGGCGATGCTGGCCGGCACCTCCGGCATCAGGCGCCTCGACGACGAGTGGGTCGACTCGCTCCCGGTCAAGATCGGCGGCCGGGTGGCCGTCGAGCCCACCGAGGTCCTCGAGCGGGTCAAGGCCCGCCGCCTCGACCGGTCGAGCCAGTTCGCCATGATCGCCGCCGACCAGGCCTGGGCCGACGCCGGCCTCGAGGGCTCCGGCCTCGAGCCCGAGCGCCTCGCCGTCGCGCTGGCCTCCGGCATCGGCGGTGTGACCACCCTGCTCGCCAACTACGACACCCTCCTCGAGAAGGGCGCGCGCCGCGTGTCCCCCCTCGCGGTGCCGATGCTCATGCCCAACGCCCCGGCGGCCAACGTCAGCCTCAAGTACGGCGCCCGCGCGGCGGTCCACGCGCCCACCTCGGCGTGCGCGTCCGGCAACGAGGCCATCGCGATGGCCATCGACATGATCCGCCTCGGCCGCGCCGACGTGGTGATCGCCGGAGGCACCGAGGCCGCGATCCACCCGCTGCCGATGGCGGCGTTCGCCAACATGATGGCGCTGTCCAAGACCGGCAGCGAGGACGGCGGCGACCCGACCACGGTGTCGCGCCCCTGGGACACCGCGCGCGACGGCTTCGTCCTCGGGGAGGGCGGCGCCGTGCTCATCCTCGAGTCCGAGGAGCACGCCCGCGCCCGCGGCGCGACGATCTACGCCGAGGTGCTCGGCGCCGGCATCAGCAACGACGCCCACGACATCGCCCAGCCCGACCCCGAGGGTCGCGGCGGCACCCGCGCGATCCTGATGGCCCTGCGCGAGGGCGACGTCGACCCCGCGACCGTGGTCCACGTCAACGCCCACGCCACCTCGACCCCCAAGGGCGACATCGCCGAGGGCCTGATGCTGCACGCCGTGCTCGGCGAGCACGTCGACCGCTGCGTGGTCACCAGCACCAAGTCGATGACCGGCCACCTGCTCGGCGGGGCGGGAGCGCTCGAGGCGGTCGCGACCGTGATGGCGCTGCACGACCGGGTCAGCCCGCCGACGATCAACCTCGACGACAAGGACCCCGAGGTCGACCTCGACATCCCGACCTCGAAGCGCGAGCTTCCCGAGGGCGACATCGTGGCGCTCAACAACTCCTTCGGCTTCGGCGGCGCCAACGTCGCTGTGGCCTTCGGGAGCGTCAAGTGACCGCCACCGCCGCCAAGCCGGCCAAGCTGCCGCGCGAGGAGGACCCCCGCAACCCGGTCCACCGGCTCACCGCCCTGCTCGACGAGGGCACCCTCGAGCTGATCACCGCGGACGACGACTCGGGCATGCTCGCCGCGGTCGGTCGCGTCGACGGCACGTCGGTCGTCGCCTTCTGCTCGGACGCCACGGTCATGGGCGGCGCGATGGGCGACGTGGGCTGCCGCGTCGTCGTCGACGCCTACCACCGGGCGATCACCGACGGGGTCCCGATCATCGGCCTCTGGCACTCCGGCGGGGCCCGCCTGGCCGAGGGCGTGCTCTCCCTCCACGCCGTGGGTCGCATCTTCCACGTGATGACGCAGGCCTCCGGCGTGATCCCACAGATCTCGGTCGTGCTCGGCCCCGCCGCCGGTGGCGCGGCCTACGGCCCCGCCCTCACCGACGTCGTCATCCTCGGTCCCGAGGGTCGTATCTTCGTGACCGGCCCCGACGTGGTCCGCTCGGTCACCGGCGAGGACGTCGACATGCTGCGACTGGGCGGCCCCGAGCCGCACGGTCGCCGTTCCGGCGTCGTCCACATCCTCACCGAGTCCGAGCGCGAGGCTCTCGACCGGGCGCGCACGGTCGCCTCGCTCCTCGGCGCGCAGGGCAGCCTGGTCGCCGACTCCGTCGAGGACCGCGACCTCGGGGCGCTGCTCCCGGAGTCGAAGAAGCGTGCCTACGACGTGCACCCGCTCGTCGACGGCCTGCTCGACGAGGGCACCATGCAGGAGCTGCACGCTCGGTGGGCCCCCAACATCGTCACCGCGCTGGGCCGCTTCGGCGGCCGCACCGTCGGCGTCGTGGCCAACAACCCGCTGCGTCTCGGGGGCTGCCTCGACTCCCTCTCGGCGGAGAAGGCGTCCCGGTTCGTGCGCATGTGCGACGCCTTCGGCGTGCCGCTCGTCGTGCTCGTGGACGTGCCCGGCTACCTGCCTGGCGTCGGCCAGGAGTGGGACGGCGTCGTACGCCGTGGGGCCAAGCTGCTGCACGCCTTCGGCGAGTGCGTGGTGCCCCGGGTCACGCTGGTGACCCGCAAGACCTACGGCGGTGCCTACATCGCCATGAACGCCCGCTCGCTCGGCGCGACCCGGGTCTTCGCCTGGCCGGGCGCCGAGGTCGCCGTCATGGGCGCCGTGGCCGCGATCCGCGTCCTCCACCGCCGCAAGCTCGCGGAGGTCTCCCCCGAGATCCGCCCACAGGTCGAGGCCGAGCTCGCGGCCGAGCACGAGCGGATCGCCGGCGGTGTCGACAAGGCCGTCGAGATCGGCGTCGTCGACGAGGTCGTCGAGCCCACCCGCACCCGCTCGGCGATCGCGGAGGCCATGCGGCACGAGATCGACACGGTGGGCGTACGCCGCGGACGGCACGGCAACATCCCGCTCTGACGCGCGCGCAGCAGCGCGGCGTAACCCACGTCACACGGAGTCGTTGGACCTTCGAACCCCTCGGAGGTGTCATGTCGTCGACGCTGCTCGCCACCGCGGCCATCACCGCGGCCAGCCTGCTCCCCCTGCCCCTGCCCACGGAGCCCCCGAGCGGCCCCGCACCGGAGGCACAGCAGATCCAGGTCTCCGGCACGCTCGATGCCGCCGACGGGCGTCTGAAGCGGGGCTGCAAGGACTACCACTACGCCTACTCGGTCACCTCGGACTCGGAGGACTGGACCTTCGACATCACCATGCAGGACCGCACCGGCAAGGGCGTCAACGCGCAGTCGCTCATCGGGCCCAACGACCCGGAGTCCGGCGTGCTCCCCTTCCGGCTCTGCAGGTGGGCCACCAAGCCGGGGAGGTTCACCCTGACCGGGGCGCTCGTGGCCTACAAGGGCACGTCGCGCGAGACGTCGGTCCCGGTCACCGAGACCTTCCGGTTGCGCAAGCGCAACCGCTGACAGGACCCCTCCCCCGTCAGACCACCTGGTGGAGCCAACGGACCGGCGCGCCCTCGCCGGCGTGGCGGAAGGTCTCCAGCTCGTCATCCCACGGCTTGCCGAGGAGGTTGTCGATCTCGAGCAGCAACGTGGTGTCACCGAGCGCGGCCTTCACGACGGCAGCCTTGAGGCGGTCCTCCGGGATGAGGATGTCACCGTGCGGTCCGGTGATCGCGTGGAAGATCCCGAGGTCGGGGGTGCAGGAGAACCGCGTGCCCTCCGTGGAGCTGGTGGGCTCCTCGGTGATCTCGAAGCGGAGGTGGTTCCAGCCGCGCAGGGCGGAGGCCACCGCGGCGGCGGTGCCGGCTGTGCCGGTCCACGAGAGCTCGGCACGGTACGACCCCGGCTGGGCAGGCTGCGGCGTCCAGTCGAGCGAGACGGCAACTCCGAGGACTCCGCCCACGGCCCACTCGATGTGCGGGCAGAGTGCGGAGGGAGCTGAGTGCACGTAGAGAATGCCCCTCGTCCCCGGACCGTCCGGGCGGGAAGCAATGCGTGTGGTCACCGGGACCTCCTTGAGTTCCGACGCTCCAGATGCGCCTTCCCCAGCGGTCTGTCGTCGAAGCTCTCGAGATCTAGTGACACCTATGTGATTAGTGGCTCCATTGTGGCCCATGGGGCGCCCGAACGCCAGCGTGTCGCGCGTCGGAGCGTCTCGCGCCGGCTCCGGGGATCCAGCGGGCGCGTCAGGGCTGGCGGCGCTCGAGCTGGTCGGCGCGCTCCGCGGCGTCCGTGAGCTCCTCGGAGTCGATCGCGTGGGTGCGGTGGAACCACGCCAACGCGTCGGACTCCCGGCCCGCTGCCTCCAGGGTGTCTGCGTAGGCGTAGCGCAGACGCACCACCCACGACGAGCGGCTCTTGGACGTGAGAGGGGCGAGCTCGAGCGTGCGCAGGGCCGCGTCGAGCTGACCCATGTCGCGACGCGCACCGGCCTCGACCAGGGTCATCTCCGCCTTGGCCTCGGAGCTGAAGTTGGCCACCGACGGGCTCTTCGCCAGCTTGATCGCCTGCTCGGGGTTGCCGAGCGCACGGTGGCAGTCGGCCATGATCGGCAGGTAGTCCGTGGCGCCGTTCATGCGCTTGGCGGCACGCAGCTCCGACAGCGCCTCGGCGTAGTGACCGGCGGCATACGCAGCCTCCCCCGCGGCCTCGCGGACGACCGCGATGCGCGACGCCCGGGCGCGCGCGGCCAGGGCGTGCTGGTAGGCCAGCTCGGGGTTCTCGTCGATGAACATCCCGGCGGCTGCCAGGTGGCGGGCCACCCGGGCTGCCAGCTTCTCGGGCAGGCCCTTCAGCTGCGCCCGGACACCACGGTCGAGCTCGGCGCCGGTGACGTTCTCCGGGAGGTCCGGGCCGTCGTAGGCCGCCTGGTCGGCGGTGCGGGGCTTCTCCTCCGAGCGACCCCGGAACGCACGCTGCTGCGAGCCGGACGAACGACCGTCGCCGCTCTTGCCCTGGTAACCGCCGCGGGACGACCCACCCTTGCCGCGCGGCTGCTCGTCGCGGCCCCGACCACGGGAGTCACCACCCGACGAGCGGCCGGAGCCGCTCCGGGAGTCACCACGGGAGTCACTGCCACGCGAGCTCGACGATGCGCCTCGCGACGAGGCACCGCCACGCCCGCCGGCGGAGCCACCTCGTCCGGCACCGGAGCCACCTCGCGACGGACGCTGTCCTCGACGGTCCTCGGCCACAGCCGCACTTCCCTTCTCACTGCTTCGTCCCCGCTCCCGGGGCAACCGTACTCACACTTGCCATGAAATGGCGCAGAGGCCACCAGTTACCTGGTGGCCTCTGCCAAATGTATGTCCGGCGGCGTCCTACTCTCCCACAACCTCTCGGTTGCAGTACCATCGGCGCTGAAAGGCTTAACTTCCGGGTTCGGTATGGGACCGGGTGTTTCCCGTTTCGCTATGGCCGCCGTAACTCTTTCAACCTCATCAAACTCCACCACCGCCCACGTGTTGGGTGTGGGGGTTCGGGTTTGTTGGTTGGGAACTGCCTAGTGGACGCGAACAACAGTGTGTGTGTTCGTTGGTTTGCGCGTGTGTGGTCTTGTACGTGGTTGGGACAAGCCCTCGGCCTATTAGTACCGGTCGGCTGGGCATTGCTGCTGTACACCTCCGGCCTATCAACCCCATGTTCTGTGGGGGGCCTTACCCCATTATTGGGTGGGAAACCTCATCTTGAAACGTGCTTCCCGCTTAGATGCATTCAGCGGTTATCACTTCCGAACGTAGCCAACCAGCCGTGCTCCTGGCGGAACAACTGGCACACCAGAGGTTCGTCCATCCCGGTCCTCTCGTACTAGGGACAGCCTTTCTCAAGTTTCCTGCGCGCGCGGCGGATAGGGACCGAACTGTCTCACGACGTTCTAAACCCAGCTCGCGTGCCGCTTTAATGGGCGAACAGCCCAACCCTTGGGACCTACTCCAGCCCCAGGATGCGACGAGCCGACATCGAGGTGCCAAACCATCCCGTCGATATGGACTCTTGGGGAAGATCAGCCTGTTATCCCCGGGGTACCTTTTATCCGTTGAGTGACCACGCTTCCACATGCCGTGGCCAGATCACTAGTTCCGACTTTCGTCCCTGCTCGACATGTCTGTCTCACAGTCAAGCTCCCTTGTGCACTTACACTCGCCACCTGATTGCCAACCAGGCTGAGGGAACCTTTGAGCGCCTCCGTTACATTTTAGGAGGCAACCGCCCCAGTTAAACTACCCATCAGGCACTGTCCCTGATCCGGATAACGGACCTAGGTTAGACATCTAGTACGACCAGAGTGGTATTTCAACGTTGACTCCACCCCAACTGGCGTCGAGGTTTCACAGTCTCCCACCTATCCTACACAAGCCGTACCAAACACCAATACCAAACTATAGTAAAGGTCCCGGGGTCTTTCCGTCCTGCCGCGCGTAACGAGCATCTTTACTCGTAGTGCAATTTCGCCGAGTCCATGGTTGAGACAGTGGGAAAGTCGTTACTCCATTCGTGCAGGTCGGAACTTACCCGACAAGGAATTTCGCTACCTTAGGATGGTTATAGTTACCACCGCCGTTTACTGGGGCTTAAATTCTCAGCTTCGGCCCAAAGGCCTAACCGGTCCTCTTAACCTTCCAGCACCGGGCAGGAGTCAGTCCGTATACATCGTCTTACAACTTCGCACGGACCTGTGTTTTTAGTAAACAGTCGCTTTCCCCTGGTCTCTGCGGCCCTTCACGCTTCCCCCAGCAAGTGGGTTCACGATCCGGGCCCCCCTTCTCCCGAAGTTACGGGGGCATTTTGCCGAGTTCCTTAACCATGGTTTTCTCGATCGCCTTAGTATTCTCTACTTGATCACCTGAGTCGGTTTGGGGTACGGGCGGCTCGTTGCTCGCTAGAGGTTTTTCTCGACAGCATAGGATCACCCACTTCACCATTAAGGCTCCGCGTCACGTCTCAGACTCCACACTGAAGTGGATGGTGCGGATTTGCCTACACCACGTCCTACACGCTTGCCCACAGACAACCATCGCTGTGGCTGGGCTACCTTCCTGTGTCACCCCATCGCTTGACTACTACCAGCTCGGGTCCCACGCTCCGCCCACCAGCCTCGCCCCGAAGGGTCCGGTCCGATGAGTTTCGGGTGGTTAGCATCACCAGGTTCGTCATGGGCGCAACTTCGCCGGTACGGGAATATCAACCCGTTGTCCATCGACTACGCCTGTCGGCCTCGCCTTAGGTCCCGACTTACCCAGGGCAGATTAGCTTGACCCTGGAACCCTTGATCATTCGGCGCACGGGTTTCTCACCCGTGATTCGCTACTCATGCCTGCATTCTCACTCGTGTGGCCTCCACACCTGGATCACTCCGGCGCTTCACTGCCCACACGACGCTCCCCTACCCATCCAGCGCACTGAACACCCATCAAGTGGATGCTGATGTATTCGCTGAATGCCATAGCTTCGGCGGATGACTTGAGCCCCGCTACATTGTCGGCGCGGAATCACTTGACCAGTGAGCTATTACGCACTCTTTCAAGGGTGGCTGCTTCCAAGCCAACCTCCTGGTTGTCAATGCGACTCCACATCCTTTTCCACTTAGTCACCGCTTAGGGGCCTTAGCTGATGGTCTGGGCTGTTTCCCTCTCGACTACGGAGCTTATCCCCCGCAGTCTCACTGCTGCGCTCTCACTTACCGGCATTCGGAGTTTGGCTAACGTCAGTAACCTTGTAGGGCCCATTAGCTATCCAGTGCTCTACCTCCGGCAAGAAACACGCAACGCTGCACCTAAATGCATTTCGGGGAGAACCAGCTATCACGAAGTTTGATTGGCCTTTCACCCCTATCCACAGGTCATCCCCTCAGTTTTCAACCTAAGTGGGTTCGGTCCTCCACGTCGTCTTACCGACGCTTCAACCTGCCCATGGATAGATCACTTCGCTTCGGGTCTTGAGCGCGCTACTGAATCGCCCTATTAGGACTCGCTTTCGCTACGGCTTCCCCACACGGGTTAACCTCGCAACACACCGCAAACTCGCAGGCTCATTCTTCAAAAGGCACGCCGTCACCCCACCACAAGGGCAAAGCTCCGACGGATTGTAGGCACACGGTTTCAGGTACTATTTCACTCCCCGCCAGGGGTACTTTTCACCTTTCCCTCACGGTACTTGTCCGCTATCGGTCATCAAGGAGTATTTAGGCTTAACGGGTGGTCCCGCCAGATTCACACGGAATTTCAGGGGTTCCGTGTTACTTGGGAACACGCTCCAGAGCCAGCGCTTTACGTCTACGGGCCTATCACCCTCTACGGTACGGCTTTCCAACCGACTTCGACTTCCACACTGGTTTCTTACTCTGTACTGAACCGGCAGATTCAATTGAACGGTCCCACAACCCCCCAGATGCAACCCCTGCCGGGTATCACACATCTGAGGTTTGGCCTCATCCGATTTCGCTCGCCACTACTCTCGGAATCACTGTTGTTTTCTCTTCCTGTCGGTACTGAGATGTTTCACTTCCCGACGTTCCCTCCACACACCCTATGTGTTCAGGTGCAGGTAACACGACATGACTCGTGCTGGGTTTCCCCATTCGGACACCCCCGGATCACAGCTTGGTTGCCAACTCCCCAGGGCTTATCGCAGGCTCCAACGTCCTTCATCGGCTCTTGATGCCAAGGCATCCACCATGTGCCCTTCATAGCTTGTCTCAACAACGTCAAAACAACACACGCTGCACACACCCCACCAAGGAGGCGCGAAACAAGACCAAAGAACACCCGACCCACCCCCAATCAAAGGATGAGCCGGTCAGCTTTCCGACACCACCCACCCCCAGGAAAAGGGGCAAACAGGCAGCGCCGAAAACACAATTACACACTCGCAACACACCCGAACCAGCCAAGCCGGCCAACCGGGCGCATCACGAAGATGCTCGCGTCCACTATGCAGATCTCAAACAACAACCCCACCAACACCCTCAACCACCCACAGGCGGCCTCGAGCAAAGGGAGGAACAGAAGCCCAACCACACAGATCGCTCTGCACGGCTGATCCCTCAGGACCCAACAGTGTGCCTGACCCTGCCCCCGCCACCTCCAACGAGATGCACGGGACCCAGGTGAACCAGCAACCCCCACCCCCACAGGGACGAGAGGAGCTGACGTCGACGATTCCACTAGTGAGACACCACCATGCGCCACCAGACATTCGCCAGTGGTCGGGGTGTGTGCTCCTTAGAAAGGAGGTGATCCAGCCGCACCTTCCGGTACGGCTACCTTGTTACGACTTCGTCCCAATCGCCAGCCCCACCTTCGACGGCTCCCTCCACAAGGGTTGGGCCACCGGCTTCGGGTGTTGCCGACTTTCGTGACGTGACGGGCGGTGTGTACAAGGCCCGGGAACGTATTCACCGCAGCGTTGCTGATCTGCGATTACTAGCGACTCCGACTTCATGGGGTCGAGTTGCAGACCCCAATCCGAACTGAGACCGGCTTTTTGGGATTCGCTCCCCCTTACGGGATCGCAGCCCTTTGTACCGGCCATTGTAGCATGCGTGAAGCCCTGGACATAAGGGGCATGATGACTTGACGTCATCCCCACCTTCCTCCGAGTTGACCCCGGCAGTCTCCTATGAGTCCCCACCATTACGTGCTGGCAACATAGAACGAGGGTTGCGCTCGTTGCGGGACTTAACCCAACATCTCACGACACGAGCTGACGACAGCCATGCACCACCTGTACACCCCCAAAAGAAGCCCCATCTCTGGAGCGGCAGGGTGTATGTCAAACCCAGGTAAGGTTCTTCGCGTTGCATCGAATTAATCCGCATGCTCCGCCGCTTGTGCGGGCCCCCGTCAATTCCTTTGAGTTTTAGCCTTGCGGCCGTACTCCCCAGGCGGGGCGCTTAATGCGTTAGCTGCGGCACGGAACCCGTGGAATGGATCCCACACCTAGCGCCCAACGTTTACGGTGTGGACTACCAGGGTATCTAATCCTGTTCGCTCCCCACACTTTCGCTCCTCAGCGTCAGGTCATGCCCAGAGAACCGCCTTCGCCACCGGTGTTCCTCCTGATATCTGCGCATTTCACCGCTACACCAGGAATTCCGTTCTCCCCTGCATACCTCTAGTCTGCCCGTATCGAAAGCAAGCCAGGTGTTAAGCACCTGGTTTTCACTCCCGACGCGACAAACCGCCTACGAGCCCTTTACGCCCAATAATTCCGGACAACGCTCGCACCCTACGTATTACCGCGGCTGCTGGCACGTAGTTGGCCGGTGCTTCTTTAGTGGGTACCGTCACTTGCGCTTCGTCCCCACCGAAAGAGGTTTACAACCCGAAGGCCGTCATCCCTCACGCGGCGTTGCTGGATCAGGCTTCCGCCCATTGTCCAATATTCCCCACTGCTGCCTCCCGTAGGAGTCTGGGCCGTGTCTCAGTCCCAGTGTGACCGGTCACCCTCTCAGGCCGGCTACCCGTCGAAGCCATGGTGAGCCATTACCTCACCATCAAGCTGATAGGCCGCGAGCACATCCCTGGCCGAAAAACTTTCCACCACCATCCCATGCGAGAAGTGGTCGTATCCGGTATTAATCACCGTTTCCGGTGGCTATCCCAAAGCCAGGGGCAGATTACTCACGTGTTACTCACCCGTTCGCCGCTCGAGTACCACCGAAGTGGCCTTTCCGCTCGACTTGCATGTGTTAAGCACGCCGCCAGCGTTCGTCCTGAGCCAGGATCAAACTCTCCATCGAAAAACATGAACCACCCACACCAAAAGGCACGAGCAGCCACTATCAATAAGAGCCACATCCCCTGACTGAACAAAACTGACATGTTGTCAGAATCATTGTCAAAGAAACCGCGACACCACGCTTCACACGAAGCTCCACATGATGCCAACGGGGCATAACAAACTAATTCGTCGACTAATCAAACACACTGTTGAGTTCTCAAGTATCAGACGCACCCACATCGCGATCCGGTGAGGATCTCGGTTGCGTGGGGCAACTGGTCAAACGTAGCGAGTGACTTTCAGACGTTGCAAATCCTCGCCTGTGTCACTCTGACCCGGTGGTGTCACCGTGACCGATGACCGCTTCGGGTTGTCCTGCCCGGGGCCGGGAACCCGACCTGACCGGTCTTGTTCCCCGCCGCTCCCTAGCGACAAAGAGAACATTATGCGGATGGCTGGGATCGCGCAAATCGAGACGGTGTGACCGCGAGCACATCAGTGTTTTCGCAGGTCAGAGGCCTGTTGGTGCTGGTGGGGCGGTTGGGAGGGCGTGTCGCGGGGTGCGGTCAGGCCACTTCGACGCCCGCGAAGTTCTTCTTCCCGCGGCGCAGCACCAGCCACGAACCCGCGACCAGGTCGTCCTCGGTGGGGCGCAGCTCCAGGTCCTTGACGCGCACGTTGTTGAGGTAGGCCCCGCCCTCGGTGACCGTCCGGCGCGCCTCTCCCTTGCTCTTGGCGAGACCGGCCGCCACCAGGAGGTCGAGGATCCCGGGCAGCTCGCCCGCCGGGATCGTCGTACCCCCGGCTTCGCGCAGCGCCGATGCCAACGTGTCGGGCTTGATGCCGGCGAGGTCTCCCCCGCCGAACAGCGCGGCCGCGGCGGCCTTGGCGTGCTCGACCTCCTCGGCACCGTGCACGAGTGCGGTGACCTCGTCGGCCAGTCGCTTCTGCCCGGCTCGCAGGAAGGGCTTCTCGGCTGTCTGCTTCTCGAGGTCCTCGATCTCCTCGCGCGAGAGGAACGTGAAGATGCGCAGCAGCTCGCCGACCTTCTCGTCCTCGACGTTGAGCCAGAACTGGTGGAAGGCGTAGGGCGAGAGCATCTCCGGGTCGAGCCACAGCGCCCCGCCCTCGGTCTTGCCGTACTTGGTGCCGTCGGCCTTGGTGATCAGCGGCGTGGCGAAGCCGTAGGCGTGGGCGCCCTCCACGCGGCGCACCAGCTCGGCGCCGCCGGTGATGTTGCCCCACTGGTCGGAGCCGCCGAACTGCAGCACCACGCCGTGCTCGCGGAACAGGTTGAGGTAGTCCATCGACTGCAGCAGGACGTAGGAGAACTCGGTGTAGCTGATGCCGGAGTCGAGCCGGCGCTTGACCGTGTCACGCGCCAGCATGCGGTTCACCGGGAAGTGCTTGCCGATGTCGCGCAGGAAGTCGATCGTCGACAGCGACGCCGTCCAGTCGTAGTTGTTGACCGTCGTGGCGGCGTTGGACCCCTCGAAGGAGACGAAGCGCGAGACCTGCACGCGCACCCGCTCGGTCCACTCCTTGACGGTGTCGAGCGAGTTGAGCGTGCGCTCGCCTGAGTCGCGCGGATCGCCGATCATGCCCGTGGCGCCGCCGACCAGGATGTAGGGCGTGTGCCCGGCGTCCTGGAGGCGTCGTGCGGTGACCAGCTGGACCAGGTTGCCCATGTGGAGGCTCGGTGCCGTCGGGTCGAAGCCCACGTAGAACTTGACGCTCCCCTCGCCCAGCGCAGCGCGGAGCGCGTCGCGGTCGGTGGAGTGCGCGATGAGGCCGCGCCACTCCAGCTCGTCGAGGACATTGGGGGTCGTCACGTGGATTCCTTCGGGTGGGGTCGGGCTGGGGGTCGGGCACTAGCCTAGGGCGAGCACGGAGGAGGGACCGCAGGTGATCGCAGGCAGGTACAGGCTCGACCGGGAGATCGGACGCGGCGGCTCGGGCACGGTGCACCTCGCACTGGACGAGGTGCTCGGCCGACAGGTCGCGATGAAGCGCATCGGCATGGTCCCCGGGACCCCCGACGTCGAGCTCGAGAGGGCCCAGCGCGAGGCCAGGCTCGCCGCCGCGCTGAACCACCCGCACGTCGTGTCGGTCTTCGACCTCGTCGACGAGGACGACGTCCGCTGGCTGGTGATGGAGTACGTCGACGGCGAGACGCTGAGCGAGCGCGTCCGGTCGGCCGGCCCCCTCGAGGCCGGCGACGCGGCCAGGCTGCTGGCACAGACGGCGGACGCGCTGGTCGAGGCGCACGCCGCCGGCATCGTCCACCGCGACGTGAAGCCCAGCAACATCCTGATCTCCGACGGGACGGCCAAGCTCAACGACTTCGGCATCGCCCGCTCCGAGGACGACGCCTCGCTCACGCAGACCGGCCTGGTCACCGGCTCACCGGCCTACCTCGCCCCCGAGGTCGCCTCCGGCTCGTCGGCGACCAGCGCGAGCGACGTGTGGTCGCTGGGTGCCACGCTCTACCACGCGGTCACGGGCAAGCCGCCCTACGACGTGGGCGACAACCTCATCGGGGCGCTCTACAAGATCGTCCACGAGGACCCGCCGCGGCTGCCCCGGGACCACCCGATGGCAGGGCTGCTGTCGGTGATGATGACCCACGACCCCGAGCAGCGCTGGTCGATGCCGCGCGTGCGCGACGAGCTCGTCCGCCTGTCGCGCGGACAGCAGACGACCGTGGTCGCGGCCCCCGTCGCCGTGCCCGCGCCGGAGCGGACCGGCGCCCTGCCCACCCTGCGAGCGGCGCCCGTGGCAGCCACGCCGCGCGACCACCACGACCACCGGCGCTGGGCGTGGATCGCCCTCGCAGCCGTGGCTGCGGTCGCGGCAGTGGCGGCGGCGTACGTGTGGGCCGGGCGCGGCACCCCCGAGGCGCTGCCGGAGGGGTCCGCGCAGTCGTCGCAGGCCTCGGAGACGACCGAGACCGCTGCCGGGACCACGACCAGCACGCCGGCGCCCTCGGCCGAGGACACGCGCAAGCAGATGGACTCGTTCATCACCTCCTACATCGCGACGGTGACCTCGGACCCCCGCGCCGCCTTCGACCAGCTGACGCCCGAGTTCCAGAAGGCCAGCGGCGGCTACGAGGGCTACATCGGGTGGTGGGGTCAGGTGCGGTCGGCGGAGCTGGCCGACGTGAGCAGCGACCCCTCCGACCTGACCGTCGGCTACACCGTCAACTACGTCATGAAGTCGGGCAGGCGCGACACCGACCGCATCCGCCTGCAGCTGCAGCGCCTCGACGACCGCTACCTCATCGCCGGCGAGGGGTAGACCTCAGGAGAGGTCGTGCCGCTGGGCCCAGAGCGCGGCCTGGGTGCGATCGGCCACGCCGATGCGCTGGTAGGCAGACGTCAGGTGCGCCTTCACCGTGCGCTCGGTGATGCCGAGGCGTGCCGCGATCTGCTTGTTGAGCAGGCCCGCCACCACCAGTCGGAGCACCTCGGTCTCGCGCGGTGACAGGTCCGGGACCGTCGACGCGGCCGCGGGGACGGCGCCCCGGGAGGCGCGCAAGAGGAGCCGGCGGGCCGCTCGCGGGTCGAGCGGCGACTCACCCCGCGCCACGGCACGGATCCCGTCGAGCAGCACCTCGGGCTCCGCGTCCTTGAGCAGGTAGCCGACCGCGCCGGCCTCGACGGCAGCGTCGATCCGCGCGTGGTCGGAGAAGGAGGTCAGCACCAGCACCTCCGTGCCGACGTCCTCGGCCAGGATGGCGCGAGTGGCCTCGACACCATCGAGCACAGGCATCTGGAGGTCCATCACGGCCACGTCGGGGCGCTGCTCACGCACCAGGTCGACCGCCTCCCGGCCGTCCTTGGCGACGCCGACGACCTCGAGGTCGTCGGTGGACTCGAGCAGGCCGGCGAGCCCGCGGCGTACGACGGCGTGGTCGTCGGCCAGCACCACACGGATCATGCGAGCGGCACCTCCACCCTCACCATCGTGCCGGAGCCCGGGGTGGAGTCCACCTCCATCGACCCGCCGTGCTCGCGGACGAGGCTCCCGGCTGCGCGCAGCCCGAAGTGCTCGTCGCCCGCCGTGGCGCCCGGGTCGAACCCAGCCCCGTCGTCCACCACCTCCAGCACCAGCAGGTCGGCCTCGCGGTGGACCGTGAGCGACATCCGGCTCGCCCGCGCGTGGCGGGCCACGTTGCGCACCGACTCCTGGGCGACCCGCCACACCAGCGCCACGGCCGCGGCTGAGGCGTCCTCGTCGCCGCTGATGTCCGCGTCGACGTGCACGCCGTCGGCCGCGAGTGGCGCGACGAGGTCCTGCACCGCGGCCGCGAGGCCGGCGGTGTGCAGGTCGGGCGGGTAGATCTCGACCAGCAGGGAGCGCAGGGAGCGCATGCTCACCCGCAGCGAGCGGCCGACGTCCTGCAGCTCCTCGGCGAGCCGACCGTCGCTGCGCGCGGCCAGCGTCGAGAGCGCCATCGAGGACCCAGCGAGGTCCTGGACGACGCCGTCGTGCAGGTCGCGCGCGATCCGCAGGCGCTCGGCGTCGGAGGCGCGCACGGCGGCCTCGAGCAGCCGCTCCCGCTCCCGCGCGGACCGGGACAGACGACGGTTGAGCAGGAGCATCAGCGGCGTGGTGAGGGCGACGAGCGCGGCCAGCGCGCCGATGCTGATGGGCAGGAACCGGTCGAGGACGGCAGCGCGCTGCTCGCCGAGCTCGTCGGCGGTGAAGTAGGCCTCGAACAGGAGGGGATCGCCCTCCGGGGACCGGATCCGCGTGTAGACCTCGAACAGGTCGCCCCCGAGGCTGCGCTCGTAGCGGTTCTCCGGACGGGTCAGGTCGGACAGCTCGGCGTCGGTCCCGCCGTCCGTGATCACGTCCAGCTCGTCCTCGCCGAGCGGGTAGACCGCCCCGATCAGCTCGGTCCGGTCGCTGTAGAGCACTGTGCCGTCTGCCGCCCAGACCTTGATCCGGCGTACGTCTCCCACGAGGAGCCGGTCGAGCACGGTGCGGTCGAGCCGGTCGATGGCGGCGGCGTCGCCGGCGACCAGGCCCTCCGGGATGTCCGGCTGCGCCACCGACCGACCGAGCACCTGGGTGAGCGCGCGGGCGTCGGCGACGGCCTCCTCGTCAGCCGCCTGGCGGCTGAGGGCGCTGGTCGCGAGGGCCACGACCACGAGCGTGACGAATCCCGTGGCCAGGAACTGCGCCACGGGATTCGTCAGCCAACGCATCAGGCTCCACCTCCGGTGAGGTCAGTAGTTGACCACACCGCGGCAGGTCTGGCCGTCACGCACGGCGCGGAACACGATGCGGTCGGTGCCGGCGAGGTCGACGACCTTGCGCTCCACTTCGAACGACCCGCTGCGCGCCGTGGTCGTGCCGACACCGCGGTCGCTCACCGAACCGTTGTGGCGCAGGGTCCAGCGCCACCGCTGGCCGGCCACGTTGCTGTCGATCTCGCCCTCGACCTCGAGGCGCCCGTCGTCGGGCTTGACCTTCAGCTTCCACTCGGCGCCCGCGCTGCAGCGCCCGGTCACGAGCACGCGGTCGTCGTCATCGTCGCTTGCGGAGGCCGAGGTCGCTCCCGCCCCGACGAGGCCGAGGCTGAGGGCCGACAGGGTGAGGGCGGCGGCGATCGCGCGGCCTGTGCTCGCCGTCACGGTGCTGATGTTGGTGCTGGTCATGGTGTCCTCCTGGGTGGGTAGGACCAGCGTCCTGCGCGGCCGCTCGAGCCGCGAGATGTCCGATGGTGCTAGTACCCCTCCCCTCCTCCCTCCGGCGGGTGACGGGACCTCCCGCCGGGCGCACAGCGGACTTTCGCCCCTACGCCGCACTGCGCGTGTGGGGAACCGTGGCAACCAGACGACGGAGGAGCATCAGCCGTGCCAGGACCCGATCGTGACCTCACCCCACCCGCCCCACTGGGCCTCGGTCGGCTGCGTGCCGGGCCGGTGCGCTCGCAGCGGCCGGTGTACGTCGACCTGCTGCCGCCGTGCAACGCAGGCTGCCCGGCGGGCGAGAACATCCAGGCCTGGCTCGCGCTCGTCAAGGCCGGCCGGGCCGAGGACGCCTGGCGCCAGCTGACCGACGACAACCCGTTCCCCGCGATCCACGGCCGGGTCTGCTACCACCCGTGCGAGAGCGTCTGCAACCGCGCCGAGCTCGACGAGGCCGTGTCGATCCACGGGGTCGAGCGCCACCTCGGCGACCTCGCCATCGAGCACGGCTGGGCGTTCGCCCCTCCCCCGCCACCGACGGGCAAGCGGGTGCTGGTGGTCGGCTCCGGTCCGAGCGGACTGTCCGCGGCGTACCACCTCGCGCGCCTCGGCCACGACGTCACGGTGCGCGACAGCGGCGAGCGGCCCGGCGGGATGATGCGCTACGGGATCCCGACCTACCGGCTGCCGCGGCACGTGCTGGACGCCGAGGTGCAGCGGATCGCCGACCTCGGTGTGCGGTTCGAGCAGGGACACCGCGTGACGGACCTCGAGGAGGAGCGCACGTCCGGGCCCTTCGACGCCGTCTTCGTCGCCGTGGGCGCCCACCTCTCCAAGCGCGTCGACATCCCCCACCAGGACGCGAGCCGGGTGCTCGACGCGGTCAGCTTCCTGCGCGACGCGTCCTCCGGCGAGCAGGAGCCGCTGCGCGGCACGGTCGCCGTCTACGGCGGCGGCAACACCGCCATGGACGCCGCACGTGTGGCGCGCCGCCTCGGTGCGGAGGACACCCTTATCGTCTACCGGCGCACCCGCGACCAGATGCCCGCGCACGAGGAGGAGGCCGCCGACGCGGAGGAGGAGGGCATCCGGATCAACTGGCTCCGCACGATCTCCTCGATGGGCGAGGACGACCTGACCGTCGAGGTGCAGGAGCTCGACGAGGACGGCCGACCGCACGGGACCGGACGGTTCGAGACCCTGGCCGCCGACACCCTGATCCTCGCGCTCGGGCAGGAGAGCGACACCGGGTTCCTGAGGACCGTCCCGGGCGTCGAGGTCGTCGACGAGACCGTGCAGGTGTCGCCCATGACGCTGATGACCGGCGCTCCCGGCGTCTTCGCCGGCGGCGACGCGGTCCCGAGCGAACGCACCGTCACCGTCGGTGTCGGCCACGGCAAGCGGGCGGCCCGCACCATCGACGCCTGGCTGCGCGGCGGGACGTGGGCAGAGGCGGACAAGCACCCGGTCGCGGGCTTCGACCTGCTCAACCCCTGGTACTTCGGTGACCACGACCGTCGCCACCAGCCCGAGCTCGACCCGGCGGCCCGCGTGTTCGCCTTCGACGAGGTCGTCGCCGGGCTCACTCCGGACGAGGCGGCCTTCGAGGCCGGCCGCTGCCTGTCGTGCGGCAACTGCTTCGAGTGCGACGGCTGCATGGGCGCCTGCCCGGAGGACGCCGTCGTCAAGCTCGGCGTCGGCCTGCGCTACGAGTTCGACTACGAGAGGTGCACCGGCTGCAGCGCGTGCTTCCGGCAGTGTCCGGTGCACGCCATCGAGATGGTCCCGGAGGGGTGAGCGAGGTGCGCGCCACCATCGACGGCAACGAGGCAGCGGTCCGCGTGGCCTACCGGCTCAACGAGCTGTGCGCCATCTACCCGATCACGCCCTCCTCGACGATGGCCGAGCTCGCGGACGAGTGGGCGAGCCACGGCCGGACCAACGTCTGGGGGACGGTCCCGACCGTCATCGAGATGCAGAGCGAGGGCGGCGCGGCCGGCGCGCTCCACGGCGCCCTGCAGGGCGGGGCCCTGAGCACGACGTTCACCGCGTCGCAGGGCCTGCTCCTGATGATCCCCAACATGTACAAGATCGCCGGCGAGCTCACCTCCACCGTCCTCCACGTGGCCGCCCGGTCCCTGGCGGCGCAGGGGCTGTCGATCTTCGGTGACCACTCCGACGTGATGGCCGTGCGCCAGACCGGGTTCGCACTGCTGGCGTCGGCCTCGGTCCAGGAGGCGCACGACCTCGCACTGGTGGCGCAGGCGGCGACGCTGCGGACCAGGGTGCCGTTCATCCACTTCTTCGACGGCTTCCGCACCTCGCACGAGATGAACACGATCGACCTGCTCGACGACGACGTGCTGCGGGCGATGGTGCCGGAGGAGCTGGTCCGCGAGCACCGGTCGCGGGCCCTGACCCCGGAGCGCCCGTTCATCCGCGGCACCGCGCAGAACCCCGACGTCTACTTCCAGGCGCGCGAGACGGTGAACCCGATGTACGCCCGGACGCCGGGCGTGGTGCAGGCGGCGATGGACGAGCTGGCCGTGCACACCGGCCGGGCCTACCGCGTCGTCGAGTACGCCGGGCACCCCGAGGCCGAGCGCGTGGTCGTGGTGATGGGCTCCGGTGCCCAGACGGCGCGCGAGACGGTGGCCCACCTCGTCGCCTCCGGCGAACGCGTCGGCGTGGTGCAGGTGCGCCTCTACCGCCCCTTCCCGGCCGCCGAGCTCGTGGCCGCCCTGCCGCCCACCGTCCGCCGGATCGCGGTGCTCGACCGGACGAAGGAGCCGGGCTCGCACGGCGAGCCCCTCTACCTCGATGTCGCCGCCACCCTCGCGGAGGCCCACCAGCGCGGCTCGCTCGAGCACCTGCCCCTGGTGATCGGCGGGCGCTTCGGCCTGTCGTCCAAGGAGTTCACCCCCGGCATGGTCGCCGGGGTCCTCGCCGAGCTGGCGACGCCGGAACCCCGGTCGCGCTTCACGATCGGCATCACCGACGACGTCGGCGGGACGAGCCTGCCCTGGGACGCCGACCTCGACATCGAGGAGCCCGAGACCCTGCGAGCCGTCTTCTACGGCATCGGGTCCGACGGCACCGTGGGTGCCAACAAGAACACGATCAAGATCCTCGGCTCCGACCCGGACGTGCACGCCCAGGCCTACTTCGTCTACGACTCGAAGAAGTCAGGCGGTGTCACGGTGAGCCACCTGCGCTTCGGTCCGCACGAGATCCGCGCCCCCTACCTCGTCTCCCGTGCCGGCTTCGTCGGCTGCCACGACATCGGCCTGCTGGAGAAGGTCGAGGTGCTCGGGTCCGCGGGGCCCGGCGCCACCCTCCTCCTCAACTCCCCGCGTCCCCCCGAGCAGGTGTGGGGCGCGCTCCCGCGGACCGTGCAGCAGCAGGTCCGCGACCTGGGCCTGCGGGTGTTCGCGATCGACGCCGACCGCGTCGCCCGCGACGCGGGGCTCCCGGGGCGCACGAACACGGTGCTGCAGACCTGCTTCTTCGCGATCTCGGGGGTGCTCCCCCGCGCCGACGCGATCCACAAGGTCAAGGCCGCGATCCGCACGACGTACGCCAAGCGCGGAACCGAGGTCGTACGACGCAACGAGGCGGCCGTCGACGCCACCCTGGCCGCCCTCCACGAGATCCCCGTCCCCGCCGACGGCGTGGAGGGGCACCTGCTGGCCCCGCCCGTGCCGGCGGACGCGCCCGACTTCGTGCGCACGGTGACCGCGGAGATGATGGCCGGGCGCGGGGACGCGCTGCCGGTCAGCGCCCTGCCTGTCGACGGCACCTTCCCGAGCGGGACGACGGCGTACGAGAAGCGGCGCATCTCCGACCTGGTCGCACTGTGGGACCCGGAGACCTGCATCCAGTGCGGCACCTGCAGCTTCGTGTGCCCGCACAGCGTCATCCGCTCGAAGCACTACGACGAGAGCCTGCTCGACGGCGCGCCCGAGTCGTTCGCGTCCGCGCCGCTCGACGCCGTCGGTCTCCCCGGCTCGCGCTACACGCTGCAGGTCTACGCCGAGGACTGCACCGGGTGCGGCCTGTGCGTCGAGGCCTGCCCGGTCAGTCCCCTGGGGGAGCCGACCCGCAAGGCGATCAACCTCACCGAGCTCGACCCGATCCTCGAGCCGGCGCGGCAGGACGTCGCCTTCTTCGAGACGCTGCCCGTCAACAACCGGGCACGCGTCGACTTCGGCACCGTGCGGGGCACGCAGTTCCTGCTGCCGCTCTTCGAGTTCTCCGGAGCCTGCTCGGGGTGTGGGGAGACGCCGTACCTCAAGGTGCTGACCCAGCTCTTCGGCGAGCGGCTGACGGTGGCCAACGCGACGGGCTGCTCGTCCATCTACGGGGGCAACCTCCCGACGACCCCCTGGACCCGCAACGCGCAGGGGCGTGGACCGGCGTGGTCCAACTCGCTCTTCGAGGACAACGCCGAGTTCGGCCTGGGCCTGCGGCTCGCCGCCGACCTGCACACCGCGCTCGCGCGCGCCCGGCTGGCCGAGCTCCGCGAGGAGGTCGGCCCGAAGCTGGCCGACGCCATCCTCGACGCCGACCAGGTCCGCGAGTCCGCGCTCACCGCGCAGCGCGACCGCGTGGCCGAGCTGGGTCGCCGGCTCGAGGGGGTGACCGGACCTGCCGCCGAGGACCTGCGCAGCGTGGCCGACCACCTGCTGCGACGCAGCGTGTGGATCGTCGGTGGCGACGGGTGGGCCTACGACATCGGCGCCGGCGGCCTCGACCACGTCCTCGCCAGCGGGCGTGACGTCAACGTGCTCGTCCTCGACACCGAGGTCTACTCCAACACCGGCGGGCAGGCGTCCAAGGCGACCCCGCTCGGCGCCGTGGCCAAGTTCGCCTCCGGCGGCAAGGACCTGGCCAAGAAGGACCTCGCGCTCCAGGCCATCGCCTACGGCAACGTCTACGTCGCCCGGGTGGCGATGGGCGCCGACCCGCACCAGACCCTGACCGCGCTGCGGGAGGCGGAGGCCTACGACGGGCCGTCGATCGTGATCGCCTACAGCCACTGCATCGCCCACGGCATCGAGATGCGTGACGGCCTCGACCAGCAGTACCGCGCGGTGGCGTCGGGCCACTGGCCGCTGGTGCGCTACGACCCGACGGTGCGCGCGAAGGGCGGCAACCCGTTCCAGCTCGACTCGCCGCGGCCACGCATCCGGCTCGAGGACTACCTCTACCGCGAGCTGCGCTACCGGATGCTGCGCGACGCCGACCCCGACGAGGCCGAGCGCCTGCTTGCCCTGGCCCAGGAAGCTGTCGACCAGCGCTGGGCGACGTACGAGGAGATGGCGAGCCGCGGTGCCGCGCGGTTCGCCACGGATGCACGGAGGTAGACCCATGGACCTGTTCACCCGCTACCTGGGCCTGCCGCTGCGCAACCCGCTCGTGGCGAGCGCGTCGCCCCTCACCTCGACCGTCCGTGACGTCCGTCGCCTCGCCGACGCCGGGATCGGCGCGATCGTGCTCCCCTCGCTGTTCGAGGAGCAGGTGCACCGCGAGCAGCTGCGCGACCTGCTGCTCGTGGAGGCGCACGAGCACGCGTTCAGCGAGGCCACCTCCTACTTCCCGTCGACGACGGCGTCGGAGCCGGGCGGCGCGAACCGCTACGTCCGCCTCGTCGAGCAGGCGGTGTCTGCGGTGGACGTGCCCGTCATCGCCAGCCTCAACGGGAGCACCCCGGGCGGGTGGCCGACGTTCGCCTACGCCATGCAGGAGGCGGGCGCGGCGGCGATCGAGCTCAACATCTACTTCGTCCCCGGGGACCCGCACACGTCCGGCCGCCAGGTGGAGGACCGCCACGTCGAGATCCTCGAGCGCGTGCTGGCCCACGTGTCGATCCCCGTCGCGGTCAAGCTCAGCCCGCACTTCAGCTCGCCCGGCGAGATGGCGGTACGCCTCGACCGCACCGGAGCGCACGGACTGGTGCTCTTCAACCGCTTCCTCCAGCCGGACGTCGACCCGGAGAGCGTGACCGTCAGCCCCGGCTTCGCCCTCTCCACCCCGGCCGAAGCGCCCCTCGCGCGGACCTGGGTCGCGATCCTGCACGACCACGTGACGTGCTCCCTGGCCGCGTCGACGGGCGTGGAGACCGCCGCGGACGTGGCGGCGTACCTGCTGGCCGGCGCCGACGTCGTGATGACCACGTCATCGCTCCTCCGGCACGGGCCCGAGCACGCCACCGTCCTCCTCGACGGGCTCACCGACTGGCTCACCCGCAAGGGCTTCGCCGGGGTCGACGAGGCACGTGGCTGGCTGTCGGTGCCCCGCGAGGTGGACCAGGCGGCCTACGAGAGGGCCGGCTACGTGGCCGCGCTCGAGCACGCGCGCGAGACGTACGGCGGCGTGACCGGACCGTGACTCACGCCTTCCGGGCGAGCTCGAGCTGCCACACGTCCGGACCCGCCTGGCGGTAGTCCACGGTGTAGCCGCCCGGAGCGCGCTGCTCGAGCTGGGCCAGGAGCGGCAGCGGGTCGTGGTCGGCCGTGAGGAGCAGGCCGGCACCGGGGCGCAGGCCGTCCAGCGCGCCGAAGATCGTCGCGTGCCGGATGGCGTGCGGGATGGTGCGCGCGTCGAGCTCGGGCAGGCCCGCCTCGTCGTGGCCTCCGCAGGCGCACTGGTGTCCACCCTGGGAGGCCTCGGCGGCGTGGTCGTCCTCACCGTGGTCGACGTGACCACCGAGCAGCTCGTGCATCCCCTCGAGCATCTCGGCCACCGAGCAGTCCGGCGTCGCGACGAGGGTCGGGATGAGCTGGTCGTTCTCCTTGGCGAGGTGGCTGTCGAAGACCGTCTCGAGGGCCCGGGCGACCGCGGCCGCCTCGACCGGGTCGGACGCGGCCTCGAGGTCGGCCACGAGACGGTGGATGAGGACGTGCTCGGCGAGCATGGCCTCGACGAGGAGGCGCGTCTCGGTGATCTGCGCGGCAGCCGGGTAGAGGGTCTGCTCCTCCGCGGTGGCGTGCGGCACGAGCTCGTCGCGCAGCCAGGACAGCAGCTCCTGCCGCGCGGCCTCGGCGCGGTCGGTGCGCGCCGCCCGCACCACGTCGCCCGTGAGCAGGTCCAGACGGCCGGCCATCTCGGCGTGGTGCTGCTCGACCTTCTCGGCCGCCTCCGCGTCGGCGTGGTTGCTGGCGATGGTGACGGTGGACATGGGTGCCTCCTCGGGTGAGCGAACGGTTCACTAATAATCTACAATGAATCCCGTGGAAATAAATGAGCCGGGTGTCACCGCCGCCCAGTCGCGGGTCCTGTCCACGCTGCGCGACGCGGGCCGGGCCCTGACGCTGTCGGAGCTGCAGGACGCCACCGGCCTGCACCCCAACACGCTGCGCGGGCACCTCGATGCACTGGTGGCGACCGGCAGCGCCAGCCGCATCGCCAGCAGGAGCGGCGGGCGCGGTCGCCCCGCGTGGGCCTACCTCGCGCGCGAGCCGGAGTACGCCGCCCTCGCGATGGCCCTCGCCTCCGGGCTGGACTCGGGCGAGGGGCGCACCCTGGATCCCGCTGCCGTGCGCGGTGGCCGGGCCTGGGGTGAGCGGCTCCGCGACCAGCTCGGAGCGGTCGAGGACGGCCGGGAGCGCGTGCTGCTGGCCCTCACCCACACCGGGTTCGCCCCCGAGCTCGCCCCTGGCCCGGGCGGCGACCGCGTGACGCTGCACGCCTGCCCCCTCCTCGAGGCGGCCCGATCCCATCCCGCGGTCGTGTGCGCGGTCCACCTCGGGCTCGTCGAGGGGGTGCTGGGCCAGGAGGGAGCAGGTCTGCGCCCGCGCCCCGAGACCCTGGGCTGCGTGGTGAGCCTCCCGTGAGCGAGGCACCTGGGCTGCTCATGGTGCTCGGCTTCGTGGGCACGTGTGCGCCGCGCGCCGTCGTGGCCGCCGACCGCGAGCCGGAGGTCGGGCGATGACGACCCTGCAGTCCCCCGGCGGAACCCGGTCCGGCGAACCGGCATCCGGCACCCGCGGGTTCTGGCCGATCCGGGACCTCCCGGTCGTGGGCTGGCTGCTGGCGGCCGTGGTCGTGGCGCTCGTGCACCGGTGGGTGCCCGAGGCGCGCTGGCTGCTGCTGCACCTGCTCCTGCTCGGCGCCGCCGGCCACGCGATCCTCGTGTGGAGCCGCTACTTCGCCGACACCCTCCTGCGCGGACCGGCGACACCGCGGCGGGAGCAGTCGATCCGCCTGGCGACGTTCGACCTCGGCGCCCTCGCCGTCACCGTGGGGGTCGGGACCGACGTCTGGCTCCTCGTCCTGGCCGGCGCCACTGGGGTCGCGCTGGCCGTCGTGGGGCACGTCGTGTCGTTGGCACGAGGACTGCGCGGCAGGTTCCGCTCACGCTTCGCACCGACGGTGCACTACTACCTCGCCGCGGGCGCCCTTCTCCCGGTCGGTGCCACGCTCGGCGTGTGGCTCGCCCGCGGCCTGTCCGATCCCCTGGACACGCGCGTGCGGATCGCCCACGCGGGCATCAACGTCCTCGGGTGGGTGGGGCTCACCGTGCTGGGCACGCTCGTCACGCTGTGGCCGACCATGCTGCGCACGCGGCTCGCCGACGGTGCCGAGAAGGCATCGCGCGTCGCCCTGCCCGTGCTGGTCGCGGGCATCGGCCTCGTGGCGACGGCGGCGTGGGCGGACCAGCCCCGCGTGGTCGCGATCGGCCTGGCGACCTACCTCGTCGGTGTCCTGGTGCTCGCTCGTCCGATGGTGGACGCGGCGCGGGCGAAGCCACCGGCCGGCTTCCCCACGTGGTCGGTCGGTGCCGGCCTGCTGTGGCTGGTGGCGATTCTCACCGTGGTCGCGGTGCGGGTCGCGGTCGGCGGCGGGTGGGACGACGTGTCCCGGGCGCTGCACGACGCCGCGCCCTACCTCGCTGCCGGGTTCGTCGCCCAGGTGCTGCTGGGCGCGCTGTCCTACCTCGTGCCGGTGGTGCTCGGCGGCGGCCCCGCTGCGGTGCGGGCCGCCAACGGTGCGCTCGACTCGGCCGGCGCGCTGCGGGTGGCGCTGGCCAACGTCGGACTGGCGTGGTGCCTGCTGCCGGTGCCCAGCGTCGTACGCGTCGTGGCGTCGGCGCTGGTGCTCGGCGCCCTCGCGAGCTTCGTGCCGCTCCTGCTGCTCGCCGTGCGCCGGCGGCACCACGGCACCGCGACCACCGCTGCCGCCGTTCGACCTCGCGGCCAGAACGCCCGGCTCGCAGCCGTCGGCGTCGCCCTCGCCGTGCTCGCCGTGGCCGTCGCCGGCGCCGTCGATCCCGCCGCCCTGGGCCGGACGAGCTCCGCCGACGCGGGGGTCTCGCCCACCGGTCGGACCGTGGAGGTCGAGGTGGTCGCCGAGGAGATGCGCTTCACCCCCGACCGCGTCGCGGTGACCGCGGGCGACCGGCTGGTCATCACGCTGCGCAACGAGAGCTCCGGCGACGTCCACGACCTCGTCCTCGAGACCGGCGCCGACACCGGGCGGATCGCCCCCGGCGAGCAGGCCGTGCTGGACGTCGGCGTGGTCGGCCGGGACCTCGACGGCTGGTGCTCGGTCGTCGGGCACCGCCAGATGGGCATGGTGTTCGCTGTGGCCGTCTCCGGCGCACCGCTGGACGCGCCGGGTGACCCGGGGCCGGGCTTCGCGGCGTACGACCCGGTCCTGCCGCCGCTCGCCCCGGGACGGGTCCACCGCTACACCTTCCGGGTCACCGAGCAGCAGTCCGAGGTCGCCCCCGGCGTGGTGCAGGAGGTGTGGACCTTCAACGGCACCGCACCGGGCCCGGTGCTGCACGGGCGTGTGGGCGACCGGTTCGTCATCACCCTCGTCAACGACGGCACGATGGGCCACTCCATCGACTTCCACGCCGGCGTGCGTGCGCCCGGGGAGGTGATGCGCACGATCCCGCCCGGGGAGTCGCTGACCTACCGCTTCACCGCCCGCCGGGCAGGCGTGTGGATGTATCACTGCTCGACGATGCCGATGACCGCCCACATCGCCAACGGCCTCTTCGGCGCCGTGGTGATCGAGCCGCCGGGCCTGACGCCCGTCGACCGCGACTACGTGCTCGTGCAGTCCGAGCAGTACCACGGGGCCGACGGCGCGGTGGCCGACCTCGACAAGGTCGCAGCCGAGGACCCCGACGCCGTGGTGTTCAACGGCTACCCCGACCAGTACGCGCACGAGCCCCTGCTCGCGCGCACCGGCGAGCGGGTGCGGATCTGGGTGCTGGACGCGGGTCCGAGCCGCGCGTCGTCCTTCCACGTCGTCGGCGGGCAGCTCGACACCGTGTTCTCCGAGGGCGCGTGGCAGCTCGGCAGCCGGTCCGGCCCGTCACGCAGCGGTGGCGCCCAGGTGCTGCCCCTGCTGCCGGCGCAGGGCGGGTTCGTCGAGCTGGTGATGGACGAGCCCGGCGACTACCCGTTCGTCAGCCACGTGATGGTCGACGCCGAGCGCGGGGCCCGCGGCGTGCTGCGGGTCCGCGACCGGTGAGGCCGGTCAGTCCATCCGGATGTGCGCCTCGCCCGGCGAGGGGTCGTTGTCCTCCACGTCGCCCACGGTCGCGTCGAGCAGGTCGTGCGCGAGCCCGGCCAGGGCGCGGCAGGTGGCGAGCTCGTCGCCGATCTCCGGCACGTCCCGGTCGCGTGGGTTCTTGCGGGCCTCACCGACGTGCCGCAGCTCGGTGCCGGCATCGGTGCGCAGGACCGCCTCGGCCCGGGTGCGCCCGTCCTTCTCGTAGAGGTTGACGTCCACGTGCCACGTCCTCGTGTGCATGGTCTTCCACCTTCCTCTCAGGTGTTCGGGCGCCGGCCGGCTCAGCCCCGGAGCGCCTGGAAGGCCTCGTAGACGAGGTAGGCCGGCCAGAACAGGCCCTGGAAGACGGCGTACGCGTGCTCCCAGAAGCCGTCGGCGGCCATCCAGAAGTAGACCAGGGCCCCGAAGATCCCCAGCCCGTAGATCGCCCCGCCGCCGGCAGCAGCCCCTCCGCGGTCAGCCATGACTCGTCCCGCGCCTCTCCATGACCCCATGCTCGCGGCGGCGCCGGGATGGCGACAGGGCCGAAGGTCCGTCGCGCGCCGGGCGAGCGTCTGGTCCCCACGGGTGTGCGGGGATCGCCCTCGACGTGCTTACCTGAAGCGAAGCCACGGAAGGGGCGTCTCACACGTGATTGCAGGCAGGTACACGCTCGAGCGCGAGATCGGACGCGGAGGTGCCGGCGTCGTCCACCTCGCGCACGACGAGGTGCTGGGTCGGTCGGTCGCCATCAAGCGCATGGGGCTGCTGCCGGGCACCACGGAGGACGACGTCGCCCGCGCCCAGCGGGAGGCGCGTCTGGCGGCCGGCATCAACCACCCCCACGTGGTGTCGATCCTCGACCTCGTCAAGGACGACGACTGCTACTGGCTCGTCATGGAGCTCGTCGAGGGGCGCACGCTCGCCGAGCTGGTCGCGACGGAGGGGCCTCTCGCGCCCAGGCGCGCCGCCGGCATCGTCGCGCAGGCCGCGGACGGGCTCGTGGAGGCGAACCGGGCCGGGATCGTGCACCGGGACGTCAAGCCCAGCAACATCATGGTCGACGACGCCGATCGCGTGAAGCTGGGCGACTTCGGCATCGCCCGGTCGGCCGACGACGCTGCACTGACGAGGACCGGGCTCGTCACCGGCTCGCCCGCCTACCTCGCGCCGGAGGTGGCGTCCGGGGGGCCCGCGACCGCGGCCAGCGACGTGTGGTCGCTGGGCGCGACCCTCTTCCACGCCGTCGTCGGCCGAGCGCCGTACACGATGGGCCAGAACGTGCTCGGCGGCCTCTACAAGATCGTCCACGACGAACCGCCGCGGCTGCCCGACGGCCACCCGCTGGCCGAGCTGCTGGCGGGGATGCTGACCAAGGACCCGCACGAGCGCTGGCCGGTGGTCGAGGTGCGCGACGAGCTGCAGCGCATCGCCCGGGGCGAGTCCGGCACGGCGACCTCGGAGGCCGACCACACGGCCGCGGACGCGACCGTGGCCATGGGCACCCAGGACGTGGAGCCCCCGACCCCGACCCCGACCCCGAGCCCGACTCCCGTCCCAGCACCGGTCCCGGGCCCGACCCGCTCACGGAGCCCGCGCGTCGGCTGGGTGGCCGCGGCACTGGCCCTCCTGCTGCTGGCCGGGGTGGGCGCGTGGCTCCTGTGGCCGGAGGACGACCCCGGCTCGGAGCCCGCGGCGGAGACGTCCGGCGAGACGCAGGGCCAGGAGCCCAGCGCCTCCGAGGAGCCGACCGCCTCCGAGGAGCCGACGACCGACCCGCCTGGGACGGAGCCGAGTCCCGAGCCGAGCCGCGCCGGCACCCGCGCCTCCATGCGGGCCTTCGTCCAGGACTACTTCTCGCAGGTCACCTCCGACCCCGAGTCGACCTTCGCCATGCTCTCGCCGGAGTTCCAGGCCCAGAGCGGGGGCTTCGACGGCTACTCCGGGTTCTGGAGCACGATCATCTCGGCGAGGGCGTACGACGTCGCGGCCGACCCCCGGACGATGACGGTGACCTACACGATCGACTACGCCACCACCTCCGGGAGGACCACCACCCAGCAGGGGCGGCTCCAGCTGCAGAAGCAGGGCGACGGCTACCTCATCGCGGGCGAGGGCTGACCCGGTCGGCGACAGGTTTCACCGCCAGCACCGGGCACGTCGCGTCCAGCAGGATGCGTTGCGCGGTGCTGCCGAACACGAGCTTGCCGACCGGCGTACGGGCCCGCAGGCCGAGGACGACGAGCCGGGCGTCGAGGCGCTGCGCCACCTGGACGACGGCGTCGCTGGGGTCGCCCAGGTCGCCGCGCTCGACCTCGAGCCGCCCGGCCGCGGCCGGCCAGCGGCGCTCGAGGTCAGCGACCTCGGGCGGCGCCTCCCCCCGGACCGCGGGCACCAGCACCACCGTCTCCTGATCGCGGGCGGACTCCGCGACCGCTGCGTCCACGGCTGCGTGCCCGGGCGGGGTGTCGGCATAGGCGACCACGACGGTCATGGGCGTTCCTCTCGGAGAAGGTGGGTGGTGGTCGGGTGCCGGCGGGCGGTCACTGGAGCAGCCCCATGGGCAGGTCGACCGGCAGCAGCGACGGCAGCGACAGCAGGACGAGTCCCAGCACGACGGTGTAGACGATGGTCGTGCGGAGCCGGGCGCGTGCGGCGTACAGCAGGAACGCCGGGGTGAAGACGAGCGTCGCGGCCAGGTAGCCGCCCAGCATCACCAGCACCAGGAACGCGGCCATCGCGGTGAAGGTGCGCGCGGCGATGCGGAGGTCGTGGGCGCGGACCAAGGCCTTCTGGTCGACGGCCGGCTCGACGCGGGTGGCGAGCAAGGTCGACCCGCCGGTGCCGACCGGCTCGTCGGAGGGCTCCGGGACGTGCCGCCCGGCCGCGGTCCGCCGGACCTTGACCTCCTGCCACACCAGCACGAGGGCGGCGAGCAGACCACATGTGGCGACCAGTCGCGGCATCAGCCGGGCCTCGTCGGAGAACGACCCGCTGACCCACAGCGCGCCGGCGAAGACGCCGACCGCGGCCACCGCGAGGGCGGCCGACCAGGTGGTCCCCGCCATCGAGCCCTCGAGGTCGTCGACGTCGACGTCGGGACCCTCGTGCTCGTCGCGGTGGCCGTCGTCGGCCTGGCCCGAGGTGCCGCGCAGCTTCTTCAGCAGCGACCACAGCACCGGGACGACGAGCACGGCGGCGAACACCAGCACGCCGGGGCGCAGCATCCACGACGCGCCGTCGTAGAGGCTGGCGGTCAGGTAGTAGTAGCGCTCCATCGGGATCGCCAGCACGAAACCGATCAGGAACGGCGCGCGAGGCATGCCCGTGGCCTTGAGGACGAAGCCGATGACGCCGAGCAGGACCATCACCCACAGGTCGCCGACCTGGCCACCCTCCTGGAACGCACCGAGCAGCATGATCACGAGCAGGCCGGGGCCCAGCACCGCGAAGGGCACGCGGGTGAGCTTCGCGAGCGTGCCGGTGGCGAGGAAGCAGAGGAACGCGCCGGCCACGGAGGCGATGGCGAAGGCCCAGACGATGAGGTACATCAGGTCGAGGTGATCGGTGACGATCGCCGGGCCCGGCTGGATGCCGTACGTGAGCAGCATCCCGAGGAGCATCGCGGACGGCACGCCGCCGGGGATCCCGAAGAGGAAGGTCGGGATGAGGTCGCCGGCCTCGACCGAGTTGTTGGCGCTCTCGGGACCGACGATGCCGCGCGGGTCGCCCTTGCCGAACTTGCGCTTGTCCTTGGCGGTCGCGACCGCCTGGCCGTACGCCAGCCAGGTGCCGGCGGTGGCGCCGACGCCCGGCAGCACGCCGGCCCAGATCCCGATCAGGGCGCCGCGGACGACGTGGGTCCAGTGGGTGAGCCACTCACGGATGCCGGAGCCCCAGCCGCCGGTGAGCTCCACGGGCTGCTCGGCGACGCGGCGCTGGCCGACGCGGCTGGCGATCTCCGCGAGGCCGAAGATGCCGAGCGCGACCGCGACCAGCGACACCCCGTCGCTGAGGAAGAGGGAGCCGAAGGAGAAACGCTCCTCCGCGGTCGTCGGCGAGGTGCCCACCAGGCCCAGCAGCAGGCCGAGGAAGCCGGCGGTGAGGCCCTTGACGACGTTGCCCCGGGACAGCACCGCTGCCAGCGAGACGCCGAGGATGGTCAGCATGAAGAGCTCGGGGCTGCCGAACGACAGCACGAGCGGCCGCGCGAGCGGGATCGCCAACGTGAGGCCGACGGCGCCGATCAGGCCGCCGGCCATGGAGGAGAGGAAGGCCAGCGAGAGGGCGCGCTTGGCCTGCCCCTGCCGGGCCATCGAGTAGCCGTCGAGCATCGTGACGCTCGCGGACGCCGAGCCGGGTGCTCCCAGCAGGACGGCCGCGACCGTGTCGGAGGTGTGCACGACGGCGAGGGCGCCGATGAGCATCGCGAGCGCCGGCTCGGGGTCCATCCCGAAGGTGACCGGGAGCAGGATCGCCACGGCGCCGGTGCCGCCGAGGCCGGGGATGAGCCCGATGACGAGGCCGGCGACGACGCCGACGCCGAGCATGAGCAGGAGCGAGGGGTCGGCCAGGGAGGCCAGTGCAGAAAAGGCTGCGTCGGTCATGGTGGCTTCCTCAGTCGATCGTGATGTCGTAGTCGGTCTCGAGCAGGTCGAGGACGTCCTCGCGGACGGAGTCGTCCACGCGGTAGGCCTCGCCGATGCGTTCGGCCAGGTCGGGAGAGGCGTCGATCGGGTAGCCGCCCAGGACCTCGGCAGCGGCCTTCTCGAACTCCGGGTCCTCACCCATGTCCTCGGCGGTCGAGCGGAGCAGCTCGAGCGCCTCGTCGGGAGTGTCCTCGGGCACCCAGAGCGCCTTCTGGTAGGTGTAGGTCAACGCGAGGATCGCGCGGTAGGTCTCCAGCGCGTCGGCGTCGGGCTGCTCTCCGTAGAGCTCCTGGTAGACCTCGACGACGGTGGGCAGGTCGGGGAAGTTGGGGTCGCGCACGACCTCGCCCGACTCGTCGACCTGGCCGAGGGAGAAGAGCGGCACCGCGGTGCCGTCCTCGACCAGCGGCTCGACAGCGGGTCCGTAGGACGGGGTGGTCTGGTAGTCGATGTCGACCTCGCCGCGCTGCAGCGCCAGGTTGACCGGCCCGCGGCCCTCGAAGCCGAAGGTCGACTTCACGTCAGCGGAGAGCATGTCGAAGGCCAGGAGGGTGGTGAGGTCGAGGCTGGTCGCTGCGATGCCGCCGAAGACCAGCGGCTTGTCCCGGTCGACGAGGTCAGCCACGTCCTTCACGCCGGCTGCGGCCCGGGCGTAGACCACTGCGCCGGTGCCGTTGGCCAGGATCGGGCGCAGGTCGGCGAAGTCGTAGCGCACGGCCGGCATGTCGAGGAGGTATGGCACCACGGTGGACGCGGTGCTCACCAGGACCTCCGTGCCGTCGGTGCGGGCCGAGCTCATGAAGTGGTTGGTGCCGAGGATTCCCTCGCCGCCGTCGTCGTTGACCGGAGCGAGCCCGGGCGAGCCGGGCACCTCGTGGGTGAGCTCGGTCGCGACGAACCGTGCCCACGTGTCCGTGCCGCCACCCTCGGCGAGCGGGATCATCATCTCCACGGTCTCACCGGAGTAGTCGCCGTCCGTCGTGGACGCCGCCGGGTTGAGCAGGTCACCGCCGAGGACGGAGACGCCGACCGCGAGAGCAGTGAACCCCGCCACCACCGCGGCGGCCAGCCGCGGGCTGGGCGCGGCGCGGTCCGGTGGGTCCTGGGGCTCCTGCGTGGGCACGTGGCCTCCGTCGCTGTTGGCCGCCACGTCCTTCTCTTCGACGTGCTGGGTCATGAGTTCCTCCAGGTGAAGCGAGCCTCTTCGAGGCCCGTCATGTCAAGGTTTCGGGTGGTCACGCAGAAGCCGAGGGCAGGAGCGGCGGGTCGGGCAGCAGCACGGTCCCGCTCGCCAGGCGGCGGTAGGTGCGGACGACCCCGACGACCGGGACGCCGTCGTGGTCCTCCACGAAGGTCGTCACACACCCGGCCGGGGTCGCGAGTCGCAGGCCCTCGACCGGCCCGTCAGGGGCGACCAGGTCGTGCACCACGGTCCCGGCAACGCCCGCTGCGAGCGTGAGCGCGACCGACCCGGTGACGGGGACTGCGGGGTGGAAGCGACCCATCGACAGCATCCGGACGCTCAGGTCGGTCTCCTGACCCCGGTCCGACGGGGCGTCGGAGACGAGCGCCAGCTTGGGCACGGCCCGAGCCACCTCCTCCGGCGTCGCGGCCAGGCCCATCAGCACGCCGGCCTCCCGGCGTACGGCGTCGAGGCGCGCGAGCAGTCCCGGCATCGCATCGAGCACGGCCGTGTCCTCGTCGCCCCGGACCCCCACGTCCGACGCACGTACGGCGACGACGGGCGCGCCTGCGTCGACGAGGGTCACGGTCACGCCGCCGACGGCGTCGGAGAGCCGGTCACGCCGGCGGCCCGACGGGAAGAGCTGCCCGGTGCTTCGGCCGGCGGGGTCGACGAATCCCATCCGCACGGGAGCGCCCGGGAAGGGGACGCCCGGGATGTGCTCGGTGGCCCCCTCGTCGAGGTGACCGCCCGGGGTCGGGACGCTCTGGACGATGAGCTGGTTGGTGTTGGTGTTGAAGACCCGGACCGAGGTCTCGTCCGCGCCCGGGTCGACCCAGCCCTCGCGGATCGCGAAGGAGGCCACCACAGCGGAACAGTTGCCACAGTTGCTGCCCCAGTCGACCTTCGCCTCCTCGATCCCGATCTGGGCGAACGTGTACTCCACGTCCACGTCCGGGTCGGTCGACGCAGCCAGGATCACCGCCTTGCTGGTCGTCGACGTCCCACCCCCGACACCGTCCACCTGCCTGTGGTCCGGGCTGCCGTAGAGGCGCAGCAACACTTCGTCGACGGAGAGGTCAGGGACCTTCAGGTCGTCGCGCCGGAAGACCCAGCACTTGCTGGTGCCTCCCCGCATCCACGTCGCGTCGATCTCGCGCATCGGGCCTCCTGGTGTGAGCGTCCGGCCACTCCGGACCCACACAGGTTGCGCTCCAGTGACGTGTAGCACAATCGCCAGTTTGAACAGTCCTGTGA
Organism: Nocardioides sp. N13(2025); assembly: GCF_051912545.1. Lineage (GTDB taxonomy): Bacteria > Actinomycetota > Actinomycetes > Propionibacteriales > Nocardioidaceae > Nocardioides. The sequence continues at coordinate 1,131,304 of NZ_CP196809.1, read as the reverse complement.
AGCATCACTTCATGGTGGCCGCTTGGACGACCCACCTTCGGCAGTTCCCTGCCGCTTCAAGCGGTGATGGACCTCACTGCATGGCCATGAAGCACTGCTTCATGCACACTGGGCCATGTGCTCGACGTGAAGAGACTTCAGGTCCTGTTGGCCATCGTGGAGGAAGGATCGGTCACCGGTGCGGCCAGCGCACTGGGATACACGCCGTCAGCCATCTCCCAGCAGCTGTTGCGCCTGGAGCGCGAAGCCGGCCAGCCGCTGCTCGACCGGCACGCGCGGGGCATGACGCCGACGGACGCAGGGCTCGTGCTCGCCACCCACGCCAGGAAGGTGGTGCGACAGCTGGCGGCCGCTGAAGCAGACCTCCAGGACGTCGCAGGTGTCCGGCGCGGGAGCGTCACGTTGGGAACCTTCCCCACCGTCGGCAGCTCGTTCCTTCCGCTCGCCGTACGCCGCTACCGCGAGCTCTACCCGAACATCACGCTCACGATCAGCAGTGGTCGAGAGGCGCACCTGGTGCGCATGCTCGAGGAAGGCCAGGTCGCCATGTCGTTCCTCTGGGACTACGAGTGGGACCGGGTGGAGGGCGAGGAGCTGGTGCTGACCACTCTCTTCACCGATCCGACTGTGCTCCTGGTGGGTTCCACCCACCGCTTGGCGCGTCGGAGGACGGTCAACCTGGCGGACCTGGCCGACGAGCCCTGGATCATCAGGGCCGGAGGGCATCCTGTGGTCGAGGTGCTGGAACGCAGCGCCGTCGCCGCCGGCTTCTCCCCCACCATCGCCTTCCAGGCCAACGACTACCAGGAAGCGCAGGCCATGGTCAGCGTCGGCCTGGGGATCGCCCTCGCACCCCGCACTGCGACCGTCAACCAGCACCCGGACGTACGCGTGATCTCGTTGGGCGCCAGTGCGCCGTCCCGAAGGATCCTGGTCGCGCACCGCTCCGGCCGCGTGCGGAGCGCCGCGGAGCTGGCGCTCCACGACGTCCTGGTGGAGACGGCGTCGACCTACGCCTGAGGCAGTTCGACTGAGGCGAGGCTGCGGGCGGCCCCGGCGGCCGGTGCGCTAGCCGAAGCGGCCGTTGACGTAGTCGCTGGTGCGCTGGTCCTGCGGGCTGGTGAACATGGCTTCTGTGTCACCGTGCTCGACGATGACGCCGGGCGTGCCCTGCGACGCAAGGAAGAAGGCACAGGTGTCCGAGACCCGGGCCGCCTGCTGCATGTTGTGGGTGACGATGACGATCGTGACCTGTTGCGCGAGGTCCTTCATCGTCTCCTCGATCACCCGGGTCGAGGTCGGGTCGAGTGCGGAGCACGGCTCGTCCATCAGCAGCACCCGCGGCTTGATCGCCAGCGAACGAGCGATGCAGAGGCGCTGTTGCTGACCTCCGGACAGGCCGCCACCGGGGCTGTCGAGCCGGTCCTTGACCTCCTTCCAGAGGCCTCCGCGGACCAGGCACTCCTCGACGAGCTGCTCCTTCTCGGCCTTGCCCACGCGGGTGCCGGTCAGTCGCAGGCCGGCGATGACGTTCTCGCGGATCGACATCGCCGGGAACGGGTTGGGCTTCTGGAAGACCATGCCGATCGCGCGGCGGGCGTCGGTGAGCTTGCGCTGGGGGTCGTAGATGTCCTCGCCGTCCAACAGCACCTCGCCTGCCAGGGCCGCGGAGGGCACCAGCTCGTGCATCCGGTTGAGGATCCTCAGGAACGTCGACTTGCCACAGCCGGACGGCCCGATCAGGGCGGTGATCCCGGAGGCCGGCATGGTCAGCGAGACCCGGTCGAGGACCTGGTGGCTGCCGAACCAGGCGGTGATGTCACGCGCCTCGAGGGCGGCGGGGCCGGTGCCCTGCAGGTCGTACGACGGGGCGGGTGCAGGCATCGTGGACTGGGTCATGGCGGCTCTTCTTCGGCTTCTGGCGAGGACGGGGTGACGACGGCGGGGGTACGAGGTGGGGGCGGGCGGGTGTCAGCGCGCCGCCCGCCCCAGCTCGATCGGGCTGGGTCAGCCCTTGATGGTGATGACGAACCTGAGCTTCGAGGCGGCGAACGCCGAGCTGCCGGCGTACTGGGCGACGAGCTTGTTCTTGCCCGTCTTGAGGGGCTTGGTGAGCTTGATGACGGCCACGCCGTTCTTGGCCGTGCCCTTGCCTACGATCTTCTTGCCGAGCTTGATGACGACCTTGCCCGTGGCGGCGCCGGTCGCGGACTCCTTGACCTTCACCTTGCCCTTGATGACAGCGCCCTTGACGTACTTCGCCTTGAAGGTCTCAGCGAGCGCGGTGGTGGCCTTGGCGGGCGCCGGGACGACGGTGTCGGCCGCCTTGACGGTGACGTCGACGTCGGGCGACGCGGAGCCGTTGAAGGCCGCACCCGTCGGGACGAACGTCGCCTTGACCTTGTGCGCGCCCGCGCTCAGGCCGGTCAGGTTCAGCGTGGCCTTGCCACCGGTGACGACGCCGTTGCCCTTGGTGACACCGTCGACCGCGAACGACACGACGCCCTGCGGCTTGAGCGTGCCGCCGCCGCCGATGGTGGCGGTGAGCGAGAGGGCGCCGGCGCTCGCGGAGGTGCCGGTGACGGCGGTGGTGGTGTTCACCTTGGCGGTGAGCAGGTCGCTCGCGGCGGTCGCGGTCGTGGTGGCCACGCCGCACTTGCCGCCCTGAGACGAGGAGAGGAGCTGCTCGAAGCCGGCGTCGAGGATCAGCGAGGTCGCGGCGGGCGAGCACACGAAGCCGTTGGGGCCGAAGAGGCCCTGGGCCCACGCGCTACCGGCGTCGGCCTGGCGCACCACGTTGTAGAGCGCACGGCCGACCTGCCATCCACTTTCGATGCGCAGGGTGCCGAGCAGACCGGCGCGGCCCACGGAGAACGGGGCGATCGCATTGGGGTCGGCCTTGATCGGGGAGTCGTCGTGCTCCTGCACGAACGTGACGGACGGACCGTAGGTGACGGTGCCGCCCTTGATCTTGTCCAGCTCCTTCTTGAAGAAGTCCCCGGTGCCCGAGCTGGTCTGCGGGGCGAGGGGCTTGATCACGCCCGCAGCGCCACCGACCGCGCTCCAGTTGGTGATGGAGCCCTCGTAGATGCCGACGATCTGCGCAGGCGTGAGGGACGCCGGGGCGTTGGACGTCTGGGCCGTGGCGACGGCCAGCGTGTCCTTGGCGAACGGGAAGGCCTGCAGGTTCGCGGCGGTCTCGTTGGCGTTGTTGCCCGAGGACGAGCGGGCGAAGCTCACGTCCGGGTTGTTGCCGGCGCCGTAGAGCAGGCTCTTGCCACCACCGGAGCCGTTGGGGCGCACGATCGGGGCCGAGCCGGCACGCAGGGTGACGTTGGCGGAGTTGGTCTGCGTACCACTGGCGTCGAAGGTCCGGGCGTCGAACGACGCCAGGCGCTGGGCGGGGTTGCCGGCGTTGTAGCCCGCGACACCGGCGTGCCCGTCGGCGAGGTAGGTGACGGCGTACATCGTGGTGTCCGAGCCGACGCCGACGATGTCGTCGGCATCGGGGATGAAGGCCGGGTCGGCCTGGGCCGGAGCGGCGACGGCGAGCGCCGTGGCCATGATGGACGTGGTGGCCACGCCCGCGAGGAGCCTGCGAACAGACATTCTGGTTTCCTTGTCTCGGGTGGTTCCGTTGGGTGGTTCCTTGACGGGTGGAGCAGGTCGCTTCGGTTACATCAGGTTGGGCAGCAGCCGCATGACCACGTCAGTGGTGAGCCAGGCGACGGCGATCACGACGGGTGTCGTGACGACCCAGACCAGGGCGGCGGAGAACCGCTGCCGGGCGGCGATGACGCCGAGCGTCAACGCCAGGAGCAACCCCAGGCACAGGGTCAGCAGCGGCATGACCGCTCCGGACTCGGTGCCCATCGCCTGCTCCGGTTCAGGGACCACGCGGGGCAGGCCCGCGGGAGTGACGAAGGACTTGTCGGCCTCGGCGTCCACGTAGACGACCCGCCCCGGCGACAGCGCGGGCAGGCGCGAGCCGCTCGCCTCGCCGCTCACCAGGACCAGCCGGGCGGCGTCGTCGGGGCGTGGCTGCGGCAGGGGGTCCCCGGCACGGCGTACGCCGATCACCCGGAACCGCGTCGAGCCCTGGGCAGTCGTGACGTTGACCTGGTCGCCGGGATCGAGCTCGCCGATGCGGGCGAACGGGGCGCCGTACGTGGTGGCACGACCGAAGACCGCCGACGTGCCGCGCTGGCCGGGCAGCACGGTGTTGCGCAGGTGTCCGGGCCCGACGAGGAGGTCGCCCGACGCTGTGCCCTCGACCACCACCTGCTCCAGGCCGATGTGCGGGATCGAGAGCGTCGCGACAGGGGCGCCGACCTCGACCACCGGCCCGATCGGAGCGGTCGCCGCAGCGAGCTCGCCGCGGAACTGCTCGTAGAGCGCGTCCTGGGCGCGGTCCTGCGACAGGCCACCGAGGTAGAGCATCTGCGCGACCATCCAGCCGGCCACGAGGCAGCACATGAGCGAGGTCGTCGAGATCACCGACCACATGTCATCGGCCGGGGCCGGCGCGACCGGGCGGCGAGCGGACCGCGTACGCCGCGGGGCGGGTCGCCAGGGCCGACGCCGGGCAGGCGCGGGTGCGGACGCGTGGGCGGTCGGTGCCGCCGGGCGCTGGGTCGTCATGGTCATGCCCGCCTCCCGCGCAGGTGGCGCAGCCGTACGAGGTTGGCGGCGATCGCGCTGGCCAGCGTGATCACCAGGAGCAGCGGCAGCACGCGCTGAGCGACGGGCGAGGCGACCTCGGTCGTCGGCGGCATGGCCACGGGCTCCTGCTCGGTGTCGGTCTCGTCCTCACCGGTGCTGCCCTTCCCCCGGCCCGCGCCCTTGCCGGGACTCTTGCCCGTGCCGTCGTCGGCGGTCGGAGCCTCACCGACGGCGGTGACGCTTCCGGGCCCGGCGGTGCCGACGTCGGTGCCCACGTCGCTCCCCGTCGTGCCGTCGCCCTCGCTGGCGCCGTCGGTGGGCTCCTCGGTCGCGCCGGACTGCTCAGCGATCGCGGCGGCCACGGACTGCGCCTGCCTCCACAACGGCGCGGTGACGCCGCTCCTGCGCAGCGGGAGGTAGCCCGGCGGCAGCTCGCCGTTGCCGTAGCCCTCCTCCTGGCCCTCGCTGGTCGCGACCTCGATGAACTGCGCGACCTGGTCGGCCTGCTCCTGCGGCAGGTTCGCCGTACGAGCGGCGGTGTAGACGACCATCGTGCCGGGATAGGCGTCGTTCCTGACCAGCTGCGCCATGTCGAGGGCGAAGGGCTCGTCGCCGCCCTTGCTCGGCTCGGCGAGGCGGAGCGCCCTGCTCAGGCCCGCGGTGGTCGGCGAGGCGTAGCCGTTCCTGGTCGCCAGGCTGGCCTGGTCGAGACCGAGCCGCTCGGCGTCGCCGATGCTGACAAGACCGAACATGAAGCGGGTGCCGACACCCTGACGGTCGACGCGACCGATCTTCCACGGGTCGGTGACCGCAGAGCGCTCACAGCGGGTCTGGACGTTGGGCCAGGCATCGAGGATCGCCTCGGCGATCTTGCGGATGGAGTTGACCGGGGCCGCGAGCTGCGTGAAGTACGGCGTCGGGTTCTGCTGGCGGCACTCGTCGTTGGTCGCCGGGACGTAGTTGTCGAGCAGCGGCCACTCGGGCGTCGGGAGCTCGATCTTCTCGTAGCTCGGGTTGACCCGCATGCCCCAGGGATCGGGCTTGCCGTCGACGAAGTCCATCGCGGCCCGGTCCTGGGCGATGTACTCGGTGAGGGACTGGATGACGTCGCTGGACTCCGAGAGCGACAGCAGGGTCGCCGCGGCCTCGCGCGTGATCGTGTCCAGTCCCGGGTTGAGGGCCTGGAACTCCGGGTCGAGGTTGATGCCCACGGGGTTGGCGCTCATGCCCGGATGCCCTCGACCGAGCTCGCTGCCGAGGTAGGACTGGGTCATCAGCTTGGCGATGAGCCGCGCGTTGAGCTTGAGGTCGGTGTACTCCCCCGCGTTGCCGGGCCGGTCGATCACGTAACCGATGGAGAATCCGGTCACGGCCGTGGGCGCATAGGCCATCGGGTCGGTGCCCTTGGCCTCGTGCTTGCTCGAGACGAACGCCGCGGCGCCACCGCCGTTCTCGGCGAGGGTGAAGCCGGCCGCGTCGGCCATCTTGTTGTGCTGGAACTTGAAGCGCTCCTTGTCCAGGCAGAAGGCCGGCGACCACTGGAGCGTGGCTTGCGACATGAGCTCGGAGCCGTAGAAGCCGGTCGGCGCGCGGTCGTCGAGGACGGTGCAGGCGTCCGGCGGGAGGCCGAACGTGATCGGGATCGAGAACCGGTTGCGCCAGTTGGACTCCGACCACCAGAGCATCGGGGACGCGGTGAGGTCCACGCCCTGGTTGGAGAAGTTGTTGGAGCCGGCCTCGAACTGGCCCCCGCGGGAGCAGGCCGGGTCCTCGTCGAGGCAGCTGATGCCCTCGATGGGGATCACGACGATCGAGCAGGCGACCTCGTCCGAGCAGCCGAGCGACTCGTTCTCGATGTCGGAGCGCACCTCGAACTTGGCGTGCCCGTTGCCCTCGGCGTCGCTGAAGGCCGCCTGCTCGGCAGGCGGGAAGGCCGCGCCGACCGCCGCCTCGGGAGGCATCGTCTCGGAGGTGCAGCTGGGGTAGACCGTGCCGTTGGCCGCGCGGAACGGCGTGATGCGCGTCGAGAAGCTCGGGACGTCGTTGCACTCGGCAGGGATCGGGTCGAGGCCGTGCTTCTGGCCGCGTTGCGCCTCGCTGGCGAACGCGTCGTGGCGCCAGGCGGCCTCGCTGTCGTCGGCCACCTGCGTGCGCTGGGCACGCGAGGACGTCCAGCAGGTCTCCGGCGACAGCTGCTCGTCGACCGGCAGGCTCGGGTCGTCGAGGCCCCGGCACTGCAGGATCACGACGGGATACTCCTGCAGGAGCCCCTTCTCCCCGAACGGGCTCGCGGCCCTGCCGCCGGTCGGGTGGGCGCCGGTCCAGGAGATGTTGACGCGCTCGCGACCACGCAGCTCGGTGGTGCGGTCGGCCGTCACTGTCACGTCGCGCGCGTCGATCTCGATCTGCTGGCCCTGCACCATGATCGAGCGGGTGAGGTGCTTCGTCTGGGGGTACGCCGGCGTGGTGCCGTCCGGTGCGGCCCCGGCTGTGTCGACCGTGCCGACCACGGGCAGGCCCAGGGCGAAGACGACGGCTGCGGCCCCGAGGATGCGCAGTCTCATCGCGCGCCACCTCGACGACGTACGCCACGGGCGATGAGGAGGCCCGGCACCAGGATCAGCGCCAGCAGCTCGAGCGCGGCGAGGGCGCCGAACGCGCGCCCGTCGCCGGGGCGGCTGGCGGAGAGCTCGGTCGGCGTCGCGTAGATCGGGTCCGAGGTGGCGCCGGTGCCGGCGGTTGCCGCAGTCGTGCCGTCCGCGCTCACCGCCTCGCCGGTGACGGGGTCGACCTCGGTGGTGGCGGGGTCGACGGCTCCGACGTCCTCACTGGCCGCCGGCACCTCACCGCTCGCGGAGGCCTTGCCGTTCTTCCCGTTCTTGTCGCCCGTGGCGGTGCCGTCCTCGGTCGCGGCCTCGGTCGGCTGCTCGCCGTCGGTGGACGGCTCGCCGGTGCCGGTCGCCGTACCGCACGGACCCTCGCCCTGCTTGTCGCAGGCGGCCGGCTGCGGCGCGATCTGCGCGAGCTTGTTCTGCTTGAGGTCGCCCGCGACGAAGGTCGGGTTGTTGCAGCGGGTCGCGTCGCGGTTCTCGATGTCGACGGCCGGGTCGGCCGCCTTGAGCCTGGCCAGCTGCGTGAAACCCGCCTGGACGAGGTTGAGCGGGAGCGGCGAGTACCCGTAGGGACCGGCCTTGGCCTGGCCCTCGCACAGCGAGTAGTACATGAAGTCGCCGAGGGTCTGGCGCTTCGCGGTCGTCATGCGCTGGTCGCTCGCGCCCGTCGGGATGATCATGTAGCTGTAGGAGGACAGCGGGTAGGCGCGGGGGTCCTGGGCGTTGTAGACGCCGTCGAGGATCTGCGTGAGGTACATCGGCGAGGACCTGTCCTCGTTGATCCGCGCCTGGGTGAGCGCGACCGCGACGTTGTACTGCGTGGGCTCGACGTAGTAGCCGCCGTCGTTGAGGACCTTGACGACCGGGTAGTCCTTGTTGAGCGGGTAGGCGTACTCGACGTAGCCGATCGTGCCGTTGCCGGCGAACCCGGAGATCGTGTTCATCACCTGGTCCGAGCCCGACTGCGCGAGCATCCGGCCCTTGCGCGGGTAGTAGGACGTGTAGCCGCTCTTGCCGAAGTAGGGCCGCCAGATCGAGGGGTACTCCGCGTCCATCCACGTCGTCAGCTGCGCCGTGGTGCCGGAGCCGTCGGAGCGGACGACCGGGGTGATCGCGAGCTTGGGGAAGGCGCGGCCGTTGTTGTCCGCAGTGATGGCGGGGTCGGACCAGTCGGTGATCTGGCCGGTGAAGATCTTGGTGAGGGTCTCTCCCGACAGACGCAGGTTGCGGACCAGCTCGTTGCCGATCTTGAGCTGGTAGGTGAAGGCGGTGCCACCGGCGACGATCGGGAGGTAGGCGAACTCGCGCCCGTTGCTGTTGTCGGCGTTGCCGAACTCGTCGACGCCCGGGTAGGGGATCTCGGAGATGCCGAAGTCGGTGACGTTCTGCGCGAAGTTCTTGCGACCCTGCGACGACCCGCCGCCGTTGTAGGTCACCTTCATGCCGAGCGCGTCGACGTCGGAGATCCACTGCTGGACGATGACCTCGGACCAGGTGGAGCCGGAGCCCTCGATCTGGGCGTACGCCGCGCGCGGGGTTGCGTCGCCGAAGCCGTCGTCGGCCTGGGCCGGGGCGCTCAGCACTGGGAGGGCGAACATGCTCAGCGCCAGAAGTGCGGCGGCGAGACGGAGCGGTCGGGACATCAGGACTCCTCAGGGGCGCGCTGCGCGCGGGTCGTACGAGCGGGGGTGCGCTTCGCGGCGCGGGGCGGGCGGGCGACGAGGCGGGCCACGATGAACAGGGCCAGCACCAGGACGAGCAGGACGGTGGCGGCGGCGAAGGCGCGCTCGATCATGAGCGGCTCCGGGCTGCGGGCACCGGTGAAGATGTAGAGCGGCAGCGAGTTCATGACGCCGTCGGTCGGGTTGGTGACGAGGAAGCTCGCCGCGCCGGAGGTGAGCAGCACCGGCGACGTCTCGCCGACGCCGCGGGCGACGCCGAGGATCAGCGCGGTGGCCAGGCCTGGCCGGGCGGTCGGCAGGACGACGTGCCACACCGTGCGCCAGCGGCTGGCTCCGAGCGCCAGGCTCGCCTCGCGCAGGCCCCCGGGGACGACCCGGAGCACCACGTCGGCGGCGCGGGCGATGATCGGCAGCATCATCACCGACAGCGCCATCGCCGCGGCGAAGCCGGACCGCGGGAAGCCCATCGCGACGATGAGCACGGTGTAGACGAAGAGGCCCGCCACGATGGAAGGCAGTGCGGTCATCGCCTCGACGATCGTGCGTACGACGACCGCGAAGCGGCCGCCGACCTCGGTCATGAAGACCGCGGTGCCGATGCCGAGCGGCAGGGTGATCGCGATCGCGATGCCCAGCTCGATGACCGAGCCGAGGATGGCGTGGCCGATGCCGCCCCGGTCGAAGGGGTCCCGCGGACCGACGCCCGACATGTCGTCGACGAAGAAGTTGACGTGGAGCAGGGGCTCCCACCCGCGGTAGACCACGAACACGACGGTGCTGACGAGGGCGGCGCCCACCACCAGCGCGCCCGAGGTGACGATGCCGCTGACGACCCGGTCGACCACGTCGACCCGGCGTCCGGTGAGCGAGGTGGTCACCGCGCTCATCAGCAGGCCGAGGACGAACCACCCGATCAGCAGCCACGCGACCCCGCCCAGTGGCAGGAGCCGCTGGGTGATGACCCACGACAGCGCGAAGGCGCCCACCCAGGCGCCGACCACGGTGAACTGCTCCTCCGCGGTCGGGCGGCCGAGGCCCGGCCGCGGGACCGGCGGCGGGGCGTCGAGGTCGCGGTGCGGCAGATGGGTGGTGCCCGTCGTGTGCAGCTCCTGGGTCGTCGTCATGCGTCCGTCCCAGCGCCGGAGCGGCTGCGAGCGACGATCATCGCCGCGAGCGTGTTGACGACGAGCGTGATCATGAAGAGGACGAAGCCGGCAGTGAGGAGTGCGGACAGCTGGGCGGCGCTGGCGTCGCCGAAGCGGCCGGCGATGAGGGCGCTGACCGAGCTCGTGCCGACCTCGAGGATCCGCGGCTTGATCACGAAGTCGGGCGAGATGATGAGGAGGACCGCGATGGTCTCGCCGAGCGCGCGGCCGAGGCCCAGCATCGTCCCGCCGATGATGCCGCCGCGACCGAAGGGCAGGACCACCGAGCGGACCATGCCCCAGCGGGTGGCGCCCAGGGCGAGGGCGGCCTCCTTCTCCCCCGGCGGCGTCTGCGAGAAGACCTGCCGCATGACAGCGCACGACATGGGCAGCACCATCATCGCCACTGCGATGCCGGCGCAGAACGCGCTGCCGATGTAGCGCGACTGGTCCCACACCGCGGCGTGCGGGTCGGCCTCGACCGCGAACAGCGGGATCCAGCCCAGGTGCTGGTGCAGCCACAGGCTCAGCGCCGCCGCGTGGGGCATGACGAGGAAGTAGCCCCACATCCCGTAGATGATCGAAGGGACGGCGGCCATCAGGTCGACGAGCGACACGAGGGTCGGCTTGAGCCCGGCCGGGGCGTACTCGCTGATGTAGAGCGCGGTCAGCACGGCCAGCGGGAAGGCGAAGGCCATGGCGACGCCGGCGACGGAGACGGTGCCGACGAGGACCGCCCCGATGCCGAGGACGTCGGCCTCGGGCTGCCAGGCGCTCTCGGTGAAGAAGCCCCAGCCGTAGCGCTGCAGGGTGGGCACGGACTGCCAGGCGAGGAAGACACCGATGCCGCCGGTGACGACGAGCACGGTCGCCCCGATGGTGCGAGCACCGACCTCGAACACGCGGTCGGCGCCGGTCGCCCTTCGGGCGAGCCGCCGCGGGCGCACCCCGGCGGAGGGCAGGACGGAGTCCTGGGCAGGAACGGTGGTCACGACGATCTTTCAAGACGACCCGAGAGACTGCAGACGTGGCGTCACTGCCCCGACGTGTCGCCGGCTGGTGAACGGCTCAGATCCTTGGGCTCGATGGGGAACGCCCCACCTGTCCGACATGAACGTCCGGCCAACGCCGACGGTCCGTTTCGCTCCGTGGTTGCGCGTCGTAGCCCGTTCGGGCTACGACGATGGCTCGACTGGGCAGGGTCCGCTGCCGCCCTCCCCCGCTTCCGTCGATGGATGGCCACCTGCTGTTCACATCCGTGCCGCGGTCCCGGTCACCGCCCTGCGAGAGGAACAGACCATGAGTCCACTCCGCACGTCAGCCGCCGCATGCGCTTCAGCCGTCGCCCTCGCCCTCACCACCTCCAGCCCCGGCGTGGCCGCGCCCGGCCAGGACAAGCCGTCGAGCACCAGCTTCGCCGTCATCGGCGACGTCCCCTATGGCGCCGCCCAGGTCGCGGCCTTTCCGCGGTGGGTCGACCGCATCAACGTCCAGCCCGGCCTCGACCTCGCCTTCCACGTCGGTGACATCAAGAACGGTTCGTCCCCCTGCACCGACTCGTACAACACGATGATCCGCACCCAGTTCGACCGCTTCGAGATGCCGCTGCTCTACACACCAGGTGACAACGAATGGACCGACTGCCACCGACCCGCCGCCGGGGCGTACCAGCCCCTCGAGCGGCTCGACGCCCTCCGCGAGACCTTCTTCGACGTGCCTGGAGAGACGCTCGGCGCGCGGCCGAGGAAGGTCGCCACGCAAGCCGACCTGGGATTCCCCGAGAACCAGGCACTGCGCGCGAGCGGCATCGAGATGGCCACGATCCACGTCGTCGGCAGCAACAACGGCCGTGCTCCGTGGGCCGGTCTCGGCCTCGCCGCGCCGACGTCGGAGCAGCTCGCCGAGGAGTCCGCCCGCATGGCCGCCGCCATCCGGCAGGTCGAGGACACCTTCGCTCGAGCACGACAGACCCAGGCACGAGCAGTCGCCATCTTCCAGCAGGCCGACATGTTCGACCCGTCCTACCAGCCGACCTGGGACGTCAGCGCCTTCCGGCCGCTGGTCCAGGCGCTCATCGACCAGGCCTCCACCTACGACGGCGAGGTCTACCTCTTCGACGGCGACAGCCATGTCCACAACGTCGACCGCCCCCTTGCCGGCGGCTCACGCTGGCTGGAGATCCACGACGTGCGCGGCTCCGCCGACAACCTCACCCGGATCACCGTCGATGGCGAGGCGAACAACACCAACTTCCTGCAGGTGACCGTCAACCGGCCAGGTGCCGAGGACGTCCTCTCGTGGCAACGGGTGCCCTTCGAGTCCACGCCCTGACCCGAGCGCGGGACGCGGGACCGAGCCCGGGCCGCCCGAGGGCTGGTCCAGGCGCTACGGAAGCTCGTCGACGGTCGGCAGGCGCACCGCCTTGCCGGCCCGGATCCGGGCCACGGTGTCCTCCATCCACTCCTCCGACATGGCCAACACCCCATGCTCAGCAAGATCCCGGCCGAGCCTGCCCTCCACGTCGCGGACGAGCCCGGCAGCGAAGTCGGCGGACACGGCATCGATGACTCGTTGGGTGGCAGACAGCAGCCGCTCGACCATGTCACGCTCGAACTCCAGGTCTCGGTCATCGTCCACGAGCCGTGAAGATACGGGTCGAAGGTGAACGCGCCCAGCTACCGACCTTCGCCGGACCTGAGCGCGTCCAGGAGCGGGCCGCTGCACCCGGACCACCGCAGCACCGTCCGGCGTTCGACCGCGAGCCTGGAGCACCACTCGAGGGCGCGGACGCCGTCGGCATCGACGCCCGCGACCCGGGTCAGGTCGAAGGTCAGTGTCCGCGCCTGGTCGGCGAATCGAACCATGGCGGCCCGGAGGTCGTGGCTCGCGACGGTGTCCAGCTCTCCGTCGACCTCGATGGTCACCCGGTCGGACTCTTCTCGCGCGGTCACTCGTCGCATGCCTGTCCCTTCCTCCACGATGCGGTCGTCCAACCACGTCTCCCTCTGGTGCCCAGCCTACGGAAGGCGCGAGCGGCCGGTCAGCATCGCCGAGGGGAACAGCGAGCGACGGGTGCGTCGCAGCGGTCGACACGCACCCGCGGCGTTCGCGCATCGTTCGCGTTCCCGTGCGGCGCAGTCCACCGACGCCTCCTAGCGTCCTCGACGGGCGACCGATCGGTCCGCCGTCAACCTCGATCTCGGGATGGAGGTGGGCCATGTCTGCGACCGCTGTGCGGACGCGCGGCCTCACCAAGCACTTCGGCGACGTCATCGCCCTCGACGGCGTGGACCTCGACATCGACGCAGGGCAGGTGCACGGCCTGGTCGGCCCCAACGGAGCCGGCAAGACCACCCTCCTCGGGCTCCTCCTCGGCCTGTCGCGAGCCACGTCCGGGTCGCTGGAGGTGCTCGGCCGCCCCGTCGGGCCCACGGTCACCGTGCCTGCGGCCGTCGGCGGGTTCGTGGACGGTCCGGGCCTCTACCCGACACTGACCGCCCGGCAGAACCTCACTGCGATCGCCCGGCTGCGGCCGGACCGTCCGCCCCAGGACGTGGACGCGCTGCTCGACCGGGTCGGCCTGCTCGATGTCGCCGGCGACCCCATCCGCGGCTTCTCCCTCGGCATGCGCCAGCGGCTCGGACTCGCCGCCGCGCTCCTCGGCGACCCGCACCTGCTCGTGGTCGACGAGCCGGCCAACGGCCTCGACCCCGCCGGCAAGCGCCAGGTGCACCGCGTCCTCACCGACCTCGCGCACGACGGCGCCACGGTCGTCCTCTCCAGCCACCGGATGGACGACCTCGCCGCCCTGTGCGACGAGGTGACCCTGCTCGCCGCGGGACGCGTCGTGTTCACCGGCCCGATCCGCAAGCTGGCCGCCGAGAGCGGCGAGCTCGACTACCAGCTGGTTACCTCGGACCCCGCCGCCGCCCGCCACCTCGCAGCCCGTACGCCGTCGCTGCGGGTGGTGGACGGCCGCGGGTCGAGGCTCGACGACCGGGCGCTGGTCGTCCGCGGCCCGGAGGTGGCCGTGGACGACCTGGTCTCCCGCCTCGTCACCGACGGCATCTCGATCCGCGAGCTGGGCCCGGTCGTCCCACCGCTCGAGGCTGCGTTCCTGGCCCTGACCGGTGCCTCGACCGACGGCGACGTGCCACGTCCTGCGGAGGAGGTCCGATGACGACCGCGACGCTGGACGCCGTCACGCCGGCGCCCGCCGCGACCGCCGCCCCGCTCGGGAGCGCCTACCGCTTCGAGCTGGTCAAGCTCGTCTCGCAGTGGCGCCTGCGGCTGGTGCTGCTGGCCTGCCTGCTCGCACCCGCGATCTACACCGCCGTGATCAGCCGGCAGACCTCACTGCCCGCCGACGCGCTCTACGGCCGCTGGATGGGCCAGTCGGGCTGGGCGGGCTCGCTGGCCGTGCTGGTGTTCCTGGGCACGCTCGTCCTCCCGCTGCTCACCGCACTCGTCGCGGGCGACGTGTTCGCCGTGGAGGACCGGCTCGGCACCTGGCGCCACCTCGTCGTCGCCGTACGCTCACCGCAGGTGATCTTCGCCGCCAAGGCACTCGCCGCGCTCACCGTCATCCTGGTGCTGGTGGCCGCCCTGGCGGCCTCCTCCCTCGCCGGCGGGCTGCTCTCGGTCGGCAGCCACCCCCTGCCGGGGCTCGACGGGCACCTGATGGACTCCGGCGAGCTCGCCCGCACGGTCCTGCTCGCCTGGCTCAGCGTCGTACCCCCGACCCTGGCGTTCTCTGCCGTCGGGCTCCTCGGGTCGGTGGCGCTCGGCCGCTCGCCGCTCGGCCTGCTGCTGCCGGTCGTCGTCGCGCTGGTCCTCCAAGGCCTTGCCCTGATGCCGGTCCCGGTCGCGCTCCGCGCGGCGCTTCCGGTGAGCGCGTTCACCGGCTGGCGCGGCCTGCTCACCGAGCCCGGCCAGATGGGGCCGTTCTGGATCGGCGTCGCGGTGAGCCTCGCCTGGGCGGCGCTGACGACCTGGCTCGCGTTCCGACTGTTCGTGCGGCGCGACTTCACCGACCTCGCCTATGACGGCTCGGGGAGCCGTTTCGTGGTGGCGGGTCTCGCCCCGCTCGTCGCGCTCCTCGCACTGACCACCGGCGCGGTGGCTGCCGCCACCGGCGCCACCGGCTCGGGGATCGACACGTCGAAGATCGAGAAGGAGCTCGCCACGTCGTTCTCCCACCTCTACGTCCTCCAGACCGAGCAGCTCCACCGCCCCGCGGTGACCGAGGACGACCTGCAGGCCGCCGCCCGCTGCGACAGGGGCGGCAGCCGCGTCGCCGACGAGGGCCCGGGCTCGGACTGGCGCTGCGTCGTCCGCTGGACGTTGCCCGGGTCGACCGCCACCGGCACCGCGATCTACCAGCTCGACGTCCTCGCCGACGGCAAGTACGTCGCCGACGGCGACGGACCCAAGGAGGTCAACGGCTTCTTCCAGGTGCGCACCCCCACCGGCGACGCGCCCAACCCGCTGTGGCAGCTCGACGGCTCACTCGACCTGCTCGACACATCAACCCAGAAGCACGAGGAAGGACCACGATGAACGTGACACGCAACCGTGTGGGGAGGCCGGCTCGACGCCGCCTCCTCCGCGCCAGGCCGATCGGTGTGATCGCCGGCGTGGTGACCATGGCCGTCACCGGCGGTGTCGCCTACGGCACCACCGTCGGCTTCGGTGAGAACCAGGTCGGCACCGAGTACTCCGACGGCCTGCAGATCTCCTCCGGCCAGGTGCTCCAGCCGCTCGGAGAGCGGTTGATGACGCCCTATGGGAAGTTCATGGGATCGACCGTCAGCCCCGACGGCCGCTACCTGGCCGCCACGGCCAACGACCGCTCCGTCTCGCTGCAGGTCTTCGACCTGTCGACCTACGAGCTGGTCTGGCGGGTCGGGACCGCCGCCGGTGTCGACCAGCGCTACTCCGACCGGACCGTCGGGCAGGAGAGCCCGCTCTACTCCCCCGACGGCAGCGTGCTGTGGATGCCCAGCGCAACGGGACTCACGCGCTTCCCGGTGAACGCGGACGGGACCCTCGGCATCCCGACGAAGGTGACGCTGCCGGACGTCGAGGGCCGCCGCGCCCTGACCTCCGGCCTGACCTACTCCCCCGACGGCACGACCCTCTACGCCGGGCTGAACGGCCAGAACACGGTAGTCGCCCTCGACCCCGCCTCCGGCGCGGTCACGCGGACCTGGTCCGTCGGTGTCGCCCCGCGCCAGCTGGTGTTCGCGGGCTCGAAGCTCTACGTCAGCAACGAGGGCGGTCGGCGGGCGGTCGCGGGCGACGCCACGCAGGACTCGTACGGCACCGCGGTCCCGGCCGACCCGGTGCTGGGCACCTCCACCACCGGCACCCTGAGCGTCATCGACACCACCGCTCCCGCCGCACCCGTCGGCCAGGTCCCCGTCGGCCTGCACCCCACCGCCATGCGCGCGACCGACGGTGCGCTCTACGTCGCGAACACCAACGACGACTCCGTGTCCGTGGTGGACACCGCCACCGACCGGGTCGTCCAGACGATCTCGACCACGCCGTGGCAGGGCTCGAAGGTCGGCTACGCGCCCAACGCCGTCACCATCCACGGCGGGCGGCTGCTCGTGAGCCTGGGCCGTGCCAACGCGATCGCGGTCTACCGCCTCGGCACCACCGCGCTCGACCCGGTCAGCTACGTCGGCCTCGTGCCGACGGACTACTACCCCGAGGACGTGTTCGCGGTCGGCGACCAGCTCGTGGTGTCCAACCGTCGCGGCGTCGACGCCCGCGGGCCCCTCATCACGTTCAACCAGGGCTACGGCACGAAGCCGGCCACCGGCCACGGCACCCACGGCACCACCGCCTCGCTGACCCGGTTCACGCTGCCGAGCGACACCGAGATCGTGGAGACCTACACCCCGCAGGTGTTCGCCCAGAACGGGTGGGGCCCCTCGGACACCGACACCAAGCACGCCACCGGCGCGCGGGCGAACGCGGTGCCTGTGCCGAGGCGGATCGGTGACCCGTCGACCATCAAGCACGTCTTCATGCTGGTCAAGGAGAACCGCACCTACGACCAGGTCCACGGCGACATGCCCGAGGGCAACGGCGACGCGTCACTGGCCCAGTTCGGTGAGCAGGTGACGCCGAACATCCACGCGCTGGCACGCCAGTTCGGGCTCTACGACAACGTCTACGACACCGGCACCAACTCCGCGGAGGGCCACAACTGGCTGATGCAGGGCGACAACCCGGAGTACACCGAGTCCAGCGCGGGCGAGTACGTCCGTAGCTACGACACCGAGGAGGACGTGCTCGGCCACCAGCGCTCCGGCTTCCTCTGGACCGCGATCCAGGAGGCCGGCCACAGCGCGAGGAACTACGGCGAGTTCATCTACACCGAGGGCAAGCCGTCCGGCACCTGGCAGCAGTACTACTGCGCCTCCCGCAGCGTCGAGCGGGGCGGTGACCCCGCCCAGCTGACCACCCCGGAGCTGAAGGGCGACTACGGCTCGGTGATCCCGTCGCTCAACGAGATCACCCACCCGCTCTCGCCGCCTTTCGACATGTCGATCCCGGACCTCTACCGCTACCAGATCTGGAAGCAGGACTTCGAGGCCAACGGGCCGCAGGACTTCAACATGATCTGGCTCTCCGACGACCACACCGGCGGCCCGGTGTCGGCGCGCTCCAACGTGGCCAGCGGCGACCTGGCCGTCGGGCAGATCGTCGAGACGATCTCGCACAGCAAGTACTGGAAGGACT
Organism: Nocardioides sp. N13(2025); assembly: GCF_051912545.1. Lineage (GTDB taxonomy): Bacteria > Actinomycetota > Actinomycetes > Propionibacteriales > Nocardioidaceae > Nocardioides. The sequence continues at coordinate 1,113,448 of NZ_CP196809.1, read as the reverse complement.
CGGCGATCTTCGTCGTGCAGGACGACAGCCAGAACGGTGCCGACCACGTCGACGGCCACCGCGCGCCGATCCAGGTCATCAGCCCCTGGGCCGTGCACGGCAGGACGGTCTCGACCTACTACACGCAGATGAACATGGTGCGCACCATCGAGCAGATCCTCGGCGCCGAACCGCTCAACCAGAAGGTGGCGGCTGCGACGCCGATGTTCGACGCCTTCTCCAAGAAGGCGGACCTGACACCGTTCGCCGCCCTGCCCAACCGGGTACCGCTGACCGAGAACATCAAGACCCCTCCGGCGTGCGGGCTCGACACCCCTGCCGACCCCGTCGCGGCTCCCCCGGCCCCCACCGCGAAGGCGGCCTACACGACGGCGTGGGAGAAGTGGAAGGACAACCAGCACCTGAGTGGTCGCCGGGCACGGGCCGACTTCGCCAACCCGGAGCTGATGAACCGCTACACCTGGTACGACGCGCACCACTGGGACCTTCCCTACCCGGGCGACCCGAAGATCTACCTGCCGGACGAGGTCCCGGGCGCGGCGCTGCCGGGCTCGGACACCGACTGACAGCAGCACCCTCGTCGTGGATGCGTCGGGCCCGGCCGGAGCCTTCCGGCCGGGCCCGACGCTCGCCCCGGCCGTTGGCGCCACGTTCACAGCCAGGTCAGCATCGCTGACTAGCGTGCCGATCGTGCTGGCGAAGGGTGTGGTGGGAAGCGTGCTCGTCCTGCTCGGCGGCCTGGTGGTCTCGACCCTCCCGGCCAGCACGACGCCGCTGGAGCTCGAGGTCCTCGGCGCCGTCCGCGGGAGCACGGTGGGACGGATGGCGGGGCTGGGCGTCGTGGTGCTCGGACTGGGCATGCTGGCCGCGTCCTGGCTGTGGTTGTGCACCACGGTTGCCCACGTCGACCGGTTCGACCACGCTGGCCAGAGGGACGCTCTGGTGCTGGTGCGCTCGGCGACCTTCCTCTGGTCAGTGCCACTGCTGCTCGCGCCTCCGCTCTTCTCCAGGGACGGCTGGTCCTACGCCGCCCAGGGGACGCTGACCCACTACGACATCTCCCCGTACGAGCACGGCCCCGGGGTCCTCCTCGGTCCCATCGTGCAAGCGGTGGACCCGCGCTGGCTCCACACCCCGGCGCCCTACGGGCCGGTGCCGCTGATCCTCGGCGACGTCGCCGCGGGGTTCACCGGTGACCCGTGGCTGCTCGTGGTGGCACACCGACTGGTCGCCCTTGCCGGTCTGGGCCTGCTCGCGTGGTCCGTCCCTCGTCTGGCGCAATGGTGCGGGAGCCGTGCGGCTCTCGCTTCGGCGCTCGTGCTCTGCTCGCCCCTGATGCTGGCCAACGGCGTGGGGGGCCTTCACAACGACCTGCTCATGGCGGGACTCATGGCGGCAGCGCTGGTCGTCACGGTGGAGCACGGCTGGGTGTACGGCGCACTCCTCGGCGGACTGGCGGCGGCGGTGAAGCTGCCCGGCGGCCTGGTCTGTCTCGGGGTCGCGCTGATCGCCCTTCCCGCTGGGGCCACGCTGGCTCAGCGGGTACGCCGCCTGTTGCGGGTCGGCATCGTTGCGGCCTCGGCGCTGGTGGTGCCCGGGCTGGCCTGGGGTCTCGGGGTCGGCTGGGTCCATGCACTGGACGTCCCGGGGACGGTGAACACGCCGTTGTCGCTCGCCACGGTGGTCGGTGACTGGCTCGACCTGCTCGCGCGTGGGGTGGGAGCGGACGTCCCGGACGGGTGCTTCCTCGACCATGTCCGCCTGCTTGCGCAGGTGGCGATCCTGGTCGTCGCCACAGGCGTGGCGCTCACGGCCCCGACCGGGCGGTCGGGCGCCGTGCGCGCCGTCGCTGTGGTGATGGGTGCGACGGTGATGCTGAGCCCGGTCGTCCACCTCTGGTACTTCCTCTGGGTGTTGCCGTTCGTCGGCTCCCTGCGGCTGTCCCGGCTCGGGATGACCGGGCTGTTGGCCGTGTCGGTGGTCGCCGGACTGGTGGCTCCGCTCGACTCCTCCCTGCACGGCGCCTACCTGGCGATCGTGATCGGTTCCATGCTGGTGGCGGCGCTCACGCTCCTGCTGCTCATCACACCGCGAGCCCGCGAACGGCTGCGTCGCATCGCAACCCCGGCGTGGACGTCGAGCATCGACGCCACGGTCGCCGACCACGGGTAGCGCTCCGCCCGCGCCCTGGCGGCATCCCGCCTGGACGCGACTGGGCGGTCCGCCACCTCCAGGACCGCATCGGCCAGCGAGGCGGGCTCCGGTCGGCCCCATGCCCCGGAGACGACGTCCACGAGCTCCCTGGCGCCACCGCGATCGGCGGTGACCACCGGGGTGCCCGAGGCCAGGGCCTCGAGGACTGCGAGGCCGAAGGTCTCGCCGGGGCAGACGCTCAGCGCGACATCCGCTGCCGCAAGCCGGTGACTCAGGTCAGTCCGCGAGTCCAGGAACCCGTGGAAGCGGATCGGCGCCGACCCTGCGGCCTCGACCAGCTCGTCGCGGTGGGGCCCGACGCCGTACACGTCGAGTCGCACGGGCACGCCGCGCCCATGCAGCTCGACGGCGGTGGCGACGGCCAGGTGTGGAGACTTCTCCCTCGACAGCCGTCCGGCGTGCACGAGCCGCAGCTCGCCTTCGCGCTCGACGCGGTGGGGCCGAAAGGTGTCCAGGTCGACACCGAGAGGAATCCGCACGATCGGACAATCGGCCCCGGCGGCGACCCGGCGGAACTCGTCCTCCGCGTAGCGCGACGTCACCACGATGCGATCGACACTGCGGACCAGCAGCCGGTTCAACAGGCCGACGGACACCTTCGCGGTCGTGTCGAGGCCGGTCCGCAGGGCGAGCATGTCGTCCAGCCGCTCGTGGGAGAAGAGCACCGACCCGACGCCGTTCCGGCTGGCCCACCGAGCGACGGGGAGAAGGGTGAGCTTGTCGCTGAGCTCCAGCGAGGTGGGCCCCCAGCCCTCGAGCACCTCGATCACCCGCCATGGCTCCACGATCATGCGGTAACCGCCACCCACCCGCGGCGCCCGGAACTGGACCACGTCCCCGAGCGGTGTGGTGATGCGCGAGTCGGCGGGCCCCGGCACGATGAGGAGCCGTCGGTGGCCGGCCCCGACGTACCCCTGCCCCAAGGCTTGAAGGGCGGTCCTCATCCCTCCGGAGGCCGGACCGACGAAGTTGGCGAGCTGGGCGATACGCATGGCCGGACCGTGTCGGAACGAGGTGAACAGGTGGGGTGGCGAACGTGGCGCCCAAGGTGCGTGGGGGTATCGCCCGGACCCGGCCGCGCTGCAGCTGTCACCCATCACCCGAAGGTGCACACAGCAACACGGGCCCCTTGTAGGGCTGAAGACCTTCGGTTGATGGGTGACAGATCTAGTTCGGTTGATCGGTGACACTCGTTGTCACTGTAGGACGTCCGTTGTGGCGCGGTGGATCGCTTGACCCTCACCTCCCCGGTGCTCTCGCGCTTCTGGGTTCGCAGGAGTTGGTCACCGTCGTAGAACTGCAGGACGTTCTCGGTGACCCACACGTCGATGGGGCGACCGGCCGCGGCCACGCCGAGGCAGACCTGTTGCCAGCTGACGCACACCACGCCTACGGCGCTGGCCCGGCGGGTCACCCAGGTGCCGTCGACGCGGTCCTCGCCGGGTCGGCCGGGGTTGCGTGATGTCCGGATCGGGGCAACGGGCGCCGGGTCAGGCCTGAGGAACCGCGACGCCGGGGTGGCCATGTCCAGCGCCTGGTGCGGCCTGTCGTAGTTGTAGTCGTGGACCCAGGCATCCAGCTCGGTCTGCGCGGTGGCCAGGTCGGGAAAGACCCGGTCGGTGCGGAACTCGGTCCGCAAGGCCCGGTGGAACCGCTCGATCTTCCCCGTCGTCGTGGGCGAGCGGGGCTGGGTGTGCAGGTGCTCGATGCCGTTCTCCCGACAGATCCGGTCGAAGAGCACCTCCACCGGTGGCCGGTTGAACCGGCCGGTGAACACCTTCCCGTTGTCGGTCAGGATCTGCCCCGGCACCCCAAAGGTCCGCAGTGCGGCCGCGAGGCCGTCGCACACGTGCGGGGACGTCTCCCGCAGCATCAGGTACGCGCTGACGCAGAACCGGGAGTGGTCATCGACCCCGGTCAACGCCTTGGCCCGCCGCCCGTCCGCGAGGACGAACCCGCCCACCACGTCGATCTGCCACAGCTCCATCGGGAGCCCGCGCTCCCACCGCTTCCACTTCCGATCCCGCCGCCGACGCCCGGACGGGTCGATCAGGTTCAACCGCACCAGCGCGCGGTAGACCGCCGACTCCGACGGCAGCGGCTCCACGCCGACCTTGTCGAGCTCGAAGACCAGCCGGCGGGGCCCCCACCCCGGATGCGAGGACCGCATCGTGGCGATCACCGCCTCCACCTCGGCGCCGATCTGGTGCGGACACGACCGCGGCCGATGCGACCGGTCCGCCAGCCCCTCCAAACCCTCGGCCTCGTAGCGGGCCAACCACCCGTGCAGGGTCTTGCGGTGCACCCCGAACCGGGCCGCCACGCTCGAGACCGTCTCGCCGTCGCTGATCACCGCCAGCACGGCCTGATACCGCTGCTCGCTCACGCTCAACTCCCTCATCAAGGGAGTGTCACCAATCAACCGGAGTAGCTGTCACCCATCACCCGACGATGTGTAACGCATCAGCCGAAGGCCAAACGTCACCCATCAGGCGAAGCAATACAGGCCCCTTGTAGGGCGGGTGGGGCTCGAACCCACGACCCAAGGATTATGAGTCCTCTGCTCTGACCGACTGAGCTACCGCCCCTGGGTGCACGTCCCCCGGGTAGAGGTGACCATATCGGTCGCGTGCGAGGGCCACGGAGGCGTGTCCGACCATACTGGCGGCGTGGCGACCGAGGCAGGACACCAAGCCATCCAGCCCGACGAGGTCGATGTCGTGGTCATCGGCGGAGGGCAGGCCGGTCTCGCCACCGGCTTCTACCTCCGCCGTGCTGGACTCGTGCCCGGTCGCGAGCTGGTCATCCTGGACGCATCCGACCGGCCCGGCGGGGCATGGCCGCACATGTGGGACGGGTTGCGCCTGTTCTCTCCAGCCGGCTACTCGTCGCTGCCGGGCTGGATGATGCCGCCGTGGGATGACGCGCGCAGAGGCTTCCCGCCCCGGGACCACGTGGTGGAGTACCTGACGCGCTACGAGGAGCGGTACGACCTGAAGGTGCGGCGGCCGTGTCGGGTGGAGTCGGTGCGTCGCGCGGACGACGACCCCCGCGGACGCCTGCTCGTGGATGCGGCGGGGCTCTCGTTGTCGGCTCGTGCGGTCGTCTCTGCCACGGGGACGTGGGACAGGCCGTTCTGGCCGACCTACCCCGGGATGCGTGCGTTCAGGGGACGGCAGCTGCACGCGTCCGGCTACCGGGCCCCGGGTGAGCTCGCTGGGCAGAGTGTCGTCGTGGTGGGTGGCGGCAACTCCGCTGCGCAGATCCTCGCGGAGGTCTCGACGGTCGCGCAGACGACGTGGGTCACCACCCGACGGCCTCGCTTCCTGCCCGACGACGTCGATGGCCGGGTCCTCTTCGCCACAGCCCGGGCGCGCATCGAGGCACTCGAGGAGGGCCGCGAGCACGCCGGTGTTGCCGGCCTCGGCGACATCGTGATGGTCGACAGCGTGAAGGACGCGCGCGAGCGAGGGGTCCTGCACGCGCAGCCGATGTTCACGCGCCTCACTGCGGACGGCGTTGCATGGGCCGACGGGACCACGCTGGCGTGTGACGCCGTCATCTGGTGCACCGGCTTCAGGCCCGCGCTGCGTCACCTGCGCCCGCTGGGCCTTCGCGCCCGGAGCGGTCACATCCCCGTCGGCGGCGCTTCGGGCACCCAGGCGCTGGAGGACCCGCGGGTGCACCTGGTCGGGTACGGGGACTGGACCGGGCCGGCGTCTGCGACCCTGGCAGGAGTGGGCCCCTCAGCCCGCGCCGTTGCAGCAGTGCTGACCCGGCCGTAGCTGGTGGGCGATCGTGTCGCGGTAGCAGGCCGGGAGTGCCATGCTCGGGCGATGACCGACGAGCGTGCGACCCCTCCCTCCTTCGAGCCGCTTCCCGAGGACTGGCAGTCCGCGCTCTTCGTGGTGGCACACCCCGACGACATCGAGTACGGCGCGGCTGCCGCGGTGGCGCGCTGGACCGGGCAGGGCAAGCGCATCGTCTACTGCATGGTGACCAGCGGCGAGGCGGGCATCGACGGGCTGCACCCCGACGAGAGCGGTCCGCTGCGCGAGGCCGAGGAGCTCGCCTCCGCTGCTGCCGTCGGGGTCGAGGAGGTCGAGTTCCTGCGGCTGCCCGACGGGATCCTGGAGTACGGCGTGGCGCTGCGCCGCAGCATCGCCGAGGTGGTGCGCCGGCACCGGCCCGACATCGCGCTGACCATCAACTTCCGCGAGACCTTCGGCGGCACGACCCTCAACCAGGCCGACCACATCGCGGTCGGCAAGGCCCTGCTCGACGCCGTCCGCGACGCCGGGAACCGGTGGGTCTTCCCCGAGCAGCTGACCGACGGCCTCGAGCCGTGGGGTGGCGTACGGGCCGTGTGGTCGGGCGGGTCGCCGCAGGCGACGCACGCGGTGGACGTCACCGACACCTTCGCCGCGGGGGTCGCCTCCCTCAAGGAGCACCAGGCCTACATCGAGGGACTGGGCTGGGAGGGCTGGGACCCCGAGGAGTTCCTCGACGGCATCCTGCGCGGCGGCGGCCAGGGACTCGGCGTCACCCACGCTGCGACGTTCGAGGTGTTCCCGCTGGGCTGGGGCGACTGACCCGGACATGCCTCGTCCCGCTGCTAGGGGACGATGTGCTCGCTCTCGCGGATGTCGGTGATCGCCATGTGCCCGGGCGCGTGACCGATCGCGAGCGCGGGGCGCGACTGCATGACCGCGGCCTGCGGCGTCACGCCGCACGCCCAGAAGACCGGCACCTCGCCCGGACGCACCTCGACCGGGTCCCCGAAGTCGGGGTCGTCGAGGTCGGCGATGCCGAGCTCGGACGGTGAGCCGATGTGCACCGGCGCCCCGTGCACGGCCGGGTAGCGCGAGGTGACCCGCACGGCAGTGGCCACCTGCGAGGCGCTCATCGGACGCATCGAGACCACCAGCGGGCCCGACAGCGAGCCGGCCGGCCGGCAGTCGACGTTGGTGCGGTACATCGGGACGTTGCAGCCCTGCTCGATGTGACGCACCGGGACCCCCGCCTCGAGCAGGGCGTCCTCGAAGGTGAAGCTGCAGCCGATCAGGAAGGCGACCATGTCGTCGCGCCACAGCCCGGTCACGTCGTCGACCTCGGCGACCAGCTCTCCCCGCTCGTAGACGCGGTAGGCGGGCAGGTCGGTCCGGAGGTCGCCGGCGAACCGGGGACTGCTCACGGCGCCGGGCTCGGTCACGTCGAGGATCGGGCAGGGCGCCGGGTTGCGCTGGGCGAAGAGCAGGAAGTCGTAGGCCAGGTCGCGGGGCACGGCCAGGAGGTTGGCCTGCGTCCAGCCGGCGCTCCATCCCGAGGCCGGCACCCGGAGCCCGGACCGGAACCTCGCACGGGCCTCGGCCGGGCTCAGCGCGCTCGGCGAGACGAGCTGCTCGGTGGCGGTGGCCTCAGTCATCGTGTCCTCCTGGGTGGGTGGCGGTGGTCCGGGTGAAGGTGATGCGCTGGCCGGGTCGGACCTGCGCGGCGCGTGGGAGGTCGGCGGGCACGACGACGGCGATGACGGGGTAGCCCCCGGTCACGGGGTGGTCGGCGAGGAACAGCGTCGGCTGGCCGGACGGCGGCACCTGCAGCGCGCCGCAGACCATCCCCTCGCTCGGCAGCTCGTCGTCGCGCGCGCGGTCGAGCACGGGGCCCGCGAGCCGCATGCCGACCCGGTTGCTGTCGGCGGTGACCTCGTAGGCGCCGGAGACGAGGGCCTCGCGAGCCTCGGCGGTGAACCAGTCGGACCGCGGGCCGTCGACGACGCGCAGGGCGACGTCGCCCGCCTCCGGAAGGGCCACAGGGGCGAGGTCCACTCCGGGGAGCGGGCCGGTCGGCCGGCCGATGGGCAACCGGTCCCCGGCAGCCAGGGCCGCGGTCCCGAGGTCGGCGAGGGTGTCCGCCGACCGCGAGCCCAGCTGTGGGGGCACGTCGATCCCGCCCCGCACGGCGAGGTAGCTGCGCAGGCCGGTGGCGGGGGGTCGCAGGCGCAGGCGGGCACCGTCGGGGACCCGCACGACCCCGAAGGCCCAGTGCTCGCGCCCGTCCACCGTCATGGCGCACGGCGCGCCGGTGAGCGTCACGGTCGTGCTGCCGTGGGCGACGACCTCGAGGCCTCCGAACGTCACCTCCAGCGCGGCGGCGTGCTCAGCGTTGCCGACCAGCCGGTTGGCCAGCCGGAACGAGGGTGCGTCCGCGGCGCCGGAGTGGCCGACGCCCAGGGCCCCGAGCCCGGAGCGCCCCAGGTCCTGCACGGTGGTGAGCGGACCCGGCTCCAGCACCTCGAGCCAGGTCTCCATCACGCCTCCACGAACCTGACCCGGGTGCCCGGCACCAGCAGGGCCGGCGGGTCACGCTCGAGGTCCCAGGGCTGCAGGGTGGTGCGGCCGATGAGCTGCCAGCCCCCGGGGGACTCCCGCGGGTAGACCCCGGTGAACTCTCCGGCCAGCGCCACCGACCGCGCCGGGACCTTGGTGCGGGGCACGCTGCGCCGCGCGACGGTGAGCCGGTCGTCGGTGCCGACGAGGTAGCCGAAGCCCGGCGCGAAGCCGCAGAAGGCAACGGTCCACTCCTGGGCGGTGTGCGCCTCGACGACACCCCGCTCCCCCAGCCCGGTCAGCCGGCCGACCTCGGCGAGGTCCTCGCCGTCGTAGGTCACCGGCACCTCCAGCAGGCCCTCGTCGAGGTGGCGTCCCGCCCGCGGCTCGAGGTCGCGGACGAGGCGCCCCACCCTGGCGGGGTCGCTGCGTGCGGGGTCGATGCGGAGCATGAGGGTCCGGGCGGCCGGCACCAGGTCGACCACGCCCTCGGGCATGTCGTCGACGAGCTCGGCGTAGAGGGCAAGCACCGCGTCGAGGTCCTCCACCTCGACGAGGAGGCCCGAGTCACCGCACGGGAGCAACCTCATGGCGAGCCGGTCCCCACGAACGGGGCGACGCGGACGCCGGCCGCCTCCAGTCCACGTCGTACGGCACTCGCCATCGCCACGGCACCCTCGCTGTCCCCGTGCACGCAGACGGACCCGGCCCGCACCTGCACGGACGTGCCGTCAGCGGCGACCACCTCGTGACGCGTCGCCATCCGGACCGTGCGCTCGGCCACCTCGTCGGGGTCGTGCAGCACCGCGTCGGGCTCGCGGCGCGAGACCAGCGTCCCCTGGGGGGTGTAGGCGCGGTCGGCGAAGGCCTCGGCGACGGTGACCAGTCCCGCGGCCTCGGCCACGGCGAGCCATACCGAGCCAGGCAGCCCGAGCACGGGCAGGTCGGGGTCGTAGCGGCGTACGGCCTCGGCGACGGCCTCGGCCTGCGCCTCGTGGTGCACGATCGCGTTGTAGAGCGCCCCGTGCGGCTTGACGTAGCGCACCCGGGTGCCCGCCACCCGGGCGAAGGCCTCCAGTGCCCCGAGCTGGTAGAGCACGTCGTTGGTCAGGTCGTGCGCCTCCACGTCGATGAAGCGGCGACCGAACCCCGCGAGGTCGCGGTAGCCCACCTGGGCGCCGATCACGACGCCCCGCTCGACGGCCCGCTCACACGTGCGGCGCAGCACCGTGGGGTCGCCGGCGTGGAACCCGCACGCCACGTTGGCGCTCGTGATCAGGTCGAGCAGGGCGTCGTCGTCGCCCAGGGTCCAGCTCCCGAAGGACTCCCCCAGGTCGGCGTTGAGGTCGATCTGCACGGTCGTCACAGCAGGTCCGCGATGCCGCCGAGCGAGCTCCAGCCGAGGTAGACCGTGAGGAGCCAGACGAGTGCCCCGACCGCCAGCAGCCAGCGCGGGTAGCGGTAGCCGCGGAGCAGGTCGACGCGACGCGCGGCGACCCACAGGATCATGGCGAAGCCGACCGGGAGGATGAGGCCGTTGAGCGCACCGGCCAGGACCAGCAACGTGACCGGAGCCTTGCCCAGCGCGAGGTAGATCGCGGTGGAGAAGACGATGAAGGCGACGGTGACCAGGTTGCGGCGCTGCTCGAGGCGCCGGGAGAAGCTGGCGATGAACGAGACCGAGGTGTAGGACGCGCCGATCACCGAGGTGATGCTCGCCGCCCAGAGGATGACGCCGAAGACCCGGACGCCGACCTCGCCGAGGGCGGCCTGGAAGGCGGAGGCGGGCGGGTTGTCGACGGCGAGGGTGACGCCGCCGGCGACCACGCCGAGCACTGCGAGGAACAGCAGCCAGCGCATCACACCGGTGACGAGGATGCCGGTGACCGAGCCGCGCGTGATGTCGCGGACGTGCTCGGGGCCGGTGATGCCGGAGTCGACGAGGCGGTGCGCCCCGGCGTAGGTGATGTACCCGCCCACGGTGCCGCCGATGAGGGTGGTGATGATCAGGAAGTCGATGTCGTCGGGCAGCACGCTCTGGCGCAGCGCCTCACCGACGGGGGGCCCCGATACGACGGCGGTGTAGAGCACCATGCCGATCATCAGGACGCCGAGGACCACCACGACCCGGTCCATGGCGACGCCGGCGCGCTTGCTGAGGAAGATGCCGATCGCGATCAGGGCCGAGATCGCGCCGCCGATCTTCACGTCGAGGCCGAACATCGCGTTGGTGCCGAGGGCGGTGCCGCCGATGTTGCCGATGTTGAAGACCAGGCCGCCCAGGACGACCAGCGCGGCCAGGAAGTAGCCCGCGCCGGGCAGCACCTTGTTGGACAGCTCCTGCGCCCGCATGCCGGTGACGCCGATGACGCGCCAGACGTTGAGCTGGACGGCGATGTCGACGAGGATCGAGACCAGGATCGCGAACGCGAAGGCCGCGCCGAGCTCGGCGGTGAACACCGTGGTCTGGGTGATGAACCCGGGGCCGATGGCGCTCGTGGCCATCAGGAACATCGCGCCGAGCAGCGCACCGCGTGCCGCCCCCGGCCTGCGTCCGGTGTCGCTCGCTGCCGTGTCGGAGCCGGTGGTGGTCCGGCTGGTGTCCTCGGTCATGTGGTGCCCATCTGTCGGTCCGGGTGTCGCTCGGACGTGGTCCCCGTCACATCGAGGATGACGGATTGTTGAACAATCCGTCAATACCCCGACCCGATATGCTCGCTGGTGTGACCACCACCGACTGGGTCAGCGACCTCCGGGACGAGCGCCTGGACCTGGGCCGCGCCAGCACCGCAGGCCGGGTCGCGGACGTGCTCCGCACCCGCATCATCGAGGGCCGTCTCGCCCCCGGAACCCGCCTCTCCGAGGAGGACATCGGCGCGGCCCTGGGGGTCTCGCGCAACACGCTGCGCGAGGCGTTCCGCCTGCTGAGCCACGAGCGGCTGCTGGTGCACGAGTTCAACCGCGGGGTCTTCGTCCGGCGGCTCAGCGTCGACGACGTCCGCGACCTCTACCAGGTGCGCCGCATCCTCGAGTGCGGCGCCGTACGTCGCGCTGCCGACCACCTCGCCGCGGCACCCCAGGACCCCGACCAGTGGGACCTCCTGCTGGCCCCGGTGCGGGCAGCCGTCGAGGAGGGCGAGGCGGCCGCCGCCGCAGACCGGTGGGTCGACGTCGGCACGGCCAACATGCACTTCCACCAGGCGGTGGCCGCTCTCGCGCAGAGTCCCCGCGTCACCGAGACGATGGCGCACCTCCTCGCCGAGCTGCGGCTGGTCTTCCACGTGATGCACGCCCCGCGCGCGTTCCACGAGGCCTACCTGCCGGAGAACCGGGCGATCCTCGAGCTGCTCGCGGCGGGCGAGCTCGGCGAGGCCGAGACGGCCATCGCGAGCTACCTCGACCGCGCCGAGGCGCAGCTCGTCGCGGCGTACTCCGCCCCTTCAGCCTGAGGCGCGACACGGCTGGAAGCCCCCTCACCCGGCCTCACCGAGCCGGCAGGCCGGCAACGTGTCACGACGGCGACTGCTCCGATGGAGACGACGTGGCGGCCTCTCGCGGTCCGTCCTCATCGGGACCCACCAGCCCGCCGCCGCTCACCACCGCGTTGGCCTCCTGGTCCGAGGAGGGTGGCGCTTCCTCCGGGAGCCGCGACGGCGTCCCGAGTGCCCCGCCCCTGCCCGACCCGGTGCCCGGCGAACGCTTCGTCTTCCGCTTCCAGAACATCCATCGATCCTTCCATTTCCATGAGAAGAACCATCGTGACCACCACCGAGATGAGCAGTGAGGCACGTCTCTCAAGCTTTGCCGTGTCGCCCGGAGATGCGAAACGGCCCGTGACCTGCGTTTCCGCAGGTCACGGGCCGTCTTCCCTTGCTCCCCCGGTTGGACTCGAACCAACAACCCTCCGGTTAACAGCCGAATGCTCTGCCAGTTGAGCTACAGGGGATCGCTTGTGCAGCGAGGCGCAACATTAGCAAGGCCACTGAGCAGGGGTGAAATCAGGGCAGGCCGACGTCGCGTCGGGCCAGCTCGAGGGCCGTGCGGGCGGCCTCGCGGACGCCCGGGTCGTCCGGATCGACGCCCTCGTCGTACTCGTAGACCCACTGCACGCCGCCGGCTCCCGACGGCGCCCGACGGGCGATGACGCGCAGGCCCCGCCGTCCCCCGACCGGGACGTGACGCTGCAGCACGACGCTGGCGGTGACCCGCTCGCGGACCAGCTCGAGCAGGCGCCCGGGCTCGCCCAGCGTCGCGGCGTGGACCGGGCGCTGGTCACCCCAGCTGCCGACCTCGGAGAGCCGGAAGGTGTCGGTGTCGCGATCCCAGTCGGCGGCCTCGACCTGCTCCCACGGGACGCGTCGCGTCTCGCCGCCGGCGACGACGTAGAACGCGTCGCGGGTGCCGGCGAGCACGCTGCCGTCGGCGGCCGTGGCCGACGCCAGCACCTTCTCCCCCGGCCCGACGGCGACGGAGGGAGCCGGCGTACGACCCCACCCCTTCCTCGACAGCGGGCTCATGACGGAGCTCCCGACTGGCCGACGGCGCCCTCGCGCAGCTTGCGGCGGTGCTGCTCGAGCATCACCAGCTCGCCGAACATCCGGTTGTAGTCGAGGGCGTGCTCGACGGGGTTGGTGCGCTGCAGGCGGGCCTTGACGTCGGCGATGCGGCGGGACGTGGTGAGCTCCTGGAGTCGGTAGACGTAGGCCACGGCGAACGTCGGGTTGGGGTCGGACGTGCCACGGACCGGCTCGACGCCGAGCTCGGTGATCGCGGCGATGACGGCGGGGTCGGTGGCCGCGCCCCGGACCTTGTTGGCCCAGCCGGGGTCGTCCGCGGCGCTCGCCGGCCCGCCCGCCGCGGTCACGGCGTCCCAGACGCCCTGGAAGGTCGGGTGGGTGAAGTCGGTGGTGGTGACGTGGGTGGTGGTGCGGCCCACGCCGGAGGGGTGCTGGATGACGAGCTTGAGCAGCTCGCGCTCGATGAGGAAGCGCGGGTCGGACAGGCTCGGCAGGGCCGGCCGCGCCGGCTCCGCGGCCTGGGGCGCCTCGGCAGTGCGGCTCGGGCGGCGCTCCTCGGTGCGCGCGGGCCGGCTCGCGGCACGGCGTACCTCCCCGCGGACCTCGTCGACGTCGACGCCGACCATGTGCGCGAGCTCGCGGGAGAACGACTCGACCTTGGTCTTGTCGCGGATGCTCGCCACCAGTCCGGCGGCGTCACGCAACGCGTCGACGCGACCGTCGGCCCGGTCGAGGTCGTAGCGGGTGAGGATGTTGTCGAGCGCGAAGCGGTAGAGCGGCTGCCGCTTGGCGACGAGCTCGCGGACGGCCTCGTCGCCCTCGGCGAGCCGCAGGTCGCACGGGTCCATGCCCTCGGGCGCCACGGCGACGTAGGTCTGCGAGGCGAACACCTGGTCGCTCTCCAGCACCTTCATCGCCGCCTTCTGGCCGGCCGAGTCGCCGTCGAAGGTGAAGATGACCTCGCCGCTGGTCTCGTTGTGGTCGCCGAGGAACCGCCGCAGGACCCGCGCGTGGTCGGTGCCGAACGCGGTGCCGCACGACGCCACCGCAGTGCGTACGCCGGCGAGGTGGCAGGCCATCACGTCGGTGTAGCCCTCGACGACGACGGCCTGCTGGGCGTCCTTCATCGCCGTGCGGGCGAGGTCGATGCCGTAGAGCACCTGGCTCTTCTTGTAGATCGCCGTCTCGGAGGTGTTGAGGTACTTCGCCTCGATCCGGTCGTCGTCGAAGATGCGCCGCGCGCCGAAGCCGATCGTGTCGCCGTTGGCCTCGCGGATCGGCCACACCAGCCGGCCACGGAACCGGTCGTAGTGGGAGCGCCCCAAGGCGACGAGACCGGCGGCGACGGACTCCTCGTCGGTGAAGCGGCGCCCGCGCAGGTGCCGGGTCAGCGCCTCGCCGTCGCGCGGGGCGAAGCCGACGCCGAACATCTCCGCCGCGGCCTGGTCGAAGCCGCGCTGGTGCAGGAACTGACGGGCCACCACGGCGTCGGCCGACGCCAGCTGCTCGGCGTAGAACTCCTGGGCGACCTTGTGCGCCTCGATCAGCCGGCCGCGGGCCGGGCCCCGCGGCCGCTGCGGGGCGTCGTCGCCGTCCTCACGGCGGAGCTGGACGCCGTACTTCTCGGCGAGCCGCTCCACGGTCTCGGTGAAGGTGAGGCCGTCCACCTTCATCAGGAAGGAGATGACGTCGCCGCCCTCCTGGCAGCCGAAGCAGTGCCAGAACTGACGGGCCGGGTTGACGTTGAACGACGGCGTCTTCTCGTCGTGGAACGGGCACAGGCCCTTGAGCGAGCCCCCGCCGGCGCGCTTGAGCGTGACGTAGCCGGAGATGACGTCGTCGATCCGCGCCTTCTCGCGCACCTCGGCGATGTCGTCGTCGCGAATCCGGCCTGCCACGCCGGGGAGTCTACGGGCGGCGTCCCACTGCGGGAGCGCAGTCTCCACATCCCCGCGACCAGCGGCCCCGCCACCCCTTCGGGGGATCTGGGCTGGTGATCCGTCCACGGGTTTGGCAGGGTCGAAATATGACTGCTCAGCACGGAGCGCCAGAGGGTCAGACCCTCGGCGCACTGGTCCACCAGCTCACCCAGCAGATCCCCGAGCTCATCCGCTCGGAGATCCGGCTGGCGCAGGCAGAGGTCGCGCAGAAGGGCAAGCGAGCCGGCGTCGGGATCGGCATGTTCAGCGTCGCGGGCCTCCTGGGCTTCTTCGCCCTGGCCGCGCTCGTGACGACCGCGATCCTCGGTCTGGCGAACGTCGTCGACGCGTGGCTCGCCGCCCTGATCGTGGCCCTCGTCCTGCTGGCCGCGGCGGCCGTGGCCGGCGTCGTCGGCAAGAACAAGGTCGCCGAGGCGGGCCCACCGGCCCCCGAGCGCGCGATCCAGGGCATCAAGGAGGACATCGCGACGGTGAAGGGAGACCACCATGGCTGACGACCAGCGCACGCCCGAGGAGCTCGAGGCGGAGGTCCGGGCACAGCGCGAGCAGCTCGCCGGCACCGTCGACGACCTGGCCGCGAAGCTCGACGTGAAGTCGCAGGCACAGGACAAGGTCGCGTCCCTCAAGGACTCCGCGACCACCGACGACGGGAAGCCGCGCCCCGAGGTGCTGGCCGCCGTCGGCTCGCTGGTCGCGATGGCCGTCGTGCTCGTCCTCTGGCGCCGCCGGCGCGACTGACAGACCCCCGTCCGCCCATCACCACGAACGCCACCGATCCATCCGGGAAGGGAGACCACCATGAAGAAGCTCATGCTGCTCGTCGCAGGAGGTGTCGGCTACGTGCTCGGCACGCGTGCCGGCCGGGAGCGCTACGAACAGATCAAGAAGGCGGCCACCCGCGTCAAGGAAGACCCGCGGGTGCAGGAGAAGGCCCACCAGGCGGCCGACCTCGCCAAGGAGAAGGCGCCCGTCGTCAAGGACAAGGTCACCAGCGCGGCGAGCACCGCAGCGGACAAGGTGACGCCCTCCAGCAACGGCCACCACCGCTCCGAGCTCGAGGACCAGCTCAACCCCGACAGCACCGCGCTGCAGGACAACCCCTACCCGCAGGGCGACCTGCCGTAGGCAGCCCCTAACGGGCGAGTGACGCGTGGCGCGCCACCGCGCTGGCATCGGTCAGGGACGCGACCTGGTCGATGACCACGCGGCGGCGCGCCGCGTCGTCGGTGGCCGCCTCCCAGTCCTCCACGAAGACCGGGTCGAGGGCATCGGCGCCGCGCGCCCACAGCTCCTCGACCAGCTCCGCGACGAGCTCGCGCTGGCGCACCATGAGTGACACGCGGTCGTCGGCCTGCATGACGTAGTGGGCGGCGATCCCCTTGAGCACGCCGATCTCGACCTCGGTCCCTGCGGGCACCACGAGGTCGGCCCGGTGCCGGACCAGCGGCTCGCCGTCGGCGGCCGCGAAGGTCGACTCCTGCACGCTGCCGCAGAAGCGGCCGATGAGGTCGCTGGTGAGGTTCTTGATCGCGGCGAGGCTGCGCCTGCTGCCGTCGTACGACGACCGCGGCCAACTGCCGACGCCACGCAGGTCGGCCAGCGCCGCGTCGAGCGCGGCGTCCTCGATGCCGGGCAGGTACCACGACCGCACCGTCTCCCAGAGGGCGTCGCGGTCGAGGCGGGTGAGGTCGAGCCTGCCCGCCACGATCCCGTCCTCGACGTCGTGCACCGAGTAGGCGACGTCGTCGGCGAGGTCCATCACCTGGGCCTCGAGGCACTTGCGCCGGCCCTCGACGCCGGCGCGCAGCCAGTCGAAGACCGGGCGGTCGTCGTCGTAGACGCCGAACTTCACGACCACCCGCGGCGTGCCGTCGGCGTGCATGCCGTGGGGGCCGGTCGCCTCTGACCGCGGCCAGGGGTACTTGGTGCAGGCGTCGAGGGTCGCGCGGGTGAGGTTGAGCCCCACCGACCTGCCCTCGGCGTCGAAGGTCTTCGACTCCAGCCGGGTCAGCAGGCGCAGGGTCTGTGCGTTGCCCTCGAACCCGCCGCAGTCGGCACTCAGCCCGGCGAGCACCCGCTCGCCGTTGTGGCCGAACGGCGGATGCCCCAGGTCGTGGGCCAGCGCCGCGGTCTCGGCGATGTCGGGGTGGGTGCCGAGGGCACGCGCCAGGTCGCGCGCGACCTGGGCCACCTCGAGGCTGTGCGTGAGCCGGTTGCGGACGAAGTCGTCGGTCTGCGGCCCGACCACCTGGGTCTTGGCCGCGAGCCGGCGCGACGCCGCCGCGTGCACCACGCGTGCCCGGTCGCGCTCGAACGCCAGGCGCACGGGCGCGTCCACCCGCTTGGGCGGCTCCGCGACCAGGCGCTCGCGCGCCGCGTCGTCGTACAGGTCCTCGATGCTCATCGGCCGGTCAGCCTAGCGATCCCCCTACGACACGGACAGCAACAGGCGCATGCTGGCTGAACCGGATGCACCTGCCGCGGCGTATAGGGAGCAGGAGGAGCCGGGGCGGCGGAGGGAGGCGTGGTGCAGCAGGTCGACGAGGACGAGTTCTCCGAGTTCGTGCGCGTGCGCTCGGCCTCCCTGTTCCGGACGGCCTACCTCATGACGGGTGACTACCAGCAGGCCGAGGACGTGCTCCAGGGAGCGCTGGTCAAGGTCTACCAGCACTGGCCGCGCGTGGTGGCCACGGGACGGCCAGAGGCCTACGCGCGCCGAGTGGTCGTGAACCAGGCTGCTTCGTGGTGGCGCAAGCGGTCGTCGCACGAGCTGGCCCTGGTCCTGCGTGACGAGCCGTCGTGGGACCGTCGGCTCGAGGACGTGCCCGAGCACGAGCTGGTGTGGCAGGCCGTGCTGCGGCTCCCCGGGCGGCAGCGCGCCGTCACGGTGCTCAGGTACTACGAGGACATGTCCGAGGCCCAGATCGCGCAGACGCTGGGCATGGCACCCGGCACCGTCAAGAGCACTGCGCACAAGGCCTCCCGGCGCCTCGCGGAGCTGCTCGGCGAGCCTGTGCCGGAGACCGCCGTGCCCAGGGAGGCGACGTCATGACCTTGGACCAGCGCGTCTCCGGTGCAGCCCGACGGATCGCCGGCGAGATCGAGCCACCCCTCGTCGACGCCGACGCCATCCGCTCCCGGGCGCGCGCCGGCCGGCGGCGTCGTACCGCCTTGGTCGTCACCGCTCTGGCCGCTGCAGTGATCGGCGCGGGTGCCGTCGTCACCGACCGCGATGCGGCCGCTCCCGACCCGGCCCGGCCGGCACCACCCGTCCAGTCCCCGACACAGGAGCCGACATCTCCAGCGAAGCCGTGGCCGAGGTCCATGACGCCCGAGCAGGTGGTCGCGAGGCCAGGGGCACTCCTCACCACGATCGGGGTTGCCCCGGACGACCCGGACACCAGGCTCTCGGTGTGGTCGGTGCAGTGCTCGAGGCCCTGCGCGGAGCGAGGCCCGTTCTCCTTCGAGGCGCTCGCGCTCACGACGGACGCCTACGCGACCACGACGTTCGTACGGCCGGTGTTCGAGGTCGGCGTCGACCTGCACGTGACCACCCCACGGCGGGGCACCTTCCTGCTCGTCGACGAGAGCAACGGCCACGAGTGGCTGGTCGGCGTCGACGGCACCCAACGCCGCGTCGTCCGTGTGGGAGCTGAGATCCGGCCGGCCGACCCGGACCTCTGGTACCCGTGCACGGGCGGCTGGCGCCAGACCTGGTGCTCCCTCGACCTCGACACGGCGACCGCACACCAGTGGCCGAACGCGTGGGACGGGTCCGCCGTGCGGCCGGGGCTGGGCGTCCTCCCCTGGGGCGCGAACCCGAAGCCGCACTCGACCGCGGGGACCGGGCGGCTCGAGGCCTGGTGGGACACGGTCGCCGGCCGGCAGGTGCGCACCCTGGCGCGGGTGACCCGCGGCGACTACGTGCTGGACACCGCGCCCGGCGAGATGGCGTACTGGGCGGCGCCGGGTCCCGGCTCCGTCGACCTCTACACGAGTCGCGACGGCGGCGCCACCTGGACCCAGGACACCCGTCCGGCACCGGACCTCAGCGAGACGTACGTCGTGCGGCGATCACCCACCGGCGCCTACCTCGCGATGAGCGCCTACCCGGACCTCGTCGTGTGGCGGGCCGAGGCCGACGACGGCGCCTTCCGGGAAGTGCTCCGCAGGGACGGCGGTGGCACCGAGACGTCCGGGGCCGGGCTCCGGGTCGCGGACGGCCTGGTGGTCGTCAGCGGGTTCGACACCGTGGCGGTGTCCGACGACGACGGGCTGACATGGACCGAGGTCCGTCAGTGGCGGTGACCTCGCCGCCCGTCAGTAGACCGTGACGTGCACGTGGTCGTAGTGGTTGGCAGTGGTCGACCCACGGTCGGACATGCCGCGCCAGCCCTCGCCGGCACGCTCCACGGACCAGATCTTCTGCGAGTAGATGATGTACTCGATGCCCAGCGCCGAGTAGTTGGCGCGGAGGAAGTCCGCGACGGCCCATCCGGTGGCGCCGCTGGTCATGATGTCGATGGCGCGGCCCTCGCCGTGCTCGCCGTCGCCACGCCAGGTGCCATAGCTCGTGATCTCCGGCCAGTTGGCGCACACGACGTCGTGGATGTCGTAGAGCGCGGCGTGCCCGGCGTCGATGGTCGATCCGTTGGAGCAGCTGCCGCCCAGGCTGGGACCGGCGGGCTCCTTCGGCTCGGGCTTCGGCTTCTCCTGCGCGAGGTAGTCGGAGGTGACCCAGCGCGACTGGCCGTCGACCACGATCTGGGTGCGGCCGGCCTGGCGGCGACCGGTGACCCGGACCTGCTCGAGGGCGTCGACGAGGCCCATCTTCTCGGCCTTCTCGGACGGGCCGTCCCACAGGTTGAGGGCCTCGGTGGTCCAGATCGTGTCGTCGGTCTTCTTGGCCATCCGACGGGCGAGCCGGTCGACCTCGAGGTCCTTGCGCGCGGCCGACTCGGCCTTCGCGGCGGTGCGGATCTGGGAGCGGGACGCGGTCGCGTCGCCGCGCCGGCTCACCGCGGACGCCCGGGAGAACGACTGGCTGTTGCTGGACGCGGCCAGCAGCTCGGTGTTGTCCGAGGTCGCCGGGTCGGCGGCGAGGACGCCCATGGTGACGGCCGACAGGGTCGCCACGACGGCGAGCGGTGCGGACACCAGGACCGAACGGGGGATCTTGGTCTGACGGATCTTGGTCTGACGGGGGGCAGCAGGGGTTTCCCGCTTGTGGCGATGCTGAGCCACAGCGCTGATTCCTTCGCGGTTGCTTACGGGGGACTGCGCCGATCCACGGGGATCTTCGATCTCGGGGCCCGTGCCCACGTCGGCGCGATCATCGAGTAGAGCACAGGATTCTCGCCCTGTCCCAATCTTCCACAGCAAAATTCCGCGTGTTCCGGCTCACCCGGCACGGATCCGTGCGTAGATCCGCGGGCGAGGTGTCAGGTAGCGCCTGGCACGTCGGGCGGGCCCGGGGTCAGCCGCCGGTGGTCTCGTCGGCGTCCTCGCGCAGGTGCGCCCCGCGACCGTCGGTGTCGTCGAGCCAGCCCTCCGGGAGCACCACCTTCTTGCGCGGCGCGCCCTGCCGCCCGCGCGGCGTGCCCAGCTCCCGCTCGGGGAAGGGAGCGTCGCCGTCGAGACCGTCGAGGAGGGTGTCGAGGGACGCCAGCGAGTCGACCAGTGCCAGCTGGTGGCGCAGCTCGCCGCCGGCGGGGAACCCCTTGAGGTACCAGGTGATGTGCTTGCGGAACTCCTTGCAGCCCCGCTCCTCCCCCATGTGCTCCGACAACAGCTCGGCGTGGCGACGCATCATGTGCTTGACCTCGCCGAGGGTCGGCAGGGTCGCGACGTCCTCACCGTGGAAGGCGGCCGCGAGGTCGCGGAACAGCCACGGCCGACCCAGGCAGCCGCGGCCGACCACGACACCCGCGACACCGGTCTGCTCGACCATGCGCAGGGCGTCGGCGGCCTCCCAGATGTCGCCGTTGCCGAGGACCGGGATGTCGACGTGCTCGACCAGCGCGGCGATGGCCTCCCAGTCCGCCGCGCCGGAGTAGGCCTGCTGGACAGTCCTTCCGTGCAGCGCGATCGCGGCAGCCCCCGTCTCCTCGGCGATGCGACCGGCGTCAAGGTACGTCAGGTGGTCGTCGTCGAGGCCCTTGCGGGTCTTCATCGTCACCGGGACGTCGTACGGCGCCGCGGCGGCGACCGCGGACGTGAGGATCTCGCCGAGGAGACCGCGCTTCCACGGCAGCGCTCCCCCGCCGCCCTTGCGGGTCACCTTGGGCACCGGGCAGCCGAAGTTGAGGTCGACGTGGGCCACGCCGTGGTCGCCGCAGAGGATCTCCACGGCCTTGCCGATGTAGACGGGGTCGGTGCCGTAGAGCTGGACCGAGCGGACGGACTCCAGGTCGTCGAAGACGAGCATCTTCTTCGTCGTCTCGTCGCCCTCGACCAGGCCGCGGCTGGTGATCATCTCGCAGACGTAGAGGCCGGCACCTTGCTCGGCGCAGAGCCGGCGGTAGGCCGCATTGGTGATGCCGGCCATCGGCGCGAGCACGACCGGGGTCTCGACGCGCAGCGACCCCAGCGTCAAGGAGGAGGGCACGGCGGGCATGGGCCCATTGTCGAACCCGGCCCGCGCTCGCCCCAAATCAGCCGCTCTTCCGGCCGCCCTCCTGGCGGCGTGCCTTCTCCGACTTCTTCTCCGACTTCTTCTCCGGTCCGGCCACGTCGCCGGTCCAGGTGATCGCGTCGTAGCCCTCGGTCGGCTCGAAGACCATGTCCTGGATCCGGGTGCCGTCGGGCGCGAGGTAGACCAGGCACATGTCGGCCTCGGCGCCGGGCTCGAACGGGGTGGGAAGCGGCCCGCTCTGGCAGGCCGTGAAGTCGCCCCCGAGCGTCCAGGGCGCGCCGAGGGAGCCCGTCTCGTCGCGCAGGTAGAGCGGCACGGCCTGCCCGCCGAGGTCGGTCTCACCGGTGTTGGTGAGCGACACCGTCACGAAGTAGGGACGCGCGGTGGCCATCGCGTCGTCACGCCTCCAGCCGTCGAACACCGACTGCGGTTGCTCGGCGACCGAGTCGACGATGAGGTCGAGGACGCCCGTCAGGTGCTGCGCCGGCTGCCACACGAGCGTCGCCGGCTCCCCGAACTCGAGGTCGGTGCCGGGCTCGGTCGAGGCCACGTCGACCGCCTCCGTGGGCGTGGGGTCGGTCTCGGCCCCCGGCTGCGGGTCGGAGCCCGAGCAGGACGCCAGCGACACGGCGAGGGTCGTCGAGAGGACCACGGTGCGCCACATGGCGACATCGTGGCACGCCGACGTGCCCGCGGACCTCAGCAGCCGACGAGGCGCTCGGCGAACCAGCGCGTGATGCCGTCGAGGCTGACGCGCTCCTGGGCCATCGAGTCGCGCTCGCGGATGGTGACCGCGTCGTCGTCGAGGGTCTCGAAGTCGACCGTCACGCAGAAGGGCGTACCGATCTCGTCCTGGCGGCGGTAGCGACGGCCGATGGCGCCGGAGTCGTCGAACTCGACGTTCCAGTTCTGGCGCAGCTCGGCGGCGAGGGCCTTCGCCTTCGGCGACAGGTCGGCGTTGCGGCTCAGCGGCAGCACCGCCACCTTGACCGGCGCGAGGCGCGGGTCGAGCTTGAGCACGACGCGCTTGTCGACGCCGCCCTTGGTGTTGGGCGCCTCGTCCTCGGTGTAGGCGTCGATGAGGAACGCCATCAGCGAGCGGGTCAGTCCGGCGGCGGGCTCGATGACGTAGGGCAGGTAGCGCTCGTCGGCGGCCTGGTCGTAGTAGGACAGGTCCTTGCCGGAGAACTCGCTGTGCTGCTTGAGGTCGAAGTCGGTGCGGTTGGCGATCCCCTCGAGCTCCTCGAAGTCACGGCCCGAGAACCCGAAGCGGTACTCGATGTCGGTCGTGCCCTTGGAGTAGTGGGACAGCTTCTCCTGCGGGTGCTCGTAGTGGCGCAGGTTGTCAGGGTTGATGCCGAGGTCGACGTACCAGCGGGTGCGCTCGGCGATCCAGTAGCGGAACCACTCCTCGTCCTCGCCGGGCTTGACGAAGAACTCCATCTCCATCTGCTCGAACTCGCGGGTGCGGAAGATGAAGTTGCCGGGCGTGATCTCGTTGCGGAAGCTCTTGCCCATCTGGGCGATGCCGAAGGGCGGCTTCTGGCGGCTGGAGGTCACCACGTTGGCGAAGTTGAGGAAGATGCCCTGGGCGGTCTCGGGGCGCAGGTAGTGCAGGCCGGACTGGTCCTCGATGACGCCGAGGTAGGTCTTCAGCATCATGTTGAACTCACGCGGCTCGGTCCACGCGTTGCGGGTGCCGCAATTGGGGCAGGCCACCGACTCGTTGATGTCGACCGTGTCGGGGTCGTCGATGCCCTTCTTGGCCGCGTGGTCCTCCTGGAGGTGGTCCTCGCGGAAGCGCTTGTGGCACGACTGGCACTCGACGAGCGGGTCGCTGAACGTGCTCAGGTGGCCGCTGGCCTCCCACGTGCGCGTGGGCAGGATGACGCTGGAGTCGAGGCCGACGACGTCGTCGCGCCGGGTGACCATGAACCGCCACCACTGGCGCTTGATGTTCTCCTTGAGCTCCACGCCGAGCGGGCCGTAGTCCCAGGCCGAGCGGGTGCCGCCGTAGATCTCACCGCACGGGTAGACGAAACCCCGGCGCTTGGCGAGGCTGACGACGTTGTCCAGGGCGGTGGGTACGGGCTTGGCCACGGGCTCTTCCTTCTTCGTCGGCCGGCTGGCTGCCGGTCTGGCGTGCGCGAACGCTCACCCTATCGAGCGCGGATCGGCGACGTTGAGGTCGGTCCCCTCCTCGACGACCTCGTAGGCGCTGGGCTCGTCGAGCGCGTGCACCATCAGCGGCTGGATGTGCATCTTGCCCTCGTACGACCCCAGTGCCCGGCGGTAGGAGCCGACGTTCTCCCAACGGGTGGTCAGCACCCACAGGGTCGGGTCGTCGACGTTGCGGCCGACGTCGCCCCCGACGTAGCCGGGCTTGGCGGCGAGGATGGCGAGCGCCTGCAGCAGCCCGCTGCGCAGCTCGTCCTCCCCCGCGGCGTCGTCGGGGCGGGGCGTACGGAGACGGGTCACAACGAGCACGGCGCCAGCCTAGGGGTCAGGGCAGTTTGACAATGGTTCTCATCAGCAGTGAGAATCGTTCTCATGTTGTCCGTCACCCGACCGTTCGCCCTCGCCACCGCCCTCGCCTCCGCCGCCCTCCTTGCCGGCTGTGGCGGGTCCGACGACGCCACCGGGAATGGTCGCTCGGCCGTCGCCGCGTTCTACCCGCTGGCCTGGGTGACCGGTCGGGTGGCGGGTGACGGGTGGGACGTCACCAACCTCACCGGCCCGGGCACCGAGCCGCACGACCTCTCCCTCGACATCAAGCAGACCGCGACCCTCGCCGAGGCCGACCTGGTGGTGCTCGAGCACGACTTCCAGCCCGCGGTCGACGAGACGGTCGAGACCAACGCCCCGGACGCGGCGATCGTCGACGCGGCCGAGGTGCTCGACCTGATGCCGGCCTCGGAGCACGAGCACGAGGACGAGGAGGCCGGCCACGGTGAGCTCGACCCGCACTTCTGGCAGGACCCGCTGCTCATGGCCGACCTCGGGGACGCGGTCGCCGAGCAGCTCGCCGAGCTCGACCCCGACCGCGCGACGAACTACAAGGACAACGCGGCCGAGGTGCGCCGAGAGCTCGAGGAGCTCGACCGGTCGTACGCCGACGGCCTGGCCCGGTGCGAGCGCTCCACCACGGTCGTCAGCCACGAGGCGTTCGCCTACCTTGCCCGGTACGGCCTGCACTTCGAGGCCATCGCCGGCCTCTCCCCCGACGCCGAGCCGACGCCGGCCGACCTTGCGCAGCTGCAGGCGCTCATCACCGAGGACGGCATCACGACGGTCTTCGCCGAGCGCCTCGCCAGCCGCAAGATGGCCGAGTCGCTCGCCGGCGACCTCGGGCTGGAGACCGCGGTCCTCGACCCGATCGAGGGGCTCTCGGACGAGACGGCCGAGGACGACTACCTTTCCCTCATGGGCCAGAACCTCGACGCGCTCCGGAAGGCCAACGGATGCCACTGAGCGCGGGCGCACCTCCCGTCGTGGTCCGCGACGGGTCCGTGGCGATCGGTGGACGGCCGATCCTGCGGGCGATCGACGTGACCGTCGCCCCGGGCGAGTTCCTGGCCCTGATGGGCGCCAACGGGTCCGGCAAGTCGACGCTGGTGCGGGCCGTGACCGGCCTCCTGCCGTTGACCTCGGGCAGCGTGGACCTCTTCGGGACGCCGTACGCCGACTTCCGCGACTGGCACCGCATCGGCTTCGTGCCGCAGCGCTCGACCGCCAGCGGCGGCGTCCCGGCCACGGTCTGGGAGGTCGTCGCCTCCGGGCGGATCACCCGGCGCCGGCTGCTCCGGCCGCTCTCGCGCGCCGACCGGCAGGCCATCGCCGATGCGCTCGACGTGGTGGGCCTCACCGACCGGGCCCAGGTCGGCATCTCCCAGCTCAGCGGCGGGCAGCAGCAGCGCGCCCTGATCGCCCGCGCGCTGGCCGGCCAGCCCGACCTGCTCGTGCTCGACGAACCCACCGCGGGCGTGGACCTGGTCAACCAGCTCGCCCTCGCCGACGCGCTGTCGGTGCTGAAGGGCCGCGGCGCCACCATCGTGCTGGTCGCCCACGAGCTCGGCCCGATGGCGCCCCTCATCGACCGGGCCGTGGTCATGCGCGACGGGCGGATCGCCCACGACGGACCGGTGCCGGACGAGCTGCAGGCGGACGGGCACCACCACCCGGTGTCCGGCCACCACGACCACGTGCCGCACGTCGGCTCGCCCCTCGACGACCTGGGGGGCGCGCGATGAGCGACTTCTGGAGCCTGTTCTCCCTCCCCTTCATGCATCGCGCCCTCATCGCCGCGCTGCTGACCGGCCTGGCCGCTCCGGCGATCGGCACCTTCCTGGTGCAACGACGGCTCGCGCTGCTGGGCGACGGTCTCGGCCACGTCGCGGTGACCGGGGTGGCCCTCGGCCTGCTGACCAAGACGTCACCGACGTGGACGGCCGTCGCCGTCGCCGTCCTGGGCGCCGTGCTCATCGAGGTGATCCGCGAGCGCGGCCACACCAACGGGGACGTCGCGCTCGCGCTGCTCTTCTACGGCGGGCTGGCCGGCGGCGTGCTGATCACGGGGATCGCGGGTCAGGGTGCCGCGCGGCTCCAGGAGTTCCTCTTCGGGTCGCTGACCAGCATCTCGGCGGGTGACGTCTGGTTCACGTTCGGGCTGACGGTGGTGCTGCTCGTCGTCACGATCGGACTGCTCCCCCAGCTCTTCACCGTCTCCAGCGACCCGGACTTCGCGCGGGTGGCCGGACTCCGGGTCCGCGCCTACAACCTGCTGATCGCGGTGCTCGCCGCCGTGACGGTCACCGTGGCCATGCGCACCGTCGGACTGCTCCTCGTCTCCGCGCTGATGGTCGTGCCGGTGGCGACGTCGCAGCAGCTGGCGCGCTCGTTCCGTACGACGATCGCGGGCGCGATGGTCGTCGGAGTCCTCGCCGCCCTCGGCGGTCTGCTCCTCAGTGCGGCCCTGTCCTTCCGGGCGACGGTCGCGCCGGGCCCGACGATCGTGCTGCTCGCACTGGCGATGTTCGTCTCCACGTGGCCGATCGGCGTCTGGTTGCGCCACCGCCAGCGCCTGCTCGCGCCGTTCCCCAGCGTCGAGGCCGCGGGCCACACGATCACCGACGAGCACCCGCACCAGCACGGCGAGGACTGCGGGCACCCGGCGGTCGAGCACGACGACCACGTCGACTACGTCCACGACGGCCACCGTCACGCCGTGCACGGAGAGCACTATGACGAGCACTGACCGCGAGCGTCCCGTCGTACGCCCCACGCGCCAGCGCCGGGCGGTCGCCGCGGCACTGGCCGGCTTCGACGACTTCCGCAGCGCCCAGGAGATCCACGACCTGATCTCCCGGCAGGGCGACTCGGTGGGCCTGGCGACCGTCTACCGCACGCTGTCGGCGCTCGCCGACGCAGGTGAGGTCGACATGCTGCGCAACGAGGACGGCGAGGCCATCTGGCGCAGCTGCTCCGACACGCACCACCACCACCTCGTGTGCCGCACCTGCGGAGCGACCGTGGAGGTGGAGGGGCCCGCGGTGGAGCGCTGGACGAACGCCATCGCCGGCGAGCACGGCTACGCCGACATCAGCCACACGTTGGAGATCTTCGGGACCTGTCCGGCCTGCCGGTGACCCTCAGGTCGTGGTCGCGTTGGGCAGCGCGCCGCCGTAGCGACGGTCGCGCGAGGCGTAGGTCTCGACAGCCGCCCACAGGTGGCGGCGGTCGACGTCGGGCCACAGCACGTCGGTGAAGACCATCTCGCTGTAGGCCGCCTGCCAGAGCATGAAGTTGGACAGCCGCTGCTCCCCCGAGGTGCGCCAGACCAGATCGGCGTCGGGCAGCTCGGGGACGTAGAGGTGCCGGGCGAAGGTCTTCTCGTCGATCTTGTCGGGGTTGAGCCGTCCGGCGGCGACCTCGCGGCCGATCGCCCGGGCGGCGTCGGCGAGCTCGGCGCGCCCGCCGTAGTTGACGCACATCGTCAGCGTCAGCACGTCGTTGTCCTGGGTCATCTCCTCGGCGACCTGGAGCTCCTTGATGACCGACTTCCACAGGCGTGGGGCGCGGCCGGCCCACCGGACCCGAACCCCCAGCGCGTGCATCTCGTCGCGCCGGCGCCGGATCACGTCGCGGTTGAAGCCCATGAGGAAGCGCACCTCGTCGGGCGAGCGCGACCAGTTCTCGGTGGAGAAGGCGTAGGCCGAGATGGCCTTGACCCCGATCTCGATCGCCCCCTCGACGACGTCGAAGAGCGTGTGCTCGCCCTGCTCGTGCCCCTTGGTGCGCGGCAGCCCGCGCTCCTTGGCCCACCGGCCGTTGCCGTCCATGATGATCGCGACGTGCTCGGGCACGAGGTCGCGCGGCACCGGCGGCGGGGTCGCGCCGGACGGGTGCGGGGTCGGCGGCTTCACCTGTCGCTTCACGGCCGTCAGCGTAGTGCGAGACGTCATGGCGGGTGGTCGTCCGGGCGACCGCGCCCCATGACGTCAGCCGGCGTCGAGCCGATCGAGCAGCCGCAGGACCGTGACGTCGCCCCGGCCGGGGCCCACGGCAGACCGACGTCGCCGTCAGCGCTCGACGTACGCCATGGACCGCAGGCCGCGCTCGAGGTGCCAGGCGAGGTAGGCCGAGACCAGGCTGCTCGCCTCGCGCAGGTGGCGCGGGTCGGCGGAGTGGACGACGGGCCAGTCGCCGACGAGCAGCGCCCCCAGCACCAGCACCGTCTCGGGTGCGGGCGTCGCCGAGCCGGGCAGCTTGTCGGAGGAGCAGAGCACGCCGCCGGCCGACGGGTTGAAGAACCGGTGCGGCCCCTCGACCCCGCACTGCACGCAGTGGTCGAAGGACGGCGCGTAGCCGGCGACCGACAGGGAGCGCAGCAGGTAGGAGTCGAGGACTTGGCCGGCCGGGTGCTCACCGCCCGCCATCGCGCGCAGGCCACCCACCAGCAGCAGGAACTGCTGGACGGCCGGCTCCTTGTCCTCGGTCACGAGCCGCTCGGCGGTCTCGAGCATCGCCGTGCCGGCGGTGTAGCGGTCGTAGTCGAGCCCGAGCCGGGCGTGGAACGGGTCGAGCGTCTCGGCCTGGGTGATCACGTCGAGGCTGCGCCCCTCGGCGAGCTGCAGGTCGACATGGGTGAACGGCTCGAGGCGCGAGCCCCAGCGCGATGTCGTACGCCGCACGCCCTTGGCGACCGCGCGCACCCGCCCGTGCTGACGGGTCAGCAGGGTGATGATGCGGTCGGCCTCGCCCAGCTTGTGGGTGCGGAGCACGACCGCCTCGTCGCGGTAGAGGGGCACGGGGTCATTCTCCCCCACCGCCCCCGGTGGGGCCGGGTGCGGTGGTCAGCGTTTCCGGACCGGGGTGGCGCCGGCGCCGGGGGTCGCCCAGCAGTCGAGGGCGAAGTCGGCGGCCGCCTGCGTCAGCCGGTCGGGCCGGAAGCGCCACTCCAGGATCGAGGACGCGCGTTCGAAACGGACGTGGGGCAGCTCGGCCGCGAGCATGTCGGCGTCGACGAACGGGTGGATCGGGTCGACCGGGTGCCCCACGACGAAGACCGGGGCCTGGATCCGGCGGCGCTGGCTCGACGAGGGGGCCAGCCGCCCGAAGATCACGCCGTGCAGCACCGAGGCGATGGAGTCGGCGCGGTGGTCGACCGTGTCGAGCCCGATCCCGGCCCAGAACGGGACGATCCCGCGCGGCACCGCGCGCGACGCCTTCTGCAGCGCGTTGGCGGTGAAGGGCAGGTAGCGCGCGGCCAGCATGATCGGGACGAAGGCCAGGATCCCCGCCACGAGCGCGTTGTTGAGCACCGGCATCTCGACGATCAGGCCCTTGACCCGCTCGGGCGCGATGACGGCCACCTCCAGCGACACGTTGGCGCCCAGCGAGGTGCCCCCGATGACCGCCTGGTCCGCGCCGAGGTGGTCGAGGAGCGCCACCACCTGCTCGCCGAACGACGTCATCGAGTAGACCAGCGGGTCGGCCGGCTGGTCGGAGCGGCCGTGCCCGAGCAGGTCGAGCGTGACCACGTGCAGGCCGTGCGCCGCCATCGCCCGGGCGAGTGGCTGCTGCATCCGCCGCGGCATGAGCAGGCCGTGCAGCAGCACGACCCACTCGTCACCCGAGCCGTACTCGGTGTACTCCAGCCGGTCCCGTCCGCCGTCGGACTCGACGAAGAACTGCCCGATCCGCTCGCTCACCAGCATGGAAGCAATGTAGTCCGCATCAATGGACTGGTCCCGGATGTCCACCGACGAGCTTCGTGATGCGGACTGTCCCTCACGCGCGGTTGACCGCACTGGTCACGGCCTTCAGCGAGGCGGTGACGATGTTGGCGTCGAGCCCGACGCCCCACAGCACCTTCTCGCCGACCGCGCACTCGACGTACGCCGCCGCGATGGCGTCGCCGCCCGACGACAGCGCGTGCTCGTGGTAGTCGAGGACGCGGACCTCGCCGCGGTCGGCGTACACCGGGTTGCCGGCGGCCTGCTCGGCCTCGACGAGCTCGTTGAGCGCGTTGGTGAAGGCGTTGATCGGGCCGTTGCCCGAGCCGGTGAGCTCGCGGCGCTCGCCGTCGACGTAGACCCCGACGGTGAGCTGGTCCTTCTCCCCCGCGGCGCTCGAGGTGTGCACGGAGTTGAGCTTGAGCGGGGCCTCGCGGTCGAGGTACTCACCGCGGAAGACCGACCAGATCTCCTCGGGCGTGATCTCGCCGCCGTCGGTGTCGGTGCGCTGCTGCACCACGCGGCTGAACTCGATCTGCGCACGACGCGGCAGGTCGAGCTTGTGCTCGGACTTGAGGACGTAGGCCACGCCCCCCTTGCCGGACTGGCTGTTGACCCGGATCACGGCCTCGTAGGTGCGGCCGACGTCCTTGGGGTCGATCGGCAGGTACGGCGCCTCCCACGGCAGCTCGCCCACGTCGACGCCCAGTGCGGCGGCCTTCTTCTCGAGGTCCTCCAGCCCCTTCTTGATGGCGTCCTGGTGGGAGCCGGAGAAGGCGGTGTAGACGAGGTCTCCGGCGTAGGGGTGGCGCGGGTGCACCGGCAGGTTGGTGCAGTACTCGACGGTGCGCCGGATCTCGTCGATGCCCTCGCCGCCCAGGGCGAAGTCGATCTTGGGGTCGATGCCCTGGCTGAAGAGGTTCATGCCCAGCGTCACCAGGTCGACGTTGCCGGTGCGCTCGCCGTGGCCGAACAGGCAGCCCTCGACGCGGTCGGCCCCGGCCATCAGCGCCAGCTCGGTCGCGGCGACGGCCGTGCCGCGGTCGTTGTGCGGGTGCAGGCTGATCGCGGAGTGCTCGCGGCGGGTCAGGCCCCGGCCGAAGTACTCGATCTGGTCGGCGTAGGTGTTGGGCGTCGACATCTCGACCGTGGCGGGCAGGTTGAGGATGATCTCGCGACCGGCCTCGGGCTGCCACACGTCGGAGACCGCCTCGCAGACGTCGAGCGCGAAGTCGGTGTCGGACTGGGTGAAGATCTCCGGGCTGTACTGGTAGCCGAAGTCCTCGCTGCCGACGATGCCGCCGAGGCGCTCCTCGGCGTACTTCATCACCATCTCCGTCCCGCGGACCGCGATGTTGCGGCACTCGTCGGGGGTGACGTTGAAGACCACGCGCTGGAACAACGGCGCCGTGGCGTTGTAGAGGTGGATGGTGGCGCGCGGGGCGCCGACGAGCGAGTCGACGGTGCGCTCGATGAGGTCCTCCCGGGCCTGCGTGAGCACCGAGATCTGCACGTCGTCGGGGATCCGGTCCTCCTCGACGAGCTTGCGCACGAAGTCGAAGTCGGTCTGGCTGGCGCTGGGGAAGCCGACCTCGATCTCCTTGTAGCCCATCCGCACCAGCAGCTCGAACATGGTGAGCTTGCGGGCCGGCGTCATCGGGTCGATCAGCGCCTGGTTGCCGTCGCGCAGGTCGGTGGAGAGCCAGCGCGGGGCCTTCTCGACCTTCTTCGTCGGCCAGGTGCGGTCGGGCACGTCGACGGGCACGAACGGCGTGTAGCGGGCGTACGGCATCGGGCTCGGCGCCTGCCGGTTGGTGGTGTTGCTCAGGTTGGTCATGGCTTCCTCGCTGCGCTGATGAGGTGGGCGGTAGGGGCGACCGGCGCGCACCACACTCCGCAACGAGGGGGCCGGGTCAGACCTCGTTGCGGCGGCGAAGGAGGAGCAGGCTGCGCATCATGACGGGATCCAGAGTAGACCTCCCCCGTACGGACGTCTCCCGCCTCCCGCGGACTGAGACGTCTCAGGCCCGCCCGCGGGCGCCGTACGCCACCGCCGTCAGGTCGAACGGTCCCGGCCCGAGGTTGCGTCGCAGGGTCTCCTCGAGCCGCGTGCGGCGGTCGGGGTCGAGCGCGGCGACCATCTCGCCGGCGGGCCCGACGCCGTGCAGGTAGGGCTCCCACCACTCCTCGAAGCTCGGGTGGGTGACGGTCACCGGCAGCTCGACGGACTCGACGTCGCGCAGCCCGGCTCCCTCCAGGATCCCGACCAGGCTGTCGCGGGAGCCGCCCTGGAAGTCGCGCTCGTCGGGCTGCTCGGGCGCCACCTCGGCGGCGGCCTCCCACAGCGGCGCCATGGGCGCGCGCGAGCCGGCCAGGTCCCACACCGTCGCCGCGACCCAGCCGCCGTCGCGGGTCACCCGCCTCATCTCGGTCAGGCCGCCGACGGGGTCGGTCATGAAGTGCACGACGAGGCACGCAGCCGCGACGTCGAAGGCGTCGTCGGGGTGGGGCAGGGCCTCCGCGGTCCCGCGCTGCACGTCGACCTCCGGGAAGCGCTCGCGGCAGGCCTCGACGAAGGGCGCGGACGGGTCGACCGCCGCGACGTGGTCGGCGCCGAGCCGGTCCACCAGAACGCCGGTGAGCGCACCGGGGCCGCAGCCCACGTCGATCGCACGCTGGCCGGGAGCGAGGTCGAGCCAGTCGCCGAACCGGGCGGCGAGCGGGCGCGAGTAGCGACCCATGTACCGGTCGTACGCCGTGCCCGCCACCTCGAAGGTCACGGCACGCCACGCTACCTGCCCTCGTAGGCTCTCGCCATGCCCCGACTGCTGGTGGTCCACCACTCCCCGACCCCCTCGGTCTCCGCGCTGACCGACGCGGTGGTCGCCGGGGCCTGCGACGACGCGATCGAGGGGGTGGAGGTCGTCGTCCGGGCGGCCCTGGAGGCCGGCGCCGACGACGTGCTCGCCGCGGACGGCTACCTGCTCGGCACCCCGGCGAACTTCGGCTACATGAGCGGCGCGCTCAAGCACTTCTTCGACACGATCTTCCTGCAGGCCGGCGGGGCCCTCACCGACGACGGGTCGGCCGCCGCGGCCGAGGGCGGCAAGAAGCCCTACGGGCTCTACGTCCACGGCCGCTACGACACGACGGGCGCGGTGCGCTCGGTGCAGTCGATCGTCGGTGCGCTGCCCTGGCGCCAGGCCGCACCGGTCCTGGAGGTGCTGGGCGACGTGGGCGAGGCGGAGAGGGAGACGGCGTACGAGCTGGGCGGGACGCTCGCGGCCCTGGTGATGGGATGAGGGGGTTGCGCGCCGCGGCCCTGCTGCTCGCCGCCCTCGCGCTGGCGGGCTGCACGTCGCCGCCGACCGCGGACGCCCCCGACCCTGCTCCGGCCTCCCCCTCCCTCGCGTCCACCCCCTCGGAGACGGTGCCGCCCGAACCCGGCCCGAAGCCCAAGGTCGGTGAGTGCCACGCGCTGACCTTCGCCCAGGCGGTCGCGGTGGTCGGGCGGACCGAGCCGATCGCCTGCGGGAGGAAGCACACGGCCCAGACCTACTTCGTCGGGCGCCTCGACCTCGAGACCAAGGCGGGCTTCTCGCGCCGGGTTGACTCCCAGGCCGCGCAGCGCCAGATGCGGCGGGCCTGCACGACGCGGCTGCCCCGCCACCTCGGCGTCCCCCCGCGCGAGCTGCGGTTGAGCATGGCGCAGGCCGTGTGGTTCACCCCCAGCCCGAAGCGCGCCGAGGCGGGTGCGGACTGGTTCCGCTGCGACGTGGTGGCGGTCGCCGCGCCGAGGCAGCTGCTGGCGTTGCCGCGGCGCACGAAGGGGTGGGGCGACGCACCCGCCGTCGCGATGTGCGCGACCGCGGCGCCCGGCACGAAGGCGTTCGAGCGGGTCAGCTGCGGGGCTCGGCACACCTGGCGCGCGTCGTCGACGGTCGACCTCCCGGGCAAGGGCCGGCTGCCGAAGCAGGCCGACATCGCCGACCGGATGGAGTCCACGTGCCGCGACGCCGCCCGGGCGCAGGCCGACGACCCGCTCGACTTCACCTGGTCGCAGGAGAGCCCGACCGAGGAGCAGTGGGAGGCCGGACAGCGCTACGGGATCTGCTGGGTGCCGGCCTGACGGTGGCGGCCGTACGACATCCCCGCGCGCCAGGGTGGCGGCATACGACATCCCCGCGAGCCGCTGCGACGTCGTATGCCGCCAGGCTCACCCCAGCCCACGTCATGTGCCGCCACCCTCAGCGGCCGCCGCCACACGGCCGGCAGGTGCGATCAGAAGCCGAGCTTGCGCAGCTGGCGCGGGTCGCGCTGCCAGTCCTTGGCGATCTTGACCTGGAGGTCGAGGTAGACCGGGGTGCCGAGGAGGGCCTCGATCTGCTTGCGCGCCTGCGTGCCGACCGCGCGCAGCCGGGAGCCCTTGTGGCCGATCATGATCCCCTTCTGCGAGTCACGCTCGACGTAGAGGTTGGCCACGATGTCCAGCAGCGGCTTGTCGTCGGGACGCCCCTCGCGCAGGCCCATCTCCTCCACGACGACGGCGATCGAGTGCGGCAGCTCGTCGCGCACGCCCTCGAGCGCGGCCTCGCGGATCAGGTCGGCCGCGAGCGCCTCCTCGGGCGCGTCGGTGAGGTCGCCGTCGGGGTAGAGCGGGGGCCCCTCGGGCATCAGGCCCACGAGCAGGTCGGCCAGCAGCTGGACCTGGTCGCCCGACACCGCGGACACGGGCACGATCTCGGCCCACTCGGTCGAGGTCTCCTCACCGAGCGCCTGGATGTCCAGCAGGTGCTGGCCGAGCTGTTCGGGGGTGACGAGGTCGGTCTTGGTCGCGACCGCGATCCGGGTCGTACGCCGCACCTTCGCCAGCTCGGTGACCAGGAACCGGTCGCCCGGCCCGATCTTCTCGTTGGCCGGGAAGCAGACCGCGACCACGTCCACCTCGGCCCACGTCGTGCGCACGAGGTCGTTGAGCCGCTCGCCGAGCAGCGTCCGCGGCCGGTGCAGGCCCGGGGTGTCGACGAGGATCAGCTGCGCGTCGTCGCGGTGCACGATGCCGCGCACCACGTTGCGGGTGGTCTGCGGCTTGGAGGAGGTGATGACGATCTTCTGCCCGACCAGCGCGTTGGTCAGCGTGGACTTGCCGGCGTTGGGACGACCGACGAACGACGCGAAGCCGCTCCGGAAGCCCTCGGGCGCCTGGTAGAACCCGCCGGCCGGGGCGACCCCGGACAGGTCGAAGTCGTCGTCGTCCTCGTCATCGTCGAAGTCCTCGACCTCACCCTCGTCGACCTCGTCGACCTGCTGGTCGTCCTGCTCGTCAGCCATCGCTCGCCTCCCGCGCCGCGTCGTACTCAGCCCAGATCTGCTCGTCACTCTTGCCTGCCGCCTTGCCCGCGCGCCAGATCGGGCCCGGATCGACCGCGCGCGGCTGCCGGCCGGCGGTGGCGCGCCAGTAGCCCATCACGTCGTAGTGGCTGGTCGGCAGCTTCACCTCGCGCATCAGGTGCTTGCGGATCGCGCGCATCTGCGCCGACTCGCCGGCCATCCAGAAGTAGCCCTCGCCCTCGGGCCACTCGATGTGCTCCACGACCTCGGCGAGCGCGCTCTGCCCCGCGGACGGCGGCGTCAGCCAGGTGACGTCGGCCGTCGCGGGCAGGTAGCCGCCGAGGTCGTCGGGCACCTCGGCCAGCACGTACGTCGGCAGCTCGGGATGGGTCTCGACGATGCGGGCGATCGCCGGCATGGCGGTGAGGTCGCCGACGAGCAGCAGCCACGCGGCGTCGGCCGGCGGCGCGAACGACGACTTGGGCTCGGTGATCGTGACGGTGTCGCCGACGCAGTCGCGCATGGCCCACTCGGTGACCAGCCCGACGTCGTGGACCACGACGTCGAGGGTGAGCTCGCCGTCCCGGAGGGACCGCACGGTGTAGTAGCGGCTCTGGAACTGCCCGGGCACCACGAGGCCGACCCACTCGTCGGGAACGCCGGTGCTCACGAAGCCGTCGAGGCCGTCGAGGACCAGCCGGACGAGGTGGTCCGTCAGCGGTTCACGGCGACGGACGGTCGCCTGGAACTGGGCTGCACGGGTGCTCACCGGACGAGGCTATCGCCGCCTCACCAGTCGGGGCGCATCGGGAACCCGGACCGTCCGTCCGCGTCGTTGCGGGTCGCGAGGACCTGGTGCAGCTCGACCTCGTCGCGCTCGAAGCCGACCCGCGAGCCGGCGATGTAGAGCCCCCACACCCGGGCCGTGCCCTCACCCACCTCGGCGACGCACTCGTCCCAGTGGTCGACCAGGTTGCGGTTCCAGTCCCTGAGCGTGGCGGCGTAGTGCAGGCGCAGGTTCTCGCTGTGCTGCACCTCGAGGCCCTGGTCCTGCATGGCGGTGATGATCGTGCCGGAGCCGATGAGCTCGCCGTCGGGGAAGACGTAGCGATCGATGAACGCGCCCGTCTCCTTGCGGCCGTTGCTCGGCCTGGTGATGCTGTGGTTGAGCAGGCGCCCACCCGGCTTGAGCCGGTCGCGCAGGTGGGTGAAGTACGCCGGGTAGTTGCGGACCCCGATGTGCTCGGTGAGGCCGATCGAGCTGACCGCGTCGAAGCCGGTCTCCACCACGTCGCGGTAGTCGAGGTGCCGCACCTCGGCGAGGTCGGCGAGACCCTCGCGGTCGATCGCCTCCTTGGCCCACTGGGCCTGCTCGAGCGACAGCGTCACACCGAGGGCCTTGACGCCGTAGGCCGCGGCGGCGTGGCGGACCATCGTGCCCCAGCCGCAACCGACGTCGAGCAGCCGCTGGCCCGGCCGGAGGTCGAGCTTGCGGCAGACCAGGTCGAACTTGGCGGCCTGGGCCTCCTCGAGGGAGGCGTCGGGCGTCTCGTAGAGCGCGCAGGTGTAGGCCATCGACGGGCCCAGCACCTTCTCGTAGAAGCGGTTGGAGACGTCGTAGTGGTGCGAGATCACCTCGGCGTCGCGCACCATCGAGTGCCGCAGGCCCTCCACGGCCCGGCGCCAGCGCGGCAGGTGCTCCTGCGGCGGCGGGGCGGGCGGGCGCAGGTGCGAGAGCCCGAGGCTGCGGGCGATGTGCAGGGCCTCGGCCGGCGTGGGCACGCGAAACTTGGTGTGGTCCTTGAGCAGCACCAGCGCGTCGTAGGGGTCGCCCGGGTGGACGCCGGTGAGGTCCAGGTCGCCGCTGACGTAGGCCCGCGCCATGCCGAGGTCGCCCGGCGCGGTCATCAGGAAGGACAGGCCGCGCTGGTTGCGCAGGTGCATCCCGATCGCGGCGTCGGGAGGCCCTGCGCTGCTGCCGTCGTACGCCGTGAAGCGCACCGGGAGCCCGCCGCGCACCAGCCGGTCCATCGCGTCACCGATGGACATCCGCCCACGAGCGCCTGCATTGAGGTTGGAGCCCAGGCTCATCGTCGTCCCACCACCTTGTCGTAGAGCGCGGTCAGTCGGTCGTCGGGGTCGTGCAACGCCTTGACGCGCTCCAGGTCGGCGCCGCCGTAGAGGCGGTCGAAGGCGTCGCGGTCGTAGAACGCCTCGGAGTAGAGGCTCTTGTGGCCGCCGAGCTCGGTCACCTTCGCCTCGACGGCCCGGTTGCGCGGGGAGTGCGGGGCCTCGGGCCCGACGTTGACCACGCCCCAGAACCCGACGTTGACGTACGTCGTCCCGGGGCTCAGCGGGTAGCCGGGCCAGGGCCTGGCCCCGTTCGCATCGTCCCTCCGCAACCGCAGCGGGCACAGCCACACCGGGCGCATGCCCACCTCGCGGTCGAACCAGTCGAGGAACTCCGCGAGCCGGTCGACGGGGATCTCGACGTCCTGCACGACGCGCTCGCCCTGCGGGCGCCCTGCTCGGCGGTCGAGCCGGTCACCGATGCCCAGACGCCGGTCGAGGGCGACCAGCTTCCAGTAGACGTCGGAGCGCCGCAGCCGGCGCGGCCACAGGCGGCGTACGACCGGGTGCTGCGCGCCGAACGCACGCGAGCACCAGAACCAGTCGGTGTCCCAGCGCCAGAGGTAGTCGTGCATGGTCAGCCGGTCGGTCATGCGCTGTCGGATCGAGCGGTAGTAGACCTGCTGGCCGGTGTAGTCGCTCGTCGGGCCGGGCTCGTCGGTCCAGCGGGCCAGCGTGAGGTGGAGGATGCCCGGCTCGAAGGCGACCCCGTCGAGCCCGTCGACGCGCTCGCCGTCCCACTCGCCCTCCTCGACGATGCGCGTGACTGCGTCGGCCAGGGCACGCGCGTCTGCGAACGGCACGTGGCGCAGCGCGACGTAGGCCGGGACCGGCTCGAGCTCGATGCGCAGCCGGGTGGCGTAGCCGAGGGAGCCGTAGGAGTTGGGGAAGGCGTCGAAGAGGTCGTCACCAGGCTTGGTGGTCACCACCTCGCCGGAGCCGGTGAGGACGTCCATCTCCAGCACCGACTCGTGCGGCAGTCCGCTGCGGAAGCTGGTCGACTCGATGCCGAGCCCGCTCACCGCCCCGCCCAGGGTGATCGTCCGCAGCTGCGGCACCACCAGCGGGATCCGGCCGTGCGCCAGCGTCACCTCGACGAGGTGCTCGTAGGTGCACATCCCCTGCACCTCGGCGACGTCGCCGTCGACCTCGATGACGTCCGCGAGGCCGGACACGTCGAGCCCCGTGCCGTGCGCCTCGCGACCGCGGAACAGGTTGCTCGTGCGCTTGGCCAGCCGGACCGGCGATCCCTGCGGCAGGGCAGCCCACGACTCGAGCAGCCTCGCCACCCCCTCGGAGTGGACCTCCCAACCCACCGGCGTACGCACGTCTCCACGCTAGCGAGTCGCGCGCCTGCTCGCGAGGGATCAGGGGGCGTGCGTGCTCTGCCGCGTGTGGAGGCGCCCGTCGGGGCCGCCGACGAGGACCGGGACGTCTGGACCAGCGAACTCGCTCACCGCTCGCAGGTCGGGCGAGTCGGCGTCGGTGAGCACCACCGCGGCCTCCAGCCCGGACGAGCCGGACGAGATCGCCATCGCCACGCAGACGTCGAGCGCCGACAGCTGCAGGTGCTCGAGGCGGATGCTCGCGGCGGCGTAGGTCCGTCCGTCGAGGTCGCGCACCGCGGCACCCTCGAGAGCACGCGCGCGGGCCCGGGTCGCGCGTGCCAGGGTCACCAGCTTGGCGTCCTCGGCGTCGAGGTCGGCTGACAGGTCGGTCATGGCGGCCAGCCTAGTGAGGCGCCGAGGCGTCGTCGTCGCTGTCCCCGTCCCGCTCCGGCAGCACCGTGACGATCACCGTGTCGATCTTGTTGCGGCGGCCCGTGGCGCGCTCCGCCTCCAGCCGCAGGCCGTGGCACTCCACCACCGACCCGGGGATCGGGACCTTGCCGAGGTGCTTGGCCATCAGGCCGCCGACGCTGTCGACGTCGTCGTCCTCGACCGCGAAGCCGACGAGCTCGTCGAGGTCGTCGACCGGGTAGCGGGAGGAGACGCGGATCGCGCCGCCCTCGACGTGCTCGACCTCGACCTCCTCGTCGTCGTACTCGTCGGTGATCTCGCCGACGATCTCCTCCAGCACGTCCTCGATGGTGATCAGGCCGGCGGTGCCGCCGTACTCGTCGACGACGACCGCGATGTGCTGGCGGCGCGCCTGGAGCTCGGTGAGCAGCGCGTCGACCGGCTTGGAGTCCGGCACGTAGTGCACCGGGCGCATCACCTCGTCGACCCGCTGGGTGAACTCCGCGTCGGGCGCCTCGAAGTCACGCCGGACGAGGTCCTTGAGGTAGGCCATGCCGACGATGTCGTCGAGGTTCTCGCCGATGACCGGGATGCGGGAGTAGCCGCTGCGCAGGAAGAGCGACAGCGTCTGGCGGATGTTCTTGTGGCGCTCGATGTAGACCACGTCGGGTCGCGGCACCATCACCTCGCGGGCGATGGTGTCGCCGAGCTCGAAGACGGAGTGGATCATCCGGCGCTCGCCGGACTCGATGATCGCGCCGGCCTCGGCCAGGTCGACCAGCTCCCGCAGCTCGGTCTCGGTGGAGAACGGTCCCTCGCTGAACCCCTTGCCGGGGGTGATCGCGTTGCCCAGCAGGATCAGCAGCGCCGGGATCGGGCCGAGGATCGTGGTCACCAGCGAGATCGGGCCGGCCGAGAGCAGCGCGACGCGGGCGTCGTGCTGGCGGCCCACCGTGCGCGGCGCGACGCCGATCGCGACGAACGAGACGACCAACATCACGCCGATGGTGGTGAGCACGGTCGGGAGCCAGGCGCCGCTGTAGGCGTCGCGGGCCCACGTGGTGACCAGCACGATGGCGCTGATCTCGCACAGCAGGCGCAGCAGGAGCGCGGTGTTGAGGTAGCGCGGCGGGTCGTCGAGGATCGCCAGGAGGCGGGCGGCCCCGGGGCGCCCCTCGGCGCGCAGCTCCTCGGCGCGTGCGCGCGAGAATCCGTTGAGTGCGGCGTCGGCGGCCGAGAAGAGGCCGGCGAGCAGCACCAGCAGGGTGGCCGAGACCAGCTGCCAGATGTCGGCGGTCATGATCAGGCAGGGCCCTCGGCCGCGCGCCACTTCTCGAGCAGCTCGCCCTGCAGGCCGAACATCACGGCGTGCTCCTCCGGCTCGGCGTGGTCGTAGCCGAGCAGGTGCAGGATGCCGTGGACCGTGAGCAGGTCGATCTCGGCCTCGCGGCCGTGGCCGGCCTCCTCGCCCTGGCGCTCCGCGACAGCCGGCGCCAGGACCAGGTCGCCGAGCACGCCCTCCTCGGGCTCCTCGTTGACCTTCCCGGGCCGCAGCTCGTCCATGGGGAAGGCGAGCACGTCGGTCGGCCCGTCCTTGTCCATCCACTGCTGGTTGAGCTCGGCGATGGTGTCCTCGTCGACGGCCTTGATGCACAGCTCGGCCTGCGGGTGGACCCGCATCTGCTCCATCACGAAGCGCGCGAGGCGCGACAGGCGGCGTACGTCGAAGTCCAGGCCCGACTCGTTGAGGACCTCGATGCTCATCGCGGGCCCCGCTCGGCCTTCGAGGGGCCGGACCGCGGACGGGGGCGCTCCTCCTGGGCGTCGAAGACCTCGTAGGCCTCGACGATGCGGCTCACCAGCCGGTGGCGTACGACGTCGGTGCCGGTGAGGCGGCAGAACGCGATGTCCTCCACGCCGTCGAGGATGCCCTCGACCACCCGCAGCCCGGACTTGGTGCCGTTGGGCAGGTCGACCTGGGTGGTGTCGCCAGTGACGACGATCCGCGAGCCGAAGCCGAGACGGGTCAGGAACATCTTCATCTGCTCGGGCGTGGTGTTCTGCGCCTCGTCGAGGATGATGAAGGAGTCGTTGAGCGAGCGGCCGCGGAGGAACGCCAGCGGCGCCACCTCGATGGTGCCGGCCGCCAGCAGCTTGGGGATGGTCTCCGGGTCGACCATGTCGTGCAGCGCGTCGT
Source organism: Nocardioides sp. N13(2025) (assembly GCF_051912545.1). Lineage (GTDB taxonomy): Bacteria > Actinomycetota > Actinomycetes > Propionibacteriales > Nocardioidaceae > Nocardioides. Next base: position 1,072,186 of record NZ_CP196809.1, on the reverse strand, counting down.
AGAGCGGGCGCAGGTAGGGGTCGATCTTCTCGCTCAGCGTGCCGGGCAGGAACCCGAGCTTCTCGCCCGCCTCGACGGCCGGACGGCTGAGGATGATCCGGTTGACCTCCTTGGCCTGCAGCGCCTGCACGGCCTTGGCCATCGCCAGGTAGGTCTTGCCGGTGCCGGCGGGTCCGATGCCGAAGGTGATCGTGCTCTTGTCGATCGACTCGACATAGCGCTTCTGGTTGAGCGTCTTGGGTCGGATCGTGCGGCCGCGGTTGGAGAGGATGTTGAGGCTCAGCACGTCGGCCGGGCGCTCCTGGGTCTCCGTCCGCAGCATCTGGATGATCCGCTCGACCGTCTCCCCCGTCACGCCCTGCCCGGTGCGCACGATGGTGACGATCTCGTCGAGGAGCCGCTCGGCGGTCGCGACCTCGGCGGAGTCGCCGGCCAGGGTGATCCGGTTGCCGCGCACGTGGACAGTGGCGTCGAAGGCCCGCTCGATCAACCGGAGGTGCTCGTCACCCGGGCCCAGGACCGAGACCATGTCGATGCTGTTGGGGACGATGACCGTGTGGGTCGGCTTGTCCTGCTGGGCGTCAGCCCTGGGGGTGCTGCGGGTCGTGTCAGTCATGGATGCCCGTGACGGGCGGCCTTCCGGGTCGGTGGCAGAGCCCTTCCATGCTACCGAGCGAGCGACGCGGGGCCCACCCGGTCGCACCGGTGGCTCAGGGGCGGGTGACCTGCAGCATCCCGAGGCACATCTCGTCGGTGGTGCCCTCACCCCACACGACGTAACGGTCGGGCTGGCCCTCGAAGGACGGCAGCCTGTCGCGCAGCCACTGCACGTGGGTGCAGGTGACCTTGACCTGCTCGAAGGCGTCGAGGTGCACCGGCTCGATCGGCCGGCTCCCCTGGTCGTCGAAGTCCCAGACCGGGATGTCGAGGATGGTCCTGGCCTGCGGGGTGCCCGGATCGACCTCGATCCTGATCGAGCGGCCGAGCAGGTGCATGTGGCCGGCGACACCGTGGATCGTGATCGGCGCGCCCAGGGTGCGGGTGCACGACTGCACGTTGCCGGGCTGCGGCTTCCCGCCGCAGAGGAAGTAGAGGGCGTCGGCGGTGTTGCCCTCGGCGCCGAAGCGCTGCTTGACGTCGGCCAGCGCGGCGTCGCGGTCGCACAGCTCGCCGTCGGAGTGCTGCGGCCGGCACGGGAGCTCGACCGGCGCGGGCAGCAGCATGGTGCTCAGCGCCTGGTAGGGCCGCTTGCCGGGCGCCAGCCGCAGCTGCGCGGCGGAGGTGTCGGGCTGCTGACCGGCGAGCAGGTTGTAGTGCACCTGCATCACGACCCGGCTGCCCTTGGCCAGCCGGACCCCGAAGCCGGGCTTGACCACCGACTCCCGGCCCCCAGGGGCCCAGGCCCCGATCCAGGCGGCGTTGTCGACGTCCTGGAAGCGGTCGAGCCCGGTGCCGCCGAAGCAGGTCCAGCCCTCGTCCTCCTCGGCGGCGTCCTTGGCCTCGGCCGCGGCCACCTGCTCCGGCGGGACCTGGAAGAGGATCACATGGTGCACGACCTCGGGGTTTCCGGGCAGCACGTGCGTGCCGGTGAGCCACATGTCGTGGTCGAGCTCCGGGTCGAGCAGGAAGCAGCGGTAGTCGTCGGTGCCGGTGCCGTAGGGCGCGGACGGCGTGTAGCTGCCGGGCATCGCGATCGTCGTACGCGTCTCGCCGGGGCGCAGCGGCCTGGCCTTCACCGGCTCGGCGTGGTGGCCGTCGTGGCCCTCTGCGCCCTCCGCGGCTGCCTCGGACGGCTCCTCGGCGCCCGACGAGGTCGAGGCGTCGGCGGGCTGGGTGGCGCGACGCTCGTCGTCGGAGGCGCCGCCGCCACAGGCGGACAGGGCGAGCAGGCCCGAGGCGAGGAGGGCGGCCAGCGCGGCGCGGGTGCGGTGCAGCCGGAGGGACATCGCGCTCAGACCAGGGACTCGGTCATGCCCGGCGAGCTGCCGAGGACGTGGAAGTGGGTGTGGAAGACGCTCTGCCCGGCCGTGGGGCCCGTGTTGGCGATCAGGCGGTACTCCGGGAACCCTCCGGCCCTCGCGACCTCGTCGGCCAGCGCCACTGCGTGGCCGAGGATCGCCGGGTCGGCCGCGGCGGACGCAGCGGCGTTCTCGTGGTGCTCGAACGGCACCACGAGCGCGTGGAACGGCGCCTGCGGGTGGAGGTCCTTGAACGAGATGGCGTGCTCGCTGCGCCCGAGGACCTCGGCCGGGAGGTCGCCGGCGACGATCTTGCAGAAGATGCAGTCGGGTGCGGTCGCGCTCATCGCCCCAGCCTAGGCTCTGGCCCCGCGGCGTGTGACCGAAAGGACGGGCCGCACGTCCAACTACCGTGACCGACATGACCTTCCCCGCCTCCCGGCCCCTCGTACGACGTTGGGCGGGCGCGACCGCCGTCGTCCTCGCCAGCACCCTGGCCCTGGCCGGGTGCAGCGGTTCCGACGACCCGGTGCCTGCCTCCGGCGAGAGCCGGGAGCCGGCTCCGAAGTCCCCGAAGCCGCGCAAGGACGTCTCTCCGTCCCCCACGGAGTCGCCGTCCGAGACCCCCTCCGAGACGCCGTCGGAGTCGGCGGGCACGGCGGTGCCGGTCTACTTCGTCGGCGACGGCCCGGGTGGCAGGCCGCGGCTCTTCCGGGAGTTCCACCGTGTCACCGGCGACCCGCTGACCGAGGCCGCCCGGCTCGTCATGGGAGGGGGCGAGCCGGACGACCCCGACTACCGCACCCTCTGGCCCCAGGTGGAGGTCTCGGGCGTCACGGCCACCGACGGCATCCTGCTCGTCGACATCCCGGGCGACGGGTTCACCGAGCGACCCGACGGCATGTCGAAGCGGATGGCGAGGCTCGCCCTGCAGCAGCTGGTCTACACGCTCCAGGGAGTCCAGCAGGAGCGGATCCCGGTCGTCGTCGAGCGCGGCGACGCCGAGGCCCGGCTCTTCGGCCTCTCCCTCGACAGGCAGGTCACAGCCGCCAGCGCGCTCCGCACCCTCAACCTGGTGAGCATCACCTCGCCGGCCGAGGGTGACACCGTCACCGGCGACACGCTGACGGTCACCGGCGTGGCCAACTCCTTCGAGGCGAGCGGCCCCTGCCGGCTGATCGCGAGCGACCAGGAGGTCGCCGTCGTCCCCTACCAGGCGGAGGGGTGGATGGAGGACCGCCTCTTCCCGTTCGAGGTCGAGATCCCGCTCGCCGACGCCGGGACGGGTGACGTCCTCCTGCAGTGCGAGACCGACGACCCCAGCGGCGGCGCCGAGGGCGACGGACCCAGCGTCGACACCAAGCTGATCACCGTGCAGTAGGCGTCAACCTGTTCCCCGCCTGGCGCGTCACACTGCGTGACCACCAGGACCACACCGCTTCGAGGGAGGGTGCCCGTGCGCGAGCACCTCGCCCTGACCGGTGCTGACGCCGACGCCGCCGTCGCGCAGCTGTACGCCGCCCACTGGCGCCAGCTCGTCCGGCTCTCCGTGCTGCTCGTCCACGACCAGGCCGCCGCCGAGGACGTGGTGCAGGACGCCTTCGTCGCGATGCACGGGAAGTGGTCGCGGCTGCGCGACCCCGACAAGGCGCTGGCCTACCTGCGCCAGGCGCTCGTCAACCGCTCGCGCTCCGCGCTGCGGCACCGCGTCGTCGTCGAGAGGCACGTGCGCGCGTCGTCGGCCTGCGACGTGACGGTCGACGGCCCGAACGTCGGCGGGGCCCGCCGCGACGCCGTCCGTGACGCGTTGCTCAGGCTCTCCGAGCGCCAGCGAGAGGTGCTCGTGCTCCGCTACTACCTGGACTGGTCGGAGGCCCAGATCGCCGACGCGCTGGGCATCTCGCGCGGCGCGGTCAAGGCACACGCACACCGAGGCAGCACCGCCCTGCGCGAGCTGCTCGGCGACTGGGAGGAGCCGTCATGACCGGCCCCATGAGGGACGACGAGGTCCGCGACCTGCTGCACGAGGTGGCTGCGGGCGTCGAGCCGGGCGACCGGCTCGACGCGATCCGGGCTGCCACCTCGGCCCGTCGCGGCGGCCGCGGGTGGTGGGTCGCCGGAGGGGTCGGGTTGGTCGCGGCCTCCGTCGTGACGGCACTCGCCCTCACCACCGGTGGCACCCCCCGCACGACCGCGCCGGAGCCGGCCGAGCCGTCGCCCACCCCGACGTCGGTCGACGACCGGTCCCAGCATGTCGACGACCTGGAGGAGCTGCGTCGCTCCACCGAGGGCGTGCGCGCCATCTACTACATCGGCGACACCCCCGCGGGGCCGCGCCTCTACCGCGAGTTCCTCACCCTGGATCGCCACGACACCCTGTCCGTCGCCGTGGCGGCAGCCGTCGGGAGGACCCCCGACGGCAGGCCCCTCCCCGCTGATGACCACGATCCCGACTACCGGGTGGTGTGGCCGGCGCTCACCAACGCCTCGGCGGAGATGAGCTCCACCGGCGACTCCATCGAGGTCTCCCTGGGCGGCGACCCCGAGGGCGACCTGCGGTCCCGGGGAGAGCTCTCGGCCGAGGAGGCCCAGCTCGCGATCGAGGCCCTCGTCCGCACCGCGCAGGCCGCCGTGGGCGACCGCCTGCCGGTGCGGTTCCTCCTGTTCGGCGACCCCGTCGACACGCTGCTCGGCGTGCCGACGTCGGAGCCCGTCACGACCCGACCCGACCTGGACGTGCTCGCCCACGTCAGCCTGTCCGACCCCTTCGAGGGCCAGGTCGTCGACAACGACGAGCCCTTCGTGGTCCGCGGCGCGGCCAACTCGTTCGAGGGCAACGTCGTCACGCGGATCCAGCGCTGGGAGGGCACCGAGGTGGTGGCCGAGGAGCCGACCATCGCAGGGTGGAACGAGGACAGGCTGTTCCCGTTCGAGGTCACCTTCGACCTCACCGACGTGCCGCCGGGCGACTACGTCGTGATCTCCCGGACCGACGACCCGTCGGGCGCGGGGATGTTCGACACCGACACCCGCCGGATCACGGTCATCGACTGACTCAGGCCCAGCGGCCCGTGCGCGCGAGCAGGGCGGCGACCGCGACGACGCCGGCGGTCGACGTCCGCAGCACCTCGGCACCCAGTCGTACGCTCCGTGCCCCTGCCTCGGCCAGGGCCGACAGCTCCTCGGGTGCGATCCCGCCCTCCGGTCCCACGACGACGACGATCCGGCCCGTCGTCGGCACGTCGACCGCGCTGAGCGGGGCGGTCGCGTCCTCGTGCAGCACGACAGCCAGGTCGGCCTCGGCCACCAGGGCGGCGAGGTCGGCGGTCGTCGCCAGCGGCGTGACGGTCGGCAGCCAGGACCGTCGCGACTGCTTCGCCGCCTCCCGGGCGGTGGCCTGCCACTTCGCGTGGGACTTCGCGGCGCGCTCGCCCTTCCAGACCGCGACCGACCGCGCGGCCGCCCACGGCACGATGCGGTCGACGCCGACCTCGGTCAGCACCTCGACGGCGAGCTCGCCCCGCTCGCCCTTGGGCAGCGCCTGCACGACGGTGATCGCCGGCTCGGGCCGCGGGTCCGTGGTCACCGACGCGACCGACACCTCGAAGACGCGCTTGCCGGTCGACGCGACGGTCCCGGTGACCGAGGTCCCGAGGCCGTCGGTCAGGACGACCTGCTCACCCTCACGCAACCGACGTACGGCGACGGCGTGGTGCGCCTCGTCGCCGGTGACCTCGACGACCGACCCCGGTGCGACTCCGTCCAGCGCGTCGACGAGGTGGACCGGCAGCGACACGGGTCAGCCCTGGAAGGCGTCGCGGAGCCGGCCGAACATCGACTTGTGCGGCGCCTCGACCTGGCCGTCCGGGGTCTCCTCGCCGCGGATCGCGGCCAGCTCGCGCAGCAGCTCCTCCTGCCGCGGGTCGAGCCGGGTCGGGGTGTCGACGGAGATGCTGACGACCAGGTCGCCGCGACCCCCGCGCAGGCTCGGCACGCCGAAGCCGCGGATCACCTGCTCGCTGCCCGACTGGGTGCCGGGGCGGATCTCGAGGTCGTAGGTCGTGGCGGTGCCGGAGTCCGCCGACGCGACGTCGGCCTCGAGCAGCGGCAGGGTGAGCTGGGTGCCGAGGGCGGCGGCCGTCATCGGCAGCGAGATCGTGGTGTGCAGGTCGCTGCCGTGGCGGGTGAAGGTCTTGTGGGGCTCGACGTGGATCTCGACGTAGAGGTCACCGGCGGGCCCGCCGCCGGGTCCGACCTCGCCCTGCCCGGAGAGCTGGACGCGGGTGCCGTGGTCGACGCCCGCGGGGATCTTGACCGTCAGCGTGCGACGCGAGCGGACCCGGCCGTCGCCGGAGCACTCCCGGCAGGGTTCGGGGATGATCGATCCGTAGCCGCGGCAGGCCGCGCACGGGCGCAGCGTGCGGATCTCGCCGAGGAACGAGCGCTGCACCACGGCGACCTCGCCCTGGCCGTGGCAGGTCTCGCAGGTGATCGGCGAGGTGCCCGGTGCGGTGCCCTGGCCCTCGCACGCCTCACAGGTGAGCGCCGTGTCGACCTTGATCTCGCGGGTCACGCCGAACGCCGCCTCGGCGAGCGTGACGTCGAGACGGATCAGGGCGTCCTGGCCGCGCCGCGCACGCGATCGCGGTCCGCGCGAGGCAGACCCGCCGGCGCCGCCGCCACCGAAGAACGCGTCCATGATGTCGGTGAACGAGAAGCCCTGGCCGGCACCGCCGAAGCCCTGGCTGAACGCGTCGCCGCCCCGGTCGTACGCCGCCCGCTTGCCGGGGTCGCTCAGCACCTCGTAGGCGCGGGAGACGTCCTTGAAGCGCTCCTGCGTCTCCGGGTCCGGGTTGACGTCGGGGTGGAGCTGTCGGGCCAGCTTGCGGTAGGCCTTCTTGATCTCGTCGGCGCTGGCATCACGGGAGATGCCGAGGATCTCGTAGGGGTCCTGTGTCACTGGTTTCCTTCATCGAGGATCCGCGAGACGTAGCGCGCGACGGCGCGCACGGCTGCCATGGATCCGGGGTAGTCCATACGGGTCGGGCCGACCACGCCCAGGGAACCGAGGTGGTTCTCGAGCGGGCCGTAGCCGGTCGCCACGACGCTGGTCGCGGCGAGCTCGGTGTAGGGGCCTTCGTGGCCGATGCGCACGGTGACCGCGTCGGCACCCGACTCCCCCAGCAGCTTGAGCAGCACGACGTGCTCCTCGAGCGCCTCCAGGAGCGGCCGGACCGCGGTGTCGAAGTCGCCGTAGCGGGCGAGGTTGGCGGTGCCGCTCACCGCGACCCGCTCGTCGCTGCGGTGGTCGGACATCGCCTCGGCGAGGACGCCGACGACGGTGCGGGTGGTGTCAGCCTGCTCCGGGCGCACGACGTCGGGCAGGTCGCCGAGCGCCGACGCCGCGGCGGCGATCTGGACGCCGGCGCTGACCTGGTTGACCGCGACCCGCAGCTCGGCGAGGTCGGCGTCGGCCAGCGGCGCGTCCAGCTCGACCAGACGCTGCTCGACGCGGCCGGTGCTCAGGATCAGGATCAGCATCAGCCGGGTGGGCGTCAGCGCGACGAGCTCGACGTGGCGGACCGTGGAGCGCGAGAGCGTGGGGTACTGCACGATCGCGACCTGCCGGGTGAGCTGGCTCAGCAGCCGCACCGACTTCTGCACCACGTCGTCGAGGTCGACGGCGCCGTCGAGCAGGGTGGAGATCGCACGCCGCTCGGCCACGCTCATCGGCTTGAGCGTGGTGAGCTTGTCGACGAACAGGCGGTAGCCCTTGTCGGTCGGCACCCGCCCGGCGCTGGTGTGCGGCTGGTGGATGTAGCCCTCGTCCTCCAGCGCGGCCATGTCGTTGCGCACGGTCGCCGGGGACACGCCCAGCCCGTGGCGCTCGACGAGCGCCTTCGAGCCGACCGGCTCCTCGGTGGCGACGTAGTCCTCCACGATCGCGCGCAGCACGTCGAGCTTGCGGTCGTCGACCATGGAACCTCCTTCGTCGGCTCTGGCACTCGATTCACCTGAGTGCCAAGACTACTAGGAGTCCGTAGGCTCCCGGGCATGCCCGACACCACTCCCCGGTTCACCGAGGTCGCCCCGCGGGTCTGGGTGGCGCACTACGACTGGATGCACGTCAACATCACCCTCGTCGGCGGCACGGACGGGCTGCTCATGGTGGACACCCACGGCTCGGCCGCGGAGGCGCGCGTCGTGGCCGACGACGTACGCCGCCTCGGCGCCGGGCCGCTGACCGGACTCGTCAACACCCACGAGCACTGGGACCACCACTTCGGCAACGCCACCATGGTCGAGCAGTTCGGCGACATACCGGTCCACGCCACCGAGTGGGCGCGCGACCACATCGAGGAGTCGGCCCGCCACACCTTCGAGAAGTACGAGCAGGCCACCGACCACCCGCGTCGCGAGGAGATCCTCGCGACCACGTTGCACCTGCCGACCCACACCTTCTCCTCCGCCGTCCAGCTCGACCTCGGCGACCGGGCGGTCGAGCTGATCCACCCGGGCCGCGGGCACACCTCGGGCGACCTCGTCGTACGCGTCCCGGACGCCGACGTCGTCATCGCCGGGGACCTCGTCGAGGAGTCGGACCCGCCGTTCATCGGCGACGACTCCTGGCCCCTGGAGTGGCCGACCACGCTCGACCTCGTGATGGGTCTGATGACCGACGCCACCGTGGTCGTGCCCGGCCATGGCGTGGTCGTCGACCGGGAGTTCGTCCAGGACCAGCGCGTCGAGCTCGGGGTGGTCGCCGAGACGATCCGCGACCTCGCCTCTCGCGGCGTGCCGCAGTCCGAGGCGCTCGCCCAGGGCGAGTGGCCGTGGGACCGCGAGCTCCTCGAGAGCGCCGTGCGCCTCGGCTACGAGCACCTGCCCCGCAGCCAGAAGCGGCTGCCGCTCATCTGAGGCCCGCCCACCCCGAGGGGGCTGGACGCGGCCGCCGGAGCCTCGGTAGGACTGGGTGATGAGCGAGAACACCGAGCCCCAGACCGAGTCCGCCGCCGACCAGGGCCAGTCCACCGAGCCCCCGCAGGCCTCGAGCGGCACCAGCCCCGCGGACTCGGACCACTCCGGCGACTCCGCGTCCCCCGACTCCGCCACCATCGGCGGCATCTCCGACGACCAGCTCCCCGAGGACCTGCAGCCGGGAGAGGACAACCCGCTCGCCGAGCCGCTCGACCCCGACGACGAGGCGACCAAGAGCCGCGAGGAGCTCGAGATGGACGCCACCCAGGAGGACCTGGGCAACGACGACGGCGCCAGCCAGGCTCCCGACCAGCAGGGCGACGACGTCACCGGCGGTGGAGCAGGCCAGGCCACCGAGGAGCCCGACGCGTCCACCGAGGACACCTCGTCCGACGACTGATCAGCGGGTCTGGGCGAGCCAGTAGAAGAAGCCGACGAACGTCCCGGCCATGAAGAGGATGATCCCCGCCGAGACACCCAGGTCGATCCACAGCGGGAGGCGGACCGGTCGGAAGACACCGTCCTCCTCGCCCTGCTCGCGCCGCAGCAGCGCGCCGAGCCGACCGAACCACGACGACGCCGTGCGTTGACGTGCTGATTCCGCGCGCGTGCTCACGGCGTGCCCCCCGAGATCTCGTGACTGGCCGCCTAACGTAGACCAGTGGCTCTCGACAGATACGGAACTGACGTCCTTTCGGGTGACTGGCGCGCCCCGCGCAACGGCCGCGCCGTCGAGGTGCCGACCGAGATCGGCATGGTGGTCGAGGAGGTCACGACCGACTGGTGCGGCGAGGTCGTCGCCTGCGACCGCGACATCGACACGCTGACGCTCGAGGACCGGCGCGGGAAGCGTCGTACGTTCCCCCTCGGCCCCGGCTTCCTGCTCGAGGGCAAGCCCGTGATCCTCACCCGTCCGGTCCGCTCCGGCGCACCCGCCGCACCCACCCGTACGGCGTCGGGCTCGGTCGCCGTGCCCACGACGCGCGCCCGCGTGGCGCGCGCGAGCCGCATCTTCGTCGAGGGCCGCCACGACGCAGAGCTCGTCGAGAAGGTCTGGGGCGACGACCTGCGGGTCGAGGGCGTCGTGGTCGAGTTCCTCGGCGGCGTCGACGACCTCGCCGACCACCTGCGCGACTTCAAGCCCGGGCCGCAGCGCCGCGTCGGTGTCCTCGTCGACCACCTGGTCCCGGGCTCGAAGGAGGCGCGGATCGCCCAGGGCATCGCCCGCTCCCCCATCGGCAAGCACGTCCTCGTCGTCGGCCACCCCTTCATCGACGTGTGGCAGGCGGTCAAGCCCGACCGCCTCGGCATCCCGCGCTGGCCGGCGGTGCCCAAGGGCATCGACTGGAAGACCGGCACCTGCCAGCAGCTCGGCTGGCCCCACCGCGACCAGGCCGACATCGCCCGCGCCTGGAAGCACATCCTCGGCCGGGTCACCTCCTACGCCGACCTCGAGCCGGCCCTCCTCGGTCGCGTCGAGGAGCTCATCGACTTCACGACGCTTCCCTGAGCGACTGTCTCGCCCATCGATGGCTGAGGTACGAGGAGCGCCGCCCCCTCGATGGTTGAGGTGCGAGGAGCGCCAGCGACGAGCCTCGAAACCCCTCGGTCGGCGTAGGGGCTGAACGGGCACCTCAACCGCCGGCTCTCGGGCTGCCACCCCGGCGCGAGGACAGCCCAGGAAGCAGCTCGAAGTCGCCACGGATCAGCGCCTCGCGCTTCCTCCTGCCCCAGCCCTGGATCTGCTTCTCGAGGCTGAATGCCTCACCGACGTGCTCGACCTCGGCGTGCCACACCAACGTGACCGGACGCCTGGTGCGCGTGTAGGCGCTTCCGTCCCTGTCCGAGTTGTGCTGGAACAGGCGCAGCTCCAGACTCCGCGTGCTGCCGACGTAGTAGGAGCTGTCGGAGCAGCGGAGCATGTAGACGAAGGGCATTCATCGATCGTCCGACGACCCGGCACTGGTCCGCGAGGGGGTGGTCGAGATCTGTGGAGGGTTTCGAGGCTCGCTCCGCTCGCACCTCAACCACCGAGGGCTGGGCTCGCGCCTCGACCGACGGGCGCGCTGGCTCAGTCCACGAGGTCGCGGACCACGGCGTCGGCGAGGAGCCGGCCGCGCTGGGTGAGGACGAGGCGCTCGGCGACGAGCTCCACGAGGCCCTCGGAGACCAGGCGTGCGACGTGGGAGCGACCGGTGGCCTCGAGCACGGAGACGGGCAGGCCCTCGACGAGGCGGATCTCGAGCAGGATCCGCTCGACCTTCTGGTCGCGGAAGCCGAGCACCTCCCGGGCCAGGGCCGGGGAGACGCCGCGCGCGAGCCGTTCGGCGTACGCCGCCGGGTGCTTGACGTTCCACCAGCGCACGCCGCCGACGTGGGAGTGGGCTCCGGGGCCGACGCCCCACCAGTGGCCGCCCGTCCAGTAGATGAGGTTGTGCCGGCACCAGTGGTCGGGCGAGGTCGCCCAGTTGGACACCTCGTACCAGCGCATCCCGGCGGCGGAGAACCGCTCGTCGGCGAGGTGGTACTTGTCGGCCAGGTCGTCCTCGTCGGGCATCGGCAGCTCGCCGCGGGCCACCTGGCGCCCCATGGCCGTGCCCTCCTCGACGATGAGGGAGTAGGCCGAGACGTGGTCGGGCTCGCAGGCCAGCGCGGCGTCGACGGAGGTCTCCCAGTCGGTGAGCGACTCCCCCGGCGTGCCGTAGATCAGGTCGAGGCTGACGTCGTCGAAGCCCGCCCGGCGGGCCCAGTCGACCGCGGCGGGCACCCGCATCGGGTCGTGGGTGCGGTCCAGGGTGCGCAGCACGTGGTCGACGGCTGACTGCATGCCGAAGCTGATCCGGTTGAAGCCCGCGGTCCGCAGCTCCTCGAGGTCCCACGCCGCCACGCTGTCGGGGTTGGCCTCGGTGGTGATCTCGACGTCGTCCGCCAACCCGAACTCGGCGGCGGCGCTCGCGACGATCGCGCCGAGGTCGGCGGGCTTCAGGAGGGTCGGCGTGCCGCCGCCGAAGAAGATCGTCTCGATCGGCACGTCGCGGTGGCCCAGGACCTGCCGGGCGAAGCGGATCTCGCGGATGGCCGCCTCGGCGTACGACGAGCGGCTCGCGCCGACCTCGTCGCCGAGCTCGAGGGCGGTGTAGGTGTTGAAGTCGCAGTAGCCGCAGCGGACGCTGCAGAACGGCACGTGCACGTAGAGGCCGAAGGGCTTGCTGCCGAGCTCCGCCCACGCCTCGTCGGGCAGCAGGCCGTCCTCGGGCGCGACGTCGCCGTCGGGTTGAGCGGGGGGCACGCCGGTATCCAACCACGCCGGGAATGCCGGACGGGTGCCAGCGGTCTCCCACCGGCACCCGTCGGACGAGAAGCGACTAGGCGTACATCTCGTCGATGAGCGCCTGGTTGTTGTCCTGGACCACGTTGCGCTTGACCTTCATCGACGGGGTGAGCTCGCCCGACTCGACCGTGAGGTCGTGGTCGAGGAGCTTCCACTTCTTGATGGTCTCCCAGCGGTTGAGGTGGCTGTTGAGCTCGTCGACGTAGTCGCCGACCATCTTCTGCACCTCGTCGGACCGGACGATCTCGGTGTAGGACTTGCCGCCCATGCCGTTCTCCTCGGCCCAGCCGGCCATGGCGTCCGGGTCGAGGGTGACGAGGGCGACGCAGTAGTTGCGCTCGTCGCCGAACACCATGAACTGGCTGGCGTAGGGGCACACGGCCTTGAACTTCGACTCGATCGCCGGCGGGGCGATGTACTTGCCGCCGGAGGTCTTGAAGAGCTCCTTGATCCGGCCGGTGATGACGAGGTGGCCGTCCTCGTCGACCGCGCCCTTGTCGCCGGTCCGCAGCCAGCCGTCGGAGGTCAGCGTCTTCGCGGTCTCCTCGGGGAGGTTGTGGTAGCCGTCCATGACGCCGGGACCCTTGATCATGATCTCGTCGTTGTCGCCGAGCTTGACCTCGCTGCCGGGGAAGACCGGGCCGACCGTGCCGAACTTGTTCTGGTCGGGGTGGTTGACGAACGAGCCGGCCGAGGTCTCGGTGAGGCCGTAGCCCTCGAGGATCTTGATGCCGGCCGCGCCGAACCACTCGGCGATGTCGCGGTTGAGAGCCGCGGCACCGGAGATGAAGAAGCGCACGTTTCCGCCGAAGCGGTCGCGGATCTTGCTGAAGACCAGCTTGTCGAACAGCCCGTGCTGGACCTTGAGGCCCAGCGGCACGGACTTGCCCTCGCGCTTGAGCCGCTCGACCTCGAGGCCGACCTTGAAGGCGTTCTTGAAGATCTTCTCCTTGGCGCCACCCTCGGCTGCCTGCATGGTGACGATGCGACCGTGCGCCTTCTCGAAGATGCGCGGTGCAGCTCCCATGAAGGTGGGCTTCACGACGCCCAGGTTGTCGACGATCTTCTCGACCCGACCGTCGATGGCGGCCGCGAAGCCGCACGCCATCTGGGTCGACATGAGCACCTTGCCGAACGAGTGCGCCATCGGCAGCCAGCGGAACTCGAGGTCGTCGGGACCGAGGATCCCCTGCGCGCGGATCGCCTCGCCCTCGTAGACCCAGGACGAGTGGCGCAGCCGCACGCCCTTGGGGCGCCCCGTCGTGCCGGAGGTGTAGATCAAGGTGGCCAGCTGGTCGGGACGGATCGCCTGCGACGTCTTGCGCACGACGTCGGGCTCCGCGGCGAGCTTCTCCGCACCCAGAGCAGCGAGGTCGTCCAGGCTCATGACCCAGTCCCCGTCGCCCTGGCCGTCGAAGATGACGACCTTGTCGACGTGGGGCAGCTCGGCGCGGTGCGCGGTGAGCTTGGCGAGCTGCTCGGCGTCCTCGACGAAGACGACCCGGCTCTCGGAGTCACCCAGGATGTACGTCGTGTCCTCGGCGTTGGTGCTCGGGTAGACCGTGGTGGTGGCGCCGGCGGCACACATGATCGCGAGGTCGGCGAGGATCCACTCGTAGCGGGTGCCCGAGGCGATGCCGACGCGCTGCTCGGGCTCGACGCCCAGCGCGATCAGGCCCGCGGCGAGCGCCTCGACCTTGTCCCCGGCCTGCTTCCAGGTGACCGACTCCCAGGCCTCGCCGCGCGGGAAGCGGAAGGCCTCGCTGTCGGGCGACGCGGCGACGCGGTCGAAGAACTGGACGGCCACGTTGGCCGGCATCGTGTCGAGAAAGGCCGTGTCGACAGTGATCGGCATCTGTTACCTACTCATTCGTCGGAGCGTGACGCGGCCGCGTCACACAGCGGGGGTTGCGCTGACTTGGGCTGTAACCTAGATCACTGTGTTTACCGGGTGGTAGCAAACGCGCCATTTGTCCGGGACACGGACGCAGGTTGCGACTTTGGGTTGATGTGCATTCAGTCCTGGACGGCCTTGGTGATGGCGATGCAGCCGGTGATCCAGTCCTGCTCGTCCGCGCTGAGGCCTCGGCCTGCGCGACGGGCGTCCTGCACGGCCCAGCCGGCGTTCAGCACCATCCGCACCACCACCCAGTCCCTGGCCCGTGCCTCGTCGAGGCCCGCCGCGTCGACGATCGCGTGGAAGCGCCGGCGCAGCCCGTCGCGCACGGAGCCCACCGCCAGGGGGCCGCTGAGCTCGTCCATCCGGTTCCACAACATCGGTGCGGGCTCGTAGTGCGGGTCGCCGGCCATCGGCTTGGGGTCGATCGCGAGCCACTCCCCCATCTCGTCGGCCATCACGTTGGCATAGTGCAGGTCGCCGTGCACGACCACCGGTGCGGTCCCGTCCGCCAGCAGGTCGGGACCGATCGACAGCGCCTGCTCGACGTAGCGGCGCGGGACCGGGATGTCGCGGCCCAGCTCGTCGAGCTCGCGCAGCCACGTCTCGACGTACGACGCGACGGTGGCCAGCTGCGGCAGGGCGGGCACGTGCAGCCGTCCGTAGAGGCCGGCCACGGTCTCGCACGCCTCGACGTCCCAGACGTCGCCGAGGTCCGGCCCGGGCAGCCAGTCCAGCAGCAGCGCGCGGCGCCGCGGGTCGGCCCGGCGCAGGCGCACCGCGCCCTGCCCGCCCCAGCGCTGCAACGCCAGTCCCTCGTGGAGCGACTCCTCGTCCCCGTCGAAGCTGACCTTGAGCGCGCCGCGCACGCCGTCGGCGTCGTCGACAGGCACGACGATCGAGCAGAAGCCGTGGAGCGGCTCGGCCGTGGGCGTCAGGTGCCACTCGTCGAGCAGGGTCGCGGTCAGCTGTGGGAGACGGTCCAACCAGACGGCCCAGTCGGCGCCGAGCGCTCCCTGGGCGAGGAGTCCGGACGGGATGGTGACGGGCACCCGGCGAGCCTAGGGTGAGGTGCATGAGCGGCATCAGCGAGCGTCAGCAGCCGTGGTCGGACGTGCAGGCGGAGCACGGCCGGATCCTGGTCCTCAGCGACAACCCGATCTCCCGGGCCATCGCGGTGATCGCCTCGACGGCCGGTCGCACCGTGCTCGTCGAGTCGGCCGACGACGGCGGGCCGGGCCTGGCGCCCGGCCCGGGTGACGCCGTGGTGCTCTGCGACCACGACGCCCCGGACGCACCGGCGGTGCTGCGGGCGGCGCTCGCCTCGGAGGCGTCGTACGTCGCCATGATGGCGAGCCGCGGACGCGCGGCGGCGCTCCTCGACGAGCTCGACGCCGAGGGTGTCGACGTCACCGCCCTGCACGTGCCGGCGGGGCACGACCTCGGCGGCAAGGCCCCCGGGGAGATCGCCCTCTCGGTGGTGGCGGAGATCGTCGCCGAGTCCTACGCCCGCCGCGGCGGTCCGATGCGGGGCTGAGACGTGGCGCTGTCCTGGGACGACCTCGCTGCCGACCTGCCGGACGACCCGGCCGGCCGGGTCCGCGAGGCGCCGCCCGCTGGAGGTCGTGTGGTTCGCCGGGACCCGCCGGCCCCGCAGGGCCGAGCTCGAGGAGCCGGTGGCCGCGTGGGAGGCCGCCCTCGTGGGAGCAGTCGCTCAGCTGACCCGCTCGAGCGTGACCACCGCGACGGTGCAGCGCCCGGAGACCTCGCCCGGCCCGGAGAGCAGGCGGCCCGCCTCGGCGCCCTTCACGACGTACGCCGCCTGGTCGTCGGCGAGCGGGAGGACCGAGGACCGGCCCAGCTCGAGCACCGTCACGAAGGGCGACACGACCTCGGGGTCGACGACCACGTCGAGCGCCCGCACGGCACCCTCGGGGACCGAGGCCACGACATCGGCGTCGCCGGAGAAGTCGAACGGGCGCTGCGGCTCGACCACGTGGGTCTCGCCGTCGACCTCCAGCCCGAGCACCGTCCCCTCGACGAGGGTCAGCAGCCGGCGTCGCCCGGCGAACCTGGCGAGCGGGCCGTCACGGTCGATGTCGGCCAGGCTGATCCGCCACGACCCGTCACCGGCGCGCGCGAGGTCCCGCTCGCTCACTTCTTGCCGGACTTCTCCGCCGGCTGCGTCGTGGAGAGCGCAGCGACGAAGGCCTCGGGCGGCACCTCGACCGAGCCGATGTTCTTCATCCGCTTCTTGCCCGCCTTCTGCTTCTCCAGCAGCTTGCGCTTGCGGCTGATGTCACCGCCGTAGCACTTGGCGAGCACGTCCTTGCGGATCGCGCGGATGGTCTCGCGGGCGATGACGCGCGCGCCGATGGCGGCCTGGATCGGCACCTCGAACTGCTGGCGCGGGATGAGGTCCTTCAGCTTGCCGGCCATCATCACGCCGTAGGAGTAGGCGGCCTCGCGGTGCACGATCGCGCTGAACGCGTCGACCGGCTCGCCCTGGAGCAGGATGTCGACCTTGACCAGGTCGGCGGCCTGCTCGCCGGAGCGCTCGTAGTCGAGGGAGGCGTAGCCCTTGGTGCGCGACTTGAGCTGGTCGAAGAAGTCGAAGACGATCTCGCCCATCGGCAGGGTGTAGCGCATCTCGACGCGGTCCTCGGAGAGGTAGTCCATCCCCTGCAGGTTGCCCCGCTTGAGCTGGCAGAGCTCCATGATCGTGCCGATGTAGTCGGACGGCGCGAGGATCGTCGCCTTCACGACCGGCTCGCGGACCTCGGCGACCTTGCCGTCGGGGTACTCGCTCGGGTTGGTCACCACGTGCTCGGTGCCGTCGTCCATCACGACGCCGTAGACCACGTTGGGAGCGGTCGAGATCAGGTCGAGGTTGAACTCGCGCTCGAGCCGGTCGCGGGTGATCTCCATGTGGAGCAGTCCCAGGAAGCCGCAGCGGAAGCCGAAGCCGAGGGCGCCGGACGTCTCGGGCTCGTAGGTCAGCGCAGCGTCGTTGAGCTGGAGCTTCTCCAGGGCGTCGCGCAGGGTCGGGTAGTCGTCTCCGTCGATCGGGTAGAGACCGGCGTAGACCATCGGGTTGGGGTGCTTGTAGCCGCCGAGCGACTCGGTGGCCCCGTGGTGCTGGGAGGTGACGGTGTCACCCACGCGGGACTGGCGCACGTCCTTCACACCGGTGATCAGGTAGCCGACCTCGCCGACGCCGATCTCCCGCGCCTTGACCGGCTCGGGACTGATCACGCCGACCTCGAGCATCTCGTGGACCGCGTTGGTCGACATCATCTTGATCCGGTCGCGGTGGCTGAGCTTGCCGTCGACGACCCGGACGTAGGTGACCACGCCGCGATAGGTGTCGTAGACGGAGTCGAAGATCAGCGCGCGGGCCGGGGCGTCCGCGTCACCGACCGGGGGCGGGGTCTGCTTGACGATCTCGTTGAGCAGCGCCTCGACGCCGACACCGGTCTTGGCGCTGGTGAGCAGCACCTCCTCGGGCTCGCAGCCGACCAGGCCGGCCAGCTCGGCGGCGTACTTCTCGACGTTGGCGCTGGGCAGGTCGATCTTGTTGAGCACCGGGATGATGTGGAGGTCGGCGCCCATGGCGAGGTAGAGGTTGGCCAGCGTCTGGGCCTCGATGCCCTGCGCGGCGTCGACGAGCAGGACGGCGGCCTCGCAGGCCTCGAGGCTGCGCGAGACCTCGTAGGTGAAGTCGACGTGTCCGGGGGTGTCGATCATGTTGAGGACGTAGGTGCCGGGCTCGGCGTCCTCGGCGTTGCCGTCGGGCACGGTCCACGGCATCCGCACGGCCTGGCTCTTGATCGTGATCCCGCGCTCGCGCTCGATGTCCATGCGGTCGAGGTACTGCGCACGCGAGGCCCGCTCGTCGACCACGCCGGTCAGCTGGAGCATGCGGTCAGCCAGGGTCGACTTGCCGTGGTCGATGTGCGCGATGATGCAGAAGTTGCGGATGATCGACGGGTCGGTCGAGCCAGGCTGGGGCGCGTTCTTGAGGCTCACGGACTGCTTTCGGGAGTACGACGTCTGGGTCGGGTCATTCTTCCACGCGGGACCGGCCTCGCCGAACCGACGACAGGTTGCGCCGGAGGAGGTCGACCAGCAGCGCGAGGAGGAAGACGCCCCACGTCATCAGCACGAGCGAGCCGACGACGTAGACGACCAGGACCACGGCCATCGGGTCGCTGTGCCCGTCGAGGAGCCAGAGGACGAACCCGGCGAGCACGAGCGTGGGCACGACCGGGACCGCCCAGGACAGCCACCGCCACGCCGTACCGACGGTGCGCCCCCGTGCTGCGGTGGTGCCGGCCGAGAGCGCGAGCACGAGGAGGGCCGGGGCCGTGACGATCGCGCCGCCGCCGGGCAGCAGCAGGCCGACCGCGAGCAGTGTGGCACCGACGAGCCAGAGGCGCCGGAGCGCGGTCGTCACTCCCGGCCAGCCCCCGGCCTGCCCCTCCACCTGCCCGTCCGGCTGCCCCTCCATCTGCCCTCCCTGGCCGGACGCTAGCGTGCCGTGGTGACCTCCCGGACCGAATCGGCGCGACACCTGCCCCTGGTCCCGGCGGCCGCGTTCGTGCTGGTCTGGTCCTCCGGCTACATCTCCGGGCCGGCCGCCGTCCACGCCGCAGCGCCGTTCACCGTCCTCGGCTGGCGCTTCGTCATCGCCGCCATCCTCGGCGCCGTGCTCGCCCTCGCGCTGCGCCGGCCCACCCGGATGGACCGGGCCACCCTGGGTCGGGTGGCCGCGGTCGGCTTCGTGATGAACGCGGTCCAGTTCGGCCTGATGTACGTCGCCTTCGACCTCGGCCTCGGCGCCACGCTCGCCTCGCTCTTCCACGCCCTCAGCCCCGTGCTCACCGCGCTGCTGGCAGCCGCGATCCTGGGCGAGCGGGTCTCGCGGCTCCAGGTCGTGGGCTTCCTGGTGGGCGTGGTCGGCGTCCTGCTGGTGCTGGGCTCGGACCTCGGGCACGCCGGCGGACCGGCAGCGGTGCTCATCGGCTGCCTGAGCATGCTCACCCTCAGCCTCGGCACGCTGGGCCAGCGCTGGATCGGCGCACAGCCGGACCTGCTCTGGTCGGCCGCCGTCCAGTTCGCGGTCTCGGCGCCCCCGCTGCTCCTGCTCGGCTGGACCACGGAGGGCGCGTGGCCGGTCACCGACGGCCGCCAGGCCGTCGTCGCCGTGCTCTTCCTCGCGGTCGTGAACTCGATCGTCGGCCTGGTGCTGCTGGCGCTGCTGGTGCTGCGCGGCGGGTCAGGCGCCGCGGCCAGCCTGTTCTTCCTCAGCCCGCCGGTCACGGCCGTGCTGGCCTGGGTGGTCCTCGACGAGACCCTGTCAGCCACCCAGCTGGTCGGGCTGGTCGTCGCGGTCGTCGGAGTCGGTGCGGCCACGCGGACCCGCACCCCTGCCCGCATACTTCAGGAGGTCGGCACCCAGTAGCGACGCTTGATGCCTCGTACGTCCTCGAGCGCGCCGCCGGCGTTCTCGATCACCCGGATGGACCCGACGTTGTCGTCGTCGCAGGTCACCAGCGCGGGACCGATCCCGAGGTCGCGCGCCCACGGCAGCGACTGCCGGAGCATCTCGGTGGCGTGGCCCTCGCGACGGCGGGTGGGACGCACGTCGTAGCCGATGTGGCCGCCCACCTCGAGGAGGAAGGCGGTGAGCCGGTGGCGGATCGCGATCCGGCCGAGGTAGTCGTCCCCGTCGACCCACCACAGCGTCGTGCACGGCACGTGCGCCTGGGGCCGCGGGGTCTCCTCCAGCGCGTCGGCCCGCACCGCCTCGCAGAAGGTCGCGAACACGTCGGGGTCCTGCCAGCCGGGGGCGTTGTACTCGATCCACGCGGCCGTCTGGCTGTTCTCGGCACCCTCGGCGACGAACTCCTCCATCGCCTCGAGGAAGGACTCACGGACGGACACGGTGGGCAGCACGAGCTCCGGCATGCCGCCATCCTTCCTCAGAAGACCACCCGCGCCGCACGCAGCCGGTCCGCCGCGGCCGCGTCGCCCTCGGTGGCGAGCACGCACTCGTCGGAGCGCCCGGACAGCAGCCGCATCAACGCGACGGCGTCCTCGGTGACGGTGGCGACCGGGTCGCCCTCCCCCACCGCCCAGCTGCCGGCGCCCCGACCCGTCAGCTCGAGGACGAAGGCGGGGCCGCGCCACTCCAGGTCGAGGTCGCGCACCACCTGGGCGACCACCTCGGCCTCGGCCGTCGAGGTCGGCAGGTCGACCCCGGTGGCGCGGTGCAGGTCGACCCGGTGCAGCCAGACGTCGCGCACGTAGACGACGTCGAGGAGGTACGAGAGCCGGGTGCCCGGACGGAGCCCGGCGAAGGCGGGCAGCGGGACCCGGCGCAGCAGCCCGGGCTGGCGGCGCCGGCCGTCCGGTGCACCGGCGGCCCACCGCCGCAGGTCCGCGGCCAGCTCGGCGTCGGAGAGACGTGCCCGGTCGGCGATCTGCGCGGCGCATAGCAGGTCCACCATCGCCCCGTCCCCGCGTCGTACGCCGTTGAGCGCGACGGCCTGGTGCCGGAGCATCACCGGCAGCCGGCAGGCCTCCTCGCAGGCGCCGGCGACGTGCGCGACCAGGTCGCGGACCCGCCACTCGGTGCAGTCGGTGGGGCGGTCCCAGTCGGGCGCCGAGAGCGCGTCGACCATCGCCACCAGCGCGGCGTACTCCGCGACGGCATGGGCGCGCGCGACGTCCGGGTCGGTCTGCGCGAGGTGCGCGGCGCGCGCAGCGGTGCGATCCATGACCCGATCGTGCTCCTCCCCCACGCACAGTCAAGCGGCCACCGAGGTGGTCCGGACCGATATCGGGTCGTGGTCACCGACGAGCGTGGGGAAGGATGCCGCCATGTCCCGGCCCGAGTCCCGTCCTGCGCCCGTCGCGCCCTACCCCGTCCCGCACGACAGGACGGCCCGGCGACTGGAGTGGCCCTTCCTGCCGCCCAACCTGCGGGCCTACATCGACCGCAAGTGCGGGTCACCCGTCGTCTCCGCGATCTCGCAGACGAGCGGCTTCACGCCGGGCTTCGCCTCCGTGCTGGTGTGCGAGGACGGCTCGCGCCACTTCGTGAAGGCGGCGTCGGTCAAGGCACAGCGCGCGTTCGCCGACTCCTACCGCGAGGAGGCCCGCAAGCTCGCCGCGCTGCCCCCGTCCGTCCCGGCCCCGCGGCTGCTGTGGCACCTCGACGACGACTGGGTGGTGCTCGGCATCGAGTACGTCGCCGCCCGCACGCCCCGGCGTCCGTGGCAGCACGACGACCTCGACGCCCTGCTCGACGCGCTCGAGCAGGCGGCCGACGCGCTGACCCCGCCTCCCGCCGGTCTGGACCTCGACACCGCCGAGGCCGACTTCGCGCCCCTCCTCGACGGCTGGCCCGGCATCCACGAGCGCCGCACCGACCTCGATCGCGCCCACCTCGCCGAGACCGAGGCACTGGCCCGGCGCTACGCCGAGGTCGTCGGCGGTGACACGCTCACGCACACCGACATCCGCTCCGACAACGTGCTCATCGACCCCGACGGGCGGGCGCTCATCTGCGACTGGAACTGGCCGGTGCTCGCGGCGTCGTGGTTCGACTCGTTCGCCGCCCTGATCGGCCCGCGCGGCGAGGGCATCGACGTGGACCGCGTCATCTCCGAGCGCCGCCTGCTCCGTGGCGTCGACCCCGAGGCGCTCGACATCAACCTGGCCCTCTATGTCGGCTACTTCCTCGCCCAGGCCGAGCTGCCCGTCCCGCCGAGCTCGCCGCACCTGCGCGAGCACCAGCGCTGGCAGGGCGACGTCTGCTGGGACTGGCTGGCCGAGCGCCGGGGCTGGTCGTGACGGCTCCCCGCGCCGTCGGCGTGCGCCTGCCGTACGCCGCCGTGCCCGCGGCCGTGCACGCGTGGGTCGAGCAGGAGCTGGGCTCCCCCGTCGTCGGCACGGTCGAGCAGGTCGGCGGCATGTCGCCCGGTTGCGCGACCCGGCTGACCTGCGCGGACGGGACCCGCGCCTTCGTCAAGGCCGTCGGCGCCGAGCTCAACCCGGACACGCCCGGACTGTTCCGGCGCGAGGCCGCCGTGCTCGCCCACCTCGGCGAGCACGCGCTCTGGGCGCGGATGCTGGCGTCGTACGACGACGGCGACTGGGTCGCACTGCTGATCGAGGACGTCGAGGGGCGCCACCCCGACTTCACCGACGCAGCGGAGCTCGAGGCGGTGCTCGACGGGGTCGACCGGCTCTCCGAGGTCCTCCAGGACCGGGACGTCCCGTCGTCGGTGGACCTCGTCGACGTCGCCCACCGCTTCCGGGTCTGGGCGGAGTCGCTCGCCACGCTCGCCGAGGCGCCGGAGGCCACGCCCGTCCCCGCGTGGCTGCGCGCGGACCCCGAGGGCTGGGCCGGCGTGCTGCGCGAGCAGGCCGCGCTCCCGATGCCCCACGTCGTGCACTGGGACATCCGCGTCGACAACCTGCTGCGCCGCCCCAGCGGGGAGGTCGTCTTCGTCGACTGGGGCACGGCGGCGCGCGGCCCCGCCTGGGCCGACCCGCTGCTGGCGCGGCTCGAGCGCGTCGACGAGCCGTGGTTCGACGCGTCGACCGCGTCCTCACCGGCCCTCACCGAGGCAGGCGACGAGGTCGTCACGGCGTTCCTGGCCGGGTTCGGCGCGCACCTCGCGGTGCGCTCGGTGGTCGCCGTCGACGTCAACCTGCCCACGCTCAACGATTTCCGCATCCGGGAGTCGCGTCGCATGCTGGAGGCCGTCGCCCGTCGCACCGGTCGGTGAGCCCGTTCCGTGCGCCCCAGGCGATTTGGGCGCGCGCGAGGCGTGACGGTAGAGTTCGGCACTGCATGTCCGGCACCCGACCCTCTCCATGATTCCAGGCAGGGGTTGCCAGGCAGCCGACAAGCACCAGACTTCCATTCCAGACCAGTTCTAGCTCCGAGGATCCACACGTGGCGAACATCAAGTCCCAGATCAAGCGCAACAAGCAGAACGAGAAGGCGCGCCAGCGCAACCAGGCCGTGAAGTCGCGCCTGAAGACCGCCGTTCGCAAGTTCCGTGAGCTGTCCGAGGCCGGCGACAAGGACGCGGCCGCGGCCGCCGGTCGCGACGCCATGAAGGCGCTCGACAAGGCCGCCTCGAAGGGCGTCATCCACGCCAACCAGGCCGCCAACCGCAAGTCCTCGATCGCCAAGAAGACCGCGTCGCTCTGACCCGCGTCCTTCACCGCCGAGCACCCGCCCTCGTGGCGGGTGCTTCGCATTTCAGGCCACGTGGCCTCAGCGGGCCTCGCGCAGCCCGGCGACGGTGAGCACCAGGCGCTCGAGCGTGTAGGACGCGTCGTGGGCGCGGCCCTTGATGTCGGCGTCGGCCGTCGCCACCGCGCGGACCGCGGCCGCGATGCCCTCGGGGGTCCACGCGCGGGACTGGTCGCGCACGGTGCGCACCTTCCACGGCGGCACCCCCAGCTCCCGGGCCAGGTCGGCGTCACGCGCGCCGCGCGGTGAGCCGAGGTAACGCGCCAGGCTCCGCGCCGACGCGGCCATGGCCGAGGTGACGAGGACGGCGGCGGTGCCGGAGTCGAGCGCCCAGCGCAGCTCCTCCAGCGCCACGGCCCGCCTGCCCGAGAAGGCTGCGTCGGCGACGGTGAAGGACTTCGCCTCGGCCCGGCCGCCGAAGTAGCGCTGCACCTTCTCCACGGTGAGCTGCTCGCCGTGGAAGTCGTTGGTGAGCTGGTCGGCTGCCGCGGCCAGCGAGCGGAGGTCGGTGCCGACCGCCTGCACGAGGAACGCGGCGGCGTCGGAGTCGATCTTCGCGCCGTGCGAGGCCACCTCCGCCGTCACGAAGGCCGGCATCTCGTTGGCCCGGACCTCTTCCGACTTCACCTCGGTGACCTTCGGGAGCTTGCGCAGCTTGGTGAGCACTCCGCTGCCCTTGGCGCCGCCGGAGTGCACGAGCACCAGCGCGACGTCATCGACCGGCGCCGCGCAGTAGCCCAGCAACCCCTCCACGGACTCGTCGGGAAGGTCCTCCAGGCCGCGCACCATGACGCAGCGGATCGCCGAGAACAGCGACGGCGCGGACATCTCGCCGAGGCTCGCGAGCGTCAGGTCGGAAGCCGCCGACTCGGCGAGCTCCGCGTCGGGGTCGTGCGCCCGCACGGCGTCGCGGACCGAGGCGACCGTGCGTGCGGACAGGTACTCCTCCTTGCCCGTCACGAGGACGACGTGGCCGAGGACCTGGGCTGCGGTGGGGGTGCGTGCCATGGTGTGCCCACCCTATCGGCGGGCGACGACACCGACCTCGCCCTCCCGCACCACGACGACGACGTCACCCGCGAGGTCCGTGCGCCACACCCGCATCCCGGCCGCCGACAGCGCCGCGAGGAGGTCGGGCGCCGGGTGGCCGTAGTCGTTGCCCTCCCCCACCGAGACGAGCGCGACCCGCGCGCCGAGCGAGGTCAGCCACTCGAGGTCCTGGTGCCGGCTGCCGTGGTGCGGCACCTTGAGCACGTCGACCTGCAGGCCGGCGAGGTCGCGCTGCAGCGCTGACTGGGCCGACGGCTCGACGTCGCCGGTGAGCAGGATGCGTACGCCGCCCACCTCGGCGAGCAGCACCACGCTCGAGTTGTTGGGCGCGCTCTCCCCTGCACCACCGGCACGGCTGCCGGGCTTGGGCCAGAGCGCCTGCAGGGTCACCGCGCCCACCTGCCGCGTCTCGCCGTACGCCGGCAGGCCGGCCTCGTGGCCCAGCACGGTCTCGACCTCGTGCACGCCGACCGCCGGGTCGTGCAGCGACGTGGCCTCGACCGCGCCCACCTGGCGACCGTCGAGCACCCCGGCGATCCCGTCGACGTGGTCGGCGTGGAAGTGGGTGAGCACGAGCAGCGGCACCGCGCTGACCTCGAGCCGGTCGAGGCACGAGTCCATGGTCTCCGGGTCCGGACCCGTGTCGACCACCACGGCCGCGTGCGGACCGGCGCGGAGCACCAGCCCGTCGCCCTGCCCCACGTCGCACATCGCCAGCACCCAGCCGTCCGGCGGCCAGCCAGGCACCGGTGGCCGGACCAGCATCACCACGACCAGCAGGCCGGTGCAGGCGAGCGCGGAGCCGGGCCTGCGGAGCAGGCGCGGGGCGAGCGGCACGGACGCCAGGCACGCCAGCGTGAGGACGACGAGCGGGACCGGTCCGGTCCCCCAGTCCACCGCCGCGGTCGGCACGCCGGCCCCCCAGCGGGCCACCGTGATGATCCACCCCGCCGACCACGCGGCCGGGGCCGCCACCACGACGCCCAGGGGTGCCCCGGCGAGGCCGACGAGGCCGCCGGTGAGCCCCAGCACGGTGGCCGGCGCGACGGCAGGGGCGGCGAGCAGGTTGGCGGCCACCGCGACCAGGCTCACCTGTCCCGAGAGGGCGGCGACCACCGGCGTGCACGCGACCTGCGCGGCGAGCGGCACCGACACGGCCTCGGCCACCCAACGCGGGCACCACCGCATCAGGGCGTCGCGCCACACCGGCGCCAGCAGCAGGATGCCGGCCGTGGCGAGCACCGAGAGGGCGAAACCCGCCGTCACCGCCAGCCGCGGCCAGACCAGGAGCAGGCCCAGCACCGCCACGCCGAGCCCGCGCGTGCCGCGCGAGCGGCCGTTGCGGCCCATCCCGACGAGCGCGACGGTGCCCATCGCCGCCGCCCGTACGACGCTGGGCTCGGCCCTGGCCGTCATCACGAAGCCCGCGATCCCGAGGCCGGCCAGCACGTGCAGCCAGCGCCCGCGCACGCCGAGCCACCGGCCGAGCACGATGACGAACCCCACCACCAGGGTCAGGTTGGTGCCGCTGACGGCCAGGAGGTGCGTGAGCCCGGTGGTCCGGAAGTCGTCGGCCAGCGCGGGATCGAGACCTCCGTCGTCGCCGACCACGAGCGCCGGTACCAGCTCGCGCGCGTCGGCGTCCCGGCCCGCGACCGCGGCGCGCACCGAGCGGCGTACGGCCGCCGCGGCGTCCCACCACACGTCCGGCTCCGCGACCACCCGGGGCTCACCGACGGGCCGGACCATCGCGGCGACGTCGTCCTCGGCCGGCACGAGCCGCGCCGACGTCTCGAACGAGGTGCCCAGCGCCAGTCGCGGCCAGTCCGCCCCGGCCATGAGGACGACAGGAGCCCGGAGCGCCCAGGCCCGGCCCCGGCCCTCGACGCGGGACACCCGGGCCTGCGCGACCTGCAGGTCGCCGTACTGGCCGGCCACGACGCGTACGTCGGAGGTGAGCTCGAGCCGCAGCGTCACCACCGCCCCTTCGTCGGCCAGCGGGCCCAGGGGCGAGGTCGCGACGAGCGTCTGGTGCAGCGCCGCGACCCCCGCGACCGCCAGCAGCGCGGCCAGCGGTCCGAGCCAGGCCGGGACGACGACCCGGCGCAGGACCAGGGCGCCCACGGCGACCGCCACCGCGAGCACCGCCGCCAGCGCCAGCCGACCGGGCAGCACGAGGACGAGGAGCGCCCCGGTCCACGCACCCGCGCCGAGGGCGAGCGCGCGCAGGTCGGGCACGGGTCAGAGCGTCACGAGCGGCGCGAGGTCCGCCAGGGTGGCCTCACCGATGCCGTCGACCTCCAGCAGCTCGTCGACCGCGGTGAAGCCGCCGTTTTCGGTGCGCCAGGCGAGGATCGACTCGGCGGTCACCGGACCCACCCCGGGCAGGGTCTCCAGGGTGGCCTGGTCGGCGGTGTTGAGGTTGACCAAGGACTCCCCCGGCGGCGCCGGCGAGCCCGGCGACCCGAGCGTGCCCGCCACCCCCGCGGCCGGGGCCACGCCGACGAGGATCTGCTCCCCGTCGACGACCGGGCGCGCCAGGTTGAGCGAGGTGAGGTCGACCCCGGGCCGGGGTCCGCCGGCCGCCTCCAGCGCGTCGACGACCCGCGAGCCCGCCGGCAGCACGGCGATGCCCGGGCGGCGTACCTTCCCGGCGACGTCGACGACGAGCTCGGCCGGAGCCGACGGGGCATCGGAGTCGGCGGTCGGGCTGACCGCGACCAGCGGAGACGGGGTGGAGGACGGTGGGCCCTCGGGGGCGAGGGGCACCGCCTCGGCCTGGTCGCGCACGGCCCACCACGCCGCCAGCCCCACCGCCAGGGCCGCCACCACCGCGACGACCGCCAGGTGCACCGGACCGAGCTGCAGGCCCCCAACGCGCAGCCGTCGGGACGCGTGCCGCCCGGGCACCGGCAGCACGACGGGCGCCGGCGCCTCCTCTCCTCGGTCCCGCACGCGCGTGTGCGCCGACTCCGGCACGCCGTCGGCGCCCGGCTCGGACTCCCCGCGGACCGCGGCGAGCTCGGCACTCAGCGTCGCCAGCCGCCGCGACACCGCCTCGGCGTGCTCGGAGGAGGACTGGGACCGGCGCATGCCTCCACGCTAGGAACGCCGACCTGGCTCCCGACAGGGGCGATCGGCAATCTGTGGACAGCGTCCAGCTCCTGACTCGAGCGGACATACGGCCGCCCGGGCGACGGCGTACGGCTTGCCGGGCGGCCATGTGTCCGCTCGAGTGGGGTTATGGACGCGGCGACACGCAGACCGCCACCATGCCCGGCCCGACGTGGGCGCCGAGGACGGCGCCCAGCTCGCCGCACATCACCTCACGGCCCTCGAGCCCGCCGGCCAGGCGCTCGGTCAGCGTGGCGGCGAGCTCCTCGGCACGCTCGCCGTTGGCGAGGTGGGAGACGCAGACGTCGACCGGACGGTCGCCCGCCGCCTCGACCGCGAGGTCGGCCAGGCGGGCCAGCGCGCGCGACGCGGTGCGGACCCGCTCGCGCGGCACCACGCGGCCCTCGCTGATCTCGAGCAGCGGCTTGACGGACAGGGCGCTGCCGAAGATCGCGGCCGCGGCCCCGATCCGCCCGCCCCGGCGGAGGTACTCCAGGGTGTCGACGTAGAACAGCGACGACGCGGCCTCACCGCGTGCCAGCGCGGCCTCGGCCGCCTGCTGCCCGGACCCGCCGGCCTCGAGCACGTCGACGGCGGTCAGCGCGGCGTAGCCGGTGGCGATGCCGACCTGCCCGGAGTCGACGACGTGCACCGGGAGCTCCACCTCCAGCGCCGCCAGCTGGGCGGACTCGAAGGTGCCGCTCATCTCCCCCGAGAGGTGGACCGACACGATCTCGTCGACCCCCTCGTGCTCCAGGGAGCGGTAGAGGTCGGCGAACAGCGCCGGTGCCGGGCGCGAGGTGCTCACCGGCACGAAGTCGCGCAGCGCCTGCGCGACCACCTCGGGGGTGGCGCCGTCCGGGCCCTCGTCGAGAACCTTGGCGCCGATCACCACCTGCAGGGGCACGACCCGGATGCCGCGAGCCTGCGCCACCTCGGCGGGCAGGCTCGCGGTCGAGTCGGTGACCACAACGACACGAGACATGCGGCGACCCTAACGGCAGGCGCGGGCCTCAGACGACGATGTTGACCAGCTTGGGCGCGCGCACGATCACCTTGCGCACCTCTGCTCCGTCGATCGCCCGGCGCACGCCGTCGTCGGCCAGGGCGGCGGCCTCCAGGTCGGCCTCGGAGATGTCCGGGGACACCTCCAGGCGCGCCTTCACCTTGCCCTTGACCTGCACGACCGCGGTGACCGTGTCCTCGACCAGCAGCACCTCGTCGACGGCCGGCCACCCGACGCGTACGACGGTGGGCTCGTGACCCAGCCGCTCCCACATCTCCTCGGCCGTGTAGGGCGCGACGAGCGACAGCAGGATCGCCACGGCCTCGGTGGCCTCGCGCACCGCCGGGTCGGCCGGTCCGCAGCCGGAGTCGATGGCCTTGCGGGTCGCGTTGACCAGCTCCATCACCCGGGCGACCATCACGTTGAAGCGGTAGGTCTCGACCAGCTCGGCCGCGTCGTGCACCGTGCGCGCCGTCGTACGCCGCAGCGCCAGGTCGCCGGTGGTGACGTCCACGCCCGGGTCGGAGGTGACGTCGCCGGACAGCCGCCAGGCCCGCTGCAGGAAGCGCAGCGACCCGTCGGGCGACATGTTGGCCCAGTCGATGTCGTCCTCCGGCGGACCGGCGAAGACCAGCGTCAGGCGCACGGCGTCGACGCCGAAGGCCGCCAGCTGGTCACCCAGGTTGACGCCGTTGCCCAGGGACTTGCTCATCTTCTTGCCCTGGTTGATCACGAAGCCCTGGTTCAGCTGGGCCGACCACGGCTCGCGGAAGTCGACCAGGCCCATGTCGTTGAGGACCTTGGTGAAGAAGCGGCCGTAGAGCAGGTGCAGCACGGCGTGCTCGACACCGCCGACGTACAGGTTGCACGGCATCCACGCGTTGACCTTGGCGCTGTCGAAGGCCTGGGTGTCGTCGTGCGGCGAGCAGTAGCGGAACATGTACCAGGACGAGTCGACGAACGTGTCCATGGTGTCGGTGTCGCGGGTCGCCGGGCCGCCACACGTCGGGCAGGTCGTGTCGACCCAGTCCGTCGCCCCGCCCAGCGGCGAGGTGCCCTTGGGCTTGAGGTCCGCACCGCGCAGGTCGGGCAGCGTCACCGGCAGCTGGTCCTCGGGCACCGGCACCTCGCCGTCGACCGGGCAGTGGATGATCGGGATCGGAGGGCCCCAGTAACGCTGGCGGCTGATCAGCCAGTCGCGCAGCCGGAAGTTCACCGTGCCACGGCCCAGGCCATGGGCCTCCAGGTAGGCGATCGTCGTGGACTTGGCCTCGGCGACGCCCATCCCGGACAGGTCGATCTCGTCGTTGGCGGAGTTGATCGCGGGGCCGTCGCCGGTGAACGCCTCGCCCTCCCACCCCTCGGGCGGCTGGACCGTGCGGATCACCGGCAGGTCGAACGCCTCGGCGAACTCCCAGTCGCGCTGGTCCTGGCCGGGGACGGCCATGATCGCGCCGGTGCCGTAGTCGGCCAGGACGTAGTCGGCGGCGTAGACCGGGATCTGCGTGCCCGTCAGCGGGTTGGTCGCGTGCACGCCCAGGAAGACGCCGGTCTTGGCCCGGTCGGTAGCCAGCCGGTTGATGTCGGTCTCCTTGCGGACCTCGACCAGGTAGTCCTCCAGCGCCTGTCGCTGCTCGTCGGTGACCAGCTCCGAGGCCAAGGCGGCGTCGGCCGCCACGACCATGAAGGTCGCGCCGAACAGCGTGTCGGGCCGCGTCGTGTAGACGGTGACCGGCTCGTCACGGCCGTCGATGGCGAAGTCGACGTGCGCCCCCTCGGAGCGGCCGATCCAGTTGCGCTGCGCGGTGACGACGCGGTCGGGCCAGGTCTTCTCCAGGTCGTCCAGGCCGTCCAGCAGCTCCTGGGCGTAGTCGGTGATCTTGAAGTACCACTGGGTCAGCTCCTTCTTGGTCACCTCCGCCCCGCACCGGTCGCAGACGCCGCCGACGACCTGCTCGTTGGCCAGCACGGTCTGGTCGTTGGGGCACCAGTTCACCGGGCTGTTCTTGCGGTAGGCCAGGCCCCGCTTGAAGAACTCCAGGAACAGCCACTGCGTCCAGCGGTAGTACTCCGGGTCGGAGGTGTTGAAGGTGCGCGACCAGTCGAACGACGCGGCGTACCTCTTGCACGACTCGATCGAGCGCGCGATGTTGGCGCGCGTGTAGGTGTCGGGGTGCTCGTCGTTGCGGATCGCGGCGTTCTCCGCGGGCAGGCCGAAGGAGTCGAAGCCCATCGGGTTCAGCACCTCGTAGCCGCGCTGCCACCAGTAGCGCGCCACCACGTCGTGCAGCGCGAACACCTCGGCGTGGCCCATGTGCAGGTCGCCGCTCGGGTAGGGGAACATCGTCAGCGCGTAGCGCTTCTCGCGCGGGCTGGCGTCGTCGGCCCTGAAAGGCTGGAGCTCCTCCCAGACCGGCTGCCACTTCGTCTCGGTGGCGGCGATGTCGTACGTCGCGCGCTCGGCCTCGTGGGCTCCGGTGTCTGCGGTGTCTGGGCTGCTCATGGCGTGTCCTCTGCAGGTGCGGGGGTGGTGCTGGGGTCGGGCATGAAAAAACCCCTCACATGGAGGGGTGGCCGCGTGTCGGTCTCCGTGGGCGGGAGGACCCGATCAGCGCGGCTGTCGAAGAAGGAGCTGCTCGTGCACAGCACCAGCATACTCTCCCGGGGATACTGCTCGGCATGGCCGCTGACCTGAGCAGGTACGACGACTGGCTGGAGCTCCTCCGCGAGCTGCCCGCGCACCGTCCCGACGTGCGGGTCGTCGTGGTGAGCGGCTCTGCCGTCACCGGGGGCTACGACAGCCACTCCGACCTCGACGTCCAGGTCTGGAGCAGCGGTCCCGCCGCTGCGACGTACGACGCCGTGCTGGCCCTGGTGCACGAGCGGTTCGACGTCGACCACGTGTGGCGGGTCGCCGCCGACCGCTGGCCGACCGCGGCGCAGGGCTTCATCCATCTCCAGCCCGATGCCGCAGACCTGTCCCGCCCGACGCGGCTCGTCGACCTGTTCGTCGACCTGCTGCCGCAGCGCCTGACGATCGACGTACGCCGTCACGGCACGCCCGTGGTGCTGCACGACCCCGACGGCCGTCTGGTCCTCGAGCACGACGACGAGGACGCGATGGCCGCGCAGCGGCGGCAGGCCGTCGAGCAGGCCGCGGCCAGGCGCCAGACCGGGGCGTGGCTGGTCGAGCGCGCGATCGCGCGGGACGACCTGGTCGAGGCGACGTGGTTCCACATGCGCTTCGCGCTCGAGCCCCTGGTGACGCTGCTGCGGATCCGGCACTGCCCCGCGCGCCACGACTTCGGGCTGCGCTACCTCCGCACCGACCTGCCCGCCGGCTTCGCGGAGCGGCTGGAAGCACTGCTGCCCGGGCCGGACCTGGCGGTCCGGACCCGGGCAGCGTTCGCGTGGCAGGACGAGGTCCTGGCCCAGCTCAGGTGAGGCAGCCTCACCTGACGAACTGCGGCGTGAGCGGCGGGCTCCACCACTCGCCGTTGTAGGCCTTCATGGCACCGATGACGTGCAGGACGCCGGCCACGACGAAGGCGGCGGCGAGCGCCGGCAGCATCACGACCAGGCCGAGGCCCAGCGTGAAGATCGCGATCGGGATCGTGAGGATGCCGAGCACGACCAGCCAGATGAACATGGTGATCTGGATGTTGATCGAGTTCGCGGCGTGCGCGCGCACGAACGGGCCGCGGTCCTTGTAGACCACGTAGACCGCGATCGAGGCGAGGAAGCCCAGGAAGCCGGCCGAGCAGATCATCGCGACGACCGCGCCGGCGTGGCTGATGGCACCCCAGGTCCGCTCGTCCTCGGCCGACATCGTCGCGGGACGGGCCTGGAAGGTCTGCTGGGGCTGGTAGGCCGGCGGGGGCTGCTGGCCGTAGGCCTGCGTCGGGTCGGTCTGCGGGTCCTGCGGGTACTGGTCGGACATCTCACTCACTCCTCGGTGGGCCGGGTGCCCCTGATGGCTCCCAGCCAAGCACGCCACAGGTGCGATTTCATCCTGTTCCGGGGTCTGCTCAGGGTCGCGTCAGGGGTCGGTGCGGGGCCGCCCCCGGCTCACCTCCCACAGGTCTTTGACAGTGGGCCCGGCGCCGTCCAGACTCACGCCCGATGACCTGGTCGAGCGCCGTCGCGCCCCTGCGCAACCGCAACTTCGCGTGGTACTTCGCCTCGCGCTTCGTCAACACCCTCGGCAACATGATGGCGAGCATCGCGCTGGCCTTCGCCGTCCTCGACCTCACCGACTCCCCCAGCGCGCTGGGGCAGGTCCTGGCCGCGCACACGATCCCGATGATCGCGCTGCTGCTCTACGGCGGTGTGATCGCCGACCGGTTCCCACGCACGCTCGTGCTGCAGGTGTCCAACGTCGCGTCCGCCGCCAGCCAGGGCGCCATCGCGGTGCTCGTGCTGTCCGGGCACGCCGAGATCTGGATGCTGGTCGTGCTCTCCGTCGTGCACGGCGCCGTCTCCGGCGTCTCGTTCCCGGCGATGGCCAGTGTCCTCCCCCAGCTCGTGGCGCGCGGGGAGCTCCAACCCGCCAACGCCCTGGTGTCGCTCACCCGCAACGGGATGATGGTCCTCGGCCCCACCATCGGCGCCCTGCTCGTGGTCACCGTCGGGTCCGGCTGGGCGCTGGCCGTCGACGCCGCCACCTGGCTGGTCTCGGCCCTGCTCCTGCTGCCGGTCACGATCCCGCCCAAGGAGCCGGGCGGCGCCGCGCCCGACACCATCAGCGAGCTGCGCGAGGGCTGGAGCTTCTTCTGGGCCACCCCTTGGCTGTGGACGGTGGTCGTGGGGTTCGGCGTGCTCAACGCGATCCACACCGGCGCGTGGTTCACCCTCGGGCCGGCCGTCGCCGACGACACCATCGGGCGGCAGGGCTGGGGCTACGTCCTCTCGGCGGAGGCCGCGGGGCTCCTGCTCACGACGGTGGTCCTCCTGCGCGTACGGCTGGAGCGACCGCTCCTGCTGGGCATGCTCGGCATCGCGATGATCGCTCCGCCGATGCTGCTGCTCGGGGTGTCCCCGCACCTCGTCGGCCTGGTCACGGCGGCCTTCCTGGGCGGCGCCGGCACCGAGGTCTTCGGGATGGGCTGGAACCTCGCCATGCAGGAGAACATCGAGGACCGGCTGCTGTCGCGCGCCTACTCCTACGACGCGCTCGGGTCCTTCGTCGCGATGCCGATCGGGCAGCTCGCCTACGGTCCGTTGGCCGCGGCGTTCGGGTTCCGTCCGGTGCTGGTCGCCTCAGCGGTCGCGTACGTCGCGGTGGTCGGGCTGGTGCTCTGCTCCCGGTCGGTGCGCGACCTGCCGCGAGCACCGGCCACCCCGACCGAGCCGGTGACGAGCGCCACGCCGTAGGGTCCCGGCATGGGTGTCATGGACCTCTTCCGTCTCGACGACAAGGTCGTCATCGTCACCGGCGCCTCGAGCGGGCTGGGCGTCGCGTTCGCCCACTGCTTCGCCGAGGCCGGGGCCGACGTAGTGCTCGGCGCGCGCCGCGTGGAGAAGCTGGAGCGGGTCGCCGGCTCCGTACGCTCCACCGGCCGCCGCGTGCACACGGTGGCCACCGACGTGGCCGACCCCGACCAGTGCCAGCACCTCGTCGACGAGGCGATGGCGAAGTTCGGCCGGGTCGACGTGCTCGTCAACAACGCCGGTGTCGGCACGGCCGTGCCCGCCACCCACGAGACGCCCGAGCAGTTCCGCTCGGTCATCGACATCAACCTCAACGGGTGCTACTGGATGGCGCAGGCCTGCGGCCGGGTCATGCAGCCCGGCTCGAGCATCATCAACATCTCCTCGATCCTCGGCATCACGACCGGCGGCCTGCCCCAGGCGGCGTACTCCGCCTCCAAGGCCGGGCTGGGCGGCCTCACGCGCGACCTGGCCCAGCAGTGGACGGGCCGCAAGGGCATCCGCGTCAACGCCCTCGCGCCGGGGTTCTTCGCCTCCGAGATGACCGACACCTACCCCGACGGCTACCTCGACCTCGCCATGCAGCGGGTGCCGGCCGGCCGCAAGGGCGACCCCCGCGAACTCGCCGCGACCGCGGTGTGGCTGGCCTCCGACGCCGCCGGCTACGTCACCGGGCAGATGATCCCGGTCGACGGCGGCCTGACGATCGCCTGATCGCTCGCGAGTCAGACCCAGGGCTCGCCGGCGAGGACGCCGTCGGTGCGTCGTCCGGCGGCAGCCTGTTCGAGCCACTGCTCGGGCTCACCATCGGCGAACCTGCCGTCGGCGCTCCAGCCGTTGAAGTGACGCACCACGGACCTGCGGCGACCGCGCACGGCATACACCCCTCCGCTCAGGGCGTGCACGAAGGCGTCGTCGACGAACGCGATCTGGCGCGCCCGGCCCTCCGGTCGCGGGCCCACGGGCTGGCGCTCGAGGACCTCGACCGGTTCACCGATCCCGACCACGACGACGTCGCCGGGGTCGACCGGGTGCCTCCCGTGGACGACCGTGACGGGCTGGGTCCCCGCCGGCCCCTCGAGTCGGACGGCGCTCAGGACGTCGAGGTTGACCCCCTCTGCCCAGGAGACCTCGACCTCGCGGGCGGTGCCGAGCCCCGCCTCGACCACGGCGCGTACCCAGGCGTCGGCGCGCTCGGGCGCCGAGTCACCGCCATCGGCCGGCTGCAGGGCGGACGCGGCGAACCGGCGGCGGTCCGGCCGGGTCGTCACACGGACCCCGTCGAGGGTCCTCGCGGACAGCTCGCCGGAGGGCAGCGTGAGCGACAGCGAGGCCGCCGGCTCGTCCGGCTCCTCCCACGACATCGTCCACGAGGCCGCGTCGAGGTCGGTCGGCGCACCGAGCGGGCTCAGGGTGATCACCAGGCCCCTCTCGTCTTCGAACTGGCGCCGCGGCCAGTGCGTGCTCGGCTCGAGGCCCAGGGCCACCAGGAGGTCCGCCACCCGGTCGGGATCCGGCGGGCGGAGCCCGAACCACTCGACCACGGGGCCGTCGGCCGGGGCAGGACCCATGGGGGTCGTCCACTCGATGAGGAACGGCAGCGAGCCGTCGTACGGTCCCGGCCCGACGTCGCAGACCCGCCACTCGACCAGGTCGCCGTCAGGCGTGCGGCGCGAGCCGGGGACGGCCGGCGCCGGGTCGAAGCCGGCTGCGGCCAGCGCCTCCCGGGCGGCCTCGACGTCATCGACGGCGATCGCCCACGAGATCGGGCCGCGGGCCGGGCGTACGCGGTCCAGCCAGGGGTTGGACTCCTCGCTCCCGGCGGAGATCAGCTCGACGTACGCCGGCCCGGGGCCGCGGACGAGGGCGTTGACCGTCCCGACCGGGTGCGCACCACCGCGCTCGGCGGGGATGCCGGCCGCGCGCCAGCGGGCAGCCGCCTCGTCGAGGTCCGCGACGGCGACGACGAGGTGGTCGAAGCGAGCGGCCACCACGCGTTGCTCAGCTGCCGGCGAGGATCTCGGTCACCGCGGTGACCAGCCCGGCGATGTCCTCGTCGCTGGCGACCAGCGGCGGGGCGAAGCGGACGGTCGAGCCGTGGGTGTCCTTGGCGAGGATCCCGCGCGCCATGAGGGCCTCGGACATCTGGCGACCGCTCATCAGCGACGGGTCGATGTCGATGCCGGCCCAGGCGCCACGGACGCGTACGTCGGACAGGCCCTTGCCGACGAGCGTGCGGAAGCCGGCCTCCAGCTGCGCGCCGATCTCGGCGGAGCGGGCCTGGAAGGTGCCCTCCTCGAGCATCGCGACGACCTCGGTGCCGATGGCCGCGGCCAGCGGGTTGCCACCGAAGGTGGAGCCATGGGAGCCGGGGGTGATGACATCCATGATGTCGCGGTCGGCGGCGATCGCGGAGACGGGGTAGATGCCGCCGCCGAGCGCCTTGCCCATGATGTAGATGTCGGGGACGACGTCCTCGTGGTCGCAGGCGAAGGTCTTGCCCGAGCGAGCCAGGCCCGACTGGATCTCGTCGGCGACCATCAGCACGTTGCGCTCGGTGCAGAGCTCGCGCAGCTCCCGGAGGAAGCCCTCGGGCGGCATGACCACGCCGCCCTCGCCCTGGATCGGCTCGAAGAGCACGGCGACGGTGGTGTCGTCGATGGCGGAGGCGATCGAGGCGACGTCGCCGTACTTCACGCTGCGGAAGCCGCCCGTGAAGGGCGCGTAGCCCGACGTCGCCACCTCGTCGTCGGAGAAGCTCACGATGGTGGTGGTGCGACCGTGGAAGTTGCCCTCCATGGTGATGATCGAGGCCTGCCCGGCCGGCACGCCCTTGACCTCGTAGCCCCACTTGCGGCTGACCTTGATGGCCGTCTCGACGGCCTCGGCACCGGAGTTCATCGGCAGGATCATGTCCTTGCCGGTCAGGCGGGTGAGCGCCTCGGCGAAGCCGCTGAGCTTGTCGTTGAAGAACGCGCGGCTGGTGAGCGTGAGCCTGCCGAGCTGCTCGCGCGCCACCGCGACGAGGCGCTCGTTGGAGTGCCCGAAGTTGAGCGCGGAGTAGCCCGCGAGGCAGTCGAGGTAGCGCTTGCCGTCGACGTCGATGACCCAGGCGCCGTCGCCCTCGGCGAGCACCACCGGGAGCGGGTGGTAGTTGTGCGCGGCGCAGCGCTCGGTGGCCTCGATGTGGGCTGCCGTGCGCTCGGAGATGGTGCCGGTGGAGAGGTCAGTCGCGGTCATGAGCACATGGTGCCACCGCCCCCGGCAAACCGCCGAAGTGAGAGCCGCGCCCTGGCGGCGTACGACGTCACGGCCGGCCACCCTGGCGGCATACGACGTCCGACGACCCCGATCCGATGTCGGATGCCGCCACCCACGACCAGCCGGATGTCGTATGCCGCCACCCCGGCGGCACAACAGGAGCGCGGCCGGCGACCCTGGCGGCGTACGACATGTCCTTCTGCGACCCTGGCGGCATACGACGTCACGGCCGGCCACCCTGGCGGCGTACGACGTCCGACGACCCCGATCCGATGTCGGATGCCGCCACCCACGACCAGCCGGATGTCGTATGCCGCCACCCTGGCGGCACAACAAGCACAACAAGCAGAAGGCCGGACCCTGACGGATCCGGCCTTCTGCGTCGGTGGAGCTGAGGGGACTCGAACCCCTGACCCTCTGCATGCCATGCAGATGCGCTACCAGCTGCGCCACAGCCCCAACAGCCGAGAACATTAGCCGACAGTTCCGAGGAGGTGAAATCGGGGTCCCCGGTCAGGTCAGCCAGCGCACCAGGAGCCAGATCCCGAGCACCGTGACGGCGACTCCGGCGAGCAGCGGCACGACCATGAGGGCGACCGCGCCGGCGACGTAGCCGGTCGTCGGCGGCTCGCGCAGCGGCTCCCGCTCGATCTCGCGCAGCAGCAGGTGGAGGTTCTTGCGGTTGGCCCGGTGGGCGACGTCGAGCAGGTCGCCGAGGCCCGGGAGCAGCCCGAGCAGCGCGTCGACGACCAGGTTCAACCCCATCCGCGCCAGCACGACCATCGGCACCCGCGCCCGGACGGCGTCGCGGACGATGATGCCCGACAGGGCGCTGCCCAGGGCGTCGCCGATGCCCGGGACGAGCCCGATCACCGCGTCCAGGCCGAGCCCGATGCGGGTGCCCGGCACGGTCACTGCGTCGTCCATCACCCGGGCCACCTGGCGGCTCAGCGTGACGTCGACCTCCCGGGCGCGGTCGGTCACGTCACGGCCCGGTTCCAGGCCGTCAGCCGCCACCGCTCGACCCCGCCCGTCCACGTCGAGGCCGAGTGCTCGAGCACCACCCAGCCGCAGTTGGCGAGCACGCCGAACGACTCGCCGGGGTCGCCCTCCCAGCCGAGGAAGGCGGGCACGACCACGCGCAGGGCGGCTCCGTGGGACACGACCAGGCCGGTCTCGCCCTCCCCCAGCCCGTCGGCGTACGACCTGAGCGCGGGCAGGAAGCGCGCCAGCACGTCGTCGTGGGTCTCGCGGCCCGGGATCGCGTCGATGTCGCCCGCGAGGAGTGCGGCGTGCTCCTCGGGGTGGGCGGCGGCATAGGCCTCCGCCGTCAGGCCGGTGCGGTTGGCGCCGATGTCGAACTCCCGCAGCCGGGCGTCGAGGACGGGCTCCAGGCCCGACTCCGCGGCCACCGCGGCAGCCGTCTGGGAGGCACGACGGAGGTCCGAGGACCACACCGCGACCAGCCGCAGCGCGGCCAGGACGGGCGCCACCTCCTTGGCCTGCGCGAGGCCGACCTCGTCCAGCGGCACGTCGGCGTGGCCCTGGGCGCGGCCCGTGTCGTTCCACTCCGTGCGCCCGTGGCGGAGCAGGACCAGCCGCCTCACTTCAGGTCGAGCGGGATGAGCGGGCAGTCGCTCCAGAGGCGCTCGAGGGCGTAGAAGGAGCGCTCCTCCTCGTGCTGGACGTGCACCACGATCTCGCCGTAGTCGAGCAGCACCCAGCGTCCCTCGCGGTGCCCCTCGCGCCGGATCGGCTTGGCGTCGGCGTCGCGCAGCTTGTCCTCGATCTCGTCGACGATGGCGCCGACCGCGCGCTCGTTGCTGGCGCTGGCGAGCACGAAGGCGTCGGTGATGGCGAGCTGGTCGCTCACGTCGAAGGCCAGCACCTGCTCGGCCTTCTTGTCGTGCGCGGCCTGGGCCGCGATGGCGACGAGCTCGAGGGCGTGGTCGGTGGCAGTCATGCGGAGTCCTTGCTGTGGTGCGGGCTGTGGTGCGCGCTGGGGTGCGTGCTCGGATGGGACGAGTAGAGGTCGTGCTTGGCGATGTACTGCACGACGCCGTCCGGCACGAGGTACCAGACGGGCTCGCCACGCCGTTTGCGGTCGCGGCAGTCGGTGGAGGAGATCGCGAGTGCCGGGATCTCGACCATGGTTACCTTCTCGGCGGGGATCTTCTCCAGCGTCTCCGGGTCCATGGCGTAGCCGGGCCGGGTGCAGCCGACGAAGTTGGCGAGCTCGAAGAGCTCGTCGGCGTCACGCCAGGTGAAGATGTCGGCCAGGGCGTCGGCGCCGGTGATGAAGAACAGCTCCGCGTCGGGCATTTCGGCCTTGAGGTCGCGGAGCGTGTCGATCGTGTACGTCGGTCCGTCGCGGTCGATGTCGACGCGCGAGACCATGAAGCGCGGGTTGGCCGCCGTCGCCACCACGGTCATCAGGTAGCGGTGCTCGGCCTCGGTGACGTCGCGGTCGCTCTTCTGCCACGGGTCGCCGGTGGGGACGAAGACGACCTCGTCGAGGTCGAACCACGCCTGCACCTCCGACGCGGCCACGAGGTGGCCGTGGTGGATGGGGTCGAACGTGCCGCCCATCACCCCGACGCGACGCTGTGCCACGGGCTCAGCTGTGCTCGCGTCCGCCACCGAAGGAGACCACGGCCAGGAGCAGCACGAGCAGCAGGGCCAGCGCGACGGCACCCACGACGTAGGGGCTGACCACGGGGTCGCCGTGCTCGGCCTCGGCTGCGAGGACAGTCAGGGTGTTCAGCATGGCCGCGATCCTACCGGCATCAACGGAGGTGCCCGTCGCCCACCACGACGTACTTGCTCGACGTCATCTCCGGCAGGCCCATCGGCCCGCGGGCGTGCAGCTTCTGCGTGGAGATCCCGATCTCGGCACCGAAGCCGAACTCGCCACCGTCGGTGAAGCGGGTGGAGGCGTTGA
Organism: Nocardioides sp. N13(2025); assembly: GCF_051912545.1. GTDB lineage: Bacteria > Actinomycetota > Actinomycetes > Propionibacteriales > Nocardioidaceae > Nocardioides. The sequence continues at coordinate 1,031,943 of NZ_CP196809.1, read as the reverse complement.
CCATCACCGCGGCGGAGTCGACCGCCGCCACGAAGCGTCGGATGGTCGCCTGGTCGCGGGCCACGATCGCCTCGGTGTGGCCGGAGGAGAAGCGGCGGATGTGGTCGATGGCACCCTCGACGTCCGGCACGACCGCCGCCGAGATCTCCATCGCCAGGAACTCGGCCGCGTGGTCCTCGTCGGTCGCCGGCACCACGTCGTCGTACTCCGCGAACGCGTCGTCGCCGTGCACCAGCACGCCCGCCTGCTGGAGGGCCTCGACGACCCGCGGGAGGAACTCGTCGGCGACGTCGCGGTGCACCAGGAGCGACTCGGCGGCGTTGCAGACGCTGGTGCGCTGGGTCTTGGAGTTGAGCACGATCGCGAGCGCCTGGTCGAGGTCGGCGGAGGCGTCGACGTAGACGTGGCAGTTGCCGACGCCGGTCTCGATCACCGGCACGGTCGACTCCTCCACGACGCTGCGGATCAGCCCCGCCCCGCCGCGCGGGATCAGCACGTCGACCAGCCCGCGAGCGCGCATCAGCGCCTTGACGCTGTCGTGGGTCTCCCCCGGCACCAGCTGTACGACGTCCTCCGGCAGGCCGCTGCCGGCCAGCGCACCGCGCATGGCCCCGACGATGGCCGCGTTGCTCGAGCGCGCGCTCGACGAGCCGCGCAGGAGCACGGCGTTGCCGGCCTTGAGGCAGATGCCCGCCGCGTCGGCCGTCACGTTGGGCCTGGCCTCGTAGATCATCCCGACGACGCCGAACGGCACCCGCACCTGGCGCAGCTCCAGGCCGTTCGCGAGCGTGCTGCCGCGCAGGACCTCGCCCACCGGGTCGGGCAGGCCGGCGACATCGCGCAGTCCCTGCGCCATCGCCGCCAGCCGGCTCTCGTCGAGCCGCAGCCGGTCGACGATGTTGGCGGGCGTGCCGCCGGCCTCGGCTCGGGCGACGTCCTCCGCGTTGGCCCCGAGGATCTCCGGTGACGAGGCGATCAGCGCGTCGGCCATCGCGTGCAGGGCGGCGTCCTTGGTCGCGCGCGTGGCGGTGGCGAGCTCGTGGCTCGCGGTCCGGGCCCGACCGGCGACCTCGCGGACGGCATCCTCGCTGCTCATGCCCTCAAGCGTAGGCCGGTCGCACCTATGCTGGATCCATGTCTCGGATCACGGGGGTGATCGTCGCTCTGGCGACGACGGCGGCTGTCCTGTCCGGCTCGACCGTGGGCGCGTCCCCGCCACCAGCGGCGGCCGAGGCGGCCGGGTTGCCGCGGGTGATCCGCGGCGGGGTCGAGCTCACCCTGGCCGACGGCGACCTCTTCCGCGTGTGGGTGGACCGGGACCAGCGCGCGGTGTGGGGCAAGCGGCTCGACGCCGCGACAGGCGTCTGGAGCGGGCGCCGGGTGGTGCTGCGGGAGAAGGACCTCGCCTGTGGCAGCGTCGACGCCCGCACGAGCAACGGCGCCGTAGCGGTGATGGCGGCATGCGACTCGGGGAAGACCTACGCCGAGGACCAGGCCCCGACCGGCTCCCGTGCCCTGTGGTCGGCCGACACGGTCACCTGGTCGTCGTACGAGCTCGAGGGCGAGGCCTACGACGAGCCCGGCATCTCCCCCGACGGGAGCCGGGCGGTGTGGCCGGAGCTCCGCGGCTACGTCACGTGGGGGCCGGAGGGGTTCACCCGCCACGCGCTCGAGGCCCCGGGCCGGGAGTACACCGCCACCGCGACGATCACCGACGACGCGCAGGTGTCCTACCTCTACGGTGCCAACGTCGCCCCGCGCCGGTGCCGCCTGCTCGTGCTCACCCGCACCGGGGACGGTGCCCCCTCCCGGCAGGAGGTCCCGCTCGCCGACGCCTGCCAGGACGCCAACTTCGCCAACGTCGACTCCGACACCGCGTGGTTCGGCGACTTCAGCAACCCCGGGTGGGTGAGCGTCATCTCGCGCGCGGACGCGCGCTCGCCGTGGGCCGTGACCGCGATCGCCCCAGCCACTGCACCCGGTCTCGACGACACCGACGGCCGGCTCGCCACGCGCTTCTTCACCGCCCCGGGACAGTCCCTGTACGCCGTCGGCTCGGCGCGCGGCCGTGTGGTGCGCGCCCAGGCGTACGACCGCCTGAGCCAGACCTGGGGCCGGCCGACGACGGCGTACGACGCCGGGCGCAAGCGGTGCAGGTGGGGCGACAACTGGTGGGCCGAGCCGCCGGGCGTCGTGATGGCCGCCCTGTCCTGCGGCGGTCGCAACGTCGTCCTCACCGTCCGCGACGGCGCGCCGTGGCAGGCACTGCGCCTGGGCCGGCACCCCTACGGGCTCTCCCCCGACGGGCGCTACGTCGCCGCGCCCGGCCGCAGCCGGACCCACGTCATCTCCCCCGAGCGCGGTGTCGTGACCCTGCCGGGCGGGGTGAGCGGACGGTGCGACGTGGTGGTGCCCGACGGCCCGGACGGTGCCGTGCTGCTCACCGCCCGAGGACGACACGGGGGCTGGCCGACTGTGCTGCAGCACTCGACGCCCGACGGGTGGAGCACTCTCGCGAAGACCTCGCTGCCGACGTTCGCGCCGGACTGCGTGAAGGCACGCTCGTCCAACTACGAGCTTCCCTACCGCTTCGACGTCTACGCGAGGTGGACGGGCTACACCGTGCGGCTCGTGGAGACGGACGACGGGTGGACGGTCCGGCGCACCCGGCGCTGACCCCGGACGCGCGACGACCCGGCAGGTCGGACCTGCCGGGTCGTGCGTGGCGCTGTGTGTCGGGTCAGCCCTTGCGAGCGGTGATCTGCTCGGTGGCTGCGGGCAGCACGGTGTGCAGGTCACCCACGACACCGAAGTCGACGAGCTCGAAGATCGGCGCCTCAGGGTCCTTGTTGACCGCGACGATCGTCTTCGAGGTCTGCATGCCGGCGCGGTGCTGGATCGCACCGGAGATGCCGTTGGCGACGTAGAGCTGCGGCGAGACCGTCTTGCCGGTCTGCCCGACCTGGAACGCGTGCGGCATCCAGCCCGAGTCCACCGCGGCACGCGAGGCGCCCACGGCCGCACCGAGCGAGTCGGCGAAGCCCTCGACCGGCTCGAAGTTGCCGCCGGTGCCACGACCACCCGAGACCACGATCGCGGCCTCGGTCAGCTCCGGGCGCCCGGTCGACTGCCGCGGCTGGGTCGCCACGATCTGGGCGGTCTTCGCCGCGTCGGACACCGTGACGGCGAACGCCTCGACGGCACCCGCACCCTCGGCCTCCTCGGGGGCTGCCGAGTTGGGCTTGACCGTGATGATCGGCGTGCCGGTGGTGACCTTGGCCTGCACGGTGTAGTTGCCGGCGAAGACGCTCTGCGTGGTCGTGCCGTCGTCGGCGACGTCGACGGCGTCGGTGATCAGGCCCGAGCCCAGCTTGATCGCCAGGCGACCGGCGACCTCCTTGTTCTCGAACGTCGAGGGCAACAGGATCGCCGCGGGGCTGGTCTTCTCGGCCAGCTGCTGCAGGGCCTCCGCCTTCGGGGCGACGAGGTAGCCCTTGATCTGGGCGTCGTCGATCACGTAGACCTTGCCGGCGCCGTACTTCTTGACCTTCTCGGCCACGGCGTCACCCTGGTCGGGCGAGCCGAAGAACACCGCGGACGGCTCGCCGAGACGCTTGGCGATGGTGAGCAGCTCGTAGGTCGGCTTCTTGACCTCGCCGTCGGCGTGGTCGATGACAACAAGAACTTCAGACATGTCTGGGTGCTCCTCAGATGAACTTCTTGGAGGCGAGGAACTCGACCAGCGCGCCGGCGCCCGATCCGTCCTCGTCGGTGACGATCTCGCCGGCCGTGCGCGGCGGACGGGCCGTGGTGTCCTCCACCTGCGTGTAGGCCACCGACAGGCCGACCTCGCCGGCGTCGACGCCCAGGTCGGACAGCGACCAGGTCTCCAGCGGCTTCTTCTTCGCGGCCATGATGCCCTTGAAGGAGGGGTAGCGGGCCTCGCCCGACTGGTCGGTCACGGACAGCACGATCGGCAGCGTCGCGCCGACGACCTCGGTCGAGCCCTCGTTGTCGCGCTTGATCCGGACCTGGTCGCCCTGCGACTCGACCACGGAGGCCAGCGTGACCTGCGGGAGGCCGAGGCGCTCGGCGAGCATCGCGGGGACCACGGAGCCGGAGGCGTCGGTCGACGCCATCCCGCAGATCACCAGGTCGGCACCGGCGTCGGCCTTGATCTTCTCGACCGCCTTGGCCAGCACCAGCGACGTGGCGAGGTAGTCGGAGCCGGCGATCGCGTCGTCGACGACGTGGACGCCGGAGTCGGCACCCATCTGCAGCGCCTTGCGCACCGCGTCGACCGCCTTCTCCGGACCCACGGTCAGGGCGGTGACGGTGATCTCCTCACCCTCACGCTTCTCGCGGAACTGCAGGGCCTGCTCGACGGCGTACTCATCGAGCTCGGACAACAGGCCGTCGACGCCGACGCGGTCGACAGTGTTGTCGTCCTCGAACTTGCGGTCGGCCGTCGCGTCCGGCACGTACTTCACACAGACAACAATGTTCATGGTGGTGTGGCCTCGCGGCCCCTCCTGTGCAATCGGATGTGCTCGTGAGGTTACAAGTCACTCACCCGGACCGGAATGGCGTCTCGGGTGGGGTCAATCACAGTGACACTGTCACGGTCGGGCGACCGCGCCCCGGGTCAGGGCTTGATGATGCGGTCGAGGATGCGCCCGACGACCAGCCAGGCGATCGCGCCGAGGCCCCAGTTGAACAGCGCGTTCTTGACCTCGGCGCCCTGCCCGCGGAACTGCTTGATGCCGTCCTGGCGCGAGAAGACCCCGAGGTCCACGAAGTCGGCCGCCCGCAGCACGAAGTCGACCAGGTCGTTGGACTTGTTGGCGTCCAGGGCGATCAGGAGCGCCCCCACCGCCAGGAGCAGGGCGCACAGTGCGGCCACCAGCCACACCAGCTGTGCCAGCCTTGCCCGGATCTTCGATGCCACAGTCATGTCTCCTTGGGTCAGCGTCCGACGAATGTTGCCTTGCCCGGCCCGTTCTCAACGAACGAGGTCATGCCGCGGGTACGGTCCTCGGTCGCGAAGATCGCGGCGAACTGCTGGCGCTCGATCTCCAGGCCGGTGTCGAGGTCGGTCTCGCTCCCCCGGTCGATGCACTCCTTGGCGGCGCGGATCGCCAGGGCGGCGGCGCCGCTGAACTGCGCGGCGTAGGCGACCGACTCCTCGAGCACCTGGTCGGCGGGGACGACCCGGTCGACCAGGCCGATCCGCAGCGCCTCCTCGGCCTTCACGAACCGGGCGGTGAAGATGATGTCCTTGGCCCTCGCCGTGCCGACGAGGCGGGTGAGGCGCTGCGTGCCGCCGGCGCCCGGGATGATCCCGAGCAGCACCTCGGGCTGGCCCAGGACGGCGTCCTCGGCGGCGAAGCGGAAGTCCGCGGCGAGCGCGAGCTCGCAGCCGCCACCCAGGGCGTACCCGTTGACCGCGGCGACGACCGGCTTGGGGATCCGCGCGATGGCGGTCGTCGCCGAGGTGGCGGACGCGGCGACCTTCACCATGTCGGCGTAGGAGAGGTCGGCCATCTCCTTGACGTCGTTGCCGGCGGCGAAGACGCGCTCGCCGCCCCACACCACCACGGCGCGTACGTCGTCGCGCTCGGTCAGCTCGGCCGCGGCCTCCCGCAGGTCGGCCTGCACCTGGACGCTGATCGCGTTCATCTTGGGGCGGTCGAGCCGCAGCACGGCGACCCCGTCTGTCACGTCGATCGAGACGAACTCCATGGCTGCTCCTCATCGTCGGGCACGTGCTGGCGATGCACGATTGGGCCGCATTGTGCCGTGCGGTCGTCTCTCGACCACAATGACCCGGTGACACCGCCCCCCGAGACGTCAGCCGTCTGGCACCACGACGGCGAGACCATGACGGTCTGGCCCGGCCGCAACTACCCCTTGGGCGCGACCTGGTCGGAGGAGTCGACGAACTTCGCGGTCTACGCGCCGGCCGCCACGTCGCTGTGGGTGTGCCTGTTCGACGAGGACGGCACCGAGGTCCGCCACCAGCTCACCGAGCACTCGCTCGGCGTGTGGCACGGCGCGATCCCGGGCGTCGCCGTCGGCTCGCTCTACGGCTACCGCGCCGCCGGCCCCTGGGACCCCGCCGCGGGCCTGCGCTTCAACGCGGCCAAGCTGCTGCTCGACCCCTACGGCAAGGCCGTCTCGGGCGACCTGGTCGTCGACGACGCGATCTACGGCTACGCCATGGGCGACCCGGAGACGCCCAGCGACCTCGACTCGGCGCCGTACATGCCGCGCAGCGTGGTCGTGCACGACGACGACTTCGACTGGGGCGACGACGCGCCGCAGTTCCGTCGCTGGCGCGACACCGTCATCTACGAGATGCACGTCAAGGGCATGACCAAGCTGCACGACCGGGTGCCCGAGGAGCTGCGCGGGACGTACGCCGGCCTCGCCACGCCCGCGGTCACCGACTACCTCCGCGACCTCGGCGTGACGGCGGTCGAGCTGCTGCCGGTGCACCAGTTCTTCTCCGAGCCGGCCCTGGCCGAGCGGGGCCTGGTCAACTACTGGGGCTACAACTCCCTCGGCTTCTTCGCCCCGCACAACGCCTACAGCTCCTCGGGCGACCGCGGGCAGCAGGTGCGGGAGTTCAAGCAGATGGTCAAGGCCTTCCACGACGCGGGACTCGAGGTGATCCTCGACGTGGTCTACAACCACACCGCCGAGGCCGGCCCGAGCGGACCGACGCTGAGCTTCCGCGGGCTCGACGACCGCGGCTACTACCAGCGCGTGGTGCCGCCGGAGCCGGAGCCGGGCGAGGAGCCGATGCCGGTCACCTACTGGGATGTCACCGGGTGCGGCAACACGGTCGACTCGACCCACACCCAGAGCCTGCGGATGATCCTCGACTCCCTGCGCTACTGGGTCAACGAGATGCACGTCGACGGCTTCCGCTTCGACCTGATGAGCGCGCTGACCCGCACCGACCAGGTCGTCGACATGGGCAGCCACCTGCTCACCGCGATCGGCCAGGACCCGGTCCTGCGCCACGTGAAGCTCGTCGCCGAGCCGTGGGACGCCTCGATGGACGGTTACCGGGTGGGCCAGTTCCCGCCGCCGTGGATCGAGTGGAACGACCAGTTCCGCGACACGATGCGCGACTTCTGGCGCGGCCACGCCGCTGGCGTACGCACCGTCGCCACGCGCCTGGCCGGCTCCAGCGACCTGTACGCCGACGACGGCCGCTCGCCCTACGCGTCGGTCAACTTCGTCACCGCGCACGACGGCTTCACCCTGCGCGACCTCGTGTCCTACAACCACAAGCACAACGAGGCCAACGGCGAGGACAACCGCGACGGCACCGACAACAACCGCTCGTGGAACTGCGGCGTGGAGGGCGAGACCGACGACCCGGACGTCATCGCGATCCGCCGGCGCCAGGCCGCCAACCTGATGGCGACGCTGTGCTTCTCCAGCGGCGTGCCGATGCTGACGGCCGGCGACGAGCGCGGGCGCACGCAGGGCGGCAACAACAACGCCTACGGCCAGGACAACGAGGTCTCCTGGATCGACTGGCGCCCCGACGACGCGTGGCTCGACGTCTACGAGATCACCAAGACCGCGCTGCGCCTGCGCCGCGACCACCCCGTGCTCCGCCAGCGGCACTGGTTCGAGGGCCGCCCGACGATCAAGGGCGGCATCAAGGACCTGGTCTGGGTGCACCCCGACGGCCGCGAGATGTCGACCGAGGACTGGAACGACGACTCGTGCCGCACGGTCGGGATGTTCCTCAACGGTGCCCCCCTGCGCTACCCGGGGCCTCACGGCGAGCAGATCCGCGACAAGTCGTTCATGATCTGGCTCAACGCCGGCAACGACGACGTGAAGCTGACGCTGCCGGACAACAAGTGGGTCCACCACGGCGAGGTGGTGCTCTCCACCAACGCCGAGATCGCGGAGGGCACGCCCGCCGTCACGGGCAGCACGCTCGAGCTCCAGGCGCACTCGGTGCTCGTGCTGCGCGAGACCTGATCCGGGGGCCGGTCCAGGCCTGGCCCTGGCCTGGGCCTGTGCCCGTCAGGTGCGCGCGGGTTCCCTGGTTGCCGTCCTGGTCGCGGTCTTTGCTGCCTCGATCACGCCCGTCAGCCGGTCGCGGAGCCCGACGAGGTCCTCGAGGTCCATGTCGAGGCGCGAAAGGATCGTGGCGGGCACGTCCAGCGCCTGCGTGCGCAGCTCGCGGCCCTTCGCGGTGAGCGCGACCGCAAGGGTCCGCTCGTCGGCGGGGTTGCGGTCGCGGGTCACCAGGTCGGCCGCCTCCAGCCGCTTGAGCAGGCGGGAGAGCGTGCCGGGATCCAGCTCGAGCGTGCGGCTCAGCTCGGTGACCGAGAGGGGCTCCGCGCCCCACAGGGCGAGCATCACGAGGTACTGCGGGTGGGTCAGCCCCATCGGCTCGAGCACGGGGCGGTAGACCGAGATGACCGTGCGCGAGGCCACCGCGAGCGCGAAGCAGACCTGTCGCTCGAGGGCGAGCGGGTCGTCGTCGCGATTCTGCGGAGCGCTGGTCACTTTGTTAGCCTAGCAATCGTTGTCACAGCAATGAATTCGCCAGCGAGCAGCCGAGGACCCGAGGAAGACATGGCCAGCAGCGTTCCCGCCCGACGCCAGGAGAAGGGTCGGGGCCACCTGCTCGACCTCGACGCGCCCCGCCGGGTCGTCCAGGACCCGGAGAAGGACGCCCGCGACCTCGCCCGGGTCCAGCGGTGGGTCATGTCGACGCTGGCCGTCACCACGATCCTGCACCTCGTCGTCGGCCTGGTCGTGGCGGCCGTGATGCTCGACGACGCGCCCGACACCTCCAAGGTCGGGCTCAACGTCATCGCCGGGATCTTCGGCTCGATGGCGGTCGCCACCGGCCTCGCCATCCACGGCAAGCGGATCGTGTCGCCGTGGCTGCTGCTCGGCGTCGTCCCGACGGCCGTCGGTCTCTGGCTGACGTTCGGCTGAGCCGTCCGGGCGTGACCCTCGCACCTGGCTCGGCACCCCCTGCTCAGCCGCGTGGCCAGAGTCGGTCGCATGGACGCCGCTGACGACCGCCGACGCGGACGCGGACGAGAGCGCGGTCTTCCTGACGTGCCATGCACGTCACGAGGACCGCACTGCCACCGGCCGCCCGGACCGCAGCCGGGGCGGACATGGACTCAGGCGGGCTCCGCCACCAGGCCGAGCTCGGCGACCGACGCCAGCGCCTCGTTGCGGGGCACCACCCGCACCGTGTAGCCGAAGGGGCCGGAGTGCTGCAGCGGGACCGCGGCGTCGAAGCGGTGGCGGTTGCCGTCGTAGGACTCCCCCACCAGCATCGGCGTGGCCGAGGTCGCGGTGAGCACGTCGTCCGAGCCGATCCTGCCGTGCACGACCTGCACCTCGACGTCGTCGGGCGAGAGCGAGCCGAGGGCCACCCAGGCACGGACGGCGAGGGTCGCGCCGACCTCCGCCTGGTCGCCGACGCCCTCGGAGTCGATGTGCTCGACGCGGACGCCGTGCCAGGCGTCGCGCACCGTCTGCTTCCAGCTCGACAGGGTGCGCGCCCCGGCGTAGTCGGAGTTGAGGGTGCGCGCGGTGTGCGCGGCGGGGGCGTACAGCTCGCGGACGTAGTCGCGCACCTGGCGGGTGGCGAGCACCTTGGGGCCGAGCGACTTGAGGGTGTGACGCACCATCTCCAGCCAGCGCGGCGGGACACCCTCGTCGTTGGTCTCGTAGAAGCGCGGCACCACGTCGGTCTCGATGAGGTCGTAGAGCGCCGCCGCCTCGAGGTCGTCACGACGGTCGGGGTCCTCGATGCCGTCGGCCGACGGGATCGCCCAGCCGTTGTTGCCGTCGTACCACTCGTCCCACCAGCCGTCGAGGATCGACAGGTTGAGACCGCCGTTGAGCGCGGCCTTCATGCCCGAGGTGCCGCACGCCTCGTAGGGGCGCAGCGGGTTGTTGAGCCACACGTCGCAGCCGGGGTAGAGCGGCTGCGCCATCGCGATGTCGTAGTTGGGCAGGAAGGCGATGCGGTGCCGGACCTCCGGGTCGTCGGCGAAGCGCACCATCTCCTGGATGAGCCGCTTGCCGGTCTCGTCGGCCGGGTGCGCCTTGCCGGCGATGACCAGCTGGATCGGGCGCTCGGGGTCGAGCAGCAGCTTCTTGAGGCGGTCGGGGTCGCGCAGCATCAGCGTGAGGCGCTTGTAGGTCGGCACGCGACGCGCGAAGCCGATGGTCAGCACGTCGGGGTCGAGCGCGTTGTCGATCCAGGTGGTCTCCGCCTTGGCGAAGCCTCGCTTCGCGGCCGAGCGACGCATCCGGTCGCGGGCGTCCTCGATGAAGCGGGTGCGCAGGGTGCGCTTGAGGTCCCAGATCTCGCGGTCGCCGATGCTGTCGACCAGCGGCCACAGGGCGTCGGTGTCGTCGCCGTCGATGTCACCGCCGCGGCTCGCCGCGAGCTCGATGACCTCACGCGCGATCCAGGTCGGGCCGTGGACGCCGTTGGTGATCGACGTGATCGGCACCTCGGCCTCGTCGAAGGCGGGCCAGAGGCCGTTGAACATCCCGCGCGACACGTGCCCGTGCAGCTGTGAGACACCGTTGGCGCGCTGGGCGAGGCGGAAGCCCATCACGGCCATGTTGAAGACGCCGGCGTCGCCGCTGTCGTAGTCCTCGGCGCCGAGTGCGAGCACCCGGTCGACCGGGACGCCGGGGGTCGGCGAGCTGCCGCCGCCGAAGTACTGCTCGACGAGCTCGCGGGGGAACCGGTCGATGCCGGCCGGCACGGGGGTGTGCGTGGTGAAGACCGTCCCGGCGCGCGAGACCTCGAGCGCGGTGTCGAAGTCGAGGTGCGGACCGTCCTCACCGACGGTGAGCTCGCGGATCCGCTCGATGCCGAGAAAGCCGGCGTGGCCCTCGTTGGTGTGGAACACCTCGGGCGCCGGGGCGCCCGTGATGCGCGACCACACCCGCAGCGCGCGTACGCCGCCCACGCCGAGGAGCAGCTCCTGGCGCAACCGGTGCTCGGAGTTGCCGCCGTAGAGGCGGTCGGTGACGTCGCGGTAGTGGGCGCTGTTGTCCTCGATGTCGGTGTCGAGCAGCAGCAGCGGCACGCGGCCCACGTGGGCGACGAGGATCCGCGCCACGAGGTCGGGCCCGTCCGGCAGCGCGATGGAGACCGTGGCGCGGGTGCCGTCGGCCTCGCGGAGCTGGGTCAGCGGCAGCTCGTCGGGGTCGAGGACGGGGTAGCTCTCCTGCTGCCAGCCGTCGCGGTCGAGCGCCTGCTTGAAGTAGCCGTGGCGGTAGAACAGCCCGACGCCCGTCAGCGGGATGCCGAGGTCGGAGGACGCCTTCAGGTGGTCGCCGGCGAGGATGCCGAGGCCGCCGGAGTACTGCGGCAGCACGGACGTGATGCCGTACTCCGGCGAGAAGTAGGCGATCGAGCGCGGCGCGTCGTCGCCGGCCTTGCGGGCGTACCAGCGGTCCTCCGTCAGGTAGCGCTGGAGGTCGGCGTGGGCGGCGTCGAGCCGGGCCCGGAAGTCGCCGTCCTCGACGAGCTGCTCGAGGCGCTCGCGCCCGACGGCGCCGAGCAGGCGCACCGGGTCGCACTTGACCTCGCGCCACAGCACGGGGTCGATCGAGGAGAAGACGTCCTGCGTCGGCGGGTGCCACGACCAGCGCAGGTTGCCCGCCAGGACGGACAGCGCACCCAGGGGCTCGGGCAGGACAGGACGGACGGTGAATCGTCGGAACGCTCGCACGGTCCAGCACGCTAGGGCATTTCTTGGATCGATCCAAGAACCCGGCGGGATCCGTTGCATAACTCACGGGTAGCAAACGCAGTTGTTGCGGCATGACCCTGCCCCGCCACCGCTTCGGCCGCACGACCCTCGCGGCCGCGTCGCTCCTCGCGATCTCCACCCTGACCACGATCGCCGCGCCGGCCACCGCCGAGCCCTCCTCCGCCGGGGACAAGGCGATCACCCCCGGCCCCACCCCGGCCGACGTCCGCACCCTGGCCGACCCCGTCGCCGGACCGCGCGACCGCGACACGCGCGGCACCGCCCTCCCGACCGCCCTCCAACGCCAGGCCGTCGCCGCCATGGGCGACGTCACCGCACGGTGGAACCAGCTCGGCACCCCCGCTTCCCTGCTCCCCGCCGACGGCTCCCTCGGCGCCGCACCGGGCGCTCCCGTGGACGGGGCACGCGCCTGGCTGCGCGACCACGCGGACCTGTTCGGCACCGATGCGGCCGGCATCGACGCGCTCGAGCTGGTGTCCTCCCAACCGCTGGCCCGGTCGGAGGCCCGCGCGGTGCTCTTCCGCCAGGACTTCGGTGGCGTCGCCCCCGCGCTCGGCGGGCTGGTCACGGTCGGGGTCGCCGACGGCAAGGTCGCCTACGTGTCCTCGTCCCTGGCTCGTACGACCGGCGCGATGCCCGCGGCCACGCTGACGCCGCTGCAGGGCTGGCTCCAGGCCGCCGACGAGCTCTCCGTGGGCGTCCCCACCGCGCAGGTCGCGGACATCACCCAGTCCGTCAGCGGCGGGTGGACCCGCCTCACCGTCCCGGGCTTCGCCCAGGAGCAGCAGGTGCGCCTCCGCGCCCTGCCGATGGCCGACGGAAGCGTCCGTCCGGTGCTCGAGGCCAACGTGGTCAACGTCACCGGCGGCGCCTCCCTCGCCTTCACCAGCCTCGTCGACGGCGTGACCGGCGAGGTCCTGGCGCGGCACAACAAGGTCGAGAACTTCGCCTACCAGGACGTCTTCCAGGGCGCGGTCGACCCGGTGACGGGCTGCGGGCCGCAACACCCGTTCGACCTGACTGACGACCTCACCCGGCAGATCAATGCCGTCGTCACCGGAGCGCCCGCCGATGACTTCGTCCTCAAGCTGTTCAAGGGCTCGACGCTCCTGACCTCGCAGGACCTCGCCACCAACCCCGAGGTGCTGAGCTACAGCTCTGCCATGATCCCCGGCGGCACGTACTCCGTACAGGTCTGCGAGTTCGAGCCCGGCTCGGTGATCGTCGGGGAGTACGCAGTCGCGGTCAGCACCAGCGACTCCGCCGCCCCCGGCACCGGCGACCTCACCGGCAACCCGCGCTGGCGCTACTTCACCGCCAACCCCACTCTCGACTCCCCCGACGAGACGCCGACCAACTCGGTGGTCGGCTGCTGGACCGCCGACGCCGGCTGCACGACGCCGCCCGGCGAGCTGCGCAACGTCGCGGCCTTCGGCCCGTGGGACGCGATCGGTCCGGTGTCGACGTTCACCACCGTCGGCAACAACGCCAACACCCACGAGGCGTGGGCCAGCCCGCTGACCCCGGGTGGCACCGCGCAGTCGCCGGTCTCCCCGACCCGCGAGTACACGACGGAGTTCGAGGACCGCTGGAACAACAGCCGCTGCGACGTCGCCGAGCTGGTGCCGGGCGGCAACGACATCGACGCCTCGGTGGGCAACCTCTTCGTCGCGCACAACCGGATGCACGACTACTCCTACTACCTCGGCTTCACCGAGGAGAACTACAACCTGCAGCTCGACAACGGCAGCCGCGGTGGCGTCGCCGGCGACCAGGAGGTCGGCAACGCGCAGGCCGGCGCCGTCACCGGCGGGAGCCCCAGCTACCTCGGCCGCGACAACGCCAACCAGATCACGCTGCAGGACGGCACGCCCGGCATCACCAACCAGTACCTGTTCGAGCCGATCGCCGGCGCGTTCTACGCCCCTTGCACCGACGGCGGCCTCGACATGGGCATCGTCGGCCACGAGTACACCCACGCCATCAGCAACCGGATGATCGGCGGACCGGACGAGGGCATCACCTCCGAGCAGGGCGGCGCGATGGGCGAGTCCTGGGGCGACCTGGTCGCCGGGGAGTACCAGTTCGCGCACGGCTACAGCAACGGCGGCAACGTCTGGGCCGTCGGCGCCTACGCCACGGGCAACACCGAGACCGCGATCCGCGACTACTCGATCGACGAGAACCCGCTGAACTACTCCGACTACGGCTTCGACAGCACCGGCCCCGAGGTCCACGCCGACGGCGAGATCTGGAACGGCACGATGTGGGAGGTCCGCCAGGCCCTCGTCGAGAAGTACGACGCCCAGTACCCGTACGACGACGAGAAGCTGCAGCTGGCCTGCGCGGACGCGACGACCATCACGACCCCGCGTGACGTGACGACGTGCCCCGGCAACCGCCGGTGGGTGCAGCTCGTGTTCGACGCCTTCCTGCTCCAGCAGGGGGCCACGTCGATGCTCGACGCGCGCGACGCCATGATCGCCGCCGACGAGATGCGGTTCGCCGGCGAGAACAAGGACGTCCTGTGGGCGGCCTTCGCCCGCCGCGGCATGGGCACCGGCGCCTCCGTCGTCGACGCCGACGACCACGAGCCGACGCCGAGCTTCGCGACCCCGACGGGGCCGACGTCCACGATCACCTTCGCCACCACCGGCAAGGCGAAGATCTACGTCGGTGACTACGAGGCCCGGGTGACCCCGGTGGCCGACACTGACCCGGACAGCGAGCTCGGCGCGAGCGCCGACTTCACCCCGGGCACCTACGACATGGTGGCCGTGTCCGCCGACCGCGGCTTCACGCGCTGGACCATGACGGTCCTGCCCGACGGCTCGGACCGCACCGAGACCCTCGGCGACGTCGTCAACCTGGCAAGCGCCGCGGCCGGCGCGAGCGTCATCGGGTCCACCGACGGATCCCTCAACCCCGAGGCGCTCATCGACGGCACCGAGGCGACCAACTGGGGCGGCGTGACCGCGGCCCAGGTCGACGAGTCGCACCCGTCCGTGTCGGTCGACCTCGCCGGCGCCGTGCAGACGGTCAAGCGGGTGCAGGTGAGCGCCTACCTCACCCCTGCCCCGGCGTCCCCGACCGACGTCCCGCTGGCGCAGGACGACCCGGACTCGGGCTCGCGCTTCACCGCCCTGCGCCAGTTCGCCCTGGAGGCGTGCACCGCCGACTGCGACACCGCCGGTGCGGCGTGGACGCGCTTCTACACCTCCCCCGCCGACGCCTTCCCGAGCGCGCTGCCGCGCCCGGTGGCGCCGACGCTCAACCTGCGCGAGTTCGACGTGCCCGACACGCAGGCTGCCGCCGTACGACTGGTGACCCTGGAGAACCAGTGCACCGGGCAGGAGGCCTACGCCGGCCAGCAGATCGCCGGAGCGACCGCGCCTGACACCGACTGCAAGTCGGGCTCGGACCGCGGCACCATCGTCCACGCCTCCGAGCTGCAGGTGTTCGGCGACGCGCCGACCCTGCCGCAGCAGCCGACCGCCGGCGGCACCGACACCGGCACGGGCACGACCGGCAGCACCGGCACGACGGGCACCACCAGCACGACGACCACCCCTGCCACCACCCCTGCCACCACCCGCTCTCGGCCCACGGTGGCGCTCAAGGTTCTGCGCAAGTTCCAGACCCCGCGCAACAAGGCGCCCAGGCTGGTGATCGAGGTGCTCTCCGACAGCGCGGCGCCGCGGGCGGGGCGCCTCGTGGTCGTCGTCGACGGCGAGAAGTGGAAGTCGGTCAGCACGACGACCGGCCGGCGCAAGGTCCTTCTCACCAAGCAGCTGCTGCGCGGGCGCCACACGGTGCGGGTGCGCTTCCGCCCGGCCGACCGGACGTCCTACCGACCGGCGCGCTCGCACGTGAAGCGGATCGTCGTCAGGCGATCGTGAGCCGCGCACCCTCAGTGGGGTGAGACCACGTCCGTCACGGGTTGCGTCCGACACCCGACCTTCGCAAGTGTGGGGGCATGGTTGGACGCATACCCGTGATGGATGTTTCCCCCGTCGTCGACCTCGGCCGGCAGTCGGCCAAGGCCACAGTGGGTGAACCGATGCCGGTCCGGGCGACCGTGTTCCGCGAGGGGCACGACCAGCTGGGCGCCGAGGTCGTGGCGATCGATCCGGCCGGGACGCCGCGCGACCCGGTCCGGATGGTTCCCGAGGGCCCGGAGCCCAACCGCTACGTCGCGCACGTCACGCCCGACGTCGAGGGTGAGTGGACCTTCGAGATCCACGCGTGGTCCGACCCCATCGCGACCTGGCAGCACGACGGCGGCATCAAGATCCCGGCCGGCGTCGACGTGGAGCTCATGTTCACCGAGGCCCGGCTGCTCCTCGAGCGGGTCGCGGCGGCCACCGGCCCCGCCGCGCTCGACAAGCAGTCCGCGGCGCTGGTCGCGGGGGCGATCGCCGCCGCGGCCGACGAGAAGCGGCCGGTCGCCGCACGACTGGCAGCGTTGCAGGACCCCGACCTCGACGCCGTGCTGCTCGCCCACCCGCTGCGCGAGCTGCTGTCGGTGAGCGGACCCTTCCGCTTCCGCGCCGACCGCGTGCGGGCGCTCTTCGGCAGCTGGTACGAGTTCTTCCCGCGCTCCGAGGGCGCCACGCGCGACCCGAAGACCGGGAAGATCACGAGCGGCAACTTCCGCACCGCGACCGAGCGGCTCGACCGCGTCGCGGAGATGGGCTTCGACGTCGTCTACCTCCCCCCGATCCACCCCATCGGCGAGCTCAACCGCAAGGGACCCAACAACACCCTCACGCCCGGACCCGACGACACCGGCTCCCCGTGGGCCATCGGCAGCAAGGACGGCGGCCACGACGCCATCCACCCCGAGCTCGGCACCTTCGAGGACTTCGACGCCTTCGTCGCGAGGGCCGAGGAGCTGGGCCTCGAGATCGCCCTCGACCTCGCCCTGCAGGCGGCGCCCGACCACCCGTGGGTCACCACCCACCCGCAGTTCTTCACCACGCGCGCCGACGGCACGATCGCCTACGCGGAGAACCCGCCGAAGAAGTACCAGGACATCTACCCGATCAACTTCGACAACGACCCCGCGGGCATCTGCCGCGAGGTGCTGCGGATCGTGAAGCTGTGGATGTCCCACGGCGTGCGGATCTTCCGCGTCGACAACCCGCACACCAAGCCCCTCGCCTTCTGGGAGTGGCTGCTGGCGGAGGTACGTCGTACGGACCCGGACGTGATCTTCCTGTCCGAGGCCTTCACCAAGCCGGCGATGATGCACGGCCTCGGCGCCGTCGGCTACCACCAGAGCTACACGTACTTCACCTGGCGCACCGGCAAGCGCGAGATCGAGGACTACCTCGTCGAGGTCTCCCGCGAGTCCGACCACCTGATGCGGCCGAACTTCTTCGTCAACACCCCCGACATCCTCCACGCCTACCTGCAGTACGGCGGTCCGGCGGCGTTCAAGGTGCGCGCCGCCCTGGCGGCCACCGGCTCCCCCAGCTGGGGCGTGTACGCCGGCTACGAGCTCTACGAGCACGTCGCGGTGAAGCCGGGCTCGGAGGAGTACCTCGACTCGGAGAAGTTCCAGATCCGCATCCGCGACTGGAAGAAGCACGACGCCGAGGGCACCACCCTGGCGCCCTACCTGACCCGGCTCAACGAGATCCGACGCCAGCACCCTGCGCTCCAGCTCCTGCGCAACCTCTCGATCCACGAGAGCGACGACGACAGCGTCCTGGTCTTCTCCAAGAAGCACGAGGACGACGTGGTGGTCGTCGTGATCAACCTCGACCCGCACGGCACCCGCGAGACCATGGTCCACCTCGACATGCCGGCGCTGGGCATGAGCTGGCACGACTCGTTCGTCGCACACGACGAGATCACCGGCGAGGACTGGAGCTGGAGCCAGCACAACTACGTACGACTGGATCCCGGCCACGAGCCCGCCCACATCATCAGCGTCAGGAGGACCCGTTGACCGAGCAGATGCCGACGGACGCCGGAGCAGCCACCGCGGTGCTCAACGCCGAGCCGGAGTGGTTCCGCACGGCGGTCTTCTACGAGGTGCTGGTCCGGTCGTTCCGCGACTCCAACGGTGACGGCACCGGCGACTTCAAGGGTCTGATCGAGAAGCTCGACTACCTCGAGTGGCTGGGCGTGGACTGCCTGTGGGTGCCGCCGTTCTTCACCTCGCCGCTGCGCGACGGCGGCTACGACGTGGCCGACTACAACAACATCCTCCCGGAGTGCGGCACGGTCGAGGACTTCCACGAGTTCATCGACGCCTGCCACCAGCGCGGCATCCGCGTGATCATCGACTTCGTCATGAACCACACGAGCGACGCCCACCCGTGGTTCCAGGCCAGCCGCAGCGACCCGGAAGGCCCCTACGGCGACTTCTACGTCTGGTCCGACACCGACGAGCTCTACCAGGACGCCCGGGTGATCTTCGTCGACACCGAGCCGTCGAACTGGACGTGGGACCCGGTGCGCCAGCAGTACTTCTGGCACCGCTTCTTCCACCACCAGCCGGACCTCAACTTCGACAACCCCAAGGTCCACGACGCGATGCTGGACGCGATGGCGTTCTGGCTCGACATGGGCCTCGACGGCTTCCGCCTCGACGCCGTGCCGTACCTCTACGAGCGCCCCGGCACCAACGGCGAGAACCTGCCCGAGACGCACGAGTTCCTGAAGAAGTGCCGCAGCTTCGTCGACGAGCACTACCCCGGACGCGTGCTGCTGTGCGAGGCCAACCAGTGGCCCGCCGACGTGGTCGAGTACTTCGGCCCGGAGGAGACCGAGGACGGTCGCTGGGTGGGCACCGAGTGCCACATGGCGTTCCACTTCCCGGTGATGCCGCGCATCTTCATGGCGGTGCGCCGCGAGTCCCGCTTCCCGATCTCGGAGATCCTGGAGCAGACGCCGGCCATCCCCGACGGCTGCCAGTGGGGCATCTTCCTGCGCAACCACGACGAGCTCACCCTCGAGATGGTCACCGACGAGGACCGCGACTACATGTGGTCGGAGTACGCCCACGACCCGCGGATGAAGGCCAACATCGGGATCCGACGCCGCCTCGCGCCCCTGCTCGACAACGACGTCAACCGCATGGAGCTCTTCACCGCGCTCCTGCTGTCGCTGCCCGGGTCCCCGGTCCTCTACTACGGCGACGAGATCGGCATGGGCGACAACATCTGGCTCGGTGACCGCGACGGCGTGCGTACGCCGATGCAGTGGACGCCCGACCGCAACGCGGGCTTCTCCTCGGCCACCCCCGGCAAGCTCCACCTCCCGGCGATCCAGGACCCGGTCTACGGCTACCAGTCGGTCAACGTCGAGGCGCAGCTGGAGAACACGTCCTCCCTGCTGCACTGGACCCGCCGGCTGGTGCACGCCCGGCGCCGCCACCCGGCCTTCGGCCTCGGCGACTTCGTCGACCTCGGCGGCTCCAACCCGAGCGTGCTCTCCTACATCCGCGAGCACTCGCCCTCGGGTCCGGACGGTGAGGGCCGCGACGTGATCCTCTGCGTCAACAACCTCTCCCGCTTCCCGCAGCCGGTCGAGCTCGACCTGCGCCACTGGGAGGGCATGGTCCCCGTCGAGCTGCTGGGCGGCGTGCCGTTCCCGGCCATCGGCGAGCTGCCCTACCTGCTGACCCTGGGCGGCTACGGCTTCCTGTGGCTGCGACTCACCGATGCGACCACGGGGGTGGAGCAGTGAACGACGCACGCATGTCCGACCTGACGAGCTGGATCGGCGAGGCGCGCTGGTTCGGCGGCAAGGGCCGCGAGTGGACCCTCGCCTCCGTACGACGCGTGGGCGAGGTGCCCGGTGCGCCCGAGGGCCGGCGCGTCGCGATCGAGCTGGCCGAGCTGTCGTTCCCCTCGACGGACCCGGGGCAGGCGGCGGAGACCGAGCTCTACCAGCTGCCCCTCGCCTTCTACTCCGAGCCGCAGGAGCGCCTCTCCCACGCCCTCATCGGCGAGTGGGACGACGACGAGCTCGGCCGCGCCCACGTCTACGACGCGCTGCACGACCGCGAGTCGATGGCGCTGTGGCTGGCGGCCTTCGCGGCCCCGCCGACGAGCACCGAGCGCGGTCAGCTCGACTTCCACCGGCTGCCGGGCCACGAGCTGGACCTGGAGGCGCACTCGACGCTGTTCTCCGGGGAGCAGTCCAACTCGTCGGTCGCCTTCGGCGAGGACTCGCTGATGAAGGTCTTCCGCAAGGTGACCCCCGGGGTGAACCCCGACATCGCGATCCACCAGGTGCTCACCGAGGCCGGTTCGACGCACGTGGCTTCCCTCTACGGCTGGCTCGACCTCGTCGACGAGGACACCAACACGACCATCCAGCTGGCCATGCTCCAGCAGTTCCTCCGCACCGCGAGCGACGGCTGGGACCTGGCCCTGGCCAGCGTGCGCAACCTCTTCGCCGAGGCCGACCTGCACGCGGACGAGGTCGGCGGGGACTTCGCCGGCGAGGCCGCCCGCCTCGGCGTCGCGCTCGCCGAGGTGCACGCCGACCTGGCCGCGCACTTCCCGGTCGAGCAGCGCGACGCCGCCGAGATCGGCGACCTGGCCGGGGCGATGGAGCAACGGCTCGACGCCGCGCTCGACGTCGTACCCGACCTGGCGGCGCACGCCGACCGGCTGCGCGAGACCTACGCCCGCCTGCGCGACCTCGACGCCGTCGAGGTGCAGCAGGTGCACGGCGACCTCCACCTGGGCCAGACGCTGCGCACGGTCAAGGGCTGGAAGATCGTCGACTTCGAGGGCGAGCCCGCCAAGCCCCTCGCCGAGCGCCTGCGCCCCGACTCCGTGTGGCGCGACGTCGCCGGCATGATCCGGTCCTTCGACTACGCGCCCCGCGTGGTCGCGCTGACCGGCGCGGGCCACGACTCCGGCGCCGAGGCCGACCAGCTGGCCTACCGCGCCGGCGAGTGGTCGGCCCGCAACCGCGCCGCCTTCCTCGACGCCTACACGGCCAAGCGCGGGGAGGACCTGGGCGCCGCGGCCCGCACCCTGCTCGACGCCTACCTCGCGGACAAGGTCGTCTACGAGGCGGTCTACGAAGCCCGCAACCGTCCGGGATGGCTGTCCATCCCCCTGGCAGCCTTGGGAGAGACGTCATGACCAGCACCCACGAACCGCACGCACCCGGTGAGCTCGACCTGCACCTGATCGGTGAGGGCCGCCACGAGGAGCTCTGGACCGTGCTCGGTGCACAGGCCACCGAGGACGGCACCTCGTTCCGCGTCTGGGCCCCCCACGCCATGGAGGTCCAGGTCGCCGGCGAGTGGGCCGGCTGGGACGGCGCCGCCCACCCGATGACCCGGCTCGCCGACTCGGGCGTGTGGCACGTCCACGTCGATGGGGTGGGCTCGGGCGCGCAGTACAAGTACCGGCTGCGCGGCGCCGACGGCCAGTGGGGCGACCGCGCCGATCCGCTGGCCCAGTACGCCGAGAAGCCCCCGAGCTCGGCCTCCGTGGTCTGGCGCTCCGAGCACCAGTGGGGTGACGACGCCTGGCTCGAGGCCCGCCGCACCAAGCAGCCCGTCGACGAGGCGATGTCCACCTACGAGGTGCACCTGGCCTCGTGGCGCAAGCACTACTCCGGTGAGCTCTACACCTGGGACGAGATCGCCGACGCCCTCGTGCCGTACGTCTCCGACCTGGGCTTCACCCACGTGGAGTTCATGCCCGTCATGCAGCACCCGTTCGGTGGCTCCTGGGGCTACCACGTGACGTCGTACTTCGCACCGGACTCCCGCTTCGGCGACCCCGACGGGCTCAAGCGACTGATCGACCGGCTGCACCAGGCCGGGGTCGGCGTGATCCTCGACTGGGTCCCCGGCCACTTCGCCACCGACGAGTGGGCGCTCGCCAACTTCGACGGCACGCCGCTCTACGAGGACCCCAACCCGCAGCGCGGCTGGCACAAGGAGTGGGGCTCGCACATCTTCAACTTCGGCCGCCACGAGGTGCGCAACTTCCTCTACGCCAACGCGATCTACTGGCTCGAGGAGTACCACGCCGACGGCCTGCGGGTGGACGGCGTCGCCTCGATGCTCTACCTCGACTACGCCCGCGAGACCGGCGAGTGGTCGCCCAACAAGCACGGCGGGCGCGAGAACCTCGAGGCCGTGCAGTTCCTGCAGGAGATGAACGCCACCGTCTACAAGCGGGTGCCCGGCATCGTCACCATCGCCGAGGAGTCCACCGCGTGGCCGGGGGTGACGGGGCCGACCAGCGAGGGCGGCCTCGGCTTCGGCTTCAAGTGGAACATGGGCTGGATGCACGACTCGCTCAACTACGTCTCCAAGGACCCCCTCTACCGCAGCCACCACCACGGGCAGATGACCTTCTCGCTGGTCTACGCGTTCGCGGAGAACTACGTCCTGCCGATCAGCCACGACGAGGTCGTGCACGGCAAGGGATCGCTCCTGCGCAAGATGCCGGGCGACCGCTGGCAGCAGCTGGCCAACCTCCGGGCCTACCTGGCCTACATGTGGGCCCACCCCGGAAAGCAGCTGCTCTTCATGGGCTGCGAGTTCGGCCAGGAGTCCGAGTGGGCCGAGAGCCGCGAGCTCGACTGGTGGCTCCTCGAGCACCCCGAGCACTCCGGCGTGCACGCGATGGTGCGCGACATGAACGCCACCTACGTCGCCAGCGGCGCGCTCTGGGGTCGCGACAACGACCCGGCCGGCTTCGCCTGGATCGACGCCAACGACGCGGGTCGCAACACCTTCTCGTTCGTCCGCCGCGCCCCCGGCCACCCCGACCTGGTCTGCGTGTCCAACTTCTCCGGCCAGCCCCACGAGAACTTCCGGCTCGGACTGCCCTCCGCGGGCACCTGGGCCGAGGTGCTCAACACCGACGCCGAGGCCTACACCGGCTCCGGCGTCGGCAACCTGGGCTCGATCACGGCGACCGCCGGCGACCACCACGGTCAGCCGGCCTACGCCGACATCGTGGTGCCGCCGCTCGCCACGGTCTGGTTCCGGCGTGACGACACATGAGGTGCCACATCCACTGAGGGATCGCTGACCGTGGTGACACACAACAGGCCACCACAGCTCGGCAGTGGCCGCCCGAGATGACACACACAGTGTCACAACGCGGAGGGGATGGCGTCAGGTCCTGGCGCACCCCGTGACAACACGGGGCCGACTGCGCAGTGGCACCTGACCGGTCGTGTGTCACCACGCGACTGCCCTGTGGACGACGACCCGGACGGCGACGCGGCGCGGTGTGATGGGAACGTGCCCAAGGTCATCGACTACTCCGGACGGTTCGCCTTCTTCGAGGAGGCGTGCTTCGCCCTCGTGCGCGACCACGGGGTCGACCACCTCAGCCGTCACCGCCTCGCGGGAAAGCTCGGCACGTCGATCAGCACGGTGCGCAGGCTCCTCAGGGCGGAGGCAGACCTGCGCACGCTCGCGCTGTCCGAAGTGCGCGTCCGCCGGCAGTCCGATCGCCTGCGGCCACCTCAGGGTGTCGGAGTGGATGCGGCGCTGGCACGCCTGCGACGGCTCCTGCCCGACTCCCCCGCCCGCATCGCGGAGGAGCTCGTGTGGTGGAGGCTCGCCATCGCCGCTCCGACGCACCCTGCGCTGCCCCTGGACCCGGCGCACGTGGAGGAGGGCCCGCTCCACCATCGCTTCGCGGTCGCCAACCTGGGCTACGTACCGGGTGACGTGCTCGGCCTGAGGATCGCGCCGCCGACGACATCCGCGGGGCCGGACGGAGACCTCGACCGCGTGGTCGAGGAGCGGCTGGAGCGGGACACCGTCGTGGCCGAGGAGGTGACCGCGGTCCTGCACGACTGCCTGGGCCACCCGCGCGAGGAGGCGCTGGGCCGCGCCGGGCAGGTGGTGCACGGCCTGGTGGACGGGCTGGGGATCGCCGTGTGCCTGGGTCGAGTGGCTCCGGAGGACGCCGTGGCGATCCTCCGGAGCCAGCTCGAGCGACTCACGTCAGGTGGATCATCCTCAGCATGCCCATGAGGGCGTGCGGCATGCCGCCCATCTCGGGGTCGGGGAAGAAGCACATGACGACGTACTGGCCTGCGGGCAGGTCGTAGTTCACCGTCATGCTCCGACGAGGACTCAGCGTCCCGGTCTCCATGCCTCCGGCCAGGACCCAGGACGGGGGCGGCGACGTGCCGTCGTCGGTCTGCAGGAACTGCAGGACCTGGTCGGTCGTGGTGCCCTCCGCGACCTGCTGCAGGATCACGAAGTGGGGCTCGTCACCCTTGTTCTTGAACGCGAAGCGACCCTTCGCCGGCAGGGACGAGGCCCCACCCCACGCCGGTCCGACCTTGGCGATGATCGAGCCGTCGACCCTGGGGGTCTTCGTCGAGCGCTTGGCGCCCCGCACCACGAGCGCCTTGCCGGCGACGACACCGCGCTCGCCGAGCCAGAACGGCGTGTACGAGCCCGCTGTCGGCAGCACGATCGTGCCGCTGCTGCCACCCGAGAGGCCACCGAAGATGGTCGTGTTCCTGAGTGCACGCTTCAGCGCCTTCAGGTCACCCTTCGCACCGAACTTGTTGACGTCCTTGGTGAAGTCGGCGAGGTCGTAGCCCCTCTTGAACCTGGCAAGCTCGACTGCGCCCTTGCCCTTGACGCTGAGCTTCACGCGTCCAGGGCGGATGGTGTCGGGGCCCTTGACCCTGATTGCCTTCTTGGTGATCGTCGCCGTGATGTGCGGCATCGGCGCGGCGCGGGACGCTGTCGGCGCGGTCGTGGCATCGGCCCCGGCCTGCGTCAGCAGCAGCGGTGTGCTCACGAGGGCCGTGGCGCACACCGCTGCGACCACACCTCGCACTGTCTTCGCCATCTGCATGGATGAACCCACCCTCCTGGTCAGCTGACCGACCCGTCGCCGGCGCAACACCCCAGTCATCGCATGTTTTCCATCGCTCCGCATCGTTGATTTGGTTGAGGTCCAGACCACAGGAGGTCGAGGTCCAGACCACCGACGAAAAGGCGTGCCGGGACGCACCAGCAGGAGCACACTCGACGGGATGTGGGGGACGAAGCATCGAGTGGCAGTGGGATTGGTAGCGCTCGTGGCGTGCGTCGGCGCGCTCCTCGTGTACGACGTCGGGCGTGCGCCCGAGGCCACGCAGGCGTTCGCCGAGCCCGTGCGCAACGCCACGATCGTGATCGAGGAGGGTGGGGCCCGGAAGGGTTTCTCCACCCCCGAGGTGACCGTCTCCGGGGGCGGTGTCGTGACCGTCGTCAACCTCGACTCGATGGACCACACCGTCACGTCGGTGGCCAACGGACCCGACGGCCTGCCGGTGTTCGACGTACGCATCGCGGCCGGCACGACGGCGACCGTGCCCGGGATCGACGCGCTCGCCCCCGGCGAGTGGGCGTTCTACTGCAAGTTCCACCCGAGCATGCGCGGCGACATCAACGTCGTGGGCGGGGGCGGCGGGGTCGAGCCCGAGCGCCCGACCTTCGAGCAGCCGTTGGTCGTGCCGCGCACGGAGACCGGCGCGCACATCCGTCTCGTGATGAAGCGCGCCCTCGTGCGGACGCGTCCGGACGGGCCGCGCACCTCGATGTGGACCTACGACGGCACCTACCCCGGACCGACCATCCGACGACGGGGCGGGCGGGGCACCGAGGTCACCGTCGTCAACAGGCTCCCGAAGGGCGCCGGGGCGATGAGCACCCACCTCCACGGCGACCACCACGCGTCGGCGGACGACGGCCAGCCCACGACGTACCTCATCGAGCCCGGCAGCAGCCGCGCGTACGACTACCCGCTGACGGTGGCCGGGCGCCCCGAGCCGGGGTCGTTCTTCTGGTACCACGACCACCGGATGGACCGCACCGCGCGCAACAACTGGCGCGGCCTGCAAGGCATGTTCATCGTCACCGACCCGCCCCTTCCGGGCCTGCGGCTGCCGACCGGCGCGCGCGACGTCCCGCTGATGGTCTCCGAGCGGTCGTTCACCGCCGACAACCAGCTCACCGACCCGTTCGCCGGCGGCCCCGAGATGGTGGGCCACCACGGCCAGATGGCCTGGACCGGGCCGAAGGCACCGCCGGACGACGCCACGGTCGGCGACACCGTGCTCGTCAACGGCCGGGAGGCGCCGTACCTCCAGGTCTCCGC
Organism: Nocardioides sp. N13(2025); assembly: GCF_051912545.1. Taxonomy (GTDB): domain Bacteria; phylum Actinomycetota; class Actinomycetes; order Propionibacteriales; family Nocardioidaceae; genus Nocardioides. Next base: position 1,006,022 of record NZ_CP196809.1, on the reverse strand, counting down.
CACGCGCTACCGGCTGCGGCTGCTCAACTCCTCACCGTTCTCCAGCTACAACTTCACCCTGTCCGACGGCCGCCCCTTCCTGCAGATCGGCACCGGCAGCGGCCTGCTCCCGAAGGCCGTGGTGCGCACCGGCGTGCTGCTCGGCCCCGCGCAGCGCGCCGACGTGATCGTCGACTTCAGCGGTGCCACGGGGCGCAACCTGGTGCTCGAGTCGGTCCCGGCCGAGCCGGGATACACCGGCGACAACGCACGCCAGGCGTCCGTCATGGAGTTCCGCGTAGGCGCCTCGGCCCCCGATCCCTCGCGGCTGCCGTCTCGGCTGCCCTCGCCGAAGCTGGTGTCCCCGGTGCCGTCGAAGGTGTCGAAGACCTGGACCTTCGGGCTCGCCGGGGACGACCACGCCAGCTTCTGGTCGATCAACGGCAAGGCGTTCGACCCCGACCGCGTGGACCACCGGTCGCGGCTGGGCACCGTGGAGCGGTGGCGCTTCCGCAACACCAGCCAGGTGACCCACTACGTCCACATCCACAACGAGCAGTGGCGCACGGTGCTGCGCGACGGCAAGCGCCCCCCGCCGTGGGAGCGCGGCCTGGAGGACACCTGGCGCCTGGACCCCGGTGAGGTCGTCGAGGTGGCGGGCCGGTTCACCGACTACACCGGCGCGTTCATGATCCACTGCCACATGCTCGACCACGAGGACCACGGGATGATGGCCCGCTTCGACGTGGTGCGGTAGCGCTCTGCGGGCGCGGAACCGCTCGCTAGGGTGGCCGGGTGCCCAGCCCGATCTCCGTGTCCTCCGGCGACGGCGTCGCCCGCCTCCAGTGGACGGGTGAGGTCAACACCGACGAGCTGCGCCGCGAGATCGCCGAGGCGCTGGTCCACCACTCCCGGGTGGAGGCGCTCGTCGGGGCCGGCGACACGCGGGCCCAGCGGGCGGCCACGTGGGCGGGCCTGCACCGCGAGGGCGTACGACGCGGCGTCGGGCCCGACGGCGAGCAGCAGGACCAGATCGTGTTCGCGCGCCTGGTCACCGACGCTCCGGTCCACGAGCCCGGCGGCTTCCGGTCGCTGCTCAACTCCTTCCTGCCGCGCAAGCGGGCCATCGCCCAGATGCTGGTGCGCGACCCCGAGGGCCGCGTGCTGCTGTGCCAGCTGACCTACAAGCGCGACTGGGACCTGCCCGGCGGAGTCGTCGAGGTCGGCGAGTCGCCGAGGCTGGCCGTGCAGCGCGAGGTGGAGGAGGAGCTCGGCCTCGAGGTCGAACCGGGCGACCTCCTGCTCACCGACTGGCTGCCCGCCTGGGGTGGCTGGGACGACGCCGTGTGCCTGGTGTTCGACGGCGGCACCCGTCCTGCCGCCGCGCTCGAGGAGGTCGTCAAGCAGGAGCGCGAGATCCGTGACGTGCGGTTCTGCACCCTCGACGAGGTCGACGAGCTCGCCGCCGACTTCACCGCCCGACGCGTCCGGGCCGCAGTGGAGGGCGACCAGCCGTATACGGAGTCCGGCCGATAGGACAGGATGCCCCCATGGCTTGGGTCTACGAATTCTCAGAGGGCAACAAGGACCAGAAGGACCTGCTCGGCGGCAAGGGTGCGAACCTCGCCGAGATGACGACGCTCGGCCTCCCTGTGCCGCCGGGCTTCACCATCTCGACCGAGACCTGCCGGGCCTACCTCGCCGAGGGGGGCGAGCCCGAGGGCCTCGCCGAGGAGGTCACCGAGCACCTGGCGGCGCTGGAGTCCGCCATGGACAAGCGGCTCGGCGACGCCGACGACCCGCTGCTGGTCTCGGTGCGCTCGGGCGCGAAGTTCTCCATGCCCGGCATGATGGAGACGGTCCTCAACGTCGGGCTCAACGACACCTCCGTGGGCGGCCTCGCCGCCCGCAGCCAGGACGAGCGCTTCGCCCAGGACTCCTACCGGCGGCTGCTGCAGATGTTCGGCGGCACGGTGCTCCACGTCGACTCCGAGCTGTTCGCCGAGGCGCTCGACAAGGCCAAGCACGCCCGCGGCACCGAGTCAGACCTCGACCTCGACGCCGACGACCTGCGCGCCGTGGTGGAGACCTTCAAGCAGATCATCAAGGACCAGACCGGTCGCGAGTTCCCCCAGGACCCCCGCGAGCAGCTCGACCTCGCCATCCGCGCGGTCTTCGACTCGTGGAACACCGACCGCGCCCGGCTCTACCGCCGCCAGGAGCGCATTCCAGAGGACCTCGGCACCGCCGTCAACGTCCAGGCGATGGTCTTCGGCAACTTCGGCATGGACTCCGGCTCCGGCGTGGCGTTCACCCGCGACCCCGCCAGCGGCGCGCAGGGCGAGTACGGCGACTACCTCCAGAACGCCCAGGGCGAGGACGTCGTCGCCGGCATCCGCAACACGGTGTCCCTGGCCGACATGGCCGAGATCGACCGGAAGTCCCACGACGACCTCATGCACATCATGACGCGCCTCGAGCGGCACTACCGCGACATGTGCGACATCGAGTTCACCGTCGAGCGCGGCAAGCTCTGGATGCTGCAGACGCGCGTCGGCAAGCGCACGCCCGAGGCCGCCTTCCGGATCGCGGTGCACATGGTCGACGAGGGCCTGATCCAGATGGACGAGGCGGTCCTCCGCGTCACCGGCGACCAGCTCGCGCAGCTGATGTTCCCCCGCTTCGACGAGTCCTCGGACCGCACGCTCCTCGCCACCGGCATGAACGCCTCCCCCGGCGCGGCCGTCGGCAAGGCGGTCTTCGACTCCGACACGGCCGTGGAGTGGGCCGAGCGGGGCGAGGACGTGATCCTCGTCCGCAAGGAGACCAACCCCGACGACCTGCGCGGGATGGTCGCCGCGCGCGGCATCCTCACCAGCCGCGGCGGCAAGACCTCGCACGCCGCGGTGGTCGCCCGCGGGATGGGGCGTACGTGCGTGTGCGGGGCGGAGTCGCTCGACGTCGACGCCAAGGCCAAGGAGTTCCGCGTCCGCGGTGGCGAGACGGTCCGCGAGGGCGACGTCATCTCCATCGACGGCACGACCGGTGAGGTCTTCGCGGGCGCCGTGCCCGTCTCGGACTCGGTGGTGGTGCGCCACTTCGAGGGTGAGAAGCTCGACGACGACCTGGCCCACGCGGTCGCCCGGATCATGGCCCACGCGGACGGCGCGCGCCGCCTGCGCGTGCGTACCAACGCCGACACCCCCGAGGACGCCGCCCGAGCCCGTCGCTTCGGCGCCCAGGGCATCGGCCTCTGCCGCACCGAGCACATGTTCCTCGGCGAACGGCGCGAGCTCGTCGAGAAGCTCATCGTCGCCGAGGGCGAGGAGGGCCAGGAGGCGGCGCTCGACGCCCTGCTGCCCCTGCAGCGGCAGGACTTCACCGAGATCCTCGAGGCCATGGACGGCCTCCCGGTGACCATCCGCCTGCTCGACCCGCCTCTGCACGAGTTCCTGCCCGACCTCACCGACCTCAGCGTGGAGGTGGCCCTCGCCGAGGAGCGCGGCGAGGAGGACGAGCACGCCAAGGTCCTGCTGACCCACGTCCGCCGGCTGCACGAGCAGAACCCGATGCTCGGGCTGCGCGGTGTGCGCCTCGGCATCCAGATCCCCGGGCTCTTCCGCATGCAGGCCCGCGCGATCGCCGAGGCCGCCGCCGACCGCAAGCAGGTCCACGGCACGCCGTTGCCGGAGATCATGGTCCCGCTGGTCGCCAGCGTGCGTGAGCTCGAGATCGTCCGCGCCGAGATCGACCGGGTGGTCGAGGAGGTCCAGGAGGCGCGCGGGGTCAAGCTCGACATCGCCGTCGGCACCATGATCGAGCTGCCGCGCGCCGCGTTCCTCGCCGACCGCATCGCCCGGGACGCGGACTTCTTCTCCTTCGGCACCAACGACCTCACGCAGATGGCGTGGGGCTTCTCGCGTGACGACGTCGAGTCCGCCTTCTTCTCCCGCTACTTCGAGCACGGGATCTTCGACGTCTCCCCCTTCGAGTCGCTCGACCAGCTCGGCGTCGGCGGCATGGTCGAGATGGGCACGATGAAGGGCCGCGAGACCAACGCCGACCTCAAGGTCGGCGTGTGCGGCGAGCACGGCGGCGATCCCCGGTCGGTGCACTTCTTCGACCGGGTGGGGCTCAACTACGTGTCCTGCTCCCCGTTCCGGGTGCCGATCGCCCGGCTGGAGGCCGGGCGATCGGTCCTGGAACAGCGCTGACGCCTAGAACAGCGCTGAGGCCAGGTCGCGACGACCCGCGAGGACGCGCGGGTCGTCGTTGCCGACCGCGGCGAAGAGGCCGAGCAGGTGGTCGCGCGCGCGGGACCTCTCGGGGTCGGCGGTGCGCGCGACCAGGTTCACCAGGCGGGTGAAGGCGTCCTCGACGTGTCCACCGAGCATGTCGAGGTCCGCGACCATCGTCTGGGCGTCCACGTCGTCGGGGTTCTCCGCCGCGGCCGCCCGGGCCTGGGCCAGGTCGACGCCCTGCGTGCGCTGCATGACCTTGGCGATCGCGAGGCCGCCGGCGGCCTCCACGTCGGCGGGGTTGGAGTCGACGAGCTTCTGGTACTCCGCCACCGCCTGGTCGATGTCCCCCGCAGCGAGCGCGTCCTGGGCCGGCGCGTAGCGCGGGTCCACGACCTCCTCCTCGCCGTCGGCCGCCGGCGCACCCGCGGACCGCGGCTGGTGGCGCCCGGTGATGCCCTGGGTGGTGAACTGCTGGCCGACCTGGGTGAGCGCGGTGCGCAGCTCCTCGATCGGCAGCGGGTCCTGGATCAGCGGCATCGGGCGACCGTCGACGACGGCCACCACGAGCGGGATCGACGGGATCTGCATGGCCTGGGCGATCTGCGGGACGGCGTCGATGTCGACCCGGCCGAGGAGGTAGCGACCGTCGTGCTCGCCCACCACGGTCTCGAGGTCGTCGGCCAGCTGGCCGCTCTCGGGCATGCGGGTGCGCGAGTAGAACACCAGGAGCACCGGCGCCGTCATCGACTGCTCGAGCAGCGACTGGAAGTTCTGCTCGTCCACGACCACGCTGTACGACGACCCGCCACCGGCCGGCGTACCGGTCGGGGCACCACCGGGCCGGGCCCCTGCCTGCGGGGCGGGCTGTCCCAGACCGGAGAGGTCGATGGCTCCTGGGCGGCTGAACGGCTGCTGCGTCATGGCTCAATCCTAGGGAGGAGGCCCACGTCCGTGGGCAGGGGTCGGTAGCCTCGGACACATGGGCTCCCGGGCAACGACGCTGCCACCACGCCTGCGCCGCAACCTCGGGCTGCTCGGACGCTTCGGCGTCGTCGGGCTCTCGGGCGTCGTGGTCAACATGGTCACGCTGATCGCGCTGCGCAAGGTGGGTCCGCACTTCGACGATGCGGTCGTCGGACTGGCCATGTCGGACTTCAACCTCCGCTGGTACCACGTCTACTCCACGGCGGCCTTCCTCGTGGCGAACCTGTCCAACTTCCAGCTCAACCGCAGCTGGACCTTCCAGAGCAGCCGGCACTCGCGCTGGTGGCACGAGTACTGGCCGTTCCTGGTGGTCGGCCTCGGCGGCCAGGTCGTGGGACTCGCGCTGCTCACCCTCCTGATGCACCCCCACTCGCCGATGAGCCTGCCGACCGACGTCTTCGACGACTCGTCCGGGCTCCGCAACCGGCTCTACTGGTCGCAGCTCGTCGTGATCGGGCTGGTCACGCCCCTGTCGTTCGTGCTCAACAAGCTGTGGACCTTCGCCGCCGTCCGCACCGGTCGGCTCGACCTCGCCGATCCCCTCCACGAGGGTGAGGTGCTGCTCGAGGAGGACGTGGTCTGAGACGGCCTCGGTCGCGGCCGGGGCCGGGCACCTCCCGACCTGTCGTCAGGCGCTACCACGTGGTAGACAGTGCGCCGAAGATCGTCGGGAGGGGCGCGGGAGATATGACTTCGGGGTCATACGACTTCACCGGCTACGAGGTGCTCGTCGTCGGCGGGACGCGCGGCGACGGCCACACCCTCGCGACGTCGTTCGCGCGGGCCGGAGCATCGGTGACGGTCACCGGCACGATGATGCTGCGCGCCCTCTACGACACCGACCTGTCGCCCTTCGACTACGAGTCGGTCAACCTCGCCCGCCAGGACTCGATCGACCACCTCGTCGGCATGGTCGACCACCTCGACGTCCTCGTGCTCGCCGCCTCGTGCAACCTCCCCTTCGACCTCCCGCCGTCCGAGCGCGACTTCATCGCGGAGGCCGCCCGGTCGGGTCTGATCGGTCCGACCTTCCTCACCACGCGGCTGCGGCTCAAGCTCAGCCAGAGCCCGGCGCTCGGGGGCGGGTGCGTGGTCAACACCGGCGCCGTACGCGCCTGGCTCGAGCTCTCCAGCACGCCGGAGGAGGCCCAGGCCCAGGTCATCGAGTCGACCGCCCGTGCCGGGCAGAAGTGGGCCGGGCTCGGCGTGCGGGTCAACTCGGTGCTGCCCGCCCCACGCCAGGTGCTCCCCCGCCAGTACGCCCCGGACCCGCACGCGGTCGGCGGCAGCCGCGTCGCGGGTGGCACCCTGGTGCGCCACCAGCAGCAGCTGGGCGACGCCGTCGCGGACGCCGCCCTCTTCCTCGCCAGCAGCTCGGCCGCGCGGATCACGGGACAGACGCTCCGCCTCGGCTGAGCTCTCGCGCATTTCCGCGAAACCGCCTCGGCCGCCCGCCGGAGCGACGTACATTGATGAACAGAACTGCTACGTGCACTCCACAAGAGGGCCACGCGGCGCACCGTCACATCCGGCTCATCCCGCCGGTCCTCACTCGGAAGGACGAGCTCTCGGTGAGCGAGATCCCGATGGCCGAACCCACCCCTCAGCACGTGTCACGGCCCACGAGCCGCACCCCCATCCCCGGCGGCTCGTGGGCCGGGCGGGCCTCCCGGCACCGCCGCGACCAGGTGCGCGCCCGCGGCCCGGAGTCCACGCTCGAGGGCCCCACCGGCCCGGTCGAGTCGACCCGCGCGGTGGATGCCCCTGATGCGAGCCGCGTGCAGGAGCTCTGCGCGCCCGTCGTCCAGATGCTCATGCGCGAGCTCGACGGCCTGTCGTCGGTGCTGGTGTGCACGACCGGCGGGAGGCCGCTCGCGGCGTTCGGGCTCGCCGAGGCCGACGCGACGTCTGCCGCGCGCGGGGCGCGGTCGATGTTCACCGCCGGCGGCGGCCGCCCGGCCGGCCGGGCGGGAGACGCCGGGGTCACGACGGTCAAGCTGACCTCCGGAGCGACCCACACCGTGATCACGCTGGTCGACACCCCGGAGCACGGCGACCACCTGCTGTCCGTCGCGTGCCAGGGCGCCAGCCTGGCCGCGGTGCTGCTCCGCACGCGCCAGGCTGCCGACGACCTCCGCCCGATCCTGTCAGCGGCTGCTGTCGAGTAGCTCGTCGGCCGCGGCGTAGGGGTCGACGTCCCCGGCCGCCACGCGGCCCGCGAGGACGTCGAGGTCGGCGCCGCCGGTCTCCCCCCAGCGCGCGCGCATCGTGGCCAGGGCGATGGCCTCGACCTCGCGGCGCGCCCGGAGCGTACGCCGCCGGGTCAGCTCGCCGGACTCGGCGAGCCACTCGGCGTGCCGGTCGATCTCCGCCAGCAGCTCGTCGATGCCCTCCCCCGTGCTGGCCACGGTCTTGAGGACGGGCTGACGCCAGCCACCCTCGCGCCGCTCGGCCATCGAGAGCATCGTCCGCAGCTCGCGGCGGCTGCGGTCGGCGCCCTCGCGGTCGGCCTTGTTGACGGCGTAGACGTCGCCGATCTCGAGGATGCCGGCCTTGGCCGCCTGGATCCCGTCTCCCATGCCGGGCGCGAGCAGCACGAGCGTGGTGTCGGCCAGGCCGGCCACCTCCACCTCGCTCTGCCCGACGCCGACCGTCTCCACGATGACCACGTCGCACCCGGCCGCGTCGAGGACCCGCACAGCCTGCGGGGTCGACCACGCCAGGCCGCCGAGATGCCCGCGGGCGCCCATCGAGCGGATGTAGACGTCCTTGTCGAGGGCGTGGTCACCCATCCGCACCCGGTCGCCGAGCAGCGCGCCACCCGAGAACGGGGACGACGGGTCGATCGCCAGCACCCCGACGCGCCTGCCGGCGCGCCGCATGCCGGCGACCAGGGCGTTGGTCGAGGTCGACTTGCCGACGCCGGGCGACCCGGTGATGCCGAGCACGTGGGCGCGTCCGGCGTGCTCGCGCAGCGCTGACATCACCTCTCGCAGCAGCGGTGACGCGTCCTCGACCAGGGTGATCAGCCGGGCCACCGCCGCGGGATCACCCCGGCGTGCCCGTGCGACCAGGTCGGGGACCGCGTGGGCGCCCCGCCTGGTCACGCGTGCCTCCCCGTCCTCGTCAGGAGGCGGGGACGCGGATGATCAGCGCGTCACCCTGGCCACCGCCGCCGCACAGGGCCGCGGCACCCACGCCGCCACCGCGACGCTGGAGCTCCAGGGCCAGGTGCAGCACGATGCGCGCCCCCGACATCCCGACCGGGTGGCCGAGCGCGATCGCGCCGCCGTTGACGTTGACACGGTCCTGGTCGACGCCGAGCTGGCGCGCGGACTCGATGCCGACCGCGGCGAACGCCTCGTTGAGCTCGAAGAGGTCGATGTCGGAGACCGCGATGCCCTCCTTCTCCGCCGCCTTCGCGATGGCGTTGGCAGGCTGGAGCTGGAGCGAGGAGTCGGGGCCGGCGACCTGGCCGGAGGCGCCGATCTCGGCGATCCAGGTCAGGCCGAGCTCCTCCGCCTTGACCTTGCTCATCACGACCACGGCGCAGGCGCCGTCGGAGATCTGGGACGCCGAGCCGGCGGTGATGCTGCCCTCCTTGGCGACGGGACGCAGGCCGGCGAGGGACTCGACGGTGGTGTCCCCGCGCACGCCCTCGTCCTCGGCGACCGTGATGTCGCCCTTGCGCGTCGAGATGGTCACCGGGACGACCTCGTCGTCGAAGAGGCCGTTCTTCCAGGCGAGAGCAGCGCGCTGGTGCGACTGGGCCGCGAACGCGTCCTGCTCCTCGCGGGTCAGGTTGGCGCCGGCCGCGTTGCAGCCGTCGGTCAGGTTGATCATCGCCTGGTGGGTGAACTGGTCGTAGAGCGCGTCGTAGGCCATCGAGTCGACGAGCGCGGTGTCGCCGTACTTGAAGCCCTCACGGCTCTTGGGAAGCAGGTGCGGGGCCTGCGTCATCGACTCCATGCCGCCGGCGACGACGACCTCGTGCTCACCGGCACGGATCAGCTGGTCGGCCATCGCGATGGCGTTGATGCCGGAGAGGCATACCTTGTTGATGGTGATGGAGGGGACGCTCATCGGGATACCGGCCTTGACGGCGGCCTGGCGGGCGGTGATCTGACCCGTGCCGGCCTGGATGACCTGGCCCATGATCACGTAGTCGACCTGCTCGCCGGTGACGCCGGCCTTCTCCAGGGCGCCCTTGATGGCGACCCCACCGAGGTCGGCCGCCGACTGGTCCTTGAGGCCACCGAGCAGGCGACCGATCGGGGTGCGGGCCCCGGCGACGATGACGGATCCGGTCATGAGCTGTTCCTCCAGGCGTTGCGAGATGGGCGGCAGGTGCCGTCGATTCGGACGATACCCACCGCTCCTGTGGCTCCGGGAGGGGGTGAGCGGGCATTCACCGTGAGGCACACGTCACACCCCCTCGCGCCCCGCGCCGGTGAAGTGCACGATGTGCTCCATGAGCGCGCCCGACCTGCCTGCCGACGTCCAGCACCTGTTCACCGCCATCGACCACGTCGGCATCGCCGTGCCCGACCTCGACGAGGCGATGGCCTTCTACCGCGACGCCTACGGCATGCGGGTCCTCCACGAGGAGGTCAACGAGGAGCAGGGCGTGCGCGAGGCGATGGTCGGGGTCGGCGACTCGGGCTCGTGCATCCAGCTGCTGGCCCCGCTGACGCCCGAGTCGACCATCGCGAAGTTCCTCGATCGCAACGGCCAGGGCATCCAGCAGCTCGCGTTCCGGGTCGACGACGTCGAGCACGTCGCCGCCGTGCTACGCGAGCGGGGGCTGCGCCTGTTGTACGACGCCCCCCGGCGCGGCACCTCCGACAGCCGGGTCAACTTCATCCACCCCAAGGACGCGGGCGGTGTCCTGGTCGAGCTGGTGGAGCCCGCCGCCCACGCACACTGAGCAAGCCACGCGAGGTATCTCACACCTCCGCCCACGCGAGGTTACTCGCCGGTATCTTCACCCCCGATCGTCACACCGATGCCTCACACACCGTGATTTCAGGAGACACCCGTGCACAACATCCTCGAAGCCATCCAGTCCGGCGACGCCACCTCTGAGGACTTCGCCAGCCTCGAGCTCCCCGAGTCCTACCGCGCCGCCTTCGTGAAGAAGGACGAGGTCGACATGTTCGAGGGGATGACCTCGAAGGAGAAGGACCCGCGCAAGTCGCTCCACGTCGACGAGGTCCCGCTGCCCGAGCTCGGCCCGGGCGAGGCCTTCGTCGCGGTGATGGCCAGCGCCATCAACTACAACACCGTGTGGACCTCGATCTTCGAGCCGGTCTCCACCTTCGGCTTCCTCGAGCGCTACGGCCGCAACTCCGAGCTGACCAAGCGCCACGACCTGCCCTACCACGTGGTGGGCTCGGACCTGTCCGGCGTCGTGCTGAAGACGGGTCCCGGCGTCACGAAGTGGAAGCCGGGTGACCGCGTGGTCGCCCACTGCCTCTCGGTGGAGCTCGAGGGTCCCGACGGCCACAACGACACGATGCTCGACACCGAGCAGCGGATCTGGGGCTTCGAGACCAACTTCGGCGGCCTGGCCGACGTCGCGATGGTCAAGGCGAACCAGCTCATGCCCAAGCCCGAGCACCTCACCTGGGAGGAGGCCGCCTCCCCCGGCCTCGTCAACTGCACGGCGTACCGCCAGCTGGTCTCCAAGAACGGCGGCGACATGAAGCAGGGCGACAACGTCCTCATCTGGGGCGCCTCAGGCGGCCTCGGCGGCTTCGCGACGCAGTACGCCCTCAACGGCGGCGCCACGCCCGTGTGCGTGGTCTCCAACGAGGAGAAGGCCGCCATCGCCCGCAGCATGGGCGCGGAGCTGATCATCAACCGCTCCGAGGAGGGCTACAAGTTCTGGAACGACGAGGGCACCGAGCAGGACCCCCGCGAGTGGAAGCGCTTCGGCGCCCGCATCCGCGAGCTCACCGGCGGCGAGGACATCGACATCGTCTTCGAGCACCCCGGGCGTGAGACCTTCGGCGCCTCGGTCTTCGTCACCCGCAAGGGCGGCACCATCACCACCTGCGCGTCGACCTCGGGCTACATGCACGAGTACGACAACCGCTACCTGTGGATGAACCTCAAGCGGATCATCTCCAGCCACTTCGCCAACTACCGCGAGTCGTGGGAGGCCAACCGCCTCATCGCCAAGGGCAAGATCCACCCGACCCTGTCGAAGACCTACACCCTCGACGAGGTCGGCCAGGCCTCGCTCGACGTCCACCAGAACGCCCACCAGGGCAAGGTCGGCGTCCTGTGCCTCTCCCCCGAGGAGGGCCTCGGCGTCCTCGACCACGAGATGCGCGCGCAGCACGAGACCGCGATCAACCGGTTCCGGGGCGTCTGACCCCACCCCTTCGGAGGACCTCCGAGACACCTCGCACCCCGGTTCGCGGGCCGAAAATCCGGTCGCCCGCGAGCCGGGGTGTGTTCTTCCCCGGGCATCGGACAGACTGGCACCCGACGAGCAAGACAAGCAGTCCGTACGACGTGAGAGTGGGTGTCGCAGCATGAGCTCCGACAAGGGTCTGTCCATCTTCGACGAGCCGGAGTCCTCCGACGAGGCGGCCGAGGAGACCCAGGTGCTCCCGGTCACACCGAAGGACCAACCGAAGGCGGCGACCACCCCGGCAGCGAAGCCGGCGAAGCCCGCCGAGCCGGCACCGACGTCGGAGCCGGCCGCGACCGAGGCGCCGCGGACCGAGCCGGTCAGGGCGGCGAAGCCCGCCGAGCCCGAGGTCGAGGCCACCCGCCGGGCCCCCGTGGTCCCGCCGGCTGCGACCCCGGCTGCCACCCCGTCGGGCCCCGCCGCACCGCGCCCGCCGGCCCAGCCGGTGCCGGCGCCCTCGGCGGCCCCGCTGCCGCTGGTGCGCCGCGGCGGCTACGACAAGGCGGCCGTCGACCAGCGCGTGGGCCAGCTCCAGACCGAGAAGTCCGGCCTCGCGAGCAGCCTGGCGAGCAGCGAGCAGCGCGTGATCGAGCTCGAGGCCGAGCTCGAGCGCCTGCGCTCCGAGCTGGAGGAGAACGCCAACCCGACCTACGCCGGACTCGGTGGCCGCGCCACGTCGATGCTCAGGCTGGCCGAGGACGAGGCCTCCGACGTGCGTGCCGCCGGTCGCCGTGACGCCGCCGAGATCAGGGCCCAGGCCGACCGCGACGCCCAGAGCATCCGCGCCGACGCCGCCCGCGAGGCCGACGACATGCGCATGGTGCAGCTCAAGGAGCTCGACGAGATGCGCTCCCGGCTCACCGCCGACGCCGAGACCGAGCGCAGCCTGGCCAAGGCCGAGGCCGAGGACGTCCTGGCCGCCGCGCGGCGCGAGGCCGACCAGCTCCGGCTGGCCGCCCAGCAGGAGACCAACGAGCTGCGCGTGACCGCGACGCGCGAGGCCGAGCAGGCCCGCGCCGCCGCGGACCGGGAGGTGCAGGAGGCCCGACGCACGCTCGCGGTGGAGAAGGAGCGGCTCACCCGCGAGGCGGCCGACCACCACAGCAACGCCACAGCTGAGACCCAGCGCCTCGTCGCAGAGGCCGAGGAGCGCGCCAACGCCGCCGAGCAGCGTGCCCGCGAGGCCACTGCCCAGGCCAACAGCCACCGCCAGCAGGCCCAGAGCGAGGCCGAGGGCCTGCTGACCCGCGCGCGCCGCGAGGCCGAGCAGATCGTGGCGTCGGCCCGCACCCAGGCCGACTCGATCGGGACGACGCGCGCTGCGGAGGCCGAGCGCGAGCTCGCCAACATCCAGGCCGAGGTCGACCGGGTCGCCAAGCGGCGCGACGCGATCACCGCCCAGCTCGGGGCCCTGCGCGACGTGGTCGCCGGGTTCGACGAGGACCGGTCCTGAGCTGGGGCACCCGGCTCCGGGAGGCGATCGCCTCCCGCGACGCCGGGGAGGACACCCCGACGGACACCGCCGGCACCGAGCCGGCCACTGCGGGTGGGGCCGTGGAGCAGGCGAGCACCCACGCCGACCGCGCCGAGGCTGCGGCCGACGCCGCCGAGGAGTCCGCGCAGTCGGCCGCTGACATCGCCGAGGAGATCGACGACGCCACCGACCTCGTGGTCGACGACGCGACGCCGGCGCCGTACGTCCCCGTCGAGCCCGTCGCGCCGCCGGCCCAGCTGCTGCGGCACTCCCCCTTCAACATCGGCTTCTTCGGGGCGCTGGGCGCCCTCATCGCGATCTTCCTGTCCCAGCAGCTCCTCAGCATCTCCTCGATCCTGATCCTGCTGGTGATGTCGATGTTCCTGGCGATCGGGCTCAACCCGGTGGTGGAGTTCTTCATGCGCCGCGGGCTGCGCCGCGGCCTGTCGGTGCTCCTCGTGCTGGTCGTGGTGATCAGCGTGCTGACGCTCTTCGTCGTCGCCGTCGCCCCGGTGATCAGCGAGCAGATCGCCCTGATCACGCGCAACGCTCCCGGCTGGCTCGACGACCTCCAGACCAACCGGCAGGTGCAGAAGCTCGACGACAAGTACGACGTCATCGCCAAGGCGCGCGACTACATCCAGAACGGCGACTTCGGGCAGAGGGTGTTCGGCGGCGCCCTCGGGGTCGGCCTCCGGGTGCTCTCCGCCCTGACCAACAGCCTGATCGTGCTCGTGCTGATGATCTACTTCCTCGCCTCGCTGCCGAGCATCAAGCACGCGGGCTACTCGCTCGCCCCGGCCTCGAAGCGTCCGCGGGTCAGCGACCTGGGCGACCGCATCATCCGCTCCACCGGGGCCTACGTCGCCGGCGCGTTCCTCGTCGCGCTGTGCGCCGGGCTGAGCACGCTGGTCTTCTCGTTCATCGTCGGGCTCGGCGACTACGCCTTCGCGCTCGCGTTCGTGGTGGGCCTGTTCTCGCTCATCCCGGTCGTCGGTGCGTTCATCTCCGGCGCGATCATGACGCTGCTGGGCCTGACGGTCTCACCGACCGTGGCGCTGGTCGCGCTGGTCTACTACCTCGCCTACCAGCAGGTCGAGTCCTACTTCATCTACCCGCGGATCATGAAGAAGTCGGTCGACATCCCGGGCTCGGTGACCGTGGTCGCCGCCCTGGTCGGCGGCTCCCTCATGGGCGTCGTCGGCGCCCTGCTGGCCGTGCCGGTCGCGGCGGCGCTCCTGCTGCTGCACCGCGAGGTGTTCCTCAAGCGGCAGGACGCTCGCTGACCGGCTCGGGCTCGGGCAGGGGCTCGACCAGCAACGGTGCACGCCCCTCGCCCAGCTTGACCACCACGACGCCGGCCAGGACCAGCAGACCACCTGCCAGCTGGATCGCGCGGGGCAGCTCGCCGAGCAGCAGCCAGGTCCAGAGCACGGCCGCGAGGACCTCCCCGAGCGCGACGAACGACGCGAGCCGGCTGCCGAGGCGGCGGCCGGCCGCGATCCCGGTGACGTAGGCGAAGGCAGCCGTCACCAGCCCCAGTGCGAGGACGGGCTGCCACCAGGGCAGCGAGAAGCCGGCGTAGACGGCGTCCGCGGTGGACACGTCGAACGGCAGCACGCCGATCGCGGCGGCGCCGAGCAGGAGCGCCCCACCGACCAGCAGCCCACCGGCGGCCAGGCTGATGCCGGGCAGGCCGTTGCTCTCGTCAGCGGAGATGACGAAGTACGACGCCGCCCCGACCATGGCGCCCAGCGCCCACAGCACGCCCACGGTGCTCAGCTCGGCGCCCGAGACGACGTCGAGCACGAGCACGAGGCCGCAGGCCGCGATCGCAGCACCCAGCAGGGTCAGGCCCGACGGCCGGTGCCCGTGGCGCAGCCACAGCCACATCACGACCGCGACGGGCGCGGTGTACTCCAGCAGGAGCGCGACGCTGACCTGCATGTAGGTGACGGCGTAGAAGTAGCACAGCTGGGCGCCCGCGACCGCGGAGGTGCCGTAGACGGCGACGATGCCCGCGTTGTCGCGCACGAGGTGCCAGCGACCGCGCAGGGCCAGGATGCCCGGGACCAGGAGGACGGCGGCCGCGATGGCGACCCGGAGCCCGACCGCCGCCCCGGCGCTCCACCCGGTGTCGAGCAGGCCGCGCGCGAGCGCACCGGACAGCCCGAACGACGTCGCCGACGCCACGGCGAGGAGCAGGCCCGCGCCCGCCCGGGACGCAGCAATGTCATGGGTCAAAGACGTCACGGTCATGACCGTATGGCGCGAGTGTGTAATGTGTCAACATGCTTTTCACGGATGACACCGACGCGGCCCTGCAGGCAGCGGTCGCGCTGGTCAACTCCACCGACGAGCCCGGCGACCCGCTCGGCTCGGTCGACGACCTGTCCGCGTTCCTGGCCGGCTGGTCCTACACCGGGCGCCACGACGCCACGCCGGCCGAGCTCGAGGCCGTACGTCGCCTGCGTCCCGCGCTCAAGGCCCTGCTGCTGGCCGAGCGCGACGAGGCGGTGGAGATCGTCAACGCCATGCTCGCCGAGGCCAAGGCACTCCCCCAGCTCCAGCGCCACGACCAGTGGGACTGGCACCTGCACGCGGTCGACCCGGACCGGCCGCTCGACGAGCGGGTGGTCGTGGAGACGGCCATGGCGATGGTCGACGTGATCCGCGCCGACGAGATGTCGCGTCTCGACCGGTGTGCGGCCGACGACTGCGACGACGTCGTGCTCGACCTGTCGCGCAACCGCTCCCGCCGCTACTGCTCGACCACCTGCGGCAACCGCGAGGCCGTCGCGGCCTACCGCGCCCGCCAGAAGGCCTGAGCCGGGTCCGAGCCGGAGCCCGTCAGGCGAGGAACCGCTTCATCACCTCGAGGAAGACCTCGGGCTGCTCGGAGTGGACCCAGTGGCCGGCGTCCTTGACCATCACCCGGCGGTTGCGCGGGAAGCGGCGGTCCATCTCCACCGCGTGCTCGTCGGAGATGTAGTCCGAGCGGGCGCCTCCCACCCACAGCACAGGACCGTCGTACGACGCGTCCCCCAGCGCCTCATCGGGCCACCCGGTGAGGCCGTCCATGTGCTCGCCGAGCAGGTCGAGGTTGAGCTGCCAGTGCCAGCCGTCGTCGGTGCGCCGCAGGTTCTGCAGCAGGAAGCTGCGCACCACGCGGTTGGGCACCGCCTCGCGCAGGGCCTCCTCGGCCTGGTCACGCCGCTCGATGGCGGAGAGGTCCATCGACCGCATGGTCTCGATGTAGCCGACGAACTCGCGACCGCTCGGGTAGGCCACCGGTGCGACGTCGACCACCGCGAGGCGCTCGACCTGCTCGGGGTGCCGCAGCGCGAGGCACATCGCGATCTTGCCGCCCATCGAGTGGCCCACGAGCGCCACCGGCCCCTCGGGCTCGAGCTGTGCGGCCACCA
The DNA here is from genome assembly GCF_051912545.1 of Nocardioides sp. N13(2025). Taxonomy (GTDB): domain Bacteria; phylum Actinomycetota; class Actinomycetes; order Propionibacteriales; family Nocardioidaceae; genus Nocardioides. Next base: position 989,498 of record NZ_CP196809.1, on the reverse strand, counting down.
GGTCGGCCAGCTCGACGTAGTCGAACGTCTCGGTCCACGGCGAGCGCCCGTGGTTGGGCATGTCGAGCAGCAGCACCCGGTGCTCGGAGCTCAGTGCCTTGGCGACCTGCCTCCAGTTCTTGCCCTGGCCGAACAGGCCGTGGCAGAACGCGACCGTCGACCCGTGTCCCGGGGACCCACCGAGGACAGTCGTGTGCAGGCTCACCCGGCCATCCTGCCGCAGCAGGCGGGATCAGACGCGGGCGGGCTGGTCCTCGGCGGTCAGCGGCTGCGCGATGTCCTCGAGCGCCTGCCCCTCGGCCTTGACGCCGAGGAAGATCTCGACGACCCCGCCGATCACCATCAGGGCGGCGCCGATGAAGTAACCGATCGCGATGCCCGTGATGTCGCCGCTCTCGCTGGCGTTGTCGATGAGGCGGCCGAACAGCAGCGGTCCGGTGATGCCGCCGGCGGCGGTGCCGATGGCATAGAAGAACGCGATGCACAGCGCCCGGGTCTCCATCGGGAAGATCTCGGAGGCGGTCAGGTACGCCGCGCTCGCACCGGCGGAGGCGAAGAAGAAGATCACCGCACCGAAGAGCGTCAGGGTCACCGCGGTCAGGCTGCCGAGCATGGTGCCGGCGACGGCCAGCAGGACGCCGGAGAGGATGTAGGTGCCCGCGATCATCCGCACCCGCCCCAGCGAGTCGAAGAGCGGGCTGAGCAGCAGGGCGCCGAGGAAGTTGCTGGCGGCGAAGACCGCGAGGTACCACCCGGTCTGCTTGACGTCGAGGAACGTGCCGAGGGTGTCGCCGTAGGTGAAGAAGAAGGCGTTGTAGAGGAACGCCTGGCCCACGAAGAGCGAGAAGCACAGGATCGTGCGACGCGGATACATCGTGAAGACGGTCCTGGCGATGAGCGCGAGGCTGATCGTCCTGCGCTGGCGGATGGTGATCGTGTCGTCGACGCCGCGCAGCTTCTCGCCGGTCTCCTCCTCCACGGTGCGCTCGATGCCGCGGACGATGCGCTCGGCCTCCTCCTCGCGCTCGTGGATGAAGAGCCAGCGCGGGCTCTCCGGGACGTGCCGGCGCACGATGAGGATCCCGACCGCGAGGATCGCCCCGAGCGCGAAGGCCGCGCGCCAGCCCCAGCTCGGGTCGACGACGTGGGGGTCGAGCAGCGGGATGGTGAGCAGCGAGCCCAGCGCGGCACCCACCCAGAACGAGCCGTTGATCGCGACGTCGACGCGGCCCCGGTACTTCGCCGGGATGAGCTCGTCGATCGCGGAGTTGATGGCGGCGTACTCGCCACCGATGCCGGTGCCGGTGAGGAAGCGGCAGGCGAAGTACCACGCCGGGTTCATCGAGAACGCGGTCAGCACCGTGGCGACCGTGTAGACGCCGAGGGTGATGAGGAAGAGCTTCTTGCGGCCGAACCGGTCGGTGAGCTGTCCGAAGAACAGCGCGCCGACGCACGCGCCGGCGACGTACATCGCTCCGGCCATGCCCACGTCTGAGCTCGACAGGCCCAGGCCGGTGTCGTTGGGCTTGAGCGCCTCCGACATCGAGCCGACGATCGTGACCTCGAGGCCGTCGAGGATCCAGACGGTGCCGAGCCCGATGACCACCAGCCAGTGCCATCGGGCCCACGGCAGCCGGTCCATCCGGGCGGGGATGTCAGTGGTGATCGTGCCTGTCTCGACTCCGGCCATGCCTGGCGACGCTAGACCTGCGCGCACCGGGCGAGCACACCCCTGAGGGCGAACGCCCCCGACTGCGGTGCGGGCTCAGAAGTCGAAGCCGTCGAAACCGTCGAACATGCCGCCGATGCCGTCGCCGATGCCGCCGAAGAGGTCGCCGATGCCCTCGCCGATCGCCCCGATGCCGTCACCGATGCCGTCGAAGCCGCCGCCGAAGAGCATGCCCATGAACATCCAGTCCATCGGCGAGAACGTGCCGAAGTAGCCCTGGGCGTAGGGCTGGTAGGCGCGCCCGCCCTGCCAGTAGGGCACCCGGCGCGACCCGACCATCACCTTGCGGATGTCGGGCTCGGCACCGGCACGCACCCGCTCGACGTCGAGCGCGCACGCCGGGACGTCACGCGAGGTGCCGCCCGGCGGCGTCCACGGGACGTCGGCGACCGACAGGCCGTGGCGCGGGTCGAAGAAGCAGGGAGGACGACGCTGCGGGAGCGGCTGCCCGGCCACGCGGGCCCGCACGCAGGCCATGGCGTAGCGCCCGTCCTCGAGGATCTCCGTGACGTGCCGGACGTCCTCGGCGCGGGTCAGCCCGGCCGCGGCGACCTTGGCGGCCTCGTAGGAGTCGAGCGCACGCTGGTAGTCGGCGTTGGCGCCCGGGTCGAGCTGCTCCCCGGCCAGGTCGATGTCGAGGTCCTGGAGCTCGACGCCCAGCGCGGTGACGTCCTCCTCGGCCAGCCGCTTCACGGGCGCCACCTCGGCCTCGACGCGTGCCAGCTCGCGGTTCTTGCCCGACTTCCCGGCCGCCACGGCGACCGCGACGAGCCCGCCGAGGACGACCAGCACGAGGACGAGTTCCATGGGCCCAGCGTACGAGAGGCGACAAGGTCCGCACGCACGAGCAGGTCGCCCACCGTCCCCCGACGATGTGCGACCTGCTCAGAGAGGCGGCCGGTGGGCTGCGGGACCCTCCCCTGTGCGGTCCCGACACCCTCGGCGTACGAGTACCCTCCCGCGAACACCCCGGTGTCAGCATCCGTAGTCCTACGTATCTCTCGTGCGCGAGGCGATAGGTTCGGTGCGTGCTGTCCCCGTGCCTCGGTCGCGACGACGTCCAGCGTGCGTTGGGCGAGGCACTCGACGAGTCCCGCTGGGTCACGGTCGTCGGCCCTCCCGGCAGCGGCAAGACGCTCCTGGTGCGCCACGCCGCCGCCGACTCCGCAGCCTCCTGGGTCGACGCGCGCAACCTGCGCAGCCTCGACGACGTGCTCGTCGCCGCGTTGGAGAGCCTCGAGTCGGAGACGGCACCCGGCGACTCGCTCGCCGGCGCCCTCGGGAGAGCCGTGGACGGCCGCGAGTGCCTGCTGGTGCTCGACGGGCTCGACCTCGACGCCACCGACGCCGGGCCCGCGCTGCAGACGATGCTCGAGATCACCACCGACGCCCGCGTGGTGGTCACCGCCCGGACCACCGCCGGCCAGCCGCTCGAGACGGTCGTGCGCGTCGGCCCGCTGCCGGTGCCCTCCCAGCGCGCACCCCTGGAGGGGCCGGCCGTCGAGCTGTTCCTGCGCCGCATCCGCGCCGCCGGGGGCCAGCAGGTCGACCTCGCCACCCACGCCCACGAGGTACGCCGCCTGCTGAGCGCCACCGGCGGCCTGCCGCTGCTGATCGAGCAGGTGGCCGTCCAGTCGGCGCTCGTCGGCCTCAGCAACGCGATGTCGACCGTGAGCCTCGACCAGGCGGTCGACTCCGCGCACGCGCTGCTCGACGACGCGAGCGCGTCCGCGTTGCGGCGCATCGGCCTGCTGGACTTCCCGGTGGGACTCGGCGTGCTCGCCCGCGTGCTCGACGTACCCGTGCCCGAGGCGGCGGAGCTGGCCGGCAACCTCGTGCGCCGCAGCCTCCTCGAGGTCGACCAGCGTGGTCGCTTCGACATGCTCTCCCCCATCCGCGGGCGGGCCCGTGCGCTGGCCGGCGCGGACGACGTCGCCGCGGTGCAGTCCGGCCTGCTCGGCTGGGCGCAGAGCCATGCGCCGGAGCACGACAACTTCGGCGCCGCCGACGCCGAGTGGCTGCGCGACCTGCCGGCCATGCGCCACGCCGTGCTCTCCGCGTGCGCCAACCCCGAGACCCGCGCGGAGGGCTACTCCGTGGCCAACCGCATCTACTCCTCGCTCTACACCTCGATGCGCACCCGCGAGGCGGTCGAGATCATGGAGGGGGCGCTCGCCAGCGGCGACGGCCCCCCGGCGATCGGTGCCCAGATGGCTCGACGCGCGGGCATCGCCGCGTCGGAGATGCGCGGCACCTACGAGGGGCTCTGGCTGCTCGACCGCGCCGACGAGCACGCCTCCTCGGCGCCCCGCCCGGAGGAGCAGCTGGCCAAGACCGCGTCGATCCGAGCCGAGATGCACCTCGACGCCGGCGACCTCGAGCGCGCCGAGCAGGAGGCGCGACGCGCCATCGAGCTCGACCCCGAGGGCTCGATGCGCCGCCAGGCCACCCGCACGCTGGCCGACCTCTACGCCTCGCAGGGCCGCTTCGCCGAGGCCGCGCGTGCGGCCGACGAGGCGATGCCGGCGCGCACCAGCCGTGACGAGCGCTGGATCGACCTCTCGCTGCGCACCGTGCTGGCCCGCATCGCCCTCGAGCAGGGGCGCATCGCCGAGGCGGTGGCCGGCACCCGGGCGGTCGTCCTCGAGGCCCGCGAGCTCGCGGAGGACCGCGTCGGCCTGCTGGCCGAGACGCTGCTCCGCGGGCTCGACCCGACCTGGGTGCCCACCGAGGTCGTCCGCGAGACGCTGCCGTGGGCGGTCCGGCTCCCGGTGCTGGCCCAGGACGGCCGCGACCTGCTGGTGCGCGGGGAGGCACGTCAGGCGGCCGGACTGGCGGCGGACGTGGTGGCGCTCGCCGACTCGGCCCGCCTGGGTCGCGACGGCGTCGACGCCCGGCTGCTGCTCGGACGTGCCCTGGTCGACCTCGGCGACCTCGAGCAGGCCACCACGACGTACCTCACCGCCCTCGAGCAGTGCCGCACCATGCGGCTCCCCCTGCGCGCTGCCGACGTGCTCGACGGGCTGGCAGGGGTCGCCCGGTCCCGGGAGCTGCCCGAGGCGCGCGCCCTGGCGGCCGCCGCCTTCGCGCTGCGCACGCCACGGATGGCCGTCCGCTGGGGCTACTCCGCCGACTACGACGTGGTGCCCGCCGCTCGCGCGCCCCAGGAGTGGATCGACGGCGACGAGCTGTCCGGGGACGCCGTCGCCTCGATCACGGCGGTCTTCAACCGGCCCGCGACCGCACCCCCGTCGGTGCTCGACTCGCTGACCGCCGCCGAGCGGCTGGTCGCCGAGCGGGTGGCCCACGGCCTCACGAGCCGCAAGATCGCCGAGGAGCTCTTCGTCTCCCCCCGCACGGTCGACGCCCACCTGACGCACATCTACCGCAAGCTCGACATCAACACCCGCGCCCGCTTGGCCGCGCTGGTGATGGAGCAGTCCCACCTGTCGACCTAGGTGCGGCTGTCGGTGGCGGGCTGCAGGATGGGTGCATGATCCGGACCATCCAGGTGACCTTCGACGCGCACGACCCCGAGGCCCTCTCCCGCTTCTGGGCCGCCGCGATGGGCTACGTCAACCCACCGCCGCCCGGCCACGAGCTCGAGCCCGGCCAGGACCCCTTCGACGCGTGGCACGACTTCCTCGCCCGAGCCGGGGTGCCGGAGTCGGAGTGGAACTCCGCGTCCGCCGCCCAGGACCCCGACGGCCATGGCCCGCGCCTGTTCTTCCAGCAGGTCCCGGAGGGCAAGAGCGCCAAGAACCGGGTCCACCTCGACCTCCGGGCCGCCCCGGGGCTGGAGGGCGAGGAGCGGATGGCCGCCCTCGAGGCCGAGTGCGGCCGACTCGTCGCCCTCGGCGCGACCCGGGTGGAGCGGCACGAGCCGTCCCCGCCCATGACGGCCGGTCACATCGTGATGACCGACCCCGAGGGCAACGAGTTCTGCCTCGACTGACGCCCGTGAGGGGTCAGCGCGCGCTGTAGTCGCGGAAGCCGCGCCCCGCCTTGCGCCCGAGGTAGCCGGCCGTCACCAGGTGCTCCAGCAGCGGCGCCGGCGAGAAGCCCGGCTCGCGGAACTCGAGGTAGAGCTCCTTCTGGATCGCGAGCGAGACGTCGTTGCCGACCACGTCGAGCAGCTCGAACGGTCCCATCGGCAGGGCGCAGCCCAGCTTCATCGCCGTGTCGATGTCGTCGGCGGTCGCGTAGTGCGCCTCGAGCATCTTGACCGCGTCGTTGAGGTAGGGGAACAGCAGCGCGTTGACGATGAAACCGGCACGGTCGCCGCACTTCACGGCCACCTTGCCGACCTTGTCGCACAGCGCGAGCACGGTCTCGGTGACGGCCTCGTCGGTGGCGACGGTGGACACCACCTCGACCAGCTTCATGATCGCGGCGGGGTTGAAGAAGTGCATGCCGATGACGTCCTGCGGGCGCTTGGTCACCTTGGCCATGGAGATGATCGGCAGCGACGACGTCGTGGTCGCGAGGATCGCGCCGGGCTTGCAGATCTCGTCGAGGTTCTCGAACAGCGTGGTCTTGACGGCGAGGTCCTCGGCGATGGCCTCGACGACGATGTCGACGTCCTTGAGGTCGTCGAGCGAGGTGGTGCCGCGGACCCGGCCGAGCACCTCGGTCTTCTGCTCCTCGGTGGCGCGACCGCGCTGGATCTGCTTGTCGAAGTTCTTCGTGATCGTGGCGACCACGCCGTCGACCTTGTCCTGGCCGCGACCGGTGAAGAGCACGTCGTAGCCGGCCTTCGCGAAGACCTCGACGATGCCCGAGGCCATGGTGCCGGTGCCCACGACGCCGACGAGCTTGATGTCGTGGCGCAGCTGCGGCTTGTCGTCCTCGCTGGGGGTCTGCGCGTCGGCGACGACGATCGGGGAGTCCGGCGCCTCGTAGGTGTAGAAGCCGCGACCCGACTTGCGGCCCAGCAGACCCGCGGTGACGTACTGCTTGAGGATCGGCGCGGGCGCGTGCAGGCGGTCGCGGCCCTGCTTGTACATCGTGTCGAGGATCTCGTAGGCGGTGTCGAGCCCGATGAGGTCGAGCAGCGCTAGCGGGCCCATGGGGTAGCCGCAGCCGAACCGCATCGCGGCGTCGATGTCCTCGCGCGAGGCGTACTTGCCCTCGTACATCGAGACCGCGTGGTTGAGGTAGCCGAAGAGCAGGGTGTTGGCGATGAATCCGGCCTTGTCGCCGCAGACGACGGGGTTCTTGCCGAGGCCGCGCAGCAGGCCCTCGACCGCCGCGAGGACCTCGGGCTCGGTGACGACGGTGCGGATGATCTCGACGAGGTTCTGCACGGGCGCCGGGTTGAAGAAGTGGACGCCGATGACCCGGCCGGGCGCGGAGTTGGCGGTCGAGATCTCCGTGACGCTGAGGGAGGAGGTGTTCGTGGCGAGGATCGCGTCCGGTCGCACGATGCCGTCCAGCGTCCGGAAGATCGACTTCTTGACCTCCAGCGACTCCACCACGGCCTCGACCACGAGGTCGGCGACGGCGAGGTCCTGCATCTCGGTGGAGAGGGTGATCCGGCCGAGCAGCTCGTCGGCCTGCTCCTGGGTCATCTTCTCGCGCTTGACCGCGCGCCCCGTGGAGTGCTCGAGGTGCTGGCGGCCGCGCTCGAGGCCGGCGTCGTTGAGCTCGACCCCGATCACCCGGTAGCCGTTGCGGGCGAAGACCTCGGCGATGCCGGCGCCCATGGTGCCGAGGCCGATCACGCCGACGGTGGTGAACTCGCGAGTAGCCGTGTCAGTCATGGACGCATGCTCCCACGCCCTCCCCGCATCGCGGGTGTGGGAACCGTCACTCTCCGGAGCGGGCGCGCAGCACACGCCGCATCCAGATCCACCGACCGTGCCGGGACAGGCCGAGTCGCTCCTCGTCGGCCGAGATGGCGGGCTGCGCCGCGGGGCGTACTGCGTGGTCGGCCACCGGGTCCCTGTAGATTCGCCCGTCGTGAGGATCGTCGTCGCACGCTGCCAGGTGGACTACGCCGGACGGCTCTCGGCCCACCTGCCGCTCGCCACCCGCGTCCTGATGCTCAAGTCGGACGGTTCGGTGCTGATCCACTCCGACGGCGGCTCCTACAAGCCGCTCAACTGGATGTCACCGCCGTGCACCGTGCGCGAGGGCGTCTCCGAGGACGGCCAGCCCGAGTGGCTGGTGACCGCGACCAAGTCCGACGACACCCTGCGGATCCTCATCGACGAGGTCCTCCACGACTCCTCCCACGACCTCGGCGTCGACCCGGGCCTGCAGAAGGACGGAGTCGAGAAGCACCTCCAGGAGCTGCTCGCCGAGCACCCCGCCACGCTCGCCGACGGGCTCACGCTCGTGCGACGCGAGTTCATGACGGCCATCGGCCCGGTCGACCTGATGTGCCGCGACGCCGACGGGCTGTCGGTCGCGGTCGAGATCAAGCGCCGCGGCGAGATCGACGGCGTCGAGCAGCTCACCCGCTACCTCGAGCTGCTCAACCGCGACCCGATGCTCACCAGCAAGGGCCCCGTGCGCGGCATCTACGCCGCCCAGGAGATCAAGCCCCAGGCTCGCGTGCTCGCCACCGACCGCGGCATCGCCTGCGCCCTCGTCGACTACGACGCCCTCCGCGGCATGGACGACGCAGAGCACCGGCTGTTCTGAGGCGTCGTTCGGCGCGGTCCGCGGTTGCTCCCCGCTGAACTTCCACTCGTGCGAGTCGAAGTTCAGCCCCAGGTGACACGAGCTGAGCGTGAACCCTGAAGAAGGTCCACTCCGACGAGTGGATCTTCAGGACGACCCCTCACCCGGCGGCACGCGGCGGTCAGCCCGCCCACTCGCGCGAGCGGCGCAGGACCTCGACCAGGAGGTGGGCGTAGCCGCGGGCGTCGTCGATGGCCCGGTGGGTGTGCTCGACGTCGCCGAACCACGCCGTCGGCAGGTCGTGCACCGAGAACGTCGCGGGGTCCCCGCCCACGAGCCCGCAGGCGAGGCTCTTGAGGCACAGGCCGGGGCCGTGGAAGAGGCGGTCGTCGACGTAGAGGCCCTCGCAGATCGCGTACGACGTGAAGCGGCGCAGGTAGTGGTCGACGTAGTGGCCGTCGAAGCCGAGCGGCGAGGCCACGAACTCGCGCTCCTCCCCCAGGCCCTGCACCCAGGCCACGAAGCCGGCCATCACCTCCGGTACCGGCCGCGGGTCCGTGGTGGCCGCGGCGACCACCTCGGGCGGCTGGGTGGCGAACCACTCCCACACCCGCGGGTCGGGCTGAGCGCCCGGCAGGCCGGCCAGCACGGCCTCGAACTCCCCCACCTGCTCGCCGGACGCGGTCACCGCGACCGAGGCCAGGGAGAGCATCGAGTTGGCGCCGGGCACGAACCCGTCCACCTCGATGTCGGTCACGACGTACACGCGCTCGGCGGTCCCGGGATCAGCCATGGCGTTACCCTCCCACGGTGACTGCGACGCCTCCCGAGCGCATCTTCCACATCGCCACCGCCGCGGACTGGCGGCGCACCCTCGACTCCGGCAGCTACACCACCTCGACCGTCGGTCGCAGCCTCGAGGAGGAGGGCTTCATCCACGCCAGCCGGCGCGACCAGGTGTAGGGGGTCTTCGACCGCTACTACCGCGGGCTCCGCGAGCCGCTGGTCCTCCTCACGATCGACACGACCCGGCTGAGCGACGCCGAGGTGGTCGTCGAGCCGGTCGGCGACGACACCTACCCGCACGTCTACGGCCCGATCGACCGCCGGGCCGTCGTCGACGTGACGCCGCTGAGCAGCCGTGTCGCGGCGGAGACGGTGACGACGCTCTGGGTCAAGGGCATGGCCACCCGGATGGGGATCGCGCTGGCGGTCATGGTGCTCGTCGCCGCGGTCGTGCTGGCGCTGCAGGCGCTCCTCTGACCCGACGGGCTCACCCCAGCGCGCGACCCGCCCACGACCGCGCGACCCAGCCGTCGGCGTCGGCCTCGAGGGCCACCACGTCGCAGTTGGCCAAGGGCGCGTCCCAACCGTGGTGGGGCGCCAGGTTGGACGCCAGCGAGGGCACGGTCGTGCAGATCGCACCGCCGTGGCTGATCACCAGGGCGGCCTCCCCGCGGTGGGCGTCGGCGACCTCCTCGAGGACCTGGCCCACCCGGCCGATCACCTCGGCGCCGCTCTCGGCGCCGCCCACCCCGAGCTCCCGCAGTCCCTCGCGCACCACGACGTCGACCCCGAGCACGCCCGCGACGATCTCCGCCGTCTGGACGGCTCCGGCCATCGAGCTGCACCACACGCGCGTGATCCGCTCGGGGGCGAGCTGAGCCGCCAGCGCCTTGGCCTGCTCACGGCCGAGGGCGCTCAGCCAGCCGCCGGAGTCGCTGAGCAGCTCGGACTCGTAGACGGCCTCGCCGTGCCGCGCCACGAAGACGCGGGCGGCGCACTGGAGGTCACCCATCCGCCCACCCCACCACGTCGTCGGCGCAGCCCCAGCTCACCGTGACCCCGCAGCCGCCGTGCCCGTAGCAGTGGATCACGTCGCCGACCCGTTCCAGACGCACCGACGGGCGGCCCGGGCGCAGGCCCACCTTGTGCCGCAGGATCCGCGCCCCCGCCAGTCGCGGCTCGATCTGCGCGGCGCGCTCGAGGATCGACGCGGCGGTCGCCGGGTCCGGCGTACGACTCCACTCCCCCTCGAGCGCGGTCCCGCCCAGCACGACGTCGGTGCTGCGCGGCACGACGTACGTCGGTGTCTCGGAGTCGATCCACCAGTGGTCGATGCCGACCTGCTCCACGACGACGACCTGGCCCCGCACGGGTCCGACGCTCCTGTCCCCTCCGAGCAGCCGCGCTCCGATGCCGCTGGCGTTGACGACCAAGCAGTCGGTGTCGGGCAGCGCGGAGAGGTTCATCCGGGTGATCGTGCCGCCGAGCGCCTCGACGCGCGCCGAGAGCCAGCGCAGGTAGACCGGCATCTCGACGACGGGCGTCCGCATCGTCAGTCCGGACGCGTAGCCGGCCGGCAGGCTGGTCTCGCGGTCCGGGCCCGCGCCCGGCGGAAGGGCCTCGCGCCACCACACGTCGCCTGCCGGCTCGCGGAACAGCTCGGTGCCGGTGCGCATCACGACACCGGCCGACTCGTCGTCGCACAGCGCGGCGAAGGCGTCGTACGCAGCCCGCGCCCAGCGGACGACGTGCTCCTGCGGCTTCGAGTACGGCGACCACACCGCGGCCGCGACCGATGACGTCGTCTCGAGCGGAAGGTCGCGCGCGAGCACGTCGACGCGGTGCCCGGCCTCGAGCAGCCGGACCGCGCACGACAGGCCCACGACACCCGCCCCGACCACGATCACGCGTCGCCCCGCACCAGACATGGCGCTGAGTCTGCCGCATGTGTCGTAACGCACACGGCGGGGACTCGTTCAACTCCATGTGAAACGACTCGTCGCCGTGCTCGGGCCCGTCCTCGTCCTCCTCGTCGTGGCGGTCGGGCTGTCCACGAGTCCCGCGTCCGCGCACGAGGAACGCCCCGCGACGTTCCCCGACGGCACGGGCCACGTCCCGGCCTACAAGGGCCTGGACAACCCGCGGCACCGCGTCGTGTGCCGTCCCGACAGCGCGCGCCGCATCAGGCAGATGGCCCCCGGTGCGCTCAAGCGCCGCAACAAGGCTCTCTTGGGCGAGTGCCGCTTCCGGTCGATCCAGGCCGCGATCGACTCGATCAGGCACCGTGGCACGTCGGTCTACCTGCTGCCCGGCGTCTACACCGAGCGCCGCACCGCGCGGATGGCGAAGAGCGACTACTGCGCCAACCTGCGGACCGCGTCCAAGGACCCGCTCGACGTCACGTCGTACATCGGGAGCCTGGCGACCGAGAGCTCGGCGGCAGCCGCGGAGGGCGGCGAGTCCGACACCGGCCCGGTCGCGCTGTCGTACGCCGACCAGCTGCGCTGCCCGCACAACCTCAACCTGATCGCGCTCTTCGGCGACTCGACCCCCGACGACGACTCCATCCACTGCGACAGCGCCCTGTGCGGCACGCAGATCGTGGGCACCGGAAGGCGACCCGGTCAGGTGCGGATCGACAACGACTTCGCCAAGCTCAACGCGCTGCGCGCCGACCGCGTCTCCGGGCTCTACCTGCGCAACTTCCTGGTCCAGCAGGCCGAGTTCAACGCCGTCTACGTCATGGAGACGGACGGGTTCGTCGTCGACCGGCTCGTCACCCGCGCCAACGACGAGTACGGCATCCTCGCCTTCGCCAGCGACCACGGCGTCATCAAGAACTCCGAGGCCTACTTCAACGGCGACTCCGGCATCTATCCCGGCTCCGCGTCCGACGTGAACGGCACCAGCACCGAGTTCGAGGCCAAGCGCTACTCGATCACGATCCACGGCAACGACAGCCACCACAACATGGTCGGCTACTCCGGCACGGCCGGGAACTCGGTGCACGCCTACGACAACGACTTCCACCACAACATCGGTGGCATGACCACAGACTCGCTGTTCCCCGGTCACCCCGGCCTGCCGCAGGACCACGCCCGGTGGAACCGCAACCGGATCTACAGCAACAACGAGAACTACTACGAGGACTACGTCCAGTCGGGGGTGTGCGCCAAGCCGATCGCCGAGCGTGGTTACCTCGAGGGCACCGTCTGCCCGGTCATCCCGGTGCCCGTCGGCACCGGCGTGCTCATCGCCGGCGGCAACTACAACTCGGTCGACCACAACTGGATGTGGGACAACTGGCGCCAGGGCGGCATGCAGCTGTGGGTCCCGGCCGTCCTGCGCGACGACTACGACCCCGCGAAGCTCTACGACACCTCCAACCACAACCACTGGTTCGGCAACCGCATGGGCATCGCTCCCGACGGCACGGTCGCCCACAACGGCGTCGACTTCTGGTGGGACGACCAGGGCACCGGCAACTGCTGGGAGGACAACGTCTCCTCGCACGGCACCGTCCTCGACAACTTCCTCGTCGACCCGCCCGGGTGCGCGGCCGGGGGGTCGCAGTTCGTGCCCGGCGCTGCCGTGAAGGACTCCGGGTTCCTCTCCTGCACCCAGTACAACCGTGACGACCCGGTCTGGCGCGACCCGCCGGGCTGCGAGTGGTTCGACACGCCGCCCGAGCCGGGCGAGTCGTGAGCCGGCCCGTCCGGATCGCGCTGGCGCTCGCCACGGCGGTGGCCCTCGTGCTGGGGGCGACCGCGTGGGCCCTCGCGCCGGCCCCGGTCCTGCGCGCCGGGGGTCCCGTCTCGGTCACCGGCACCGAGGCGTCGGGCTCCTTCACGATGGGCTCGACGACCGTGCGCCAGGTGAGGTACGACGACCGCGGCACGCTGCGCTACGGGTTCCGCCTGACGAACGACGGGCCGGGCACCGCGACGGTGGTGGGCGTGCGCCCGGTCGGCCCCACGGCGACCCTCCTCCGCGTCCGCGGCCTGCATGGCCCCGGCGGCGGTGAGGTGGAGCTGGCGCCCGGCACCACCCGGACGGTCGTCCTGGACGTGCTCATGACCGACTGCGAGCGGCTCTCGGCCCGTGCCGCGAGCCTGGTCACCGCCGTCGACGTCGAGCTCTCGCGGTGGGGTCGCTCCCACGTGGCGCGCGTCGAGCTGCCCGAGCAGCTGCGCACCGGCAGCGCCCGGGAGATGTTCTGCCCCCGCGCCACCGCCGACAGCCGGCCGCCCGGCTGAGCGGGCTCAGTCCAGGCCGTTGGCCTTGCGGATCACGTCGACGAAGCCGTCCATGATCTCGGTCAGTCCGAAGTCCTTGGGCGTGTAGACCGCGGCCACGCCCCGCTCCACGAGCGCCTTGGCGTCCGAGCTCGGGATGATCCCGCCGACGATCACCGGCAGGTCGTCGAGACCGGCGGCCGCGAGGCCGTCGAGCACGTCGGGGACCAGCTCCATGTGCGAGCCGGACAGGATCGAGAGGCCGACGAGGTGCACGTCCTCGGCCACGGCGGCGGCGACGATCTGCTCGGGCGTGAGGCGGATGCCCTGGTAGATCACCTCGAAGCCCGCGTCGCGCGCCCGGACGGCGACCTGCTCGGCGCCGTTGGAGTGCCCGTCCAGGCCGGGCTTGCCGACGAGCACGCGGAGCCGGCCACCCAGCTCCTCGCCGGTCGCCCGCACCCGCTCGCGGACGGCGCTCAGCTCGGCACCGGCCGAGCCCACCTCGGAGACAGCGCCCACGGCGCCGCTCACCCCGGTCGGAGCACGGAACTCCCCGAACACCTCGCGCAGGGCACCGGCCCACTCCCCCGTCGTCGCACCGGCACGGGCGGCTGCCAGGGTCGGGTGCATGAGGTTGGCGTCGGTCTTCGCGGCCTCGGCCAGCGCCTTCAGCGCGTCGGCCACCTCGGCCTCGTCGCGCTGGGCCTTCCACGCCTCGAGGCTCGCCAGCGCGGCGCGCTCGGCCTCGGGGTCGGCGGTCTGGATGGCCGTGTCGAGGTCGGCGGTCAGCGGGGACGGCTCGGTCGTCTCGAACTTGTTGACGCCGACGATGATCTCCTCGCCCGACTCGATGCGCGCGCGGCGCGCGGCGTGCGCGGAGACGAGGTTCTGCTTCATGTAGCCCGACTCGACGGCGGCGACGGCGCCGCCCATCGCCTGGACGCGGTCGATCTCGGCCTTCGCGCCCTCGACGAGCTCGGCGACCTTGGCCTCGATGACGTGGCTGCCGTCGAAGATGTCGTCGTACTCCAGCAGGTCGGACTCGAACGCGAGCACCTGCTGGAAGCGCAGCGACCACTGCTGGTCCCAGGGACGCGGCAGCCCGAGCGCCTCGTTCCACGCCGGCAGCTGCACCGCGCGGGCGCGGGCGTCCTTGGACAGCGTGACCCCGAGCATCTCCAGCACGATCCGCTGGACGTTGTTCTCCGGCTGCGCCTCGGTGAGCCCGAGGGAGTTGACCTGTACGCCGTAGCGGAAGCGGCGCATCTTCTCGTCGGTCACGCCGTAGCGCTCGCGCGTGATCTCGTCCCACAGCTGCACGAAGGCCCGCATCTTGCAGGTCTCCTCGATGAAGCGCACCCCGGCGTTGACGAAGAAGGAGATCCGGCCGACGACCTTCTCGAAGTCGTCCTCGGAGACCTGGCCCGAGCTCTTCACCTGGTCGAGGACCGCGATGGCCGTGCACAGGGCGTAGGCGAGCTCCTGCACGGGCGTGGCGCCAGCCTCCTGCAGGTGGTAGCTGCAGATGTTGATCGGGTTCCACTTCGGGATCTCGTGGACCGTGTAGGCGATCATGTCGCCGATCAGCCGGAGCGACTGCTCGGGGCCGAAGACGTAGGTGCCCCGGGACAGGTACTCCTTGATGATGTCGTTCTGGGTGGTGCCGGCGAGCAGGTGGGCGACCTCGTCGGGCGACAGGTCGGGGTTCTGCTCCTCGGCGACCACCTGGTACATCGCGAGCAGCCACATGGCCGTCGCGTTGATCGTCATCGAGGTGTTCATCTCGGTGAGCGGGATGTCGGTGAAGAGCTTGCGCATCTCACCCAGGTGCGGGACCGGGACGCCGACCTTGCCGACCTCGCCCCGGCTCAGCGGGCTGTCGGGGTCGTAGCCGGTCTGCGTGGGCAGGTCGAAGGCCACGCTCAGGCCGGTCTGGCCCTTGGCGAGGTTGGTGCGGTAGAGCGCGTTCGACGCCTCGGCCGTGGAGTGGCCGGCGTACGTGCGCATCACCCAGGGCCGGTCCTTTTCCGTCATGGCGACAGGGTAGGGCGCGGTTACCCAGCAGTCACCGGGCTGTGACGGATGCCTCAGGCCGTGGCGGCGGCGCGCTCGACCTCGATGGCGTGGGCCAGTCGGGCGAGGTGCACCATGCGTCGCACGGCCGGAGCCGGGTTGCGCACGGTGAGGTGGTGCCCGCCGAGCCACGCCGCGCGGGTGGCGACGGCGATGAGGCGCAGCGCGGTCACGTCGATCGTGGTCACACCGGCCATGTCGATGACGACGTCGTAGAGGTCGTCGTCGAGCCGCTCGTAGATGGCGTCGCGGACCTCTCGGGTGCTGCGCACGTCGAAGGCGCCGTGCAGGACCAGCGTGTCCCCGTCCCACGTGATGTCCATCGGGTGCTCCTCCCGACGTCCCCCGGACGCCGCTGTGACTGCTGTCACTCCTATGACGCAGTTCTACCGCGCGAGGTTGCCTCCGCGCTTCACCTTTTCCGGCGAGTCATCGATCCCGCGCGGGGCGCCAGTAGGCTCCGCCGCATGGTCAACCTCACGCGCATCTACACCCGCACCGGCGACGCCGGCCGCACCCGGCTCGGCGACATGAGCGAGACCTCGAAGACGGACCTGCGCCTCGAGGCCTACGCGTGCGTCGACGAGGGCAACGCGCACATCGGGGTCGCCCTGGCCCACGCGAGGATCGACGGCAGCCTCGCGGACGACGTCGTCACGGTGCTCACCCGCATCCAGAACGACCTCTTCGACGTCGGCGCCGACTTCTCCACGCCGGTGGTGCCCGACCCGAAGTACCCGCCGCTGCGCGTCGAGCAGGACTACGTCGACCGGCTCGAGGCCTGGTGCGACCACTACAACGAGGACCTGCCCGCGCTGCGGTCGTTCATCCTCAACGGCGGCACACTCGGGGCCGCCCACCTGCACGTCGCGCGCACCGTCGTACGCCGTGCCGAGCGGGCCGGCTGGGCCGCGTGGGCCGAGCACGAGGACACGATGAACATCCTCGCGATCACCTACCTCAACCGGCTCTCCGACCTGCTCTTCATCCTCGCCCGCCACGCGAACCGCGAGAACGGCGACGTGCTCTGGGTGCCCGGCGGCGAGCGCTAACAGCTAGGCGACCGGCTGGGTGCGCTGCTCCCGCGCCGACGGCACCACGAGTGCGGCCGGCATCAGCAGCACGGCGACCACCAGGAGGGCCTTGAGCGTGCCCACCTCGTCCCCCACGAAGCCGAGGAACGGCGGGCCGGCCAGGAACGCCGCGTAGCCGATCGTCGAGACCACGCTCACGCGCGCGGCGGCCCGGGCCGGGTCGTCCGCCGCGGCGCTCATGCCGACCGGGAAGCCGAGCGAGGCGCCCACGCCCCACAGGACGATGCCGACCACGACGACCACCGGGTGGTCGGCGAAGACGATCAGCAGCACGCCCACGCCGGCGAGGACCATCGTCCCCCACAGCACGACGACGCGACCGAACCGGTCGATCAGGCCGGTGCCGGCGAAGCGGCCGGCGGTCATGGCGAGGACGAAGACGGCGAAGCCGGCCACGCCCGTCGCGTGCGAGACGTCGTGCCCGTCGACGAGCGCGACGGCGAGCCAGTCGTTGGCGGTGCCCTCCGTCATCGCGAGGGCGAGCACCATCACCCCGATCAGCAGCGTGCGGGGCTCGAGCCAGGCACGCGCCGCGGACGTCCGTTCCTCCTCGTGGGTCTCGACGACGGGCAGGAACGCCAGCGACGAGCGCCACACCAGCGCGAGCGAGAGCGCGACGACGGCCGCGAGGTGGACCACGGCGGGCACCGACAGCTCGATCAGGAGCACGCCCAGCAGCGCACCGACGACCGTGCCACCGCTGAAGCCGGCGTGGAAGCGGGGCATGATCGCCCGGCCCAGGCCGCGCTCGACCTCGGCCCCCTCGACGTTCATCGCGACGTCCCAGACGCCGATGCCGAGGCCGTAGACGAAGAGGCCCACCACGGTCACGGCCAGCACGTGGCCGAGACCGAGTGCGGCTGCGAGCATGCCGAGGGTCGCGGCGAGCGCCCCGAGGCGTACGACCCGCACGGTGCCCCACGTGGTGATGGCAGCGCCGGTGGTGGGCAGCGCGAGCACGGAGCCCAGCGCGATCGCCAGCAGCACCAGGCCGAGCTGGCCGTTGGTGAGGTCGAAGCTCGAGCGCGCCTCCGGGATCCTCGACACCCAGCTGGAGAAGACCAGGCCGTTGAGGAAGAAGGTCAGCGCCACGGCGTTGCGGGCGGCGGTCAGGGACGGCACGGGCACCCTCAGCGGCGGTTCCAGTCGGTGCCGGGTGGCCCGGACTCCAACCACGACTGGAAGCCGGTGAGCGAGGCCTCGCTCATCGCGATCTCCAGCGGCTCGCCACCGTAGCGGCACGACGCGACGACGTGCCCGTCGTAGAGCGACATCTCCTCGGCGCCCGCGGGCGAGCGCCGCCCGGAGTACTCCAGCAGGTCACGCGCCCAGACCCGCTTGGGTCGCGGGGACAGCGAGAAGATCCGGAACCACTCCAGCGACTGCCCGCTGTAGCGCCCGATCCCGAGCAGCCAGCCTCGGCCGGGGTGGTCGGTGCGCACGCGGTAGCTCATCTCGAAGGTGCCGCCGTGGCGGGCGAGGAAGCGCCGCCGGAAGATGAGGGAGATGCCGTAGAGCAGGGCAAGGAGAAGTGCGAGCCCGACGAGGTCGAGCAGCCACTCCCAGACCGGCATCCACACCCTCCACACGCCGTCAGAAACAAGGTGAGCGCACGAACCGTCCGGTTCGTGCGCTCACCCTAGCGGTCGTGTGGAACGGCTCGTCAGGAAGCCCGCTCCGCAGCACGGATGCGCGCCTCGGCCCGACGTACGGCCTCCTGCGCGGCGTCGTCGTTCTCGCCCGAGCTCTTCGCACGCTCGAGGTCCTGACGCGCCTTCTCCAGGTCGATCTCGTGGGACATCTCAGCCCGCTCGGAGAGGATGGAGACACGGTTGTCGGCCACCGAGAGGAAGCCGGCGTCGACGGCCGCGACCCAGGTCTCGCCGTCCACCGTCTGCACGTCCACGACGCCCTCGATGATCGAGGACAGCAGCGGAGCGTGGTTGGGGAGGATGCCGACGTCGCCCTCGGTCGTGCGGGCTATGACCATGGTGGCCTGGCCCGACCAGACGAGCCGGTCGGCAGCGACCAGCTCGACCTGGAGGACCTTGTCGTTCGAGAGGTCAGAGGGAGCCATCAGAGGCTCTTCTGGATCTCGGCCCACTTCTGCTCGACGTCGTCCAGACCGCCGCACATGAAGAAGGCCTGCTCGGCCACGTGGTCGTACTCGCCGTCAGCGATCTTGTTGAACGCCTCGATGGTGTCGGCCACCGGGACGGTCGAACCCTCGATGCCGGTGAACTGCTTGGCGACGTAGGTGTTCTGCGACAGGAAGCGCTGGATGCGGCGGGCGCGGGAGACGATGATCTTGTCTTCCTCGGAGAGCTCGTCGACACCGAGGATCGCGATGATGTCCTGGAGCTCCTTGTTGCGCTGCAGGATCTGCTTGACCCGGACGGCGCACCGGTAGTGGTCGTCACCGATGTACTGCGGGTCGAGGATCCGCGAGGTCGACGTCAGCGGGTCCACGGCCGGGTAGATGCCGAGCGAGGCGATCTCGCGCGACAGCTCGGTCGTGGCGTCCAGGTGGGCGAACGTCGTGGCCGGGGCCGGGTCGGTGTAGTCGTCGGCGGGGACGTAGATCGCCTGCAGCGAGGTGATCGAGTGACCACGCGTCGAGGTGATGCGCTCCTGCAGCTGACCCATCTCGTCGGCCAGGTTGGGCTGGTAGCCCACGGCGGACGGCATGCGGCCGAGCAGGGTGGAGACCTCGGAGCCGGCCTGGGTGAAGCGGAAGATGTTGTCGATGAAGAGCAGCACGTCCTGCTTCTGCACGTCGCGGAAGTACTCCGCCATCGTCAGAGCCGACAGGGCGACGCGCAGTCGCGTGCCCGGCGGCTCGTCCATCTGGCCGAAGACGAGGGCGGTCTGGCCGAGGACGCCGGCCTCCTCCATCTCGACGATGAGGTCGTTGCCCTCACGGGTGCGCTCGCCGACACCGGCGAACACCGACACACCACCGTGGTCCTTGGCGACACGCGCGATCATCTCCTGGATGAGCACGGTCTTGCCGACACCGGCACCACCGAACAGGCCGATCTTGCCGCCCTGGACGTAAGGGGTGAGCAGGTCGATGACCTTGATGCCGGTCTCGAACATCTGGGTCTTCGACTCGAGCTGGTCGAAGGCCGGGGCCTTGCGGTGGATGCCCCAGCGCTCGGCGGGCTCGAAGGTCTCGCCCTCCTTGAGGTTGAGCACGTCACCGGTGGTGTTGAACACCTTGCCGAGGGTCGCGTCGCCGACGGGCACGGTGATGGAGGCGCCGGTGTCGGTGACCTGACCGCCACGGACCAGGCCGTCGGTCGGCTTCATCGAGATGGCACGGACCATGCCGTCACCGATGTGCTGGGCGACCTCGAGGATGATCGACTTCTTCTCGCCGCTCAGCTCGAAGTCGCACGTCAGCGCGTTGTAGATGGGGGGCATGGCGTCGGACGGGAACTCGATGTCCACGACCGGGCCGATGACGCGGGCGATGCGGCCCACGCCGCCTGCAGAGGTGGTCTCTGCGGACTCGTTGATGGTGGCAGTCATATCTCATTCACTCCCGGCTTGTGCGTCGGCGAGCGCGTTGACGCCACCGACAATCTCGCTGATTTCCTGGGTAATGCCAGCCTGGCGGGCCTGGTTGGCGATGCGCTTGTACTTCTTGATGAGCTCGTCGGCGTTGTCCGTGGCGGACTTCATCGCCTTCTGGCGCGCGGCCAGCTCCGAGGCGGCTGCCTGCAGCAGGGCGAAGAAGATCCGGCTCTGGACGTAGCGCGGCAGCAGGGAGTCGAGGACCTCGCTCGGCGAGGGCTCGAACTCGTAGAGCGGCAGCACGTCGTCCTTGGCCGGGGGCTCGGTGCCCTCGACGACCTCCAGCGGCAGGAGTCGCACCGCGGTGGGCTCCTGGCTGAGCATCGACCGGAACCGCGTGTAGACCACGTGCACCTCGTCGACACCCTCGCCCTCCTCGGCGAGGAAGGTCTCGATCAGGGTGGCGCCGATGTCTGCCGCGACGTCATAGGTCGGCTGGTCGGAGAAGCCCGTCCACGCCTGCACCACGTGGCGCTGGCGGAACTTGAAGTAGGCCTCTCCCTTGCGACCGGAGACGTAGAGGTCGACCTCCTTGCCCTCGTCCTTGAGCTTCTCGATGAGGCGCTCGGCCTCCTTGAGCACGCTCGAGGAGTAGGCGCCGGCGAGACCGCGGTCGGAGGTGACGATCAGGATCGCCGCCTTCTTCGGGTCCTCCGGCTCGACGGTGAGGGCGTGGTCGACGTTCGAGAACGTCGCCACCGCCGACACCGCGCGGGTGAGCTCGCGGGCGTACGGCGCGGCGGCCTGGGCCCGCTGCTGCGCCTTGATGATGCGGGACGCGGCAATGAGCTCCATGGCACGCGTGATCTTCTTCATCGACTCCGTCGACTTGATCCGCGCGCGGTACTCACGTACCGAGAGAGCCATGACTCAGCCCCGCTTCTGCTTGACGATCTGCTCCTGCTCGACGTCCTCGTCCTCGAGAGCGACGTGCTCTTCCTTGCCGGCCTTGATGCTCTGGCCGTCGGAGGTCTCGAACTGGTCGAGGAAGGAGTCGTAGGCCGACGCGAGCTCGGACTCGGTGGAGTCCTCGAACTTCAGCGACTCGCGGATCCCGGCGAGGATGCCCTCGTGGCTGCGGCGCAGGTAGTCGAGGAACTCGTTCTCGAAGCGCAGCACGTCGTCGGTCGGGACCTTGTCGAGACGGCCCGAGGTGCCGGTCCACAGGGAGACCGTCATCTCCTCGACCGGGTACGGCGAGTACTGCGGCTGCTTGAGCAGCGCCATCAGGCGCTGGCCGCGGTCGAGCTGCTGGCGCGAGGCGGCGTCGAGGTCCGAGGCGAACATCGCGAAGGCCTCCATGGCGCGGAACTGCGCCAGGTCGACCTTGAGCGAGCCCGTGACGGCCTTCATGGCCTTCGTCATCGCCGAGCCACCCACGCGCGAGACCGAGACACCCACGTCGATGGCGGGTCGCTGGTTGGCCGCGAACAGGTCCGACTGCAAGAAGATCTGGCCGTCGGTGATCGAGATGACGTTGGTCGGGATGAACGCCGAGACGTCGTTGGCCTTGGTCTCGATGATCGGCAGGCCGGTCATCGAGCCCTTGCCCATGTCGTCGGAGAGCTTCGCGCAACGCTCGAGCAGCCGGCTGTGCAGGTAGAAGACGTCACCCGGGTAGGCCTCGCGGCCCGGCGGACGACGCAGCAGCAGCGACACGGCGCGGTAGGCCTCGGCCTGCTTGGTCAGGTCGTCGAACACGATGAGGACGTGCTTGCCGGCGTACATCCAGTGCTGGCCGATGGCCGAGCCGGTGTAGGGGGCGAGGTACTTGAAGCCCGCGGAGTCGGACGCCGGGGAGGCCACGATGGTGGTGTACTCCAGCGCACCGGCCTCCTCGAGCGCGCCACGCACGGAGGCGATCGTCGAGCCCTTCTGGCCGATGGCGACGTAGATGCAGCGGACCTGCTTGTCCGGGTCGCCGGACTCCCAGTTCTGCTTCTGGTTGATGATCGTGTCGATCGCGATCGTGGTCTTGCCGGTCGCGCGGTCACCGATGATCAGCTGGCGCTGGCCGCGGCCGATCGGCGTCAGGGCGTCGATCGCCTTGATGCCGGTGGCGAGGGGCTCGTGCACCGACTTGCGCACCATCACGCCGGGAGCTTGGAGCTCCAGCGCGCGACGCTCGTCGGAGGCGATGTCGCCGAGGCCGTCGATCGGGTTGCCGAGCGGGTCGACCACGCGGCCGAGGTAGCCCTCGCCCACGGGGACGGAGAGGATCTCGCCCGTGCGGCGCACGGTCTGACCCTCCTCGATCTTGTCGAAGTCACCCAGGACGACGACACCCACCTCGCGGGTGTCGAGGTTGAGGGCGATGCCGAGCGTGCCGTCCTCGAACTCGAGCAGCTCGTTGGCCATGACCGAGGGCAGTCCGCTCACGCGGGCGATGCCGTCGGCGGCCTCGGCAACCGTGCCGACCTCTTCCTTGGTCGCCGAGTCGGGCTTGTAGTCCGACACGAAGCGCTGAAGCGCGTCCCGGATCTCGTCCGGACGGATGGACAGCTCCGTCATTTCATTCACCTGTTTCTGTGGTCTGCTCGAAAGTTCGTTCTGGGTCTGGGGACTGCGTGGTGCGGGGTCAGCCGGCGAGCTGTCGCCCGGCGTCATCGAGACGGCTCGCGACCGTCCCGTCGATGACGTCGTCACCGATGTCGACCCGGATGCCGCCGATGACGTCGGGGTCGACGACGACGTTGAGGTGGACGGTGCGCCCGTAGGTGCGCGAGAGCACCGCCTGGAGCCGTTCGCGCGCGGACTCGGCCAACGGCTGGGCCACACGCACCGTGGCGACCCGCTGCTCGCGGACCTCCGCGGCCACCTTCTGGTACTCGTGGAGCGCGACCGCGACGGTGCGGTGGCTGCCCGCGAGCGCCTGCTGCACCAGTGTCACCGTCGCCGGCAGCACCTTCTCGTCCAGCAGTCCGCCCATGAGCGCGGCCTTGTCCTCGCGGCTGCGAGCCGGGTCGGACAGCGCCTCGCGCAGCTCCGGGCTGCCCTGGACCAGCCGGTCCACGGCGAAGAGCTCGTCCTCGAGGCGGTCAGCCTGGTCGGCGGCCGAGCGGACCACGGCCACCACCCCGAGCTGCTCGAGGGCGTCGGCGAGGTCGCGACCGGCGGTCCACCGCTGGGCGACAGCCGTGGTGACCACGTCGAGGGCCTCGTCCGAGATCCTGCCCGAGAGCACGTCGCGGACCAGGCCGGCCTTGGCCTCGCCGGGGATCGACACGTCGGTGGCGACCCGGCGCAGGCCCGGCTCGGCGCGGAGCAGGTCCGCCGTCCCGAACAGGTCCTGGCCCACCTTGCGCAGGTCGCCGGTGCCCGGAAGCACCTCGACGGCCTTGGCGTAGGCGTCTGCGGACGCACCTCGCATCATCAGTTGACGCTCCCCGACGTGGCGCCGTTGCCGGTCTGCGCCTCGAGGTCGGCGAGGAAGCGCTCGACGACGCGGCTCTGGCGAGCCTCGTCCTCGAGGCTCTCGCCGACGATGCGACCGGCCAGGCCGGTCGCCAGCGCGCCGACCTCCGCACGGAGCGAGGTGACCGCCTGCTGGCGCTCCGCCTCGATCTGCGTCTTGCCGTGCTCGACGATGCGAGCGGACTCGGCCTGGGCCGCCTCCCGCATCTCCGCCACGATCTGGGCACCCTGCTCACGCGCCTCCTCGCGGATGCGCGCCGCCTCGTGCCGGGCGTCGGCGAGCTGCTTCTCCAGCTCGGCGAGCTTGGCGTCGGCCTCGGCCTGCTTGGTCTCGGCCGCGGCCAGGCCGCCCTCGATCGCCTGCGTGCGCTCGGCGAAGGTCTGCTCGAAGCGAGGAGCGACGAACTTCCAGATGAGGAAGAGCAGCAGGCCGAAGACGACGAGCGACAGGGCGAACTCGACGGGCACGAAGCCGAGCGGGTTCTCCGGGGCGTGGCCGCCCTCGGTGGGCTCGGTTCCCTCCGCGAGGAAGATCAGATTCTGCATGGCAGTCCTTCGTCAGTCGTGCAGGCGGGTCGTGTCAGAGGACGAACGCGAGCGCGATACCGATGATGGCGAGCGCCTCGGCCAGGGCGAAGCCCAGGATGGCGATCGACTGGAGGCGGCTCTGGGCCTCGGGCTGGCGGGCCACACCGGAGATGTAGGCAGCGAAGATCAGGCCGATGCCGACGCCGGGGCCGATGGCCGCGAGTCCGTAGCCGATCATGTTGAGGTTGCCGTCCACGGCTGTTTCCTTTCGGTTGTTTCTACTTGAGAGATGGGGTCGAGCTTCTCGGGGGCTCAGTGCTCGTCGGCGAGCGCACCCGAGATGTACATGGCGTTGAGCAGGGTGAAGACGTAGGCCTGCAGGAACTGCACCAGGAGCTCGAGGAACGAGATCGCGATGGCGAGGGCCCAGGCCAGCGGGCCGGCGACGAGGCCGATGCCGCCGTACTCGAGGAGGAACAGGCCACCGGTCGAGAACAGGATGAGCAGCAGGTGCCCGGCGAACATGTTGGCGAAGAGACGCAGCGCCAGCGTGACCGGGCGGACCAGGATGTTGGAGAAGAACTCCAGCGGCACGAGGAGCGGGTACATCGCAGGGCTGACGCCGGACGGGACGCTCTGCAGCTTGAGGTAGCCGAGGAGGCCGTGCTTCTTGATGCCGACCGCGTTGTAGATGACCCAGCTCAGGCCCGCGAGCGCGTAGGCCATGGACGCCCGCGAGAACGTCGGGAACTGGATGCCCGGGATCGACGCGAAGGCGTTGTTGATGAGGATGAAGAAGAAGAGGGTCACCAGGTAGGGCACGAACTTGATGAAGTCGTGGCTGCCGATGATGTCGCGGCCGATCGAGTTGCGGACCATGCCGTAGGCGCTCTCGCCGGCGAACTGCAGGCGCCCCGGCACCAGGGTGGCGCGGCGGAAGGCGGCGAAGAAGAACACGAACACGAGCAGGGCACCCAGCAGCAGCTGGACCATCGGCTTGGTGACCGCGAGGCCGCCGAGGTGGAACAGCGGGACCTCGGAGAAGTCGAAGCTGTTGGGGCCCGGGGCGACGAACTCGCCGCCGGACTCCGCCATCGTGATGCCGAACATCGAGTCAGTCTCCTAGGCGCTTGTCATGGAGGCGCTTGTCTTCGTGTGCGCTTGCCTTGTTGAACCGTGCGTATGTCATGTAGATCCCGAAGCCGGCACCGATGAGGATGCCGATCGCCACGAGGAAGTCTGTTCCGAGCCACCGATCGAGGGCCCACCCAGCCAGTCCGTAGACCGCTACCCCCGAGACGATGTAGCCGAAGGCGTGCCAGGGGTCGCCCTTGGGGGAATCGTCGGGTGAGGCCGTCGGGGGAAGCTGTCGAGCCATCGCGCCCCGCACACTAGCAGCGGATTCGGTCACGACTCACCCCCGGGGTGATCGGCCGGCTCGCCGACGCGGGGAGCGCCCATGGAGGTGTCGTAGGCCGGGATGCGCTGCCGCGTGGCGGCGACCAGCTGGCCCACGAGCCACAGCAGCGTCACGACGATCACTCCCGCGGCGAACCAGCCGCGCGAGAGGGTCTCCGCGCCCACGTCGGCACGCTCGAGCGCGGCCACGACGAGCGCCAGGACGAGGAGCTGGAGGGCGTAGGTCATCAGCGCGACGAGCATCGATGCCGACGGCATCAGCCGGGCGACCATGCCCACGACAGCGATGCCGAGCGCGAAGACGGCGAGCGTCAGCACTCCCCCGACCGCCGCTCCGACCGCCGCCGGACGACCGTCCGCCAGGGCCCCGACGACCACGAGCACGAGGACGGCCACCGCGCCTGAAGCCACTGGACCGAGGAGCGGGGACACCCCGGTCCGGGTGCCTGGCTTCGACTCGGTCGTCATGGCGGCGGCCTGTCTCTTCGAGAGGTCTGGGAACTGCTCGTGAAAACTATCACAAAGTCCGGGACAGCCTCCAGCTAGGGTCCTGCGACGGGCTCCTCCGGCTCGCCCTCGACGGCGGCGTTCTCGGGCAGTCCGGTGTTGCCCAGACCTGTCTTGCGCGGGCGGTGGACCTTGGGCAGCACGAAGGTCAGCGCGACGGTCAGGCCCAGCATCGAGCCCAGTCCCCACCACACCCATGCCGCGTCGAACAGGCTCACGACCACCGCGCCGGTGGCCAGCGTGAAGGCCCACATCCACATGATCAGCACCGCGCGCCGCTGGGAGTGGCCGATCTCCAGCAGGCGGTGGTGCAGGTGCTGCTTGTCCGCGCTCATCGGCGAGCGGCCCGCCCGCGTGCGTCGTACGACGGCCAGCACGAGGTCGACGATCGGCACCATCAGCAACGAGATCGGCAGCAGCACCGGCAGCACGGTCACGAACAGGCTGTTGCCCTCGGTGGTCGGCATCCCGACGAACTGGCCGGTCAGCGTCAGCGCGCTGGCCGAGAGCACCAGGCCGATGAGCATCGAGCCCGAGTCGCCCATGAAGAGGCGCGCGGGGTGGAAGTTGTGCGGCAGGAAGCCGGCGCAGGCCCCCGCCAGCGCCGCGCTCAGCAGCGCTCCCGTCGTCGCCAGCGTGAGGTTGGCCTGGGCCGAGGCGAAGTAGCAGTAGAGGAAGAACGCGGCCGCGCCGATCCCGACCACACCGGCGGCCAGACCGTCGAGGCCGTCGACGAAGTTGACCGCGTTCATCGTGCCGATCACGACGACGAGCGTCAGGACCGCGCTCTGGACGACGTCGAGGGAGAACTGGGTGCCGTCGGGGCCGGGGAAGTAGTAGAACTGCACGCCCTGGGAGACCAGCAGGCCCGCGGCGAGCACCTGGCCGCCGAGCTTGGTCAGCGCGTCGAGCTCGAAGATGTCGTCGACCACCCCCACCGCGCAGACGAGCGCGCCCGCCAGCAGCACGACCCCCGCGTCGTCGAAGACGAACTCGTCGCTGCCGGAGAGGAACGGCAGGCGCTGGGCCACGATGTAGGCCGCGACCAGCCCGCCCAGCATGGCCAACCCGCCGAGGTAGGGGATCGGCTCGGCGTGGACGTCGCGGTCGCGGACCGCCGCCACCGCGCCGGTGCGCAGCGCGATCTCGCGGGCGATGACGGTGAGCAGGTAGGTCACCGACAGGGCGACCAGGAAGACGAGGAGGTACTCCCGCACCGTCAGCCCTCGTCCGAGAGCACGACCCCGTGCTCCTCGAGCGCGGCGTTGAGCACGTCGAGCGAGAGGGCGCCCAGCCGCAGGACCCGCCCCTCCGGGACGGTGACGTCGATGATCGTGGAGGCCTCGCCGCCCGGCGACGCCCCGCCGTCGACGATGACCGCGACGGCGTCGCCCAGCATCTCCTCGGCCGCGTCGGCGTCGGTGGCGGCCGGGCGTCCGGTGAGGTTGGCCGAGCTCACCGCGAGCGGGCCCGTGCGCTCGAGCACGGCGAGGGCGACCTCGTCGTCGGGCATGCGTACGGCGACCGTGCCGCGGGTCTCCCCCAGGTCCCACATCAGGGAGGCCTGCTGGCGACACACGAGGGTCAGCGGACCGGGCCAGAACTGCTCGACCAGGGTGCGTGCCCACGTGGGCACGCCCTCGGCCAGCGCGTCGAGCGTGGTCGCGGCCGAGACGAGCACCGGCGGCGGCATCTCACGGCCACGGCCCTTGGCGTCCAGCAGCCGCCGCACCGCGTCGTGGGAGAACGCGTCGGCGGCGATGCCGTAGACGGTGTCGGTCGGGATCACCACCAGCTCGCCCCGTCGTACGGCGCCGGCAGCGGCGGTCACCGCCGCCTCCCGCTCCTCCTCGGTCGAGGTCGCAAGCCTGTCCACGGCGCTCATCGTGCCAGTCGCGCGGTCAGGTAGCGCGCCCGACCCGCGAGGTCGTGGTGGTCGGCGACGTCGAGCCAGCGACCCGACGCCGCGAAGACGCCGGGAGCCGACTCGCCCTGGACGTCCGCGTGCTCGGCTCCCACCACTCCCCCGGGCCGCAGGAGGAGGGCGGCGCGCTGCTCGAGGACGCGGATGGCGTCCAGCCCGTCCTGGCCGGAGAACAGCGCGAGGTGCGGGTCGTGGTCGCGCGCCTCGGCGGCCACGGACTCCCAGGCCTCGAGTGGGATGTAGGGCGGGTTGCACACGACGACGTCGACGGTGCCGGCGAGGTCGTCGAACGCGGTGGCGAGGTCGCCGTGGCGCAGGTCGACGCCGGTGCCGGCGAGGTTGCGCTCGGCCCACGCCAGGGCACCCTCGTCGAGCTCGACGGCATGCACGTCGGCGTCGGGCACCTCGTCGGCGATCGCCCGGGCGATCGCGCCGGAGCCCGTGCACAGGTCGACGACCACCGCAGCACGGCCGAGGGCGAGCGCGCTCTCGACCGCCCAGCCGGCGAGCAGCTCGGTCTCCGGCCGCGGCACGAAGACCCCCGGCCCGACAGCCAGCTCCACGTGGCGGAAGGCAGCGGTGCCGGTCAGGTGCTGCAGCGGCTCGCGCGCGGCCCGGCGCGCCAGCAGGGCGGCGTACTGCTCCTGCTCCTGCCCGCTGAGGTCGTCGACGAGCGGCAGCCGGCCGAGCCCCACGCCCAGCACGTGGGCCAGCAGCAGGTCGGCGTCGCGCTCCGGCGAGGCGACGCCTGCCCCGCGGAGCCGTGCCGCCGCCTCTCGCCGGGCCGCGCTCGCCCGCACCTCAGGACTCCAGCGCCGCGAGGCGCGCCGCCATGTCCGCCTCGACGCACGAGTCGAGCACCGGCTGGAGGTCGCCGTCGAGCACCTGGTCGAGGTTGTAGGACTTGTAGCCGGTGCGGTGGTCGGAGATGCGGTTCTCCGGGTAGTTGTAGGTGCGGATCCGCTCGGAGCGGTCCACCGTGCGCACCTGCGACCGGCGGGCCTCGCTGGCCTCGGCGTCGGCGGCCTCCTGCGCGGCGGCCAGCAGCCGGGCACGCAGGATGCGCATGGCCGACTCCTTGTTCTGCAGCTGGCTCTTCTCGTTCTGGCAGCTCGCCACGATCCCCGTCGGGACGTGCGTGATGCGCACCGCCGAGTCGGTGGTGTTGACGCTCTGCCCACCGGGGCCGCTGCTGCGGTAGACGTCGATGCGCAGGTCGTTGTCGTCGATGGTGACGTCGACCTGCTCGGCCTCCGGCATGACGAGCACGCCAGCAGCAGAGGTGTGCACGCGCCCCTGCGACTCGGTGACCGGCACCCGCTGGACGCGGTGCACGCCACCCTCGAACTTCAGCAGGGCGTACGGCGCCTGGCCGGGCTCGACCGTGCCGCGAGCCTTCACGGCCGCGGTGACCGACTTGTAGCCGCCGAGGTCGGACTCGGTCGCGTCGATGACCTCCACGCTCCAGCCACGCGTCTCGGCGTAGCGGGAGTACATCCGGAGCAGGTCACCGGCGAAGAGCGCCGACTCCTCGCCGCCCTCCCCGGACTTGATCTCCAGCAGCGCGTCCTTGCCGTCGGTCGGGTCGCGGGGCACGAGGAGCCGGCGCAGGCGCTCCTCGGCGGTGACGCGGCGTGCGGCCAGCTCCTCGGCCTCCCGGGCGAAGGCGGGGTCGTCGGCGCCGAGCTCGCGGGCGGCCTCGACGTCCTCGCCGAGCTGCTGCCACTCGCGCCAGGTCGACACCACCGCCGTCAGCTCGGCGTAGCGCTGGTTGAGCTGCTTGGCCAGGCGCTGGTCGGCGTGGGTCTCGGGGAGGGCCAGGCGCTGCTCGAGCTCGGCGTGCTCCTGGCGCATGCCCTCGACGGCCTCGAACATCGTGTGCTCCTGCTTCCTCGTGCGGCACCCGGACAGACGACAACGGACAGACGACAAGGCGCCGGCCACCCGCGAGAGCGGGGCGACCGGCGCCTGGGCCTGCGCTACTTCTTCTCGGCCGGAGCCTTCTTGGCGTAGCGAGCCTCGAAGCGGGCGACGCGGCCGCCGGTGTCGAGGATCTTCTGCTTGCCGGTGTAGAACGGGTGGCACTGCGAGCAGACATCGGCGTGGATCGAGCCGGAGGTCGCGGTGCTACGGGTCGTGAACGACGCGCCGCACGTGCAGGTGACGGCGGTCTCGACGTACTCGGGGTGCGTGTCCTTCTTCATGGTTTCCTCTCACTTGTTCCGGGTCGTCCCGCGCGGATGCAAGGACGTGAACCGGAACCGACAGACAAGTGTGCCACCGGGTCCAACACCGGCGCCAATCCGTGGATTCCCGGCCTCTTCACCGGGGACCAGCCGATGCTCAGCGCGAGCCGATCACCTTGGTCACGGCCTGCTGGGAGTCCGCGGCCGCGAGCTGCTTGCGCAGGTCGCCGACCACCGCGCCCTCGGCGGGCGCGAGCAGCTTCTCCTCGTGGCGCGTGCCCGACGCGGCGACGTCGACGGCCGGCACGATGCCCTTGGCCGCGCGGTCCGCGCTGAGCACCAGCTCCAGGTTGGCGGTGCCGGCGAGCTCCTCGAGGAAGAACTCGTCGGTGGCCGACCCGGTGCCCACGCTCACCGTGGCGAGGATCGTCAGCGAGCCGCCGTCCTCGATCTTGCGGGCCGCCCCGAAGAACTCCTTGGTCGGGTGGACCGCCGAGGCGTCGACGAGGCCACCGAGCACCCGGCCGTTGGCCGGAGCGGCCAGGTTGTAGGCCCGCCCGAGCCGGGTCAGGGAGTCGAGGAGCACGACCACGTCGTGGCCGAGCTCGACGAGGCGCTTGGCCCGCTCGATGGCCAGCTCGGCGACGAGGGTGTGGTCGGCCGGCTGCCGGTCGAAGGTCGACGCGACGACCTCGCCCTTGACGGCGCGCTGGAAGTCGGTGACCTCCTCGGGACGCGTGTCGACCAGCACCACCATCACGTGGCACTCGGGATTGTTGGTCGTGACCGACTGGGCGATCGACTGCAGCAGCGACGTGGCGCCCGTACGCCGCGGGGTGAGGATGAGCCCTCGCTGCCCCTTGCCGACGGGCGCGGCGATGTCGACGACCTTGCCGGTGGGGTTGGCCTCGTCGGTGGCCAAGCGGAGCCGCTGGTGCGGGTGCACCGGCACCGCGTCTGCGAACTCCGGACGCTCCTTGGCACCCTCGGCCTCGCTGCCGTTGATGCTGTCGATGCGGACCATCGGGTTGAACTTCTCCCGGCGCTCCCCCTCACGCGGCTGGCGGACCTGTCCGACGACCGCGTCGCCACGGCGCAGGTGGTACTTGCGCACCATCGACAGAGACAGGTAGACGTCCTCGGGGCCCGGCAGGTAGCCGGAGGTGCGCACGAACGCGCAGTTGTCGAGCACGTCGAGGATGCCGGCAGCCGGCACCAGGACGTCGTCCTCGAGGATCGTGGTGTCGGGCTCGTTGCGACCACCGGTGCGGACCGTCGTCCGGTCGCGACCGCGGCGGCGACGGTTGCGACGGCTGCCGCCCTCGTCGTCCTCGTCGTCGAGCTGGTGCTGGCCCTGCTGGCCCTGGTTCTGCTGCTGGTTCTGGTTCTGCTGGTTCTGCTGCTGGCCCTGCTTGGGCTGGCCGCCCTGCTGACCCTGCTGCTGGGACTGCTGCTGGGACTGCTTCTGCTTCTGCGCCTGCTGGCCCTTGTCGCGGTCCTGCTTGTCGTCCTGCTTCGGCTGGTCCTGCTTCGGCTGGTCCTGCTTCGGCTGGTCCTGCTTCTGCTGGTCCTGCTTCTGCTGGTCCTGCTTCTGCTGGTCCTGCTTCTGCTGGTCCTTGGGGGACTGGTCCTGCTTCTGCTCCGCCTGCTCGGCCTGGCGCTGCTTGCGGGTGCGGGTGCGCACCGTCGTCCGGGGCGCGGGCTCGTCGGCCGCGGCCGTCTGCTCGGCCCGCTGCTCGTCCGGCTGCTCCGGGGCCTTCTCGACGCTCGTCTCGTCACTCTTCTCGGCGCCGTTGCGAGCGGCGGGGGGCGCGGACTGGCCCGACTGGCCCGACTGGGTCGCCTTGATCGCGTCGACGAGCTGGGCCTTCTTCATCGACCCGGCACCGGCGATGCCCAGGCCGGCGGCCATCGACTTGAGGTCGGCCAGGAGCATGGAGCTGAGGCCGGCGGACTTGGAGGCCGCCTTCTTGGCCGGCTTCTTCGCCGCTGCGTCCTCCACGTCGGCAGAGGTGGCAGCAGTGGGGGTCTCGGTCACGTGGATCCTTCGCACGTTGCGTCGCCTGCGGTGACCGTCGAGCGGCCGTGCTACGGCGGATGGTGGTCGCCCGTGCGCACAGCTGACCTGGAGACCAGGCGACCGGGACGGGCAGGTGCGCCGAACGGCGCGCCGTCAGGTTAGCAGGGTCGCCCCGCCGGGATCGACGGTCAGGTCGTGACACGCCCAGCCGTCCGGGCAGGCCGCCCTGAGCCCCGAGGTGTCGGCAGCGCCGAAGGCCAGCACCGTGGGGCCGGCGCCCGAGACCACGGCCGGTACGCCGTCGGCGCGGAGGCGGCGCACGAGTGCCAGAGTCTCCGGCATCGCGGGCTCGCGCTGGTCCTGGTGCAGCCAGTCGCGGGTGGCCGCGAGCAGGTGCTCCGGCTGCCCGGTGAGGGCAGCGACGAGGAGCGCGGCCCGGCCGGCGTTGGCGGCTGCGTCGGCGTGCGGCACCGAGTCGGGCAGCAGGCCCCGGGCGACGGAGGTCTCCACCCCCGTCGGCGGGACGTAGGCGATCGCGGTGATCCGCGGGTCGACGCCGGCGCGCACGGCGTACCAGTGACCGTCCTCGCGGCCGGAGATCACGAAGCCGCCGTAGAAGGCCGGGGCCACGTTGTCCGGGTGGCCCTCGAGGTCGGCGGCGAGGTCGAAGAGCGCCTCGTCGGACGCGAGCAGCTGGCCCCCGGCGACCAGTGCGCGGGCGAGCACGACGCCGGCGACGATCGCCGCGGAGGACGAGCCGAGCCCGCGGGCGTGAGGGATCACGTTGCGGCACGACAGGCGCAGGCCCGGGGGCTGCTCCCCCATCAGGTCGAACGCGGCCCGCATGGCGCGCACGACCAGGTGCGACTCGTCGCGGGGTACGCCGTCCGCGCCGGCGCCCTCCACCTCGACGACCAGGCCGTCGGGCAGCACCTCGGCCTCGAGCTCGTCACGCAGCGACAGGGCGAGCCCCAGCGAG
The DNA here is from genome assembly GCF_051912545.1 of Nocardioides sp. N13(2025). Lineage (GTDB taxonomy): Bacteria > Actinomycetota > Actinomycetes > Propionibacteriales > Nocardioidaceae > Nocardioides. The sequence goes on along the minus strand of NZ_CP196809.1, from coordinate 956,395 downwards.
TCGAAGCCCGGACCGAGGTTGGCCGAGGTGGCGGGGACGCTCACCCGCACGGGTCCGTCGACGAACGTGGCCATGCTCAGACGAGGCCGGCCGCCGCGGCGGCGGCCTCGACGTCGGCGTCCACGACGGTGTCGACGATGTCGGTGAAGGACTCCAGCGCCGTCGCGGTGTCCTTGAGTCCGTGGCCGGTGACGGTGATGACCACGGTCGACCCGGCATAGCTCTCCCCCGCCGCCAGCTCGGCGAGCAGGCCGGCGACGCCGGCCGCGGAGGCGGGCTCGACGAAGACGCCGTCGCGCCTGGCCAGCTCGACCTGGGCGGCGAGGATCTGGTCGTCGGAGACGGCTGCGAAGCGGCCCTCCGACTCCTTGGCCGCCATCTCCGCGAGGTGCCACGACGCCGGGTTGCCCACCCGGATCGCGGTGGCCTTCGTCTCGGGGTCGGGGAACGGCTCACCCGTCACCAGCGGGGCCGCGCCCTCGGCCTGGAAGCCGCGCATCACCGGCTTCTTCGTGGCGCGACCGAGCTCGGCGTACTGCTGGTAGCCGAGCCAGTAGGCCGCGATGTTGCCGGCGTTGCCGACAGGGAGCAGGTGGTGGTCGGGGGCGTCGCCGAGGAAGTCGACGACCTCGAACGCCGCGGTCTTCTGGCCCTGCAGGCGAACCGGGTTGACCGAGTTGACCAGCGCGACCGGGTAGTCGCGCGCGAGCCCGCGGGCGAGGTCGAGGCAGTGGTCGAAGTTGCCGCGGACCATGATGATCTGCGCGCCGTGCACCACGGCCTGGGCCATCTTGCCGGCGGCGATCTTGCCCTCGGGGATCAGCACCAGCGGCTTCAGCCCGGCCTTGGCGGCGTAGGCCGCCATCGAGGCGGAGGTGTTGCCGGTCGAGGCGCAGACGACGGCCTGCGAGCCCTCGTGCTTCGCCACCGAGATCGCCGCGGTCATGCCGCGGTCCTTGAACGAGCCGGTGGGGTTGTTGGCCTCGACCTTGAGCCAGACCTGCCCCCCTGTCCGGGCCGTGAGCCACTCGGAGTGGACCAGCGGGGTGCCGCCCTCGCGCAGCGTGACGGCCGCCAGGCCCTCGGGGAGGTCGAGCAGGTCGCGGTACTCCTCGATGACGCCCAACCACTGACCGTTCGTCATTCGTCGCCCCCCTCGACCCGCATCACCGAGGTGACCTCACGGACGATGTCCATGCTCCGCAGCTGGTCGACGGTCGCGGCGAGCGCGGCGTCGGGCGCCGCGTGCGACACCACCACGAGCTGGGCGTCGGCGCCGCGGCCCTCCTGGCGCACGGTCTGGATCGACACGTCGTGGTCGGCGAAGGCGTTGGCCACCGCCGCGAGCACGCCCGCGCGGTCGTCGACGTCGATGGCGACGTGGTAGCGGGTGCGGGTCTCCCCCATCGGCTGCACGGCCCGGTCGGCGTACGCCGACTCGCCGGCACCGCGGGTCTCCGCGAGGCGGTTGCGGGCCACGGTGACCAGGTCGCCGAGGACGGCGCTCGCGGTCGGCGCGCCGCCCGCGCCCGGGCCGTAGAACATGAGCTGGCCGGCAGCCTCGGACTCCACGAAGACCGCGTTGTAGGCCTCGCGCACGCTCGCGAGCGGGTGCGAGCGCGGGATCATCGCCGGGTGCACGCGGGCGGCCACCTGGTCGCCGTGGGGTCCGGGCCGCAGCTCGCAGATCGCGAGCAGCTTGACCACCGAGCCCATGTCACGGGCGCTGGCGACGTCGGCGGCAGTGACCTCCGAGATGCCCTCGCGGTAGACGTCGGAGGCCGTGACCCGCGAGTGGAAGGCGAGGCTGGCCAGGATCGCGGCCTTGGCGGCCGCGTCGAAGCCCTCGACGTCGGCGGTCGGGTCGGCCTCGGCGTAGCCGAGCTCCTGCGCCTCCTCCAGAGCCTCGGAGAAGCCGGCACCGGAGGTGTCCATCTTGTCGAGGATGAAGTTGGTGGTGCCGTTGACGATGCCGAGCACGCGGGTGACCTTGTCGCCGGCCAGCGACTCGCGCAGAGGGCGCAGGATCGGGATCGCACCGGCCACGGCCGCCTCGTAGTAGAGGTCGCGCTCGGCCTTGGCGGCCGCCTCGAAGAGCGTCGGACCGTCCTCGGCGAGCAGCGCCTTGTTGGCGGTCACGACGCTCGCGCCGTTCTCCAGCGCGGAGAGGATCAGCGACCGGGCGGGCTCGATGCCGCCGATCACCTCGACCACCAGGTCGACGTCGTCGCGGGCCACCAGGCCGGCGGCATCGGTGGTCAGCAGCCCGTCGGGGACCTCGATGTCGCGCGGCGCGTCGAGGCGCCGTACGGCGACCCCGACCAGCTCCACCGGCGCACCCACCCGGGCGGCGAGGTCGTCGCTCTGGTCGGACAGCAGCCGCACCACCTGCGACCCCACTGCACCGCAGCCGAGCACCGCCACCTTCAAGGTGCGCTTGTCACCTTCGCTCATCAGAGAACACCCACATCGGTCGCGAACAGGTCGGCCTCAGTCTCTCGTCGCATGACGGTGAAAGTCTTCCCGTCCCGAACTCCGATCACCGGAGGACGGAGCGCGTGGTTGTAGTTGGAGGCCATCGATCTGCAATAGGCGCCCGTGCCGGGCACCGCGACCAGGTCGCCGGGGCGTACGTCGCCGGGCAGGAACTCGTCCTTGACCACGATGTCGCCGGCCTCGCAGTGCTTGCCGACCACGCGGGCCAACGCCGGCGCGGCCTCCGAGCTGCGCGAGGCGAGGGTCGCGGAGTAGTCGGCGTCGTAGAGGGCGGTGCGGATGTTGTCGCTCATCCCGCCGTCGACGGAGACGTAGGAGCGGCGGGCGCCGCCGTCGAGCGCGACCTCCTTGACCGTGCCGACCTCGTAGACCGTGCACATCGAGGGGCCGACGATCGCGCGGCCCGGCTCGATGGAGAGCCGCGGCTCGGCGACACCGAGGGCGCGGCACTCGTGCTCCACGATCTTGGTCATCTCGGTGGCGAGCTGCGCGGGGTCCGACGGGTCGTCCTGCGTCGTGTAGGCGATGCCGAAGCCGCCGCCGAGGTCCATCTCGGGCATCTCGACGCCGACCTCCTCGCTCACCGTGGCGTGGAGCGCGAGCACCCGGCGGGCCGCGACCTCGAAGCCGGAGGTGTCGAAGATCTGGCTGCCGATGTGGGAGTGGAGGCCGAGGAGCCGGAGCCCTGGCGCGGCGTGCACGCGGCGCACGGCCTCGAGCGCGTCACCGCTGGCGATCGAGAAGCCGAACTTCTGGTCCTCGTGCGCCGTGGCGATGTACTCGTGCGTGTGCGCCTCGACCCCGGCGGTGACGCGCACCATCACCCCAGTGGTGCGACCGACCTCGGTGGTGATCGCGGCCAGTCGCGCGATCTCGTCGAAGGAGTCGACGATCACTCGGCCCACCCCGAGCTCGACGGCACGCTCGAGCTCGCGGACCGTCTTGTTGTTGCCGTGGAAGCCGACGCGCTCCATCGGGAAGCCGGCCCGCTCGGCCACCGAGAGCTCGCCGCCCGAGCACACGTCGAGGGAGAGGCCCTCCTCGGCGAGCCACCGGGCCACGGTGGTGCAGAGGAACGCCTTGCCGGCGTAGAACACGTCGTAGTCGGCGAAGGCGTCGCGGAAGGCGCCGGCCCGGGCGCGGAAGTCGTCCTCGTCCAGGACGTACGCCGGTGAGCCGTGCTCGCGGACCAGCTCGGTCAGCGGCACCCCTCCGACGCTCAGCACGCCGTCGGCCTTGGTGGCCGTCTGCGACCAGAGGTGCTCGACCAGCGCGTTGGGGTCGGCGGGCTCACGCAGCCAGTGGGGCCCGCGCAGGGCGCCGTCCGCGTGCGCCCAACCGGACGGATGCGCCGTCGGCACGCCCGATCACATCCTCTCGGGAGCCGAGACGCCGAGCAGGTCGAGCCCGTTGGCCAGCACGACGCGCGTCGCGTCGACGAGCATCAGCCGGGCACGGTGCAGGTCGGTGGTCTCCTCGTCGCCGCGGGGCAGCACCCGGCAGCTGTCGTAGAAGCGGTGGTAGGTGCCGGCCAGCTCCTCGAGGTAGCGGGCCACGCGGTGCGGCTCACGCAGCTCGGCGGCGGCCTTGACCACGCGCGGGAACTCGGCGAGCGCGCGCAGCAGCTCGCCCTCCTTCTCGTGGGTGAGCAGCTCGGGGTGCGACTCGGCGCTCACACCGAGGTCGGCCGCGTTGCGCATCAGGCTCGACACCCGGGCGTGGGCGTACTGCACGGTGAAGACCGGGTTGTCGTTGGTGGCCTTGGCCCACAGGTCCAGGTCGATGTCGATCGGGCTGTCGCTGTGGTAGCGGGCGAGGGCGTAGCGGCTGGCGTCCACGCCGATCGCGTCGACCAGGTCGTCGATGGTGACCACGGTGCCGGCGCGCTTGGACATCCGCATCGGCTCGCCGTCCTTGAGCAGGTTGACCATCTGCCCGATGAGGATCTCGAGGTTCTTGCCCGGCTCGTCGCCGAAGGCGGCGCACATCGCGTTCATCCGGCCGACGTAGCCGTGGTGGTCGGCGCCGAGCATGATGAAGCAGCGGTCGAAGCCGCGCTCGCGCTTGTCCAGGTAGTAGCCCAGGTCGCCGGAGATGTAGGCCGGCGTGCCGTTGGACCGGATGATCACGCGGTCCTTGTCGTCGCCGTACTTCTCGGTGCGCAGCCAGAGCGCGCCGTCCTCGGTGTAGGTGTTGCCCATCTCGGTGAGCCGCTCGATGGCGCGCTCGACCGCACCGGAGTCGTGCAGCGACTTCTCGTGGAAGTAGACGTCGAAGTCGACCCCGAAGTCGTGCAGCGACTTCTTGATCTCGGCGAACATCATGTCCACGCCGACCTCGCGGAAGACCTCCTGCGCCTGCTCGTCGTCGAGGTCCTTGACCTCGGGGCGCTGCTCGACGACGGCGGCGGCGATGTCGTGGATGTACTGGCCGCCGTAGCCGCCCTCGGGCGCGGGCAGGCCCCGGGCGCTGGCGAGCAGCGAGGAGCTGTAGCGGTCGATCTGGGCGCCGTGGTCGTTGAAGTAGTACTCGCGGGTGACGTCGGCCCCGGTCTTCTCGAAGATCCGGCCGAGCGCGTCGCCCACGGCCGCCCAGCGCACGCCACCGAGGTGGAGCGGCCCGGTCGGGTTGGCGGAGACGAACTCGAGGTTGATCTTCTCCCCTGCGAACGCGTCGGAGGAGCCGTACGCCGTGCCTGCCGCGACGATGTCGGCCGCGACCTGGCCCTGGGCGCCGGCCTCGACCGTCACGTTGAGGAAGCCGGGACCGGCCACCTCGACGTCGGCGATGCCGTCGGAGGCACGCAGCCGCTCCGCGACCAGGTCGGCGAACGCACGCGGGTTGGTCCCAGCCTTCTTGGCGAGCTGGAGCGCGACGTTGGTGGCGTAGTCGCCGTGACCCTTCTGCCGGGGTCGCTCCACCGTGACCTGGGTCGGCACGCCGTCAGGCAGCGTGATCGCGCCGTCGGCCACGAGGGCCTCCAACGCTTCGACGATGGTCTCGGAGAGCTGCTCAGGATTCACCGGGCAAGCCTATCGGCGCCCCATGCCGGCGCCCGAACCGGTTTCACGCCCTGGTTCGCGAGTGGCTCCCACCCTTCAGCTCTGCCCTAGGGTTCTGCCCTGTGACGACCCACCCGACCTATGACCAGCTGATCGACCTCCCGGCCTACGTCGAGCAGCCCGTGCCGATGCCGTTCGAGGACATCAACGGCCACCTCAACGTCCGGCACTACATCGGCATCGCCAGCGAGGGCCTCGACGAGTCCCTGGTCGAGGTCGGCATCCCGCAGATGTGGCCCCTCACCCACGGTCAGGCCTGCTTCACCGCCGAGCACCACGTGACCTACCTCAGCGAGCTGCGCACCGGCGACACCATGTCGGCCCGGGTCCGGCTGCTCGGTCGCTCGGAGCGCGCCGCCCACGTGCTGGTCTACCTGCTCGACGAGACGCACCGGAAGGTCGCGTGCGTCGTGGAGGAGATCTTCCTGCACATCGACCTCTCCACCCGCCTCACCGCCCCGTGGCCCGACGACGTGGCCGCTGCGATGGACGCCCGCGTGGCCGAGCACGCGGCGCTCCCCTTCCCGGCGGACACCTCCGGCTCGCTCGCGCTGCGCTGAGCCCACCCGGACGCGCGCTCCGAGGCGGTTTCACGACCTCGTCGCCCGACCGGTAGTCTTCACCGCGCACTGGCCCCGGACCTCGTCCCGAGCCGGCGCAGGCCTCCGTAGCTCAGGGGATAGAGCACTGGTTTCCGGTACCAGGTGCCGCAGGTTCGAATCCTGCCGGAGGCGCACATCCGATGGACTTCCACTCGCTCGAGTGGAAGTCCATCGCCCATTTCGGGCCCTCACGCTCAGGTCCCGATGGAGTTCCACGCGGACGAGTGGAAGTTCATCCCGGCGCGTGACCCTGTGACGACCGTCTCGTTGAGCGCACGAGAGAGTTACTGGCGAGTCACCAGGGAGATCGTCAGGCGTTGCTCCCATCGGCCCTTGGGAGGGGAACCATGGAACACACCATCAGGCGTCGGCTCACCGCCATGCTCACCGCCGCGCTCAGCGTCGGGCTCAGTGCTGGGCTCGCCCTCGGCGTGGTCTCGGCGCCGGCACAGGCCGCCGACGGCGCCGACACCCGCACCGCTCGCGCCGCCGCGCTCACCGACTTCGGCTACCGCGGCGACGTCTACGGCGTGAAGCTGGTGACCGACAGCGTCGAGGCGCTCGACCTCAAGGACGCCCACGCGCAGCAGCTGTGCACCCGGGCCGTCGGCCAGGTCGTGGAGCGCGCGAGCGTCGTCTCCACGCCCGACAACCCGCTGATCAACGTCTCGGCCAGCACCAGCCGCACCGAGACGTACGCCAACGGCAGCACCCACGGCATCCGCGGCACCAACACGATCGGCGACATCAGCATCGGTGGCACCGTCGGCCCGCTGACCACGCCCAAGCTGGTCATCAAGGGGCTCCAGACCACGGCCAACGCCTTCAACACGCCCCAGGGCTACGGCCACGCCGAGAGCTTCACCTTCGCGAGCATCTCGCTCTCCCTGCTGGACAACACCGTCGTGGAGAACCTGCCGCCCGAGCTCCAGGAGCTCCTCGCTCCCCTCGACCAGGTCGGCGACACCGTCTTCACCGGGACCCAGCAGGTCGCCCAGGAGGTGTTCCAGGTGCTCAGCGACGCCACGGTGCCGATCCAGATCCCCGGCCTCGGCAACATCGCGCTGGGCTACCGGAACGGCCGCGCCAACAGCTCCAACGCCCAGTCCCAGGCCTCGGCACTGCGCATCGAGGTCACCGCGGGTGATCGGCGCCAGCTCGTCGAGCTCGGCACCGCCCGCGTCCGGATGGGTGGTCCGGCGCCGGTCGGCGTCTTCCGCTCCGGCGGGACCGCCATGGACTACCAGGTGCTCGACGGCGCGCTGAAGTTCGGCAACGTCGAGCACAAGGCGCTCCCCTGCCAGGGCTCGCGCGGCCGCACGCAGACCTACCAGGTGCCACACGCCAGCCAGCTGCTGCCGGTGCCGGTGCTGCTCGACGGGGTGTCCTACCAGGTCAACGGCGACCAGTTCCGTGCGAAGCAGGTGGCCAAGGGGTGGTCGCGCACGGCGATCCGCACCGTGTCGATCCCCACCGCGCAGCTCGTCATCAGCGACGTGAGCTCACGGGCCGCGATGCGGCAGAAGGCGGGCAAGCGGGTCCGCTCCACGATCTCGACCGCGATCGGGTCGATCACCGTCGCGGGACAGCCGATCGAGGTCCCCTCGCCCGGTGGCGTGGTCGAGCTGCCCAACGGTGCGGGCGAGATCCAGCGCCAGCTCGTGGACACCGGCTACCGCGGCTCGCAGGTCATCGGACTGCGGATCAAGCTGTACTCCGAGGCCGTCGTGATCGACCTCGCACGCACCGCGGGTCGGATCTATCCACACTGATTCCTGACGAAGCCTGAGGGTTCCGTGAGGCACCGCGTCCCGCACCCCGTGGCCGAACCTGACTAAGGTCCCAGGAGCGACGTCGGGTCGGCCATGGGGCGCGACCCGGCGTCGCGCCAGTCTCAGCAGCCGCGCAGGGCGGCGTCGGTGCGGGCCTCCCGACCGAGGCGGCGGGCCTGGGCGACGTCGGGGAACACCACGCTCGCGGCGCCGACGAAGCCGACCCGGCCGCGGACGACGCACGTCGTGATCCGTCCGGGGTCGACCTGCGCGACGGCCTGGGCGAGCTCGTAGAGCTCCCCCGGCGAGGCGTTGGTGGCCATGTGCTCCATCACCGTCATGACACCACGCTCGATGAAGCCCGGGCGGTCGGCCTGCGAGCGGATCCGGGCGTGGATGCCGCGCAGGGTGCGCTGCTGGTTGGCGGAGCGGTCGAAGTCGCCGCCCGCGAGGCCCTTGCGGATCCGGGAGAACGCCATCGCGTTGTAGCCGTCGAGGTGGATCCGGCCCTTCGCGAAGCCCTCCTTCTTCAGGTAGGGGTCGTAGAACCGTCGCGGGTTGGTGACGGTGATGCCGCCGATGTCGTCGACCATGTCCTCGAAGAACGGGAATCGGGTCACCATCACGTAGTCGGGCTCGATGCCGACCAGGTTGCGCATCGCACCGGCCATGCCCCGGGGACCGGCGAAGTAGAGCGCCGAGTTGATCTTCTCCCGGCCGTGGCCGGGGATGGCGACCCACGAGTCGCGCGGCACGCCGATGGCGGTCGCCGACCCGGTGCGGGTGTTGATGCCGACCATCTGGAGGGCGTCGCCCCGCGAGCGGGTCATGTCCTGGCCCGGGCGGGCGTCGGAGCCGACGGCGAGGATCCAGACCACGTCGTCGCCGACGGAGACGCCCTGGCCGTGGCGGATCTTGACCAGGCTGACGTCGGTCGGCTGCACCGACGACTGGGGTACGACGAGCGCGGTGACGGCGAGGACGCCCGCCAGGGCGACTCCCCTGAGGACCCGTCGGGCCTGCGTGAACCGGCTCATCACCGGGCTCCCTTCGCGACGTCGTAACCGAAGACCCGCCAGCCGCCCCGCTTGCGGGTGAGGAACAGCCGGCCACGGACGACCGTGGTGCCGGTCTTCTCACCGGCGGTGTCGAAGCGCAGCACGAAGTGCGCGGTCACCGACCGGGCCCGTTTTCCGGTGGCCAGGATGTCGAGGGTGACGCGGCGGTGCCGGGGCGTGACCGAGTCGATGCGCGGGCCGTGCGACAGGTTGGTGAGCAGCGCCTTGTCGGCGCGCGCACGCTTCTCCGCGCCCGCGGTGAAGCCGGGGAACGCGGAGGGGAAGCTGCTGCGGGGGTAGGCGCCGCCGAGGTAGGCCGCGTCCCACCAGCGGTCGACGACCTTGCCGACCTGGCGTCGTACGACCTTGCGCCGCGCGTCGGGCAACCGGCCGAAGACCCGGTGGATCCCGGTCTTCGTCGGCACCGGGTGCGAGGCGAGGGTCGCCTGAGCGTCGTTGCGGCTCAGTCGCTCGGGAGAGGCGGACGGGGACGACGGCGACTGGCACGCGGTGGCGGCGAGCGACACGACGAGGACGAGCACGAGTCCGGCGCAGCGGCGGGCCCACGACGTGCCCGACACAGGGCTTGGCATGACGACTCCAGGCAGGGGTGTGGCGGTGTGGGCCACACCATGCCTCAAAGGATGAGCCCGCCCCTGCATTTGCCCGCGTGTGCGACTAGCCTTGTCAGCGCCCTTGAACAGGCACAGTTGTCAAACCTTGCGCGAAGAGATCTGGAAGAGGCGAAAGAAGCGTGGCGCAGTCCCCGAACGGGCAGTCCGGCAACCAGTCCTCGGTTGCACCATCATCCGACCTGGGAGCCAACGAGTGGCTCGTGGAGGAGATGAAGGAGCAGTACGACAAGGATCCCGCGAGCGTGGGTCCTGAGTGGGCTGCGTACTTCGGGAACGGGGCCGCATCGGCGCCCGCGAAGGCTCCCGAGAAGGCGCCGGCCCCCGCCGCTGCGCCCGCGCAGGCCGCCGCTCCGGCCAAGGCTCCGGAGAAGGCGCCCGAGCCCGCCCCCGCGAAGTCGCCCGCCAAGTCCACCCCGCGCCCCGCGGCGCAGGCCGACGAGCCGGCCAAGGGCACCAGCACGCCGGTGGCCAAGGACCCCAAGCCGGCCCCTCCGGCCCAGGCGAGCGACCAGCCCACCTACACCGTCCTGCGCGGCGCCCCGGCCCGCACCGCGGCCAACATGGACGCCTCGCTGTCCGTGCCCACGGCCACGTCGGTGCGCTCGGTCCCGGTCAAGCTCCTGTGGGACAACCGCACGGTCATCAACAACCACCTCGCCCGCGCCCGCGGCGGGAAGGTCTCGTTCACCCACATCATCGGCTACGCCCTCGTCAAGGCGCTGCGCGCGATGCCGGAGATGAACGTCGGCTACGAGGTCGTCGACGGCAAGCCCAACCTGGTCACGCCGGCCCACATCAACCTCGGCCTCGCGATCGACATGAAGAAGCCCGACGGCACCCGCCAGCTGCTGGTGCCGAGCATCAAGGGCGCCGAGGCGATGGACTTCGCCGGGTTCTGGACGGCCTACGAGGACGTGGTGCGCAAGGCGCGCGACAACAAGCTCACCGTGGCCGACTTCCAGGGCACCACCATCTCCCTCACCAACCCCGGCGGCATCGGCACCGAGCACTCCGTGCCGCGGCTGATGGCCGGCCAGGGCGCGATCATCGGCGTGGGCGCCATGGAGTACCCGCCGGAGTGGCAGGGCGCCTCCGAGGAGGCGATCAACCGCAACGCGATCAGCAAGTCGATGACGCTGACCTCGACCTACGACCACCGGGTCATCCAGGGCGCGCAGTCGGGTGAGTTCCTCAAGCGCGTGCACAGCCTGCTGATCGGCGAGAACGAGTTCTACGACGAGATCTTCCGCTCGCTGCGCATCCCCTACGAGCCGATCCGCTGGGCGCGCGACGTCGTGGCCTCCCACGACGACGACATCGTCAAGCAGGCCCGGATCCTCGAGCTGATCCACGCCTACAGGGTCCGCGGCCACCTGATGGCCGACACCGACCCGCTCGAGTACCGCCAGCGCAGCCACCCCGACCTCGAGATCGAGTCGCACGGGCTCACCCTGTGGGACCTCGACCGCGAGTTCGCGACCGGGTCGTTCGGCGGCGAGGGCCGGCGCTTCATGAAGCTGCGCAACATCCTCGGGATCCTGCGCGACTCCTACTGCCGCACCACCGGCATCGAGTACATGCACATCATGGATCCCGAGCAGCGCAAGTGGATCCAGGAGCGCGTCGAGCAGCCGCACGTGAAGCCGCCCCGTGAGGAGCAGCTGCGGATCCTGCTCAAGCTCAACCAGGCCGAGGCCTTCGAGACCTTCCTCCAGACCAAGTTCGTCGGCCAGAAGCGCTTCAGCCTCGAGGGCGGCGAGACCACGATCCCGCTCGTGGACGAGATCTGCGAGGCAGCGGCCGAGGCCGGCCTCGACGAGGTCACGATCGGCATGGCCCACCGCGGCCGGCTCAACATGCTCGCCAACATCGTGGGCAAGAAGTACAGCCAGATCTTCCGCGAGTTCGAGGGCAACATCGACCCGCGGACGGTCCAGGGCTCCGGCGACGTGAAGTACCACCTCGGCGCCGAGGGCGAGTTCCTCGCGGGCTCGGGCGACAAGATCAAGGTCTCCGTCGCCGCGAACCCCTCGCACCTCGAGGCCGTCAACCCGGTGCTCGAGGGCATCGCCCGCGCGAAGCAGGACCTGCTCGACCAGGGTGAGAAGTTCCCGGTCCTGCCCCTGCTCGTCCACGGCGACGCCGCCTTCGCGGGCCAGGGCGTGGTGGCCGAGACGCTCAACCTGTCGCAGCTCCGTGGCTACCGCACGGGCGGCACCGTCCACGTGGTGATCAACAACCAGGTCGGCTTCACCACCGCACCCGGCTCCTCGCGCTCCTCCCTCTACGCCACCGACGTGGCGCGGATGGTCCAGGCGCCGATCTTCCACGTCAACGGAGACGACCCCGAGGCCTGCATCCGCGTGGCCCGGCTGGCGTTCGACTACCGCCAGGCGTTCAACAAGGACGTCGTCATCGACCTCGTGTGCTACCGCCGTCGCGGTCACAACGAGGGCGACGACCCGTCGTACACCCAGCCGCTGATGTACGACCTCATCGAGCAGAAGCGATCGGTCCGCAAGCTCTACACCGAGTCGCTCATCGGTCGTGGCGACATCACGATCGAGGAGGCCGAGCAGGTCCTCAAGGACTACCAGCAGCAGCTGGAGCGGGTCTTCACCGAGGTGCGCGAGGCCAGCTCGGAGGCGCCCACCGAGTGGACGACCGTCCCCGACTACCCGGACAAGCCGGCCGGCGACTTCTCCACCGCGGTGACCCCCGAGGTGCTCAAGCGGATCGCCGACAGCTACGTCACGCCGCCGGAGGACTTCACCGTCCACCCGAAGGTGATGCCGCAGCTGCAGCGCCGCTCGGCCGCCATCACCAACGGCCCGATCGACTGGGGCACCGGCGAGATCCTCGCCTTCGGCTCCCTGCTGATGGACGGCCGCCCGGTGCGCCTGGCCGGCCAGGACTCGCGTCGCGGCACCTTCGTGCAGCGCTTCGCCACGATCATCGACCGGACCAACGCCGACGAGTGGACCCCGCTGACCAACCTCACCGAGGACCAGGCGAAGTTCCACGTCTACGACTCCCTGCTCTCGGAGTACGCCGCCCTCGGGTTCGAGTACGGCTACTCCGTCGCGCGGCCCGAGGCCTTGGTCCTGTGGGAGGCGCAGTTCGGTGACTTCGTCAACGGCGCGCAGACCGTGATCGACGAGTTCATCTCCGCCGGCCAGACCAAGTGGCGCCAGCAGTCCGGCGTCGTGCTGCTGCTCCCCCACGGCTACGAGGGCCAGGGTCCTGACCACTCGTCGGCCCGCATCGAGCGGTTCCTGACGATGTGCGCCGAGGACACGATGGTGGTCGCCCAGCCGTCCACCCCGGCGTCGTACTTCCACCTCCTGCGTCGCCACTCGCTCGGCGAGGAGCACCGCCCGCTCATCGTCTTCACCCCGAAGTCGATGCTCAAGCGCAAGGAGGCCGCCTCGCAGCCGGCCGACTTCGTCGAGGGCACCACGTTCCGCGCGTTCATCGGTGACGACGACGCCGACGCCTCGCAGGTCGAGACGCTGATCATGTGCTCGGGCCGCGTGACCTGGGACCTCATGGTCGAGCGCGGCAAGCGCGAGGAGGGCTCGAAGTTCGCCATCGGCCGCGTCGAGCGGCTCTACCCGACGCCGATCGAGGACATCAAGGCCGAGGTCGCGAAGTACCCCAACCTCAAGGCGATCCGCTGGGTGCAGGACGAGCCGCGCAACATGGGCCCGTGGCCGCACTACCAGCTCAACGTGTGGCCCGAGCTCGACCTCACGGTCGAGCCGATCACCCGTCCCTCGTCTGCGTCGCCGTCGGTCGGCACCCTCAAGCGCCACGTGGAGGAGCAGAAGACGCTGCTCGACGCGGCCTTCGAGTCGCCGAACGCACGCGGCACCGACTACTGAGGCCGGCTGGCGGTGTACTTCACCGACAGGGGCATCGAGGAGCTCGAGAAGCGCCGGGGTGACGAGGAGGTCACCCTGGCATGGCTCGCCGAGCACCTCCAGGCCTTCGTCGACGCCCACCCGGAGTTCGAGACCCCGGTCGAGCGCCTGGCGACCTGGCTGGCCCGCCTCGACGACCCCGAGGACTGAGGCGGGCCGGCCGGCTCAGGCGGCGAGGGGGCGGGCGGCAGCCGGCTCGCTCGGCCGGGACGGCGTACGTCGTCCGGGCAGCGCGAGACGGCAGATCTTCCTGGCGACGCTCGCCAGCTGCTTGCGCAGCGGACCGGTCGTGTAGGCGATCCCGTAGCGCTCGCAGATCTCGCGCACCTCCGGCGCGATCTGCGGGTAGCGCCTGGCCGGCAGGTCGGGGAACAGGTGGTGCTCGATCTGGTGGCTCAGGTTGCCCGACATGATGTGGAACAGCGGACCGCCGGAGATGTTGGCGGAGCCGAGGACCTGGCGGTAGTACCAGTGGCCGCGGGTCTCGTCCTCGCACTCGTCGGCGCTGAACGTCTCGGCGCCGGCAGGGAAGTGGCCGCAGAAGATGATGTTGAACGCCCAGATGTTGCGCACCAGGTTGGCGGTCGCGTTGCCGACGAAGGTCAGCGGGAACAGCGGTCCCGTGAGCGCCGGGAAGAGCAGGTAGTCCTTGAGCGCCTGGCGACGGACCTTGCGCATGATGCCGGCGTGGAGGGCCTTGTTGTCCTCCATCGTGCGGGTGCCCTTGACGATGTTCTCGACCTCGAGGTCGTGCATGGCCACGCCCCACTCGAAGAAGACCATCAGCAGCAACGCGTAGACCGGGTTGCCCAGGTAGTACGGGTGCCACTTCTGGTCCTCGTCCATCCGGAGGATGCCGTAGCCGATGTCGCGGTCCTTGCCGAGGATGTTGGTGAACGTGTGGTGGATGTAGTTGTGGGAGTACTTCCACTGCTCGCTGGGGCACACGTTGTCCCACTCGTAGATGCGCGAGTTGAGGTGCGGGTCGCCCATCCAGTCGTACTGGCCGTGCATCACGTTGTGGCCGATCTCCATGTTCTCGAGGATCTTGGAGGCCGAGAGCGCGGCGACCGCGAGCGGCCAGGCCGGCGGGAGGTAGAACAGCGCGCGGCCGAGGACCTCGAGCTGCTGCTGGCGCTTGACGACGCCGCGGATGTAGGCCGCGTCGTCCTCGCCGAGGTCCGCCAGGACGCGCTGGCGCAGCGCGTCCATCTCCTCGCCGAAGGCGTCGAGCTGGTCGGGGGTGAGCTGGGGGTGCGTGGTGGTCATGGGTGTCCTTTCGTCGGTCACAGGTCGACGACGCAGTCGCCGACAGGTGCGGAGACACAGATCTGGATGTCCTCGTCGGGCAGTGAGGACTCGGCGCCGGAGAGCACGTTGCGCACGGTGCCCTCGGCCTTGCGGGTCGTGCAGGTGAAGCAGATGCCCATGCGGCAGCCGAACTCAGGGGTCAGGCCGAGCTGCTCGGCCTGCTCGAGGATCGAGCCGCCGCTGTTGGCGACCTGCCCGTCGCTGCCGGCGAACGTGAGGTCGCCCTCGGCGGTCCCGACGCTGGTGCTCGGCGGCTTGAAGAGCTCGAGCCGCAGTCGCGGGCTGTCGCCGTACGCCGCGCGCACCAGGTCGATCATCCCGGCCGGTCCGCACGCCCAGGTGTCGGTGTCGCGGAAGCGCGGGACGAGCCGGCGCAGCTCGAGCTCGCTGAACCTGGCGCCGTGGCGCAGGTGCACGGTGACGTCGTTGTCCTCCGCGGCGATCCTGGCCAGCTCGTCGGCGTAGATCTGGTCGGCCTCGGAGCGGGCGTGGTGGAGGAAGGTGACCGGTCGCCCGGCCCGGCCGTCGTAGCCGTCACGGAGCAGGGTGCGCACCATCGACATCGCGGGCGTGATGCCCGAGCCGCCCGTGATGAACAGCAGCGGGTCGATCCCGGGCGTGGCCGGGCTGACGGGCAGGGTGAAGTCCCCCTGGGCCTGCGAGAGGTGCAGGAGCTGGCCGGGCTCGGCGTCGACGAGACGCTTGCTCACCTGGCCGTCCGCGTGGGAGCGGACGGTCAGCGTGATCTCCTCCCCTGCTCCCGAGGCGGGAGAGGAGATCGAGAAGCAGCGCGTCATGCGTCGGGCCGAGCCCGGCAGGTCGAGGCCCACCTGGACGTACTGGCCGGCACGGTGGCCGCGCCAGGTGGCGGTGGGCCGGAGGGTGAGCGTGGCGACCGGGGCACCGGGGGTGTCGGTCTCACGGCGTACGTCGACGACCCGGGCGCGCACCTCGTGCGCGGCCCACATCGGGTTGACCCGGGAGAGGTAGTGGTCGACACCGTGCGGCGACGCGAGCGCCGCGACGGTGCGCGAACGGGCGATCCTCGAGACGACGGTCATGACCGGTCTCCTCACGTCGGTGAACGTTTGTTCACTCAACTATGGCCGCACCTCTGACTGGCGTCAACGCCTGCGCCCGTGATCCGGCGCACTTCCGTGAACAGTTGTGCACCGCCTCTTCTGCCGTCGATGTCCTACGATCGGGCCGTGGCCACCCAGACCGAGCCGACGGACACCGCGTCCCGCGCGGAGCGCAAGGAGCGCACCCGGCGCGCGATCCTCGACGCCGCGCTCGCCCTGGCGGCCGACTCCAGCCTGATGGCGATCTCGCTGCGCCAGGTGGCCAAGCAGGTCGGGGTGGTGCCGACCGCCTTCTACCGCCACTTCGGGTCGCTGGAGCTGCTCGGGCTCGCGCTGGTGGACGAGAGCTTCCGGTCGCTGCGCGAGATGCTGCTGGACGTGTGGCGGCACGCGCCGGAGTACCGCGACTTCATCGACGGCTCGTTGCCGATCGTGGCCCAGCACGTGCGCGAGAACCGCTCCCACTACGCGTTCATCGCGCGCGAGCGCACCGCCGGCCCGCCCCGCGTGCGCGAGGCGATCGGCCACGAGATCGACCTGATCACCCGCGAGCTCGCCACCGACATCGCCCGCAGCGGCGCGGCCGAGCACTACTCCAGCACCGACATCGGGCTGCTCGCCGACCTCATCGTCTCCTTCGTGGTGACCATGGCCGAGCGGCTGGTCGACGACCCCGACTCGGAGGCCCGCACGCTGGCACAGGCCCGCACCCAGCTGCGGATGCTGCTGGTCGGCGCGCTCAACTGGCGCTCCCGCGAGCCGGCCGCGGAAGGCTGACCGCCATGT
Source organism: Nocardioides sp. N13(2025) (assembly GCF_051912545.1). Taxonomy (GTDB): domain Bacteria; phylum Actinomycetota; class Actinomycetes; order Propionibacteriales; family Nocardioidaceae; genus Nocardioides. The sequence goes on along the minus strand of NZ_CP196809.1, from coordinate 939,668 downwards.
CCTCCCCTGGCCTCGCGGCCGACCTCGGCTACTCCCACGCCTCCGCCAACCCGTTGCACCGCCTGGTCCGCACGGGCGCGGGCACACGCGTCGGCGGCTGGATCTTCTCGCGCTCGCTGCGCCACCTCGACGACCTCGTCGGCCGGCTGAGCCGCGGCCGGCAGAGCGCGCCGGGCCTGCTCGCCGGGCTGGCGGTCCTCGACGTGACCACGACCGGTCGCAAGTCCGGGCAACGGCGCACGAGCCACCTCATCGCGACGCCGTACGACGGCACGCTGGCGCTGCTCGGCACCAACTTCGGGCAGCCGTCCACGCCTGCCTGGGTGCTCAACCTGGAGGCCGACCCGCGGGCGACGGTCACCTTCCGCAACGTCTCGCGCGAGGTGACCGCGCGGGCGGCGACGCCCGACGAGGCGGAGGAGATCTTCGCCCTGGCCGCCCGGTTCTACCCGGGCTACCTCAGCTATCGCCGGCGGATCGGCGAGAGCCGCCGGGTCCGCGCCTTCGTGCTCGAGCCCGTCTGATCACCTGCCGGACAGCGGGACCACCGGCCGGACCGTCACGTCCGGGATCGTCGCGTCCGCCGGCAGGTCGATCACGTGCAGGATCGTGTCGACGACCGTGTCGACGCTGATCCAGCGTGAGGCGTCGTAGGTCCGCCCCTCCTGCTCGTGCACCTTCTCCTGCATCGGGGTCGCCGTGCGGCTCGGGTAGACCGTGCTGACCCGCACCCCGTGCTCCACCTCCTCGGCTCGCAGGGAGTCGGCGAGGGCGCGCAGGCCGAACTTCGAGGCGGCGTACGCCGACCACTCCGCGCCGGCGCTCAGGCCCGCGGAGGAGTTCACGAACACGACCGTCCCGCCGCTCTCGCGCAGGTGCGGGAGCAGCTCGCGGGTCAGCACCGCCGGAGCCGTGAGGTTGACCGCGATCTGCTCCTCCCAGTCGGCGAGGCGCAGCCGGCTCACCGGGGCGAGCTCCACGACGCCGGCGACATGCAGCACCGTGTCCACCGGCCCGTCGACCTGACGCCCCAAGCCGTTGAGGGTGCCGGGATCGGCGAGGTCGGCCACCAGCACCTGCGCCCGCGGGAAGCTCCGCGCGAGCTCGGCGGCGCGGCCCTCGTCGCGGGCGACGAGGACGAGGTCGTCACCACGGTCGGCGAGGCGGCGGGCCAGCGCCAGCCCGATCCCCGAGCCCGCACCGGTGACGACGTGCTTCACCGCACGATCCTCATCGCGTGAAGACGATCTTGCCGAAGACGTCGCCCTCCGCCATGGCGGCGAAGCCGTCGCGGGCCTGGTCCATCGGCAGGGCGCGGTCGATGAGCGGCCGGGCACCCGTGGCGTCGAGGAACCTCACCAGCTGGTCGAGCTCGTGACGGGTGCCCATGGTCGAGCCGATGATCGAGAGCTGCTTGAAGAAGACGTGGGTGAGCCCGGCGTCGTCGACGTTCGGGCCGGACGTCGTGCCACTGATGACGATGCGGCCGCCCGGGCGCAGCGAGCGGATCGAGTGGGTCCAGGTCGCCCTGCCGACGGTCTCCATCACGGCGTCGACCTTGACCGGCAGGCGCGCGCCGGACTCGAAGACCTCGTGCGCGCCGAGCTGGCGAGCCCTCTCCCCCTTGGCCTCGTCCCGGGTCGTGGCCAGCACCGTGAGGCCGGCGGCCCGGCCCAAGGTGATCAGCGCGGTGGCGACGCCACCTCCGGCGCCCTGCACGAGCACGGTCTCGCCGGGCTTGCAGCCGCCCTGCACGAAGAGCATCCGGTAGGCCGTGAGCCACGCGGTCGGCAGGCACGCGGCCTCCTCGAACGAGAGCGAGGCCGGCTTGGGCACGAGGTTGCGCCGCGGCACGATGACCTGATCGGCGAAGGTGCCCTGGTGCCGCTCGGAGAGCAGGGAGCGGCCGGGGTCGTCCGCCTCGTCGCCGGTCCACGCCGGGTCGCCGATGACGCCGTGCACGACGACCTCGTTGCCGTCCTCGTCGAGGCCGGCCGCGTCGCAGCCGAGGATCATCGGGAGCGCGTCCTCGCGCAACCCGACTCCGCGCAGCGACCAGAGGTCGTGGTGGTTGAGGCTCGCGGCCTTCACCATCACCGTCGCCCAGCCGTCGGGCGCCTCGGGGGCGGGCCGCTCCCCCACCACCAGGCCGCTCAGCGGGTCGTCGGAGGAGAAGGACTCGGCGTAGACGGCGAACATGATTCGACCCTAGCGAGTGCCGCCGTTTATCCGGTTGCGGGTCCTCCACCCGGACGCTTGGGTGGCCCGGTGAGCATCGACGTACGTCCCTCGGAGGACGCCGCCAAGTTCCTGGCCACCGACCAGCTCGTGTGGTTCGGCGAGGTCACCGACGCCGACGGCGAGCACCTGCGGCTCGGTCTGCCCGAGGACCAGCGGTTCGCGGTTGACCTGCCCGACGGCCCCGACGACCTCCACAGCGGCATCTACGGCGTACGTCCGATGGAGATGTCGCTGCCCGGCGGGGCGGTGGTGCCGATCGCCGGCCTCACGTGGGTCGGCGTGCACCCCGACTCGCGCCGCCGGGGCGTGCTCGCCGCGATGATGGCCGACCACCTGGCCCGCACGCACGACGCGGGGACGGCCGTCTCGGCGCTCCACGCCAGCGAGCCCGGCATCTACGGCCGGTTCGGCTACGGCATGGCCGCGCTCCAGCTGCAGGTCTCGATCGGTCGCGGGACGACGTTCACCGCTCCTCACCTCGAGGACGAGGCGGCAAGCATCACGACGAACCTCGCGACGATGGCGGCCCCGGGCGTCGCCGAACGGATGCGTGCCTGCCAGGTGGCGCACGCGCAGAGCTCCCCCGGCACGATCATCGGCTCACCGGACTTCTTCTCGCTCATGTCGCTGGAGCCGGCCGAGGCCCTGCGCGACAAGGAGCGTCGCCGCGTCCTCTTCGCCCGGCGCGACGGGCAGGACATCGGTTTCGTGGGGCTGCGCCGTGAGCACAAGTGGGACAACGCGCGTCCGTCCGGCACCGTCGTCGTCGGCACCTTCTGCGGCACGCCCTCCGCCCGACTGGCCCTGGCCCGCCGCCTGGTGGACCTCGACCTGATGGGCACCACGAAGCTGGAGAACGTCGGGGTCGACGACCCGCTGCTCTCCTGGGTCGGCGGCCCCCGCGACACCGGCGAGCTCCAGACCTTCGACAGCACCTGGGTGCGTCTGGTCGACCTCGGCGCGGCCTGGTCCCTCCGCTCCTACGAGGACGACTGCGACGTGGTGGTCGAGGTCGAGGACCGCTGGGCGCCGTGGAACGCCGGACGCTGGCGCGTCCGTGCCTCGGGCGGCGAGGGCTCGGCGACGCGCACGGACTCCCCCGCCGACGTCTCGCTCGACGTCGCCGTGCTGGGCGCGGGCTTCCTCGGGCACGGCATCGGGGGCCGGCTGCGTGCCGGGCTCGTCCGCGAGCACCGGCCCGGGGCGTACGCCGACCTCGCGCGCGCGATGCGGACGACGGTCGATCCGGAGCCGTCGATCGGGTTCTGACCGACGGACCACTCGCGCCGCCGCGCGTTCGCACCGCGCACGGACGATTCGGGGGGCCCGCTCACTGCAGACCGTGTTCGTACGCGTAGGCAGTGGCGGCGGCACGGCTGGGCAGTCCCAGCTTCGTGAGGATGTGGCCGACGTGGGTGGCCACGGTCTTCTCGCTGACGACGAGACGCTCGGCGATCTGACGGTTGGTGAGCCCCTTGGCAATGTGAACCAGGACTTCTTCCTCGCGGCTGGTCAGACCGCTGGACGGCGGGGCTGGAACCTGCAGCGCAGCCCTGGCGGCGGCTGCGTCGCGGACCGCGTCGAGGCGATCAAAGACGGCGAGGGCCCCGGCGAGCTCGAGCTCGGCGGTGTCGTCGTCGCCAACCGCTCGGCACGCGGCGGCGATCAGCGCCCTCGTGCGGGCGGCCTCGTAGGCCGCGTCCAGCTCGCGCCAACCGGCCAGCGCCTGCCGGAGCGCGGACATGGCGTTCTCGGGCTGGTCCTCGGCCAGCAGCACGGCACCCAGGGCCTGCAGGTGCAGTGCGGTCAGCATCGGTCGCCCGAGTGCGCCGGCCACGGCGCCGAGCTCGTCGGCCGCGGCTCGGGCGGAGGCGAGATCTCCGTCGGCGAGGGTGATCTCGACGTAGCCGCCGGCCAGTCGCGCGCGCGACATGGGGTCACCGGCCTCGTGATAGGCCCTCCGGATGGAGGCGGCGGCTGCCTCGAGCCTTCCCGTGGCCAGGCGCAGCAGCGCGAGGCCCGGCTGCGGATCGCGGCCGAGCTCGCTGGCCAGCTGGAACTCGACCTCGGCCGCGCGGTCCCGGCCACGGAGCCGGTGCAGGTCGCCCTTCAGGTAGGCGGCGGCGCCTCGCGACCGTTGCCCCACCGGATCGGCCAGGCGGTGGTAGGCCTCGTCGATCTGGTCGGCCGCGGCATCCCAGTCGCCGCGGAGGTGCATGATCTCGGCGCGGTGGATCAGGCATTGACCTCGGTACAGCATCAGTTCTGGCTGAGCGTCGACCCAGCGGCTGAGCGCGGCGGTCCACGTGTGGGCGCGGCGGACATCGAACAGCTCGGTGTAGCCCTCGATGGCGGTGCAGTAGGCATCGCCGATCGCGATCGCCGAGACGTCGTCGGCCTCGATGGCGACCATTCCCTCGTCGAGCAGGGCGACCCCCTCGTCGACCCGGTCGAGCCAGATCAGGCATCTGCCTTCGCCGATCCGTGCCAGCGCTGCGAGCTCGGGGTCGTGGAAGAGGACGCCGATCTCGGCCGCCGCGTGGAACGCCTCGTGCCCGGCTCTCACGTCGCCGGAGAACGCTGCACGCAGCGCGGACGCGTAACGCAGGTAGCCGCGCTCGACGCAGTCGATCTTGCGGTCGTCCAGCAGCCGCTGGGCTCGGTCGACCCAACCGCCTCCGCGCGCCAGGTCGCCGGCGTTCAACAGCGCGAATGCCAGCCAGAAGGCGCAGCGGGCCGCCCGCGCAACGTCGCCGACGTGTGCACACTTCTGGTGCGCGCTGATCCAGGCCGACCGGCTCTCGTCGCTGAGTCCGGCGAGGTACGCCGCGGACGCCAGCCGCTCGAGATCGTCCACCTCGAGCGGCTCGGCGACTGCTGCCGCGGACAGCTCGTCGTACGCCCGTCGCCAGGCCCCCTTGTTGAACGCCTCGCGTGCGCGTCCGAGGCTGGTGCCCATGGGCTCAGTGTCGCGCGAGGACGGCGCCTATGCCCAGAACGACGCCGCCTCGGCTGGTCCGGCCGCGATGAACCACATCTCGCGGATGCGACCGTTGTCGAACCGGTAGACGAAGGAGTCATTCATCTCCAACGTCCGCCCGTTGCGGCCGAAGACGGCGTGTTCCCACTCCGCCCCCCATTCGTCGTCCGCCAAGCAGAACAGCTGCTCGAGCTTCACGTCCCCGTCGGTCAGCTCGAAGACGGTGCCGAGGGCCGCCAGCAGGCCGTCGACTCCGTCGTGGTCGCCGGCGAACGGGATCGGACCACGACCGTGGAAGACCATGTCGTCGGTGAAGACACGGGCAAGCGTCTCGCGGTCGTTCTCCGTGATCGCCTGGGTCATCCGATCGATGACCGCAACATTCGAGTGGGCGCTCATCATGCCCTCCATCGCTCGGGTGTACCTGATGGACCGACCATAGGAACTGGGAACCGGCCGCCGCATCGGGCGAAATGCCGATCCGCCCTCGGTGACGTGTTGGTACATTCGCTGAGCTGGAATGCGGATGGGGGTGCGGGTGAGTTTTCCGCGCCAGGGCCGAGCGCTCCAAAGGCGCCGATGGGGCGCTCGCAGCGCGGGTGACGCCAGTACTCAACAGGCCACCAGAACCCTTGTCCGTCGAACATGTGTTCGATAGAATGAGGCATGGTCCAGCCCAGCACCCACCTCCAGCCGCCCCAGGCGACCGACGGGGCGAGTGCGGACCACCTGCTGACCCTGGCCACGCAGGCCTTGCGGTCGCGGCGTCTGGCCGAGGTGGACGAGCTCCGGCTCGCGATCGAGTGGGCGGTGGCGAGCGGTCACCCGCGCGACGGGCGCGACCCGATGATCACCCCCGGCGGGGACGGCACTCCCCCGGTGCGCGAGTTCGCGGTCCCCGAGCTCGCGATGGCGCGCGAGACCCATCCCGCCACCACGCGGGCGTTGATCGCCGACGCCCTCGACCTCGCCCACCGCCTCCCCCGGACCTGGGCGATCGTGCAGGCCGGCGAGTGCGAGCCCTGGGTGGCCCGCAAGGTCGCCGTCACCACCCGCCCGCTCCTCAGCGAGCAGGTCGACCGCGTGGACAGGGCGGTGGCCAAGGCGATCCGGGGTCACGCTCCCTCCACCGTGCTGGAGATCGCCCGCGCCAAGGTCATCGAGGCCGACCCCGAGACCCACCGAGCCGAGCGCGAGCGCTCACGCCACCAGCGCTACGTCAGGCTCTCCCGCACCGACGAGCACGGCTACCGCCACGTCATCGCCAAGGTCACGGCTGGCGACGCAGCGTGGATCGACGCCATGCTCGACCGCGTCGCCGACATCCTGGCCACCACCATGGGACACGACCACAACCACGACGAGCTCCGCTCCATCGCCATGGGCTGGCTCGCGCGACCCGTCGATCTCCTCAAGCTGCTCCTCGAACACACCGAGGCGGACATCGATCCCGTGACGGACGAGCCGGGGCAGTCCGCCTGGGCACCGGACCACCTCGCCGAGACCGTCGACAGGCTCTGCGCCCTGCCCGCACGCCGGCTCGCCCGGCTCCGCAACCGCGGCCGCCTGTTCGTCCACCTCACCGACGAGACCCTCCGCACCGGCACCGGCGTCGCCCGCGTCGAGGGCGTCGGCCCCATCGACGTACGCCAGCTCCACGAGGTCCTCGGCCACGCCGACGTCACCGTGACCCCGGTCCTCGACCTGCGCGGACGCCGCCGCGTCGACGCCTACGAGCACCCCGAGGACATCAAGGACCACGTCTGGAACCAGACCGGCGGCGACTGCTTCCCGTTCTCCCCGCGCACCGCCACGCGCGACCGGGTCGACTACGACCACGCCATCCCGTACGACGACACCGGGCCACCCGGCCAGACCGGTCCCCACAACTCCGGACCGCTGCGCCGACGGCACCATCGCGCCAAGACCTTCGGCGGTTTCACGGCGCGCGTCGCCGGACCCGGCCGCCACCTCTGGCGCACCCCACACGGCCAGGCCTTCCTCGTCGACCACCCCGGCACCACCCGGCTCACCCGCGAGCAGGCCGACACCATCGCCGAGGCACCCGACGGAGTCGAGATCTACTTCAGCAAGGTGGCGGTGGACTACCCGCCAGCCTGATCAGCGGCGGGCGACACCGTCACGACGCGCGGCGTCGGCCACCGCCGAGCGCACGGCGCCCGGGACGCGGGGGTCGAACGGCGAGGGGATGATCAGGTCCTCGCGCAGGTCGTCGCCGACGAGCTCGGCCAGCGCGGTCGCGGCGGCCACCTTCATGCCCTCGGTGATCGCGGTGGCGTGCACGTCGAAGGCGCCGCGGAAGATGCCGGGGAAGGCCAGCACGTTGTTGATCTGGTTGGGGTAGTCGGAGCGGCCGGTGGCCACCACCCGCGCATACCTGTGCGCCAGGTCGGGGTGCACCTCGGGCGTGGGGTTGGCCAGCCCGAAGATGATCGCGTCGTCGGCCATCGAGGCGACGATCTCCTCCGGCACCTGGCCACCCGAGACTCCGATGTAGACGTCGGCGCCGGCCATGACGTCGGCGAGGCTGCCACGCCGACCGAACACGTCGGCGGTGTCGCGGGCCAGCGCGGCCTTGACCTCGGTGAGGTCGGCGCGCTCGGAGTTGAGCACCCCCTGCCGGTCGAGCACGGCGATGTCGCGCACGCCGGCCTCGAGCAGGATGCGGGCCACGGCCACGCCTGCGGCGCCTGCTCCCTGCACGACGACGCGGACGGTCGCGGCGTCACGACCGGTCAGGCGCAGCGCGTTGGTCAGCGCGGCCAGGGCGACGACGGCGGTGCCGTGCTGGTCGTCGTGGAAGACCGGGATGTCGAGTCGCTCCTTGAGCCGCGCCTCGATCTCGAAGCAGCGCGGGGCCGAGATGTCCTCGAGGTTGATCCCGCCGAAGCTCGGCGCGAGCCGGACGACCGTCTCGATGATCTCCTCGACGTCGGTGGTGTCCAGGCAGATCGGCACGGCGTCGACGCCGCCGAACTGCTTGAACAGCACGGACTTGCCCTCCATGACGGGCATCGCGGCAGCCGGGCCGATGTCGCCCAGGCCCAGGACCGCGGTGCCGTCGGTGACGATGGCGACTGTGTTGGGCACCCACGTGTAGTGCTGGGTCATCGAGGGGTCTGCGGCGATGGCCTCGCACACGCGCGCCACACCCGGGGTGTAGGCGAGGGAGAGCTCGTCGGGGCCGTTGAGCGCGACCGTCGAGACGGTCTCCATCTTGCCGCCTACGTGCAGGTCGAACACGGGGTCGCCTGCGTGCGGGTGGACTGGATCCTGGCCCTGTTCCATGGCCGCGATACTTGCACAGCTCAGCGGCGCGAGAGGGCCCGTCCCACGCGTGGGGAAGGCCACACGCGCAGGCGTACGACGGCGAGCACCTGGTCCTCGGCCACCGGGCCGCGGTGGCGCGAGTCGACCCCCTCGTCCGGGTTGTCGCTCAGCAGCCACCAGCCGGCTGCACCCGAGCTCGTACGACGCTGCTCGACCGCGCGCTTGACCCCCAGCGTGCCGTCCGCGAACCGGGCGACCACCAGGGCTCCGGGACGGACGCGCACGCCGTACCGGACGAGGAGGCGGTCGCCGTCGCGGAGCGTGGGGAGCATCGAACGGCCGCGCACGACCGCGGTCCCGAAGAGCGCTCCCCCACCTCCACCCCTCGGGGCGAGACCCCGCTGCCGACCCTGACGCACGCGGAGTAGTGTCGCAGGCGAGTACAGATTCCCGATCGAGAGGAACCCGATGCTTCGCCACCTGCTTGCCCCCACCGTCGAGGTCTCCGCCCACTGCGACCTGCCCTGCGGCGTCTACGACCCCGCCCAGGCGCGCATCGAGGCCGAGTCCGTCAAGGCGATCATCGCCAAGGTCGCCGACAACGACGACCCGGACTTCCGCACCCGCGCGCTCCTCATCAAGGAGCAGCGCTCCGAGCTCGTCAAGCACCACCTGTGGGTGCTGTGGACCGACTACTTCAAGCCGCCGCACTTCGAGAAGTACCCGCAGCTGCACACGCTGGTCAACGAGGCCACCAAGCTGGCCGGTGCCAGCGGCACGAAGGGCGAGCTCGACGCCGGCAAGGCCGACGAGCTGCTCGCCAAGATCGACGAGATCGCTGAGATCTTCTGGGAGACGAAGAAGGCCTGAGCAGAGTCCGCGGAGCGGACGCTGCTCAGGACTTCTTCTGAGCGGCTTGCCGCTTCGGGACTCTCGAGCCTCATCACCAGACCGGACCTCGCTGCCACACCTCGTGGCGGCGGGGTTCGCGTCATTTCGCAGAGGACCCAACCCGAATCTGCTTGAATCCTCCCTCCGGAGGAGGGGTCCAGATGATCGAGCAGGTGCAGCTGCCTGACGGCACCGACGCGTTCGTGCTGCCGCTGCAGCGCACCGACCGGGCAGCGCTCGTCGCCGAGTTCGAGACCTTGGGTCCGGAGTCCCGGCGCCGGCGGTTCCTTGCGCCGGTGGTGCACCTGAGCGACGCGATGCTCGAGCACTTGGTCGACGACGTCGACGGGGTCGACCACGTGGCCCTCGTCCTCTGCGTCGAGACGAGCCCGGACGTCTACGACCCGGTGGCACTGGCCCGGATGGTGCGCTACGAGGACGCCCCCGACGCCGCGGACCTCGCCGTGACCGTGAAGGACGACTGGCAGGGACGCGGGGTCGCCACCGTGCTGCTCGAGGTGCTGATGCGGCACCGGCCCGTCGGCGTACGACGCATCGTCACCGACGTCTTCAAGGACAACCCGGCGTCCCTGCACATGCTCCGCCGCCTCGGCCCGAGCACCCAGACCGACCTCGGCTCCGGGCTGTACGGCGTCTCCGTCGAGCTGGATGCGGCCACGCCGGAGCGCGCGACGGTCCCCGCTCCTGCCGTGGTGCGCACCAGACCCGCGACGCTGCTGGCAGACCCCACCCACCGGCATGCGCTGCGCACGCGCGACCAGGTCTGCCCCTGGTTCTGACCTCCGCCGGTCAGCCCACGATGCCGGGTCCCCGTGCCACCGATCCCGCGTCGTGGTCCTCCTTCGCGCAGCGCCGGCAGCGCAGGAACATGCCCGCACGCTCCCCGTCGGAGCCCGTGGGGTAGGCCACCTTGATCCAGTCGTGGCCCGCGAGCTTGCACGTGGTGAACCTCTTCAGGTTGTTCATCACCCACCACCGTCCTTCGTCTCGATCCCACGATGGTCCGCCCGTCCGGCGCCGTCGGCCACGGGGATGCCGGCACGGTCTGGACCACCGGTGTCGGCCGCGTCCCGACCTGGGCGACCGACCGCACGGTTAGTGTGGGGCGCAGCACATCGGCATCGAGGACGGGACGCAGACGCAGATGGCAGATCACACCGGGGGACCTCGGGCGGACGTCGAGCTACGACTACCGGCCGAGGGTGCCTACGCCACGATCGTCCGCACCACCGCCGCCGGACTGGCCGCGCGACTGGACTTCACGATCGACGACATCGAGGACCTGCGCATCGCCATCGGCGAGGCGACGGCGCTCGCGATCCCAGCGGCCGACCCCGGGACCGACCTGGTGGCGTGCTTCTACTTCGGGCGGGGGTCGATGACCGTCAGCCTCGAGACCGAGGCCATGGACGAGCCACCCCTCGACACCGAGAGCTTCGCCTGGCAGGTGCTGGACACGATGGCGCAGGACGCGTCGGCAGGATCGGAGGCCGGACGCTTTCGCGTCCGCTTCACAGTGACGTCGCAGGTCGCTGCGGGAATGACGGGTGCCGAGCGCTGACATGAGCGCACACACGGGGGACGAGACGGCGGAGGCCGGGCTCAGCGGGATGGAGCACGTCCGCGCTCGCAGCGCCGAGCTGTTCGCGGTGCTGCGCGACGGCGACCACAGCGACGCCACTCGCGCCGGGGCGCGCAACGACCTGGTGCACCTGCACCTCTCGCTCGTCGAGCACTGCGCGCGCCGCTTCCGCAACCGGGGCGAGCCGCTCGAGGACCTGGTCCAGGTGGGCACGATCGGGCTCATCAAGGCGGTCGACCGCTTCGAGACCGACCGGGGCGTGGAGTTCTCGACCTACGCGACACCGACGGTCATCGGCGAGATCAAGCGGCACTTCCGCGACAAGGGCTGGGCCATCCGGGTGCCGCGGCGGCTGCAGGAGCTGCGCATGCAGATCGGCAGCGCGACCGGGGAGCTGACCCAGAAGCTGGGCCGCTCCCCCACGCCCCGCGAGCTGGCCGAGGTCATCGGCTGCACGGTCGAGGAGGTCATGGAGGGCATCGAGTCCTCCCACGCCTACGCGACGCTCTCGCTCGACGCGTCCGACGACTCCGAGGACGGGCCCCCGGCGATGCTGGCGACGCTCGGCGTGGAGGACACCAACATCGCGCACGTCGAGGTCCGGGAGTCCATCAAGCCGCTGCTCGACGGGCTCGGGGAGCGCGAGAAGCGGATCCTGCTGCTGCGCTTCTTCAAGAACATGACGCAGTCGCAGATCGCCGAGGAGATCGGCGTCTCGCAGATGCACGTCTCGCGGCTGCTCACGCGCACCCTCGCGCAGCTGCGCACCTCGCTCGAGTCCGACTGAGCCGACTGGGCCGTACGGCCCGTCAGGCCCGCGCGTCCTGTTCCAGCACCTCGGTGCTCGCCGGGTGCACGAGGCCCAGGATCACGACCAGGGCGACCACGGCCAGGCCCGCCGACAGCGGCTTGGTCGAGCCGGCCCAGAGGTTCCACGCCAGGCCCAGCTGGATGAGCTGCGCCATCACGACGGGGCCGCGCGCCCAGCGGCGTACCTTCCACAGCGACCAGGCGCACCAGCCGAGCCCTGCCGCCGCGGCGAGGAAGAACGCCGCGGTGGTGATCCCCATCGTCAGCCGGATCGACCGGAGGTTGGCCAGCTCGAGCGTGCCGAGTGCGGCGAGCACGAAGGCCTCGACCGCGGCGAGCGACGCAGCCACCAGGAGGGGTGGGGGCGGCGAGGTAGTGTCTGGACCACGGGGGACGTCGGCGGGCGTGACGGGCACGCGACCACCCTAGTTGTGACGGACACGACCACGGTGGGGGGTTGTGTGAACGTTCAAACGTTGGGAGTCTTGTCGCTGCGCTTTCGAGCGCCCGGGCTCAGCTGAATGTCCGAAAACAGCACTTGCCTGTGACTTGGAAAGAGGGAATCCCCCACTCATGGATTGGCGCAGCCGCTCTGCATGCCTCGACGAGGACCCTGAGCTGTTCTTCCCGATCGGCAACACCGGACCCGCGATCCTCCAGATCGAGGAGGCCAAGCAGGTGTGCCGTCGCTGCGAGGTGCGCGAACAGTGCCTTGCCTGGGCTCTGGAGGCCGGGCAGGACCACGGAGTGTGGGGTGGCCTCAGCGAGGACGAGCGTCGCGCGCTGAAGCGCCGCAACGCCCGCGCTCGCATCCGCACCGCCTGAGCTCAGTCGATCGGCAGGTCCGCCTGCACCCGCGCGCCTCGCGTGCCGGGACCGATCTCGAGCACCCCGCCGAGCTCGGACTCGACGAGGGTGCGCACGATCGACAGGCCGAGCTGGGTCGACCCGTCGAGGTCGAAGCCCTCGGGCAGACCCCGGCCGTCGTCCTCGACCACCAGGTGCAGCCGGCCCACGATCCGCCGGGCCGTCACCACGACACGCCCCTCCTGCCGGTCGGGCAGGCCGGCGTAGCCGTGCTCCACGGCGTTCTGGAGGACCTCGGTCAGCACCATGGCCAGCGGCGTCGCGGCCTCGGAGGACAGCTTGCCGAAGGAGCCCTCGCGGACGACCCGCACCGGCACCTCGACACCGCTGACGTCGACCACCATCGCGCCGAGCCGGTCGGCGATCTCGTCGAAGTCGACCGTCTCCTCGACCGCGTGGCTCAGCGTCTCGTGGACGATCGCGATCGAGCCGACGCGCCGTACGGCCTCCTCAAGCGCCGCCTTGGCGTCCTCGGCCTGCGTACGCCGTGCCTGCAGGCGCAGCAGCGCCGCCACGGTCTGGAGGTTGTTCTTCACCCGGTGGTGGATCTCGCGGATGGTGACGTCCTTGGTCACCAGCTCCCGGTCACGGCTGCGCAGCTCGGTCACGTCCCGGATGAGCAGGAGCGCGCCGCTCCGCTCGCCCTGGGGGCGCAGGGGGATGCTGCGCACGATGAGGGTCACCTCGTCGGTGCCGACCTCGGTCGCCCGGCCGTCGCGGCCGCCGAGCACTGCGCTGAGGGTCTCCTCGTCCGGGCGCTTGCGGGCCGGCACCAGGTCGCGGGTGAGGTCGGTCAGCACGAGCCCGGCCAGGTCGCCCTGCAGGCCGAGGCGGCGGTAGGCCGAGAGGCCGTTGGGGCTGGCGTAGACGACCCTGCCGGTGGCGTCGAGACGCACGAAGCCGTCCCCCACGCGTGGCGAGTCTGCGTGGTCGCTGCGCTGCCCGGGCAGCGGGAAGTAGCCCGCGGCGATCATCTGGGTGAGCTCGGCGGCGGTCTGGAGGTAGCTCAGCTCGAGTCGGCTGGGCGTGCGGATGCCGAGCAGGTTGGTGTTGCGGGCGATGGTCGCGATCACCCGCCCGGCGCGGCGTACAGGGATGACCTCCACCCGCACCGGCACGGCGTCGCGCCACTCGGGGTCGCCCTCGCGCACCAGGCGCCCGGACCCGAACGCCTCGTCGAGCATCCGGCGGCGACCGGTGGGGATGAAGGTGCCGAGCACGTCGTCCACGAGCGCGGTGGGACCGGTCGTGGGACGCATCTGCCCCCCGGCCCAGTAGCCCTTGCCCTCGCGGTCGGGCAGCCAGAGCACCAGGTCGGCGAAGGAGAGGTCGGCGAGGATCTGCCAGTCCGCCATGAGGAGCTGGAGCCAGGCGACGTCGTCCCCGTCGAGCTCCGTGTGGGCTCGTACGAGCTCGTGGAGGGAGGGCACCCGGCCAGCCTAGGGCCACGCGACTGGGGCCGTGTCGGGGTGGGCTGGCAGGATGGAGGCCATGTCGATCGGGTACTGGGACCAGGTGCAGGCGGCGGACTTCGAGGTCCCCGCGGACCGGCCGCTCGACGACCTCACGGCCGAGCTGACCACGATGCTCGGCTCGACCGATCCCGACGTCCGCGACGGCACCGCCTTCCCGGCGCTCGCCACGTGGATCCAGCGCGGCGTCTACGACGACCTGCTCGCGGGGCTCGGCGACGGCATGGTCGCCGGGCTGTCCGTCGGGCTGGGCGAGAGCGGCACCGACACGGTGTTCCGGCGCAGCTTCAGCGCCCTGATCGTCGGCGCGTGCATCGAGCGCGACAACGACCAGCACCTGCTCCCCGTCGGCAAGATCCTCGACTGGGGTGACCGGGTCGCGGTCTGGTTCCTCACCGAGCTCGACACCCGCGGCTTCGTGCCGGACAAGGGGTGGGCGCACGCGGTCGCGCACGGCGCCGACACCCTCGGCGCCCTGGGCGAGTCGCCCCACCTCGGCGCTGCCGAGCACGAGGCCATCCTCGACGTCCTCGCCGAGCGGCTCCTGCGCCAGCCCGTCGACCAGCCGCTCACCGCAGGCGAGCCCGACCGGATGGCGGCGGCGACGATGCAGATCCTGCGCCGCGACACCCTCGGCACCGACGTCCTCGAGCCCTGGGTGCACCGCCTCGGGGTCGCCGCCAACCCCTTCAGCGGGCCGGTCGACCACGACCCCTACGCGCCCACCGCGGCGCCGCAGGCCTTCCTCCGGGCGCTCTTCCTCCAGCTCTCGCTCTCCCCGACGCCGCCCGCGATCAGGTCCGACCTGCTGCTGGTGGTCATCGACGCCCTCCGGATGACCAACGCTCCCTACCTGCGAGTAGCCAACCGCTAACCTTCCGGGCATGACCGAGCGCAGCCACGAGATCTCCGGCCACAGCGGCGAGCTGGCCGTCCATGTCGCCCGTGCCCACGGGGTCGAGACCATGTTCACCCTGTCGGGTGCCCACGTGTTCCCGATGTACGACGGAGCGGTGAAGACGCAGCAGGAGGGCCAGGGGCCGCAGATGCGGCTCCTGGACGTACGCCACGAGCAGACGGCCGCCTTCGCCGCCGAGGCCACCGGCAAGCTGACCCGCGTCCCGGGCCTCGCGGTGCTGACCGCCGGACCGGGCGTCACCAACGGCATCAGCGCGATCGCGCAGGCACAGTTCGCCGGCTCCCCCATGGTCGTCGTCGGCGGCCGCGCCCCGCAGAACCGCTGGGGCAGCGGCTCGCTCCAGGAGCTCGACCAGCCGCCGATCATCGCGCCGGTGGCGAAGTCCGCCCGGACCCTCATGACCGCCGCCGAGGTGGCGTCCGGGATGGACGAGGCGTTCACGCTCGCCCGCTCGAGCCACCGCGGCCCGGTCTTCGTGGACGTGCCGATGGACGAGTTCTTCGGCTCCGCGACCGGCAGCGTGGGCTCCGGCGAGGGAACCCGGGTCGAGCCCGACACCGACGCGATCGAGGCGGTCGCCCGGCTGCTCGCGCAGGCGGAGCGACCGGTCCTGGTCCTCGGCACCGACGTGTGGGCCGACCACGCCGAGGTCGCCGCCCTGCGGTTCGTGGAGGACCTGGGCATCCCGACGCTGACCAACGGCATGGGCCGCGGCGTCATCCCCGGGGGCCACCCCCTCCTGGTCACCAAGGCGCGCGGCGCCGCCCTGTCCGGGGCCGACCTCGTCGTCGTCGTCGGCACCCCGCTCGACTTCCGGCTCGGCTACGGCGTGTTCGGCGGGCCGGACAAGAACCCCGGCGGCGCGTTCGCCCCGGTCGTGCACATCGCCGACTCCCCCGGCCAGGTCTCCGGCCACGCCGAGCTCGAGGGCTCCGTCGCCGGCGACCTCACCACGGTCCTCGACGGCCTCCAGGCCGCGATCGAGCGCGGCGACAAGCCCGACTGGAAGGTCTGGGCCGACCAGCTCGCCGACCAGGTGAAGGCGGCGGCGGCCCGCGACGCCGAGCTGCTGTCGGCCGAGGCCGACCCGATCCACCCCGCCCGCATCTACGGCGAGCTCGTCCCCCGCCTCGCCGACGACTCGGTCGTGATCGGCGACGGCGGCGACTTCGTGTCCTTCGCCGGCAAGTACGTCGAGCCGAAGCGTCCGGGCGGCTGGCTCGACCCGGGTCCCTACGGCTGCCTCGGCGCCGGCCTGGGCGCCGCCATCGCCGCCCGCCTCGCTCGGCCGAGCGCGCAGGTCACCCTGCTCCTCGGCGACGGCGCGGCCGGCTTCTCCCTCATGGACGTCGACACCCTCGTGCGCCACGACCTGCCGGTCGTGATGGTGATGGGCAACAACTCGGCCTGGGGGCTGGAGAAGGGCCCCATGCAGATGCTCTACGGCTACGACGTCGTCGCCGACCTCGGCCAGCGCACGCCCTACGACGACGTGGTCAAGGCGCTCGGTGGCGCCGGCGAGACGGTCACCGACCCGAAGCAGATCGGCCCGGCCCTCGACCGCGCCTACGCGGCCGGCGTCCCCTACCTCGTCAACGTCATCACCGATGTCGAGGCGGCCTACCCCCGCAACACCTTCGGCATCTGAGCGGCACCTGAGCCGATGGAGCTGCGTCTCGCGAGCGCCGAGGAGCACGACCGGGTCGGCGAGCTCACCGTGCGCGCCTACGAGGCGTTCACGCTGGGCCCGGCCGACCCTTACGTCGCCCGGCTGCGCGACGCCGCCTCGCGCGCCGAGGGCGCCGAGCTCTGGGTCGCGGTCGAGGGTGGGCGCCTCCTCGGCAGCGTGACCTACTGCCCGCCGGGCTCGCCCTGGCGCGAGATCGGCCGCGACGACGAGGGCGAGTTCCGGATGCTCGCGGTCGACCCCGCCGCCCGCGGTGCAGGCGCCGGCACCGCCCTGGCCGCGCTCTGCGAGGAGCGGGCCCGCGAGCAGGGCGCGGTGGGCATGGCTCTGTCGACCCTGGCCGAGATGACCGACGCCCACCGGATCTACGTCCGGCTCGGCTACAGCCGCGACCCCGGTCGCGACTGGTCCCCGCTGCCCGGGGTGGACCTCCTCGCCTTCAGCAAGGCGTTCTGAGGCCTCAGCAGTGGCGGATCGTCGAGGGGTCGACGACGTCGTCGAAGCAGACGGTGCCCCAGGGCAGCGGCGCCATCTCCGTGCGGGACACCATCTGCCACGACCACGCCTGCCAGCTGCCGTCGTCGCCTCCCACGACCGTGATGACAGCGCCACCCGAGGTCACCTGACCACCCGAGGTGACCTGGTCGCGCGGCGTGGTCACCCAGGACCGGTAGGCCTGGCCCGAGGCCGTGGTGCCGGTGCCGAAGGGCACGTCGCCCACGGGATCCAGCGCGACCAGGCGATCGTCGCGCTGCACGAGCACCGCCATCCGGGCCGGGTCCGACGCCGAACGCACCAGCAGCGACACGCCGTCGTAGAAGACGCCAGTGGGTTGCTGCAGGTCGACCACGGGGTCCGGCAGGTCGAGCGGGAAGGACAGGCGTACGCCCTCCGTCCCCAGGTCGGCACGCACCTGCACGTCCAGCACGGGCTCCTGGGAGTCGCGGATGCTCGCGTCGAAGCGCGGGTAGCCGTCCACGAACGAGGCGGAGCCTCCGACCCCGATGCCGTCCGTCGAGGCAGGCCCCAGCACGGGCTGGCTGTCGGCAGCACCGTCAGGGCACGGCCGCCGCTCGGACTCGCGCGTCTCGACCAGGCAGCCTGCCTCCTCCGGACGCAGCAGGCCGGACTCGTCGAGCACCCAGCGCCACGTGTCGACGACCGTGTCCTCGGGGCTCAGGACCGTCATGTTGCCGTGGGCGAACGGCCGGACCGTACGGCTCGACAGCAGCTGCCCGTCCTCCACCCAGTAGGCCTGGTGGTGGACCATGTCGTAGTACTGCGTCGCGCTCCCCGGCACCGGCACGTGGCCCATCTGGAGCAGCTCCGGACGATCCACCGCCACCTGCACCAGCAGGCCGTCGCGCAGGTCGTAGACCAGGGGGTGGCCCGGCGCGGACGGCCCGCCGGCGCCGAGGTCCTCCCACGGCAGCACCAGCTCCTGGTCGCCGTCGCCGTCGGCGTCGATCGGGTCGAAGGTGATCACGCCGATGGTGCTCTGCAGCTGCGCGAGGCCGTAGGCCTCCTCCCCCGTGCTGCTCAGCGTCGTCTGGAGTCGCAGCCGACCGTCGTGCTCCTTCGTGGGCTCGGCCAGGAAGACGACCTTCTCCTTCGTCCCGTCCCCGTCCAGGTCGAGCCGCGACGGTGAGGCGAGGTCCTCGGGCGTCCAGTCCGCACCGACGTCGTCGGGCAGCTCGAGCTCGACCTGCTCGTCGGGCTTCGGGGCGATGTCGTCCGAGCGCTGACGGCCACCGATGCCCTGGAGGACGACGCCGAGGACCAGCAGCACCACCGCCGCCGTGGCGAGCAGCACCCACGGCGACTGCCACCTCGGGCGGAGCGGCACCACCGGGGCCACGGGCGCCAGGTCCTCCGGGCGCACCAGGTCGGCGCGAGCGGTCAGGGCGGCGCGCAGCCGCTCCTCGATGTCCATCAGGTCCGTCTCAGGCGTGCTCATCGCTCCTCCTTCCCTGTGCTCGTCTGCGCGCTCGTCCGCGCGCTCGTCTGCATGCTCTTCTGCAGGGCGACCAGCGCCCGGCTCGCCGTCGACTTCACCGTGCCCTGGCTGATGTCGAGCGTCCGCGCGATCTCGGCCTCCGACAGGTTCGACCAGTAGCGCAGCACCAGGACCTCCCGCTGCCTCGGGGCCAGCGTCTGCAACGCCGCGATGACCTCCCGGTGCTCCTCCGCCAGCACCGCGCTGTCCTCGGGCGA
Organism: Nocardioides sp. N13(2025); assembly: GCF_051912545.1. GTDB lineage: Bacteria > Actinomycetota > Actinomycetes > Propionibacteriales > Nocardioidaceae > Nocardioides. The sequence continues at coordinate 920,693 of NZ_CP196809.1, read as the reverse complement.
GGGGGGAGACAGGTCGTGCGGCGGCGTGTACGCCCGCGCCGTACGCCGTCGGCGCAGCGAGGAGCGCGCCGTGTTCACGACCGAGACGCGCAGGTAGGCCAGCGCCTTCGACGGGTCCCTCACCGCGTCCGGGCGTCGCGCCAGGGCCGCGAAGGCGTCCTGCACGACGTCCTCGGCCGACGCGAAGTCGTCGACCAGCAGGACCGCCAGCCGCACCAGCGAGAGCCGGTGGGCAGCGTAGAGCTCAGTGATGTCCACTGATGGCTCCATCGCGATCCCCAACCCTGCGGCCCTCGTGCTCATGTCTGGTAGACGTGTGGGTGCCCCACAGGTTGCCCCACGGCAGCACCGAATCCGAGGAAAGGCCCGCCATGTCGCACCCCGAGCCCGCCACGCTGACCTTCGTCGTCGGCGACGACGACACCGCCGAGGCCCTCGGCAGCGGCTCCCTCCCGGTGCTCGGGACGCCGCGGCTGCTCGCGTGGCTCGAGGCCGCCACGTGCGCGTGCCTCGACCCGGTCCTGGCCGAGGGGCAGACGAGCGTCGGCACGCGGGTGCAGGTCGAGCACCTCGCCGCCAGCCCCGTCGGAGCGGGGGTGGAGGTCAGCGCCTCCAGTGCCTACGAGGACGGGCGGCTGCACCGCTTCACCGTGAGCGCCCGCGACACCGCGAGCGGCAAGGTCCTGGCGGCCGGCGAGATCACCCGCGTCGTGGTCGACGCCGAGCGGTTCCTCGCGCGCCTCTGAGCAGCGGGGGCCCGGACATGCAAAAGTCCCCGCCTCGGCGGGGACTTCTACGGTGCTGACGTCACTGAGGCGCGTCAGGCGTTGGGGCGCTTGCCGTGGTTCGCGCCCTTCTTCTTGCGAGCGCGGCGCTTGCGTCCGGTCTTGCCCATGGTCGTCCTCCTGGAATCGATGCTCGGGTCAGTGTCCCAAAAAAGCCCGGGACCGGCGAATCGGGTCAGGACCCGCCCTCGGTGATCTGGACCCGGACCTCGCGCAGCTGGAGGCGTACGCGGTCGCGCAGCGACTCCGGTGCGGACTCCGAGCAGGAGCGCGCCACGAGCTGCTTGACCGCACGCTGGAGGTCGTAGCGCTCCAGGCACGGGCCGCACTCGCGCAGGTGCATCTCCACGACCGCGCAGTCGGCCTGGTCGAGCTCGTTGTCGATGAGGTAGACGATGCGCTCGATGTAGTCGACGCAGTCGTCGTTGCCGTGCTCGTGCGTGCTCACGATCCACTCACCTCCGGGCTGCCGGGGACGGTCGAGGCCGGCAGCAGGTCGTTGGCCCGGACGTAGTCGGCGAGCATGTCGCGCAGCTGTCGCCGGCCACGGTGCAGGCGGGACATCACGGTGCCGATCGGCGTGTCCATGATCTCGGCGATCTCCTTGTAGGGGAATCCCTCGACATCGGCGAGGTAGACCGCCAGGCGGAACTCCTCCGGGAGTCGCTGGAGGGCGTCCTTCACCTCCGAGTCGGGCAGGTGCTCCAGCGCCTCCATCTCCGCCGAGCGCAGCCCCGTCGAGGAGTGGGACTCCGCACGGGCGAGCTGCCAGTCCTCGACGTCCTCGGACATCGACTGCTGCGGCTGGCGCTGCTTCTTGCGGTAGGAGTTGATGTAGGTGTTGGTCAGGATCCGGTAGAGCCAGGCCTTGAGGTTCGTGCCCGGCTTGAACTGGTGGAACGCGCTGTACGCCTTCGCGAACGTCTCCTGCACCAGGTCCTCGGCGTCGGCGGGGTTGCGGGTCATCCGCATCGCCGCGCCGTAGAGCTGGTCGAGGAAGGGCAGCGCGTCGCGCTCGAAGCGCGCGGAGCGCTCGTCGGAGGTCTCCTCCTCCACAACGATCTCCACGGTGTCGTCCGGGGGGGACATCTCGTCCTGCAGCGATTCAGTCATCGCGTCCCACAGTACCGCCGTGGGCACGGGCGGGGTATCGCGCTCGGCCCACGAGGCGGTGGGCCGCGGTCGGTCGAGGGTCAGTGACTGCACACCGGCCCCAACACCTCACCTGCGCGAGGGATTCCCGACGACCTCGCGCACCAGCCACTCGAGGGTCGACTCCACGACGATCCCCATGGCCTCGTCCTGGCTCACCTCGCCGCGCGCTGGGACCTTGAGGCCGTGGTCACCGCCGGGGACGACCACCATGTCGAGCGTCTCGAGCTCGGAGGGGAACTCCTCCGGTCGGCCCATCGGGTCGCGCTCGCCCTGGATGAGAAGGGTGGGCAGGCCCACCGCGCGCAGCTCCTGGAGCCGGGTCGGCTCGGTCCTCCCGGGCGCGTGCAGCGGGAAGGACAGGGCCAGGCAGCCGCTCGCCCCCAGCATCCGCGCCGTACGAGCCGCGGAGCGGGCGCCCGCCGAGCGCCCGCCGACCACGAGGGGCGTACGCACGCGCATCATGTCGGCGGCGCACCTGAGCGCGGCGTCGAGGGTCGGCGGGGCGGTCGCGACCTTCCGGCCGGCCACGCGCCAGGGCTGCTCGAAGAGCACCACCGAGAAGCCCTGCGCGGGCAGCGCGTCGGCGAGGGCCCACAGGTCGCGGGAGTCCACGCCGCCTCCCGCGCCGTGGCTGAGCAGCAGCGTCGCCATCGGGCTCGTGGCGCGTCGGGTGTGCAGGCGTCCCTCGCCGTGGGGCGTGGGGACGCTGCGGATGGTGGCCTTCTTCATGAGGTCGCCTCCAGGGGCTGCACGAGCTCGGGTCCGTTGTTGCGCACGTTGCTGACGAGGGTCGGCACGGCGTACGCCTCCAGCCGGCCCGGAGCGGCCGGCACCAGGAGGGAGGTGTCCCCCGCCGTCGTCGGGTCGAGCCACTCGTGCCAGCGCTCGCGCTCGACCGTCAGCGGCATCCGGTCGTGGATGTGCCCGAGCGAGTCCTCCGCCTGCGTGGTGAGCACCGTGCAGGTCCAGCGGAAGCGGTCGGGGTCGTCCTCGTCCCTGCTCGGGTCGCGCCAGATCTCGTAGAGGCCGGCCATCGCGAGGATGCCGCCGTCGCGCGGGCGGATGAAGAACGGCTGCTTGACGGGCTTGCCCCTGGCGTTGGTCTGCGAGGTCGGGTACCACTCGAAGTAGCCGTCGGCGGGGAGCAGGGCACGGCGGGAGGCGAAGGCCTTGCGGAAGGCCGGCTTCTCGGCGACGGTCTCCATCCGCGCGTTGATCATCCGGTTGCCGATGGACGGGTCCTTGGCCCAGGACGGCACCAGGCCCCAGGTCAGGACCCTCAGCTGGCGCTGCGGTGGCTCCGGTCGGTCCGGGGGGGACGTCCGCGAGGGCGGGCGCTCCACCACGGCGTAGACCTCCTTGGTGGGCGCGACGTTGTAGTCGGGCGCCAGGGGCCCGGCGGTGCGGTCCTCGACGACCTCGAACTCCTCGATGAGGTCGTCGGGTGATCGTGACGAGGCGTAGCGGCCGCACATGACGACCACCCTAGGGGTCAGTGGTGGGCCAGCTCGTCGAGGAGCATCCCGGCACCCGGGTCGGACGAGGGCAGGCCCTCGATCCACACCCGGACCGGCGGGCCGCCGGAGCCGTCGGACTGGACGCCGTCGAGGAGCGTGCGCAGCACCCTGACCCGCCGGCCGAGCCGGTCGTCGCGGCGGGTCAGGATCCCCACGCGGTGCATGCCGAGGCGGGCGACGGTCTCGTCGCGCGTGAACGTCGTGCGCGACAGCGCGCCCGCACGGGCCAGTCGCATGGCCCGGGTGAAGTGGTCGCCGGGCTCCTCGGACGGGTCCCCCACCGGGATCTCGCAGACCACGAGGGCGTGGCCGATCGCGGTGGAGTCGGCCTCGGCGAGGCGGTAGAGATCCGTGATCCGGGCGCGCAGGTGGGCCTGGCTGGAGAGCCCGGTCAGCGGGTCCTCGCACGAGATCTGGTGGAGGTAGCCCAGCGTCGTCCCGCTCCACGCGGTCACCAGCGCCGACACGACCTCGAAGGACGGGTCGGCCCCGGTCACCTGGAGCCAGGTGCTGCGCAGGCTCTCGAGCGTCTCCTCCACCGACGCCCCGTCCCGCGCCAGGTCCTGGCCCGCCACCGCGCAGGCGACCAGGACATCCGATCCTGAGATGAGCGCCTCCCCCAAGGCCTCGAACCGGTGCGGCAACCCCGACCGCACGGCAGACGCAAGCCCGCTCACCTCAGGACCGGCAGCCGCGAGTCGACGCCCACGCGTGGCGAAGATCCTCACGGCAACCCCCTATCTCGGTGTCCTGCTCACCGATGTGACGACGCTCATGGGGGGACGTGACGCGGACTGGACCAGGTATTTTCGATTCTTTGCTTTCGCCCCGGTTCCGCGCGCGCGAGGTCTACAGTCGAGGACACCTGGCAGGGGCCCAGGGGCATCGTTGCGGGAGCGTCGATCCACATGAGTGCTGCGACAAGCGTCGAGGCACCGGGGGACGCCGAGCTGATCTCGGCGGTCCGCGGTGGTGACGTCGACGCCTACGGCACGCTCTTCGAGCGCCACGTCGACGCCGCACGCCGCCTGGCCCGGCAGCTCGTCGCGGCCGGCGACGCCGAGGACCTGGTCTCCGAGGCCTTCGTCAAGGTGCTGGGCGTCCTCCAGCGCGGCGGCGGTCCGGACGTGGCCTTCCGTGCCTACCTCCTCACCTCGGTCCGCCGGTTGCAGGTCGACCGGTTCCGGGCGACGTCGCGGCTCCACACCACCGACGACATGGAGGCCTTCGACCCGGGTGTCCCGTTCGTCGACACGGCCGTCGAGGGCTTCGAGAGCAGCGCGGCCGCCCAGGCGTTCGCCTCCCTGCCCGAGCGCTGGCAGCTGGTGCTCTGGCACACCGAGGTAGAGGGCGACAAGCCCGCCGACATCGCGCCGCTGCTCGGGATGAGCGCCAACTCGGTCTCCGCGCTGGCCTACCGAGCCCGCGAGGGGCTGCGCCAGGCCTTCCTCAACCAGCACGCCGTCGAGGTCGAGGCCGACGCCTGCCGCTGGACCCACGGCCAGCTGGGCGCCTACATCCGCAACGCGACCTCGCGTCGCGACGCGGCGAAGGTGGAGAACCACCTCCACGACTGCCGCGCGTGCATGGCGATCTACCTCGAGCTCACCGAGGTCAACTCCAACCTCGGCGCGATCCTGGCCCCGCTTCTGCTGGGTACGGTCGCGACCGCGTACGTCGGCACCACGGCCGGCGCCGGTGCGGCCCCGCTGGGCGTCGGGACGGTCGTCGGGCGGATCCGCGACCTGGTCACCAGCAACGCCGGCACGGCCGCCGTGGCGGGCGTCGCCGTGAGCACCGTGATGGTGGCCGGGGGCATCGTGATCGGGCTCCGCGGGCCGGACCGGGTGCCCGTCGACCCCGCCGCGCTGCGCCCCGCCGCCCCGTCCGCGAGCAGCGCCACCTCGAGCGCCGCGTCGACGGACCCGTCGGACGTTGCCGTGCCGTCGACCAGCAGCAGGACCGCCCCGTCCGTGGTCACCCTGACCCCCGGCGACCAGGTGGAGATCCTCCCGACCACGGCCCCGCCGCCGGTCCTGGTCCCGACGACCGCCCCGACGACCTCCCCCGGCGCGCAGCCCACGACCGACCTGACCTCCGACCCCGCGTCCGACCCCTCGTCGCCCACCTCGACCTCCGCCCCGACCTCCGTCCCGACGTCCAGCCCGACCTCGACCTCGGCGCCCACCTCGGGCCCCACCCCGACGGCCGTCGTCACCCCCACCGAGGAGCCTCCGCCGACGACGACGCCCACCGGGGACCCGTCCCCGACCGGGTCGCCGACCACCTCGCCGACCACCGACCCGACCGCCTCGCCGACCACCTCACCGACCACCTCACCGACCACCTCGCCGACGACCGACCCCTCGCCAGTGGCCGACCCCGCGCTCGCCGGCACGGTGTCCGCCGACCGCGCGACCTACACCTACACCGTGGTGCTGCGCATCAGCGGGCTGCCCTCGGGCGCCCTCGCCGTGCTCGCCCTGGTCGCCCCCGAGGCGAGCGTGCTGAAGAGCGAGGACGGACGCTGCCTCGTGGACAAGCTGGCCGCCACGTGCTCGGTCACCGGTTCGGAGACCTCCCCCGTGACGTTCACGGTGGTGGCACCGCAAGGCACCGCCGTCGAGGCCTCGCTGACGCCGATCGCGCCCGACCTCGACCCCACCAACAACACCTGGCGCGCCCGCCTCGACTGAACACCCCTGCGGACGGGGCGTGGCCCACGCCCATCGTGTAGACAGGGGTGCATGACGATCACTCGGTTGCTCGCCCGTCCGATGCTGGCCTCGATCTTCGTCGCCGGCGGCATCAACGCCCTCCGCAACACCGACGTGCACGCGGCGAAGGCGCAGAAGGTCACCGACCGGGTCGTCCCGCTGGCCCAGCAGGCGGCGCCCAAGGCACCCATCCCGACCGACGCCGCGACGCTCGTGCGCGTCAACGCCGGCGCGCAGCTCCTCGCCGCCGCCGCACTGGCCACCGGCCGCGCACCCCGGCTCAGCGCCACCGTGCTCGCCGCCTCGCTCGTGCCGACGACCCTGGCCGGGCACGCCTTCTGGGACGAGACCGACCCGCAGGCCAAGGCCACCCAGCGCCTCCAGTTCATCAAGAACACCTCCATCCTCGGCGGGCTCCTGCTCGCCGGCGTCGACACCGAGGGCAGGCCCGGCCTGGCCTGGCGGGCCCGTCGCGCCGCCGCCGACGTACGCCGCGAGGCACGGCACGTGGCCAAGGAGGCGCGCCGCGAGGCGAAACTGGCGCGGGCCCAGCTCACCTGACCTCGATAGGGTGCGCGGGTGAGTGAGCCCGCCGACGACCCGACCGACCTCTGGCCGGCGCCGCGCCCCCGGGACCGGATCGACCGGGTCGTGTCGCTGCCGGGCAGCAAGTCGCTGACCAACCGCGCCCTGCTGCTCGCCTCGCTCGCCGCGGGCCCCAGCGTCGTACGTCGTCCGCTGCGCTCGCGCGACACCCTGCTGATGGCGGGTGCGCTGACCGCCCTCGGCACCGGCGTCGAGGACCGTGACGGCGACTGGGCGGTCACGCCCGGCGCCTGGGACCGGGACGCCGACGTCGACTGCGGCCTCGCCGGCACCGTCATGCGGTTCGTGCCGCCGGTGGCGGGACTGGCCCGCGGCACGGTGCGTTTCGACGGCGACCCCCACATGCGGCTGCGACCCGTCGGACCGATGCTGGCCGCGCTCGGCGCGCTGGGCGTGCGGATCGAGGACGGCGGCCGCGGCGCGCTGCCGTTCGAGGTCCACGGCGACGGGGCCGTGCCGGGCGGCACGGTGACCATCGACGCGAGCGCCTCCTCGCAGTTCGTCTCCGCCCTGCTCCTGGCCGGGGCCCGCTACGAGCACGGCGTCGACGTGCGCCACGTCGGCAAGCCGGTGCCGTCCCTGCCGCACATCGAGATGACCGTGCAGATGCTCCGCCAGCACGGCGTCGAGGTCGACGACAGCGACGCCAACCGCTGGGCGGTGGCCCCGGGACCGGTCGCGGCCTTCGACCACGACATCGAGCCCGACCTGTCCAACGCCGCGCCGTTCCTCGCCCTGGGTGCCGTCACCGGCGGCCGGGTGACGGTCCGCGACTGGCCCGCCGCGACCACCCAGCCCGGCGACGAGCTGCGCGAGATCCTCTCCCTCATGGGGTGCGAGGTCGAGCTCGCCGACGGCGACCTCACGGTGTCCGGGCCGGCGCGGCTCACGGGGGTCGACCTCGACCTGCACGACGTCGGGGAGCTGACCCCGGCCGTCGCGGCCCTCTGCGCCCTCGCCGACTCCCCCTCGCACCTGCGAGGGGTCGCGCACATCCGCGGCCACGAGACCGACCGGATCACCGCACTCGCGACGGAGCTCGGCCGGCTCGGGGCCGACGTCACCGAGCGGGAGGACGGACTCTCGATCCGTCCCGCCGCACTGCACGGCGGCGTCTTCCGCACCTACGCCGACCACCGGATGGCCCACGCCGGCGTCATCCTCGGCCTCGCCGTCGACGGGGTGCTGGTCGAGGACATCGCCACCACGTCGAAGACCTTCCCCGACTTCGCGTCCGCGTGGACCCGGGCCGTGGACGGGACGGCCTCGTGACGACGGGTCGCTACTCCGAGCACGACCACGAGCACTACGAGCGACCTCGTCGCCGCACCCGTCCCCGGACCAAGGACCGGCCCACCTACGACGACGCCGTCGACGGCCGCGTGGTGACGGTCGACCGCGGCCGCTTCACGCTGCTGGTCGACGGCCACCGGGTGATGGCGATGAAGTCGCGCCCCCTGGGGCGCAAGGGCGTCGTCGTGGGCGACCACGTGCGGGTCGTCGGCGACACGACCGGTGCCGACGGATCGCTGGCGCGCATCGTCGAGGTGGTCCCGCGCAGCACCACCCTGCGGCGCACCGCCGACGACGACGACCCGGTGGAGCGGGTCATCGTGTCCAACGCCGACCAGCTCGTCGTGGTGACCGCGCTCGCCGACCCGGAGCCGCGCCCGCGCCTGATCGACCGGGCCCTCGTGGCGGCGTACGACGCCGGCATGGCGCCCCTGCTCTGCCTCACCAAGGCCGACCTGGCCGACCCCGAGACGCTGCTCTCGACCTACCGCTCGCTCGGCGTGCCGTGGGTCGTCACCCACCTCAAGGGCGAGGGGGCCGGTGACCTGACCGAGCTCCGCGAGCGACTGCGCGGGCGCACGAGCGTGCTGGTGGGCCACAGTGGCGTGGGCAAGTCCACGCTGGTCAACGCACTGGTGCCCGACGCACATCGCGAGGTCGGCATCGTCAACGCTGTGACCGGACGGGGCCGGCACACCTCCACCAGCGCCTACCTCCTCGAGCTGCCCGGTGCCGAGGGCTGGATCATCGACACCCCGGGGATCCGGTCCTTCGGCCTCGCGCACGTGCAGCCGGAGCGGCTGATCGAGGCCTTCCCCGACCTCGACGAGATGACCGAGGAGTGCCCCCGCGGCTGCTCCCACGGCACCGGGGAGCCCGAGTGCGGGCTCGACGAGGCCGTCACCGCGGGCGAGGCCGACCCGGACCGGGTCGAGTCGTTCCGTCGGCTCCTCGCCGCACGCGAGGGCGCCAGCGACTGGTGAGCCGGGTCAGCCCCACACCGCCTGCGCGCCGGAGTCGCCGGCGAGGAACAGGGTGACCAGCAGCGCGACGGACACCACCGCCAGCAGCACGGCGGCCACGATGCCGAGCGCGCCGCGGGTCTCCTGCGCTCCCCTGCCCGACGCGAGCGCGGAGACACCGCCCAGCGCCCAGGCGGCGAGCACCGAGACCGGCACGTAGCCCAGGGCCACGTTGCGCAGCAGCTCGCCGTGCTCCTCGTGCTCCTCCACCAGGGGCTCGAGCTCGGGTCGTGCCTCGAGCAGCTCCTCGCCCGACGTGGTGGCCAGGAAGGCGGTGACGGCGGTGAGGACGGCGAGCACCAGCAGCGGCCACCTCAGCAGCCAGCGCCACCGAGGCACGGCGGCGTACACCAGGCCCGTGAGGGCTGCCAGCGGACCGAGGACGACCACCGCGTGCACCACCAGCGGGTGCAGCGGCACACCGTTGAGCTCCATGCGTGCACAGTAGAGCGACGTGCTGGCAATAGCCTGTGGACATGCCCATCACCACCAGTCACGGCTCCACGGACTACACCGACGACCTGCGACTGGCCCACGTCCTCGCCGACGACGCCGACTCGCTGACGCTGGCCAGGTTCAAGGCGCTGGACCTCCACGTGATGAGCAAGCCCGACCTGACCCCGGTCACCGACGCCGACAAGGCCGTCGAGGACGGCATCCGCCGCACGCTCTCGCGCGTCCGCTCGCGCGACGCCGTCATCGGCGAGGAGCAGGGCACCACCGGGCGCAGCCAGCGCCGCTGGATCGTCGACCCGATCGACGGCACGAAGAACTACGTGCGCGGCGTCCCGGTCTGGGCCACCCTGATCGCGCTCGCCGTCGACGACGAGGTGGTCCTCGGCGTGGTCTCCGCTCCCCAGCTGCAGCGCCGGTGGTGGGCCTCGGCCGGCAACGGCGCGTGGACCGGGCGCTCGCTGCTCAAGGCCACGAAGTGCGAGGTGTCCGACGTCCGCCGGCTCGAGGACGCGTCCCTCAGCTACTCGTCGCTGTCGGGGTGGGACGAGCGCGGCCGGCTCGACGACTTCGTCTCGCTGTCCCGGCGCTGCTGGCGCACCCGCGCCTACGGCGACTTCTGGTCCTACATGCTCCTGGCGGAGGGCGCGGTCGACATCGCGGCCGAGCCCGAGCTCGAGCTCTACGACATGGCCGCGCTCGACGTCATCGTGCGGGAGGCGGGCGGCCGGTTCACCTCCCTCGACGGCACCGACGGCCCGTGGGGCGGCAACGCGCTCGCCTCCAACGGCCACCTCCACGACGCGGCGCTGTCCTTCCTGGGCTCGCTCGGCGACGACGACACCGACCCCGACGTGCCGCGACGCGGCCCCGGCTCGGTGAGCAGCCTGCGCGACCGGCAGGCACCGCCGGTGCTGGACTGAGCCCTGTTCGCGGCCGTCCGGCTTGGCTAGGTTTGGAGGCACAGGCCCACGAGAGCCGGACGAGAGGTGCACACGATGAGGATCAAGGACGTCATCCACGCCAAGGCCAGCCAGGACGTGGTGACCATCAGCCCGGAGGCCACGGTCCGCGAGCTGATCGCGCTGCTGGCCGAGCACAACGTCGGCGCGCTCGTGGTGAGCGACGACGGCGAGCGGGTCTCGGGCATCGTGAGCGAGCGCGACGTCGTACGTCGCCTGCACGCCGACGAGGCCGTCCTCGACTCCGCGGTCAGCCAGATCATGACCGCCGACGTGCGCACCTGCAGCGGCGACGACGGGGTCACCGACCTCATGCAGACCATGACCGAGCACCGCATCCGACACGTCCCGGTGGTGGCCGACGGGCGGCTGACCGGCATCATCAGCATCGGTGACGTCGTGAAGAACCGGATCGGCGAGCTCGAGTTCGAGCGCGACCAGCTCGACCACTACGTGCACCAGACCTGACCGCAACTGATCGGAGCTACAAGTGAGTGACAAGCCTGACGTCGACCCCCACATGGGCGACGTGCCCACCGACCTCGAGGTCACCGACCTCGTCGAGGGCGAGGGCGCCGAGGCCACGTCCGGCTCGACCGTCTCGGTGCACTACGTCGGGGTCGCCCACTCCTCCGGCGAGGAGTTCGACGCCTCCTACAACCGCGGCACGCCGCTGCAGTTCCGCCTCGGCATCGGCCAGGTCATCTCCGGCTGGGACACCGGCGTGCAGGGCATGAAGGTGGGCGGACGCCGCCGCCTCGTCATCCCGCCGCACCTGGGCTACGGCGACCGCGGCGCCGGCGGCGCGATCAAGCCGGGCGAGACGCTGATCTTCGTGGTGGACCTGCTCGAGGTGCGCTGAGCGAGCTCAGCAACCCACCAGCGCTCACCAGGGGACGTCGATCTCGACCTCTCCGGTGGCGACCCGGGCCGCCAGCCCGCCCAGCGTGACCACGTCACCGGGGACGAGCTGGCGGCCCCGTCGCGTCTCGACCTCCCCGTTGACCGTCACGGCTCCGTCGGCGATCACCGGCTTGGCCTCGGCGCCGGACTCCACGAGGTTGGCGAGCTTGAGGAACTGGCCGAGCCTGATCGACTCGTCGCGGATCGGCACGTCGACGGGCTCGGGGGACTGAGGAGGCATGTGCCCAGTGAACCAGCCCGGTGCGCCTAGGGTGGGCGGCGGTCAGAGCCACCATCCGCGCAGCCATCTCCCTGGGGGAACCACGACATGACGCGACGCAGCCGGTCCCTTCTCGCCTCTTTCCTCCCGGTGGCCCTCCTGAGCCTGCTGGCTCCGCTGCTGGCGACCAGTGCCCCCGCGACCGCGCAGGAGTCGTCGTACGACCCGCGCGCCGGCAAGACCGGGTGCAGCGCGCGGGCCGGCATCGAGGTCTGCTTCACCTCACCCGCCACCGTCCCCGCCGACCCGACCGTGCTCCAGCGACCGAGCCGCCTCTTCGACACCGCGGGTCCCGGGGACACCATCCGAGTGGCGATGTTCCGCTGGGACATCAAGCCGCCGACCGACGCGATCATCGCCGCGCAGCGCAGGGGCGCGGTCGTCTACCTCGTCGGTGACGACGACCTGCGGCTCAACCGGCACGGCCGACGGCTCATCTCGACGATCGAGGACCAGGACCCGGCCCGCACCAACGTGACGATCTGCCGCGGCGCCTGCCTGCCGTGGCGGGCTCCCGGCCCCTACCCGGACAGCCAGAACGTCCAGCACCTCAAGTTCTACGTCACCGAGATCGGCGGGGTGCAGTCGTTCATCACCTCGTCGGCCAACCTCGAGGACCGGCAGTACCGGCAGTACAACTCGCTGCTCAAGATCGACGACCCCGGCCTGTACGCCTTCGGGCTCGACTACTTCGCGCGCCTGCAGGCCCAGAGCGTGCGCGTCGACGGCCGCAGGTGGGGCGACCGGCAGAAGCTCTGGTCCGAGGGCCCGATCGCGGCGGCCGTCTACCCGCGGCGCGACGACCTCCTGCTCTCCACGCTGCGCGACCTCTCCTGCACCCGCGGCGCCCGCGAGGTCTCGGCAATGTTCGCCGTCATCCAGCGCGCCGACGTGCGCGCCGAGCTCGCCCGGCTGTCCAGGAGCGGCTGCAAGGTGCGCGTGCTGACCTCGCGCGACACCATCGAGAACTGGATGCAGGCCGCGCTGCCGACCGGCACCCTGCCCGACAAGGCCGTGCGGACGGTCCTCACCCACGACAAGATGCTCGCGGTGCACGCCCGCTTCCGCGGGAGGCCGACCCACCTGGTGCTCACCGGGACGTCCAACACGACGTGCGGCGGGCTGCTCTACAACGACGAGGTGATGCTGCGCATCGTCGACAACCGGTGGCTCTACGGGCAGTACCTCGCGCACTTCGACGACGCCTTCGCCCACTCCTTCGAGGGACGGAGCCGGGTCATGCCGGTCATGAAGCCCTGCCGGCGCTGACGGCTCCTCAGCCCACGACGAGGCTCACGGCGTGGATCAGCACGCCCACGAGGCCGCCCACGATGGTGCCGTTGATCCGGATGAACTGGAGGTCGCGGCCCACGTGCAGCTCGATGCGCCGCGCGGCCTCCTTGCCGTCCCAGCGCTCGATGGTGTGCGTGATGACCGTGGTGACCTCGGCGCCGTAGCGCTCCACCATGAAGACGGTCAGGTCGGCGGCCGTCCGGTCGAGGCGCTCGCGCAGCCCGGCGTCCTCGCGCAGCCGCTCGGAGAAGAGGTTGAGCTCGACGAGGAGCCGCGCGCGCACGGCGCCCTCGCGGTCCTGGATCGAGCTGAGCAGCGCCGAGCGCATCGCCTTCCACAGCGAGATCGCGGTCGTCACGACCTGCGGGTGCTCGAGCAGGCGCACCTTGAACGCCTCCGCCCGGGCCTGGGTCTCCTCGTCGTTGAGCAGGTCGCGGGCGAGCTGGCCCAGCATCGAGTCGAGCGCCTCGCGGGCGCGGTGGTGGGGGTCGGCGCGGATGTCCTCGACCCAGGCGACGGCCTCGGCGTGGATCCGCGTGGTCACCGCGTCGTTGAGCCGGGGCGGGGCCCACCACGGGGCGCGCTCCCCCAGCACCCGCGCGAAGGTCTCGGGGTTGTCGAGCAGCCAGCGGTGCATCTCCTCGAGCACGAGGTCGACCACGCCGTGGTGCAGGTCGTCGCGCAGCACCTCCATCAGCGTGGTGCCGAGCAGGGGCGAGATCGGCTCGTCGCGGAAGCGTGGCACCAGCGCCTGGGTGACCAGGTCGGCGACGTGGTCGTCGCGCACCTTGCCCAGGGCGATCGCCGCGACGTCGGACACCTCGTCGACCACCCGCCGGGCGTTGGCGGGGTCGCTCAACCAGTCACCCACCCGGGCCGAGATCGTCGCCGCGGCCACCCGGTCGCGGATGATGTCCTCCTGGAGGAAGTTCTCCCCCACGAACTCCTCGAGGCCCTTGCCGAGCTCGTCCTTGCGCTTGGGCACGAGCGCGGTGTGCGGGATGGGCAGCCCCAGCGGGTGCTTGAAGAGGGCGGTCACGGCGAACCAGTCGGCGATGGCACCGACCATCGACGCCTCGGCGCCCGCGTTGACGAAGCCCCAGAATCCTTCACGCCCCAGCGTGACGACGTACACGCAGGCAGCGAGGAGCAGCAGCCCGACGGCGACCGTACGCATCTGGCGCAGGCCGCGGCGGCGAGCCTCGTCCGCGCCCGGATCGGGCGTGATGAGGGACAGGGCGGGCTTGGCTGCGGTGGCCTGGACGGGCATGGGGATCATCCTCCCCGACCGTGCCAGAATGCCGCGCATGCCTCGCACCGTGATCACCTTCGGGACGTTCGACGTCTTCCACGTGGGGCACCTGCGCGTGCTCGAGCGCGCGGCGGCGCTGGGTGACCGGCTCATCGTCGGGGTGTCCGCAGATGCGCTCAACGAGCGCAAGAAGGGGCGGGCCCCGATCTTCACCCAGCGCGAGCGCCTGGCCATCGTCGGCGCCCTCAAGGTGGTCGACGAGGTGTTCGTGGAGGAGAGCCTGGAGCAGAAGCGCGACTACATCGTCGAGCACGGCGCCGACGTCCTCGTGATGGGTGACGACTGGGCCGGCAAGTTCGACGAGTTCGAGGACGTCTGCGAGGTCGTCTACCTGGCGCGCACTCCGGCGATCTCGACCACCGCGATCATCGAGCACATCGCCGATCTGTGAGAGCCGGCGCGTCACCCCGCTGGGTTAGGGTCGCACCGAGATGACAACCACGAGGGGAATCATGCGCAGAATCGTCACCACCGCTGTGGCCATGGCACTGATGGGCGCGGCTCTGTCCGCACCCGCCGTCGCTGCGGACAACGACCGTCCGGGCCGCCCGGGCACCTCGGGCGTGCTGTCGCCCGAGCAGGCCCTCGAGCTCGCGCCGGAGCCTGCGCTGCCCGCGTTCGGGGAGCCGACGGCGTCGGAGACCCTCGCCACGGCCCGCCGGGTGCTGGCCGGCAAGGCCCTGCGCCGCGACCCGTCCGCGACGCTCGCGCTGCGCGACCTCTGGCTCAAGAAGTCCTCGCTGCGGGGCAGCGAGCGCAAGGCCGCCGAGGCCCTCCTCGCCCGTCCCACCGACGGCGCCAACGACCCGCAGGGCTTCGGCTACACCTCTCCCGAGGCGGCTCCCCTCTGCAACACGCGGCTGTGCCTGCACTACGTCCCCACCGGCCCGGACGCGCCGCCGACGGCCGAGTGGCCCGCCCAGAACCTCGCGGTCATGGACTCGGTCTGGTCGATCATCGTCGACCAGATGGGCTACCGCGCCCCGCTCACCGACGGCGTCAAGGGCGGCAGCCCGCTCTTCGACGTCTACCTCAAGGACCTCGGCGGCGACATCTACGGCTTCTGCGCCGGTGAGGACCGGGTCAAGAAGCGCACCGGCTCGGGCTACTGCGTCCTCGACAACGACTTCGCGGCGGCGCAGTTCCCCAACGGCACGCCGACGGACAACCTCACCGTCACGGCCGCGCACGAGTTCTTCCACGCCGTCCAGTACGCCTACGACTACGCCGAGGACCCGTGGATGATGGAGTCCACGGCGACCTGGATGGAGGAGCGGATCGCGACCGCGGTCAACGACAACCGTCAGTACTTCCCCTGGAGCCAGATCTACGCGCCCTACATCCCGCTCGACGCGTTCAGCCGCAACGCCGGCTACCAGTACGGCAACTGGGTGTTCTGGGAGTACCTGTCGACGCAGTACGGCACCACCGTCGTCAAGAAGGCCTGGCAGCAGGCCGGCTCGCTGCGCAGCGACGGCGGCAAGTACAGCCTCACCGCCCTGCAGAAGGTGCTCAAGCGCAAGGGCGGCCTGACCAAGGTCTACGCCAAGTACGCCGCCGGTAACCTCACGCCCGCCGTCAACTACCCCGAGGGCGCGGAGTACGCCTACCCGAAGGTCCGCGGCGCCAAGCAGCTGAGCAAGAAGAGGCGCGCCAAGCGCTACGGCGTCAAGATCAACCACCTCGCGTCGGCGTCCTACGTCTTCGGCCCGGGCAAGGGCCTCAGCGGCAGGAAGTGGAAGCTCGCGCTGCGGGTCACCGGTCCGGCCAAGCGCACCTCGCCGTCGGCCGTGGTGGTCGTCCACCTGCTCAACGGCAAGCGCCAGGTCACGCTGGTCAAGCTCAACCGTGGCGGCGACGGCGGCACCCGGGTGTCGTTCGACAAGCGCAAGGTCGGCGCCGTCTCGGTCACCCTGGTCAACGGCTCCACCCGCTTCAGGTGCGGCAAGCGCACCGTGCTGGCGTGCGGCGGTCGCCCCCTGGACGACAAGGCCCGCTTCGCCGTCAGGGCGCGCGTCACCAAGGGCCGATGATCAGGCCCTGATCTGCAGGAGGGCGTGGAGCGCGGCGACGCACTCCTCGACGAGCTCCGACACCGGGGCCGGGCGTTCGCCGGTCGGCACTGCCGACCAGGTGAGCGCCCGGTCCTCCGTGTAGGCCCACCACGCGCGTACGACGTCGCGCTGGCACTCGGGCACACCGAGGGCGCTCACGACCCGGTCGGTGCTGCCCGCGCGGACCGAGTCCATGACCTCGCTGACCCGCGGGTCGGCGACGCCGTGGCCGTGCACGAGGGCGAGGTAGAAGTCGCGGCGGCGCTCGATCTGCTCGACCATCAACCGGGTCACCATCTCCACCTGCTGCTCCCCCGGCAGGTCCTCGTCGGGCGCCGTGGTGCGCAGCATCCGGCGGCCCGCCGCCGCGATGCAGGCGAGGTAGAAGTCGTTCTTGGTCGGGAAGTAGTGGAACAGCAGTCCGCGCGAGATCCCCGCCTCGGTCGCGATGTCGTCCATGGACAGGTCCTGGATCGGCTTCTCGACGATCTTGGCGAGCCCGATGGCGACGAGCTGCCGGCGGCGTTCGTCGGCAGTGAGCCGTCGGCGGATGCGAGGGTCGGACACGCTATTGAGCATTGCTCAACAGTGTGCGAAGGTCAACCACATGGACTTCTCGCTCTCCCCCCGCGCCGCCGACCTCCAGGCGCGCGTGCGCGCCTTCGTCACCGACGAGATCGAGCCGATCGAGGCCGAGGCGCACCACCGGATCACCCGCCTGCGCGAGTCTGGCGGCGACCACTGGACGCCTGACCCGGTGATCGCCGAGCTCCAGGCCAAGGCGCGCGCGCAGGGGCTGTGGAACCTCTTCCTGCCGGCCGCGCACGCCGGGTCGTACGCCGCCGACTTCGGCACCGACGGCGGCGAGGGACTCACCAACGTCGACTACGCGCCGGTGGCCGAGGCGATGGGGCGCTCGTTCCTCGCTCCCCTGGTCTTCAACTCCAACGCGCCCGACACCGGCAACATGGAGGTGCTGCTGAAGTACGGCACCGCCGAGCAGAAGGCGCAGTGGCTCGAGCCCCTGCTGCGCGCGGAGATCCGCAGCGCGTTCTGCATGACGGAGCCCGCCGTGGCCTCCTCCGACGCGACCAACATGGCCGCGACGGCCCAGGTCGACGGCGACGAGGTCGTCATCAACGGCCGGAAGTGGTTCTCCACCGGCGTCGGCAACCCCGACTGCAAGATCCTCGTCTTCATGGGCCTCTCCGACCCCGAGGCCGACCGCCACTCGCGCCACACGATGGTCCTGGTCCCCCGCGACGCCGAGGGCGTCAAGGTCGAGCGGATGCTCACCACGATGGGCTACTACGACGAGCCGCTCGGGCACGGCGAGGTGTCCTTCGACAACGTCCGGGTGCCGGCCTCCCACGTCCTGCTCGGCCCGGGTCGGGCCTTCGAGATCGCGCAGGGCCGGCTCGGGCCGGGCCGCGTCCACCACTGCATGCGAGCCATCGGGCTGGCCGAGCGCGCGCTCGAGCTCGCCTGCGCGCGGGCCGTGTCGCGCACGGCCTTCGGCAAGCCGATCGCCAACCTCGGCGGCAACCGGGAGCGGATCGCCGACGCCCGGATCGCGATCAACCGGTCCCGGCTGCTGGTCATGCACGCCGCGTGGCTGCTCGACCAGGGCATGAGCCGCGAGGCCTACTCGGCCGTGAGCGAGATCAAGGTCGAGGTGCCCACCATGGCGCTCGACGTGATCGACATGGCCATCCAGCTGCACGGCGGTGCCGGGATGACCGACGACTTCCCGCTCGCCAACGCGTGGGTGGGCGCGCGGTCGCTGCGGCTCGCCGACGGGCCCGACGAGGTGCACCGCAACGTGATCGCCAAGATCGAGCTCGGGAAGTACACGGGATGAGCCGGATCCTGGTGACCGGTGCCGCCTCTGGCCTCGGAGCCGCGCTGGTGCGCGCCTTCCGCGAGCGCGGCGACGACGTGCTCGCCACCGACCGCGTGTCGGGCGAAGGCGTCGACCTGGTCCTCGACATCACCTCCGACGACGACTGGGCCGCGGCCGTGGACGCCGTGCGCGAGCGCTGGGGCGGGCTCGACGTGCTGGTCAACAACGCTGGGGTCGCCGGCGGCGGCCGGGTCGACCGCTGCACGCTCGAGGAGTGGCAGTGGATCACCGACATCAACCTCTTCGGCCTCGTCCGCGGCACCAGGGCGTTCGTGCCGATGCTCAAGCAGCAGGGCTCCGGGCACCTGGTCAACGTCGCCTCGCTCGCCGGCCTCGTCCACCCGGGCGGCATGGGCTCCTACAACGCGGTGAAGGCGGCCGTGGTGGCCTTCACCGAGACCTGCGGCCACGAGCTGGCGTCGTACGGCATCCGGGCGAGCGTGGTGTGCCCGTCCTACTTCCGCACGAACCTCATGGACTCGATGCAGGGCAGCGACGACGTCGTCGGCACGGTCGTCGCCGGACTCGTCGAGCGCTCGCAGGTCACCGCCGACGACATCGCCGCCGCGGTCCTCGCGGGCATGGACGCCGGTGAGGACGTCATCGTGCCCGACGAGGCCGCGCGCCAGGCGTACTTCCTCAAGTGGGCCGACCGGCCCGCCTACGACGCGGTCATGCGCGACCAGGCGCGGAAGCTGGACGCGCTGTGACCGCCGTCCCGGGCGCACGCGAGGTGCGCGAGGAGGATGCCTTCGACGTGGCGCGGGTGGCGGAGTGGCTCCGTGCCCACGCCGCGACGCCCGAGGGCCTCGACGGCGAGCCGGAGGTGCGGCAGTTCACCGGCGGAGCGTCCAACCTGACCTACCTGCTGCGCTACCCGTCGGGTCGCGACCTGATCGTGCGGCGCGCGCCGCAGGGCACCAAGGCACGCGGCGCCCACGACATGCGTCGCGAGTACTTCATCCAGTCCGCGCTGGCCCCGGTCTTCGACCACGTGGCGACGATGGTGGCGTTCTGCGACGACGCCGACGTGGTCGGCGGCGACTTCTACGCGATGGACCGCATCCCCGGCGTGATCCCGCGCAGCGAGTGGCCTGCCGACGTGCCGCTGTCCCCCGAGCAGGCCCGTGAGCTCTGCCTGCACGCGGTCGACGTGCTCGCCGAGCTGCACGGCATCGACGCCGACGCGGCCGGGCTCGCCGACCTCGGCAAGGGCAGCGGCTACGTGCGCCGGCAGGTGGAGGGCTGGTCGACGCGCTACCGCAACGCCCGCACCGAGGACGTGCCCGACCTCGAGGACGTGATGGCGTGGCTCGACGCCCGGCAGCCCGAGGACGTCGCGACCTGCGTGATCCACAACGACTACAAGCTCGACAACCTCGTGCTGTCCGAGGACGACGTGACGAAGGTCGTCGGGGTGCTCGACTGGGAGATGGCGACGCTGGGCGACCCGCTCATGGACCTCGCCGGGTCGATGGCCTACTGGGTCCAGGCCGACGACCCCGAGGAGGTCCAGATGATGCGGCGGGTGCCGACGCACCTGCCCGGGATGCTGACCCGCGACGAGTTCGTGGCGGCGTACGCCGAGCGCACCGGCCGCTCAGTGACGCCCGAGCAGTGGCGCTTCTACGAGGTGTTCGGGCTGTTCCGGATGGCCGTCATCGCCCAGCAGATCTACTACCGCTTCTTCCACGGGCAGACCACCAACGAGATGTACGCCCTGTTCGGGCCGGCCGTGCGGATCATCGGCCGCCGGCTCGACGGGCTCGTCGCATGAGCCGCATCCTCCTGGTGCGCCACGGGCAGGCGTCGTTCGGTGCGGCCGACTACGACAACCTGTCCCCCGTCGGGCACGACCAGTCACGCGTGCTCGGAGTCGCGCTGGCGGCCCGCGGCCTCACCGCCGACGTGGTCGTCGCCGGCGAGATGAAGCGGCACGCCCAGACCGCCGCCGGGGTCCTCGAGGGCTCGGGGTGGAGTGCCGAGGTCGACCTGGACGCGGGCTGGAACGAGTTCGACCACGTCCAGGTGCTGGCGGTGCACGACCAGCCGACCACCGTCGAGGGCGAGTCGGAGAAGGCTGCCTTCCAGCGCTGGTTCGAGGAGGCCACGCTGCGCTGGACCTCCGGCGACCACGACGAGCACTACGACGAGTCGTTCTCGGCGTTCACCTCCCGCGTCGAGGCGGCCGTGGCGCGCCTCGTGGCAACGCTGCCCGCGAAGGGCACGGCGGTGGTGCTCACCAGCGGCGGGCCGATCGCCTGGGCGGCGGCATCGCTGGTCGCCGACTCCTTCGACGCACGCACCGACCTGTGGCTGCGGCTCAACCCGGTCTCGATCAACACCGGCGTCTCGACCGTGGTGTGCGGGGCGCGCGGCACGACGCTCGTCTCCTTCAACGCGCACGACCACCTCACCTCCCCCGACCTGCTGACCTACCGCTAGGACCCACCCGATGCCTTCCATCCTCATCACCGGCGCGAGCAGCGGCCTCGGCGCCGAGATGGCCCGCCAGTTCGCCGACCTCGGCTACGACCTCGCGCTGTGCGCCCGGCGTACGGACCGGCTCGTCGAGCTCGCCACCCAGATCACCACCGCGCACCCCGACCGCCGCGTGGTCGTCAAGGCGCTCGACGTCAACGACCACGACGCGGTCTTCCGGGTCTTCGAGGAGTTCCGCGCCGAGCTCGGGCGCCTCGACAAGGTCGTCGTCAACGCCGGCCTCGGCAAGGGCCAGCCGCTCGGCACCGGGCGCTTCGACGCCAACAAGGAGACCGCGGAGACCAACTTCATCGGCGCGCTCGCGCAGACCGAGGCCGCCGCCGCGATCTTCCGCGCGCAGGATGCCGGCCACCTGGTGATGGTCTCGTCGTTCTCCGCCCTTCGCGGGATGCCGCGCAACATCACGACGTACGCCGCCACGAAGGCCGCGGTCGCACACCTCGCCGAGGGCTTCCGCGCCGACGTGCACGGCACCCCGATCAAGGTGACCGTCCTCTACCCCGGCTACATCGTCTCGGAGATGTCGGGCACCTCGGCGAGGACGCCGCTGATGGCCTCGACCGAGAAGGGCGTGCGCGCCATGGTCGAGGCCATCGAGAAGGAGAAGAAGTCCGCTCGCGTCCCCGCCTGGCCCTGGGCCCCGCTCGGGTTCGTCATCAAGCACGTGCCCGTCGGCGTGCTGCGAAAGTTGAGCTGAGCTCGATCAAGGGACCGGCACCGGCCGGGCATCACCGCTTGCCGCGCGGCACCGTGACGCTCGCACGCGCGACGGCAGGTCGCACGACGTCGGTCCCCGCATAGCGAACGACCACCGGCTTGGTGCCCGGACGGACGCCACGCACGACGGCCCGCGCCGTGCCGCTGACGACCTGGACCTCCACCGTGCGCCCGCCCACGCTGACCGTCATCGCCCCGTCCGGCCTGGATGCTCCAGGGGCACGGACACGGACTTCCACCGCGACCCGCTTGCGGGTGGCGTCGGTGCGCACCTTCACCTCGGGCACGGTCATCACGGGCGAAGGCACGGCGACCGACTCCGTGGTGCTGCGGAAGTGCCGACGAGCGAGCGTGATCTGGACGGACAGGGTGTGGCCGACGTCCCCCTTGCGGACCGTGTAGACAGGGTTCGTCGCCTTGCCGATGGGTCGGCCGTCACGGAACCAGGCGTAGGTGGCCGTGGCGTCGGTGGGTTTGACGGTCCCGGCCCGGGCGACGAGTCGCCGCCCCACCTCGGGCGTGCCCTTGATCGTGGACGGGCTGGTGATCGCCACCGGCTTGGCGAGGACCGGCGTGGTCTCGGTCGCCGTCGACCTCGCCTTCCGGTAGCCGCTCGCGCTCGCGACGGAGCGGGCGCTGATGCGGCGGTCGATGTGGTCACGGGTCAGCA
This sequence comes from Nocardioides sp. N13(2025), assembly GCF_051912545.1. GTDB lineage: Bacteria > Actinomycetota > Actinomycetes > Propionibacteriales > Nocardioidaceae > Nocardioides. The sequence continues at coordinate 898,549 of NZ_CP196809.1, read as the reverse complement.
CGAGCGAGGACCCGGTGGCCCCGTCGATGGCCACCCCGTCGGCGTACCACTGCGTCGTGACCTTGGTGGGCTGCGGCGACCACGACGGGGCGGTGAGGGTCAGCGTCTGGCCGACCTCCGCCACACCCTGGATCGTGGGCTGCACGGTGGGCTGGAACGCACCGGGGGCGACGGGGGCGGTCGCGAGGACTGCCTTGCCGGGGGTGTAGCCGCTCAGCTCTGCCGTGACCTCGGCAGTGAGGGTCTTGCCCTTCAGGTCGGGCGTGGGCACGTAGGCGGGCGCGGTGGCGCCGGGGATGGCGGCACCGTCGGCAAGCCACCGGATGGCGACGTTGCTCGGCGTGGGCGTCCACGCGCCGGTCGCCACCTCGAGCGGTGCGCCGACCGCGGGCGACCCGACGATGGCAGGAGCCGTCGTGGGCGCGACCACGCGGTCGTTGAAGTGGATGAAGCCCGAGGGCCAGCCCCCGCCGGTCTTGGTGACGCGACGCCAGTAGAAGTCACCGCCCCAGTAGTCCTCCGAGACGATGATCTCGGTGTCGGAGATGACCTGCTCCACGATCGCGACGTGGCCGTTCGCACCTGCCGGCGTCACGTGCGGCTTGTACCAGGCGACGGATCCGACGGTGGGGGTCTGGTCGGTGATGCTGGCCATCGCCACGCCCCAGTTGGAGGCGTTGCCGCTGCCCTCCCACGGCCGCACGTCCGGCATGCCGGACTGGATCAGCCGGTACGCCACGTAGTTGGTGCAGTTGTGCCCGGCGTACATCCGCCAGTACATGGTCGACGACGCCTGGCGATAGCCGTAGTTCCCGTAGCCGGCGGCCTGGCAGCCGGCGTAGCCGGTGCAGAGGTACGTCGACGAGGCCAGGCTCATCTTGCCGGCAGTGGTCGGCATGGCCAGGACGAGAAGCGCGAGCACTCCGATGATCACCTTGGTCGCGCCAGCAGCCCGTCGCACCCAGCGTGGGGGTGCTGACAGGGCGCGGCGGGACCGCTGTGACGGATGTGACCAGTGAGGCTGTTGTTGCACGATGAGTGATCGTATGGGCCTTAGGTCAAGCGCGCCACGCCGTTGAGTGAAGATCAATCGTGTAATTCGATGGCAGGGCGGACTCCAGGCTTGACGAGACACTTGCATTTTGCAAGTGTCGGCTCCATGAGCCTCTTCATCACCTGTCCCGTCGAGAGCGTCGAGCGCGCGACCGCCTTCTACACGTCCCTCGGCTGGACGCTGAACGCCGAGATGTCCGACCACAACGTCTCGTGCTTCGCGATCGCACCCGAGCAGTACGTCATGCTCGGCAGCCGCGAGATGTACGCGAGCGTCGGCGGTGCCGAGGAGCTGATCGGCGGCCCCGACACCCCGTCGAAGGTCACCGTCTCCTTCGACCTCGGCAGTCGCGAAGCCGTGGACGAGCTCGTCGAGCGCGCCGGCGCTGCCGGCGGACGGATCGGCGACACCGACGACTACCCGTTCATGTACCAGCGCCAGTTCGACGACCCCGACGGCTACCACTACTCACCGTTCTGGATGAAGCCGGACGACCAGCCGACCGCGTGAGCGACCTGGCTGCAGCTCTCGACGTCGTCGGACCCCGCTGGGCCTTGCTCATCGTGGAGCGGTTGCTCGACGGGCCGCAGCGCTACGGTGATCTGCAACGCGAGCTCGGAGTGCCCACGAACATGCTCGCGACCCGTCTGCGCGAGCTCGAGGCGGCCGGCGTCCTGTCCCGCCTGCCTCTCCGACACAACACCCGTGCCTACGCGCTGACCGATCGCGGCCTGGCCCTGCGCGAGGCGATCGTCGCGCTCGGACGCTGGGGCGCCGAGGAGACCTGAGTACGACACCAGGCCACGATCCGCCACGGCTGTGCAACGTCAACCTCGCCCCACCCGCGGGCGCACGCTGAGGTGGCCGCCCGCGCTAGCGATACGTGTGACTCGCGGCGAAGCGACGCACCTGCCGCCTAGGGGGACGACCCCCTGTTCCGGGCTCGAGTCTCCTGGCGAACGTGAAGGCTGATGTGTTTTGGTTGCGGAATGATCCAGACCTGTCCCTGGTGCTTCCGCTCGGACGATGTCTCTTATCAGCGACTACCCGATCGAGTCGTCGAGTACACCTGCACGGATCACCACGACGGTGCCGGGCCGCACCGTTGGTTCGCATCGCTGGACGACATATCAAGCCATGATGATGCAGACGCAGGAGTCACTGATGAACTCCTCGAGCCTTTGTCCTCGTGCATCTCCCCGGATGAACCTTGGCTCGAGTACGGGATCGTGGAGTACCGGTTCCGCGAGCGCTTTCCCGACCTGTTCGTGGCCCACGTTCGGGACCGTGGGCACCGGATGTTTGGTGATCGGGTTACGGCCTCCGCGGTTCGGTTCGCGTCGGCTCTAGGTCGACTCGCCGAGCGCGGCGAGCTCGTCAAGAAGTACGGGCCAGCCACGGGCGCCTGGGCCCCGCAGGATGTCACTTATTGGGCACGACCCCCAGCGCCGCCGAGCCAGATGACCTGGGCCGAGTGGTGCCACCAGCAAGGGCGCTCCGCCGACTGGACCGATGAGGATCGCGCTGGCCTGCGGATGTAGTCAGCGAGCTCTCAGGCGGCGCAGTGAACGCACTCATGGCGGCGGATCCGGGCGTCGACCCAATGGTGGATGGTTCACCCTTATCACCCACCTCGCCATGGCCTTATGGGACTGGCAATGCAGGTTCGACGCGGCTGGAGGCTCATGGAATCATGCCGATGGGACAAGTGCCCCCGATCTCTTTGAGCCGGGCATAGCCGAATTCCACCGCGGCGGCCGCGTACGCATGACTGGGGTCGATGCTGTTGATCCGATTCTGCAGCGAGCCACCACCCGTCATTAACCCCCCCAACTGTATGCAGGCCTGCTCGATTGCGCGGGCCTCACCGAATGAGAGGCCCTCGGCCCCGGGGATCACGGCTGGGGTGAACGTCCGTCCAGCCCTGGCATGCTGCGCAAGCCGAACATCGAAGCTCTTAGTGATGCCGACGTAGTCGTCACCCTTATAGACGACATAGTTGTGGGCGCCACCCGCAAGCTCGCGTGGGAGCTTGCCTACGCGGCTCGGGAGCGTAGAAAGGATCCTCACTTTGAGGGACTCCGGCAACCTCATTTCCTGAGTGGCCAGCCGAACGGCGTCCTCAGCGCGATCCCCACGCTTCGCAAACTTGATCAATAGGGAAGCTGTTCGTGCAGCATCCCCCGCGTATGGGATCGCTGCCAACGCGCTCTCACCGGCGTCGAGGAACTCGCCCTTCCAGACATTCACCACGAAGTCGCGGGCGTCTCCATAGACGGCGACGCTGCTAGCGATGTGTCCCGCGAGATATTCGACCGACTCGAGCTGTTCGACGACGAGCCCTGCGTCCAGAGCGCAGCTGTGGCAGTCCCCGAAGGCCGCTCCGGCCCCACCTGCCGCTCTCTTTTCATCAGCGGTCAGGTCGTACGACAGTGGACTGAAGTTGCGCTCGAACTCCTCGAGGTCGGAGTAGCTGTCCTCGTCCGGGTTGTCCAATGTCGGGTCGGACCCGAACCTCAACTCCTGGACGTCGAAGAGACCGTCGTCATCGCTGTCCGCGTCCAACGGATCCATATCGAGGAAGTACTCGTCCCCGTCGCCAATCTCGTCGCCGTCCGTGTCCGCCGCCAGAGGGTTCGACACTGCGTACGGGGTCCAACCAGCTGACAATTGAGCGTCAAGCTCACCCGTCTCAACGGCATCGGAGAGCCCGTCCGCGTCGGTATCGACACGCGTGGGATCGGATCTGCCCGCGTATGTCGAGCTGCCACCGGGGAAATCCGCACGTGGGCCTGCTTCGTCAGAATCATCGAGGCCGTCGCCGTCGGTGTCCGACTTGTAGGGGTCCGTCTGATGCTCGCGTCCGGAAGCCGTTAGCCAACCGCCGAGTTCCAGCTCGTCCAGCAGCCCGTCCCCGTCGGAGTCCAACTCAACTCCTGGGAGCCGATCGACCACCGGACCCGCCACTGGTGGAAGGGCGCCCGGACGCTTGATGGCGAACACGACGCTAAGGACAAGCACGAGCACGATCGCGAGCAGCATGGCCACACGACGCCGAACCCCCGGTCGCCGCGTAGGCGCAAGGTCCGAGTCTACGGTCTCATCGACCGTACTGGGATCACGAGTCACGTTTACGTCATTCCCCTAGGCCCGGATCGGGCTTTCCTGTCTTGGACCCGCTCCTTGCCGATCACGCGAAGGCGAGTGTACGAACCGGATACGACAGGCGGCCGACTTTTCGGGGATGGGTCGAGAAGCGATCGACTCGCGGCGGTTAGACGCACTCGTCGCAGATGCGCTCTGAGGAGCTACACGAGTTCCTCGAAGTCGACAGCCGCAACTACGGCCGCCAACTCGGACTCACTACTGAGATCTAGGGGAACGAACTCCTTGATCGCACCCTTCTGAACAACGATGCACTCCGAGCTGGCATCGTTGACAACTTGAACGGCGTCGACAGTGGCCCACTGGATCCCATCGAACGCAGCGCGTTCGAAACGCGCGGCGAGCATCACCTCGGGCTTGACGTTCCCGTAGGCATCCGGGGGCGTGGACCGCAGCGCGACAATCCGCGCTGCGGAGATGGCAGGAGCAACAGCAAATGCCTCTTTAATCGTGACCAGGACGTGCCCGCAGATCACCAACTTGTACATATCGCTGATCTCGCGCTTCGTAAGCTTTTTGAGACTGAGGTTGCCTGCGGCCGTCGTCGACGGCTTTCGATCCGGAATGGACGAGGCGGACGGAACCACTACAACAAGCGTGACCTCACCGTTGTCGACCCCGACAGCCGCGGCCGCAGCCTCGTTGTCTTCGAACGCATCAGCGAGGGTCACAAGCACCGTGTCCGGGTCGTTGCGAAGCAACGCCTGCCAATGCTTGTCGAGTTTGGCTTGCAACTCCTGACGCTCCACCTCGTAGCGTCTCCTCGTTTCAGCGACTTCGATCTCGGCCTCTTGAGTTGCCGCGGCCATCGCCTCTTTGCGCGCCGTTCGAGCAAAGACGCTCGTGCCTGACTTCGCTGCCTTCACGTGCTTGGCCACGATCGCCGCCGAGTCGACCGGCGGAGGCGATGGTGCCAATGGCTCTTCAGCGGGAGCGAAGTCGATCCGATGCAACTCGAAAATTGCTAGAAGCGCGTCACGCAGCGCACGTGCCTCATCAGCCTTGTCCGCTGCGCGCTGGGCCGCCACCAGTTGCCGATTCGCTGCTGCGCTGCCCGTGCCGCTCGTTCGACGACCGCCCGAACGAGACGACCCGCCAACCGACGTGTAATACCCGACTGGCCCCACTCCGGTCGAGAACCCCGTCCTACCAGCACCGACATGGACCCGTGCCGCGCGCGGGCCGAGACTTGTACGAACCCCCCGAGACGACGCCCGAACCCTCACTCCCGGCGCCAACTTGACCGAAAACCCCATTTCGTTTGCCCCCAACCGTTCGATAGCCGGCCTATCCCGGCACCAGCGCGACGCTACCCCCGCAGCTGGCCCGATGCCGTGAAACTGCCGTGCCCCGTCATCGCGAGTCCGTCGTGCGAGCACGAGTACAAGCGATCGTCGCCCTCCATCACCTTGGCAGCCATCGCGGCGGTGTGCAGCGCCATCCGAGCCGCCCGATCTGGGCCCCTGTGGCAGAGCCTCTGAGTGTCAGCGTCCCCGGTGAGACCTCATCGGATCAGAAGTGATCCGGGCACGCTGCCCGACGCCTACGTCCGCATGATGAAGGTGACCGTGTTGTCCGCATGGATGGTCATCACGTAGCGCGAGTCGTGGGCCAGACGGTGGTGGCGGGGGCAGAGGAGCCGGCCTAGGGCCAGGTCGGTGAGACCGCCAAGTGACCAGGGGTCGTCGTGGTGGGCGTGACACCCGGATGCGGTGGTCTCGCAGCCCTTCGCGGTGCAGCCGCCGTCGCGCAGCCCCATGGCGATGCGCTGGGCCCGGTTGTAGAGCCGGGCCGTGCGGCCCAGGTCGAGCGGCTGCGACTTCGCGTCCAGGACGGCCGGGATGATGCCGGCCTCGCATGCCAGCCGACGTGCCTGGCCCGCGGACATCCGCGAGCCGTCGTCGAGCAACGCCGTGGCGTGCTCGGCCAACAGCTGCTCCAGGGTCATGGTCACCACCACGGTGGCGTTCACCCCCGCGGTCTGCGGGGTGGCGTCTGCGGGGTAGCGCTCGACGTACTCGACGAACGCCTCACCCAGACGGCGACGCAACGGCTTCCACTCTCCTGCCTCGTCGCGCAGCTCCGCGTCGGTGTGGCGGGCAGGGTTGGCCAGCGCCAGCAGGTGGCGCTTCAACATCGCGCCCACGTGCGAGGGCACGGTGAAGCGCCCATGACAGCGGCCCTCCCCGTCGTCAACGAGACTCAGCTCCACGCCGGCGATGGCCCGGGACTCCTCAGCAGCCAGCACCGCCTCCTCGTGGGACTCCCCCACCTCGGGAGCCACCACGTCCAGGATCCGCTTCCCGATCCGCCTCAGCTCGCGGGCGTCGTGCTGGGTGGCGAGCTCGAGCAACACCAACTCCGCCTGTTCGCGCGTCTCGGCCTCGACGTGGACCGGGAGGGCGTCGACCGCCTCCACGATCACCCGCGCCTGCTCGACCCGCACGCTTCCAGAAGCCAGCGCGTCGGCCACTGGAGCGTGCTGATCGGACGCGAGCGCCTTGCCGAGCCTGGTCAGCCTGGCGGCCTCGGCGTGGGTGCGGCGACTGCGTCCGGCCCACCACTGGTGGGTGTGCCGTGCGCCGATCTCCTTCCCCAGCCGCCTCCGGTCGGCCTCCGCCGCGGTCACGCACTCCAGGCTCGTCAGCCGACTCGACGCGGCGGTGGCCGCATCGAGCAGCCGGACCACGTCAGGATCGGACAGCGCGCCCAACGACACCTCGTGGAGCTCCCCCAGCACGCCGTCGAGGCGCCGCAACAGCGCCGCCACCAGCGGCGACGCCTCGACGTCGACGCCGGGCGCTCGCCACGGCGTCTCGCTCTCGACTCGGATGGCACTCACGGGACGGGACCTCTCCACACCATGAAGGTGCGTCGACTACAGGAAAGGGTCTGCGTCTGAGGTGAGTGCGGCCGATGTGCGGCTATCCGTAGGACCCGAGCTCGCTCGCTCGAAACTTTGTTCGATCCTACCGCGGCCGACCGACACTGTCACGCGATCCCTGACAGGGGGGCCTGCTACAGCCAGCGGCGCACCCGGCGACGGTAGGCGTCGTACGGCTCCCCGAACCGCTCGTGGAGGAAGCGCTCCTCGGGACGGATCGCGCCCCACCACACGAGCAGCACCGCGGCCGGGAACAGCACCAACGCCCACAGCGACGGCGCGAGATAGAGGAGCAGGAGGCCGACGTAGAGCGGGGCGACCGGCGGCCAGAGCCGGAACGCGACCGTGTCGCCGGACGCCCCGCCCATCGGCGTGGCCGTCAGTAGTCGTCCGGCTCCGGCGGCTCGGGCTCGCGGGTGATGTGCATCGCGGCCTCCTCGGCCGACGCGCCCGCGCCGTCGATGCCGACGTCGTAGGCGACCTCCTGCTTGTCGACGTCCTCCCCCAGGCCGGAGTCGGGCGCGACCAGGCGGCCAGTGCGCGGGTCGGCCTCGTCGAGGCCGAGCTGCTCGTCGAGGGCGTTCTCGTCCTCGCGGTCGGAGTCGCGGTCGTCGTCGGCGTAGGGGTCGACGTCGGGCACCTCCTCGGACAGCCGCTCGTCGAGCGACTCCCCCTGACGCATCTCGGCCTCGGTCGGGTAGTCGTCGTAGCCCTTGGGCGGACGGTCCGGCGGCGAGTAGCCGCGGTCGAGCACGTCGTCGAGGTCACCGTCGTCCAGGGTGTCCCCGGGCTGGAGCTGGTCCTCGTCGTCGACGGACATGTCGCCGTAGTTCTCGCGGTCTTCGCTCATACCCCCGTCGTACCCAATCGGGCGCGGCACCACAAGGGGCGGAGGTCATGCTCAGCCGAGCTCGCGCTCCAGGGCGTCGGTGAGCAGGGCGACCAGGGCCTCGGTCTGGATGTTGGCCGAGGACGAGACCTCCTCGTCCGAGCCGTCGAGCGCGCGCGCCGCGAGGCCGGCCTTGGAGTCGATGAGCTCCGCGATCCGGGTGTCGATCGTCTGCGCGGCGATGATGCGCCACGCCGTGACCGGGTCGCTCTGGCCGATGCGGTGCACGCGGTCGATCGCCTGGGTCTGCTCGGCGTCGGTCCACGAGAGCTCGGAGAGCACGACGTTGGAGGCGACCTGGAGGTTGACGCCGACACCGGCCGCGGCCAGCGAGCAGACGACGACCTGCACGTCGGGGTCGTTGACGAAGGAGTTGATCGCCTTCTCACGCGCCTTCGGCGTCTGGTCACCCCGGATCGACGTGTGCTTGAGGCCGCGCCGGGTGAAGGTCTCCTCGGCGATGTCCATGACGTCGACGTGGCGGGCGAAGAAGACGACCTTGCCGACGTTGCGCGCCAGCTGGGCGGCGTAGTCGGCGGAGAGGCCGGCCTTGGCGCGACCGATGCGGCGGAACATCGAGAACACGTTCTCGCCACCGGTGCCCTGGTCCATCTCCTCGCGCTCCCACGTCGCGACGCGGCGTACGAGCTCGTGGTCGATGCCGTCGACGACGGAGCCCGTACGACGGGTCTCGAGCGCGGCCTTGTAGCGCTGGACGAGCCGCCGGGCGAGGTCCTCCTCCGCGGCGCGGATGGAGCGGGTGTCCTCGTCGTCGAGCTCGACCGGGATGTCGGCGATCCGGCGGGCCGGGATGTCCTCGGCCACGTCGACCTTGCGGCGACGCACGATGCCCTGGTCGATCACGGCCTTGCGGGCCGCGGGGTAGAACGCGTGGTCGGCCGGCGTCAGCTCGGTCTCCTCCAGCGCCTCCATCAGGCGGCCGAGCGGCTTCTTGTCGTCGATCCAGCCCAGGAACTGCCAGATCGCGCGGAAGTCCTCGATGTCGTTGATGAGCGGCGTGCCGGTGAGCGCCATCAGCAGCGGCCGGGCGGTGCGGGCCCGCAGGCGATCGGCGAGCTCGAGCACGTGGCGCGAGCGCTGCGAGGTCTTGTTCTTGATGAAGTGCGCCTCGTCGACGACCATGCCGCGGAAGCCGAACGTCCCGAGCCAGCCGGCGTGGCGGTCGAGGATCTCGTAGTTGACGATGATGACGTCGGCGAACGCGTCCACCTGGTCGCCGTCGCCGTGGATGACGGTGGCGCGACGGCGCGGCGTCCAGCGCTCGGTCTCGCGGGCCCAGTTGGTCTTGACGACGTTGGGGCACACCACGAGCAGCGGGTAGGCGTGGGAGGCCTGCGCGGCGAGCAGCGCCTGCGCGGTCTTGCCGAGGCCGGGCTCGTCGGCGAGCAGGAAGGTGCGGTGACCCTCGGCCGCCGCGGCGATCAGCCGGGCCTGGTGCGGCATCAGCTCGAGCTTGCCGGGGGCGGCGAGGGTGGTGGCCTCGGGCAGGTCCATGCAGGAGGAGGCACCGCCGAGCTCGAAGGAGCGGAAGAGGGGGCCGAGCAGCTCCCAGGTCGCCAGCCGGCCGTGGACGCTGCGGCGCTCGCGACCGATCTCGAAGTCGGGGACCAGGAACGGGTTGGCCAGCTGGTGCTGCACGACCGACTGCGGGATGACCCGGCGCTCGCCGAGCCCGGGGCCGGCCTCGTCGTCGGGCTTGGGCTCCTCGGGGGCGGACTCGATGCCCGCCTTGCGCAGCATCTCCAGGCGCAGGTCGCGCGCGCTGTCGGTGATCACCGAATCCTCGGAGAGCAGGGTGAAGAGGGACGGGTCGCGGGTCGCGGTCTTCGCGAGGATCGTGGCGATGCCGTCGAGGCGCTTGAGCTCGTCGGCCTTCTGGGCGTCGGTGAGCTCGGCCGAGGCGCGTACGTCGGTGCGGTGCTCGCGCGCCAGCAGCGCGACCACCTGGAAACGGACCCGTTGGCCCGGGGCGAGCGGGCCGCGCTGGACGGCCGACTCGAGCTCGCGCACGGCACGGGCGAGCACGGGGACGATGCCCTCGTTGTCCTTGTGTCGGGCGTGCGCAGGGGTGCGACGAGAGCCGCGTGAGCGCTGGCGCTGGGCCAAGATGTCCTCCCGGACTGGGTACGCGTCGCCGAGTGGGTCACGCGCAGGCGAGCCGGTGTAGGCGCTGACCTGCACACCACGGCGTGGAGGTTGGAGCGAGGCGTCTGGGTCGTGGCCGGTGGATCAGGGTTGATCAGTGGGGCACGGCGTCGGGACGCTGCGACAACTGTAACGCCCGGGCGGCGCCCTCCGGCAAATAACCCCGGGTTCAGCGCGCCGGGCGATGGTCGACGATCCGGCGCATCTTGCCGACGGACCGTTCGATCGAGGCCACGTCGACGACCTCGACGCCGACGTTCACTCCGATGGAGGCCTTGATCCGCCTGTGCAGCTCGGACTGCGCGGCGGCGGCCTCGGCGTCGGTCGTGGCGTCGCGCCGCTCCACCCGGACCGTGAGGGTGTCCAGGTTGCCGGTGCGGTCGAGGTGGCACTGGAAGTGCGGTGACAGGGTCGGCAGACCGAGGACGATCTCCTCGATCTGGGTCGGGAAGAGGTTGACCCCGCGCAGGATGATCATGTCGTCGGTGCGCCCGGTGATCTTCTCCATCCGGCGCATGCTGCGCGCGGTGCCCGGCATCAGGCGGGTGAGGTCGCGGGTGCGGTAGCGGATCACCGGCATCGCCTGCTTGGTCAGCGTCGTGAAGACCAGCTCGCCCTCCTCGCCGTCGGGCAGCACCTCGCCGGTGACCGGGTCGATGACCTCGGGATAGAAGTGGTCCTCCCAGATGTGCAGGCCGTCCTTGGTCTCGACGCACTCGCTCGCGACGCCCGGGCCGATCACCTCGGAGAGCCCGTAGATGTCGACCGCGTGCATGTCGGTGCGCTCCTCCATCTCGCGGCGCATGTCGTTGGTCCACGGCTCCGCGCCGAAGATGCCGACCTTGAGCGAGGTCGACCGGGGGTCGACGCCCTGCGCCTCGAGCTCGTCGATGACCGAGAGCATGTAGGACGGCGTGACCATGATGATGTCGGGCTCGAAGTCGCGGATCAGCTGGACCTGGCGCTGCGTCATGCCACCCGAGACGGGTACGACGGTGCAGCCGAGGCGCTCGGCACCGGCGTGGGCGCCGAGGCCGCCGGTGAACAGGCCGTAGCCGTAGGCGTTGTGGAGGATCATCCCGCGACGGCCGCCAGCGGCGCGGATCGAGCGGGCGACGACGTCGGCCCACATGTCGAGGTCGTCGCGGGTGTAGCCGACGACGGTCGGCTTGCCGGTCGTGCCGCTCGAGGCGTGGATGCGTACGACGTCGGTGCGCGGCACCGCGAACATCCCGAACGGGTAGTTGTCGCGCAGCGTCGCCTTGGTGGTGAAGGGCAGCTGCGCGAGGTCCGCGAGGGTCCGGATGTCGTCGGGCCCGACGCCGGCCTCGTCGAAGGCCCGGTGGTAGTGCTCGACGTTGTCGTAGGCGTGCCGCACCGACCACTGCAGGCGCTCGAGCTGGAGCGCGCGCAGGTCCTCGACCGGCGCGGTCTCGATCGGGTCCAGGTCGCCGGGCCGGGGAGTCAGGTCGAGCACGGTGTGGTCCTCCGGATCGTGGAGTGGTCGTGAGAACGTTCATCCATGTCAGAGCGCGTACGTCGCGGCCGGCCGGGCCACGACCAGGAGAGCGTGCTGCGCGTCGCGATCGAGCTCTTCAACCAGCAAGGCTACGACGCCACGAGCATGGGCGACCTCGCCCGCGAGCTCGGGCTGACGAAGTCGGCGATCTACCACCACGTGCCGAGCAAGGAGCACCTGCTCGAGCGGGCGCTCGACGAGGCCCTCGGGGAGCTCACTGCGGCGCTCGACACGGTGGCGGCCGACCCGTCGTACTCCCCCGAGCAGCGGCTGCGCGCGGCGGTGCGCAGCAGTGTCGTCGTGCTCGCCGAGCACCTGCCGGCCGTGACCCTGCTGCTGCGGGTGCGGGGCAACACCCCGGCCGAGAAGAACGCCCTCGCACGGCGCCGCGACATCGACCACCGGTTGGCCGAGATGGTGCGTGAGGCCGCCGACGCCGGCGCCATCCGTGCCGACGTCGACCCGCTCCTCACCAGCCGCCTCCTCTTCGGCACGGTGAACTCGATGACCGAGTGGCTGCGCGACGACAGCGACGTGGAGGCCCTCGCCGACACGGTCACCACGCTGGCCTTCGACGGGCTGACACGGCACGGGGACTGACCCCGGCCGGTCAGGTCACGGCTCGAGGCACTCCGGCGTCGAGTCCCCCGGTCCGTCGGGGTCGAGCGTGCTCCCCTGCGCGTCGCGCAGCACCACGCGCTGGACGGTCGCGAACTGCTTGAGGCTCGGCAGCACCTCGCCCGCGATGCTCACCGTCGAGCCACCACTGCTGCACCGCCCCGTGAGCCGCAGGTCGGCGACCCCACCGGAGACCGCGAGGTCGTCGTAGCCCGTGGCGCCGGAGCGCAGCAGCCGCAGACCACGGGCGCGCTCGCGCGGCAGCGGCCCGGCGAAGAGCCGGTCCAGCACGCCGGTCGCGGGCGCACCCGGGCGCACCAGCCGGGTCACCGGGACGAAGAACGGCTCGCGGTTGTCGACGAACCGGTCACGGTCGAAGAACCACACCTTGCGCTCGACGGTCGCGAAGCCGGCGCCGACCTCGACCACCACGCGCGGCGGTGCCTGCAGGGTCGTCACGCGGACGGGCGTGCGCGCGGCCAGCCCGAGGCCGTACGTCGTCACCGCCTCGAAGTCGCCCGAGCGCACCGCCGTGAGGACGTTGGGCAGCGCGAAGGCGACCCGTCGCGGCGCGGCGGTCGGCACGCCCTGGTCGGTGTGGGCGGCGGCGGGCTCGAAGCGCACCCGCAGGAGGGCCTGCCCGGGGACGTGCACCCGACGGCCGGAGCCGTCCGCGAACAGTCGCGGCACGTAGGCGACCTGGCGATCTGCGGGCAGACCGCCGCGGAACTCGAAGACCACCCGGTCGACGTCGCCGCGGTGGGCGGCGCGGACCGCGACCAGGACCGGCGTGGGCGGCGCGGCCCGGCGAACCTCTGGTGCGGCCCCACTGCCCTGCGTGGCGACGAGCGCCGGCGTGAGCGCGACCACCAGCAGCCATGACACCACTCGACCAACCCTCATCGTGCACCTCTCTCATCCGTCCCTGTCTCGACGGTAGGGACGCGCCGGCCGGGGCGGGAAGGGTCCTCGGTCCACGGGTGCGGGCCGTCGTCCTCTACTGACCGGGGCCGGCGCGGCAGCACGATGAGGGATGCTGCTCGCGACCGGTCGGCTTCTCCACCTCGACAACCTCAAGGTGGTCCTGATCGCGCTGATCATCGCGCTGCACGCCGTGCTGGGCTACGTCGGCCTCTTCGAGGCGTGGACCTACGCAGGCGTGCGCGAGACGACGCTCCACCCGGTCGTGGAGATGGTGCTGCTGGTGGTGCTCAGCCCGTTCGGCTTCTTCCTCATATCCCTGCTGTTCCTCGTGGCCGGCCTGCTGACCCCGGGCTCCTACGACCGCAAGGGCGGGAGGCGCTTCGTCACGGACCGGCTGCTGCGGCTCGGCGTGCCGTTCGCGATCTACGTCCTGCTGGTGCAGCCGTCCCTGGTCTATCCCCTCGAGCACCGCTTCGGTGACGCGACCGGGACCTACTGGCAGGAATACCTGGGCGCGGAGCGACAGGTCGACACCGGACCGTTGTGGTTCGTCGGCGTGCTGCTCGTCTACTCGCTGGCGTACGCCGCCTGGCGCCGGCTGGCAGGACCCGACCGTCGGGCGCCGCGACCACCCACCATGCGAACCCTGGTCGTCTCCGCGCTGGTCGTGGCGCCGACGTCGTTCGTGGTCCGCCTCGTCTACCCGTACGGCGGCGAGAGCGGCTTCACCGACCTCAACCTCTGGGAGTGGCCGGCGTGCATCGCCGTCTTCGTGATCGGCCTCCGGGCCGCCCGGTCCGGCTGGGCGCACGCGATCCCCGCCGACCTGGTCCGCGCAAGCCGATGGCTCACCGCGGTCGCCGTCGTCGCGATGACGGCCCTGCTCTACGTCGTCGGGGCGACGGACAGCGTCGAGGAGATGTTCGGCGGCTGGAGCTGGTACGCCGTGGCCTTCGCGTGCATCGAGGCGCTCCTCGTCGTCTTCGGCCCGGTGTGGCTGCTCGACCTGTCGAGTCGCCGCCTCGACCGATCCCTGCCGTGGGGCGAGCAGCTCGGCCGGAGCGCCTACGGCGCCTTCATGCTGCAGACCCCCTTCCTGCTGGGCCTGGCCGTGGCGATGCGGCCGGTGCCGTTGCCGGCCGAGGCGAAGGCGGTCCTGGTCGCCGCCGGCGCGGTCGCGCTGTCGTTCGGGGCGTCGTGGCTGCTGGTCCGACGGGTGCCCGGGATGTCGCGGATCCTCTGAGCAGCCTGGTCGGCGCCGCTCAGACGGGCGTCTCGCCGATCCGCCGGCCGAGGGAGCGGCTCCTCCCGCGGAACTCCGCGATCACCGTCCCGCTCGCCCGCACCGTGACGTCGTACAACCCCGAGCGCCCGCGCAGGGCCACCTCCCGGGCGTGCGCCTGCAGGACCTGCCCGAGCCGGGCGGGCTCGAGGAAGTCGATCTCGAAGCCGGCCGCGACCGTGACCGTGCCGTGGGAGTTGCAGGCCAGCGCGAACGCCGAGTCGGCCAGGCTCGCGACCAGTCCGCCGTGGCAGAGGTCGTGCCCGTTGACCATGTCGGGCCGCACGAGCATCGAGACCCGCGCCTCCCCGGGACCGAGCTCGTCGATCTCCATGCCGAGCATCGCGCTGGCGGCGTCGGCCTCCCACATGACGCGGGACGGGTCAGGCATCGAAGTCGATCGTGACGGCCGGGCTGACCGGGAAGGACTGGCAGGTCAGCACGAACTGTTGCTCGACCTCGGCCGGCTCGAGGGCGTAGTTGCGCACCATCTCCACCTCGCCGTCGACCACCTTGGCGCGACAGGTGCCGCACACGCCGCCCTTGCACGCGAACGGCAGGTCGCTGCGCACGGCCTGGGCGGAGTCGAGGAGGGTGGTGTCGCGCGGCATCGGGGTGGTCGTCGAGCGCCCGTCGAGGACGACGGTCACCTCGCTGGTCACGCCCTCGACCACCCGGTCGGCGTGGCGCAGCACCGGGGGCGGTTCGTCGACGAAGAAGAGCTCGAAGTGGATCTTCTCCTTCGGCACCCCGAGCTCCTCCAGGACCGTGCGGGCGTCCTGGATGAGTCCCAGCGGGCCGCAGAGCCAGACGTGGTCGACCGCGTCGAGCGGCACCTTGATCGGCAGCAGCCGGCGCAGCCGGTCGGCGTCGAGGCGACCG
Organism: Nocardioides sp. N13(2025); assembly: GCF_051912545.1. Classification (GTDB taxonomy): domain Bacteria; phylum Actinomycetota; class Actinomycetes; order Propionibacteriales; family Nocardioidaceae; genus Nocardioides. The sequence continues at coordinate 883,166 of NZ_CP196809.1, read as the reverse complement.
GAGAAGAGCTCGACGTCGCGCGGCTCGCGCGAGAGCACGTGCACCAGGTCGAAGCGCGGGCCGTAGAGGTTCTTGAGGTCGCTGAGCTCCTCGGCGAACATCACCGAGGTCGTCTCCCGGTTGCCGTAGAGCATCGTCACCGCGCTCTCGGGGTGGGCCAGGACGGAGGCCGCGATGGACAGCATCGGGGTGATGCCGGAGCCGGCCGCGATGCACAGGTGCAGGCCCGGCAGCGCCGGATCGGCGCGGAAGCTGCCCGACGGCTCCGCCACCTCGATGGTCTCGCCCGGCGCGACCTGGTGGATCAGCCACGACGAGAACATCCCGCCGGGGATCTCTCGCACGCCGATGCGCGGCGCGGCGCCGGCCGGCGCGCAGATGGAGTAGGTGCGCCGGTGCTCGACGCCGTCGACGAAGCGGCGCAGCGTGAGCGACTCCCCCGGCTCGAAGTCGAAGAGCTCGCGCAGGTCGTCGGGCACGTCGAAGGTGACCGCCGCCGAGTCGTCGGTCAGGGGCTCGACCTCACGGACGACGAGCTCGTGGAAGGCCGCCATGGCCTAGATCTCCTTCACGTGGTCGAAGGGCTCGAGGCACGAGGTGCAGCGGTACTGCGCCTTGCAGGCCGTCGACCCGAACTCCGAGACCAGCTCGGTCGCCGTCGAGTCGCACTGCGGGCACCGCACCTGCCGGGCCGTGGGCAGCAGCGTCAGCGGGATCGGGCCGGCGTTGGACGGGGCCGGGCCGGGCGGCGAGATCCCCGCCGCGGCCAGCGCGGCGCGGCCGGCGGGGGTGATCCAGTCGGTCGTCCACGCCGGGTCGAGGCTGACCCGCACCTCGACGCGGTCGAAGCCGGCGGACGTGAGCTCACGCACGAGGTCGTCGCGCATCGCGGCCATGGCCGGGCACCCGGAGTAGGTCGGCGTGATGTCGACGACCACGTGCGAGTCCCCCACCACGTCGACGTCACGCAGGACGCCGAGGTCGGCGAGGGAGAGCATCGGCAGCTCCGGGTCGACCACGCGCTCGGCCACGGACCGGGCTCGCTGCGTCGTACGGCTCATCAGTCTCACCACAGGCCCCTCGGGTGGGCACGGGCCACGGACTGCATCTCCGCGAGCATCCGGCTCAAAGGCTCGCCGTGCATGCCGTCGCGACCGGTGCGCCCGAGTACCCCGGCGCGGCGGGCCACCTCGGGGCGCGGCACGTCGGCCGCAGTGAGCACCTGGTCGAGCACGGACTCGGCCTGCTCGCGGACGGTCGCGGGGTCGACGCCGACCCCCGATGCGGCCGCGGCGGCCTCGACCTCGTGGGTGTCGAACAGCTCGGGCCACAACGGCCACAGCGCGCCCAGTGCGGCGAGGAGCCGCGAGCGCGACTCGTCGGTGCCCTGCGCGAGGGTGACGAACCAGCGGGCGGCGTAGTCCCGGTGGTAGGCCAGCTCCTTGACACCCTTGGCCGCCACGGCAGCCAGCACGTGGTCGCGGCTGGTCCGCAGCCGCTCGAAGGTCGCGAGGCGCCACACGGAGAACAGCAGCACCCGCACCGTGGCCTCGGCGAAGTCGCCGTTGACCAGCTCGGCGAAGCGCACGTTGCGGAGCTCGTGGGCCTCGCGGAAGAACGCGAGCGCGTCCTCCGGCGGCGCCGGCGAGCCCTCGGGCAGGGCCGGCACGACCGACGCGTCGGCCTTGGCCGCGCGCGCCAGCAGCAGCCGCGCCTGGCCGAGCAGGTCGAGCGCGATGTTGGACAGCGCGATGTCGTCCTCGAGGTCGGGCGCGTTGCTCGTCCACTCCGAGATCCGGTGCGACATGACGAGGGCGTCGTCGCCCAGCATCAGGGCGTACGCCGCCAGGGTGGGCGCGTCGACCCCCTCGGGGATCGTCGTGTCGACGCCGGCGAGGGGGTCCTCGAAGTCGGTGCCGAAGGCCCAGTGGGAGTCGTTGACGAGCAGGCCCGCGTAGGCGTTGTCGTGCTCGTCCTCTGCAGAGGTGTGTACGTGCTCGTTCATCACATGTGGGGGACGTTGTCGGGGATGTCGTAGAACGTCGGGTGGCGGTAGACCTTGTCGCCGCTGGGGGCGAACATCGGGTCCTTCTCGTCCGGGCTCGAGGCGGTGATCGCGTCGGCGCGCACCACCCAGATGCTCACGCCCTCGTTGCGACGCGTGTAGACGTCGCGGGCGTGCAGCAGCGCCATCCGGTCGTCGGCGGCGTGCAGCGAGCCGACGTGCACGTGGTTGAGCCCGCGCTTGCCACGCACGAAGACCTCGTAGAGGGGCCATTCCTTCTCGATGCCGCTCACGGGGTCGCCTCCTTCGTGCGGGCGGCGTACGCCGTCGCGGCCTCGCGCACCCAGGCGCCGTCCTCGTGGGCGCGGCGGCGGTGGGCCATCCGCTGCGCGTTGCAGGGGCCGTTGCCCTTCACGCCCTCCATGAACTCCTCCCAGTCGGGCTGGCCGAAGTCGTAGTGGCCGCGCTCCTCGTTCCAGGCGAGCTCGGGGTCGGGCAGGGTCACGCCCAGCGCCTCGGCCTGCGGGACGGACATGTCCACGAACTTCTGCCGCAGCTCGTCGTTGGTGTTGCGCTTGATGCCCCATGCCATCGACTGGGCCGTGTTGGGCGAGGCGTCGTCGGGCGGGCCGAACATCATCAGCGCGGGCCACCAGAACCGGTTGACCGACTCCTGCACCATCGCGCGCTGCTCGTCGGTGCCGCGCATCATCGTGGCCAGCAGCTCGTAGCCCTGGCGCTGGTGGAAGGACTCCTCCTTGCACACCCGGATCATGGCGCGGCCGTAGGGCCCGAACGACGTACGGCACAGCGGCACCTGGTTGCAGATCGCGGCGCCGTCGACGAGCCAGCCGATGCTGCCCACGTCGGCGTAGGACAGGGTCGGGTAGTTGAAGATCGAGGAGTACTTCTGCTTGCCCGCGATCAGGAGCTCGGTGAGCTCGAGCCGCGACACCCCGAGGGTCTCGGCGGCGGAGTAGAGGTAGAGCCCGTGGCCGGCCTCGTCCTGCACCTTGGCCAGCAGGATCGCCTTGCGTCGCAGGCTGGGCGCGCGCGTGATCCAGTTGCCCTCCGGCTGCATGCCGATGATCTCGCTGTGGGCGTGCTGGGCGATCTGGCGCACCAGCGTCCTGCGGTAGCCCTCCGGCATCCAGTCGCGCGGCTCGATCCGGTCGTTGCGCGCGATCGTGGCCTCGAACCCGGCCTCCAGCGCGGCCTGCTGATCGGGGTCCAGCGCGGTCTCCGTGAGCGTCATCCGTCCTCCTGACCTCCGCCGTTTCCGGGAGCACCACCGACCGGTCGGCCACATTTACTGACCGATCGGTCTGCTATTAGTGTGTCACCAGTCACTCTGGCACGCAAACACCGTCCTGCACACCGCTCGACCCCCTAGGGAGACCCCCGTGACCCGTCTGCTCGAGAGCTATGCCGCCGGCCGCTGGTACGCCGCCTCCGCCGAGGGCGACCCGCTCCTCGACGCCGCGACGGGCGAGGAGGTCGCGCGCATCTCGAGCGCCGGGCTCGACCTCGGCGCGATGGCCCAGCACGCGCGCGCCGTCGGCGGCCCGGCGATCCGCGAGCTGACCTTCCACGAGCGCGCCCTGCTGCTCAAGGAGCTGGCCACGCACCTGACCGGGCTCAAGGACGAGCTCTACGAGCTGTCGCTCGCCACCGGCGCCACCCGGCGCGACTCGATGATCGACATCGACGGCGGCTTCGGCACCGTGTTCAGCTACTCCTCCAAGAGCCGCCGCGAGCTGCCCAACGACATCGTGGTCTGCGACGGCGACCTCGAGCAGCTCGGCCGCACCGGCATCTTCATGGGCCAGCACGTCTACACCTCGCGCCCCGGCGTCGCGGTGCAGATCAACGCCTTCAACTTCCCCGTGTGGGGCATGCTCGAGAAGCTCGCGCCGGCCTTCGTCGCCGGGCTGCCCTCGATCGTCAAGCCCGCCAGCCAGACGGCCTACCTCACCGAGCTCGTGGTCCGCCGGATCATCGAGTCGGGCATCCTGCCCGAGGGATCGCTGCAGCTGCTGTCCGGCTCGGCCGGCGACCTGCTCGACCACCTCGGCGTCCAGGACTCGGTGGCCTTCACCGGCTCGGCCCACACCGCCGGCATCCTGCGCCAGCACCCCTCGGTGCTGCACGGCGGCGTGACCCTGCAGGTCGAGGCCGACTCCCTCAACTGCTCGGTGCTCGGTCCCGACGTGACCTCGAGCGACCCGGAGTGGGATCTCTTCGTCAAGGGCGTCGTCACCGAGATGACCGCCAAGGCCGGTCAGAAGTGCACCGCGATCCGACGCGTGATCGTGCCCTCGGCCGTCGCCGACGAGATGACCGAGGCGATCACCGCGAAGCTCGCGACCATCACGGTCGGCAACCCGGGCGACGAGTCCGTGCGGATGGGCCCGCTGGCCTCGCTGGGCCAGCGCGAGGAGGTCCGCAAGGCGGTCGAGGCGCTGCGCTCCTCGGCCGACGTGGTGCACGGCGACCCGACCTCCACCACCGGCTTCGCCGGCGACGCGGAGCGCGGCGCGTTCATGCAGCCGGTCCTGCTCCGCGCGCGCGCCGGCGCGGTCGAGCCGCACGACGTCGAGCCCTTCGGCCCGGTGTCGACGGTGATGTCGTACGACTCCCTCGACGAGGCCGTCACCCTCGCGGCGCGCGGCAAGGGCTCCCTCGTCGGCTCGGTCGTCACCCACGACCCGTCGGTCGCCCGCACCCTCGTGCTCGGTCTCGCGCCGTGGCACGGCCGCATCCTCGTGCTCGACCGCGACGACGCGCCCGAGTCCACCGGGCACGGCTCTCCCCTGCCGATGCTGGTCCACGGTGGTCCCGGTCGTGCCGGCGGCGGCGAGGAGCTCGGCGGCGTACGCGGCGTGCTGCACCACATGCAGCGCTCGGCCGTCCAGGCCTCCCCCGACATGCTCACCGCCATCACCGGCCGCTGGACCCGCGGGTCGCAGCGCACCCTGACGCCCGAGCACCCGTTCCGCCACTCGCTCGCAACGCTCCGGATCGGTGACACGATCGCGTCCGAGCAGCGAGTCATCTCCCTGGAGGACATCGACCACTTCAGCGACTTCACCGGCGACACGTTCTACGCGCACACCGACCCGGAGGCGGCCGCGCAGAACCCGCTCTTCGGCGGCATCGTGGCGCACGGCTACCTCATCGTGTCGATGGCGGCGGGGCTCTTCGTGGACCCGGCGCCGGGCCCCGTGCTCGCCAACTTCGGCGTCGACAACCTCCGCTTCCTCACCCCCGTCAAGGCGGGCGACGCGATCACGGTGACGCTGACGGTCAAGCAGATCACCCCGCGCTCGTCGGCCGACTACGGCGAGGTCCGCTGGGACGCGCTGGTCACCAACCAGGACGGCGAGCCGGTGGCGACGTACGACGTGCTGACTCTGGTGGCCAAGGAGGGCTAGCGTCTGCTCATGAGCCCAGCCGCGCAGCGAGTCGTCGGGATCGTCGTCCTGCTCGTGGCCGGCATGCTCAGCCTGCCGCTGGCTGCCTTCTTCTTCGACGACCCGGACACCGAGAACTGGGTGATCGTGATCCAGCTGGTCGCCATGGCTGCCATCGGCGCGGCTGTCACGATCGCCCTGCCCGCCCTCGCCCGCGAGGGCGCCGCCACCGGCCGACGCGCGGTGACGGGAATCTGGTGGGGGCTGCTCGCGGCCCTCGTCGGGGTGCTGGTGTTCTGGTTCCTGCTCAACGGCCTGCGCGGCGCCTGACCTCCGTACGACACCCTTGTCCGGGGGTCGTCCGGCGGGTTGTTCAGCAGGTTGTTCGGCGGGGATACGGTGCGGCCATGGCACACAAGAAGGCGAAGAAGAGCTGGTCGGACATGACTCCCACGCAGAAGAGGGTGGTGGTCGCAGCGGGCATCGCGGAGGTGGCCCTCACGACCTGGTGCCTGCGCGACCTCAAGCAGCGCCCCGCGACGATGGTGCGCGGCCCGAAGGCGCTCTGGGCGCCCGCGATGTCGGTGCAGCCCGTCGGGCCGATCGCCTACCTCGTGTGGGGCCGCAAGCGCTGACGCCGCTGGTGACCCTCGGCCCGCACCGGGGGGACCTCGTGCCCTGACCCCGGGCGACCTCACGTCGCACGCTGGAGTCGAGGAGGCGAGCGACATGAGGCGCACGATCGTCGCGGCCGTGGCCGCAGCCGCCCTGGTCGGCGCGGGAGCCGGCGCCGCGGTGACGGCGAACAGCGACGACGGGTGGTGGCACCCGATGATGGCGGACGGCCAGCCCCGCGGAGACGTCGGTGGGCACATGGGCGGCTTCTCGGGCGGGCACATGGGCGGCTTCGGCGCCGGGCACCACGTCTTCGCCGCGAGCGAGCAGGAGTACCTCGCCGAGATGGTGGCCCACCACGAGGAGGCGATCGACGCTGCGCGGGAGCTGAGCCGCTCGGACCGCGCGACGATGCGTGACTTCGGCGAGCAGATCATCGAGTCCCAGTCGGCACAGGTCACGCAGATGCGGGCGTGGCTGGCCGAGTGGTATCCCGACGAGGCAGTCGACGTCGACTACGAGCCGATGATGCGCGACCTCTCCGGGCTCTCCGGCGACCGCCTCGACCGGACGTTCCTTGAGGACATGGTCGGGCACCACATGGCCGCGGTGATGATGTCGCAGCACCTGCTGGCGTCCCGGCTGGTCGAGCACGACGAGGTCGCCGAGCTCGCCGACGACATCCGCGACGAGCAGCACGCGGAGATCTTCCGGATGCGCACCTGGCTGCGCGACTGGTTCGACGTCTACCGGATGCCCTGGTAGCCACTGGTCTGGAGCACGAAGCAGGACCTCGGCTCCGAACTCTAGGCTGGGCCATGGACCGGCCCCGACTCGCCTTCTGGCTGACCTTCGGGCTGGCGCTCCTCTACATCGCCGCCGGCATCGCGGAGTCGGTCCGCGCCGTGTCCGGCGACGACGGGGGCCTCTGGTTCTGGTTCGGCACGCTGGTCGGCGGCGGCGTCCTGATGCTCGCCGGCCTGGCCGTGCCGTCGCGCCGCCACCCCAACGTCGGACGCGGACTCATCTGCGTCGGCAGCATGATGGGAGTCGTCGCGACGTCGTGGACGGTCGTGGTCCCGCTCATCGCGGTCACGGTGGTGATCCTCACCCTGCACAGGCCGGCGTCGGACGAGCGGTGAGCTCAGCCGGCGTAGGGCACCTCGCTGCGCCACTGAGCGTCGTCGGTCGTGACCGCGGCCCACAGGGCGTCCGCCACACGGTCCGGGGTGAACGCACCCTCGCGGGCGAGCGAGCCGCGCACGGTCACCGACACCGCGCGGATGCCGTCAGGGGCGAGCGTCTTGTCGATGCTGTGCACGAGGTTGCGCACCCCCGCCTTCTGCACGCCGAGCGACGCGGCCCTCTCCCACGGCTCGTCCGCGGCCATGCTGCCGGTGACGCTGACGCGACCGCCCGCGGACATGAAGGGCCGGGCCGCCTGCACGACCGTGAGCAACGCGCCCACGCCGAGCGCCACGTCCTCCAGCAGCTCGGCGACCGTCAGCGACAGCGGGTCCTTCTCGCGGAACGCGCTGGGGTTGAAGTGGAGCACGTCGATGCGCCCGGTGTGCTCGCCCATCCGGCGTACGGCGTCGCGCGCGGCCTGCTCGTCGGTGATGTCGACGACGGCGTGCCCGACAGCCGCGCCTCGTGCCTCCAGGTCGCGCACGAGCTCGTCGAGCACACCTTGGTCCTGTCCGAGCAGCCCGACGTCGTAGCCCTCGTCGGCGAAGCGCCGGGCCACCGACCCGCTCACGCCCGGACCCGCACCCACCACGACAATCACCGGTTTGCTCATGGAAGGTTTCTACCGGAGCACCGGACTCCTCCGCGAGCGGTCAGGTCGAGCGCGGGAGGACGGTGAAGACCCGTTCGGTGTGCGTGCGGAACTCCTGCATGAAGTCGGTGAGGATCTGCGCCAGTCCGTCGTCGGACACCTCACCGGAGTCGGCGATCGCGCCGGGCCGGAGGTGGATGTAGGCCTCCGGTGCGGTCATCTGCCGGGCGTTGCAGAAGCTCAGCACGCCTCGGAGGCTCTGCTGCGCGACGGCGGTGCCGATCGACCCGATCGAGGCGCCGATGACGGCCGCAGGCATGTGGTCGAAGGAGTTCTGGCCCCAGGGCCGCGACGCCCAGTCGATGGCGTTCTTGAGGGCCCCGGGGATCGACCGGTTGTACTCCGGGGTCACGAAGAGCACCGCGTCGCACGCGGCCAGCGCGTCCTTGAGCGCCTGGGCCTCGGGCGGGTACTCCGCGTCGTAGTCGGGGCTGTAGAGAGGGAGGTCGCGGATCGGGAGCTCGGTGAACTCCATGTCGCGCGGCGCCAGTGCCACGAGGGCCTTGCTCAGCGTGCGGTTGATCGAGGTCGACGAGAGACTGCCGACGAAGTAGCCGATCTGGTAGGTCATGACTGCTCCTCTGAGCGCGTCCTCTCAGCGGGAGGACGCGTTGTCGGGCTCCGGAGGGTTGTGCCGCGGCGCGGCATTCGGTCCCTGGGTGCCTTCCTGGGTGTCGCCGGACTCACCGTCAGGCTGTGCAGCCACCGAGTCGCCCGGGCTGATCGGTTCGGGCTCGTCGCCGTCGGGAGCAAGCTCCGAGACCTGGCCCTCCTGCTCGTCCGGCCTGTCGTCCTGATCATGCGCCATCGTGACCTCCTGGTCGAGTGCGGTGCTCTCCACACAAGCACCGCACGCCGTCGCGCGGCTCACCTGCGTGGGTGGTGAGCTCGGAGCCGTCAGCCGCGCAGCTCGTCGCCGTACCTCGCGGCGAGGCTGTTCATGAACAGCAGGTCGGGGTCGCGCTCGAGCTTGGTCTCGAAGAAGCGGCCCACCTGCGGGTAGCCGCGCTCGAGGTCCGCCCGGGTGTAGTGCTGCTGGTAGGGAAGGTAGAACGTGCCGCCGTGCTCGAGCGCGAGCGCCACGAGGCGACGGGTCAGGTCGGCCATGTCGGCGTGGCCGGCCGACGAGACCTCCTGGCTCAGGTAGAGCACCACCGAGAGCCGGTGCGCGGGCGCGTACGAGAGCAGGGTCTCGCTCCTCTCCACCGACCGGATCGAGGCGCTGAGCAGCTGGGCGTCGTGGGCCGTCAGCTCGGTGCGCGCCTCGGCGAGGAACCCCGCGAGCTCCTCGGGCGGCAGGAAGTACTCGTGGAGCACGTCGGTGTACTGGGTCAGCTCGTTGTCGAGCAGCCCGAGGCTGTTGTAGAGGCCCTGGTTGCGCGAGACCAGGCACGCCTCGGCGGCCCGCAGCGCGGCGTTGCGGGAGGTCTCGCACCGGCGCAGGTGCGGCAGCAGGTGCCGCTGCGCGGCCCACTTGACCCGCTGACCGGTCCCGCCCGTGCGCGCGACGTTGAGCACCAGCCGCGCGACGCGGGAGTCCTGGTCGGCGCGCAGCGGCGGGACGGTCACCGACGGGTCGTCGACGCGGCGGTAGGTGTAGAGGATGACCTCGTCGAGGAAGCTGCCGGGCGAGGTCGACAGGTGGCCGTACATCATCCGCACGTCGTCATCGGGGACGACCTCGTCCTCGAAGACGTCGGCCACGTCGGCAGTGGGGACCAGCCGCTGCTCGAACCGGTAGACCTCGTCGGGCACGGTCTCGAGCTCGACCTCGACGATCACGCCGAAGAGCCCGTAGCCGCCGATCGCGGCCCGGAAGAGCGCGGGGTCCTGCTGGCGGCTGACCTCTCGCACCGAGCCGTCGGCCAGGACCATGCGGAGGGAGCGGATCGTGGGCGCGAGGCTGCCGGTGCGGAAGTCGGCACCGTGGGCGTTGACCGACACGGTGCCGCCGACGCTGAGGATGTCGATGCCCGGCATGGCGCCGACCGACAGCCCCTCCTCGTGCAGCGCCTCCAGCACGACCTTCCACGGAGCGCCGGCACCCACGCGGACCGTCCCGCGCCCGTCGTCGATCCTGACCGAGGCCAGGCGCGTCATGTCGAGCACGAGACCGCCGGGGTACGACGCCTGCCCGCCCATGCTGTGCCGGGTGCCGCCGACCGCGACCTTCAGGTCGTGCTCGCGGGCGTACGCCAGCGCCGCCTGCACGTCGGCGACCGAGGTGGGGCGTACGACGCCGTGCACCGCGACCGCGTTGACGCAGCTGGCGTCGTTGACCGTGCCACCGCGCTGCACCAGGCCCGCGAACGGCGTCGCCACGCGCTGGACGACCTCGGGCGAGGCGGCGCGGACCTGCACCACGCAGTCCTTCTCACCGTCACCGGCGTCGGACCAGTGGTCGACCTGGGCGACGCCGACGGAGAGCAGGACGACGAGGGCCGCCCGGGCGTACCAGATCCTGACCCGTCGTCGGCCTGTCGAGCGTCGCGATCCCATGCGTCCGAGCGTCCTCGTCGGGGACGCAGGGAGCATGGGACCGCGTACTCATCGCGGATGGCCCGTCGGGGTCAGGCGATCGCGGTGAAGCGCTTGCGATGGTGGGCCGGCTTCTCGATCTCGTCGAGGATCGCGAGCGCCAGGTCGTCGGCGGAGATCGTCGACTGTCCCTCGGCGTCGCGCAGCAGGACGTCGCCGCCCAGCGTGTAGCGGCCCCTCGACGGCGTGCCGAGCCACGACCCGAACTCCTCGGGTGGGCTGACGTAGAACCAGTCGAGCGACTCCGGGCTCTCCTCGAGCAGCGCGAGGGTGTCGAGGCCGGTCTGCACCTCGGGCCTCACCTCGTCCGGGACGTGGTCCTTGCTCACGTCCCACAGCCGCGGGCCGCCCTCCTCCGTGAGGAGCGAGGACGCGCCGCCGATGTAGCCCAGCCTGGTCGGCGTACCGGCGAGGCGGGTGATGAGGTCGGCCACGACGCCCTCGACCTTGCCGACCATGTCGCCGCGGGGCGAGAGGGCGCTCACCACGACGTCGCGGCCCTCGGTGACGCGGTCGAGGACCTCGGCGTCGAGCACCGAGCCCTCGACGTGGTCGACGCCGTCGACCGGTGACTCCGGTGCCGAGCGGCTGACCGAGGTCACCTCGTGACCGCGCTTGCGGGACTCGGCGACGAGGGCAGCGCCCGCGTAGCCGTTTCCTCCGATGACGGTGATGCGTGCCATGTGATCTGCTCCTTCGAGCCTGAAGTGTGTGGGAGGTGGTGGGGCGTCAGCGCCAGCCGAGGTCGGGCGCCACGTCGGTGAGCAGCGACTCGAGCAGGTGGGCGTTGTAGTCGACGCCGAGCTGGTTCGGCACCGTGAGCAGCAGGGTGTCGGCGGCGGCGATGGCCTCGTCGTCGGCGAGCTCCTTGACCAGCACGTCGGGCTCGGCGGCGTACGTCTTGCCGAAGACGGCGCGCAGGTTGGCCTCGATCTGGCCGAACTGGTCGGAGCTGGAGCCCTCGTGGCCGAAGTACAGCCGGTCGAGGTCGGTCGTGATCGGCATGATCGACCGGCTCACCGAGACGCGCGGCTCGCCCGGGTGGCCCGCTTCGCGCCAGGCGTCGCGGAACACCTCGATCTGCTTGCGCTGCTGGACGTGGAACGGCTCGCCGGTCTCGTCCGCCTTGAGCGTCGAGCTCATCAGGTGCATGCCCTTCTCAGCGGTCCAGCGTGCGGTCGCGTCGGACGCCGCGCCCCACCAGATGCGGTTGCGCAGTCCCGGCGAGTGCGGCTCGGGACGCAGCAGGCCGGGCGGGTTGGGGAACATCGGGCGCGGGTTGGGCTCGGCGAAGCCCTTGCCGGTCAGGACCTCGAGGAAGACCTCGGTGTGGCGGCGGGCCATGTCGGCCTGGTCCTCGCCCTCGGCCGGGCCGTAGCCGAAGTAGCGCCAGCCGTCGATGACCTGCTCCGGTGATCCCCGGCTGATGCCGAGCTGGAGCCGGCCGCCGGAGATGAGGTCGGCGGCGCCGGCGTCCTCGGCCATGTAGAGCGGGTTCTCGTAGCGCATGTCGATCACGCCGGTGCCGATCTCGATCCGGCTGGTGCGCGCGCCGATCGCGGCGAGCAGCGGGAACGGCGAGGCCAGCTGCCGGGCGAAGTGGTGGACGCGGAAGTACGCCCCGTCAGCCCCGAGCTCCTCCGCCGCGACGGCGAGGTCGATCGACTGGAGCAAGGTGTCGGAGGCCGAGCGCACCGCGGACTGCGGGGAGTCGGTCCAGTGGCCGAAGTTGAGGAACCCGATCTTCTTCATGGTTGGTTCAACGCTCAACCACCTTCGTTGTTCCCGACCATCGGCGGGCGCCCCGGCGCCGCGAGGGACAGCACGGCCCGGGCGATCCCCGGGCGCTCCTCGAGGTGGTCCTCCAGGCGCTGCAGCTCGGCGGCAGCCTCGCTCTCGGGGTCGTCGCCGACGAGGTCGACCGACCCGACGAGGAAGAGCTTGTCCGGTCCGACGTACTCCAGGTGGAGGGTGCTCACGCTCTGCACCTCGGCCCGCTCGCGCAACCACCCCAGCACCGTGTCGTACGCCCGCGGGTCCGCGACCTGGCCGACGAGGAACGCCATGTTGCGGCGCAGCAGGTAGATCGCGACCCAGCCCAGCAGCAGGCCGACGAGGATCGAGCCGATCGCGTCCCAGACCGGCTGCCCGGTGACCTGGTGCAGCGCCAGCCCGCTGGCGGCGATCACGATGCCGGCCAGCGCCGCCGCGTCCTCGAAGAAGACCGCCCGCAGCGTCGGGTCGGAGGTCTTGTCGAGGAAGGTCAGCCGGCTCACGTCGGCCCGGCGCGCGCCGCGGCGCACCTCCCGACGAGCCTGGAAGAACGACACACTCTCCAGGACGAAGGCCGCCCCGAGGACGGCGTAGGCCCAGGTGTAGCTGGTCTCCGCCTCCTCGGCCGCCAGCGACTGGATGCCGTGCCAGACCGACACCGCGGCGCCCACGCCGAACAGGCCGAAGGCCGCGATCATCGACCACACGTAGGCCTCGCGTCCGTAGCCCAGCGGGTGGGCGGGGTCGGGGGGCTTCTCGGCCCGGCGCTCGGCGATGACGAGGAACACCTCGTTGCCCGCGTCGGCCCACGAGTGCGCGGCCTCCGCCACCATCGACGCCGATCCCGTGACGACCGCGACGATGCTCTTGAGGATGGCCAGGACCGTGTTGGCGGTCAGTGCGACGACGACGGTGAGCACCGGGTCAGCCTGCCGCAGGCGGGTCGCCCACGTCAGCCCCGTCGGGGTAGTCCACCGTCTCCCGCTCGGGCCGCCATGGACTTCCACTCGCTCGGGTGGAAGTTCAGGCGCTGACGGTCTCTTCCACGCTCAGGCCCCGATGGACTTCCACTCGTACGAGTGGAAGTCCATTCCTGCTCGACCTGCTCGTCCGCGGCGAGGTCAGCTGAGCGCGAACTCCACGGCCGCTCGCGCGTGCAGCGCGGTGGTGGCGAAGACCGGCACCTCGACGTCGTCGGGGCCGATGAGCAGCTCGATCTCGGTGCAGCCGAGGACCACTCCCCCGGCGCCCCGCGCGACCAGGCGCCGCACCACGTCGACGTACGCCGCCCGGGACTCGTCGCGGACCACGCCGAGCACCAGCTCGTCGTAGATGACGTCGTGGACGAACGTGAGGTCGTCGCCCTCCGGGACGAGCACGTCGAGGCCGTGCGAGCGCAGGCGGTCGGCGTAGAACGGCTGCTCCATGGTGAAGCGGGTGCCGAGCAGAGCCACGCGGTCGACCCCCGCGCTGCGCACGGCGTCGGCGGTCACGTCCGCCAGGTGCAGCAGCGGGATGCCGACCGCACCCTCGATCGCGTCGGCGACCTTGTGCATCGTGTTGGTGCAGAGCACCAGGCACTCGGCGCCCGCGGCCTCCAGCGAGCGCGCCTCGTCCGCGAGCGCCGCGCCTGCCGCCTCCCAGTCGCCCGCGACCTGCATCGCCTCGATGTCCGCGAAGTCGACCGAGGTCAGCACCAGCCGCGCGGAGTGGAAGCCGCCGAGGCGCTCGCGGACACCCTCGTTGAGGAGCCGGTAGTAGAGCGCCGTGCTCTCCCAGCTCATCCCGCCCAGGAGCCCGACCTTGCGCATGCCCTCGCCCATGGCTGTCATTGAACACGCCGTCCGTCGACTCGCGAGCGGGACGACGCCTTGCTAACTTAGTCACCTAACTCACTGCACTATGGGACGGAGTCGTGGCATGGGGACCAACGAGGGTGGCTGTCGGGTCGTGGTGGTCGGCGCGGGTGCCGGTGGCACGCTGGTCGCGACGCACCTGGTGACCGCGTTGTCGTCGCGCTTCCGCGTGGAGCTGGTCGACCCGGCGCCCACCACCGGCCGCGGCCAGGCCTACTCCACCACCGACGAGCGCCACCTGCTCAACGTCCCGGCGTCAGGGATGAGCGCCTTCCCGCGCGACCCCGACCACTTCCTGCGCTGGCTGCGCGACCACCACGACCCGCGCTTCCAGCCCCACGGCTTCGCGCCGCGCGCGGTGTTCGGCCGCTACGTCGAGAGCCTGCTGATCGCCGCGACCGAGTTCCCCGGCAACGCCCGGCTCGTACGCCGGCGCGCGGAGGTCGTCGACGTCGCCCGCGCCGGCAACGGGTTCGTCGTCGAGCTCTCCGACGGCGACCACCTCGAGGCGCGCGCCGTCGTGCTCGCCACCAGCAGCCGGCCCGGCACCGCCTGGGCGCCGGCGGAGCTCGCGGACGACCCGCGACTCATCGCCGACCCGTGGACCCAGGAGATCCCCGAGGTCGGCGACGTGCTGATGCTCGGCTCGGGCCTCACCATGGTCGACCTCGCGATCAGCGCGGACCGCCCCGACCGGACAGTGCACGTCGTCTCGCGCCGCGACGCCGTGCCCCACCCGCACGTGCTGCCCACGACTCCCCCGGTCCCCCCGCCGCCCGGTGTGACCCGGGTCGACAGCCTCGACCAGCTCCGCTCCACGCTGGCCGGTCACGTCGAGCGCACCGTCGAGGCGACCGGCGACTGGCGCGCCGCGGTCGACGGCCTGCGCCCGGTCACCGCCCAGCTGTGGCGGGGCCTGTCCGAGGCCGACAAGCGCCGGTTCATCGCCGAGGACGCCCGCACCTGGGACGTGCACCGGCACCGGATGGCGCCGGCGACCGCGCGGCGCTTCGACGCCATCGCCGCCGAGGGACGGCTGCAGCGCCACCGCGGGACCATCGCCGGAGTCCGCGCGGACGACAACGCCCTGCACGTCACCCTCGACGACGGCACCACCCTCCGTGTCGCGGCGGTGGTGAACTGCACGGGCCCGGTGGGGTCGATCGCCGCCGACCCGCTGCTGACCCGTCTCGCGCAGTCGGGCCTCGTGCGGCCCGGCCCGGCCGGCCTGGGCATCGACACCGCCGACGACGGCCGGATCCTCGGCACCCTCCCGGACACGCTCCCCTTCCTCGCCGTCGGCTCGCTGCGCCGCGGCAACCTGTGGGAGTCGACCGCCATGCCGGAGATCCGCGAGCAGGCCTACGACGTGGCCCGCGTCGTGACCCGCTCGATGCACGGGGAGTCGCGACGCCGCCCGGTCGACCCCTACGGCCTCACCCTGTCCACGTCGCAGGACGCCGCCGACCGCTACAACAGCGCGCTCGGGCGCCTGCTCCGCCTGCAGGACGGCGTCGAGGAGGGCCTCGCCGAGGCAGTCGCCGCCGACGGCGGCTTCGTCCAGGCCCACGCCGCCCTGGCGCTGCTGGGCCACGAGTGGGGCGCCACCACCCACTGGCAGTCCTCCCTCCGCGCCGCGCACCGCGCGGCGTCCGAACGGCACCTCGACGACCGCGAGAGCAGCTTCCTCGACGCCGTCACCACCCGCCTCCGCACCGACGAGGCCACGGGCGCCGCCGCCCTGCTGCGGCACGTACGCCTGTTCCCCCGCGACGCGCTCGCGGTGAGCGTCGCGGTGCCGACCGTCGCCTTCGGCGGCCTCACCAGCGGCACCCAGACCGCCGCGCTGGTCGAGTCGCTGGGCCGGTCCTACGGCGACGACTGGTGGTACGCCGGGCAGCTGGCGTTCGTGCGGCAGGACCAGGAGCGCTGGGCCGAGGCCGAGGACCTCGCCTCGTACGCCCTCTCCGTGGAGCCCGCCTCCGGGCACGCCGTCCACGCCCGCGCCCACGTCTTCTACGAGACCGGTGACCACGCGGCCGGCCTGGCCTGGCTCGACGAGTGGATCCGCACCCGCGGCCCCGAGGCCAACCACCGCTCGCACTTCTCCTGGCACGCCGCCCTCCACGAGCTGATGCAGGACGACGTCGAGGCCGTGCGTCGCCGCTACGAGCGCGAGCTCGCGCCGTCGGTCGTCAGCGGCAGCCGGGTCGTCGTCGACAGCGGTGCCCTGCTGTGGCGCGGCCGGGTCACCGGCGCCTGGACCGAGGACCTGCCCGTCGACGAGGTACGCGCGCAGGCACCGGAGGAGTGGCTCACCGCTCCCCCGACCGGCTTCGCAGCCCTGCACGGCGCCGTCCTGCTGGCCGCCGACGGTGACGCCGCAGCCCTCGCCGGTCTGGCCGACCAGGCCGCCCGCAGCGAGGACCGCGTCTTCCGCGACGTCGTCTCGCCGCTCTGCACCGGTCTGGCGTCGGTCGTCGAGCAGCGGTGGAACGCCGCCGCGGCCACGCTGACCGACGTCGTGCGGACGATGGACCCCCTCGGCGGCAGCAAGGCGCAGCGCGAGGTCGTCGAGGACACGCTCGTCCACGCGCTGGCCATGGCCGGGCGCACCGAGGAGGCCGCGGCGATCCTCGACCAGCGCCTCTCCCGCCGGTCGTCGGCGCTGGACGCACGCCGGCGGGCGGCGGTGACCGGCGCGCAGCACACGTCGGTGGACGCGGCCGGCACGGGTCGGTGACCGAGCCGGCTCAGCCGTCCAGGTCGCTGGTGCGGGCGACGAGGTCGCCCAGCAGGGCAGCCATGCCTGAGGTGGCGGCCGTCTTGCGCTGACGGTCGGGCTCGGCGGGCTCGCGCAGCATCGCCTCGACCGCGTCGAGAGGAGCGTCGAGCCCGTCACCGCGCAGGACGGCGCGGGCGTCGGCGACCGCGCGGGCGGCGACCTCACGCACGGGACGCAGGGTCTCGTCGACGTCGACGATCCGCGTCTCCAGCCCGTGCCGGGTGACGCGGTGGTCGTTGACGGCGAGCACGTCGTCGCTGAGGTCGACCGGGTCGGGTGCCTCGACGGCACGGCGGGCGATGCCCTGCACCAGGGCGGTCAGCCCGGCCACCACGGAGAGCGACGGAACGGCGTCCATGACGCGCACCTCGAGGGTGCCGAGCAGCGGGCGCGGACGCACGTCCCACCAGACGTAGGTGTGGTCCGGGGCCTCGGCCGCCGCCACCAGTGCGTCGGTGCGTGCGACGTAGTCGTCCCAGGTCCGCAGGAGCGGGGACGGCTGGTGACGCGGGTAGGACCGGATGATCGCCGACCTCGACGTGGCCAGTCCCGAGTCCACGCCGTGCCAGAACGGCGAGCCGGCAGCCAGGGCGCGCAGCAGCGGCATCCGGTGCCGCAGCCCCCGGTAGGCCAGCATCGCCGTCTCCGCGTCGGGGAGCCCGACGTGGACCTGGAGCGCGGCCGTCGGGGTGCGCAGGAGCCCGCCGAGCTCGTCGACGATCCGGTCGTAGCGCGGGGACCCGACGATCGCCGCCGCTCCCAGCGGCGCCGCCGGGTGCACACCGGCAGCGAGGAAGCGGACGCCGTGGCCCAGGACCGTGCGGCGAAGCTCGCGCACCGAGCGCCACGCGTCCTCCGCGCCTCGGCACACCGGCGTGTTGAGCTCGACCTGGTCGGCGTAGATCTCGCCCGTCACGACCCCGGCCGCGGACCCGGAGCCGACCAGGGCGTCGACCAGGGGCTGCGCGGCACGCCCGAGCAGGTTGCCCGACTCGTCGACGAGCATGAGCTCGTCCTCGACACCGACCGAGAACTCGCCGCCCGGCACGAACGACGGCACGCCCATCCGCGTGCTCAGCCGGCCGCTGCGGTGCGAGGTCGGCGCGGCGGCACCGACAACCTGAGGACCCGGTGCCAGGCGCTCGCGACCTGCTTGACGAGGGGCGCGCTGTTGTAGGCCAGCCCGTGCCGCTCGAAGAGCGCCCGGACCGGACCGGCGACCTCGCGGTAGCGGTTGCTCGGGAGGTCGGGGAACAGGTGGTGCTCGATCTGGTGCGACAGGTTGCCGCACAGCACGTGCATCACGCGGGAGCCGGAGATGTCGGCGGACCCCAGCATCTGGCGGAGGTACCAGTGCCCGCGCGTCTCCGCGTCGTCGATCTCGTCCACCTCGAAGGTCTCCACGCCCTCGGGGAAGTGCCCGCACATGATCACCGAGTGGCTCCACACGTTGCGCACCAGGTTGGCCACGAGGTTGGCCGTGAAGGTGGAGCGGGCGGACCCGGTGGGAGCGGAGGCGACGGGGTGCAGCACGTAGTCGCGGAAGGCGTTGCGCGCGGCCCTGCGCGCCGTCGTGCGCAGCTCCTGCTTGAGCTGCGGCGAGAAGCCGTCGCCCTCCCGCAACGTCTCGCCGAGGTCGAGGTCGTACATCGCGATGCCGTACTCGAAGATCACGGCGTTGACGAGGTTCCACAGCGGCTGCGCCAGGTGGCGCGGCTGCCACTCCTGGGCCTCGTCGACGCGCATGATGCCGTAGCCCAGGTCGTTGTCCTTGCCGATCACGTTGGTGTTCACGTGATGCCGGTCGTTGTGCGCGCGGCGCCACTGCTCGGGCGCGGTGGCGTGGTCCCAGTCCCAGGTCGAGGAGTGGATCCGCGGGTCGCGCATCCAGTCCCACTGCCCGTGCAGGACGTTGTGCCCGATCTCCATGTTGTCGAGGATCTTCGCGAGCGCGAGCGAGGCGGTGCCGGCCCACCACGCCAAGCGGTGGCGACTGCCGAGGAGCACCACCCGGCCGCCGACCTCCAGGCACCGCTGGAGGGCGATCAGGCGTCGGATGTACGCCGCGTCGTCGGCGCCGCGGCTGTCCAGGACCTCCTGCCGCAGGGCGTCGAGGGTGCGCCCGATCTCCTCGACCTCGCTGGGCGTCAGGTCGGCGTACGACCTGCGAGCGGTCGGCGCGGGAGCGTGCTGCAGGAGGGCGGTCATGGGGTGCAGTATCCGTTGTGGGCGCCCGGCATACGCCCCGCCCTGCCCCGGACGTGGCGTACGCCACGGTCTACGTCGGCGCCTTCGGGGTACAGGGAGCGCCGCACCTGACGAAACGGAGTCCTCGTGAACCCCTTGAACACCGTCACCGACGCGGTCACCCTGCCGGCGCGCACCGCGGGCCACGTCGCCGCTGCCACCCTCGGAGCCACCGTCGGCGCCGCCACGGTGGGCCTGCGGGCGACCGGACGCGCCCTGGGCTGGGCCCTCGACCGCGCGGCAGGCGCGCCGGCCCGTCCGGCGGCGTCCCCGTGGCCGACCGAGACGACCTCCGTGGTCGCTCCGGGCCCGGTGGCTCCCGAGACGGTGGCCGACGCAGCGCCTGCCACGCAGGCGCCAGCCGCCAAGAAGGCCCCCGCGAAGAAGGTCTCGGCGAGCGAGGTGCCGCTGAAGTCGGCGCCGACACCGTCGATGCCCGCGGGCGTGCAGGCGCTCGACGAGGCCGCCCCCGCCCCGGTGGCGCCCGGCAGGAAGGCCGCGAAGAAGACGGCTGCCAAGAAGACTGCGCGGAAGGCACCCGCGAAGAAGAAGGCGCCGACCAAGCAGGCCGCGGTGCTCGCTCCGGCGCTCGGCGTGCCCGAGGCGGACGTGCTGGACGGGACCGCCGACCTCGACCCTGCCTGAGGGTCCACCCCGGGACCTATCCTCGGACCATGCACCGGATCTTCACCACGAGCGTCGCCTCGGTCTATCCCCACTACGTCGCCAAGGTGGAGAAGAAGGGCCGCACGCAGGCCGAGCTCGACGAGGTCATCGAGTGGCTGACGGGGTTCGACAAGCAGACCCTGAAGGGGCACCTGGAGCAGGGGACGACCTTCGAGGACTTCTTCGCCGACGCCGCCCTCAACCCGCACGTCGACCAGATCACCGGCTCGGTGTGCGGGGTGAAGGTGCAGGAGGTCGAGGACCCGCTGATGCGCCAGATCCGCTACCTCGACAAGCTCGTCGACGAGCTCGCGAAGGGCCGACCCATGGAGAAGGTGCTCCGGGGCTGACGACCCGGCCTCACCCGTGCGCCAGGCGCTCGAGCACCGCGCGCAGCGGGGGCCAGCTGCTCCGGCCGCGCCGGACCACGGCGTACGCCCGCAGCGCCACGCTCGGGTCCCGGAGCCGCAGCACGCTCACACCGCGTCGTGACGCCCGCCCGCGCGGGAGCAGCGCCACGCCGCTGCCCGCGACGACGAGGTCGTCGACCAGCTCCAGCGAGTCGATCCGGTGGACGACGCGCGGCACGAAGCCCGCGCGCGAGGCGAGGGTGCGCAGCGCGTCCTCGTCCGCGGTGTGCCGGGAGTTGACGATCCAGTCGCGGTCGGCGAGGTCGGCCAGGGCCAGGCCTCGGTCCCGGCTCGGCACGCCGACACCCCACTCGACGGCCCACAGCGGGATGACCTCGTGGTCGTCGCGCCACTCGGCAGGCGCGAGGTCGTAGTCGTAGACCAGCGCGAGATCGACGTCGTCGCGCGCGAGCAGGTCGAGCGCCTCCAGCGGCTCGTACTCGTGGACCCGCACCTCGATGCCCGGGTGGGTGGCCCGGAGGTCGTCGATCGCCGGGAGCAGCGACCGGCGCACGGCCGAGGCGAAGCCCGCCACGCGAAGGACGCCCGCGGGCTCGGCGTGCGGATCGAGGTCGAGTCGGGCCGATTCCACGGCGGCGAGGATCGTGACGGCGTGGTCGGCCAGCCGCCGCCCGGCCGGGGTGAGGCGCACCCGGCGACCGTCGGGCTCGAGGAGCGGGCTCCCGACGTCGCGAGCGAGGGCCGCGATCCCCTGGGACACGCTCGAGGTGGTGGTGCCGAGCGCGTCCGCGACCTCGTGCATCGACCCGAGCCTGGAGAGCTCGAGCAGCATCCGGAGGCGGCGTACGTCCACCGCTGGATTGTGTCGTTCGCACGAACGATTTGTCCATCAAAGTCACGTGGACACGAACGGTCACGCTGTCCTTCACTGGAGCCATGACCCGCTCCCCCGCCCGCACCGGCGCCTCGATGGCGGTCGCGTCCATGCTCTGCGTCCAGCTCGGCCTCGCCGCGTCGGTCGGCCTCATCGACGACCTCGGCCCGGCGGGCGCGGCATGGTTGCGGCTGTCCTGGGCGGGCATCCTGCTCCTGGCGCTCGTGCGGCCCCGGCTCCGCGACTACAGCCGCGAGGCGCTCCGGGCGGGCACGGCGCTCGGCATCGCCACGGGCGGGGTGACCCTGTTCTTCATGGCGGCGATCGCCCGGCTCCCGCTGGGCACCGCGAGCGCGCTGGAGTTCCTCGGGCCGCTGAGCATCGCCGTGCTCCGCAGCCGCGGTGTCGGCCGGGCATGGGCGCTGCTCGCGGCCGTGGGGGTCCTGTGCCTCACCGAGCCGTGGACCGGCGACGCCGACCCGGCCGGCGTGGCCCTCGCCCTCGCGGCGGCCGTGTGCTGGGCGGCGTACATCCTGCTGACCCAGCGCGTCGGCGACGCCGTGGGCGGGCTGGGTGGCCTGGCGATCTCGATGCCGGTGGCAGCCGTCCTCGCGACGTGCGTGGCCGGCCCCGGCGTGGTCGGCGACCTGAGCCCACAGCTGGTGATCTACGGGCTCGGCCTCGCCATCCTGCTGCCGGTCGTGCCGTTCGCCCTCGAGCTCCTCGCCCTGCGACGGCTCACCACCGGCGCGTTCGGGACGTTGATGGCGCTCGAGCCCGCCTTCGCGCTGGTCATCGGCTTCCTCGCGCTCAGCCAGGTGCCCCACACCCTCGCTGTCGTCGGCATCCTGCTCGTCGTGGCGGCCGGGATCGGAGCCGAGCGCAGCGGCGCGCGGCACGGAACCGTCGTCGACGCGCTCGAGCAGGTTTCCGCCAGCCGGTGACCATCACCTGGGCCGCGGTCTCGGCAGTCCGGACGCGCTCGCCATCTCTGGTCCCGTCCGCGTCAGTGCCCGGAGAGGAGCGCCGCCACCACGAGCGCGGTCCGCACCAGGCCCAGCACCGGTCCGAACGGCAGCGCGAAGCCGACCCAGAACACCAGCTCGACGGAGAGCAGGGCCAGCGCCAGCCACAGGCCCGACGAAGCACCCCGCCAGAGCAGGACGCCGCACGCCACCTCGGCCGCGCACACCGCCACGAACCCGGCGATCAGTGCGGCGCTCGTCGGGAGTCCCCCCTTCTCGAAGGGCCCGCCCCCGTAGGTCGGGAAGCCGAGGAACGTCCAGACCTCGCCGTGCCGCGCAAGGCGCCACGCGCCGTAGACACCCGGGAGGCCGAAGCCCAGGCCCAGCACGAGGGAGCAGACCGCGGCCGTCCTGGTCACAGTCACCTGAATACTCCGCTGCCGCTTCCGCGTCCACACCCGGGAACGCCGACCGCGTGCTCCTCACCGCTCAGGCAGGGAGCGCGAGGTTGCGGCGGCGCAGGACGGCCAGGCCGGCCAGCGCGAGGCCGGCGCTGACGGCGGTGAGGCCCAGGAGGGGCGCAGCCGTGACGTCGACGGCCGGCACCTTGGGGCTGTGCGTGAACGGGGACAGGTCCTGCACGAGCGTCGGGAAGTCCAGGCTCGGCCCGAACATCGGGCCCGCGACGATCATCAGCAGCATCAGGCCCCAGCTGACGGGGACCGACCACCGCGGCACCACGCAGCTGACCGCGACCACGGCGGCGCCGACCACCAGGACGCCGGGCACCTGCACGAGCCCGGCCCCGACGAGCCGGGCAGCCTGGTCGAGGGTGCCCCCGAGCACCTGCCCGGTCGTCAGGCCCATGCTCACCGCGAAGACCACCATCAGGGCGACCGCACCCAGGACTGCGTGCACCACGTGGCTGAGCAGCCACCGTGCCCGGCTGACGCCGGTGGCGAGCACGGGCTCCAGGGTCCCGCCGATCTCGTCGACACGCATCCGGAGCAGCACCTGGACGACGTAGATGGCGACGAACATGCCGGCCATCTGGATGATGGAGACCTGGTAGGCGTCGATGAGCCGGTCGGTGCCGCCCGCCTCCGTCCACCAGTCCTTGGCGTTGCCCGTCAAGCCCTGGATCTGCTCGGTCAGGTTGCCGAAGATCAGGCCGAACATCGCCAGCGCGACCGCCCAGCCGACGAACGCGCCGCGCTGCAGCCGCCACACCAGACCGAGGGGGCTCAGCAGCGACCGCCTTGCGACGCCGCGGCCGCGACGCTCGCGCCACAGTCCGCGCCCGACGTCCCTGCGGCTCGCGAGCGCGCCCGCGACCGCCACCAGCACGACGAGGGCGGCGAGGGCCAGCAGCAGCGGCCACCAGTGGGCACCCCCGAAGGGCCTGGTCTGCTGCCCCCACCCGATGGGTGACAGCCACGCCACCCAGGAGCTGGTGACCCGCATGCCCGAGGCGTCGACCTCACCGAGCATGTTGCCGACCCCGCTGACCACGAAGGCCACGGCGAGCGCCCCCGCCGCGATGCCGGCCGCGCCCCGCGCCGTGGAGGACAGCTGGCACGTCACGGCCGAGACGCCGACCCACACCAGCCCGACGGCAGCGACCGACGCCCCGGCGAGCAGCGCTCCCTCGGCCGGTTGTCCCGCGACCAGGATCGCGATCCCGAGGACGAGGGCCAGGACGACGTCGGCAGCCACGGCGACGATCACGCCGGCAGCCAGTCCGGCGTGCCGGCCGACCACGGTCGAGTCGAGCATCTCGGCGCGACCGAGCTCCTCGTTCTGACGGGTGTGCCGGATGACCGCGAAGGTGCTCATCAGGGCGGCGAGCACGGCCAGCATGACGAACTCGCGGTGCAGCATGTAGCCGCCGGCGCTGGGCCCGGAGGTCAGGCCGAGCAGCCGCATGCCCGTGTTCGTCGCCACGAGCTGGGTCTCGCGGACCAGGTCCTCCTCCAGCGCGAGGCTGTCGGCGAACAGGGCCGTGGTCGCGGCCACGAACAGGCCGAGGCCGGTCCACCACGCGAGGAAGGTGAACCGGTCACGGCGCGCCGCCAGGCGGGTCAGGCGCCGGGTCCCGGCGAAGTCGGATGCTGTCGGCACACGCATGACGGCTACACCGTCCCGAGGACCGCCGGCCGGTCGACCTGGTCGCCGTAGTGCCGCAGGAACAGCTCCTCCAGAGTGGGCGGGGAGCTGGTCAGGGCCTGCACGTGGCAGCCCACGAGCACCTCCAGCACGTCGTCGAGCTCGGCCGGGTCGACGCTGAAGCGTGCCCTCGCGCCGTCGAGGGCCAGGTCGTGCACGGCGGGCAGCGAGGAGAGCCGTGCCGCGGGTCGGGCCGTCTCGACCTCGACGGTCGTGCGGGTGAGGTGGCGCAGCTCGGCGAAGGTGCCGGACTCGGCGGCGCGGCCGCCGCGGATGATCGTGACCCGGTCGCACAGCGCCTCGACCTCGGACAGGATGTGGCTCGACAGCAGCACCGTGCGGCCCTGCTCCCGCACCGCCCGGACGACGTCCTGGAAGACCGTCTCCATCAGGGGGTCGAGCCCGGAGGTCGGCTCGTCGAGCAGGTAGAGCTCCACGTCGGAGGCGAACGCCGCGACCAGCGCCACCTTCTGCCGGTTGCCCTTGGAGTAGGCGCGGACCTGCTTGGTCGGGTCCAGCTCGAACCGATCCAGGAGCTCGGCACGACGCGACGGCACCAGCCCGCCGCGCAGCGCTGACAGCAGGTCGATCACCTCACCGCCGGTCAGGTTGGGCCACAGGTTCACCTCACCCGGGACATAGGCCAGCCTCCGGTGCAGCGAGGCGTTGTCGCGCCACGGGTCACCACCGAGCAGCCTGACGTCACCGGCCGTCGCGCGCAGCATCCCCAGCAGGATGCGCATCGTGGTCGTCTTGCCCGCTCCGTTGGGACCGAGGAAGCCGTGCACCTCGCCGGTGAGCACCGTCAGGTCCAGCCCGTCGAGGGCTCGTGTCGACCCGAAGTCCTTGACCAGCCCGAAGGTCTCCACAGCGTGCTCACTCATGCCTGACACGCTTCGCCTCCGGCCGTCGTCGCGACAGGGACCAAGGTCATCGGCTTCCGGGACAGCAGCCTCCTCGGCCCGGGGCTGGCACGGCGGCGCCGGCTCTGGCACGTTGAGGCACGTGACTGCCGAGGTCGTCCCGTCCGTCGCCCCGCGCGACTGGACCGCGGAGCCTGCCGACGTTCTGCTCGCCGACGGCACCATCGCGGTCATCCGGTCGCTGCGACCCGACGACCGCGACGCCGTGCTCGCGCTGCACGAGTCGGTGTCCGTGGACACCCTGCGGCTGCGCTTCTTCTCCCCCAGCCGGGAGGCCGGTCGCCAGTACGTCGACCACGTCTTCGCCCCGGACAACACCGGGTCGGCGGCACTGGTCGCCCTCGTGCGCGGGCGGGTCGCCGGGCTCGCGACGGCCGAGCTGCTCTCCCCCGACAGCGCCGAGGTGGCCTTCCTGGTCGCCGACGAGGACCGGGGCCGCGGCCTGGGCAGCCTGCTGCTCGAGCACCTGGCCGCCCTGGGCCGGCGCCACGGGGTGAGCCGCTTCGAGGCCGAGGTCCTCGGCGACAACTACGGCATGCTCCGCGTCTTCCGGGCCGCCGGGTTCGCGGCGACCCGCAAGACCGTCGAGGGCGAGGTGGCGGTCGAGCTCCGCACCGACGCGTCCCGCGAGGCCGTGGAGGCCGCCGACCGTCGCGAGTGGCGCGCTGCTGCCCGGTCGTTGCAGCCGCTGCTCCACCCGAAGAGCGTCGCGGTGGTCGGAGTACGCCGCTCGGCCGGGGGCTTCGGCCACGGTGTCCTCGAGGCCATCCGCAGCTCGTCGTACGCCGGGACGCTGCACGTCGTCCACCCGGAGGCCGAGACCATCGACGGTCTGCCGACCAGCCGCAGCCTGGCCGAGCTCGACGGTCCCGTCGACCTCGTCGTGGTCGCCGTACCTGCCGACGGGGTCGCGGACGTGCTGCGCGACGCAGCCGCCAACGGCGCCGGCGCCGCGGTCGTCATCTCGTCGGGCTTCTCCGGGACCGGCAGCGACGAGCGACGCTTGGAGCTGCTCGGCCTGGCCCGCGCGCACAGCCTCCGCCTGGTCGGCCCGAACTCCCAGGGCGTCCTCGACAACGCCGACGGGCTCAACGCGACCCTGCTGCACGACGTGCCGGACGTCGGCGGCCTCGCCGTCGCCTCGCAGTCGGGCGGCATGGGCTTCGCGCTCCTCGACCTCGCCCGCGACGTGGGGCTCGGCGTGCACGCCTTCGTCTCGCTCGGCGACAAGGTCGACGTCTCCAGCAACGACCTGCTCGCCGCGTGGATGGACGACGACGCGGTCGCCGCGGGGGCTCTCTACCTCGAGTCCTTCGGCAACGCGTTGAAGTTCGCCCGGACCGCGCGCCGCTTCGCCGAGCAGAAGCCGCTGCTGGCCGTGGTCGGCGGCCGCTCCCGCGCCCGCCAGGACATGACCCGGGCCTCCACCGTCGGTGTCGGCGTCGACGCCCTGCTCGACCAGTCCGGGGTGATCGCGTGCCGCACCGGCGCCGAGCTCACGGAGACCGCCCTGCTGCTCGTGGAGCAGCCGCTCCCCGCAGGACTGCGTGTCTGCATCGTGTCCAACACCGGCGGTGTCGGCGCGCTCACCACCGACCGGGCCGACCGCCAGGGCATGGTCGTCGCGCCGCCCTCGGCCGAGCTGCAGGCCGCCCTGCGCGAGGCGGCCCCGGGGGCGGTCGACGTCAGCAACCCGGTCGACCTCGGTGCCGACGTGACGCCCGCGGAGCTCACCGCGGCGCTGCGGGCCGTGCTGGACGCCGGCGAGGCCGACGCCGTCCTGGTCATGCTCGTCGCCAACCGGCTCACCGACCGCGACGCCCTGTTCGCCGCCGTCGCGGCGGCGCGGCCGGCCGGTGCGGACGTGCCGCTGCTCCTCGTCACCCCCGGAGCGGCCTTCGACGCGGCCCGGGGCTTGCCGGGCGTCACGGTCTACCGGACCACCGACGCGGCCATCGGGGCCCTCGGCCGCGCGATGCGCTACGCCGCATGGCGCCGCGTCCCGGCCGACCAGCCCGAGGTCGAGCTCGGCACGCGTGGTGTCCACGCCCGCACCTGGGTGCGCTCGCGGCTGGCGGCTCGTGGCGGCGAGCCGGAGTGGCTGGCCCCCTCCGCCCAGGCCGAGCTGCTGGCCCCCTACGGCATCCACCTCGTCGGCCGACTCGCCGCCGGCCCCGACGAGGCCGAGGCCGTCGCCGCGGAGATCGGCTACCCGGTGGCGGTCAAGGTCGCCGACCCCACGGTGCTGCACAAGTCCGACCGCGGTCTGGTCCGCATCGACGTACGCACCGGGAGCGACGTCGCCGACGCCGTACGACGCTTCGCCGAGGAGCTCGGCCACGACCGGGTGGACGTGCTGGTCCAGCCGTTGGTGCTCGGCCACCTCGCCTCCGTCGGCCTGGTGCGCGACCCGCAGCTCGGTCCGCTGGTCCGGGTCGGCGGCGTCGTCGGCGGGCCGGTCGGCAGCTGGGCCGACGAGGTGCTGCTGCTGCCGCCCGTCGGCGCGGCGGACGCCGCCCGCGCCGTACGCGCGCTGCGGCTCTGGCCGCAGCTCGTCGGCGACCACGGCCTCGAGGAGGTCGACCTCGCGCCGCTCGAGGCCCTCGTGATGTCGGTGGGCCGCCTGGCGGTCGACGTCCCCCACGTGGCGGACCTGACGCTCGAGCCCGTCGTCGTCAACGCGCACGGACTCTTCTGCGTCGACGTCAAGCTGCGCATCGCCGAGCCGCCCGAGCTCGACACCGGTGTCCCCCGGCGGCTGCGCTCCTAGGGTCGTGGGCGCAAACCGGTTGTGGTTCCGCGTCCCCGTCGAGAACGATGCCGCGGTGACCTCCCACCCGTGGCCCATGCGCGTCGGCTCGCTCCTCCTGCGTGAGGCGACCGCAGACGACGTCGAGCACCTGCTGTCCTTCCGCAACGACCCGGAGGTCAACCGGTTCATGATGCGCACGAGGGTCGACCCAGACGAGTTCCGCAAGGACTGGCTGGCGATCCCCGGCAGCGACCGCGACTTCTCGTGCGTCGCAGAGGTGGACGGCGCCGTCGCCGCGATGGGCTTCCTCGAGATCGAGGACGGCATGGGCCAGCCCGGGATGCCCGAGGGCACCGAGGGGATGATCGGCTACATCGTCGACCCGCGCTTCGCGGGCAGGGGCGTCGCGAGCGACCTCGCACGTGGGCTGTTGGCGGCCGCGTTCGGCCCCCTCGGCCTGCGGCGCGTCACGGCCGGCTGCAACGCCGACAACCCGGCGTCGGTGCGGGTGCTCGAGAAGTCAGGCATGAGGCGCGAGCAGCACGGGGTCGAGGACT
Organism: Nocardioides sp. N13(2025); assembly: GCF_051912545.1. Lineage (GTDB taxonomy): Bacteria > Actinomycetota > Actinomycetes > Propionibacteriales > Nocardioidaceae > Nocardioides. Next base: position 854,820 of record NZ_CP196809.1, on the reverse strand, counting down.
CCTGGCACGCCGAGCTCGGGTGGGTCGACGGCTACCAGTACGCCATGCTCGACCGCGAGTGGCGGGCACTGCACGAGCGGTCACCCAGCAGCTAGCGTCCGGGCCACGTCCTCGCTGCGCCTCACCCCTGGTCGCCCGCCTGAAGCAGGCTGAGCACGGCGCGCGCGGCCGCATCGGTGGCTCCGACGTCGACATGCTCCTCCTGGCGATCCGCCACCTGCACGAGCACGACGTGCCCGCCCGAGCGCGAGGCGAGGCTGAGGAAGTGCGTACCGAGGACGTCGAGCAGCTGGTCGAGACGCGGCAGCCACACGGCCTCGCGCTCCTCCACGTCGTCGAGCGCCCACTCGGTCGTGCCGTTGAAGGCGAAGATGCGCCCGGTGGGCAGGTCTCGCACCTCGACCACCATGTCACTGACGGTGAACACCGGCTGGTCGAGCTCGCGCTCGGGCAACCAGAACCGGTCGCCGTTGTCCGGCGACCAGGTGAGTCCGGCGTCGTGCAGGCGGCGGGCGAGGTCGAGGGAGATCACCTCGCCAGTGTCGCTCAGGCCGGGTTGTGCGGCATCGGGCCGCCCACCCTGGCGGCATACGACCCTCCCGCCGCCCACCCTGGCGGCATACAACGCGTCACAGGCCCGATCCGCCGTCGTATGCCGCCACCCTCGGGCAACGGACCGTCGTATGCCGCCACCCTCGGGCAGCGGGATGTCGTATGCCGCCACCCTCGGGCAACGGATGTCGTATGCCGCCACCCTGGCGGCAGCCAGCACCAGCTACTGCGCCCCGCGCACGACCGCCAGCGCCTGGCGCGCGATCTCCCACTCCTCGTCGGTGGGCACGACCAGTACGGCGACGTCGGACCCGTCCGCGGACACGAAACGTGCGTCGAAGGAGCGGGCCTCGTTGCGCTGCGCGTCCATCACGATCCCCAGCCGCGACAGGCCGTCGAGGGCGGCGGCGCGCAGCACGGCGCTGTGCTGGCCGACGCCGCCGGTGAAGACCACGGCGTCCAGCTCACCGAGGGCGGCGTAGTAGGCGCCGACGTACTTGCGCACGCGGTAGGCGTAGACGTCGAACGCGAGGGTGGCGGCCTCGTCGCCGGCCGCGCGCCGCTGGGTCACCTCACGGAAGTCGTTGGCGCCGGCGAGCCCGAGCAGGCCGGACTCGCGGTACAGGGCACGGTCGATCTCCTCCAGCGACCAGCCGAGCTCGCGGTGCAGGTGGCCGTGGATCGCCGGGTCGAGGTCGCCCGAGCGGGTGCCCATCACCAGGCCCTCGAGCGGGGTCAGCCCCATCGAGGTGTCGACGGACCTGCCGCCGCGGACGGCGGCCGCCGACGCCCCGTTGCCGAGGTGCAGCACCACCAGGTTGGTGTCCTCGACCGGGCGGTCGAGCAGCTCGGCGGCGCGGCGCGAGACGAAGGCGTACGACGTGCCGTGGAAGCCGTAGCGTCGGATCCGGTGCTTCTCACGCCAGGCCACCGGGACGGCGTAGGTGTAGGCGTGCTCGGGCATCGTCTGGTGGAAGGCGGTGTCGAAGACCGCCACCTGCGGCACGTCGGGGAAGAGCCGCAGCGCCACCCGCAGGCCCTCGAGGTTGGCGGGGTTGTGCAGCGGCGCGAGTGGCACGAGGTCCTCGACCGTGTCGAGCAGGCGGTCGTCGACGACCACCGGCTCGGCGAAGAGGTCGCCGCCGTGCACGACCCGGTGCCCGACCGCGGCCAGGTCGTCGCGGTCGATCGCCGGCCCGTGGCGGTCGAAGGCGTCGAGCGCCGAGCGCAACGCGTCCTCGAAGTCCGTGACGTGGCGCTCCTCGGTGTGGTCGTGCCCGCCGACCGAGTGCATCAGGGTGGCGCTGTCCTCGCCGATGCGCTCCACCGAGCCGGTCGCCTCGGCGACGCCGGTGGCGCCGTCGAGGAGGCGGTACTTCAACGACGACGATCCCAGGTTGAGGACCAGCACCCGATCCGTCACGACCGCTCCTGTGCCTGGATCGCGGTGATCGCGACCGTGTTGACGATGTCGCGCACCAGCGCACCGCGCGAGAGGTCGTTGACCGGCTTGCGGAGGCCCTGCAGCACCGGGCCCACCGCCAGCGCGCCGGCCGAGCGCTGCACCGCCTTGTAGGTGTTGTTGCCCGTGTTGAGGTCGGGGAAGACGAAGACGGTGGCCCGCCCGGCGACGGCGGAGTCGGGGAGCTTGGTGCGCGCCACGGCGGCGTCGATCGCGGCGTCGTACTGGATCGGGCCCTCCACGAGCAGGTCGGGCGCCCGCTCGCGGACCATCGCCGTCGCCTGGGTCACCTTCTCGACGTCCGTGCCGCTGCCGGAGGTGCCGGTGGAGTACGACAGCATCGCGACGCGCGGCTCTACGCCGAACGCCGCGGCGGTGCGCGCCGATGCGATCGCGATGTCGGCGAGCTGGGTGGCGGTGGGGTCGGGGTTGACCGCGCAGTCGCCGTAGACGAGCACCTGGTCCTTGAGGCACATGAAGAAGACCGACGACACCACCGACACCTCGGGGACGGTGCGGATCACCTCGAGCGCCGGGCGGATCGTGTGCGCGGTCGTGTGCGCCGCCCCCGACACCATCCCGTCGGCGAGGCCCAGCTCGACCATCATGGTGCCGAAGTAGGACACGTCCACGACGATGTCGCGCGCCGCCTCGAGGTCGATGCCCTTGTGGGCGCGCCGCTGGTGGTACTCCTGGGCGAACCGCTCGCGCAGCTCCTCGTCATAGGGGCTGAGCAGCCGTGCGGTGGAGAGGTCGACCCCCAGGGCCGCGGCCTTGCCGCGGATGACCATCGGGTCGCCGAGCAGCGTCAGGTCGGCGACGTTGCGGCGCAGCAGGATGTCGGCGGCGCGCAGGATCCGCTCCTCCTCCCCCTCCGGCAGGACGATGTGTCGACGGTCGGCGATCGCGTCGTCGAGGAGCTGGTGCTCGAACATCAGCGGGGTGACGACGGACGTGCGGGCGACCTCGAGCCCGCTCATCAGCTCCTCGCCGTCGACGTGTTCGGCGAAGAGCGTCAGCGCCGTCGCGATCTTGCGCGGGGAGTCCTTGTCGAGGCGGCCCCGCCGGTTGGTCAGCGCCGTCGAGGTGGCGTGGGTGCCGAGGTCGGTGGCGATGATCGGCAGGGTCACCGCGAGCCCGTCGAGCAGGCGACCCACCTGCTCCGGCAGGTCGAGGCCGCCGTTGAGCACGATGCCGGACAGCTGCGGGAAGCTCGCCGACTGGTGGGCGGTGAGGACGCCGAGGACGATCTCGGGGCGGTCGCCCGGCGTGACGACGAGGGCGCCGTCGAAGAGCCGGTCCAGCACGTTGGGCAGCGTCATCGCGGCGACGACAAGACCCGGCACCTCTCGCGCCAGCTGGCCCTCCTCCCCCCGGACCAGGCGTCCGTCGCAGGCCGTCATCAGGTCGCCCACCGAGGGCGCGCTGAGCAGCGGCTGCTCCGGAAGGGCGAAGGCCGGGACGCCCTCGCGGCGCAGCGCCGCCGCCGTCCGGTCGGTCGCCGAGGGGTCGACGCGGTTGGCGATCACCGCGAAGAGGCTCGCGTGGTTGGCGGCGAGCTCGGCCTGGGCCATCGCCGCGGCCGTGCAGAGCTGGTCGACGTCGCGCCCGTCGCCGTTGAGGACCAGCAGGACCGGCGCACCGAGGTTGGCGGCGACCCGGGCGTTGAAGGCGAACTCCGCCGGAGCACCGACGTCGGTGTAGTCGCTGCCGACGATCACCACGGCGTCGCTCTGCTCGGCGACCTGGTGGTAGCGCGCGACGATGCGGTCCATCGCGCCCTCGGGGTCGGCGTGCACGTCGTCGTAGCTGACGCCCGCGCACTCGTCGTACGTGAGGTCGACCGCGTCGTGGGAGACGAGCAGGTCGAGGACGTAGTCGTGGACCTCGCCCGTCGACGCCTCGGCGCGGACCACCGGCCGGAAGACGGCCACCCGCGCGACGCGGCGGGACAGCTGCTCGAGCACCCCGAGCGCCACCGCGGACTTGCCGGTGAACCCCTCGACACCGGCCACGTACACGCTGCGCGCCATGGCCCGAGCGTAGCGAGTCGCGGTCGCCCGGCGGTCCCAGGGCCACGCCGCCCGTGCCCGCCGATGTCACGAGGGAGGCGCAGCATGACCGGCAGCACCACTACCTTCAGCGGGTGAGCTACGGCAACTGGCACATGCGGCGGCGCGAGGAAGGCGGACCACGGTGAAGGACTCCGACCTCCTGGCCCCCGCGTCCGACCGGGAGCAGGCACCCCGTCGCGGGTCGGGCGCCGCCGTACCACGGGCGGAGTGGTGGCGCGCGGCACGGTTGTGGGCGGTCGTGGGGTGCTTCATGGCCGTCGGCCTCGCCCGGTCCGTCCAGGTCGGCATCCCGTTCCGGGACCCGCACGGATCCTTCCTGGTGAACCGGGTGTCGCTGACGCTGGCGGTGTTCCTCGGGTTGCTGGCACTCGACGGGCTCGTGCGCACCGGCCGTCCCCGGACCCTGCGTCGCGTGGTGTCGACCGTCCGGCACCGGTGGTCCCCGGGCCGGTTGGCCCTGGCCTGGGCGGCGCTACCGGCCTACCACCTGACCTACTTCACCTACCGCAACCTGAAGAGCTGGGACGTCCTGAACGCACCGCGAGACGCGATGCTGACCGGCTGGGACCGATGGCTGTTCCTCGGCCACAGTCCCGCCGTGCTCCTCCACGACCTGCTGGGCCAGCACACCGCGGCCTGGGTGCTGACGGCCTGGTACCAGGCCTTCCCCATCCTCGTCATCGTCGCCTACCCGGCCGCCGTCGTCCTGGCGACGCGCATCCGGGACGCGTACGTCGGGATCGCGGCGTTCGTGTGGGTGTGGATCCTGGGCACCGCGACCTACTACCTGATCCCCTCGCTGGGGCCGTTCCGGGCCGAGCCCGCCGACTTCTCCGGCCTGCCGCACACCGTGATCCAGGACAACCAGGCCCGTTACCTGGTCCAGCGTGAGCACCTGCTCGCGAATCCCCACGTCGGCGACGCGTACGCCCAGGTCTCGGCCTTCGCCAGCCTGCACGTGGGCGTGACCGCCACGATCCTCGGGCTCGCCTGGTGGCACGGGCTGCGCCGCACCACGATCGTGCTCGGCGTGTTCCTGGCCGGGACGATGGTGGCCACCGTCTATCTCGGCTGGCACTTCGCCGTCGACGTCCCCGCCGGGCTCGCCATCGCCGCCCTCGCCTGGTGGCTCGCGCCGCGCACTGTCGGCGTACGTGGCCGTCCCGCCGACGGTCAGTCCGCTTCCCAGTAGGGGCCCTTGCGGTAGTTGTCCCGCTCGACCGTGGTGATCGGGCGACGCACCGTGACCCACTTCTGGCGCAGCTTCCCGTCCTCGTCGCGCACCCACTTCTCGACCCGGAAGTTGGCGTACGTCGTGGTGTAGGCGTTGCGCGAGTTGCGCGGGTTGTTCCACTGGTAGTCGAAGTTCTCGAGGTACTTGTTCGCCACCCGCTCGCCGCGCACGGTGAACCAGATCTCGTCGTTGGCGGTGCTGAGGCTGGCCCAGTTGGACGACCCGGTGAGGACCATGCTCGTGTTGGGGACGCCGTTGTACGTGCCCTGGATGATGAAGTACTTCTGGTGGCTGTAGTAGTCGAGGATCAGGTCGTCGACACCGTCTGCGTTCAGGTCGAAGTTGTCGTCGGTGTTGTAGTCCAGGCCGGTCGACCGCAGCGGGATCCTCCCCCGGGCCGTGGGCGCCGCGATGACGCCCTTGGTGTGGTAGCCGATCAGTCCGTAGCTGACCCGGACGTCGCAGCCCTGGGCCCACTTCTTCCGGATGGCCGCGGCGAGGTAGTTGCCCCGGTTGCCCCGCATCGTGTGCATCGAGAGGGCCAGTCGGGTGCGCGTGACGCCGCCGGCGCCGTCGGGGGTGAGGCACTGGACCTTGTTGAGCAGGTCGAGGACGAGGTCGTTCTTGGGGCCCGACACCCGCGGGAACGCCCAGGCGGTGTCCTTGTCGACCGAGTCGTCGCAGACGCCGGGGATCGTCTGGGTCCCGCAGAAGAAGAGGGGCTCCTGACGGGTGTCGTAGTCGTTGCGCATGTCGTTGAACAGGGCCACGAACTGGCGGTAGAGCTCGTGGTTGCCGGACGTGAAGTAGAGGTCGTTCCACTGGTGCCGGTCGGCGTTCAGCGTCATGTTGGCCGAGCCCACGGCCACGATGTCCTTCGACTTCCCGGCCTGGCTGAAGGAGTAGAACTTGGAGTGCAGGTTGTTGAACTCGTTGGCGGCGCCACGGCAGCTCTGCTTGCACTTGTAGATGAAGCTCTTGTCCTTGCGGTTCCTGCCGATCTCGGCCCGGATCACCTGCATCGCGCGGTTCTCCCAGTGGTCGTTGAGCAGCATCTGCACCTTGACGCCCCGGCGGTGGGCCTCGACGAGGGCGTTGGCCACGGGCATCCGGTCCAGCGAGTAGACCGCGATGCGGATCGTCGAGCCCTTGGGCGTGTGCCGGATCGTGTCGATGACCTTCCGCTCGATCCGGAACCAGCCCTTCTTGAGGTGCGGGTCGTTGAAGTAGGGCCCGCTCGGGGCCTCCCACTTGCGCCAGCCGCTCCCCCGCAGCTGACCCGGCTCGTCGGTCGCTGCCTGGCTCGCTGCCCCGGGAGGCGCGTACGCCACGGACGCGGGGGCGGTGCCGACGGCGTACGTGCCGAGCAGGAGGCACAGGGACAGGACGAGCGACGTCAGCTTCGGCACGCGGCCCAGCATAAGTAGCGCTCCGTCACGATCCGGACTGCACGCGCCCACTCCGTGGACGGGCCCCCGCGTCAGCGGCGCAGGCGGCGCGCCGCCTTCGCGAGCACCGAGGATCCCTTGCCTGCCCTGAGCGCCTCCAGCTCCGGGGGCAGCTCGATCGTGCGGCCGGTCCGCTCGGCGAGGTCGGCGGTCAGCTCCAGGAAGGCGCCCGCGTCGCGCCGTCCCGGCAGGACCCCCACGACCTGCTGCAGGGCATCGAGCACAGGAAGTACGGCGGCGTCGTCCGCCCGGGCGCAGTCGGCCAGCCCGCCGCTCACCCGCTGCCCGACGACGACGTCGTCGCCGAGCAGGAGGGCCGCCTGGCGTCCCAGGGCGGCGCCGTCGAGCACGCCGTGGCGGGCGAGGTCGAGGATCGCGTCCTGCGCCGCGGTCCGGCCGCGGGCGTCCTTGGCGGCGAGTGCGAGCACGAGGGCGGACGACGCCGGCGGTCCGTTCGGGGTTCTGGCTCGCGCGAGCGCATCGACGACGGGGACCACGCACGCGCGGTCCCTGCTCAGGTCGCGGTGGAGGTACGGGTGCGCGTGGGCGGCCAGCACGTCGTGGTCGTGCGGCAGGAGGGCTGCCCCCAGCCCCAGGGTCTGCTCGAACGGCGACTCGTACGCGCCGTAGTCGACCTCGTGCCCGACCGTCCGTCCGGGCGCCGACCTGGCGAGGATGCCGGCAGCGGCGTCCCCCTCGCTCCCCCGCGCGTCGCGGAACACGACCACCTCGCGTGTCGAGTCCCAGCGCTGGCGCTGGTTCGACACCACGTCCCGCGCCCAGTCCGGTGCCGGCCCCTCGCGCACCCGGGCAACCGCTGCGGACCTCCGCAGCGAGCGCGGGACCTCGACGGCGGCCCGGTCGGCAGGCGGCACCCGGAGCAGCGCGACGACGAGCTCGAGCTCGAGCACCGGGTGGGACCGGTCCACCCCGCGCACGCGGCGTACGAGCTCGTCCGCGTCGAGGGTGAAGTCCGCCCTGCTGGGCAGCGCGACGCTGACGTGCCTGCCCTGGCGTACGGCGTGGGCGACGGCTGTGAGCCGCCGCCCGAGGGCCCCCACCAACGACTGCGGGGCCGCCGGCTGGGCGGGGTAGATCGTGTGCCCCAGCACGATCGGCCAGTCGGCGTCGCGGAGGCGCCTGCGCGGGGTCAGCCAGGCCAGGGTCAGGACGCGGGCGGCGATGCGTGGGTCGTCGTCGTAGTAGGTCGACTCGGCGGCTCGTGCCTCGAGCAGCTCCCAGGTCAGCGGCCGATCGTCGGCGAACCGCAGCAACCCGTCGATCGCACGCTCCATCTCGAGGGGCTCGACCTCCTCGTGGAGCCCGAGCAGGACCTCCGCGAGCTCGTCGGCCGACTCGACCGGTGCGACGAGCGGCGCCTCTGGCCGCGGTTCCGGCGGCACCGCGACGAACCGCGCGGGATCCGGATCGGGGGCCACCTCCGCGCCGAGCCGGGCGAGCACCTGGGCGGCCTGCTCCCGGACGTCGGCTCGAGGATGGTCGAGCGCGATCCGCGCCGTGTCCACGACGGAGACGCCCGGAACGGCCTTGGCCAGCTTCTCGAGGAGGCGGAGGTGCGCCGCCACCGATGCCCGGTCGGTGCGCCCGAGCGTGGCGCGGCTCGCGGCGAGGAAGGGCTCCGTGGCGAGCCGACGGTCCGGCACGAGGCGGAGCAGCTCGCGCTGCGCGGTCTTCACGGACGGGCCGTGCTCGACGGTCAGCAGGCGCACGTAGGTGTCCTGGCGCTCGTCGACCTCGTCGACCGTCGGCGCGAGGGCGTCGTGCATGCCGACGTACCACCCGAGGTCGGCGGCCGCCCAGTCGCGCAGGGGCGCGGCGAGGACGGTGTCGAGCAGCCGACCGCGGTCGAGCCGGCCTCGCTCCACCAGCGTGAGGAGGGCGACCCGCCACGTCCCTTCGGGGAAGGGGGTGTGGTGCGGCCGGTGCTCGTGGGTGCTCTCCTCGAAGGTGTCGTGGTAGGCCAGCAGCCGCCCGGTGCGCTCGGTCGCGAGCATCCGGAGCAGGTGGTCACCGTCGAGGCCCGGATCGGCGTCGAGCTCCTCGACCAGGGGTGTCCTGGGGTCGCGGATGATGCCGTCCGAGGCTCCGCGCACCGTGCCGCGGAAGTACTCCGGGTGGTCCGGCGCGGGCGCGGCTCCCACGCGGACGAGGTCGCGGGCGAGACGCCAGTTCCACGCGCCCTCGGCCTCCAGCAGGCCCTCGACGAGGTCGGGCAGCCAGGCCGGGTCGCGGGCCTGCAGGATCGCGACCGCGTGGTCCACCGACGTCCGGCGGAACCACCCCAGTCCCTCGGCGCCGACCAACGCCTGCCGCCACCCCTTCGCGGTGGCCAGGACAGCGAGCGCCGCGTGGGTGGTGGAGACCCGCGTCGGGTTGCCGCGGGTGAGCCAGCCCCGCGCCTTCGGCCCCAGCGCCTTCCGGTCGCCCTCGGTGAGGTCGAGCAGCACGGACACCACGTGGTCGGTGTCGTCGCGCTCCAGCTCGGCGACGAGGTCGTCCGGGCTCATGCCTGCTGCCTCCGGACCAGGTCGACCGCGAGCACGTGCTTGCACGGTCCCCTGCTCCCCCGGTGCCTGGCGTACCACGGGCAGGTGCAGCGATCGCCTCCGTCAGTGCGGCGTACGACGTGGTCGGTGTCGCCGCTGCGCACGTGGGCGCTGTCCCCGTCGAGCCTGACCGCGCCGGCCTCGACCAGGGCGGTCGCGTCCCGCAGCCGGGGGTGCATCGTCGCGAGCCGGTCGGCGTCGTAGGGCAGCTCGCGGTGGAAGTACGCCGTCTCGGCCGCGTCGTAGCCGACCCGGCCGGCCGCGCCCAGTCGGCCGAGGGCACGCGTGACACGGCCCTCGTCGAGGCCGGACTCGGCGGCGAGGCGGGCGACGTCGATGCGGGGCTCGAAGGCGAGCAGGGCCGAGACCAGGTCGGCGTCGTCGGCGGACCGCTCGTCGGCCAGGTCCCAGAGCACGCCCCCCTCACCGGAGAAGCCACGGCTCGACTCGGGGCTGAGCGCGAGGACCAGGCGGGCGTCGTCCAGCTGCAGCTCCCAGACGCCGGTGGCGCCCTGCGCGTCGTGCGGAGCGGCGTACGCCCGCAGCGACCGCGCGAAGCGCAGCAGGGGCTCGAGCGGCTTGAGGCGGTCGAGCCCGGAGAGCGGGACGCCGTCGGGGGTCGGGCGCGTGGTGATCCGCAGCCCCCGGCCGGCGGCGACGACCCAGACCGGCTTGCGGCTGCCGGAGCTCGGCATGCTCCGGACGAAGCGCCTGGCCTCGGAGGCGGCCACCTCGAGGACCGGGGCGACGGTGGCGGAGGCGAGCTGCACCTCGGCGAACCCCTTGAGCCACCGCTCGGGCAGGGGCACCTTCTTCTCGGTGACCTCCGCGTCGAGGGTGCGTACGACGACGTCCTCGCCCACCTGGAGGTGGAGCGGCTCGAGGCCGCCGATCCGGGCGAGCGCGTCGCGCATCGGCGGGTTGAAGTCGACGTTGGTGGTCCCCGTGTCGAGCACCGTGCCGTCGAGGCTCCCCGGGAGGGCGTCGTAGCGGGCGTAGACGCCGCAGCACGCCGAGAAGCTCTCGAACCGGAGCCGGTCGCCGTTGCTGGTCACGACCGGGTCGGCCGCCCGCAGGATCGCGGCGAGCATGCCGGGCGGGGTGTAGAACCGGGTCCGGGCGACCTTGGCGACCGCGAGCAGCGCGGCCGCGGCCTGCTCGGGATGTCCGAGGAACCCGTCGAAGAACACCGGGTGGGCGGCCGGGCCCGTCGCCGTACGACCACCGCTGGTGGCGAGCACCAGGTCGGTCCGCCCGTCGCCGAACACGAGCGCCGACGGACGGGCATAGGTGTAGGTCTGCTCCTCCGTCGTGGCCCCCATGGCGAGAACCTAGCCGAGCAGGAGCCTCGCGGTCCTCGCTGCCGCAGAACTGCCCGAGAAACCGCCCAGCCACTGCCTCAGCGCCGGGTCGGTGGCGCGGCGGTCGAGGCGGATCAGCTCGTCGCGCAGCAGCTCGAGCAGCATGTTCAGCCAGCGGTGGTCGGACGGCAGCTGCGGCAGCAGGTGGGTCAGCAGGTCGACCGCCGTGCGCGCGCCGCCCGGCGCCCGGGCCACGGAGGCGAGCGACTCCGCCCACCTGGTGGTGGGCCACGCCGGGGCGTGGCGCGCCATCACCGCGGCGACCTCGTGGACGGGGACGCGTCCGGAGCCGGCGAGGTCGAGGAAGGCGTCGACGCCGTGGAGCCGGTGGGCGCGTTGCGTCGCGGAGAGGCCGGCAGCGAGGGTGGCCGCGGCGAGCGTGCCCATCCGCCCCGGGTGCCGAGCCAGCGCGTCGAGGGTGCGCGGCACGTCGTGCGCGGTCTCGGTCCAGCTCGGTGACTCCAGCACGGTCAGGCAGGTCAGCGCGAGGAAGTGCTCGGCGTCGTGCGGCCAGATGGCCGCGAGGGCGGGGATCCAGTCGCCGAGGAACCTGCTGCTCCACCCGCCACCCCACTGGTCCGACGTCCGGGCCTCGAGCTCGGTCGGCTGGTCGTCGCCGGGCCTCGAGGTGGTGGCCGTCGTGAGGGCGAACCGTGCGTGGAAGGACCGACGCTCGCGTCCGTCCTCCTGCCACGTGTGCGTCACGATGTCGCCGCTCAGTCGCGGCGCCTCGCCGTCGTCGTACGACGCCCGCGACCGCTCGGCTGCGAGCCACCACGCGGCGGGACCCTCCCGCCCGCTCCGCAGGAGCTGTCGGGGAGGCTGGACGCCGTCGAGCGCGAACCGCACCGCGGCGGGCAGCGTCCCAGCCGCACGGAGGGCGTCCTCGCGACCGTCGGGGTGGAGCCGCAGCAGCGCCGCGACGAGGTCGTGGTGCCGGGGTCCGGCTCCCTCCTGGCCCTGCAGGCGTTCGACGAGAGCCGCGGCGCTGACCCAGCCGCCGGGCAGGTCCGGCGTGGCGAGGAGCGGGGCGGTCGAGGTGCGCGCCTCGGAGATCCGCCGCGCGACGAAGCGAGCGGCGTGGTGCTCGGGATCGGCGGGCGGCACCGGCTCCCCGAGGACGTCGAGCACGAGCCGCGCCACCTGTCCGGGCAGCCACGCGTCGCCCACCATGGTCCGCGGGCCTCGTGCGAGGACGGCCCGGGCTCGCTTCCGCAACGGCTGGAAGACGCCCTCGGTGCCGCGTGCGACGAGGCCCGCGACGACCGCCTCGAGCTCTCCCACGTCGGAGGCGTCCTCGAGCAGGGCGGCGAGGCGCTCCGCGAGGTCGTCGCCCGAGACCGGGGGCGGGAGCGGTGGGAGGTCCTGCTCGCAGAGAGCGTCCGGCGCGGGGCTCGCGTCGGCCCGCAGTCCGAGCTCCTGGCGCACGCTCGGCGTGAGGGCGTCCGCGGCGGCGCGGACCGCGTCGCCCTCGCCGAGGTCGGCGAGCAGGGCGGCGGCTGCCCGCTGCACGTCCGGGTGCGGGTGTCCGAGCGCCGATCGGGCGACCTTGCCGACGGCGCCCGGGTGCTCCGCGCGCGACGCCCGGGCCAGCGCGAGTGCGGCCGCGGCGGTGCCCTTGGCCTTGACGAGGGTGGCCGGTGGGAGGGCGTCGAGCGTCGGCCCGGTCTCGAGCAGCCCGGCCTTCTGCACACGCGTCAGCTGCTTGAGGGCGAAGGCGACCGTGGCCGGGACGGCGGCGCCGAGCAGGCGGCGCAGCGCGTCCTGCGCGCCGGCCGTCTCCTCGACGGTCGGCTCGAGCGCCAGGTAGGTGGCGGAGAACCAGCTCGCGCGGTAGGCGGCGAAGTCCCTGCCGAGGGCCTCCAGGCAGCCGGTCAGCACGCGCCCGCGGTCGAGGGTGCCGTCCGAGGTCAGCTCCACGAACGTCCTCCACTCGTCGCCGCCGAAGCGGTCGACGTTCGTCAGGCTCACCTCCCCGCCGCCCTCGACCTCGAAGAACCGCCACACCGCACGATCGACGAGGTCGGGGTCGGCCCGCAGCGTGTCGGCCTTGCCCGGGCCGAGACCGCTGACCATGGCGAGGACGTAGGTGTCGTCGGCGTCGAGGTCGACCAGTCCGAGCCGCTCCAGCAGGCGCACCCGCACGAAGCGCTGCTGCGACCAGTACGACGTCGCCGTCGCGCGCAGCTCCCGGTCCACGAGCCCGTCCAGCCAGCGAGGCCTCGCGGCGTCGCCGGCGCGGTCACCGTCGGCGGCTGTGGCCAGCGCCCGGTCGATCACGTCGACCAGGGCCCGGTCCTTCTGCCAGGCGAGGTCGTACGACGCCTCGAGCACGTCCGCGGCGCCGCGGGCCAGCAACCCGTGCACCGTCGCTGGTGCGACGCCCTCGAGCGACGCGTACGACGGCAGCTCCCCCATGTCCGGCCCCCTCGGTCACCACGGACGAGGCCCTCCCCCGCCGCGCGCCCGAGTATTCCGTGCCGGACGTCCTACCGGGACTCCATCAGCTGCTTGAGCCGCGCCAGGTCCTGGGTCGTGGCTCGCCGCATCGCCCGCTCCATCACCGGTGCGCCGACGCGGGAGAACCCGGACGGGGTGCCGCGGTTGCGGAGCGTCATCCGCGTGCCGCCGTCGCCCGCGGGCTCCCAGGTGTAGGTCGTCTCCATCGGGAAGGGACCGTCGGCCGTCCGCATGACGAGCCGCTCTCCCGGCACCCACTCGACCACCTCGTAGGTGTAGGCAAGCCGACGTCCGAGGAACTGGGCCACGAAGTCCATCCGGGAGCCCGGACCCACCGGCGGCTCGGTCTGCCAGTCCACGGACCGGATGTTGGCGTACCACGCCGGGGCGTTGCTCGGGTCGCCGGCGTAGGCAGACACCTCGGCCGGCGAACGGTCGATCGTCGTCTCCACCTGGACATCGACACCCATGAGGCCATGATGCCGCGTCCGGGAGTGTCCCGTCGGCCGGTCTTCGCTCACGTTGGCGATGACGGCACCGCGACCCGGCGGGATGCTGGTGCTGTCTCGGGACCCACCGAGACAGGAGAAGCCCATGTCACACGCACGCCGCATCGCCGTGTCGCTCGCCAGCGCCGCGGCACTCGTCGGTCTCGCAGCCACCGGAGCCGCAGGCGGCCCCGCGCCGGACGTCCCGAAGCACCGGCACTACCTGCAGATCGGCGACACCCGGATCCCCATCGGGCCGCAGGTCTGCGAGAAGCCGTCGCTGCAGGAGGCGTTCAACCAGTTCCACGCCGGGGTGCACGTCGGGACCCCCGGCACCTTCGCCATGGACCACGAGCACAACGGCACGGACATCGTGGCCAGGCCCTGCTGACCGGACGAACTCGTACGGTCGGCGTCACCGATGGTCCGGGTCAGGCCGCGTCTACCTCGATCGGCACCCCGGCGAGGCGCCACTCGAGGAGCCCGTCGACCGCTCGACGCGCAGGGACCCCCTCGGCGTCGAGCAGTCGGACGGCGTCGTGGGCCAGCACGCAGTACCGGCCGCGGCAGTAGGCCACGACCTCGTGGGTGCGGGGCAGCTCATCGATCCGCTCGGCCAGCTCCTCGAGGGGGATGTGGACCGCCCCGGGGAGGTGCCCGGCGGCGTACTCCGGCTCGGGACGGACGTCGAGGACCACGACGTCGCCGCGGGCGAGCCGGCGCAGCAGCTCGTCGGTGTCGACGGCCGCGGTGTCCTCCGGTCCCAGGTAGGCGCGCCGGGCGAGCTCGGTGCGGGGACGGTGGCGCTGCGCCACCCGCCGCAGGTGGTCCCAGAGGCCGGCGACGTCGGTGCCGGCCAACGAGTAGTAGACGCGCTTGCCCTCGCGACGGGCCTCGGCGAGGCCCGCCTCCTTCAGCATCTGCAGGTGCGCGGAGCAGGTGCTCATCCCGAGGCCTGCCGCCTCGGCGAGGCTCTCGACGCTGCGGGGGCCCTGGCCGAGGAGGTCGATCAGCTCGAGCCGCTTGGGGTTGCCGAGGACCTTGCCGACGGCGGCGAACTCGGCGAACAGCGCATCCTTCCTGGCTCGGTCACCCATTCCCGATCACCTCCGTGGTCGACGCGTCCGGTCGGTGGCGAGTCTCGTACATGCGCAGCGCGACCACGAGGCCGGACAGGGCGGTGAGCGCCGCAACGGTCCAGACGGCGGCATGGACGCCCAGGGCGTCGGCGACGACGCCGGCCAGCAGCGCGCCGACAGCGAAGCCGCCGTCGCGCCAGAGCCGGTAGACACCGACCGCGCGGGCGCGCCAGGCAGGGTGCGCCACGTCGCCGATCGAGGCGAGGAGGGTGGGGTAGACCATCGCGGTGCCCGCACCGAGCAGCACCGCCGCGACGGCCCACCAGCCGAACGAGTCGGCGAGGGCGATGAGCGCGAGCGCCCCGGCCTGGAGCCACATGCCCGCGGCGATGAGCCACTTCCTGCCCCACCTGTCGGACAGCGCCCCGGTGACGAGCTGGCCGGCACCCCACACGGCCGGGTAGAGGGCGGCGAGGACGCCGATCCTGCCGACCGGGAGCCCGGCGCCGGCGAACAGGATCGGGAAGAGGCCCCACGCCAGTCCGTCGTTGAGGTTGTTGACCAGGCCGGCCTGGCTGGCCGAGGAGAGGGCGGGCTCCTTGAAGCTGGTCTGCACGAACACCTGGCCGTTGCTCAGCTCGCCGTGGAGGTGGTCGTGCCTGCCGTCGGCACGGGCGACGTGCCCGGTGGCCTCGAGCCGGGCGTGGCCCCGGGTCTCCTCGACGCCCAGCGTCGACAGCCCGAGGCCGAGGGCGGCGAAGGCGATGCCGAGGAAGAACGGCGCCGGGCGCAGGCCGTAGGACTCCGCGACGTAGCCGGTGGCCAGCGCGGTGACCGCGACGGCGGCGTAGCCGGCGGCCTCGTTCAGCCCCATGGCCAGGCCGCGCCGCGCCGGTCCCACCAGGTCGATCTTCATCACCACGGTCGTGGACCAGGTGAGGCCCTGGCTGATGCCCAGCAGCACGTTGGCGACGATGATCCAGGTCCACGAGGGAGCCCAGATGAGCATGAGGGGCACTGGTACGGCGACCAGCCAGCCCGCGACCAGGACCGGCTTGCGCCCGAAGCGGTCCGACCAGGTGCCGGCGAAGTAGTTGGTGACGGCCTTGGCGACCCCGAAGGCCAGGATGAAGCTCAGCCCCGCGGTGTAGGCGGTGATGCCGAACTCTTCCTGGCCGAGCAGCGGGAGCACGGTCCGCTCCTGGCCCAGCATGCCGCCCACGAGGGCGTTGACGACGACCAGCAGGGTGAACTGCGCGGCGTTCTGGCGCAGCCCCAGCTCGATGTGGCGCCCCTTGCTGGCGGAGCGGGGAGCGGAGGTCACTGGCCGGCCTCCAGGGCGATCGCGGTCGTGTCGGCCCAGTCCTCGGGTCCGCCCTCGAGGACGGTGACGTGGTGGTGCCCGGTGCGCGCCAGGAGGCTGGCCGCGCCCATCGCGCGCTCGCCGTGCCCGCACATCACCACCATGGGCTCGTCCGGCAGCTCGACGGCGCGGGTCGTCAGGGCGCCGAGCTCGATGTTGTCCGCGCCGGGAACGTGCCCTGCCCGGTACTCGCCACTCTGTCGGACGTCGAGGACCCGGGAGTCGTCAAGCACCTCCGGGCCCGCCACCGGGATCGAGCCCGTCGGCCTGTGGGCGGCCGTCCACGCGGACAGGCCACCGTCGAGCTCCCCGGCGAGCTGGTCGTAGCCGACCTTGCGCGCCTGCCAGATGATCTCGGCCGGGTCCTGGTCCGGGTCACGGACGACCACGATCGGACTGTCGGCGTCGACGAGCCAGCCCAGCCAGGTGGCGAACGCCGGCCGCAGCGGGATCGACAGGGACCCGGGGACATGGGCGGCGCCGAAGTCCGCGAGCGGGCGGACGTCGACGACCTGTGCCCCAGCCGTGACGAGGTGCGCCACCTCGGCCGCCGTGAGGGCGCGGAGGGTGTCACCCTCGACCGGGGCGGGGCCACGCCTGTTGATCTCACCGAGTCGCAGGAAGTACGGCGGGAACGTGCCGAGCGAGTCGAGCAGCTGCGCGACGAACGCGTCCTCGGACTCGGCACCCAGCAGGGAGTTCGTGGCCCGTTCGGCGCCGATCGTCGACGTCCGCTCCGCACCGGGTGGCGCGGAGCAGAAGGAGCCGGCTCCGTGGGTGGGCCACACGGCGACCACGTCGTCGAGCCTCGCCAGACGCTGCAGGGACCGGTACTGCGCCCGAGCCAGCTCCTCGGTGCGCTCCGGCGACACCAGGTCCGTGCGGGCCGCCGAGCCCACGATCAACGAGCCGCCCGTGAACACCCCGAGCGTCCGCGAGTCGTCGAGCAGCTCGTAGGCCAGGTGCTCGCGCGTGTGCCCGGGCGTCGCCAGGGCGCGCAGGCGCAGACCGCCCAGGTCAACCTCGTCACCGTCGGCGAGGCCTGTGTGCGGGTACTCCCGGCCCCCTGACGCGGACGCCAGCACCTGTGCCCCGTCGGCGCGTGCGAGCTCCACGGCGCCGGTCAGGAAGTCGGCGTGCAGGTGCGTGTCTGCGGCGTAGGCCACCGTCAACCCCCGACGTCGAGCGGCGTCGTGGAGGGCGCGCAGATCGCGACCGGCGTCCACTGCCAGCGCACGACCGTCGTCGAGGTCGAGGAGGTAGGCGGAGTTGCCCAGCCCCTCGTCGACGAGCGGGATGACGTTGATGTCGCCCACGACGCCTCCTAGGACAGGTTCGAGCACCGACCCGTTCAGGTTACGTCATTCCACAGTTCCATGGAATGTCGGAGCGAAGGTCACACCAGTGCGGCGGTGGCCGCGTAGCCGCCGGCACAGGCACCGAGTCCCACCGCCAGGCTCGCGACGCAGTTGGCCGCTGCCGTGAGCACCGAGCCCTCCTCGAGGAGCCGGACGGTCTCGTAGCCGAAGGTGGAGAAGGTGGTCAGTGCCCCGCAGAGCCCGGTCCCCACCAGGGCGAGCACCCAGGCCGGCGGAGCGAGGTCGACCGCCACGGCGGCAGTGATTCCCAGGACGAGGGAGCCGAGGACGTTGACGGTGAACGTGCCCCACGGGAAGACACTGTCGTGGCGTGACTGGACCAGGAGGTCGGTCAGGTAGCGCATCGGCGCTCCGATCGCCCCGCCCAGCAGCACCATCGCCACGGTCACCGGTCACTCCCCTGGCGGCCGGAGCCGTCGCGCCCGGCGTACCGGATGACCTCGACCGGCTCCAGGAGCACGAGTCCCTCGATGTCCAGCTCCTCCAGCTCGGGGAGGAAGGCGCGGATCCTCTCGTCGGTGTCGACGATGACGACCGCCACCGGGAGGTCCTCGCTCAGCGACAGGAGACGGGTCGTGTGGATGTGGTGGGACGCGCCGAATCCCTCGATGCCCCGGAAGACGCTGGCCCCGGCGAGGCCGGCCCGGTGCGCGCGGTGGACGATGTCGGTGTAGACGGGACGGCGATGGGTCTGGTCGGACTCCCCGACCATGATGGTCAGCCTGGTGGCCGGGCCTCGCAACGTCATGGTGTGCTCCTTCGCTCTGCGCCTGGGTTCGGGGGGCCTGGTGCGTCGCGGCGCCGTCGTCGACGCCGCGCCACGCGCACGACGGTGCGCGCGGCGAGGATCCCGAGCCACACCGCGACCAGGCCGGCGACCAGCGAGCCGGCCAGGTAGGTGAAGGCAGTGAGCTCCCGCCCTCCGGCGAGGAGGTCGCGCGCCTCGAGCATGTACGTCGAGAAGGTGGTGTAGCCGCCCAGCAGTCCGACGCCCAGGAACGGGCGGACGTAGCGATGAGGTGGCCACACGTCGAGCAGGAGCACCATCAGCATCCCGAGGGCGAGCCCGCCGGAGATGTTCTCCACGAACGTCGCCCACGGGAACGTGTCGCCGGACCACGGGAGCAGCTGGCTCACGCCCCACCGGGCGAGGCTTCCCAGAGCACCTCCGGCGCCGATCACGAGCAGGACGTCCCAGCGCGACCGGATCAGGCCGGGCGGGCGGCCGGCCCCACGCCGTCCGGGCTCGGGCACGTCGGGGTCGACGGGAAGCAGGTCCTCCCTGCCCTCCGCGATCGCCTTGTCCTCGGGCACACGAAACTCCTACCTCGCCAGGTAGGGACTGTTGGTGGCCCGGTGCCACGGTTGTCGGCGAGCCCCACCGCCATCGTGTGGGGCGATGTTACCCAGTCACCGCGTGGCGGTGGAGATCAGAGCGGGGAGAGAGCGGGTACGACATGGTCGCCGAGCGACCTGACGAAGGCGACCGAGTCACCGCGCAGCGGCATCACGTGCACCTCGTCCACGCCGACGTCCGCGAGGGCCCGCATCTCCTCGACGAAGGTGGCCGCGCCGGCGGCGTCCTGCCCGACCAGCCCGTTGTAGAGCACCGTCTTCCGGATCTCGTCGTACGGCCTGCCCTCCCGCTCGCACCAGTCGCGCAGCACGGCGAGCTTGTGGGCGACCTCGTCGGGCCCGGCCCCGGACGCGGCGAACACGTTGCAGGCATCGGCGTACTTCGCCACCAGGCGGAGTGTCTTCTTCTCACCACCCCCGCCGACCATGATCGGCGGCCGCGGCTGCCGAAGGGGCTGCGGCGAGTTGAGCGTCTCGGCGAGCTGGTAGTGCTTGCCGTCGAAGGGCCCGTCGTCGGTGGACCACATCTGGCGCACGACCTGGAGGGTCTCCTCGAGCCGCTCGAAGCGCTCGGCGAGCGGTGGGAACGGCACGCCCAGGGCACGGTGCTCCCGCTCGTACCAGGCAGCTCCGATGCCGAGCGCGGCCCGACCGCCGGAGAGCACGTCGAGGGTCGACACGATCTTGGCGAGCAGACCCGGGTGGCGGTACGTCACCCCCGTCATCAGCAGCTGGAGCTCCACCGACGTGGTGTGGGCCGCCAGGAAGCCGAGCGCGGTGTAGCCCTCCAGCATCGGATCGTCCACGCCGGACAGGAACTCGAGCTGGAAGTAGTGGTCCATGAAGGAGAGGTTGTCCACCCCGGCCTCCTCGGCCGCCCGCCCCGTGGCCGCCAGCGTGGGGCCGATCGCCTCCGGGCCGCCGGGGAGGGTGAAGTTCACCAGGTGCACGCCGAGCCTCATGACAGCTCCTTCGTGTCGGGAAGCGGGTCGGGATTCCATTCCACCCCGCATGACCAACTACTCCCCTCCGAGGGCCGATCGCCCCTGCCCACCCGCGGTCGCGAGGCGTTGGCTGGGCAGTGGGACGAGGAGGTGACGTCATGAGCGACATGTCGAAGGCTGAGGCGATGAGGGCGGCCCGCGAGGCGCGGGACCGTGATGTCTCGTCGCCGCGCACGTCGTCGACGACCGCGATCGAGGCGGCCATGAAGCGCTACCTGAGTGCCGAGCAGTACCACGAGCTCAGCGAGGAAGCCCGGGCGGCCGAGCAGGAGCGGACCGAGAGCCCCGACTGACGGGGTGGTCCCACGGGTCTGTGACGTGGCCCGCACAGCAGGCTGGGAGCTCTGCTCGCAGAAGCCTCAGAGCCTGGGCTGCCTTGTCCAGGAACGCGCCGGTCGCCTCGACGACCAAGCGCCGCGGGTGTCCGCTCCACGCCTGCAGGATGCGTTCGTCGATCTCGGCCGCGTCGTGCGCTGACTCGGTCCGCACGGGGTTCACGTGGTTGTAGCCGCGGCCCAGGGCCGGGGTCCTGAGGTGGATCACGCAGTCGTAGCGTGCCAGCTCGGCCTCGAGCGTGGTCCCGGCGGACTCCCAGAAGTCCTCGACCGGATCCGGCCAGTAGGCCAGCCCGTCGATGGTGCCCCGGTCGCACAGGACGATCGCGGCGTTGTGTTCCCCGCCGACTACCTCGAGCTCGCGCTGGAGGTGGACGATGGCCCGTTGCGCTGCCCGGCGGCAGGTGGGGTCGCCGTGGCGTGGGAAGCCTCCGCCGAAGACGATGCTCGCAGCTTCGGGGAGGACGTGCACGTGCTGGCACAGGGACGTGCGCACCATCTCCAGCACGGCGGTCTTCCCCGCACCGGGTCCGCCGGTCAGGACGATCCGGCGAGGGTGGTGGACCTCCGTGCAGCTGCATGGCATGTCTGAGGTCGCCGTTCAGTGGTCGTGGGTGTGGGTCGGGCTCGGCGACGTGCTCCGCGGGAGTACCGAGGTCTCCGCATGCTCGACCTTGCCGTGTCCACCGGTCATCGACTTGTCCGCGTGAGGATGTCCAGGCGCGTCTGGTACTCCTCCGCATCGATCTCGCCACGAGCGAAGCGCTCCTGCAAGATCTCGCGTGCCCCCGGGCTCCGGGTGCTTTCGGGGCGGCCGTTGCTCAACAGCGCGTAGACGAGAACGGCCAGGAGGATCCAGAAGCTGCCCATGCCGATGGTCATCATCAGCCAACCGCCCCACCCTGGGTCGTGGTTCCACCACATGGCGGTGTCCTTTCAGTCGGGTCCCTCGTTCATCGTCGACTCGACAGGGGCGCTGGCCACAGGGCAATTCGGTACAGGACCCGGACCCAAAGGTCCCGCCGCCCTTCCACCGAGCGCTCGACTCCTGTCGCCTCAGTGGACCGGCCACGCCCCGCGCAGCGCAGGACGCGCGCATGCAGAAGGCCCCCACAGTCAGACTGTGAGGGCCTTCCGGATTTGTAGCGGGGGCAGGATTTGAACCTGCGACCTCTGGGTTATGAGCCCAGCGAGCTACCGAGCTGCTCCACCCCGCGTCGGTGAACAGAACATTACAGGCCCGCCCTGCAGCACCCAAATCGGGGGTGGTCGACCTCAGCCGGCGAGGCGTACGGCCTGCTCGATGAGCGAGCGCCCCTCCTCCATCAGGCGGGCCCACTTCACGGTGTTGCCGGCCTTCTGCGCCTCGTCGGCCTCGGTGAACTTCGCCTCGGCCCGGCGGAGCAGGTCGCGGATCTGGGCCTGGGTGCCTTCCGGCGCCGGGCTGGTCGGAGAGGGCGACGGCGACTCCGACGGCGAGGCGCTCGGCGACTCGGTCGGGCTCGGGGTCGGGGTGGTCGGCGTCTCCGGCGTGGTCGAGACTCCGCTCAGCGAGTCCTCGATGGCCTCGCGGAGCGTCTCGCCGATGCCGACGCGACCTTGGTAGGAGACCAGGACGAAGCGCAGGATCGGGTACGCCGACTCGTCGTCGCGCCGCGAGTAGAGCGGCTGGACGTACATGAACGTGTCGCCGATCGGCAGCGTGAGGAGGTTGCCGAAGACCGACTTGGCGTCACCCTGCGTGAAGCTCAGCAGCTCCTGGCGCACCGTCTCGTCCGTGCTCAGCGCGGCGGCGATCAGGCGGGGACCGTCGGTCCTCGTGTCGGGCAGCTCGAGCACGGAGATCTTCCCGTAGTCGTCGCTCGTCGCGTCGCTGTTGACGCTCATGAAGGCGGCCAGGTTGTCCTTCTCGCGCGGCACGTAGACGGAGGTCAGGGACCACGTCTCCGAGCCCTCCTCGCCGGTGAAGAGGCGGTAGGGCGGCTGGAGCCGGCTCGCGGCCTGCGGGTCCTTGGGCACCTCCCACCGCGTCGAGCCCTCGAACCAGTCGGCGGCCGAGGTCTCGTGGTAGCGCTGGAACTGGTAGCGCTGGGCCTTGAACAGGTCCTCGGGGTAGCGCAGGTGCGACTCGAGCTCGTCGGGGATCTCGTCGCGGGCCTTGATCAGCCCCGGGAAGACGTCGTCCCACGCCTCGAGGATCGGGTCGTCCTCCCACTTGTAGAGGGTGACGGTGCCGTCGTAGGCGTCGACGGTGGCCTTGACCGAGTTGCGCATGTAGTTGATCTCGTCGGTCGGCAGCGTCTGGAAGCCGTTGTTCTGCTGCTGCGAGTCGTCGGTCATCGTCTCGAGCGACTCACGCTGCGAGAGCGGGTACTTGTCGGTGACGGTGTAGCCGTCCAGCACCCACTTGATCTTGCCCTCGATCACGACCGGGTAGGGATCGGAGTCGACCGTCAGCCACGGCGCCACCTTCTCGACCATCGTGCGCGGGTTGCGGTCGTAGAGCACCTTGGAGTTGTCGGTCACCCGGCTGGAGAGCAGGAAGTTGAGCTCGCTGAACTTCACCGCGTAGAGCAGCTTGTGGAACAGGTTGCCGACCGGCACCCCGCCCAGGCCGTCGTACGTCGTCTCGGTGTTGGACTCGCTGCGCACGCCGCGCGGCAGGTCGAGCTCGACGTCCGGGCCACCGTCGTTCTTGCCGACGATGCTGTAGGACGGGCTCGTCTCGCCGAAGTAGACGCGGGGCTCGAAGCCGTCCGGGGACATGCTGCTCAGCGCGTCCTCGCTCTCCTCCTGGCCCTCGGCCCACTGCATGTTGAGCGACTGGCTGGAGTCGTCCTCGGGGCGCTGGTTGGCGTAGGCCGCGATGACGCCGTTGCCGTGGGTGTAGACGGTGTGCAGGTTCGACCAGTTGCGGTCGCTCTCGGCGATGCCGTCCTGGTCGAGCTCGCGCACGCCGAGGACGAGCGCGCGGTCGTTGCCGGCGATCTCGTAGCGGTCGACGTCGAGCACGTTGCTCACCGAGTAGTAGGCGCGCACCTGCTGCTGCTGCTCGAAGACCTCGCTCACGACCTTCGGGTCGACGAGCGGGACGGTGGAGGTGAGGCCGTCGAGGGCGTCGAGCCGGCCGTCGGCCGGGACCGGGCTGCCGCCCACCGCGCCGACCTCGACCTGGTCGAGCGCGTAGGCCTTGCGCGTGGCGTCGATGTTCTCCTTGATGTAGGGACCCTCGCGGTCCGGCACGTTGGGGTTCACCTGGATCGCCTGGACCACCGACGGCACGATCAGGCCGAGGATGATCGCGGACAGCGCGAAGAGCGCGACGCCGACCGACGGCAGCAGCCAGGTGCGGCGCCAGACGTTGGCGAGGAAGAGCACGGCGCACACCACTGCGATGCCGGCCAGGATCTCCTTGGCGGGCAGCACGGCCTTGTCGTCGGTGTAGCCCATGCCGGTGAAGATCGAGCCGGAGTCGGTGACCAGGTCGAAGCGGTCGAGCCAGTAGTCGACCGCCTTGGCCAGCACGAACAGCGCGAGCAGCGCCGAGACCTGGATCTGCGCGGCGCTGGTGAGCCGCTCACCCGGGCGGGCGGAGATGCGGATGCCGCCGAAGAGGTAGTTGATGAGCATCGTCGCCATCAGCCCGACGACGGCGAGCGCCATCACGTAGTCGACGACGTAGTGCCAGAAGGGCAGGTCGAAGACGTAGAACCCGACGTCCTTGCCGAAGTAGGGGTCGGTCGTGCCGAAGGCCTGGCTGTGTCGCCACATCGAGTAGTTGCGCCACTGCCCGGTGGCCGAGGCCCCCGCGAAGAGGCCCATGATCGCCGCGGCCACGCCGATGACCCAGCCCATCCGCGGGCCGAGCAGCTCGCGGTAGCGATCCATCCCGTCGTCCGGCATCCCCGGCATGCCGGGCCAGAGCACGGGGCGGAACCGGTACGCCATGGCCATCGTCAGCGCCACGGTGGCGGCCATCAGGCCGGCGAAGACGAGGAACAGTCCCACGCGGGTGAGCAGCAACGTGGTGAACACGCCGCTGTAGCCGACGGACGTGAACCACAGGCGCTCGGTCCAGAACGACGCGAAGCCGCTGAGCAGCATGAACGCCACGATCAGCACGATGACGGTGATGACCAGCGTGCCGGGCCGGCGCGAGGCCGACGCCGGGCGGGCGCCCTGGGGGCCGCCCGGTCCGCCAGGGCCACGGGGTCCGTCGGGCCCGTGGGGTCCGCTGGATCGGTCGAAGGGAGTGCTCATGCGGGCCCCTGCTCAAGGTCTTGGTGGTCGTGCAGCGTGGCGTGGAGGAGGTCGAGGAGCCCGGGCACGAGCCCGGTGCCGTTGACGACCGACTGCTCGTCGTCGTGGGCGCGCAGCCGGAGCGCGCAGTACGACGCCCCGGCACGGGTCACGCCGGCCACCATCCGGACCTCCTGGCGGTCCGGGTGCTCGCGGGCGAACAGCTCGGCGGCCGTCGGGTCGTCGGGGATCTCGTCGTCGACGCCCGGGGGCAGCACGAGGCGCTCGATGACGGCCGCGCACCCGGACACGCTGGGCGGCCACGCGATCGTCGGCAGGGCGTCCTCGAGGGTCTGGCCCGGCGGGAGCCCGTCCTGCTCGATCGGGGTGAACGACCCGTCCTCGCCGGGGCCGTCGATCTCCATGGCGGCCGCCAGGGCAGGCTCCTGGGCGACGAGCGCCGCGGTGTCGACGAGGGCGTAGAGCCGGGCCGGTTGGTCCCAGCCGTCGCGCGCGACGTGCGCCTCGATCTCCAGCACGGCCGCGGCCAGGGCCGGGTCCTCGGGGAGGTCGGCGCTCTCGGCCGGGTCGCCGTCGGTGGGCGGAGTGGTCGGCGGGGTGGTCATGAGGCAGTGTCCTCGCAGCTCGGGAGTCGGGCGTCGTGGTCGGCGACCCAGTCGGCGAGGGTCTCCACCGCGCCGTGCATCGTGGTGGCCTTGGCCAGGCGCATGTCGCCGGTCGCCACTCCCCCGATGCCGTCGCAGTTGTCGGCCGGCACGAGGAAGAGCTCGGCACCGGCGTCGCGGGCGGCGGCGATCTTCTGCTGGATGCCGCCGATGGGGCCCACCGCTCCGGCCGGGGTGATGGTGCCGGTGCCGGCGATGTCGGCGCCGTCGGTCATCGAGCCGGGGGTGAGGGTGTCGAAGATCGCCAGCGACATCATCAGCCCGGCGCTCGGACCGCCGATGTTGTCGGAGATGTTCACGTCCACGTCGTAGGGGAAGTCGAAGCCCACCCCGGGGGTGATGCCGACACGGAGGTCGTCGCCGACCTGCCGGGGGGTGATCTCGACGCTCACCCGCTTCCCAGCACGTCGTACGACGAACGGGATCGGCTGGCCCGCGGCAGCCTGGTCGACCGCGTCGACGACGTCCTGTGCCTCGGTGATGTCGGTGTCGCCGACCCGCAGCAGGACGTCGCGCACCTCGAGCTTGCCCTCCGCGGGCAGCCCGGGCGTCACGTCGAGCACCTCGACGATCGGGTCGATCTTCTCGCCGAGCTCGGTGAGGGCGGCCGCCACGGCGGTGTCCTGGGAGGAGACCATGGCCACCGACGACTCGCGGTCGCTGGACTCGTCGGTCTCGTCGGGGGCGTAGACCGAGGACCGCGGCCACACCGCGGCGTCGGGGTCGAAGTAGGCCCGCAGCAGCTCCGGCAGGGTGACGTCCTCCTCGGGCTGGCTGACGTAGACGGTCGTCATCCGGAGCTCGCCGTCGTCGTAGTAGGCCTCGTGGCCGGTGACCTGCACGGTCTCGTCACCGTTGCTCTTCGCGAGGATGTCGACGGTGGGTCCGGGGTAGTAGGTGACGTAGGGCAGTGGCACGAACGCGGCAGTCCCCCACAGCACGGCCAGCAGGCACAGCGCGAGCAACCCCGCCCTGGTCCGCTGACTCATGGGCGCAACTCTCTCAAACCCGCGCAACTGCGCGACAGCTAGGAGGCGCGACGGGTGCCGCCGCCCGACGGCCCCGACCCGTGGCTGGGCCGCACCGCGATGCCGGTGCTGCGGTCGCGGGCCGGAGCGGCCGTACGACGCGTGCCGGCGGGGAGGTCCTTGGCGAGCGCCCTGCCGAGCCTCTCGACGGCCACGTCGCGGTCGACCTCGCCGCGTCCGTCGCGGCTGATCCACGACACCCAGACCATCGCCACGACCGTCACGACGACGGCCGGCACGAGCCACAGCAGGATCTCCACGGTGCGAGCCTAGGCGCGCGCGAGGCCCGCGGGGCGCAGGCCCTACGGCGTGCCGACCCACTCCTCGGTCTGGTCGTCGAAGACCTGGTGCTTCCAGATCGGCACCTCGGCCTTGAGCGTGTCGATGAGGGCACGCGAGGCGGCGAAGGCGTCACCGCGATGGGCGGCAGTGGTCGCGACGACGACAGCCAGGTCGCCGATCTGCAGCGGGCCGACGCGGTGCACCGCGGCCACACCGCGTACGTCGTGCTCCGCGGCGACGCGGCGGCAGACGTCCTCCAGCCGGGCCAGCGCGGTCGGGTGCGCGGAGTAGTCCAGGGCGGCCACGCCCTTGCCGCCGTCGTGGTCGCGCACCTGGCCGACGAACAGGGTCAGCCCGCCGGCACCGTCGTCGCCGAGCGCGTCGAGCACCTCGGTCACGTCGAGGGGCGTGTCGCGGATGTCGACGAGGCGCACAGGGTCACTCACGAGCCCGAGTGTAGGCGTGGTCCAGAGCGGCGGGGGCGTGCCACCGCTGGGCGCGGTGAGTACCGTTGCTGCCATGAGTGACACCCCCGGCGGCCCCGGATCGTCCGGTCAGGGCCCCGACGACAACAACCCCTTCAAGGGCACGCCCTTCGAGCAGATCTTCTCCCAGATGGGCGGGTTCGGCGCGGGTGGCGGGATGCCCGACCTCAACGCGCTGATGTCGCAGATGCAGTCGCTGTTCGCGCCGCACGACGGCCCGGTCAACTGGGACACCGTGACCGACCTGGCGCGCCGCGCCGCCGCGCAGGAGCCGGACCCCACCGTCACGCCGGCCCAGTCGGCCGCCGTCGCCGACGCCGTACGCCTCGCCGACCACTGGCTCGACACGACCACCGAGTTCCCCTCGGGAGTGACCACCACCGCTGCCTGGTCGCGCGCGGAGTGGATCGTGGAGACCATCGACGTCTGGAAGGTGCTCGTCGAGCCCATCGCCGGCTCGGCCACCGCGGCCCTGGGCCAGGCGATGCCCGAGGAGATGCGCCAGCTCGCCGGCCCGCTCCTCGCGATGCTCGGCAAGGCCAGCGGCGCGATGGTCGCCAGCCAGGTCGGCGGCGGCCTGGGCGCCCTCGCCGGTGACGTGCTGAGCGCCTCCGACATCGGCCTCCCGCTCGGACCGATCGGCAAGGCGGCACTGCTGCCGACCAACGTCGAGGCCTTCGCCGCCGAGCTGCCCGACGTCACCGCCGACGACGTGCTGCTCTACCTCGCCCTGCGCGAGGCCGCCCACCAGCGGCTGTTCGCCGGGGTGCCGTGGCTGCGCGACCACCTGATCAGCGCGGTCGCCGAGTACGGCGCGGGCATGGACTTCGACACCTCCGGCATGGAGGCGAAGATGCGCGACATCGACCTCACCAACCCGGCCGCCATGCAGGACGCGATGGCCGGCGGGCTGTTCGACCCCGAGCCGTCCGCCGCGCAGAAGGCCGCCCTGGAGAAGCTCGAGGTCACCCTCGCGCTCGTGGAGGGCTGGGTCGACGAGGTCGTCGGCCAGGCCACCGCCGACCGGATGCCGGCTGCCGCCAAGCTGCAGGAGACCGTACGCCGTCGCCGTGCCGCCGGCGGCCCGGCCGAGCAGACCTTCGCCACCCTCGTCGGCCTCGAGCTGCGGCCCCGCCGCCTGCGCGACGCCTCCACGCTGTGGGGGTCGCTGCGCGCGCGCCAGGGCACCGAGGCCCGCGACGGCGTGTGGATGTCGCCCCGCCTGCTCCCCACCGCGGCGGACCTCGACGACCCGCTGGGCTTCCGTGAGGACTCGGTCGCACCGGAGCACCTCTCGGACGACGAGTTCGACGCCGGGCTGCGCGACCTGCTCGACGGCGGGTCCGACGAGCGACCCGCCGAGTGACCCTCCGTGACGGGCGCCGGGCGCCCTCCTCAGGACAGGCGGGCCTGCACGCCAGCGCGGTCGCGACCCTGACGATCTGGCCCGCGCCGTCGCCCGCCCAGGCCGAGCACCGCACCCGCTTCCTGGCCCACCTCGAGGCACACGAGGACGGACTGGCCAAGTCGTGCTTCCCCGAGCACCTCACAGCCGGGGCCATCGTGGTCTCCCCCGACGGCGACCGGGTGCTGCTCAACCACCACCGGAAGGCCGACGCCTGGCTGGCGTTCGGCGGCCACCTCGAGCCCGAGGACCACTCGCTCTCGGCGGGCGCGCGCCGCGAGCTGCTGGAGGAGTCCGGCCTGACCGAGTTCGAGCTCGACCACGACCCGCTGTGCCTGGACGCGCACGCGGTGGAGTTCTGCTCCGACCTCGGCACCGTGCAGCACCTCGACGTACGGTTCCTGGCCGTCGCCGATCCGGACGCCACCCATGGGGCCAGCGACGAGTCGATCGACGTCCGGTGGTGGCCGGTGGACGCGCTGCCGGCGACGTTCGACGACATGTACGCCCTCATCGACGCCGCCGTGGCACGGGTGCGCGCCCGCGCCTGAAGGCCGTCAGTCGACGTGGTCCTCGCCGCCGGGCGGCGGCTCGAGGCGGGCGGCGGTGGAGTAGCCCTCGAGGTATCCCTTGGCCTTCTCGGCCCGCGGGTAGCGGTCGACCCAGGCCCAGAACTCGGGCGTGTGGCCGGACTCCAGCAGGTGGGCCAGCTCGTGCACGAGGACGTAGTCGACGACCCAGCCCGGCATCTGCTGCAGCCGGTCGCTGAGCCGGATCGTGCGGTCGCCCGGGGTGCACGACCCCCAGCGAGCGCTCTGGTTGGTCACCCAGCGCACCGAGGCCGGGAGCGCGAGACCGCCGAGGTAGAGGTCGTTGAGCTTGGTGGCGCGGGCCACCAGGTCGTCGTCGGAGCGGAACTTGCGCCGCTCCTGGCGCTCGATGCGCGCGACCATGTCGGCCACCCACGTCGCCTCGTCGCGCTTGGACATCGTGGCCGGGATGAGCACCACGATCCGGTCGCCGTCGCGGTAGGCCGAGACCGTGCGCCTGCGGCGCCGCGAGCGACGCACCTCCACGTCGGGGGTGCCGGTCGGCGAGCTCATGCGCCGAACCTAGCCGCCACCACCCACAGCCACCCAGTGAACGCGCTGGTCACAGGCGCGCAGCGGCCCATTCGAGCAGCCGGTCGCGCTCCCACGTGTTGACGATCCGGTCCGGGTCGATGCCGGCCTCGGTCGCCCGGGCGGCACCGAAGTCGAGCATGTCGAGCTGGCCCGGCGCGTGGGCGTCGGAGTCGATCGAGAACAGGCAGCCGAGGTCGCGGGCGAGCTCCAGGAGCTGCGTCGGGGGGTCGCGGCGCTCGGGGCGGGAGTTGATCTCGACCGCGACGCCCTCCTCGGCGCAGGCGGCGAAGACGGCCTTCGCGTCGAACTGGCTCTGCGGGCGCATGCCGCGGTTGCCGGTGACGAGGCGGCCGGTGCAGTGCCCGAGCACGTTGGTGTGCGGGTTGCGCACGGCACCGACCATGCGGCGCGTCATCGACGCGGACTCCATCTTGAGCTTCGAGTGCACCGACGCGACGCGCACGTCGAGGCGCCCGAGCATCTCCGGGGTCTGGTCGAGCGAGCCGTCGTCGAGGATGTCGACCTCGATGCCCTTGAGCAGCGTGAACGCGCCGTCGAGGTGCTCGTTGACGGCGTCGACGACCCCCAGCTGGCGGGTGAGCCGCTCCGCGCTGAGGCCGTTGGCCACCCGCAAGCGCGGGCTGTGGTCGGTCAGCACCAGGTAGTCGTGGCCGAGCTCCATGGCCGTCATCGCCATCTCCTCCAGCGGGGAGCCGCCGTCGGACCAGTCGGAGTGCGAGTGCAGGTCACCACGGAGCCGCGCGCGAAGGTCCTCCCCGCCCGTCGCCAGCGGCCCGGCGGTCCTCTCCAGCGCGACCAGGCGGTCCGGTACGACGCCGCGGCAGGCGTCGGTGATGACGGCGGCGGTGCTCGGCCCGATCCCGCTGAGCTCGGTGAGCGTGCCCGCCTCCGCGCGGCGGCGTACCTCCTCCTCACCGAGCGGGAGGATCGTGCGCGCGGCGTTGCGGAAGGCCTCGATGCGGCGGCTCTCCTCGCGCTGGCGCTCCATCAGGAAGGCGATGCGGCGCAGCGTGGACACCGGCCCGCGGGCCCCCTCCGACGAGGACATGTCGTCCAACTTCTTCTCCTCCACAGCCCCGGTCGCGCACGAACCGCTGGTCACCCGCACAGTACGGCGCGTCGCCGGGCGTGTCGTCCCCAGCCCGCTCCCCACCGAGGCGCCCGTCCTCCACGGCGGTTCCTCGGCTCTCCCCACCTCATCCACAGGCCTGTCCACAGGCGTGGGCAGCACCCCGTTGACCGCGCGGCAGCCGCGCTCCTAGCGTTGCGCGCAGAAGGGCCCCACGGCTCCTCGACGTCAGCAGGGGAAGGCAGGCGTCGAAGGCTGCGGGGCCCCTTCTCATCTCCGGTCGACTGCGCGGTCAGTGCCCGCGGAACTCCGGCGTCCGCTTCTCCCTGGCGGCAGCGATGCCCTCCTGCAGGTCGGCGGTGGCCAGCGTCACCGGCTGCGCGAGCGCCTCCCACTGCAGCGCCGACTCGAAGTCGGCGTGGCCGCCGTCGGCCAGCGCGATCTTCGTCAGCCTCGCCGCGATCGGGGCCGTCGCGGCGATGCCGGCCGCCGTGGCCAGCACCTCGTCGAGGAACGCCGCCGGCTCGATCACCCGGGAGACCAGGCCCAGCCGCAGCGCCTCGTCGGCCTCCACCACCCGGCCGGTGAGCAGCAGGTCCCGGGCGTGCGCCGGACCCACGACGTCAGGCAGCAGCCAAGTGCCGGCCATCCCGGCGTGCATGCCGAGCTTGTTGAAGGGCAGACCCAGCTTGGCCCCGTCCGCGGCGTAGCGGATGTCGCACGCGAGCGCGAGGCACAGGCCGGCACCGATGGCGTGCCCGTTGACCGCGGCGATCGTCGGCACCTCGAGGCGCCGGATCGAGAGCCAGGCCCGGTAGAACGGCAGCATCCGCGAGCGCAGGTGGTCGACGCTGGCGTCCGGCTCGCTCGCGATCCACGACGTGTTGCCGCCCGAGCAGAAGGCACTGCCCTCGCCGGTGACCACCACCGCCCGCAGCGACGGGTCGGCAGCCAGCTCGTCGATCGCCGCCACCCACGACGCGGTCATCTCGTCGCTCATCGCGTTGCGCATGCCGGGGTTGTCGAGGGTCAGCAGCGCGACCCCCTCGGAGGGGCGCTCGAGGCGCAGGTGGACGAGGTCTGGAGAGGTCTCAGGCATGGCCCGAGGGTACTGATCGGGCTGAGCGTGGAATCACCCGGATTCACGCTCAGCGCGTGTGGTGCGTGAGCGTGGGCCACGCGTGGCGTAGGGTCGACGACGGAGCGCTGGCAACCGCCACTGCTCCCCGGCGGGCTTCCCCTACGACAACCCCGTCGCGACGACCAAGAAGAAACAAGCAAGGAGGCCGTCATGGCGGAGACCTGGAGCGGTGAGTTCTACTGCGTCAAGTGCAAGGAGAAGCGCGAGGCGGAGGGCGAGATCAAGGTCAACGACAAGGGCACCAAGATGGCCAAGGGCGTGTGCCCGGTCTGCGGTACCAACCTGAACCGCATCCTCGGCAAGGCGTGATCCTCACCCTGAGCTGATCGCAGCGGCGCCACCTCGGGGTGGCGCCGCTGTTGCATTTCCCCTGTGGAGGACCGGCCGCCGCCTCGTCGGTCGTGGCAGCGTCACCGTGGTGACCGCGCGCTCGTACGACGTCCCGCTCCGCGCCCAGCTCGACTGCCCCGCCGCGTGGCTCGAGCAGGTCGTCGCCGCCCTCGCCGTGGCCGGCATCGCGGTCGACGGCGCAGCCCCGGTGGGCATCGGCATCGCGCCCGGACGTCAGGTCTCGACCACCCTCGACGCCTGGAGCGTGGCCTCACTCCCCCACCTGCTCGTCGCGGCCTGGCCGTGGGCCATCGAGGTCGGACCGTGGGCGGCACCGGGCCTGGGCCCGTGCGCGCGGTGCGTGGAGGCCGCCGTCCTCGACGACGGACGCACGCTGCGAGCGACACCCCTCCCGGGCCCGCTGCTCGCGCTGGCGGCGGGCGCGGCGGCACGCGACCTCGGGGCCTGGCTCCGCGGCGACACGCCGCACACGTGGCTCAGCTCCTGGCGCTTCGACCACGAGCCGCTGCCGCGCGAGCGCCGATGGCAGCGACACCCCTACTGCGGTTGCGGCTGGTTCGACACCGCCTGAGGTGCCGCTCCGGTCACCACCACTCGCTGTCGAGCTTGCTCTCCATCGCGCGCAGGTGCGTGCGCGAGCAGGTGTCGCAGTACGCCCGGCGCCGGCCGTTCTCGACGGCCGTGGTCCAGGTCAGGGTCTCGGACTCCGGCGCCTGGGTGCCGCAGAAGGCGCACGTGACGATCTCGCTCACCCCTCGAGGCTACCCCCGGGCGGAGGCGTCGACAGCCGGGAAATCCAGCGAGCCGGTACGTCGTCACCGTGACGACGTACCGGCTCGTGGTGTGCTCACCCGCGATCAGGGCGAGAGCAATCCCGAGGTCGGGACCCTTCTCAGATCGCGCGAGCGAGGGCGAGACGCGCCTGCTGCGCGGCCTGCTCGGCCTTGCGGCTCATCCGACGGGCCATCGCGAGGTGGTGGCCGCGTCGCATTTCGTGCGCCTCTCCCAGGCGCGCGGACATTTGCGCGCGTGCGAGTTCTTCATGCATGAGATTCATGTCGGTGCTTCCGTTTCGGTAGGTCTTCATTGAGGTGTGTTCCTGTATTTCCTGGGAGGAGTTGGTCGCGGTGGCGCCTGCGCGGCGGCCCCGTCCTGCTGGCTGTCCGACTAGGCGACCTGGACGGTCTGGTCGGACTTGCGGGGCCGGCCTCGCGGCCGCTTGCGCGGGATCACCACGCCCTGGAGGAAGAGCTCGCCTCCCCAGACGCCCCACGGCTCACGCCGCTCGAGGGCTCCGTCGAGGCACAGCGCCTGCACGGGGCAGTCGGTGCAGAGGGCCTTGGCGTGCTCCACGTCCGCGGGGGACTCGGCAAACCACAGCTCTGCGTCGTTGACGCGGCAGGGCAGCAACTCCTCATCCACTCCGGCAGCTGCGTCGTGCAGGGCACCCAGCGGGGCCTGGGGTTCCAGCTGGACTGCATCGGCAGCTCGGTTGCGGTCGAGAACGCTGATGGTCATGTGTTCACCTCCTCCTCGTTGACCTGATCGCGGGTGGGTTGGATCGATGGGACAAACAGAAAGGCCGCGGATCCCGGTGTGGGTTCCGCGGCCTGGAGGCTGCCGATGCGAGGTGTGAGACCTACGTCGACGGACTCCAGGCAGGTGAACCCGGGAAATCGCCCTTGATGCGAACGATGGCGGCGTCGCCCTGGACAGCCACCACTGCAGCGCCGAAGGCACGCGTGTGCGCGCAGGGGCGGCCGAGGATGGACATGCCGAAGGACGGCGTCCAAGCCGTCATCGTCTTCGTGTAGTTCTCCATGGGGGCCACCTCCTTCGGGGCATCGGGCGCAGATCCTTGTCAGGGATCCCATGCGCGGGTCGTCGTGAGAGGAACGCTAAACCCTGACTCCCGTCAGGGGCAAACGATTTTATGGGTATTACCGAGAATTTTCTTCGAATGTGTCCCGGGGACGCCTGAGGGCGCTCGAATAGCGCGTCGGGCCGGGGTCTCAGGCGGTCTGGGCCACCAGCGCCAGCACCTCGTCGCCGTACTTGATCAGCTTGCTCGGGCCGACACCGCTGATCGCGCGCAGGCCCTTCTGGTCGGCCGGGGCATGCTCGGCGATCAGCTGGAGGGTGGCGTCGGTGAAGATCACGAACGCGGGCACGCTGTCCTGCGAGGCGCGGGCCAGGCGCCACTCGCGCAACCGCTCGAAGAGCGCCTCGTCGTAGGACGCCGGGCAGTCGGCGCACCGGCCGGTCTTCTTCTCCCGGGCGTTGGACAGCGCGCGCCCGCACTCACGGCAGTGCAGCGCGGCGCGGTTGCGCTTCGAGCGCTCGCGCCGCTGCCCCGCCATGCCGGGCACCCCGTCGAGCAGGGGCGCGAGGAACGGCGAGCTGCCGCGGTTGGCCCGGCCGCCGGGCTCGCGCGCGGTCGCCCAGGACACGGTGAGCTCGTCGCGGGCGCGGGTCATGGCGACGTAGAGCAGGCGTCGCTCCTCCTCGATCTCGGCCGGGGTCTGCGCCTGGGAGATCGGCATCATCTTCTCGTGCATGCCGGCCACGAAGACGGCGTCCCACTCCAGGCCCTTGGCCGAGTGGATGGTGGCGAGGGTGACCGCGTCGGCGACCGGGGCGTGCTGCTCGCCGGCGCGGCGGTCGAGGTCGTCGACGAAGTCACCGAGGGAGGCCTCGGGACGCTCGCGGCCGAAGTCGGCGGCCAGGTCGACGAGCGCCTGCAGGGACTCCCATCGGTTGCGGACCTCTCCCCTGCCCTCCGGCGGCTGCGTGGAGTGGCCCATCTGGGACAGCACGGCCAGGACGGAGTCGGGCACCGACCCCTCGGCCCCGCCCCCGCGCGCGGTGCCCCGGACGAGGGTGATGGCCTGCCGCACCTCGGGCCGGTCGAAGAAGCGCGCGGCACCGCGTACGACGTAGGGGATGCCGCGGGCGGCCAGGGCCTCCTCGAATCGCTCGGACTGCGCGTTGATCCGCAGCAGCACCGCCATGCGGCTGGCCGGGGTGCCCTGCGCGCGCAGGGCGGCCAGCCGGTCGGCGACGGCGTCGGCCTCGGCCACCTCGTCCGTGGCCTCCCGGAAGCCGATCTTCGCCCCCGACGGGCGCTGGGCGACCAGGTCCACCCCCTTGCTGGGCGTGCCGGCGAGGAGCTGGTTGGCGGCCGCGACGACCTCGGGGGTGGAGCGGTAGTTGCGGACGAGCTCGACGCTCGTGGCCGAGGGGAAGGCTTTCGTGAACTCGCGCAGGTAGCGGGCGTCGGCACCGGCGAAGGAGTAGATCGTCTGGGCCGGGTCGCCCACCACGCACAGCTCGTCGCGCCCGCCGAGCCACAGGTCGAGCAGCGCGTGCTGGAGCGGCGAGACGTCCTGGAACTCGTCGACGACGAACCACTTGTACTGCCGTCGCACCTGGGCGGCCACCGCCTCGTTGTCGGCCAGCAGGCCGGCAGCGAAGAGCAGCACGTCCTCCATGTCCATCCGGCCCTGGCCGCGCTTGACCTCCTCGTAGGCGTCGAAGGCGCGGGCGACCACCTCGGGCTCGAGCCCGGAGACGGCGCGCCCCCGCGAGCGGGCGACCACGGGGTAGGAGTCGGGGCCCACGTTG
This sequence comes from Nocardioides sp. N13(2025), assembly GCF_051912545.1. Taxonomy (GTDB): domain Bacteria; phylum Actinomycetota; class Actinomycetes; order Propionibacteriales; family Nocardioidaceae; genus Nocardioides. The sequence goes on along the minus strand of NZ_CP196809.1, from coordinate 819,202 downwards.
GACACCTTGGCCCACTCGATCTCGCTGGCGAGGTCGCGCAAGGTCGCCTGGTCGACGCCGAGCCGCTGGCGCCGCGCGGCGAGCGCGATCATGGCGAGCTTGGACTCGACGAGCTCGGGGAGGTCGCGGTTGTGCACCCGCGGCCAGAAGAACCTCAGCTGCCGCAGCGCGGCGGAGTGGAACGTACGCGCCTGCACACCGGGTGCGCCCAGCGCGCGCAGCCGCTCGCGCATCTCGCCCGCGGCGCGGGTCGTGAACGACAGGGCGAGCACCTCGGTGGGCGCGTAGAGGCCGGTGGCGACGCCGTGGGCGATGCGGTGGGTGACCGCCCGGGTCTTGCCCGTCCCGGCTCCCGCGAGCACCCGGACCGGACCGCGCAGCGCCTCGGCGACCTGGCGCTGCTCGGGATCGAGCGCTTCGAGCAACGGAACAACTCCTGCGAGGTCGTGGTTGAGGGGGGTGATCGCCACCCGTTTCACCAGACTAGACGCCGGAGGGGACACTCCATCCCATGACCTTCACGATGTTCACCACGCCCTGGTGCGGATACTGCCACCGCCTCAAGAGCCAGCTCGACCGCGAGGGCATCACCTTCTCCCTCGTCGACATCGAGCAGCAGCCGGACGCCGCGTTCACCGTGGAGCAGGCCAACGGGGGCAACCAGACCGTCCCCACGCTCCTCTTCTCCGACGGCAGCACCCTGACCAACCCCTCCGTGGTGCAGGTCAAGGACAAGCTCGCCGCCCTGGCGTGAGGTTTTCGTGAGGCTGGCGATGAACGTCGTCCCCTGCCGGGGTTAGCCTGCTGTCGTGTCCCTGCTGAACTCGATCGACCGTGACCACGTCCTCACCGCGATGGAGACCTGGGACGCCGCGGGCGGAGCGAACTACATGCTCGTGCGCGGCGGGGTCTCCACCCACGTCCTGCTGCACCACGGCCGGGAGTACGACGCCGCCGCCATCGCCGGCATCGCCCACGGCCTGGCCACCGGGCGGACCCTCACACCGGCCGACATCCCGGGCGGCTCGGCCGGCGCGAGCAAGGCCCTGACGCGCCTCGGCTTCGACATCCGCGACGACTCACCGCCGACCACCCGGGTGCCGGGCACGCGCTCCAGCGCCCCGCGTACGCGCTCGACGACGACGCGCAGCACCGGGACCCCCAGGCCCACGCGGGTCGCGGCCAGCGACAAGCCGGACAACCTGTGCCCCCGCTGCTTCATCGCCGTGCCCGCGACGGGCATCTGCGACAACTGCGACTGACCACACGGCTGCCGCTCAGCCCCAGCCGGGGCCCTCGAGCGGACGGCCGAACCAGCTCTCGATGAGCGAGGACGAGATCGAGATGCCGCGCGGGACGAACATCTCCCCGGAGCGTACGGCGGCCTCGAACTCGGCGCGGGTCCACCACCGCGCCTCCTCGATCTCGGCGCCGTCGACGTCGATCCCCGTGCTCGCGGCGCGTCCGGTGAAGCCCAGCATCAGGCTCGCGGGCAGCGGCCACGGCTGGCTGCCGAAGTAGCGCACCTCGCCGACGCGCACGCCGACCTCCTCGTGCACCTCACGGCGTACGGCGTCCTCCAGCGTCTCCCCCGGCTCGCAGAAGCCGGCGAGCGTCGACCAGCGGCCGGCGGGCCAGGCCGTGTTGCGGCCCAGGAGGATCGCCTCGTCGTCGCCCTCGCCGTGGGTGATCGCCATGATCACGGCCGGGTCGGTCCGCGGGAACTGGGCGCGGTCGCACTGCGTGCACCGCAGCTCGTGGCCGGCAGCCCGGCTCACGAGCGCGCCGCCGCAGCGCGGGCAGAACCAGGTCGCGTGGTGCCACTCGGCGAGCCCGATCGCGTGCATCAGCAGCGGCGCCTGGTCGGGAGCGCGCTCGGCCAGCAGGCCCAGCACCGAGCGCAGGGGCACCCACTCCTCCGGGGCACCGGGCGCGCTGTCGGGTGACACGATGACCGCCACGTGCACCACGCCTTCCCGGTCACCGAGCAGCACGAGGGTGCCCTCGGGCGCCTGGTCGGGCGAGACCCACTGGACCTCCCCGTCGACCGGCCGGAGGCGGTTGCCGGACACGACGAGCACCCGCGTCTGTGGCTCGGCCATCCGCGCGGCCAGCCACTCCTCGTCGGTGCGCTGCAGGCCCAGCCGGTTGTGCGCGTGGGCCGAGAGGGCGGTGTGCGGGAGGGGGCCGCGGTGGGTGCTGTCGCTCACGCTCGCCACGCTAGTCGGTAGCGTGCGCGCGGTGAGCACGCACATCGGCGCCCAGCCCGGCGACATCGCCCCCACCGTCCTGCTTCCCGGCGACCCGCTGCGGGCGAAGTGGATCGCGGAGACGTTCCTCGACGACGCACGCTGCTACAGCGAGGTCCGCGGGATGTACGGCTTCACCGGCAGCTGGCGCGGCCAGCCGGTCTCGGTCCAGGGGTCCGGCATGGGCCAGCCGTCGATGGCGATCTACGTCAACGAGATGTTCCGCGAGTACGACGTGCAGACGGTCGTCCGCGTCGGCTCGTGCGGCGGGCTGAGGGAGGAGGTGGCGGTCCGCGACATCGTGCTCGCCTCGGGCGCGAGCACCGACTCCGCGATGAACCGCATCACCTTCGAGGGCCTCGACTACGCCCCCGTCGCCGACTTCGGCCTGCTGCGGGCGGCGTACGACGCAGCGCAGGGGCTCGCCGGCGACGCGCGCGTGCACGTCGGCCCGATCTACTCGGCCGACTCCTCGTTCTTCGCCTCCCGCCCCGAGCTGATCTCGCGCATGGCGGACTACGGCGTGCTCGCCGTGGAGATGGAGGCCAGCGCGCTCTACACGATCGCCGCGCACCTCGGACGGCGCGCACTGGCGATCTGCACCGTCTCCGACCACATCATCACCGGCGAGGAGACCACCTCCGCCGAGCGCGAGCAGACCTTCGGCGACATGATCGAGATCGCCCTCACCGCCGCTCTGGGGTGAGCGGGGGGCCGCTTGGCTCCCTGGCGGCATACGACATCTCCGCCGGCCGCCCTGGCGGCATACGACACCTCCGCCCGCCACCCTGGCGGCATACGACACCTCCGCCGGCCACCCTGGCGGCATACGACACCTCCGCGCGCCACCCTGGCGGCACACGACATCAAAAGGCGTCCCTCGCACGTCGTATGCCGCCACCCACGACGACCAGCACGTCGTATGCCGCCACCCACAAGGGATGCTCGCCACCCTGGCGGCATACGACACCTCCGCCGGCCACCCTGGCGGCATACGACATCAAAAGGCGTCCCTCGCACGTCGTATGCCGCCACCCACGGCGACCAGCACGTCGTATGCCGCCACCCACGAGGGATGCTCGTGGGGAGCAGGCGCGGAGGGGCCTCAGACGTCGGAGAGCAAGGCCTCGAGCTCGTCGCGACCGGGGAGGTCGTCGAGCTCGACGGTGCGGCCCGTGCGGACGTAGTGGAAGGCTGCTCGTACGTGCTCCAGCGGGGTTCCGGTGAGCTCGGACCAGGCCAGGCGGTAGAGGGCGAGCTGGAGGGGGTCGGCGTCCTCGCGGCGGCCGGTCTTCCAGTCGACGACGAGGAAGCCGCCGCCTGACGAGGCGGGCTCGGCGTAGACCGCGTCGATGCGACCGCGGACGACCTGGCCGGCAAGGACGAGCGCGAACGGCGCTTCGACAGCGTGGGGCGCGCGGTCTCCGAAGGGGCCGTCCTCGAACCTCTTGACCACCTCGCCGAGGTCGGCCTCGTCGTCGATGCCGGCGTCGGCACGCCCGGGCAGCTCGTCGGGCTCGATCAGCGCCTGCTGGCCGAACCGGTCCTCGACCCAGGCGTGGAAGGCCGTGCCGAAGCGGGCGGCGGGAGCGGGCGGACGAGGCATGGGCCGGGCCAGCTCGCGGGCGAAGCCCTCCGGGTCGTCGCGCAACCGAGCCACGGACGTGGCGGACAGGCTGCTCGGCAGCGGCAGCGCGACCGTGGTGGCGCGGTCGGCGCGGGCCTCGGTGAGCAGCTGCACGAGGTCGTCGTCCCAGTCGGCCACCTGGGCTGCCTCGACCATGTCGAGGCCCTCGTCGGGGGCCGTGCGGTCGATCGTGCGCACGAGCTCGGCGGCGGCGAGGCGGCGTCGCGCCTCCTCCCCCGGACCCGGCACCGGCCACGGGCGCGAGGGGTCGACGTCGTCGTTGGGGTTGGGCGCCTTGCCGGCCGGCTTGTCGATCCATCGCTCGACGGGTCGGCCCCACTCCTCGAGCTGGTCGCGCACGACGCGCTGGTAGTCGGACGGGCCGAACGGCGTCGCACGCTGGCCCCAGACGTACGACGTGACCGCGAGGTGGTGGGCGGCGCGGGTGTAGGCGACGTAGCCCAGCCGCAGCTCCTCCTCGGCGTCGTGGGACTTGGTCGCGGCGCGATAGGCGTCGAGGGCGGCCTTGTCGTGGCCGACGAGCTGGGGCTGGTCGGCCCGGTCGCCGCGCAGCGGGGCCGGCAGGACCGCGGGCGACGACGTCCACAGGGTGCGGGAGCGGTTGCTCGGGAAGCGGGTCTCCCCCACGCCCACGCAGAACACCGACGACCACTCCAGCCCCTTGGCGCGGTGGACGGTGAGCAGCTTGACCGAGTCGGCGGCGGTCGGGGTGGCGACGTCGAGGCCGTTGCCCTGGTCGTCCTCGGCGGTGAGGTAGGCCAGCAGTGCCGGGAGGGTCACGTCACCGTCGACCGACTGGAACTCGGCGACCGCCTTGACGAACAGGTCGAGGTTGTCGCGGCGCGCGGCCGCTGCGGGCGAGGTGGCCGACGCCAGCTCGACGTCGACCCCGGTGGTGTCGATGATGCGCCGTACGACATCGAGCAGCGGGTCTCCGACGTGGGAGCGCAGCCTCCGCAGCTCGGCGGCCAGGAGCGCGAACCGGTCGAGCGCCTCGGCCGAGCACCCCGTCTCCCCGGGCGACTCCACGGCGTCGCTCAGCGCGGGCAGCTCGGAGGCGTCGATGCCGTCGGCGATCTGGAGCAGCTGGTCGGCGACGGACGCGGCCTCCTTGCGACCTCGCACGCCGGCGATCTCGGCCGCACGGAGCGCCAGCAGCCGCAGGTCGCGCGGGCCGATCGCCCACCGGGGGCCGGTGAGGAGCGTGAGCATCGAGGCGTTGGCGGTGACGTCGTGGAGGAGGGTCAAGGTGGCGACGACCTCGGCGACCTCGGGCAGGCGGACCAGGCCGGAGAGACCGACGATCTCGACCGGGATCCCCGCAGTGGTGAGGGTGTCGTAGACCTCCTCGCCCTGGGCGTTGTCGCGGGTCAGCACCCCGATGTCGGCCCACGCGGTGCCGGCGTCGTGCACCTGCTGGACCTCTGCGGCCAGCCACGCCAGCTCGTCGACGGCCCGCTCGAAGACATGGGTCTCGACATGCCCGTCGCCGGCGATCTCGGCGGCGCGCAGCCGCGCCACCTTGTCGCCGTAGGCCTCGAGGAGGGGCTCGGCGAGACGGTTGGCCACGTCGAGGATCCGGGCGTCGGAGCGCCGGTTGACCGTCAGCGGAAGCCGCCCGGGCTCGCCGTCGGCCGCCGGGAACGTGTCGGCGAAGTTGAGGATGTTGGACACCGACGCGCCGCGCCAGCCGTAGATCGCCTGGTTGGGGTCGCCGACCGCCATGACCGGGTGGCCCAGGCCGTGGTCGGGGTCGGGCCCCGAGAACAGCCGGGCCAGCATCGTCGCCTGCGCGACGGAGGTGTCCTGGTACTCATCCAGCAGCACCACCTTGAAGCGGGCTCGCTCGATCTCCCCCACCTCCGCCTGGTCCTCGACCAGCCGGGCGGCCAGCGCGATCTGGTCGCCGAAGTCCATCAGCCCGAGGTCGGCCTTGAGCCGGCGGTAGCCCTCGACCAGCTGCAGCAGCTCGGCCCGGCGGTCGATCGCGTTGATCGCCTTGGCGGGCGGCTCGAGGTAGGTCTTGCGGGCCTTGCCGGCCTGCTCCTCCTCGAGCGCCCGCTGGAAGCCGCGGCGCGCCTCCTCGTCCGTGCGGCGTACGTCGTCGGCGTCGACGAGGTGCTCGCTCATCGCGCCGTCGAGGGCGAGGAGGTTCTGGATGGCGGTGGCCGGATGGTCGGTCAGCAGCTCGATGTGGCCGGTGAAGCGCTCGATGACGCGAGCACCGAGCTGGTAGCGGGAGGCGTCGGAGACGACCCGGGTGTCGGGCTCGTGGCCGATGCGCAGGCCGTGGTCGGTGAGCAGCGACGCGGCGTAGGCGTGGTAGGTCGCGACCGTCGGCTCGAGGACGTCCTCGCCCTCGGCGACCACGGACCGGTCGAGCAGTCCCGCCGCCCCGAGGGCGGCGGTGACCCGGTGCCGGAGCTCGGCGGCGGCCTTGGTGGTGAACGTCAGCCCGAGCACCTCCTCGGGGCGGACCTTGCCGGTGGCGACCAGCCACACGACGCGTTGCGCCATCAACGTCGTCTTGCCGCTGCCGGCGCCCGCCACCACGACCGTGGGACGCAGCGCGGACGTGATCGCGGCCCACTGCTCGTCGCTCGCAGCGTGCGTGGCGCCCATGAGGGCCCGGAGGTCCTCAGGGGTGTCGAGCCGGATCGGCTCGCGGTCGGTGCGCTGGTCGGTCACTGGACGGTCACGCTCCCTGCGCCTTTGGCCGGGCAGATGGCGACGAACGGGCAGTCGCGGCAGTGGGGTCCCGCGGTGGCGGGGAAGGTCTCGGCGCGCACCAGCTCGGCGGCGCGGGCCAGCCCGGCTCGCAGGACCTCCCGCTCGGGGCCGGCGTCGTCGTGCGCCGGCTGGCCCTGGACCTTGGCGACCGAGGACTCGTCGTCGATGCCGAGCTGCACCAGCTCCGCGCCGCCGGAGGCCATCGGGCGACCGGCTGCCTCGTCGAGGGCGCCGGCGTCGACGGCGTACTGGTAGAGGGCGAGCTGGAGGTTGCCCGCGACGGCAGGACCGGAAGGCGCCGATCGGGCGCTCTTGAAGTCGACGACGACCACCCGCCCGGAATCGTCGACCTCGAGCCGGTCGGCGAAGCCGGTGAGCATGACCTGGCGCCCGTCGACCTCGACGATGCTCTGGAAGCGCTGCTCGGCGCCGAGGACCTGGCGGGGGTTGTCGAGGTGCCACTGGACGAACCGGGACACCGCCTTGCGGATGCGGGCGAGCTCGCGCTGGCGCGACCACGGCGTGCGGAAGGCGAGCCGGTCCCAGATGGCCTCGACCTCCGCCATCAGCGGCGCCACCTCGGCGGGCAGGTCGCCGACCGCCACCCGCTCGGCGAGGGCGTGGAGGACCTGCCCGAGGTTGGCCGACTGGTGCACGGCCGAGACGCCGCCGGCCTCCCGCTCGAAGAACCACTGCGCGGGGCAGAGCAGGATCGACTCCAGCATGCTGGCCGAGATCGGCACCGGCCGCTCCGGGTCACGGATCGGCTGCACCGACCGCGTGGCACTGCGAGTGCCCCACCAGGTCGAGGGGTCGGCGGCGGGCACCAGCGGACGCCCGTCGACCTCCTCGGCGGCGAGGGCGGCGAGCCGGCGCGCGGCCGCCTCGCGCAGCGCGACCGAGACGCCGGGGTCGGCCGCGGTGCGCCGCAGCTCGGCCACCAGCCCGCCCAGCGAGAGGGGGCGCGGGGGGCGGCCGTCCTGGTGCTCGATCGTGACGCCGAGCTCCTCGAGGAAGCGCGAGGGCTGCTCGCCGTCGTCGTCGGGCGAGCGCACCGCGCTCACCACGAGCCGTCGGCGTGCGCGGGTGCACGCGACGTAGAAGAGCCGGCGCTCCTCCATCAGCAGGGCGCGGGAGGTGACCGGCGGGACGAGGTCGGGGTGCCCGGAGGCGTCGACCCCGATCCGGTCGGCGCCGAGCAGCGTGGTCCGCCGGCGCAGGTCGGGCCAGCCCTCCTGCTGGACGTGGGCCACCACGACGAGGTCCCACTCGAGGCCCTTGGAGCGGTGGGCCGTGAGCAACCGGACGCTCGAGCCCCGCACGCCGCGCTCGGCGAGCGTGTCGGCCGGCAGCTGCTGGGCGACGAGGCTGGCGAAGAAGGCGCCGACGCCGACGTGGTCGCGCTGGTCGACGGCCCGGGCCGCGAGCTCGAAGAGGGCGACGATCGCGTCGAGGTCGCGGTGGGCCCGGCGGGCGCCCGCTCCCCCGACGTCGACCTGGCGGCGCAACCGCTCCGGCCAGGACGTGCTCGACCACAGGTGCCACAGGACGTCCTCGACGCCGGCCCGGTCGGCGAGCATCTCGGCCCCCTGCCGGAGCAGGCGCGCCAGCGCCGCGGCCCGCTCGACGTCGGGTCCTTCGAGGCCGTCGAGGAAGCCGCGCTCGACCACCGCCAGCCGGAGCAGCTCGCGCGAGGTGCGCCGGGCGGTGGCGTCGGGCTGCTCCTTCTCGCGGGTGCGGAGGCGGCGCACGAGGGCGCGCAGGTCGGAGGCGTCGAGCCCGCCCAGCGGCGAGAGCAGCAGCGACTCGATGCGGCCGGGGTCGAGGAAGTCGGGCGAGTCGGCGTCGTCGTCGTCGAGGTGGACGACCGCGCGCAGGCCGTCGAGCAGCGGCAGGACGGCCGGGTCGTGGACGAGCGGGAGGTCGTCGGAGGCGACCTCGACGGGCACGCCGGCGGCGGCGAGGGCGCGGCGCAGCGGCGGGATGCTGGTGCGCCCGGACCGGACGAGCACCGCCATCCGGTCCCACGCGATGCCGTCCTCGAGGTGTGCGCGGCGCAGCAGGTCGGCCAGCCGCTCGGCCTCGGCCCGCTCGGTGTCGTAGGTGACGACCTCGACGCGGCCGTCGCCCTGCGGGCCGGGCACGGCCTCGGGCGAGAGGAAGGCCTCACGCGCCTCGGCGTCGATGCTGCCCGTCAGCGTCAGCCGGTGGGCGACGCGGTTGGCCGCCACGAGCAGCCGGGGGCCGAAGCGTCGGGTGCGCTGCAGCACGACCGTGGCCGCGGGCGTGCCCGCGGCGGTCGGGAAGCTCGCCGGGAAGTCGAGGATGCCGCGCACGTCGGCGCCGCGGAAGCCGTAGATGGACTGGTGCGGGTCGCCCACGACGGTGAGGTTGCGCCCGTCGCCGGCGAGCGCGCGCAGCAGCGCGACCTGGCCGGGGTCGGTGTCCTGGTACTCGTCGACGAACACGTGCGTCCAGCGGGCCCGGAGCTCGTCGCGGTGGGCCTCCGCCTCGATGACCGCGCGGCGGATGAGGTCGGAGTAGTCGGTGGCGCCGAGGTTGTCGAGGATCGTGAGGTACTGCTCGAGGAACAGCCCTGCCGCCACCAGCTCGGGCAGGTCGTGCTCGATGCCGAGGCTGCGCAGGCCGGCGGGGTCGAGGCCCTTCTCGCGTGCCCGGGCCAGCACCGCCTGCACCTCGCGGACGAAGCCGCGGGTGCCGACGGCGCGCCGCAGCTGCTCGGGCCACACCACCGACTCGGGGTTGTCGCGCAGCAGCTCGCGCAGCACCACGTCGGCCTCCGGCGCCGACAGCAGCCGGATGGCGCCTTCGTAGAGCTCGGCGGGGGCGTACTTGCGGACCAGGGAGTAGGCGAAGGAGTGGAACGTCGAGCACGACCCGGCCGAGGTCGTGCGGGCGACGCGGGCCGTGACCCGGTCGCGGAGCTGCTCGGCGGCCTTGCGAGAGAAGGTGAGGGCCAGGACCGAGTCGGGCGAGGCGCCGCGGTGCTCGATGCGGTCGACGATCGCCTCGACCAGCGTCGTGGTCTTGCCGGTGCCCGGACCGGCCAGGACGAGGAGCGGCCCGCCCTCGTGGTCGACCACGCGCTGCTGGTGCTCGTCGAGCTCGGGCACCACGACCGAGCGGTCGGGCGCCACCAGCCGGTAGCGGGTCGTCGTACTCACGGAGGACACCCCATCACGCGGGACCGACAGCTGCCTGCCGGCCCCGCGGACGGGGTGTGGACGAAGCTCAGGACAGGTCGACGATCGCGGCGACCGGGCCGCCACCCTCGGGGCCCTGATGGGCCGCGGAGACCGAGACGAAGACTGCCGGGTCGCCCGTGACGGCCGCGGTGACGCCGCCGACGCAGGACTTGATCTGGCGGTGCCAGTGCACGTCGGAGTCGTCCAGCATCGCGTTGCGGCGCCCGCGGACCATGCCGTCCTGGCTGGCCTCGCACTTGAGGAAGACGTTGACGAGCCGGCCGTCGAGGTCGCTGGTGCGGGGACGCTCGGGCAGGTCGAGGCCGGCGGAGCGGATGGCCTCCCAGATGCCGTCGGCGTCGAGGGCGTCCTTCATCACCGAGTGGCCGATGCGGTACTTGCCGCCCACACCGGTGGCGTTGCCGACGACGACGATCTGCGCCTGGTCGAGCTCGACGCCCGAGGAGCACGACGCGACCGAGGAGTAGAGCTCGCGGTTGTGCATGACGTCCTCGTCGGTCGGCATCTCGATCTCGCCGAGCGCGACGGCGATGCCGAGGCCCGTGACGCCGTTGGAGAGGTCCATCGACTCGTGCGTGTGCTCGGTCCACACCGTCTTGCCGCGCGACTTGGCGTCGCGGATCGTGTGGATGGTGAGCAGCGGGGTCTTGGTCTGCACGTAGTGGACGTCGGCCGGGTCGGTGATGCCGGCACGCTCCATGGCGACCTTCACCCCGGCGGCGACCTTCTCGATCATCGCGGTGTAGCCGATCTCCTCGGGCAGGATCGCCTCGCTCATCGCGAAGCCGGCGGTCAGCCGCATCTCCTGGCGCGACGGGTCGTCCTCGGGGACGTCGGTGGTCGCGAAGATCGTGGCGTGGGGGCTGATGACGCCGTCGGTGCCGCCGGACCACACAATCGGGACGCCCTTGACCTGCTCGGGGTCGGCTCCCTTGGCGATCAGGGCCTCGCGGAAGGCGCGGTCGGCGATGATCCGGGTGTAGTCGTTGACGCCGCCGTTGCCCTCGGTCTTGCCGATGATCGCGAAGACGCGGTCGGCCGCGATGACGCCCTCGTCGATGAGCTTGGTGAGCTCCGAGGCGTCGGCCACGGAGTGGATGGGGACCTTGCGGACCTCGATGGCGCTGGGCATGGCGGTGCTTCCTTTCGTTGCGGTCAGGTGGGTACGACGACGGTGCCGGCGTCACCGGCGACCGCTGCGGTGATCTGGTCGAGGCTGGTGATGACGCCGCGGCGACCGGTCGTCTCGACGAACCGGCACACGGCGTCGACCTTCGGCCCCATCGAGCCGGAGGCGAAGTGGCCCTCGGCGGCGAGGGCGCGCATCTCCTCGACGGTGACCGTGCCGAGCGGCTCCGCCTCGGGCGTTCCCCAGCGGATGACGGCATTGGGCACGTCGGTGGCGATGACGAGCACGTCGGCGCTCGTGGTCCCGGCGAGCAGCGCGGCGCCGAGGTCCTTGTCAATGACGGCCTCCACGCCGGCGAGCGAGCCGTCGGGACGGCGTACGTGCGGGATGCCGCCACCGCCGTTGGCGACGACGACGAAGCCGGCCTCGATCAGCGCGAGGACGGCCGGGGCGTCGAGGATCTCCAGCGGCTCGGGCGAGGCGACGACCCGTCGCCACCCCTTGTCGCCGCGGTCCTCCCAGGTCTCGCCGTGGCCCATCAGCACCTTGGCCTCCGCCTCCGGGAGGTGGCGGCCGATCGGCTTGGTGGGCGTGGTGAACCCCTCGTCGTCGGCGTCGACGAGGGTGCGGGTCACGAGGGCGGCGCTGCGCCGCTCCACCCCCCGCTGGGCCAGCTCGTGGTCGAGGGCGTCCATGAGCACGAAGCCGAGCGTGGCCTGGGTCTGGGCACCGCACCAGTCCAGCGGGACGGGGGGTACGACGCCCGCGGCCAGCTCGTTCTTGACGAGGAGGTTGCCGACCTGGGGGCCGTTGCCGTGCGTGATGACGACGTCGTGGTCGTGCTCCAGCAGGCCCGCGACCGCGGCCATCGCCACCTGTGCCGCGGCGATCTGGTCCTCGGGACGTGCCCGCCCGTCGGCATTGGTCATGGCGTTGCCGCCGAGTGCGAGCAGGACCCTCATGCGCTCGACCCTAGTGGCGCCGATCACAGGCTCCCCACGGCACTTTCGGCCAACAACGGCGCCGTTCGCTGGCAGAACTTGTCACTGGAGATCGCGGTGGCCTGAGTCCCCCACCAGGGGCGGGCCGTTGGTCCCGGTCCGGCGCGCCGTGCAGCCCTGTCGGAGTCCGTGGCGGACGGCCGATGCTCGAAGGCGTCGGACCGGCAGGAAGGGAGGACCGCCGTGCTCCAGGCACTCCTCCGAGCAGGCGCCGCACTCGTCGCCGCCGGCGCGGCGCTGCAGGTGCTGGGGCGGCGGGCGGGATCGACCGCGGACGAGCGCGCCGCGCCGCTGCCGGGCGACGGACTGGTCCGGGGCCCGCAGATGGTGATGGACCACGCCATCACCGTGGCGGCGACGCCGGAGGAGATCTGGCCGTGGCTGACCCAGATGGGCTGGCACCTCGGCGGCTGGTACACGCCCCACTGGGTCGACCGGCTGCTCTTCCGTGACAACTGGGAGAGCCTCGACCGGCTCGACCCGCAGCTGGTCCGCGACCTCCGGGTGGGTGACGTCATCCCCGACGGGAGGCCCGGGACGGCGCACTTCCGCGTCGCCCGCGCCGAACCGCCCGGGCTGCTGGTGCTGCGCTCACGCACCCACCTGCCGCCGGAGTGGGGAGCCGAGCGCCGGGCGCGGATCGCGTGGACCTGGACCTTCTGCCTGACCGAGCTGCCGGGGTCCGCCACCCGCATCCACCTCCGGGTGCGCGGGCACACGAGCCCGTGGTGGCTCACCGGCCTCTACGTCGCCACGATCATCCCGTCGGACTTCGTCATGTCGCGCGGGATGCTCCGGGGCCTCAAGCTCCGCGCCGAGGCCCGCGAGGCCCCGGAGGTGTCGGGTCGCGCGCCGCTCGACCAGGAGCTCTACCTCGAGCGAGACGCCGCCGCCCGATCACGGGCCTGAGGCTGCGGGACGTTCCACCAGGTGTCGAGGCGCGCGACTGCGGGCGTCGTACGACCCTCGCGGAGCACGCGCGCGAGCCGGAGGAGGTACGCCGCGATGCCGGCGGTGCCCTGCATCCAGCCCACCCCGGGCGGGAGCAGCGGATCCTCGTTGCGGTGCTCGGTGAAGCGCCAGCAGGCGCGGTCGCCGTGGACGACCGCCCGCTCGACGATTGCGTCACCGAGCACCCGGGCGAAGGCGAGGTCGTCCTCGACGCCGCGTCGCTGCCAGGCGTCGAGGAAGACGTCGCCGACGCCTGCGGTGCCGCAGCAGCGGCCGTCGTTGTCCCAGAAGCCCGGGTGCAGGCGCTCGGGGATCCCGGAGGTGCGGATGCTGTGCAGGCAGCGGCGCTGCCACTGGGCAGGCGTCTCCCCCGCGACCTGCTCGACGCCGGCGTGCTCGAGCGCGGTGAAGAGCAACGAGGTGCCGGTCGGACCGTGGCACCAGGTGTAGGTCACCTCGTCCATGTCGGGGTCGCGCGGGATCACGTGCGGCAGCACGAAGCCGTCGTCGCGGGTGTCGCCCAGCGTGACGAGGTGCTCGGCACCGCTGCGGGCGGCCTCGACCAGGTCGGACCGCCCCAGCTCGCTGCCGGCGACGGCGAGCGAGGCGGCGATGCCGGCCAGGCCGTGCGACCAGTTGGGCATCTGCATCTCGCCGCGCTCGGCGCGGACCTGCTCGGTGAAGCGCGGCGGCAGGAAGGACCAGTTGGTGCCGGCGTCCGTCGGCTCGCCCTCGGTCAGCAGGATGCCGGCGGTGCGGTGCGCGAGCTCCGTCGCACCGGGCACGTCGTGCCGGTGCGCCCACACCGCGCCGAGCAGGTTTCCGGCCGTGCCGAGCGTCGCGTCGTTGACGCGTGCGTGCGGGGCGAAGGGCGGGTGCGGCATCCACGGCTGCTCCCAGCCGTCGTCCTGCATCAGCTCGGCCAGCCGGGCGATCGCCCGGTCGGTCCCCTCGACCTCGAGGGCCGACAGGACACCGATGTCGCTGACCAGGCCGTCGAAGTAGGAGTAGCCCGTGGCTGTCGCCAGGCCACGCCCGACCCGCTCGGCGATCCCGGCGGCCAGCGCCTGCTCCTCGTCGGTCCACGGCCGGGACTCGCGCACCTCCGCGAGCACGTGGGCCAGCCCGCCGATGCCGCTGTGCATGCCGTCGCGGTCCTCGGGCGGCCCGCCCTCGTGAGGCACCGACACCGGGATCCACGGCCCGCCGTCGTCCCACCGGACCTGGTCGAGCACCCAGCGCCACGCCGCCTCGCCGAGGTCGGCGTACGTCTCGGGGTTCGTCATGGCGCGATCATGACAGGACCCGGGCCCGGGGTTCCTGTCCTTTCCTGCGGGTTCCTGCCGGTTGCATCGGCCGGGAACCGCTGCGATCACCGGGTACCCGGTGACTCCTGCCGACCGAGGAGCATGGCCAGCACGCGGGTACCGACGGGCAGGCCGTGGTCGTCGTAGTAGGCGAACATCGCGCTGAGCCAGGGGTGGGTGCCCGGGTCGGGGACCTGCCGCACCGGCACGCCGGCCTCGTCCGCGAGCTCGCGCACCGTCGCGACGCGCGTCGCGAGCTCGTACGTCGCCCCGCCGTGGCCGGCCTCGGTCAGCACGACGGCCGCGGCCCGGCCGAGGTCGGCGAGGTCGAGGAAGCCGAAGGGGACGTCGGGCGAGTAGGGCAGGTCGAGCGGGCCGGTGAGGTCGAGGTTCTGCAGGTAGGCGCCGGGCTGGAGGATCGTCCAGTCCAGGCCGCTGCGGCGGACCAGGTCCTCGCTGACGGCCTTGCCGAGGTGGTGCGGCATCGCGGGCGCGTAGGGCGAGGCGACGGAGTGGTAGCCCACGCGCGCCACCCCGGCCCCTGACAGGGCAACCAGGGCGGACGCGACGTAGGCCGGCTCGTCCGGGTGCAGGTTGGGCGCGATGACGTACGCCGCCTCGCACCCGGCCACGGCCGACGACAGGTCGTCCCAGTCGGCGCGGCCCAGCGGCACCGCCTCGACGCCGCGGTCGGCCAGCCCGGAGCAGACGGCGCGGCCGGTCTTGCCGTGCCCGCCGAGGACCGCGACCCGCACCGTGCTCAGATCCTGTCGACCTCGGCGAACGGGGCGCCGTCAGCCAGCGAGGAGTAGCCCGGACCGCGGTCGAAGAAGGCGTCGTCCTCGCGGCTCCACGCCGCGCGACCCGCCCGCTCCGCGGAGGTCGCGGACGCGTCGAAGCCCAGGTCGCCCGCCTCCGCGGAGCCGGTGAGCACCACGCCGTAGTCGCGGAGCGCGGCCTCGGCCGAGACCTTGCGCCAGACCACGTCGCGCACCACGAGCTCGGGGTCGCGGGCCAGCGGGTCGCCCCAGCCGCCGCCACCCGTCGTACGGATGCGCACGACCTGGCCGGCCTTGATCTCCTCGGCGTCGGCGAGGGCGTCGACCTCGCGCTCGTCGGGGCCGCCCGGGTCGATGACGACCTGGAACGGCGCGCCGGCCTTGCCGCCGCGCACGCCCCAGCAGGCCAGGATCGAGCGGTCGGCGATCGACATGAAGTGCGCGTCCTTGAGCATCCGGATGTGCTTCTCGTAGCCCAGGCCGCCCCGGAACTGGCCCGCGCCGCCGGAGTCCTGCGCGAGTCCGAGGCGCTCGACGATGAACGGGAAGCGCGACTCGGTGAACTCGGTCGGCAGGTTGCGCGAGTCGGGCACCACGTGGATGGTGTCCTCGCCGTCGGCGTAGTAGCGCCCGCCGGAGCCGCCGCCGAGGACCTCGCGCATGAGGTAGTCGTTGCCGTCGAGGTCCTTGCCGTAGACGCCGGTGTAGCGGATGGTCTCCTGGTCGGCCGGCATCTTGCCGTCGACCGCCTTGGCCACCACGCCGGCGAGCACGCCGAGCAGCCGCAGGATCACGAACGTGCGGGCGTTGGTCGGGCCCGGGTGGATCGGGGTGAGCAGGGTGCCCTTCTCGGGGAAGCGCATCTCGATGAGGGGGACGATGCCCTCGTTGACGTCGAGCTCGGCCATGCGCTCGGGAGTGTCGGCGAGGTTGCGCAGGATCGGGGCGAGCCACTTCTTGAGGAAGTTGCCTCCGACGTAGTCGCCGCAGTGGTTGATCGGGCCCTTGGCCTGGGCGCTGGTGCCGGTGAAGTCGATGATCAGCCGCGGGCCCGCGGGGCGGCCGTTCTCGGGGTCAGCCGGGGCGTCGCTCACCTTGGTCAGCGTGATCCGCTGGGTGTGCAGCTGGGGCTCGTCGACGCCGTCGTGCTCGGCGTAGTCCTCCCAGACGTAGGTGCCGTCGGGGATCTTGGAGAGGATCTCGCGCCGGTAGGTCTCGGTGGTGGTGTCGAGGATGGCGTCGAAGGACGCCTCGATGGCGTCGCGGCCGTAGCGCTCGAAGAGCTCGCCCAGCCGGCGCGCACCCATCAGGCAGGCCGAGCACTCGGCGTCGAGGTCGGCGGCCAGGCTGTCGGGCATCCGCGAGTTGCGGGTCATGATGCGCAACGCCGACTTGTTGGGCACCCCGGCGTCCCACAGCTTGATCGGCGGGACCGCCAGCCCCTCCTCGTAGACGGTCGTCGCGTTGCTGGGCATCGAGCCCGGGACCGCGCCGCCGATGTCGTCGTGGTGACCGAAGGCCTGCACGAAGGCGACGACCTCGCCCTCGTGGAACACCGGGACGGTGACGCACAGGTCGGGCAGGTGACCGATGCCGCCCTCCGACTCGTAGACGTCGTTGTGGAAGAAGACGTCGCCCTCGCGCATCTCCGCGATCGGGTAGTCGCGCACGATCGGGTGCACCAGCGCGCTGTAGGAGCGGCCGGTGAGCTTGCGCAGCTGGCGGTCGTGGATGCCGGCGCGGAAGTCGTGGGCGTCGCGGATCATCGGGCTTCGCGACGTCCGCCCGATGGCGGTCTCGACCTCCATCTCGACGCTCGCCAGGGTGCCCTGGACGATCTCGACGAGGATCGGGTCGACGTGCGTGCCCTCGGGCGTCAGGCGCCCGCCGTGCTCGTACGCCGTCGGCAGTCCGGCCGGGTTGACCGGCTTCGCGGTGACGTACGCCGGGTCGACTGCAGCCATCAGCTGGCCACCTTTCGGATCACGAGGTTGGCCCAGTCGTCGACCTCGACGACGAAGCCCGGGTGGACGGGGATGGTGGAGCCGAACTCCTCGACGATGGCGGGCCCGGTGAAGGTGTCGCCGGCGCCGAGGTCGCCGCGCCAGATGACCGGCGTGTCGACGTAGCCCTGCGCGGCGTCGAAGCAGACCGGACGACGGCCGCGGACGGCGCGGTCCTCCAGGTCGCCGTCGGCCTTGTCGAGGGTCCGGATCTCCGGACGCGTGATCGGGCCGATGCCGGTGACGCGGAGGTTGACCCACTCGACCTGCTGGTCGCGGTCGCCGCGGAAGTCGTAGCCGTAGAGCTGGCGGTGGTCGGCGTGGAAGGCGTCGGCCACCTGCTCGACGTACGCCGCGTCGATGGTGCCCTCGGGCGCGGCGACCCGCACCTCGTAGGCCTGGCCGACGTACCTCACGTCGATCGTCCGCTGGAAGCGGTGGTCCTCGGCGGCGAAGCCCTCCTTGTCGAGCGCCTCGCGGGCCCGGTCGGTGAGGCTGTCGAGGATCTCCTGGGCCGCGGCGTGGTCGAGCGTCGACTCCTTGGCGACGTGGGTCTGGACGTAGTCGTTCTTCACGTCGACGGTCAGCAGCCCGAACGCGCTGACGTTGCCCGGGTTGGGAGGTACGACGACCCCGGCGAGGTCGAGGATGTCGACGAGGCGGCAGGCCAGCAGCGAGCCGGAGCCGCCGAAGGTCGTCAGCATGAAGTCGCGGACGTCGAGGCCGCGCTTGACGCTGACCTGCCGCAGGGCGTTGGCCTGGTTCCAGGCGGAGATCTCGAGGATCCCGGTCGCGCAGGTCTCGAAGTCGAGGCCGAGCTGCTCGGCGAGGTCGGCGATGCCTGCTCGGGCCGCCTCCACGTCCAGCGGGATCTCGCCGCCGAGCAGGTGGGGAGGGATCCGGCCGAGGGTGACGTGGGCGTCGGTGATGGTCGGCTGCGTGCCGCCCTTGGCATAGCAGAGCGGGCCGGGGTCGGCGCCGGCCGAGTGCGGGCCGACCTTGAGGCTGCCCTCCGGGGAGAGCCAGGCGATCGAGCCGCCGCCTGCCCCGACGGTGACAACGTCGATCATCGGGATCTTGCTCGGGTAGGCGCCGACCGTGCCCTCGGTGGTGAGGGTCGGCTCGCCGTCGAGCACGACGGACACGTCGGTCGACGTACCCCCGCCGTCGCAGGTGAGGATCTTGGGGAAGCCCGCGACCTTGGCGATCAGCGCGGCGCCGAGCGCACCAGCGGCCGGACCCGACAGCACGGTGGTGATCGGCTGGTGCACGACCTCGTCGGCCGACAGCACGCCGCCGTTGGACTTCATCACGTAGAACGGGATCGCGTTGCCCGTGAAGTTGAGCAACCGCTCGGAGATGTTCGTGACGTAACGGCTGACGTTGGGCTTCACCGCCGCGTCGACGAGCGTCGTCATCGCGCGCTCGTACTCGCGGTACTCGCGCAGGACTTCGCTGGAGATCGACACGATCGCCTCGGGGTGCTCGCGGCGCAGGATCTCACGCATCCGCAGCTCGTGCTCGTCGTTGGCGTAGGCGTGGAGGAAGCAGACGCCGATCGTGGCGATGCCCCGGTCCTTGAACCACCGGGCCGCGGCGACGGCGGCGTCCTCGTCGAAGGGACGGATCTCGGCGCCGGTGAAGTCGAGGCGTCCACCGACGGTGCGGACCCGGTCGGCCGGCACGATGCGGTCGGGCTTGACCCAGAAGTAGGAGTTGCCGTAGCCGTCGGGCACCGACTGGCGGGCGATCTCGAGCATGAACTCGTAGCCCTCGGTGGTGATGAAGCCGAGCGCCTCGACCTTGCCCTCGAGCAGCTTGTTGGTGGCGACCGTGGTGCCGTGCGAGACAGCGGTGATGTCGCTGCCGCGGGCTCCGACGATGTCGAGGATCTTCTCGATGCCGGCGATGAAGCCGTCGGCCGGGTTGCCCGGCGTGCTGGGGGTCTTGGTCGTGACCAGCTCCCCCGAGTCCTCGTCGAAGGCGACCACGTCGGTGAACGTGCCACCGGTGTCGATGCCGATCCTGATCCGCCGGTCCTGTGCTGCGTCATCCGCCGTCTGCGTGGGCATGGTGACGATTCAACCGAGTGGGTGTGGCAGCGACCACGGCAGAGATTGCCGACGAACAGGCCCACCTTCGGCAAGTCGTGCTGCGTGGGGAAAGGCGAAGGGCCCTTGTCGGTATGAGCGGCAAGGGCCCTTCTGATGATGTCCAGGTCGCCGAAGCGTCCAAGGCATCGGGTTGACCGTTCGTGGTGATGCTCCCGGTCGATCACTCCGTCCTTCCGGTCCCAGTCACCGCATCACCCGGTGTCTGCGACGTTCGTCCGGCGAACCGGCTTCCCGTCGTGCGGACCCTCCATCCGGAGCCATCCCGCCTTCCCTTCCGGGACTGCGTAGGACAGTTCTATGCCCTGGCAGCCCTGCTCACAAGGGACTTTCGGCCCGGATTTCCACATACTTCGAGTTCCGGCGCGTCGTCCCCAGCCGCGGCCCGGTTCGTCCCCAGGCTCACGACGTTTCTCCACACCTCCCTCCACAGGGCGTGCGTCGCTCCGTGCTGGTAGTCCACCGGGAAACGGTCGTTCCGAGACCGTTCGGACAGCCAATTCCCGGCGGACTACCGCGTGGTGGCGAGGAGGGCCTCGACCGCGGCGGCGACCTCGAGGAGCCGGCGGTCGGCGCCGTGCCGGGCGACCAGCTGGATGCCGACGGGGAGGCCGTCGGCCGTGGTGCCGGCCGGCACCGAGATCGCGGGGCAGCCGGTGACGGTGATGAAGTACGCCGAGCGCATCCAGGCGAGGTAGTCGGGCATCTCCTGGCCGTTGATCGTCTCGGGGAACTCCTGCTCCACCGGGAACGGGGGCACCTGCGAGGTCGGCAGCAGGAGCACGTCGTGGTCGCCGAAGAACAGCCGCATGGTCTCCGAGAGCGCAGTGCGCTGGGTGTAGGCCCGCGCCACGTCGGCCCCGGTGAGCGGCTCCCCCGCCCGGATGTTGGCCTCGAGCGAGGGCTTGAAGGACGTCGGGTGCTCGGCGAGCAGCGCGCCGAGCTTGGCCTGGAAGTGCCACGCCCGCAGCGTGCGGAAGGTGTCGTCGGCCAGGGAGAGGTCCGGGTGGGCGTCGGCGACGGCCGCGCCGGCGTCGGAGAGCCGCGCCGCGCTGGCTCGTACGACGTCCGCGACCTCGTGGTCGACCACGAGCGCGCCGCCGAGGTCCACCGAGCACGCCACCCGCAGCCCGGCCAGCGAGGCGGGCTCGAGCGGCGGCGCGAAGGTCGAGCCCGGGTCGCCCAGCGCCTGCGGCGCCCGCGGGTCGGGCCCGGCGATGACCGAGAGGAGCAGCGCGAGGTCACCGACGTTGCGGGCCATCGGGCCGCCCACCGACGTGCTCTCCCACTGGTTGTAGAGCGGCCACTCGGGCACCCGGCCCAGCGAGGGCCGCATCCCGACCACGCCGCAGAACGACGCGGGGTTGCGCAGCGAGCCGCCCATGTCGGACCCGTCAGCCAACGGCACCATCCCGGAGGCCAGCGCGCAGGCCGCTCCCCCGCTGGACCCGCCGGCGGAGCGGCTGGGGTCGCGCGGGTTGCGGGTCACTCCGAAGACCGTGTTGAAGGTGTGCGAGCCGGCAGCGAACTCCGGCACGTTGGTCTTGCCGATGAAGACCGCCCCGGCGGCGCGGATCCGCTCGACGAGCAGGTCGTCGTGGTCGGCCACCGCGTCGGCGAACAGCGGTGAGCCGTAGGTCGTGCGCCAGCCCTTCAGCGCGTGGGTGTCCTTCACCGCGAAGGGCAGGCCGTGCAGCGGGCCGAGCTCGCCCCCGGACCCCTGCACCTGGTCGGCGACCGCCGCCGCTGAGCGGGCCCGCTCGGCGTCGAGCGACACGATCGCGTTGAGCTCGGGGTTGCGCTCCTCGATCCGGTCGAGGTGCAGCTCCAGCAGCTCGGCCGCGGAGATCTCCCCGGACCGTACGGCGGCAGCCTGGGCCCGGGCGGTCGAGTCGACGGTCAGGTCGGTCATCGCCGGCGACCGAACACGCCTCCGACGATGACGCCGAGCACGACCAGACCCGCGCCCACCGCGACGCCGGTGAGGAACTCCTGCCGGGACCCGGCGGCCGGCACCTTGGCCGGCGCCGTGAAGACCTGGCCCGCGGCGGCGGGGGCTCCGGGCGCAGCCGCTGCGGCCGGTTCGGCGGCCGGCGCCTCGACCAGCCCTCCGGCGATCGCGGTGTCGACGTTGCCGAAGAACTCCCCGGCCATCCGGCGCGAGACGCTGGTGAGCATCCGCTGGCCGACGCCGCCGATCATGCCGCCGACGATCGCGTCCGCGTCGTAGGAGACCCGCGTCGACGAGCCCTCGGGCGTGAAGCGGACGTTGACGGTCGCCCCGATGGTGCCGGGGGCGCCGGCGCCGTCGAGTTTCATGACCAGCGACTCGTGCTCGACGAGGTCGGTCAGCTGGCACGAGCCGGCGTACGTGCCCTTGATCGAGGCCACGCCCGCGGTCACCGTCATGGCGTAGGCGTTCTCGCCGGTCGCCTCGAGCCGCTCGCAGCCGGGGATGGTGCGCACCAGCACGGCGGGGTCGAGAAGCGCGTCCCACGCCTGCTCGACGGGGGCGGCGAGGGTGTTCTCTCCGGTGAACTTCACAAGGTCTCCTCACGCAGGGGGTCTGTGTCATGGGCGTGCGCGAGGCGCAGCGCGTAGAGCTCGGACGGCGAGATCGGCATCGCCGTGATGGGAATGCCCTCGGCGTCCTCGATGGCCGCGGCGAACACCGCGGCGGACGGGATCACCCCGGCCTCGCCGGCGCCCTTGATGCCGAGCGGGTTGAGCGGCGAGGCCGTCTCGAGGTGGTCGATGTCGATCGTCGTGGGCACCTCGGTGACGTAGGGCATCAGGAAGTCCATGAACGAGGCGTTCAGCAGCTGCCCCGACTCGTCGTAGGCCATCCTCTCGTAGAGCGCTCCCCCGACGCCCTGCGCGACTCCGCCGTGGATCTGGCCCTCCACGATCATCGGGTTGATCAGGTGGCCGCAGTCGTGCACGACGGCGTACTTGAGGATCCTGATCTCGGCCGTGTCGGGGTCGGTCTCGACGATCACGGCGTGCATGCCGTTGGCGAAGGTCGAGCGCTCGGGCGAGTAGAAGTCCTTGCCCTCCAGGCCCGGCTCGTCGTCCTCGGCGACCGGCGGCTTGCCGGGGTCCCCGACGGAGAACTGGGTGGCGGCCTTGGACGCCTCGTCGAAGGCGTAGCGCAGCGGGTTGGACAGCACGGCGACCGTGCCGAGGTCGATGCTCGCGTCGGTGCCGCGCACCGAGACGACGCCGTCGGCGATCTCGAGGTCCTCCTCGGACGCCTCCAGCGCCTCGGCCGCGATCCGCAGCGCCTTCTCCCTGGCCCGCAGCGCGGCGAGGTGGATCGCCGAGCCGCTCATCACGGCGGCGCGCGAGGCGAACGTGCCGACGGCGTACGGCATCTTGCGGGTGTCGCCGGTGGTGATCTCGACGTCCTCGAAGCGCACGCCCAGGGTGTCGGCGACGATCTGCGCGAAGGCGGTCTGGTGGCCCTGCCCCTGCGTGGTCAGGCCGGTCGCGACCTTGACCTTGCCCGAGGTCTCGATGTGCACGTGGGCGCCCTCGTAGGGGCCGACGCCCGTGCCCTCGACGTAGCAGGCGAGGCCGATGCCGACGCGACGACCCTGGGCCGCCATCTCGGCGCGGAACTGCTCGAACTCGTCCCAGCCCACGAGCTCCTTCAGCTTGGCGAGCGACGCCGGGTAGTCGCCGGAGTCGTAGGTGAGCGGGCGGCCGTCCTGGAACGTCAGGCCGTGCTCGTAGGGGAACTCGTCGGGCTGGATGAAGTTGGTGCTGCGCACCTCGGTGCGGTCCTTGCCGAGGTAGGCCGCGATCGCGTCCATCGTCCGCTCCATCACGAAGCACCCCTGTGGCCGCCCGGCGCCGCGGTAGGGCGTGACGATCACGGTGTTGGTGTAGAGCGACTCGAAGACGACGCGGTAGTTGGCCGGCTTGTAGGGGCCGAGCAGCTGCGTCGAGGTGATGATCGGGACGATCAGCCCGTAGGGCGTGTAGGCGCCGTGGTCGTGCCAGAACTCCACGTTGAGCCCGAGCACCCGGCCGTCGTCGTCGAAGCCGACCTCGACGTGGTGCTGCTGGGCGCGCTCGTGGGCGGAGGAGATGAAGTGCTCGCGCCGGTCCTCGGTGAACTTCACCGGCCGGCCCAGCGTCATCGCGGCCAGCGGGACCAGGAGCTCCTCGGGCCACGGGTGGTTGATCTTCACGCCGAAGCCGCCGCCCACGTCAGGGGTGATCACGTCGACCTTCGCCAGGTCGAGCCCGAGCTTGGCGGCCACGCAGCCGCGCACACCGGTCGACGTCTGGGTCGACGACCACACCGTGAGGCGGGACGTGTCGGGGTCCCACCGGGCCACCGTGCCGCGGCCCTCCATCGGCGTACAGGCCGAGCGCTCGACGTCGAGGTCGAGGGTCAGGGTGTGCGGGGCGTCGGCGATCGCGGCGCGGGCGTCGCCGTTCTCCTGCTCCATGCGCGCACCGACGTTGCCGGGTACGTCGTCGTGGACGAGGCGGTCGGCCGCGCGGGCGGCGGCGATGCCGACGACGGGCTCGAGGTAGTCGTAGGACACCCGGATCCGCGAGACCGCGTCCTCCGCGACGTAGCGGTCGACGGCGACCACGAAGGCGATCGCCTCGCCGACGTAGTTCACCTCGTCCTTCGCGAGGGCGTACTGCGTGCGGCCGTGGGTGAGCGTCGGGTGCGGGATGAGGAGCGGCAGCGGCTCGGCCATCGGGCCCGACAGGTCCTCCCACGTCCAGACCGCGACCACGCCGTCGAGGTCGAGGACGTCGGAGACGTCGATGTCGGTGATGCGCGCGTGGGCGTGGGGCGAGCGCAGCACGGCGGAGTGCAGCAGCCGCGGGTCGTCGTGCAGCAGGTCGTCGACGTAGCGGCCCTTGCCACGCAGGAAGCGCTGGTCCTCGACGCGCGGGACCTTGGCGCCGAACATCTTGGTCGTCACTTCTCGGCCCCGATCTCCGCAGCCCGCAGCACCGACTTCACGATGTTCTGGTAGCCCGTGCAGCGGCACAGGTTGCCGGCGATCATCTCCCTGGCCTCGTCCTCCGAGGGGTCGGGGTTGTCGCGCAGCCCGGCCGTGATGGTGGTGAGGAAGCCGGGCGTGCAGAAGCCGCACTGGAGGCCGTGGCAGTCGGAGAACGCCTGCTGCACCGGCGACAGCGACCCGTCGACCTCGGTCAACCCCTCCACCGTGGTGATCTCGGAGTCCACGGCGGACACCGCGAACATCAGGCACGAGCGCATCGGCGTCCCGTCGACGAGCACCGTGCACGCGCCGCACACCCCGTGCTCGCAGCCGACGTGGGTGCCGGTCAGGCCGCAGTCGTGGCGCAGCGCGTCGGACAGCAGGCGCCGTGCGGGCACCTGGACCTCGTGCACGGACCCGTTGACGTGGAGCCGGACATCGTGGAGCTGTTCGGTCATGCGTGGTTCCTCTGTGCCGTTCTCTGGCGGGCGTGGTGGACAGCGTCCGCCAGGACCCGCGGCGTCAGCACCCTGACCAGGTGGGCGCGGTAGTCGGCGGTCGCGTGGATGTCGTCGGCCGGCTCGAGGTCGGCCAGGGCCTTGGCGGCCGGGTCGTCGAGGGCGTCGGTGACGTCGACGACGACGGGCACGTCGCTCACCGAGACGTAGCCGAGCCGGGCCCGGGTCACCTCGCCGCCGTCGGTCTCGACGAGCGCGGCGACGCCGACGAGGGCGTAGTCGCCGTGGCGCCGGGCGATCTCCTGGAAGGCGACGCCGCCGCCGGGCGGCAGGGCCGGGAAGAACGCCTCGACCGCGACCTCGTCGTGGGCCAGCGTCGACTCGAGCGGTCCGGCGAAGAGCTCCTCGGCCGGGATCGTACGACGACCGCGCACCGACGCGACGTCGACCGATCCCTCCAGGAGTCGCAGCACCATGGGCATCTCAGCCGCGGCGTCGGCGTGCACGAGAGAGCCGACGGTGGTGCCGCGGTTGCGGATCGTCGGGTGCGCCACGTGGCTGAGCGCCAGCGCGAGCAGGGGCTGGGCGGAGGCGGCCTCGGCGGACGCGAGCACCTCGGCGTGCCGGGCCAGGGCCCCGACCCGGACCCCGGCCGCATCACAGGTGATGTGGCCGAGGTCCGGCAGGGCGTTGATGTCGATGAGCATCGACGGTGCGGCCAGTCGCATGGACAACAGCGGGACCAGGGACTGACCGCCGGCCAGCACCTTCGCCCCCTGCTCCCCCGCGAGTGCCGTCAGGGCTTCCTCGAGGGTGGACGGGCGCAGGTAGGCGAAGGGTGCGGGCTTCATCGCGGGGCGGGGCCTCCCGAGGCGGCGTCGTCGACGCCACCGTCGTAGTCGGGGTGGCTGAGGTTGCGGGTCACCGAGCCGGCGCCCTCGCTGCCCCGGCCCTTGACCATGTGGAAGAAGAGGATGACGAGGATCGTGCCGAGGGCGATGCCGCCGAGCTCGAAGTCGTCACCGAAGGTCAGGGTGACGCCACCGATGCCGGCGATCAGGCCGGCGGAGAGGCCGACCATGTTGACCGGGTTGCCGAAGTCGATGCCGTTCTCGACCCAGATCTTGGCGCCCACGAGGCCGATCATTCCGTAGAGCACCACGGTGATGCCGCCGAGCACCCCACCGGGGGTCGCGTTGACGATCGCGCCGAACTTGGGGCACAGGCCCAGCAGGATGGCGACGGCGGCGGCGACGTAGTAGGCCGCGGTGGAGTAGACCCGCGTCGCACCCATGACCCCGATGTTCTCGGCGTACGTCGTCGTCGGCGAGCCGCCGAACGCGCTGGCGAAGGCGGTCGCGACGCCGTCGGCGCCGATGGCACGACCCATGTAGGGGTCGAGGTTCTGGCCCGTCATCTCGGCGACTGCCTTGACGTGCCCGGTGTTCTCGGCGACGAGCGCGATGACACCCGGCAGCACCAGCAGGATGGCGGTCAGCGAGAAGGACGGCCCGTGGACCACGGAGACGCCGTCGGCCAGCGTGCCGCTCGGCAGGCCGATCCAGTCGGCGGCCTGGACGCCGGCCCAGGAGACGCGGTCGTGCTCGACCGCGTCGGGGCCGGTCGGGAGGACCGAGGTGATCGGACCGAGCACCTTGTCGGCGACGAAGGAGAGGATGTAGCCGAAGATCAGCGCGAGGAACACCGCGATGCGGGACCAGAAGCCGGGCAGCGCCACCGCGGCGAACACCATGAAGGCCGCGGTCAGCAGCGCGATCCACTGGTCCTGGGGCCAGTAGATGCCGGCGACGACGGGGGCGAGGTTGAAGCCGATCAGCATGACCACGGCGCCGGTCACGGCGGGCGGCAGGATCCTGTGGATCAGCTCGGCGCCGGCGAAGTGGATCAGCACGCCGACCGCGGCGAGCGTCAGCCCGCCGACCAGGATCGCGCCGGTCACGTAGGAGGAGTCGTTGCCCTCGTCGAGGGCACGGATCGCCGCGACGGAGGCCACGAAGGACGCGCTGGTGCCGAGGTAGCTCGGCACGCGGTTCTGCACGATCAGCAGGAAGAGGATCGTGCAGAGGCCCGAGAACATGATGGCGAGGTTGGGGTCGAGCCCCATGACGAGCGGGAAGACGAAGGTGGCGCCGAACATCGCGACCACGTGCTGGGCACCCAGCCCGATGGTCTTGCCCCACGGGAGCCGCTGCTGTGGCAGCACCGCCTCACCAGGTGCGGGATCAACCACGTCCCACTTGAACATCGACATGTGCAGGCCTCCAGATTCGCAGGGGTGTGTCCCGAGAATCCACAAACTAGTGGGCCACATCACACACCCTCACTGGCGAGAACTGCCGAAGGAACGCCGATATGGATGACAAGTTCTTCGGCGGGTTGGTCCGGTTCGTACGCTGCCGTGCATGGCTCTCCCTCTCACGGTCGACGGCTGGCCGCCGGCCCCGATCCGCACCGCGCGCCTCGTCCTGCGCGCGCCGGAGGCCCGCGACCGCGAGGAGTTCCTCGACCTCGGCTCGGACGACGAGGTCAACCACCACCTCGGCGGCGGGCAGGACCGCGCGACGTTGGACGCCTCCCTGCCAGAGGTGCCCGCCGACCGGCCCGGCCAGTTCGTGATGGAGCACGACGGACGCTTCGTCGGCTGGGTGGGGCTCGGCCGGCGCGACCCCGCCCGCCCCGGCGCCGGCGGCCCCGACCTCGAGCTCAGCTACGTGCTGCCCGTGCACGCATGGGGGCACGGCTACGCGACGGAAGCGGCGTCGGCCGTCGTCGCCTGGGCGGACTCCCACCTCGGCGAACCGGTCGTGGTCTGCACGCAGGTCGCCAACACCCGCTCGCGCGCCCTGGCCGCGCGCCTGGGCTTCACCGAGCTGGAGCGCTTCGAGGAGTTCGGCGCCGAGCAGTGGCTCGGCGTACGGCAGCCATTCTCCTCGGCGGTCGAGACCCGGGACGGTGGAGCGCTGGGCCCGACCTAGTGGCCCAGCGCTCCACCGTCGCCCGCGGCTCAGGAGAGGTCGACCACCACGACCGTGTGGTTGTCCGGCTCCCCCGCCTCGACCACGACCGCGGCCACGGCGTCGGCGACCTCCTGCGGAGCGGCGTCGGCGAGCAGCAGCGGAGCCAGGTCCTCGGCGTAGGAGTGCACCCCGTCCGTGGTGAGCACGACCCGGTCGCCGGGGCGCAGGTCGAGCACCACCTCGTCGGCCATGACCCCAGGTGTCAGGGCGCGGTTGAGGAGGTTGCGGTGCTCGTGCGAGCGGGCTTCGTCGGGGGTGAGCTGTCCGGCCTCGATGAGCGCCGCGACGACCGTGTGGTCGTGGGTGACCTGCCGCAGCTCACCGCCACGCACCAGCCACACCCGCGCGTCACCGACGTGCGTGATCCGTGCCGAAGCGCCGTCCAGGACGACGGCGGTCAGCGTGGTGCCCGACGAGGGTGCGTCGGGAAGGCCGGCCGCGAGGTCGGCCCCCACCTCCGCGACGGCACCCTCGAGGCCGGCGGTGGCGAAGGCCTCGAGCGCGGCAGCGGCCAGGTCGTCGCGGAGGCCGTAGCCGTCGGCGACGCCCACCAGCCCGGGCCGTACGACGTACGCGTCCTGCTGGCTGTCGCGGCGGCCCCGCCGGTGGCTGGTGCCGAAGGTGGCGTGCAGGGTGTCGGTGGAAAGCGTCATGTCGGGTGCCTCGCTCCTCAGTTGCTGGACGAGGGTGGTGACGATGTCGCGCCGGGACGTGGTGTCGGCCTCGACCTGGAGCCAGTAGGCCTCCACCTCCCGGGCCGCGGCGGCCGGTGAGCCGTCCAGCACCTGCTGGATCCGGGCCAAGGGCATCCCCACCAGCCGGAGCGTCGCCACCAGACGGGCGCGCTCCAGCTGGGCGGGGGCGTACCTGCGGTAGCCCGAGTGCTCGTCGACCTCCGCGGGACGCAGCAGACCGAGGTCGTCGTACAACCTCAACGCCTTCGGCGTCAGGCCCGCGGCGCGGGCGAAGTCGCCGATCGTCAGGCGGTCCTGGGTGCTGGTCATCGTCGCCATCCTCTCCGGTGACGGTCACCGGTGCGACGACCGTGGGCCTTGCCGCTGGGGCAAGGTCAAGCGGCCCCTCAGCCGACGATCTCCAGCGCACGCAGCGCGACCGCGACGTCGAGGCGCAGGTGGGGGTCGGTGGCGACCGGCCCGAGCAGCCGCTGCAGCTTGCCGACGCGGTAGCGCATCGTGTTGTAGTGGAAGAACTGGGCGCGCGCCGCCTCGGCCACGTTGAAGTTCTTGTCGAGCAGCACCTGCAGCGTCTCGCGCAGGTCGGCCGCCTCCGGCGTGCGCTCGGCCAGCGGCCCCAGCACGTCGGCCGCGAACGCCGTCAGCTCGTCGGCGTCGGGCACCAGGGCGAGCAACCGGTGCAGGCCCAGCTGGTCGAAGCGGGTCGTCGATCCCCCACCGTGCACCCGGCGCCCGATCTCCACCGCGCGCTGCGCCTGCCGGAACGCCTCCGGCAGGTCGACCAGGCCCAGGGCGATCCGGCTCACGCCGGCGGAGAACGCGATCCGGCCGCCGCCGCGGTCTCCGCGCACCGCCTCGATGATCCGGTCGACGGCGGCGTGCGCGGGCCCGGGTCCCTGAGTCGGGTCGACGGGGACCAGGGTCACGACCTCACGGCTGAAGGCGACCGAGGCGATGCTGCTGTCGACCGCCGCCGTGACCTGTCGCCAGGCGTGGGCGAAGCGGTCCTGCCACGCCCGGCGGTCCTCGGCAGCGGGGCCGAGGGCGGCCAGGGCATCGGGGTCGAGCACCGCCACCACGACCATCACCGGCCGGTCGAGCTGCCAGCCGAAGGCCCGCGCGTGCTCGGCGACGTCGTCGGGCTCACCGGCGCGGCCGAGGAAGACGTCCCTGAGGAAGTCACCCTGGTACTTGTTCTCCACCGCGGTGATCGCCTCGACGCGCGTCACCAGCAGCGCGGCCACGATCGCCGCCCGCTCCAGCGCCTTCACGTCGGAGGCGTGGATCCTGCCGTCCGGTCGCAGCGCGACGAGCCGCGCCAGGTCGACGCCGGCGGCCACCACCCGGCGTACGACCGCCTCGCCGTCGCCCACCGCCGTGCCGTCGGGGTCGAGTCGCTCCACGCGCACGCGGCCCGTCTGGTCGACGAGCTCGCTGCCGGCCAGCAGCGCCCGCTGGGCGTCGTCGAGGTGGGCCGCGCGCTCGCGTCCGTCGGTGGAGGTGAAGACGACCCCGTAGCCCAGCGCGTCGCCGACCGCCTCGGCGATCGCGGCCAGGTCCCCGCCCTCGAGCACGATGTGCGTCAGTGCGGTGTGCAGCGCGTCGGCGCGCTCCAGCGCCGCGACCGCCTCGGGATCGCTTATCAAGTCTTGGCCCACTTCTCCCACTTCCTTGGACAAGTTCACACATTCGCGAGTCTGCCACGGGCCGCTAGCGTCTGGAAGGTGATGTCAGGCGTGGTCTCGGTGGCGGCACCCGTGCGCGTCCGCGAGCGGCTGGCCGAGGCCGAGGACGGCCCCCGCCGGGTGCTCCACACCAGCGCCACCGCGATCTACGTCGACCTCGACGGCTGGTGCCTCGGCCTGGTCTCGGCCGACGCGACCCGGGTGCCGTGCGCGCTCTGGTCCACCCTCCCCGACCTGACCGGCCTGGGCCCGACCGTGCGCGTCGAGGCCGGCACCCTGCACGTCGGGGCTGCCACCGCCCGCATCACCCGCCTCGCCGACGTCTCCGTTCCCACCCTCGGACGTCATGGGGATCACGGGTTCGGACCCGCACGCGCCATGACGGCCGCGGCAGGCCTGTCCCTGCCCGACGACGGTCGACTGACGCCCGCCCACCTCGACCACCTGCTCGGCCGTGGCCCCGGGCTGACGCCGTTGGGCGACGACGTGCTGGCCGGCTGGTTCGCCGCCCGCGTCGCTGCGGGGCACCCCGACCACGTCATGGCTGCGGCCGTACGCCGCCGGCTGGGCGTGACCACGCTGCTCTCCGCGACCCTGCTCGACTGCGCGCTGCAGGGCGAGGCGCTGCCCCAGCTCGCCGCCTGGCTCTCGGGCCCGGGCCCCACGACCACTGAGGCCCTGCTGGGCGTCGGCGCCACCTCGGGGGCAGGACTGCTCGCGGGCGCCGGGCTGGCCATCGCCTCGCTCACCGACCACCCCACCGACCGCCCCGGGAGGGCAGCATGAAGGACCACGTCGAGCTCCGGAGCGGCGCCTACGCCGACTCGGTGACCCTGCTCCAGGTGAGCCGGGCGGTGCAGGCCACCCCCGGCGTCGTCGCCGCCCAGGTGGCGATGGCCACCGGCCTCAACCTCGAGGTGCTCGAGGGCATGGGCTTCGACGTGCCCGACTCCTCCCCCAACGACATGGTCGTCGCGCTGCGCCTCGCCGACGACGCCGACGTCGCGACCGCCCTCGCCGCGGTCGACGCCGCCCTGGCCCCGACCCGCCCGTCCGCCGGAGACACGACCGTCGCCCCACCGCGTACGACCGGCTCCGCCCTGCGCCGCAGCGGCCCGGGCGCCATCGCGCTGGTGTCCGTGCCGGGGGCGAGCGCGACCGTCGAGGCGATGGACGCGCTCGAGGCCGGGCGCGACGTGATGATCTTCAGCGACAACGTCCCGGTGGCCGAGGAGGTCGCCCTCAAGACGTACGCCGCCTCCCGCGGGGCGCTGGTGATGGGACCCGACTGCGGCACAGCGGTCATCGACGGGGTCGGGCTGGGCTTCGCCAACGCCGTGCGCCCGGGCCGGATCGGCATCGTCGCCGCGTCGGGCACCGGCTGCCAGCAGCTGCTCGCGCTGCTGCACCACGCGGGAGCGACGTACGACGGCGTGGGCGTGCGCCACGCGCTCGGAGTCGGCGGCCGCGACCTGTCCGCCGCCGTGGGCGGGCTCGCGACCCGCGAGGCGCTGCGACGCCTGGACGCCGACCCCGACGTCGACCTGGTCGTCGTGGTCTCCAAGCCGCCGGCGCCCGAGGTCGCCGAGGCCCTCGGCCGCGAGACCGAGGCGCTGGGCACCCCGGTCGAGCTCGGCCTGCTCGGGCGCGGGCAGCGTGACCTGACGGCGGTCGCCGAGGCCGTGCTGGCCCGGCTGGGCCACGACGCTCCCGAGTGGCCCGTCCACGGTGCCGACAACACGGGACCGGCCACCGGTCCCCTGCTCCGCGGGCTCTTCGTCGGCGGCACGCTGTGCGACGAGTCGATGCTGATGGCGACCGAGGTGCTCGGCCCGATCCGCAGCAACATCCCGCTGTCCGACGACCTCGCGCTGGGCGAGGACCTGCTGGTCGACGACCACACGATGGTCGACTTCGGCGACGACGCGCTCACGCAGGGCCGCGCCCACCCGATGATCGACCCGACCCTGCGCAACGAGCAGATCGCCCGGGCCGCGGCCGACCCGCGGACCGGCGTCATCCTGCTCGACCTGGTGCTCGGCCACGGCGCCGAGCCCGACCCGGCCGCGATGCTCGCACCGGCGATCACGGCGGCACGCCGGGACCGGGCGATCCCGGTCGTCGTCAGCCTCGTCGGCACCGACCTCGACCCCCAGGGCCTGCACGCCCAGCGCGACGCGCTCGTCGCCGCCGGCGCCGAGGTCCACCTCTCCAACGCGTCGGCCACCCGCCGCGCGCTCCAGCTCATCGAAGGAGCCCAGCGATGACCGAGACCACCGTCGTCACTGTCGGGGCCGACATGCTCGCCGACGCCGTGGCGGGCCAGGCCGTCGGCGTCGAGCGTGTCGACTGGCGTCCCCCGATGCCCGGCACGGAAGGACACCTCGCCGCCGTGGCCACCGACCCGCGGCGGCCCGAGGCCAACCGCAAGGCCGTCGAGGCGATGCTCGGCGTGACGGCCCACCTCGTCGACGTCGCTCCCGCCTCCGAGGTGCTCGGGCTCGAGAAGGGCCAGTTCCTGCACGCCGGGCCGCCGATCGAGTGGGACCGGGCGTCCGGTCCGCTGCGCGGTGCACTGATGGGCGGTGCCGCGCTGGAGGGCCTGGTCGACGACCCCGAGGACGCGGTCGCGCTCTTCGAGTCGGGCAGCAGCGTCAGCCTCGAGCCGTGCCACCACCGCAGCGCCGTCGGCCCGATGGCTGGCGTGGTCACGCCGTCCATGTGGATGTGGGTCCTCGAGGACCGCGCCACCGGCAAGCGGACGTACTGCTCGCTCAACGAGGGCCTGGGCAAGGTGCTGCGCTACGGCGCGTACGGCCCCGAGGTCCTCACCCGGCTGCGCTGGATGGGTGACGTGCTAGGTCCGCTGCTGCAGGCGGCCGTGCGCGGGACCGAGGAAGCCACCGACGTCACCGGCATCCTCACGCAGATGCTGCAGATGGGCGACGAGGCTCACAACCGCAACCGCGCCGGCACCCTGATGCTGCTGCGCGACCTCTCCCCCGCCATGGTCACCTCCGGCTTCGACAGCTCGGACGCCGCCCAGGCGCTGCGCTTCATCGGCGGCAACGACCACTTCTTCCTCAACCTCGCGATGCCCGCCTGCAAGCTCGCCCTCGACGCCGGCCGTGACGTCCCGGGCTCGACGATGGTGGTCGCGATGGCCCGCAACGGCACCGACTTCGGCATCCAGGTCTCCGGCACCGGCGACGAGTGGTTCACCGGTCCCGCCCAGGTGGCCGAGGGGCTCTTCCTCGGCGACTACGGCCCCGACGACGCCAACGCCGACATCGGCGACTCGGCGATCACCGAGACCGCGGGCATCGGCGGCTTCGCGATGGCGACCGCTCCTGCGATCGTCCGGCTCGTCGGCGGCTCGGTCCCCGACGCGCTGGCCACCACCCGCCGGATGCACGAGATCACCCTCGCGGAGAACCCCCGCTGGTCGGTGCCCGTCCTGGAGTTCCAGGGCACGCCCACCGGCATCGACGTGACCAAGGTGTGCCGCACCGGGATCCTTCCGCAGATCAACACCGGCATGGCCGGCCGCGTCGCCGGCGTCGGCCAGGTGGGCGCCGGGCTCGTCACGCCGCCCGCGGAGATCTTCCCGAAGGCCCTCGCCGCGCTGGCCGCCCGGGTGTAGTCAGGCGTCCGTGGGCCGCTCGTTGTAGACGCCGGCGCGCTCCTGGCCGGACAGGTCGCCGATGGCGGTCATGATCCGGTCGGTGAGCTCCCGGCGGGCGCGGCCGGCGGGTACGCCGTCGTACTCCCCCGCGACGGCGATGGGCTCGCCGAAGCGGACCGTCACGTCCACCTTGGCCAGCCGCGGTCGGTTGGAGCCGACGGGCTGGATGTCCTCGGTGCCCTGCAACCCGACCGGCACGACCGGGCAGCCGGAGGTGAGCGCGAGGTGCGCGACGCCCGTGCGTCCGCGGTAGAGCCGGCCGTCGCGGGAGCGGGTGCCCTCGGGGTAGATGCCGAACGCCTCGCCCTTCTCGAGCACGGCGAGCGCGGTGTCGAGGCTGGCGATCGCCGCCCGGGTGTCGTCGCGGTCGACCGGCAGCATGCCGAGGCCCTCGAACCAGGCCCGCACCAGCGTGCCCTTCACGCCCGTGCCGGTGAAGTAGTCGGACTTGGCGAGGAAGACGACCTTGCGCGGCACGACGACGGGGATGACCACGCTGTCGAAGAACGAGAGGTGGTTGCTCGCCACGATGACCGGGCCGCTGGCCGGCACGTGGTGCAGGCCCTCAACGCGCGGGCGCCACACGGCACGGGCGAGCGGCGGGATGATGCTGTGCGCGACCGTGTAGAGCATGTCGGTCATTGTGCCTGCAGGCGCGGCTGCCAGAAGGCCCGTCCCAGGTCCACCGCTCCGCTCGGTCGCAGCGGGGTGCCCTCCTCGAGGTAGGCCTGGCGCGCCTCGTCGTCGTGCGACGGCGGCAGCGACCCGTCGGCGCGGACCACCCGCCACCACGGCACCGCACCGCCCTGCCGCGCCATCACGTTGCCGACCAGTCGCGGTCCGCCGCGCCCGAGCCGGTGGCCCACCACGTCCGCGATCGCGCCGTATGTCGTCACCCGGCCGCGGGGCACCGACTCCGCGCACTGCAGCACCAGCTCGGCGTAGAGCTCGCGCTCCTCCTCGGTCGTCATGCGTCCTCCGGCTGGGTCAGCCGCATGGTCGTGACCAGGAGGGCCATCACCCCGAGCGCCGCCACCATCCAGAGCCACGGCGGGGCGAGGTCGGCGTCGAGGCCGCGCACGGCGAGCCACGTGATCGGCAGCGGCACCAGGGCCAGCAGCCCCCGCCAGAGCCACAGGCCGGCCAGCCGGCGATCCACGGGCAGGGCGTCGGGACCGTACGACAGCAGGGTCGCGACCACGTGCGCTACGAGCAGCAGGCCGCCCACCACCAGCACCCGCCAGTCGACGACCCCGCGAACGGTCCACCAGGCCGCCACGACCGCGAGCGAGATCGCGCCCGTGAGGTGGTCGGGCTGCCGCGCCCACCACGCGGAGCTGAGGACGACGAGCACCACGACCAGTCCGTCCGGACGCTCGGGCAGGGCCAGCGCGAGGGAAGCGACCGGCAGCACGAGCAGCAGGGCGCGCAGCACCAGGGCAGGCGTGGTCAGCCCGGGCGGCAGGAACCTGCCCAGCCCGCCGGTCATCGCGCCCGCACCTTCGGCACCTGCGCCCGTCGGGCCAGCAGGCGCAGGACGGTGTCGACCGTGCCGGGTCCCCGCCAGGGCACGACCGGGCAGCCGAGGGCGGCCAGCTGCCGGAGCCGGTCGTCGCGCTCGAGCTGCTGCATCCGGGCGGCCAGGGCCGGCAGCGCCAGCCGGTCGGCACCGTGGTCGCGCTCGCCGAGCGTGTCGATCACGATCACGGAGGCGCCGCTGCGCTGCAGGCTGGCCGTCGCGGTGACGAGCGGGGTGAAGAGCATCGGCGAGAGGACGTAGACCACGCTGCCCGTCACGGCGCCGAGGTCGAGCCGCTCCGGCGGCACGCTGCGGACCTCGGTGCGGACCCGGGACAGCGTGCCGTGCAGCCGGTGCAGGTGCCGCGGCCCGGAGCCGAGGCGGACACGCGCCCCCTCCGAGGCGACCACCAGCAGGCCGACCCGGTCGCCGGTGCGGACGTGGTGCTCGGCGAGCGCGGCGGCGGCCCGCACGGTGAGGTCCAGCGAGCTGGCCGCCCCGTCGATGCCGCCCGAGAAGCCGATGTCGCGGAGCCCGTCGACGACGAGCCAGACCCCGGCGTCCTGCTCGGCACGGGTGGTGATCACGTGCAGCTCACCGGTCCGCAGCGACACCGGCCAGTTGACCCGCTTGAGCCGATCGCCGGTCGCGAAGGGCCGGATGCCCTCGAACTCCGTGCCGCTGCCCAGCCGCCGCGACCTGTGGCGCCCGACCAGGCCGTCGGGCTGCGGGACCTCCGCGCGGCTGTCGTACGGCGCCGTCTGCGGCAGCACGACCAGTCCGTGCTCCGGCATGTCGACCGGTCCCCAGCGCCAGCCGGCCCACGCGCTGGTGAGCCCCACCCGCTCGGCGCCGATGACGCGGCGACCCCACCGGCGCGGGCTGAGCTCGAGGACCGGGAGGCCGTCTGCCGCCAGCGAGGCGGAGACGCCGTACGTCGGACGGGTGGCGACGTGGGGAGCCTGGGCGGCGACCCGGATGACGTGCTCGACCCCGGCCAGGTCGTCGACCACCAGGCGCGAGGTGGTGCCCTGGCCCTCGTGGAGGCGGTGGTGGTCGATCTGGGTCCGGACGGTCGGGGTGTGGCGGGGACGAGCGAGCATCCCCATCACGCCCAGGACCAGGAAGGGGGCGGCCAGCACCACCAGCACGTCCAGACCCGCCGCCACGCCGCCGGCGAGACCGCTGAGGGCGAACAGGCAGGCTCGGACGAGCGACGGTGTCGGCCGCCAGCCGGTCACCGCCGCGACTCCAGGGTGTGCGGTGTCTCGACCGCGGACAGGACCGACTCGACGACCCGGGCGCCGGACGCCTGTGTCATCCAGAGGTCGGGCTTGACGGTGATGCGGTGGGCCAGCACCGAGCGCGCGACCACCTTGACGTCCTCAGGCACCACGAAGTCACGGCCCCGGATCGCCGCCCAGGCGCGGGCGGTGAGCACGAGGCCCAGGCTCCCGCGGGGCGAGGCGCCGGTCAGGACGTCGGCGTGCGCGCGGGTGGCGGCCACCAGGTCGACGCAGTAGCGCGCGACCGACTCGTCGACCACGACCCGCTCGACGGCGGCCTGCATCCCGGCCAGGCCCGGGGCGTCGGTGACCTGCTCGATGTCGACCTCCTCGCGCCGGCGGTCGAGCCGCCGGCGCAGCACGTCGTGCTCCTCGGAGGCGCTGGGGTAGCCGAACGCGACGCGCAGCAGGAAGCGGTCGAGCTGGGCCTCGGGCAGCGGGTAGGTGCCCTCGTACTCGACCGGGTTGGCGGTCGCGAGGACGTGGAAGGGGCTCGACAGGCGGTGGGTCTGGCCCTCGACCGTCACCTGTCCCTCCTGCATCGCCTCGAGGAGCGCCGCCTGGGTCTTCGGCGGGGTGCGGTTGATCTCGTCGGCGAGCAGCAGGCCGGTGAAGATCGGGCCGGGCCGGAAGTCGAACTCGGCTCGTCGCTGGTCGTAGACGTAGGAGCCCGTCAGGTCCGCCGGCAGCAGGTCGGGGGTGAACTGCGCCCGGGCGAAGTCCAGCCCGAGCGCGCCCGCGAAGGAGCGCGCGGCGAGCGTCTTGCCCAGGCCCGGGAAGTCCTCGAGCAGGACGTGGCCCTTGGCGAGGATGCCGGCCAGCACGAGCGTCAGCGCGTCCCGCTTGCCGACGACGGCACGCCCGACCTCGTCGAGCACCCGCTCGGCGAACGGGGCGACCTCGGACGGGGACACCTCTGCGGGTCGGGACTCAGCTGTGGTCACGGACTTCCTCGATTCGGGTCAGGATGCGGTCGATCTCGGCGGGCGAGAGACGTCGTACGGGGGTGAGCTCCTCGCGGAGCCTGTCGGCGAGGCTTGGGTCGCGCGCCCGGGCCAGGGCGACGAGCCGGTCGCGCACCGCCTCGGACGGGACGCTCGCCTGCTCGTGGCTGGTGAGGACGCGCAGGTCGGGGGTGGCCTCGTCGACCCGGTCGCTGGCCGACGGCAGCGTGGGCACCCACTGGGCGGCCTCGGCCTCGGCGGTGTCGAGCACCAGCCACACCAGGGTCAGCACGACGGACGCCATGATGACGTACGGCACGGGCCGGGGTCCGAAGTCGAGCCAGAAGGCGAAGGCGTACCCGATCCCGGCGACCACGGCGGCGAAGAACAGCCGGCTGCGCCAGGCACGCGTGATCGCCACCCGCCTCATGCGCGCGCCCCCAGGCTGCGACGGATGGCGGCGAGGGCCTCGAGGGCCTCCGTCCGGTGCTCCTCGGTGAGAGGGTGCTCGGAGAAGCGGGCCTCGCGGTAGAGCCCGGCCAGGCGGTTCACCGCACCGGAGTCGGCCGAGACGAGGTCGAGGATGCGGAGGGCGTACTCCGAGGACGTCTCCCACGCCCTGCGCCCCACCCCGGCCGACTGGCCCTGCACCTCGAACCTCAGCCAGGCCGCGACGATGGCGTTGCGGGGGTCGCCTCCACGGAGCTGCCGGTCCTGCTCGGTGGCATCCTGGGTGATCGCCTCCACCAGCCGGGCGGGCTCGCCGAGCATGGCGACCTCGACCGCTTCGGGCCGGCGACTGCGGGACCGGGCCCTGACCTGCTCGCGCAGGATGGACGCGAAGAACACGACGAGGGCCAGGATGACGGCGGCCACCCCGGCCACGAACACCCACACGAG
Organism: Nocardioides sp. N13(2025); assembly: GCF_051912545.1. Lineage (GTDB taxonomy): Bacteria > Actinomycetota > Actinomycetes > Propionibacteriales > Nocardioidaceae > Nocardioides. The sequence goes on along the minus strand of NZ_CP196809.1, from coordinate 780,881 downwards.
GACTCGCAGCCACAGCGGCGGGTCCGTCAGCTCAGAAGGGGTCGCCTCGCCCTGGTCACCGCTCGGCTCCTCGCACCAGGGCAGGTGCTGCGGGTTGTCCGGCCTCTCGGTGGTCACCGTCCCGTCCGGCTGCGTGCTGACCACCTCGAGGGGCACGCACGTCCGCGGCGCCTCGGTGACGGTCCGCTGCCGCACGCCCGGACCGGTGAAGACCTCGTCGGGTCCGATCAGCGTCGCCCACGCGACCAGCACCATGAAGAGGCTGGTCAGGGCCACCGTGACGACGGCGCGCAGGCCCGGCGACCAGTCCCCGAACGCACGCATGGCGTGACCCTAGGTGAGACGGGTCACGCCATGCGAGGGGGGCGCGGATGAACCGCGCGGAATCCTCAGAGGACGGGGCTGAACGGCTCCGTGCCCCGCACCAGGCGCAGGCCCGCGATGCCGCCGTTGGCCTGGGCGTAGGCGAGCTCGTGCGCGATGTCGCCGACACCGTTGGAGCCCGCCAGCGGCGCGAGGGCCAGCGTGGACAGGGTGCCCAGCGCGTTGCCCTCGGCGTCGAGGAAGGCGCTGCCCGAGTCACCGGGGACGCCGGGCGTCACTGTGTAGACCGGGTGCGACCAGCCGTTGCCCTCGGTGCCGAGGCTCGTGCCCTGCTTGGGCGAGAGCTCCTCGACGCCGGCGCGGAGGCTGGAGTTGCCGTAGCTGTAGACCGTGTCGCCCGCCGCGGTGCCGGTCGTGTTGATACCGACGGGGCCGCCCCAGAACGGGATGGAGGGGTTGACCTTGCCGACGTCCGCGGCGTCGACCTTGACCAGGGCCAGGTCGTTGTAGGCGCAGGTGTCGGCGTCCTTCTCGCCACGCTTCTGCATGGTGAGCCAGGACGAGTAGACGAGCGTGCCGCCGCCGACGCGGGTGCCGTCCGAGACGAGCGAGCCGTCCTCGACGAAGTCGACCTTGGTGCCGAGCGGGAGCGACTCGGAGGTGCAGCCGTCGGTGTCGGTGGCCTCACCGAGCCCGGCGCAGTGCGCGGCATAGCCGACGTACGTCGTGCCCGCGGTGTCGGTGTAGACGAAGTTGGCGGTGCACTGGGCGCCCTCGGTGTACATCATCACGCCCGGGTGGATCGCGGCCGTGTCGGCCGGCGCCCACGTCGCGCGCGCCGGCTTCTTCATCGCCACGGCGGGCGAGGCGGAGGCGACGGCGGTCGTCAGCAGGGCAGCCGAGGCCAGGGTCAGGAGCTTCGTGGGGGTACGCATACCCGGGCCAACGAGGTGGCCCGGGTATGCGTTACGGCTCAGTACGTCGGCTGGCTCGGGTCGATCTGCGAGACCCAGGCGACCACGCCGCCGCCCACGTGCACCGCGTCGGCGTACCCGGCGCCCTTGACGATCGCGAGCGTCTCGGCCGAGCGCACCCCCGACTTGCAGTGCATGACGATCTGCTTGTCGCTGGGCAGCTGGGAGAGCGCGTTGCCGTTGAGGAACTCGCCCTTGGGGATCAGCACCGCGCCGGGGATGTGGTTGATCTCGGCCTCGTTGGGCTCGCGCACGTCGATCAGCACGAAGTCGCGCTCGCCGTTGTCGCGCTCCTTGAGCATGTGCTCGAGCTGGACGACCGAGATCGTCGAGCCGGCCGCGGCCTCGGCCGCCTCGTCGGAGACCGCGCCGCAGAACGCGTCGTAGTCGATCAGCTCGGTGACGGTGGCGTTCTCGCCGCACAGCGCGCAGTTGGGGTCCTTGCGGACCTTGAGCTTGCGGTACTCCATCTCGAGGGCGTCGTAGATCATCAGCTTGCCCGCGATCGGCTCGCCGATGCCGGTCAGCAGCTTGATGGCCTCGTTGACCTGGATCGAGCCGATGGACGCGCAGAGCACGCCGAGCACGCCACCCTCGGCGCAGCTGGGGACCATGCCCGGCGGCGGCGGCTCGGGGTAGAGGCAGCGGTAGCAGGGCAGGTCGTCACCGAGCATCGGCGCGAAGACCGAAGCCTGGCCGTCGAAGCGGTAGATCGAGCCCCAGACGTAGGGGATGCCGAGGAAGAACGCCGCGTCGTTGACCATGTAGCGGGTCGCGAAGTTGTCGGTGCCGTCGACGATCAGGTCGTAGCCGCGGAAGACGTCGAGCACGTTGTCGTTGTCGAGGCGCTCGGGGTGGAGCACCACCTCGACGTAGGGGTTGATCTCCGCGATCGACTCCTTCGCCGACTGGCCCTTCGGCTTGTCGATGTCGCTGACGCCGTGGATGACCTGGCGCTGCAGGTTGGACTCGTCGACAGTGTCGAACTCGGCGATGCCGAGCGTGCCGACGCCGGCGGCGGCGAGGTAGAGCAGCGCCGGGGAGCCGAGGCCGCCGGCACCGATCACGAGCACCTTGGCGTTCTTCAGCCGCTTCTGTCCGGCCATCCCGACGTCGGGGATGATCAGGTGCCGGCTGTAGCGCCGGACCTCATCGATGGTGAGCTCGGCAGCCGGCTCGACGAGCGCGGGGAACGACACGGGTTGACTCCTTCGTGGCGGGCTTCGGTCCTGGGACAACCAGCGTGACGCCGGCTCTGTTCCCGTCCATGGTCGCTCGCCCGGCACAGGGGGACGTACGGGTCCCGCGATCCGGACTCCGCTCCTCCACCCCCAGGAGGCGGAACTCCTGCGGCCATCGGCAAAGTTGTCAGGAGATCCTTGCCAGCACGGCCTCCGTGGGGTGAAGTAGTCCGCTGCGGCCCCCTGTGACTGCAAGACGTAGTCCGATGGGGCCATCCACCACCTCGGATGACAGGACAGCAACCTCGTGAAGAAGTCCCTTCCCGGACTCCTGGCCGGTACGGCATGCCTCGCCCTCGGCGCGGCCACCATCCCGGCCCAGGCAGTACCGTCCACCGACGCGCCGCAGGCGGCCGGTCAGAGCACCCGCACGAAGCCGGACAACCGGCCCGGACCGCAGACGAAGAAGCAGCTGCGCCTGAAGAACAAGGCCCTGGCCATGCTCGACAGCGGCGCCGCGCGGCTCCAGCCCCGCAAGGGCGGTGGCGCCACCGTCGCCCTCAGCAGCGGCGACTACGTGGAGTTCCCCATCGACAAGACCGACAAGATCTTCACGATCCTGTCCGAGTTCGGCGACGCCGGCTCCGGCAAGCTCGGCACCACGCCGGGCCCGCTGCACAACCAGATCCCGGAGCCGGACCGCCTCACCGACAACTCCACCTACTGGGTCTCGAACTTCGACAAGGCCCACTACGAGGAGATGTTCAACGGCGACGGCGAGTCGTTCAAGAACTACTACACGCAGCTGTCCTCCGGTCGCTACACCGCGATCAACACCGTGACCGACTGGGTCAAGGTCCCGGGCAACGCCTCGACCTACGGCGACAACACCGTCGAGGACAACGGCGGTTCGTGGTCGTTCGTCAACGACTCGGCGGACGCCTGGTACCAGCAGATGTCCGCGACGATGACGCCCGCGGAGATCGACGCCTACCTCTCGCAGTTCGACGTCTGGGACCGCTACGACTTCGACGGCGACGGCGACTTCAACGAGGCCGACGGCTACATCGACCACTTCCAGGCCGTGCACGCCGGTGAGGGCGAGGAGGCCGGCGCGGACGCCGACGCCATCTGGTCGCACCGCTGGTACGTCGGGTCGGGCTACGGGACCACTGGCCCTACCGTCGGCGGCGAGACCAACCTCGGCGGCGGCGCGCAGATCGGCAGCTCGAAGTACTTCATCGGCGACTACACCGTCGAGCCCGAGAACGGCGGCCTCGGCGTCTTCGCCCACGAGTTCGGCCACGACCTCGGACTGCCCGACTACTACGACACCGCGGGCGGCGAGAACGGCAGCGCCTTCTGGACGCTCATGTCCTCCGGCTCCTGGCTGAGCCACGGCGCCAACGCACCTGCTGGCGGCGAGGGCATCGGCACGGTCCCCGGCCTGATGGGCCCCGAGGAGAAGCTCTACCTCGGTTGGCTCGACTACACCGAGGTCAACGCCGGGACCAAGGGCACCTACACCCTCGGCCCCTCGCAGCACACCTACGACCGTGCCGACCAGGCGCTCAAGGTGAACCTGCCGAACTCCTCGATCGCCCACGACTACACGACGCCGCCCTCGGGCACGCACGCGTGGTGGACCGGCCGGGGCGACGACATGTCGAGCACGCTGACCCGCACGGTGCCGGCCTCGTCGTCGGTGACCGTCACCGCGAAGGCGTGGTACGAGATCGAGGCGGGATACGACTACCTGTACGCCCAGTACTCCCTCGACGGCGGCAAGACCTGGAGCAACACCGGCTCGCCGGTCGACGGATCGTCGCGCGGCAGCTGGACCGGCCTGCGCTACTCCTACAAGGCCGGTGGCCAGGAGTCGCTGTTCCGCTTCCTCTACAAGACCGACGGCGGGGTCAACGAGGCTGGTGCGTTCCTCGACGACATCGCGATCAAGAGTGACGCGGGCACCTTCACCGACGGCGCCGAGTCCGGTGCCAACGGCTGGGAGCCCCTCGGCGGGTTCGCCATCTCCACCGGTCACGAGGTCACCAACGCCTCGCGCTACTACCTCATGGAGAACCGCCAGTACGTCGGCTACGACAAGACCCTGTCCGAGGGCCCCTACCAGTTCTCCAACGGCCTCACGAAGCCCAACTGGGTCGAGTTCTTCAAGTTCCAGGACGGCATGCTGGTCTGGTACGTCGACAACTCCTACACCGACAACAACGTGGCGGAGCACCCCGGTGCCGGCTACGCGATGGTCGTGGACGCGTTCCCGAACTCGCTGACCTACCCGGACGGCACCAGCCCCAGCAACAGGCGCGAGCCGTTCGACGCGACGTTCGGCCTCGACACGGTCGACCCGACCTGCCTGCACAAGGAGGTTGCGGGCGGGACCCAGAAGAACCCGACCGTCACGACGCTGGAGGCGTGTGCCGGCGCCGTACCGCAGAAGGCGACCTTCGACGACACCGACGTCAACGCCTACTACGACGCCGCTGCGCCGCAGAACTCCGTCAAGGTCGCGGGCGCGGGCGTCAAGGCCACCGTCACGGGCAACAAGGGTGGTTTCCTCACGGTCAACGTGGTGAACCCCGCGCCGTGACCTGACGCACCAGCACCACCGCTCCATCGACACGCAGGGAGGGACCCCGGACGCCCGGGGTCCCTCTCGGCGTCTCCGGGGCCGATAGGCTCGCCCCGACTACTCAGCAGTACCTCCCAACAGCAGGAGCCCGACGTGACCGCAGGCAGCCCCGACACCACCTCCGACGGTGCGTTCCCGCGACCGCGCGGCGGCCGGATGCCGAGACGCGAGCGACGTGCCCAGCTGCTCGAGTCGGCCCTCGAGGTCTTCGTCGCCCAGGGCTACCACGCCGCTGCGATGGACGACATCGCCGAGCGGGCCGGCGTCTCCAAGCCGGTGCTCTACCAGCACTTCCCCGGCAAGCTCGACCTCTACCTCGCGCTGCTGGACTCCTCCTGCGACCTGATCATCGACAACTGTCGTGCCGCCCTGGCCTCGACCACGGACAACAAGGACCGCGTCGCGGCGACGATGAAGGTCTTCTACAGCTACGTCGCGTCCAAGGAGGGCGCGTTCCGGCTGGTCTTCGAGTCCGACCTCACGAGCGAGCCCGACGTGCGCGAGCGGGTCGACCGGGTCACCACCGAGTGTGCCTCGATGATCGCCGACGTGATCCGCACCGACACCGGCCTGCCTGACGAGGAGTCCGAGCTGCTGGCGGTGTCGCTGGTGGGAATGGCACAGGTGTCCGCGCGGTTCTGGCTGGCAGGTGGCGGCGGGATCGCACAGGACGACGCGGCCGCACTGATCGCCGGTCTGGCCTGGCGCGGCATCCGGGGCTACCCGATGACCGACGACCACTGACCAGACACACTCGAGCCAACGAACCATCCCCCGAACCCCAGCAAGGAGCATCACGTGGAGGTCAAGATCGGCGTGCAGCACGCCCAGCGCGAGCTGGTGCTCGACAGCGACAGCACGCCCGAGGACATCGAGGCCAAGGTCGTCGAGGCCGTCTCCGGCGGCGGCGTGCTGCGCCTGTCCGACGTCAAGGGCCGCACCGTGGTCGTGCCCGCGGACAAGATCGCCTACCTCGAGCTCGGCTCCCCGACGTCGAGCACCGTCGGCTTCCGCTGACACGTCACCCCGAGGGGCGGACACGCCCCACCCCTGCGGAGGCACGGTGATTGCTACTGCGTCACGCGGCGGACATGATGAACGAGTCGGCACACGATGCCGGCACTCCAGTCACGAGCTCGTGGCAAAGAAAGGTGGCCCATCATGGTCGTAGATCTCATCGTCCTCCTCGTCGTCGGAGCGATCATCGGTCTGCTCGGCAAGCTCGTCGCCCCGGGTGACAAGGACAACATCCCCATCTGGCTCACGATCCTGTGTGGCATCGGCGGCGTGCTGCTGGGCTACTGGATCTACTCGCTCTTCGGTGGCGACGGGTCCAAGGGCGTGGACTGGGTGCGCTGGATCGTCGCGATCCTCACGTCGGCCGTCCTGGTCGTCATCGCTTCGACCGTGACGGGTCGCAACACCGGGACCCGCACGCGGATCTGACGCCCATACGGCCACGCGAGGCCCCGCATCCTGCGAAGGATGCGGGGCCTCGTGCGTGTCGGGATCGGGCCAGGGTGGCGCGTCAGGCCTCCAGGCCCAGCTCGGCCATCCGGGCGGCGTGCAGCTCGGTGAGGCGGGTGAACATCCGGCCCAGCGCCGGGAGGTCGAGCCCGGGCCGGTCCACTCCCCCGGCCAGCAGCGCGGTCAGGGAGTCACGGTCGCCGGCGACGCGCTGGGCCTGCGTGAGCGCCTCCCCCATCAGGCGGCGGCCCCACAGCGCGAGCCGGCCTCCGAGGCGGTGGTCCTCGGCGATGCCGGCACGGACCCGCTCGACGATGAAGCTGGTCTGCCCGGAGTCCTCGAGGGAGCGGATGATCACCTCGCGGGTCTCGGGGTCGAGGTAGGCCGCGATCTCGCGGTAGAAGTCCGCGGCGAGGCCGTCACCGACGTAGGCCTTGATGAGCCCCTCGTAGAAGTCCGAGGGCGCCGTGTGCGCGTGGAAGCTGTCGAAACCGGGCCGGAAGGCCTGCATCGCCTCAGCCGGGTCGGCGCCCAGCTCCTCGAGCCGCTCGACGAGCTTCTCCAGGTGCCCGAACTCGGCGGTGGCCATCGCGCCGATCGCGATCTTGTCGTCGATCGACGGCGCCATCTTGGCGTCCTCGACCAGTCGCTCGAACGCCGAGAGCTCGCCGTAGGCGATCGCCCCGAGGAGGTCGACAGCGGCGCGGCGGTAGTCCTCGTCGGGCGATTCAGTCATGCTCGCAGCCTAGCGATAGGATCGACGCGACCGAGCCGCTGGCGATGTGTCCGGTGGCCGCCTGTATGTGCGCGGTCGGCAGTGCCCCGAGGGGCCGTTCGAGTGGCTGACCGCATACGCGTGGGACATCCAACTCTTTCGAAAGCGACACCTCTCAGTGACCACCTTCCGTGAGCTGGGCGTACAGCCCCAGATCTGTGACGCGCTCGAGCGCGCCGGCATCACCACTCCCTTCGCCATCCAGGAGATGACCCTCTCGGTCGCGCTCCTCGGCACCGACCTCATCGGCCAGGCCCGTACGGGCACCGGCAAGACCCTTGCCTTCGGCATCCCTGTGCTGCAGCGCTCGGTCTCCCCGCGCGACCCGGCGTACGCCGACATGCCGCAGGGCAAGCCGCAGGCACTCATCGTCGCGCCGACCCGCGAGCTCGCGCTCCAGGTCTCGAGCGACCTGTCGATCGCCAGCGCCGACACCGGCCTGCGTGTGCTGACCGTCTACGGCGGCGTCGGCTACGACACCCAGCTCGAGACCCTCGACGCCGGCGTCGACATCGTCGTCGGCACCCCGGGCCGCCTCATCGACCTGGCCAACCGCCGCGCCCTCGACCTCTCCCACGTGCACGCACTCGTGCTCGACGAGGCCGACGAGATGCTCGACCTCGGCTTCCTGCCCGACGTCATCACGCTGCTCTCCAAGACCCCGGAGACGCGCCAGACGATGCTGTTCTCGGCGACCATGCCGGCCGCGATCGTCGCGTTGGCCCGCACGCACATGCGCCACCCGATGAACATCCGCGCCGAGTCGTCCTACGACACCACGATGGTGCCGGCCACCGCGCAGTTCATCTACCTGGCCCACGACCTCGACAAGCCCGAGATCATCGGCCGCGTCCTGCAGGCCGAGGACGCCGAGAAGATCATCGTCTTCACCCGCACCAAGCGGCAGGCCCAGCGGGTCGCGGACGACCTGGTCGAGCGCGGTTTCAGTGCCTCGCCGCTGCACGGCGACATGGCCCAGGTCGCGCGCGAGAAGGCACTCGCCAAGTTCCGCGAGGACAAGATCCGGGTGCTCGTCGCCACCGACGTCGCGGCTCGCGGCATCGACGTGCGCGGCGTCTCGCACGTCATCAACTACACCTGCCCGGAGGACGACAAGACCTACGTCCACCGCATCGGTCGCACCGGCCGCGCGGGCGCCTCGGGCATCGCGATCACGTTCGTCGACTGGGCCGACCTGCACCGCTGGAAGATGATCAACAAGGCCCTCGACCTGCCCTTCCCCGAGCCGCAGGAGACCTACTCGACCTCCGAGCACCTCTTCCACGACCAGGGCATCCCGGTCGGCACCAAGGGCCGCATCGTCGACCCCGCCCCGGTGGAGAAGAAGGAGCGGGCGCCCCGCGAGCGTCGCTCCGGCTCTGGTCGCTCGGACTCCGGCTCCTCCGCCCAGTCCGGCTCGGGCCAGGGCGAGAAGTCCGGCGACGCCCCGCGCCGCCGCAACCGCAGCCGTCGTCGTACGCGCGGCGGTGCCGCCGTGGAGACCCCGAAGGCGTGAGTCAGCGCTTCTTCGGGGCCTTCTTCGCGGTCTTCTTCGGCTTCGGCCGCGACGCGCGCACCACCAGGTTCTCCGCCACCTCACGGTAGGCCGCGGCGCCCTTGCTGCTCCGGCTGGTCGACAGGATCGACCGGCCGGCGGCAGGGGCCTCGGCGAACTTGATGGTCTTCGGGATCGGCGGCTCGACGACCTCGAGGTCGTAGGTCTCGCTGATGGTCTCCAGCACCGTGCGGGCGTGGTTGGTGCGCCCGTCGTAGAGCGTCGGCAGCACGCCCCACACCTCGAGCCGGCGGTTGGTGAAGCGGCGTACGTCGTGGACGGTGTCGAGCAGCTGCCCGACGCCGCGGTGCGACAGCGTCTCGCACTGCAGCGGCACGAGCACGCCGTCGGCGGCGGTCAGCGCCGCGACCGTCAACACGCCGAGCGACGGCGGACAGTCGAGCAGGACCCAGTCGTACGCCTCGTCGCCGAGGTCGTCGGCGAGCTGCTCGAGCGCGCCCTTGATGACGTGCTCGCGGCCGGTGCGGGTCAGCAGGTCGGCCTCGGCGCGGGCCAGCTCGATCGTGGCCGGCAGGATGTCGACGCCGTCCTCGGTCTCGAGGATGATCTCCGCGGGGTCCACGCCTTGGGTCAGGACGTGGTGCACGGACGTCTCGAGGTCCTCGGGGTCGATGCCGAGGGAGAAGGTCAGGCACGCCTGCGGGTCGAGGTCGACCAGCAGCACGCGGTGGCCGAGCTCGGCCAGGGCGGCCCCGATGGAGGCGACGGACGTCGTCTTGGCGACTCCGCCCTTCTGGTTGGCGACGGCCAGCGTGACAGGGGCGGCGCGGTTCTGGGTGCTCATCGTGGGCAATTGTGCCGGACCGGGTCACGGGCCGGCGGACCGTCCTGAAATGCTGCCCCCATGCCTGCCTCGAAGACGACCTCCCTCATCACCGGCGCGACCGCCGGGATCGGCCACGAGTACGCCGTCCAGCTCGCCGCACGCGGCGACGACCTGGTGCTGGTCGCTCGCGACGCCGCCCGGCTCGAGCAGGTGGCCGAGGAGCTGCGCCGCGCGCACCAGGTCGACGTGGAGGTGCTCGTCGCCGACCTCGTCGACCGCGCCGACCTGGCCCGCGTCGAGGCCCGGCTCGCCGACCGCGACCACCCGGTCGACCTGCTGGTCAACAACGCCGGCTTCGGGCTCAAGAAGCGCTTCCTCGACAACACCGCCGACGAGGAGACCGAGATGCTCGAGGTGCTGGTCACCGCCGTGCTCCGGCTGAGCCACGCGGCCCTCGGCGCGATGGCCGAGCGCGGTCACGGCGGCATCATCAACGTCTCCAGCGTCGCCGCCTTCCTCCCCCGCGGCTCCTACTCGGCGGCGAAGGCGTGGGTGAACAGCTTCAGCGAGTGGGCCCACCTGGAGTACAAGTCCCGCGGCGTGAAGGTCATGGCACTGTGCCCGGGCTTCACCAAGACCGAGTTCCACCAGCGGATGCAGGTCAGGCGGGGCGAGGGCTTCATGTGGCTCGAGCCCGACTTCCTCGTCCGCAAGTCGCTGGAGGACTTCGAGAAGGGCCGCGCCTACTCGATCCCCGGCGCGCAGTACAAGACGATCATCGCGCTCACCAAGGCCATCCCCAACCGGGTTCTGCGCCTGACGCAGAACATGGGCCGACGGTGACGGTGCGGCTCGCGCCTCCGCGCGGCGAGGACGCCGAGGCGCTGGCCGACCTGCACCTCGACGTGTGGGAGGAGGCGTACGCCGGGCTGATGCCGGCGTCGGTCTTCACCGAGCGGCGGGCACGCCGGGACGCGCGCGTCGAGAGCTGGCGCGGCATCATCGCGGCCGGGTCGAGCGACAACCTGCTGGCCTGGTCGGGCGACCGCCTCGTCGGCTTTTCGAGCACCGGCTCCGGGCGTGACCCCGAGCCCGGCCTGCCCCCGCTCGAGCTGATGGGGCTCTACGTGCGTTCTTCCGTGTACGGCCAGGGCGTTGGCTTCGCGCTGCTCACGGCCGCGATCGGCGATGCCGACGCCTACCTCTGGGTGCTCGACGGCAACGCGCGGGCGATCAGGTTCTACGAGCGGCAGGGCTTCCGCCTCGACGGCGCCACCAAGCCCGAGGACGTCGGGCTCGAGCGTCGGATGGTGAGGCGGCACTAGGGTCGCCGGGTGGCCGACGACTTCATGACCGTGTGGCGCCTGGAGTTCCCACAGCCTCCCGGTTGGCGGATCGACTGGCTCGGGCCCTACACCTCGCACTGGCTGACAGCCGAGGCTGAGGAGATCGTTCGGCACATGGAGGTCGAGCACTGCGTCACGCACCCGCACCCTCGGGACCCCAGCATCTTCGCCGCGTATCCGGGCGATGACCGACTCTCGTGCGGGTGTGCATCCCGTGTGCTCCTGGAGCGGTGGTTCGGCGCCTACCTCCCTCGGCTGCTCGACCAGGGCGCACACGTCACGCAGTACTCGGTGCCTCTGGATGCAGTCGTCGAAGACTCGCCCGAGCAGGTCCTCTTCATCACCCGCAGAGCCACTGTCGTGGACCGAGCGGGCCACGAGCCACCCTCGCCCTTGCTGCGCAGCAGCGCCGGGTCACGTGCCTCGATCATTGCCGCGAGCGGCGGCACGTACGACTACCGAGCCGAGCCCGGCTCGACCCATCCAGAATGGCTCGCATGAGCGACGACCCAGATCGACTGCCCCTGGACAGCCCGAGGTGGAGCCGGCTGTGGACCCGGATGGGGCCTGGGGCGTATCCGGTTCCGCAGGTGCTGCGGGCCCTCGGCGACGACCCGTCGGACCTCGAGCTCTTCCGGGAGATGTGGTCGGAGATCTGCGCCGAGGAGACGACGTACGATGCCGCCTTCGCCGCTGTCCCCTACCTGATGGACTTTGCAGGGCGCTTGGACCCGGCGGATGCGGACGAGTACCTCATCGTGGCCGGACTGATCGCCACCTACGCCTCCGACGTGCCGAGCGACCTGGAACCGGCCTACAGGACAGCGATGCACCGGGGACTGACCCTTGTGCTCGAGCGCCTCGAGACCTGCAAGACCAATGCAGACCTGCGGTACCTGCTGGCTTCGGTGGCCGCCATGAGAGGGCGCACCGACCTCGCGGAGGTCCTGCAGGACCTCGACGCGATCCAGGAAACCTGCGAGAGCTGCGGAACCGTCGTCCACCCCTCCCAGCTGCAGGCGGCGGTCGAACGGGACCGATCGTCCTGAGCCGCACCCCGGAAGGGCGTGTCAGGCTGGTACGCGTGAGCGAGGAGAAGAAGGTCCTCGACGAGCGGTTCAGGTGGACCACTCACCTGGGCGAGGTCCTGGATCGGACCGAGTACGTCACCCGATGACGCAGGTCTGGGTACGCGCATCCAGCGGCTGGCGGTGCCTCGCCGGTCACGCCGGGCCACGCCTGCCTTGACCAGTCACAGGGCGGGCGGCGCGTACTCCTGCCCGTCGACGCGCACCGTCACCTGGGCGGGGCCTTCGCTGGGCCACGCGGCGTCCCACGTGCCGAGGGTCCAGAACACTCCGTAGCCCCTGATGATCTCGTCGTTGAGCCGTGCGCCCTCCCACGGGCCCGGCCGGGTCTGCCATGCGACGTGCGTCACCGGGTCCTCCCGAACCATCCCGAACATCGCGTAGGTCGTGCCCTCCCAACCTTGCCGAGGCGCTGCTCCCACGATCTGCACCGGGGTGTCGCGGAAGTCGTGACCCGGGCGGAAGAGGATCGCGACCCGTTGCAGCTCAGCACCGTCCCGGAGGCCGAGGGCGACCACGGGCCGATCGCCTGCCGACGGGCGTACGGCGTAGATGACCTCGTCGACCACGGGAAGCCCCGACGGGTCGGTGGAGAACCCACCGATCGCCCACGGCTCGCCCACGACCTCGCCCGTCTCCGGGGAGCCGTCGTCGAGGCACGCGAACGACCCGCAGCCGTCGGGCAGGTCCGTCGGCAGGTCGGTCACCGGCGCGAGCGCCCAGCTCTCGGTCGGAGTCTCGGTCGGCGCCGGCGACCCGCTCGCCGCCGGATCGGAGGACACCGAGGCGGGCTCAATGAGGGTCAGGGCGGCAACGGGCACGGCCGCTCCCGCGACGACGGCAATCCCGGCCACACCGGACGCGATGCGGCGCCGGGTACGCAGCCGGCGACCGCTGCGAAGGATCGCCGCGATGTCGGGCGGGCCGGCGAACCTCGGCTCGTCGGCCACCATGCGCTGGATCTCGTCGACGTGTGCGGTCATGACTGCTCCCTCTCGGTGCCGTGGGGCGTGCGGGTGGACCCGGTGGCGGATGCGGTGACGGATGCGGGGCTCTGCGCGGCCCGCAGGCGCGCGAGCGCCCGGGACGAGGTGCTCTTGACGGTGCCGACCGAGACCCCGAGCTGCCGCGCGACCTCGACCTCGGAGGCGTCGAAGTAGTAGCGCCACACGATGATGGTGCGTTCGCGGGGCGAGAGCGGTGCGAGCAGGTCGCTCAGCTCGGAGCGCTCGTCAACGGTGCCGTGACCACCCGCGACGCCCACCTCGGCGCCGAGGCCGGTGTCGACGGGCACCGGCCGGCGACGGCGTACGGAGTCGATGTAGCCGTTGACCAGTGCGCGGTGCACATAGGCGTAGGCGCCGTCGCGCGACACCTTCCCCCAGCGGGCGTACGCCCTCGCGAGCGCCGACTGCACGAGGTCCTCGGCTTCATGGCTGTCGCGGCACAGCAGCCAAGCCGCGCGTCGTAGGCGCGGCCATGCCGCCGCCACGAACGCCTCGAACTCGGCATCCGTCCCCGAGCGACTCTCGCCTCGTGTCATGGTGCACCTCTCGTGTCAGTCCCACCCTTCCCTACGCAGGTACGTCTCGCAGGGTTGAGCGATCGGCGGTCCGGGGTGCCTCGCTGGCGGGCAGGCCGCGCCCGTGTCCGGACATGCCGCGATGAGCTCGCGGCAAACCCCGGGATGTTCGTAGCTCGGTCGAGTCGGCCTCATGGCCGAGACTCGGACCATCTTCGTGACTGGACCATGTTGAGCGCAGCGCAAGGACGCCATGACCCGTGCGCCTGCGGGTCCGCACCAACAATTGAGTATGGCGCTCCTGCGGTCCGATGCGCTGCCATTGCAGGAGAGGGCGACGCTGTCACTTCGCGTGTCGGAACACCCGACGCTCCGACACCCCCAGCGGTGCGACGCCAAGCGGTCGCCGCTGGCCTTCGGTGGCCCGAGCGGGCCACCCCTGTGGGAAGGAGATGAGATGAGACGAAGCAGCTTGGTCATGTCGCTCGCTGCTGCCTGCGTTGCAACGTGCTTGGTCCCCGCGCATGCGACGTTTCGTGATGACAACGGCCGGATCGCGTTCCGGCGCTACCTCGACGCCGACCAGGACACCGGTGCGGTCTTCACCGTGCGCCCGAACGGCACCGATGAGTTCCAGGTGACGCACCCACCCGAGGGTTACGTCGACCGCAACCCTGATGTTTCTCCTGATGGCCGGCGGATCGTGTTCCAACGTTCCGGCCCGACCATGGACGACATCTTCGTCGTGAACAGCGACGGCACCCAACTGCGGCAGCTGACGAACACGGCCTACCCCGAGGGCAACTGCCTACCCAAGGGGGGCGAGTGCAACATCTCGCCAGCGTGGTCTCCCGACGGCACGCAGATCGTCTTCTCCCGCGCGTTCGGCCCCGTCGTGGACGACCTGGTGGAGACCTTCGGGCTGTTCCTCATGAATGCCGACGGCACCCACGTCCGACAGCTGACGCAACGCCACCCACCACGCACTGGTGAGGACACCGAACCGCAGTTCTCACCAGACGGAAGGATGCTGCTGTTCCAGCGCCGCAACGTCCGGGCAGCCCGGCCGGCGGGCGGCGTCGCCATCTGGACGCTGAACCTGCGCTCCGGGCGTCAGCACCGTGTCACCCCGTACCGGCTGCAGGCCGGGGACACGCCTGACTGGTCACCCAACGGAAAGCGCATCCTCTTCCACGACAACCTCGACAACGAGGACGTCAACGCCAACCTGTTCACCATTCGCTACGACGGCACGGGCCTGCGCCAGTTGACCTTCGCCGATGACGGCGTCACCCGGTATCTCGGCTCGTCCTACTCCCCGGACGGGAAGTGGATCACGTTCGGGCGCCGCCCGGCGACCGGCGGGGTCAAGGCCAACTCGGCGGACGTGTTCGTGATGCGTGCCGACGGCACCCACGTCCGCAAAGTGACCCGGACGAAGCGTTACGACAGCTACCCGGACTGGGGACCCGAGGTGTCGGCTGAGCCCTGACCATCCCTACAACAGCACGAGCGGTGACGCGCACGTGGTTCCCGCCGGCGTTGTGGCCTGCCATCGCCGGTCCACGTCTTGGTTCATCAGTGTGAGGGTGTTCAACGAGGTCCGAGCGAAGGTTCAATGACAGCCATGGGGAAGGTCTACGTGATCGCCGACATCGAGGTGACAGACCCTGACGCCTATGAGGACTACAAGCGCCTCTCCTCGGCAGCGGCCGAGAAGTATCACGGGCGATGGCTCGTCCGCGGCGGGGCGATCGACCTGCTCGAAGGCGACTGGGAGCCCCACCGACTGGTGGTCGTTGAGTTCGAGGACGAGGAGGCGGCGCGGCGCTGGTACAGCTCGCCCGAGTACGCCGAAGCGAAGGCTGTGCGGTTGCGCTCGGCGAAGTCGTCTCTCTTGCTCGTTCGTGGAACCTGAGCGCCTCACCCATCGTCTGCTCACGCCGCGATCCATGCACCGGCATTGGTCGGGACGCGCCGGTGGCCCGATCACCGGTGGTGTCGGGCTCAGCGGGGCGTTCAGGTTCGTCGGCGGGAGCGTCGGCCGCGGTCGGGTCGCGGCCTGGGGGCGGGCGGTTCGGTCGTGATGACCGTGCCGGCGGGCAGGGTCCACTCGTACGACCCGTCGGGGAGCCGGCGGTAGGTGAAGTCCCCGAAGGTCTTCGCGCGGTGGTGCCTGCGGCACAACGGGGCGAGGTTGCCCGGATGCGTCTGGCCGGGTGACCCTCCCTCGTCGAGGGGAACGTAGTCCTCGATGTGGTCGAGGTCGCAGACCTCGGCCGGACGCTTGCAGCCGGGGTAGACACAGGTCCGGTCACGCCAGCGGACCGCGGCGGCCATGCGCGCTGGCGGGTCGTGGGCGTCGACCGGAGGGTGCGCGCGGGGGTCGAGATCCACGACGGGCGTGATGGTGACCTTGCCGGCGCACAGCAGCCACGACCGCAGTCGCCCGGTGAGCACCGGGCCGAGCTTCGGCGAACGGGCGACACCCGCACGGTCGTCGAGGAGGTCGCGGTCGGTGACGTGGAAGACCAGCACCACCTCACCACCGCCCTCACCACCGCTACTCTCGCCGGGCACGGTCGGCCGGCGGAACGGGTTCGCCCGCTCGTGGGCGACGTCCTCCGCGACGCAGACGGCCGGATCCTGCTCGGGGTCGACCACCCGGTCGGGGTCGGCGACGTCGCTCGCGGCCAGCAGGTCGAGCGCGGCCTGCGGGTCGGCCAGCACCCCGACCGCGTGCGCCCGCCGGACGCCGAGGTCGCCGGGGTGGCCCAGCGACCGCATGGTCGCCGCCATGGTCGACACGGTGTGGTCGAACGCGACCGCGTCGGCGGTGTCGAGGGTCATGAACACCTCCGACGTGCCGGGCGCGCCCTGCTCGTGGTGCACCTCGACCCGGCGGGCGGCCACAGCTGCGTCGTGGTCGGCGATCGCACGGTCGGGATCGGCGTAGAGCCTCGCCTCGTGGACCAGCACCCCGACGCGGTGCGGGTTGAGCCGCCGGGGCTGCCACGCGAGCAGCCGGTCCGCGTGCCCGGCCGCCGCGACGTCGAGGTCGCGCGAGACCCGCGCCGCCTCCCGACCCAGCCGCACCGGGACCCTCAGCTCACGCACCAGCTGCCACGTCAGCGGGAGGCGGTAGGCCAGGTCGAGCACGTCACCCAGCAACGCGAGCGCCGCCTCGTGCGACACCTCGAGCACCGCCGACAGCTCCACCACCGCGAACTCCGCGACCAGCGGCGCCCCCACCCCCGCGATCGGCAACGGACGCTCACCGAACAACGCCGCCGCGCTGCCCGGAGCATGGACAGTCTCGGAGCGCCAGCCGGCTGCGTCACCCACGTCGGTGACCACGTGCGCGTGCGCCCACGCCAGCGCGGACTCCAGCACCTCCACCTCGACCCGCCGCTTGGCGCTCATCGCCGCCGCCGCGCGGTCCAGCACCGAACGGGTGGCGACCCGATCAGTGGCTGGAGCTGCGGCTGTGGTGGACATGAGTCCATCCTCCCAGAGACCACCGACACCCTGACCTGCGAGGACGGATCTGTGGAGAACTATTTCCGAACAGGTCGTCGAGGATCCGACCCGAGCCACGCCTCCAGCTCACGCGGGTGCCGGAAGAGCAGCACCTCAGGCCCGTCCGGCGACGCAGCCCAGGCGCGCATCCGCTCACGCTTGCGGGCGAAGGACTGGAAGTGCCAGCGGATGATCGACTTCCGGCTCAGCATGTTGCGCCAGGACTCGACGTTGCCGTTGCAGCGCGGCTCCCGGGTGATCGCGCCCGAGACGGTGCGGCGCACGAGGCGGGAGAGCGAGAGCCATCGCGGGTAGTCGAGGCCGACCACCAGCTGGGCGCGCGGGAGCACGAAGCCGAGCCAGTCGCCGTACGACGAGTCGAGCACCCACCGCTCCCCTGCCACGATCTCGCCGATCACCTCCCGCTGCACCGACTCCTCCACGGGCACCCAGCCGGGCAGCCAGGTGAGCTCGTCGACCAGGGTCACCGGCAGGCCGGTGCGCGCGCCGATCGCGAGGGCCGCCGTGCTCTTGCCGCTCCCCGTGACCCCGTAGACGAGGATGCGGTCGGGTGTCACGGGCGGGGCGCCGCGAGCGAGACCAGCCGCTCGTACTGCTCGGGGTCGGTGGTGTTGACGCCGAGGTCGTGGTCGACCTTGCCGAGGCCGTGGTGGTCGCTGCTCCCCGTGACGACCAGGTCGAGCTCGGCGGCGATGCCGCGCAGCCGGACCCCCAGCTCGGCGGAGTGGTCCTGGTGGTCGACCTCGATGCCGGCCAGGCCGATCTCCTTGAGCATGGCGAAGGCCTCCTCGTCGAGGACCGTCCCGCCGTGGCGACCCCACGGGTGCGCGATCACGGCGACCCCGCCGGCCTCGTTGACGAGCGGGATCATGTCCTCGAGCTCGGCGGCGTAGCGGTTGCGGTAGCCCGGCCGGCCGGGGTTGAGCAGCTCGTCGAAGGCGTGGGTCCTGTCGCGCACCACCCCGAGCCGGACGAGCGCGTCGGCGACGTGGGGCCGCCCGGCGGCGACGGAGCCGCCCGCCTCACGTCGTACGTCGTCCTCGGTGATCTCGATGCCGTGCTCCTGCAGCGCCGAGACGATCGCCGGGGTGCGCTCGGTGCGGCCGGCCAGGATCCGGTCGAGCATCGTGACCAGGGAGGGGTGGGTGGGGTCGGGCAGGTAGGCCAGCAGGTGCACGCCCCGGTGCCGGAACTTCGTGCTGATCTCCAGTCCGGGCACGAGCGTGATGCCGACCTCGTCGGCTGCCTGCTCGGCCTCGGCCCAGCCGGAGGTCGCGTCGTGGTCGGTGAGGGCGACGACGTCGAGGCCGGCGGCCTTCGCCTCGCGGACCAGGTCGGCCGGCGAGTCGGTGCCGTCGCTGGCCGAGGAGTGCGTGTGGAGGTCGATCCGCACGTCAGCTGTTCCACTTCAACAGCGCGGGCGTCTCCCGCTCGAAGCCCAGCACCGAGACGGTCGAGGTGTCGAGCTTGAAGAACCGGCCCTCGTCCGCGGGCTGGCACAGCCAGCGCGCGGTGAGCACGCGCAGCGAGTGACCGTGCGCGAAGACGAGCGACCGCTGGTGGTCGCGCACCCGCTCGGCGACGCGGTCGAGGCGTGCGGAGACCTGGTCGGCGCTCTCGCCGCCCGGGACCGGGTGCGTCCACACGGTCCAGCCGGGCACGGTCTCGCGGATCTCAGGGGTGGTCACGCCCTCGTAGTCGCCGTAGTCCCACTCGACGAGGTCGCCGTCGACCTGCGCGTCGGCGAAGCCCGCCAGCTCGGCCGTACGACGCGCGCGCTGGCGCGGGCTGGTCAGCACGAGGTCGAACTCCACCTCGGCCAGCCGCGGCGCCAGCGAGGTCGCCGCCTGCTCGCCGACGTCGGTGAGGGGCAGGTCGGTGGTGGACGTGTGCTTGCCGTCGCGGCTCCACTCGGTCTCGCCGTGGCGCACCACCCACAGCTCGGGACCGCTCTCCTCGGACATGCCCGCGAGTCTGCCACGGCGGTCACGAGGGGCTGTCACGATGCTCGCCATGAGCACCGAGCCGCTGCGAGGCACCGGCACCGACCTGCGACGGGCCCGGCTGGCGATCGCCGCGGCCTTCCTCACCCAGGGCCTCGTCTTCATCAGCCTCACCACGCGCCTGCCCACGATCCAGGACCGGTGGGACCTCGGCGAGCTCGCGCTGTCCGGGGTGCTGCTGATGATGGTGCTGCTCGCCGGCGCCGGGTCGCTGCTGGCCGAGCGGCTCGCGCCGCGGCTCGACAGCGCGCGGGTGCTGCGCGCCGGGCTGCTGCTCATCGCGGGAGCCGTCGTCGTGCTGGTCCTGGCGCCGACCTTCGCGGTCTTCGTGCTCGGCCTCGCGGCGTACGGCGTAGGGCTGGGGCTCGTCGACGCCACCGGCAACATGCAGGCCGTGGCCCTCGAGCACCGGCTCGGGCGGGTCGTCCTGCCGTCGTGCCACGGAGCCTGGACGCTGGGCGGCGTGGTCGGCGCGGTCCTCACGCTGGCCACCCACGACGTGCCGTGGTCCGCGGTCGCCCTCCTGGCCGTGCTCCCGCTCCTGGCCGCCGCCGCTCCCTACCTCCCGCGCGACCACGGTGAGGCGGCGACCGCCACCGAGACGGACGTGCCGTGGCACGCGATCGTGCTGGTCGGCCTGGCCCTGGTCGTCTTCTACACCGTCGACACGGCCGCGGCGACCTGGGGACCGGTCTACCTCGACGACGTCTTCGACGCCCCCGAGCGCCTGGTCGCGCTGGCGACGCTCCCCTACCTGCTGGCCAGCGGCCTGGTGCGGCTGGTCGGCGACCGGCTCACCGAGCAGGTCGGCGCGGTGAAGCTGCTGCGCGTCGGCGCCGCGGTCGCCCTCGTCGCGCTCGCCGTCGTCGTCGCCTCACCCTCGTGGCCGGTCGCGGTCGCCGGCTTCACGCTGCTGGGTTGCGGGGTCGCCGTCGTCGCACCGCTGAGCTTCTCCGCCGCAGCGGCGCTCGCGGGCCGCGACGCCGACCCCGCGACGAGGCAGGCCCGGGTCGACGCGGTGGTCGCCCGGTTCAACCAGTTCAACTACGCGGGTGCGCTGCTCGGCGCGGTGATGACGGGGGCCGTCGGCGCCGGCTCCTTGCGCATCGGGTTCGCGGTGCCGCTGGTGCTGGTGCTGGCCCTCTTCTGGCTGGCACGAGCCCTCGCGCCGGCGGACGACCACGCAGGGCGGCGCGCGTCCGCCGACGCGTGACGCCGGCGGGGACGGGTCTCAGACGCCGCCACCACCGGCCTTGCGCCGGTGCATCGGCTTGGCGACGTTCTTGTCGTTGACCTCCGAGCCGTGGGCCTTCTCGCGCGAGCCCGCGCTGTCGTCGGGGTGGTCGTGGCCCTTCTTGCGATCGAGGGCCTCCCGCATCTTCGCCTTGATGTCTGCGTTGGGGTCCTGATCAGCCATGGGTCCTCCTGGATCCGAGGTGGAAGGGGATGACAGCCACCCTGCCAAACCCGTCAAGGGAGGGCCAGCGACTTAACGCTGGAGCACGTCGATCCGGCCGGCGAGCTTGCCCATCATGCGATAGACGTGCCAGCGGCAGTCGCCGACCATGAGGTCGTACGCCGCGTCCCCGAACTCGCCGCGGTAGCGCTCCGGGTCGCGCAGCAGCCGGGCCAGGTGCAGCAGCGCGCGGGACGCGCGCCCCTCCTGCTCCTCCGACCACTCGCCCCACTCGCTCGAGAGGTCGATCGTGTCGACGACCTCGAGCCCGGAGCCGGCGATCGCCTCGTCCAGCACGCGCGGGTCGGCGGAGTCGGGCACGACGCCCATCACGTCGAAGAGCCAGTCGGCCTCGTCGGCGCCGAGGAGGTCGGTCGCGACCACCTGGTAGGAGACGACGTACGCCCCGGGGCGCAGCACCCGGGCGATCTCGAGGTAGGCGTCGGCGGGGTCGGCGACGTGGACCATCGCGTCGCGGCACCAGACCAGGTCGAGCGACGCGTCCGCCACCGGCACCCGCGTGGCCGACCCGCGCTCGAACGACACGCGCGCGGCGATGTCGGGCGCGATCTCGCGCCGGGCCTCGCGGGCCAAGTCGAGGTTGCGCTGGAAGGGGTCGATGCCGAGCACCCGGAAGCCGAAGTGGGTCGCCAGCCGGAACGCGTGGACCCCTTCGCCGCACCCGACGTCGACGACGCGGCTGTCGGGGGGCAGGTCCAGCTCGCGCACCACCTGGAGCAGCACCGACGGGTCACGCGGCGCGAGGCTCTCGTCGAGGCGGGCGGCGAGCTCGGCCTCGACGCGCGGACGGGTGTCGTAGAAGAACTCGCGATCCCAGGCCACAGGAGGAGTCTGCCCGAGTCCCGGCGCTAGGGTCGGACCATGGCCCGGCGCGCGTTCCTCCACGTCGGCACGGCGAAGTCCGGGACGACCTTCCTGCAGGACCTGTGGTGGCGCCACCGCGACGAGCTGCGCGAGCGCGGGCTGCTGCTGCCGGGGTCGGTGCGGCGCGACCACTTCGCCGCCGCTGCCGTCGTCAAGGGCATGACCGACGTCGTCGAGACGCTCGGCGCACGCGAGCTGGAGGCCTGGAGCCGCCTCGTGGACGAGTCCCGCGACTGGCCCGGCGACGTGCTGATCAGCAACGAGCACTTCTCCGACTCCCCGCCCGAGGCGGTGGCGGCCGCCCTGGCCGACCTGGCCTCCGCAGCCGACGAGGTCCACGTCATGCTGACGGCCCGGGACCTGGGGCGGGTGCTCCCCTCGGCGTGGCAGCAGCGCGTGAAGATGGGAGCCCGCCAGCCCTACCGGCGATTCCTCGCCACCGTGCGGCGCGGCGAGGACGGCCAGAAGTTCTGGCGCTACCAGGACGTGCCGGCGATCCTCGCCCTCTGGTCACCCGGCCTGCCGCCCGAGCGCGTCCACCTCGTCGTCGTACCCCCCTCGGGAGCGCCGCGCGACGAGCTCTGGCTGCGGGCCGCGTCGGTCCTCGGCCTCGACGCGACCGGGCTCGACACCGAGGCGCTTCGCCCCAACGACTCGCTGGGCCTGGTGGAGGCCGAGCTGCTGCGGCGGGTCAACGAGCGGCTCCCCCGCCACGAGCGCACCCCGGCCCTCACCCGCCACGTCAAGGGGACGTTCGTCCCCGAGGCGCTCGTCGGGTCCGCCTCTCGCGAGCCGTTCGTGGTGCCCGAGCGGCACGTGGCCTGGATCCGCGAGCGGTTCGAGGCGATCGTCGCCGAGCTCGCCGCCACCGCCTACGACGTCGTCGGCGACCTCAGCGACCTGGTGCCCGCCGACCCCCGCGCGGGTCGTACGCCCGACGAGGCGACCGACGACGAGCTGCTCGATGCCGCTCAGATGGTGCTCGACCGGCTCGGCGCAGGTCCGGGCGAGAGCCTCGACGAGGCGCTCGACGCCATCGCGGGCTGCCTTCAGCGCGGGACGAAGGCCCAGTAGTCCAGGTCGAGGAGCACGCCGGGTGCGTACTTCCCGTCCTCGCCGCGCAGGATCATCGCCTCGTCGCGCCCCTTGGTGGCGACCAGCCGCAGCCGGAGCGCGCCGACGCCCGGCGCCGACGTCGCGGCCTTGTCGAGCACCTCGGACCACGCGTAGACCGTGTCGCCGGCGAAGGCCGGGGCGACGTGGGCGCCGGCGTTGATCGCGGCGACGAGCTGGGCGTTGGCCAGGCCGTTGAAGGACAGCGCCCGGGCCAGCGAGATCACGTGCCCGCCGTAGACCAGGCGGTTGCCGTCGGGGCGGGCCTCGGTGTTGAAGTGCACCTTGGCGGTGTTCTGCCACAGCCGCGTGGCCATCATGTGCTCGGCGTCGCTGAGGGTCACGCCGTCGACGTGGTCGATCCGCTCCCCCACCTCGTAGTCGTCGAACCGGTGCGGCTCGCCGGCGGCGACGACGTCGTACGACGAGAAGTCGAGGCCGGCGGGCACGACCAGGTCGTCGACGGCGACCGCGTCGGCCAGGGCAGGTACGACGGTCTCCGGGGGGGGCGACCCGGCGGAGCGCTTGTGCACCATGACCCAGCGCGCCCAGTCGATCGCGACCTCGCCGCGCTGGTTGGTCGCGGTCGAGCGGACCCAGACCACGCCGGTCTTCCCGTTGGAGTTCTCCTTGAGGCCGATGACCTCCGAGCGCGTGCGCAGCGTGTCGCCGGGGACGACGGGGGCGTGGAAGCGGCACTCGGCGTAGCCGAGGTTGGCCACGGCGTTGAGGGAGACGTCGGGCACGGTCTTGCCGAAGGCGATGTGGAAGCCGATCAGCTCCTCGACCGGGTGGGCTGCGAGGCCGACCGACGCGGCGAACTCCGCCGACGACGGGATCGC
The DNA here is from genome assembly GCF_051912545.1 of Nocardioides sp. N13(2025). Classification (GTDB taxonomy): domain Bacteria; phylum Actinomycetota; class Actinomycetes; order Propionibacteriales; family Nocardioidaceae; genus Nocardioides. The sequence goes on along the minus strand of NZ_CP196809.1, from coordinate 757,373 downwards.
GAAGCGGGTCGGGTAGATCGCCCCGTAGAGCGCCCGGTCGCCCTCGGTGACCGTGCGCGGGGTGGCGTGCTCGATCACCTGCCCGACGGTGAAGTCCTCGAAGAAGTTGCCGGCGTTGGTCTTGGGGGCGCTCATCGCAGCTTGTAGTCCTTGAGCAGGCTCCGGCCGATGATCATCTTCTGGATGTCGGAGGTGCCCTCGCCGATGAGCATGAACTTGACCTCGCGCATCAGGCGCTCGATCTCGTACTCCTTGGAGTAGCCGTAGCCGCCGTGGATCCGGAAGGAGTCCTCGACGACCTCGTTGGCGTACTCGCTGGCGACCATCTTGGCCATGCCCGCCTCGACGTCCATGCGCTGGCCGGTGTCCTTGAGTCGGGCGGCCTTCACCATCATGGTGTGCGCGACCTCGACCTTGGTGGCCATCTCGGCCAGGCGGAACAGCACCGCCTGGTGCTCGGCGATGGCCTTGCCGAAGGTCTTGCGCTGCTGGGCGTAGGCGATGCCGAGCTCGAAGCCGCGCCAGGCCAGGCCGCAGGCGCGGGCGGCGACGTTGACGCGGCCGACCTCGACCCCGTCCATCATCTGGAAGAAGCCCTTGCCGGGCTCTCCGCCGAGGATCTGGTCGGCGCCGATCTGGTGGCCCTCGAGGATGAGCTCGGTGGTCTCGACGCCCTTGTAGCCCATCTTGTCGATCTTGCCGGGCACGGTGACGCCCTGGGCGGTCTCACCGAAGCCGGGCTCCTTCTCGACCAGGAACGTCGTCATGTTCTTGTAGACCGAGTCGGCGCCCTCGTCGGTCTTGGTGAGCACCGCGACGAGCGTGGAGGTGGCTCCGTTGGTCAGCCACATCTTCTGCCCGGTGATGCTGTACGACCCGTCGTCCTGCTTGGTGGCCTTGGTCGACACCGCGGACACGTCGGAGCCCAGCCCGGGCTCGGACATCGAGAACGCGCCGCGGACCTCGCCGGTCGCCATCTTGGGGAGGTACTTCTGCTTCTGCTCCTCGGTGCCGTGCTGGATCAGCATGTAGGCCACGATGAAGTGGGTGTTGATCACGCCCGAGACGCTCATCCAGCCGCGAGCGATCTCCTCGACCACCAGCGCGTAGGTGAGCAGCGACTCGCCGAGCCCGCCGAACTCCTCCGGGATGGTCAGGCCGAAGACGCCGAGCTCCTTGAGCCCGTCGATGATCTCCTGCGGGTACTCGTCCTTGTGCTCGAGGTCCTGCGCGACCGGGATGATCTGCTCGTCCACGAACTGCCGCACGGCCTTGAGGATCTCGGTCTGGTCCTCGGAGAGGCCGTCGGTCTGGCAGAGGCGAGGCATGTGGTGGCTCCTGGCGGTCGCGGGGCGGAACGCTCGGGAGTCTAGTTACCACTCGTTCACCTGGGCAGGGGCCGCGTCCGAGACTGATGTCACACACGGCGCGTGAGAGAATCAAGCGCATGCGACTGACCCGTGCGACCGGACCTGCCCTCGGCCTCTCCCTCGTCATGCTCGTCGGTGCATGCGGTGACGAGAGCAGCGGCGACGCCGTCGAGCCGTCCACCGACAGCTCGGCGTCGGAGACCCCCGACGCGTCGAAGCCCGTCGAGCCGATCGACTTCGGGAGGGAGCCGAAGATGCGGCCCCGCTACAAGAAGGCCGCGCTGCGGGCCACCGACGACAAGCTGATCACGATGGTTCCCTCGGTCCTTCCCGACGGGTGGGAGACCGTGGGAGGTGGCTTCGCGAAGGACCCGCAGTGGTGGCGCATGGAGTTCACCGCACCCGCCGGTGACGTCTCGCTCGACCAGATGCCCGGGACCGCCGAGGAGGTCCTCGCCGACGAGGACCTGGAGGCGGGCGAGGGCGTCGACCTGTCCGACTGGGGCACGGGCGAGTGGACAGCCTGGGACCACGACGGCGCCACAGTCCTGACCTACGACCTCAAGGGGAGCACGGTCGTCCTGCAGGGCCCGGACGTCGAGACCGTCCGCGCGCTGGCCGAGTCCCTGCTGCCCGCCGAGGACGCGGGCGAGCAGGACGGCTGAGGCCGACCCGTCAGTCGTTCTCCCAGTTCGAGCCGGCTCCGCGCAGGCCGTCGGGCTCCACGGTCACCATGGGCTTCGTGCCGACCCGGCGGCCGTTGACCATCTTCCACTCCGAGTACGTCGTGGTGTAGGCGTCGCGGCTGTAGGGCTCCTGCCACATGAGGGCGAAGTTCTTGAGGTAGTCGCGCACCATCTGGCGACCGTGCATCGAGAACAGGATCTCGTCCTGCGGCGTTCCCAGGCTCGACCAGTTGGTCGACCCGGTCCACACGATGAAGCTGTCGATGTTGCCGCGGTAGGACCCGCGCAGCACGAAGTACTTCTGGTGCGTGTAGCGCTCGATGTTCTCGGGCACTTCCTCGGCTTCGGGGTCGCTGGAGACCGGGTCGTCGACCAGGTTGAACCCGGTCGAGCGCAGGGGCACGCGGCCTCGAGCCGTGGGCGCGCCGATGTGCTGCTTGGTGTGGTAGCCCATCAGGCCGTAGTTGACCCGGAGGTTGCAGCCCGCGGCATAGAGCTCGCGGAGCTTGTCGGCGATGTAGTTGCCGCGCTTGCCGCGCATCGAGTGCATCGAGAGCCGCAGCATCGTGCGCTTCTGGGCGCCGGCAGCGTCGGTGTAGACGCACTGCACGTTGTTGAGGATGTCGATGACGACGTCGGTCTGCGGCGTGGTGTAGCGCGGGAAGACCGTGTTGTAGTACTTCTGCATGTCACCGGACGGGCAGTTCAGCCCGTTCTCGCAGAACGAGTACGTCGCGCGGCGCTTGTCCCAGTCGGGACGCATGTCGTTGAACAGGGTCACGAACTGGGCGTAGAGCTGCTTCTTGCCGACGGTGGTCCACAGGTCGTTCCACTGCCAGCGCACCGCGTTGAGCGTCATGTTCTGCGAGCCCAGCATGACCACGTTGCGGTTTCGGCCGGTGCGCGAGAAGAGGTAGAACTTGCTGTGCAGGTTGTTGTACTCGTTCTCGTCGGCCCGGCAGCCGGAGATGCACCGCTTGAGGAAGCTCGACTTCGTCGTCTTGCGGCCCAGCACGCGCTGGATCCTGACCTGGGCGTTGGGGACGAGGTGGTCGTTGAGCAGCACCTGGACCTTGACGCCGCGCTTGTGCGCACGGATCAGCTCGTCGGCGAACACCTGCCGGTCGAGCGAGTAGGCCGAGATGATGATCTTCTCGCCGCGGGGTGTGTTGCGGATCGCCCGGAGGATGTGTCGCTCGATGACGAAGCGCTTGTTCGGCACCATCGGGTTGTTGAACTTGGGCCCGATCGGCACCTTCCACTTCTTGTTCGGCTTGCCGGGCTTGCGGGCCGCGATGGCACCGGGCGCCTGGGCCGAGACCGGCGCGACGGCCGGAGCCGCGCCCGCCGATCCTGCGGAGATCGGCGCGACCAGGGCGGCCGTCAGACCACAGGCGACAAGAAGGGCGGTGAACTTGGAACGCACGACAACAACTCCTACAGGATGCCTCTCGGCACCCGCGATCAGAGACTCCCCCGGGACCGCGGCGGCACGTCATGGGTGCTCGCACGCACGTCGGCGACGATATCAGCGACCAGACGTGAGGCCGATTCGAGGATTTCCTCTGCGGTGACGCTCTGCGGCTCGCGGCCGTCGCCCCCGGCAGGCGCCTCCGCGGTCAGGACGGACAGGTCGCCGAGGACGTGGAAGCCGCGACCGGTGATGAGGGCAGCAGCCGTCCGGTCGAGGTCGGCGAAGCGCGCCGCGTACTTCTCCGGCAGCCCGCCGCGCTCGCGCGGCTGCCGTGCGAGCAGGTCCTCGGCGAGGTAGCCGCGGATCCACACACCTCGGTCGTGCGCCGAGTAGGGCGGCAGGTGCCGGTTGACCAACCGCAGCGTCTCGATCTGCACGATCCCGAGGGCGGCGTTGACCGCCTCGGTCGGCACGTCGTACGCATCGGGGTCGAGGCCCAGCGTCTGGGCGAAGTGCCGCCAGTGCAGGTCACGGGCCGCACCGGGTCCCGGCATCATCAGCACGTGGACGCGCTCGCTGGGCACGTCGGGCGTCCAGCGCTCGAGCACCCCCGCGAGGTCCCAGGTCCGCATGCTGAACTCGGGACCGCCGGCCGCCTTGCCGTCCATCACCGAGTCGAGGTCGACGGTGCTCCCGTTCTTGACCGACTCCTGCCAGCCGGCCGAGATCACGCTCGCGGCGTCGCGGGCGGTGACCACCAGGTGCACCTCGGCGTCCGGGAAGCTCCCGACTGCTCGCGAGGCCTGCTCCGCGCTGGCTCCGCAGAAGAACTCGTGCGTGATGAGCACGTCGGCGGGCTGCTCGGACGCCTCCGCGACGAGGCGCTGCCAGGCGCCCGGGGCGTCGCGGTGGCGTCGCTCGAGCCGGGGCCGTTCCTGCAGGTCGAGGGCCGCCCACAGGTGCTCACGGTGGCCGAACCCGGGCAGGGTCAGGCCGGCCGCGCGCAGCGCGTCGCGGTTCTTCCAGACCACCTGCTGGAGGTAGGTCGTGCCCGTCTTGGGCAGACCGATGTGCAGGAAGACCCGGCGCGGGCCGCTGCGGCCAGCGCTCAAGAGAAGTCCCCGCGGTACTTCCCGAGCAGCTCCTCCAGCCTCTTCTCGTCACGAGCGGCGACGGGCAGCAGGAGCTCGGTGACGACGTCGGTCAGCTCGGCCAGCCGCACGTTGAGCGCCCGGTTCTCCTGCACGGCCTCCTCCAGTGCGGCGACCCTCCGCTCGAGGTCGCCACCCCCGTGGCCATGCCGGTTCTTCAGTCCGAACATGTCTGCTCCCTCACGCGTTCCAGTCGATGATCATGCGGCACACCTGCGAGCTGTCGGCGTCGGCCGAGACACGCTCGCGCACGTCCTCGAGGATCCGCCCGCCGGACTCGGCCACCTCGGCGACCACGACCGCCGGGTCGAGGGCCTTGCGGGCACCGGTGCGGCGAGCGTAGCCGTCGCGCCCCTTCTCGCTGAGGAACTGCAGGTGGAGCTCTCCCGGCGAGCCGGCCAGCATCATCCGGGCCGCACGCAGCATGTTGAGCCGCCCACGCCGACCGAGCCGCTCGACGACGTGGACACAGCCCACGGCGCGGGGCCCGGGCATCCGCGCGACCCACGCCGAGACGGCCAGCACGTGCCGCAGCTCGAGCAGGTTGAACAGCTGGAAGGTCACGCGCGGGTCGTCGGCGCGACGCTGGGCCTCGGCCTCGTAGGCGAAGGGCTGGAAGTCCAGGCCCACCGCGGAGGTGCCCCGGTCGGCGAACCACGCGACGTCGGCCCCGCGTCCGCAGCCGATGTCGACGTACGTCGCCAGGTCGGGATGGCGCTCGGCCACCGCGCGGGCGACGGCGGACACCGACGTCGGCTGGTGGATCGTGCGCTTGTGGTAGCCGTGCCAGCCGGCCCGGCCCGTGCGCATGCCGCGGAACCAGCCGTTGAAGCGCTCGATGGTGCTCGCCGGCGTCGTGAACTTGTAGGCCGGGTCGGGGGTGCGCCAGCGGGGACCGTAGGTCGCGGTCAGGAACTTGTCGGCGTTGGCCGGGACGGGGAACTCACGGCCCTCGAGCGAGGCCGTGCCGAGCGGGTAGATCCACTCGCGCTCGAACGGGACGGCGATCTCGCCCATGAGGTAGAGGTGGCCGGCGCGCATGAAGCCGCCGAAGACGTCGAGGCCGCGGTCGAGCCCGTCGCTCTCGACGACGTGGACCTTGAGCCCGATGGCGGAGTAGCGCGTGACCCGATAGCCCATGTCGGTGAGGGCACGCTGGATCCGGAAGGACTCGCGGATCACGTCGACAGGGTGGTCGTGGATGCTGACGTAGCCGAGGTCGGCGTCGCTGTCGTGGCCGATGAGGCCGCCGTCGCGGATGGCGCCGAGAGCGGTGCCGTAGGCGAGGAAGGCGTCGACGCCGACCTGCTTGAGCGCGCCGAGCACCTCGTCGATCGCGTCGAGGAGCGGCTCGACGTGCGCGGCGTCGCGGGTGTCGAAGGTCTCCACGAGCTTGAGGGACTTGTCGAGGCTCAGGGGACGACCGGCCGGGTTGACCACGTCGATGCGGCCGGAGCCGTCGCCGAAGCACACCGTCTCGCTGAACAGCACCGCACCCGACTCGGGGTCGGTCAGCGAGACCTCGGTGACGCCGTCGAGGAAGGGCCGCAGCGGCTTGGGCCACCTCACGACGATGCCGTCCTCGCGCTGCTCGCCGTCACGGTGGAGCCAGAAGGACCAGATGCGCCGGCCGTCGAAGGCGACGTCGATCAGCCGCTCGCGCGCGCTCGCGACGAGGATCCCGTCGAGGTCGATGCGAAGCACCTCCAGCGCGCCGAGACGACGCAGCTGACCCAGTGACTTCACGCGGCGGAGTATATCGAGCGGTCCGGGGCTCACTCGACCTCGGTCAGCGTGGCCTGCGCGTGGACCATGGCATGGTCGGAGGCCCGACCCGTGTCGGTCACGCTGTAACCGTCGAAGGCCACGCCGCTGGACCCGAAGATCCAGTCCACCTGCATGCTGGGCGGCGGGGCACACCCGGCGCCCGAGCTGCCCCCGGCTGCCGCACTGAAGACGCCGCCGGCGGTGAACCGGCAGAAGATCTCGTCGCGCTCGTTGAAGTCGCCCGTCACGATCACGGGGAGGCCGTCCTGGGCGTGCAGCGAGCTGAGGTGGGAGATCTCGATGCCCGCAGCCTCGGCGCGCCACCTGGCGTTGTTGCCCAGGTTGGGGGTGTCGGCCGGGTTGTGGAAGTTGGCGAACCACGCGCGGCGGCCGTTGGTCGTGGACTCGAGGAGCACCACGGGCATGGCGATCCGGCTGCCGCCGGCGTACGGGATCGAGAGCGTGTGCGCGTCCACCATGCGCCACATGCTCGAGCGCCAGGCGATGTTGAAGCGCACCGACTTGTTGCCCAGCCCCATGCCCGGGTAGAGCGAGTACTCACCGGCCCGGGCGGAGAACATGGCGAACTGGCTCTGCTCGAACTCCTGGAAGCCGACGACGTCGATGCCGTTGTTGCGCAGCGTCGCGATGGCCATGTCCATCCGCGCGCTGCCGTCCGGGAAGCCGACCTTGTTGCCACCGGGTCCGGTGTGCGAGTCACCGAGGACGTTGAAGGAGGCGACCCGGAACACCATCGGGGCGCTGCGGCGCTCGAGCTGCTGCGAGACGCGCGCGGCCAGCCGGCGCTGCGACTGGCGGAAGCGGCGTACGGATGCCTCGAGAGCGGCGTCCTCGCTGTCGTCGGCCTGCTCGGACGTCTCCGTGTCCTGCTTCCTCGTACCGCCCCCGCTCTCCGCACCAGCGTCGTCGGACCCGTCTGCGGTCTGCGACGGCGTCGCGGCCGGAGGCTCGTCGGCCGAGCCCGTGCCGGATCCCCCGGGCACCGAGAAGGCCCAGGAGGAGAACCAGGCGACCAGGACGACGAAGGCGATGGCCACGACCGGCGCGAGCGCCCCCACACGGGGTCCCCGCGGCTCGCGAGCGCTGCGGGGAAGCTTCCTGTGCGACACGACCACCTTCTGCGGGACGTGAGCCTGCGTCACCGCGGCGCCGGAAGAGCGCGCGCGGGTGGCTCGAGGGAGGTCAGCCTAGCCGTCCCCCGCCGCCCGGCACCAACCTTCGAGCGCTCAGCTTCCCGGGATCGAGAGGGGGTCGAAGACCTGGAAGCGCTGCTCGGGATCCATCGTCGAGCCCGGTACCGGCGGCAGGCCGAGGGTGCGCGTCACCAGGTTGGCCAGGTCGCCCACCCGGATCGGCTGCGCGCCGGAGTAGCCCACCTGGTCCTTGCCGGGCGAGACGAGCGAGGGGTTGAGGCCGTAGAGGTCGCTGGCCGCAGGCACGCCGGGGCCGGTGACCCACATCGGCACGCGGTAGCTCTCCTTCCACTTCGCCGACGACCCCTGGGCCTTCTGCGCACCGCCGGTGCCGGTGACCACGAGCAACGTGGTGCCCTGCATCTCGGGCTGGCTGTGGATGGCGCGACGGATGACGGCCACGCGGCGCGCGGCCTTCTTCACGGCGCGCTGGTACTCGGGGCCGGTGAACCCGTCCTCGGTGCCGGCCGTCAGCACGCCGGAGAGCTCGATCACGCTCAGGTGGCTCGCCTTCTTCGCGATGTTGTCCTTCCACCACGACACGGCCGCTGCGTCGTCGCGCTTCACCTTGGCCCGGTCGAGCTTGGCGGTGCCGTCGTCCTTGCCGTAGGGGTCCTTGCCGCCGGACTTCTTGTTCCAGCTCTGCTGGACCAGGCGCGCCTGCGGGCGGCTGGCGACGAAGGTGGTGCGCTTCGACAGGTTGTGGACGAGGTCGTAGACACCGGACACGTACTGACCGGCGGACTGGTGCACGCTCGTGGGCAGGCTCCGCTTGGAGCCGACGCCGTGGCCGCCGGCCTTGGGGTAGACGCGACGCCCGGTCAGCAGGGAGAACAGGTTGGCGTCAGGGCCGGTGCTCTCGGTCTGGGTGCGGGCGTTGCGCGTCGAGGCGCCGGCCGTGGCCATCCGGTCGAGCTCACCGAGGCCCGAGCCGAGCTTGCGCGCGATCGTGGACGTGAGGCCGGGGACCGCGACGACGACCACGTGCTCGACGCCGGTGGGGGCGGAGGCGGGGATCACCGCGTTGGCGGAGTAGAGCGGGTGGTCGCTGGTCTTCGACACGAAGTCGTTCCACAGCCGCTTGTAGCTGTTGAAGTAGACCTGCTTGGTGCCCATGATCCAGTCGATCGCCCCACCGCTCGGCGGCTGGCACGTGGTGCCGTCCACGTATCCCCCACTGGCGGACCACATGTCCGCCCCGGGCGCGACGGCGCAGTAGTAGCGGTCACGCTCGTTCTTGTCACCGAAGGAGATGAACGGCGCGTCGGGGTAGTTGGCGCGCAGCTCGTTGGCCAGCGCGACCTCCATCGCGAAGCCGGCGTCGCGCCACTGCTGCGCGGGTCCGCGGGTGTCGGCCGGGTTGTGGGTGTTGAAGAACCACACGCGCCGGCCGGTCTCGATGTTGCCGAGCAGGACGGCGGGCATCCGGCTGGGGACCCCGTCGAAGTAGGGGATCGGGATGGTGCGGGCCTCGAGGAGCTGCCACGTGTCGGTGCGCCACCCGATGGAGTTCACCGACGGGCCGGCGGGGTTGTTGAGGCCGGGGTAGGTCTGCCACGAGGTGCCCGTCAGCTCCTGGAACCGCTGCGCCTGCGGCGGCTGGAACTCCTGGAAGCCGACGACGTCCACGTCCTCCTGGCCCACGAGCGAGACGACGCGGTCCATGCGGACGACCCCGGACTCCCAGCCCTTGCGGTTGCCGCCGGGCGCGGTGTGGTCGGCGCCCAGCACGTTGAACGTGGCCGGCCGGAAGAAGGTGGCCGGCGTCGTCTGGACGACCGTCGACGCCGCGGCGTTCATCGCCCGGGCGGCCGTGGGCGTGCGGGTCGAGGAGGTGGACGACTGCGCGCTCGCGAGGGTGGCGGCGACGGCGAGGGCCGCGGCGACGGCACCGAGGCGCACCATCGGGCGCGCGCTGACGGACTTGACGGACATGGCTGCGGCCTCACAGTCGTCGGGGAAGTGGCGTCTTCGTGGCCCGAACGGACCCGCCCGCGCGCCAGCGCGGTGACCCCGTTCGATGTGACAGAAGTGACTAGTGCGGCTCAAGGGTACACCAACCACCCCCCTACGACCCGGGGAGCGCGTCGGGGCCCCCGGCCCGCTCGCGCACGCTAACGTTGCCGACGTGAGCACCACCCCGACCCGCGTCTTCGTGGCCCGGCTCGTCGGGCTGCCGATCTTCGACCCCCAGGGCGACCAGGTGGCCAAGGTGCGCGACCTGGTCGTCGCGCTACGCACCGAGACGAGCCAGCCGCGGGTCCTCGGCATGGTCGCGGAGGTCTTCGGACGACGCCGGATCTTCGTGCCGATGACGCGCATCACCAACATCGACAGCGGCCAGGTGCACACCACGGGCCTGCTCAACATGCGCCGGTTCGAGCAGCGCTCGACCGAGACGCTGGTGATGGGCCAGATGCTCGACCGCACCGTGACCATCAAGGACTCGGGCGTGACCGGCGTGGTCTACGACGTCGCGATGGAGCAGGCCCGCAACCGCGACTGGGTGCTCTCCCGGGTGGCCGTCCAGGAGCCGAGCAAGGGGTTCCGCCGCAAGGGCCAGACCCACGTGGTCGAGTGGCGCGACGTCTCCGGCCTGACGAAGCACGAGCCTTCGCAGGGCGCCACCCACCTGATCGCCGCGCTCAACGACATGCGTCCCGCCGACGCGGCCAACATGATCCACGACCTGCCGCCGGAGCGACGTACGGCGGTGGTGGCCGCCCTGGACGACGAGCGCCTCGCCGACGTGCTCGAGGAGCTGCCGGAGGAGGACCAGGTCGAGATCCTCGAGCACCTCGACTCCGAGCGCGCCGCCGACGTCCTCGAGGAGATGTCGGCCGACGACGCCGCCGACCTCATCGCCGACCTCAACCCCGAGACCGCGGCGACGCTGCTCGGGCTGATGGAGCCCGACGAGGCAGAGGACGTGCGTCGCCTCATGTCCTACGAGGACGACACGGCCGGCGCGATGATGACGCCCGAGCCGGTGATCCTCTCCCCCGACGCGACGATCGCCGACGCGCTCGCCCACGTCCGCAACCCCGAGCTCACGCCCGCGCTGGCCGCGCTCGTCTACGTCTGCCGCCAGCCCCTCGAGACGCCCACGGGCAAGCTCCTGGGCGCCGCGCACATCCAGCGCCTGCTCCGCGAGCCGCCCTCGACGCTGGTCGCGGCGGCCCTCGACGACTCGATGGACCCGCTGCGACCCGACTCCTCGATGGACGAGGTGGCCGCCCACCTGGCGACCTACAACCTGGTGGCGGCACCAGTGGTGGACGACGAGGGCCGCCTGCTCGGCGCCGTCACCGTCGACGACCTGCTCGACCACATGCTGCCCGAGGGCTGGCGTGACCGGGCGCCGCGGCCCGGGCCCATCACGGGCAGGTCCGGGGGCTCGCGATGAGCGACAACCGCCGGCCCCGGCTCGACACGCCCCGCGACACCCGGCGCCAGATCGTGCGGCGCCCGAGTGTCGACGCCGACGCGTTCGGCGTCTTCGCCGAGTCGTTCGCCCGCTACATGGGCACCGCGAAGTTCCTGCTCTGGATGACGATGTTCGTCGCCGCGTGGATCTGCTGGAACGTCCTGGCTCCCTCGGACCTGCGCTTCGACGACTTCCCCTTCATCTTCCTGACGCTGATGCTGAGCCTCCAGGCGTCGTACGCCGCCCCGCTGATCCTGCTCGCGCAGAACCGCCAGGAGCAGCGCGACAAGGTCGTCGCCGAGCAGGACCGGCAGGCCAACGCGCGCGCCCACGCCGACATGGAGTTCCTCGCCCGCGAGGTCGCCTCGCTGCGGATGTCGGTCGGCGAGGTCGCCACCCGCGACTTCCTCCGCTCGGAGCTGCGCGGCCTGCTCGGCGACATCGAGGAGCTCTCGCGGCCCTCGGTGGCGCACGACCAGCAGACGCCCCCTGACCAGGTTTCCCGGCCGGGACCGTGACGCCACGGGGCGGCTCGTAGACTGGCGCATCATGAGCACCCCCACGCAGCAGCAGGTGATGGACGCGCTGGCGACCGTCAACGACCCGGAGATCAAGCGCCCGATCACGGACCTGGGGATGGTGGACTCGGTCCAGGTCGCCGAGGACGGGTCGGTCGCGGTCCACGTGCTGCTCACCGTCGCCGGCTGCCCGCTCAAGGACACGATCAACCGCGACGTCACCGCCGCCGTCTCGGCCGTGCCGGGAGTGGCGTCGGTCGACCTCAGCCTCGGCGTGATGACGCCCGAGCAGCGCGCCGGCCTCAAGGAGATCCTCAGCGACGGCCGGGCCCAGCGGGAGATCCCCTTCGGCCAGCCGGGGTCGCTCACCAAGGTCTACGCGATCGCCAGCGGCAAGGGCGGCGTGGGCAAGTCGTCGGTCACGGTCAACCTCGCCCTCTCGATGGCCGCCCAGGGCCTCAAGGTCGGCATCGTGGACGCCGACATCTACGGCCACTCCGTCCCCGCGATGCTGGGTGTCGCCGACACGCGGCCCACCCAGGTCGACGACCTGATCATGCCGGTGCCCACCCCGAGCGGCGTCTCGGTGATCTCGATCGGCATGCTCAAGCCGCGTCGCGACCAGGTCGTCGCGTGGCGCGGACCGATGCTCGACCGGGCGCTGGTCCAGATGCTCGCCGACGTCTACTGGGGCGACCTCGACGCGCTGCTCCTCGACCTCCCCCCGGGCACCGGCGACGTGGCGATCTCGCTCGGCCAGCACCTGCCCAGCGCCGAGGTCGTGGTCGTCACGACCCCGCAGGAGGCTGCGGCCGAGGTGGCCGAGCGCGCCGGGACGATGGCCTCGATGATGCACCAGCGGGTCGTGGGCGTGGTCGAGAACATGAGCTACCTCCCCTGCCCCCACTGCCCGGCCGAGGACGACCACCGGCTCGAGGTCTTCGGCAGCGGCGGCGGCGACCGCGTCGCCGCGACGCTGTCGGAGCGCTTCGGCTACGACGTGCCGGTGCTCGCCCGGATCCCCCTGGACATCTCACTGCGCGAGGGCGGTGACGTCGGCAAGCCGATCGTCGAGGCCGACCCGACCGCCCCGGCCGCCCGCGAGCTGACCCTGGTCGCCGAGACCTTGTCGGGCCGTGGCCGCGGACTCGCCGGCATGCAGCTCGGGCTGACGCCCTCGAACAAGTTCTGACCAGCTAGGTTCTGACCCATGTTCGACGTCGGGCTCCTCGAGCTGGCCGTGATCGCCCTCGTGGCCGTCATCGTTCTGGGGCCCGACCGGCTGCCCGACCTCGCCCGCCAGGCCGCGCAGCTGCTCCACCGGGCCCGCGGGCTCGCCCACAACGCCCGCGACGAGCTGCGCAACGAGCTCGGTCCGGACTACGCCGACCTCCAGCTCCGCGACCTCGACCCCCGCACGATCGTGCGCAAGCACATCACCGAGGCGATGGCCGAGGTCGACCGGGAGCAGGCGGCTGCCAAGGTCACGCTCGAGCCCGGCCAGGTGCCGCCCTACGACGTCGAGGCGACCTAGCCGTCACCCAGCCGCTCAGGCGTCGCGACACTCCTGGAGCGCCTCTGGATGAAGTTCCACTCGAGCGAGTGGAACTTCATGGCGGCCTGAGCGTGGAACGGCGAGTCCCAGGCTGAACTTCCACTCGTTGGAGTGGATGTTCATCCGGAGGGCAGGGACCAGCTCCGGCCGGCGCAGCGCGCAGAGCTCAGGCGTCGCGGCTCTGGACCGCGACGAGGCCGTCATAGGGCACCAGGAGGCTGTCCCCTCCCCCGCCCGCGCGACACTCCACGAAGTCGGCGCCGACACGCACGAGGTACGCCTCGTGGCGGGTGCCGTCGACGAGGTGCAGCAGGCAGCGGACCTCCGCGTCCGCCAGCCGGCGCAGCGCTGCCCCCAGCCCCAGCCGGTCGACGGGTGACCACGCCACCTCGGGCACGGCACGGTCGCTCGCACCGTGGACGCCGGCGACCGCGCGCAGCGGCACGATCCAGTCCTGGCCCCGCCCGCTGACCAGGCACCAGCCCGACCCCACACGATCCAGCCGGCCCTCGACGCGACCCACGTGCGGGAGGTCGAGCACCACGTCCTGCCCGCGCGAGGCCATGAGCCGGCCCGCGAGGGTGACGGCGGCGTACTCGCTGCGGGCCCGGTCGGCGAGCTCGGCCTCTCGGTCGGCCTCCCACAGCGCCGATGCCTGGCCTTCGAGGTCGTCGAACAGCGCGAACAGCTCGTGCTCCCAGGACATGTCCGCGAGCCTAGTCAGGCAGGTCGACCAGTGCGCACGTCTTCTGGTCCGGTCGGCAGCGGGCCAGCGCCTCGTCGCCGTCCGCGGACACCAGCACCACGAGCAGCTCGTCGGCGGTCTCCCACTGCATGTCCGAGGGGTTGAACCGCCATCCCTCCGGCGCGACGACCACGCCCGTGGCCGAGCCGTCCAGGCGCTGCACCTGCAGCTCGTCGGGCCCCAGGGCCTCCCCGCCGAGCGTGCCCGGCAGCGCGTAGGCCAGCCACTCCTCGCCGGCCGCAAGTGCGTCGTGGGTCGGCACCGGGACGAGGCGCCGCAGCGTGCCGTCCTCGGCGATCCGCGCGAGGTACGGGGCGCCCTGCGCGCCGTCCGTGCGGTCGTACCCACCCTCGTTGACGACCAGGCCGGCGTCCGTGCCGCCGACGACGGCCTGGCCCGGGGCGGTCCTGGCGAGGTCGACGGTCGTGCCGTCGACCAGCGGGCGCCACAGCCACTGGAAGCGTGGCCCTCCCACGACGACGAGCCCGTCGTCGGTCACCGCCATCGCGCGGGGCGACGGGCTCATCCGCTGGCGCGGCAGCCCGAGCGTGCCGAGGGCGGCGCCCTCCAGCGCGTCGACCGCGACCAGGGTCCACTCGTGGCCGCTGCCCACAACGTACGCGAGGTAGCGGCCGCTCGTCGAGATGGCCGGTCCCTGGTCGACCTCACCCTCCATCCGCCGCGGCTGCGCGTCGTTGCCCCACCACCAGGTGCGGTCGAAGTGGACACCGATCCACCGGGTGCCACGGCCCTGGACGCCCCACCACTCCCCGGGGACCTGTTCGCCGCCGACCCACAGCTCCCCGTCGACCTCGACGGGGAGGCCCGGCTGGGCCTGCCACGTCGCGGGGACAGGCTCTGGCGGGTCGGGGCTCCCGCACGCCTGCAGGGCGACGGTCGCGCCGAGCGCCACGACGCCCACGGTCAACCGGGCCTGGTGCGACTTGCTGGGCATCGATGGGCACCCCCTTCGTCGGGGAGACGCACGAGGACCGGCACCGGTTGCGCGACAGGCTGTGGAGAAACCTTTGACACGACCACCAAACCTTCGTTGAATGATGCAAACGCACGCAAACGAAAGGATCGCGACCGTGTCTCGGGGATCTCGCACCACCAGCCGCCCGCTCGCGGTCTGGCTGGCCGTGTCGGGCGCCGCGCTCCTCGCTGCGTCCTCACTGCCCGACGCCTGGCGGTCGGCGGGGGCCGGGGCCGGACCGGACGCGGTCGCCGACCTGCTCGTCGCCGGGTGCGCCACGGCCCTGACCGTCGCGCTGGCGTGGCTGTGGATCGTCACCACGGCCACGGTGGCCGGGCTGCTGACCGGGAAGGTCCGCGCAGGCGGTGGGGCGACCCGCCGGCTGGTGCTGGTCGCGTGCGGCGTCGCGGTGGTGGCCGGCACCGCCCTCCCCGCGACGGCGTCGGGGGGCGAGGGTCGCGAGCTCCTCATCGGCCTGGCGCTGCCCGATCGCGCCGTCGCCCCGGCCCCGCCCCGCCAGCACCGCCCCGTCCTGGGCACGACCGCCGGGCCCGAGGCGCCCGACACCTACGTCGTACGCCCCGGCGACTCGCTGTGGTCGATCGCGCGAGCGCATCCCGGGGCAACGGGTTCGGGTTCGGTGGAGCGCCGCTGGCGGGCGATCTGGCAGGCCAACCGCGACCTCGTCGGCGACGACCCCGACCTCATCCTCCCCGGCCAGGCGCTGCGCCTGCCGGACCGCACCGACCACGACCGACACGAGCAGGACGGAGACTGAGATGAGCACACCGGACATCCACGCCGAGGTCATCCCCCTGAGGCCCCCGGCACCGATGGCGAGCGTGCAGGGAAGCCTGGCCCTCGACCTCACGCCGCGCACCGCTCCCCCACGACCTCGCCTGCGCAGCGCCCACACCAACGACCTGGTGGCGGTCGAGCGGGCCGCCCGCGGCCGGGTCGACGCGTTCGTGGGGCGCTACCTGCAGGCCGTGGTCGAGATCGCGGCCGGCGACCGGCCGGTGGCGCAGCTGCTGCGGCACACCGTCCCGGAGGTGTACGACGACCTGGCCGGGCGGGCCCGCACGGTCACCGCGGCCGCCGGACTGGCGCCGGGCCAGGCCCGGGTCGCCAATCCGACACGCCCTGTCGTGGTGGGGGTGCGGACCGCGATGGTCCGCACCGACGCCGTCGAGGCCAGCGCCCACGTGCGTTACGGCCGTCGCTCCCGCGCGGTCGCCGCACGCTTCGAGATCGTGCGGGACCGCTGGCAGTGCGTGGCCCTCGTCTGGGGCTGAGTCTCCTCAGCCGCCGGCACGCGTGGTGTGGCCCGAGGCCCCGCCGGGGGCGCCGTGGCAGCGCTTGAACTTCTGGCCCGAACCGCACGGGCACAGCGAGTTGCGACCGACACCGGCGAACGGGTCGTCGGAGGCTGCGGCCTCGGCGTGCACCTCGGCCTCGCCGTCCTCGGAGGGGGCGCTGTAGGACAGGTTCTGCGGACGCGCCGGCTTCTCGAGGCCCTTGGCCCGGATCGTGGGCGCGTGCTGCTGCGGCTGGGCGGCGCCCGGCGCGTGGGCGGCGGCCTGGGCGAAGTCGATCTGCGGCGTCGCGGCCGAGACCTGCGGCGCTGCGGCCACGACCTCCTCCTCGGGCTGCTCCTCCTCAACCTCGACCTGGAGGTTGAAGAGGAAGCCGACCGACTCCTCCTTGATGCCGTCCATCATCGCGGCGAACATGTCGAAGCCCTCGCGCTGGTACTCCACGAGCGGGTCGCGCTGGGAGTAGGCACGGAGGTAGATGCCCTCGCGCAGGTAGTCCATCTCGTAGAGGTGCTCGCGCCACTTGCGGTCGAGGACCGAGAGGACCACGCGGCGCTCCAGCTCGCGCTGGACCTCCTCGCCCATCTCGGCCTCGCGGCGGTCGTAGGCCTCCTGGACATCCCTCTGCAGGTCCTCGATGAGGCGCTCGCGGCTGAGCCCCTCGAGGCCCCCGGCGGCCTTGATGACGCCGTCCTTGGTGAGCCCCATCGGGTAGAGCTGGCCCAGCGCCGTGAAGAGCCCGTCGAGGTCCCAGTCCTCGGCGTAGCCCTCGGTGGCGCCGCGGACGTAGCCGCTGATGACGTCGTCGATGAAGCCGCGGATCTGCTCGCCGAGGTCGGCGCCCTCGAGCACGCGGCGGCGCTCGGCGTAGATCACCTCGCGCTGGCGGCTCATGACGTCGTCGTACTTGAGGACGTTCTTGCGGGACTCGAAGTTCTGCGACTCGATGTTGGCCTGCGCGCCGGCGATCGCGTTGCTCACACGCTTGGCGTCGATCGGCACGTCGTCGGGGACCTTGAGCACGGTGAGGATCCGGTCGACCCACTCCGACTTGAACAGGCGCATCATCTCGTCCTGCAGCGAGAGGTAGAACCGGGACTCGCCCGGGTCGCCCTGACGGCCCGAGCGACCGCGCAGCTGGTTGTCGATGCGGCGCGACTCGTGGCGCTCGGTGCCGACGACGTAGAGACCGCCGAGCTCGCGGACCTCGTCGTGCTCGGCCGCGACCTGGGCCTTGATGCGCTCGACCATGGCGGGCCACGCGGCGTCGTACGCCTCGGGGTCCTCGACCGGGTCGAGGCCCTGCTTGCGCAGCTCCTGGTCGGCCAGGAAGTCGACCGAGCCGCCGAGCATGATGTCGGTGCCGCGCCCGGCCATGTTGGTGGCGACGGTGACCGAGCCCTTGTGGCCCGCCAGGGCGACGACCTTGGCCTCGTCGGCGTGCTGCTTGGCGTTGAGGACGGTGTGCGGGATGCCGCGCTTCTTGAGCAGGTTGGAGAGGTACTCCGACTTCTCCACCGACACGGTGCCGATCAGGATCGGCTGGCCCTTGTCGTGGCGCTCGGCGATGTCGTCGGCGACGGCCTCGTACTTGGCCTCCTCGGTGCGGTAGACCAGGTCGACGTTGTCGATGCGCTGCATCGGCCGGTTCGTCGGGATCGGGACCACGCCGAGCTTGTAGATCTTGTCGAACTCCGAGGCCTCGGTCATGGCCGTGCCGGTCATGCCAGAAAGCTTCTCGTAGAGGCGGAAGTAGTTCTGGAGGGTGATCGTGGCGAGGGTCTGGTACTCCTCGCGGACGGTCACGCCCTCCTTGGCCTCGATGGCCTGGTGGAGGCCGTCGTTGTAGCGGCGCCCGGACAGGATGCGGCCGGTGTGCTCGTCGACGATGAGCACCTCGCCGTCCATGACGACGTACTCCTTGTCGTTGCGGAACAGCTCCTTGGCCTTGATGGAGTTGTTGAGGAACGAGATGAGCGGGGTGTTGACCGAGTCGTAGAGGTTGTCGATGCCGAGGTGGTCCTCCACGCGGGTGATGCCCGGCTCGAGCACGGAGATGGTGCGCTTCTTCTCGTCGACCTCGTAGTCGACGTCACGGACCATCGACCGCGCGATCTTGGAGAACTCGGCGTACCACTTGACCTCGTCCTGGGTCGGGCCGCTGATGATCAGCGGGGTCCGCGCCTCGTCGATGAGGATCGAGTCGACCTCGTCGACGATGGCGAAGTTGTGGCCGCGCTGCACGCACTCCTCGACCGAGTCGGCCATGTTGTCGCGCAGGTAGTCGAAGCCGAGCTCGTTGTTGGTGCCGTAGGTGACGTCGCAGGCGTAGGCCTCGCGGCGCTCGGCCGGGCGCATCGACGGCAGGATCACGCCGACCGTGAGGCCGAGGAAGTGGTGCACGCGGCCCATCTGCTCGGACTGGAACTTGGCGAGGTAGTCGTTGACCGTGACGACGTGCACGCCCTTGCCCGCGAGGGCGTTGAGGTAGGACGGAAGCACCGCGACGAGGGTCTTGCCCTCGCCGGTCTTCATCTCGGCGATGTTGCCGAGGTGGAGCGCAGCGGCGCCCATGACCTGGACGTCGAAGGGGCGCATGCCGAGCACGCGCTTGCTCGCCTCACGGACGACCGCGAAGGCCTCCGGCATGATGTCGTCGAGGGTCTCGCCGCCGCTGAGGCGCTCGCGGAACTCGGCGGTCATGCCGCGGAGCTCGTCGTCGCTCATCTTGACGAAGTCGTCCTCGATGGCGTTGACCGCCTTGACGATGGCTTCGAGCTCGCGAAGGATCTTGCCCTCGCCGATGCGGAGCAGCTTGTCGATGATGGCAGGCACGAGTGGTAACTGTACCTACCGTCCCAACGCGACCCGCAATCCGTCGGACAGGTCGCCGAGACGGCCCACGACCACCTCGTCCAGGCCGAGCCAGCCGGCCAGTCGGCGGAGCTCGAGGGCCAGCTCCTCGGCCGTCTCCTCCGGTGCGTGCGGCTCGGCGAAGGCGCCCGGCACGAGGAGCGAGCCGGTGGCCCGGTCGGCCTTGAGGTCGACGCGCGCCACCAGCCGGTCCCCCAGCAGGAACGGGAGGACGTAGTAACCGTGGAGCCGCTTCTCGGCAGGGACGTAGATCTCGATGCGGTAGAAGAAGTCGAAGAGCGCCTCGGCCCGCGCCCGCTCCCACACCACCGGGTCGAACGGGCTCAGCAGGGTGCGCGCGCCCACGCGTCGCGGCAACCGGGCGTCGCGGTGGAGGTAGGCCTGCCGCTTCCAGCCCTGCACCTTCACGGGGGTCAGCTCACCCGACCCGACCAGCTCGTCGACGGCAGCCTTCACGCTCGGACGGCCGTCGGCCGGCTGGAGGCGGAGGCGGTAGTAGTCCGCCAGGCAGGTGGCGCTCGCGACGCCGTGGGAGCGGGCGGCACGGCGTACGAGCTCGGTGACGGCTTCTTGGGGAGTGGGGGTCGGAGCGGCGAGGACCGTCGCCGGGAGCACCCGCTCGGGGACGTCGTAGAGCACCTCGAACTGGCTGGTGCGCCCGGCGATCGCGACGTCGCCGACGAGGTAGAGGTAGTCGAGCACCTTGCGCGACTCCGACCAGTTCCAGCCCCAGTGCTCCTTGGTGCGCGGGCCGGTGCTGAACTCCTCCTCGAGGTCGCGCGCCGTCACCGGGCCACGGTCGCGGACCGCGGCAAGGACCTGCGGCTCGAGGTCGGCGTCCGCCGTGAAGCCCCACTTGCCGCGCTCGCCGCGGTACTTCTCCATCCGGTGCCGCATGAGCGGCCACAGCTCCACGGGCATCAGCGCCTGGACATGCGCCCAGTACTCGACCACCCGACGCGGCCGGCGCTCGCTGGCCCGGCGCAGGAGGTCGACGTCGTAGGGGCCCATCCGCGAGTAGAGCGGCATGTAGTGGGCGCGCTGCAGGACGTTGACCGAGTCCACCTGGAGGACGCCCGTGCGCTGCAGCGTCCGGTCGAAGGTCCGCATCGACGGGGTCGCGTGCGCCCGGTCGGTGAAGCCCTGCGCGGCCAGCGCGATGCGACGGGCCTGGAGCTGGGTGAGCTGGTCCACCCGGTCAGGGGAGGTCGAGGAGCTTCTCGCGCATGGCGTACATGACGGCCTCCATGCGGGAGTGGAGCTGGAGCTTCTCCAAGATGTTGCGGACGTGGTTCTTCACCGTGTTCTCGGAGATGAAGAGCTCCTTGGCGACCTCGCGGTTGTTGAGGCCCTTGGCCACCAGCCGCAGGACCTCGAGCTCACGCTCGGTCAGGCGCAGCGCCGGGCCCTGCTCGCGCTCGGGCTTGGCCATCTGCTTGAACTCGTCGATCAGCTTGACCGCCATCGAGGGGCTGATGAGCGACTGGCCCTCGTTGACGACGCGGATCGCCTGCGCGACCTCCTCGATCGAGGAGTCCTTGAGCAGGTAGCCCGAGGCGCCGTTCTTGACCGAGTCGTAGAGGTCGGCCTCCTCGTCGGAGACCGTCAGCATGATGATCTTGGCCGACGGCACCGCCTCCTTGATGCCGCGGCAGGCCTCGACGCCCGTGCGACGCGGCATGCGTACGTCGAGCAGGATCACGTCGGGCGCGGTCTTGACCGCGAGGTCCGTGGCGGTGACGCCGTCGGCGGCCTCGCCGACCACCTCGATGTCCGCGTCCCCGCTGAGCAGCATGATCAGGCCACGACGGAAGAGCTCCTGGTCGTCGACCACCAGGACGCGGACGGGTTCGGTGCCATGTCCATTGCCAGTTGCCTCGGTCACGCGCGCATCATGTCATGCGCGCGTGACCGAGTGGCAGCGGCGACCGGCGTCAGTGGGTGACGCCGCCGTCGACCTCCAGCGAGATCACTCCGTAGTCGTAGCCGCGGCGGCGGTAGACCACCGCCGGGCGGTCGTTCTCCTTGTCGACGAAGAGGTAGAAGTCGTGCCCGACCAGCTCCATCTCGTAGAGCGCCTGGTCGAGCGTCATGGGGGTGGCGCGGTGCGACTTCTCCCGCACCACGAGCGGTCCGTCGCCGGTCACCGTGATCGGACCGACCTTGCGCTCGACGACGCCGTCGTCCTCGGCGGCGACGTCCTCCCGCTCGGGCATCCCGGCGAGCGCCTCACCGACGGAGACGTGGTCGTTGCGGCCCTTGTGGACGCGACGGCGGTCGGCGGCCCGGCGCATCTGTGCCTGCATCTTGTCCAGGGCGAGGTCGAGGGCGCCCATCTTGTCCTCGGCTGCCGCCTCGGCGCGGATCACCGGCCCCTTGGAGAAGGCCGTGAGCTCGACCTTGGTCGAGCGGTCGTGCTGACGAGGGTTCTTCTCGAGCTCCACCTCCACCTGGACCCGCATGATGCGGTGATCGTGCTTCTCCAGACGGGTGAGCTTCTCCGAGACATGTTCGCGGAAGCGATCGGACACCTCGCAGTGCCGTCCCGTGACCACAACCTCCATGTGAACCTCCTCAACTAGCGAGCGGACCGCACCTTCCATGGGCCCGGGCGGTGACCGCCGGGGCAGGGTGGGATGGAGTCCGCCCGGCCGACCTGGTCTTCGACCCCACAATCGCCTGCTGAGACGTTCGCAGCTTCTCCGCCACTACTGGCCTTCTCCCGACGTCCGACACATCTGGTGTCGGCGGCGAGGCAGGACTTACTTCTAAGCCGCACCGTGATCGTCCGACGGACCATGTGCTGGTGACCAGCACGGCGCCCGGGGACTTACGTGGACCGTTTCGCCTGCGACTGGCATCGGCTTGCCTCGGGTGGGACCGGACGAGGCACCTCTCGGTGCCGCGCACAGCCCTCTCCGTGACGCAACCACGGACCCGGGCGGACTCCATGACAAGACGCTAGCCCCTCGGAGGCCGCGGGCCAACCGCGGGGTCACCTGTCGGTCCTCTCCTGCGGGTGGCGGCCACCGCGGCGACCGCGACGGGCGGCAGCCCGACCGCCTCGAGGGCTCGTTGGGCCTCCCGCGCGGTGGCCCCGGTCGTCACCACGTCGTCGCAGACGACGACGTGGACGCGCGGCCAGCGCCGTGCCGCACGGGCCAGCGCGGCGGACGGGCAGTGCATCGACCGGTGCACGTTGGCCGCACGGCTGACGGCGTCGAGGCCGGCCTGGTCGGCCGCTCCCCGCGAGACGACCAGGGGTGCCACCACGACCCGGTGCTCGCCCCGGATCCTCGCCGCGGCGGCTCGCACGAGCGCCGCCGTGGCCTCGTAGCCGCGCCGCCTGCCCGAGCCCGGGCGCGACGGCACCGGCACCAGCAGGAGGGGTACGGCGGGGTCCAGGCCGGTGGCCGCCTCGCGCACCGCCACCGCGAGGAGCTCGCCGAGGACCCGGCGGTGTCCCCACTGGCCGCGGTCCTTGTGCCCGACGACGAGGGCACGCACCGCGCCCTCGTAGGCCTCGGTGGCGAAGGGCGGGACCAGCCCGGCGGGGACGGGGGTCGGCCAGGCGGGGGCGGCCCGGCTCGAGAGCGTCGACCGGCACGCAGGGCAGAGCATCCGGCCGGGTCGGTCGCACCCCACGCACCGGCTGCCGAGGAACAGGTCGAGGGCCTCGTCGAGCACCCCGCCATCGCACCAGCGTCGGGCTACCGGCGCCATCGGCGCCCGGCGCCCTGTGGACGGACGGTCGCTCAGCCCACGAAGGTGAGGCCGGTGATCCCGCGCGCGAGGTCGGGGACCGACCGCTCGGGGTGGGTCAGGTCGATGACCGTGCGGCCGGCGAGGGCGTAGACGTCGGATCCCTCCACCGGCGCCGAGACGAGGGTGCGGGTCCGGAAGCGCAGGCGGGTGGTGCCGCCGGTGGCGATCTCGCCGGGCGCGCCGTCCACCGACACGGTGCGGACCTGGGAGAAGTCGTCGGCCACGCTCAGCACCGACACGGTGGTCGGCGAGCGCCAGCCGATGTCGCGGATGCGCGGACTCCCCTCGACCGGCAGCGGCAGCACCTGCGGCTCGCCGAAGCCGAGCAGCGCGCCGGCCTCGTCGTAGCGGATCCGCAGCGCCACCACCCGGTCGGTCCTGGGGCCGCGCACCACGGCCACGAGACGGCTCGCGTCGCGGGAGACGAGCAGTCGGGTGACGGTCCGGCCGCCGACGCCGGGCACGTCGACGGCGGACGAGACGCCGTCCTGCACGACGAGGACGCGCGCCCGGCCCCCGTTGCGGTCGAGCACCCAGATGCGGTCGCGGACGTCCCAGCTGGGGGCGGACAGGTCGACCGCTCCCGCGACCACCGTGACCGCCTGCCCTCCGGCTGCCTCGGTGGGGGCGACGGAGAGCTGCGTCCCGTCACCGGAGACCGCGGCCACGCGCGTGCCCGGGATGCTGACCCCGATGGACCGGGCACCGGTGTCGGTCTGGCCCAAGGGGCCCAGCGTCGGCTTGAAGGCACCGACGTCACCACTGACGACGCGTCCGTCGCTCAGCGCGAAGAGGTCACCGCTCGCGTCCACGCCATTGGGGTCGTAGAAGGTGCCGACGCTGAGGGGCACCAACGGCGAGCCGCTCTGGAAGCTGATCGCACGCTCCCCCACGGTCAGCCGGACGGCGTTGATCCGCGGGTCCTGTCGCAGCGTCCACACGAGCTGGGCCAGCATCCGCTCGCCCGTCTCCTGGTCGACCGCACCCGGGTCGCCGGTGAGCGACACCTCCGCGATCCCCGACGTGATGGGCACGGACAGCCCCAGCGTCGCGCCCGAGGGGAAGTAGGAGCGGACCACCTGCTCGGACTCGGCGTTGGGCGCGATGAGCAGGCCGCGCACCAGCGAGGAGGCGAAGGGGTCACCGCGCGGCACGAAGACCGGCTCGGGCACCAGCACCTGCGTGGTGGGGTCGAAGAAGTACAGGGACACGCGCTCGTAGGTGTCGTCGAACCACGAGTCCGGGACGATGAGGGCGTCGGGCACCTCGTCGATACGCCACTCGCCGTCCTCCTGCACCAGGCCCAGGCTGAGGACGCGCGCCTTCTGCGTGCGCTGCCACGCGCCGCGCGCGTCGTAGAGGTTGACGTCGGTCATCGGGATCTGGACGGCGGTCCCGCCCGAGGAGCTGCCGATCTCGGAGTAGGTGATGATCTGCTGCTCGGGCTGCCACTCGTCGGCTGCCGCGCTCGAGAGGTACTGGCGCGCGACCGTCGTACGCACCGGGGTCGCCCGCATCGCCTCGAGGAAGCCCGTCACCACGTCGGACGCCGACTCCCCGGGCTGCGGCGGTCGCGGGTCGAACGCGAAGCCGGGCAGGTCGTCGGTGGCGGCGGACACCTGCGGCACCTCGACAGGCCCCTCGCTGGGCATCTGGACGCACCCGGCGAGCAGCGCGCCGGCCGCGCACAGCAGGAGGGCGCGGTACGTCGTGGCAGTGCGGTTCATGCCGTCTCCCGCGCGTCGTCGGGGACCAGCGGCAGCGGCGAGTGGCGCAGCTGCGTGCCGAGGTGCCGCGGCAGGGTGAGCCGGAACTGGGCGCCCTCCCCGGGACGGCCCCACGCCTGCAGCCAGCCGCCGTGGAGGTGGGTGTCCTCCAGCGAGATCGACAGGCCGAGGCCGGTGCCGCCGCTGGTGCGGGCCCGAGCGGGGTCGGCGCGCCAGAAGCGGTTGAAGACCATCGCGGACTCCCCCGGCCCGAGTCCGACGCCGTGGTCGCGCACGGCGATGGCCGCCGACTGCCGGTCGGCCCCGATGAAGATCTCCACGTCGCGCGTCTCGGCGTGGTCGATCGCGTTGGTGACCAGGTTGCGCACGACCCGCTCCACGCGGCGTACGTCGGCTTCCGCGACGCACGGCACGCCGGGGTCGTGGACCACGACCCTGGTGTCGCGCTGCGCGGCGAGCGCCGACGTCATGTCGGCGACCCGGTGGGCGACGTCGACGAGGTCGACGTCGTCGGCCTCCAGCACCGCAGCCCCGGCGTCGAAGCGGCTGATCTCGAGCAGGTCGGCCAGCAGGGTCTCGAAGCGGTCGAGCTCCACCTGGAGCAGCTCGGCGGCACGACCGGTGACCGGGTCGAGGAACGGCTTGGCGTCGTGGATGACGTCGCTGGCCATCCGCACGGTCGTGATCGGCGTGCGCAGCTCGTGGGACACGTCCGAGACGAACCTGCGCTGCAGCCGGCTGAGCTCCTCGAGCTGGCGGATCTGCTTCTGCAGGTTGGAGGCCATCTGGTTGAACGACGTCGCCAGGCGCGCGAGGTCGTCCTCCCCGCGCACCCGCAGGCGCTCCTGCAGCTGGCCCGCGGCGAGCCGTTCGGCCACTCGCCGGGCCATCCGGATCGGGGTCACCACCTGCCGGGTGACCAGCCAGGTCAGGCCGGCGATGAGCAGCACCAGCGGGACACCGGCGACCAGCATCGCCCGCGAGACCAGGGCGAGGGTCTCGCCCTGCTCGTCGAGCGAGTAGAGGTAGTAGAGCGTGTAGGTGTTGTCGTCGGCCGGGAGCCGGACCTGGCTGCCCACCACGATCCCCGGACCCTCCGGGAGGCCGGAGATCTCGGTGGTGGTCGTGATGTCGGTGTACGTCCAGGCGGTGGGCGACAGCTCCTCGAACCGTGCCTGGAGCTTCTCCGGGACGCTGGCGAGGTCGAGCCCCTGGGTGAACTTGGCGCCGCCGTCGGCGAGCCGGCTGCCCTCCCCGACCGGCGGCGAGAGGATGGCCGCGAAGCCACGGGTGGCGCCGCGGAGGATGATCGGCTCGATCAGGTCCTGCTGCTGGCGCGAGACGTCGACGTCGAGGGGCTGCGTCGCGGCGAGCGCCTCGCGGGCCGCCTCGGTCTCACCCTCGGCCTCCTGCACGACCGCGTCGACGCGGTTCTCGATGAGGCCGTCGCGCGTCTGCTGGATCAGGAAGGCGCCGACGATGCCGACGACTGCCGCGGAGAGCAGCACCGTGCTGACCACCACGCGCGCCTGCACCGACCGTCGCCAGAAGGCGGGGCCGCGGCGCAGGATCGGCGGCAGCCGGTCGAGCACGCTCACCGAGGACTCACCCAGGACCCACTCAGGACTTGCCGTTGCCGGCCTTGTAGCCGACACCACGCACCGTCACGACGACCTCGGGGTTCTCCGGGTCGTGCTCGATCTTGGAGCGCAGGCGCTGCACGTGCACGTTGACCAGCCGGGTGTCGGCGCTGTGGCGGTAGCCCCAGACCTGCTCGAGGAGCACCTCGCGGGTGAACACCTGCCAGGGCTTGCGCGCCAGGCAGACCAGGAGGTCGAACTCGAGCGGCGTGAGGTTGATCGGCTCGCCGCCGCGCGTCACCGCGTGGCCGGCGACGTCGATGGTCACGTCGCCGATGGTGAGGCCCTCGTCGACGGCGACGTCGTTGCGGCGTACGCGTGCCCGGACGCGTGCGACCAGCTCCTTGGGCTTGAACGGCTTGACGATGTAGTCGTCGGCGCCGGACTCGAGTCCGACCACCACGTCGATGGTGTCGCCCTTGGCCGTGAGCATCACGATCGGCACGCCGGACTCGGCGCGGATCTCCTTGCAGACGTCGATGCCGTCCTTGCCGGGCAGCATCAGGTCGAGGAGGACCAGGTCGGGCTTGTAGTCACGGAACGCGTCGAGGGCCACGTCCCCGCGGCCCACGATGCGGCTGTCGAACCCCTCCTGGCGGAGGACGATGGAGAGCATCTCCGCCAGGGAGGCGTCGTCGTCGACGACGAGCACGCTGCCGCGCGCCGGATCGGCAAGATCGGTCATGGCGCCAGTCTAGGGCTGGCGCCATGACCGGGTGGCGCTATGCCGGATCGGCTCAGTAGCGGTAGTGGTCCGACTTGTACGGGCCCTCGATCGGGACGCCGAGGTAGGCGGCCTGCTCCTTGGTGAGCTCGGTCAGCTCGACACCGAGGGCGTCCAGGTGCAGGCGGGCGACCTCCTCGTCGAGGTGCTTGGGCAGCACGTGCACGCCCAGCTCGTAGTCGTCGGCCTTGGCGAAGAGCTCGATCTGGGCGAGCACCTGGTTGGTGAAGGAGTTCGACATGACGAACGACGGGTGGCCGGTGGCGTTGCCCAGGTTGAGCAGGCGGCCCTCCGACAGCACGATGACCTTCTTGCCGGGCTTGCCGTCCTCGCCGGGGAAGATCCACTGGTGGACCTGCGGCTTGATCTCGTCCTTGACGATGCCGGGGATCTTGGCCAGGCCGGCCATGTTGATCTCGTTGTCGAAGTGACCGATGTTGCCGACGATCGCCTGGTGCTTCATCTTGTGGAAGTGCTCGACCGTGATGATGTTGAAGTTGCCGGTCGTGGTGATGAAGATGTCGGCGGTCTCGACGACCGACTCGAGGCGACGCACCTCGTAGCCGTCCATCGCGGCCTGCAGCGCGCAGATGGGGTCGATCTCGGTGACGATGACGCGGGCACCCTGGCCGCGCAGTGACTCCGCGGAGCCCTTGCCGACGTCGCCGTAGCCGCACACGACCGCGACCTTGCCGCCGATCATCACGTCGGTGGCGCGGTTGATGCCGTCCACGAGCGAGTGGCGGCAGCCGTACTTGTTGTCGAACTTGGACTTGGTGACCGAGTCGTTGACGTTGATCGCCGGGAAGAGGAGCGTGCCCTCCTTGAAGCGCTCGTAGAGGCGCAGGACACCGGTGGTGGTCTCCTCCGAGACGCCCTTGACGAGCGGGGCGCGCTTGGTCCAGCGCTGCGGGTCGGCCTCGAGCGAGCGGGCCAGGACGCGCAGCACCTCCTTGAACTCCTCGTTGTCCGTGGAGTCCTGCGACGGCACCGCGCCGGCCTTCTCGTACTCGACGCCGAGGTGCAGCAGCATGGTGATGTCGCCACCGTCGTCGAGCAGCATGTTGGGGCCGCCCACCTCGCCGTCCACGGGAGCGAAGTCGAAGACCTTCTCCGCCTCGTCCCAGTACTCAGCGAGGGTCTCGCCCTTCCAGGCGAAGACCGGGACGCCCTGCGGGTCCTCGGGGGTGCCGTGGGGGCCCACGACGACCGCGGCAGCGGCGTGGTCCTGGGTCGAGAAGATGTTGCAGGTGGCCCAGCGGATGTCTGCGCCGAGAGCCGCGAGGGTCTCGATCAGCACGGCGGTCTGGATCGTCATGTGCAGCGATCCCGCGATGCGCGCGCCCTTGAGCGGCTGGTCCTTGCCGTAGCGCTCGCGCATGGCCATGAGGCCGGGCATCTCGTGCTCCGCGAGCTCGATCTCCTTGCGACCGTAAGCCGCCAGGCTGAGGTCTGCGACCTTGAAGTCCATCAGTTGTCTCCTGGTGTGGTCGAGCCGTCTGCGCCGCACATCTGTGCATCGTCGGGATCTCCCGCGCGGACCAGAAGAGAGTAGGACCGCCCTCAGCGATTCGGAGAATCCTCGGCGGGGGCCTCCCCGCCGTGTTCCCCGCCGTGCTCGTCGCCGTGCGCAGGGCCTTCCGAGCCGTGGTCCGAGCCGTGGCCGGCACCGACCCCGAAAGCGCGCAGGACGGCCAGGACGACGGCGCCGACGACCAGGCCGACGACCGCGGACAGCACCGTGTTGAGCAGCCATCCGGCGAGGCCGCCGAGGAACCCGCCGACGGCGTGGTGGACGTCCTCCTCCCAGTGGTGCACCAGGTCGTACGGCGCGTGCAGGACGTCGCCGAGCCCGGTGCCCTCGAGGAGCCCGTCGTGGCCACCGATCTCGTAGAGGCTGACGAGGAAGATGTGGCCGCCGACCCAGAGCATGGCGAGCGTGCCGATGAACGAGATGGCCGCGAGCAGCTTCGGCATCGCGGAGACGAGGGCGAGCCCGAGCCGCTGGGACCCCTTCGACGGCTTCTCGGCCAGGTGCAGGCCGACGTCGTCCATCTTCACGATGAGCGCGACGACGCCGTAGACGAGGACGGTGATGAGGACCGCCACCACTCCCAGGACGATCGCGCGCATCCAGATGCTCGCGTCGGGGTCGGAGCCCACGACCTCCTTGAGCGCGATGACCATGATCTCCGCGCTCAGGATGAAGTCGGTGCGGATCGCGTTGGCGATGGTCCGCTGCTCGTGCTCGGGCGTGAACTCGCCCTCCTCGGAGACCTCGGCGTCGGCCTCGGTCCCGTGACCGGTGAGCTTCTCGTGGACCTTGTGCGCGCCCTCGTAGGCCAGGAAGGCGCCACCGAAGATGAGGATCACCGGCAGCAGCTGCGGCAGGAACTGCCCGAGCAGCACCGCCGCGGGCAGGATGAAGAGCAGCTTGTTGCGGAGGGACCCGATCGCGATCTTCTTGATGATCGGCAGCTCGCGCGCGGCGGCCGAGCCGTGCAGGTACTGCGGCGTCACGGCCGTGTCGTCGACCACCACCCCCGCCGCCTTGGCGCTCGCCCGTGCTGCGGCGGCGCCGACGTCGTCCACGCTCGCGGCCGCGATCCGGGCGAGGGCGGCGACGTCGTCGAGGAGGGCGAACAGTCCGCCGGCCATGGGGTGATCCTTCGGGGTCGTGGGACACGTGGGGTGTGGCCGGGCCAGCCTATCGGCGCGACCCCCGTCGTACGCCTGCGCGGGCGCCGTCGGTCGGCAGTAGCCTCGCCGGATGCCGGCCACCCCTGACCCGACCGACGTGGCGGACCACGACTGGCACATCGACGAGCGGGAGTACGCCCGGCACGAGGCGCGTCGGGGCCGGCGGCACGCCTTCGAGAGCCTGGACCCGCGGCGCACGGCGCTGGTGGTGATCGACGTCGTCCCGTTCTTCGCGCGCGAGTCGGCGTACGTCCGGGGCATCCTGCCGCGGGTCAACACACTGGCGGCTGCCCTGCGTCCGGTCGGCGGCACCGTGGCCTGGGTGGTGCCCGGCTACAGCGAACCGACGGCGAAGGACCAGGAGTTCCTCGGCGACGAGGTGGCCGAGCTCTATGCCAGGTCGGGCGGGGAGGGGCCGCTGGCGACCCGACTGGCGCCCGGCCTCGACGTGGAACCCACCGACCTCGTGGTGGAGAAGACCGCTCGCAGCGCGTGGTTCCCCGGCTCGTCCGAGCTCCCGGCCCGGCTCTCCGAGCGTGGGGTGGACACGCTCCTGGTGTGCGGCACTGTCACCAACGTCTGCGTCGAGGGCACGGTGCGTGACGCCAGCAGCGCCGGTCTGCGGGTCATCCTCGTCGCCGATGCCTGCGCGGCCGGGCGCGACGCGGACCACAACGCAACCCTCCACGTGGTCTACCGCTCCTACGGCGACGTGCGGTCGACGGAGGAGGTGCTGGGGCTCGTCAGGGCCGGGTCGTCGCTGACCTGATCTTGACGATCCCTGGACCCTCGACGTAGGGCCATTGTCGGTGCCACCGCCTACAATAGAACGCATGAGCGAAGCGCTGGCAGAAGAGATCGAGAGGGTCGAAGACGACCTCTCGGCCTCCGGCCTGCTCGCCTCGATCCGGGCCGAGCGCGACGCCGAGAACACCGCGGCCGCACGTCAGCTCGAGCTCGCCGCCCGGTGGGCCGACCTGCACCCGCCGGAGTCGATCCACTCCGCGGCCGCGTTCACGCTGCCGGGTTCGGAGCACGAGGAGCCCATCGCCGGGGAGGGTTGTCCGCTGGTGGCGGAGTTCTGCGTCGCCGAGCTCGGCGCCGAGCTCGGGATGTCGTCGGTGGCGGCGAAGAAGCTGATCGGCCACGCCCTCGAGCTGCGCCACCGCCTGCCCCGCCTGTGGCGCCAGGTGCAGACCGGTGCAGTGCCGGCGTGGCGGGCCCGTTCGGTCGCCGAGACCACCATCCACACCACCCCCGCGCTCACGAAGGATGCCGCACGGTGGGTCGACGCCCAGGTCGCGGCCGTGGCCGGGAAGATCGGGCCCGCGCAGCTCGACCGGCTCGTGGCGGAGACGATCAAGCGCTTTGACCTCACCGCCCTGGACCCGGCCGCCGACCCGGAGGACGGCTACCTCTCGGTGGACCCGCGCCACGCCACCCTCAGCGACCAGGACGTGCACTACGCCGGCACCATGCACTTCGAGGCCGACCTCGACATCGCGGACGCCCTTGACCTCGACGGTGCACTGGCCCACGGCGCCGCACTGCAGAAGGCGCTGGGGTCGACCGAGTCCCTCAACGTCCGCCGCGCAAGGGCGCTCGGCGACCTGGCCCGCACCCAGACTGCGCTCGACCTCCACAGCCAAGGCCCGACCAAGACCAGCACCTCAGCTCGCGGTGAGGACGGGCTCCCGGCCGCCCGCGAGGTGGTGCTGAACGCCCACTTCGACGCAAGCGTTGAGGGCGTTCAGACCATCTTCGGACCCACCGGGCGGCTCGAGGAACGCCGGAAGCTCCTGCTGCTCGACCAGGTCCAGGCCTGGTGCGCCGACTCCCGCACCAAGATCACCATCAAGCCCGTCATCGACCTCAACGCCGAGCTCCGTGCGCCGGGCTACGACATCCCCAAGCCCATCAGGGAGCAGGTCGCTCTCCGGGACCGCACCTGCACCTTCCCCTGGTGCACCCGACCCGCCCGGAGCGCTGACGTCGACCACGTCGTCGAGTACGACCACGACGCCGAGGCCGAAGGCAGACCCCAACGCGGTCCCACTGCGTCCTCGAACCTCGCCTGCTTGTGCCGGTTCCACCACAGGCTCAAGACCTTCACCGCCTGGACCTACCGGGTCATCGCGCCCGGGGTCTTCGAGTGGACCAGCACCCACGGACACCGTTACCTCCGCGACCGACACGGCACCACCCGCCTCGACGACGCCGGCGACCTCGGCGAGCCACCCGAACGACCATGACCCCGCCCCACACCCCGCCACCCACGAGATGGCGGGGCCACAGGCACGTCCGCGCCGCTCGAAGTCGTGCAGGGCGCAACGAGCGGAGCCGACCACTAGCCTGACCCGGTGCTGCCCGAGCCGACCGCCCGCCTGCGCTTCCGCCTGATGACGATGGCCGACCTGGCGGACATCACCGCCGTCCTGACCGCCTTCGACGCCTTCCGGGGAGGCCGGCCGCCGAGCACGCGCAAGGACGGCGTCCGGTGGATCGAGTGGCAGGAGCGCAACTACGCCGAGCACGACTTCGGCCTCTGGGTGATCGAGACACACGAGGGCGTGTTCGTCGGCGACTGCGGCCTCACCATGCAGGACGTCGAGGGGACGCCCCACGTGGAGGTCGGCTACCACGTCATGCCGGAGATGAGGCGGCGCGGCTACGCCACCGAGGCCGCGCGTGCCGTGCGCGACTGCGCAGCGGCCGCAGGCGTCGAGCACCTCGTGGCGCTGATCCGCCCCGACAACATCCCCTCCCAGGGAGTCGCCCGCAACCTCGGCATGGACCTGGAGCGGACGGCGCACGTCCACGACACCGATGCGCTGGTCTTCGGCATGCGGCTGGACGATCGGCGTTAGTCCTCGACCAGCCCGATGCGGAGGTACTCCGCGGCGTAGGTCCCGGCGAGCAGCAGCGAGGCGTAGCGCGCCACCTCGGCGTCGGCATCGGTGGTCAGCGTCTCGACCCGTACGCCGTGGCGAGCCGCGGCCGCCTGGAGCTCGCCCGCCTGCTGGCGCACCACGGGGTCGTCGGAGCGGTCGTCGAGGATGAGTA
Organism: Nocardioides sp. N13(2025); assembly: GCF_051912545.1. GTDB lineage: Bacteria > Actinomycetota > Actinomycetes > Propionibacteriales > Nocardioidaceae > Nocardioides. The sequence continues at coordinate 724,741 of NZ_CP196809.1, read as the reverse complement.
GGAGCGGGCGCAGGTCGGCCGGCTCCTCGGAGAACGGGTCGGCGAAGACGTCGTGCGGCTTGGTCGCCTCGATCACCGGCAGCAGGTGCTCGGCGTCGCCCGCGATGGCCGAACGACCGCTCGTGCGACGCAGCGACTCGGCCAGTCGCCGGGCCGCCCGGGCGGCGAGGACCGAGCCGCCCCACACCAGCGGGTTGGTGTCGGCCATGGCGATGGCGAGCATCTTGGCCGGGTTGACGGCGAGGTCGCGGTGCGGTGAGCAGTTGGTCGCCACGTCGTCGAGCGACTCGGCCACCGACTCCGCATCGGCGCGCGGGCCGAGGTGCACGTGCGCGAGGTAGTCGAGCATCACCACGGCCGTCGCGAGCTGGTCGCCGGTCACGGTCGGCAGCACCGTCACGTGCCGGCCGGCGGCGTGCTCGGCGACGAGGGACCGCTCGGGGCAGGCCACGACGACCTGCGCCCCGCGGCGTACGGCCTCGGCGACGGCGGACGCGGACCCGTGGTCGTTGCCCTCCGGCGCCAGCATCACGACGAGGTCCAGCGAGCCCGCCCAGCCGGGCAGGCCCGGATGGGGCCACGCCACGAACGGCACCGGGCACCACGACTCGAGGACCGCACGCAGCAGCCGCGAGTCGGGACCGGCGGCGATCACCGCGCGGGGACGTGCCTCGTCGCGACCGCGGGCGATCAGCTCCGCGGTGGCGTTGGCGGCCTCGTGTGCCTCCCGACGGACCCGCGCGCCGCTCTCGGCGAGCGTGCGCAGCCGCAGGTCGACGGTGTCCAGCACCCCGGCGTCATCGAGCCGGGCCTCGTCGAACCAGGTCGCCACGGCCAGGCCCCTCCTCAACAGTCCTCAGGCGGGCTTGCGGGCCTCGTCGACCAGCAGCACCGGGATGTCGTCGCGCACGGGGTAGGCGTTGCCGCACCCCTGGCAGACGAGCTCCTCGGCGGCGGCCACGAGCTCGCCGTGGCATGCCGGGCAGACGATGATGCTCAGCAGCTGCGGGTCGATGTTCACGCGGATGATCCTAGGTCAATCCGTCGGCGTGAGGACGCGCAGGTGGCCACGCTTCGCCCCGCGACCCGGGTCGTCGGTCGAGTGCAGCGGGACCGGAGCGGGAGCCGGGCGGGCCGCCTCGCGCACTGCGTCGGCCAGCGCGAGCAGGTCGTCGCTGCTCGGTCCCTGGGCCTTCGGGTCCGGAGCCAGCCGCAGCACCTCCCAGCCGCGCGGGGCCGAGAGCCGCTCGCTGTGCACGTCGCAGAGGTCGTAGGCGTGCGGCTCGGCGTACGTCGCCAGCGGGCCGAGGACCGCGGTCTGGTCGGCGTACACGTAGGTCAGCGTGTTGACCGCGGAACGGCCACACGCCGTACGCGAACAACGACGGGCAAGGCTCACGGCGCCGACGCTACCCGCCGCACGCACGTGCGGCGCTTAGGCTCGCGGCGTGGACGACGTGAGCACCAACAGGTCCCGCACCAGGGATCGCCGTGGCCGGGGCATGCGCGGCCCGGGCGTGCTGCCGGCCGTGCCCGGCACGCCGGCCCTGCGCACGGCCCGGCAGAAGTTCGACCAGCTGGTGCTCGACGTGGTGACGCCGCTCGACGAGCGCTGGCAGCGCCACCTGGGCCTCGTCGAGTACGCGGTCGAGGACGCGCCGATGCTGCCCGACGACTGGGGCGACGAGACCGTGCCGCTGTCGTCGCTGGTGCGCGGCAAGGGCCAGGAGCCCACCCGGCTGGTGATCTTCCGCCGCCCGATCGAGCAGCGCGCCACCAACCGCGACGAGCTCGAGGCGATGGTGCACACCGTGGTCGTCGAGCAGCTGGCCGAGCTCCTCGGGCTCACGCCGGGGCAGGTCGACGAGAAGTACGGCGACTAGGCCGAGCGGTCCTCAGCGCTGGGCCGGGCGCACGTCGGGCACCTGGCTGGTGGTCACCAGCTGCGTGAGCGGCAGCACGGAGAGACCGCGGTCGCTCACCTCGAGCGACACGACCGCGCCGGTGCGCTCGAGCCGGACCAGCGCCAGCACCGCCGAGTCGGGCAGCCGCACCCGCGACGCGGTCGCCGCCGTGAGCTCGACGCGGCGCTTGCGCACCACCGCGCTGCCCTCCTCGTCCCAGGCCTGCAGGGTCAGCACCCCCGCACCGGTCGCCCCGGCGAGCACGAGCCGCTTCGACCCGGACGGCAGCGCCACGGCCGTCTCGCTCGACACGGTCGTGCCCGGCACGGAGAAGCCGAGGTCGCCGGGGACCTGCGTCCGCAGGCTGGCCGTGACCGGTCCGGTCGCCTCGAGCCGCAGCGCCTGGACACCTTCGGCGGTCCGGCCGCGCAGCACCCCGCCGAGGTCGACCTCGCTGACCGACGCCGGCGCGAGCGTGACCTCCTCGAAGCCCGCCGGTGCGAACTCGCTCTCCTCGCTGACCAGCTCGAGCGCCACCCGGACCTCGCTGTCACCGGGGTTGGCGAGCGTCAGGGTGCGGTCGGCCGCACCAGTGCCGATCCCGGCGACGTACGACGTCGCGGCCGGCGCGGCCTGCGCCGGGAGCCACTCGCGCACGGGCCGGTCGCGCCCCACGGGGTCGACCACGTCGACCACGCTCGACGCCAGACGCCCGCGGGAGACCCGCACCTGGATCGCCAGGGCGTCACGGTTGGGGGTGACCTCGGAGAGGTCGAAGGAGGCCGAGCGGCCACCGGGGACCCGGATGCCGAGGAGGGCGGGCACGTCGACGAGGCCGCTGCCGTCCCAGACGGTCACGTCCGCGACGGCGGGACCCTTGTCGGGGTTGACGAGCGTGAGCGTCGAGGAGTGCTCCGCCGACGCGCCGACACCGGTGAACCAGCGCTCGGGCAGGGGCTCGTCGCAGCCGACGGCCGACCCGGCACCCGACCGGGTCGCCACGAGCCCGGCGGCGAGGTCGCCGGAGCCGTTGACGACGACGGACGCGCGCTCGCGGCGCTCGGCCACCCCGGCGTCGAGCGCCTGGGTCTCGTCCTTGTCGCCGACCCGCAGCGCGACCTCGCCGGAGGACAGCCCGCTGCTGCCGAGGCGCAGGGTGTCGGCGCCGGGGAGCCGGGGCGGGCAGACCACCGTCGAGCGGTCGAGCGGCGCGCCCGTCGGGGCATGGTCGAGCTCGGGGGTGGCGGCCGGCCGCACCAGCGCCAGGGCCGCCACCGTCAGGAGCGGGATCGCGACGGCCAGCAGGGTCAGCGGGGAGGGGCGCCTGCTGGCCACCTCGGCGACCCGGCGGCGGCCCACGTGGGGAGCACCCGGGGATCGGTCAGCCATCGGCCCGCTCCCCCCGTCGCTGCCGGACCGTCGGCGCGGCCAGGACGAGGGCGGCGAGGATCGCGAGCCCCTGCACGACCAGCAGCCCTGTACGCCACCACGACCGGTCGCCGTCGAGGGCAGACGGGTCGAGCGGTCGGTCGACGTGCCACGCGCGGGTGCTGCGGTCCTCGGCGCTGGCCTGGTCCAGCCCGGCCGTGGCGTCGAGGAGGGAGGAGACCTTCCCGTCGGCGGGCGAGCTGAGGACGACGTACTCGATGCCGCGCGCGCCCAGCGCCGCGACCACGCCGGGCGTCGGCGAGGAGACCAGCGCCCGGACCTCATCGGTCAGCTCGGTGTCCTCGTCGGCGAGGGTGAGCACCTCGTCCTCACCCAGCGTGGTGCCGTCGTCGCGGCGGATCCGGTAGGTGATGCCGTCCTCCACCGAGCCGCCCAGCACCAGCACGCCGTGCTCCTGCCCGAGCAGCGAGCTCTGCTCCATGTAGACCGGGACGGTCTGCTCCTCGTCGCGGGTCATGGCGTTGTCCGGGGTGGTGAGCCACCAGGCGAGGCCGCCGAGGGGCACCAGCGCGGCCACCACGGCGAGGACGGTCGCCAGGCCGCGCTGCCACCACGGGTGGTGGTCGGCGAGGCGACGCAGGTAGGCGTCGGCGCCCAGCACGACCGCCACCACCGTCGTGCCCTGGAGGATCACGACGAAGAGGCCCAGGCTGGGTCGGGTGGTGACCGAGGGCAGGTCGAGGGTGAGGTGCGACAGCACGCCGGAGGCCAGCGCCGCGGCCAGCGCCACGAGCCAGCAGATGACGACGGGGATGCGCGTGCTGCGCGGCACGAGCGCGCCGAGTGCGAGCAAACCGAGGACCACGCCGAGCCACCACGGCGCTCCGAGGTCGTTGAGCCGTCCGGTCAGCAGCCCGCCGAAGGTCACCTGGTCGACCGTCAGCCGGCCGGCCTCGAGCAGCAGCCCGGACGCCGACCCGGTGGTGAGGAGCGGCAGCAGCCACGGCGCGAGCAGCACCGGGGTCGCGGCCACGGCGACCACGGGCGGACCCCAGCTGTCGCGCTCGCGGAGCAGGCGCGGCGAGATGAAGGCGGCGGCGCCCAGCACCACGGCCGTGGCCAGCAGCGCGAACAGCCAGAAGCCGGGCACGAACGCCGCGCCGAGGGCGAGCAGGAGTGCCGTGCGCCAGGCGGCGCGCCAGCGCCGGTCGCGGTCGGGGTCGACGAAGCCGAGGGCGGCGTGCGCGGCCCACGGCAGCAGGGCCGCGACCGCGACGGTGCCGAAGCGCCCCTCGCCCCACGCCCCCGACGTGACCGGCACCAGGGCATAGGTCAACGCGCCCCAGACGACCAGCCAGCGCGGCAGGCCCAGCGGGTCGACGAAGCGGCCGACGACCTTCAGCAGCCGCCACGCACCCCAGGCGGCGACGGGCACGGCGAGCAGCATCAGCCCGGACACCACGGCGCCGGTGTGGCCGAACATCACCGAGGCGGCGAGGGCGAACGGAAGCACGTAGGCGGGTGCCGGCACGTCCGTGCCCGTGCCGAGCGGCAGCCAGGTCGCCGTGTGCAGGCTCCACCAGTCGGCCGCGGAGGCGGGGACCGGCGACAGCGCGCCTCCGGTGATAGAGCCGAAGGCCTCCCGTCCCGCGAGCAGCGCGAGCACCCCGAAGAGCACCAGCACGACCGCCACCGGGTTGGTGAAGAAGCGGGCCACCAGGCCGGTGTCGGTCAGGTAGGCGTCCTCGTCGTCCTCCACCGAGCCGAGGCGAAGCTCCCGTCCGGCGACGACGGCCTCCGGCGCCTTGGCGAGCCGGCGGCGCTCGGCCACGTCTGCTGCCTGGCTCGTCGCGGCGGACGCCAGGTCGGTGACGAAGTCCAGGCCGTGGCGGTAGGGCAGCCACGGTGGCGCCAGCAGGCGGCGTACGGCCTCCTCCCGAGGGGGCTCGCCGGCGCGGCGGCGCGCCCGCTCGCGGCGCGCGGCCAGCACCTGCCCGGGGCGTCCGTGCACCGACAGCACGGCGGCGAGCTCGTCGAGGGCCTCCCCCACCGAGCGCACCCCGAGATAGCCCAGCACCCGCAGGAGCGAGCCGAGGAAGAGCCGGACGTACTGCCAGGGCAGGGCCCGCGAGGAGACGTTGGCCAGCGAGGTGAAGAGCGCGGCGCGCCGCTCCTGGTAGTGCGTGTGACGCCCGGTGAGGGGCGTACGCCGTACGCCGCGGTGCGCCGCCTCGGCGTGGAACACCACGGCCTGCGGCACGACGAGGGTGCGGTGCCCGGCCAGCGCGGCGCGCCACCCGAAGTCGATGTCGTTGCCGAAGATCGGCAGCTCCTGGTCCAGCCCACCCAGCGCCTCGAGCACCCGCCGCTTCACGAGCATGCCCGCGGTGTTGACCGCGAGGACCTCGCGCACGGCGTCGTGCTGGCCCTGGTCGTACTCGCCGCGCTCCAGACCGGTCTCGCGGTGCCCGGTGCCGGTGATGGTCAGGCCGACCTCGAGGAGGCGGCGCAGGGAGGGCCACTCGCGCAGCTTGGGCCCGAGGATCGCCGCGTCGGGGTGCTCCTCGGCGGCAGCCATCAGCTCGGCCAGGGCACTCGGCTCCGGGTTGCTGTCGTCGTGCAGGAGCCAGAGCCACTCGTCGTCGGCGGGCTCCCCCGGCGCGAGGTCCAGGGCATGCTGCACGGCGGCCGGGTAGCTGGTCGAGCCGGGCACGACCTCGAGCACCAGACGCCCCGACGTCTCGTCGAGGCCGGCGCCGGCGAGGGCGTCACGGATGAGCGCGACACTGTCGTCGCGGCTCGTGGTGTCGACGGCCAGGACGCGGTCGACCGGGAGGGTCTGCCCGATCAGACCAGCGAGGACCGCTGGCAGCCACCTCGCCCCGTCATGACTGACGAGGAGCGCGGTGACGGACACCGGAGCACCTTAACGAGGCGCTCCACGCCGCCAAAAACAACGAGCCGGCGGCGGGAAGAGGTCCGTCAGACGGCGCGCTTCTTCAGCTTGCGGCGCTCGCGCTCCGACAGCCCGCCCCAGATGCCGAAGCGCTCGTCGTTCATCAACGCGTACTCGAGGCAGTCGTCGCGCACCTCGCACGTCAGGCAGACCTTCTTGGCCTCCCTGGTCGAGCCGCCCTTCTCGGGGAAGAACGCCTCCGGGTCAGTCTGCGCGCACAGCGCGCGATCCTGCCACCCGAACTCCTCGCCCTCAGGCTCGAGGAGAAACAATTCTGCTCTCATGGCTGACGCCCTTTCGACCCTTGTTCAGGACTGAACCACACTGTGGGAATTACATGCCTGTCGTACCCCGCAAGTCAAGCCCGGATCTGATATGGCCATTCGGCTTCCGGCAGGCTGCTCCTATGCCATCATCTGCGCCCACGCTCAGCCGTATCACCGTCCTCTCCGGCGGGGTCGGCGGGGCCCGCTTCCTCCAGGGACTCATCCACGGCCTCCGCACGGGCCTCGTGCCGGGAGGGTCCGCCGACACCGAGGTCACCGTGGTGGCCAACACCGCCGACGACTGGTGGATCCACGGGCTCAAGGTGTGCCCCGACCTCGACACCGTCATGTACACCCTCGGGGACGGCATCGACGTCGAGCGCGGGTGGGGTCGCCGCGACGAGACCTGGAGCGCCAAGGGCGAGCTCGAGGCGTACGGCGTCGAGCCGACGTGGTTCGGCCTCGGTGACCGCGACATCGCCACGCACCTCGTGCGCACGCAGATGCTCGAGGCCGGCTTCACGCTGTCGCAGGTGACCGAGGCGCTGTGCCGCCGATGGCAGCCGGGCGTGACCCTGATCCCGATGTCGGACGACCGGGTCGAGACGCACATCGCCGTCGCCGACCCCGCCAGCCCGAGCGGCAGGTCCGTCATCCACTTCCAGGAGTACTGGGTGCGCCTGCGCTCCGCGGTGCCCGCCGAGGCCGTCCTGGTCGTCGGCCAGGACACCGCCACACCCGCACCCGGCGTCCTCGACGCCATCGCCGGTGCCGACCTGGTGGTGCTGCCGCCGTCCAACCCGGTGGTCTCGGTCGGCACCATCCTCGGCGTGCCCGGCATCCGTGACGCCGTGCGCGCCACGCCCGCCCCTGTCGTCGGCCTCTCCCCCATCGTCGGCGCCGCCCCCGTGCACGGCATGGCCGCGCAGATGCTCACGAGCATCGGCGTGGAGGTCAGCGCGGGTGCGGTCGGCGTGCACTACGGCGCCCGGTCCACCGGCGGCGTCCTCGACGGCTGGCTCGTGGACACCCGCGACGCCGACGACGTCGCGCGCCTCGAGGAGGCCGGCATCCGCGCGCAGGCCGTGCCGCTGATGATGGACGACGCCGACGCGACCGCAGCCATGGCCGCGAGTGCGGTCTCCCTCGTGACGGGCCGGGCATGAGTGGGCCGGGCATGAACCGGCTGGAGGCCTGGGCGCCGGACGGCGTCCCGGAGGTCGTCGCCGGCGACGACCTCGCCGAGCTCGTGCTCGCCGCCCTCGGCGACGGCGCGGACCTCGCCGACGGAGACGTCGTCTGCGTGACGAGCAAGGTCGTCAGCAAGGCCGAGGGCCGCACGCGGGTGGGCGACCGGGACGCGGCGGTCGACGAGGAGTCGGTCCGCGTGGTCGCCCGCCGCGGCGCCACGCGCATCGTGCGCCACCGGCTCGGCCTGACCATGGCCGCCGCCGGGGTCGACGCCTCCAACGTCACCGTGGGCTCGATCGTGCTGCTGCCGCTCGACCCCGACGGATCGGCCCGGACCCTGCGCCGCGAGATCCGCGAGCGCGCGGGGGTCAACGTGGGCGTCATCGTCACCGACACCGCCGGACGGGCCTGGCGCGAGGGCCAGACCGACATCGCGATCGGGGCCGCCGGCCTGCTGGTGGCCGAGGACTTCGCCGGGCGCACCGACCCGCACGGCAACCCGCTCCACGTCACGCTCCCCGCGGTCGCCGACGAGCTCGCCGGTGCGGCCGAGCTGGTGCAGGGCAAGCTCTCCGGCCGTCCGGTCGCCGTCCTGCGTGGACGGGCCGACCTCGTGCTGCCGCCCGGCGAGGACGGGCCCGGCGCCGCGTCGCTCGTGCGCCCCGACGGCGGCGACCTGTTCGGGTGGGGTGCCCGCGAGGCCGTCGTACGCGCCCTGGCCGGGGCCGACGCGGACCGCGTGCCGTTCGGCTCGCCTGCCCCCGCCGAGGAGCTCGCCGCCGCGCTCGACCGCCTGCCCGACGCCGACGACCGCACCGCCGTGGCCGCCGTCTGCTTCGCGCACGGGTGGCGGATCGAGGAGTGGGACCGGGCACGTGCCGGGCGTTGAGGTGGCGTGGAGTGCGCCACGTCACCCGTGACTACGTAGACTCTGCCAGCGCAGCCCCAGAAGTCCCACCCCAGCAGTCGACCGAGAGACACCGAGCACCGTGGCCAAGCAGGCAAAGACCGACCGTCAGGCGGTCATCGACTCCATCCGCTCCCAGCAGTCCAAGTCGGAGAACCGGCGCGGCATGGCCATCGTGGGCGTGTGCGTCCTGGTCGCCGTGCTCATCATCGGCGCCGCGGCGTTCAAGCCGATCAAGGACTGGTACGACCTGCGCGCCTACGCGTCGGACTCGCTGAGCGACATCGGCGCCAAGGCGTCGGTCTGCCAGGACGTCACCACCAAGCCCGCCGACGGCAACCAGGACCACGTCGACGTCGGCACGCCGATGACCTACGACGACGCCCCGCCGGCCTTCGGCCAGCACTGGAACATGTGGGACAGCATGGACCGCAAGCTCTACAAGGAGTCCGACCGCCCCGAGCTGGGCGAGCTCGTGCACAACCTCGAGCACGGCTTCACCATCCTCTGGTACGACGAGACCATCGCCGCCAGCGGCGACAAGATGGACATGCTCCGCGGCATCGCCTCCAAGCTCCAGGGCACCGAGGACCTGCGCGACAAGTTCAAGGCCGTGCCGTGGACCTCCGAGGACGGCAAGGCCTTCCCGAAGGGCCAGCACATCGCCTTCACGCACTGGTCGATCGGCGGGGTCGGCGAGACCGATCCGGCCAAGCAGGTCGGCGTGTGGCAGTACTGCTCCGACATCAGCGGCGCGGCCCTCGACACGTTCATGAAGGACTACCCCTACATGGACTCCCCGGAGCCCGACGCGGTCTGACGCCGCGCCCCCGGTCCCACTCGTGACGACCTTCGCCGAGGTGCTCGCCGCCCAGCTGCGGCGGGACCCCGGACGACCCCTGCTGACCTTCTACGACCACGCCACCGGCGAGCGCGTCGAGCTGTCGGTGACGACGTACGCCAACTGGGTGGCCAAGGCGTCGGGGCTGCTGACCGACGTCGCCGACCTCGAGCGCGGGATGACGCTGCGCATCGACCTGCCGCCGCACTGGCTCTCGCCGGTCTTCCTCGGCGCCGCCTGGACGGTCGGGCTGCGGGTGACCACCTCCGACGAGCCCGACGCCGTGGTGTGCGGGCCCGAGACCCTCGCGACGTGGGCTCCCCGCGCACCGCGGCTGCCGGTGCTCGCGTGCAGCCTGCGACCCCTCGGGGTGCGCTTCGCCGAGCCGTTGCCCGCAGGCGTGCTGGACGTCGGCGTGGAGATCTGGTCCCAGCCCGACGGCTTCGCTGCCTGGGACCCGCCCGGTGACGACGACCTCGCGACGGACGACCTCACCCAGGCCGTGCTCTGGACGAACGACAGGACGGCCGCCGTCGGGAGTGGTCTCACCGACGGCGGCCGTCTTCTCTCGGTGGCCGACCCGGCTTCCCCACCAGGAACGGCCACCTTCACCGAGCCCCTCGGACGAGGAGGCTCGCTGGTCCTTGTCCGCAACCCCGACCCGGATCGCCTCGACGACGTCTACGACGCCGAGCGGGCGACGGCCCGAGCCTGATCGCGCTGCGCTTGCCAGCCGGTCAGCCGGCCAGGTCGAAGGCCCCCAGTCCCTCACCGAGCACCCGCGGGGCGGACACGCCCGACTTGCGGCCCGTGTAGACGTACGCCACCCCGCTCGCGCGGTCGCGCACGATGAAGTCGCCCGACCCCTTGAGCGTCATGGCCTGGACCTCCAGGACCCAGTCGAATCCCGACAGGTCGGACGGGAGGCCGGCCCGGGCGGGCACGCCGCCCTTCACGGGCAGGGCGCTGCCGAAGCCGCTGCCGTTGCCGGGCCAGACCATCAGCGTGCCGTTCAGCGTGCCGACCAGGTCGGGGAGGCCGTCGCCGGTGACGTCACCGACCGCCGAGATCCCCTGGACGGCGCCCCACCCGGCCGCGCCGATGACGCGGCCCGCTGCGAGGGCGCCGGTCCCGTTGCCGGAGTGAAGCCACAGACGGCCCGACGTGTCGCGGGTGAGCACGTCACCGAAGCCGTCACGGTCGACGTCGCCGGCGTTGAGGATGAGGTCCATCCCGGCGAAGGAGACGCCCGTGTCGATCGGCGCGCCGAGCTCGAAGGTGTCGCGGTTGGCGACGACCACGAGCTGCTTGCCCGCCACGCCGATGAGGTCCGCGCCGGAGCCGCCGACCATGTTGGCGCCGGTGATGGCGCGCATCGACTTGAGGTTCGTGGCCGGGCCGAGCGCGGCGCCGTACGTCCCGTCGCCCCGTCCCGGCAGCAGCATCATCTTGCCGGCCGAGCTGCGCGCGACGATGTCGGACCTGCCGTCACGGTTGAAGTCGCCGGCGACGACGCGGTTGACGTTGCTCCAGGAGCCGGCGACGCGCTGAGGCGAGGCGAAGCGACCGGTGCCGTAGCCGGTCTGGAGGAACAACCGGTTCTTGGTGCGGAGCAGCAGGTCCGCACGACCGTCCCCGTTGACGTCCCCGGCACCGATGAGCTGGCGGTAGTTGCCGTAACCCTTGCGCGTCACGTCGCGGGCGAAGCCGCCCTTGCCGGTCGCGAGCAGGGTGGTCAGGCGCCCCTTGAAGCGGGCGACGAGGTCGTTGCGTCCGTCGCCGTTGATGTCACCGACCGCGGTGACGAGCGAGTAGCCACGCAGCTTGATCTTGCGGGTCGTCCTGCCGAACTTGCCGTTGCCCGCGCCGGCCCGGACCCGGAGCACGCCCGCCTTGTCGAGGGTGACCAGGTCGGCCGAGCCGTCGCCGGTGAGGTCGGGCGAGACGAGCACGTCGGCCGGCTTGTCCCAGCCCTTCCTGCCGACCACCAGGCGCTGCTGGAAGGACGTCAGCCCACCGGTGGGGAGCACGAGGCCGCGACCGTCGGAGGCACGTCGGACGACGAGGTCCGGGTAGGGCGAGGCGTCGAGGTTGTTCTGCGGGTTCGGCTCCGAGATGGCGATCGGCTGCACGACGGGCGGCGGCGGAGGAGGAGTCGGCGCGGCCGAGGAGGCGTACTGCCTGATCTTCGGCAGCTGGGCGTAGAGGTACCTGCCCGGGCACGCGGTGGAGCCGGCGTCGCGGTGGCCGTTGATCGCCTGGAAGGTGCCGCTGCCGATCCGCTGCGAGGTCGAGGCGGGGTTGACCCCGTGCAGCGACAGCTTCCACGCGAAGAGCTGGCCGTAGGCCCGCAGCATCACGTCGGTCGGCTGCACGGTGTCGAAGTTGCCGATCGCCGACATCGCGAACGAGTAGTCGTTGTAGTTGAGCGTGTGCGCGCCGACCACCGGCTTGTCGATGCCGCCGTAGCGGCCCTCCCAGATCCGGCCGAACCGGTCGACGAGGAAGTTGTAGCCGATGTCGCTCCAGCCGCGGGACTTCACGTGGTAGGCGTAGATGCTGCGCAGGATCGCCGGCACCTGCGCCTCGGTGTAGTCGTTGGCGTTGACCGTGTGGTGCACGAAGCCGCCGCTGATCGTGCCGTAGCGCAGGGAGCTCTTGTCGCGGATGCTCTCGTCTGCGCCCCACTGGGCACGCGAGTAGATGGTCGGCTGGGCGACCGCCTGCCGGGCCTGCGCGGCCTGCAGGGTGATGCCGTCCGACTGCGTCTTCGAGCCCTGCTCCTCGTAGTCCTGGTCGTAGGCGTCGCTGCCGTCCTTCGAGGGCTGCTCCGCGGGCGCCTCGGTCTCGCTCGCCTTGGCGGAGCCGGGGTCGACCAGGGCCAGGGAGAGGTCGTCGGGGAGGGTCACGCCGTCGGTGCGGGCCTGCACCTGGACGTCGTCCACCTCGCCGACGAACATCGGCTCGGTGCCGGGGCGGGCGCTGGCCGCCTCCGGGCTGCCGGCGTCGGGCGCGTGCTCGTCGTGGTACTCCAGGGCCTCCCAGTCGCTCCACTCGTCACCGCTGCGGGTGCGCACCTGGAGGGAGATCTGGTCCTCGTCGAGGTCCTCGCCGTGCTGCCACGTGACGCCGATGGCGGCGAAGCCCGCCACGGACTGCGGCTTGCTCAGCACCCGGGCGTCGGTGGAGCGGCCGGCGACGGTCCGGCCCTGCAGGCCGGCGAAGCCTCCGTCGGTGGCCGTGAGGGGCACCTCGGTGACGGTGGGCTTCACCGCCCGGGTCGGCACCGTGGCCGACATGAGCCGGGCCGGGCCGAAGGGGGCGAGGGTGCTCGTCGGCTGCCCGGCGGGGTGGTCGCCCACGATGTCGAGGGACACCACTCCGGAGGCGGGCGTGAGGACGACGAGCACGACACCGAGCGCCAGCACCTGCTGGCAGAGGGTGACGAGACGGGCCTGAAGAGGTCGCATGAAAGTTCTACTCCTGTGTGGGGGAAGGTCACACAAGGCAGGAGTTTCACACCAGTCACACCAGTCACGGAAGAGTTTCTGAGTAACTACAACGTTGTAATTTCCAGTCGACACGCCGTTACATCGGTGTCATTCTGACCGATTCTGGCACATGGGTGTGCCTGAGCGGCGCTCGCGCCCCACGGTGGCGGCATAAGACATCGATGATCGCGACCCTGGCGGCGTACGACATCGACATCGCGCGCGGCGCTGTCGTATGCCGCCACCCTCGGGTCAGCGGGTGTCGTATGCCGCCACCGTCGGGATGTGGGGAGTCGCTGTACGCCGACAGGCAGCCGGGGCTAGATGTCGTTGGCGAGCGCGTCGTCGCGCTCGTCCTCCGAGCCCTCCTCGGCGTCCGGCTCGTCGTCGTCACCGTCGTAGTGGAGGAACTTGATCGCCTCCGCCACGTCGCCGTCGAAGCCGACCTTGCCCTTGTCGAGCACGATCGCCCGATCGCACATCCGCTTGACCGAGCCGGCGGAGTGGCTGACGTAGAACATCGTGATCCCGGACTCGCGGATCTCCTTCATGCGCTTGAGGCACTTGCGCTTGAAGGGCCGGTCCCCCACGGCGAGGACCTCGTCGGCGATGAAGATGTCGCAGTCGACGTGCACGGCGACCGAGAAGCCGAGCCGCGCGAACATGCCCGAGGAGTAGTTGCCGACCGGCGTGTCCAGGAAGCGCCCGACGTCGGCGAAGGCGGCGATGTCGTCGAACTTGGAGTCCGTCTCCTCCTTCGACATGCCCAGCATGGCCGCGTTCATGTAGATGTTCTCGCGGCCCGACAGCTCGTTGTGGAAGCCGGCGCCGGTCGCGATGAGGCCGGAGATCCGGCCGCGGGTCAGCACCCGGCCCTCGTCGGGCCGCATCACGCCGCTCACGAGCTTGAGGAGGGTGGACTTGCCCGAGCCGTTGAGGCCCATCAGCCCGATCGACTCCCCCTGCGCCACCTCGAAGGACACGCCGTCGAGGGCCTTGAACTGGCCCTCGGCCTTCTGGGCACGCGAGCGCGGGGCCACGAGCTGCTTGAACGTGCGGTGGTACTGGTAGCGGAACGACTTGGTGACGTTGTCGACGACGATGGAAGTGGTCATGCGGGGTCCCTGCGGAAGCGTGGGCTGGAGGAGCGAAGCGGGGGAAGACCGCGGTTTCGTGGGGTGCTCATCACAGGCGCTCCGGGATCGACTTCTCGAGGCGGGCGAAGACCCACTGGCCGACGAGCAGCAGCACGACGCCCACGGCCAGCATGATGAAGCCGCGGGTGTAGAGGTGGTCGGCGAACTCGGGCGCCGGCACGATCGTGCCGTCGCCGTTGGGGTTGGGCATCGTCGCGCACGTGGGGGCGCAGGTGGGGTACCAGAAGCCGCGTTGGATGAGCTGGACCGCCTCGGCCACGGGGTTGGCGAGGTAGAGCTCGTGCCAGAACGCCGGGAAGCGCTGGTAGCTGATCCAGTAGGGGTACATCATCGGCGCGGTGAACGGGACCATGTTGATGAAGGTCTGCACGATCCGCTGGAAGTCGCGGAAGATCACGTTGACGCAGGAGAACATCAGCCCGAAGGCCGTCCCGTAGACCATGATCAGCAGGAAGCCGAGCAGGGCGGCGCCCATGCCGACCGCGTCGGGCACCCACAGGGGGCCGTCGCCCCACCAGCCGCTGATGATGCAGGCCAGGACCAGGACGATGAGCTGTGGGATCGCGTGCCACAGCGAGACCAGCATCGAGGCGACAGGGAACATCTCGCGGGGCATCGACATCTTCGAGATGACGCCCTTGTTGGACAGCAACGAGCGCGTGCCCGCGGTGACGGTCTCGGTGAAGTAGTTCACCAGCACCATGCCGGCGAACAGGTGGATCGCGAAGTTCTCGATCCCGAGTCCGCGACCGAGCAGGAGCCCGAACACCGCGTAGAACGTGAGGAAGCGGGTCAGCGGGTTGATGTACGACCACGCCAGGCCGAAGGCCGTCCCGGCGTAGCGCGCCTTGATCTCGCGGCGCACCATGAGCCGCAACAGGTAGCGGCGCCGGAACACCTCCAGCACGCCCGAGGTGCGCGACGGTGGTGCCAGGGCGACGTGCGCCAGGTCGTGCCGGACCTCGACCTGGCGAGCGTCAGCACTCTGCTGGCTCACGCATCCCCGCCTTGCTGGTCGTCCATCCACGGCGCGAAGGTCTTCTCCCACGCCTCCGGCGAGGTGATCTCGCCGAGCGCGTCGCGGTACTGCTGGGCCAGGTCGGGCCACTCGCGGTGGAAGCGGCGGTGGATCTCGATGGTGCGCTTGAGCAGGTCGCGGTAGAGCGCCGGGTCGCGCTTGTAGAGCGCCACCGAGGAGCCGTCGTTCATCGACACGACCGCCGAGTCGTACTTGACGAGGTTGTACCAAGCGGCGTCCATCGCGGTCAGCTCGGTCTCGGGGAACTCCTGGGCCATCTCCCGGACGGGCCGCAGCTGGCGCAGCGGCGCGAGGGCGGCGGCGACCAGCGTGGCCTTGCGGCCGGGGATCTCGATGTCGGACTTGCCCTTCTTGGGCGGCTTCTTGCGGCGCACCGGCGGCAGCTCGTCGCGGTCGGCGTGCAGCTGCGCGTCGGAGAACTGCTTGCGGAAGGTGTTGATCTCCCCCAGCTTGGTCGCCAGCTCCCCGTGGAGCGCGTGCGGACCGCGCAGCACGTCCTCCATGGCCAGGTGGCGCAGCTCCGCGGTGGAGTACTGCAGCGAGGCGAGGTGCTTGATCTGGTGGTTGAGGCTCTCGCGCACCATCCGTCCGCCGCGCTCGTAGGGCGAGTGCAGCAGCGCCGCGATGATGCGGTTGCGGTGGTGGAAGTACGACTGCCAGTCGACGCCGTCGTTCTTGTCGGTCCACGGCACGTGCCAGACCGCGGCCCCCGGGAACGAGACGGTCGGGTAGCCCGCCTCCTTGGCGCGCAGGCCGAACTCGGAGTCGTCCCACTTGATGAAGATCGGCAGCGAGAGCCCGATCTCCTCCAGGACGACCCGCGGGATCAGGCACATGAACCAGCCGTTGAAGTCGACGTCGGCGCGCTTGTGCAGCCAGCGCGAGGAGCGCAGGTTGCGGGCACCGAAGTCCCACTGGGAGTAGCCGTCGAGACGGGTCTGCCACCAGAAGCGCCACGGCTGGACGATCTCGCCGAAGGAGTGCAGCTGCGAGCGGCTGTAGAGGTTGAACATGTGGCCGCCGACGATGGTCGGCCGCTTCGCCAGGTCGCCGAACGTGACGGCGCGGATGATCCCCTCGGGCTCGCAGACGACGTCGTCGTCCATCATCATCGCGTAGGTCGCGGTGCCCTTGCGCACGCTCTCGAGCTGGCCGCGGGCGTAGCCGCCCGAGCCGCCGAGGTTGCCCTGCGCGATCACGCGCAGCTTGTCGCCCAGGCCCGCCTTCGCGGCCGGGAAGTACTCGCTGTCGGTGACCTTGTCCTTGCCCTGGTCCATCACCATCACGGTGTCGAGGTAGGGCTGGAGCTCCTCCGCGGCGCCGAGCTGGCCCAGCAGCTGGGCGCTCATGTCGGGCAGCATCGTGGTGATGCAGACGTCGACGGTGCCGTGCTCGGCCCGGTCGGCGGGGACCTGGGCCGTCCACTCGGCGCCCTCGACCGTGGCGCCGTGGTCACCGGCGACGACGTCGTACCAGTACCACCCGCCGTCGACGAAGGGCTTGAGCGGCAGCGTGAAGGAGAACGACCCGGAGTCGCCCTCGACCGTGGCGGCGTCGACGCGCTGCGAGTGGCCGCGCGCCATCGACTTGTAGACCGTGACCATCGAGCCCGCGCCGCTGACGTGCACGGTCAGCTCGACCTCGGTGACGACCGTGTGGCGGCGCCAGTACGACGCCGGGAAGGCGTTGAAGTAGGTGCCGAACGACAGCAGCTGGGACGGCTCGAGGCGCAGCGCCGTGCGCGAGCGGATCTGGTCGGGGTGCAGCTTGCGCCCGGTCGACGTCGACTGGCGGATCGCGGCGTTGTTGAGGTCCTTCGCGGCCTTGTCGCCACCGACGTCGTGCCGGTCGGTGTCGAGCTTGGCCTCCTCGAGGTCGACGTAGAGCGCGAACACGTCGGTGTCCCGGTCGATCGGCAGGATCTGCCGCTGGAGCAGCCGGGTCACGGTGCCGGTGCTGGTCTCGCTGGTGGTCTGGGTGGTCATGCGTCGATGCCTCCGCTGGTCAGCTCGGCGCCCTCGGTGAAGTGCGGCTTGAGCTTGTTGTCGTACATCGACAGCGCGGAACCGATGGCCATGTGCATGTCGAGGTACTTGTAGGTGCCGAGCCGGCCGCCGAACAGCACCATCGGCTCGGCCTTGGCGAGCTCGCGGTACTTGAGCAGCTTGGCGCGGTCGTCCGCGGTGTTCACCGGGTAGTACGGCTCGTCGCCCTCCTCGGCGAAGCGGCTGTACTCGTGGACGATCACGCTCTTGCCCGGCAGGTGGGTCTTCTCCCGCTCGGGGTGGAAGTGCTTGAACTCGATGATCCGGGTGTAGGGGACGTCCTGGTCGTTGTAGTTGACCACGCCGGTGCCCTGGAAGTCGTCGGTGTCGACGACGCTCTCCTCGAGGTCGACGGTGCGCCACGACAGGCGGCCCTCGGAGTTGTGGAAGTACTCGTCGACGGGGCCGGTGTAGACGATCGGGACCTTGCCCTTGTAGTCGTCGGCCACGGTGAAGAAGTCGGTGTCGAGGCGGATCTCGATGTTCGGGTGGTCGGCCATCTTGGTCAGCCACGCGGTGTAGCCGTCGACGGGCAGGCCCTCGTAGGTGTCGCTGAACCAGCCGTTCTGGAACGTGTAGCGCACCGGGAGGCGGGTGATGATGTCGGCGCTCAGCTCGGTGGGGTCGGTCTGCCACTGCTTGGCGGTGTAGCCCTTGATGAACGCCTCGTAGAGCGGGCGTCCGATCAGGCTGATCGCCTTCTCCTCCAGGTTGGAGGCGTCCTCGGTGGCGATCTCGCTCGACTGCTCGGCGATGAGCGCGCGGGCCTCGTCGGGCGTGTGGGACTTGCCGAAGAACTGGTTGATCAGCGCCAGGTTCATCGGCAGGGAGTAGACCTGCCCCTGGTACTTGCCGAAGACCCGGTGCTTGTAGTCGGTGAACGACGTGAACCGGTTGGCGTACTCCCACACGCGCTCGTTGGAGGTGTGGAAGAGGTGGGCGCCGTACTTGTGCACCTCGACGTTGGTCTCGGGGTCGCGCTCGGAGTACGCGTTGCCGCCGAGGTGGTGGCGACGATCGAGGACGAGGACGCGGAGACCCAGCTCCTCGGCACACCGCTCGGCGATGGTGAGACCGAACAGTCCGGCGCCGACGACGACGAGGTCGGGAAGCTGTGCTGAACCCTGGGACAAGGGATGAACTCCTGTGGTTGAGAGGCGCGACGAGTCTAGCGAGGGGGCAGGGCCGAGTCGGTCAGGCGTCGCATGCCCCGCGCCGAGGCCATGGCACGGATCACGTTGCGGGCCTCCGCCCGTCCCCCGCGCAGCGGGCTGAGCAGCACCACGACCGCGGTGATGAGCCACGGCTTGAGCCTGACGAGGGCGTTCTCCCCGTGGCGCAGGTGCACCACGAAGAGGTTGCGGTACATGTAGAAGCCCTTCCAACCGCTCAGGTCGTGCTGCTGGTTGAAGTCGAGCTGACGCACCAGGACGGCGTCACGCACGGCCCACACGTGGCGGCCCGAGCGACGGGCCCGGACGGCGTACTCGGCGTCGTCGTAGAAGATGAAGAAGGAGGGGTCGGGGAAGCCGATCTCCGTGATCACGCTGCGGCGCACCATGAACCCCTCGAAGGCGACGTTCTGCACCTCGACCAGCGGCGGCATCGACGCGCGGTCGGCGTAGGTCGAGTCGACGGTGCTGCGCTTGGGGCGGATCGCCAGGGGGTTGCGGAGGTCGAACTCGACGGCCGCCTTCTCCACGAGCGTGCCCGAGAGGTCCTCGCGCACGGCGACGAGGCAGTCCTCGTCGACCGCCACCATCGCCGCGAGGCACTCGGGCGCGGGCACCACGTCGTCGTCCACCAGCCACACGCGGTCGAAGCCCATGTCGTACGCCGCCCGCACGCCGCGGTGGAAGCCGCCCGCGCCGCCCAGGTTGTCCTGCGTGATGACCTCGAGCGGCAGGTCGGTGCGCGCGGCGAGCACGGCCTGCGTGTCGTCGGTGCTGGCGTTGTCGACGACGACGACCGCGTCGGGACGCCGGGTCTGGGCGGCCAGCCCGTCGAGCAGGCGGGTGAGCAGCTCGGCGCGGTTGTGGGTGACGACGACGACCGCCACCGTCTCCCGGGTGGTCTCCGACGTCATCCGAGGAACCTCCGGTGCCCGTCGAAGTCGCCCGCGATGCCGGCGCGCATCGCGCTGAGGCTGAGCCGCAACCGCGACAGGCTCGGGCGGGTGAAGGTGTAGAACCACGCGGTCTTCACGACGAAGGCGAGGGCGTGGAACGGGCCGCGGTAGTCGCGGAGGTTGACCAGGTTGTTGCGGGCCATGCAGTAGTGCTTGAGGTCGCTCGGCGAGTCGTTGTAGGTCGTGCGGCCGAACATCATCGGCGTGCCGAGGTTGCCGACGCTGGGGTGGCGCACCGTCGCGGTGACGACCGTGGCCACGCGCGCACCGGCCTCCTCGGCACGGAGGCGGTACTCGTGGTCGTCGCCCCAGATGAAGAACTCCTCGCGGGGCAGGCCGATCCGGTCGACGAGCTCCTTGGTCACGAGCACGCCGTTGAACGGGATGACGATCCCGTCGATGCGGTCCTCGCGGGCGGCCCGGCGTACGTCGTCGACCGCGTGGACCACGCGGGTGCTGCCGGGGAGACGGATCGGGAACACGAGCCGGCCGGGGTCGGCCTCGTCCACCACGAGCGGACCCCAGAAGTCGAGGTTGTCGGTCTCCAGCAGCAGCTTGTCGAGGCAGTCCGGGTCGGGCAGGCCGTCGTCGTCCATCAGCCAGACCAGGTCGGCGTCCCGGTCGATCGCCCAGGCCAGGCCGTGGTGGAACCCGCCGGCGCCGCCACGGTTGGTGGGCAGCGTCCGCGACTGCAGCGGGACTTCGCCCGTGTGGGGGCGCTCGGCGAGCCAGTCCCCCGTGCCGTCCGAGGACGCGTTGTCGATCACCAGCACCTCGGCCAGGCCGTCGATCTCGCCGAGACGGCGCACCAGCTTCTCGAGCAGGTCGAGCCGGTTGAAGGTGACCACGACCGCGACGATGCGGGGCAGGGGTCCGGAGGTCACGGCGTACACCCTAGGGGCCGATCGGATCGATCAGCACACCGCGCCGAGGTCCTCCGACTCGTTGGCCGCGTAGCCCTCGGAGAGCGACCCGACCGAGCCACCGGTGACCGACGGCGGAGCCTTCGGCGTCGCCGGAGCGGCCGGCGCGGGCGCGGCCCCTCCCGTCGCGGCCGGGGCCTCGGGGGTGGTCGCCTCCGTGGTGTCCGGCGCTGCCTCGGCGGTGTCCGGCGGGGGCGCGGGCGAGCGTCCCTCCGCCTTGTCGATCGCGGCGGCCACCTTCTCCTGGACGAGGGCGATGTCGGGGTCGGCGGTGTTGATCATCGGCGGCACGAGGGACAGCGTGGCGATCTTCTGGCTCCTGGCCTTGAGCGCCAGGTCGACGAAGGTGTCGACCTCGCTGCGCGGGATGTCGGTGGAGACCATCGCGGAGCTCGCCTTGGCGATCTTCTGGAAGTTGGTCACGGCCGTCTGCGGGCTGACCTGCTGCAGCATCGCGCCCATCACGCACTTCTGCCGCGCCATGCGCGAGTAGTCGTCGGAGTCGTAGCGGGCGCGGGCGAACCACAGCGTGTCCATGCCGTTGAGGGTGCGCTTGCCCGGCTCGATGTAGCGGAAGAACGAGTCGGAGGGCAGGCCGACGGGGATCCGCTGCCGCACGTTGAGCTCGACGCCGCCGACCGCGTCGACGAGGTCACGGAAGCCCTGGAGGTTGACCATCGCCCAGTAGTTCATCTTCAGGCCGGTGATGCCCTCGACGCCCTGGATCGTCGCGTCGACGCCGGGGTTCTTCGAGCCCTTGAAGAGGTCGGCGTGGTCGAGCGCCCAGGTGGACAGGCCGTTGAGGTACATCCCCTCCACGTCGAAGCCGTCGGGGAACTGCTCGTCCATCACCGAGCCCTCGGCGAAGGGGAAGTTCTGCATGTTGCGCGGGAGGGAGATGAGGACGGTCTTGCCGGTCTCGTCATCGATGCTGGCCACCGTCATCGAGTCCGGGCGCAGGCCCCAGCGACCCGCGCCGGAGTCACCGCCCATGAGCAGCACGTTGAAGCGCCCGTCGTGGGCACCGACCGCCGCGCCGTCGCTGAACATCGAGATCATCAGGCCGCGCTGGACACCCACGACGTGGGCCCCGAAGAGCAGGGCACCGGCGACGCTGAAGCAGAGGAAGCCGTTGACGCCGACCACGGCGAGCCGGTGCTGGCGCTGCAGGGTCAGGGGCTGGCCGAGGCGCCACGCGTCGACGAACAGGTAGGCCCAGCCGATCGCCAGCGCCATCAGCCCCAGGCGCAGGACCTGCAGGAGCATGGTGTTGGTGCCGGCCCAGAAGGCGACGCCGTGCCAGAGGTACGACGACGCGAGCGCGAGGACGCCGACGACGACGACCGAGAGCCAGGTGCGCAGCGCGATCCGACCGACCCGGCGGTTGCCGGAGACGAGCTGGGCGGACCCCGGGAGCGCGAGGGTCATCAGCATCAGCGTCACCGCGCGACGGAACCGGACGCGTTGCGCGCGGTCGAGCGTGGTGAACCGCGTCTGGTGCGACCCGGGGGGCGGGACGGGCGGCATCGGGGGCCTCTCTGCTGGGGGAAGTCAGCCCGCCCAGTATCACCAGTCACACCCGTCCCACCCGGTCGCGACTCGCCGGGGCCGGCAGGTCGCCCGCCGGCTCAGCCCCTCAAGCCTCGCGGCCCTCGTCGATCTCGGTCTTGCGGGCCAGGCGGTGCGCCCGGCGGATCTCGGCCTCGCGCTGACGGCGTACGTCACCGTCGGTCTCGGTCTGCAGCGGCGGCACCGGCCGCGGGTGGCCCTCGTCGTCGATGGCGACGAACACGAAGTAGGCGCTGGCCACGTGCACGGGCTCGTCGGAGGCGTTGCCCCACGGCTGCGCCTCGACGCGCACGCCGATCTCCATCGAGGAGGTGCCCGCCCAGTTGACCTGCGCGTAGGTCTTGATGATGTCGCCGACGTGCACCGGGGCCAGGAACGTCATCTCGTCCATCGCCGCCGTGACCGCCGGACCGCCGCTGTGCCGGTGCGCGACTGCGCCGGCCGTGGAGTCGGCCAGCTTCATGATCTCGCCGCCGTGCACGTTGCCGAGGAGGTTGGCCTCGCTCGAGTGGGCCATGATCCCGAGGCTCACCCGGCTGTACGACGTGGGCCGCGGTGTCGCATGGGCTTCACTCATGTGCGGCACGGTAGCGTCCGTCCACATGGCTGATCGTCCGCAGGGCTCCGGGGTGCCCGAGAAGGGAACACCCGAGTACGACTGGCTCTACGGCGGCAGGTCGCAGACCCCGCCCGCCGACGCCACCCAGCAGGTCCCGGCCCAGGGACAGCAACGCCCCGACGAGACCCGTGTCATGCCGGCCGCCCGGCGCGAGGCGCGCGGCTCCGGCGGGCAGCCGCCGGGCGGGACGCGTACGGCCACTTCCGCACCGCCTCCGAAGCCCCAGAAGCCGCGCCGGCGTCCCCGCTTCCGCCTCGGGCTGGTCCCGCTGCTGCTCCTGCTCGTGCTCGGCTACCTCGTCGGTGTGCCGCTCTACCACTGGACGACGATCGACAAGGTCGACGCGGAGCCGAGCGGCGCCAGGCCGGACGACCAGCCGGGAACCAACTACCTGATCGTCGGGTCCGACAAGGCCGACGACCTCTCCGACGAGCAGCGCGACGTGCTGAAGACCGGCCCGAGAGGCGGCACCAACACCGACACGATCATCGTCCTCCACACCGGCTCGGGCGGTCGCACGATGATGTCGATCCCCCGCGACACCCTGGCCGAGGTGCCCGGGCACGGGACCCAGATGATCAACGCGGCGTTCGCGCTCGGCAAGGCGCCGCTGCTCGTCGCCAGCGTCGAGAAGCTCACCGGCATCCACATCGACCACTACGTCGAGCTCGGCTTCGGCAGCGTCATCAACACCGTCGACGCGTTCGGCGGGGTGGAGATCTGCCCCAAGCAGGACATGAAGGACCCGATGGCGCGCCTCGACGTCAAGAAGGGCTGCCAGGAGGTCGACGGCCTCACCGCACTGGCGTACTCCCGCTCGCGCCACGTCACCGCGCTCAGCGACCTCGACCGCGTCGCCCGCCAGCGCGAGGTGATCAGCGCGCTCGGCAGCGAGGCCAAGACGCCGTGGACCTTCGTCAACCCGGTGCGCTACTGGAAGATCAACGCGGCCGCCGCGGGCGCCATCCGCGTCGACGAGGGCATGAGCCCCTTCGACCTCGGCAAGTTCGCCCTTGCGATGACCGGCGACAGCCAGACCTGCACCATGCCGAACCTCTCGGCCCCCAGCGACCCCAACCGGATCATCGCCGATCCCGACCGCGCGAAGGTCCTCTTCAACGCGATCATCGAGGACACCGAGGTCCCGAAGGCGGCCTGCACGCCGACGGGCCGCGCCCGCAGCTGATCCACCATCGAGCGGTGGGTGAGGCAGCTCTTCCGGCCAGGAAGGCTGTCCCACTCACCGCTCGATCGATTTCCCCTCTTTGTTCCTTGTCCCGGACATCCCTGCGGCGTACGCTCGCGATATATCGCGATAGGTCACCGATAGATCACGACCGTCGCGCCCGCCGATCACGAGGAGCACGTCATGGGACACCACTGGCCCGGGGCCGACTGGCCCGGGAGCGACGACAACGGCAACGGCGCGGACGGCGCCCCGAGCAGCAGCCGCAACGACTGGGGACAGTCCTGGTCCGCGGGCGGCCGAGGCCGTCGGGCGAGCGGTCCCCCGCCGTGGCTCGGCGAGATCTTCGGCTTCGCCACCGCGCCCCAGCGGACCCAGCAGCGCGGCCCGAAGGTGCGCCGCGGTGACGTGCGCACGGCGATCATCGACGTCCTGCACCGGGCGCGCACCGCGGAGGAGCCGATCAACGGCTACCAGGTGATCCAGGAGATCTCCGAGCTCAGCCACGGCGAGTGGCGCCCCTCCCCCGGCTCGGTCTACCCGACCATCCAGCAGCTCCAGGACGAGGGCCTCGTCGAGTCCGACGACGAGCGTGGGCGCCGCACCATCCGTCTCACCGACCAGGGCGTCGAGTGGGCCGAGGCCAACAGTGACGACCTCGCCGCCGTGTGGGCTCCCTTCGCCCGCACCGAGCAGCCGGCCAGCGACCAGCCGTCCGGCCAGGCCGACATCAAGAGCGAGATCGGCCAGGTCGTCAGCGCCGTGTGGCAGCTCGCCACCCAGGGCTCCGCGCAGCAGCGGAAGGCCGCCCTCGACGTGCTGGTCGACACTCGTCGCCGCCTCTACGGCATCCTCGCGGACGGACGGGACGGTGAGCGATGAGCACGCCCGACCCGCGCCTCCGCATCTCCGACAGCGATCGTGAGCGCGCGATGGCGGACCTGGCGATGCACTACACCGAC
This sequence comes from Nocardioides sp. N13(2025), assembly GCF_051912545.1. Lineage (GTDB taxonomy): Bacteria > Actinomycetota > Actinomycetes > Propionibacteriales > Nocardioidaceae > Nocardioides. The sequence goes on along the minus strand of NZ_CP196809.1, from coordinate 700,168 downwards.
GGCCGGCTCGACCACGAGGAGTACGACGAGCGGCTCGACGCGGTCTGGACCGCGCGGACCCGCGCCGACCTGGCCGTGCTGTTCGACGACCTGCCGCGCCCTGCGGTGACCTATCCGCCGGTCCGTCCGGCACCACTGGGCAACCGGCGGGGCTTCCGCCTCCCGCTGCTCCCGGCGCTGGCGCTCCTGATCGTGCTGAGCGTGCTCTTCGAGGCGCCACTGTGGTTGCTGATCTTCCCGTTGATGTTCTTCCGGTCCCGCCACCGTGGCGGCTGTGCCCCGCGCACGCACGCCGACTACCGGCCCGACTACCGCCGGCCGAGGCGTTCGCACGGTTGGTGACCGCACGAGCGGGCTTTCTGGGACCATGAGCCCGTGGGGGAAGGGCCGAGGGTGGTGCAGGCGCGGTGGCGACGGGCCCTGGGCCCGGTCGTCACCGCGCTGGTCGCGCTCGCGCTCGTGCTCGGCGGGAGCTCGCCGGCGTCGGCGCACACCGGGCTCGTCGACACCGACCCCGACGAGGGCGCGGTCGTGGAGACGGCGCCGGAGACCGTCACGCTGACCTTCAGCGAGCCGGTGCTGCTCACCTCGCAGGAGATCGCGGTCCACGACTCCGACGGCGACACGGTCGCCTCGAGCGCGCACACCCGCGACGAGGACGTGCTCGTGGGCCTCGCCGACGCCGCGGACCTGCCGAACGGCACATACGTCGTGTCGTGGAACGTGCTGTCGACCGACGGCCACCCGATCTCGGGCGCCCTGACCTTCTCGGTCGGCGCGCCGAGCACAGCAGTCAGCGCGCCACCCGAGCCGGAGACCTCCTCGGCGGTCGTGACGGTGCTGCGCGACGTCCTCACCATCGTGTCGCTGCTCGGCCTGCTGGTCGCCGCCGGCCTCGCGCTGTTTCTCGCCCTGGTGCTGCCGCGCTCCTGGTCGGGCACCGACGTGCGCGCCCGGCTGCGCCGCCTGCTGGCGTACGCCGCCGCGGCGGGAGCCGCCGGCGCGGTCCTGCTGGTGCCGGTCGCGGCTGTCCACGGCCAGGGCCTCGAGCTGGACAGCGTCCTCTCGGCCTTCGACGTCGGCCTCGTGCGCCACGAGCTGCTGGCCGCCGCGCTCGTGCTTCTCGGGCTGGGCCTTGCCCTGCGGGCGTCGTCGGACGATCCCCCGGACCGGGTCGCCGGATGGCTCCTCTGTGGTGGTGCGCTGGTCGCCCTCGCCGCGCCGTCGCTCGTGGGGCACTCCCGCGCCTTCACCCCGTCGCCGCTCCTCGTCGCGGCCGACGTCCTGCACGTCGTCGCCGGCGCGACCTGGCTCGGAGGGCTCCTCGGCCTGGTGCTCACGATGCGGGCCCTGGCTGGGCGCGAGGTGCTGGCCGCGCAGACGCTCGCCCGCTTCTCCACGCTGGCCGGCGGCGTGCTGCTCGCGGTGGCCGCGAGCGGCACCTTCCTGGCCTGGCGGATCCTCGGGTCGTGGGAGGGCCTGGTCGAGACGTCGTACGGCTGGCTGCTCCTCGCCAAGGTCGCGATCGCGCTGGTGGTGGCCGGCATCGGCGGCTGGAACCGTTGGCGCGTCCTGCCCGCGGTCCGGGCGGCGGCCGGGTTCGACGACCGCGCGCGGGCGGCCGCCACGGTGACCCGCACGGTGCGCGTCGAGGCCGTCCTCCTGGTCGTGCTCCTCGGGGTCACCGGCGTCCTCGTCAACCAGTCCCCCCGTCCCGCGTCCGTCTCCGGCCCGGCGGGGTCGACCGGCGTCGACGTCGCGCCGACCGGGTGAAGGCCCTCCGCCTGCTCGACGAGGTGGTCCAGACACCCGCTCGCACCGCCGTGGATCCTTGACTCCGCCATCCCTCCGGCGCAGCATCGAACGAGGCCGAGGACGACGATTCTCACGCTGGATGGGCATGTGCCGGGCGCCCAGGGGGCGCACACAACCAGCCTCTGGGAGGGGTCATGTCCCGACGTCGCAGCATCGCCCTGGTCGCAGCTCTCGCCCTCACGCTCGGGGTGCCGGGCTCCGGCGTCTGGGCAGCGGGGAAGTCAGCGCCCGCCGCACCCGAGGTCACCGTCCTCGACAGCTCAGCGCTGTCCGGCCAGGGCTCGGGGAGCACCATCGGCCCGGACGGCGCCCTCTACGTCACCAACGGCATCGACGGCACGCTCGTGCGGATCCACCCGAGGACCGGGGCCGCCACCGTGGTCGGCAGCGGTCTGCCGCCCAGGGTGGTCGACATCGGGGCGGCGATGGACGTCGCGTTCCTCGGCGACCGGGCCTACGTCCTGGTCACGCTCGCTGGAGCCGACGTCGGCGGCGGCAAGAAGACCGTGACCGGTATCTACCGCCAGCGTCGCGACGGCACGTTCTCGGTGTTCGCCGACCTGGGCAGGTGGTCGGCCAAGCACCCGCCGAAGGACCCTGACTGGTTCGTCCCCTCGGGCGTGCAGTACTCGATGGAGGTCTGGCGGCGCGGGTTCGTCGTGACCGACGCGCACCTCGGGCGCCTGATCCGCGTGGACCGTCGGGGCCGGATCAGCGAGCTCGTGGCGTTCCCCACCACCAACGCGGTGCCGCTCGGCCTCGAGGTCGCCGACCGTCGGTTGTACGTCAGCATGGCCGGCCCGATCCCGCACGTCCCGTCGGACTCGCACGTCGGAGTGGTGCGGCGTGACGGGTCGGTGAAGGTGGTGGCCGGGTGGGGCGCCGACTACACGGGCAACCGCGGCCTCCTCCTCGACGTCGAGCAGGGCCGGCGGGATCGCCTCTACGGCCTCCTGCAGGGCTACTGGAACCTCGAGCCGACCCCGGAGAACGAGGGCTTCCCCGCCGCGCCGCGGACCGGTGAGATCGTGCTCGTCCGCCCCGACGGCACGTTCACGACGGTCGTACGACGCCTCGACCGGCCGACGTCGTTCGAGCTCGTCGGCCGCACGGCGTACGTCGTCACCTTCACCGGGAAGGTCCTGCGGATCGACGGCATGTGAGCAGCGCGCGCAGCCTCAGAGCTGGCTCTGCACCCCGTTGAGGAGCTGGCGTGCCATCACGATCCGCTGGACCTGGTTGGTGCCCTCGTAGATCTGGGTGATCTTGGCGTCGCGCATCATCCGCTCGACCGGGTAGTCGCGGGTGTACCCGTAGCCGCCGAGCACCTGCACGGCGTTGACGGTGACCTCCATGGCGACGTCGGAGGCGAAGCACTTCGCCGCGGCACCGAAGAAGGTGAGGTCGTCGTCACCGCGCTCGGAGCGGCCGGCGGCGGCGTACGTCATCTGGCGGGCCGCCTCGACCTTCATGCCCATGTCGGCGAGCATGAACTGCAGTCCCTGGAAGTCGGCGATCGACTTGCCGAACTGCTGGCGCTCCTTGGCGTAGTCGAGGGCGTAGTCGAGGGCGCCCTGCGCGACACCGACGGCCTGCGCGGCGATGGTGACGCGGGTGTGGTCGAGGGTCTTCATCGCGGTGGCGAAGCCGGTGCCCTCCTCGCCGATCATGCGGCTCGAGGGAATGCGGACCTTGTCGAAGTAGACCTCGCGCGTCGGGGAGCCCTTGATGCCGAGCTTCTTCTCCGGGGCGCCGAAGGAGACGCCCTCGTCGGACTTCTCGACCACGAACGCCGAGATCCCGCCGCGGGTCTTCTTCTCGGCGTCGGTGACGGCCATGACGGTGTAGAACTCCGACTCACCGGCGTTGGTGATCCAGCGCTTCACGCCGTCGATGACCCACTCGTCGCCGTCGCGGACGGCGCGGGTCTTCATGCCGCCGGCGTCGGAGCCGGCGTCGGGCTCGGACAGGCAGTAGGAGAAGCCGCCCTCCCCCTTGGCGAGCCTGGTGAGGTAGGTCTGCTTGAGCTCCTCCGAGCCGGAGATCATCACCGGGAGCGAGCCCAGCTTGTTGACCGCCGGGATCAGCGAGGACGACACGCACGCGCGGGCGACCTCCTCGATCACGAGCACGGTGGCGAGCGCGTCCGCGCCCGCGCCGCCGTACTGCTCGGGCACGTGCGGGGCGTGGAAGTCGGACGCGAGCAGCGCGGCGGCGGCCTCGCGCGGGTAGCGCGCCTCCTCGTCGACGGCGGCCGCGAAGGGCGCTATCTTCGCGTCGGCGACGGCGCGGACCGCCTCGCGGATGGCCTGGTGCTCCTCGGAGAGGGCGTAGAGGGGGAACTCGCTCATGGCCCGAATTGTAGGACGTCCACGCTTTCTGGAGGAGGCGTCTACGGTGTGGTCATGGCCACGTCGAACCACCACTCCTGGCAGGATCCCGCGACCATCGACCGGATGCTCGACGCCGACACCTGGGCCGTGGTCGGGCTCGCCGACCACCCGCAGCGCACGGCGTACACGATCGCCGAGCTCCTCCAGGAGCGCGGCAAGAAGATCGTGCCGGTCCACCCGGTGTTCGCGGAACCCGACGCCCCGACCGTGCTCGGCGAGAAGGGTTACCCCGCGCTCGCCGACATCCCCTTCGCGGTCGACGTGGTCGACGTCTTCCGCCGGTCCGAGGCGGCCGGCGAGTTCGCCGACCAGGCCGTCGAGATCGGGGCGCGCGGCGTCTGGTTCCAGCTGGGGGTCGTCGACGCGGCGGCCTTCGAGCGCGCGACGGCGGCGGGAGTGCCCATGGTGATGGACGCCTGTCCCGCCATCGAGTGGAGCCGGCGCCGCCGCTGAGCCGGGGCCCAGGTCACTGCAGGCTGATCTCTGCCTCGCTCATGCTGATGCCCAGCTGGCGCAGGCACTCCTCGAGCACCCACTGCACGTCGAGGGTGTCGGCCAGCGGCATCACCGGGCTCTCCACCAGCCCCGCGGCCAGGCAGCGCTGCACCTCCTCGGCCTGGTGGGCGTAGCCGCGTCCCGTCGGGGGCAGCTCGATGTGCTCCGGCTCCTCGCCGTTGCGTCGTACGACGATGCGGCTGGGGTGGTGGAACGGCGGCTCGACCTCGATCGACCCGCGGTCGCCCAGGACGAGCGCCCGTCCCGGCGTCGCGCTGGCGAGCGAGCAGGTCAGCGACGCCGCCCGCCCGTCGTCGTACGACAGCAGGATGGCCGCGGACGCGTCGGCGCCGTTGGGGTACGTCGTGCCGGTGGCCGTGACGCGGTCGGGCCGGCCGAGGAGGTGCTGGGCGAACGAGACCGGGTAGACGCCGAGGTCGAGGACGGAGCCACCGCCGAGGGCGAGGTCGAAGAGCCGGCTCGCGGGGTCGTAGGGGCGGTAGGCGCCGAAGTCGGCCTGGACGACGAGCAGGTCGCCGATCTCGCCGGCCGACACCAGCTCGCGGGCCCGCCCGACGGCCGGCTGGAACCGGGTCCACATGGCCTCCATGCAGAAGACCCCCGCCGCCCGCGCCGCGTCGACGACCTCCTGCGCCCCGGCGAGGGTCGCGGTGAACGCCTTCTCCACGAGCAGCGGGGTGCCACCCTCGATCGCGGCCAGCGCGAGCGCGTGGTGCTGCGGGTGCGGGGTCGCGACGTAGACGACGTCGACCTCCCCGCGCCGACCGGCGGCGAGCAGGTCGGCGTAGGTGCCGGACGCAGCCGCGCCGAAGCGCCCGGCGAAGTCGGCGGCCGAGTCGGGCGACCGGCTGCCGACGAAGGCGAGCTCGGCGCCGGGCACCAGGGCCAGGTCGGAGGCGAAGGCAGCGGCCATGCCGCCGGTCGCGGCGATCCCCCAGCGTGTCGTCATCCCGACAACCTAGTTGGTGGGCGTCACGGCCACACCCGGTCGACGACGTGGGCCGCGATCGCGAGGCTGGACGTCGCGCCCGGCGACGGCGCGTTGCGCACGCAGGTCACGCCGTCGGCGTGGGTGATCCGGAAGTCGTCGACGAGGCTGCCGTCGCGGTCGACGGCCTGCGCCCGCACGCCGCTGCCGGCCCGGTGGACGTCGGCGACACCGATCTCGGGGACGTAGCGCGACGCCGAGCGCATGAAGGCGCGCTGCGAGAGCGAGCCGACGACCTCCTCGACGCCCGTACGCCAGTGGGCTCGCGCCAGCCGCCACGAGCCCGGCCACGCGAGCACGTCGCGCAGGTCGCGCGCGGAGACGTCGCGGCGGCGATAGCCCTCGCGGCGCGTGGCCAGCACCGCGTTGGGCCCGACATCGAGCTCGCCGGAGACCCGACGGGTGAAGTGGACGCCGAGGAACGGGTAGCGCGGGTCCGGGACGGGGTAGACCATCCCCCGCACCAGGTCGCGCTTGGCCGCGCTGACGCCGAGGTACTCCCCACGGAACGGCAGGATCGCCGGGCTCCGCTCGCCGTCGACGAGCGCGGAGACGCGGTCTGCCTGGAGCCCCGCCGCCACGACGACCCGGTCGAAGCGCAGCGGCTCCGGGGCCCCCGCGACCTGAACCGCGAGGCCGACGGCCTGGCGTCGGAGGTCGACCACCCGGGCGCCGAGCCGCACCTCGCCGCCGGCGGCGACGACGTCCCCGGCCAGGGCGTCCGTGATCGCGGCGTAGTCGGTGATCGCCGTCTCCGGGGAGTGCAGGGCGGCGAGCCCGCGGGCGTGCGGCTCGACCTCACGGATCTCCTCGGGGGCAAGCCGCCTCAGGCCGGGGACCCTGTTGTCGGTCGCCGTCCGTTCGAGGGCGTCGAAGCGCCCCCTCTCGTCGGGGTCCACGGCCACGACGAGCTTGCCGCAGGCGTCGTACGCGATCGCGTGCTCGGCGCAGAACTCCCGCAGCAGCGCGCGCCCGCGCGAGCAGAGGTCGGCCTTGAGGCTGCCCGGGCGGTAGTAGATGCCGGCGTGCACGACGCCGGAGCTGTGGCCGGTCTGGTGGGCGGCGAGGCGGTCCTCCTTCTCCAGCACCACGACCTCGGTGCCCGGTCGCCGGCGCACGACCTCGCGCGCGATCGCGACGCCGAGGATGCCCCCGCCGACGACGCCCACCCGCTGCTCTGCCACGTCGCAGACGGTCGCGGCTCGCCGCCCGCGACGTCAAGCCACCGCCAGGTCAGCCGCGCGAGAGAATGGCGCGGTGCGAGACCTCCACGTCCCTGCCGGGCCCGGGCTGCCCGAGGGACTGGTCGTGCCCGCGGTCGAGCTGGTCGAGCGGTTCTCCAGGTCCCCGGGACCCGGCGGCCAGTCGGTCAACACCACCGACTCCCGGGTCGAGCTGGAGTACGACGTGCGCGCGTCGACCGTCCTCACCGCGGGTCAACGAGCCCGCGCGCTGCGACGGTGGCCGTCGGGCCGCGTGTCGATCGCCGCCTCCGAGCACCGCTCGCAGCACCGCAACCGCGTCGCCGCGCGCGAACGGCTGGCCGAGCTGCTGCGCGAGACGCTCGCGCCGCCGCCGCCACCGCGCCGGGCGACGAAGCCGACGCGCGGCTCGAAGGAGCGGCGGCTGAAGGCGAAGAAGGAGCGCGGCCGGACCAAGGCGCTGCGTGGTCGGGTGAGCGACTAGGTCGAAGCCCCATCGGTCGGGCTAGAAGCCGACCCGCCGGGTGCTGCCGGCGGCCGCCTGGCGTACGACGTCGCCCTTGGCGTGGGCGGTCTCGGCGAGCGACGCCTGGTAGTCGACGAGGCGCTCCTGGAGCTCGGGGTCGCTGGTCGCGAGGATCCGCGCGGCGAGGAGGCCGGCGTTCTTGGCGTTGCCGATCGCGACGGTGGCCACGGGGATCCCGCCCGGCATCTGCACGATGGAGAGCAGAGAGTCCATGCCGTCGAGGTACTTCAGCGGGACCGGGACGCCGATCACGGGCAGCGGCGTGACCGACGCCAGCATGCCGGGCAGGTGCGCCGCTCCCCCGGCCCCGGCGATGACCACCGACAGGCCGCGGGTGTGGGCCTGCTGGCCCCACGCGATCATCTCGGTCGGCATCCGGTGGGCGGAGACCACGTCGGCCTCCCAGGCGACGCCGAGCTCGGTGAGGATCTCGCCGGCGGCCTGCATGACGGGCCAGTCGGAGTCCGACCCCATCACGATGCCGACCTTCACGGGGACGTCCTGCGTCTCGGTCATCTCGTGCCTTCCTATTCGCTCTCGTTGCCGAGGTCGCCGCGGAACCACGCGGCGGCGTGCCGGGCGCGCTCGAGGCAGTCGTCGAGATCGTCGCCGTAGGCGTTGACGTGCCCGACCTTGCGTCCGGGGCGGAGGTCCTTGCCGTAGAAGTGCACCCGCAGGTGCGGGTCGCGGGCCATCGCGTGCGGCAGGCCGTCGTAGAGCCGCCCGCTGTCGGTGGGTCCGCCGAGGATGTTGACCATCACGGTCCAGCGACTGCGTGGGGCCGGCGAACCCAGCGGGAGGTCCATGACGGCGCGCAGATGATTCTCGAACTGGGACGTCACGGCGCCGTCCTGGGTCCAGTGGCCGGTGTTGTGGGGGCGCATCGCCAGCTCGTTGACCAGGACCCGGCCGTCGGTCGTCTCGAAGAGCTCGACGGCGAGGATGCCCGTGACGTCGAGCGCACCGGCGATGCGCAGCGCGATCTGCTGCGCCTGACCGGCGAGGGCGGGCGAGAGGTCCGGGGCGGGGGCGACGACCTCGCTGCAGATGCCGTCGACCTGGGTCGAGGCCACGATCGGGTAGGACGCGGCCTGCCCGCTGGGGGCGCGGGCGACGAGGGCGGAGAGCTCGCGGCGGAAGTCGACCAGCTCCTCGGCCAGGACCTGCACACCGGCGGCCTCGGCAGCGTCGAACGCGACCTGCGCCTCGTCGAGGGCGCGCACCACCCAGACGCCCTTGCCGTCGTAGCCGCCTCGGGTCGTCTTGAGGACGCACGGCAGCCCGAAGGCCTCGACGTCGGCGACCGTGGTGACGACGGCGTTGCGGGGGCACGGCACGTCGAGCTCGGCGAGCCGGCGACGCATCACCGCCTTGTCCTGTGCGTGCACGAGGGCGCCCGGCCCGGGTCGTACGGCGATCCCGTCGGTCTCGAGCGCGTGCAGGTGCTCCGTCGGGACGTGCTCGTGGTCGAAGGTGACCACGCTCGTGCCCTCGGTGACCCGGCGCAGCGTCGGCAGGTCGGTGTAGTCGCCGACCAGCTGGTCGGGGATGACCTGGGCGGCGGAGACGCCCTCGGCCTCGGCCAGGAGGCGGAGCGGCAGGCCCAGGGCGATCGCGGGTTGGGCCATCATCCGGGCCAGCTGGCCGCCCCCGATGACGGCGAGCCTGGGAGCGCGGTGGGAACCGGTCGAGGACACGTCGGGGAGCCTATAGAAGGCGGCAACGGTCCCGGAGCCCGGCTCAGCTGGCGACCGGCTGTGCGACCTCGAAGCGCAGGCCACGGCCCCGGTGGGTCGTGATCAGGGTGGGGCGGCGCGGGTCGTCGTCGAGCTTGCGACGCAGCCACCCGAGGTGCACGTCGATCGTCTTGGAGTTGGTGTAGAACGACGTCTGCCACACGTCGGCCATCAGCTCGCCGCGGGTGACGATGTCACCGGGGCGCGCCATCAGCGCATGCAGGAGCTGGAACTCCTTCCGCGAGAGCTTGAGCTCGCGTTCGCCCCGCCACACCCGTCGGGTGGTCGGGTCCAGTCGCACGTCTTGCACAGCCAACACGCTGCGAAGGTAGGGACGCAGCGCCGCGCGGGTGGCCCTTTTGGGTGAGAATTGGACGAGTGGTCTGGTCCACCTCAGGGCCGCCTCCGACGTGACGGCGACCGTCAGCGCCGTCGTACGGCCACCGGCTCGACCAGGCCGAAGCCCCGCACGGGCCGCGCCGGCAGCCTTCGGGCCTCCCACTCGTCGGCCGGGAGCAGGTCGGCGGTGTTCTGGTCGACGATGAGCCGGTTGCGGCGCGCGACCTGGGTCAGCCGGGCGGCCATGTTGACCGGCGGGCCGAAGATGTCGCCGAGGCGCTGGATCACGGGTCCGCTGGCCAGGCCGAGTCGCACGTCGGGCATCTTGGAGTCGCGTCCGATGACGTTGATGATCCCCTCCGCGACCGCCACGCCGTCCTCGGCGCCTCCGGTCACGAAGAGCACCGAGTCGCCGAGGCTCTTGATGATCCGGCCGGCGTAGCGCGCGACCACGTCCTGGCAGCGGCTCTCGAAGACCTCGACGAGGTCGCCGATCTCCTCCCGGTCGAGGGTGTTGGACAGCGCGGTGAAGGACACCAGGTCGGCGAAGCCGACGGTCACGTCGATGGTGTGCAGGTCCTCGTCCTTGGCGCCCATCGCCTCGATCCGGCCGACGGCCGCGGCGAGGTGGCGACGCCACGCGTAGACCAGCAGGCGCTCGAAGGGCGGGTTGACCTCGTTGACCAGGCGCATGGCGGAGCCGACTCGGGACCCGGTGGCCTCCTCGCCGGCCTCCATCTCCTCGACCCGGCTGACGAGGGTGGAGACCTCCCAGTCGGCGAGCCGGGCCATGGTCTGGCCGACGCCGCGGGTGAGATTGACGGCCATGTCGAAGTCGACGGCACCGGTGTCGACGAAGCTCATCAGGGTGGCGACGGCCTCGACGTCGGCCGCGGTGTAGGCCCTCTCGCCGACGAACTCGGGGAAGCCGAGCGCGCGCCAGAGCCGACGGGTCTGGTCGATCGTCAAGCCGGTCTCGGCGGCCACCTCGAGCGCGTTGAACTCGGGCTTGCTGCGCAGGATCGCGTCGTCGAGCTGCTCCCCCGGCGGTCGGTCCCGGGGGGTGCGGTCAGGTGCCATCGTCGCGGCGGTCGCCCCCGGACAGGCGATGGAGCTCGTGGGAGACCTGCAGCTGGACCTGCTCCACGTCGGGGATGTCGTAGAGCTCGACGCGGCCGTCGGTGCTGGCGTCGGAGACCACGAGCGTGCCGCAGCCGAAGATCCGGTCGATCACGCCGATCTCGAAGTCGACGCCGCTGATCCGGTTGAGCGGGATCGTCCGGCCCTCCTTGGCGATGAAGCCGGAGCGCTTGATGAAGCGGCGGTTGGTGAACGTGTAGGTGGTCGTCAGCCACCGCAGGAACGGTCCCACCACGAACCAGACCACCACGGCCAGGAACAGCACCCAGACCGCGATCGTGACGGCCGAGCTGTCCACGAGGCCGCCGACGAACAACGCGAGGGCCAGCGCCACGAGCACCCCGAGCCCCGGGAGGATCAGCGCCTTGGCGTGCGTCCGCGTGGAGACGACGACGTGCTCACCCTCGTTGAGGAGCTTGCTCGGAAAGGCCACGCGCCGATCATGACACTAGGCAGGTCGCACGTGCACCACGTCTCCGGCCGCCACGGTGAACGTGCCGTCGTCGGTCCCGACCACCAGCGCGCCGGTCGCGTCGATGTCGAGGGCCTCGCCGCGGCGTACGTCCCCTGCCGGCAGGTGGACGTCAACGGTGCGGCCCAGCGTGACGCACACGTCGGCGTACGCCCGGCGCAACGCCTCGGTGTCGTCGAGCAGGCCCTGCAGGCCGTGCAGCGACCCGAGCACCTGGCCCAGCAGCCCGGTGCGCTCGACCGGCTCGCCCGTCTCCAGCGCGACCGAGGTGGCGAGCGCGACCGGCAGCTCGTCGAGGGTCTGGTCGACGTTGATGCCCACGCCGACCACGGCCATCGGGCCGCCCTCGGCCTCGATCCGCTCGACGAGGATGCCGGCCACCTTGCGTCCCGCTCCCAGCGCCCCGCCGTCGACGAGCACGTCGTTGGGCCACTTGAGGGCGATGTCGGGCAGCCGGTCGGCCAGCGCGGCCTGGACGGCGTAGCCGGTGAGCAGCGGCAGCCACGACCACGAGGCGGCCGGCACGTCCGGACGCAGCAGCACCGAGAAGGTCAGCGACGAGCGCGGCGGCGTCTCCCACACCCGGTCCAGCCGGCCGCGGCCCGCGGTCTGGTGCTCGGTGACCAGCACCAGGCCCGGCTCCTCACCCGCCCGGGCACGCTCGGCGACGGCGGCGTTGGTGGAGGGCGTCTCCTCCTCGACCTCGATCCGCCAGCCCGTCGGCGCGACCAGCCGCGAGAGGTCGAGGGGTGGGCGCGGTGCGGGCGTCTCCGTCATGGGCACTAGATTGCCCCAAGGACTGCCCCAGAGGAGCGCCGCGTGGGGCAGCTGTTTCCGTGCAACCGACCAGGAGGCCACCGCGTGAGTGCACAGCCGGGCGAGGGAACCGAGGTTCCCGCCGAGATCGACGTCCACACCACCGCCGGAAAGCTGGCCGACCTGGAGCGACGCCTCGACGAGGCCGTGCACGCCGGGTCGAACAAGGCGATCGAGAAGCAGCACGCCAAGGGCCGCAAGACGGCCCGCGAGCGCATCGAGATGCTCTTCGACGAGGGCACCTTCGTCGAGCTCGACGAGCTCGCCCGGCACCGCTCGACGGCGTTCGGGCTCGAGAAGAACCGCCCCTACGGCGACGGTGTGGTCACCGGCTACGGCGAGGTCAACGGCCGCATGGTGTGCGTGTTCAGCCAGGACTTCACCGTCTTCGGCGGTTCGCTCGGCGAGGTCTACGGCGAGAAGATCACCAAGGTCATGGACCTCGCGATGAAGACCGGCTGCCCCATCATCGGCATCAACGAGGGCGCCGGCGCCCGCATCCAGGAGGGCGTCGTCTCCCTGGGGCTGTACGGCGAGATCTTCCGCCGCAACGTGCACGCCTCGGGCGTCATCCCGCAGATCAGCCTGATCATGGGCAACTGCGCCGGCGGCCACGTCTACTCCCCCGCGGTCACCGACTTCACCGTGATGGTCGACCAGACCTCGGCGATGTTCATCACCGGCCCCGACGTCATCAAGACCGTCACCGGCGAGGACGTCACGATGGAGGACCTCGGCGGCGCGCGCACCCACAACACCAAGTCGGGCAACGCCCACTACATGGCCTCCGACGAGGAGGACGCCATCGAGTACGTCAAGGCGATGCTGTCCTTCCTCCCGCAGAACAACCTCGACCCCGCGCCGACCTTCGACGAGGCCCCCGACATGGAGGTCACCGGCACCGACCGGGCGCTGGACCGGATCATCCCGGACGGCGCGAACCAGCCCTACGACATGCACGACGTGATCACCGCCGTGCTCGACGACGAGGACTTCCTCGAGGTCCAGGAGCTCTTCGCCCCCAACATCCTCATCGGCTTCGGCCGCGTCGAGGGCCAGTCGGTCGGCGTGGTGGCCAACCAGCCGATGCAGTTCGCCGGCACCCTCGACATCGACGCATCCGAGAAGGCCGCCCGGTTCGTGCGGTTCTGCGACGCCTTCAACATCCCGGTGCTGACCTTCGTCGACGTCCCCGGCTTCCTGCCCGGCACCGACCAGGAGTGGGACGGCATCATCCGCCGCGGCGCCAAGCTGATCTACGCCTACGCCGAGGCCACCGTCCCGCTGATCACCGTGATCACCCGCAAGGCCTACGGCGGCGCCTACGACGTGATGGGCTCCAAGCACCTCGGCGCCGACATCAACGTCGCCTGGCCCACCGCCCAGATCGCCGTGATGGGCGCGCAGGGCGCCGCCAACATCCTGCACCGCAAGACGCTCAAGAAGGTCGGCGACGAGGGCGGCGACGTCGAGGCCCGGCGCGCCGAGCTGATCGACGAGTACGAGACCACGCTCGCCAACCCCTACATCGCCGCCGAGCGGGGCTACATCGACGCCGTGATCATGCCCCACGAGACCCGCGTCGAGGTCGTCCGCGCCCTGCGGCTGCTCCGCACGAAGCGGGAGACGCTCCCGCCCAAGAAGCACGGGAACATCCCGCTGTGATCAAGCGACTCGGGAATCGCGACGAAGGAGCGAGACCCGAACGGAGACGAGGTTGAGCAAGCGGCCTCGGCTCAGCCTGCGAAGCCGAGCCCGCGCGTCGAGACCCACGAGGTGAGCCCATGAGTACAGACCACGAGACGACCGATCAGCAGCCCCTGCTCCGGGTCGTCAACGCCGACGCCACGCCCGAGGAGGTCGCCGCCCTGGTGGCGGTGTTCTCCGCGCTCGGGTCCGCGGGCGGCCCGCCGCCGGCCAAGCCACGCCCGTCGTGGAACCTGCCCGCCCGCGGCGTACGCCAGACGCACCGCTGGGGCCCCGGCGCCTGGCGGGCCAGCGGCCTGCCCCACTGAAACCCGGAGGACGCCTGTCAGGACCCGCGGCTAGGGTCGCCCCCGTGACCGAACCCACCCCGCACGAGCGCCTCATCGACGCCCTCTGCAACGCCTACGTCGACGACTTCTGCGCCCTCGACCCGCTGACCGCCACCTCGATCGGCGTCGCGGGCCACGAGCACGAGATGACCGACTACTCCCCCGCCGGTTTCGACGCGCGCGACACGCTCAACCGGGCGGTGGTGGCGGCCGTCGAGGCGACGGAGCCGGTCGACGACCGCGAGGCGGCGGCCAAGGACGCCTTCCTCGAGCGCACCCGCCTCGAGATCGAGCTGGAGGACGCAGGCGTCCAGCGCTCGCGCATGTCGGTGCTGTGGAGCCCCCTGCACGAGATCCGCGGGGTCTTCGACCTCATGCCGACCGAGGGCGAGGAGGCCGTCGCCGCGATCGCCGCCCGGCTCGCCGCCGTACCCTCCGCTCTCGAGGGACTGCGCGTGACGCTCTCCGACGAGGCACGCAAGGGCAACGTCGTCGCGGCGCGACAGTACGCCGAGGTGGCCGAGCAGGTGCGCCGCTGGACCGGTCAGGCCGGGGGCGCCGGCGACTTCTACCTCGGCCTCGTCGACCGGCTCGAGGTCGAGGACGACAGCGAGCTCCGTGCGCTGGCCGGGGCCGCCAGTGCGGCGACCGCGGCGTTCGGGCTCTTCCTCAGCGACGAGCTCGAGCCGCAGGGCAGGGAGCGCGAGGGTGTCGGCCGCGAGGTCTACGGCCTCGCCAGCCGCTACTTCCTCGGCGCCGAGGTCGACCTCGACGAGACCTACGCGTGGGGCTGGGCCGAGCTGCAGCGCCTGTCCGACCTGATGCACCGCACCGCCGAGCGGATCCTCCCGGGCGCCGACGTCGACGCCGTGGTCGCCCACCTCGACGCCGACCCGGACCGCGTGGTGCACGGGCGCGAGGCCTTCCGCGACTGGATGCAGGAGCTGGCCGACCGCACCGTCGCCGCGATGGTCGACGTGCACTTCGACATCCCCGCACCGATCCGGCGCATCGAGTGCAAGCTGGCGCCCACCAACGACGGCGGCATCTACTACACCGGCCCGTCCGAGGACTTCGAGCGCCCGGGCCGGATGTGGTGGTCGGTGCCCGACGGCATCGACGACTTCCACCCGTGGCGCGAGGTCACCACCGTCTACCACGAGGGCGTCCCGGGGCATCACCTCCAGGTCGCGCAGACCGCCTACCGACGCGACACCCTCAACCGGTGGCAGCGGCTGATGTGCTGGTGCAGCGGCCACGGCGAGGGCTGGGCCCTCTACGCCGAGCGCCTGATGGAGGAGCTCGGCTTCCTCGACGACCCGGCCGACCTGCTCGGCATGCTCGACGGCCAGTCGCTGCGCGCGGCCCGCGTGATCGTCGACATCGGGATGCACCTCGAGCTCGAGATCCCCGAGCACAACCGGCTCGGTCCCGGCGGCACCGCCTTCCACCCCGGCGAGACGTGGACGCCCGAGCTGGGCCTGGAGTTCATGCGCCTGCACTGCCGGATGGACGACGAGGTCATCCAGTTCGAGGTCAAGCGCTACCTCGGCCTGCCCGGCCAGGCGCCGTCCTACAAGGTCGGCGAGCGCATCTGGCTCGACGCCCGCGCCCGCGTGCAGGAGCGGCAGGGCGACGACTTCGACCTCAAGGCCTTCCACCGGGCGGCGCTCGACCTCGGCTCGCTCGGGCTCGACCCGCTGCGTGCGGCGCTGGAGCGCCTGTGACGACGCCCCTGGTGCTGGCCTCGGCCTCCCCCGCACGTCGTACGACCCTGCGCGCGGCAGGCCTGGACCCGATCGTCATCGTGAGCGGGGTCGACGAGTCCCAGCTGGACGGACTGCCACCGGCCGAGCTCGCCCTCCAGCTGGCCGAGCTCAAGTGCGCGGCCGTGGCCGCGCGCGACGACGTGCCTGCCGACGCGCTCGTCCTGGGCTGCGACTCCGTGCTGGAGCTCGACGGCGAGGCCCTCGGCAAGCCGGAGGACGCGGCGGTGGCGAAGCGCCGCTGGCAGGAGATGCGCGGTCGCTCCGGCGTCCTGCACAGCGGCCACTGCCTGCGCGACGTGGCCACCGGCCGGGTCGCGGCCGCCACCGCCTCGACCACGGTCCACTTCGCCGACGTCACCGACGAGGAGATCGACGCCTACGTCGCCACCGGCGAGCCGCTGCACGTCGCGGGAGCGTTCACCATCGACGGCTTCGGCGGCGCCTTCGTCTCCGGGATCGAGGGCGACCACCACAACGTGGTGGGCGTGAGCCTGCCCCTCGTGCGCGAGCTGGTCCTCGAACTCGGGCACGGATGGCCGGAGCTGTGGGCCTGACCCGCTAGCATCCCGGGCGTGGGGAGCGGGTTGCTGGGAAGTGCTCAGGCGCAGCCTGTCGCCGATCCCGACCGCCGTTACGGAGTGCGCGAGGAGCGGCTGCTGACCGGTGCGACCGTGATCACCGCGGTCCGCACCGCGGCGTCCGTCGTGCTGGCTGCCGTCGCCGCACACCAGCAGAGCCTCACGCTCCTGGTCGTGGCCCTCGCCGTCTACTGGGTCGGCGACATGCTCGACGGCTTCTACGCCCGCGTGCGCGACTGCGAGACGCGCATCGGCGCGGTGCTCGACATCATGTGCGACCGGCTCAACGCCGCGGCGTTCTACATCGGGCTCGCCTGGCTGCAGCCCGACCTGTCGCCCGCGATCTTCGTCTACCTCGCCGAGTTCATGGTGGTCGACTGCTTCCTCTCGATCGCCTTCCTGGCGTGGCCGGTCCGAAGCCCCAACTACTTCTTCGTGGTCGACCGGCCGATCTGGCTGTGGAACTGGTCCAAGCCGGCGAAGGCCGTCAACAGCGCGTTGTTCGCCGTGCTCCTGCTGGCCACCGGGTGGATGTGGGTGGGCCTGGCGATCGCGTCGGGGCTGCTCGTGCTCAAGTGCGTCTCGCTGGTGCGCCTCGTCAGGATCGGGATCCCGGTCCCGCGAGAAGCATGATCTGGGTCTACGTCAGCATCTTCGGGGCCTCGGTCGCCTCGGCGCTGCTCCCGCTGATCAACATCGAGGCGATCCTCGCCGTGACGATCTCCCAGCAGGCCGACCACGCCTTCGCCCTGGTCGGCCTGGCGACCGTCGGCCAGATGATCGGCAAGACGCTCTGGTACTGGGGCGCCGTCGAGGTCGAGCGCGCCCCGTGGGTGCGCCGCCAGCTGGAGAAGCCCAAGGCCCAGGCCACCATGGCGCGCTGGCACGAGCGCGCCGAGGGGCGGCCGTGGTTCACCGGCGGCCTCCTCTTCGTCTCGGCGTTCACCGGCTTCCCGCCGTACGCCGTCACGGCAGTGCTCGCGGGCACGCTGCGGGTGAACTTCTGGATCTTCCTCCTCACCGGGCTGCTCGGCCGCGGCCTGCGGTTCTGGCTCGTCGTCGCCGGTGCCAGCACGTTCCTCAGCTGGCTCTGACCCCGGCTGGGCCCGGGCCAACGAGTCGGCGCTGGTCAGCGCTGGTCAGCGCAGCGACGCCATCCCGGCGCCGAGCTCGACGAGGAACGGGTCTGCTCCCAGCCGCTCGCCGACGGCGAAGCCGACGTCCCAGACGAAGTCGAGCCCGCCCGACAGGACCAGCGCGAGCAGGATGACCAGCCCCCAGGGCCGTACGGCGTTGAGGGGCTCGGCGACGGCGCGCGGCAGGAACGGCTCGATCACGCCGTAGCCGTCCAGGCCGGGCAGCGGCAGCAGGTTGAGCACGATCAGCGCCACCTGGATGACCAGGAGGTAGGCCAGCAGCGAGTGCAGCAGGAGGTTGCGGCTCAGCAGCGCGTGCGAGGCCAGGACCGCGGCGAGGACGAGGGCGAAGGCCGCGTTCATCAACGTCCCCGACAGGGAGACCAGGCTCGACCACGCGCGCGAGCGCAGGCGGTGGTCCTCGATGAGCACGGCTCCGCCGGGCAGCGGCAGCGCGCCCATGGCGAGGAAGAGGACGGGCATGCCCACGGAGAGGAGGGGGTGGGCGTACTTGCGGAAGTCGAGCGCCAGGTAGCCCTTGGCGACCACGCTGCGGTCGCCGCCCCAGTAGGCGGTCACCGCGTGCCCGTACTCGTGCAACGTCACCGACAGCACCACCCCGACCAGGACCACGCCCACCGCAACCGCCCGGCCCAGGGGCTCGGCCGTCACGACCTGCATCATGAGCGGGCCGGTCGCCACGCAGAGGGCGACGAAGGTCGCGACCACGCCGTAGAAGACCCACCCCGGCCGGCGCGAGCCCGTGCGCGCCCGCTGCTGCCCACGCTGTCGGGCGACGAGGCGTCGTACGTCGGACGGGCCGAGCTGCTGGTCGGTCGGGAGGCCTTCGACGCACGCCAGGCAGTGGTGTCCGACCGGGGCGTCACGCAAGCAGTCCGGGCAGGCGCTGCGCTCGCACCGGCTGCAGCCGAGGAGGGTCTCGCGCTCGGGGTGGAAGGCGCAGGTCACGGCGGGAGCCTAGGCGTGGGGCGCCCGCGCTGGAGGGTTTTGCCCCACTCCGCGGCGGACCACGCCCGACCCGCCCGCCGGTGAGGCCCCGCCAGCCCGGAGCGGGCGTGCCCGACAATGCTCCGGTGGGTGAGCGCAACTTCCTGGTCGAAGGTGTCTCGGGAACCGGCAAGACGTCGGTGTGCCACGACCTGCGCCGGCGTGGGCACCACGCCGTCAACGGGGACACCGACCTCGCTTACCAAGGCGACCCCGCGACCGGCCTGCCGACGGACACCAGGTCGCACGAGCACCACATCTGGGACGTGGACCGCCTGGCGTCCCTCGTGGCGGACCGGACCCACGCGGTCACCTTCTTCTGCGGAGGCTCGAGGAACTTCGGCAGCTTCCTCGACCTCTTCGACGGCGTCTTCGTCCTCGAGGTCGACCGCTTCACCCTGGAGCAGCGGCTGGACCGGCGCCCGGACGACGAGTGGGGGTCGGCGCCCGACGAGCGCGCCCTCGTGCTCCGGCTCCACCAGACCGGCGAGGACACGCCGACCGGTACGCCGATCGACGCGACCGCCCCCCTCGCCGACGTCGTGGACGAGATCCTGCGGCAGGCCGCGGAGATCGCCGGCGCGAGGTAGGGGCGTCCGCGAGGTGCGCGGTGAGGGTGGCGGCATACGACATCGGCGACGCCCCACCCTGGCGGCGTACGACACCTCAAGCGGCCGCACGCACGTCGGATGCCGCCACCTTCGCCGGCGACACGTCGGATGCCGCCACCCCCAGCCGGCGCGGGTCGGAGGCCGAGCGGCGATCAGATACGCGCCACGGTCAGCCCGACCGCGGCGCGCCGCGTCTCACTCGACCGGCAGGCCGAGGCCCCGGGCGATGAGCATGCGCTGGACCTCCGAGGTCCCCTCGCCGATCTCGAGCACCTTGGCGTCGCGGTAGAAGCGGACGACCGGGTACTCCTCCATGAAGCCGTAGCCGCCGAAGACCTGCGTCGCGATGCGGGTAGCGGTGACGGCCGACTCCGTGGCGTAGAGCTTGGCGACGGCGGCGGCCTGCTTGAAGGCGCCCATCGAGACCGACTGGCCGGCGTCCATCGCGTCCTTCATCGCGGCGGCCTTGTAGGTCAGCAGGCGCGAGGCGTCGAGCATGACCTGGAGGTCCGAGACCTGGAACGCCAGGCCCTGCTTGCGCCCGATCGGGCCACCGAAGGTCTGGCGCTCGCCCGCGTACTGCAGCGACATGTCCAGGCACGCCTGGATGCAGCCGACCGCGAGCGCGGCGATCGCGACGCGACCGTCGTCGAGCGTGGCGAGGAACTGGGCGTAGCCGCGGCCGCGCTCGCCGAGCAGGTTGGCCTCGGGCACGCGCGCGTCGGCGAATGACAGCGGGTGGGTGTCGGAGGCGTGCCAGCCGAGCTTGTCGTAGGCCTTCTCGGCGGTGAAGCCGGGCGTGTCCGAGGGGACGATGATCGTCGAGATCTCGGGACGACCGCCGTCGCGCTCCCCGGTGCGGGCCGTCACGGTCACCAGCGAGGTGATCGAGGAGCCCGAGTTGGTGATGAACTGCTTGGCGCCGTTGACGACCCACTCGCCGTTCTCGAGCACGGCCTTGGTCTTCGTCGCGCCAGCGTCGGAGCCGGCACCCGGCTCGGTCAGGCCGAAGCCGGCCAGCTTCTCACCGGCGACCAGGTCGGGCAGCCAGGTCTGCTTCTGCTCCTCCGTGCCGTAGGTGAGGATCGGGTTGATGCCCAGCCCCACCGCGGCCTCGAGCGTGATGCCCATCGACTGGTCGACGCGGCCGATCTCCTCGATCGCCAGGCACAGCGACGTGAAACCGCCGTCCTCGCCGGCCATCCCGGCACCGCCGAACTCCTCCGGAGCCGTCAGGCCCATCAGGCCGAGCTTGCCCATCTTCTGCACCACGTCGGTCGGGAAGTGGTGCTCGCGGTCCCACTGCGCGGCGTGGGGCGCGATCTCGGCCTCCGCGAAGTCGCGGACGCTGCGACGGAACTGCTCGTGCTCGGGGGACAGCTCGAAGGTCATGTCCCGCACCCTAGCCCCAGAGGTTAGCGATCGCTAACCCCCGGGAGGTCGAGGGGTGGGCGGATTCCAGCGTCCCACCTCAGGGGGTCTAGAGTTAGGCGAGCCTAAGCAAAGTAAGGACATCCCCCGTGACGACTTCCCCGCGCCGTTCGGCCCTGCGCGCCAGCGTGACCCTGGCCGCCACCCTCCTGACCGCCTCGACCCTGTCGGGCTGCGGTGTGTTCGGCTCCCCGGACCTGGTGATCTACAACGCCCAGCACGAGGAGCTGCTCGACGAGATCGTGCCGCTCTTCGAGGAGGAGTCCGGCCTCGACGTCGAGCTGCGCAGCGGCAAGGACCTCGAGATGGCCAACCAGATCGTCGAGGAGGGCGAGGACTCCCCCGCCGACGTGTTCCTCACCGAGAACTCGCCGGCGATGACCATCGTCGACAACGCCGGCCTGT
Source organism: Nocardioides sp. N13(2025) (assembly GCF_051912545.1). GTDB lineage: Bacteria > Actinomycetota > Actinomycetes > Propionibacteriales > Nocardioidaceae > Nocardioides. The sequence goes on along the minus strand of NZ_CP196809.1, from coordinate 679,251 downwards.
TCGCCGAGCTGCCCGAGGCCGCCACCGCGTCCATCCCGGAGGAGTACGTCCCTGCGGACCGCACGTGGACCGGCTTCCTGGCCCGCTCGACCGTCGCGATGTACAACACCGACTCCATGACCGAGGCCGACATGCCCGCCTCGATCCTCGACTTCGCCAAGCCGGAGTGGAAGGGCCGCGTGGCCTTCTCCCCCACCGGCGCGGACTTCCAGGCGATCGTCTCCGCAGTCCTCGAGCTCGAGGGCGAGGAGGCCACCCGCACCTGGCTCGAGGGCCTGAAGGCCAACGGCGTCATCGTCCAGAACAACCTCGTCGTCATGCAGTCCGTGGACTCGGGCGAGGTCGACGCCGGCATCGCCTACCACTACTACTGGTACCGCGACCGCGAGGAGAACGGCACCGACTCCGACAGCTCGGCGCTGCACTTCTTCGGCAACCAGGACCCCGGCGCGTTCCTCAGCATCTCCGGCGCCGGCATCCTCGCCAGCAGCGAGCACCAGGAGGCCGCGGAGGAGTTCGTCACGTGGCTGACCGGCACCGACGCGCAGCAGGCGATGGCCGAGTCGTACGCCCTCGAGTACCCGCTCAACCCCGACGCCAGCCTCAACCCCGACGTCAAGCCGTTCGACGAGCTCGAGCCTCCCCAGGTCGACGTGGCGAGCCTCAACGGCCCGCAGGTCACCGACCTGATGACCGCGGCAGGCCTGCTCTGACCGGGTCCCTCACGACCACCGGTCGTCGGACACCGCCCCTGCTGCTCGCAGCGGGGGCGGCGGTCGCGCTGCTGGCACTCGTGCCGCTGGGCTACGTGGCCACCTACGTCGTGATCATCGGGCCCGGCGACCTGTGGCAGCTGGTGGCCCGTCCGCGGATCGCGGAGCTGCTGCGCAACACCGTCACGCTCGCCGCCGCCTGCATGGCCGCGAGCGCCGTGCTCGGCGTCGCGCTCGCTGTCCTCGTCGAGCGCACCGACCTGCCGGGGCGCCGGCTCTGGCACGGCCTGCTCGTCGCGCCCCTCGCGGTGCCGGCCTTCGTCAACGGCTACGCGTGGGTCTCCCTCGACCGCAGCGTCCACGGGTTCGGCGGGGCCTTCCTCGTCGTCACGCTGTCCTACTACCCCCTCGTCTACCTCCCCGTCGTCGCGATGCTCCGCCGCCTCGACCCCGCGCTCGAGGAGTCGGCGTGGTCGCTGGGCCACTCGCGCGCCCGCACGTTCCGCACCGTGGTGCTCCCCCAGCTGCGTCCCGCCCTGCTCGGCGGCGCGCTGCTCGTGGGCCTGCACCTGCTCGCCGAGTTCGGCGCGCTGTCGCTGCTGCGCTTCCCGACCTTCACCACCGCCATCTACGACCAGTACGGCTCGACCTTCAACGGCGCCGCCGCCACCGCGATGGCCGGCGTGCTCGTCCTGCTGTGCCTGTTCCTGCTGCTGGCCGAGCTGCGGTTGCGCGGCAACCGCCGCTACGCACGGCTCGGCCGTGGCGCCGCCCGCGGCTCCGTGCCCCAGGCCCTCGGCCCGTGGCGCTGGCCCCTCCTCTCCACGGTCGGCGGCGTCGTCGTGCTCGCCATCGGCGTGCCCGCCTTCTCGCTCCTGCGCTGGCTCGTGGTCGGCACCTCGACCGAGTTCCCGATGGCCGACCTCACCCGGGCCCTCGTCGCCACCATCGTGCTCGCCCTGGTCGGCGCGGCGGTCACCACGCTCGCCGCGGTGCCGGTGGTCTGGCTCGCCGTGCGCCACCGGGGCTGGGCCTCGACGGTGATCGAGCGCAGCACCTACGTCGCCAACGCCCTGCCCGGCATCGTGGTCGGCCTCGCGCTGGTGGTGGCCTCCCTGCGCCTGGTGCCCGCCGTCTACCAGACCGCCGGCCTGCTCGTGGCGGCGTACGCCATCCTCTTCCTGCCGCGGGCGGTGGTGACCGTGCGTGCCGGGCTGGAGCAGGCACCCGCGGTGCTCGACGACGTCGCGCACAGCCTCGGCGTCGGCCCCCTCGCCACCGCGCGCCGCGTCACCCTGCCGCTGATCGCGCCCAGCCTCGGCGCCGGCGCCGCCCTCGTCTTCCTGGCCATCTCGACCGAGCTGACCGCCACCCTCATGCTCTCCCCGATCGGCACCCGCACGCTGGCCACCGAGTTCTGGTCGGCCTCCTCGGAGCTGCGCTACGGCGCCGCCGCGCCCTACGCGCTGCTGCTGGTGCTCGTCTCCATCCCCGCGACGGTGCTGCTCATGCGCACCGACAGCCCGACGACCCAGACGGAGAAGGTGCCTGTATGAGCTCCCTGACCATCACCGGCGTCACCAAGTCGTTCCCCTCGACGAGCCCCGGGCAGGCACCGACCCGCGCGGTCGACGACGTCACGCTCCACGTCCCGCACGGCTCCTTCACGACCGTGCTCGGCCCCTCGGGCTGCGGCAAGACCACGCTGCTGCGCCTGATCGCCGGCTTCCTCGTGCCCGAGTCCGGCAGCATCGCCTTCGGCGACACGGTGGTCGTCGGCGACGGCGTCCGCTCGATGCCCCCGCAGACCCGCCGGGTCGGCTACGTCCCGCAGGAGGGGGCGCTCTTCCCGCACCTCGACGTGGCCGCCAACATCGCCTTCGGCCTGCCCAAGGAGGCCCGCGGGTCGCGCGGCGACGACCGCGTGGCCGAGATGCTCGACCTCGTCGAGCTGCCCGCCGACTTCCGCGACCGTCGGCCCGACGAGCTCTCCGGTGGCCAGCAGCAGCGCGTCGCCCTGGCCCGGTCCCTCGCACCCCAGCCCGCCGTGGTCCTGCTCGACGAGCCCTTCTCCTCCCTCGACGCCAGCCTGCGCGGCAGCACGTCGCGGGCCGTGCGCCGCGCGCTCGAGGCCAGCAACACCACCGCCGTCCTCGTGACCCACGACCAGAACGAGGCCCTCTCCCTGGCCGACCAGGTCGCGGTGATGCGCGGCGGCCGGCTCGTGCAGTCGGCGCCCCCGAGCCAGGTCTACCTCTCCCCGACCGACCCGCAGGTCGCCGAGTTCGTCGGCCGCGCGGTCGTGCTGCCCGGCACCGCGCGCGACGCGCACGCCACCTGCGCGCTGGGCGAGGTCGTGCTCACCGAGCCCGCCGACGGGCCGGTGTCGCTGATGATCCGCCCCGAGCAGGTCTTCATCGACGTCGGGCACACCGAGGGCCACAAGTCCGTCGGTGTCCGCGGCACGGTGGAGGAGGTCAGCTACTACGGCCACGACTGCGCGGTGCAGGTGCGCCTCGACGACGGCACCTCCGTGCTCTCCCGCATGTCCGGCGTGCTGCACCCCTCCGCCGGCGACACCGTCCACCTGCGCGTGACCGGGCTGGTCCGCGCCTACCGCCCGGTCGGGTCGCCGTGACGGTCACCTCCCCCCAGCCCGCACTGCTCCGGAGCCGGCACCCGGCCCCGGTGCTCGACCACGCCCGCTTCGGTGGCATGCCGGCCGTGGTGGCCGACGACGAGGTGCTCAGCCACGCCGACCTCGCCGACCGCGTGGCAGCGCGGGCCCGGTCGTGGGGGCCGGCGCGCCGCCTCGTCCTGGTCGAGGGCGCCAACACCCTCGACTCCCTCGTCGCCTACCTCGCCGCGCTCCAGCACGGCCACGTCGCCCTCGTCGTCCCCGACGGCAGGCAGGCCCAGCGCGAGGCGATCGTGGCGGCCTACGACCCCGACATCATCTGCACGACCGGCGCCCGCGACGACGTACGCCGCCCCGAGAGCGCCCACGACCTCCACCCCGACCTGGCCCTGCTGCTCAGCACCTCGGGCACCACCGGCTCACCCAAGCTCGTGCGCCTCTCCCGCGCCAACGTCGCCAGCAACGCAGCGGCGATCGCCGACTACCTCGCCCTCACCCCTGCCGACCGCGCGATCACCGCGCTGCCGCTGCACTACTGCTACGGCCTGTCGGTGCTGCACTCCCACCTCGTCGCCGGCGCCAGCGTCGTGCTGACCGGGCTCAGCGTGGTCGACGAGTGCTTCTGGGAGCTGTTCGCCCGCACCGGAGCGACCAGCTTCGCGGGCGTACCGCACACCTTCGACCTCCTGGCCACCAGCGGCTTCGAGGCGCGCGACCTGCCGAGCCTGCGGCAGGTGACCCAGGCCGGCGGTCGCCTCGACCCCGACGACGTACGCCGCTGGAGCCGGTTCGGACGCAGCCGCGGGTGGGACCTCGTCGTGATGTACGGCGCCACCGAGGCCACCGCGCGGATGGCCTACCTGCCGCCCGACCTCGCCGAGGACCACCCCGCCGCCATCGGGGTCGCCGTGCCCGGCGGCCACCTGCGTCTCGACGAGAGCGTCGACGAGCGCCCCGGCGTCGGCGAGCTCGTCTACTCCGGCCCCAACGTGATGCTCGGCTACGCCCACGCGCCCGCGGACCTGGCGCTGGCGGGTGGCGGCAGCGAGCTCCGCACCGGCGACCTCGCGCGACAGGTCGACGGGCTCTTCGAGGTGGTCGGGCGCCGCAACCGCTACGGCAAGGTGTTCGGCCTGCGCCTCGACCTCGACGCCGTGGAGGGCCATCTCCGCGCCGAGGTCGACCGCCGGGCCCGCGTGGTGGCCACCGACCGCGCGGTCCACGTGTTCCTCACCACCGGTCGCCGCAGCGCCGCGGCACGCGCCCTGACCGCGAGCCACTGCGGGGTGCCCGCGCACGCCGTCCACGTGACCGTGCTGGCCCAGCTGCCCCTGACGAGCAACGACAAGACCGACTACGCCGCGCTCGCTCGACTGGCCGCGCTGTCGGAGCAGGACGAGGCGGACGCACCGGCCGCGGTCTCGACCCATCCCGTGCGCGCCGACTTCGTCCGGGTGCTCGGCCGCCCCGATGCCGCCGACGGCGACTCGTTCGTCGACCTCGGCGGCGACTCGCTGTCCTACGTCGAGCTCGCGACCCGGCTCGCGGACCACTTCCCCCAAGGGCTGCCGACCGGATGGCACACCCTGGGCATCGGCGAGCTCGAGGACCGCCGCCGCGCGACGACGACCGTGAGCCACGACGCCGAGGCGGAGCCTGCGCGCCCGCGGCGGGTGCGGCTGGACACCACCGTCGCGCTGCGCGCGCTCGCGATCCTGTTCGTGGTCGCCAGCCACGTCGACCTCGTCGCGCTCGAGGGCGGGGCACACCTGCTGCTGGCGCTCGCCGGCTTCAACTTCGCCCGCTTCCAGCTCTCCGCGGCCGGTGACGCCGGCACCCGGTTGCGCCACGGGCTGTCCGGCCTCGCCCAGCTCGTCGTCCCCTCGGTGCTCTGGGTCGGCGCCGCCGCGCTCGTCCTCGGCAGCTACGACCTCACCACCGCCCTCTTCGTGCGCGAGCTCGTCAACAGCTCGGAGTGGGACGACCAGTGGCAGCTGTGGTTCCTCGAGTCGCTGGTGTGGATCACGGCCGGAGCGCTCGCGATCACCTCCCTGCCGGCGCTGCACCGGCTCGAACGACGTACGCCGTTCCGCTTCGCGCTCGCGGTCCTCGCCGTGGCCGCGGTCGCCCGCTTCGCCGAGGTCGGCTTCCGCGCCGGCCCCACCCAGCGCTACACGACCCTCGTCGTCGCCTTCTTCTTCGTCCTCGGCTGGGCCGCGGCGCGAGCCACGACCACGCGGCAGCGCCTGCTGGTCACGGCCCTCGCCGCCGCGCTGACCGTCGGGTTCTTCGGCCAGGTGCACCGCGAGGTCATCGTGCTGGGCGGCTTCCTTCTCATGCTGTGGGTGCCCCACGTCCGGCTGCCGTCCTGGCTCGCGCGGGCCGCCGGCGTCCTGGCGGGCGCCAGCCTGTTCATCTACCTGACCCACTGGCAGGTCTACCCCGCCCTCGAGGACGCCGGCCACCAGTGGCTCGCACTCGGTGCGTCGCTGGCCGTCGGCATCACCTACGGGCGCCTCGTCCGTCCCGTCCATCAGGCTGTCGGTCGGGCCGTGCTCGGCTCGCGGTAACCTGCCCAGCGGTACGCATCCCGGCGCCGCTGAATTCCGACCGCACCGCTGATCCAGGAGTCCTCGCGTGAGCTTGAAGAAGGTCCTCATCGCCAACCGCGGCGAGATCGCCGTCCGCGTCGTCCGCGCCTGCAAGGACGCCGGCATCGGCTCCGTGGCCGTGTACGCCGACCCCGACCGCGACGCGCTCTTCGTGCGCCTCGCCGACGAGGCCCACTCCCTCGGCGGCGCGACCCCGGCCGAGTCCTACCTCGACATCGAGAAGATCATCAAGATCGCCGCCGACTCAGGCGCCGACTCGGTCCACCCCGGCTACGGCTTCCTCGCCGAGAACGCCGACTTCGCCCAGGCCGTCATCGACGCCGGGCTGATCTGGATCGGCCCCCCGCCGGCCGCGATCGAGGCCCTCGGCGACAAGGCCAAGGCCAAGCACATCGCCGACAAGGCGAAGGCTCCCCTCGCGCCGGGCACCAAGGACCCCGTCAAGGACGCCGACGAGGTCGTGGAGTTCGCGAAGGCCAACGGCCTGCCCGTCGCGATCAAGGCCGTCTTCGGCGGCGGCGGGCGTGGCCTCAAGGTGGCCCGCACGCTCGAGGAGATCCCCGACGCCTACGAGTCCGCGGTCCGCGAGGCCGTCACCGCGTTCGGTCGCGGCGAGTGCCTGGTCGAGAAGTTCCTCGACAAGCCCCGCCACGTCGAGACCCAGTGCCTGGCCGACCAGCACGGCAACGTCGTCGTGGTCTCGACCCGCGACTGCTCCCTGCAGCGCCGCAACCAGAAGCTCGTCGAAGAAGCGCCGGCCCCCTTCTTGACCGACGAGCAGCTCTCCGAGCTCTACGAGTCATCCAAGCGGATCCTCACCGAGGCCGGCTACTACGGCGCCGGCACGTGCGAGTTCCTGGTCGCCCAGGACGGCACCATCTCCTTCCTCGAGGTCAACACCCGCCTCCAGGTCGAGCACTGCGTCTCCGAGGAGGTCACCGGCATCGACCTCGTCCGGGAGATGTTCCGCATCGCCGCCGGCGAGGAGCTCGGCTACGGCGACCCCGAGATCCGCGGGCACTCCATCGAGTTCCGCATCAACGCCGAGGACGGCGGCCGCAACTTCATGCCCGCCCCCGGCACCCTGACCCGCTGGCACGCGCCTGCCGGCCCGGGCGTACGCCTCGACGGCGGCTACGACCAGGGCGAGACCATCCCCGGCTCGTTCGACTCCCTCATCGCCAAGCTCATCGTCACCGGCAAGGACCGCACCCAGGCCCTCGAGCGCTCGCGCCGCGCCCTCGACGAGTTCGTCGTCGACGGCATGCCCACCGTCATCCCGTTCCACCGCGCGGTCGTCTCCGACCCGGCCTACATCGGCGCCTCCACGCCGTCCGGCGAGGGCGAGTTCAGCGTCTACACGCAGTGGATCGAGACCGAGTTCGACAACCAGATCGAGCCCTACGCCGGCGAGGCCGGCGAGGCCGACGAGGCCGGCGAGCGGCAGAAGGTCACCGTCGAGGTCGGCGGCCGCCGCCTCGAGGTCGTCCTCCCCGCCGGGCTCGGCGGGCTGGCCGTCGGCGCCGGCAACGGTGGCAACGGCGCAGGCAAGAAGGCCAAGCGCTCGGCGAAGAAGGCCGGCGCCGCGGCGTCCGGCGACTCCGTCACCTCACCCATGCAGGGCACCATCGTCAAGGTCGTCGTCGAGGAGGGCCAGGAGGTCGCCGAGGGCGACACCATCGTTGTCATGGAGGCCATGAAGATGGAGCAGCCCCTCAAGGCCCACAAGGCCGGCACCGTCACCGGCCTCCAGGCCGAGGTCGGCGCCACCGTCACCAACGGCGCCGTGATCTGCGAGATCAAGGACTGAACCTCTGAGCGGTGCCCCAGCCACATCCTGCGACCTCAGGACGTGGCTGGGGCACCGCTCATTTCGCGTGTGATTTAGATAGCGAGCGCTCGCTTTCTATGTCACACTCGTCCGCATGGCGACCACTGAGCGACGTACGCAGGCGCAGCGCCGCGAGGGCACGATCGCCGCACTCCTCGAGGCGACGGCGACGTGCCTCGCGGAGCGCGGGTACGCCGCCACCTCGACCGCCGCGGTCAGCGCGGAGGCCGGCGTCAGCCAGGGCGCGCTCTTCCGACACTTCCCCACGCGGCAGGCGCTGCTGGTCGCGACCGCGGACCACGTCGCCACGCGCAACGTCGAGGCCTTCCGCGCGCTCGGCGACCTCGGCGTCGACACCGCCGACGAGGTGACCGCGGTGCTCGGCCACCTGCGTACGCTCGTCCTCTCCCCGGCCAACCAGACGTGGCGCGAGCTGCTCGTCGCTGCCCGGGCGGACGCCGACCTACGCGCCGCGCTCCGGCCCGCGCGCGAGTCCCTGCAGGCGCAGATGCTCGAGGCCGCGGCCGACCTCTGGCGCGACCGGCTCCCTCCCGACGACCTCGCAGCCGTGCTGAGCATCGTCGTCAACATGCTCGACGGGCTGGCCTTCTCCGCCCTCGACCCCGACCCCGCCGCCGCCCCCGGCCGCACCGTCGAGCGCGCCCTGCGCCTGCTCGCCGAGATGATCGTCCGCCACTACCCCGAGGACCCCGCATGACTCACCCCGATCCCACCGACGACTTCACCCCCGACGTCATCGTGGTCGGTGCCGGCCTCGCCGGCCTCGTCGCCACCCACGAGCTCGCGCTGGCGGGCAGGCGCGTCCTTGTCCTCGACCAGGAGAACCGCCACAACCTCGGCGGGCAGGCGTGGTGGTCACTCGGGGGCCTCCTCTTCGTGGACAGCCCCGAGCAGCGACGGATGGGCATCAAGGACTCCCTCGAGCTGGCGTGGCAGGACTGGCAGGGCTCGGCCCAGTTCGACCGCCTCGGCGACGGCACCGACGGACCCGGCCGCGGCGAGGACTACTGGCCGCAGCAGTGGGCGAAGGCGTACGTCGACTTCGCCCACCGCGAGAAGCGCGACTACCTGCGCGCCCTCGGCCTCCGGTCGCTCCCCTTCGTCGGCTGGGCGGAGCGCGGGGACGGCCGCGCCACCGGCCACGGCAACTCCGTGCCGCGCTTCCACCTGACCTGGGGCACCGGACCGGAGGTGGTGCGGATTTTCGCCGAGCCCGTGCAGCGCGCCGAGGCCCAGGGGCTCGTACGCCTCGCCTTCCGCCACCAGGTCGACGAGCTCCTCGTCGAGGACGGCGCGGTCGTGGGCGTGCGCGGCACCGTGCTCGCCGACGACGACGCCGAGCGGGGCGTGAGGTCCAGCCGGTTCACGGCCGGCGCCTTCGAGCACCGCGCACCCGCGGTCGTCGTGACGAGCGGCGGGATCGGCCACAACCACGAGCTGATGCGCCGCAACTGGCCGACCGAGCGCGTCGGCGCAGCGCCCGAGCACCTGATCTCCGGCGTGCCCGCCCACGTCGACGGCCGGATGCAGGGCATCGCCGAGGAGGCCGGCGCGACGATGGTCAACAAGGACCGGATGTGGGCCTACGTCGAGGGCATCCACAACTGGGACCCGGTCTGGCCGGACCACGCCATCCGCATCCTCCCCGGCCCGTCGTCGATGTGGTTCGACGCCACCGGCAAGCGGCTCGAGGGCATGTCGGGAGTCCCCGGCGCCGACTCGATCGGCGCGATGAGGCAGATCCTCGCCACCGGCCACGACTACTCGTGGTTCGTGCTGACCCAGTCGATCATCGAGAAGGAGTTCGCCCTCTCCGGCTCCGAGCAGAATCCCGACATCACCGGCAAGGACCTGAAGTTCCTCGCGAAGAGCCGCCTCGCCAAGGGCGCGCCCGGCCCGGTCGAGTCGTTCAAGGAGCACGGCGTCGACTTCGTCGTGGCCGACACCCTGGCCGAGCTGGTCACCGGGATGAACGCGCTGGCCCGCGGTCCCGAGCTCGCCACCGACGACCTCGAGCGGCAGATCGTGGCCCGCGACCGCGAGGTCGACAACGCCTTCTCCAAGGACATCCAGGTGATGGCGATCCACAACGCCCGGCGCAGCCGCACGGACAAGCTGATCCGGGTGGCCAAGCCGCACAAGGTCCTCGACCCGAGCCACGGCCCGCTCATCGCCGTACGCCTCAACATCCTGTCCCGCAAGACGCTCGGCGGGCTGGAGACCGACCTCGACGGCCAGTGCGTGGCCGCTGACGGCTCCAGGGTGCCCGGCCTGTACGCCGCGGGCGAGGTCGCCGGCTTCGGCGGCGGCGGGGTGCACGGCTACAACGCGCTGGAGGGGACGTTCCTCGGGGGCTGCATCTTCTCCGGCCGGACAGTCGGGCGGGCGCTGGCCCGCTGATCGCTGTGCTCGTCGCCGGCCTGGCGCGAGCGGGCACTTCCTCGCGCTGAGGAGGCTCGACCGGGCACTTCCTCGCGCTGAGGAGGCTCGACCGGGCACTTCCTCGCGCTCAGGAGGCTCGACCGGGCACTTCCTCGCGCTCAGGGCGAGCCGGGCGCCTCCCGCTCACCGCGATCCAGCGCGAGGAAGTGCCCGCTCACCGCGATCCAGCGCGAGGAAGTGCCCGCTCACCGCGATCCAGCGCGAGGAAGTGCCCGCTCGGCAGGTGGGGCGCTGGACGTTAGCGAAGGCCGACCGTCGCGACGAGCGCCTGCAGGTGGTGCTCGAAGATGTCCTTCGGGTCGGTGAAGGTGTCCGGCCCGTACTGCCCGAACACCTCGAACGAGACGCAGCCGAAGAGCGCCGCCCACGCGAGGAGTCCCCGGGCGATCAACGCGTCGGGGGCGGTCAAGCCCATCTCGCGCCGGATCCGGGAGAGGTCGCGAGAGAGCCGCCGCGGAGTGATCGGTGACTCGTCGAGCTCGACCACACCCGCCTGCCAGGCGTCCTCCCAGACCTCGACGAGGCGGCCGATCACCCGGGTGCCCGGACCGGTGGTGCGCTCGGCCGGCGCCTCGTAGCCCGGCACCGGACTGCCGAAGAGCAGGGCGTACGTCGCCGGCTCGGCCAGTGCCCACGCACGCACGGCCCGGCCGATCGCCCGCATCCGGCCGGCGTGGTCGGAGCGGCCGACCTTCGCGAGGGCCGTGTCGACGGCGTCGCCGAGCTCGTCGTAGCCATCGACCACCAGCAGGGTCAGGAGCTCGTCGCGGCTCGCGACGTAGCGGTAGACAGCCGAGGAGACGACCCCCAGGTCGCGCGCCACCGCGCGCAGCGAGAGAGCGGCCGCGCCGTCGGTCGCGAGGTGCTCGCGTCCGATGCTGACGATGTCGCGCATCGTCTGCTCGCGTGCCCGAGCACGGGGCGTGGTGTCAGTCATGTCCGTCAGTGTCGCATAGACGCGAGCAGCAGTGTCGAAAGAGAGCGGTGCTCTTGCATTTGTTCGACATGCGGTGCACGATGGACAAAACGAGAGCACCGCTCTTTCTTCCGAGGAGTCCGTCATGCACCACCCCGTCCACGTCGTCACCGGAGCGGGCCCCGTCGGCTCGACCGTCGCCCAGCAGCTCGCCGACTCCGGCCACCAGGTCCGCCTGCTGACCCGCTCGGGCAGCGGCCCGGTCCACCCCTTGATCGAGCGCCGCCGCGTCGACGTCTCCCAGCCCGCCGCTCTGCGCGAGGCTTTCGTCGACGCGGTCGCCGTGCACCACTGCATCCACGGCTCGGCGTACGACGCCCGGGTCTGGCGCGCCGAGCTGCCGCGAGCCGAGCGCGCGGTGCTCGAGGCGGCCGGCGCCGTGGGAGCGGTCGTGGTCTTCCCGGAGAGCCTCTACGCCTACGGCCCGGTCGACGGCCCGATGACCGAGGACCTGCCCCGGGCAGCGACCGGCGGCAAGCTCGGCGTCCGCACCGAGCTGCTCGCCCAGCGCGACGCGTCGGCGACCCCGACCGTGAGCGTGGCCGCCTCCGACTTCTACGGGCCTGCGGTCCGCAACGCCCACGCCGGCGAGCGGCTCGTCCCCACCGTGCTCGGCGGTCGGACCATGCGGGTGCTCGGCAGCCTCGACCAGCCGCACTCGTTCACCTACGTGCCGGACCTGGCCGTGGCGATGATCACGGCCGCAGGACGGCCGGACCTGTGGAACTCGTTCCTGCACGCGCCCACCGCGGCGCCCCTCACCCAGCGCCGGCTCGTCGAGCTGGTGGCGGCAGCAGGCGGCGTACGGGTCCCGAGGATGTCGGCCATCCCGGCCGGGATCCTGGGTGCGGCAGGCCTGGTCTCCCGCGAGATGCGCGAGCTGGCGGAGACGAGCTACATGTTCACCCGACCGTTCGTGCTCGACTCGAGCGCGAGCGAGCAGCGGCTCGGCCTCTCCCCCACGCCCGTCGAGACGGGGCTGGCCGAGACCGTCGCGTGGTGGCGCCGGCAGGAGCGCGCGGCCGCCTGACCGGCGTACGGACGAGTAACCCACGTCACACCCGTCACTGGATAGCGTGCTGGCCATGTTCTCCAAGGTGCTCGTCGCCAACCGCGGCGAGATCGCAGTCCGGGCCCTCCGAGCCGCGCGCGAGATCGGCGCGCGCACGGTGGCCGTCTTCCCGCACGAGGACCGCTGGTCCGAGCACCGGATGAAGGCCGAGGAGGCCTACCAGATCGGCGAGGTCGGGCACCCGGTGCGCGCCTACCTCGATCCCGAGGCGATCGTCGAGGTCGCGGTGCGGTGCGGCGCCGACGCGGTATACCCCGGCTACGGCTTCCTCTCGGAGAACCCGGCGCTCGCCGAGGCGTGCGCCGCGGCCGGCATCACCTTCATCGGCCCCAGCGCCGAGGTGCTGACCCTGACCGGCAACAAGGCGCGCGCGATCGCCGCGGCCAAGGCCGCCGGCGTCCCCGTGCTGGAGTCCGTGCCGCCCTCGACCGACGTGGACGAGCTCGTGGCGGCGGCCGAGCAGATCGAGGCCCCCCTCTTCGTCAAGGCGGTGGCCGGCGGTGGCGGTCGCGGCATGCGCCGCGTCGAGGACCGCGCCGAGCTGCGCGAGGCGATCGAGACCTGCATGCGCGAGGCCGAGGGCGCCTTCGGCGACCCGACCGTCTTCATCGAGCAGGCCGTCGTCGACCCCCGTCACATCGAGGTCCAGATCCTCTCCGACGGCACCAGCGGCGACGACGGCGTGATCCACCTCTACGAGCGCGACTGCTCGGTGCAGCGCCGCCACCAGAAGGTCGTGGAGATCGCCCCGGCGCCCGACCTCGACCCCGAGCTCCGGATGCGCATGTGCGCCGACGCCGTCCGCTTCGCCCGCCAGATCGGCTACAAGAACGCCGGCACCGTCGAGTTCCTCCTCGACCCGCAGGGCCGCTACGTCTTCATCGAGATGAACCCGCGCATCCAGGTCGAGCACACCGTCACCGAGGAGGTCACCGGTGTCGACCTCGTGCAGTCGCAGATGCGCATCGCCGCGGGCGACACGCTCGCCGACCTCGAGCTGACCCAGGAGTCCGTGCAGCCACGCGGCTTCGCCCTCCAGTGCCGGATCACCACCGAGGACCCGGCCAACGGCTTCCGGCCTGACACCGGCAAGATCACGATGTACCGCTCCCCCGGCGGTCCGGGCGTCCGCCTCGACGGCGGCACGACCTACACCGGCGCGGAGATCAGCCCGCACTTCGACTCGATGCTCGCCAAGCTCACCTGTCGCGGCCGCACCTTCGAGGCCGCGGTCCAGAAGGCGCGACGCGCGCTGCTGGAGTTCCGCATCCGGGGCGTGTCCACCAACATCGGCTTCCTCCAGGCCGTGCTCGCCGACCCCGACTTCGCGGCGGGAGGCGTCACCACCTCGTTCATCGAGGACCACCCTCAGCTGCTCAAGGCGCAGGTCGGCGGCGACCGCGCCACGCGGCTGCTCGCCTACCTCGCCGACGTCACGGTCAACCAGCCGCACGGCCCGGCGCGCGTGAGCGTGGCGCCGGAGTCCAAGCTGCCGTCGCTCGACACCTCGCAGCTCGTGCCCGACGGCACCCGGCAGCTGCTGCGCGAGGTCGGGCCCGAGGAGTTCGCCCGCCGGCTGCGTGCCCAGGACCGCGTCGCCGTCACCGACACCACCTTCCGCGACGCCCACCAGTCGCTGCTCGCCACCCGGGTGCGCTCGCGCGACCTGCTGGCCGTCGCCGACCACGTCGCCCGCACCACGCCGCAGCTCTGGTCGCTCGAGTGCTGGGGCGGCGCGACGTACGACGTGGCGCTGCGCTTCCTCGCCGAGGACCCGTGGGAGCGGCTCGCCGCGCTGCGCGAGGCGGTCCCCAACATCGGCCTGCAGATGCTGCTGCGCGGGCGCAACACGGTCGGCTACACGCCGTACCCGACGCAGGTCACCGAGGCCTTCGTCGAGGAGGCGGCCGAGACCGGCATCGACGTCTTCCGGATCTTCGACGCGCTCAACGACGTCTCGCAGATGCGTCCCGCGATCGACGCCGTCCGGGCCACCGGGACGTCCGTGGCCGAGGTCGCGCTCTGCTACACCGGCGACCTCTCCTCGCCCTCGGAGAAGCTCTACACCCTCGACTACTACCTCCGCCTCGCCGAGCAGATCGTCGATGCCGGCGCCCACGTGCTGGCGATCAAGGACATGGCCGGCCTGCTGCGCGCCCCGGCCGCGCGCACCCTGGTCACCGCGCTGCGCGAGCGCTTCGACCTGCCGGTGCACCTGCACACCCACGACACCCCGGGCGGCCAGCTCGCCACCCTGCTCGCGGCCATCGACGCGGGGGTCGACGCCGTGGACGCCGCCTGCGCCGCGATGGCCGGCACCACGTCGCAGCCGGCGCTCTCGGCGCTGGTCTCGGCGACCGACCACTCCGGGCGGGAGACCGGCCTGTCGCTGGCCGCCGTCAACGCGCTCGAGCCCTACTGGGAGGCCACCCGCCGCGTCTACGCGCCCTTCGAGTCGGGACTGCCCGCCCCCACCGGCCGCGTCTACCGCCACGAGATCCCCGGAGGCCAGCTGTCCAACCTGCGCCAGCAGGCGATCGCACTGGGCCTCGGTGAGAAGTTCGAGCAGGTCGAGGACATGTACGCCGCGGCCAACGACATCCTCGGCAACGTGGTCAAGGTGACCCCGTCGTCCAAGGTCGTCGGCGACCTCGCCCTCGCGCTGGTCGCGGCCGGGGCGGACCCTCACGCGTTCGAGGCCGACCCGGCGTCGTACGACATCCCGGACTCGGTGATCGGCTTCCTCAACGGCGAGCTCGGTGACCCGCCGGGCGGCTGGCCCGAGCCGTTCCGCACCAAGGCCCTCGCCGGTCGCACCTGGAAGCAGCCCCGGGAGGACCTCACGCCCGAGCAGCAGGCGGGGCTGGAGTCCGAGCGCCGCGCGACCCTCAACGAGCTGCTCTTCCCCGGCCCGACGGCCGCGTTCCTCGAGTCGCGTGAGCTCTACGGCGACCTGTCCGTGCTGCCGACGGTGGACTACCTCTACGGCCTGCGCCGCGGAGGCGAGCACCCCGTGCACCTGCGCGAGGGCAAGCAGGTCCTCTACGGCCTCGAGGCGATCAGCGAGCCCGACGAGCGCGGCTTCCGCAACGTCATGGCCACCATCGACGGACAGCTGCGCCCGGTGCAGGTGCGCGACCGCAGCGTCTCGGCCGAGGTGGTCGCCGCCGAGAAGGCCGACCCGAAGGCAGCCGGCCACGTCGCTGCGCCGTACGACGGCGCGGTGACCGTGGTCGTCGCCGAGGGTGACGCGGTCGAGGCCGGGCAGACAGTGGCGACCATCGAGGCGATGAAGATGGAGGCCTCGATCACCGCACCTGTCGCCGGCACCGTGTCCCGGCTGGCGGTGCGGGCCACGCAGGCCGTCGAGGGTGGCGACCTGGTGCTGGTCATCGACTGAGCCCGCGCAGCCGCCCGCCGGTGATGAGTTCCGGTGATGAGTTCCACTGGCCGCGACCGTCATACCTGGTGACAGGTGTCATGACGGAAGGGACAGTGGCCATGGGAGCGCACGCGGTGGTCGAGGAGATGGGCGCGAGGATGGGTGTGGAGGACCTGGCGGGGCTCGACGAGCCGGCCTTCGCCGCGCTGGCGGAGCGCCACCGGCGCGAGCTGCACGTGCACTGCTACCGGATGCTCGGGTCGTTCGAGGACGCCGAGGACGCGGTGCAGGACACGTTGCTCCGGGCCTGGCGACGGCGGGAGACCTTCGAGGGACGCTCGACGTTGCGGGCCTGGCTCTACCGGATCGCCACCAACGCCTGCCTCGACCTGCTCGACAAGCGACGCCCGCAGGCGGCGACCGGTGGCGAGGTGCGGTGGCTGCAGCCCTACCCGGACCGGCTGCTCGACGAGCTGCCCGCGGACGACACCGACGGGCCGGAGAGCCGCACCCTCGCGCGGGAGACCATCGAGCTGGCCTACGTGGTCGCCGTCCAGCACCTCGCACCGCGACCGCGGGCCGTGCTGGTCCTGCGCGACGTGCTCGGCTGGCCGGCGAAGGACGTCGCCGACCTCCTCGGCGACTCGGTGCACTCGGTCAACAGCGCCCTCCAGCGGGCGCGGGCAGGCATGCGGGAGCACCTGCCGGCGGAGCGCCAGGACTGGACGGGCGGCGAGGAGGACCCGGCGACGCGTGAGGTGGTGCGCCGCTTCGTCGACCTCAGCGTGGCGGTCGGCGTGGACGGGATCGCCGCGATGCTGCGCGACGACGTCCGCTGCTCGATGCCGCCCACACCCGGGGTGCACGTCGGCCGTGACGCGGTGGTGCAGGACTGGAAGGACGACGGCTTCGAGTCCCTGAGCGGCCTGCGCGCGCTGGCGACCTCGGCGAACCGCCAGCCCGCCGCCGCCTTCTACCTCTGGCACGAGCAGGAGGCGGTCTACCTGCCGCTCACGCTCGACGTGCTGCGCGTGACCGGCGGGCAGGTCGCCGAGATCACCACGTTCCACGCCGACCAGTTCCCCCGGTTCGGGCTCCCGGAGCGCCTCGACGGGACGGCCGGGCTCAGCCCTCGTTGAGGACGACCGTGTCGGGGTCGGGCTCGGCGTACTCGGTGACCTCAGGGTCCTCGCCGGTGACCTGCCGGAAGACCTCGGAGGCCACGGCGCGCATGCCGTTGATCTTCGGGTGGAACGGCGCCGCCACGCCCGCCCGGAAGCGCGGGCCGTTGACCCAGGCCCGGCCCTTGGCGCACACGTCGTGCCCCTCGGAGACGGCCTCCATGTCGACGTACGACGCTCCTGCCGCCTCGGCGCCCTTCGCGAGCGAGTCGTTGAGGAGCCCGGCCACCTCGGTGACGGGGCCGAGGACCTCGGCCGACGCGCCGACGGCTCGGCAGGTGCCCTCGGTGGGCAGGATGTCGGGGTAGCCCACGACGTAGACCGCGGCGTCGGGCGCCACCTTCGAGATCCTTCGCACCGCCTGCTCGACGCGGCCGGCGACCTTGCGGGCGTCGGTGCGCAGCCGGCCCACGTCGCAGCTGGCCCTCGGGCCCTTCTGGCAGCGGATCAGGGAGTCGTAGATGCCGAAGTCGTTGCCGCCGATGCCGAGCGTGACGAGGTCGGTGTCCTCGGACACCGCGTCCAGCTGCGGACCGGTCGTCGCGCCGTCGTACATCGTCATCGGGGCGTAGAGGTCGGCCGTGGTCGCCGCCGAGCACGAGACGTCGGTGTAGCTCGCGACGTCGAGCCAGTCGGCGAGGAAGGCCGGGTAGTTGTCGCGCGAGCGGGCGCACCCCTGGGGGTCGGTGCGCATCGTCCCGATGAACGGGCCGGCCGAGAACGAGTCGCCCATCGCGACGTAGTCGATGCCGGTGGTCACCTCGGTCTCGACGACCGGGTCGGGCAGGGCGGTGCCGTCGGACGCCTCCCCTGCCTCGCACCCGGCGGCCGCCAGGGCCAGGGCGGCGAGGAGCAGTCCGACACGTCGTGGAGCCACTAGCGCGCGGGACCCTTCTGGCGTGGCGCGACCGAGAAGGTGAACCAGTCTGAGTTGAGCCCGAGGTAGGAGCGGACGGTGTCGCCGTCGGTGGGGACCCGGCCCTTCTCGAAGACGAAGGCCATCTCGGTCACCCGGCCGCCCCAGTCGCCGTTGCCGTCGCGCGCGGTCACCTCGATGCTGAGCAGGTCGCCCATGTCGGGCCAGTGCTTTTCGACCATCGTGTCGTCCACGGTGGTGGCCCAGGTGGAGTACTTCGGGTTGGCGACGCCGTCGTAGGGGTCCGCCTGGGCGACCAGGTAGGGCATCGACCCGGCCGAGGAGAAGCCCCCGTTGCTGGCGGAGAACTGCGTGAACGCCGGTCGGCCCTCGTGGAACAGGCCCTGCCGGGCGGTCGCCTGGATGGCGGCCGTGGCGGCCGGGTGCTCGGCGTCGGCTCCGCCGTAGACCTGGCACTGGCTCGTGTCGCACAGGTCGTAGTGGGCGGCCGAGGGGTGCGAGCGCTCGAACGCCGCGTAGGTGCGGGCGGCCACCGACTGGGCGCTGACCGCGGCCGGCTCCCAGAGCGCCGGCACCTCCTGCGGCACGACGCCGCGGAGGTAGGCCTCCATGCTGACCTTGTTGACGGTCTGGCGCCTGCCCTGCCGGGGCGCGACCGACTGGAGGGTGCCGCGGTAGTCACGACGCTGGCCGCCGGGCAGCACGAGGGTCAGCCGGCGGTCGGGAGCCGAGAGCTCCGCCTCGCCCGGCACCTTCTTCCAGGTCCTCCAGCGACTGCCCGTGGTGCGCTGGACCAGCGTGTCGTCGCCCTGGGCCGTCAGCCTCCACTTCCTCGCCGCCACGGTCGGGAGCCGCCACGAGCGCTTGCGAGCCAGGCTGGTCACCTTGAGCCCGCGCTCGGCGACGACCTGCACGTCGCGTCCGGTGTCGGCGGTGATCAGCACGCGGAGCTTGCCGGTGACCTGTCCCCAGCTGGTGCCCGGGTAGTAGAACTCGTTGATCTGCTGCCACGTCAGGCCCTGCTGCGCCGCACCCAGGGCGCCGTACTGGGACAGGCCGTGGCCGTGGCCGTAGCCGTGACCGGTGACGGTGATCGCGGTGCTCCCCGGCGTCGCCCAGGTCTCGACCTTCGCGCGAGGAGCGGCGCTCGAGGCGTCCGCCGGCAGGACGGGCAGCAGCAGCGAGCTCGCGAGGACCGCGAGCAGCAGGCGTGCAGGGCGTGTGCGCAGCATGGTGGGCTCTCCCCCGAGACGTCGACGAGCAGAACCACCGAGGTTACCTGCCCGGTCCGGACCACGCACCCGGAGCCGCTCACCGTGGCAGACTCCGGCCATGTTCGGGGGACGACGCAGGCGCCGTGAGCAGGAGCTCGCCGAGAAGGACCGGTGGCGGGTCGCCCGCCGGCTGGTGGACGAGGACGTCACGGTGCTGGGTGAGCAGCTCGCCGAGCTGCACGTCGAGACGCTGGGCGACGACCTCGACCCGACGGCCCGCGACCACCACCGGCGCGCGCTCGAGCACTACGACCAGGCCAAGCACCTGTTGGCGTCGAGCACGACCGCCGAGGACGTGGCCGCCGCGGAGCAGGTCGTCGCCGACGCGCGCTACCACCGCGCCGCGGTGATGGCGGTCCGCGACGGAGAGCCGCTCCCCGAGCGCCGGGAGCCGTGCTTCTTCAACCCCCAGCACGGACCCTCGATGCAGGACGTCTCGTGGGCGCCGCCCAGCGGCACCGCCCGCACGATCGCGGTCTGCGCCGCCGACGGACGCCGCCTCGCGGCGGGCGAGGAGCCGCTCGTACGGATGGTGCGGGTCGGTGACCGGTGGGTGCCGTGGCACCAGGCCAGCGGGGTCACCGGCGCCATCGACGCCGGCGTCCACCTCGCGCGGGGCTCGTCCCATGGCGTGCACGGCCAGCAGAACCTGGCCCAGGCCTACCTCAAGCAGACGACCGACGGGGTCAACGGGATCCGCGGTCCCTACGGCTGACCAAGGCCGGCGAGGATCGCTTCCGCGAGACGTGGAGCTGAACTATACCCTTGCTGTTCGAACACTTGTTCGATAGAATGAGGCATGGACTCACTCCTCCTCTCACAGCAGCCGCCTCAGGCGGCTGGTGAGGCGAGCGGGAAGGAGTCCCAGGGCCAGCTACTGGCCAGGGCCAGCGAAGCACTCAGGGCCCGCCGCCTCGGCGAGGTGGCCGAGCTGGCGATCGCGATCGAGTGGTCCATCGTCCACGGCCACCCGCGCGACGACCGGGACCCGATGGTCACCCCGGCCGGCGACGGTGCCCCGTCGTTGCGTGAGCACGCGATCCCCGAGCTCGCCATGGCCCGCGAAACCCACCCGGCCACCACCCGGGCCCTGATCGCCGACGCCCTCGACCTGGCTCACCGACTCCCGCTCACCTGGGCCGTCGTGCAGGCCGGGGAATGCGAGCCCTGGGTGGCCCGCAAGGTCGCCGTCCTCTCCCGCGCCCTCCTCGCCGACCAGGTCCGCCGCGTCGACAAGGCCGTGGCCAAGAGCATCGTCGGGCACGCACCCTCCACCGTCCTGGAGATCGCCCGCGCCAAGGTCATCGAGGCCGACCCCGAGACCCACCGCGCCGAACGAGAACGCTCCCGCCACGAGCGCTACGTCCGGCTCTCCCGCGCCGACGTATACGGCTACCGCCACATCATCGCCCGCGTCACCGCCGGCGACGCCGCGTGGATCGACGCCATGGTCGACCGCGTCGCCGACATCCTGAGCTTGACCCACGGCCACGACCACAATCACGACGAGCTCCGCTCGCTCGCCCTGGGCTGGCTCGCCCGCCCCGTCGAGCTGCTCAAGCTCCTCATCGACCACACTGACCGCGACACCGAGGCGGACGCTGGGGCAACGGTCGAGCCGACCGCAGCGCGTCCGGCCTGGGCCAGCGACGACCTCGCCGAGACCCTCGGCCGGTTCTGCGACCTGCCCACCCAGCGGCTCCGCGCCCTGCGCGGCCGCGGGCGGCTGTTCGTCCACCTCACCGACACCACGCTCCACACCCGCACCGGCGTGGCCCGCATCGAGGGCGTCGGACCGATCGACGTCAACCAGCTCCACGAAGTCCTCGGCGACGCCGACGTCACCGTCACCCCGGTCCTCGACCTTCGCGAACGCCGCCGCGTCGATGCCTACGAACACCCCGAGAACGTCAAGGACCACGTCTGGACCCAAACCGGTGGCGACTGCTTCCCCTACACCCCACGCACCGCCACCCGCGACGGCGTCGACTTCGACCATGCAACGCCGTACGACGACACCGGACCACCCGGTCAGACCGGCCCCCACAACTCCGGCCCTCTCCGCCGCTCCCACCACCGGACCAAGACCTTCGGCGGGTACACCACCCGGATCACCGGCCCCGGGCGACACCTGTGGCGAACACCCAACGGGCTCGCCTACCTCGTCGACCACACCGGAACCACGAGGCTGACCATCCACCAGGCCGAGGTGATGAGCGCCGCCGCCGAGGACGGAGTCGAGATCTACTTCACGAAGGTCCAGCTGGACTACCAGCCGTCTGGCTGACTGGGCCGGCCCGGCGAGCCTCCCGACCTTCAATCAGAGGGACATCCCGCCACGTGTGACGGACGAGCGTCCAACACACACCCACCGTTCGCGAACCGGCCGCCCGACCCTCCCCCGCACCACGGCCTCAACGATCGAGGGGCACCGGACCGGACTGCAGCGCCCACGCCCGAGGCTGTCCCGCTCAGACCCGGTGCAGCCGGCGCGCGGCCTCGGCGATCGACCCGCTCATCGACGGGTAGACGGTGAACGCCTGCGCGAGCTGGTCGGCCGTCAGCGACTCCGCCACGGCGATCGAGACCGGGTGGATCAGCTCGGAGGCGCGGGGACCGACCACCACTCCCCCGACGACGATGCCGGTGCCGGGACGGCAGAAGAGCTTCACGAAGCCGTCGCGCACCCCCTGCATCTTGGCGCGGGCGTTGCCGGCCAGCGGCAGCATGACGACCTCCGCGGCGATCTCCCCGGCGTCGACGGCCTGCTGCGACCAGCCGACCGTGGCGATCTCGGGCGAGGTGAAGACGTTGGAGGAGACCTTCTTGAGGTCCAGCGGGGCCACCGCGTCGCCGAGGAAGTGCCACATCGCGATCCGGCCCTGCATCGCCGCGACCGAGGCGAGCATGAGCACACCCGTGCAGTCGCCGGCGGCGTAGATGCCGCGCGCGGAGGTGCGCGAGACCCGGTCGACGGTGATGAAGCCACCCTCGTCGGTCGCCACGCCGGCCTCCTCGAGCCCGAGGTCCGCGGTGTTGGGGATCGACCCGAGCGCGAGGATGCAGTGGCTGCCCTCGACGCTGCGGCCGTCGGTCAGGGTGACGGTGACCGTGTCGCCGTCGCGCGTCACTGACTGCATGCGCGACTTCCCGAGCACGTTCATCCCCCGGCGGGTCAGCACCTCCTCGAGCACCGCCGACGCGTCGGCGTCCTCACCGGGCAGCACGCGGTCGCGGCTGCTCACCAGGGTGACGTCGATGCCGAGGGCGAGGTAGGCGTTGGCGAACTCCGCGCCGGTGACGCCCGAGCCCACGACGATCAGCTTCTCGGGGACCTCGGTCAGGTCGTAGACCTGCTCCCAGGTGAGGATCCGCTCGCCGTCGGGCTGCGCGCTCGGCAGGGTGCGCGGCGCGGCCCCGGTCGCGACGATGATCGCGTCGGCGTGCAGGGTCTCCTCGCCCGACTCCGTCGTGGCGACCACCGTGAGGTCGGGACCCAGGCGGCCGCGGCCGGTGAGCACGCGTACGCCGTCGCGGTCGAGGCGGGCCGCGATGTCGGACGACTGGTCTGCCGCGAGCTGCTTCACGCGGGCGTTGACGCGCTCGAGGTCGACCGCGATCGACGTCGCCGCGTCGCCCTCGAGGTCGTGGAAGTTGACGCCGAGCTCCTGGGCGGTTGCCATGTCGGTCATCAGCTCGGAGGTGGCGATCAGCGTCTTGCTCGGCACGCAGTCCGTCAGGACGGCGGAGCCGCCGACACCGTCGGTGTCGACGACCGTCACGTCGGCGCCCAGCTGCGCCGCGACGTGCGCCGCCTCGTAGCCGCCGGGTCCGCCACCGATGATGACGATGTGGTCGGCCATCAGAAGTTGATCATGTGGCCGGCGATGCCGTGGACGGCCTCCTTGACGGCCTCACCCAACGTCGGGTGGGCGAAGACGTTGCGGGCCACCTCGTCGGCGGTGAGGTCCCACTGCTGGGCCATGGTCAGCACCGGCAGCAGCTCGGTCACGCTGGGGCCGATCATGTGGGCGCCGATGATCTCGTTGTGCTCCGCGTCGGCGACGACCTTGACGAAGCCCATCGGCTCGCCGAGGCCCATGGCCTTGCCGTTGGCGCTGAACGGGAAGGACGCCGTCTTGACGTCGTAGCCCTTCTCCTTGGCCTGCGCCTCGCTGTAGCCGAAGGAGGCGATCTGCGGGTTGCAGTAGGTCGCGCGCGGGACGAAGTCGAAGGCGACCGGCATGGTCTCGGCGCCGTTGATGGTCT
This sequence comes from Nocardioides sp. N13(2025), assembly GCF_051912545.1. GTDB lineage: Bacteria > Actinomycetota > Actinomycetes > Propionibacteriales > Nocardioidaceae > Nocardioides. Next base: position 655,963 of record NZ_CP196809.1, on the reverse strand, counting down.
CGGCCGCCACGATGCCCATCGCCTCGGCCACGTGGGCGAGCATCATCTTCCCGGTGCAGTCGCCGATGGCGTAGACGTTGTCGACGTTGGTGCGGCCGAAGTCGTCGATCTCGATCGCGCCGCGCTCGGACACGCTGACACCGGTGTTCTCCAGGCCGTAGCCCTTCGTGCGCGGGGCGAAGCCGAAGGCGGCGAGGAACTTGCCGGCCTCGAGCACCTGCTCGTCGCCGCCGGCGGCAGGGGCGACGGTGACCTTGACGCCGGACCCGGTGTCCTCGACCTTCTTGACCGCGGTCGAGGTCAGCACCTTCACGCCGAGCTTCTTGTAGTGCTTGGCGAGCTCCTTGGAGATGTCGGCGTCCTCGGTCGGGACCATCCGGTCGAGGAACTCCACGATCGTCACGTCGACGCCGAAGTTGGCCATGACGTAGGCGAACTCCACGCCGATCGCGCCGGACCCACCGATGATGATCGACTCCGGCAGCTGGTCGGTGAGGATCTGCTCCTCGTAGGTGACGACGTTGTCGCTGAGCTCGACGCCGGGGACCAGACGCACGGTCGCCCCGGCCGCGATGATCAGGTTGTCAAAGGTGTAGGACGCCTTGTTGCCGTCCTTCTCCACGTCGATCCCGGTCGGGCCGGTGAGCGTGCCCCAGCCGTCGATCTCGGTGATCTTGTTCTTCTTCATGAGGAAGTGGACGCCCTTGACGATGCCGGCGCTGACGTCACGGCTGCGCTTGTGGGTCGGACCGAAGGCCATGGTGGCCTCGCCCTCGATGCCGTACTTGGCCTTCTCGTGCTGGAGCGTGTGCGCGAGCTCGGCGTTCTTGAGCAGCGCCTTGGAGGGGATGCACCCGACGTTGAGGCAGACACCTCCCCAGTACTTCTCCTCCACCACGGCCACCTTCTGGCCGAGCTGGGCTGCGCGGATCGCGGCGACGTAGCCACCGGGGCCGGCGCCGAGGACGAGGGTGTCGAAGTGGGTGTCGGTCACGGGGCCAGCCTAGTTGTCCGGCTCGCGGGGGGAACACCCGAGGCTTGTCCTGAGGAGCGCGCCCTGCGCGCGTCACGAAGGGTCGCGGCTCGATACCCTTCTCCTCGTGACGCTCTACGCCGCCTACGGGACGAACCTCGATCCCGCCCGGATGGGCGAGCGCTGCCCCCACTCGATCCTGCAGTCCACGGGCTGGCTGACCGGGTGGCGGCTGACGTTCGGGGGCGAGGAGCACGGCTGGGACGGTGCCCTGTCGACGATCGTGCAGGACCCGTTCGAGCAGGTCTTCGTGGCCGTCTACGACGTCACCCCCGAGGACGAGCGGGCGCTCGACGGGTGGGAGGCCGCCGACACCGGGCTCTACCGCAAGACCAAGGTGCGGGTCTCGACCATGGCCGGCGAGCTGGTGGTCTGGTCCTACGTCCTCGACGCGTACGAGGGTGGGTTGCCGTCCGCGTCCTACCTGGGAGTGCTGGCCGACGCCGCCGACGCCGCCGGTGCCCCCGAGGACTACGTCCACGCGCTGCGCCGGCGGGCCTGCCGCTCCACCGGCCTCTGAGCAGCGCTGGGGGCCGGGCCAGGCCCTGCGAGTGACCAACCCGGCGCTCGTGCGTTGGACCGGCATGCCCCGCCGTCAGCGCCTGTCCGCACCCGCGACCGCCCTCGCCCTCGTCGCCTCGCTCGTCGCCGCCGCCTCGGTCGTGGGCGAGACGCCGCCGACGTCCGCGGCAGCCCGGGCGCCCGAGCCGTCCGGCAAGCGCAGCGTGATGTTCGTCGGCAACAACTGGGCCGGCACCGCCACCGTGGTCGACGCCGACTCGTTGAAGGTGCTGCGACGCGGCATCGACCTCGTCCCCGACAAGGAGGAGGAGCTTGCCGCGATCCGGACCGACCCGGTGCGGCTGGCCTACTACCTGGCCGTGCAGCAGGGCCCCGGTGAGGGCCACGACCAGTTCGTCGACGACATGTTCACCACGCGCAACGGCCGCTACCTCGCGGTGTCGCGGCCGAGCCTCGCCGACGTGGTGTGGGTCGACATCGCCAGGGCCGCCGCGGGTGACCCGGACTCGATCGTGCGCGAGCAGCCGATGGACGGCCACCGCACGGACCACATGGGCCTCTCCCCCGACGGCAGGCGGCTGCTGGTCAGCGACTCCACCTCGCGCCAGGTGATCGAGTACGCCATGGTCCGCCAGACGCTGCCGGACGGCACCGTCGCGCGGATGGGCGACCGGCTGCGCACCTTCGAGTCCGGGGAGACCCCGCACGAGAGCAACTACAGCGACGACGGCAAGAGGATCTTCCACGCCTCGATCGGACGGGTCTACACCCCCGGCGACCGCGGCACGGCCCTCGAGGACCCGGTGAAGGGCGACCGCTGGTTCCAGGTGGTGCGCGAGCGCGACTTCCGCGTCCTCCAGCGCTGGGACATGGGCCGGGAGCTCGCCGAGGCCGGCTACCCGGGCATGAGCTCGGCAGTCCGCCCGATGGCGCTCGGCCCGGACGAGCGGTTCCTCTGGTTCCAGGTGTCCTTCTTCCACGGCTTCGTGGAGTTCGACACCCGCGCCGCGGACCTCGACGGCACGGTCGGCTACTCGACGGGCGGCCGGCCCGAGCCGCGACGCGGCGCGGTCACCCGCGTCGTCACGCTGCCCAACCGGGTACCCACCATGCCCCTCGAGCAGTACGTCAACGACTCGGCCCACCACGGCCTGTCGCTGGCCGACGACGACCGCACCCTGTGCGTGGCCGGCACGATGGACGACTACGCCGCGCTGGTGGACTCCCGCACGACGAAGCGGCGGATCTTCGACCGGAGCACGACCGGGCACGACTACCTCAAGCCCTACTGGACCACCGAGGGGCCGCACGGCACCTGCTGGGTCTCGCTCAGCGAGTCCGACGCGGTGGCCGTCCTCGACGTGCGCCGACGCAAGGAGCTGGCCTTCCTCTCGGTCGGCGACCACCCCCAGCGGGTGCGTCACGGGGTGGTCCGCGAGGTTGTCGTGGCCGGGTGGTGATCGGTCTAGAGTCTCCGCGTGACTCATGCTGCTGACGCGCCGACCCCCTACGAACTCGCCGACTCCGCCGCCTCGCGGCTGGCCGAGCTGACCGGCGTCGAGCGCCACGACGTCGCGCTCGTCCTGGGCTCGGGATGGCTGCCCGCCGTCGACGCGCTCGGCGAGGCGACCGCCGAGATCGACACGACCGACCTGCCCGGCTTCAGCGCGGCGGCCGTCGCCGGCCACAGCGGCAGGATCCGCTCTGTCCGCCAGTCCACCCTCTCCGGCGACAGGCACCTGCTGGTCTTCCTCTCCCGCACCCACTACTACGAGGGCAAGGGCGTCGCCGCCGTCGTCCACCCGATCCGTACGGCGGCCGCGGCCGGCTGCTCGGCCATCGTGCTCACCAACGGGTGCGGTGGCCTCAAGGAGGGCTGGCGGCCCGGCCAGCCGGTGCTGATCTCCGACCACATCAACCTGACCGGCGCGAGCCCCCTCGTCGGGGCCAACTTCGTCGACCTCACCGACCTCTACAGCCCGCGCCTGCGCGGCCTCTGCAAGGAGATCGACGACACCCTCGACGAGGGCGTCTACGTCCAGTTCCCCGGCCCCCACTACGAGACCCCGGCCGAGGTCCGCATGGCCGGGATCATGGGCGGCCACCTGGTCGGCATGAGCACCACGCTCGAGGCGATCGCCGCCCGTGAGGCAGGCATGGAGATCCTCGGCATCAGCCTGGTCACCAACCTCGCCGCCGGGCTCAGCGGCGAGCCGCTCAACCACGAGGAGGTCCTCGAGGCGGGCAAGGCCGCAGCCAGCAGGATGGGCGGCCTGCTCAGCCAGGTCGTCGCACGGGTGTGACGGGGGTGCTGGTCTGATGCGCGTCCTGGTCACCGGCGCCGCCGGCAGCCTGGGGCGGGTGGTCACGGTCGGGCTGGCCGAGCGCGGCCACGACGTCGTGGGCCTCGACCTGGTGCCGGCCCCCGACGGCACCCCCTTCGCCTGGCACGAGGCCGACTGCGCCGACGCCGACGCGGTGGAGGCCGTCTTCGCGGCTCTGTCCACTGGGGGAAGGCTCGACGCGGTGGTGCACCTCGCCGGATTGCCGGAGGAGGCCTCCCTGCCCGACGAGCTCACCTCGCACGTGATCACCACGGCAGCGCTGCTCGACGCAATGGTCGCCCACCGGGTGCCGCGCCTGGTCTACGCCTCCTCCAACCACGCCGTGGGGCGCACCCCGCGCGCCGACGGCGAGCTCACCGAGCACGCGCTCCCCCGGCCCGACACCTACTACGGCGTCGCGAAGGTGGCCGCGGAGGCGCTGATGCGGCTCTTCGCCGACCGCCACGGCATCGACGCCGTCGCCTGCCGGATCGGCTCGTTCCTCGAGGAGCCCGCCAGCGTGCGCGGCCTCTCCACCTGGCTGTCGCACGGCGACGGCGTCCGGATGGTCGAGGCCGCCCTCACCGCGCCCGCCCCCGGCTTCGCCGTGCTCTACGGCATCAGCGCCAACACCCGCGCCTGGTGGGACCTCGAGCCGGGCCGCCGGCTGGGCTACGAGCCGGAGGACGACGCCGAGGACTTCGCCGACCGCGTCGAGCCGAGCCCCGACGACGAGGTCGAGGCCGAGCTCGTCGGCGGCCCGTTCGCGACGGAGCAGTTCCACCGCCCCGCGCTCGGCGGCTGACGGCGTACTCCTTGACTTGGAGCGCACTCCAGGTCGGACACTGGTCCGATGACCAGCCTGAGCATCGCCGAGGCGGCCGAGCAGACCGGCCTCACCGCCCACACCCTGCGCTACTACGAGCGCGACGGGCTGATGCTGCGGGCGGTCGAGCGCGCCGCGTCGGGGCACCGCCGCTACACCTCCGAGGACCTGCGCTGGATCCAGATGGTGACCCGGTTGCGGGCGACCGGCATGCCGATCCGCGACGTACGCCGCTATGCCGCGCTCGTGCGCGCGGGCGACGGCAACGAGGCCGAGCGCCTGGACCTGCTGCTCGCCCACCGGGCGGTCGTCGAGCGCCAGCTGGCCGAGGTCACCTCCCACCTGCGCGCGATCGACCACAAGATCGCGCTCTACGAGCACACGGTCTCGCCGACCTCCTGAGCACGACTTGACTTGGAGCGCACTCGAAGGCAAAGGGTGGAGGACATGACCCTCCAGAAGCGACAGATCGGCTCCCTCACCGTCTCCTCCCTCGGCCTCGGCTGCATGGGGATGTCGGAGTTCTACGGATCCCCCGACGAGCAGGGCGGGACCGACACCATCCACCGGGCGCTCGACCTCGGCGTCACCTTCCTCGACACCGCCGACATGTACGGCCCGTTCACCAACGAGCAGCTGGTCGGCAAGGCCATCGCCGGACGCCGCGACGAGGTGCAGCTCGCGACGAAGTTCGGCAACGAGCGGCTCCCCGACGGCACCATGCTCGGCGTCAACGGCCGACCCGACTATGTCCGCTCGTCGTGCGACGCCTCGCTGCAGCGGCTGGGCGTGGACCACATCGACCTCTACTACCAGCACCGTGTCGACAAGACCGTGCCGATCGAGGAGACCGTCGGCGCCATGGCCGAGCTCGTCGAGGCCGGCAAGGTCCGTCACCTCGGGCTCTCCGAGGCGTCCGCCCAGAACATCCGGCGGGCGCACGCGGTCCACCCGATCACCGCGCTCCAGACCGAGTACTCGCTGTTCACCCGCGACCTCGAGGACGAGATCCTCCCGACCATCCGCGAGCTCGGCATCGGCCTGGTGCCCTACTCCCCGCTCGGTCGCGGCCTGCTGACCGGCGCGATCACCGCGGACAGCGGCGCGGACGGCGAGGAGGACCGCCGCCGGTCGGCGTACTTCCCCCGGTTCCAGGGCGAGGCGCTCGACGCCAACCTCGCCCTCGTCGCGAAGGTGCGCGAGATCGCGGCCGCCAAGGGCTGCACTCCCGGCCAGCTCGCCCTGGCCTGGGTGCTGGCGCAGGGCGACGACGTCGTTCCGATCCCGGGGACGAAGCGCGTGCGCTACCTCGAGGAGAACGTCGGCGCCGCAGACGTCGAGCTCACCGCCGAGGACCTCGCCGCGCTCGAGCAGGCCGTGCCTCGCGACGCCGTGGTCGGCGACCGCTACGGCAACATGGCCCACATCGACGCCTGAGCGCCCACCGCGGGGGTCAGGTGGCGGCGATCCCCACCTTGCCCTCGCGGAAGGCGTCGACGAACAGCGTGTGGTCCTCGCGCACCCGCTCGGCGTACGCGATCCCCCAGTCGCACAGCCACGTGACGAACTCGTTGCGTCGCCCCTGCAGGGAGGTCTTGATGGCCTCCTCGACCTGGAAGTCGACGAGGTCCTGCTTGCTGTCCTCGTCGGAGGCGCAGTGGATCTTGGCGGTCGCCCGGCCCAGGAGGTCGACCACGGCCCGCATGTCGGCCGGCTCGTTGATGTCGCCCCAGTCGAGGTCGACCTCGTAGGGCGAGACCTCCGAGACGACGTAGCCCACGCCCCCGATGCTGGTGTGCCCGAGCAGCGGGTCGGTGTGCACCTGGAGCGCGCGCTGGCTGACGGCCGTGCGGTGGCCCTCGTGCTCGAAGTAGGCGTCCACCTCGCTCGTGTCGACGAAGCGGCTGAGGGCGGGCACGTTCGCCTGCTTCATGCTGAGCACCACGTCGTTGTCGAGGGCCTGGCTGTAGCCCTCGACCAGCACGTTGTACGCCGGCAGGCCAGCGCTGCCGATGCCGAAGCCCGTCTTGCCGACCACGTCGCGCAGCTCATAGAAGAGCTCGCGGTCGAAGCGCTTGGACTCGGGGATGGTGTCCAGGTAGTCGTGGAACGCCGCCACCACGTCGGACCGCTCGTTGCGGGAGAGCCGCCGCGTCGAGCCGTCCTCGACGAACTTCCGCGTCCCGCGCTGCATGACCGTGACGCCGTCGAGCAGGTCGGCGCGGCGCATCGTCCGCGCCGCCTCGAGGGCGAGGAGGACCGGGCCGTGCGCGTTGTCGAGGCGGATCGCGAAGTCCTCGTCGTCCTCGGTCCCCGAGTAGTGGTTGACCTGCGCGAGGTAGGACCTGACGTAGCGGGCGACGAGCTTGCGGATCGCGTCCTCGGGCAGGGCCTTCTGCCACCCGAGCAGCGCCAGGCTCGCCGCGAACCGCTGGAGGTCCCAGGTGAAGCGGCCGACGTAGGCCTCGTCGAAGTCGTTGACGTCGAAGATCAGCCGGCCGTCGGAGTTGAGGTAGGTGCCGAAGTTCTCCACGTGGAGGTCGCCGTGGATCCAGATCCGCTCGGCCCCGTGGTCGGCCCAGCCCTCTGACTCGTCCTTCTCCGCGGTGACGTCGTGGTAGAAGAGGCAGGCCGTGCCCCGGTAGAACGCGTGCGGATCGCGCGCCATCTTGCGGTACTTCGCGCGAAACGCCGCGGGGTCGGCACGCATGAGCGGTGCGAAGGCGTCGCGCAGGACGTCGACGATGACGGCGGTGCGGTTCGTGGGGGCCATGTCGGCACTCTAGGTGTCCGCGAGGCGACGGCCCGCGGATGGCGGTGGGGCCGTACGTCTAGGTTGGGGCCATGGCAACCACACAACTGGGAGACAACACCGTCAACACCGTGGGCGAGCTGCCCGCGGTCGGCTCGCAGGCACCCGGCTGGGACCTGGTGGGACTGAAGTTCCAGCAGGTCACCGACGCCGACGCCGCGGGCAAGCGGGTCATCCTCAACATCTTCCCGAGCATCGACACCGGCGTGTGCCAGGCGAGCGTGCGGAAGTTCAACGAGCTCGCCGCCGGCCTCGACAACACCGCTGTCGTCAACGTCTCGGTCGACCTCCCGCTGGCCCAGGCGCGCTTCTGCGGAGCCGAGGGCATCGACGACGTCGAGGTCGGCTCCGCGTTCCGCTCCTCCTTCGGCCAGGACTACGGGATCGAGATGGCCGACGGCAACTGGCAGGGCATGCTCGCGCGCTCGGTCGTCGTGCTCGACTCCGACCGCACCGTGCTGCACACGCAGGTCACCGAGACCATCGGCACCGAGCCCGACTACGACGCGGCGGTCGCCGCCCTGTCCTAGCGGGCCCGCTCGGACAGCCCGGCTTCGCAGCCGGACATCATCCGGTCGTGGTTCCACCGCAGCAGCGGTCGCACCAGCCGTGAGGCGAGCGACAGCGCGCGGTGGGCCACGACCACCTCCTGCTCGTACGACACGTGGGTGCCCGCGCCGCCCGGCCGCACCCGGAACGCCGACCAGCCGTCGAGGTCGCCGCTGATGCCCGTCCGCAACAGGTCGGGGCCGCGGTCCTCCGCGTGCAGCACGAGGTCGAGCGTGTAGGGCAGCACCGACCGGCAGAGCACCCGGGCCGTGTCGTCGTCGATCTTGGCCACGGCCCGCACCTGCGGCCACCACTCGGGGTAGTGCTCGAGGTCGAGCAGCACCTCCCGCACGCGTGCCGGTGCGGCGGCCACCTGCCACTCGCGCTCGAAGCGGAACCGCGTCATCGCAGCGACGCCAGCCACTCGTGCTCGACCCGCGGCAGGACCTCGGCCCGCAGGAACACCTCGGCGAGCTCCCGGTCGCCCATGCACGCGCGGAAGAACAACGGGACGGTGAGCCCGTGACCCGGCCGGTGCACCACCTCGATCGGGTCGCCCGGCTCGATGACCCCGGGCTCGCGCACCGCGAGGTAGGCACCGGTGCGGCCGTGCTCGGTGAAGCGGCGCACCCACCGCGGCTCGCCCATGTGCTTGGCGAAGGTCGCGCACGGCACCCGCGGACCGCAGACCTCGAGCAGCGTCTCGCCGACCCGCCACTGCTCGCCGACCTCGGCGGCGTCGACGTCGAGCCCCCTGGTGGTGAGGTTCTCCCCGAACATGCCGTCGCCGAGCTCGCGGCCGATCCGGCCGGCCCACAGGTCGAGCTCCTCGCGTGCGAAGGCGTAGACGGCCTGGGTCTCCCCGCCATGGTGCTTGCGGCTCCCGATCTCGTCACCGACCACGCCGCTGCCGAGCCCACCCCGCTTGGGGCCGGGGTCGCGCACCTCGATCCGCTCGACCGGACGCTTGCGGATGCCGCTGGGCCGGCGCAGGCCGGGGACCTGCTCCAGCCCGCCGGCGTTGACGGACAGGACGACGGCTGGCACGTGCCACACGGTAGTCGGGCCGTGCTTGTTGCCGCCTCCGGATATCGCAGGTCAGCTGTCGCCGGTGTGGCAGACCGCCTCGATGTTGTTGCCCTCGGTGTCGCGGACGAACGCTCCGAAGTAGCCGGGGTGGTACTCCGGCCACAGGCGGGGCTCGTGCAGCGACTCGGCGCCCGCTGCCAGCGCCTCCGCGTGCCACGCGCGCACCGTCGCGGCGTCCGGGGCGCTGAAGGCGACGTGCACCTCGCGGTTGGGGCCGACGCCCTCGAAGGTGCTGATCCAGAAGTCCGGTGCCTCGGTGCCGTAGCCGATGGCGACGTCGAGGTCCATGATGCGACGGTGCCCGAGCACCCCCAGGACACGGTCGTAGAACGCCGCTGCCCGCGGCAGGTCGGTGCAGTTGATGCCCAGGTGATCGATCATGCCGGGATCCTGCCACCGCCCTCTGACACCGTCATGGGATCTGCGGGTCCGCACCCGCAGATCCCATGACGCACCGCTCGTCCCCGGCGGAGCCGTGGAGGGATAGCGTGCGGCCATGACCGAACTGACCGCGCTCATCGACCAGGCCCGCGCGTGGGCCGCCGAGGACCCCGACGAGCAGACCCGCACCGAGCTCGAGGCCGTCGTCGCCGCCGCCGAGCGCGGCGAGGAGACCGACCTGGCCGACCGCTTCGCCGGCACGCTCGAGTTCGGTACGGCAGGACTGCGCGGCGCGCTCGGCGCCGGGCCCAACCGGATGAACCGCGTCGTCGTCACCCGGACTGCGGCCGGCCTGGCGGCGTACCTCGTCGACAACGGCCACCGCGGCGGCTCCGTGGTGATCGGCTTCGACGCGCGCCACAACTCCGACGTCTTCGCCCGCGACACCGCGGAGATCATGACGGGAGCGGGCTTCAAGGCCCTGGTGATGCCGCGGACGCTGCCCACCCCCCTGCTCGCCTTCGCGATCCGCGAGCTCGGGTGCGCGGCCGGCGTGATGGTCACCGCCAGCCACAACCCGCCGCAGGACAACGGCTACAAGGTCTACCTCGGCGACGGCAGCCAGATCGTGCCGCCGGCCGACAGCGAGATCGCCGACCGGATCGCCGCCGTCGGTTCCCTCGCCGACCTGCCGCGCGGCGGTGCGGGCACGCTCGTCAGCGAGGAGATCGTCGACCGCTACCTCGACACGGTCGCCGGGCTCGCCGAGGACGGGCCCCGCGACCTCAGCGTCGTCTACACGCCGCTGCACGGCGTCGGAGGCACGACGGTCCAGCAGGTGCTGGAGACCGCCGGGTTCGACGCACCACACGTGGTGGAGCAGCAGGAGCACCCCGACCCCGACTTCCCGACCGTCTCCTTCCCCAACCCCGAGGAGCCGGGCGCCATGGACCTCGCGATGGCCCTCGCCGCGGAGACGCGTGCCGACCTGGTCGTGGCCAACGACCCCGACGCCGACCGGTGCGCGGTCGCGGTCCCCGACGCCCACGGCTGGCGGATGCTGCGCGGCGACGAGGTCGGGGCGCTGCTCGCCCACCACCTGATCGCCCGCGGACGGAAGGGGACGTACGCCAACTCGATCGTCTCCTCCAGCCTGCTCGGCAAGATGGCCGCCGCCGCCGGCCAGCCGCACGAGGAGACGCTGACCGGCTTCAAGTGGATCGGCCGCGTCGACGGTCTGGCCTTCGGCTACGAGGAGGCGCTGGGCTACTGCTGCGACCCTGAGCACGTCAAGGACAAGGACGGCGTCTCCGCCCTGCTCCTGGTCTGCGAGCTGGCGGCCGCCGCGAAGGCCGAGGGCCGCGGGCTCACCGACATCCTCGACGACATCGCCCACCAGCACGGCCTGCACGCGACCGACCAGCTCTCCGTGCGCTTCGACGACCTCTCGGACATCCCGGCCACGATGGAGCGGCTGCGCGGCACGCCGCCCACGACGCTCGGTGGACTGGCCGTCGAGAAGGTCGAGGACCTGTCCGAGGGCTCGGCGCACCTGCCGCCCACCGACGGCCTGCGCTACTCCCTCGCGGAGGGCGCCCGCGTGATCGTGCGCCCGAGCGGCACCGAGCCCAAGGTGAAGTGCTACCTCGAGGTCGTGATCCCGGTCGAGGACGACGTCGACGCGGCCCGGATCTCCGCGGCCGGACGGCTCGACGCGATCAAGGGTGACCTGAGGACCGCTGCCGGGCTCTGAGCCTGCGCCGGGTCAGACGAGGAACGACACGACGAGCACGGTCGCCGCCAGCGCCATGAGGGCGAGGGTCAGCCGCGCCGGCTCACGGCGTACGGCGTCGGGCAGCGCCAGCTGCTCGGGCGACCCGGCCCGCACGCCCGCGGCGGAACGGGCGGCGTCGACCAGCTCGTAGATCCGGTTCTCGACGTAGTCGGCGTAGGGCATGCCCTCGGTCGTCTCGGACTTCCCCACCTGGGCACGGCGGGTGTTCAGCGCCTTGCGCCACGGGCGCCCCACGACGGTGGAGACCCAGCGACGGTCGTCGGCGCGCACGGCCAGCACCTGGCGCAGCGCCATCTCCTCCACGGCCGCCAACCGGATGTGGACGGTCTCGGCGAGGTTGCGCATCACCAGGTGCTCGTCCGTGACCCACAGCGAGGGCCGCAGCATCGCCGCCCACGCCACCACCCCGCCGAGGAGCGCGGCGCCGGTCACCCAGGCCGGGAAACCCTCGTCTCGGTAGGCCAGTCCGGCCAGCACCACCACCGCAGCGAGCGCGATGGCCAGCCACCCGGTGACCCGGCCGCTGGTGGCGTGGAACCGCTCCACCACGGTGTCGTGCTCGTCCTGCAGGCGTGCCATGTTCTCCTCGTCCAGTTGGGCAACTATTGGCCCTCCGCGGATTGTCGGGCTGTTCGCCGCCAACTCTATGCTGGGTCGGTGACGCCCACTGCCAGCTCAACGGCGAGCTCCTCCACGACGCACGGGGCCTTCGACGACATCGTGCGCTCGGACTCCTCGCTCCGCCGATTCCTCCACGGCCTCCCCGGAGTCGACCAGGTCGGGTGCGAAGCCCGCGCCGCCGGTCTCGGCACCCGGTCCATCAAGACCACCGCGAAGGCCTACGCCATCGACCTGGCCATCCGCATGGTCGACCTGACCACGCTGGAGGGCCAGGACACCCACGGCAAGGTCCGCGCGCTCGCCTCCAAGGCGATGCGCCCCGACCCCGCCGACCCGACCTGCCCGGCCACCGCCGCGGTCTGCGTCTACCCCGACATGGTCGCCACGGCCAAGCAGACCCTCGGCGACAGCGGCGTCCACGTCGCGGCCGTCGCCACCGCGTTCCCGAGCGGTCGCGCCTCGATGGACATCAAGCTCGCCGACACCCGTGACGCGGTCGAGGCCGGCGCCGACGAGATCGACATGGTCATCGACCGTGGCGCGTTCCTCTCCGGTCGCTACCTCGACGTCTACGAGGAGATCGCCCAGGTCCGCGAGGCGTGCGGGGACGCCCACCTCAAGGTGATCTTCGAGACCGGCGAGCTGCAGACCTACGACAACGTCCGTCGCGCCAGCTGGCTGGCGATGATGGCCGGTGGCCACTTCATCAAGACGTCCACCGGCAAGGTGCAGCCCGCGGCGACCCTGCCCGTCACGCTGATCATGCTCGAGGCGGTCCGCGACTTCCGCGACCAGACCGGCCAGATGATCGGCGTGAAGCCCGCCGGTGGCATCAAGACCACCAAGGACGCCATCAAGTACCTCGTGATGGTCAACGAGATCTGCGGACCCGACTGGCTCGACCCCGACTGGTTCCGCTTCGGCGCCTCCACCTTGCTCAACGACCTGTTGATGCAGCGCACCAAGATGACGACCGGTCGCTACTCCGGTCCCGACTACTTCACGCTGGACTGAGGCGAACAACCATGACCTTCGAGTACGCCCCCGCACCCGAGTCGCGCGCCATCGTCGACATCAAGCCGTCCTACGGCCTGTTCGTCAACGGTGAGTTCGTCGACGGCACCGGCACGGCCTTCAAGACGATCAACCCGGCCACCGAGGAGGTCCTCGCCGAGGTCGCCGAGGCCAGCGAGGCCGACGTCGACGAGGCGGTCAAGGCCGCCCGACGCGCCTACACCCGGGTGTGGTCGAAGATGTCCGGCGCCGAGCGCGCCAAGTACCTCTACCGCATCGCCCGGATCATCCAGGAGCGCGGCCGCGAGCTCGCCGTGCTGGAGTCGATCGACAACGGCAAGCCGATCAAGGAGTCGCGCGACGTCGACATCCCGGTCGTCGCGGCGCACTTCTTCTACTACGCCGGCTGGGCCGACAAGCTGGAGCACTCCGGCTACGGCTCGACCCCGCTCGGCGTGGCCGGCCAGGTCATCCCGTGGAACTTCCCGCTGCTCATGCTGGCGTGGAAGATCGCGCCGGCGCTGGCGTGCGGCAACACCGTGGTGCTGAAGCCCGCCGAGACCACCCCGCTGACCGCGCTGCTGTTCGCGGAGATCTGCCAGCAGGCCGACCTCCCGCCCGGCGTCGTCAACATCGTCACCGGCGCCGGCGAGACAGGTCGCGCGATCGTGTCGCACCCCGACGTCGACAAGGTCGCCTTCACCGGCTCCACCGAGGTCGGCAAGGCCATCGCCCGCGCGGTCGCCGGCACCGACAAGAAGGTCACCCTCGAGCTCGGCGGCAAGGCCGCCAACATCGTCTTCGACGACGCGCCGATCGACCAGGCCGTCGAGGGCATCGTCGACGGGATCTTCTTCAACCAGGGCCACGTCTGCTGTGCCGGCTCCCGCCTGCTGGTGCAGGAGTCGGTCGCCGACGAGCTGCTCGAGCGCCTCAAGCGCCGCATGTCGACGCTGCGCATGGGCGACCCGCTCGACAAGAACACCGACATCGGCGCCATCAACTCCGGCGAGCAGCTCATGCGGATCCGCGAGCTGTCCGAGGTCGGCGACGCCGAGGGCGCCGAGCGCTGGGAGGTCGCCTGCGACCTGCCCACGAAGGGCTTCTGGTTCCCGCCCACGCTGTTCACCGGTGTCTCGCAGGCCCACCGCATCGCCCGCGAGGAGATCTTCGGCCCGGTCCTGTCCGTGCTGACCTTCCGCACGCCCTCCGAGGCCATCGAGAAGGCCAACAACACCCCGTTCGGCCTCTCGGCCGGCGTGTGGACCGACAAGGGCTCGCGCATCCTGTCCATGGCCAACCGCCTCCGCGCGGGCGTGGTCTGGGCCAACACGTTCAACAAGTTCGACCCGACCTCGCCGTTCGGCGGCTACAAGGAGTCCGGTTACGGCCGCGAGGGCGGCCGCCACGGGCTCGAGGCCTACCTCAAGGGAGCAGACATCTGATGTCCCGCATCGACGTGCGCAAGACGTACAAGCTCTACATCGGCGGGCAGTTCCCGCGCTCGGAGTCGGGCCGCTCCTACATCGTCAACGACGCCAAGGGCCGCCTGCTCGCCAACGCCGCGCAGGCCTCCCGCAAGGACGCCCGCGACGCCGTCGTGGCCGCCCGTGCCGCCTTCGGTGGCTGGTCGGGCAGGACGGCCTACAACCGGGCCCAGGTCGTCTACCGCATCGCCGAGGTGCTCGAGGGCCGTCGCGAGCAGTTCGAGGCAGAGCTGCGCGCCTCCGAGGGGGTCTCCCCCGCCAAGGCGCGCACCTACGTCGACGCCGCGGTCGACCGCCTCGTCTGGTACGCCGGCTGGGCCGACAAGATCACCCAGGTCGTCGGCAACGCGAACCCGGTCGCCGGGCCGTACTTCAACCTCTCCACGCCGGAGCCGAGCGGCGTCATCGCCGTCGTCGCGCCGCGCGGCCCCCTGCTCGGCCTGGTCAGCGTCGTGGCCCCACTCATCATCACCGGCAACACGGTCGTGGTGATCGCGAGCGAGGAGCACCCGCTGCCGGCGATCACGCTGGGCGAGGTCATGGCGACCAGCGACCTGCCCGGCGGCGTCGTCAACATCCTCACCGGCTCGCAGGCCGAGATCGCCCCGTGGCTGGCCTCGCACATGGACGTCAACGGCATCGACCTGACCGGGGTCGCCGACGAGGAGCTGGCCGTCGAGCTCGAGGTGGCCGCGGCCGACAACCTCAAGCGCGTACGCCGCCCCGCCCCCGACACCGACTGGCTGGTCGAGCCCGGCCTGGACCGCATGACGCGGTTCCTCGAGACCAAGACGGTCTGGCACCCGATCGGCGTCTGAGCCCCGCAAGCCCACAGACACGACGAAGGCCCCCGGAGGATCTCCGGGGGCCTTCGTCGCACCACCAGAGCCCACGTCCGTGAGATGCACTTCCACTCGAGCGAGTGGATCTTCATCGGTCGCTCAGCGTGGAGCATGCCGAACAAGGCTGAACTTCCACTCGTGCGAGTGGAAGTTCAGCCCTGCGGCGCGAGGAGAGCCCGATCAGCGGTTGAGCAGGGCCGAGGCCAGCACGCCGAGGATCTCGTTGGGGTTGTTCACCAGGTAGTTCTGGCCGCCCGTCGCCGCAGCGATCTGGTCGAGCTCACCGGTGTCGGCGTCCTGCGAGATGCCGATGATGATCACCTTGACCGGCTTGGCCGGGTCGCGGAGCGACTTGAGCTGGTTGACCAGCGACTCCAGGGACAGCGAGCTCGAGTCGTCGCTGGCGCCGTCGGTCATGATCACGACCGAGTTGAACCACGCCGGGTCCCAGTGCTGCTGGGCGTACTTGTAGGCCGCGAGCGTCGTGTCCATGACGCCGGTGCCACCGCGCACCCGTCCGGGCAGCTTGGCGGCCTCGGCTCGTACGACGTCGCCGTGGGTGCCGGCGTCGCCCGCGGGGGCGTCGAGACGGTCGAGGGTGGCGTACTCCGCCCACGAGGTGCCGTCGTCGCCGCGGTTCTTGGAGAAGCCCCAGATGCCGATCCGGGCCTGCGACGGGAACGCGTCGAGCGCCACCTGCGAGGCGGTGACCGCGAGCTGGATGCGGGTGGTGTCGCCGATGGCGGTCTTCATCGAGCCGGAGAGGTCGACGACGGCGAGGATGCTCGAGGGCACCGACAGCACGCGCCACTGGCGCAGGGTGTCGTCGGTGGTCTTCTGCGGCACCGTGTCGAGGACCTGCGCATCACCGAGGCCGATGTCGTTGGGCAGCGGGGCGCCGTCGGGGCCGCGCAGCTCAGCGGCCGCGATGGCCTCCGCGCCCGCGCTGGAGGTGAACCAGCGGGTGAGCGCGCGACCGACACGGGCGGAGAGGTCGCCGCCGGAGGCCAGGATGTCCTTGCTGCCGCGGTTCACGTCGATGAGCGGGTACTGCAGCATCGGCACGCCGGTACGCGGCGCCACCAGGTTGAGCTGGTCGTTGCTGCGACGCGCCAGGAGGTACGCCTTCTCGGTGGCGGGCACCAGCTGGGTGCTGCTGGCCGAGATCGTGGAGAGGTCGGTCTCGTTGGCGCTGCCGGCGACGGCGCGCTCGCCGTAGGTCTGGGCGACCGGCACGGTCTTCTTCTCGATGGACTCGGCGGTCTCGCCGGTCTTCTTCATCTCGGCGTAGGGCGCCAGGAGGGCCAGGGCGGAGGCGCCCTCGGCGCTCGGGTCGGCCATCGCCAGGCTGCCACCGTCGAGGACGGCTGCCCACGAGGCGGGGGCCTTGGCGGCGGGGCCGCCGATCAGCCCGACGGGCGTCTGCGCAAGCACGTCGGCGATCGGCGTGCCGGTCCACCCGGCGGCCGTGAGCTGGCCCTTCCAGGTCGGGCTGTCGGGGATCCAGATCTCCGGGAGCTCGGCGTTGGGGTCGCTCAGCAGCGCCACGACGTCCTTCACGGTGCCGGGCGTGACCTGGATGTCGATGCACGGCTCGTCGGCGTTGACGTCCTTGACGGCCTCCTTGACGAGGTCCTCCATGACGGGCGCCGTGGTCAGGGTGACCTGCTCCGAGACGCAGTCCGCGGCCTCGGAGTCGTCGTCGCCACCGAGCACGAGGAAGGCGATCAGGCCGACCACGAGGAGGAGGGCGAGTCCTACCAGCAGCGGCACCTTGCCGGCGAGGGCGGAGCGCCTCTCGGGGCTCGCGGACGTGTCCGCGCTTTCGGGCGCGGTCGAGTCGTCGAGACTCATGGGGGGTCCTCCAAGAACGTCAAACAGGGGGTCTGGGCGAGACTAGTCTCGGTCCGTCACCGGCGTGGCCGAACGAGCAAATGAGCGAGGTAACGAGTTCGTGACGATGAGCACAGCCCAGGTGGTCGTCCTGGCCGGCCCGAGCGGAGCCGGGAAGTCCCGGTTGGCCGAGCGGCTCGGGTTCCCGGTCCTGCGGCTCGACGACTTCTACAAGGACGGCGACGACCCGTCCCTCCCCCGCATCTCCCACGGCCCCAACTCCGGGCTCGTCGACTGGGACCACCCCGAGTCCTGGCACCAGGAGGACGCGCTCGCGGCGTTGCGCGAGCTGTGCGCCACCGGCCTCAGCGAGGTCCCGATCTACGAGATCGCCGACAACGGTCGCAGGGGTCTGCGCACCGTCCACCTCGGCGGCAGCGACCGGTTCGTCGCCGAGGGGATCTTCGCCCCGGAGGTCGTGGCCGCGTGCCGCGAGGAAGGGATGCTGGCCGCCGCCTACTGCATCACCCAGCACCCGCTCGTCACGTTCTGGCGGCGGCTCACGCGCGACCTCCGCGAGCACCGCAAGCCGCCGATGGTGCTGCTGCTGCGCGGGTTCGCCCTCATGCGCGACCAGCAGCGAGTCGTGGCCCACGCCCTGCGCCAGGGGTGCCGCCGGGCGACCGGCGACCAGGCGTACGCCGAGCTGACGGGGCAGCACTCCCGCGCGGCCGGCTCCCCGTGAGGCTCCAGCAGCCGGACCGGCGCTCCTGCGGCGCCGCCTCGCTCGTCATGGCGCGGCGCCTGGTGCGGCCGCGCTACGCCGGGCTCGTGGCCGACCAGGCGAGCTTCGCCCACGAGGCGAGCACCCTGCACCGCAGGCTCACGTCCCTGTCGGACACCGCCGGCGGCTGGCAGGTCCCGTGGCCGCGCGCGCTCGGCACGCCGCCGTGGGCGGTCGCGCGGGAGCTCCGGCTGCTCACCGGGGTGCCCTACCGCGTCCACGCGGTGCGCCTGGACCGTCGCGTGTGGCCGCACCTGCGCGACGCCACGCCGCAGCGGCCGGCGGCGGTCTTCGTGGGCGATCAGTTCCTGCCCCGCCACGTCGTCCTCGTGACGGGCGTCGAGCACGACCGCGCCCGCACCTACGAGCCGTCCTCGGGTCGCACGATCGCGGTCACCCGGGACCGGTGGGACCACGACGACCTGCGGCTGGCCGGCTGGAACCGTCCGTGGCTGGTCGTCAGCCCCGCATCATCTCGGCGTAGCCCGGCTTGATCACCCGGTCGATGATCGCGAGCCGCTCGTCGAAGGGCAGGAACGCCGACTTCATCGCGTTGATGGTGAACCAGCGCAGGTCCTCGAGCGTGTAGCCGAACGCCTCCACCAGCCCGTGCATCTCCTGCGTCATCGACGTGCCGCTCATCAACCGGTTGTCGGTGTTGACCGTCACCCGGAAGCGGAGCCTGGTCAGCAGCCCGATGGGGTGCTCGGCGAAGGACTCCGCCGCACCGGTCTGGATGTTGGAGCTGGGGCACATCTCGAGCGGGATCCGCTTGTCTCGGACGTACGCCGCCAGGCGCCCGAGCTCGACGGAGCCGTCCTCGGCGACGGTGATGTCGTCGATGATGCGTACGCCGTGGCCGAGGCGGTCGGCGCCGCACCACTGGATCGCCTGCCAGATCGACGGCAGCCCGAAGGCCTCGCCCGCGTGGATCGTGAAGTGGGCGTTCTCCCGCTGGAGGTACTCGAACGCGTCGAGGTGGCGGGTGGGCGGGAAGCCCGCCTCCGCGCCCGCGATGTCGAAGCCGGCGACCCCGCGGTCGCGCCAGCTGATGGCGAGCTCGGCGATCTCCATCGACCGGGCCTGGTGGCGCATCGCGGTCAGCAGCTGGCGTACGACGATCCTGCCGCCGCTGGCGGCCATTCCCGCGTCGAAGCCCTCCTGCACCGCCGCGACCACCTCGTCGAGCGTCATCCCGCCGGTGACGTGCTGCTCGGGGGCGTAGCGCACCTCGGCGTAGACGACGCCGTCCGCAGCGAGGTCCTCGACGCACTCCCGGGCGACGCGGGCGATCGCGGGGCCGTGCTGCATGACGGCCACGGTGTGGTCGAAGGTCTCGAGGTAGCGCACGAGCGAACCGGAGTCCGCGGCCTCGGTGAACCAGAGACCCAGCGACTCGGCGTCGTCGGCGGGGAGCTCGTGGCCGATCTCCGCGGCCAGCTCGACGATCGTCTGCGGGCGCAGCCCGCCGTCGAGGTGGTCGTGCAGCAGCACCTTGGGGGCTGCCCGCACCTGCTCGCGGGTCGGGGTCGTCCTCGGGGTGGGGGTCACGTCGCTCACGGGGCCATCCAACCAGCCCCCGGCAGGCACGGCCCTAGGGTTGGGCCATGCGCACCTTCACCACGCTCGAGGACGTCGCCGGCGCCGCCGGCTCCGAGATCGGCACCAGCGACTGGCTCGAGGTCGACCAGGCCCGCATCGACGCCTTCGCCGACGCCACCTTGGACCACCAGTGGATCCACGTGGACGTCGAGGCGGCCGGCGCCGGGCCCTTCGGCACCACCATCGCCCACGGCTTCCTGACCCTGAGCCTGCTCCCGCACTTCGCCTCGCAGGTGTTCCGCCTCGAGACGCCGGGGGCGCGGCTCAACTACGGCCTGGAGAAGGTCCGCTTCCCGAGCCCCGTCCCCGTCGACAGCCGCCTGCGCTCGCACGTGCGCTTCGGCGAGGTCCGCGACCTGCCCGCGGGCAAGCAGCTGGTCGTGGAGCACACGGTCGAGATCGAGGGTCGCGACAAGCCGGCCTGCGTGGCCCAGCACGTCGTGCTGCTCCTCGCCTGAGGGCCGGCCGCCTCAGCGGGAGAGCACGGCCTGGGCGAACACGCCGAGGATGTCCTCCGGCTGGGCCGCCAGGTAGGCGTCCCCGCCGGTGGCGGTCGCCATCCGCTGGAGGGCGGACAGGTCGGCGTCGCCGCTGATCGCGATGCCCACGATCCGCACCGGCCGGTCGGGGTCGCGCAGCTCGCGCAGGCGTGACAGCAGCTGCTCCAGCCCGATCGAGCCGGGGTCCTCGTTCTGGCCGTCGGTCATGAGCACCACGGCGTTGGAGTAGTTCGGGCGGTACCTGCGCACGGCCTCCCGGTAGGCCGCCAGGGCGGTGTCGTACAGGCCCGTGCCCCCGTTGGTCAGGCTCGGCAGCCGGGTCGCCCACCTGCGCAGCGCGTAGCGCTGGGTGCGCCCGAAGCGCAGGTCGTCCAGGCGCCGGATCGGCTCGAGGACGCGCCAGTCCTGCCCCGGCCCTCCCTGGTCGATCGAGAACACCCACAGCCCGACGCGGGCGTGGTCGGGGAGGAACGAGAGGCCGATGCCCGCCGCGTCTGCCAGGAGGTCCATCCGCGTCCCGGTGCCGGCGTCGAAGTCCATCGACCCCGAGGCGTCGACGACGGCCAGGATCGCCGACGGGATCGCGAGTGTCTGCCAGGACCGCACCGCGGTCGCGACCGCCCGGGCGGGCGGCGTGGGCAGGTAGGTCGACACGTCGGAGCGGGCCCCCTCGGGCGCACGCCCGTGGGGGCGCCGCAGCCCGTGCTCGACCAGTGCTGCGGTCCCGTCCGCGCTCTCCAGGTAGTCGAGGAGCCGCAGCGCGACCTCGCGCGTCCCCGGAGCCGCGTCGTTGCGCGCCGCGAGGGGGAAGTCCAGGACGGGGGCCCCGACGGGCGGCGTGAGGTCACGCAGCCGCTGCCCGCCCTCCACCGTCCCGAGCTCCTGCTCGGTGGTCACCACGAGCCGGGGCGAGAGCTGCCGGAACATGGTCGGCCACACCTCCTGGTCCGCGCCGCGCGAGCGTCGCGCGCCGTACCTCTGCGCGAAGGGCACGACCATCTGCCCGGCCTCCGCTGCCGTACGACGCGCCGCGCGGGCCTCGGACCGCGGGGCCATCACGGCCAGCGCACCCACGGTGGAGACCATCGGGTCCGGGACGGACACGAGGCCGGAGACCTCCGCGTCGCCCCAGGTCGGGAATCGTCGGGCGCGGGGTCCCCCGACCAGCAGCAGCGGGGTGCGCGCGACGCTCGGGGCGAGCACCCGCACGCGGGAGCGGCCGCCGAGCCAGGCACGGCCCAGCCAGAAGCGCGACTCCGGGATCCAGAGGTCCGGCAGGGCCCCGCCCGTGCCCACCCCGCGGGCGACGTCGCCGCCGGAGCGCTCGTCCGGGTTGACGCGGGTGCACCTCGGCGCGAAGTCGTCGACGGCCGCCTCCACGACGTCGTACAGCTCCGGTGCGACCGTGATGTCCACCGACCGGAGGCGGTCGCAGCCGTCGGAGCTCGCGGTGCCGCCCGGCTCGGCCACGAGCAGGTAGGTCACGGCGCCGCCGATGGCCAGGCCCACGGCGAGCAGGAGGGTCAGCGCGATCGGCAGCAGCAACCCTGACGTGCGGCCACCATCGCTCTCGTCCCCTGCGTCCATGGCACCCCCGGGATGATCCGAACCCTCGCGGCACCGAGAAGGCTAGGACGACCGGAGGGGCCCGCCGCGCGATCGCGCTCCGAACCCCCAGAGTTGGGGACTCAGCTGATCCGGTCGAGCACGATGTCGCCGCGCGTGAAGGACGCGCCGTCACCGATGTCGAACCCTCCGTCGAGGGAGGCCAGGGCCCGGTCGAAGCGCTCGGGCTCGTCGGTGAGCAGGGTGAAGAGCGGCTGTCCCTGGGTGACCTCGTCGCCCGGCCGGGCGTGCCAGACCACGCCGGCACCGGCCTGGACCGGGTCCTCCTTGCGCGCGCGGCCGGCCCCGAGGCGCCAGGCCGCCAGGCCCACCGCCATCGCGTCGAGGCGGGTGAGCGTGCCGCTCGCGGGCGCCTCGACCACGTGCGACTCCTTCGCCACCGGCAGGTCGGCGTCCGGGTCGCCGCCCTGGGCGCGGATCATCGCCTTCCACGCGTCCATCGCGGACCCGTCGGCCAGCTTGTCGGCGGGGTCGACGTCGTCGCGACCCGCACCGGCGAGCATCTCGCGGGCCAGCGCGAGGGTCAGCTCGACCACGTCGGCGGGGCCGCCGCCGGCGAGCACGTCGATCGACTCCTGGACCTCCACGGCGTTGCCGGCCGTGAGGCCGAGCGGCGTCGCCATGTCGGTGAGCAGGGCGACGGTGTGCACACCCGCGTCGGTGCCTAGGGCGACCATCGTCTCGGCCAGCTCGCGGGCGGTGGCGAGGTCCTTCATGAACGCGCCGCTGCCGACCTTGACGTCGAGCACCAGCGCGCCGGTGCCCTCGGCGATCTTCTTGCTCATGATCGAGCTTGCGATGAGCGGGATCGCCTCGACCGTGCCGGTGACGTCGCGCAGGGCGTAGAGCTTCTTGTCGGCCGGCGCCAGGCCGTCGCCGGCGGCGCAGACGACCGCGCCGACGTCCTCGAGGATGGCGAACATCTCCTCGTTGCTGAGCGCCGCGCGCCAGCCGGGGATGGACTCGAGCTTGTCGAGGGTGCCGCCGGTGTGGCCGAGGCCGCGGCCCGACAGCTGGGGCACCGCGACGCCGCATGCCGCGACCAGCGGGGCGAGCGGCAGCGTGATCTTGTCGCCGACGCCGCCGGTGGAGTGCTTGTCGGCGGTGGGACGCGACAGGGTGGAGAAGTCCATCCGCTCCCCCGACGCGATCATCGCAGCGGTCCAGCGGGCGATCTCCGTGCGGTTCATGCCGTTGAGCAGGATCGCCATCGCGAGGGCCGACATCTGCTCGTCGGCGACCTCGCCGCGGGTGTAGGCGTCGATCACCCAGTCGATCTGGCTGTCGCTGAGCTCGTGCTTGTCGCGCTTGGCGAGGATCACCTCGACGGCGTCGTGTGCGGGCATCAGGGGGTTCCGTCCGTCGTGGGGGTGGTGGCCGTGGCGGCCGTCGGGGCGATCGTGGCCAGGTCGTCGGGTCCGAAGGCGTCGGGCAGCACCTCGGACATGGGCCTGACCCCCGAGACGGTCCACAGCAACAGGTCGCGACCCCCGTGCTCGAACAGCAGCTGGCGGCAGCGGCCGCACGGCATGATGACGTCGCCCTCGCCGTTGACGCACACGAAGTGGGTCAGCCGGCCGCCTCCCGTGGCGTGCAGGTCGGAGACGACACCGCACTCGGCGCACAGCACGACGCCGTACGCCGCGTTCTCCACGTTGCAGCCGACCACGGTGCGACCGTCGTCGACGAGCGCCGCAGCCCCCACCTTGTACTTGGAGTAGGGCGCATAGGCGTGCCCCATCACCTCGACGGCGGCCGACTTGAGCTCGTCCCAGTCCTTCTGCTCCACGCGGCAACTATGACGCATGCGCAGACGCCACGGTCTTTGGCAGGTTCCGCCGAAAGACGCCCGCGAGATTTTAGGTCTCAAACACGTCTCGGAAGTTCGGTTCCGGGTGACGGGCGCCTCATCGGGGGGCATCATGCTGCCCGAACGCTGACCCCAACCCCGGGGTGCACGAACTTGGAGGCATTTGTGAAGAAGTCGAGGAAGGTCGTCTCGAGCGGCCTCGTGGCGCTGCTGGCTGCCGCGACCCTGGCTGCGTGCGGAGACGCGCCCGAGGATGACACCAACACGGGCGGGAGCGGCGGCGAGGCTGCGAGCGACTTCCTCCCCTGCATCGTCTCCGACGCCGGCGGTTTCGACGACAAGTCGTTCAACCAGCTCGGCTTCGAGGGCGCCACGCAGGCCGCCGACGAGCTGGGCGTGGAGCTGAAGGCCGTCGAGTCCAACAGCGAGAACGACTTCGGCCCCAACCTGGAGAGCCTCGTCGGCGAGGGCTGTGACGTCATCGTGACCGTCGGCTTCGCCCTGGCCTCGGCCACCAAGGAGTCGGCCAAGGCCAACCCCGACATCGAGTACGTCCTCATCGACGACTCCGCCGACGGTGGCGACGACGGCGCGACGTTCGACGGCAAGGCTGACGTCGAGAACATCAAGCCGCTCCTCTACAACACTGCCGAGGCCGCGTTCCTCGCCGGCTACGCCGCTGCCGACTACACCAAGACCGGCAAGGTCGGCACCTACGGCGGCATGCCCTTCCCGACCGTCACGATCTTCATGGACGGCTTCAAGCAGGGCGCGGAGTACTACGCCAAGGAGAAGAAGAAGGACGTCGAGGTCGTCGGCTGGGACGGCAAGAACGGTTCCTTCACCGGTGGCTTCGAGGCCAACGAGGCCGCGACCAGCACCGCCAAGCAGATCCTCGACCAGGACGTCGACGTGATCCTCCCCGTCGGTGGCCCGATCTACCAGGGCGCGATCACCGCGATCGAGGACTCCGGCAAGGACATCGCGATGCTCGGTGTCGACGCGGACCTCTACGAGACCGACCCGTCCACCCAGGACTACGTCCTGACGTCGATCCTGAAGAACATGAAGGTCTCGACCTACGAGGCCGTCATGGCCGCGGGCAACGACGAGTTCGACTTCGCTCCCTACATCGGCACGCTCGAGAACGACGGGGTCGGCATCGCGCCGTTCCACAACTTCGAGAGCAAGGTCAACCCCGACCTGCAGGGCGAGCTCGACGAGATCAAGGCCGGCATCATCGACGGCTCGATCAAGGTGGACTCCTACCTGGGCTGATCGCCAGCACGCTCCACCACGGAGGGAGGCCGACGGGTTCGTCGGCCTCCCTCTTGTGTGCCGGTCGCCCTCGCCCCGCGACCGGTCCGTACCAGACCCCGGGCCTGACCGCCCGGCTGTCCCGACCCCTAGGATGCGATCCCATGAGACTCGTCCTGCGAGGCATCACCAAACGCTTCGGAAGCGTGGTGGCCAACGACTCGATCTCCCTCACCGTGGAGCCCGGGGAGATCCACTGTCTCCTCGGCGAGAACGGTGCCGGCAAGTCGACCCTGATGAACGTGCTCTACGGCCTCTACAAGGCCGACGAGGGTGAGATCGAGCTCGACGGCACCGTGCAGCACTTCACCGGGCCCGGTGACGCGATGGCGGCCGGCATCGGCATGGTCCACCAGCACTTCATGCTCATCCCGGTCTTCACCGTCGCGGAGAACGTGATGCTCGGCAACGAGTCCACCGGGTTCGCGGGCACGCTCGACCTCGACGCCGCCAGCGCGCGCGTCACCGAGATCTCCGAGCGCTTCGGCTTCCACGTGAAGCCCGACGCGCTCGTCGAGGACCTTCCCGTGGGCGTCCAGCAGCGGGTGGAGATCATCAAGGCCCTCTCGCGCGACGCCGAGCTCCTCGTCTTCGACGAGCCGACCGCGGTCCTGACGCCCCAGGAGACCGACGAGCTGATGGAGATCATGCGTCAGCTCAAGGAGGCTGGGAAGGCCATCGTCTTCATCACCCACAAGCTCC
Source organism: Nocardioides sp. N13(2025) (assembly GCF_051912545.1). Lineage (GTDB taxonomy): Bacteria > Actinomycetota > Actinomycetes > Propionibacteriales > Nocardioidaceae > Nocardioides. The sequence goes on along the minus strand of NZ_CP196809.1, from coordinate 630,494 downwards.
GCGAGGTCCGCGCGGTCGCCGACCGGATCACCGTCATCCGCCTCGGCAAGGTCGTCGGCGAGGCCGACCCCAAGGCCAGCAACGCCGAGCTCGCCTCGATGATGGTCGGACGGCCCGTCGAGCTCGTGGTCCACAAGGACGAGCCGAAGCTCGGCGGTGACGCGCTCGTCGTCAAGGACCTCCGCGTGGTCGACCCGGCCGGCCACCTGCAGGTCGACGGCGTCAGCTTCACCATCCGTGCCGGTGAGGTCCTCGCCGTCGCCGGCGTGCAGGGCAACGGCCAGACCGAGCTCACCGAGGCCCTCCTCGGCCTCCAGGACGACGTGCGCGGCTCGATCACGCTCGACGGCGTCGAGCTCGTGGGCAGGTCGACGCGCAAGATCCTCGACGCCGGCGTCGGGTTCATCCCCGAGGACCGCCAGGTCGACGGCCTGGTGCCCGGCTTCACCATCGCCGAGAACCTCATGCTCAACCGCAGCTTCAAGTCCCCGTTCGTCAAGAACGGCAGCCTCCGCCTCGGCGCGCTGCGCGACTTCGCGCAGAAGAAGCTCAAGGAGTACGACGTCCGCGCCCGCGACATCGACTCGCTGGCCAGCAACCTCTCCGGCGGCAACCAGCAGAAGGTCGTCGTGGCCCGCGAGCTCTCGCGCGACCTGCGCCTCCTGGTCGCCGCGCAGCCCACCCGCGGCGTGGACGTCGGCTCCATCGAGTTCATCCACAAGCAGATCGTCGCGACCCGCGACAGCGGCATCCCGGTGCTCGTGGTGTCCACCGAGCTCGACGAGGTGGTCGCCCTCGCCGACCGGATCATGGTGCTCTACCGCGGCAGGATCGTCGGCGTCGTGCCGGCGGACACCCCGCGCGAGACCCTCGGACTCATGATGACCGGCGAACGCCCCCAGGACCTGAAGGACGTGGTGGCGTGACTGACACCGACAAGCCCCAGCCCGACGACAAGCCGGTGGCCACCGAGCCCCGCGAGACGCCCGAGGCCGAGGCGTCCGACGTCGCCACGACGCACGACTCCGCCCACGCGGACGCGCGGTCCCGCTCCCTCCTGCGCGAGATCGCCTCGGGAGACGCGCTGGCCGGCGTGCTCGCCGTGCTCCTCGCCGTCTTCGTCGGCTCGGTGATGATCGCCGCCACCGACGACGGCGTGCGCGAGACCATCAGCTACATCGGAGCGCGACCGTCCGACTTCTTCACCGCCCTCTGGGACGCCATCTCCGGTGCCTACAGCGCGATGTTCCGCGGCGCGATCTTCAACTACAACCTCTCGGAGCCCGCCCAGCAGTGGCGTCCGCTGACGGAGACGCTGAAGTTCGCGGGCCCCCTGATCCTGGGTGGTCTCGGCGTCGGCCTCGCCTTCCGGGCGGCGTTGTTCAACATCGGTGGCCGCGGCCAGATGCTGATGGCCGGTGGAGCGGCGGGCTGGGTGGGCTTCAAGCTCGACCTCCCGATGATCATCCACCTGCCGCTCGCGATCCTGGTCGGCATGGCGGTCGGCGCGCTGTGGGGCGGCCTCGCCGGCCTGCTCAAGGCCCGCACCGGCGCCCACGAGGTGATCGTCACGATCATGCTCAACTACGTCGGCTACTACCTGCTGTTCTACGCCCTCACCAAGGACTCCCTCCTCAAGACGCCGGGCTCGGCCAACCCCAAGTCGCTGCCCATGAAGGAGACGGCGGTCCTGCCCAAGGTCCTGGGCGACCAGTTCAACCTGCACCTCGGCTTCGTGCTCGCGCTCGTGGCGGTCGGCGTCGCGTGGTGGCTCCTCAACCGCTCCACCCTCGGCTACCGGATCCGCGCCGTCGGCGAGAACCCCCACGCTGCCCGCGCCTCCGGCATCAACGTCGGACGGACCTACACGGTCGTGATGATGATCGCCGGTTCGCTGCTCGGCCTCGCCGGGGTCAACCAGGTGCTCGGCACCGTGACCAGCGGGGTGTCGCTCGACCTCGACGCCTCGATCGGCTTCGACGCCATCACCGTGGCACTGCTCGGCCGGTCCCGCCCGCTGGGGATCCTGGCCGCCGGGCTCCTGTTCGGCGCCCTCAAGGCCGGTGGCTTCACCATGCAGACCTCCGAGAGCATCTCGGTCGACCTGGTGCTGGTGGTCCAGTCGCTGATCGTCCTCTTCCTCGCCGCGCCGCCCCTGGTGCGCGCCATCTTCCGGCTCCCCGCCCAGGAGGCCAAGTGAGCACCGTGACCCAGCCGTCCACCCCCGAGAGCGGCGGCCTGGCGCCCGACGCGGTCGTCGCGCCCACCAAGGCAGGTGGGGCCAGGAAGCTGCCGATCATCCTGGGTGTCGTGACGGTCGTCCTCGCCCTGACGCTGCTGCTGTCGGGACACTCCGGTGACACGACGTTCCGGCTGGCAGCCGAGACGGACTTCGTGACCCTGCCCGACATCACGGTGCCCTCGTCCCTCACCGCCTGGCTGATGGTGCTCATCTGCGCAGCGCTCACCGGCGAGGGCGTACGCCGCATGCTCGCCCACGCCCACCAGCCGATCTGGCTCCCGATCGCCTTCGCCGTCGCCTGGATGACCGGCTTCCTGAGCTGGGCGGCCGCCGACGGCCGGATCCGCGTGGTCAGCCTCTTCGCCGGTGCGGTGGCGCTCGCCATCCCGCTCGTCTTCGGGGCGCTCGGCGGCGTGCTCGGCGAGCGTGCCGGCGTCGTCAACATCGCCATCGAGGGCCAGCTGCTCTTCGGCGCGTTCGCGGCCGCGATCACCGCCTCGCTCACGGGCTCGCCGTGGGCGGGCCTGGTCGCCGCGATGGTGGCCGGCGCGCTGATCGCGCTGATCCTGGGGCTCTTCGCGATCACCTACTACGTCGACCAGGTCATCGTCGGCGTCGTGCTCAACGTGCTGGTGGTCGGCCTGACGAACTTCCTGTTCCGCCAGGTGCTGACCCCCAACGCCGAGACGCTGAACTCACCCGACCGGTTCCGCGCGATCCCGATCCCGGTGCTGGGCGAGATCCCGCTGATCGGTCCGATCCTGTTCCGCCAGACGCCGCTCGTCTACGTGCTCTACGCGGTCGTCGCGCTGGTGGCCTTCGCCCTCTACCGCACCCGCTGGGGCCTCCGGGTCCGCGCGGTCGGTGAGCACCCCACGGCCGCCGACACCGTCGGCATCAAGGTCAACCGCACCCGCTACCGCACGATCCTGCTCGCTGGTGCCATCGCGGGCATGGGCGGCGCCTACTTCAGCCTCGTCTCGGTCGCCGGCTTCAACCGCGAGATGACGGGTGGCGCGGGCTTCATCGCCCTGGCCGCGGTCATCTTCGGCAAGTGGGACCCGATCCGCGCCACCCTCGCCGCACTGCTCTTCGGCTTCGCGTCCAACCTGCAGGGTGTGCTCTCCGCGATCGGCTCCCCCGTGCCGAGCCAGTTCATGTTGATGCTCCCCTACGTCGTCACCATCTTCGCGGTGGCGGGCCTCGTGGGCCGGTCCCGGCCGCCCGCGGCAGACGGGGTGCCGTACCGGAAGCAGTGAGCCTCGACCTGGTGGTGTTGCATGGTCGCCATGGCAAAGAACACTCGGAGGTTCTGATGGATGCTGGACATCTCGACCGTGCCGCTCTCGCCGAGAGCAGCGAGCGCTACTCCTCGATGTTCACCCACCACCCGCTCGCGGCGTACTCGATCGACTGCAACGGCTACTTCACCGACGCCAACGGCCGAGCGCTCGAGATGACGGGACTGACCCTGGAGCAGATGCGGGGCACGCACTTCGCGCAGATCATCCACCCCGACACCCTCCCCGCCATCCAGGAAGGGTTCGAGCGGGCGTTGGCGGGCGAGCCGCAGCTCGTCGACGCGTGTGTCCTGCGCGCCGACGGCGAGGTCATCGACATCCGGTGCACGGCGATCCCGGTCATCGTCGACGGCGCGGTCGTCGGCGTGCACGGGGTCACCGAGGACGTCACCGAGGCCAACCGGCTGGTGCGTGAGCTCGAGGCGGCCAACGTCGCGAAGACTTTGTTCCTGGCGACCGTGAGCCACGAGGTCCGCACGCCCCTGTCCGCGCTGGTCGGGGCCACCGAGCTGCTGATGGACTCCGAGCTGGATCCCGAGCCCGCGCACTACGCGAAAATCGTGCACCGCTCCAGCCTGCGGCTGATGCAGCTGGTCCACGACATCCTGGAGTACTCCGGGCTCGAGGCGCACCAGGCGGTCCTGCACCTCGGCCCGTTCGAGGTCCGCACGGCCATCGAGGACATCGCGGACTGGGCCATCGCCTCCGCCGCAGGTCGCGACATCACGTTCACCGTCGACGTCGACGACGCGGTGCCGGCAGCGGCGGTCGGCGACGGACGCAGGATCGTGCAGGTGGTGACCAACCTGGTGCAGAACGCGATCAAGTTCACCGAGCACGGCACGGTCGGCCTGAGCGTGAGCGCCGCCGGTCCCCCGCCCGGCGACGACAACGACGAGCACACCTGGGTCGAGTTCACGGTCAGCGACACCGGGATCGGGATCGCCGAGCAGCACCTCGACACCATCTTCGAGCCGTTCATGCAGGCCGACCCCCACACGTCGGGCGACCGCCAGGGCAGCGGCCTCGGGCTCGCGATCTGCCGTGAGCTGGTCGACCTGATGGGCGGTGAGCTCGAGGTGGCCGCCGTGCCCGGGGAGGGGAGCACCTTCACCTTCGGCGTCGCGCTGAGGCGCTGCGACGAGGCCCTGGTCTCGCCCTCAGTCCGCGGCTGAGAGCGCGGTCACCGCCGCCTCGGCGAGCACCCGCGCCGCGATGGGGGTCGCACCCTCGTCGACGCGCAGGTTGCCCTGGTGGAGGTCGTACGTCGGACCGCCGGGCGTGCGCGTGCCCAGCCGGGCCATCGCCCCCGGGACGGAGTCGAGGTACCAGCCGAAGTCCTCGCCGCCCAGGCTCTGGGCGGTCGACACGTGCCCGTGCGGCCCCAGGACCCGCTCGAGGGCGGAGCCGAGCAGCCAGGTCGACGCCTCGTGGTTGACCACCGGCGGCACGCCGCGCTGATAGGTCACCTCGGCGGTGACGCTGTAGGGCGCGACGATCGAGGTGATCAGCTGGCGGATCAGGTGCTCGGCGTCGGCCCAGGCCACCGCATCGAGCATCCGGACGGTGCCGGCGACCACGCCGCCGTGCGGGATCACGTTGTGGGCCGAGCCCGCGCGCACCATGCCCCACACCACGCTGACCCCGGCACGTGGGTCGAGGCGACGGCTGAGGATCGCGGGCAGCTCGGTGATCACCTTGCCCAGGGCGAAGGTGAGGTCCTCGGTCAGGTGCGGCCGCGACGTGTGGCCCCCCTTGCCGATGAGGCGGACGGTCAGCGCGTCGGCGGCACCGGTCAGCGGACCCTCGCGCAGGCCGATGCGGCCGACGTCGAGGCTCGGGTCGCAGTGCAGCCCGAAGACGTGGCTGACGCCCTCGAGGGCACCGGCCGAGATGAGGTGCAGCGCGCCGCCGGGCATGACCTCCTCGGCGGGCTGGAAGAGCAGCCGCACGCGCCCCGGCAGCAGCCCGCGCGCTGCGACCTCGGCGAGCGCGAGACCGGCGCCGACCAGCCCCGCGGTGTGGACGTCGTGGCCGCAGGCGTGGGCCACGCCGGCGACGGTGCTCTTCCACGGGTCGGAGATGAGGTCGTCGACGGGGAGGGCGTCGAGGTCTGCGCGGAGCGCGACCAGCGCACCGCCGTGGCCGATCTCGGCGAGCACTCCCCCGCCCTCGGGGCGCGTGACCGTCCAGCCGGCGTCCTCGAGCCTCGACACGACAGCGGTCGACGTACGCTCCTCGGCCCAGCTCAGCTCGGGGTGCGCGTGCAGGTCGCGGCGGAAGGCGACGAGGTCGTCGGCGTACTTGTCGACGACCTCGGAGATGACGGCGGAGGCACCGGCGGAGACATCGGCGGGGGCTGGGGGTGAGTCAGGCATGTCCCGGACAGTTTAGTGCGTGTCGCCGTCGTAGGCGGCCAACAGCCGGTCCGCGGCCAGTGGCGCCGGCAGCTCGCCCGCCAGGACAGCACGGCGTACGTCGTCGCGCACCGCCGCGACGCCGGGCGACGACCGCAGCCGCTGGGCGAGCTCGTCGCGCACCAGCGCCCAGGTGAACTCGAGCTGCTGCTCGGCGCGCTTGTGCGCCAGGCCGTCGGCACCGAGGTGCGCGCGGTGCTCCTCGATGCGGTCCCAGACGTCGTCGACGCCCGTCCCGGTCAGGCCGGAGCAGGTCACGACCGGGGGCGCCCACTCGGCGTGCCCACGCACCATGCGCAGCGCGCCGGCGAGCTCGCGGGCCGCGACCCGGGCCTCGCCCTCGTGCTCTCCCCCGCCCGCCGCGTCGGCCTTGTTGACCGCGACCACGTCGACGATCTCGAGGATGCCCTTCTTGATGCCCTGGAGCTGGTCGCCCGTGCGGGCCAGGGTGAGGAAGAGGAAGGTGTCGACCATCCCCGCCACCGTCACCTCGGACTGCCCCACGCCCACCGTCTCCACCAGCACGACGTCGTAGCCGGCGGCCTCGAGGACCAGCATCGCCTGCGTGGTGGCGCGGGCGACGCCGCCGAGCGTGCCTGCCGAGGGCGAGGGCCGGATGAACGCGTTCGGGTCGACCGACAGGGTGGCCATGCGCGTCTTGTCACCGAGGACCGAGCCCCCGGTGCGCACCGACGACGGGTCGACGGCGAGCACCCCGACCCGGTGCCCCGCCCGGGTCAGCCGGGTGCCGAGGGTCTCGATGAAGGTCGACTTGCCGACGCCCGGCACCCCGGATATGCCGACGCGAGTGGCGGGCGGCAGGTCGGTCGCGGCGAGCTCGGTCAGCAGCTCACGGGCCGCCACGCGGTGCTCGGCGCGCGAGGACTCGACCAGCGTGATGGCGCGCGAGACGTCCGCGCGCCGGCCGGCTCGTACGCCCTCGACCAGCGCCGCGACGTCGACCTCCCGGGCGGGCCGCGCCATCAGGAGGCGTGCTCGTCCCGCAGCCGGGCCAGCAGGTCGAGCGCGGACTCCGCGATCACGGTGCCCGGCAGGAACACCGCGGCGGCCCCCATCTCCTTGAGCGTCTCCACGTCGTCGGGAGGGATCACCCCGCCGATGACGATCATGATGTCCGGTCGGCCCTGGTCGGCGAGCGCCTGCTTGAGGGCGGGCAGCAGCGTGAGGTGGCCGGCCGCCAGCGAGGAGACCCCGACGATGTGCACGTCGGCGTCGATCGCCTGCTGGGCGACCTCCTCGGGCGTGGAGAACAGCGGGCCCACGTCGACGTCGAAGCCGAGGTCGGCGAACGCGGTGACCACGACCTTCTGGCCGCGGTCGTGGCCGTCCTGGCCCATCTTCGCCACGAGGATGCGCGGGCGGCGCCCCTCCTCGGCCTCGAACTCCTCGGTGGCCTTGAGCACCTCGGCCACGGCCGATCCCTCGGCGGTGCCTGCCTCGTCGCGGTACACGCCGCTGATCGTACGGATCACCGCCTGGTGGCGGCCGTAGACCTTCTCCAGCGCGTCGGAGATCTCCCCGACCGTCGCCTTGGCGCGGGCCGCGTCGACGGCCAGCTCCAGGAGGTTGCCGTCCAGGGAGCCGCCACCGACCGGTCCGCGCTCGGCGCTGTTGGTCAGCGCCTCCAGCGCACGGCGTACGTCGTCGTCGTCGCGCTCGGCGCGCAGCCGCTCGAGCTTGGCGACCTGCTGGCGGTAGACGTCGTCGTTGTCCACCCGCAGGACGTCGAGCTTGTCCTCGGCGGCGAGGCGGTAGGTGTTGACGCCGATGACCTTCTGGCTCCCGGAGTCGATCCGGGCCTGGGTGCGCGCCGCTGCCTCCTCGATGCGCATCTTGGGGATGCCCTGCTCGATCGCGGCGGCCATCCCGCCTGCGCGCTCGGCCTCCTGGATGTGCGCCCAGGCCCGCTCGGCGAGGTCATGGGTGAGCTTCTCGACGTAGTAGGAGCCGGCCCACGGGTCGATGACCTGGGTGGTGCCGGACTCCTGCTGCAGCAGCAGCTGGGTGTTGCGCGCGATGCGGGCCGAGAAGTCGGTCGGCAGCGCGATCGCCTCGTCGAGGGCGTTGGTGTGCAGCGACTGCGTGTGGCCCTGGGTGGAGGCCATCGCCTCGATGCAGGTGCGGCCGACGTTGTTGAAGACGTCCTGCGCGGTCAGCGACCAGCCGGAGGTCTGGCTGTGCGTGCGCAGCGAGCGGGACTTGGGGTTCTGCGGGTCGAAGTCGTCGACCAGCCGCGCCCACAGCGCCCGGGCCGCGCGCATCTTGGCGACCTCCATGAAGAAGTTCATCCCGATGGCCCAGAAGAACGACAGCCGCGGCGCGAACTGGTCGATCGTCATGCCCGTGCCGAGGCCGGCGCGGATGTACTCCACGCCGTCGGCCAGCGTGTAGGCCAGCTCGAGGTCGGCCGTCGCCCCGGCCTCCTGGATGTGGTAGCCGGAGATCGAGATGGAGTTGAAGCGCGGCATCTTCTGCGAGGTGTAGGCGAAGATGTCGCTGATGATCCGCATGCTCGGCGCCGGCGGGTAGATGTAGGTGTTGCGGACCATGAACTCCTTGAGGATGTCGTTCTGGATGGTCCCCGCCAGCTGCTCCGGCTTCACCCCCTGCTCCTCGGCCGCGGCGATGTAGAGCGCGAGCACCGGCAGCACCGCGCCGTTCATCGTCATCGAGACCGACATCTCGTCCAGCGGGATGCCGTCGAAGAGGGTGCGGGTGTCGTAGATCGAGTCGATCGCCACGCCCGCCATGCCGACGTCGCCACGCACCCGCGGGTGGTCGGAGTCGTAGCCGCGGTGGGTCGCGAGGTCGAAGGCGACGCTGAGGCCCTTCTGCCCGGCCGCGAGGTTGCGGCGGTAGAACGCGTTGGACTCCTCGGCGGTCGAGAAGCCGGCGTACTGCCGGATCGTCCACGGCTGGGTCGTGTACATCGTCGGGTAGGGACCGCGCAGGAACGGCGCGAGGCCCGGCCACGTGTCGAGGCCGTCGAGGCCCTCGAGGTGCTCGGGGCCGTAGACCGGGAGGATGTCGATCCCCTCCGGGCTCGCCCACGGGCCTTCACCATTCGTTGGTCGAGTAGCCCGCGAGGAACGAGCGGGCGTATCGAGACCCACGTCAGCAAAGCTCTTCGGGATGCTCCCCTGCGTGCTCACTTGGCGAGCTCCTCTCGGATCCGGCCGAGGAAGCCGAGCGCGTCGACCCCCATGGCGGCCCAGTCATCGACGTCGGTCACGGTCTTCTCCCCCGGCTTGCCCGCCAGCACGACGTACGACGCCCCTGCCGCACGCAGGGCAGCGACGAGGTCGGCGCCCCACTCGGCGTAGGCCGCGTCGGTGCCCGCGAGGCAGACGACGGGCTGGCCCGCGTAGGCGGCCGTCACGGCCTCGACGCCGTCGGTCGCGCCCGCCGCCTCGACGGCGACGCCGCCCGCGGCGAACAGGTTGGTGGCGAAGGTGGCGCGCGCGGTGTGCGCGGAGATCGGTCCCATCGTGGCCAGGAACACCGGCCGCTGGGCGGGCTCGGCGCGCATGTCCTCGTAGGCCCAGCCGTAGTGCCGGGTGTAGCGGTGCGGCAGGTGCTCGCGCTCGGGCAGCACCTCGTCGAGGTTCGGGAACTCCGAGACACCGGTCAGGGGCCGCGAGCGGTCGGCGACCTGGGCGTCGCGTGCCGCGGCCACCTCCCTCACGCGCTCCTTCACACCCGTGCGGGCGGCGTCGGCCAGCGCGCCACCGTCGGCCTCGATCCGGCCGAGCTCGGCCCAGGCGGCGACCGCGAGGTCGTCGGTGAGCTTCTCCACGGCGTACGAGCCGCCGGCCGGGTCGGTGACCGCGGCGACGTGCGACTCCTCGATCAGCAGCGAGGAGGTGTTGCGCGCGATGCGGCGCCCGAACGCGTCGGGCATGCCCAGCGGTTCGTCGAACGGCACGACCGTGACCGCGTCGGCCCCACCGACTCCTGCGGCAAAGGCGGCGATCGTGCCACGCAGCATGTTGACCCACGGGTCGCGCCGGCTGGTCATGGGACGGCTGGTGACCGCGTGCAGCGCCATCTGGTGCTCGCCGCCGGCCCCGGACGCCTCCAGGACCCGGGCCCAGAGGCGACGGGCGGCCCGGAGCTTGGCGATCGTGGGGAACTGCTCGTCGGTGGCCGCGAGCCGGAACTCCACCATCGGCGCGGCCTGGTCGACGGAGAACCCCTCCTCGGCCAGCAGGCGGAGGTATGCCACACCGGTGGCGATGGCCCACCCGAGCTCTTGGGCGTCGCTGGCGCCCTGGTCGTGCAGGGCCGTGCCGTCCACCAGGAGCGACCGCACGCCGAGCTGGAAGCCACGACGTACGACGGGGGCGAGCAGGTCGCGCGCCGTGGCGCCGTCCTCACGCACGCGGGAGTGGAGCATCTCGAGCGTCTGGAGGTCGAAGGACAGGTTGGTGCCGGGGTGCAGCGCGCCGTCCACGCCTTCGAGGAAGGCGGCGAACGCCTCCACCTGCTCGGTCGAGGCCCGGTCGAGGACGACGGGCGCCAGGTCGAGCAGCACCCCCTCCAGCACCGTCGACCAGTCGTGCTCGCGCTCGTCGTCGACGTGCAGCAGCAGCGACGTGGCACCGTTCTCGAGGTCCTGCAGCACCGCCTCGTTGGCGGCCTTGTCGTCGACGACCTCGACCTGGGTGCGCACGTCCCACGCGCCGACGCGCGTCGGGCGGCCGGCGGTGGTGAGGCCGTCGAGGTCGGACTGCTGACCGATCGGCGCGACGGCGACGCCGTCGAGCGTGGTGCGCGTCAGCGCGGCCCAGACGTCGGAGTCGGGCGCGTCCTCGCCGAGGCGGCGCGCCTTGCGGAGCACCGCGGCGGTCGCTGCCTCCCAGGCCGCGACGTCGTAGGTGTCGTCGTCGCCCACCAGCTTGAGGGAGCCCTCGGCCGGCTGCAGCTCCTCGGGCTCGTCCAGTCCACCTTCGAGGTCGGTCATGCTGCGCAGGATAGGACGACCGTCACGTCGGGGACACCCGCCGGACTATGGGATAGGTCTCACCGAGGCTCGGTGCGACCCTCGTTGTCCTTGTTGCGCAGGCCGATCTTGTTGCCCAGCCACACCAGGGGGTCGTACTTGCGGTCGACGACGCGCTCCTTCATCGGGATGATCGCGTTGTCCGTGATTCGGATGCCCTCGGGGCAGACCTCGGTGCAGCACTTGGTGATGTTGCACATGCCGAGGCCGGCCGCGCCCTGGGCGAGCTCGCGACGGTCGTGGGTGTCGAGGGGGTGCATGTCGAGCTCGGCGTAGCGGATGAAGAACCGCGGCCCGGCGAAGTGCTGCTTGTTGTCCTCGTGGTCGCGCACGACGTGGCACACGTCCTGGCACAGGAAGCACTCGATGCACTTGCGGAACTCCTGGCCGCGCTCGACGTCGACCTGGGCCATCCGCCGCTTGCCGTCCGCGTCGCGCGGGCCCAGCTCGGCGTAGGGGAGCTCGCGCGCCTTGCGGTAGTTGAAGGACACGTCGGTGACCAGGTCGCGGATCACCGGGAAGGTGCGCATCGGCGTGACGGTGATGGTCTCCTCGGGCTCGAAGTCGGAGAGCCGCGTCATGCACATCAGCCGGGGGCGTCCGTTGATCTCCGCGCTGCACGAGCCGCACTTGCCGGCCTTGCAGTTCCACCGGATGGCCAGGTCGCCGCTCTGGGTGGCCTGCAGGCGGTGGAGCGCGTCGAGCACGACCTCGCCCTCGGAGACCTCGACGGTGTAGTCCTGCAGGTCCCCGCCGTCCTGGTTGCCCCGCCACACCCGCATCTTCAGGTCGTAGGCCATGGTCAGCTCCCCTCGAAGTGAGACTTCAGCTCGTCGGGCATCTCGGGCAGCGGTTGCTCCTCGAGGGTCACGCCGGTGCCGGCCTCGTCGAGGCGGACGACGAGGTTCTTCGTGCCCCACTCCGCGTCGGTCTTCGGGTAGTCGTCGCGCGTGTGGCCGCCGCGCGACTCCTGCCGGGCCAGCGCCGCCTTCGCGATCGACTCCGAGACGAGGAGCATGTTGCGCAGGTCGAGCGCGAGGTGCCAGCCGGGGTTGTACTGCCGGTGGCCCTCCACCGACATCCGCTGCGCCCGCTCCTTGAGCTCCTCGATCCGCACCAGCGCCTGCTCGAGCTCCTCGGCGGTGCGGATGATGCCGACGAGGTCGTTCATCGTCTGCTGGAGCTCCTGCTGGATCGTGTAGGGGTTGTCGCCGCCCTCGACCTGGAACGGCGTCAGCGCCGACCACTCGCCGGCCCGGACCGCCTCGTCGGACACGACCGGGCGCTGCGCCGGCCCGCCCTCCCCGAATTGGAGGGCGTACGCCGCTGCCGCCTCGCCCGCGCGCCGCCCGAAGACCAGCAGGTCGGAGAGGCTGTTGCCGCCCAGCCGGTTGGACCCGTGCATCCCGCCCGAGCACTCGCCGACCGCGTAGAGGCCGGTGACGGCGCTGAGCTCGGTGTCGGGGTCGACCTCGATGCCGCCCATGACGTAGTGGCAGGTCGGCCCGATCTCCATCGGCTCCTGGGTGATGTCGACGTCGGCGAGCTCCTTGAACTGGTGGTACATCGACGGCAGCCGCTTGCGGATGAAGTCGGGCTCGCGGCGCGAGGCGATGTCGAGGTAGATGCCGCCGTGCGGCGTGCCGCGGCCGGCCTTGATCTCGGAGTTGATCGCCCGGGCGACCTCGTCACGCGGCAGCAGCTCGGGTGGTCGGCGGTTGTTCTTCTTGTCCTCGTACCACCGGTCCGCCTCCTCCTCCGTGTCGGCGGTCTCCGCCTTGAAGAAGTCGGGGATGTAGTCGAACATGAAGCGCTTGCCCTCGGAGTTCTTCAGGATGCCGCCGTCGCCGCGCACCGACTCCGTGACCAGCAGCCCCTTCACCGAGGGCGGCCAGACCATCCCGGTCGGGTGGAACTGCACGAACTCCATGTTGATCAGCGACGCACCGGCCCGGAGTGCGAGCGCGTGGCCGTCGCCGGTGTACTCCCAGGAGTTGGAGGTCACCTTGAACGACTTGCCGATCCCGCCGGTGGCCAGCACGACCGCCGGGGCCTCGATCGTCACGAAGCGGCCGGTCTCGCGCCAGTAGCCGAAGACGCCGGACAGCGCGCCCGTGTCGTCCTTGAGCAGGTCGGTGACGGTGCACTCCATGAAGACGTCGATCCCGATCTGCACCGCACGCTGCTGGAGCGTCCGGATCATCTCGAGACCGGTCCGGTCGCCGACGTGCGCGAGGCGGGCGTACCTGTGGCCACCGAAGTCACGCTGGCTGATCAGCCCGTCCTCGGTCCGGTCGAACAGGGCGCCCCAGTCCTCGAGCTCCATCACCCGCTCGGGCGCCTCCTGGGCGTGCAGCTGCGCCATCCGCCAGTGGTTGAGCATCTTGCCACCGCGCATGGTGTCGCGGAAGTGGACCTCCCAGTTGTCCTCCGGCCAGCGGTTGCCCATCGCCGCTGCGATGCCGCCCTCGGCCATCACCGTGTGCGCCTTGCCGAGCAGCGACTTGCACACGATCGCGGTCTCCGCGCCCGCCTCGTGGGCGGCGATCGCCGCCCGCAGGCCCGCGCCGCCGGCGCCGACCACCACCACGTCGTACTGGTGGCGCTCGATCCCGCCCTCGGCGTAGTAGGACATCTCGTTGCCGGTCATCGGATGCCGGGTGTCGCTGGTCATCTAGAAGAACCTCACGTCCTGGATCACTCCCGTGGCGAGCAGGTAGATGTAGAAGTCGACGACCGCCACCGAGAAGAGCGAGTACCACGCCCACGTGCCGTGGCTGGTGTTGAGCCGCGAGACCCAGGTCCACAGCCGGTAGCGGACCGGGTGCTGGGAGAAGTGGCGCAACCGGCCGCCCACGATGTGGCGGCACGAGTGGCACGAGAGCGTGTAGAGCCAGATGAGCATGACGTTGGCGAGCATCAGGAGCGTGCCCAGGCCCATGTGGATGCCGCTGGTCTCCCCGTCGCCGACGGCGTACTCGGCCGGCATCGGCCGGAAGGCGAGCGCCACGTCGTAGGTCAGGACGAGGCCGACCAGCACCGCGGCGTACCAGAAGTAGCGGTGCACGTTCTGCAGGATCAGGGGCAGCCTGGTCTCGCCGGAGTAGGACCCGTGCGGCTCCGCGACCCCGCAGGCGGGCGGGCTCAGCCAGAACCCGCGGTAGTAGGCCTTGCGGTAGTAGTAGCAGGTCATCCGGAAGCCCAGCGGGAAGATCAGGATGATCAGCGCCGCTGACAGCGGCCACCAGGCGAAGGGCTGCCCGAAGTCGGACGCGCCCTCGACGCAGTCGCCCAGGCAGGGCGAGTAGAACGGCGACAGGTAGGGCTCGGCGTAGTAGTCGCGGCCCATGAACGCGCGGATCGTGGCGAAGACGACGAAGCCCGAGAAGACCACGAACGTGGCCAGGGGCTGGAGCCACCACCGGTCCTGTCGCAGCGTGCGCGCGTCGATGTGCGCGCGGGTCGGACTCGTCACGCCGCGGTCGGTCGATGCCATGTGTCCTCCTGCTGCCCGGACTGGGGTCCGGGCGTCACAGCGACTATGGCCTGTGTCACACCTGAGCGGAAGACAACGCGCCCAGCAAAACGTCACACGGACTCGGCGCGTCGGGCACGCGGGAGCCGCGATACCGTGCCCCTTGTGGCAACCCAACTCAAAGACCCCAGAGGTAGCGGCCCCGTCCTGGTGAAGGGCGCGCGGGCCTCCCGCACCACGATCGCACTCAAGCTGGGCATGGCGATCAGCGGCGTGATCTTCCTCGGCTTCGTGCTCGCCCACATGTACGGCAACCTCAAGGCGTTCGCGGGCCACGAGGCCTTCAACGAGTACGCCGAGCACCTCCGCGAGCTGGGTGAGCCGATGCTCCCCCACGAGGGCGCCCTCTGGATCCTGCGGGTCGGCCTGATCGCCGCCCTGGTGGTGCACGTCTACTGCGCCGTCGTGCTGTGGCGCCGCGCGGCCGCCGCCCGCACGACCAAGTACGTCATGAAGAAGCACACCGGCGCGATCTTCGCGAGCCGGCTGATGCGCTGGGGCGGCGTGACGATCCTGCTGTTCCTCGTCTGGCACCTGCTCAACTTCACGATCGGCAAGGTCAACGTCCAGGGCGGCCCCACCAACGACCCCTACCTCCTCATGGTCGACACGTTCGACGTGTGGTGGCTGACGCTGATCTACCTCGTCGCGATGCTCGCGCTGGGCGCCCACCTGCACCACGGGATCTGGAGCGCGGCCCAGACCCTCGGCTGGACCGGCACCGCCGCGAAGCGCCAGCGCGCCAAGAGCATCGCCTTCGTCCTCGCGCTGATCGTCTCGATCGGCTTCTCCCTCGTCCCGCTCGGTGTCCTCGCCGGCATCATCACCAAGTAAGGGGTCACCACTCGTGAGCCACGACATGGACATGCCCGACACCGTCACCTCGGCGGAGGCCTCCCGCTCCGGCGCGCTCGACGGCGACTACGACGACGCCGCCGGCTACTACACGCCCGGTGAGCCGCTGGTCGACACCAAGGCGCCGGACGGCCCGATCGCCGACCGCTGGCAGAACCGCAAGTTCGAGGCGCGCCTGGTCAACCCGGCCAACCGCCGCAAGCTCGACATCATCATCGTCGGCACCGGCCTGGCGGGCGCCTCGGCCGCCGCCACGCTCGGCGAGGCCGGCTACAACGTGAAGACGTTCTGCTACCAGGACTCCCCGCGCCGGGCCCACTCGATCGCCGCGCAGGGCGGCATCAACGCCGCGAAGAACTACAAGGAGGACGGCGACTCCGTCCACCGCCTCTTCTACGACACGGTCAAGGGCGGCGACTACCGCTCGCGCGAGTCCAACGTCTACCGCCTGGCCGAGGTCAGCACGAACATCATCGACCAGTGCGTCGCGCAGGGCGTCCCGTTCGCCCGCGAGTACGGCGGACTGCTCGACAACCGCTCGTTCGGTGGCGTGCAGGTGTCCCGCACGTTCTACGCGCGTGGCCAGACGGGCCAGCAGCTGCTGATCGGCGCCTACCAGGCGCTCGAGCGGCAGGTCGCGGCCGGCACGGTCTCGATGTACTCCCGCCACGAGATGCTCGAGCTCGTCGTCGTCGACGGCAAGGCGCGCGGCATCATCGCCCGCGACATGATCACCGGCGAGATCCAGACCCACCTCGCCGACGTCGTGGTGCTGGCCAGCGGTGGCTACGGCAACGTCTTCTACCTGTCGACCAACGCGATGGGCTCCAACGTCACCGCGGCGTGGCGCGCGCACCGCAAGGGCGCCTACATGGCCAACCCCTGCTACACGCAGATCCACCCGACCTGCATCCCGGTCACCGGCACGCACCAGTCCAAGCTGACGCTGATGTCGGAGTCGCTGCGCAACGACGGTCGCATCTGGGTGCCGAAGAACCAGGCCGACTGCGACAAGGACCCGCGCGACATCCCCGAGGAGGACCGCGACTACTACCTCGAGCGGATCTACCCCTCCTTCGGCAACCTGGTCCCCCGCGACATCGCCTCGCGTGCGGCGAAGTACCAGTGCGACGACGGCCGCGGTGTCGGGCCCGAGGTCGACGGCGTACGCCGTGGTGTCTACCTCGACTTCGCCGACGCGATCGCGCGACTGGGTCGCGACGCCGTCGAGGCGAAGTACGGCAACCTCTTCGACATGTACGCCCGGATCACGGGCGAGGACCCCTACTCGGTCCCGATGCGGATCTACCCGGCCGTGCACTACGTCATGGGCGGCCTGTGGGTCGACTACGACCTGCAGTCCACGATCCCGGGCCTGTTCGTGACGGGGGAGGCCAACTTCTCCGACCACGGCGCCAACCGCCTCGGCGCCTCGGCGCTGATGCAGGGCCTGGCCGACGGCTACTTCGTCCTGCCCCACACGATCCGCGACTACCTCGCCGACGGTCCGTTCGAGGAGGTCTCCGAGGACCACCCGGCCGTGGTCGAGGCGCGCGAGTCGGTCAAGGGCCGCATCGAGCACTTCCTCACGGTCAACGGCGAGCGGAGCGTGGACTCGTACCACCGCGAGCTCGGCAACATCATGTGGGAGTACTGCGGCATGGAGCGGACCGAGACCGGCCTGAAGAAGGCCATCGACCTGATCCGGTCGCTCAAGGACGACTTCTACCGCAACGTCAAGGTCCTCGGCAGCGCCGAGACCCTCAACCAGTCCCTGGAGAAGGCCGGCCGCGTCGCCGACTTCTTCGAGCTGGGCGAGCTCATGTGCATCGACGCCCTCAACCGTCGCGAGTCCTGCGGCGGTCACTTCCGCGGCGAGTCGCAGACCGAGGACGGCGAGGCGCTGCGGCACGACGACGAGTTCGCCTACGTGTCCGCCTGGGAGTGGGCCGGCGACGACGAGTCCAACCAGATGCGCGCCCCCGTCCTGCACAAGGAAGACCTGGTCTACACGGCCATCGAGATGAAGCAGCGGAGCTACAAGTGAACCTGACCCTGAAGATCTGGCGCCAGCCGGACGCCTCGACCCCGGGGGCCATGCACACCTACCAGCTGGCCGACGTGTCCGAGGACATGTCGTTCCTGGAGATGCTCGACGTGCTCAACGAGCAGCTCAACGCCGAGGGCGAGGAGCCCATCGCGTTCGACTCCGACTGCCGCGAGGGCATCTGCGGCATGTGCGGCCTGATGATCAACGGCGAGGCGCACGGGCCGGAGGTCACCACGACCTGCCAGCTCCACATGCGCTCGTTCAGCGACGGCGAGACCATCACCATCGAGCCGTGGCGCTCCGACGCCTTCCCGGTCATCAAGGACCTGGTCGTCGACCGCGGCGCGTTCGACCGGATCATCCAGCAGGGTGGCTTCATCTCGGTCAACACCGGCTCGGCCCCCGAGGCCCACTCGGTGCCCGTGCCCAAGGACGACGCCGACCGCGCCTTCAACGTCGCGACCTGCATCGGCTGCGGCGCCTGCGTCGCCGCCTGCCCCAACGGCTCGGCCTCGCTCTTCATGGGCGCCAAGATCACCCACCTCGGCCTGCTCCCCCAGGGACAGCCCGAGCGGGACGAGCGCGTGGTCAACATGGTCGCCCAGCACGACCACGAGGGCTTCGGCGGCTGCACCAACATCGGCGAGTGCACCGCCGCCTGCCCCAAGGAGATCCCGCTCGACGTGATCTCCCAGCTCAACCGCGACCTGCGCACCGCGATCCGCAACGGTCACTGAGGCTCGTACGCCTCATCGACGAGGGCCGGGGGTGCTCCCCCGGCCCTCGTCTCATGTGTCGCCGCCCAGGGTGGCGGCATACGACATGCCGCAGGCCCAGGGTGGCGGCATACGACATGCCGCAGGCCCAGGGTGGCGGCATACGACATGAAATCGGGCGCCACGCAGGTCATGTGCCGCCAGGGACAGCCCGGCGGCTGTCGTATGCCGCCAGAGAGGCGACGCCATACCGCCCGGTCACTGAGCACGTACGCGTCCCGACGGTGTGCGCACCCCTGCCTCCTCAAGGGGCCGTACGTCGGCCCGCAGGGTGGCGGCATACGACATGCCGCAGGCCCAGGGTGGCGGCATACGACATGAAATCGGGCGCCGCGCAGGTCATGTGCCGCCAGGGACAGCCCGGCGGATGTCGTATGCCGCCAGGAAGCGGCGGCCGTCGAGGAAGCGGTCAGCGGCGGCGGCGGGCGAGGGCCACGAGGCCGAGCATCGAGGCGGCGCCGGCGGCGAAGGCCGCCTTGGGTGATGACCCCTCAGACGCCGAGGGGCGTACGACGCCCGCTGCCGCCGCGAGGTCGATCTGGGGGCCCTCGACGGCCTGGTCGAGGGCTTGGCGGGCCTCACGGATCGCGCGGGCCTCAGGCGAGGTGTACGCCCACGAGGCGGCGTAGACGACCACGCGGGAGAAGTAGTTGATCCAGACCAGGAGGATCAGCGCGATGCCGAAGGCCTGGAAGGCGTCGGAGTTGGCGGTGGCCTTGAGGAGGTAGGTCGAGAGCTGCTTGAGCAGCTCGAAGGCGACCGCACCCAGCAGGGCGCCGGACCACAGGGACCGGGTCGGCATCTCGGGGGCCGCGAGCAGCCGGAAGAAGGCGAAGAAGAGCAGGGCGTTGGCCCCCAGGCCCAGAGCGAGGGCGAGCACCCAGAAGAACACGCCGGCGACCGGGCCGAGCTGGAGGGCGTCCAGGATCGGGGTGAGGAGCTTGGTCGCGACGCCCGAGACGGCCACGCTGACCACCAGGACCGAGCCCAGTGCCAGCAGCGCGAGGATGTCGCGCAGCTTGCCCGACACGAAGCCGGGCTGCTCGCGGGGCGGTTCCTCGAAGACCGCGACGAGCGCGTCACGCATCCCCGAGAGCCATCCCAGACCGGAGTAGAGGGTGAGCACGATGCCGACGCTGAAGATGCCGGGGGCCGCGCCCTGCAGGGTGTCCAGGCTGACGCCGGTCTTGCCGCCGACGAGCCCGGGAAGCACCGAGTTGGCCGCCTCCACGAGGGTCGTCTCGGCCCGGGAGTAGACCTTGGCCACCTGACCGAAGATCGCGAAGGCGAGCGCCAGGATCGGGAAGAAGGAGAGGAACGCGAAGTAGGTGACGGCGGCGGCGAGGGCGTTGCCCTTGACCTCGCCGTAGTGCTCGACCATCCGCACGAGGTGGTCGACGAAGGGGCGCCGCTCGCGGACGCGCGCGAGCCGCTGCTTGGCGGAGGTGACGAGCGACATCAGCCGAGACCGAACTCTCGCGTGGGGACCCACCCGGTGACGTCGTCGTGGACGTAGAGGCTGAAGCACGCCGCGTCGAAGGAGCACTCGAAGTCGGCCAGCTCGGCGAACGCGCGGTCGAGGGTGGCGTCGTCGAGGTGGTGGGCGATGGTCACGTGCGGGTGGTAGGGGAAGCGCAGGTCGACCTCCAGCGGGCCACGGCGCACGGCGTCGGCGAGCTGCTCGCACGACGAGATCCCCTCGACGACCGTCACGAAGACCACCGGGGAGACCGGCCGGAACGTGCCGGTGCCGCGCAGGTGGATGCCGAACGGCTCGACGGTGGCGGCCGCCTCGGCGAGGTGCTCGGAGACCGACGCGATCTCGGCGTCCTCCAGCTCAGTGGGCGGCAGCAGGGTGATGTGCGTCGGGATCTGCGACGCGGTCGTGTCGCCGATGGAGGTGCGGTAGTCCTGGAGCTCGGTCGCCCAGGGCTCCGGGATCGCGATGGCTACTCCGATGGTGGGCACCTCACCGACCCTACAGAACCGGTTCGCTGCACGGATCACCCGCTTAGTAGGCTCGGCCGTCGTGAGTGACACCTTCCGCGCCGCCCAGGCCCGCAGCGATGCGATCGAGCAGCAGATGGCCGACGATCCGGCCTCGCTGCGCATGCTGACCGGGGACCGTCCGACCGGAGCGCTGCACATCGGCCACTACTTCGGGTCGATCCGCAACCGCCTCCGCCTGCAGGACAGCGGCGCCGAGATCTGGCAGCTCATCGCCGACTACCAGGTGATCACCGACCGTGAAGTCGGCGGCGACATCGCCGGCAACGTGCGCAACCTGCTGCTCGACAACATCGCGGCGGGCCTCGACCCGGAGAGGGCGACGATCTTCACGCACTCCTCCGTGCCCGCGCTCAACCAGCTGATGCTGCCGTTCCTGAGCCTGGTCAGCGTCGCCGAGCTGCAGCGCAACCCCACCGTCAAGGACGAGGCGAAGTCGGCGGGCATCACCTCGATCGGCGGGCTGCTGCTGACCTATCCCGTGCACCAGGCCGCCGACATCTTGTTCTGCAAGGCCAACGTCGTGCCCGTGGGTCGCGACCAGCTCCCCCACCTCGAGCAGACCCGGGTCGTCGCGCGGCGCTTCAACGACCGCTACGCCCCGGTGTTCCCGGAGCCGGGCGCGCTGCTCTCGGAGGCACCGCTGATCCTCGGGACCGACGGCACCAAGATGAGCAAGTCCAAGGGCAACGTCGTCGAGCTGCGGATGACCGCGGACGAGACGGCCAAGAAGCTCAAGGGCGCCAAGACCGACAGCGACCGGGTCATCACCTACGACCCCGACAACCGTCCAGAGGTCGCCAACCTGCTCACGCTGATCGGGCTCTGCGAGCGCGTGGACCCGGCCACGGTGGCCGACGAGATCGGCGACGGGGGCGGTGGCGCGCTCAAGGGCCGGCTCACCGACGCGATCAACACCGAGCTCGCACCGCTGCGCGCGCGCCGCCTCGAGCTCGAGGCCGACCCGGGCTACCTCCACGACGTGCTGCGCCGTGGCAACGCGCGCGCCAACGAGGTCGCCGAGGCCACGCTGGACGAGGTGCGTGAGGCGATGGGCATGGTCTACATGTGACCGACGTCACACTGCGACGTGATGTGACTCACCAGTAGGTTCCCCACACGGCCGGGAGGTCCGGCCGGGGAGGGAACCCCATGGGAGCACCATCACGTCGTCGGGCACAGTCTCGGATGAGGTCGGCCGGCGCGACAGCCACCCTGACGATCCTGCTCTGCACAGTGCTCGCAGCTCTTGGTACGTCGTCGGCTAGCGCCGTCGTCCCCGAGCCGCCCCGGCCCGCGTTCTACGAGACCCCCGCCACCCTGCCCAGCGCCAACGGTGCGGTGATCCGCACCGAGGAGGTCGACTTCCTGCTCGACCCGCTCGACGCCACCAGCCTGGTCCGCAACGCCACCCGGGTCCTCTACCGGACCACCAACCGCACCGGGAGGGCGATCGCGGCCTCCGGCACGGTGCTGGTCCCCACCACGCCGTGGGTCGGCGTCGGCACGCGCCCCGTCATCGGCTACGCGCCCGGCACCCAGGGCATGGCCGACCGCTGCGCCCCGTCGCGGCTGTTCTCCGAGGGCATCGAGTACGAAGGCGTCGGCATCGAGGGCCTGCTGCAGCGCGGCTACGCCGTCGCGATGCCCGACTACGAGGGCCTCGGAACGGTCGGCGTGCACACCTACATGGACCGGGTCTCGCAGGGACGGGCCACCCTCGACGTCGTACGCGCCGCGCAGCGCCTCACCGACACCGGCCTGAGCACCACCAGCCCGGTCGGCCTGATGGGCTACTCGCAGGGCGGCGGCGCCGCGGCGTCCGCGGCCGAGCTGGCACCGACCTATGCCCCCGACCTCAAGGTCAAGGGCGCCGTCGTCGGCGCGGTGCCGGCGGACCTCGAGAAGGTCGCCACGAACCTCGACGGTGGCCTCTACTCCGCCTTCGCGTTCTTCGCCCTGCGCGGCCTCTCCGCGAGCTACGACGTCGACCTGTCGCCGTACCTCAACGACCGGGGCCGCGCGACCAGCGACCAGGTGGAGACCGAGTGCGTCTTCGACCTGCTCGACCACTCCTTCGTGAAGTCGTCGTCGCTCAGCGCCAACGGCCAGCCCATGTCGACACTGATGTCCGCGGAGCCCTTCAGGTCGATCGTCGAGGCGCAGCGCATCGGCACGATCAAGCCGGCCTTCCCCGTGCTCGTGACGCACTCGGCGCTCGACGACGTCATCCCCTACTCCGTCGGCAAGGCGATGGCACGCTCGTGGTGCGGCAAGGGCGCCAACGTCTACTTCTCCACCAACGTCGCCCCGCTCCACGTGGGCGGCATCGTCCCGCAGACGGCGGAGGCCCTGCCCTTCTTCGAGGCACGCTTCGCGGGCCTGCCGCAGGTCAGCAACTGCTGGCTGGTCTGAGTCCCGGCCGAGGCCGGGAGGGTGGACGAGCTCCGGTGCTCCACCGACGACGGGACCACCTGGTCCGCCCAGCCCCTCCCGGGCTTCAGCCGAGACGTGGTCGGGTCACACGACCCAGCCCACGTTGTCGGCGACCAGGTCGGCCGCCGGGTAGATCCCGCGCAGCTCCTGGCGTCGCTGCAGCAGGCTGACCACGTCTCCCACGTTGCGGTCGGCGAGCTGCCGGCGGCGCTCCATCTCGATCTCGATCCTCTTCTCGTCCATGGTGACCCCCTCAGGAAAGGTTTCGGGCGGCTGACCCACCCCCATGGATTGGATCGTTACAAACTCACGCTACGCAAGAGTTCCGCCCGTGTTAACTCCACGCAACATGAACGGAAAAAACAGGCACGAAACCCCAGTGGGGACAGGGTTTCAGGCGTGTACGACGTCGCGCTGGCGCACGTGGAGCCGGGCCGAGACCAGAAGGATCGCGACGCCGCCCAGCGACAGGGCGAGGCCGACCAGCGCCGGCGCCCGGAGCCCCCAGCCGGCGGCGATGACCAGGCCGCCGAGCCACGCGCCGAGCGCGTTGGCGATGTTGAGCGAGGCGTGGTTCATCGCCGCGCCCAGGGTCTGAGCGTCGCCGGCGACGTCCATCAGCCGCAGCTGCAGGTTGATGACGAGCACCGATCCGAGCGTCGTGATGAGGAAGACGACCGGCAGCGCGGCCCAGCCGTGCGGCGCGGCGACCCAGAAGGCCAGCATCGTGGCGGCCATGCCGGTGCCACCGATGATCAGCGAGCGGAAGATCGACCAGTCGGCCATGATCCCGGCGAGCCAGGTGCCGGCCACCATGCCGAGCCCGAAGGACAGCAGGTAGATCGGCACCGACCGCTCCCCCAGCCCGGCCACGTCGGTGACCACGGGGGCGATGTAGGAGTAGACGGCGAACATGCCGCCGAAGCCGACCGCGCCGGCCAGCAGGGTCAGCCACACCTGCGGCACCTTGAAGGCGGCGAGCTCGCGCCGCCCGCTGGCCCCGGTGTCGCCGGGGCACGACGGGACGAACCACGTCACCATCGCCAGCGTGACGATCGCCAGCCCGGAGACCGCCCAGAAGGCCGCCCGCCAGCCGAGCTCCTGGCCGAGCACCGTGGCGGCCGGGACACCGAGCACGTTGGCGACCGAGAGGCCGAGCATGACCTGCGACACCGCCCGGCCCTTGCGCGACGGGCGCGCCATGCTCGCCGCGACGAGGGAGGCGACACCGAAGTAGGCGCCGTGCGGCAGGCCGGCGGCGAAGCGGGCCAGCATCAGCTGCTCGTACGACGTCGCCAGCGCGCTCACGCCGTTGCCGACGGCGAACGCCGCCATCAGCGCGACCAGCAGCGCGCGCCGCGGGAGCCGGGCACCCAGGAAGGCCAGCACGGGGGCACCGACGACCACCCCGACGGCGTACGCCGAGATGACGTGGCCGCCGGTCGGGATGGAGACGTCGACGCCGTCCGCGATCTGCGGCAGCAGGCCCATCGTGACGAACTCGGTGGTGCCGATGGCGAAGCCACCCATGGCCAGCGCCAGGACGGCGAGCGCGAAGTGCCGCGCGGTCACGGAGGGGGCGTCGAGGTCCGACGCAGGAGTGTCGGTGAGGTCGGTGGCAGCAGTCGTCATCACTGGGCGCAAGGCAGGACCCCCGGAGTTTGTTCCCCGGGGGTCCTGGCTGTGACGGGTGTCGCGTCAGCCGAGCCGGGCGAGCGCCTCGTTGAAGGTGGTCGACGGGCGCATCACGGCGGCGGCCTTCTCGGGGTCGGGCCGGAAGTAGCCACCGATGTCGGCGGGCTTGCCCTGGACCGCGAGCAGCTCCTCCACGATCTTCTGCTCGTTGTCGCGCAGCGTGCTCGCCAGCGAGGCGAAGGCCCCGGCGAGCTGGGCGTCCTCGGTCTGCTTGGCCAGCTCCTCGGCCCAGTAGAGCGCGAGGTAGAAGTGCGAGCCGCGGTTGTCGATCGTGCCGAGCTTGCGACCCGGGGAGCGGTCCTCGTTGAGGAAGGTCTCGGTCGCCTTGTCGAGCGTGTCGCCGAGGATCCGGGCGCGCGCGTTGTCGTCGTAGCCGGCGAGGTGCTCCAGCGACGCGGCCAGCGCGAAGAACTCACCCAGGCTGTCCCAGCGCAGGTAGTCCTCCTTCACCAGCTGCTGCACGTGCTTGGGCGCCGAACCGCCGGCGCCGGTCTCGAACAGGCCGCCACCGTTCATCAGCGGCACGATCGAGAGCATCTTGGCGCTCGTGCCGAGCTCGAGGATCGGGAACAGGTCGGTGTTGTAGTCGCGCAGCACGTTGCCGGTGACCGAGATGGTGTCCTCGCCGCGGCGGATCCGCTCGAGCGAGTACGTCGTCGCGGCGGCCGGCGCCATGACCTGAATGTCGAGCCCGTCGGTGTCGTGCTCCTTCAGGTACTCCTGAACCAGGTCGATGAGGTTGGCGTCGTGCGCGCGAGTCTCGTCGAGCCAGAACACGGCAGGCGTCTCGCTGGCCCGGGCGCGGGTGACGGCGAGCTTGACCCAGTCGCGGATCGAGGCGTCCTTGGTCTGGCAGGCGCGCCAGATGTCGCCGGCCTCGACGTCGTGCGACATGAGCACGTCGCCGGCGGCGTTGCGCACCTCGACCTTGCCCGCAGCGGGGATCTCGAAGGTCTTGTCGTGCGAGCCGTACTCCTCGGCGGCCTTCGCCATGAGGCCGACGTTGGGGACCGAGCCCATGGTGGACGGGTCGAGCGCGCCGTGGGCGCGGCAGTCGTCGATCGCGGCCTGGTAGACGCCCGCGTAGGACGAGTCCGGGATGACGGCGAGGGTGTCCTGCTGCTCGCCCTGGGCGTTCCACATCTGGCCCGAGGTGCGGATCATGGCCGGCATCGAGGCGTCGATGATCACGTCGGACGGCACGTGCAGGTTGGTGATGCCGCGGTCGGAGTCGACCATCGCGAGGGCCGGGCCCTCGGCCAGGCCCTTCTCGAAGGCCGCCTTGATCTCCGCGCCGTTCTCCACCGAGTCGAGGCCGGCCAGGATGGCGCCCAGCCCGTCGTTGGCCGACAGGCCCGCGGCGGCGAGCTGCTCGCCGTACTGCGCGAAGACGTCGGCGAAGTAGGCGCGCACGACGTGGCCGAAGATGATCGGGTCGGAGACCTTCATCATCGTCGCCTTGAGGTGGGCGGAGAAGAGGACGCCGTCGGCCTTGGCCTTCGCGACCTGGGCCTCGAGGAACTCGTCGAGCTTCGCCGCGCTCATGAAGGTGCCGTCGACGACCTCGCCGGCGAGCACCTCCAGGCCCTCCTTGAGCACCGTCTCGGTGCCGTCACTGCCGACGTGCACGATGGAGAGGGTGTCGTCGGCGGGGATGACGACCGACTTCTCGTTGCTGCGGAAGTCGTCGTGGCCCATGGTCGCGACGTTGGTCTTCGACTCGCTGCTCCACGCCCCCATCGAGTGCGGGTGCGACTTGGCGTAGTTCTTCACCGAGGCGGGCGCGCGGCGGTCGGAGTTGCCCTCGCGCAGCACCGGGTTGACCGCGGAGCCCTTGACCTTGTCGTAGCGGGCGCGGACCTCGCGCTCCTCGTCGGTCTGCGGGTTCTCCGGGTAGGCCGGCAGGTCGTAGCCCTGCGACTGCAGCTCGGCGATGGTCGCCTTGAGCTGCGGGATGGAGGCGGAGATGTTGGGCAGCTTGATGATGTTGGCCTCGGGCTTCGTGGCCAGCTCGCCCAGCTCGGCCAGCGCGTCGTCGAGGCGCTGCTCCTCGGTGAGGCGGTCGGGGAACTGTGCGATCACGCGGCCGGCCAGCGAGATGTCACGGGTCTCGACGTCGACACCCGCGGTCTTCGCGTAGGCGGCGATGATCGGGAGGAACGAGTACGTCGCGAGCAGGGGCGCCTCGTCGGTGTGGGTGTAGATGATCTTGGCCATGGGTAGGACAGCTCCTGGTGATCGTGCTGGATGATCCGGCATAACTCTTGACGTCAAGATACCTGACGCGGGGAAGCGGTGCGACTCGCCTACCCTCGCACCCACTCCTCCACCTCGCTAGAGTGCGCGTGGCCTACGCGGGGTACGGCCACCACGACTGGGAGGACAGCTCGCGATGAGCGACACCACCGACACACCGACCACCAGCCAGAAGTTCACCGCCGAGACCCTGGGCACCTTCGTCCTCGTCTTCTTCGGCTGCGGCGCGGCGATGCGCAGCGGGGGCGACTACGTCGCCACCGGCCTGACCTTCGGGCTCACCGTGGTCGTCATGGCGTACGCCGTCGGCCGCATCTCGGGCGGGCACTTCAACCCCGCCGTGACCCTCGGCGCGGTGCTCGGCGGTCGCCTACCGTGGAACCAGGTCGGCCTCTACATGGCCGCCCAGCTCCTCGGCGGCCTGCTCGCGGGTGCCGTCCTGTTCGGCCTCAACCACGGCTTCGAGGGCTTCAGCGCCGAGGGCAACATGGCGCAGAACTTCTTCGGCGACCAGGGCACGGGCTTCGCCTGGTGGGCCGCGCTCCTGCTCGAGATCATCCTGACCGCCGTCTTCCTCTGGGTCATCCTCGCGGTGACCGACGAGCGCAACGAGGTCAACGTGGCCATGGGCCCGCTGGCGATCGGCCTGGCGCTGGCGATGATCCACTTCGCGTCCATGAGCGCCACCGGCACCTCGGTCAACCCGGCCCGCTCCATCGGCGTGGGCGTCTTCGCCGGCACCGACGCGATCGTCCAGCTCTGGCTCTTCGTCGTCGCTCCCCTCCTCGGCGCGGCGATCGCCGGGCTGACCTACCCGGTCCTCTTCGGCCAGGGCGCTGCGCCGGTCGCCGGCTCCGGACTCAGCTTCAGCGGCGGCCGCAAGGACCGCGCGCCGGCCGGCTACGAGGCCCAGTGGAACCAGGGGCAGCAGTCCAGCTGGGGCCAGCCCGGCGCCGCGTGGGGCGCTCCCCCGCAGCAGCAGTGGGGCCAGCCCGAGCCCTACCAGCAGCAGCCTCCGCAGCAGCCGCCGGCCCAGCCCGGCCAGTGGGGCCAGCCCGAGCCCTACCAGCAGCAGCCGCAGCAGCCGTCGCAGCCCGGACAGTGGGGCGCTCCGGCCCAGACCCAGCAGCCCGGCCAGCCCGGCGCGCCCGGTCACTGGGGCAACCCGGACGGCGACGACGACGGTCGCACCCAGGTGCGCCGCCCCGACTGATCAGTCGACCCGCTGGGCCAGCCATCCGGCGTCGAGGTCCTCGATGCTGACGAGGCCGACACCCTTCTCGTACACGGTGCGGGTCGCGGTGTCGGCCTCGCCCTCTTCCTGGCTCCGCATCTGCACCATCTCCCGCGACTGGTCCTCGACGGTGGTGCTGGCCTGCGGCAGCGCGGGCACGGCGTAGGTCAGCCACCCGTCCCCCAGTCGCGGGCGGGCGGGC
Organism: Nocardioides sp. N13(2025); assembly: GCF_051912545.1. GTDB lineage: Bacteria > Actinomycetota > Actinomycetes > Propionibacteriales > Nocardioidaceae > Nocardioides. The sequence continues at coordinate 602,465 of NZ_CP196809.1, read as the reverse complement.
ATCGCGAGGCCGGCCTCGGCGCCGCCCTCGCCGGCGCGCCACGAGGGGCCGGTGCCGGGGTCGACGCCCACGAGCCAGACGTTGCCGTCCTCGTCCTGGGCGTAGAGGCGGGTCTCCTCCTCGGTCTCACCGTCGATCGTCGTGGTGACCTGCAGCGCGGTGGCCCGCAGGCCGGCGACCTCGGTCGTGCCGGCCGCCACCTCGGCCTCGATGGTGCCCACGCTGCGCCCTGCCTCGGTGACGTCGTAGCGCCACGCGGCCTGCGGCTCGAGCGGGAGCCACGGGTTGTCGACGCCCGCGACGAAGTCGCCGGGGTCCGGGCTGGGCGTCGGGATGACGAGTCCGTTGATCCCCGTGGAGTCGTACGGCGCGGGCTGCCCGATGCCCCCGCAGCCGGCGAGCGCGCCGGCCAGGACCCCGGCCGCGGCGAGGCCCGCCAGGCGTCGTACGGCTCGCACCATGGGCGCCAGCATGCCAGCCGCGTCCCGCTGCTAGCGTCAGCGGGACCACACAGACCGCCCTCACGAGGAGTACCACCGTGACCTCCGAACCTCTCAAGGTGGCCGTCACCGGCGCCGCCGGCCAGATCGGCTACAGCCTGCTCTTCCGCCTCGCCAGCGGCGCGCTGGCCGCGGACCGCCCGATCGAGCTGCGACTGCTCGAGATCGAGCCCGCCCTCAAGGCGCTCGAGGGCGTCGTGATGGAGCTCGACGACTGCGCGTTCCCGAACCTCGCCGGTGTCGAGATCGGCTCGGACGCCGAGAAGATCTTCGACGGCGTCAACCTCGCCCTCCTCGTCGGCGCCCGTCCGCGCGGACCGGGCATGGAGCGCGGCGACCTGCTCTCCGCCAACGGCGCGATCTTCACCGCCCAGGGCAAGGCCCTCAACGCGGTCGCGGCCGACGACGTACGCATCGGTGTCACCGGCAACCCGGCCAACACCAACGCGCTCATCGCGATGAGCAACGCCCCCGACATCCCGCGCGAGCGCTTCTCCGCGCTGACCCGCCTCGACCACAACCGGGCGATCTCCCAGCTCGCGGCCAAGACCGGCGCCAAGGTCACCGACATCACGAAGATGACGATCTGGGGCAACCACTCGGCCACCCAGTACCCCGACCTCTTCCACGCCGAGGTCCGCGGGCAGAACGCCGCCGAGCTCGTCGGCGACCAGGCCTGGCTGGAGAACGACTTCATCCCGACCGTCGCCAAGCGCGGCGCCGCGATCATCGACGCGCGTGGCTCGTCCTCGGCCGCGTCGGCCGCGTCCGCCACGATCGACGCCGCCCGCGACTGGCTGTTCGGCTCGGCGAAGGACGACTGGGTCTCGATGGCCGTCGTCTCCAGCGGCGAGTACGACGTCCCCGAGGGCCTCATCTCCTCGTTCCCGGTGACCACCTCCGGTGGCGACTGGTCGATCGTCGAGGGCCTCGAGATCGACGACTTCTCCCGCGCCCGCATCGACGCCTCGACCGCCGAGCTCGCCGACGAGCGCAACGCCGTCACGGAGCTCGGCCTCATCTGAGCACCACACGACGGCCGGGCCCCGCGGGTGCCCGGCCGTCGTGCTGTCAGAAGCCGGGCTGGTCCGGGATCGAGCCGGCCAGGAAGATCAGTGCCCCGCCGAGGGCGACGAGGACCAGCGCGTCGAGCGCCTTGTGCCGCACCGCGAGCATCCCCGCGTCGCGCGACCTCAGCACCAGACGGACGAGCGCCCCGAACATCAGCGCACCGCCCATCACCCGGATGCCGGTGCGCCACTCGTCGAGCACGACGAGCGCGAGGGCGACCAGGACGACCGCCATCACGAGCAGGTAGAACATGCCGCCGATCGTCGACGGATAGCGCCGGCCGTCGTCCTCTGCCTCGGCGGGGTCCGGCTCGGTCATGAGGAGCGGACGGCCTTCTCGGCGATCTCGACGATGTTGGTCAGGAGCATGGCGCGGGTCATCGGCCCGACGCCCTTGGGGTTGGGCGAGACCCATCCGGCCACGTCCCACACGCCCGGGGCCACGTCACCGGTGACCTTGCCGTCGACGCGCGAGACGCCGACGTCGAGGACCGCGGCGCCGGGCTTGACCATGTCGGCGGTGATGATGCCCGGCACGCCCGCCGCGGCGACGACGATGTCGGCCTGGCGCACGTGGGCGGCCAGGTCCCGGGTGCCCGTGTGGCACAGGGTCACGGTGGCGTTCTCGGAGCGCCGGGTGAGCAGCAGCCCGAGCGGGCGGCCGACGGTGATGCCGCGTCCCACGACGACGACCTCGGCGCCGGCGATCTCGACACCGTGGCGGCGCAGGAGCTCGATCGCGCCGACCGGGGTGCACGGCAGCGGGCCGGCCTCGCCGAGCACGAGCTTGCCGAGGTTGGTCGGGTGCAGTCCGTCGACGTCCTTGTCGGGGTCGACGCGCGAGAGCAGGGCGAACTCGTCGAGCCCGGTCGGCTGCTGCACGATGAAGCCGGTGCAGGCGTCGTCGGCGTTGAGCTCGTCGATGACGGCCTCCACCTCGGCCTGGCTGGCCGTCGCCGGCAGGTCACGCCTGATCGACGTGATGCCGATCTCCGCGCAGTCCTTGTGCTTGGCGCCGACGTACCAGTGGGAGCCGGGGTCGTCGCCGACCAGCACCGTGCCCAGGCCCGGGGTGACCCCCTGCTGCCGGAGGGCCGCGACCCGCTGGGCGAGCTCTGCCTTGATGGTCCGCAGCGTGGCTGCGCCGTCCAGGGTCTGTGCCGTCACGCGGGGCAGTCTAGGGCGTGCGGCTCAGACCCCGACCGGGGCACCGATGCGCACCAGGTGCCGCTCGGCGGCGCGGGCCGCGGGATGCGCCACGACCGCCGCCGTCACCCCGATCAGCGCGATGACGATCCAGCCGGGCGTGCCGACCTGCAGAGCCAGGAACGTGTAGAGCGCCGGGAAGATGATCGGCTCGATCTGGTAGCCCAGGCCCCACACTCCCTGGTAGTCGCCGAGGCGCCGGTGGTCGGACAGCTCGCTGGTGAACGACCAGTCGGCGGCCGACTGCCAGAGCTCGGCGCCCGTGATCGTCACGTGCCCGATCCAGATCAGCAGGATCGACACCCAGCCGACCGTCTCGTGGGTCCACGCGACGAGCGCGCACGACACGATGAAGGCCCATCCCGACCAGCGCACGGCCCGCAGCGACCCGTCGACGGAGTCGGCGACGCGGCTGGCGCGGACCTGCAGCAGCACCGCGAGGACGGTGTTGGTGCCGAACAGCCAGGCCAGCAGGGTGGGCGGGGCGTCGGTGCGCTCGACCAGCCACAGCGGTACGACGACGTTGAGCAGCACCTGGTTGGAGGAGAGCACGCCGTTGCACACGCTCAGCACCACGAAGCCGGGGTTGCGCCACGCCGGCGGGGCAGCCGTGGCCGGGTCGTCGCCCTCGACGACCGGCACCTGGCGCGTGATGACCGGCAGCACGCTCGCGATGAGCACCGCGTTGAGCACCAGCAGCCCACCCGTGACCACCGGGATGAGGGCCACGGCGTCGGTCCCGATCCCGAGGGCGACCCCGCTGGCGCCGGCGCCGAGGGTGTAGCCGACGTTGCGCGCCGCCCGCATGTAGGCGAGCGCCCGGACCCGTACGTCGCGCGGGAAGACCGCGATGCGGTAGACGTTGCGCGCGTTGCGGCCCGCGGTCTCGAAGATCGCGAGCACGCTGAGCATCAGCACGAAGCCGACCATCCCGCCGATCAGCGGCCAGGCGAAGTACAGCGCCGCCTCGACCGCGCTCGCCAGCGCCCACAGCGGCTTGGCGCCCACCCGGTCGGCCAGGCGTCCCATCGGGAGCTGCAGGAGCAGGGTGACCCCGGCCGCGATGGACATGCCGAGGCCGACCTCAGCGCCCGAGAGACCCACGATCTTCGTGAAGTAGACGGCCGTCCCGGTGAGGAAGGTCCCCGTTGCGAACGCCGACAGCACGCACTGCCAGACCAGGTCCCGCTCGAGCTTCGTCGGCGGGAGGATGCGTTGCCACCAGCGCACGTCGTACCTCCGAGAGTTATCTTGACGTCAAGATAACACCCTCGGGGCGACGTAGGTCTCGATACACGCCGTCGCACTCGACCTTTCCACTCGCGGGTCCGCTGGCGCGGCCCCTCAGTGGAAGAAGTGCCTCGTGCCGGTGAGGTACATCGTCACGCCGGCGGCCTCGCAGGCGGCGACGACCTCGGGGTCACGGACCGAGCCGCCGGGCTGCACGATGGCCTTCACCCCCGCGTCGATGAGGATCTGGGGTCCGTCGGCGAAGGGGAAGAACGCGTCGGAGGCGGCGACCGCGGACGAGGCCCGCTCCCCCGCCCGCTCGACCGCGAGGCGGCACGAGTCGACGCGGTTGACCTGTCCCATCCCGACGCCGACCGAGGCGCCGCCGGCGGCGAGCAGGATCGCGTTGGACTTCACCGCGCGGCAGGCGCGCCAGGCGAACGCCAGGTCGGCCAGCACCTCGTCGGAGGCGGCCTCGCCGGTGGCCAGCGTCCACGTGGCGGGGTCGTCGCCCTCGGCCGAGATCACGTCGCGGTCCTGCAGCAGCAGCCCGCCGGAGACCGCGCGCATCTCACCGCCGCCGCGCGCGAGGGGCGCGCACTCGAGGATGCGGATGTTCTTCTTCGCCTGCAGCGCCTCGATCGCGCCGTCCTCGTAGCCGGGCGCCACGATGACCTCGGTGAAGATCTCGGCGACCTGCCGGGCCATCTCCACCGACACCGGCACGTTGGTGGCGATGACGCCGCCGAAGGCGCTGACCGGGTCGCACTCGTGGGCCTTGCGGTGCGCGGCCGCCACGTCGTCGCCGACCGCGATGCCGCACGGGTTGGCGTGCTTGATGATGGCGACGGCCGGCTCGTCGAAGTCGTACGCCGCCCGGCGGGCCGCGTCGGCGTCGACGTAGTTGTTGTAGGACATCTCCTTGCCGTGGTGCTGCGTGGCCTGCGCGAGGCCGGGGCCGCCGAGCAGGAAGCCGTTGGTGTAGAGCGCGGCGCCCTGGTGCGGGTTCTCGCCGTAGCGCAGCACCGCGGCCTTGTCCCACGTCGCGCCCATCCACTCCGGGAAGCCCGTGCCCTCGCTGGTGTCGGTGAGCACGTTGCCCATCCACGACGCCACGTGCACGTCGTACGTCGCGGTGTGCACGAACGCCTCGGCAGCCAGCCGCTGGCGCTCGGCCAGCGTGAACCCGCCGGCGGCCACGGCGGCCAGCACGTCGTCGTACGCCGCGGGCGAGGTGACGATGGCGACGCTCGGGTGGTTCTTGGCGGCGGCGCGCACCATCGACGGGCCGCCGATGTCGATCTGCTCCACGCACTCGTCCGGGCTCGCGCCCGAGGCGACCGTCTGCGTGAAGGGGTAGAGGTTGCTCACCACGAGGTCGAACGGCTCGACGCCGAGGTCGGCCAGCTGCTGCACGTGCGAGTCGAGGCGGCGGTCGGCGAGGATGCCGGCGTGCACGCGCGGGTGCAACGTCTTGACCCGGCCGTCGAGGCACTCGGGGAAGCCGGTGAGGTCCTCGACCTTGGTGACCGGCAGGCCGAGCGACTCGATCAGGGCGGCGGACCCGCCGGTGGAGACCAGCTCGACGCCGGCGTCGTGCAGGCCTCGGACCAGGTCGTCGAGCCCGGCCTTGTCGTAGACGGAGACGAGCGCGCGCTTGATGGCGATGCGGTCAGCAGTGAGGTCAGGGGCGGACGGTGACACGGGACTCCTCGGTCGATTCGAGTCGGGGGCACCCAGGCGTTCGATGCCCTCGCGCGTCACTCCCTGGTGGTGGCCCACCTGCGCCAGTCGTGTGGGTGCAGCCTACCGAGCAGGGGCCCCGATGCGAACCCGGCGGCCCTCCACCGAGATCCCCTCCCGGGCGATGCGCCCGACGGTCTCGACGAGCATGGCGCGCTCGGCGGCCTTGATCCGCTCGTGCAACGACGCGACGTCGTCGTCCTCGGCGACCTCGACCGGCACCTGCGCCACGATCGGCCCGGTGTCGACACCCCCGTCGACCACGAAGAGCGTGGCGCCGGTGACCTTGACGCCGTGCTCGAGGGCGTCGCGGGGACCGTGCATCCCGGGGAAGGCGGGGCACAGCGCCGGGTGGGTGTTGACGGTGAGGAACCGCTCGAGGAAGTCGGTCGAGAGCAGCTTCATGAATCCCGCCGAGACCACGAGGTCGGGCTCGAAGGCGGCCACCTTGTCGGACATGGCTCGGTCCCAGTGCTCGCGCGAGGTGTAGTCGGCGACCTTCGCCACGAAGGTCGGCACCCCGGCCCGGTCGGCCCGCGCCAGGCCCTCGATGTCGTCGCGGTCCGCGCCGACCGCCACGACGCGGGCGCCGTACGACGGATCGGCGCAGGCGTCGAGCAGGGCCTGGAGGTTGGTGCCGGCGCCGGACACCAGGACGACGAGACGGGCGGGGCTGGTCGCGGTCACGCCCTTGATCCTAGGCGCGGTGGCCGGGCCCCTTGCCGGGCGTCCGCTCCCGCACGAGCCGCCCCGCGACCAGGGCGGCGATCCCCGTGGTGATGGGCACGGCCGCGAGGATGCCGAGCCCGCCGACGAGGCCGCGCACGACCTCCTGGGCCACGATCTCCTGGCTGACGGCGATGCCGAACGGCAGGTCGAGGGCCGAGAAGACGAGCATCAGCGGCAGCGTGGCGCCGACGTAGGCCAGGACCAGGGTGTTGACCGTGGAGGCGGCGTGCGAGCGTCCGATCCGCATCGCCCGCACGAACAGCGACCGGGTGCTGGCGTCGGGGTCGACGTCGGCGAGCTCCCAGACCGCCCAGGTCTGGGTGACCGTGACGTCGTCGAGCACGCCGAGGGCGCCGATGACGAGCCCGGCGAGGAGCAGGCCGCGCAGGTCGACCTGCGCCGCGATGCCGGAGATGTACTGGCTGCCCTCGTCGACCAGGCCCGTGAAGTGGCCGATGCCGGTGAAGACCCACCCGATGCCGCCGATGAGCGCGAGCGAGACGAGGGTCCCGAGCATCGCCACGGTCGAGCGCACGTCGAAGCCGTGGGAGAGGTAGAGCGTGACGAGCATGATCGCGGCGGCGGTGACGACGGCGACCGCGAGCGGCGAGGAGCCCTCCATGATGGCGGGCAGCGTGAAGACCGCGATGAGCACGAGCGAGTACGCCAGGCTGGCGAGGGCGCCGATCCCGCGCCACCGCGACAGCGCGAGCACGCCGACCGCGAAGAGGATCGTCAGCGTCAGCAGCGGCGGCCCGCGGTCGAAGTCCTGGAAGGCGTACCGCTCCCCCTTCGGCGCCTGCCCGGCGAACGACACGATGATCCGGTCGCCGGCCTGCACCTCGGGCGCGTTGTCGCCATAGGGCAGCAGGGCCTCGACCGTGCCGGGAGCCCCCGGACCGCTGAGCAGCTCGACCTCGGCGAGCCGGCAGCCGACCACGTCCTGGCGGCACTCACCGATGCCGAGGACCTTCGCGGTGCCCCGCTCGACGTCGACCCCCGGCCCCGTGAGCTCGAGGTCCCCGTCGGGCCAGAGCACCGCCAGCCCGATCACGGTGGCCAGCACCAGAGGTCCGACCAGCAGCGCGACGAGCACCCGGAGGTGACGGGGGGCAGGCCCGAGGGACGGCCTGTCGCCGTGGCTGTGACCGGCTCCCACGATCAGTCCTCTGCGGCCTCGTCGCCCGGGGTCTCGGCCCACGTGCGGGCCGAGCGCCAGGCGAGCAGGGCCAGCACCGAGGCGCCGAGCAGGGCGCCGATGCCGCACGCGGTCACGGAGTGAACGAGCACGTCGCGGGTGAACGGCCCGACGAAGCGCATCCGGCCCGGGCCGGCGGACCCGCCGGACAGCGACGTCAGGACGGTGAGGCCGAGACCGGCGACGATGCCTCCGCCGCAGCCGGCGAGCGCGATCCGGTCCCACGTGAGCGGTCGACGACGCAGGACCCGGACGGCGGCGACGGCGGCAGCGATCGGGGGCAGCAGCATGAGGGCGCCGACCCAGCCGGCGGGCGTGCCCGCAGCCGGCAGTGCGGCGAGCAGGGGCACGACCGGCAGCGGCCCGAGGACCACGGCGCCGGGCGAGACGAGCGTGGCCCCGCCGACGGCGAACCCGGGGCCGAGCAGGAACGACCCGGTGAAGAGGACGGCGTTGGGCACGAACGCGGCGTTGACCAGGGCGTAGAGGCCGGCCTCCGACGGGCTCGGGTGCAGCTGCGAGGTCATCGTGGCGGCGTCGTCGAAGGAGAGGCCCAGCGCCACCACGAAGACCAGCGCGGACACCACGAGGAGGGTGCCGATCACCGCGCCTGCCACAGCGGCCCCGGCGCGCACGGTGGCGGGCATGAAGGCCGTCCAGATCGCTGCGCGCCCCGAGCCGATCGCGATCGCCGGGGCGGCGACGAACGCCGTCATGAGGATCGTCCAGACCAGCACGCGCGGCACCGACGGGTCGGCGGTGGAGCCGGCCGCGAGGGTGGCCACCACGACCGCCACCACGGCGTAGCCGGCGAAGAAGGTGAGGATCGCGGTGGGCACGGTGAAGTCGCGCTCGCCGTCGGAGATCCGGTCGGCGTCGGGCCCGTGACCCGAGACGGCGTCGCCCACCCGGTGGCCCAGGCGCCACATCGACCAGGCCGAGACCGCGGTCAGGCCGAGCGGCACGAGCGAGATCCGGGCCCCCATCACGGTGAAGCCCGAGCCGTGCCCGGCCAGCCAGGCCAGGGCCGCCACCCGCATGCCGTCGCGCGGGGCGCCGTGCACGCCGGCGTCGGTGATGAACCAGCCGATCACGCCCACGGCCAGCAGGACGACCAGCGGCCCCAGCGCGGCGAGGACGCCGCCGAGCGTCGCGATCAGCACCAGCGGACGCGGTCGGGCAGCGTCGGCCCGCGCAGTGTCGGGACGGGTGAGGAGCGACGTCATGGCCGAGCCATCATCACCCGGGCGGCAGCGCGGATCGTGCTCCCACGCCGCCCCGGAGGAGGCTGCGGGAACGATGTGCGCGGCGGGTGCCACTGCCGTACCGTGGAACGCCTCATGAGGAGCCCGGAGACCTTCGACGCCTACTACGTCGAGACACGCACACGACTCCTGCACGAGGCCTACGCGCTGACCGGTGACGCCCCCGCCGCGCGCGCTGCCGTGCGGGACGCCTTCGTCGTCGCCTGGCACCACTGGCGCAAGGTGGGCCGGCTCGACGACCGCGACGCCTACATCCGCCCCCTCGCCTTCCGCCGGGCGCGACGCCGGCACACCGCGCGCATCTGGCACCGCGACAAGTCCCTGGCCCCGGAGGCCAGGGCGACGCTCGACGCGCTGTCCAAGCTCAGCGCCACGCAGCGCGAGCTGCTGGTGCTCAACGCGCTGTCGGCGCTCTCCCTGACCGAGATCGGCCGGATGGTCGGGCTCCCCCGGTCCGACGCGGAGCGCGAGCTGCAGACCGCGACCTCGCAGTTCGCCCTCCACCGCGACGTGCCGACGACCGAAGCACGCCGCCTGCTGCAGGACCTCTCCGGGCCGCTCGACGCGATCCGCTGGCCGCGCGCGACGGTGATCCGCCGCTCCGGCGCCGCGCGTCGGCGTACGCACACGGTGATCGGCGCCGCCCTGGCCACCGCCGCGCTGGTCGCCTCGGGCTCGCTGGTGGCCACGGGCTCGGAGGCCGAGGCCACGAGCCTGAGCGAGGAGAAGGCCTCCCCCGGCGTCACCGTCCACGCCCCCCGGACGGAGACCGGCGAGGCGATCATCGATGAGGCATCGTTGCTCTCGTCGAGCCAGATGGGGCGCTTCGGCCCCGGGCTCGACTGGTCCGAGAAGGCGACCACCGACAACCTCGGCGGCGACGGCCTGCTCGCGCCGTGCCAGCGCGAGCGCTTCGCCGATCCCGACGGCGTCACCGCGCTCGCCCGCACCTACGAGGGGTCGGTGACCCGCACCGTGCGCCGCACCGTGGGCAAGGGCGACAAGCAGCGCACCCGCAAGCGCGAGGTGGAGCGGGTGGAGTCGACCGCGGTCCAGCTCGTCGAGATGTCCCGCGACCCCGACCGGGCCGCGCAGGGCTTCGCCGCCGCCTCGGTCTGGTACGCCGGGTGCACCGACCCCCGCACACAGCTCGTCTCCACCCGCGCCGTCAAGCGGGTGGGCGACGACGCCCTCGCGCTCCGGCTGCGCTCCTGGAGCAAGGAGCCGACCACGATCAGCGTCGCGATGGCCCGCACCGGCACCCTCGTGGTGACCAACGTGGTGCGCAGCCGGGGTCGCGCCGTGAGCGACAAGGCAGCCATCACCGGCCTCGCCGCGGCCGTCAACGGCCTGTGCGGCACCGAGGGCGCCGGGGCCTGCGCCGGCCGGGCCCGGGCGCGTACGACGCCTCCGATCGACATCGGCACGCCGGGCGGGCTGCTGTCGGTCGTGGACCTGCCCCCGGTGGCGGCGGTGCGCGGCCCGTGGGTGGGCACCGACCCCGAGCGGGCGAGGAACAACTACGCCGCGACGCGGTGCGACCGCACCACGTTCGCGGGCAAGGGCATCAGCCGGGCCCTGACCCGCACCTTCCTCTTCCCCGAGACCCCGAATGCCTCCCAGCTCGGCCTCACCCAGACCGTCGGCGCGATGGCCGAGGGCAAGGCGCGCGACTTCGTCGAGCAGGTCCGCGACCGGATCCGCCAGTGCGGTCGCGAGAACCTCGGCACGAGCGTGACCGAGCTGGCGTCCTCGTCGTCCAAGGCGACCGACCTGAGCGTGTGGTCACTGTCGATCGAGCTCAGCGACAAGCAGTCCTTCCCCTTCCTGATGGCGATCGTGCGCGACGGCACCGCGGTGTCGCAGCTCGGCTTCGCCCCGGACCGCAACATGACCATGTCGCGCGCCGACTTCGTCGCCCTCTCCCGCCGGGTCATGGAGCGGCTCGAGGCGCTCGACGCCAAGGGCTGACGGACAACCTTTTGGCTCGCGGCACGTCTCACCGCACATGAGGACACGCGCGGCCCTGCTGCTCGCCCCGCTGCTGCTCCTGGCCGGATGCGCCGCCACCCCCGTGCCCGCAGCGGGTCCCGTGGTGCCGCGCGCTCCGGCGGAGCTGCCGCTGCACGCCGGGTGGCCCGACGGCCTGCGCAGCCCGCTGCCGGTCACCATGGACCTGCCCAGCTGCGACGACGGCAGCGGACCGCCACCGAACCGCCCCGGGGCCGACCGGCTGAGTGCGCACTGGGGCACGCGCGCCCGCGGCCGGCAGCTGACGACGTACGACGACCGCGCGGAGGCCGCAGCAGCGGCTCGGCGGCTCGCGAGCTACTACCACCGGTGCCCGGTCACCACCTCCCGGGAGCTGCCCTGGACGACCACCACGACCGTGCGGCCCGACACCGTCGGGGACGAGTCCTGGACGGTGTCGTTGCGCCTTGACATCGAGGGAGCGCCCGCCGGGGCGACGACCCTGCTCGTGGTCCGGGTCGGCAGCAGGGTCCTGGTCGACCAGGCCGGCACGACCTTCGGGGCGGGCCGGACCGCCGCCGCGCAGGTGGCCGCCGTCGTGGGCGACCAGCGCAGGCGTGCCGCCCAGCTGGTCACGGCGATGGAAGACCTGCCGGGCTGACGCAACCTTTCGGCGCCTCGCGGGGTCATACCTGTCGTGAAGCGCCGCGCACGGCTCGTGACCGCCGTCCTGACCTGCACCCTGGCTCTGGCCGGGTGCGGCGACGAGCCGTCCGACCTCGCGTCCGGCGACGGCGGCGGAGCCCGGGGCGAGCAGTCCTCGGAGACCGGCCCGGAGTCCGGCACCACGGAGCCCGTCGGCACCGAGATCCCCGACGACTTCCCCCTGGCCTCCGGGATGGGCGGGCCGGAGGACGAGATCCTCACCTCGCGGACCGGCACCGGGCTGCGCGACCTCGAGCTGTGCGGCACCGCGCCGCTGCGCGGGCTCGGCATCCGCGACCGGATGGTCGTCGACAACAGCGGCGGCGAGTCCGCTGACACCCGCGAGCTGGTGCTGCTGGGCAACCCGGACGAGACGCGCCTGGTCGCCGAGGCGTTCGCCGACCTCGCCTCCGGCTGCGACAAGCCGGACGCCCGCGGGGGCATGGAGACGACCACCGAGGTCGTCGCGTCGCCGTTCCGGCCGGAGCCGGCCACCACGCTCGTGCAGACCTACACCTTCGACGGCGAGCCCGGGACCGGTGTCACCGTCGTGCACGTCGTGCCCGTCGGCGCGGCGCTGCTGGTCACGTCGACCTACGGCCAGTGGACGCGCGACGAGGCCCAGCAGGCCGTCGACCAGACCGTCGCACCCCTGCGCGAGAGCGTCGCGGCGCTCGAGATGTTCGACGACGGCACCACGCCGACCGGCGAGGCCACCCCCGAGACCAGTCCCGAGAGCAGTCCCGAGGCCGCTCCCGACGTGACGATCCCGGCGGGCTTCCCGCTGGGGGCCGGGATGGTGGCGGACGGCGGCGACTTCGACGTCAGCGCGCCCTCCCCGGACGGCGACGGGATGGGCGCGGTCGAGATGTGCGGCCGCGTCGTGTGGCCGACCGGCGACGGCCGGGGGGCCGCGCGGCTCGTCACGAGCGCCGAGGGCCCGGAGTACCTCGACGCCCGCGAGCTGCTGGTCCACGGCGACGCGGAGCAGGCACTGGCCGCGATGGGGGCGGTCCGGCGCGCGGCGGCGGAGTGCCGCAGCTTCGACAACCAGGTGTGGACCGTGCTCGACCGGGAGACCGGCTACGACACGGTCACGATGGGCCTGACCTACGACGACGGCCTGGGGAGCTCGATCTTCCAGGTGACCCGTGTCGGTTCGGCCCGATTGATGGTGCAGACGTACGGTGAGGGCTCGCTCGCATCGCTGGAGAGCCAGGCCGACGAGGTCACGGGGACCACGAAGAAGATCCTTCCGGCGATGTGCGTGTTCACGAAAACGGGGTGTTAGTCCATGTCCATTCCATCGACGCTTGCCAGCTCGGCCTGCCCGACCCTTCCCTCACCGCGCCGCATCTCTGCGGTCGCGCCGGTCCGCCTGCTCGGCGCCCACGTGGTCTGGCGGCTGCTGTGGGACGCCCAGCGCCCGGCGCGGGGCGAACGCCAGACGGCCCCGCAGGTGGACCTGCAGGGCCGTCTCGAACGTGCTGTGGAGCAGTGATCAGAGGTTCTCGAGGATCTCTCGCATCAGCGCGGCGGTCTCCGACGGCGTCTTGCCGACCTTGACCCCGGCGGCCTCGAGGGCCTCCTTCTTGGCCTGGGCGGTGCCCGAGGAACCCGACACGATCGCGCCCGCGTGGCCCATGGTCTTGCCCTCGGGCGCGGTGAAGCCGGCGACGTAGCCGACGACCGGCTTCGTCACGTGCTCCTTGATGTACGCCGCGGCGCGTTCCTCGGCGTCGCCACCGATCTCACCGATCATCACGATCGCCTTGGTCTCGGGGTCGTTCTCGAAGGCCTCGAGCGCGTCGATGTGCGTGGTGCCGATGATCGGGTCCCCACCGATGCCGATGGCGGTGGTGAAGCCGTAGTCCTTCAGCTCGTACATCATCTGGTAGGTCAGGGTGCCCGACTTGGAGACGAGGCCGACCGGGCCCTTGCCCGCGATGGTGTGCGGCGTGATGCCGGCCAGCGACTCCTCCGGCGTGATGATGCCGGGGCAGTTCGGGCCGATCATCCGGGTGGCCTTGCCCTCGAGGTAGGCCACGACCTCGGCGGTGTCGAGGACCGGCACGCCCTCGGTGATCACCACGAGGAGCGGGATCTCGGCGTCGATGGCCTCGATGCAGGCGTCCTTGGTGAAGGCCGGCGGCACGAAGGCGACCGAGACGTTGGCGTCGGTCTCCTTCATCGCCTCCTCGACGGTGCCGAAGACGGGGAGCTCCTTGCCGCCGAGCTCGACGGTCGTACCGGCCTTGCGGGCATTGACGCCGCCGACGATGTTGGCGCCGGACTCGACCATGAGGGTGGTGTGCTTGGCACCCATCCCGCCCGTCATGCCCTGGACGATGATGCGGCTGTCCTTGTTGAGGTAGATAGACATATCTTCGGTTCTCTCTCTCAGGCCTGGTGGGCGAGCTCGGCGGCCTTGTCGGCCGCGCCGTCCATCGTGTCGACCATGGTCACCAGCGGGTGGTTGGCCTCGGCCAGGATGCGGCGGCCCTCCTCGACGTTGTTGCCGTCGAGGCGGACGACCAGCGGCTTGGTCTCCTCGTCGCCGAGGATGTCCAGCGCGCCCACGATGCCGTTGGCGACCTCGTCGCACGCGGTGATGCCGCCGAAGACGTTGACGAAGACGCTCTTCACCTGCGGGTCCCCGAGGATGATGTGCAGCCCGTCGGCCATCACCTGGGCGTTGGCGCCGCCACCGATGTCGAGGAAGTTGGCGGGCTTCACCCCGCCGTGCGCCTCACCGGCGTAGGCCACGACGTCGAGGGTGCTCATCACGAGGCCCGCGCCGTTGCCGATGATGCCGACCTCGCCGTCGAGCTTGACGTAGTTGAGGTTCTTGTCCTTCGCGGCGGCCTCGAGGGGGTCCTCCTCCTCGCGGATGGCGAACTGCGCGTGGTCGGGGTGACGCACCTCGGAGGCGTTCTCGTCGAGTGAGACCTTGCCGTCGAGGGCCTCGAGCCGGTCGCCCTCGAGGCGGGCCAGCGGGTTGACCTCCACCAGGGTGGCGTCCTCCTCGACGTAGACCTGCCAGAGCTTCTGGACCATCTCGATGGCCTGGTCGCGCAGCTCGGCGGGGAACTTGGCCTCGTCGACGATCGCAGCGGCCTTCTCCGGGGTCACCCCCTCGATCGCGTTGATCGGGATCTGGCGGACCGCGTCGGGGTTGGTCTTGGCGACCTCCTCGATCTCCACGCCGCCCTCGACCGATGCGATGCACAGGTGCGAGCGGTTGGAGCGGTCGAGCAGGAAGGAGAAGTAGTACTCCTCCACCGGCGGGGTCGCCGGGGTGACCAGCACCCGGTTGACGCGCAGGCCCTTGATCTCCATCCCGATGATGTCGCGGGCGTAGGACTCGGCCTCGTCAGCGGTCTTGGCGATCTTCACGCCGCCGGCCTTGCCGCGGCCGCCGGCCTTGACCTGGGCCTTGATGACGGTGACGCCGCCCATCTCCTCGGCAGCTGCTCGCGCGGCCTCGGGGGTCTCTGCGACCACACCGAGTGTGGTGGCTACTCCATGCTTGGCGAAGAGCTCCTTCGCCTGAAATTCCATCAGGTCCACGAGGTGACCGATCCTTTTCGTCTTGCGAACAGTGGCGGGGATTCCCTCTCGGCACCCTAGACCTCCCCACGGGGGTCGCACGAGGTCGGGTGAGCGTGGTGGTGGTCACCTCCCGGCTACGTTGAGGGACATGTCCACCCCCCACTCGGGCCCGAGCTCGGCAGTGATGTGGTTCCGTCGCGACCTGCGCGTGCGCGACAACCCGGCCCTCCTGGCCGCTCTCGAGGAGGGCTCGGTCACGGCCCTCTTCGTGATCGACCCGGCCGTGTGGGACGGCGCGGGCCCGGCGCGACGGGCCTGGGTCGCGGCCAACGTGCTCGCCCTCGCCGAGCGCATCCCGCTGACCGTCCGCCACGGCGACCCCGCCGACGTCGTGCCCCGCGTGGCCGGCGAGCGCCGCGTGCACGTGTCGGCGGAGACCACTCCCTACGGCCGCCGCCGCGACGAGGCCGTCGGCCAGCGGGTCGAGCTGGTCGCCACCGGTTCGCCGTACGCCGTCGGCCCGGGCCTGGTCCGCAACGGCAGCGGGGACCCCTACCAGGTCTTCACCGCCTACGCGCGCGCCTGGCGCGAGCACGGCTGGTCGGACCCGGCCCCCACCCCCCGCTCCCCCGACCTCGAGGCGGCCGACTCGCACCAGACGGCGATCGACGTGCTCGAGAAGGCGGTCGCCGACGCGCCGTTCGACCTCCCCGCCGCGGGCGAGGACGCCGCCCGGCGCCGTTGGCGCGAGTTCCGCGACGAGGGCCTCGCGCACTACTCCGAGGAGCGCAACCGCCCCGACCACGACGGCACCTCCCGCCTGTCGCCCTACCTCCACCTCGGGGTGCTGCACCCGCGCTCCCTGCTGGCCGACATCAGCCCCGGGTCGACGTACGCCAACGAGCTCGCGTGGCGCGACTTCTACGCCGACGTGCTCTGGCACACGCCCGAGTCGGCGTGGACGGACCTCAAGCCGGCGCTCAAGGGGATGAGGTACGACGACCCCGAGGACGCCATCGAGGCGTGGCGCACCGGCACGACCGGCTACCCGATCGTGGACGCCGGGATGCGCCAGCTGCTGCACACGGGCTGGATGCACAACCGCGTCCGGATGATCACCGCGTCCTTCCTCACCAAGGACCTGCACGTGTGGTGGCCGGTGGGCGCGCGCCACTTCCTCGACCTGCTCCTCGACGGAGACGTCGCCTCCAACAACCACGGCTGGCAGTGGGTGGCCGGCACCGGCACCGACGCCTCGCCCTACTTCCGGGTCTTCAACCCGGTCACGCAGGGCCTGAAGTTCGACCCTCAGGGAGACTACGTACGCCGCTGGGTGCCCGAGCTGGACCACCTCCCCGGCAAGGCCGCGCACGAGCCCTGGAAGTCCGACGTGGGCTACGAGCGCGACTATCCCCTGCGCATCGTCGACCACGCGGAGGAGCGCAAGGAGGCTCTGGAGCGCTACCAGGCAGCTCGGGGGTGATGTACCTCACCGTCCGTTTATCGGGCGTCCAGCGGGGTACATGAATTCTTTTCGATGGTTGGTTGCACTTTCCCGTGATGTTTCCGTTACAGTCGTGCGCGGTCTTGCCGACCCGACCCCCCTGACCCGGCAGATTGGTAACTACCCCTATGGGCAACCACCGAGCGGAGCGCGCTCCCAAGCGACGCACCTCGGCAACGGCTGCACCTGTGAACGGCAAGCGACGTGCGACCACGCCGCCTCGCCGCTCCCTGGTCCGCAGCCTGCCGTCCCTGCCCCTCGTGGCAGGCGTCGCCGTGCTCGCAGTCTCCGCAGGTGGCGCAGTCACCGCATCCGGCGCGGGAGTCACCGCGCTGACCGCCTCCGGCTCCGCCGTGGGTGCCAGCGCCTCCATCGGCGCCGCCACCGGCCAGGCCATCTCCGAGCGCGGCCCGCTCGTCAGCCGTGGCGGGACCCGCAGCTCCGGCGGCGAGGAGCTCGACCCCGAGCTGGTCGCCCTGGCCGAGAAGCAGATGGCCGAGCGTGCCGCCAAGCTCGACGAGATGCGCAAGGCCGCCGAGAAGCAGGCGGCGAAGATCAAGGAGAACAAGTGGGTTCTCCCCCTCGAGCACTACGCCATCACCGCCACCTTCGGCCAGTACGGCCTCTGGGCGAGCTACCACACCGGCCTCGACTTCAACGGCGACTCCGGTGACCCGATCATCGCGGTCGCCAACGGCACCGTCACCTCGACCGGCTACGACGGCGCCTACGGCAACAAGACCGTGGTGACGCTCGACGACGGCACCGAGATCTGGTTCTGCCACCAGACCTCGATCTACGTCTCCGTCGGCGACCGCGTCAACGGTGGCGAGGTCATCGGCACCGTCGGCGCCACGGGCAACGTGACCGGCTCCCACCTGCACCTCGAGGTGCGCCCCGGTGGCGGCGGCCCGGTCGACCCCTTCCAGGCCTTCGTCGAGCACGGGATCGTTCCGTGACCGACGCGCGGAGCGCGTCGTAGTCACGGAAGATCGAGTAGCGCGCCGCGGGTGAGCCTGCGAAGCCGCGCCAGCGCGTATCGAGACCTCTCGACCCACGTGACCGACACCTGAGTCGCGGCGACCGCGACGCCCAGCACTGCGTCGTACGCACCTCGACCACCGGATTGAGGCTAGAGCTTCTCGACGGGCGCGTAGCGGAGCAGCAGGCGCTTGACGCCCTCGGAGCCGAAGTCGATCGAGGCCACGGACTTCTCGGCCACCCCGTCGACGGCGACGACGGTGCCCATGCCGAACGAGTCGTGCACGACCCGGTCGCCCGGCGACAGGCTGGGGATCTCGCGGGCCGGCTTGGCCTTGGCGGCGGCGTCGGCACGCATGGCGGCGGAGGAGAAGTTGCGCCGGCCGGCGTCGGTGGGGGTGCCGAGGCGGGTCGAGCCGCCGGTGAGGTCGGGGCGGCCCCAGCGGGTCTGCTCGGCGGCCGTGCGCCGCCAGTCGACGAGGTCGACCGGGAGCTCGTCGAGGAAGCGGCTGGCGGGGTTGTGGCTGGGCGCGCCCCACGCGGAGCGGACCAGCGCGCGGGAGATGTAGAGGCGCTTCTCGGCACGGGTGAGGCCGACGTAGGCGAGGCGCCGCTCCTCCTCGAGCTCGGGCTGGTCGCCCAGCGAGCGCTGGTGCGGGAAGACGCCGTCCTCCAGCCCGGTCAGGAACACCACCGGGAACTCCAGGCCCTTGGCGGTGTGGAGGGTCATCAGCGTGACCACCCCGGAGTCGTCGCCGTCAGGGGCGTCGGGGATCGAGTCGGCGTCGGCCACCAGCGCGACACGCTCGAGGAAGTCGCCGAGCCCCACCGCGACCGTGCCCGCCTCGACCTCGGCCGGGTCGGCGCTGGGGCCGGGCTGGGGGTCCTCGGCGAACTCGCGCGCGACGGCGACGAGCTCGGCGAGGTTCTCCACACGGGTGCCGTCCTGCGGGTCGTCGCTGGCCTCGAGCTCGGTGAGGTAGCCCGAGCGCTCGAGCACGGACTCCAGGATGACGTCGGGGCGCTCGTCGGCCTCCACCATCGACTGGATCTCCTGGACCATGGCCACGAACGCCTCGATGTTCTTGAGGCTGCGGGTGGCGAGGCCGGGTGCGTCCTTCGCCCGGGTCAGCGCCTCCCAGAACGTGATCCGGTCGCGCTCGGCGAGCGCCGCGATGCAGGCCTCGGCGCGCTCGCCGATGCCGCGCTTGGGGGTGTTGAGCACCCGGCGCAGCGAGATCTCGTCGGCGGTGTTGACCAGCATCCGGAGGTAGGCCAGCGCGTCGCGGACCTCCTTGCGCTCGTAGAAGCGCACACCGCCCACGACCTTGTAGGGCTGGCCGGTGCGGATGAACACCTCCTCGAAGACGCGCGACTGCGCGTTGGTGCGGTAGAACACCGCGACGTCGGCCGGACGGACGCCGGCGTCGTCGACCAGCTTGTCGATCTCCTCGCTGACGAACCTCGCCTCGTCGTGCTCGTCGTCGGAGACGTAGCCGACGATGCGCTCCCCCGCCCCGGCGTCGGTCCACAGGCGCTTGGGCTTGCGGCCGCGGTTGTTGCCGATGACCGAGTTGGCCGCGGTGAGGATTGTCTGGGTGGAGCGGTAGTTCTGCTCGAGCAGGATCGTCGTCGCGTCGGGGAAGTCCTGCTCGAAGTCGAGGATGTTGCGGATGTCGGCCCCGCGGAAGGCGTAGATCGACTGGTCGGCGTCGCCGACCACCATCAGCTCGCTCGGCCCGACCCGCTCCCCCGCGTCGTCACCGGGCTCCGCATCCATCTCGAAGGACTGCCCGCACAGCTGCTGGATCAGGCTGTACTGCGCGTGGTTGGTGTCCTGGTACTCATCGACCAGTACGTGCCGGAACCGGCGGCGGTAGTTCTCGCGGACGTCGGGGAACGCCTGCAGCAGGTGCACCGTGGTCATGATCAGGTCGTCGAAGTCGAGCGCGTTGGCCTCGCGCAGGCGGCGCTGGTAGTTGACGAACGCCTTCGCGTAGGTCTCCTCGAACCCGTTGCGGGCCTCCTTGGCGGCGTCCTCGGCGTCGCGCAGCTCGTTCTTCTGGTCGGAGACCCAGTTGAGGACGGCGTTGGGCTGGTAGCGCTTGGGGTCGAGCTCGAGGTCGCGCAGCACCAGCGTCATCAGGCGCTTGGAGTCGGCGGCGTCGTAGATCGAGAAGTTGGACTTGAAGCCGACGCGGTCGATCTCCTTGCGCAGGATGCGCACGCACGCCGAGTGGAAGGTCGAGACCCACATGATCCGGGCACGCTTCCCGACGAGGTCCTCGACGCGCTCCTTCATCTCGGCCGCGGCCTTGTTGGTGAAGGTGATGGCGAGGATCGAGCCGGGGTGGGCCTTGCGCTCGTTGATGAGCCAGGCGATGCGGCGGGTGAGCACGCGGGTCTTGCCGGAGCCCGCTCCGGCGACCACTAGCAGCGGTGCGCCGGCGTGGGTCACGGCCGCCCGCTGGGGCTCGTTGAGGCCCTCGAGGAGGGGGTGGTCGATCAGGGCCGGATCGGTGGGGGCATCGGTAGGACTCATGACCGCCCCAGCCTATGCGGCAGGTGCGACAGCTCGGTCAGGCGTGCACGGGCGACCAGAAGACGGCCACCCCGATGTTGACCACCGTCAGCGCCAGCAGGCCGTAGTAGAGGCCCTGCGGGATGCTCGCCTTGCGCATGTTGACCATGACGAGCACCAGGATCACCAGCCCGATGGCGAACTTCACGCCGATCTTGGCGTGGTCGGGCGAGCCCAGGCTCTCGAGCACGCCGACCAGCAGCAGGCCGGCGAGGAAGGCCGTGCCGATGCCGTCGCGCATCGCCGCGTTGACGGTCTTGGTCTCGTCGCGCACCTGCACGAGGAGGCCGCCGAGCAGGGCCGCGAAGCCGAGGACGTGGACGAAGAGCAGCACCAGCCGCAGGGTCTCCATGCGGCACACCCTAGCCAGCGCGGGGCCGGCCCCGGAGGTCAGGCCTTGCGCCGCTTGCGGGGCGCAGGGCGTACGACGAGCACGGGGCAGGGCGCGTAGTGCTGGACCCGCTGCGCGGTGCTGCCGACGAGGACGGCGTCGCTCAGGCCGCGGCCGCCGGCGGCGACCACCACGAGACCGGCCTCGTACTGCTGGGCGGCCTTGATGATCTCGTTGGCCGCCGACCCGCTGCGGATCCGCTTGTTGACCTTGGGTCCCCACCCCTCGAAGACCGCCGCGATGGTGTCGACGGCGTTCTCGGCGGCCTCGCGGAACGAGCCGGTCGGCCACTCCCCCTGCTTGTCGCTGACGTCGTCGGCGAAGGCCACGGAGGCGAGCGGGCGGATCACCGCGATCACCGAGATCTCGGTGATCTTGGTCGGGTCGGCGAACGACTTCAGGTGCTTGGCGGCGGCCAGCGACTGCTTGGAGCCGTCCGTGGCGACGATGACGTGCATCTCAGACCTCCTTCATCTCGGGTGTGCGGTCGCCGGTGCCCCGGCTCCCGAAGAAGTGCTCGGCGAGGAACAGCACCACGCCGACCCCGAGAAGCCCGGCACACCAGACCAGCGACGACGGGTCGTCGTAGACGGTGAAGCCGAGGATTGCCAGATTGCCAAGGAGACCGAGCATCAGCAAGGGCGTGTTGGCCCGGAAGATCTCGTCGTGCTCGTCCTGCCCGCGCAGCTTGAGGCAGGACACGATCACCAGCGCGTAGATCGCGAGCAGCAGCACGACCGTGACGGTGGCCAGGCGGCCGACCAGGTCGATGCCGCCGCCGGATGCCGTCACCGCGGTGCCGATCGCCAGCAGGAGGCCGACCACGACGCCGCTGAAGAGCAGGCCGACCCAGGGGCTGCGACGCGTGGGGTGGATCTTGGCGAAGACGCCGGGCACGACGTCCTCGCGGGCCATGCCGTAGAGGATGCGCGGCTGCGTGACGATGGTGACGAGCGTGGTGTTGGTGATGGCGACCAGCGCGATGATGGAGAAGAGCGTCGACATCAGCTCGGTGGAGAACGGCAGGATGCCGGCCTTGACCACCTCGAGCAGCGCGGCGTCGGACTCGGCGAGCGTGTCCGTCGGCACCGTCAGTGCGGCTGCCATGGAGACGAGGACGTAGACCAGGCCGGCCACCACCATCCCGCCGACCAGCGAGCGCGGGAACGCCTTGTAGGGCTCGATGGTCTCCTCGGCGACGTTGGCGGTGTTCTCGAAGCCCGTCATCGCGAAGAAGGAGAACGCGATGCCGGCGAGCACGGCGAGAGCCGGGCTGCCGTAGTCGCCCGAGGTGTCGATATGCGTGAGGACGCCGAAGTCGGCGTCGCCGCGGGAGATGTGGACGATCCCGATCACCAGCACGATCAGGAGCCCCGCGACCTCGACGAAGGTCATCAGCATGTTGATCACGACGGACTCGGTGATGCCGATGAAGTTGACGATCACCAGGATCGCGATGAAGACGAGCGACACCAGCAGCGCCGGCGGCGCAGCCCACAGCTCGGAGAAGTAGGAGGCGAAGCCGGTCGCCAGGGAGCCGGAGGCCGCCATGCTGGCGGCGAGGAACGACACCGTGATCAAGAAGGTGAGCGGGCGGTTGCCGAACGCCTTGTTGACGTAGAGCGAGGCCCCGGCCGCGCGGGGGTACTTGGTGACGAGCTCGGCGTACGCCGCACCGGTGATGGCCGCGACGGTCACGCCCAGCGCGAAGGCGATCCAGAACGCGCCGCCGACCGCGGCAGCGACCAGGCCGATGAGGACGTAGATGCCCGACCCGAGCACGTCACCGAGCGTGTAGAAGAACAGCAGCCGCCCGGTGATGGAGCGCTTGAGCTCGCTGTCTTCCTCGTCCGGGCGGTGGATGGTGGCGGTGTCGGCCACGGGGGCCTCGCTTCCGAGAGAGGACGGTTGTGCACCGAACCCCACCCCGTCGAGGAGTCGTTGTCAATCGTCGCCCACCCGCACGGAGGGCGCCGCGCGTCAGAGCAGGCGGCGGTCCGACGCCCACTTCGTCAGCTCGTGACGGCTCGAGAGCTGGAGCTTGCGCAGGACCGACGACATGTGGGTCTCCACGGTCTTCACCGAGATGAAGAGCTCCTTGGCCACCTCCTTGTAGGCGTAGCCGCGCGCGATCAGGCGCATCACCTCGCGCTCGCGCTCGGTGAGCCGGTCGAGGTCCTCGTCGACGGCGGCGACGTCGATCGAGCCGGCGAAGGCGTCGAGCACGAAGCCGGCCAGTCGCGGGGAGAAGACGGCGTCACCGCCGGCCACCCGCGTGATCGCGTCGACCAGCTCGGGACCGGTGATCGTCTTGGTGACGTAGCCGCGCGCGCCGCCGCGGATCGTGCCGATGACGTCCTCGGCCGCGTCGGAGACCGACAGCGCGAGGTAGAGCGTGTCGGGCGAGGGGTGGCGCCGCATCACCTCGACCCCTCCCCCACCGGGAAGGTGCACGTCGAGGAGCACCACCTGCGGCTGGAGCTCGCGGACGACCGCGATCGCGGCGTCGGCGTCGGCCGCCTCGCCGACCACCTCGACCACGCCGGCGCCGCTGGAGGCCAGCTCGGCGCGGACCCCGGCCCGGAACATCGCGTGGTCGTCCACCAGGACGACGCGCACGGGCGCTCGGTCCGGGGTGGGGGTCTGGTTCATCGGTTCTCCTCGTGGGGCGAGTGGGAAGAGCTGCGGGGCATGTGCAACCGGACCTCGGTGCCCTCGCCGGGAGCAGAGCGTACGTCCGCCCGCCCGCCGTGGCGCGACATCCGGTCCACGATGCTGTTGCGCACGCCCTGCCGGTCGGCAGCGACCGCGGCAAGGTCGAAGCCGG
The DNA here is from genome assembly GCF_051912545.1 of Nocardioides sp. N13(2025). GTDB lineage: Bacteria > Actinomycetota > Actinomycetes > Propionibacteriales > Nocardioidaceae > Nocardioides. The sequence goes on along the minus strand of NZ_CP196809.1, from coordinate 579,012 downwards.
CGCCCCGGTCGCGCACGAAGACGTCCACCGCGCCGGGCGAGGTCTCGGCGTAGACGTCGGCGCGCTGGGTGCCGGCGTGCTTGGCGACGTTGACCACGGCCTCGCGCGCCGCGTGCACGACCGGGCGCAGCGACTCGTCGAGCTCGCAGTCGCCGACGGTGACCACGTCGACGACGACCGGGTGCTGGGTCTCGACGTCGGCGGCCATCTCCTTGAGCGCCCCGGCGAGCGTGGTGGCGTCGGAGGTCTCGGCCTCGAAGAGCCACTGGCGCAGGTCGCGCTCCTGCGAGCGGGCGAGCCGGGCGACGGTCGTGGAGTCGTGGGAGTTCTTCTGGATCAGGGCGAGCGTCTGGAGGACCGAGTCGTGGAGGTGGGCGGCCATGTCGGCCCGCTCCTGCGTGCGCACCCGCTCGGCGCGCTCGGCGCTGAGGTCGTTGATCAGCCGCATCGCCCACGGCCCCACCACGATCGCCAGGCCGACCAGGCCGAGCAGCCCGGCGACCAGCACCGGGACGGCGAAGGTGGCCTGCCCGGCGGCGACCGCGAAGACGATGAGGGCGGTGACGATCAGGCCGAGACCGGCGGCGATGCGGCCGTACGCCGCCCAGCCGCCGTTGCCGAACACCGCGCGGAACGGGTCGATGCGTCCCGAGCTGTCCATCCAGCGCTCGCGCTGGGCCTCGTCGGCCTGGCGCCACAGCAGGCCGATGCCGGCGACGCCGAGGACGACCGGCCAGAACAGCACCCCCTGGCCGAAGATGCCCTCGAACCCGAGCACGACGCCGAAGAACAGCGCGCCCAGCGCGATCGCGGGTCCGGCGTCGCGCAGCCGCGAGCGCCGGCCCGGGCGCTTGCCCGTGCGGGTCGCGCTCTCCAGGCCGGGGGCGCTGACCTCGAAGCCCTGGTCGGCGGGCAGGAACATCCACAGGCCGGCGTAGAGCATCAACCCGAAGCCGCCGAGGAGCGACGTCGCGACGAAGAAGACGCGGACCCACAGGACCGGCACGCCCAGGTGCGCGGCCAGGCCGGCCGCGACGCCGCCGACGATCGGCGAGGACGTGTCGCGGTAGGCGCGGCGCGGCTGGCCGGCGCGCGGGAGGGTGGGTGAGCTGGGCTGGGTCATCGTGGCTCCATCGTCGCAGGCACGCGCGTGCGCGACCATGAGGACAGACCCCGAGCCGACCCTGAGCCGGTCCCCGGCCGAGGCACCGCGATTCAGGGCAGTCCCCGATGGTGCGAGGCGTCGGCGCGGACGAGAGTTGAGCCATGGACAACGCCACCCCCACCACCGAGCAGCCTGCACCACCTCCCGGCCAGCCCTCCGGTCCGCGCGTCACCCGCGACGAGATGAAGGACCTCAGCCGGCTCCGCCGCAGCGTCACCGACCGCCACGTCGCCGGGGTGGCCGGCGGCATCGCCCGCCACCTCGACATCGACCCGATCATCGTGCGGGTCGCGCTCGTGGTCGCGGTCTTCTTCGGTGGCGCCGGGCTGCTGGCCTACATCGGTGCCTGGATCCTCGTGCCCGAGGAGGGCACCGACGACGAGCCGCTCGGCCTGGACGCGCGCAGCCGCTCCCTCGCCCTCGCCGGCGTCGGCGTGCTCGCCCTCCTCTGCGCGGTCGGCGACTGGGCTGGCGCGTTCTGGTTCCCGTGGCCGCTGGCGATCCTCGCCGCGGTGGTCATCTGGTTCCTCAACCGCAAGGACAGGACGCCGAGGGAGCAGGCCGGCTACGGCTACGCCGAGCCCACGTTCACCGGCGCCGAGGCGGTGAGCGAGACGTCGTACGCGCCGGCGGTCCAGCAGTACGCCCGGGAGCCGCGGCGCCAGCCGCGCAACCCGCGTCGTCGTGGTCCGGTCCTCTTCTTCTTCACGCTCGCGCTGGTCGCGCTCGCCGAGGGCGTCCTCGGTGTGGTCGACCTCGCCGGGGTCGCCGTGACCGACAGCGCCTACCCGGCGCTGGCCCTGGGGATCATCGCGCTGATGCTGCTGGTGGGCTCCTTCTGGGGCCGCGCCGGCGGGCTGATCGCCCTCGGGCTGGTCGCCGCGCTCGTCACGGCGATCGGCACGGCGAGCAGCCAGTTCCCCGAGGACCACCACACGTTCGCCCCGACCTCGCCCGGCGAGGTGAGGGACTCCTACGAGTTCGGCGGCGGCGAGCTCCTGCTCGACCTCTCCGGGGTCGGCGACGTCGACGGCCTCGACGGCCGCGACATCGCGATCGACGGCGTCGGCGGCCGCGTCGAGGTGCTCGTCCCGGACGGGATGGACGTCGCCGTGCAGACGCAGGTCGTGGCCGGCGACAGCAGGGTCTTCGACCAGCGCAGCGACGGCTTCGACGTCGCCCAGAACGGCTTCCTCGACGGCGGCGACGAGGTCCCCGACATGACCATCACCATCGACCTGGTCGCCGGCGAGATCATCGTCCGCGAAGCGGCCTGAGGAGCGACACCATGAGCGACGACAACAGCTACGACACCAGCTACGACAGCACCTACGACCAGGACGTCTACGGCCACCGGTCCGACTACGGCGAGCCGATGACCGGCCCGCTCGACGCCCCAGAGAAGCCGACCGGGTGGCACCCGGTCAACATCACCCAGCTCGTCATGGGGGTGGCCTTCGCCGGCATCGTGCTGGTCTGGGCCCTCGTCCAGGGCGACGTCGTCGAGACCGACGAGCTGCGCTGGCTGATGCCGATCCCGTGGCTGGCCGCCGGTGCCGCCGGCCTCGCGGCGACGGTGTGGCGCAGGGCCTAGCCGAGCGAGCAGGCCGGCAGGGCGAACCACCTGAGGTCGTCGAAGTCCTCGGTCAGGTGCGCGGCGTCCGACCAGTCCGGAGGCGACGCGGCGGCCATGATCGCGCGGCCCTCGTCGAGGTGCTCCCGGAGCACCGAGGCGGGGGCCGTCGTCGTGTGCTGGGGCCACGTCATCGTGCCGTCGGCGGCGTACGACACGTCGGCGAGGCGCAGCGGCGGCTCGACCGCCCCCGTCCGGTGGTGCCACAGGCCGGTGACCGGGTCGAAGCGGTAGTCGCCGAGCAGCCGCCAGCCCTCGCGGGCCACGAGTCGTACGGCCTCCACGACGTAGGTGAAGACCTCCTCGTCGACGAAGTAGTTGAAGTTGACCCGCACCCAGCCGGGCTTGATGCCCTCGCAGCCGCCGGCGATCTGCGCCTCGAACCGGTGGCTGTGGTCGAGGTCGATGTGGAGCAGGCGGTGGCCGTAGGGGCCGGCGCACGAGCAGCCGCCGCGGGTCTGGATGCCGAAGAGGTCGTTGAGCAGGGCGACCACGAAGTTGTGGTGGAGGTAGGAGCCGTCGGGCGCCTTCACCACGAACGAGACGATGGAGAGCCGCTGTGCCTCGAGGTTGCCGAGGATCTGCAGGGTCGGCTCGGCCACCCACGCCTCGACGGCGCGGCGCAGCATCTCCTCCTCGTGGGCCTGGATCGTCTCGACGCCGACGGCCTGCTTGAGCTGGAAGACGAGCCCGGCGCGGATCGACTCCACGATCGCGGGGGTGCCGCCCTCCTCACGGTGGGCCTTGTCGTCGAGGTAGCGGTGCTCGGTCGGGTTGACGTACATGACGGTGCCGCCGCCGGGGACGACCGGCACCCGGTTGGCCATCAGCTCACGACGTACGACGAGCACGCCCGGCGTGCCGGGACCGCCGATGAACTTGTGCGGGCTGATGAAGATCGCGTCCTTGTGCGAGGCGCCGGGGCCGTACATCTCGATGTCGACGTAGGGGGCGCAGGCGGCGAAGTCCCAGAAGCTCAGCGCACCGTGCTGGTGGAGCAGGTCGGCGACGCCCTCGGTGTCGGTGACGATGCCGGTGACGTTGGAGGCGGCCGAGAAGGACCCGATCTTCAGCGGCCGGTCGGCGTGGCGCTCGAGCTCCTCGCGGAGGTGGTCGAGCGAGACCCGGCCGTCGGCGTCCTCGTGGATCGTGACGACGTCGGCGATGGTCTCGCGCCAGCTGACCTCGTTGGAGTGGTGCTCGAACGGGCCGATGAACACCACCGGGCGCTCGTCGGCGGGAATCTGCTCGCTCAGGTGGTAGCGGTCGTCGAGCGTGCAGGGGATGCGCAGCCCCAGGATGCCGATCAGCTTGTCGATCGCCGCCGTGCTGCCCGAGCCGCAGAAGACCACGACCGTCTCGTCGTCACCGCCGACGGCGTCGCGGATGATCCGCCGGGCGTCCTCGCGCAGGCGGGTGGTCTGGAGCCCGGTGCCGCTCGCCTCGGTGTGGGTGTTGGCGTAAGCCGGCAGGACCTCGTGGCGGATGAAGTCCTCGATGAAGGTGAGGCTGCGGCCCGACGCGGTGTAGTCGGCGTAGGTCACGCGGCGCGGGCCGTAGGGTCCGTGCATCACCTGGTCGTCGCCGATGACCGAGGCGCGGATGTGCTCCAGGAGAGCGGTGGAGGCAGGCGTGTCGTGCGTCACGCCCTGAGCGTACGCCGGTGCGAGGACAGGCCTGCCATCCGGAAGGCCTGCCCTCGCAGTGGTCAGGTCACCGCTCGGCGAGGACTCCCGCGACGAGGTCCGGGTTGTCGCTGAAGATCCCGTCGACGCCCGCGTCGAGGAAGGCGCGGGCCTCCGCCGCCAGGTCGCCAGGGGCGTTGGGATCGGTGCCGATACGGAAGTTCTTGGCCATGAACTGGTTCTCCCGGCGCAGCGTCCAGACGTGGACGATGAGCCCGGCGGCGTGGGCGTCGGGGACGACCGTCGACGGTGCGCCGGTGTTGCCGGCGGCATCGCGGGGAAGCACCCAGTTCTTGTTGGCGCCGAGACCGTCGGCGTAGGTCGCGATGACCTTCAGGCCGGCCGCGGTCACCATGGAGGCGTACGTCGTCCCGGGCAGGTCGGCGGGTCCGCCGGACGCGTCGACGAGCTGGGCCAGCGGGACGTCGACCATCGTGTCAAGCTCGCGGAGGTTGGTGACCTCGAAGGACTGGATGATCACCGGGTCGTCGGCGTCGGCCCAGTGGCGCTTGCGCAGCGCGGCGACGAGCGGCTCCTCCAGGGACAGGTCGATGGAGTCGAAGTAGGTCGGGTGCTTGGTCTCCGGGTAGACGCCCACGCCCTCGCGGCGGGCGAGCTTGAGCACCTCGTCGAAGGTCGGGATCCGCTCCTGCCCGTCGTACGCCGTGTTGTCGGGGCGCACCTGCGGCAGCCGCTCCTTCGCGCGCAGCGTGCGCAGCTCGCGGTAGGTGAAGTCCTCGGTGAACCAGCCGGTGACCGGGCGGCCGTCGATGACCTTGGTCGTCCTCCGGTCGGCGAACTCGGGGTGGTCGGCGACGTCGGTGGTGCCGCTGATCTCGTTCTCGTGGCGGGCGACGAGGACGCCGTCCTTCGTGGAGACGAGGTCGGGCTCGATGTAGTCGGCGCCCTGCTCGATGGCGAGCTCGTAGGCCGCGAGGGTGTGCTCGGGGCGGTAGCCGGACGCGCCGCGGTGGCCGATGAGGACCGGCTCGACGAGCGAGGGCTCGGTGGCGTCGGCGGGGGCGGCGGTCGCCGGCGCGGCGAGGGAGGTGAGCGTGGTGGCCAGGGCCAGCCCGAGGCCGGCGATGATCCGAGGTGTCATGCCCACGAGCCAAGCGGGCCAGGAAGACCCTCCGGGGTCCGGCAGGTGAAGGCTCCGTGAATGGCCTGCCCCTGGTCAGCTGCGAGGCTCGAGCTGCCAGGTCCCCGCGTGGTGGGTGTAGACGATCCGCACGTGTCGACGGTCCGGAGATCCTTGCCAGAACTCGACCCGCGACGGGACCAGGCGCCACAGCCTCCAGTCCTGGGGGTCGACGCCTGCGCGAGCAGCCTCGCTGCGGGCGGCGAGGTCTGCCGCGGCCTCGTCGGACGACGCCTCGACGACGACTCCGCGTGCGCGCACGGCCCGCATGATCGGCTGCCACCACAGGTTCAGCGCGGCGGACGAGCACGCCGCGAGCTGCTCCCCCTTGCGCGACGAGGCGGTGCCGGCGAACGCCCACCCCCGGGCGTCCACCGACTTGAGGATCAACGTCCGGGCGTCCGGGACGCCGTCGCCGTCGACGGTCGCCAAGGTGGCGGCGACCGGCTCGGGCACCGCGTGGTCGAGCGCCACGTCGAGCCACGCGGCGAACATCTCCGTCGGATCCGCCGGCAGGTCGTCCAGGTCGATCCCGGGAGGGGTTCCGGTCAGGGACGGGATCCGGCGTAGGTCGCGCGCGCTGGGTGATGCCACGGGCCAAGGCTTGCACGAGCGTGGGCTCGCACCGCCGCCAGTGCCGCCTCGGGGTGGTCGGTGATGACCCCGTCGACGCCGGCCGCCAGCAGGGCGCGGACCTCCGCGGCCATGTCGCCGAGGGCGTCGGGCGCATGGCCGTGGCGCAGGTTGCTCGGCAGGAACCGGTTCTCGCCCCGGACGGTCCACACGTGCACGGTGAGGCCGCGGCGGTGCGCGTCGCGGACCAGCGACGAGGGCTCGCCGATCGCTCCCCCGCCGTCGCGCGGGAGCACGAGCGAGGTGTGGGGGCCGATGCCGTCGGCGTAGTCGTCGATCCGGTCGAGGTCGTCGGACGTGGGGCGGTCGCAGGCGTCCAGCAGCTGCACGACGGGCAGCCGCGTCCGGCCGGCCAGCCGCCGCAGGATCTCGGTCTCGAACGACATCAGGGTGACGCGGGCCCAGGGGTGGTCGAGGCCGTGGCGGGCCAGGTCCCTGAGGAGCGGGACGTCGAGCGGGAGCCCGATCGCGTCGTGGTGCGCGGCGTGCTTGAGCTCGAGCAGCACCCCCACCGCCCGGCCCCGGCGCGCCGACTCCGCGCCGACCATGGCCAGCACCTCGGTGAGGGTCGGCACGCCCTCGGCACCGTCGTACGCCGTGTTGCCGGGGCGGGTGCCCGGCATCCGCTCGCGAGCGGCGAGCGTCTTGAGCTCGGCCAGGGTGAGGTCCTGGACGAACCAGCCGCGCTGGGCCACGCCGTCGACGGTCACGGTGCGACGCAGGTGCGCGAGGTCGGCACGCGCCGCCACGTCGGTGGTCGTGCTGAGCTCGAGGTCGTGACGCGCGACCAGGACCCCGTCCCTGGTGGAGACGAGGTCGAGCTCGATGTCGTCGACCCCCATCCGGATCGCGGTCCGGTAGGCGTCCAGCGTGTGCTCAGGACGGTGCCCGCTGGCGCCGCGATGCGCAACCACAGCGGGGGTGAGGACCAACGACGAGGTCTTGCCCACCACCTCGCGGGTCACCGTCATGCGACCACCGTGCACGGCTCGCGGGACCGGCGGGCGACCCGCGGGTGAATGGCGCATGATGACCGCGTGACGCTCCCGAGCTTCCCGGCCCTGACCTCCCTGCCTGCCGTCGAGCACCCGCACCTCGTCGCGGGCCCCGTCGCCCGGGCCCTGGCCGCCTGGCCGGGCGGGAGCGAGGTCGCGGTGGTCGACATCGACCCGGACCTCGCCGACACCGCGGCCATGAGCGAGGCCTACGACATCCCGATGACCGCAAGCGGCAACTGCGTGGTCGTCGCGGGCGCCCGCGCCGGCGACGAGCGGGTCGCCGCGTGCGTGGTCCGCGCCGACACCCGTGCCGACGTGAACACGCTGGTACGCAAGATGCTCGACGTGCGCAAGGCGTCGTTCCTGTCGATGGAGCGGGCGGTCGAGGAGACCGGCATGGAGTACGGCGGCATCACGCCGCTCGGCCTGCCCGCTGGGTGGCGGGTGCTCGTGCACGACGCGCTGCTGGACGAGGCGGTCGTGGTGATCGGCAGCGGCGTACGTCGCTCCAAGCTGCTGGTGCCGGGGCGGGTGCTGGCCGACCTGCCCGGTGCCGAGGTGGTGCCCGGCCTCGGTCGCTGACCGGGCGGAGCCGACCGGGCGGAAAAGGATTCGTCTCGTCGGCCCCTGAAATCTAGGATCGCGGGGTGCGCCACCTCCCCCTCGACGATCCCGGAGTGGCGGACCATCGCACACCCGGCCGCTTCCTCTGGTGGCTGGCGATGGGCCAGCGGCGCACCCTGCTCGGCGGCATGGCGTTCGGCATCGTGTGGATGTCGTGCCAGGCGGTGATGCCCGCCGTGCTCGGCCGCGCCATCGACCGCGGGGTCGCGGCCAAGGACGCCCGCGAGCTCGTGCTCTGGGCGGGCGTGATGCTGGCGATCGGCGTGGTGCAGGCCGTCAGCGGCATCGTGCGGCACCGGTTCGCCGTGACCAACTGGCTCACCGCCGCCTACCGCACGGTCCAGCTCGTCACCCGCCAGGCGGTCCACGTCGGCGGCGCGCTCCCGCGCAAGGTGTCCACTGGGGAGGTCGTCGCGGTCGGCTCCAACGACCTCTCGCACCTGGGCAACGCGATGGACGTCACCGCCCGCTTCTCCGGGGCGGTCGTCGGCTTCCTCCTGGTCTCGGTGATCCTGCTGAGCACCTCGGTGACCCTGGGCCTGGTCGTGCTGATCGGCGTGCCGCTGCTGATGGCGATGATCGGCCCGATGCTCTCGCCCCTGCAGCGCCGCGCGGCCCACCAGCGCCAGATGATGAGCGACCTGTCCAACACCGCCACCGACATCGTCGGCGGGCTGCGCGTCCTGCGCGGCATCGGCGGCGAGCAGGTCTTCCTCGAGCGCTACCGCCGCGAGTCGCAGGCCACCCGCGTCGCCGGCGTCCAGGTCGCCAAGCTGCAGTCGGTGCTCGATGCCCTGCAGGTCTTCCTGCCCGGCGTCTTCGTGGTGCTGGTCGTCTGGCTCGGTGCCCGCTCGGCCGTCGCCGGCCAGATCACCGCCGGCGAGCTGGTCGCCTTCTACGGCTACTCCGCGTTCCTGATGATCCCGCTGCGCACCGCGACCGAGTTCGCCAACAAGCTCATCCGCGCCCGCGTCTCCGCGCGGCGGGTGTGCACCGTGCTGGCGCTGCAGCCGGACGTGACCGACCCGGAGTCGCCCATGCCGTCCCCGCCCGTCGGCTCGCCCTTGTACGACGCCAGGTCGGGGATCACGGTGGCGCCCGGGCGGCTCACCGCGATCGTCTCCGACGACCCGGACGAGTCGGCGCTGCTGGCCGACCGCCTCGGCCTCGCCGCTGCCGAGGTGGACGACGACGTCGCGCTCGGCGGCGTACCGCTCACGGCGCTGCCGCGCGCAGAGGTCCGCCGTCGCATCGTCGTCTCGGACACCTCGGCCCAGCTCTTCTCCGGGCGGCTCGCCGACCGTCTCGACGTGACGGGCAGCGGCGACGTCACCGCAGCCCTGTGGACCGCGAGCGCCGACGACATCCTCGACGGCCTGCCCGAGCGCCTCGACGCGATCGTGACCGAGCGGGGACGCAGCTTCTCCGGCGGTCAGCGGCAGCGGCTCGTGCTGGCCCGGGCGCTCACCACCGACCCGGAGATCCTGGTCCTGGTCGAGCCGACCAGCGCCGTCGACGCCCACACCGAGGCCCGGATCGCCTCCCGGCTGCGTGAGCACCGTGCCGGTCGCACGACGGTGGTCACCACGGTGAGCCCGCTCCTGCTCGACACGGTCGACGAGGTCGCGTTCCTCGTCGACGGTCGGGTGGTCGCGACCGGCACCCATGCCTCCCTGCTGGAGACGGAGCCGCGCTACCGGGCGGTCGTCGTGCGTGACGTGTCGGAGGTGGCGCCATGAGCACGGCACTCCCCGTGGCCGACGGCCCGCAGGTGCGCCGCTATGCCCGGAGCATCGCGCGACGCCACCCGAGGCTGCTGTGGTCGGCGCTCGCACTGCACGTGGCCGCGGCCGCGTCCGCGCTCGCCGCGCCGCGCCTCCTCGGCGGCCTGGTCGAGGCGGTCGAGAACGGCACCACGATCGGCCACGTCGACCGCGTCGCCCTGCTGCTCGCCGGCTTCCTGCTCGCCCAGACGGTCCTGACCCGCTTCGCGCGCTACCTCAGCCAGGTGCTCGGCGAGCAGGTGCTGGCCGAGCTGCGCGAGGACTTCGTCGACCACACGCTCGCCCTGCCCGTCGGCACGGTGGAGTCGGCCGGCTCGGGCGACCTCCTCACCCGCACCAACCGCGACGTCGAGCAGCTCGGCTGGTCGGTGCGGTGGGCGCTGCCGGAGTGGACGATCGCCGTGGTCTCGGCGGTGATGATCTTCGTGGCCGCGCTCAGCGTCGGCTGGTGGGTCGCGCTGCCGTGCCTGCTCGCCGTGCCGCCGCTGGTCGTCGGCCTGCGGTGGTACCTCGCACGCGCCAAGGACGGCTACCTGCGCGAGTCGGCGTCGTACTCCCAGATCAACGCCACGCTGACCGAGACGGTCGAGGGCGCCCGCAGCGTCGAGGCGCTCGGGCTGGGGCCGCAGCGCATCGCGGCCGGTGACGCGGACTGCGCCGACTCCTACGACGCGGAGAAGTACACCCTCAAGCTGCGCACCGTCTTCTTCCCGAGCATGGAGATCAGCTACCTGCTGCCGGTGGTCGGGACGCTGCTCTTCGGCGGCTGGCTCTACACCCGCGGCGAGGTGTCGCTCGGCGAGGTGACCGCGGCGACGCTCTACATCCAGATGCTGATCAACCCGGTCGACACCATCGTCGCGATCCTCGACGAGCTGCAGATGGGCGCCGCCTCCCTGGCGCGGCTGCTCGGCGTGGCGCAGGTGCCGGACGACCGCTCGGTCTCGGGCGCCGTGCCCGCGACCGAGAAGCTCGACGCCGAGGACGTGCGGTTCTCCTACATCGACGGGCGCGACGTGCTGCACGGCGTCGACCTCGACGTGGGCGTCGGCGAGCGCATCGCGATGGTCGGCCCGTCCGGCGCCGGCAAGTCCACGCTCGGCCGGCTGCTCGCGGGCATCCACCCGCCGCGCACCGGGCGGGTGACCGTCGGCGACGTCGGGCTGGTCGAGCTGCCGCTCGCCGACCTGCGCGGCCACGTCGCGCTCGTCACCCAGGAGCACCACGTCTTCGTCGGCACCGTGCGCGAGAACGTCGTCCTCGCGCAGCCGGGCTCCTCCGACGCCGAGATCACCAACGCCCTCGAGGCCGTCGACGCGTGGGAGTGGGTCGCGGCACTGCCCGAGGGCCTCGACACCGTCGTCGGGTCGGGCGGTCGCTCGCTGACCCCCGCCCAGGCGCAGCAGGTCGCACTCGCCCGGCTCGTGCTCGCCGACCCCCACACGCTGGTGCTCGACGAGGCCACCTCGCTCATCGACCCGCGCGCGGCCCGACACCTCGAGCGCTCGCTCGCGGCGGTGCTGGAGGGTCGTACAGTCATCGCTATCGCCCACCGGCTCTTCTCCGCCCACGACGCCGACCGCGTGGCGGTCGTCGAGGACGGGAAGATCTCCGAGCTCGGCTCGCACGACGAGCTCGTCGCTGCGGGAGGGTCGTACGCCGCCCTCTGGGAGTCGTGGCACGGCAAGGCCTGACCCGCCCTTGCACCGTGACAGTTCCACTGTCACGATTGCGGCATGCGTCTCGCCACCCTGCTGATGTACGACGGCAACCCCCGCACCGCGGCCGACCAGGTGGTCGCGCTGGAGAAGGCGGGCCTCGACAGCGTGTGGGTCGCGGAGGCCTACGGCTTCGACTCCCCCACGCTGATGGGCTACCTGGCCGCCAAGACCGAGACCGTGAAGATCGGCTCGGGCATCCTCAACATCTACTCGCGCACGCCCGGCGCCCTCCTGCAGACCGCGGCCGGACTCGACAACGTCAGCGGCGGCCGCGCGATCCTCGGCCTCGGGGTCAGCGGGCCGCAGGTGATCGAGGGCTTCCACGGCGTGCCCTACAGCAAGCCGATGGCCCGCACCCAGGAGGTCGTCGAGATCATCCGCAGCGGTCTCAAGCGTGAGCCGCTGTCCGCCGACGGCGTCTTCCACCTGCCGCTCACCAAGGAGGACGGCGCGGTCACCGGGCTCGGCAAGCCGCTCAAGCTGCTCACCAAGCCGGAGCGCGACACCATCCCGATCTGGATCGCCGCCCTCGGCCCCAAGAACGTCGAGCAGACCGCGGAGATCGCCGACGGCTGGATCCCCCACCTCTTCCACCCCGAGAGGGCGCACCTCGTCTGGGGCGACGCGCTCGCGGCCGGCAACGCCAAGCGGCAGGAGGGGCTCGCGCCGCTTCAGGTGATGGCCGGCGGCATGGTCGCGATCGGCGAGGGCCCGGAGACCAAGGCGCTGCTCGACTTCGCGCGCCCGATCTTCGCGCTCTACGTCGGCGGCATGGGCGCCAAGGGCAAGAACTTCTACAACGACGTCGCCCGCGCCTACGGCTACGAGAAGGAGGCCGAGGAGATCCAGGACCTCTACCTCTCCGGCAAGAAGAAGGAGGCCGAGGCGCTCATCCCCACCGAGTGGCTCGAGGCGGCCAACCTCGTCGGCCCGGAGCCCTACGTCAAGGAGCGGATCGCCGCCTTCCAGGAGGCCGGCGTGACCGACCTCAACATCACGCCCGTCTCTGACGATCCGGCCGCCACCGTGGCACAGGTCAAGGAATGGGTGTCCTGACCACGTGCACTCGCCAGGCCGCTTCGCCAACCTCCGCCGGATCCAGTCGCTTGACCCGGAGGTCGACCACGACGAGATCCTGCGGCTGACCGCGCGCTTCGAGTTCCCGTGGGACTACGTCCAGGGCACGAGCATCGCGTTCATGCGCGACTACGGCGTCCCGTCGATCGCCGCGCTGCTCGACCGCACCCGCGAGTTCGAGGACCACGGCGTCAAGCGCTACGACGACACGATCCTCATCGGTGAGGAGGCGACGCTCGACGGCATCGACTCCCCGCGCTCGCACGCCGCGCTGCGTCGGCTCAACCGGATCCACGGCCACTACGACATCCCCCAGGACGAGCTCGCCTACGTCCTCGCCACCACCATCGTCGGCCCGGTCCGCTGGATCTCCGAGTTCGGCTGGCGTCCGCTCGACCCCCACGAGCTGGTCGCGATCGCGAAGGTGACCACGCGGTTCGGCGAGCTGATGGGCATCAAGGACCTGCCCACGACGTACGACGGCTACCTCGCGCTGCTCCTCGACTACGAGCGGCGGCACTTCGCCCCCACCCCCGAGGCCACGCGGCTCGCCGAGGCGTCGATCCGGATCGCGCGGGAGGTGGCCCCGCCACCGCTGCGGCCGCTGGTGCGCCGGGTGACGATCGCGGTGATGGACGAGCCCCTGCGCGAGGCGCTCGGCCTGCCGCGCCAGCCCCGGTGGTTCGTCCGCGGGGTGCACGCGGGCCTCCGGGTGTGCGGCCGGCTGCTGCGCCTGGCGCCCCCGCGGCGGACGGCGTACGTCCACCGGCCCACGACCTATCCCGGCGGCCACCGCCTCGAGGACCTCGGTCCCCTGTCCATGCTCGACGAGCTCAACCGCGTGGCGGGGACGGCGACGGGGTAGTGGAGAGCATGACCGCGCACCCCTTCGTCGCACGCCTGAACCGCCTCACCGGCTTCGCCCCCGGCCTCGCCCTGGCCGCAGCCGCCGCGCTGACCGGCGTACTGCGCCGCGACAAGCCGCTCCACCCCGCCGGGCACCTCGGGACCGGGCGCCTCACCCTGTCCACCTCCGTCCCCGACCTCGGCGTCCCGGCCCTCGCGGCCGGAGGGACGCGCCCCTGCGTCGTGCGCTGGTCCCGCGCCATGGGGCTGCCCCGCGGCTGGCCCGACATCGAGGGCATGGCGCTCCGGCTGCCCGGCGCCTCGCAGCACGGCGACGACGCCGACCTGCTGCTCGCCAGCACCGGCGAGCACCGGTGGACCCGCTACCTGCTGACGCTGCGCCGGCCCCGTCGTTTCGGCCGGCTGACCACCCTGCTGCCGGTGCGCGCGGGAGGCCGCGCGCTCACGTTCGGGCTGGACCCGGTGACCGGCGGTGCCGACGGCCTGCCCCCCACGTCGTACGTCCTCGAGGTCGCGCGCGGGAAGGGCCCGTGGCAGCGCCTGGGGCAGCTCGACGTCGCGTGGTCCGAGGGCGACACCACTGATCGTTTCGACCCGGTCGCCCGGCCGCTGGACGGGGTCGAGCAGTACGCCTTCGTCGAGGCCCTCCGCGAACCCGCCTACGTCGCGGCGCGCGCCGTCGCTCGTGCCCGCCCCACCACAGAGAAGAGACCCCATGCCTGACCGTCCCAGCATCCTCGAGCAGGAGCACGAGGACTTCCGCGCGATCGCCCGCGCCTTCTTCGACAAGGAGGTCAAGCCCTTCCACGAGCAGTGGGAGCGCGACGGCATCGTGGACCGGGAGGTGTGGCGCAAGGCCGGCGAGCGCGGGCTGCTGTGCTTCGACGTCGACGAGGCCTACGGCGGAGCGGGGATCAAGGACTTCCGCTACAACATGGTGCTCGCCGAGGAGTCGGCCCGCGCGGGCGCCTCAGGCCCGGGGTTCGCCGTGCACAGCGACATCATCGTCCCCTACATCTCCTCGCTCGGCACGCCAGCGCAGAAGCAGCGCTGGCTGCCCGGCTGCGTCTCCGGCGACCTCGTCACCGCCATCGCGATGACCGAGCCGGGCGCCGGCTCGGACCTGCAGGGCATCCGTACGACGGCGGTCGACGCCGGCGACCACTACGTCCTCAACGGCTCGAAGACCTTCATCTCCAACGGCATCCTCGCCGACCTGGTGATCGTGGTCTGCCGGACCAACCCCGAGGCCGGGCACCAGGGCATCTCGCTGCTGGTGGTGGAGCGCGGGATGGAGGGTTTCGAGCGCGGCCGCAACCTCGACAAGATGGGGCTGCACGCCCAGGACACCGCCGAGCTCAGCTTCACCGACGTACGCGTGCCGAAGGACAACCTCCTCGGCGCGGAGGGCTCCGGCTTCATCTCGCTGATGGAGAACCTGCCCCAGGAGCGGATCTCGATCGGCTGCATCGCCGTCGCCGCGGTCGAGCACGTCCTCGACCTGTGCCTGGCGTACGCCAAGGAGCGCGAGGCGTTCGGCAAGCCGATCGGGAAATTCCAGCACAACCGCTTCGTGCTGGCCGAGATGGCGACCGAGGCCCACATCGCCCGGGTCTTCATCAACGACTGCGTGCTCAAGCTCAACGCCGGCGAGGTCGACACCTCGCTCGCCTCGATGGCGAAGTGGTGGACCACCGAGCTGCAGAAGCGCGTCGTCGACGCGGGCGTGCAGCTGCACGGCGGCTACGGCTACATGAACGAGTACCCGATCTCCAAGGCCTACACCGACTCCCGCATCCAGACGATCTACGGCGGCACGACCGAGATCCAGAAGGAGATCATCGGGCGGATGCTCGGTCTCTGAGCCGACTCTGACGTCACGCGTGCTCGGCCCGGTAGCGCACGAGCAACCGGTCGAGCAGCGCCTCGAGCCCGGCCGCCAGGTCGTCGTCCAGCGACCGGAACGCCCACGTGGCGCGGCCGGTCCGGCAGGCCTGCAGCTCGGGCGGGGCGAGCGCGACGTCCTCGGGGTAGCGGTCGGCGATGATCAGGTAGAGCCCGACGTGCTTGCTGGCCCGCTTGGTCGCCGCGAAGTAGTCGTGGCCGCTCGCCCCGGGCAGCACGAGGGAGGGCAGCCCGTAGATCGTGCCGTCGACGAGCTCGGGGCGGTAGCGGTCGAGGACTCGCTGGAGCCGCGCCTCCACCTCGTCCAGGTCCTGCGCGGCCATGTGTCCTCCTCCGTCGCGAGCCTAGCGACGGATCCCGATCCCGATCGCAGCATCCGGACGTCCTTCGTCCGCATCCGTGCCTACGGTGGGGTCATGACCGACTTCACCGAGCAGGACCTCAGCGGCTCGACCTTCCGCCGGGTCCTCCTGACCGACGCGCTCATCCAGGACGTCGACCTGAGCCGGACCCGGATCCGGTCCGCCTACCTCGACGGCGTCCGGATGACTGGGGTCGAGGTGCCCGACCTGGAGATCTACGGCGAGCTCGGCCGCCTGGTGGTCAACGGGGTCGACGTGGTGCCCCTGGTCGAGGCGGAGCTGGACCGTCGTACGCCGGAGCGGGTGCTGATGCGGCCCACCGACCTCGCCGGCTTCCGCAAGGCGTTCGAGGTCGTGGACCGGCTCTGGGCGGGCACGGTGAAGCGGGCGCGAGCGCTGCGGCCGGAGCGCCTGCACGAGCAGGTCGGCGGCGAGTGGTCCTTCATCGAGACGCTGCGCCACCTCGGGTTCGCCCACGCCTGCTGGGTCGGCGGCGTGGTGCTAGCCGACCCCTCCCCCTGGCACCCGCTCGACCTCCCCTGGGACGAGGCGCCGACGGTCGACGGCGTGCCGTGGGACCGCGACGTGCGTCCCTCCCTCGACGAGGTGCTGGCCCTGCGCGCCGAGCGACGCGCCACGGTGGCCGCGGTGCTGGACGACCTCGACGACGCGGGCCTGGAGCGACCCGTCTCGTCCGCGACCGCGTTCCTGGCGGACGCGGAGGGGCTCACCGTCGCCCAGTGCCTGCGCGTCGTGCTCAACGAGGAGTGGGAGCACCGGCTCTACGCCGAGCGGGACCTGGCGCTGCTGCCCTGACGAGGTCGCCCGGCGTCAGGAGGTGGCGTCGTGGGCCGCCTGCACGATGCTCGCGAACGCAGTGTCGTCCAGGACGCGGTCGACCGTGGGCGACGCGATCTCCACGACGGTGAGCGCCACCAACAGGTCGCCGTCGCGGAAGGCCACGTTGCGCAGGTCCCAGACGGGTCCGTCGCCACCGCCGGGCTCGGCGACGGTGTAGCGCAGGCCCGTCGCTGCCTCCCCGACCGCGGGCACCTCCAGCGCCTCGCTCGTGATGTCCTCGCCGTCACCGGAGGTGGCCTGCTGCCCGACGCAGGCCTCCATGGACTCCTCCAGGTCGGCGAAGGTCGTGGTGACAGCCGCGGGGGTGTCGGTGAGGACGTACTCCTGGACGAAGACCAGGTGGTGGGTGGGCCGCATGCCCGGAGAGGGGCTGCCCGTCTCCCTGGGGACCGGCGTGGCGAGGTTGAGCTGGCGGAAGGCGTCCCAGTGCAGCGGGTCGGACTGCGGCGGCTCGTCCGCGGTGGCGCACTGCTCGAAGCGGGGCAGCATCTCGCGGTTGTCGTCGTCGACGACGCCGCCTTCGATGCCGCCCTGGTCGGGGGGAGCCTCCAGCGTGGACCAGCCGTCGCCCAAAGCCTCCGGCGTCAGGAGGAGGGCGGCGACCGTGTGGGCGCTCCGTCCCGGCGCCGTCGTCGTCGGCTGGCTGTCCTCCGTGCCGCAGGACGTCAGTGCGGCAGCCAGGAGGAGTGCGAGGGCGGCTGCGGCCGGACGCCTCATCGGACCGCGTTGTCCCATGCCTCGAGCGTCCCGCTGTCCGGCGGACCCCACCAGAGTCGGACGTCCCGACCGAGGTCCTACAGCTCGACGTCCTCCGGGATCACCCGCAGCACGCTGGTGGTGCCGGCGTCGTGGCCGACGACGACCTTGACGCCGTCCAGCCGGCGGAGGGACGCGCGTACGTCGTCGACCTCGAGGCGCGCGTCCACGGCGATGTCGGCGTCGCGGACCGGCACGGGGTTGTCCGGCCACTCCTCCGACGGCACCTCGAAGGGGTCGAAGTCGGTCTGCGCGGCCGACCACAGCTGCAGGGCCGACTCGGCGACCATGTCGTCGATGGCGGTCTCGTCGTGCGTCATGGACCCGACCGTACGCGCCGAGGTGCTCGGAGTCTCGAAGCGGACCACTTCCGCGGACCGCCGCGCCGGAGCACACTGGCGCGATGACCGACACCCTGGGCAGCCGGTTCGCCCGCGCCATCGCCGCCAAGGACGAACCCGCGCTGCGTGCTCTCCTCTCCGACGACGTCGACTTCAAGGGCCTGACCCCCGGACGCCTCTGGGAGGGCTCGGGCCCGGACGACGTCGTGCAGGTCGTCTTCGGCTCGTGGTTCGAGGAGTCCGACCGGGTGGACCGCGTCGTGCACGTCACCGATGGCGAGGAGGTCGCCGACACGGCGCTGGTCAGCTATCGCTTCGACCTCACCAGTCCCGGTGGCTCGTACGTCGCCGAGCAGCAGGCCTACTACCGTGGCGGGGAGACCATCGACCACTTGCGCATCATGTGCTCGGGCTTCCGGCCCCGCTAGGCCGCGAGCTGGAGCAACGACCATCCGGCTGCCGTCGGGTACTGGGTTGCCGCTGAGGTGGCGGTAGGCCTCGGCCTCGGTCAACTCGTCGCGAGCGATTGTCAGGTCCAGGCATCCACTCAAGCAGGACCCACCCGCGGCGGGATGGGTATGGCGATCGGGGCTGTGAAGGGCGCCCGATTCGCCCAGAATGACGCCCGTCGACATCAATTGAAGGCTGCTGATTCAGGAGCGAACGCGCGATTGGGGCGGACTCGCTCGCGGACCACCGAGCGATCTGAGGTAGAAGGCAGTGGGGGCTGGTGATCGATGCAACTGAATATCGGTGCCCTCGCCTAGGTGCCACTCCTCACGAGATGACTCTCGATCTCCTCAGGTTGGGAGTGCTCGGTTCGGATTTCGGGCCACCAGCGGCTCACCCGAGCCTCGTACGGTCCGTATTGCCCATCCAGCATGTGCGCCCTGGTCACCAGCAAGCCATGGCGTGCCCTCGAGACCATGACCAGCAGAACGCGCTGCTCTTCGGCCAGGGCCTCGCCTTGGCTGTTCCTCTTAGTCGGCAGGTGCCCTTCCTCCAGCCCCACGACGAAGACCCAGTCGAACTGCTGACCTTTGCCTGTGTGCGCATTCAAGAGGTGAACGCCGGGTCCGATCACCTGCTTTGGATCCGTTACGCGGATTGACTGCACCGCGCTCCGGGCAGTGGCAGCGCCGCTGTTCTCGAGGGCACTGAAAGCATCAAAAACTAGCTCATGCGCGTCAATGTCCGCTGGGTCTAGCGAGTCGAGCACAGCTTCTTTGGCGGCTGCCACGCTGGCTCCCCGCGGGAGCGTTGCGACGGCCGCCTGGATGAGCGCGATGATTCCGGGATCGTCGATCGCGAGATCCCATCGGCGCACAGGAAACCCCGTCTCTCCGATGAGTGCCTCGTCGATGTCTTCCCTGCGCCACGCGGCTCGGGCGATGACTCCGACAGACGCGTCGGGGTTATGTCTCAGGATCGCTCCGGCGATTCGCTTGAGCCACTGAGCCTCCGCCACTCGGTCCTGGAAGACGATGGCAGCAGAGCAACCGCCTTCAGCCCAGGCCTCTGGTTGCGCTGAGCGCAGGCTCGACCCTGGGTCGACCTGTTCACTAATCGAGTTGACGGCCTCTAGGACCTTGGGTGACGACCGATAGGACTCGCGCAGTCTGAGGGCATTGCCGCATGTCTTCCGGATCTCTGCCTCGACCTCACGAGGCGAGGCGCCTGCCCAGGAGTAGATGCCCTGGAGTGGGTCGCCCGCAAAGGTGCGCCGGCTTTGGCAGCTGAGCAAGGCAAGATCCAGCTGCTGCATCGAGAGGTCCTGGAACTCGTCGACCAACACGGCACCAAAGTGCGAACGATAGAGCCGTGCCACGGCAGGTACGCGCAGAAGGCGCTGGCCATGACGCAGGACATCTTCGTAGAACAGTTGATTCGCCTCCTGTCGCGACCGCTCAACCCGCGCGGCCAGCTCAACGTGCGGTCCCATACTTAGGCGTTGAAGCTGTTCAAGAACTTCATCGTCCGAAAGAGGACTCCGTTTGATCTCGCTCAAGATGCGTTCTGCCTCGTAGAGCGCAGGACCGCTGCCGCCCGCAGCCTCCATGGCCTTTCGCATCGTGTTGGTTTTGGGCAACTCCAGGCTCGTCATGTCCAGACCGACAGTTCTGCCGTGGGCGAGTACGACCTGCGTCGCGAAACCGTGGAGATTGCGGACAACGATCTGGCGGCGCGACCGCGCGTGACCCACCACCGCCCGGAGCCGCTCTTCGAGGTTCGAGCGCGCCCGCTTGGTGAAGGTCAGTGCCAGCACTCGTTGGTTCTTTTCCAGCAGTTCGATCTGATGGGCGGCACGGTGTGCGAGGACCTCCGTCTTGCCGCATCCTGGCGGAGCGATCAACAGCAAGTGGTCCTCTGCGGAGGTCGCGGCGAATCGCTGCTCGTCACTCAGAGCGAAGCCGGTCACGGTTTGCTCAGATCGTCCAACGCCGAAAGCAGGCGCGCCACACTGCCGATCTGCTCTGCGGTGCCCGGTGTCAATGCTTCAGATATGGCGGTCGCCGCGTCGACCTTGCCCCTGTCCCTGCAGAACTTTGCAACGGCGCTGGGGCTGATCTCGCTGATTTCGCTGACCCCAACCGCTTGGAGGATCCCCTGTTCGCGGCAGAAGCCTCCGTCAATGAGGGCACTCGCGGCCGCAGGACCGCCGAGCGCCTTCGTGTACTCATCCTCCAGGTCACCGTCAGAGATGAAGACCTTCTTGTCGACGACGGTCGTGGGCTTACCGCCGAACGCATTGACCCACGATGAGCTCTCGTTCTTATCCACTAGCCCGAGCAGAGTCGGTCCGAAGCCGTCTGGACCGAGAAGGGGGAACACGTTTCGGAACTTGTCAGCGCCGTCCAACTCGACGACGACAGCCCCGATCCGGTCAAGGTCGTGGCCGAGCTTCTCGGCTACAGCCTCGACGATCACGCGGTCGGCGGCCCCTTCGACTAGAACCACGAATCTAGCGGTGAGCGCCTCCAAGAGCCGTGGCGACCACCAGTGGGCACGCACCTTCTCCACCTTGGACAGCTTCGTCTGTCCGACCTGGCGGCATACGCCGTGTCGATCGACGGCTATGACCTCCGCCGGCTCGAACCGATGCAGAAGGTACGGCGAGTGAGTGGCGATGATCTTCTGGTTGCCATCGCCGCTCAACAGATCTGCCGCGGTGCGCTGGCTGGTCGGATGCAGGTGGATCTCTGGCTCGTCGATTGCGAGTACGTTCGCCGCTCCTTCGGCGAGGTCGAAGAGCGTCATGGACATAAGCTGGCGGACGCCGTCTGACTGCTCCGCCAACGAGACCTGGTCGTTTCCGCGATTGAGGAAAATGGTTACGTCTTGAAGCACATCGCTTGTCGGGTCAGTCACGCTCCTGACTGCAAAGTCATCCTTGGCGACAGTACGGGGCATCGCGCGGCTTAGATGACTGGCCACGCGCTTAAGCAGTTCACCCACCGACTCGTTGCCAGCGAGTTCGTCATTGAACTGCTGAAGAAGTGTCTTAAGGCCCTCCTCGTTCTTACCAAGATCGGCGGCCGCGAGGAGCGTCCTGACAGGGCTGTGAGCACCCTCCATCATGGATGTTCCGCGCGTGGCTTTCAGGTAGCGCCAGCCGAAGGCTTCCAGTTGGTCGCGGGTTGGGGCTCGTTCGTGGCCACTCTCGGGGAACCATCTACGGACGGTCACCATCTCGTCGTCCTCGGGGTCTTGCTCAACAACGAGTTGAACCCATAAGTACTCCGTGGTCCCATCCGGGGCGATGCTGATTTCCGACGGGAAAGGCCGACGGTTGGGCTCCTCGAAGTCCGACCACAAGGCATCGACTACGAGGGGTTTAGCAGGATCGCGAAGGTCGGCCGGCTTCAAGGACTGATAGAGACCTGAAGTGCTCATCCCCAGGAGCAGATTCAGCATGCGTAGCATCGAGGACTTGCCTACGTCATTCGCCCCGACGATGACGGCGTGCCGCCGTACCTCGAGGTTGAGGTCCTGGATCCGGCTGTGATTAACGATCTTCACCTTCGATAGGCGCACTGCATCTCACTCCCCCTGAGCGCCAAGCAGACCGGCGCACGCTTTGACTTTTTGGCTCGAATCATCACATTTCGTGGTGGCGGAGGTAGTCGGAAACTGGAACCTGCGAGGCTCTGATGGCCGCTCAGCGGCTTGATACGAGTAGCTAACCGGTGTGGCAGCGGCGCTTGGGCAGTTTGATGGGAAGTCTCGGTGTGTGACGTGGTGGTGGACTGGTAGCTCTCCGAACAATGTCGGTGATCACCTCTAAGGTGCGGCTGTGGAATTCACACCCAGCAGACCGCCAGCACCGGTGCCGCACATTGATGGCTTTAGGTCATTGGGCGAGATCCTCGAGGAGGGCTTCTCGCGCACCGCTCAGCGTCATGAGGTAGTCCGCAGCGGTGAGCGGCAGCCGATCCCCCGACACTTGCGGCTGGCCATCTGGTACCGCGACCACGGCCGCTGCGCGATGTGTCCAGACCGGGATCACCATCTCGAGGAGGACGTGCATCTGGATCATGTGATGCCGTGGTCTGCCGGTGGACGCGATACAAGCGACAACCTGCGGCTGCTCTGCGCACCGCACAACGAAGACCGCAGCAACTTCATTGACCATGTCGGCCCTCAAAGAGCCGTCACCTGGTGGTGTCACCGCTGCTACTCCGTAGACGGTCCCAGTTGGGAGTACTACACGTCCGGGCTGGTGATCTGCCCTCAACATCGGGGCAGGAGCAAGCCGGGTGGTGAGCCCTTGTGCCGGATTGAAAAGGCGTACTGGCGCATGCGAGTAGGGGGTCAAGAACTTGATTGGTGGCACGTGCGCGAACCGATGGTGCTACTGAACGAGAGCGCATTCTGTGTGCACTGCAACCTGCCGGGCTTGACGAGTGTCGTCTTGTGAGTCGGCGCATAAGCGACGTCACCCGTTGATCGGGGGCTGCGTGTGAACACCTCCACCGCTGTGGGGGCGACAGGTGGGCAGGTGGGCAGGTCGAGAATTTCACTCATGCGCGATTTTGACGACCATGGGAGGCATTGCCGCAGGGTGCTGCCCGGTGACGAAGAAGACCGGCAGCCATGACGTCGGTCCAGGCTCAGAAGCGCCCAGATCATCGACGCCCACCTGTCTGGCCACAAGAGCTGGGAGGAGGCTTCGTGAAGGTCCGGAGGTTCCTAGCGGCTGCCTCGTGGGACGGGGCCTCTGGCCGTCGGGTGCCCAGCATTCCGTCACTGCGACAACTGTGGGGTGAGATCGGCGACCTGCATTGGCCGCCTAGTGGTCCGCCTCAGCCGCAGCCCGACGTCGACTGAGTCGTTGGGGTCGTGATGAGCGGACGCGAACCTCGCCAGCCACGCAAGCCGCGGAAGCCCAGAAAGCGGCACCGTTCGACTGGTGCGGGTCATACTCTCGCGCCCGGTTGCCCGGGGCAAGATGCCGCCTGCGAAGCGTGAGGCGATTGCTGCGCTCGGACCGTTGCTCGAGGTCGAACCGTGAGGGCGTGGCGTTGACGGCATGCCCCTGCTCGGCCAAGACCAGGTCGACGTGTTCTCGACCAGCACGGTGTTCCATACCGACCTACTGTGCCCCACCGTGAGGCGAGTTGGCACGAAGACTCGACGAGCGTAAAGGTGATCCGTGAGGCGACGGCCGGCGGCCGTCGGCGGTGCAGGGGCTGCGCGGACAACGGGGTCTGATCTCAACAACGCCACGATGGGCGACCCGCGTGCGTTCGAGGCATCCACCCGGTCTGCTGCACGCATAGGTGTCACCTATTTGGTCTACCCCACCCCGCCGCCTGTCGGATGCATCCGGATCTGGCAGAACCCGTAACTCCCGCAGTGGGACGACGGCGTCGGTCGACCGATCTGAGTACGCGGCGCCTGACCGGCGTGTGAAGTGCTCCCGAAGTTCGTGCGTGCAGTGCACTATGACCCATGTGGACACCGTGATCATCTCCTGCGATGAGTCTGGATCGGAGGGCGAAAACGTAGCCGAAGCCAGGCATCGGGTGTTCTGCCATGGCAGCGTTGATCTGACGTTGGACGAGGCGACCAATCTGATGGCAGAGATTCGCGGCAGACTTCAATCGAAGTCGGTGGAGATCAAGTCTTCAGCGATCGTGAAGAATGAGCCACTGCTCAGAGAGCTCTTCGGGTCAGACGGACGCCTGAAAGGCAGGGCGATGATGGTCCTATTCGATAAGCAGTACTTCGTCGTCTCCAAGGTCATTGACCTACTGGTAGAGGAGCTCGCATACGAGAACGGGGTTCATCTCCACCTAAATCTCCGGGCCAGAGACTTGGCACGGAACCTGTTTATCGACGGACCACGCGCCTACGACGCTGACGCGTGGGCTGGGCTCATGGAAGCCTTTGTCAGCCTGACGAGGTTGAACCAGCGCAAGGGCGCCAAGGCGACTGTCGAGGAATTCTTTATTCTGGTAGACGCACTGCGCCTATCGTCCAGGCGGAAACGCGTTGCCGAAGTCATGCAGATGGTTCACAACGCGCGTCTGCACGCCAGCGACTTCCAGTCGCAATTGCAGACCCCTGACCCCTCCGCGCCCCCAACCATGGATCCGCTCTTCGCGGCTGTTACTGCCACTGCGTTCGAGTGGGCCGATCGTGGCTCCCGCCGGCTGCATCTGCTCCACGACGAGCAAGCGGCGCTGACGCCGCTGCGGCTAGAAACCATGAAGCACTACATCGTCAACCCGCTCCCAGAGTTCGCGACGCGCCGATCGAGGATCACTCATCTTGACATCGAACTGAAGGACTCTCGGACCGACCCTCGGATTCAGGTCGCCGATCTCGTTGCCGGAGTCGGTCGAGCCTACGCCGAACCCTTGCTCAACGAGACGAAGTCCATCGGCTGTGTCGACATGCCGCAGTTTGTTGGCCGTCTTTCGGTCTGGGCCCACGAGCCGAGCTGGAAGGTGCTCACTGGCCAACCACTCGCCCGGTAGGACGGTTCGGCAGCGGGGTCGTCTAGGCCCGCCCGACAAGCGTCTGCCCAGTCGATGGATGCCAGATGCCGAATGCCGGCCCGGGAGTCGTTGTAGGCCGACGCCGCGTCGTCGGGAGCGCTCAAGGCACTTCGACAGCGACGGCGAACCGTCGATACTGTGGTCAGCCATTCGCAGCAATGGTTCACTACCGTCCGCGGGCAAAGAAGCCACGGTGAAGGGGGAGTGCCATGGCGCACCAGGCTGACGAAGCAGGGCTGATAGCTGCGTATGACGCTTCGGTGCAGTCGCTGCTAAACACCGCTGACGTTTTCAGGAAGTTGTTCCCGAACAGCGACAACACGCAATCCGGTCACGCAGGCGAAGAAGGTCGCTGGACTGAATCGTTGATTGCCGAGTTTCTGCGGCGCAACCTGCCGTCCAGCCTCGAGGTCGCCACCGGCTTCATTTTGGACACGGCCAGCGGAATGCGGTCCTACCAAATCGACATTCTCATTCACGATCCCACCGTCGCCGCGCCGATCCTCCGCTACGGAGACGCCGTTGTGGTCATGCCCGAAGCCGTCCTCGGTGCGATCTCGGTCAAGCACACGCTGCGACAAAAGAAGCTCGCGCACGAACTGAGAGAACTTTCTGCGATCGGTCGCTTATGTGGCAGGGCGGATACGCCTGGCCCATACCTCGCCCTAGTCGGATATCAGATGGATCCCAAGAAGAGTTACAAGAAGTTCGTCAAGTCAATCAACGAGACTTACGTGAAGGTGTTCACAGAACTAAGCGAGAGGCCCGAAAGGATCGCTGCCTGTGAGATCGTGGAGTCCGTTATCGCGCTCGATGGGTACCTTCTCCATGCCGCCGCGCTAGCCAAAGAAGGATCGGGCGTGAACGGCGACAAACGGAAGAAGGTCCCGGTGACGTGGGGAGGGCCTGGAGACCGGTGGCGATACGCACTCGCCGTCGAACTGATTGCCGGGTTGTCGAAGAGATACCACCGGCGTGAACCTCGGGTGAAGGGACGAGGCTGGCCCAGCCTTGCGGGCCGCGCGCTGTCCAAGTTCGACGCAATCCCGATCGCGTGTGAGTCGCGCCCACCCC
This sequence comes from Nocardioides sp. N13(2025), assembly GCF_051912545.1. Classification (GTDB taxonomy): domain Bacteria; phylum Actinomycetota; class Actinomycetes; order Propionibacteriales; family Nocardioidaceae; genus Nocardioides. The sequence continues at coordinate 553,381 of NZ_CP196809.1, read as the reverse complement.
TATCTGCCGCGACGAAGGGCCACACTGCGCCAGTGTGACTCCGCTCCGACCTCGGTGAGTGATGACGACGCGGCGGCACGACCACTGTGTAGTCGGCTGAGTGGAGCGAGCTGTGCGGGCCGACCGTAATGGGCGTCATTGCGCCGCGATCGCGCAGGACTGTCGGTGCCCGTCCCTAGGGTCGGATTCAAGGCTGCCCCAGAGGGAGGATCTGAGATGCAACCCGATCATGTGCTGGTGAGACTGCGCTGCAACGTGCGGCGGCAGGAACTGGAATTCTGCGTTCGCGTAAACCGCGGAGTCCCTGAGGCGCTTCGATGCACGCCCGCGGCTGGGGGTGGATCAGGGGGCGGGACTTCTCCCGTGTGTGTCAACTGCTCGGCCCTTCTTGTGGGGGATCGTCTGTCCCGCCGCGTTAATGAGGTGACCCAACGCGGGTGGTCTGATCACCTGCGCGCCGGGGCCGTCGTGCTCACCTGCTGACTCGCTGCGAACCGGGACTGCAAGACAAGCGAGCGTGAGCGCTGGTTGGGAACCCCAAGACACTAGGACGAACAGATGCCAGATCCCTGGGTGCCTGAGCGAGGGCGCTTGTTCCTGCGCGAGTTGACCGCTCAGCTCGCGATGAGCGCGTCACCCAACTGCAACGACGTTGCGGACGCGATCGACATGGATGAGCACGAGTCGGGCGAGGTGATGCACTGGCTGGCTCGCGAGTCGCTGGTCCGCGAGATCGGCCCCGTCGTGAGGGAGCCTGTCCCTCCCTTCAGTTGCGACCCGTACACGATGGGTCCGCTTGAGCTGACATCTCGCGGGGCCAACTTCCGGGACACCGCAGAGCTTTCCCCAGCCTGAACGGGGAAACACCGCCCGCTGCATTCCGCCGCTAGAGAACTGCGTCCGCATCCGTAGCTACCGGGGCTCGCTCGATCTTGTCCGAGGGTATCGAGCCAAGGATCCACGCCTCCAGGGCTTCTTCGTCGGCGGTGCTCAGGGTCATGCGGGCATTGGCACAAAGGTTCTTGACGTATGCCAGGTAGCTGCCCGCCAACTCCCTGGCTGATGGATCGGAATCCAACTTCTGACCCGAAAAGATGAGCCCCTGCGCCACGAAGCTCACCGCCCCACGAGCAACAGAGACTCCGCTCACATCGGTGCGGTCGCGCACTCTCTTTGGGGTCTCGTTCCGCTCATATGGTGCAGCGGCGAGATCGTCGGCCAAGGCCGAGAATAGAGACGCGTAGCGCTCAGACGTCATCGCTGGTGCACCCGTGATCATGCACACCTGCTGCACGAACGTTCCCAGCTCAGGACGCTCAGGGCCGGGAAGGTCGGCGCGCGAGTGACGCCTCGGATCGTAAACGTAGCCAGGGCTTGGGTTTCCCTCGTAGGCCAGGTCTTCCAAGTACAGTGCGAGGAACGCTCTAAATGAGCCTGCCCCCCACCAGTCCGTCTGCTTCAGGTTCGGACGAACCTTCAACGCAGCGTGTGCTGCTGCCGCAGAGACCAGGGGACTGTCCGCGGTTGCCACTGCAGCACGCACAGCAGCACGGACTTCTGCCATGTCCTCCTCAGTCCGAGATGGCTTCGGTTCCGTGGCCACCTGCCGAGCCGCGGATGAAGGCGGCATCATGATCGACGGCACAGGCTCCTCGTCGACGACTGCCTCGACGTCATCGAACTGGCCCAAGGCGACGTCTGCCAAGACCTCTGGCGATACAAAAGAGTCACAGACCGCCCTGTACGCAGCCGCACTCAGCCCTGCCGTCAGGAGGGTAGTTCGCCGGTCCTGTCCACGAAGGCGATGAAGAATCGGGGTGAAGTCGGCGTCGGTAGACGCGATTACGAACTCGTCATATCGAAACCCGCTTTGAAGCGCATCGACGATATCGAGCACCATGTAGATGTCTGCACTGTTCTTGCCTTGCCCGGTCAACGGGGGGCAGTCGATGGACCTGAAGCCATTGCGGGTGTACACAGCCCGGTACGACCCGAAGGTCACAGGATTGAGGTATACGTTCTTGACTAGGAAGCGGCGCCTCGTCTTCCCTCCTGCGTCCAGTCCGGCTTCGAGCCACTGCAACCACAGCGAGGGTCTGCTGGCGAAAGCCTCCGCAGCATTCTCGTCCAGCTTGCGCAGGCCCAGGTACATGTTGTCGAAATCTACGAAGAGCGCGGATCTCGAGGCAGATTCATCGCGATGTAGATGCTCAGACATTGCTAGTCCCCCGGCCGTATGGTGATGTCCCCATCCCCCGGACGACGACCTGTGCGAAGAGCATCGGGCCGTGCCACCACCTCGTCAAGTGCACGTGTCGGCTCAGACTGCAGTTCAGGTAGCCGCCGATGCCGGTCCCCAACGAGGCCACCGGTTCGCCTGGGGAGCTTCGGTGCCGAGACGTCGCTAAGTCAGGGTCCGGAGAAGGGGCCGCAGCCGACATCGAACCGGTGCCCAAGATCCGAGGTGCCCCATTCCGCCGCATGTCCGCGCACAACTTTCGCCGGGTTGGGCGACCCTCCTCCGGCCCTAGCTCGGTCGTCCCAGGGCGCCGGCAGCCACTAACCAACCGAGGGGTCCCGCCACCCGTATGCCGGGTAGGCCAAACGACTTTGAACAAGAGCGGATCGTAGTGGTGTATGTCCGCCTACGATCCACCCGTGACAACGACGCTGGCTGGGCCAAGGTCATCACTGACCCGGGCGCTAATCAACCTTCCGAAGCGACTCTTCGTCGCGTCGTGGGGTTTGTTCAGCGATGCGGTCGCTCGACTCTGGCGGTTCACGTTTCGGCGTTGGTGGAACTTCCTGATGACTGTTCCAGCCTTCGCAGCGCTGATCGGAGCCTTCGGCGCAATAACCCTCGCGGACGTCGGCGTGTGGATTTCAGTCTTTGCGCTGCTTGGCGTCAGGGCTGGGATCGTAGCCATGATTCAAACAGTGGCGAAGTCGTCTAGGCGGTAGGCGCGCGCCGTCGGTTCATCGCGCTGTCCACGTGTGCGGCACTCCGCCGCGAGCGGGGTTGCCCGCCTCACTCCGGATCAGGCGCTACCTGCCATGCACGTGCTGTTTCGGCCATGCGCTTCCTTGCGACCCTGAGCCGCTCGCGCGGCTGACCGACCTTGTCCACATTGAGGGGCGGCTGCAGCTGGCGCAGGACGAGAGTCTCGATCTCGTTCAGTTCCGCGCCTTGAGGTTTGACCCAGGTTGCGAGCGTAAGCCGCGCGTCCATCCAGTGGCTCAAGCGCTGATCGCTGGCACCATCGAGGGCGAAGTTCGCACTGCCATCAGGCTTTGCCAGGTTGCGTGGCACGGCCACAAGACGCAGGTCGTCGACGAGAAGCGCGGCGAGACTGCGACGGACCGTCGATGAACCGGTCTTTCCCGTGGCGAAGTGCGTGCCGACGTCTCGTCCGTTAAGGCTCTTCTCCGCCTTGCCGATGTACAGCGGTTGGTCTTCGAACGCTGGCGCCATGTCCAACTGCCTCCAGGCAACCGCGTCACCATAGAAGGCGTACAAGCCGGCCTTACGTGGTGCGAGTTCAACTGCGTCGACTCGAGCGTGTCGCTCGCCAGCTAGTGCCTTAAGGGCGTCGGACACGAGCGACTGGAAGACCATGGCCCAATCCTGCCCAGCAAGATGCCTCTCGGCGGGCGTACCGCTCAGATGGGTTGCTCCATTCCGCCGCTGGCGAGCCGCACACCTCGGCGAAACCTACGCCGACCGCGCGAGTCGACTCGGCTCGCCTGCAGACTCGATCGCGTCACCAAGGTCAGAGAATGGCAGTGGCCATCCCGCAACTCGCGAGAGCGTAGTTAGACCCATGGAAGCGCCGGCTTGCGTCTCATTGGCTCGTCTCCCAGCGACGTAGAACTGCCACTGGGAGACGTCGAGCGGGTCGTAATCGTCGTGAGTCACGGCGGTGTGAAGGCAGAATACGTAGGCGTCCGCGTTGAACCCCTGCGTCGTCGACCACGCTCCCTGGACTTCATCCCATCCATAGGCAGCAGCGACCTGAACCCTCGGAATGCTGAGCTTCCTCTGTCCCCACGCCTGCAGGTAGCCAGACGACTTGACCTCGACCCTGGTGCCGTCTCGGCCCGTCACGTCCCATGGAGCCCACTCAATCCGCGCCGCTGATGAGCCGATAGCGCAGGCAACTAGGAACTCGGCGAGGTAGCCACGGACATTGTTCGTGCGGAGGTCGTTCATCGCGAACCTCCAGAAGTCGATGACTGCGGCGTCCACGCCGTCGAACGGCTCGGCGCCGGTGAGCTGGGGCGCCCGCGGCGGGTCAAATGTCATTGGCCGATCGAAGCAGACCAGCGCGAGTCGCACGGCCTAGTTGGGAGATCTAGGCGGCAGTTAACGCCGCCGCGATAGAGCGTAACGCCGCCCGTCGGGAGATCAGGATCGGCCGAGGCGCAGGCACACCCGAGCGCGGTCGTAGTTGCTTCACCCGACACAGGTACGCGCTCACGTGCGGCCGATTGCGTGAAGTGCTGCCTCCACAGCTGCGGATGGATCTTCGGCCCGGGTCACTCCGCGGCCCACGATGACGTGACTGGCTCCATCGGCAATTGCCCCGCCGACCGTGCCCGTGCGGACGTGATCACGCGTCTGGACGTCCCCGGGCACCGTGGCGCCGGGCACCACGATCAGGGAGTGCGGCGGTGTCAGCGCCCGCATGGCGCGCACCTCGCGTGGAGAGGTCACCAACCCATGACATCCGGCATCGGTCGCCAGACCTGCCAACCGTGTGACCTGTGCCTGCACCCCATCGGGCACTCCCACCTCCACCAGGCCGGCGTCGTCGAGCGAGGTGATCACCGTCAACGCAAGGACCTTCAACTGGGGCGTCGCACGTGCTGCGTCGACCGCAGCGCTCAGTACGGCCGACCCGGCGCCGCCATGGACTGTCACCATCGAGACGCCGAGGTCACCACACACCCGTACCGCAGAAGCCACTGAGTGCGGGATCTCGTAGAGCTTCAAGTCCAGGAACACCTTCTTCCCGGCCTCGACCAGAGTGCTGACCACCGCGGGCCCGGCAGCCGTCAGCAGCTCCAGCCCCACCTTGTAGGTGTCCGCCAGGTCACCCAGCTGCCCCACGACGTCCAGAGCGGGCTCACTGCGGTCGAAGTCGAGCGCCACGATCATCTGGCCGCCAGAGGTCACGAGAAGCAGACTATCGGCGGGCTACCAGCGAAGACGCGCATGCGAACCGTGCGGATGAGATGAGATGCCAGCCGGCCCTATCCCCCGACGCGCCGGGTCTCGTACGCCCACATCGCGACCTCGACGCGGTTGCGGGCGCCGAGCTTGTTCATCAGCGCGCCGATGTGGGTCTTCACCGTGCTGAGGCTGATGTGCAGCTCGTCGGCGATCTCGGAGTTGGTGCGGCCGCGGGCGACGGCGAGCAGCACTCCTTCCTCACGTTCGGTGAGCGGCTCGATCGGCTGGGGCGGCGGGGAGGCCGGCTCCAGGCCCGCCAGGGTGGTGAGCAGGCGACGGGTGATGTCGGGTGAGATGAGCGCGTCGCCGTTCGCGGCTGCGTGGATCGCCTGGACCAGCAGCTCCGGCCCGGCGTCCTTGAGGAGGAAGCCGCGGGCGCCGGCCTTGAGGGCGCCATGGACGTACTCGTCGAGGTCGAAGGTCGTGATGACGACGACGGCCAGCGGGTCCTCGACGCCCGGGCCGGCGAGCTGGCGGGTGGCCTCGACCCCGTCGATGCCGGGCATCCGGATGTCGAAGAGGCAGACGTCGGGACGCAGCTCGCGGGCCACGGCCACCGCCTCGTGCCCGTCCGTCGCCTCGCCGACGACCTCGATCCCGGGCTGCGCGTTGAGGATCATGGTGAGCCCGGTGCGCACCAGGAGCTGGTCATCGGCGACCACCACGCGGATGGTCATCGCGAAACCTCACGCGGGAGGGTCGCCTCGACGGTCCAGCCGCCGGTCGGGTCCGGCCCGGCGTGGCAGGCGCCGCCGAGCAGCTTGGCTCGTTCCGCCATGCCGAGCAGGCCGTAGCCCACAGTGGTCGCGGGGCGGGCTGCTTCTCCGTCGTCGTGCACACGCAACCGTACGACCTCGACGTCGCCGGTGACCTCGACGGTGACGGCCGTGGCGTTCAGCGCATGCCGGATCGCGTTGGTCACCGACTCCTGACAGATCCGGTAGACCGCCACCTCCACCGGCTGCGGCAGGCCGGCGAGGTCGCCGCCGCGGTGCACCTGCACCACGGGGCTCATCCGGGTCAGCTCGTCCAGGTCGCCGATGCCTCGCTGCGGCCCATAGCTGACCGGCTCAGCGTCGGCCGTTTCGCCGTCCCGGAGCACCCGGACCATCGTGCGCATCTCGTGCAAGGTCCGCGACGCCTCGGCCTCGATCACTGCCAGCGTCTCGACCGCGGCAGCCGGGTCGGTGGCTGCCACCGCCCGCCCCGCCTGGGCCTGGATCGCGATGGCCGACACGTGGTGCGCGACGGTGTCGTGCAGCTCGCGGGCGAGCTCACCGCGCTCGAGCGTGCGGACCTGCTCCACCTCGCGCTGGTGCGCGACCGCGCGGTAGCGCATCGCGGCCCCGAGCGCGAACGACGCGACCAGCACGGTGGTGCCACCGACCACGTCCCCGAGGTCGCCGCTGATCGCCAGACCGACGCCGGCCGGTACGGCGACGATTGCCGTACCGACCAGCGCCTCGGGTCCGGAGGCCCAGCGGTAGAGGGAGTAGGGCAGCACCAGGACGGCGAGCATGGCGACGAGCCCCACGTCGCCGACGTCGCTGACCATCGTCGGCACGAGCAGCACCATCGCGCCGCCGAAGCCGACCGCGGTCGCGAGGAGTGGGTGCGTACGCCGCCAGAGCAGGGCCGGGATCACCAGGAGCGCGACCACGGTGGCCAGGGGCCGCGCCGGCACGTCGGAGCGGAACACCGCCTCGCCCGCGGCCGCGACCAGCAAGGCGCCGACCAGTGCCCAGTCCCACCACGTCCGCGCCGGCGGGTGCGGGGCACGGGGCTCGGCGAGGACCGAGCGGACGAAGGGGGCGAGCACCGTTGCAGCCTAGAGAGCGGTGGCGCTTGTCGTACGCGGCCACGACCACGCGGAGCGGAGGATGTGGGCGAGCAGGGCCACCTCGACCACGACGCCGAGGCCGTAGAACCACAGCCAGGACTCGCCGGCCAGGTTGAACACCGACACCGGGACGTAGAGCGAGGCCACGACGAGGTTGAGTGTGCGGTTCGCCCGGGCCGGCAGCGCCGTGGACAGCACGATCATGAGGGCCGGGATCCCCACCAGCGCGAGCGAGGTGAAGGCGAAGGTCTGGCTGATGTCGAACTCGAAGACGACGCCGGACAGGATCTCCTCCAAGGCGCCTGGCTTGTAGAGGTGGAGGTAGTCGACGTAGATGTAGAAGAACATGAAGCTGGCCCAGGCTGCGGCGAGCCTCACCCTGACCGGTACGGGTGGGTCGTGCAGGGCAGTCGTGGTCGTGGTCGTGGTCGTGGTGCTCAAGGTGTCTTCCTTCCCATCGGGGTTGTCGATGCCACGATGGTCGAAGGGCGGCTCGGCGCCATCGGTCTGCCGGCTCGAGCTTCCTGGCCTCTGGTACGAGTCATGTCCCGTCAATCGGCTGGTCCGCGCGACAATGTCCGGGCACACACGGAGGTCGCCATGCAGACTCGCCCCTTCCCGTCGGCACCCGATGCCCGCTCCCCCGCAGGCGCCGAGATCCGGCACCTGATCGAGGGCGAGAGGGGCAACATGATCCACTCCACCGTCCCGGCAGGTCAGGTGAACCGGGCGACCGTCCACGCCACGGTCAGCGAGCTGTGGCACGTGCTCTCGGGACAGGGAGAGATCTGGCGTCGGGACGGACGCGAGGAGGGGACGAGCGTCCTGGCGGCAGGCGTCTCGATCGACATTCCGGTCGGGACCGCCTTCCAGTACCGCTGCACCGGGCCCGATCCGCTCCGGTTCCTCTGCATCTCCATGCCGCCCTGGCCCGGCGACGACGAGGCGTCGGTCGTCGACGGTCCCTGGGAGCCGACCCTTCCCTGATGCGGCCGCTGGTCAGGATGGCAGCGCGCGAGCGTGCACCATCCGCAGCACCTCTTCGGAGCGCTCGGTGAGCGCGCTGACCACGACGGGCGCGGCCTGGGCGGCGGCCACCTCGCGGACGTGCCGTACCCATGCCTCGTCGATCGCGAAGACCGGGAAGAGGCTGGTGCCGAGCGCCAGGCCGGGGATCATCCCGCCCTCGTGCAAGGTGGGGAGCGCCTCGATGTAGCGCTCGGCGTACGGCGCCAGCACCTCGTCCTGCCCGGGCCGCCAGAAGGCGTGCGACACGGTGCGGGCGGTCTGGATCGGCGCGGTGCGCTCGACCAGCGCGGTCCACGCCTCCTCCTTCGCAGCAGCCGAGGGTGAACTCGCCCGCACGCAGAGGGCACGGACCCAGGCGTCCGGGTCGGGGTCGCGCTCCTGCAGGGCCTGCACGGCGTCGGTGTCGACCTCGCCGAGCTCGGCCCGGCGCTGCAGGACGTACCACTCCAGGTCGAGGTCGTCGCCGACCTGCTCGCGCAGCGTCGCGAGGTCCTCCTCGCCCACCGCCGTCCGCGCCAGCGCGCGCAGCGCCGCGTGCCGCGACACCCCCGCGGCCACCAGGTGACGTGCGGCGCCGGCCACCTGCGCCTCGAGGCCCACGCGCTCCGACTCGGGCGCCCACCGCTGGGCGGCGGTGAGGGCGAGCTCGAGGCACGGCTCGACCACCGTCTCCACGGTCTCCACCGACAGCACGTCGGTGAGCGCACCCACGGCCTCGGCGGCCGTGGCCTCGGCATGGGCGAGCATGTCCCAGACGGTGGCCATCGCCACGGCACGGGTCAGCGTCGTGGGCAGGCCCGAGGGCCGCCCGACCAGCACCTCGCGCCCGGCGGCGTCGGGTCGCGTGGTGGCGAAGGTGGTGTCGTCGTGGTTGACGAGGTAGAGGTCCGCCGGGGGCAGGCCCTCGACGGCGGTGCGCTCGCCGTCGACCTCCACGACCGTGGAGCCGACCTCCTCGAGCACCTCGCCGGCACGGCGGTAGGCACCGACGCCCACGACCTGCGGGTGCGGGACACCGTGGGCGCCGACCGCGGTCAACACCAGGCCCTCGTCGGTCTGCTCGATGCCGAGCCGGTCGACGCCCGCGGTCTCCAGCCACGCCGTACGCCACGGCTGGAGGTCACGGCCACTGGCCTGCTCGAGGGAGCCGACGAGGTCGTCGAGGGTCGTGTTGCCCCAGGCGTGCTCGGCGAAGTAGGCGCTCATGCCTGCACAGAAGGTGTCCTCGCCCACGAAGTGCATGAGCTGCTTGAGCACGGCCGCGCCCTTGGGGTAGGTGATGGAGTCGAAGATCGACTCGGCGTCGGCGACCGTCGGCACGGGCTGGCGGATCGGGTGCGAGCTGGGGCCCTGGTCGGCGAGGTAGGCGAGCAGCTTGTCGTCCACCAGGTTGTTCGCGGCGGTGTCGCCGTAGGCGGTGGCGCGCTCGGCCGCCCACATGCACGCGAACTCGGCGAAGGCCTCGTTGAGCCAGAGGTCGTCCCACCAGCGCATCGTGACGATGTTGCCGAACCACATGTGCGCCATCTCGTGCAGCAGCACGTTGGCGAAGACCTGCCACTCCCCCGTGGTCGGCTCGTGGCGGCGCAGGATGCTGTCGGCCCAGGTGACGCAGCCGTAGTTCTCCATCGCCCCGCCGAACTCGGGCAGGAACACCTGGTCGTAGGTGCGCTGCGGGAACGGCATGCCGAAGCGGTCACCGAAGAAGGCGAGGCCCTGCGCGGTGAGCGTGAACAGCTGCTCGGCGTCGCGCTCGAGCGCGGACGCCAGGGTCTGCCGGGCGTACAGCCCGAGGTCGTGGGCACCGGCCTCCTGGCGCAGCTGGACGAACGGTCCGGCCACCACGACCGGGTTGTACGTCGACAGCGGCGGCGTGGGCTCGAAGGTCCACCGCCGCCCGCCCTCGACGTCCTCGACCACCGGGTCGCCGGAGTTGCTGACCACGGTCCACGCCGCCGGGGCGGTGACCGTGAAGGCGTGCGGCGCCTTGAGGTCGGGCTGGTCGAAGCAGGCCCAGGCGTAGCGCGCCTCGTCGGGCTCGAAGGAGGTCCAGAGGTAGACGTTGTCGTCGCCGGGGTCGACGGCACGGTGCACGCCCCGCCCGTGCGTGGTGTCGCGCTGCACCGTGGCCACCACCAGCTCGTTGTCCTCGGCGAGGCCGGCCAGCGCGATCCGCCCCTCCTCCGCCGCGGGCAGCGGCTCGCCGTTGAGCGTGGCCGACTCGACCACCGCGCAGCAGTCGACGAACGTCGAGCCCCCGGCCGCTGCCGTGAAGCGGACGGTGCTGACGGCGCGGAAGGCGGGGCCGTCGACGAGGTCGGTGAGGTCGAGGGTGATGTCGTAGGAGGTGACCGACAGCAGGGCCGCGCGCTCGACGGCCTCCTCCTGCCGAAGACTGCGAACGGGCACGGAGGTGCTCCTCACTCGAGGGCGGGTGCTGCGGACGATCTGCAGCCTAGGCTCCCCGGGGCCTCATCCGTTCTCGGACTCGAAGAGCGCCTGCCTCTGTCGCGCCGCGTCCATGGCGGCGAGGAACTTGTCGTCGTACTCAGGGTCGTCGGAGCGGATCGACGTGATCACGTGCTCGTCGAGCACCCGGGTGTCGCCCTCGCGGACCATCTGCAGCACGACGTGGGTCTCGCCCTTGGCGTCGTAGTGGGCGACGCGCCAGGTGCCGGGAGGCGCGAGCTGCGGCCCCTGGTCCGCGGAGCGCTGGAGGTACGACGTCACCGCGAAGACCAGCAGGCCCACCAGCCCGATCAGGACGACGGCCTCCACCATGACCATGCCTCGATTGTGCGCCGCGGCGCCGCGTGATGCCAGCGCTCACGCGAGCCCGGGCGCACCGAGCGCCAGCGCCACGACGGACGCCGCACCCTGCACGTCCGGCTGCCCACCGCCGTCGGTCCTGCGCGCGTTGGCGTGGTCGAGCATCACGGAGACGAACGTCTCCGCCGCCTGGCGGCGCAGGGTCTTCGCCGACGTCCAGTCGACGGCCTGCTCCAGGGCGGACTCGGTGAGCTCCACGAGCGAGCGTCGCAGGCGGCGGAGGTGTGCACCGACCTGCGGGTGGGTGCCGCTCTCGCGGAAGATGATCGTGCGCAGCACCAGCGAGTCGTGGCTGTCCAGCCCGAGCCTGCGGTGCAGCGCCATCAGGGACGCGGCCGGGTCCCCGCGGCGTACGACACCGGAGACCGCCTCCTTCGTCGGCACCGGGAGCCGCTCCTGCAGCAGCGTCAGCAGCAGGTCGATCTTGCGCGGGAAGTAGTAGAAGACCAGTCCCTTGGGCACCGCGGCGGCCTCGGCCACGCGGGCGGTCGGCGTCGCGTCGAAGCCGTCGACGGCGAAGAGCTCCTCGGCCGCGTCGAGGATGCGGGTGCGGCGGTCGTCGGCTGCCATGTGTGCTCCCCGTGCGGTCGGTGGGACAGGACGATGGACGGGCGGGCCGCCGTGGGCTGCCCGCCCGCCGCTGGTTGGTCGGGGCCTCTCCCTAGTGCGGGATGGCCCTGTGGTGCATTCTCTGCTCGACCTCGGGCAGGCTCAAGAGCCCTGCGACGAGGGTGACCGCACCGAGGATCCACGCCGTCACGGCGAGGTCGTTGTCGGTGCTGGCGACGTCCAGCACCCACGGGGAGCCGAGGAACAGCACCCCCATGAGCACCAGCGCGTACGCGCTGATCCGGTCCTCCTCCATCGCCATGGATCCCAGCGCGACCGCCGCTGTCACCACGCCGAGGACCACCATCGTCCAGGTCGCGGTGTCGTCCATCTCGATGACGAGCGGTGACAGTGCTGCGCAGGCGCCGGCAACCGCCGCCACCCAGGCCTGCCATCGTGTCCACTTCTGCATCTCTGGTTCCTCACTTTCGCCCTCGGAGCCGTCACCACGGGGCGGTTCCACCTACCTCATGGTCCGCCTGACTGACCGCCCGGTCAAGAGTTCGCCTGGTCCACGCCGGTCCTAGCCAGCCGACGCCTCCGCCGTCCATGATGTGACCCCCGCCACACGCCTTCGGAGAGCTGGAGACCCCATGGAGCACGAGATCCCCGCCGACGTCGCGGCCGTCCGCGAGGAGTACGAGGCCCGCATCCTCGGCCTGCACATGCCCGCCGTGGTTCGCCAGGCGGCGGAGATGTTCGGCGACGACCCGGCGTTCTCCGACCGGTTCGACGTGCCCGAGGGCGAGACCTGGTCGACGATCAGCTGGGCGCAGACGTGGGAGCAGACCCAGCAGGTGGCGGCCGCGCTGATCGAGCTCGGCGTCCAGAAGGGCGACCCGGTGGCCATCATGGCGGTCAACCGCACCGCCCACACGCTGACCGACTACGGCACGATGACCGCGGCCGCGATCCCGCTGTCGATCTACAACACCCTCGCGCAGGACCAGGTGGCCTTCATCGCGGGCGAGTCCCGCCCGGTGGTGGTCGTCCTGGAAGACCACGACCGCTACCAGCGCTGGGAGCGGGCGCTCGCCGAGACCGACTCGATCCGGCACGTGGTCATGCTCGCCGACGCCGACCGGGTCGACGACCCGCGCGTGATGACGTGGGCGGACTTCCTCGCCCGCGGCACCGACACCAGCGAGGTCGAGGCGCGCATGGACCAGATCACCCCCGCCCTCCCCGCCACCTACCTCTACACCTCCGGCACCACCGGCAACCCCAAGGGCGTGGTGCTCACGCACCACAACGTGATGTACGAGGCGGTGTCGACGCTCGACGCCGCCGGTCTGCACGGGCAGCAACGCACCATCAGCTACCTGCCGCTCGCCCACATCGCCGAGCGGGTGCTGGCGACGTACGGCCCGCCGTTCCTGGGCAACCACGTGCACGCGATCCCCGACCCTGCGGGGCTGCTGGGCGCGCTCGGCGAGGTGCACCCCACGGCGTTCTTCGGCGTCCCGCGGGTGTGGGAGAAGATCAAGACCGGCATCTCGGCCAAGCTCGCCGAGGACCCCAACCCCGACAACCAGAAGCTCGTCACCGACGCCATGGCGGCCGGCCTGGCCTGGACCCAGGCCCACGAGTACGGCAACGAGATGACGCCCGAGGTCGAGGAGGCCTATGCCAGGGCCGACGAGGCGATCCTCGGCTTCCTCCGGCTCCTGCTCGGGCTCGACCAGGTGACGTGGGCGGCGAGCGCCGCGGCGCCGATGCCGCTGGAGGTCGCCAAGTTCATGGGCGGCCTCGGCCTGCAGGTGTACGACGTCTACGGCATGACCGAGACGACCGGCGCCTTCACCTCCAACGGCCCCGGGGCCTTCAAGCTCGGCACCGTCGGGCGCCCCAACCCCGGCATCGAGGTGCGCCTCGACGAGGACGGCGAGATCCTGTGCCGCGGTCCGGTCAACACCCCGGGCTACCACCTCCAGGAGGAGGCCACCCGCAATCTCATCGACGAGGACGGCTGGATCCACACCGGCGACATCGGCACGGTCGACGAGGACGGGTTCTACTCGATCATCGACCGCAAGAAGGAGCTCATCATCACCTCGGCGGGCAAGAACATCGCCCCCTCCAACATCGAGAACTACCTCAAGGAGTCGCCCATCGTCGGGCACGCCATGGCGCTGGGCGACGCCCGGTCCTACGTCGTCGCGATCATGACGCTCGACGGCGAGATCGCGCCCCTGGTCGCGGCGAAGATGGGCATCGACTACACCGACCTCGCCGACCTGTCGACCAAGCCGGAGATCCGGGCGATGGCGCAGGCCGCCGTCGACAAGGCCAACGAGCGGCTCTCCCGGCCCGAGCAGGTCAAGGCGTGGGAGCTGCTCCCCCACGAGTGGACCGCGGAGTCGGAGGAGCTGACCCCGACGCTCAAGCTCAAGCGACGCGTCGTGAAGACCAAGTACGCCGACGTGGTGGAGAGCCTCTACGGTCCTGAGGCGTGACCTTCGACCTGCAGGCCCACCGCGGTGGCGCCGGCCTCTGGCCCGAGAACACCCTCGAGGCCTTCGGCCGCGCGCTCGCCCTCGGCGTCTCGACGCTCGAGCTCGACGTGCACCTGACGGCGGAGGACGACGTGGTCGTCGCCCACGACCCCGCCCTGGCCGACGCCCGACGGATCCGCGAGCTCACCCGCGCCGACCTGCCGCCGACCATGCCCCTCCTGAGGCAAGTCGCGGCGCTGCTCGAGGACCGCGACGCCGCGCCGGTGCGGGTCAACCTCGAGATCAAGTACGACGCCCTCGACGCCGCCCGACTCACGAGCAGGGAGGCCTTCGTCGCCAAGGTGGTCGACGCGCTCCGCATCGACGGCCTGGTCGGGCGCACGAGCATCCAGTGCTTCGACTGGGGCGTCCTGGACCGGGTGGGCGACGCGGAGCCGGCGCTGGCGCGCAACCTGCTCGTCTCCCCGAAGTACCTGAAGCCCGGCGACGACGGCCCGTCGCCCTGGTTCGACGGGCTCACCGTCGACGCCGACTTCGTCCGCACCGCCGCGGCGCAGGGGTTCACGGCGATCTCTCCCATCCACGGCTCGCCGTTCCTCTCCGGCGTGGACGACCCGGCGTACGAGCCGTTCGCGACCGAGGCGCTCATCGCCGACGCCCACGCCGCCGGGCTCACTGTCATCCCCTACGTCGTCGACGACGCGCCCACCATGCGGCACCTGGTCCGCGCGGGCGCCGACGGGCTCATCACCAACCATCCCGAGCTGCTGCGGGAGGTCCTCGCGGCCGAGGGTCTCGAGCTGCCGGAATCCTTCCCCGGCTGAGCGGGTGTGTCCCAGTTGCCCGCTCGAACGAGGGATGCGTGCCAGGGCCGAGGCTTCTCGCGTTCAGCCGAGGCGCGCCGCAAGTGCTGCGGCGGCCTGCCGGACCTCGACTCCGAGACCACGCATGTCGGCGAAGATCTCCGTGCCCGCGGGCCCGGCCACCTGGATGGCGGCCACGCAGTCGCCGGACGCGTTCATGACCGGCGCGGAAACGGAGGACGCTCCCACCACGCGCTCGTCGGTGGAGAAGGCCACGCCTTGGCGCTTGATGTCGTCGAGCTCGGCGCGAAGGGCCTGACGGTCGATGACGTCCCCGGTGGCGCGGGTCAGCACGCCGACGCGGTCGAGCAGGTCGTCGAGCTCTCCTGGGTCCATGTAGGCCGCCAGCGCCTTGCCGGCGCCGAGGTGCAGTGGGAGCCGCTGACCGATGGGCAGGAGGTAGCGCAGGGGGTTCTTCCCCTCGACTCGTGCGACCACAGCGCGCGAGTCGCCCGCGCGCACGAACACTGACGCGGTGAGGCCGGTGGCAGAGGCGAGCTCCTGGAGGACGAGGGGCGCCGCGACGGCGATGGGATTCGAGGCCAGGTAGGCGTGGGCGCCGAACAGCATGGCGACACCCGTGCGGTAGCCGGTGGGTCCCTGCTCGATGCG
This sequence comes from Nocardioides sp. N13(2025), assembly GCF_051912545.1. Classification (GTDB taxonomy): domain Bacteria; phylum Actinomycetota; class Actinomycetes; order Propionibacteriales; family Nocardioidaceae; genus Nocardioides. Next base: position 537,910 of record NZ_CP196809.1, on the reverse strand, counting down.
GCGGCGAGCCTCCAGGACATGGAGGATGCGCTGGGTCGTGGCGACGTGCAGGCCGGCGCGCCGGGCCACCTCGCTGAGCCGCAGAGGAGTGCGGGCAGCCTCGAGGACTTCGAGGACGTCGATGGCGCGCTCGAGCGACCGCATGGTGCTGGCCTTCTGGTCCGTCTTCGGCTCTGCCATGTGTCGTCCTCGTCCTGATCGTCGGGCCGTTGCCACGATTGCCGTGCCGTTGTGCGGCGACCTGCGGCGCCTGTCGTGCCGTCGCCGCCGATCTTCGCAGCCCGTGGGACGCGGATTGAGCGTGCGGCGCGCATCCCGACGACACAGGGGTTGACAACCGTGATGACGGTCACGCAAGGTTGCGTCGTTGCGTGAGAAACTCTATCAGACAGTGAGAAACAGATGAAGGCCGAAGCAGACACCCTGCCGGGTGACAGCCAGGCAGCCGTCGATCGTGGACGTCGACGGCTGTGGCTGTCGGCCGCTTCCGCGGTGCTGGTGGCCGTCGTGGGAGCTGCCGCTCTCATCGGCTCGCGCAGCTACCCGTACTGGACCCCTCTCGGTCCCGGCCCCGGGTTCTTCCCCCGCTGGCTCGGCGGCATCCTGATCGCAGGCGGGCTGCTCTGGCTGGCGCAGCTGCTTCGTGCCGCGAAGGCGCCGAAGGTGGGGCCCGGTGAGGCAGGCACCGACGAAGCCGCCCCGTCCGTCGCCGGGGCGATGGTCGTTCCTGACGAGGACGCCCCGGAGTACTCGCTCCCCACGGTGGTGGCCATCGTGGTCAGCCTGTGCGTGCTCGCCGCGACGCTGGAGGTCCTGGGCTACCAGCTCGCCATGTTCCTCTTCGTGCTCTTCCACCTGCTCGTCCTGGGACGCCGGCGGCTGCTGCTGTCGCTGGTCCTGGCCCTGGTGTGCAGCGTGGGCGTGTTCGTGGTCTTCACCCGGTTCCTTACCGTGCCGCTGCCCGCTTCCTCCATCCCGTTCCTGCGCGACATGGGGTTCTGACGTGGACACCTTCGGCATGCTCCTCGACGGCTTCGGCGCCGCCTTGAGCCCGCAGAACCTCGCGTTCGCGCTCATCGGCTGCCTGCTCGGCACGATCCTCGGCCTGCTGCCCGGCATCGGGTCCACGGCGGGCATGGCGATCCTCATCCCGCTCACCCTGGCGATGGACCCGGCCGGCGCCATCATCATGCTCGCCGCGATCTTCTACGGCGGCGCGTACGGCGGCACCATCACCTCGGTCCTGCTCAACATCCCGGGCGAGGGCGAGTCCGCCATCACCTGCATCGACGGCTACCAGATGACGCTGAAGGGCCGGGCCGGGGTCGCCCTCACCACCGCTGGAATCGGCTCGTTCATCGGTGGCACCGTTGCCACCCTCGCCCTGGTCGTCGCGGCCGAGCCGCTCTCGCGCCTCGGCCTGAAGATCGGCCCGCCGGAGTTCTTCTCCCTCGTCCTCATCGGCCTCGCGCTGCTCGTCGGCCTGGTCGGACGCTCGGTCCTCCTCGGCATCATCTCCGCCGCTCTGGGACTGCTCATCGCCATGGTCGGCATCGATCCCGTCATGGGCATGCCGCGCTTCACCTTCGGCGACCCCCACTTCTTCGACGGCATCAGCTACGTCCCGGTCCTCGTCGGCCTCTTCGGCCTCGGCGAGCTCCTCGCGACCAGCGGCGCGGCCGCGCCGCGTCCCCAGGCCCCGACCCTGCGCGAGCTCATCCCCTCTGCCGCGGACGCCCGCCGCAGCGCTCCCTCCATCGCGCGTGGCACGGTCATCGGCGGCCTCGTCGGCCTCATCCCCGGCGTCAGCTCGGCGATCTCCTCCCTGCTGGCCTACAGCACCGAGAAGAAGGTCTCGAAGCACCGGAACGAGCTCGGCACCGGCGCCATCGAAGGCGTCGCGGCTCCCGAGACCGCGAACAACTCCCACGCCAACGCCGCGTTCATCCCGCTGTTCACGCTCGGCATCCCGGCCTCACCGGCCATCGCGGTCCTCATGGGTGCGTTCCTGCAGAACGGCCTCACCCCGGGCCCGACCCTGTTCACCGAGGAGCCCGAGCTGGTCTGGACGGTCATCGCCAGCCTGTTCGTCGGCAACCTGCTGCTGCTGTTCCTCAACGTGCCGCTGGTCAGCCTCTGGACCCGCATCCTGGCCATCCCGTACTCGGTGCTGCGCGCGGTCATCTTCGCGTTCATCGTCATCGGGTCCTACGCGGTCTCGAACAGCGTCATCGACATCTACATCATGGTCGCCTTCGGCGTCATCGGGTTCGTGTTCCGACAGGTCGGGCTCCCGCTCGCGCCCCTGGTCCTGACCCTGATCCTCGGCCCGTTCCTCGAGAGCGCCCTGCGCCAGTCACTCCAGCTCTCCCGCGGCAGCTTCTCCATCTTCGTCGACCGGCCGCTGTCCCTGGCCTTCCTCGTCGTCGCCGCCGCCATCCTCCTCGCCTCCGTGTTCAGCGCCAGCCTCAAGCGCAAGGCCGGCCTGCCGACCGACGCCGAGGTCTGAGGCCACTCCGGACTCGGACACCGGACAGCTCGCCGATCAACCGGCTCCCCACGTACCCGCACCATCCATCAGCTCCACCCACCACCTCCACCAGATGAAGGGCTTCACCATGAAGAGCACCCCGCTCCGCATCGCCGCAGTTGCAGGCGCCGCGCTCACCCTCACCCTCGCCGGCTGCGCCCAGACCGACGGAGGAGCCAGCGGCAGCGAGTCCGCCGCCGACTACCCGTCCAAGGGCATCGAGCTGCTCGTCGGCTACGACGCCGGCGGCCCCACCGACACCGGGTCACGCCTCATCGCCGAGGAGCTGGAGAAGAAGCTCGACACCTCCGTGACTGTCACCAACAAGCCCTCGGCCAACTCCCAGGTCGCGTACACCGAGCTGGCCCAGGCAGAGCCCGACGGCTACACGATGACCGCCGTCACCTTCCCCTCGGCCATCGTCACCGTCCTCGACGAGTCCCGTGGGGCTGAGTACGACCGCGACAGCTTCGCCCCCGTCGCCCTCCAGGTCATCGACCCCACCGCGGTTGCTGTCGCGACCGACAGCGAGTTCAACACCCCCGAGGACCTCATCGCCTACGCCAAGGAGAACCCCGGCGAGCTGCAGGCCACCACCACCGGCGTCGGTTCCAACGAGCACTTCGCGCTCGCCAGCCTGAAGGAGAAGGCGGGCGTGGACATCGCGCCGGTGCACTTCGCGGACGGGTCCACGAAGGCCACGACCGCGTTCCTGGGTGGCAACGTCGACCTCCTCCTGGCCAACGTCAGCGACATGCAGCCCTTGCTCGACGCCGGCGACGTGAAGGTCATCGGCGTCATGGACGCAGAGCGCAGCCCGTTCCTGCCCGACGTGCCCACGTTCGAGGAGTCCGGCGCCGACGTCGAGATCTCCTCCAGCCGCGGGTTCGCGTTCCCCGCCGGCACCCCGGACGAGATCGTCACCGAGGTGTCCGAGGCCATCGGCGAGATCATGCAGGACCCGGCCTTCGAGGAGAAGATGACGCAGGTCGGCCTCGCTCCGTCCTACAAGGACGCCGAGGAGTACGCCGCCTACTGGGACGAGACCGAGACCCTGTTCTCCGACCTGCTCCCGCTGGTCCAGGAGGAGCAGTGAGCGACGCAGCCAGCCGGTCCACCACCCCTGCGTCCCTGCAGCCCGGCGCGGCCACGTCCCACGACGCGTGGGAGCGCCCGACCGCGGAGCAGCTCGCCCGCTACCGGTCCCTCCCGGCGGCCAACATCGGTGACGCCATGCACCGCCTCGGCATGATGGACGCCGCCATCAAGCCCGTGTGGACCGGTGCCACCATCGTCGGTGCCGCCTACACGGTGTGGACCCGCCCAGGCGACAACAAGGCTCTCCACGAGGCGCTCGAGCACGTGCAGCCCGGCGACGTCATCGTCGTGAACGGTGGCGGCGACGAGTCCCGTGCGCTGCTCGGCGAGCTCGTCGCGGGGAAGGCGAAGGTCAAGGGCGTCGTGGGGTTCGTCATCGACGGCGCCGTGCGCGACGCCGCCGGCCTCGAGGAGTACGCGATGCCCGTCTACGCCCGCGCGCTCACCCCGGCCGGCCCCTACAAGGACGGTCCATTCGCCCTCGCGAGCTCGGTGGCCGTCGGCGGCGTCGTGGTCAACCCGGGCGACATCGTGGTCGCGGACGAGGACGGGGTCGTCGTGGTCCCGCTGGAGCAGGCCGACCTCGTGGCCGAGCTGTCCGAGGCCAAGCACGCGAGCGAGCTCGCCATCCGGGCGAACATCGACGCCGACCTCGACGCCTTGGCCGGCGCGTCGTCCGACGTCGCCGAGTCGAAGGCAGGCTGACCCATGACCGTCATCGTCGGCTACACCCCCACCCCGCTCGGGCGCCAGGTGCTCGAGGCCGCCATCGACGAGGCCGCACGCCGCGACGTCGACCTCGTCCTGGTCAACTCCGCCACCGGCGCCTCCTACGCCGACAAGGGACTGGCCCCACAGGACGAGCTCGACGAGGCGGTCGCCGAGGCGCAGACGAGAGGGGTGAGGGCCCGGGTCCAGCAGGTCACCGACGCACTCGCCCCCGCCCAGACGCTTCTCGACGAGGCAGCACGGGCGAAGGCGGACCTCATCGTCATCGGCCTGCGCAGCCGCTCGCGCACCGGGAAGTTCCTCATGGGCAGCACCGCGCAGACAGTCCTCCTGGGCGCTCCGTGCAACGTGCTGGCCGTGCGCGACACCCGCGGCTGACGGCCCAACCACCTCACACACGACCGCGGCCCGTCAGTGCCGCGCCCGCACCGACCCTCGAAAGGTCCAGCATGTCCTCCACCCACCCGGAGCCCACCTCCGGCGACGCCCACGCCCGCACCGGGCGCGCCGCCGCGAACCCCTCGGTCGGCATCATCGGCCTCGGTGAGGTCGGCCGCATCTACGGCGCCGCCCTCGACGCGGCGGGCCACAAGGTCAGCGGCTACGACCCGTACGTCCAGGGACCAGTCAACGGCGTGCACGTGACCGGCACGTTGGCCGGAGCCGTCGAGGACGCCGACATCGTCCTCGTGCTCACCGCCGCCCGCGCGAGCAGGACCGTGGCGGAGGACGCGGTCGACCACCTGCGACAGGACGCCGCGTACGTCGACTGCACCTCCTCGGCACCAGGGGCGAAGAAGGGGCTCCTCGAGGTGTTCGCCGACCGCCCCGACATCCGCCTCGCCGACGTCGCCATCCTCGGCCCCGTCATCCAGCTGCAGACCGCGACCCCGCTCATGGCCGCCGGGCCGGCCGCCACCCAGGTCGCCGAGCTCATGGCGGGGATCGGCACCGACGTGGACGTCGTCGACGGCGCACTCGGCGACGCGATGGCACACAAGCTGCTCCGTAGCGTCTTCATGAAGTCCTTCGCCGCGGCCACCGTCGAAGCGGTCACCGCCGGCAAGGCCGTCGGGTTCGAGGACTGGATCCGTGACCAGATCGCCCGCGAGCTCTCCGGTGACGGTCAGCGCACCATCGACCGCTGGCTCACCGGCAGCGTCGTCCACGCCGCCAGGCGCCGCGAGGAGATGGAAGCCGCCGGCGCCTACCTCGACGACCTCGGCGTCGACTCCACCATGTCGAAGGCTGCAGCGACCCACCTGCGGACGCTCCACGACACCGACGCCGACACCAACCCCCAGGGCTAGGACCGCTCACGACCGCGCAGAGCGCCCGTGAAGAGCCGTCGAACAGGAGCCATCTCGTGGAACGCTTCCCGGCCTCCCTCATCCGCCAGCAGGCCGCCGAAGTGCTGCGTGCCTGGGGGATGCTCGAGCCGACCGCCGAGCGCACAGCCGCCATCATGGCTGACGCAGACGTGCGCGGCATCGACTCCCACGGCATCTCGATGCTTCCCAGCTACGCGATCAAGCTGGCAGCAGGCGGACTGCGCATCGGCGCCACGAGCGAGGTCGTCCACGACGACGGACGAGCCGTCACCGTCATCGACGCCCACGCCGGCCTCGGCCACTTCGTGGCGGAGCAGGCCATGGACATCGCCAGCGACCGAGCACGCACCTTCGGCGTGGGCATCGCCGTCGTGCGCAACTCCCACCACTTCGGCGCCGCCGGCTACTACGCCCGACGCGCAGCCGAGCACGGGCTCATCGGCATCGTCACCACGAGCGCCGCCACCATGACGCAGGCTCCCACCGGCGGCGTGACACGTCGCCTGGGAACCAACCCCCTCGCGTTCGCGGCCCCCGCCGCGTCGGGCGCCCCGTTCGTGCTCGACATGTCGACCACCGTCGTCGCCGTCAACAAGGTCAAGACCTACGCCCTGTCCGGCAAGCCCCTGCCCGCCGACTGGGTCGCCGACGAGACCGGCCGGCCCGTGCACGACTCCGGCGAAGCACTTCGCCTCCTGCGGCACAGCACCGAAGGTGGACTCATGCCACTGGGCGGACCGACCACCCTCACCGCGGGACACAAGGGCTACGGCCTGGCCATGATGGTGCAGATCCTCAGCTGCGGGCTCAGCGGCGCCGGGATGCCCGGCGGACGTTCACCGGACGACGTCGGCCACATGCTGCTCGCCATCGATCCCTCCGCGTTCGGCCCTGAGGTCGACGCGCCCGAGTACGTCACCGGCCTGATCGACCTGATGCACGCCACCACCCCGCTCGACGCCACCGTCGGCGTCCTGGTCGCCGGCGAACCCGAAGAACGCGCCCGAGCCGAACGACTGAGTGCGGGCATCGGTCTACCCGCGGCCCTGCTGCAGCAGCTTCGCGACATCTGCGACGCCCACGGGGCGCCGTACCTCCTGGGAGAGCACGCGTGAGCACCCCAGGCATCTCCGTCATCGTCGTCGGCGGCGGCATCGTCGGGCTCGCCGTCGCCCACGAGCTCACCACCGCCGGCCACCGAGTCCGCGTGGTCGAGAAGGAGGCGACCGTCGCAGCCCACCAGACCGGCCGCAACTCCGGCGTCATCCACTCCGGCCTCTACTACAGACCTGGCAGCCTCAAGGCGAGGCTGTGCGTCGCTGGTGCCGCCTCCATGAAGCAGTTCGCCGCCGAGCACGACATCGCTCACGACGTGCCCGGAAAGCTCGTGGTCGCCCCAGACCATCGCCAGGTCGACGCCCTGCAAGAACTCGAACGCAGAGCGCGAGCCAACGGTGTCCCCGCCACGTGGCTCACCGGCGAGCAAGCCCGCGACATCGAGCCACACGTGAGCTGCGTCGCCGCGCTCCACGTCCACTCGACGGGCCGTATCGACTACGCCGAGGTCACCCGAAAGCTCGCCGACCTGGTCACCGCCCAGGGTGGGGAGGTCCTGCTCGGGCACCAGGTCACGCGCATCACCGAGACCTCCTCCGGTGTCCTCGTGGGCACCGACCAGGACGAGCTCCGCGCCGACGTCCTCGTCAACTGCGCAGGGCTGCACAGCGACCGCATCGCCCGACTCGGTGGCCTCGACCCGGACGTACGCATCGTCCCGTTCCGCGGCGAGTACTACGAGCTCGACCCGGCGCACGCCGACCTGGTGCGTGGCCTCGTCTACCCCGTTCCCGACCCCGACCTTCCCTTCCTCGGCGTGCACCTCACCCGCGGTCTCGACGACACCGTGCATGCGGGCCCCAACGCCGTCCTGGCAGGCGCGCGTGAGGGCTACAGCTGGACGACGATCCGAGGCCGCGACCTCCTCGACACAGTCACCTGGCCGGGATTCCGGCCGCTCGCCCGCACCTACTGGAAGACCGGTGCCGCAGAGGTGGCGCGGTCACTGTCCCGCCGCAGGTTCGCGGCCGCGCTGCGCGTGCTCGTCCCCGACCTGCCGACCGAGGCGCTCCGGCGCGCGCCGGCCGGCGTGCGCGCTCAGGCGATCGACCGGGCGGGCTCGCTGGTGGACGATTTCCACTTCGCCCGGACTCCTCAGCAGGTCCATGTCCTGAACGCGCCCTCGCCCGCCGCGACTGCGTCCCTGGAGATCGCCAAGCACATCGTGGCGGAGCTGACAGCACGCACGTGATCCCTTCGCCGTGCTCATCCGCAGACCGGTAGCGACACACCTCCAGTCGGAGCAACCCCGGCGCAGGTCGGAGCGTCTCCTGTGCATGAAGACTCTTCCTCGGGCCGTCCTCCTCGCCGCGACCGCCCTCGCGCTCACCTCCTCCCTCGTGCCCGCCGTCCACGCCTCGGCCGAGGCCACAGGCCCCGCACCCTGTTCGACGTGCGCGACCTTGACCAGGGTGCACCGCCGGCGATCGCGTGGACCTCACGCACGGCTGGCAAGACTGTCATCCACGGCACTGACGGCACCACCACCCCGGTGTCGAACAACGTCGTCGCGCTGGCCCCGATGGGGTCGGGCTACGTCGTCCAGACGGCGCGGAACCGTCCGACCACCGTGCGCTGGATCGGCGCGGACGGCTCTCCCGGCCGCCGCGAGTGGCGCACGGGCTACGGGCTGGCGGTGTCACCGCTGGGCCACGTGGTGGCGTTCGCGGGCAGGCGCGGCCGGGTGTGGACGATCGACCAGGAGGGCGACCGCGTCCTCCGGTTCGACCCGGTCCCGGTCACGGGCACCGCGCACGCCGTGTCGGTGACGGGCGAGAACTGCAAGGAGGGCGAGGGCGACCCCGGCTTCGGGTGCTCGATCGCCGTCAACGGACCGCACCGCGCCTTCTACACCTCCTCGCACGGCATCGTCGACCGCGTCCCGCACCTGCGCCTGGCGACGACCGGTCGCGGCCGCTGGCAGGGCGGCATCACCTCCTTCAGCGAGATGCGCTCGTGCAGCGCGATGCTGCGCAGCTGGCGCGTGACGTGGCGCACCTGCGACAACCAGCTCTCCGACATCTCGCCCGACAACCGCCACGTCCTCGGCACACCGGCGTACGCCGACGGCTTCGGCCCGAAGGTCCTCGACCTCCTCGCCACGGCCGACGGCTCCGTGGCGCACTCCTTCACCTACGCCCGCAACGGACACTCCGCGACGTACTTCGGCGAGGTCTGGGAGGACGCCGATCACGTGCTCGTCGTGACCTATCAGGACGGCGAGTGGGCCGTGGTCCGGCTCGGTGTCGACGGGTCCGTGGAGTACGCCGTCGCGCCGCGCCGCGGGTCGACGGACACCAGGGCGCCGTTCCAGCTCCAGACGCGCTGATCGACGCGTCAACCCTGACTAGTCCTCAGGGACTATCCGGATGCGCGATGTCGGCGGGTTCTGGTGGACTCGACCCATGCATCGACAGATCGCCGGAGCGCTGACCGGCCGCGTCACCAAGTGGGTCGTCCTCGCCGCGGTGCTGGTGCTCACCGGCCTCATGGGCGTGTTCTCGACCAAGCTCACCTCGGTCCAGAACAACGAGGCCTCGTCCTGGCTGCCCGAGTCGGCCGAGTCGACGCGGGTGCTCGACGAGCTGTCGGAGTCCGTCGACCCCAACGACATCCCGACGCTCGTGGTCTACCACCGGGACGGCGGGCTGTCGGAGGACGACCTCGCGGCCATGGAGGAGGACGGCCCCGAGATCGCCGCGCTCGACGGCGTCACCGAGCAGGGCGTGCTGACGCCGGCCGCCGCCCAGGCCGCGGCCGAGCAGGGGGCACCCGTGCCGACGCTCGTGTCGGACGACGGAGAGGTGGCCTACCTCTACTTCGTGCTCAACTTCGGCGCCGACGGCTGGAACGCCATCCCCGACGCCGCGGAGGAGATCCGCGACATCGCCACCCTCGACGGCGGCGAGGTCCACCTCGCGGGCTTCGGCGGCCAGGCCGCGGACTCCGCGGAGGCCTTCGAGGGCATCGACACCAACCTTATCTTCGCGACCCTCGGCGTCGTCATCCTGATCCTGCTCTTCACCTACCGCAGCCCCGTCCTGTGGCTGCTGCCGATCCTCTGCGCCGTCGTCGCCAACACGATCGCGACTGGCGTGGTCTACCTGCTGGCGAAGTACGCCGGGCTCACCGTCAACGGTCAGAGCCAGGCGATCCTCAGCATCCTCGTGATCGGCGCCGGCACCGACTACGCCCTGCTGCTGGTCGCGCGCTACCGCGAGGAGCTGCGCCGCCACGAGGACCGCCACGAGGCCATGGCGTTCGCCCTGCACCGTGCGGCCCCGGCGATCTTCGCGAGTGCCGCGACGGTTGCGGTGGGCATGCTGTGCCTGTCCTTCGCCGAGCTCAACTCCACCGCCGGTCTCGGCCCGGTCGCCGCCATCGGCGTCTCGGTGACCATGCTGGTGATGATCACCCTGCTGCCGGCCCTGTTGGTGATCTGCGGGCGCTGGGTGTTCTGGCCCAAGCGCCCCACCTTCCGCAGCCCCGAGCCCACCTCCAACGGCCTGTGGGCCCGGGTCGGCCGGTCGATCAGCCACCGCCCGCGGCGGGTCTGGGTGACCACCACCGGACTGCTGCTGCTGGCCTGCCTGGGCCTGTTCCGCCTCGACGCCTCGGGACTGTCGACCGAGGACACCTACACGAAGGAGTTCGACTCCATCAAGGGCCAGAGGCTGCTCACCGACCACGGGCTGGCGGACAGCTCCAACACCCTCCAGGTGGTCGCCGACGCCGACCGGGTCGCCGACGTGGCGGCGGCCCTCGAGGGCATCGACGGCCTCGCCGCGCCCGGCGAGCCCCAGCCCCTGGCCGACGGTCGTGCGTGGTTCGAGGCGACCATCAACGCCGACATCTCCTCCAGCACTGCCGCAGGGATCGTCGAGGAGTCCCGCGACGCGGCCCACGCGGTCTCCGGTGCGAACGCCCTGGTCGGTGGCGGGTCGGCGTTCTACGTCGACACCAAGACCGCCTCGGTGCGCGACAGCTGGGTGATCATGCCGCTCGTGCTGGCGGTGGTGCTGCTGATCCTCATCGGCCTGCTGCGCGCCGTGCTGGCTCCCCTGATCCTGATGGCGACGGTGGTGCTGTCGTTCGGTGCCGCGCTGGGCATCTCGGCGCTGCTCTTCGAGTACGTCTTCGGCTTCGCCGGGTCCGACCCGGGGTTCCCGCTCTTCGCGTTCGTGTTCCTGGTCGCGCTGGGCATCGACTACAACATCTTCCTGATGACCCGCGTGCGGGAGGAGACCGCGACCTACGGCACCCGCAAGGGCTCCCTCATCGGGCTGGCGTCGACCGGCGGTGTGATCACCTCGGCCGGCGTGGTGCTGGCCGCGACCTTCCTGGTCCTCGGCTCACTGCCGCTGGTGTTCCTCGCCGAGCTCGGGGTGGCGGTGGCGCTGGGTGTCATGCTCGACACCCTGGTCGTCCGGTCGGTGCTCGTCACGGCGCTCAACCTCGACCTCGGCGGGAAGATCTGGTGGCCCAGCAAGCTGGACCGTGCCGACGCCCCGCTGAGCGAGGCGGAGGCCGAGGCGCCGCTGGAGACGGTGCACTAGCCGCTGGGCAGGGTGAGGACCTCGGCGCCGTCCTCGGTGATCGCGATCGTGTGCTCGCTGTGCGCGGTGCGACAGCCGGTCGCGCTCCGCAGGGTCCACCCGTCGGCGTCGGTGACCAGCTCGTCGGTGTCGACCATCACCCAGGGCTCCAGCGCGAGCAGCAGGCCCGGTCGGAGCTGGTAGCCCCGGCCGGGTCGCCCGTCGTTGGAGACGTGCGGGTCCTGGTGCATCGTCGTCCCGATGCCGTGGCCCCCGAACTGCATGTTGACCGGGTAGCCGGCGCCGCGCAGCACGGAGCCGATCGCGTGGGACAGGTCCCCGATCCGGGCGCCGGGGCCGGCCGCGGCGATGCCCGCCGCCAGCGCGGTCCTGGTGACGTCGACGAGGGCGACGCTCTCGGGCGGTCGGCTCTCCCCCACCAGGAAGCTGATCGCCGAGTCGGCCGCGATGCCGTCGAGGCGCACGGCGAGGTCGAGGGTGAGCAGGTCGCCGTCGGCCAGCACCTGGTCGTGCGGCTGGCCGTGGAGGACGGCGTCGTTGACCGAGGTGCAGACGTGGTGGCCGAACGGTCCGCGACCGAACGATGGGGCGTAGTCGACGTAGCAGGACTCCGCGCCCGCCTCGCGGATCATCTCCGCCGTCCAGCGGTCGAGGTCGAGCAGGTTGGTGCCGACCTGGCTGCGCGAGCGCAACGACTGCAGGATGTCGGCGACCAGGGCACCGGTGGCCCGGGCCTTGTCCACCTGCGCGGGGGTCAGGATCTCGATCATCGCAGCCCGAACCGGACGCAGCGCTTCTCGGTCGGCCCGCTGCACAGGTCGTCGAGGGTGAGGACGCCCTGGCCGACGAGCACGGACGTGAGGGTGTCGATCGTGACGTCCTGGTCCTGGTAGAGCCACGACTCGACCCCGTCGACCACCTCCGCGTCGGGCACCGGGGTGCCGGCCAGGAAGGCGACCGCGACGTCGGCGGCCTGCTCGCTCATGGTGCGGGTGGGCACGTAGGTCATCGACTTCTCGTCGCCGAGGAGGACCTCGCGGGCGGCCTCGAGGTCCGACCCGCGCTGGGTGGGCACCTCGCCGCTCTCGAGACCGACGAACCGGTCCGACCCGGGCACGAGGGTGCCGAGCGAGACGACCGGGAGCTCCCGGTCGGTCATCGTCCCGAGGCCGTCGGCATCGACGGGCACCACCACGATGACGTCGGCCGAGGCGGCCTCGGCCTGGCGGACCTGGCTGCGCTGGGCCGCCGCGTCGCCCTCGGCGTCGTAGACCGTGACCCGGCACTCGTCGCAGGTCGCCTCGACCCGGTCGGTGAACCGCTCGACGTCGACCGCGCGGGACTCGGAGTCGGACTCGTCGGCGACGAGGAGGGCAACGGTCGGCTCGTCGCCGTCGCACCCGGACAGGAGGGGTACGACGGCGACGAGCGCGAGGGCGACGAGTCGGGTGCGGAGCATCCCGAGGAGGTTATCCCGAGTGCTATCCCCGACCGCTGGAGGAGCGCGCCCGACGCGACACCGAGTCGATCGCGACGGCCAGCAGGAGCACCCCGCCGGTCACCATGAACCGCACCGAGGAGTCCACGCCGACCAGGTTGAGCCCGCTCTGGATGGCCTGGAGCACGATGATGCCGAGCATGGCGGCGTACGCGGACCCGCGGCCACCGAAGAGCGACGTGCCGCCGATCACCGCTGCCGCGATCGCGGTCAGGTTGGTGTCGGTGGTGCCGCTCGCCTGGGACACGCTGGTCTGCAGGCCGGCCGCGAGCAGGCCGCCCAGGGCGGCGAACGTCGAGCACAGGGCGAACACCGAGAAGTAGACCCGGTTGACCTTGATGCCCGCGCGCCGCGCCGCCTCCTCGTTGCCGCCGACCGCGAAGACGTGCCGTCCCCAGCGGGTGCGGCGCAGCACGATGTCCATCACCACGACGAGGGCCGCGAAAAGCACCCAGAGGTAGCTCCAGCCGCGGTCGATGTTGACGTAGTAGGACAGGAAGAGCAGCCCGGCCAGGAGCGCGAGGGCCTTCGCCCCGGTGATCCACAGCGGCGGGGAGCTCAGCCCGGCGGCGGAGCGCTGCCGCACCGACCACAGCTGCGCGGCGGCGTACGCGGCGACGATGAGCACCACCAGGACGTAGGACATGAGCGGCGAGACGAACTGGAACCGGGTGAACTGCACCAGGAACGAGCCCGACGGCAGGTTGATCGTGCCCTGCGTGCCGAGGACGTAGAGCAGCCCGCCCTGGAAGGCCAGGAGCCCAGCCAGGGAGAACACGAACGACGGCACGCCAACGCGGGTGTAGAGCACCGCGTAGAAGGCTCCGATCAGCAGGCCGACCAGCAGCGCCGCGATCATCGCCACGATCATGGAGTAGCCCTGGTTGACCACCAGCACGGCCATGATGGCGGCCGTGAAGCCGCTGACCGAGCCGACCGAGAGGTCGATCTCGCCGAGCAGCAGCACCAGCACGATGCCCAGGGCGATGATCCCGACCGGGGCGGCGAACTGGGTGATGGCGACGATGCTGCGCGAGCTGAGGAAGCGCGGCTCCTGGGTGTAGAAGCCGATGCAGATCACCAGCAGGCCGATGACGACCGGCAGGCTGCCGAGGTCACCTGCCCGCAGGCGTCCGCCGAACTGGCGCAGGTAGTCCATGGGCCCCTGCGCCTTGATCAGGCGCTCGTCGGCGAGGTCGGCGGCGACGGAGCGCTCGGTGGTGTCACTCATGGTGCGCACCCCCTTCCCGGCGCGAGGCCCGTGAGGCCACGACGTTGTCGGAGGCCCCGGTGATGGCGGCCACCAGCTCCTCGGTGGTGGCGTCCTCGACCCGGAACTCGGCGGCGTTGCGGCCCAGGCGCAGGACGACGATGCGGTCGGCGACCGCCTGCACGTCGGCCATGTTGTGGCTGATCAGGATGACCCCGAGGCCGGTCTCGCGCAGCCGCTCGATGAGGTTGAGCACCTCCGCGGTCTGGGCGACGCCGAGGGCGGCGGTGGGCTCGTCGAGCATCACGACCTTCGGGCTGCCGACCAGGCTGCGGGCGATCGCCACGGTCTGGCGCTGACCACCGGACAGGGAGGCGATCGGGATCCGCACCGACGGGATCTTGGCGGAGAGCGTCTTGAGCAGGCGCCACGCCTCCTTCTCCATCTGCACCTCGTTGACGAAGGGTCCCGAGGACTCCTCCCGTCCGAGGAAGAGGTTGGCGACGACGTCGAGGTTGTCGCACAGGGCGAGGTCCTGGAAGACGGTCGCGATGCCCAGGGCCTGGGCCTCGGAGGGACCACCCACGGTCACCTTGCGGCCGGCGAAGGTGATGTCGCCGGCGTCGGGGGTGTAGACCCCCGAGATGACCTTGACGAGGGTGGACTTGCCGGCGCCGTTGTCGCCCACGAGGGCGACGACCTCGCCCTCCCGGACGTGCATGTGCACGTCCGAGAGGGCTTGCACGGCCCCGAACCGCTTGGTGACGCCGGTCAGGGACAGAACTGCGTCCCCGACCGGCATCGTCGACCCTTGGGTCGAGGTGGAGGTGTCGGACATCAGGAGATGCCGGCGTCCTCGCACGCCTTGGTGTAGTCACCGGTGCAGATGTCGTCGGCGGTGTAGAAGCCGTCCTTGATGACGGTGTCGCCCACGTTGTCCTGCTTCACCACGATCGGCGTGAAGATGTAGGACGTGACGCCCTCGTAGTCGCTCTGCTCGATGCCCGACTCGCTGGTGGTCGGGACCTCGTCACCGTTGGCCAGCGCCACGGCGACCTCGGCAGCGGTCTCGGCCTCGATCGGGATCGGCTTGTAGATGGTCATCGCCTGCTCGCCGGCGAGGATCCGCTGGATCGCGGCGACCTCGGCGTCCTGGCCCGTGATCGGGGGCAGGGCGTCGGCGGCCACGCCGGCACCGGTCAGCGCGGCCACGACACCGCCGGCCTGGCCGTCGTTGGCGGCGTAGACGCCCTGGATGTCCGACGGGTCGTACTTGCTCAGCTGGTCGGTGGTCCACTGCTGGGCGTTCTCCGGGCTCCAGTCCGGGTTGTCGTACTCCTCGAGGATCTTCACGCCGGAGGAGTCGAGCACGCTGTGGGCGCCGGCCTTGAACTGCGCGGCGTTGGGGTCGCTCGGGGCACCGTTGAGCATCAGGATGCTGCCCTTGTCGCCCATCGCCTCGACGAGCGCCTCGGCCTGCATCTTGCCGACGGTCTCGTTGTCGAAGGACATGTAGTAGTCGGCCTCGGCGATGAAGCGGTCGTAGGCGATGACGGTGGCACCGGAGTCCTGGGCGGACTGGACCATGCCGCCGGCGCCGGCGCCGTTGACGGGGTCGAGCACGATGACGCTGGCACCCTCGGAGATCGCGGTGTCGACCTGCTGGGTCTGCTTGGACTCGTCCTGGTCGGCGTTGTAGTAGACGACCTCGCAGTCGGAGCAGAGCTCGGCGACCTTGTCCTCGAACAGCGGACGGTCGAACGCCTCGTAGCGGGTGGTCTTCGACTCGGGCAGCAGCAGCGCGATGACCTTGCTGTCGCCGCCGCCGTCACCGGCGTCACCGCCGCCGGTCTGGGCATCGTTGGCGCCACAGGCGGTCAGGCTGAGCGCACCGATCATGAGAGCGGCGCCGAGCCCGGCGACGCGGTGGAAACGGGTCATGGGGTTTCTCCTGGTGGTGGTGGCTCGCTCGAGCGAGCCCGTGGGTTCCCCCAGAGTGTGACCACCGCCACGCCTTGTCGTCAAGAGTCGAACACAAAACCTCCCGAATCGTGATGATGCGACGACTTGTGTGCGTCTCTTGACGACTACGGGGTCGGTCCCTCACTCTTGCGCCATGTCCGCCACCGGCTCCCCCGGGTCGACCGCGTCGCTGCGATCCGCCAACCAGCAGCGCGTCGTCGACGTGCTGCGCAGCGGCGAGCAGGTCACCCAGGCCGACCTCGCCCGGCAGACCGGGCTCGCTCCGGCGACCGTGTCGAGCATCGTGCGCGACCTCGCCGGCGCCGGCCTGGTGACCACCGAGCCCGGCAGCGGACGGCGGGGTACGACGGTCACGCTGGCGCCGGCGGCGGGCGTGGTCGCGGGCGTCGACTTCGGCCACAGCCACGTCGCGGTGGCCGTCGGCGACCTCACCGGCACCCTCCTCGCGGAACGGCGCGCTTCCCTGGACTCGGGGCACCCGAGCGACGACGGCCTGGACGCGGCCGCCGGCCTGCTGGAGGAGGTGCTGGTCGACGCCGGCGTCGACTTCGCGGCGCTGCGGTGCCTGGGGATGGGCCTGCCCGCCCCGATGACCGACGGGGTCGTGCGCAGCTCGGCGATCCTGCCCGGCTGGGTGGGGGTCAACGCCCTCGACGCGGCCCGCAAGCGGTTCGGCCTCGAGGTGCACGCCGAGAACGACGCCAACCTCGGCGCCCTCGCCGAGCACCGGCAGGGCGTGGCCCGCGGCCACGCCAACTCGGTCTTCGTGAAGGTCTCCTCCGGCGTCGGGGCGGGCATCGTGCTCGAGGACCGGCTCTTCCACGGCAGCGGCGGCACGGCCGGCGAGATCGGCCACCTGACGCTCGACGAGTCCGGTCCGGTGTGCCGGTGCGGCAGCCGCGGCTGCCTCGAGGCCTACACCTCCACCGTCGCCCTGCAGGCGATGATGCACACCCAGCTGCCCGGCGCCGGCGTCGACGAGATCGTCGCCGCCGCCCGCGAGGGCAACGTCTCCGCCGTGCGCGCGCTCGAGGACGCCGGCCTGCACCTCGGCTGGGCGCTGGCGAGCGTGGTCAACCTGCTCAACCCCGGCCTCGTCGTCGTCGGCGGCGACATGGCGCGGGCGGGCGAGCTGCTGCTCGAGTCGGCCCGGATCGGGCTGCGCCGACACGCCCTCGACGCCGTGGCCGCGACCCCCGTCGTGGCCTCCGAGCTCGGCGAGCGCGCCTCGCTGGTGGGCGCCGTGCTGCTCGCTGCCGAGCGCACCGACCTGACTGCTTCCACCGGCTGACCCCGGCGGATAGCGTAACCGGGTGCCCGACCTCGTCGTCTCCGCCCCGTCCGTGCCGAGGTCCGAGGAGGTCCTCACCCCCGAGGCCCTCGCGTTCGTCGCCGACCTCGACACCCGCTTCCACGACCGCCGCGACGAGCTGCTCGCCGCCCGGCGCGAGCGGCGCGCGCAGATCGCCCGCACCGGCACCCTGGACTTCCTGCCCGAGACCGCCGAGGTGCGGTCCGGCGACTGGACGGTCGCCCCGGTGCCGGCGGACCTCCAGGACCGGCGCGTGGAGATCACCGGGCCGACCGAGCCCAAGATGGCGATCAACGCGCTCAACTCCGGCGCCCGGGTCTGGCTCGCCGACCTCGAGGACGCCAACACCCCGCACTGGCGCAACGTCGTCGGCGGCCAGCTGACGCTGCGCGACGCCGTACGCGGTCAGCTCTCCTTCACCTCTCCAGAAGGCAAGGAGTACGCCGTCACCGACCCCGAGCACGCCCCGGTGGTGCTCCCCCGCCCGCGCGGCTGGCACTTCGACGAGGCGCACCTGAGTGCCGACGGACGGCCGGTGGTCGCGGCCCTCGTCGACTTCGGGCTGCACTTCTTCCACAACGCCCGCGAGCTGCTGTCCCGCGGCAGCGGGCCGTACTACTACCTGCCCAAGATGGAGTCCCACCTCGAGGCTCGCCTCTGGGACGACGTCTTCACCCACGCCGAGGCGGCGCTCGAGGTGCCGCACGGCACGGTCCGGGCGACGGTGCTGATCGAGACGATCACCGCGGCCTTCGAGATGGACGAGATCCTCTTCGAGCTCCGCGACCACGCCGCCGGGCTCAACGCGGGACGGTGGGACTACCTGTTCAGCATCATCAAGAACTTCCGCGACGCCGGTCCCGCCTTCACCCTCCCCGACCGCAACGCCGTGTCGATGACGGCGCCGATGATGAAGGCCTACAGCGACCTGCTGGTCCGCACCTGCCACCGGCGCGGCGCCTTCGCGATCGGCGGGATGGCGGCCTTCATCCCGAGCCGCCGTGACCCCGAGGTCAACGAGCGCGCCTTCGCCAAGGTGCGTGAGGACAAGACCCGCGAGGCCACGGCGGGCTTCGACGGCTCGTGGGTGGCCCACCCCGACCTCGTGCCGCTCTGTGCGGAGGTCTTCGACGAGGTCCTCGCCGGGCGCGACAACCAGCTCGACGTGCTGCGCGAGGACGTCGCGGTCCGGGCCGCCGACCTCCTCGCCGTGGACCGGACTCCCGGCGAGCGCACCGAGCAGGGCCTGCGCGGCAACGCCCGCATCGGCATGCTCTACCTCCACGCCTGGCTCTCGGGCAACGGTGCGGCCGGCATCGACAACCTCATGGAGGACGCGGCGACGGCCGAGATCTCGCGCTCCCAGGTCTGGCAGTGGGTCCACAACGGGGCCCGCCTCGACACCGGCGAGGTCGTCACGCGCGACCTCGTCGAGCGCATCGTCGCGGAGGAGCACGCCGCGCTCGGCGGCACCGTCGACGACGACGCCCGGCGTCTCTTCGTCGAGTGCGCCCTCGACGACGACTACCCCGACTTCCTCACCCTGCAGGCGTACGACGTGCTGCTGGCGCGCGGCGACTGACCGGTCGCACGAAGCCGCCGGAGGCGATCTGGTCGCCACCGACCCACACCTCGGCCACGTCGGCGTCACCGGCGAGGGCGAACACCTTGCCCAGCGCGGCCTCCGGGGAGTCCGCGTGCCGCAGGCCGATGTCGAGGGCCGTGCCCGCGGGAGGTCGTACGAGGATCGCGTCGAACTCCTTGCCCACCGACAGGTCGCCGACGATGTCCGCGAGGCCCAGTGCGGCCGCGCCGGCCGCGGTGCTGAGGTGGAGCAGGTGACCCGCCGTGAGCCGCATCCCCTCCTCCCCGAGCAGGTGCTGGAGGAAGTAGGCCTGCAGGCCCTCCTTGAAGATGGAGAAGCCGGTGCCCGCGCCGACGTCGCTGCCGAGCGCCACGCGCACCCCCGCCACGACGTGCCGGCGGAGCGAGAACATGCCGGACCCCAGGGCGGAGTTGCTGGTCGGGCAGTAGGCCACCGACGACGCGCGCTCGGCCATGACCGCGAGCTCGGGGTCGGTGGGGTGGACGTCGTGCGCGAGGACCGAGAGCGGGCCCAGCAGGCCGTGGTGGTCGTAGGTGTCGACGTAGTGGTCCCGGTGCGGGAACTGGTCGGCCACGGTGGCGACCTCGAGGTGGTTCTCGTTGACGTGCGAGGTGAAGACCGCGCCGTCGACCTCCTCCAGCACCGCGCCGCAGGCCGCGAGGACCGGGTCGGAGGCCGACAAGGAGAAGCGCGGGGTGACCGCGTAGCGGAGCCGTCCGCGCCCGTGCCAGCGCGCCGCCAGGTCGTGCGACTCCGCGTAGGCGCGGTCGGGGGTGGTGAGCAGCGGCTCCGGCAGCACCCGGTCGCTGACGACCAGCCCGCTCGTCATCCGCAGCCCGAAGCGCTCGGCCTCGGCGAGCAGCGCGTCGACCGCCGGCGCGAAGTGCGAGCCGAAGACCAGCGAGGTGGTCGTACCCGCGGAGATCAGACCGGCCACGAACTCCCCCGCGATCGTCGCGGCGTAGTCGGGCGAGGCGAGGTGCTGCTCCTCGGGCAGGGCGCACCGGTCGAGCCACTCGAGCAACGGCATGCCCAGCGCGCCGATCACCCGCACCTGCGGGAAGTGGACGTGCGTGTCCACCAGGCCGGGCAGCAGGATCCCGTCGCGCAGGTCGAGGACGACGGCGTGGGGGTGGTCGGCCGCGACGGCCGCGAACGGTCCGCGGGCCACGATGACCCCGTCGGCGTCGACGGCGAGCCCCAGGTCGTCGTCGTAGCGGAAGCCGGGCGCGCCGGCGGTGAAGGGGTCGACGGGGGTGTCGTAGGCGCGGGCTCGGTAGAGCACCTCGGCGGTGCTCATCCGCGGGCTCGGACCCGGTCCGCGGCGAACACCTGGAGCAGCTCCGCGGCGACCGACACGGCGATGGCGGCCGGCTCCTTGCCCGGCAGGCCCGGCAGGCCGATCGGGCAGCGGATCCGGTCGATCGCCCGCTCGTCGTGGCCCTCGACGGCCAGCCCCGTCCGGAAGCGGGCCCACTTCGCGGCCGACCCGATCAGGCCGATCGTGCCGAGGTGGGTGCACCGCAGGGCGGCGTCGCAGAGGGCGAAGTCCTCGGCGTGGTCGTGGGTCATCACCAGCACGTGGGTGCCCCGCGGCACCGAGCCGAGCGCCAGCTCGGGGACCGGGGCGTGGTGGACCTCGACCCGTGCGGAGGAGCCGGCGAGGACGGCCAGGCGCTCGTCGGTGAGCTGGTCGGCTCGGGAGTCGACGAGGTGCAGGTCGAGGTCGTGGCCCGCCAGCACGCGGGCCAGCTCGAGCCCGACGTGGCCGACCCCGAACACGGCGACCGACGGGACGACGGGCAGGGGCTCGAGCAGGAGGGTGACCTCACCGCCGCAGCACTGCCGCCCGTGCTCGGTGCGCGCCTTGTCGCTGAGGCCGACCGTCAGCTGCTCGGGCACGGCGGCGTACGAGGCCAGCATCGCCCGCGCCCGGGTGACGGCGGTCTCCTCGAGGTTGCCTCCCCCGACGCTGCCCCAGGTGCGCGCGGCGGCGACGACCATCTTCGCGCCGGCGTCGCGCGGGGCGTGCCCCCGCACGTCGGCGACGGTGACGAGCACGCCGGCCTCGCGCCCCTCGCGGAGGCGCTGCACCGCGGTCAGCCAGTGCATGCCGGGCCTCGCGCTCGTTGCACCGCCCAGAACACGGCCTCGGGCGTGGCCGGGGACGCGAGCTCGACGCTCGTGCCGGGCGGACCGAACGCCGCGGCCGCCTGGCGCAGCGCCTCGCGCACCGACAGGGCGAGCATCAGCGGGGGCTCGCCGACCGCCTTCGACCCGTAGACCGCACCGTCCTCGTGGGCGTGGTCGAGCAGCGCCACGTGGAGCTCGTCGGGCAGCTCTCCGATGCTCGGGAGCTTGTAGGTGCTGGCCGACTGGGTCGTGAGCCGGCCGCGACCGGGGCCGTCCGTCTCGTCCCAGCGCAGGTCCTCCAGCGTCAGCCAGCCGAGGCCCTGGACGAAGCCGCCCTCGATCTGCCCGAGGTCGACGAGCGGCGACAGGCTGTCGCCGACGTCGTGCA
This sequence comes from Nocardioides sp. N13(2025), assembly GCF_051912545.1. Taxonomy (GTDB): domain Bacteria; phylum Actinomycetota; class Actinomycetes; order Propionibacteriales; family Nocardioidaceae; genus Nocardioides. Next base: position 516,420 of record NZ_CP196809.1, on the reverse strand, counting down.
CGATGTCGACTCGCCGGGTCCGGTAGGCACCGGTGAAGCCGTCGACCTCGACCTCGGCGGCCGCGACGCCGTAGGAGAAGTACTTGAACGGGTGCCCCTGCATCGCGACGGGGTCCCAGTGGAGGCCCTCGGTGCGGTAGAAGCCGGCAGCCCACAGCTGGACGCGCCCGAAGTAGGCCTCCTGCACGAGCTTGTCCCACGCCAGGCCCCGACCGGCGTCGACCTCGCGCAGCCGGGCGGTGATCTGGTCGCACGCGTGCTTGATCGCGCCGCCGTTGAGGTCGGTGCTCGAGCTCGCCGCCGTGGCCGAGGTGTTGGGCACCTTGTCGGTCCGGGTGGGCGCGAGCCGCACCCGCGCGAGCGGCACGCCGAGGCTGGTCGCGGCCACCTGGAGCATCTTGGTGTGCAGCCCCTGGCCCATCTCGGTGCCGCCGTGGTTGATCAGCACCGAGCCGTCCTTGTAGACGTGCACCAGCGCGCCCGCCTGGTTGAACGCGGTGAAGTTGAACGAGATGCCGAACTTCACCGGCGTCAGCGCCAGGCCGCGCTTGGTGTGCGGGTGGGCCGCGTTGTGGGCCGCCACCTGCTCGCGGCGGCGCGCCAGGTCGCCCGCCGCGACGACCTGGTCCCAGGCCGCGACCACCCGGGCGGGGTGGCGTACGGGCTGGCCGTAGGGCGTGGCCTGCCCCTCGACGTAGAAGTTGCGGCGGCGCAGGTCGGCCGGGTCGATCCCCAGCAGCGGCGCGCACCGGCCGAGCACGTCCTCGATGACGAGCATCCCCTGCGGCCCGCCGAAGCCGCGGAACGCGGTCTGGGAGGTCTTGTGGGTGCGCGCGACGCGGCCGTGGAAGCGGACGTGCGGGATCCAGTAGGCGTTGTCGAGGTGGCACAGGGCCCGGGCGAGCACCGGCTCGCTGAGGTCGAGGCTCCAGCCGCCGTCGGAGGTCAGCGTCGCCTCGAGCGCGAGCAGGCAGCCGTCGTCGCCGAAGCCGACCCGCCATGTCGCGTGGAAGCCGTGCCGCTTCCCGGTCATCGTCATGTCCTGCGTGCGGGTGAGCCGCAGCCGCACGGGCCGGCCGGTGAGGGTGGCGCCGAGCGCCGCGACGGCCGCGAAGCCGTGGGGCTGCATCTCCTTGCCGCCGAAGCCGCCGCCCATGCGCAGGCACTGGACGGTCACGTCGTGCGAGGGACGGCCGAGCACGTGCGCGACGATCTCCTGGGTCTCGGTCGGGTGCTGGGTGCTGCTCTGCACGAAGACCTGCCCGGCCTCGTCGACCAGGGCGAGGGAGGCGTGGGTCTCGAGGTAGAAGTGCTCCTGGCCCGCCATCTCGGTGGTGCCGCCGAAGACGTGGGCGGCCCCGAAGAGCGCGTCGTCGACGTCGCCGCGCTCGATGACCGGGCGCGCGCCCTGGAAGCTCTCTGCCTCGATCGCCTCGACGAGCGAGACGACCGCCGGCAGCGGCTCGTAGTCGACCTCCACCGCGGCGGCTCCCAGCCGCGCGGCCTCGAGCGTCTCGCCGAGCACCCAGCACACCGCGTGGCCGACGAACATGACCTCGCTCGGGAAGAGCGGCTCGTCGTGCTTGACGCCGGCGTCGTTGAGGCCGGGCACGTCCTCGGCGGTGAGCACGCGGACGACGCCGTCGACCTCCATCGCCGGCGCGGGGTCGAGCCGGGTGACGCGGGCATGGGCGTGCGGCGAGCAGACCGGGTGCGCGTGCAGCGGCCGATGCGTGCGGTGCACCAGGTCGTCGGTGTAGAGCGCGTGCCCGGTGACGTGCAGGGCGGCGCTCTCGTGGGGCAGGGCGAGTCCGACGACCGCGTCGTCGGGGCGCCGGGACAGCTCGCTCACTCGAACCACCAGGCCCTCAGTGCGTTGCCCAGCATCGCTGAGCGGTACGCCGCGCTGGCGCGCTGGTCGTCGATCGGGGTGCCCTCCCGGGCGAGCACCGCGGACGCGGCCTCGACGGTCTCGAGGGTCCACGGCCGGCCCTCGAGCGCGGCCTCGGTGGCGAGCGCCCGGATCGGTGTCGCGGCGACTCCCCCGAGCCCGATGCGGGCCCGCGCGACCGTGCCGTCCACGACGTCGAGGGCCACGGCGACCGCGACGCTGGAGATGTCGTCGTAGCGCCGCTTGGCGATCTTGCGGAAGGTCGTGTGCGCGGCGAGCGGCAGCGGGACGCGTACGGCCCGGATGAGCTCAGCGGGTCGGAGCACGGTCTCGCGGTAGCCGGTGAAGAAGTCGGCCAGCGCCACCTCGCGGTCCCCGTCGGCCGAGACCAGCACCAGGGTCGCCTCGAGCGCGAGCAGCGCCGGCGCGAGGTCGCCGATCGGGGAGGCGGTGCCGAGGTTGCCGCCGATGGTGGCGCCGTTGCGGATCAGCCGCGAGGCGAACAACGGCCACACCTGCGCCAGCAGCGGCACCGTGTCGCCGAGCCCGGCCTCGACCTCGCTGAGGGTGAGGGCGGCGCCGATCTCGACGACGTCTTCGAGATCGGGGCAGTCGGTCGCGAGGCCTCGCAGCTCGGGCAACCGGTCCACCACGACGACGTACGACGCCCGGGTGCCGCGCAGGTTGGCCTCCACCCCCCAGTCGGTGGAGCCCGCCACGACCGTGGCGTCGGGGTGCTCGGCCAGCAGGGCGAGCGCCTCGGCGAGGTCCCGGGGACGGGCGAAGCCGTCGAGCCGGGTCGGCGCGGGACCGGGTGCGGGGCTCGCCTGCCGCAGGGCCAGGGCGTCTGACGCCGGCGCAGAGCCGAGGGCCTGCGCGGCGTCACGGATCGGGCGGTAGCCGGTGCAGCGGCACAGGTTGCCGGCGATCGCGTGCAGGTCGAAGCCGTCGGCCTCCCGGTCGGGCCGGTAGTACTCGGCCGCCATCGAGCAGACGAAGCCGGGCGTGCAGTAGCCGCACTGGGAGCCGCCGCGCTCGGCGAGCTCGGACTGGACGGGGTGCAGGTCGTCGGGCGTGCCGATCCCCTCGGCCGTCACGACCTCCTGCCCGTCGAGCGCCAGCGCCGGCACGAGGCAGGCGTTGACCGGCGTCCACCGGCTGCCCGCCCGGTCGGGGCGCACGACCAGAACGGCACACGCCCCGCACTCGCCCTCCGCGCAGCCCTCCTTGGCCCCGGTCAGGCCCAGGCCGCGCAGGAAGTCGAGCGCGTTGGTGCGGGCGGGCACGTCGGCGAGCGGGCGTGGTCGCCCGTTGACGGTGATCTGTGGCTCGGGCACGGGCCTCCCCTTGGTGCATGGTTCAGGGAGTCACGGGCCGCCGGTTTGCCATGCGGAACGACGACCTGCCGCCCTCCACTCTACGTGACCGGGGTCACATCGGCGGGCACATCAGGGCCGGAGCCGCGGGTGCCGGTTGACGTCCTTGTAGAGCAGGTAGCGGAACCGGCCGGGTCCGCCGGCGTAGCAGGCCTGGGGGCAGAAGGCCCGCAGCCACATGAAGTCGCCCTCCTGCACCTCGACCCAGTCCTTGTTGAGCAGGTAGACCGCCTTGCCCTCGAGGACGTAGAGGCCGTGCTCCATCACGTGGGTCTCGGGGAAGGGGATCGCTCCCCCGGGCTCGAAGGTGACGATGTTGACGTGCATGTCGTGGCGCACGTCGAGCGGGTCGACGAAGCGCTGGGTGCCCCACGCGCCGTCGGTGTCGGGCATCGGCTCGATCGCGACGTCGTGCTCCTGCACCACGAACGCCTCGGGGACCTCGACCCCGTCCACGCGCTCGTAGGCCTTGCGGATCCAGTGGAACGTCGCGTGCTCGTCGCCCTCGTTGCGCAGCGCCCAGCCGGCGTCGGGCGGCAGGAAGGCGTACCCGCCCGGGCCGAGTCGGTGGACCACGCCGTCGATCGTGAGGACCACCGTGCCGCCGACCACGAAGAGCACCGCCTCGGCGTCCGGGTCGTCGTCGGGCCGCTCCGAGCCACCGCCGGGCGCGACCTCCACGACGTACCACGAGAAGGTCTCGGCGAAGCCCGACAGCGGCCGCGCGATCACCCACAGCCGCGTGTCGTCCCAGTGCGGCAGCCGGCTCGTCACGATGTCGCGCATGGTGCCGCGCGGGAGGACGGCGTACGCCTCGGTGAACGCGGCGCGGTCCGTGGTCAGCTCGGTCTGCCCCGGCAGGCCGCCCTTCGGCACCCAGTAGCTGCTCATCGTTCGCCCCTCCTGATCAGTCGACCTCGCGGGCCTGCTGCCACGTCGATCGGCGCCCCGCACAACCACGTCTGCCGCACGGTGCCGGTGAGCGTACGCCCGGCGTAGGCCGACACCGGGTTCTTGTGGTGCAGCCGCGCCGGGTCGACGACCCAGGGCTCGTCGGGCGCGAAGACGCAGAGGTCGGCGTCGGCGCCGACGGCGATCTCCCCCTTGCCGACCAGGCCGACACGGCGCGCGGGTGCCGTGGCCATCCACCGCACGACGTCGGTCAGCGGCACCCCGCGCTCGCGCGCCGTGGTCCACACGACCGGCAGCCCGAGCTGGAGGGACGCGATGCCGCCCCACGCCTCGGCGAAGTCGCCGGTGTCGCGGTGCTTGAGCTCCGCCGTGCTGGGCGAGTGGTCGCTCACCACCATGTCGATGTCGCCGTCGGAGAGCGCCGCCCAGAGGGCGTCGCGGTTGGCGGCGTCGCGGATCGGCGGGCAGCACTTGAGCTCGGTGGCGCCGTCGGGGATCGAGCCGGACTCGAAGTGGAGGTAGTGCGGACAGGTCTCGACGCTGACGTCGACGCCCGCGGCCCGTGCCTCGCGCAGGGCGGGGACGGCTCCGGAGGCGCTGAGGTGGACGACGTGGGCGCGGCCGCCCGTCGTCCGCGCGGTGTCGACGACGAGGGCGATCGCCCGCTCCTCGGCGGCATCGGGACGGCTCGCGAGGAAGCTGTCGTACGCCGACCCGTGGGCGCAGTCGCCGATCGCCTCGCCGTCCTCGGCGTGCACGATCATCAGCGCGCCGAGCCGCGCGGTCTCGGCCATCGCGGTGGTGAAGTCGGCCGCGGTCAGGTGCGGGAACTCCTCCACGCCCGAGTCGAGCAGGAAGCACTTGAAGCCGAAGACACCGGCGTCGTGGAGGCCCGCGAGGTCGGCGGTGTTGCCGGGCACCGCACCGCCCCAGAAGCCGACGTCGACCCAGGCCTGCTCCGCGGCCGCCGCGCGCTTCTCCTCCAGCGCGGCCACCGTCGTCGTCGGCGGGATGCTGTTGAGCGGCATGTCGACGATCGTGGTCACGCCACCGGCTGCCGCCGCTCGGGTGGCGCTGGCGAAGCCCTCCCACTCGGTGCGGCCCGGCTCGTTGACGTGCACGTGGGTGTCCACCAGCCCGGGGAGCAGCACCTCGTCGGCCGCGAGCTCGACGACCTCGGCCTCGCCGGCGGGCTCGTCGTAGGCCCCGATGCCGGCGACGACCCCGTCGCGGACCCGGACCGACGCCGCCACCTCGGCACCGCCGACGACCGCGCGGGCCGCGCGCAGCAGGACCTCGGCCGCCACCCTCAGCTGCCCCGGTAGGTCGAGTAGCCGAACGGGCTCAGGAGCAGCGGGACGTGGAAGTGGGCGTCATCGGTCACGGTGAAGGCCACGACGACCTCGGGGTAGAAGGCCTCGAGGTCCTGCCGGGCGAACCAGGCGCCGGTGTCGAAGCGGAGCCGGTGCTCTCCCGTCGGCAGCTCGGTCGCGAGGTCGCCCACCCGGCCGTCGGCGTCGGTGACCGCCTCCTTCACCAGCGTGCCCTCGACCGTCTCCAGGGTGACGCGGAGGCCGACGGCCGGGCGACCCGCGGCGGTGTCGAGGACGTGCGTGCTCAGGCTCGCCATCAGGCCAGCACCTCCCGGACCCGCAGCAGCGCGATCTGCGCCAGCTGGTTGATCGTCTCGACCCGCTCGTCGTCGTCGGTGTTGTCGAGCCGGCGCTGCAGCTCGTCGAGGATCTCGGGGGCCTCGCGCCCGGCGGCGCGGATGATGAAGACCTGCCCGAAGCGCTCCTCGTAGGCCCGGTTGCCCTCCTCGAGGCGGCGTACGACGTCGGCGTCCGAGCGGTCGACCCCCGACTGCTCCCGGGTGGAGTGGTCCACGTCGTGGCGGGCCGCGTCGGCGCGCTCGCCGATCCGGGGGTGGCGCGCGAGGGCGTGCTCGAGCTCGTCGTCAGTGATGGTGAGCGCCACCTCGAGCATCCGCTCCTCCACCTCGGCCAGGTGGTCGTAGGGCCGCCTGGCCAGCACCTCGTCCGCCCAGCGCGGCACGTCGAGACAGGTCAGCAGCAGGGGCCGCGCCACCTCGGCGGGCTGGTCGTTGAAGGCCTCCAGCCCGGAGCGGGTCACGGTGGCCTCGATGAGGCCGTAGGGCCGGTCCGCGGCCACGAACACCTCCCCTGGGTTGTCCAGGCCGAACGGCGCCAGGTCGACGAGGAAGTGGTGCTTGTTGGGGGCGGAGAAGGAGATCTCCGCGATGTCCTCGTGCGCCTCGAGGACCGCGCGACCCATCGCGTAGAGCGTCTCCTGCAGGGCCCTGCTGTAGGTCGTCGCGAAGGTCGCGAGCAGCAGCGCGCGCACGGCGGCGTAGGTCGCGTCCCAGTCCACGCCGGTCGCGCCGGCGTAGCGCCACTCCGCCCGCAGCGCGGTGGCGAGGATGCGGTCGTCGGCGTCGGGCAGCGTCGTGTACTCGTCGCGGAGGAAGCCCTTGAACTCCGACCCGGTGGACTTGAGCACGACCAGGTCCTTCAGCCCGGAGACGACGACGGCGCGGTCCCCGGTGAGGTCGACGCGGGTGGTCCGAACCTCGCCGCCGCGCCGGACGAACGCGTGGTCGTGACCCGCGCCGTCGACGTCGATGCGGTCCCAGGCGTACTCCTCGACGCCGATCGTCGCGCCGCTCGCGGCAGGCGTGGCCTCGAGCAGCCGGCGGCCGAGCGCGAGGGCGTAGTCCTCCGGCGAGGTCACGCCGTGCTTCTTGGCGTAGACGAAGGCGGTGTTCTTCTGGGTGTCGGTGGGCAGCACGTGCGACTGGTCGCCTGCGGTGTGCGCCGACGCGAAGTCACCGCGCAGTGCCGTCGAGACGTTGAGGTCGCGGATCTCGTGGCGCGCGGTGTCGCGCACGATCCGCACGACACGCGTCTCCGCCTTGCCGTACTGGTTGGGTCCCAGGACGATCCCCATGCGTCAGTCTCCTTCTCCGTCAGCGTGTGCGCCTGCGCGGTGTGCCAGCCCGGCCAGGGCGTCGGTGTCGAGACCGGTCGCGTCGGCGACCTCGGCGCCCGAGAGGGCACCGCAGTCCAGCCCGCGCAGCAGGAAGTCGGCCAGCGCGCGGGCGGTCGCCGGCTCGTCGAGCACGCCGGAGTCCTGGCGCTGCACGTAGGTCCGCAGGCGTCCCGCGGCCGCGTCCAGCCCTTCGCGGTAGAACGCGAAGGTCGCTGCGAACCGGGTCGGCAGCTGCGCCGGGTGCAGGTCCCAGCCCTGGTAGAAGCCGCGCGCCAGCGAGCGTCGTACGAGCCGCAGGTGGTTGGCCCAGGCGGCCGCGACCTGCTCCGGTGCGCCGACCGGCAGCACGTTGGTGGAGCCGTCGGAGAGGCGTACGCCGGTGCCGGCTGCGGCGGCCTGCATGACCGCCTTGGCGTGGTCGGCGACCGGGTGCGCGAGGCTCTGGTGGGCCGCAGCGATGCCGCAGTAGGCGGAGTAGTCGTAGGTGCCGTAGTGGAGCCCGGTGCAGCGACCGCCCGACGCGTGGACCATCCGCGCGACGAGCGCCGTGCCGTCCGGCCCGAGGATCGACTGCGGCGTCTCGACCTGGATCTCGAAGTGCAAGGACCCGCCGGACAGGCCGAGGGCCTCCTCCAGCCGCTGCAGGGTGTGGACCAGGGCCTCGACCTGCTCGACGGCGGTGACCTTGGGGAGGGTCACCACGAACCCGTCGGGCAGCGGCCCGTCCGCCACCAGGCGCTCGAGGAAGACCGCCAGGGTGCGCACACCGCGCCGACGGGTCGGCGCCTCGAACCCCTTGAACCGGATGCCGTTGTACGGCGCCGCGTCGCCCGCCCGGATCGCCGACCGCAGCGCGTCGGCGGACCGCCGGGCGTCGGCGTCCTCCTCGTCGTCCGGGCGCGAGCCGTAGCCGTCCTCGAAGTCGATGCGCAGGTCCTCGACGGGCTCGCGGCCGAGCTTCTCCCGCACCCGGGCGACGAGGTCGTGGTCGCCGTCGACCAGCCCGAGGAGCAGCGCCTCGTGCTCCTCGGTCACCTGCAGGGCGGCGGCGCCGTGCTCGGGGACCAGGCCGGCGTGGAAGCGGTCCGCCGGGACGTAGACCGTGTGCACCGGCTGCCGACCGGCCCGCTCACCCGGGTAGTGGGCGGCCAGCGCGGCGTCGACCGCGCCGAGCCGCTCGTCGAGCTCGGCCTCCAGCTCGACGAGCACGCCGAGGGCGCGACCCGGCACCTGGCTCTCCATGCGGAGACCCTAGACCCGGCTCAGTGCGAAGGAGGGCGCTTGCGCTGCGGCGCGGGGCGCGTCGGGTCGTCGTCGGGCCGGTCGAACTCGGACGGTACGACGATGGGCCTGAGCCGAGCCCAGCCGATGAAGACGACCGCCACGAGGACCAGCGCGAGCCCGGTCCAGAGGTTGGCGTTGACGCCGCCGGTCTTGTCGGGCTCGTGCTCGCCGAGGAGCCCGGCGAGCGTGAGGATGACGCCGTACACCCCCATGAGGGCGCCGATGATGTTGCGGATGTCGAACGCACCCGCCTTGTGGGGCTTGTCGGCAGTGGTGTCGGACTTCGCGCCGGACTGCGCATCGGACATGGTGGCCCCTCTCTCAGAAGGCGATGTTGAGGACGACGACCATCGCGAGCGCGATGCCGGCGAGCGGGACCGTGCGGCGGTACCACGGCATGGAGGCCTCGTGCGGGTCCGTACGGTCCTCGATGGGCGTCTCGGAGTAGACGAGGCCCTTGAGCTCGGAGGCCGGCTTGGGCTCGGTCACCAGCGAGACGATCACGCTGAGCACGATGTCGACCACGAACGCCGTCGACGCGGCGAGGAAGGCCGCGCCCTGCCCCGGCAGGTCGATGACCCCGGCAGCGGCGAGGCGGTCGACCGCGACGGCCGACAGCGTGCCCGCGACGAGGCCGACCCATCCGGCGGTGGGCGTCATCCGCTTCCAGAACATGCCGAGGATGAAGGTGGCGAAGAGCGGCGCGTTGAAGAACCCGAAGAGCGTCTGGAGGTAGTCCATGACGTTCGTGTAGCCCATCGCGATGCGCGCGGTGAAGATCGCGATGACGGTCGCCGCGACCGTCGCGAGGCGGCCGATGCGCAGGTAGTAGTCGTCGGTGTGGTCCTTGCGGATGTAGCGCTGCCACAGGTCGTAGGAGAAGACCGTGTTGAACGCCGAGATGTTGGCGGCCATGCCGGCCATGAACGCCGCGAGCAGGCCCGCGATCGCCAGGCCGAGCAGGCCGTTGGGCAGCACGTCGCGCATGAGCAGGAGCAGGGCGTCGTTGTAGGCCACCCCGTCCCCCGAGGCCCCGCCGGCCGGTGAGCCGCCGCTCTTGAGGTCGACCATCTCCTGCACCAGGACGGCGGAGATCATGCCGGGGATGATGACGATGAACGGGACGAACATCTTCGGGAAGGCGCCGATGATCGGGGTCTTGCGGGCCGAGGAGATCGAGTCCGAGGCCATCGCGCGCTGGACCTCGACGAAGTTCGTCGTCCAGTAGCCGAAGGACAGCACGAAGCCGAGGCCGAAGACGATGCCGATCACCGACAGCAGCGGGGAGTCGAAGCCCGACAGCGCCTGGCCCGGCCAGGACTCGAGCTGCTGCGCGGCCGGCGCGACCGCAGCGTCGGCGGGCGCCTTGTCGGCTGCCGCGGTGATCTTGTCGGTGAGCCCGTCCCAGCCGCCGACGCGGTGCAGGCCGATGAGGGTCAGCGGCAGCAGCGAGGCGACGATGACGAAGAACTGCAGCACCTCGTTGTAGATCGCCGCGCTCAGGCCGCCGAGGGTGATGTAGGACAGCACGATCGCGCCCGCCACTACCAGCGCGATCCAGATCGGCCAGCCGAGCAGCGCGTGCACGATGCCCGCCAGCAGGGCGAGGTTGACGCCGGCGATCAGCAGCTGGGCGACGGCGAAGCTGATCGCGTTGACGAGGTGGGCGCCGGTGCCGAACCGCTTGAACATGAACTCGGGCACCGAACGGACCTTGGAGCCGTAGTAGAACGGCATCATCACGACGCCGAGGAACAGCATCGCCGGCACCGCGCCGACCCAGAAGTAGTGGACCGTCGGCAGCCCGATCTCCGCGCCGTTGGCGGACATGCCCATGATCTCGACGGCACCGAGGTTGGCGGAGATGAACGCCAGGCCCGTCACCCAGGCCGGCAGCGAGCGCCCGGAGAGGAAGAAGTCGATCGAGTCCGACACCGAGCGCCTCGCCATCACCCCGATGCCCAGGACGAAGGCGAAGTAGATCGCGACCAGCAGGTAGTCCAGCCAGGACGCGTCGATCAAGGTGTCTGAGCTCACGTGTGCCTCCCGAAGGCGAGTGGGGCCACCCCGCAACCTAGACCCGGGCCAGCTCGCGCGCGATCACCCCTCCGAAGGGGGCGCCGTGGCTCAGGCGTTCTCCCACAGTCCGACGAGGTTGCCCTCGGTGTCGGTGAAGTAGCCGGTGAAGCCCATCTCGCCGACCGCGGTCCGGGCCCGTACGACCGTGCCGCCGGCCTCCTCGACCTTGCGCAGCGCGTCGTCGATGCTCGTCACGTCGATCACGATGTTCGGCGCCTTGCCCGGGAAGTCGGCCGTCCGCTCGAACATGCCGCCGTTGATGAAGCCGGGCTCCGTCGCACCCTTCTCCGGGTCGGTGGGCCCCGTCGTCACCAACGTGTAGCCCAGGTCCGGCATCGGCATCAGCTGCCAGCCGAACGTGTCGCCGTAGAACGACCTCGCGCGATCGCCGTCGTCGTACGGGATCTCGAAGTGCACCACCTTGTTGGACATGCGGCCCTCCCGCTAGCTCGGATGTCCGTTCAGTGAACTCCGCATGCAGAGGGGGGTCAATGCGTGTGCGCGGGTGGTTCAGTCCTCGACGACGACCTCCACCTCGAAGCCCTCGGAGCTCTCGAGGTAGAGCGCGACGTGCGCCTCGCCGCCCGCGTGCGGGTAGCGGTCGGCGTACATCTCGTGCCAGCCGTGCTCGGTCGACTCCGCGCGCATCCGGTCGAGCTCGTCGCGCGTCTCGACGGTCATCGCCAGGTGGTTGATGCCCGGTCGCAGCCGGTCGTGGTCGCCGTGCTGGTCGGGCGAGTGCTCCATGAAGACGTAGGTGCCGTCGGGGTGCAGCCACGACAGCACGCCCTCCTCGCGCTGCCACCCGCAGGCCGCGAGCAACCAGCCCCACTCCCCCTCGGCGGTCGCGACGTCGTCGACCCACAGGTCGAGGTGGTGCAGGGCTCGCGGCATGCGCTCAACCTAGCCGGGACAGATCACTCGTATGCGTGATGCGTGAGGAGTGCGCCACCCGCGATCGTGGTCCCCATGACTGCACCACGGCGACTCGCGGGCACGGTGGCGGCCTCGCTCGTGCTGGCGCTCCCTGCCGTTCCCGCCGCCGCGCAGGAAGTCACGGAGCACGACGGTCGGGGTGACATGATCCGGGTCGAGGAGGGCGGCAGCGACCCGCAGGCGGCGCCGACGGCGGAGATCGGTGACGTGGTGCGTACGACGTTCCGCCACGACGCCGCACGCGTCGTCGTACGGACCCGGCTCGCCGCGCTCGAGCGGGCCGGGCGGCGCTTCACCGTGTGGGTGGACCTCCAGGACGGAGCCCGTCACTCCTGGTTCGTGGGCGTGCAGGCCACGCGGCGCGATCGCGGCGGACGGACCATCGTGATGGACGACCGGGGCCGCGACCTCCCCTGCACCGCTGCCCACCGCATCGACTACGCCGGCGACACGGTGCAGGTCTCGCTCCCCCGTCGGTGCCTGGGCGACCCGGCGCGGCTGCGGTTCCGGCTGCTGACCGAGCACGTCCGGGCCAGCTGGGAGCACGCCTGGCTCGACAACGGCCTCGCCCCCTCGATGGACGACCGGCACTGGACCGACTGGCTGGCTGCAGGCTGACCCCCGTGCAGTTCCGCGACTCTCACCGCGACCTGCAGGACCGCTTCGACACGCGCCGGCTCGCTGACCGCCGCGGACGGCCAGCCCCAGTGCTCCTAAAGGATTGGCGACCCGGGCCCTGCGGGGCGTGGTCTCCACTTCGACGGGGCGAGCAGCCGCCGGTGCCGAACTGTAAGCGCGACGAGTGGTTAACGGCACCCTGCCCGCGGGCGACCAGCGCTCGACGACGACGCTCCCGACGCCCCCTCGGTCCCTCGCTTCTGAACAGCCGTGGAAGGGGGCAGAGACGGGCGCCGTGCGTTGAGGAGTCGGGCTGACCTGTGCTCGATCTTGACGATCCCTGGACCCTCGACCTGGGGCCATTGTCGGTGCCACCGCCTACAATCAAACACATGAGCGAAGCACTGGCAGAGGACGCCGAGAGGGTCGAAGACGACCTCTCGGCCTCCGCCCTGCTCGCCTCGATCAGGGCCGAGCGCGACGCCGAGAACACCGCGGCCGCACGTCAGCTCGAGCTCGCCGCCCGGTGGGCCGACCTGCACCCGCCGGAGTCGATCCACTCCGCGGCCGCGTTCACGCTGCCGGGTTCGGAGCACGAGGAGCCCATCGCCGGGGAGGGTTGTCCGCTGGTGGCGGAGTTCTGCGTCGCCGAGCTCGGCGCCGAGCTCGGGATGTCGTCGGTGGCGGCGAAGAAGCTGATCGGCCACGCCCTCGAGCTGCGCCACCGCCTGCCCCGCCTGTGGCGCCAGGTGCAGACCGGTGCAGTGCCGGCGTGGCGGGCCCGTTCGGTCGCCGAGACCACCATCCACACCACCCCCGCGCTCACGAAGGATGCCGCACGGTGGGTCGACGCCCAGGTCGCGGCCGTCGCCGGGAAGATCGGACCCGCGCAGCTCGACCGACTGGTCGCGGAGACGATCAAGCGCTTCGGCCTCGCCGCGCCGGACCCGGCCGCCGATCCGGAGGACGGGTACCTGTCGGTCGACCCGCGCCACGCCACGCTCAACGACCAGGACGTGCACTACTCCGGCACCATGCACTTCGAGGCCGACCTCGACCTCGCCGACGCCCTCGACCTCGACGGCGCGCTCGCCCACGGCGCCGCACTGCAGAAGGCCCTCGGCTCCACAGAGTCCCTGAATGTCCGCCGGGCGAAAGCGCTCGGTGACCTCGCCCGCACCCAGACCGCCCTCGACCTCCACGCCCAAGGCTCCACCACCGACACTCGCGGCCAGGACGGACTCCCCGCCGCCCGCGAGGTCGAGCTGCACGTCCACTTCGACGCCGCATTCGTGAAGGACGGCGCAGTGCAGACGATCTTCGGGCCGACCGGTCGACTCGAGGAGCGCCAACGCCTCGTGCTGCTCAACCAGGTCAAGGCCTGGTGCGCCGACTCCCGCACCAAGGTGACCATCAGGCCGGTCATCGACCTGAACGCCGAGCTGTCCGCGCCGGGCTACGAGATCCCCAAGTCGATCCGGGAGCAGGTCGCTCTCCGGGACCGCACCTGCACCTTCCCCTGGTGCACCCGACCCGCCCGGAGCGCTGACGTCGACCACGTCGTCGAGTACGACCACGACGCCGAGGCCGAAGGCAGACCCCAACGCGGTCCCACTGCGTCCTCGAACCTCGCCTGCTTGTGCCGGTTCCACCACCGGCTCAAGACCTTCACCGCCTGGACCTACCGGGTCATCGCGCCCGGAGTGTTCGAGTGGACCAGCCCCCACGGTCACCACTACCTCCGCGACCGGACCGGCACCAGACGCCTCGACGACGCCGGCGACCCAGGCGAGCCGCCCGAGCGACCATGACCCCGCCCCACACCCCGCCAGTCCTCACGATGGCGGGGCCACAGCCATGTCCCGAGCCCTTCGCAGCACCGCTCGCGGAGTGCGGCCGCCAGGTCAGTGCGTTCGCCGATGCGCGATGACATCCCCCATGGGCGTAGTCAGGTTCTTGCCGCACACGTCGCAGGTGTAGTCGTTCACCCCAACCCGTGAGAGGCCTGGCACGGCATGGTTGGACGGGCAGTTCACGTTGGTGCACCACTCGCTACCGACTGCTGTTGCTCCCGTCGCGGCTGGGTCCGGACCACCGGTAGCCGCCATCGGCTCAAGATCAGCGACGACTACGCCACCGCATTCCTCGCAAGGGCGGGTTGTCGGCCCATCGGGGATCAGCACGAGCCGAACCGTATGCCGCTTCTGTCGTGAGTACGCGGATCGCGGAGATCCGTGCGCTCATCGCGGCAGCTCCGGATGTCCGCTCGTTCTCACGCGCGGGCGTGCGTCACCGTGCGCGGCACGGCTTCTCGTCGCGTGGAGATGGCTGTCCACCCGACGAGAGCAAGGAGGCCGCCCGCGCCCATGATCGTCAGCATGCGCACTCGCGCCTCGCGGATGACCGGCCCGCAGGCGATCGCAGCACGTTGCTCATCGTCGGTGGCCGCCGAGCCCGGTTGCGCTTGATCGGGGGTTCCGGACACCAGCCACGATGCGGAGATGGAGGGGCCACAGTCCTCGGTCTGGCCCATGACCGACGTGGACAGTTCGTTCTCCGTGCCGATGGCGAAGGTCGCGAGGAGCACGAGCAAACCACCCGTCAGCGCAGCCTTGGCCCAGCGCGCGTCGACGATCATGTCCGGGTGAGCCCGCACTCCTCTGTCGCGGCCGGCGTTGTCCCAGACCCCCAATTGGTGACCCGGCTACTTCGCGACCAAGCTCCACATCTGGCGGACATGCTCGTCCGAGTGAGCCCCGCGTCTGGGAGCAGCAAACTGGGTGTTCCGCATCGGAGAGCAACTAGCCATCCGTTGGCCTCGCTCGGACGACTAGATCCCTCGACCAACGAAGCCGGCGCGGACATCGCCCTGAAGCGGGCGGGCGGCTAGGACGCCGGGACCTCGCCACGGGCCCCCTCCGCGGCAGATTCGGACGCTCGATGTCTCACTGAGTGACGGCGTCCTCACTCGGTCACCATCAGCAGAGCACACGCCTCATCGACGGCGTTCGCTGTGCAGAGTAGGTACTCGCCGGGAGAGGTGGTCTCGGGGACGAGTACGCGGTCTGGCCCAGGGCCGCTGACCAAGACCTGTTGCCAACCTCGGTTCGCTCTGTCCTCGACCGTCCACCACGTCGGCGTGTAGTCGCCTGACGTGCCCCCATCAGAGGTCAGGTAGTACTTCTCATCCCACTGGCCCTCGCTCCATTGGGCAAGGGAGAACGCGATCCCGCGTTCGCTGTCCGAGGGGAATCTCAGCGCGACCTCCTGTCCGGGCGTCGCCGATGTTGGCGCGACGGTCATCGTGCCTTCGAGGCCGGGGTCCAGACTCGGGGCTGAGTCGTCCGCGCACCCACTCACGACCAGAGCGACGGCAAGCAAGGCCCACCTGGCAGGTTGCGCGCCAGACAGGCGACACCATCCGGTACGACGCTCCATGCGGTGACCCTAGGGGCAGGGTGTCGGCGCTGGTCGCTCATCGGCAAGAGCGGACGCGCAGGCCGGGGCAGACGTGGTGTGATCAGCCCGTGCCCACGCCGGAGGAGATCACCCGCCACCACGACGAGGGTGAGGTGATCTACGTGGGAGCCCACCCGACGGGCTACGTCGTCCGGATCGAGGAGCCCGACCCCACCTGGCCGCGACGCTATGCCGAGCTGGCGGCCCAGGTCTCCGAGGTCCTCGGTGACGGTCTGCTCGCGATCCAGCACATCGGCTCCACGTCGGTGCCGGGGCTGCCGGCCAAGCCGATCATCGACATCGACGTCGCGGTGGCCGACCCCGTCGACGAGGCGGCGTACGTCCCGGCGCTCGAGTCGCTGGGCTTCGTCCACTGGATCACCGAGCCCGACTGGCACCAGCACCGGTTGTTCAAGATGCTGACCGAGCCACGGGTGCACCTGCACGTCTTCGGGCCGGACTGCCCGGAGATGGTCCGGCACCAGATGTTCCGTGACTGGCTCACGTCCCATCCGGAGGACCGTGAGCTGTACGCCGACGCGAAGCGCTCCGCGCTGGCCCGGGTGGACGGGACCGGCGACGACCACGGCGCGCTGGGCTTCGGGATGCGCTACAACCACGTCAAGCAACCCGTCGTGCTCGAGATCTACGACCGCATGTTCCGGGCCGCCGGCCTGCTGTGAGGCTGCCTCACCACCAGCCCTGCTTCTTCGTCCAGCGCAGGAGGAGTCCGCTGATCGAGGCCATCACCAGCAGGATGAAGACGAGCTGGGGGACGTGGGTGCGGTCGCTGGCGATGACGTTCATGCCGTAGATGCTCGCGAGCGCGGTCACCGGCAGGGTGATGGCGGCGATGACGGCCAGGCGCTCCATCGCGACGGTCATCTTCGTCGTGACCCGGGTCTGGTAGAGGTCGATGACACCGAAGAGGAAGTGGCTCTCGCCGTCGGCCAGGCTCCGCAGCCGGTCGAACTGCTCGGCGAGGTCGCTCGCGTAGATCCGCTCGGGCTCGGGGACGACCCGGTCCAGGCCGCGGATCCGCGCATAGATCTCGTAGGACTGCGCGGCCATCGTGCGCACGGTGATGAGCTCGTGGCGGATCAGGAACAACCGCTCGAGGAGCTCCTCGGGGCGGCGGAAGTCGCTGGCCATGGCCTCCTGCTCGAGGTCGGGGAGGCTCTCGGCGACCGTGCTGACCATCGCTCGCTGCGAGCGGACGATCGCCGAGCCGATGGCGTGCGAGAGCTCCGCCGGCGAGACCGGCCGGAAGGTCCCGCGCTCGATGCGGTTGCGCACCGCCACGGTCTCCCGCAGGGCCTCGGCCGGATCGACGACGGGGTTGATCGGTCCGTGCACGGTCACGAGGTAGCGGCGCCCCACCAGCTGGTCGAGCTCCAGCAGGTGCACGTGCCCGGCGGCGCCGGCGTACGGCGAGTGCAGCACGACGAAGACGTGGTCGGTGTAGCCGTGGAGCGTCGGCACGTGGTTGCGCTGGGCGCACGCCTCCACGACCAGCGGATGGGCACCGACGACCTCGGTCAGCAGCCACTCCGCCTGCTCGTCGCGGGCGTGCAGGTCGAGCCAGACGAAGCCGTCGGTGCGTTCCAGCAACGCCGGCAGCTGCGCCGCGTCGTGGGGCCGGATCCCGTCGGGATCCACGAACCACAGGTCCATGTGCTCAGGGTGGCACCGGGTCGCGGTCCGCGCGACGGCTCACTCCCACTCGATGGTGCCCGGGGGCTTCGACGTGATGTCGAGGGTGACCCGGTTGACCTCGGCCACCTCGTTGGTGATCCGGGTCGAGATGCGCTCCATGACGTCGTAGGGCAGCCGCGCCCAGTCGGCGGTCATCGCGTCCTCGGAGGTGACCGGGCGGATGACGACGGGGTGGCCGTAGGTGCGGCCGTCTCCCTGCACGCCGACGGAGCGGACGTCGGCCAGCAGCACGACGGGCATCTGCCAGATGTCGCGGTCGAGCCCGGCGCGGGTGAGCTCCTGGCGCGCGATGGCGTCGGCGCGGCGCAGGATGTCGAGCCGGTCGGCGGTCACCTCGCCGATGATCCGGATGCCGAGGCCCGGGCCGGGGAAGGGCTGGCGCCACACCATCTCGGCGGGCAGGCCCAGCTGCTCGCCGACGAGGCGGACCTCGTCCTTGAAGAGGGTGCGCAGCGGCTCGACCAGCGCGAACTCGAGGTCCTCGGGCAGGCCGCCCACGTTGTGGTGGGACTTGATGTTGGACGTGCCGGCACCGCCGCCCGACTCGACCACGTCGGGGTAGAGCGTGCCCTGCACCAGGAAGCCGACCTTGTCGCCGTGCTCGGCGGCCTCGCCCAGCACCTCGACCTCGGCGGCCTCGAAGGCACGGATGAACTCGCGACCGATGATCTTGCGCTTCTCCTCCGGGTCGGTGACGCCGGCGAGGGCGGCGAGGAACGTCTCGCGCGCGTCGTAGACGTGGAGGTTGACCCCGGTCGCGGCCACGAAGTCGCGCTCGACCTGCTCGGCCTCGCCCTCGCGGAGCAGGCCGTGGTCGACGAAGACGCAGTGCAGGCGGTCGCCGATCGCACGCTGCACGATCGCGGCGGCCACCGCCGAGTCCACCCCGCCGGACAGGCCGCAGATCGCCAGGCCGGTCTCGCCGATCTGCTCGCGGACCCGCTCGATCTGCTCCTCGGCGATGTTGAGCATCGTCCAGGTCTGGCGGGCGCCGGCGATGTCGTGGAGGAAGTGCTCGAGCACCTTCTGGCCGTGCTCGGAGTGCAGCACCTCCGGGTGCCACTGCACGCCGGCCAGCCCCCGGTCGACGTCCTCGAAGGCCGCGACGGGGGTGACGTCGGTGGAGGCGAGGACCGTGAAGCCGGCCGGGGCCTGGGCCACCGAGTCACCGTGGGACATCCACACCTTGTGCTGGGCCGGGATGCCCGCGAGCAGGGTGCCCGGCTCGCTGACCGCGACGGGCGTACGTCCGTACTCCCGCGCGCCGGTGTGCGCGACCTCGCCGCCGAGCCCCTTCGCCATCAGCTGGAAGCCGTAGCACATGCCGAAGACCGGGACCCCGGCCGTGAACACGTCGTCGTCGATCCCCGGGGCGCCGTCGGCGTACACGCTCGACGGGCCGCCGGACAGGATGATCGCCTTCGGCTTGCACGCGAGCATCTCGGCCACCGGCATGGTGTGCGGGACGATCTCGGAGTAGACCCGCGCCTCGCGGACGCGCCGCGCGATGAGCTGGGCGTACTGGGCTCCGAAGTCGACGACGAGGACCAGGTCGTGCTCTGCAGGCTGCGTCACGCTCGGAGTCTATCGGCGCGGTCTTCTGGGAAACGTCTCAGGGCCCGGGTCGGGGAGCGAGGGCGGAGCATCGGGCCCCGGCCCGATCAACACGCCCCAGAAACGTCTCAGGGCCCGATCGGGGAGGGAGGGTGATCGGGCCCTGAGACTTGACTCCCAGCGCTGCTGGACAGTGCCGAGAACGAAGGATCCGGCCCTTGGGAGGGAGCATGACTGCCGGACCCCTCACCCCGCCCAACGACGCCTCTGAAGGGTGGTTACGGCCGACGTCCGATTGATTTTCCCGCCTCAGCTGACGCCGACGATCGGCAGCCGCAGCGCACCCGGCGCGGCTTCCGGGACGACCGGGTTCTTCGGCTCGACCGGCGCCAGCCGTCGGTACGCCGACCCTGCCGCGGGTCGCGGGTCGGCCTCGCCCTTGTTGGGCCAGAACGCCATGGCGCGCTCGGCCTGGGCGGTGATCGTCAGCGACGGGTTCACCCCGAGGTTCGCCGAGATGGCTGAGCCGTCGACCACGTGCAGCCCGTCGTAGCCGTAGACGCGCTGGTAGGCGTCGACGACGCCGGTCGCGGGCGAGTCGCCGATCGCGCAGCCACCGATGAAGTGCGCGGTCAACGGCATGCCGAGCGGCTCACCGACGGCACCGTAGGCCTGACGGGCACCCATGATGCGCGCGAGGCGGCGCACGGCGTCGTAGGCCGCCGGGATGTAGGTCGGGTTGGGGGCGCCGTGCCCCTGCGTCGAGGACAGGTAGCCGACACCGCCGCGCTTGCGCCACACGGTCGTGATCGAGTTGTCCAGGGTCTGCATGACGAGGGCGACGACGGTGCGGCGCGACCAGGTGTTGAGCGAGTAGAGGTCCTTGAGGCCGCTGCGCTGCCGCCACAGCTCCTTGCCCCAGGTGCGCCACCGCTTCTCGCCGGTCACCTCGTCGACCAGCACGGTCGCGAGCAGCGGCATCACGTTCCGCCCGCGCCCGTAGCGGACGGGCTCGACGTGGGTGTGCTCGTCGGGGTGGAAGCTGGAGGTGATGGCCACCCCCTCCGTCCAGTCGACGGAGTCGTCGTTGGCCGTGGCCCAGAGGATCGCCTCGGAGTTGGTGCGGGTCAGCACGCCGAGGCGGTCGGAGATCCCCGGCAGCGAGCCCTCGGCCTTGAGCCGGTGCAGCAGCCGCTGCGTGCCGATCGCCGCGGCGGAGAAGACCACCTGGTCGGCCGTGAACGTCTTGACGGCCCGGCCGCGCGAGAGCTTGGCCTTGGTCCACCGCGCCGTCACCTCGTAGCCACCCGCGGCACGGGGGCGCACGTCGGTGACGGTCGTGAGGGGATGCACCACGGCGCCGTTCTGCTCGGCGAGGTAGAGGTAGTTCTTGACGAGGGTGTTCTTGGCGTTGTGCCGGCACCCGGTCATGCACGAGCCACAGTTGATGCACGTGGTCCGGTCGGGCCCGACCCCGCCGAAGAACGGGTCGGGGACCGTCTCGCCCTCGGGCTGCCCGGGCTGGCCGAGGAAGACGCCCACGGGGGTCGCGTGGAACGTGTCGCCGACGCCCATCTCGTCCGCGACCTTCTTCATGGCGACGTCAGCCGGCGTCGTCCTGGCGTACTCCGTGACGCCGAGCATCCGCTTGGCCTGGTCGTAGTAGGGCTCGAGCTCGGACTTCCAGTCGGTGATGTGGGCCCACTGCGGGTCCTTGAAGAACGGCTCCGGCGGCTCGTAGAGCGTGTTCGCGTAGTTGAGCGACCCTCCGCCCACGCCGGCGCCGGCGAGGATGAAGCAGTCGTGCACCAGGTCGATGCGCTGGATGCCGTAGAGACCGACCTCTGGGCGGAACAGGAACCGCTTCACGTCGCCGCCGTGCTCGGGGAGCTCGTCGTCGGCGAAGCGGGCGCCCGCCTCGAGCACGCCCACCTTGTAGCCCTTCTCCGTCAGCCTCAGCGCGGTGACCGAGCCGCCGAAGCCCGACCCGATGACGAGGACGTCGTAGTGGATCGGCGCGCCGGTGCTCATGCCCGGCCCAGCCTGTTGAGCAGGCGCAGCGAGGCGGTGAGCACCTTGGCGTTGGTCTCCTCCGACATCCCGAAGATCGGCGCGATCGGCACCAGCCGTTGCGTCGCGACCGACTGCGCCTCGGTGTAGCGATGGATGCCCTCGGCTCCCTGGCGCCGACCCACGCCCGACTCGCGCATGCCGCCCATCGGCGCGCCGAGCGAGCCGAAGGTCGCGCCGTAGGCCTCGTTGACGTTGACCGTGCCGCACTTGATGCGGCGGGCGAGCGCCCGGCCGCGCTTGCCGTCGCGGGTCCAGACCGACGCGTTGAGGCCGTACGCCCCGTCGTTGGCGCGCTCGACCGCCTCGTCCTCGCTGTGGAAGCGGTAGAGCGAGACCACCGGGCCGAAGGTCTCGTTGCCGAAGCACTGCATGTCGGCAGTGACGCCCTCGAGGATCGTCGGCTCGTAGACGAACGGGCCGAGGTCGGGTCGCGCCTTCCCGCCGGTGAGGATCCGGGCGCCCTTCGCGACGGCGTCCTCGACGTGGGCGGTCACCGTGTCGAGCTGGGCCTGGGAGATGAGCGAGCCCATGTCCACGCTCCAGTCGTGGCTGGCGCCCAGCGTCATCGCCTGCGTGCGCGAGACGAAGGCGTCGACGAACCGGTCGTAGACCTGGTCGGCCACGAACAGCCGCTCCATCGAGACGCACAGCTGCCCGGCGTTGGAGAACACCGCGCGCGTCGCCCCCTCGGCCGCCCGGTGCACGTCGGCGTCGCGCAGCACGAGCATCGGGTTCTTGCCGCCGAGCTCGAGCGAGCAGCCGATCAGCCGCTCGGCGCACTGCTTCGCGATCAGCCGGCCCGTGGCGGTGGAGCCGGTGAAGCAGATGTAGTCGGCCGCCGCGATCATCGCGCCGCCGATCTCGGGACCGGGCCCGGCGACGACCTGCCACACCTCGGGCGGGAAGCCGGCCTCGTCGAGCAGCTGCACGGCCAGCAGCGCGGTCAGCATGGTCTGGGAGTCGGGCTTGGCGACCACCGCGTTGCCGGCGAGCAGGGCGGGGAGCCCGTCGCAGAGCGCCATCGTGAGCGGGTAGTTCCAGGGCGAGATGATCCCGACGACACCCTTGGGCACGCGGTTGACCTCGGCGCGGGTCAGCACCGGGAACATGCCCCCGACGCGCTGGGGGTCGAGGTGCTCGTGCGCCGTCCGCGCGTAGTAGCGCGCCGTCAGCGCGAGGTGGGCCACCTCGAGGTAGGCGTCCTTGCGGGCCTTGCCCGACTCCCACACGACGAGGTCGATGAGCTCGTCCTGGCGGTCGAGGAGGAGGTCGTGCAGGCGCAGCAGCGCGGCCGCGCGCTGGTCGATGGACGTGGCCGCCCACGACACCTGGGCCTTCCGGGCCCGGGCGAAGGCCTCGGCCACGTCCGACCGGTTGGACTGCGGGACGTGCGCCAGCGGGGTGCCGCCGATCGGCGAGGACACGGCGTGCGTCTCGCCGGACGTGCTCACGACCCGCCGCGTCAGGCTGGCGACGTACGACCGGTCGAGGCCGTAGGCCGCGGTGGTGTCGTGCTCGGGGTCCGCCGGCCCGTCGGTGATGGGGCCGGACGCGGGGGTCTGCTCACTCATCCCTGCAGCGTAGGTCGGGGCGCGGACCCGTTGCTACTGGTTGGTCACTTCGTCCCAACATTTGACACTTCGGGTGGATTTGTCCACCGCGTGCGACAGGTGGCTGATGGGTAGGGTCGCCCCATGTCGACGCCGCTCCCCGCCGCCGCACCCTTCGCCCTCACGACCCGGGTCCTGGCCGCCTCGCTCATGGGCGCGCTCGTCGTGATGGGCGTCGCGCTCGCCGTCGTGCTGCCGCCGGAGGGCTCGCTCTCGGTCACGGTGCTGCTGGTGCAGGTGCTCGCCGGCGTCGCGGCCCACGGCCTGCTGGAGGCGATCGGCTACCGCACGCCCCCGCTCGCCCCCGACCTCACCGACGAGGCCGCCACCGCCCAGGCCCGCACTCGCTGGCAGTCCGGGATGATCCTGCGCTTCGCGGTCTCGGAGTTCATCGCGATCGCCTCCATCGCGGCGGCGTTCGTGCTGCCCGACGGCGACATCCTCACCTACCTCGGCGGCGCGCTCGTGTCGCTCGTCCTCATGGGTGTCCACGTCTGGCCCTGGGCGCGCCCTGTCGGCAGGACGGCCGACGCGCTCGAGGCGTCGGGCCGGGCGTCCGGGCTGCGCGAGACGTTCGGCGTCTAGGTCGGGCGCACCGTCAGCACCTGGGCCATCGTCCCGAACGGTCCCTCCGCGTCGTGGAGGACCGAGCTGGTCAGGCCTTGCCCGGTCGGGCCGAAGGACACCGCGGTGTCGAAGCCCAGCCACCCCGCGACCGGCTCGCGGAAGAGGTGGGCGGTGAGGTCGACGTTGGGGAAGGCGACCGCGCGCGGGTCGGCCCGCACGGTCATGCCGTTGGCGATGTCGAACAACCGCGCAGCCGTCGCAGACGGCCCCGGGGGCGGCGCGGCGGCGTCCAGCAGGGGCACGTCGCTGCGCACCCAGAAGGCGGCCCGGCCCGGCGCGACCTCCTCACGACGCAGCTCTGCCGAGGCGATGAACCCGCCCGGCCACACGCTCGTGGGGTCCCACCCCGGCATCTCGTCGGGACCCGGGATCCGGGACAGGCCGGACCCGACGTCAGCGGGCTCGCCGGTCGGCCCGAGCAGCCAGGCGCGCAGCAGCACCGCCGGGCGGGCGGCGTGCAGCAGGACGGCCTCCACCAGCTCGACGGTGCGCCCCGGACGCAGCACCCGGACCTCGACCTCGACGGCCTCCATCGGCACCGTGCCGAGGATGTCGAAGGAGAGCCGGGAGACGACCAGCCCGTCGTCGCGCCGCCGGTCGCGGTCGGCCTCGACGGCGTGCACCAGCAGCCCGAGCGCGGGCGCGATGTGCTGCTCGGCGGTGTTCCAGGCGCCGCCGACGTGCTGGGTCGGCCGGAACGTCGCGGGTCCGGTCTGGACGAAGTAGGACATGCGTCAGACGATGTCAGGCGCCTTGACCCGCGCCTCGTCGGCCTCCTGGTCGGTCGGCATGAGCTGGCTCTGCCGCTCCGCCTCCACGCGCCGCAGGTAGTGGTCGACCTCGTCGTCGACCTGGGCCTGGTCCCAGCCGAGCGCCTCGGCCATCAGCTCGGCGGCGGGCCGGGCGGCCGCGATGCCGCGGTCGAACGTCTCGATCGACACCCGGGTGCGCCGGGCCAGCACGTCGTCGAGGTGCCGGGCGCCCTCGTGCGTGGCGGCGTAGAGCACCTCGGCGCGCAGGTAGTGCTCGGCGCCGGGAAGCGGCTCGCCGAGCTCCGGACGCTCGTGGATCATCGCCAGGAGCTCGTCGACGAGGCCGCCGTAGCGGCCGAGCAGGTGGTCCACGACCCCGATGTCGAGGCCCGACGAGCGGCTCAGGGCGACCCGCTGGTTGGTGCGCGCCTCGAAGCCCCAGGCGCCCATCAGCGGCACCCGGTCGGTGATCGACGCGGGGGTCGCGTCGAAGTCGCGGATGGCGTGGTCGACCGCGTCGCGCGCCATGACCCGGTACGTCGTCAGCTTCCCGCCGGCGACCAGCACGAGGCCGGGCACGGGGTTGGCGACCGTGTGCTCGCGGGAGAGCTTGGTGGTCTCCCCCATCTCGCCCTCCTTGCGCATCGGCTTGAGCAGCGGCCGCAGCCCCGCGTAGACGCCGATCACGTCGCGGTGGTCGAGCGGGTCCTTGAGCAGCGTGTTGACGTGGCCCAGCAGGTAGTCGATGTCGGTCTTGCTGGCGGCCGGGTGGGCGAGGTCGAGGTCCCACGCGGTGTCGGTGGTGCCGATGATCCAGAACTGGTCCCACGGGATCACGAACAGCACCGACTTCTCGGTCTTCGTGATGAAGCCGCACTCCGAGCGGATCCGGTCCTTGGGCACCACGACGTGGATGCCCTTGCTGGCGTCGACGTCGAGCTGCGCCTGCCCGCCGATCAGGTCCTGGACCTCGTCGGTCCACACCCCCGCGGCGTTGATGACGACCCGGGCGCGGATCTCGAGGTCGCGCTGGCCCTCGAGGTCGCGCGCCTGCACGCCGACGACCCGGTCGCCGTCGCGCAGGAAGCCGGTGACCTTGGTGCGCGTGGCCACGTGGGCGCCGTTGTTGGCCGCGGTGCGGGCGATCGTCATCACCAAGCGGGCGTCGTCGACCTGGCAGTCGTAGTAGCGGATCGCCCCGTGCAGGTTGTCGGTCCTGATGTCCGGGGCCATCCGCGCCAGCTGCTTGCGGAAGACGTGCTTGTGCCTGGGCACGCCCATGTCGTACTTGCCGGTCATGGCCATGGCGTCGTAGAGCGCGATGCCGGCACCGACGTAGGGCCGCTCCCACGCGTGCTCGAGCGGGTAGAGGAACGGCACGGGTCGTACGAGGTGGGGCGCGAGCCGCGTGAGCAGCAGGCCGCGCTCCTCCAGCGCCTCCTTGACCAGCGCGAAGTCGAGCATCTCGAGGTAGCGCAAGCCGCCGTGGACGAGCTTGGACGAGCGCGAGGAGGTGCCCGAGGCGAGGTCGCGCTGCTCGACCAGGCCCACCTTGAGCCCGCGCGTCACGGCGTCGAGCGCCGCCCCGACCCCGACGATGCCGCCGCCCACGACGAGCACGTCGAGCTCGCCCTCGGCGAGGTGCTGCAGGGCATCAGCCCGCTGGTCGGCGTCGAGGGCCTTGGCAAGGGTCATGCCGCCAGTGTCGCAGGGCCCTGCGCGCCGGCGGTCAGTGCTGGACGACGACCTCGATGCGCTGGAACTCCTTGAGCTCGGTGTAGCCCGTGGTCGCCATCGCGCGGCGCAGCGCGCCGACGAGGTTCATCGTGCCGTCGGCCACCCGCGAGGGGCCGAACATGATCTCCTCGAGCGAGCCGACCGGCTCGAAGCCGACGCGCTCGCCGCGCGGCAGCTGGGCGTGGGTCGCCTCGCTCCCCCAGTGGAAGCCGCGGCCGGGGGCCTCGGTCGCGCGGGCCAGCGGCGAGCCGATCATCACCGCGTCGGCGCCGCAGGCGATGGCCTTCGCGATGTCGCCCGAGCTGCCGATCGAGCCGTCGGCGATCACGTGGACGTAGCGGCCGCCGGACTCGTCGAGGTAGTCGCGGCGGGCCGCGGCGACGTCGGCCACCGCGCTGGCCATGGGCACCGCGACCCCGAGGACCGTGCGGGTGGTGTGGGCGGCGCCGCCGCCGAACCCGACCAGCACGCCTGCTGCGCCGGTGCGCATCAGGTGCAGGGCGGCCTGGTACGTCGCACAGCCGCCGACGATGACGGGGACGTCGAGCTCGTAGATGAACTCCTTGAGGTTCAGCGGCTCGGACTGGCTGCTGACGTGCTCGGCGGAGACGGTGGTGCCTCGGATGACGAACATGTCCACGCCGGCGTCGACGACGGCCTTGACGTGGTCCTTGGTGCGCTGGGGCGACAGCGAG
The DNA here is from genome assembly GCF_051912545.1 of Nocardioides sp. N13(2025). GTDB lineage: Bacteria > Actinomycetota > Actinomycetes > Propionibacteriales > Nocardioidaceae > Nocardioides. The sequence continues at coordinate 490,092 of NZ_CP196809.1, read as the reverse complement.
CCGGCCACAGTGACGCCGGCGGCACGCATCTCCTTGAGGCGGGCCGTGATGAGCTCGGGCTTGATCGGCTCGGTGTAGATCTCCTGCATCCGCCGGGTGGCGTCGTGGCCCTCGAGGCCTGCGACCTCCTCCAGCAGCCCGGTCGGGTCGTCGTAGCGGGTCCACAGGCCCTCGAGGTTGAGCACCCCCAGGCCGCCCATCTGGCCCAGCGCGATGGCCGTGGACGGCGACATCACGGAGTCCATCGGTGCGGCCAGGACCGGGATGTCGAAGCGGTAGGCGTCGATCTGCCAGGCCGTGCTGACCTCCTCGGGGTCGCGGGTGCGCCGCGAGGGCACGATCGCGATGTCGTCGAAGGAGTAGGCGCGGCGACCGCGCTTGGCACGGCCGATCTCGATCTCGGTCATGGCGCTGAGCCTATCGGCGCCGGGTCAGAACCCGAGGTCGCGGGCGGTGGCGCGGATGCGGTCCGCGCTGGCGCGCAGCCCCGCGAGCTCGGCGTCGCTCATCGGCACCTCGAGGCGACGCTCCGCACCGCCCGCGCCGACGACGGTCGGGACGGACAGGCAGACGTCGCTGATGCCGTGGTAGCCGTCGAGCAGCGTGGAGACCGGCAGCACCCGCTTCTCGTCGCGGAGCACCGCCTCGATGATCCGGCTGCCCGAGATGCCGATGGCGTAGTTGGTGGCGCCCTTGCCCTTGATGATCTCGTAGGCCGCGCCCACGACCTCGGCTGCCATCGCGTCCCGCTCGGAGGCGGGGACCAGCTCGGTGACGGGCACCCCGCCGATGCTCGCGCTGCTCCACAGCGGGATCTCGCTGTCGCCGTGCTCGCCGACGACGTAGGCGTGGACGTTCTGCACGGCCACGCCGCACCGCTCGGCCACCAGGCCGCGCAGCCGCGCGGAGTCGAGGACCGTGCCCGAGCCGAAGAGCTGCTCGGTGCCGAGCCCCGTGAGCTTCTGCGCGGCGTAGGTCACGACGTCCACGGGGTTGGTCACCATGACGAAGCGTGCGTCCGGGGCCGCGTCGACGAGCGCGGGCATGAGCGAGCGGAGCATGCTCGTGGTCGAGGCCGCCAGGTCGAGCCGGGACTGACCGGGCTGCTGCTTGGCCCCGGCGGTCACGGCGACCACCTGCGCCCCCGCGCAGACCGACACGTCGGCGGACCCCTCGACGTGCGCGGTCGGCAGGAACTGCAGGCCCTGCCGGAGGTCGAGCTCCTCGGCGCGCACCTTGGCCGCGTCGACGTCGTGCAGCGCGACGGTGGTGGCCACGCCACGCACGAGGCAGGCGTAGGCCAGGGTCGAGCCGACGGCGCCGGCGCCCACGATGGCGATCTTTGCGGAGGTCACGCGTTCATCGTGGCAGCCGGCAGGACCAGTGGTCCACGTCACGGCAAAGGGTTGGCAAATTCGCCACGAGCCGCGTGGCCCGTGCCTACCGTCGAGCAGGTGGGGAACAAGGGGATGCTGACGCGCGTGCTCGCGTCGGTCGCGGTGACGGGGGTGCTGACGGGCGGCCTGGTGGGCCTGTCCGGCGCGCCGTCGTACGCCGGTGACGACTATCCCTGGGCCTGGCAGGGGCAGTGCCCGATCCTGCCGCAGGCACCCATCGTGGAGCCCACCCCGACACCCGCCCCGATCCCGACCCCGGCCGCGCCCGGCGCGCCCGGCGGACCGGGCGAGACCCCGGCTCCGGTCGTCGAGCCGCCCCCGCCCCCGCCTCCCCCGCCGCCCGTGCTGGACCCGGTCAGCGGCCACCTCTACGACCCGCGCGGCCCGAGGCCGACGTGCGCGAGCCGCGTGTGGGCGATCAACGGCTCGATCGGCGACTCGTGGGGCTTCGTGCTCCGCAACTGCACCAGCTTCGTGTCCTGGCGCCTGCACCAGCGCAACGGGATGGGGGGCTTCGCCAACGACTTCCGTGGCGAGCACTGGGGAAACGCGGACCGCTGGGACGACGTGGCCCGCCGCCTCGGCTACCGCGTCGACCCGGTCCCCGCGATCGGAGCCGTCGCCCAGACCGACGACGGCCGCGTGGGCCACGTCGCGTGGGTGAGCGACATCGGGCCGGGCACGGTGACCGTCGAGGAGTACAACCTCGCCGTCCCCGGCGGCTACGGCAGCCGCACAGTGCCGGTGGGAACGTTCCGCTACCTCCACCTCGCCGACGTCGCGCCGTCGCCCCTGCTGGGCTCGGACCGACCGGTGGTCTCGGTGCCCGACGGGCTGGGCGAGTCGTGGACCGCCCGCGTCGACGCCGGCGGCACCCTGCGGGTCGCCGCGCCCGATCGCCGGGACCGGGTGGTCGGTCGCCGCAGCTCCTGGTCCCCCCGCGTCGCGCCCGCGCTCTCCCTCGACCACCGCGGCCGGCCGTGGGTGGCCGCGACCGCGCGGGACGGTCGCGTGCTGGTGGGCACCCTCCGCGGCGACCGGTTCGTCCTGCGCCCCGTCGGCACGTCCGCCGCCACGGCCAGCCCGGCGCTGGCGCAGTCACGCACCCGCCGCCCGGTCCTGGCCACGCTCTCCCCCGCCGGCACCCTGACCACCCGTCGCCTGACCCGGCAGGGTCGCTGGAGCCACCCCGAGCGGGTCGGCCGGCCCGGGTCGTGGGCCACGCACACGGCCCCGGTGCTCGGGACCGACGACGCCGGACGCACGTGGCTGGTGGCCGTCGGCGCCCGTGGCACGACCTACGCGCGTGTCCTCGGGAAGGGCCGGCTGGTCCGCCTGGCCGGCGCGCCCGGCTCCCTCACCTCGACGCCCGCCCTGACCACGGCCGCGGACGGCACGACCTACCTGCACCAGGTGACGGCGGCCGGGCGACTCGTCGTACGCACCCTCTCCGGGCTCCGCTGGAGCCGACCGGCGGCGCTCGACGGCCAGTGGTCGCCGTACGCCTCGCCCGCCGTCGGCGTGGTGGCAGGACGCCTGCACGTGGCCGCCGTGGACGCCCACGGCGCGGTGCTGCTGCGCGCCGCCGTGCCGGGCGAGCGGTCGCGCCTGGCGGCCCGGGCCCGCTCCTCGCGCGACCTCACCCGGTCGCCGGGACTGGTGACACGCAGCAACGCGGGCGTCTTCGTGGTGGCCCACACCGCGGGCCGGTCGACCCGGTCGCGGCTCCTGGCCCGGCCGGCCTCGGCGGTCGAGGACGACTCCTCGCCGACCCGCGCGGGGTTCACCCCGTGACGCGAACGGCCCGGCCGATGGCCCGCCGCAACCACTCCGCGTAGCGCGCCGCACTCCAGCCGAGCTCCGCGGAGAAGGTCAGGTAGGTCTCGCCGCGCGTCAGCACGACGAGCTCGTCGACGGTGTCGGGGTGCACCGGTCCCGTGGCGAGCAGCGGCACGAGCCGGTGGATCATCTCGACGTGGCCGCGCCGGGCCGCGTCGAGGAGGGTCCTCATGCGCTCGTCCTCCTCCGCCCCCTGGATCATCGCCGGCAGGAAGGGCGCCATCGGCACGACGGCGTCGCAGGCGAAGTCGACGAAGCGGTCCAGCCGTACGTCCGGGTCAGGCTCGTCCTCGAGCCGCAGCGCGTCGAAGGTCGCGTGAAGCGACCCGCTCCTGCCGAAGGTCGCCGAGCGCATCGCCGCCATGAGCAGCGCGTGCTTGCCGCCGAAGGTCTTGGTGACGTACTCAGGTGAGACCTCGGCCTCGCGTGCGACGGCCGCGATGGTGGTGCCGCGCCACCCGTGCTCGGCGAACAGTGCGGCGGCCGTCACGGTGACGTAGACGCGTCGCTGATCGGCGGCGGCGCGACGCCCGCTGGCGTCGTAGGCTCGTCGCGCCGGGACGGACACGCCGGTCATGGCTCCAGGTCCTCCCGTGCCGTACGCCGTCCGCCGTCGACGCCGGCCTCATGGCCAGCGTCGACGCGAACGTGACACCCGGGCGGAATCACCGACGTCGCCCCCCGCGTCGACTCCCGTGCCCCACGCACGTCCCTCCCGGACCCCCATTGGTTACAGGCCCACCGTAATGAATGCACACCCGCGCCGCAGGCGAACGGGCAACTGGTCTGGACCAGTGGGCCGGACCGGGGTCTCAGCTGCCGGAGTAGTTGGGCGCCTCGACCGTCATCTGCACGCCGTGCGGGTGGCTCTCCTTGAGGGAGGCCGAGGTGATCCGGACGAACCGGCCCTTGTCCTGCAGCTCGGGGATGGTGCGCGCGCCGACGTAGAACATCGACTGGTTGAGCCCGCCGACGAGCTGGTGGGCGACGGCCGAGAGCGGCCCGCGGTAGGCGACCTGGCCCTCGATGCCCTCGGGCACGATCTTGTCGTCGCTGGCGACCTCGGCCTGGAAGTAGCGGTCCTTGGAGTAGGACTTCTTGCCGCGGCTGCTCATCGCACCGAGCGAGCCCATCCCGCGGTAGGACTTGAACTGCTTGCCGTTGACGAAGACCACCTCGCCGGGCGACTCCTCGCAGCCGGCGAGCATCGAGCCGACCATCACGGCGTCGGCGCCCGCGACGAGCGCCTTCGCGATCTCACCGGAGTGCTTCATGCCGCCGTCGGCGATCAGCGGGACACCTGCGGGCTTGGTGGCCAGGGACGCCTCGTAGACCGCGGTCACCTGGGGCACGCCGACGCCGGTCACGACGCGGGTGGTGCAGATGGAGCCCGGACCGACCCCGACCTTGACCGCGTCGGCGCCCGCGTCGACGAACGCCTGGGCGCCCTCGCGGGTGGCGACGTTGCCGCCGATGACCTGCACGTGCTGGGTGGCGGGGTCGGACTTGAGCCGGCGGACCATGTCGAGCAGCAGGTGCACGTGGCCGTGGGCGGTGTCGGCGACGAGCACGTCGACGCCGGCCTCGACGAGCGTCGTGGCCCGCTCCCACGCGTCACCGAAGTAGCCGATGGCCGCACCGACGAGGAGCCTGCCGTCGGCGTCGTACGACGCGTGCGGGAACTGCTCGCCCTTGACGAAGTCCTTGACCGTGATGAGCCCGCCGAGACGCCCCTCCCCGTCGACGAGCGGCAGCCGCTCGCGCTTGTGGGCGCGGAGCAGTGCGGTGGCGTCCTCGCGGGAGATGCCGATGTCGCCGGTGATCAGGCCCTCGCTCGTCATCACCTCGTTGACCTTGGTGGTGGCCCACTCCGCGACCGGGGTGAAGCGCAGGTCGCGGTTGGTGATGATGCCGAGCAGGCGGTTGTCGAGGTCGACGACGGGCAGGCCGGACACGCGGTACTCGCCACAGAGGCGGTCGAGCTCCTCGAGGGTCGCGTCGGGGCCGATCGTGACGGGGTTGGAGATGATCCCGGTCTGGGTGCGCTTGACCAGGTCTACCTGGCGGGCCTGGTCCTCGATCGAGAGGTTGCGGTGCAGCACCCCGATACCGCCCTCGCGGGCCATCGCGATCGCCATCCGGGCCTCGGTGACGGTGTCCATCGCGGCGCTGATCAGCGGGACGCGGATGGAGATCTCGCGCGTGAGGCGCGTGGTGGTGTCGATGTCGCTGGGCGCGAGGTCCGACTCCCCCGGCAGCAGCAGCACGTCGTCGTAGGTGAGGCCCAGGGCGGCAAACTTCTCGGGGATCTCCACGACCGTCATTCTACGGGCGTGCCGCAGGTGCTCTGAGAAGGTGTCGGCATGGGGACGTCACGTGTGGTGTGGCTCGCAGCCGCCGCGGCGTTCGTGGCCCGGTTCCCCTCCCTGCTGTGGCCGCTGCGCCCCGACGAGGCGGGCTTCCTCCTCGTGGCCCGCGCCTGGCACCCCGAGGCTGACTCGGTCTACGGCCACTACTGGGTGGACCGCCCACCGCCGGTCATCTGGCTGATGCAGTGGACCGACGAGCTGGGTGGCGCCTACGCGCACCGCCTGGTCGGTGCCGTCGGCTGCGTCCTGCTGGTCCTCGCCTCCGCCGCCGCGACGCGTGAGGTCGCGCAGCGGGCGGGCGTCGTCGACCCGGCCGTCCGCCATCGGCTGGCCGGCTGGGTCGCGGTGGCGACCGCGGCGATGGTCGGCAACGCCCAGATCGACCCGGTGGGCGCCAAGGGCGAGCTCTTCGGCATCCCACTGGTGCTCGGGTCGTGCTGGCTCGCGCTGCGGGCCGTACGCCGCGCCAGCGCCGCGGACGCCTTCTCGGCGGGCGCGCTGGCCATGCTCGCGGTGGGCCTCAAGCAGAGCATCGTGGGCGGGCTGGTCTTCGGCGGGGTCCTGCTGGTCGGCTCGGCCCTCGCCCGTCACCTGTCGTGGCGCGCCTCCCTCCGCTGCGGCCTCGCGGCGGCGGTCGGCGCTGCCCTCCCGGTCGGGCTGGTGGTCGCGTGGGCGGTCGCGTCCGGCGTACGGCTGCAGACGCTCTGGTACACCTCCGTCGCGTTCCGCTCCGACGCCAACCGCACCATCGCCACGCAGGACGCGGAAGGGGCGACCGCTCGCATCTGGGTGCTCGTGACGGTCTTCATCGGCATCGGGATGCTGCTCGTGGTGGTGTGCTTCCTGGCCCGGCTGGCGGGGCTGCTGCGCCTCGACGCGGTACCCGTCGTGGCGACCACGGCCATGCTCGGCGTCGACCTCGTGGGCGTCGCGGTCAGCGGCAGCTACTGGACGCCCTACCTCTTCGTGGTCATCCCCGGCCTGTCGCTGGCGCTGGCCAGCCTGGTGACCCAGGACCAGCTGGCCCCCGCCCGCGACCGCGTCGTCGCTGCCACGGTGGTCCTGGTCGTCGCGTCGAGCGTGGTCTCGCTGGTCGGCTGGACGGTGGGCTGGGTCCACGGCCGGGTGCCGGTCGAGGTGCGCACCGGTGAGGCGATCGCGGACGCGCGCCGCCCCGGCGACCGGGTGCTCGTCTACGGCGGGCGGGCCGACATCCAGTGGGCCAGCCGCGCCTCCTCGCCCTACCCCTATCTCTGGTCCCTGCCCATGCGCACCCTCGACCCCGGCCTCGTCGACCTCAGCGGGGTGCTGACCGGCAGCAACCCGCCGACGTGGTTCGTCGAGGCGACGCACATCAACCACTGGAGCGAGCTCGGCACCCGCCCCATCGAGCGCTCGCTGATCCGCAAGTACGAGTTCGTGGTGACCGCCTGCGACCGCTACCGGATCTACCACCTCAACTCGGTCGACCCGATCAGCGTGGACGTCGACTGCAGCACGCCCTTTCGCACCATCTGGGGCAGATGATGGGCAGATGACCGGGACACCGATGCAACCTCCCGGGCCCCTCACCCCGTTCGACCAGGCATGGAGATGAACCGTGCGTGACGAGGCGGCGTTCGTCGAGTTCGCGCAGTCGGCCCGCGGCCGCCTGCGGCGCACGGCGTACCTGCTGTGCGGCGACTGGGACCAGGCCTCGGACTTCGTGCAGGAGGGCCTGGTCCGGGTGTACGTCCGGTGGCCGCGGCTGGTGCGCCACGGCGGCGAGCTCGCCTACGCGCGCAAGGCCGTGGTGAGCGCCTACCTCGACCACGCCCGTCGCCGGTCGAGCACCGAGCGTCCGCAGGAGGCCGACCCCACCCTGGCCTCCGACGAGGACGTCGCGACGGCCGTGGCCACCCGGGCGGCCCTGATGGCCGCGCTCGCGCAGCTGCCCCCGCGCCAGCGGGCCTGCGTGGTGCTGAGGTACTTCGAGGACCTGTCGGTCGAGGCGACCGCCGCCCTCCTCGGGTGCACCGAGGGCACCGTCAAGAGCCAGACCTCGCGCGCACTGTTCTCCCTCCGGTCCATGTTCGAGGACTCGCCGTTCGGCGAGCTGGCCGAAGGAGCCGCCTCATGGTGAACGAGCTGCGGGACCTGCTGCGCGACGCGAGCGGGCACCCACCCCAGGAGAGCCAGGACCTGGCCGGCGTGCTGCGCCACGGCCGCCGACGGGTGCGGGTGCGCCGTGCGTCCGTCGTCGGGGGCACCGCGCTGGCTGCCGGCGCGATCGCCCTGGCCTCGGTGACGTGGCTCGACCCGTCGCCCGCCGACCTGGTCGCGGCCGGCGTGCCCCGCCCCGAGGGCCCGACCGTCCGGCTCACCGACGCCCGGCCGGCCGTCGAGGGCACCGACTACCGCGAGCTGACGTCGTACACCAACGAGGACCTCGACGGCGACAACGGCGAGTACTTCGACGGGGTGACCGACGACGGGCTGGTGCTGTTCCGCGAGGGACCGTCGATGACGCGCCGGACCGAGCGCTACGCCCTGATGGACCCGGCGACGGGCGAGAAGCGGTGGCTCCCACAAGGGCCCGGCGACGGGCAGCAGTCCTTCCCCCTCGCGCTCGGTCCCGCGCAGCTCGTGCTGATGCGCCTGGACCACGGCGACGGCGGCAGGGTGCGCCCGGCGGTCGACGTCTACGACCGCGGCGGCGGGACCTGGTTCAGCGTGAGCTGGCCGACGCTGCCGGCCCAGGACGACTTCCCCACTGTGCGGATGGGACCGGACGGCCGCATCTACGCCACGGTGATGACCGACCCCGGCGACGTCCCCGAGGGGGGCTGGCCGACGGGACCCGACGGCGACGCGGAGGACGCCGACGCCGAGGGCGACGTCAAGGCCCTGTGGTCGATGGCCTTGACCGACCCGTCGGACGTCCGCGACGAGGAGCTCCGGGTCGGTGACTTCGCCTTCGACGGCAACCAGCTGGTGTGGACCGACTCCACCAACGGCGCGGCCGGCCGGGTGCACGTGCGCGACCTGGCGACCGGGACGGAGACGTCGTTCGACCCGAAGCTGGGCGAGCGGTGCAACCTGCTGGGCCTCGACGCCGCCGGCGGCAGGATCGCGATGTCGCAGTACTGCGGCACCTACGAGGACGGCGTGCGCGACGACCGGGTCCAGGTCGTGACCACGGAGGGCGAGCAGGTGGTCACCGTGCAGGACGACGGTGTCGAGGGGGGTGACCTCGTCGCAGGAGGCGACTTCATGACGATGACGGCCTACGGCCGCGCGACGGGCGGGACCTACCTCTACGACTTCGACGAGGGCCGGCTGCTCCGCCTCAGCGACGCCATGTCCTCGTGGGCGGTCGGGCGGGGTCCGACGCCGGGAGACCAGTTCATGTGGACCACCCCCGCCGGCGACCGGGACGCGACGTTCGGCCGCAAGGGAGCCGAGATGCACCTCGGCGAGCTCATCCGCTGAAATGCCACTGACCCGGCAGATCGGGTCTGCCGGGTCAGCGGGTGGTGCTCAGGTGTGGCTGGGCTCAGTGACCGTGACCGTGCCCGTGGCCGCCGGCCGCAGCGGGCTCCTCGTCCTCGGGCTTGTCCACGACCAGCGTCTCGGTCGTGAGCAGCATCGCGGCGATGGAGGTGGCGTTGACCAGCGCCGAGCGGGTGACCTTGACCGGGTCGAGGACGCCCTCGGCGACCAGGTCGCCGTAGGTGTCGGTGGCGGCGTTGTAGCCGTTGCCGACGCCGAGCTCGCGCACCTTGGCGGTCACGACGTAGCCGTTCACACCACCGTTCTCGGCGATCCAGCGCAGCGGCTCGTCGGCCGCCTTGCGGACCACGCGCACGCCGGCAGCCTCGTCGCCGGTGAGGCCGAGGTTGTCGTCGAGCACCGAGACGGCGTGGATGAGCGCGGAGCCACCGCCGGGGACGATGCCCTCCTCGATCGCGGCACGCGTCGCGGACACGGCGTCCTCGATGCGGTGCTTCTTCTCCTTGAGCTCGACCTCGGTGGCCGCGCCGACCTTGATCACGCAGACACCGCCGGCGAGCTTGGCGAGGCGCTCCTGGAGCTTCTCGCGGTCCCAGTCGGAGTCGGTGTTCTCGATCTCGGCCTTGATCTGGTTGACGCGACCCTCGACAGCGGTGCTGTCGCCGGCGCCGTCCACGATCGTCGTGTGGTCCTTGGTGATCACCACGCGACGCGCCTGGCCGAGGACCTCGAGGCCCACCTGGTCGAGCTTGAGCCCGACCTCGGGGGCGACGACCTGACCACCGGTCAGCGTCGCGATGTCCTGCATCATCGCCTTGCGGCGGTCACCGAAGGCCGGGGCCTTGACCGCGGCGACGTTGAAGGTGCCGCGGATCTTGTTGACGACCAGGGTCGAGAGCGCCTCGCCGTCGACGTCCTCGGCGAGGATGAAGAGCGGCTTGCCGGTCCCGATGACCTTCTCCAGCACCGGGAGCAGCTCCTGGATCGAGGAGATCTTGCCCTGGTGGAGGAGGATGTAGGGGTCGTCCAGGACGGCCTCCATCGACTCCGGGTCGGTGACGAAGTAGGCCGAGATGTAGCCCTTGTCGAACTGCATGCCCTCGGTGAACTCGAGCTCGGTGCCCATGGTGTTGGACTCCTCGACCGTGATCACGCCGTCCTTGCCGACCTTGTCGAAGGCCTCGGCGAGCAGGTCGCCGATGTGGCTGTCGCGGCTGGAGATCGTGGCGACGGACGCCATGTCCTCGCGCGACTCGACCTCGCGGGCGGCCTCGCGCAGCGCGTCGCCCACCGCCTCGGCCGCGGCGTCCATGCCGCGCTTGAGGCCCATCGGGTTGGCGCCGGCCGCGACCGCGCGCAGACCCTCGTGGACCATGGCCTGGGCCAGCACGGTGGCGGTGGTGGTGCCGTCACCGGCGACGTCGTTGGTCTTGGTGGCCACCTCCTTGGTGAGCTGGGCACCGAGGTTCTCGAACGGGTCGTCGAGCTCGATCTCGCGAGCCACGGTCACGCCGTCGTTGGTGATCGTGGGGGCGCCCCACTTCTTGTCGAGGACGACGTAGCGGCCCTTCGGGCCGAGCGTCACCTTGACGGCGTTGGCGAGGGCGTCCACGCCGCGCTCGAGGGCGCGGCGGGCGTTCTCGTCGAACTCCAGGATCTTGGGCATCTGTGTGCTCCTAGGAACGGGTGAAAGGGGTTCGCCCGGACGTCATGCGGAGCGGGCAAGCGGATGCCCCGTCCGTATGACGTCCGGGCGAGAGGAATCAGGAAACGACAGCGAGGATGTCGCGGGCCGAGAGGATGAGGTACTCCTGGCCGGCGTACTTGACCTCGGTGCCGCCGTACTTGCTGTAGATGACCTTGTCACCCACGGAGACGTCGAGCGGGACGCGGTTGCCGTTGTCGTCGATGCGACCGGGACCGATCGCCACGACCTCGCCCTCCTGGGGCTTCTCCTTGGCGGTGTCCGGGATGACCAGGCCGGAGGCGGTGGTCTGCTCGGCTTCGAGCGTCTGGACGACGATGCGGTCCTCGAGGGGCTTGATGTTGACCGACACTTCGGATCAACCTCCACTTTCTCTTGCACGAGATTTGGCTGACGTGGGCCCGTGTCCGGGAGGTACGCCGTCGCGGGGGTCGTACCGAGGTCACGAGCGCTGGCATTCTCGGGTCGAGAGTGCCAGCACAGACGCTAGCACTCTCCCCAACCGAGTGCTAGCGGAGGGGATGACAGGATGCCCGCGTGGAGATCGAGACGCTCGCCTGGCTGCAGACCCCCGAGGGCGCCCGCCTGCTCGCCCACGCGACCGAGGCCTGGGCCGAGCACCCCGGCGACCCGGTGCGGGTCGCGAGCGTCGTACGCCGCCTCGAGCCCGACGCCGAGAAGGCGGCCGCGGCGACGACCCAGGCCCAGCTGCGGGAGAAGGCCGTCGCGAAGCTCGGCGAGCCCGCGAGGCTGATGTTCTTCACCCCCGACGCGCTCGAGCAGGCCACCCGCGCGCGCGTCGCGGACCACCGCGCCGCCAGGCTGGCGGCCGCCATCCCCGGCGGCAGCGTCGTCGACCTCGGCTGCAGCATCGGCGGCGACCTGCTCGCCTTCTCCCGTGCCGGGCTGGTCGCAGCCGGGATCGACCAGGACCCGGTCCGGGTGGCGATGGCCGAGGCCAACCTGGCGGCCCTCGGGCTGGCCGGGGCGGTCCTCGTGGGCGACGCCACGACCCTCGACACGAGCGGCTTCGACGCCGCGTTCGCGGACCCGGCTCGCCGCGGCGGCCGCGGCCGGGTCTTCGACGTCGAGGGGTGGACCCCGCCCTGGTCGTGGGTGCTCGACCTGCTCACCCGCCGCTCGCTCGTCAAGGTCGCCCCCGGGATCGGCCACGACCTCGTGCCTGCCGGTGTCGAGGCGGAGTGGGTCAGCGACGGGGGCGAGGTCAAGGAGGCCGTGCTCTGGTCGCCGAGCCTGTCCACCACCGAGCGCCGCGCCACCGTCATCAGCGAGCGCGGGCTCGCCACCCTGACCGACGAGGACGACCCCGGCGCCGACGTGCGGGAGGTCGGGGCCTTCCTCTACGAGCCCGACGGTGCCGTGATCCGCGCCGGCCTGGTGACCGCCGTGGCGGCCGGCGTCCACGGCGGCCTCGTCGACCCCCACATCGCCTACGTCACCAGCGACGACTCCTTCCGTACGCCGTTCGCCCGCGGCTACCGCGTCGTGGAGCACCTCCCCTACCGCGAGAAGCAGCTCAAGGCCGCGCTGCACGAGCGGGCGATCGGCCGGCTCACGATCAAGAAGCGGGGCGTGCAGGTCGTGCCCGACGAGCTGCGCAAGCGGCTCGCCCTCAAGGGCGACAACGAGGCGACCCTCGTGCTGACGCGGGCGGCGGGCCAGGGCACCGCCCTGCTGGTCGAGCCCTTCTGAGACCTGCCTAGCAGCCGGTGCGACGGACGCCGGCGACCTTGACGGGCAGCCGGCCCGGCGCCGGTGCCTCGCCGAGCAGCACGTCGACGAGCGCCTCCATCGCGCCCGGCGTGTCGCCGTAGGTCGCGATCCGGGTCGGCGCGCTGACTCGTCCGAGCACCCACGGGCTGTCCGTGGCGACGGCGATGGCGCCGTCGACGGGTGCGTCGTGGAACCCGCTGAACCCGATGGCCGTGCCGGCCGCCAGTCGCGCGTCCTCGCGCGCGGTCCAGGCGTCGAGGCGTCGTACGCGTGCCGCCTCGGCCTTGGTCCAGGCGCGCTGCCGCTTTTGGTAGGCGCGCTTCTTCTCCTTCTTGCGCCGTTCAGGCCTCGGCTTCGCGTCGGTGAGCTCTGCCGGCGGGGAGCGCCGCAGGAGGACGGTGATGCCGGCTCGCGTGGCAGCGGCCGCGAAGACCTCGACCGCACCGGGGTCGCCGTAGGCGTGCACCGCGTCGCCGACCAGCCGGCCCGAGCACGCACCGTCGGTGACGGTGATGGCCGCGGCGGACAGCCGGCCTGACGCCCGGCGGGCAGCACCCACTCCGGTGCCCTTCCCACCTGCGAGGTGGGTGAGCAGCGCGATCTGCCGCGCGGCTGACTGCTCCAGCCGTCGCCGCGGCAGGGTGCCGGTCCGCACGGCCCGCACGAGCGCGGCCCGCGCCGTGGCGGGCGAGGGCGGCATCAGCAGCACGTCGTTGCCGGCGCGGATCGCCAGCACCGCCGTACGTCCCGGGTCGCGGCCGCGGGTGACACCGGCCATCGCCAGGGAGTCGGTCACCACCAGCCCGCCGAAGCCCAGCTCGTCGCGCAGGAGGCCGGTCACGACCGCGCGGGACAGGGATGCGGGCACCCGGGGGTCCAGCGCTCGCACGTCGAGGTGGCCCACCATCACCGCGGGCAGCCCGGCCGCCACGGCAGCGCGGAACGGCACGAGGTCGGAGGCGTCCAGCTCGTCGCGCGACTTGGACTGCACCGGCAGGGTCAGGTGGCTGTCTGCAGGCACCGAGCCGTGGCCCGGGAAGTGCTTGACGACCGGCAGGACGCCCGCCTCGGCGAACCCCTGGGCGGCGGCGACCACGTGCTCGGCCACGTCCGCGGGCCTCGAGGACGCGGCGCGCGACCCTATGGTGGGGTCACCGGGGCCCGACGTGACGTCGGCGTCGGGCGCGAAGTCGACGGTGAAGCCGAGGCCGCGCAGCTCGGCACCGCTGGCGGCGTACGCCTGCTGGGTCAGCGCGACGTCGCCGGCAGCCCCGGCGCTCATGAAGGTCGGGAACCGGGTCGCGGCGCCGCGCATCCGCTCGACCACGCCACCTTCCTGGTCGACCCCGAGGAACAGCGGCCACCGTCGGGCCGCCTTCCGGGTCAGCGTGCGGTTGACGGCCGCGATCTGGGCCGCGGAGGCGACGTTGGAGTCGAAGGCGATGACACCGCCGAGGTGGAGGTCGCGCACCAGCTTCACCGGTGGCAGGGTCCCTCGCCACTCGGCGACGATCACCTGACCTGCCAAGTCGGGCAGCCTCATCCGACCCACGCTGCGGGCGGCGCGGTCCAGCTCGGCGCGGTCAGGACCCCATCCGTCCGCCAGCCCAAGCTGCTCCGAGGGACTCGGCGGCGCGGTCGGCGTGGCGCTCGCGCCGGTGTCGCCGGCGGCAGGCTTGTCCCCGGCCTGCCCGTCCCGTCGGTCTGCGCCGCTGTCGCAGGCGCCCAGCGAGGTCACCAGCGCGAGAGCCGCCACCAGCGCCACACCCTGGGAACGCCATCGCGTCGTCAACCTCGTCCGCATCCGGCCATCGTGGCACGGTGCGAGCCGCTCACCTCAACCGCCGCGAGTCACCGTCCGTGGCGGTCCGGGCGCTCCCACGGCCACTCGTCCACCAGCCAGGCAGCGACCGCATCGGCGAGCGGACCGTCCAGCTCGGCGCGGCCTGCAGTGACCCACGACTGCACCTCCACGTCGTGCTCGGGAGCGCTGCTCGGGTAGAGGTACACGCACCCGATGACCTCGTCACTGCCCGGATCCAGGACCGTGAACGTGAAGCCCTTCCTCGCCTCGAAGTCCGCCGCGTGGCGGGTCAGGTCGGCCAGGTTCTGCTCGGGGGACATGCCTCCGGCCGGCGGCCAGCTGCCGTCCGGGTAGCCCTTCGTGGCACGGATGTGCTCGATGCTCGACGACCAGGCCGCGAGGTCGGACTCGTTGTGCTCCGGCCCCAGCGGCTCGAGCCGGAACCGCTCGGTCTCCAGCGCCCGCGGCGGCTCGAAGTCCTCAGGCACGAACTGCTCGCTGCTCATCCCCTGACGCTATCCCCGCTCCAGCCGCCTCGCCTCCGGATACGTGCGCGGGCCCCGCCGCTCAGCCCCCGGGGAAAGGCGCCCGCCGCCTCCCCGCCGCCTGCACTGGCACCTGAGTCGCTGAGCGACTCACGCCCCAAGCAGGCCCTTCGGACACCTCCTCGTCGACGCTGGGCGCTGAGTCGCTGGGCGACTCAGCTGCCAGTGTCGGAAGGGGTGGGCGCTCGGCACGGCCGGACCTGCGACACAGCAGGGCTGTGGAGGAGGGTGCCGGATTGTCGGTGGCGTCGGGTGGGATCGACGCACGACATCGATCGAGACGGGGGCAGGGCATGACTATCACGCGGACGAAGGTCGATCCGGAGGAGATGGCGGACTGGACCGAGGCGGAGGTGGAGTACTACCTGCTGGGTCCGTTCGACGGTGAGGTCCCCGGGCTCGTGCGCCGCATCCGACGGATGCTCGACGTCTCCCAGCGCGGGCTGGCAGCCATCCTCGGGATCTCGCAGTCGCAGGTGGCGAGGTGGGAGACCCGGCGTACGAGCCCGCGCACGGCGATGCTGGTGGAGATGCTGCGGCTGGCGAGGCTGCGGGTCGCCCTCCACGACCGGGAGACCGGTGAGGAGGTGGAGCCGATGCGCGACGACGGCGCGCGCGACCGGGCCCGGCGTCGCTACCCGGCACACGTCGACCTGGAGGTCACCGGGTGGTGGGTGCCGCGCGACGCCATGATGACGGGGATGGACGCCCGGTGGCGGGCGCGGTCGAGGAGGTGGGAGTTGCCGTCGGTGCGGTACCGCCGTCGCGGCTGGAGACACATCCTCCGCAGGGTGTACGGCACCCCCGTCGACCACCCGTCGCGACACCAGCTGGTCGCAGAGGCCTTCCACCTCGACGAGGTGAGGGAGGAGCGACACCGTCTGGCCTTGGCCAACCGCCCACGGCCGCCGGCACCGCCGCCCCCTCTCGACTGGCTGTCCGCCTGAGGCACGCACCGGCCACAGGTGCGCGCCGGGAGGTCAGACGTTGGCCTTCTCGGCCCCGATCGTGGTGTCGGGTCCGTGCCCGGTGTGCACGACCGTCTCGTCGGGCAGGTCGAACAGGCGGGACCGGATCGAGCGCACGATCAGGTCGGAGTCGCTGTAGGACCGGCCCGTCGCCCCGGGACCTCCTTCGAAGAGGGTGTCGCCGGTGAAGACGCAGCCCAGGTCGTGGACGTAGAGGCAGACGGCACCGGGCGCGTGCCCGGGCGTGTGGATCACCGTCACGGCCGCCCCGCCGATGGTCAGCGTCTGCCCGTCGGACAGGTCCACGTCCCACAGCTCTGCCCCGGGCTCGTCACCGCCGTGGGTGAGCTCCCACAACGGCTTGTCGTCGGGGTGGAGCAGGATCGGCGCCCCGGTGGCGACGCGCAGCGCCGGCGCGACGCGGACGTGGTCGTCGTGGGCGTGCGTGCACACGATCGCCTTCACCGCCCGGCCGGCCACGACCTCGAGGATCGCGTCGACGTCGTGCGGGGCGTCGATGACGATGCACTGCTCGTCGTCGCCGATCACCCAGACGTTGTTGTCGACCTCGTGGGTCTCGCCGTCGAGGGAGAACGTGCCGGACACCACGGCATGATCGACGCGCACGCTCACAGGACCACCACCGAGCGCAGCACGCTCTGCCCGTCGGGGGCGTGGTGCATCTTCCCGAAGGCTGCCTCGACGTCGCCGAGGCCGATCTCCTCGCTCACGAAGGCGTCGAGGTCCAGCCGGCCCTGCTGGTAGAGGTCGACCAGCATGGGGAAGTCGCGCGAGGGCAGGCAGTCGCCGTACCAGGACGACTTGAGCGAGCCACCCCGACCGAAGACGTCGATGAGCGGGATGTCGGGGACCTTCATGTCCGGGGTGGGCACGCCCACCAGCACGACGGTGCCGGCCAGGTCGCGGGCGTAGAACGCCTGCTTCCACGTCTCGGGTCGACCGACCGCGTCGATCACCACGTCGGCGCCGCCTTCGTGGCCGGTGCCGTCCCGCGGCGGGGTCAGCTCACGGATCGCGGCGACCGGGTCGGTCTCCTGGGAGTTCACCGTGTGGGTGGCGCCCATCGAGCGCGCCAGCTCGAGCTTGTGGTCGTCGATGTCGACCGCGATGATCCGCGACGCCCCGGCCAGCGCCGCACCGGCGATCGCAGCGGCGCCGACGCCGCCGCACCCGATGACGGCGACCGTCGAGCCGCGGCGGACGTTGCCGGTGTTGATCGCCGCACCCAGACCGGCCATCACCCCGCAGCCCAGCAGGCCCACGGCGGCGGCCCGCGCCGACGGGTCGACCTTGGTGCACTGCCCTGCGGCGACGAGCGTCTTCTCGGCGAAGGCTCCGATGCCGAGGGCCGGGGAGAGCTCGGTGCCGGCCAGCTCGCCCTCCGCGAGGGTCATCTTCTGGGTGGCGTTGCGGGTGGCGAAGCAGTACCACGGCTCGCCCCGGTCGCACGCCCGGCAGCTGCCGCACACCGCACGCCAGTTGAGCACCACGAAGTCGCCCGGCTCGAGCCCGGTCACGTCCGGGCCGACGGCCTCGACCACGCCGGCTGCCTCGTGGCCCAGCAGGAACGGGAAGTCGTCGTTGATCCCGCCCTCGCGGTAGTGCAGGTCGGTGTGGCACACCCCGCAGGCCTGCACCTCCACGACCGCCTCCCCCGGCCCGGGGTCGGGGACGTTGATCGTCGTGAGCTGCACCGGCTCGCCCTTGGCGAGCGCGACGACGGCCTTGACCTGCTGCATCCGTGCCTCCTGTGTCCGACGTGTCGCCGCGAGCCTTGCAATGCGGACCAAACAGATGCAACCCCGGAGCCCGAGACCGCGTCCTCATCCCAGAACCGCACGCCGACACACCACACACATGCGAACGGGGGTGGATGGTGACCACGACACTCGGCTCCATGGGCTCGCAGGACAGCCGGACGGACAAGGACGCCGACTTCTCGGCGTACATGTCCGCGCGCCAGCCCGCGCTCTACCGGACCGCCTACCTCCTCGCCGGCGACCACGCCGGCGCAGAGGACCTGCTCCAGAACGCCTTCGCCAAGCTCTACCTGTCGTGGGACAAGATCCGGGACCGCGGGGCGATCGACGGCTACGTCCGCCGGATCATGGTCAACGAGCACAACTCGTTGTGGCGCCGGGCCTGGAAGCGCCGCGAGCACACCACCGACACGATGCCCGACACCGGGATCCACGACACGTACGACGACGGTGTCGGCGGCGCACTGTGGGCGTTCGTCCAGACGCTCCCGCCGAAGCAGCGCTCGGTGATCGTGCTGCGCTACTACGAGCAGCTCAGCGAGGCCGAGATCGCCGACGTGCTCGGCATCTCCGTCGGCACCGTCAAGTCGCAGGCCAGCCGTGCCCTCGCGGGCCTCCGCGCCCGTGCCCCCCACTCCCTCAACCCGGATGGGCTCAACCCCCACGACCCCGGAGACGCGCGATGAACCAGACTCCCCTCGAGGACCAGGTCCAGGACGCCCTGCACCGCAGGGTCGACCCGATCCAGCACTCGCCCCTCACCGTGACCGACGTCCGGCAGCGCGCCCGGCGGATCCAGCGCCGCCGCACGGTCGCCGCCGGTGCCGCCGTCGCGGCCGTCCTCGCGATCGCCGTGCCCGTCGGGCTCACGCTCACCGGCCCGGCGCAGCGCAGCGAGGTCCCGCCTGCCACCGAGCCCCCCACCCCCCGGGCGTCCGGCACCGTGCTGGTCGACCCGCGCAGCGCCGAGGTCGTCGACTCGGTCGACGTCCCGCTCCTGGACGTCGACGGCCCCAGCCTCATCACGCCGGACAGGACGCTCGACCTGCCGACGGTCTTCGACACGCTGACGCCCTACCTGGACGGCTGGGTCGGCGTGACGATGGACGAGGGCACCGGCACGCTGCAGTTCCTGGACGCCGACCTCGCCGTGGAGGACAGCGGCGGCCCCACCGGTGGGCTGGTCGTGAGCCCGGACGGGCAGCGGATCGCCTGGTCGGAGTACACCGGGTCGCAGTGGCAGGTCGTCCTCGCCGACCCGTCCGGTGGTGCGGGCTGGGTCTACACGAAGTTCCCGCCGGCCCCGCAGGACCACATCGTCGTACCCGTCGGGTTCGTCGCCGAGGACGAGGTGGTGGTGCGGGCGTACGACGACTCGACCTCCACGACGACGTACACCGCCGGCGGTGACGAGCCGGTCGAGGTGCCCGGCCTCCTGCAGGTCGACGCGGCCTCGCCCGCCACCGGCGTGGTGGCCGGCCTCACCGAGTCCACACCGGGCCGCGCCTGCTCAGCGGTCGTGGACGGGCTGGCGCGGACCGGCACCCCGGCCTGGGAGACCTGCGACCACCGCCTCGGGCCCTTCAGCCCGACCGGGCGGTACGTCGTCGGCACCGACCCGATGGCCGACGGCAACGGCTCACCCCGCATCACGCTGCTCGACGCGGCCACCGGCGAGGAGGTCGTCGACTTCGAGGCCGTCGTCCCCCGCCGCACGGTCGGCGGGTTCTGGAGCCAGGTGGCCTGGGAGGGCGACGAGGCGCTCGTCGTCAGGATGTTCGTCGCGGACGACGACTACCACATCATGCGGCTCGGGATGGACGGCTCGGTGCAGCGCATCGGCATCCCCAGCGCAGGCGCCTCCGGGCTGAAGGTCGCGGTGCCCAGCTAGCCGGAGACGGGTCAGTCCAGGTCGGTCTTGAAGGAGGCCAGCAGGCTGTCGATCACCTGCTGGCCCTCCTCCTCGCTCAGGTTCCAGCTGTCGCCGGTGTAGATCGCGATGTTGATCAGCCAGGCGCTGTCGAGGAACATCACGCCGTAGTAGTGGGACACCTCGGTCGGGTCCTGCTGGTCGATGAGGTGCCAGGCGTTGTACTGCCCGCCGACGACCACGTCGTCCTCCCGCTTCATCCGCTTCGGCCCGCCGTGGGCGCGCGCCCACTCCCTGGCGTACGCGTCGAGCGACTTCGCCCGGGTGAGGTTGGGCGAGAGGGACAGCGCGCTGTTCTCGTCGTTGTAGCCCTGGACGATGCCGTAGTCCGCGACCCGCTTGTAGGTCGGCAGGGCACGCATCGAGGCGCCGGGCACCTTGATGAGCACGCCGTCAGCCGGCTCGACGGTCGGCGTCTCCGGGGTGGGCTCGGGCGTCGGCGTCGGGGAGGACGTGGAGGACGTCGCGGCGTCCGCCGGCTCGTCGCCCGCCCGGCCCGAGGAGGACTGGCACCCGGCGGTGAGGGCGAGCACCCCCACGCCCAGGCACGACACGATCCAGCGCTGACGAGCTCCCCGAGAAGTCATGGCGCGAGCCTAGCCACCGGCTCGGATGGTGACGGCGGCAGATCCTCGACCTAAGGTGGTTTTGGTTCTGTGATCAGGGGGAAAGGACAGACCATGCTGCCGCTTGAAGACCGAGAGCTGCTCAACCAGACGATGGTGGGCCTCAACATCGACCCGGAGACCATCTCGTCCCTGCTGTTCTCCTTCGACAAGGCCGCCGAGGGGCTCGCGGCCAACCCGATCGCCGCCGTGCACGGCACGTCGTTCGGTGACTCCTACACCGGTGGCTACCGCCTCGCCACCAACGTCCAGATGGCCCACGAGGCCGTGGCCGACGAGCTCAACCGCATGATTGCGGGCCTGCGCGGCATGAGCACCTCCGTCGAGCAGTTCAGCAAGGACATGCAGGCCACGACCGAGCAGACCGTCGCGACGATGAACCTGTTCCAGGCCTCCACCGACTGCGTCGCGGCTCCCGACTTCAGCTCGAGCCAGTGCACGCTGCCGACCGAGAGCCAGGACTGAGCCATGACCAAGGGACCCCACCGCCTCGTCCTCGACCGCTACCTCGACTCTGCCGCCGGAGGTGTCATCCAGGGCGCGGGTCATGACTGGAAGCGCAAGGCCCAGGAGCTGCAGACGCTGAGCGACGCCCTCCAGCAGGCGGCCCAGCAGGCAGAGCTCCGCATCGGCGAGCAGACCCTCACTGGTCCGGCCATGCGCGCCGGCATGGAGGAGTCGTCGGCCTCGATGCGCCTCAAGTCCGAGCAGCTGCGCGAGGCCGGACAGGCCCTCGTCGTGGTCGGTCAGCAGGTCTCCGACACCCGTGAAGCCCGCGACGCGATGGCCGACCTGGGCGAGAAGCCCCCGGCCTACCAGGCGCCTCCCGGCTCGCCCGGCGTCCCGCCGTCGGACGAGGAGATCGCGGCCCAGGCGGCCGCCTCGGCCGCCCGGCAGCAGCAGCGCAACGCCTGGCAGTCCGAGTACGACAAGCAGGAGGCCAAGGCCCTCGCCCTCACCAAGGAGATGGACGCCTCCTTCATCGCGGCCATCCCGCCGATGCAGGCGATCCACGGCCAGCAGGACCCGACCGAGCCGCCGCCGTCCGGCCCGGACGGTCCGCCCGGCCCGGACGGTCCCTACCTCCCGGGCACCCAGGCTCCCATCCCCACCGGCGGCGGGGCCGGCGGTGGCGACGACAAGGACACCACCACGGGTGTGCGCTGGGACCCCCAGGACGGTGGGCGCGGCGGACGCGACGGCGTCAAGGAGGTCAGCAACCCGGTCGTCATCACGTGCACGGGCTTCGAGCCCCCGGCGACGACCGACCCGACCACGACGCACGTCACCCACCCGACCCACGTCACCCACGTCACGGAGACCGGGACCACGACGGTGGCCGGCACCACGCAGAGCGGTGTCACCTACCAGCCCACAGGCCCGCAGGTCTCCTCTCCCGCCACCACCGGTGGCACCTCCGGCAGCACGGCCGCCGCCCTCGGCGCGGCTGGGGCCGCAGGGGGCGCGGGCGGCCTGGCGGGCGCGGTGCGACCGGGCGCGGTCTCCTCCTCCGCCGGCTCCGCCCCTGCGCGGGCCATCGGCTCCACCGGGCGCTCCGGCAGTGCCGGCGCCCTCTCCCGCTCGGCCGGCTCCTCCCCCTCGGCACGCAGTGCGACGTCGGGCACCTCCGCCTCCCGCAGCGCCGGGTCGGCGGGCTCCACCGCCGGACGGGGCGGGGCCGGGAGCCGCGGCGCGGCCTCGGGTTCGACCTCCGGCTCGCGCTCGGGCGGTCGCGGCGCGAGCGGCGCCCGCGGCTCGGGCACCGGCGCAGCCGGCGGTCGTGGCGGCCGCAAGGGCGAGCGTGACAAGACGACCGATCGCGACAGCCTGGTCTACGACCAGGACTGGCTCGGCGACGACGACGTCGCACCCGGCGTCCTCGACTGAGGCCACACCCCGGTCGGGGTCGTCGTGATGCAGGTCCCCGCTCTCGGGCGGGGACCTCGTCATGTCCGGGTCAGGCGACGACGGTCGTGATCGGCTGGGACGAGTCCGCCGGCAGGTCGAGGAGCGAGGGCATACGTCCGCGCGCGACGAGCTCGGCGCCGAGCGCGGCGACCATGGCGCCGTTGTCGGTGCACAGTCCCGGACGCGGGACCCGGACCCGGATGCCGTGGTCGGCGGCACGCTCCTCCGCCATCGCCCGCAGCCGGCTGTTGGCCGCGACGCCGCCGCCGATGAGGATGTCCTCGATGCCGCGGCTGGACGCGGCATCGATCGCCTTGCGGGTCAGCACGTCGCAGACCGCCTCCTGGAAGGACGCGGCCACGTCGGCGACGTCGATCGTGGCGCCCTCACGCTGCTGGGCCTCCACCCACCGCGCCACGGCGGTCTTGAGGCCGGAGAAGGAGAAGTCGAAGCGGTGCCGCTCGAGGTCGCGGCGGCTGGAGAGCCCCCGCGGGAAGTCGATCGCCACGCTGTTGCCGCTGCGCGCCGCCCTGTCGATGTGCGGACCGCCCGGGAAGGGCAGGCCCAGCAGGCGAGCGACCTTGTCGAAGGCCTCCCCCGCAGCGTCGTCGATGGTCGCGCCCATCGGCTCGACCCCGACTGTCACGTCGGCGACCTCCAGCAGGCTCGAGTGGCCGCCGGAGACCAGGAGCGCCAGGCACGGCTCCGGCAGCGGGCCGTGCTCGAGCTGGTCGACGGCGACGTGCGCCGCGAGGTGGTTCACGCCGTAGATCGGCTTGCCGAGGCCGAGCGCGAGCGCCTTGGCGCTGGCGACGCCGACGAGCAGCGCCCCGGCCAGGCCGGGGCCGCTGGTGACGGCCACCGCATCGATGTCGCTCAGCGCGATCCCCGCGGTGTCGGCGGCGCGCTGGATGGTCGGCACCATCGCCTCGAGGTGGGCGCGGCTGGCGACCTCCGGCACGACGCCGCCGAACCGGGCGTGCTCCTCGACGCTGCTGGCCACCGTGTCGGCCAGCAGGGTGTGGCCCCGGACGATGCCGACCCCGGTCTCGTCGCAGGACGTCTCGATGCCGAGGACGAGGGGCTCGTCAGTCATGCGCCGTGGCCGTCTGCGTCCGCGCCGCACCGGGGAGCCAGCGACACATCACGAGCGCCTCGGACCCGTCGCGGTAGTAGTGCGGACGTACGTCGATGACGCTGAACTGGCGGGCGACGTAGAAGCCGAGGGCGTCGGCGTTGGAGACGCTCACCTCGAGCAGCATGCGGGAGGCGTCCTCCGTGTCGACGAGCAGCTCGTCGAGCAGCCGCGAGGCGAGGCCGCTGCGCCGCGCCTCGGGTCGTACGCCGATGCGCAGCAGGTCGACGATGTCGCCGGCCGTCATCGTCACGGCGTAGCCGGAGAGGTCGTCAGCGACCACGAAGCGACGGCCCGGACCCTCGATCTCCTGGCGGACCTGCACCTCGGTCCACGCGTCGTCGCCGAAGAGCTCCCGCTCGAGCGCGATCAGGGCGGGCAGGTCGGCCAGGACGGCAGGACGGATCACGAGACGGGCTTTCTGGGTGCGCCGGCGACCGCGTCGGGACGCCGCAGGTACAGGGGCTCTGGGTCCAGCAAGTCTACGAGCTCGGCCGTGACTCCCGAGGCCAGCCAGCCGGCGCTCGGGCGGTTCGGCGCGATCGAGGTGGGGAACGCGTCGGGGTAGAGCTCGGGACCGGCTCCGGCGACCGGAGCAGACGTGGCGACCTCGGCGGGACGGGTGACGACGGGTCCCTCCAGCCGGCGGCCGTCGGCGTCGTACGAGGCGAGGTAGACCTCCTTGCGGCGCGCGTCGGTGGCCACGAGGAAGCTGCCGGGCGTGGCGCCCGTGCCGACCACCTCGAGCGCGACCGCGTCGAGCGAGCAGACGCCGTAGACCGGGATGTCCAGCACGAAGCCGAGGGTGCGGGCCGTGACGACCCCGACACGCAGGCCGGTGAAGGGCCCCGGCCCGACGCCGACGGCGATGGCGGTGAGGTCCTGCCGCACGATCCCTGCGTCCTCCAGGGAACGCGCGATGAGCGGCGCCAGGTGCTCGCCGTGCTTCATCGGCTGGTCGGAGGAGTGCTCGACCACCACGCGCTCCCCGTCGTGGAGGGCGACGGTCACCAGCGGCGTGGCGGTGTCGAAGGCGAGGAGCACGGCGTCGAGGTTACTGTCCGACGACCCAGCGCAGTGAAACGCGGCGCGGGTCGAGCTCCTCGTCGGACCGGGCGTGGCCCACGGCGCGCTCGATCACCACCTCGAGGCGTGAGTCGGCCAGGCCCTCGGCCAGCCCCGCGCCCCACTCGACGACGGTGACGGCGGAGTCGAGCGAGGTGTCGAGGTCGAGGTCGTCGAGCTCGTCGAGGCCACCGAGGCGGTAGGCGTCGACGTGCACGAGGTCGGGCCCGCCGACCAGGGAGGGGTGCACGCGGGCGATCACGAACGTGGGCGAGGTGACGCCGCCGCGGACCTGCAGCCCGGTGCCGAGACCCTGCGTGAAGGTGGTCTTGCCGGCGCCGAGCTCACCGGTCAGGACGACGAGGTCGCCGGCGACGAGGCTGCCCCCGAGCCGCTCCCCCAGCGCGCGCATCGTCTCGGCGTCGGGGGCGTCGAAGGTCGTGCCCAGCCACAGCGCGAGCTCGACGTAGGGGCCGCGCCGGCCGGTCTCGACGAAGTCGTGACGCTCCCAGAAGGCGACCGTCTCGGGCAGCTCCTCGCGGGCGACGACCCGCACCGCGGAGCGGCCGACGGCGGTGTCGACGGCCGCCTCGACCAGGGCGGTCGCGACGCCCGTGCCCTGGGCCGACGGGACCACCCCGAAGCGCCGCAGCACCAGCGCGTCGGGCTCGACGTCGAGGACCACGCACCCGACGGGCACGTCGTCGACGGTCGCCAGCAGCCCGCCGCGCACGCCGAGCAGCCGGGCGATGGAGCCGAGGTCCTCGCCGAGGGCGTCGGCGGGCGGGTCGAGGACCGGGCGCGCGCCGAAGGCCTCCTGCACCACGGCCAGCACGTCGGCGGCCGCCTCCGGGCCGACCCGGCGTACGACGACGGTCACAGGGCCTCCCGCTGGCCATGGCCCTGGGCCAGGGAGATGAGGTCGTCCAGCTCGGCGGTGACCTGCTTGTGGCGCTCGAGCAGCACCATGTGCCCGGCCCCCTCGCACTCCAGCAGGCTCGAGCCGGGGATCCGGCTGTGCAGCTTGCGGCTGTGGCCGACCGAGGTGATCTTGTCCTCGGTGCCGCAGATGATCGACGTGGGGACGCGGCCCAGGGGCTCGAGGTGCTCGAACTTGTCGAGCGTGGCGAAGGCCGGGTAGAAGTCCGCGACCACGGCGAAGGGCGTGGCGTTGAGCATCGAGTAGACGAACTCGACGTGCGAGGCAGGTACGTCGTCGCCGAACGCGTAGCGGTCGGTGACCACGTCGGCCACCGCGTGCCCCAGGCCCCGAGCGAGGTCGACGACCTTGTGGCCCCGGTCGAGGGTGCGCACGGCGCGTCCGACGAACCGCCCGCCCAGGCCCAGCGGCAGCATCGGGAACAGGATGCGCCCCGGGTCGAGCCCGCCGGCGGTCGTCGAGATCAGGGCCGCGCCGACGACCTTCTCGCCGAACATCTCGGGATACTGCTCGGCGAGCGAGATGACGCTCATCCCGCCCATGGAGTGGCCCACGACGACGCAGCGGCCCGGCACGGTGTCCTCGATGACGCGGCGCAGGTCGTGGCCGAGCTGCTCGATCGTGCAGTGGTCCTCGCTGGAGCGGGCCGAGCGGCCGTGGCTGCGCTGGTCGTAGAAGACGGTGCGCACCTGGCCGCGGTAGGCGGCACGCTGGAAGTGCCAGCAGTCGAGGTTGAGGGAGTAGCCGTGGACGAAGACCACGGTGAGGTCGTCGTCCGTGGCGGCATGGCCCCCGAAGTCGTCCGGCTCGTCGACCTCGACGTAGAGGTCCACCGCGTCGTCGGCCACGACCACCCGCGGCGCGCTGTGCAGCTGGCCGAACTCGACGTGCTCGCCCGCGACGCGGTTGCCGATGACCCGGTTCTGCCGGGCGATGCCGACCGCGCCGGCTGCTGCGGCCAGGCCGGCCGCGCCGACGACCGTGCCGAAGATGCGGCCCTTGATGCTCAACGCGTGGTCCCTCCGGGGTTCTCGTTCTCGTCGTCGTCCTGCTCCTCGGAGTCGACGTGACGTCGCGACAGCCGACCGCCGAGCCGGGTCACGACCTCGTAGTTGATGGTGCCGATCGCCTCGGCCCAGTCCTGAGCCGTGGGCTCGCCGCCGTCACCGGGACCGAACAGCACCACCTCGGTGCCGGGCGGCGGGAGCTCACCGTGCAGGTCGACGACGAACTGGTCCATGCACATCCGCCCGCGGATCGGTCGCAGCGAGTCCTCGACCCACACCGACGCGGTGTTGCCCGCCCCCCGCGAGATGCCCTCGGCATAGCCCACGGGCACGACGCCCACGCTGGTGTCGTGGTCGGCGACCCAGGTGTGGCCGTAGGACACCCCGTCGCCGGCCGACAACGCCTTGCTCATCAGCAGGGGCGCCCGGACCGTCATCGCGGGTCGCAGGCCCAGGCGCGGGGTGACTCCGGGAGCGGGGTCGAGGCCGTAGCACGCGATGCCGCACCGCACCAGGTCGAAGTGGGCCGACGGGCGCAGGACGGTGGCCGCCGAGTTGGCCAGGTGGGTGACCTCCGGGTCGAGCCCGGCCGCGTCCGCCAGCCGCAGCGCCTCCCGGAACGCCGCCTCCTGGGCGTCGTTGGCCGGGTGCGCGGGCTGGTCGCTGGCCGCGAGGTGCGACCAGATGCCGGTCACCTGCACCCGCCCCGCGGCCTCGTGCGCAGCGGCCGCGGCGAAGAGCGCCTCCCAGTCGGCCCGCGAGGCTCCCCCGCGGGAGAGGCCGGTGTCGACCTTCAGCTGCACCCGCGCCGGTCCGACGGCGGCGATCTCGTCGAGCTCGGCGAGCGTGTAGGCCGTGACCTCGATGCCTGCCGCCACCGCTGCCGCGAAGTCGTCGCCGGGTGCGGTCAGCCAGCACAGCAGCGGCCCGCGGTCCCCCGCGGCCCGCAGCGCGAGCGCCTCGTCGATCGTGGCGACCCCGAGCCAGTCGGCGCCGGCGTCGCGGGCCGCCTCGCCCGCCTCGACCATGCCGTGCCCGTAGCCGTCGGCCTTGACCACCACCATCAGCTGGACCGGCCCGTCCACGGTGACGAGGTCCTTGAGGATGCGCACGTTGTGCCGGATGGCTGCCACGTCCACCACGATCTCGGCGCGATGCGGCACGGGATCGGTCATGGGCCGATCATCCCAAAGGCCGTGGTGCGGGGGCAGCCAGGGTCTCGCGCGCGATGCGTGGGACCCGGGCCGCGACACGGGTGGCGGTGATCGGCCCACCCGCCGCCGCCTCGGTGGCGGCGGCCCCGTGCAGCCACGACCCCACCGACGCTGCGTCGTACGGCTCGAGCCCGGCCGCGACGAGCGCACCGATCAGCCCGGCGAGGACGTCGCCGGCGCCCGCCGTGGCCAGCCACGGCACGCCGGTGGTGGTCACCCGGACCCGGCCGGTCGGGTCCGCGACGAGCGTGTGGTGGCCCTTGAGCAGGACGACGCAATCCCATCGGCGCGCGGCCTCGCGCGCGAAGTGGAGCGGCCGCGCCTCGACCTCGACGCGCTCCACGTCCATCATCGCCGCGAGCTCACCCGCGTGCGGGGTGAGCACGCAGCCGGGCAGGGGCGCGGTCACGTGGTGCAGCGCGTCGGCGTCGACCACGACGGGTACGCCGTCCGCGAGCGCGTCGGCGAGCATGCTCGCGGCGTCGTCGCCCCCGCCGGGACCGACCACCCACGCCTGCACACGGCCCGCGCCGACGACCTCGGGGTGGGCGGTGCGGACGGTGTCCGCGATCGCCTCGGGCCCGACGTAGCGCACCATCCCGGCCAGCCCCGAGCCGGCGCCGGCGACCGCCAGCAGCGCGGCACCGGGATACGTGCCGGAGCCGGCTCGTACGCCGACGACGCCGCGGGTGTACTTGTGGACGACCCGGCCGGGGTGCGGCAGCAGCGCTCGTACGTCGTCGGGCTGGAGCGCCTCGACCGCGGGCGCGACGCCCTCCAGGAAGGGGTCCAGCCCGAGGTCGACGAGGTGCAGGGCGCCGCTGGCGAGGGAGGCGGGATCCACGAGGTGGGCCACCTTGTGGGTGCCGAAGGTGACGGTGAGGTCGGCGACCACGTGCGGCCCGTCGACCTGCCCGGTGTCGACGTCGACCCCGGACGGCACGTCGACCGCGACCACGGGCACGCCGTGGAACCGGTCGAGCGCCGCGGCGGCGTCGGGGCGCAGTCCGGGCCGGCCGCCGATCCCGACGATGCCGTCGACCAGCAGGTCGGTGCCGGGGTCGAGGTCGTCGAGGTCGTGGGTCGCGCGGCCGCCTGCCGCGCGCAGCGCCGCCAGGCCGGCCTCGTGCACACGGTCGGCGAGCAGCAGCGCCTCGACCCTGGCGCCGCGCCCGGCCAGCCGGGCGCCCGCCCAGAGCGCGTCGCCGCCGTTGTCACCAGGGCCGACCAGCAGCAGCACGCGCCTCCCGTAGGCGCCACCGAGCAGGTCGAGCACCGCGGCGGCCAGGCCGGCGGCCGCGCGCTGCATCAGTGCGCCGTCCGGCAGCCGGGCCATCGCGGCCTGCTCCGCACGGCGTACGTCCTCGACGGTGTGGGCGCGCAGCATGGCCTAGGACTCCAGGACCACGACCGCCGAGGCGATCCCTGCGTCGTGGGAGAGCGAGACGTGGACGTGCGCGACGCCCAGGGACTCGGCCCGCGCGGCGACGGTGCCGCGGATCTCGAAGCGGGGGCGACCGGTCTCCTCCGAGACGATCTCGGCGTCGTGCCAGCCCATCCCGACCGGGGCGCCGAGCGCCTTGGCCATCGCCTCCTTGGCGGCGAACCGGGCGGCCAGCGACGCCGGCGGACGCGAGGCCTCGGCGTCGGTGAACAACCGTCCGCGCAGGGCGGGGGTGCGCTCGAGGGACTGCATGAAGCGGTCGATGTCGACCACGTCGATCCCGACGCCGATGATCGGCATGAGCTCCCCCGGCCCTTACTCGACCGTGACGGACTTGGCGAGGTTGCGCGGCTGGTCGACGTCGTGGCCGAGCTGGGTGGCCAGCTCGCACGCGAACAGCTGCAGCGGGACGACCGCGACCAGCGGCTGGAGCAGCACGGGCACCTTCGGCAGCGTGAACAGCACGTCGGCGTAGGGCTCGATCGTGGTGTCGCCCTCCTCGGCCAGGCACAGGGTGCGGGCACCGCGGGCGCGCACCTCCTGGATGCCGCTGATCATCTTGTCGTGCAGCTGGTCGCGCCCGCGCGGGGGCACCACGCACAGGATCGGCAGGCCCTCCTCGACCAGCGCGATCGGACCGTGCTTGAGCTCACCGGCGGCGAAGCCCTCGGCATGGAGGTAGGCGATCTCCTTGAGCTTGAGCGCTCCCTCCAGCGCCACCGGGTAGCCGGCGTGGCGGCCCAGGAACAGCACCGAGCGGCTGCCGACGTGGTCGCGGGCGAGGGCGTAGACCTCCTCGGCCTTGGCGAGCACGGTCTCGACGTGCGCCGGCATCTCCTCGAGCTGGTCCATCACCTCGGCGATCTCGTCGCCGTAGCGGGTGCCCTTGACCTGTGCGAAGTAGAGCGCGAGGAGGTAGCAGGCGACCAGCTGGGTGAGGAAGCCCTTCGTCGAGGCGACCCCGATCTCCGGACCGGCGTGGGTGTAGATGACGCCGTCGGACTCGCGCGGGATCGTCGAGCCGTTGGTGTTGCAGATCGCCAGCACCTTCGACCGCTGCACGCGCGCGTGCCGGATCGCCTGGAGGGTGTCGGCCGTCTCGCCCGACTGGCTGATCGCGACGACCAGCGTGGAGGCGGTGAGGATCGGGTCGCGGTAGCGGAACTCGCTGGCGAGCTCGACCTCGACCGGGATCCGGCACCAGTGCTCGATGGCGTACTTGGCGACCATGCCGGCGTAGAACGACGTGCCCGCCGCGATGATGATGATCTTGTCGATGTCGCGCAGGTCCTGGTCGGACAGGCGCATCTCGTCGAGCTGGAGGAGGCCGTCGGTGTCGCGGCGTCCGAGCAGGGAGTCGGCGACCGCGCGCGGCTGCTCGAAGATCTCCTTGCGCATGAACCAGTCGTGGCCGTCCTTCTCCGCCGCGGAGAGGTCCCAGTCGACGTGGTAGCGACGGCCCTCTGCGGGGGTCCCGTCGAAGCCGGAGACGCTGACGCCCTCGCGGGTGATGGTGACGACCTGGTCCTGGTCGAGCTCCATCGCCTCGCGGGTGTGCTCGATGAAGGCGGCGACGTCGGAGCCGAGGAAGTTCTCGCCCTCCCCGATGCCGACCACCAGCGGGCTGTTGCGGCGGGCCGCGACCACGCGGTCGGGGTCTTGCGCGTCGATCGCGACGAGGGTGAAGGCACCCTCGAGGCCGCGGCAGACGTTCTGCATGGCGACGGTCAGGTCGACGCCGGTCTCGAGCTGCTCCTCGAGCAGGTGGGCCGCGACCTCGGTGTCGGTGTCGGAGGCCATCTCCACGCCCTCGGACTCGAGGCGGCCGCGGAGCTCGGCGAAGTTCTCGATGATGCCGTTGTGCACCAGGGCCACCCGGCGCGCCCGCCCGAGGTGCGGGTGGGCGTTGCGGTCGGTCGGCGGGCCGTGCGTGGCCCAGCGCGTGTGGCCGATACCGGTCGTGACGGGCGGGAGCGGTGAGTCGGCGATGGCCTTCTCGAGGTTGGCGAGCTTGCCGGCGCGCTTGTCGGTGACGATCGACCCGGAGTCGATGAGGGCGATCCCCGCGGAGTCGTAGCCCCGGTACTCCAGCCGGCGTAGCCCTTCGATGACGACGCCCTCGGCCGGCCTGGCCCCCACATAACCCACGATTCCGCACATGAGGGAGGAGTCTATCGGCAGGCCGCTGCGCACCCACGCCCTGCCGCGGTGCCACAATCGCACCCATGTCCGAGGTCCCGGCGTCGTCCAACGGCAACTCGTCGGGCAACGAGTCCTCGCCCTACGTCGAGCTCGAGCGGGCGGCCTGGGCGGAGCTCGCCGGCTCGGCCGAGACCGTCCTCACCCCGGACGAGGTCGTCCGCCTGAGGGGCCTGGGCGACCAGCTCGACCTGCGGGAGATCGAGCAGGTCTACCTGCCGCTGTCGCGCCTGCTCAGCCTCTACGTCGCGGCCAACTCCCGCCTCCACCGCGAGCAGGAGGAGTTCCTGCACCGCGTCACCCCACCGCGTACGCCCTTCGTGATCGGCCTCGCCGGCTCGGTCGCGGTCGGCAAGTCGACCACGGCCCGCGTGCTCCAGCAGATGCTCGCCCACTGGCCCGAGCACCCCAACGTCGCGCTCGTGACGACCGACGGGTTCCTGCTGCCCAACGCCGAGCTCGAGCGCCGCGGGATCCTGCACCGCAAGGGCTTCCCGGAGTCCTACGACCGCAAGGCGCTGCTCAAGTTCGTCGTCGACATCAAGTCCGGCAAGGACGAGGTCGAGGCGCCGATCTACTCCCACCTCGTCTACGACGTCGTCCCCGGCGAGAAGGTGGTCGTGAAGCGGCCCGACATCGTCATCGTCGAGGGCCTCAACGTCCTCCAGCCGGCGCGGGTGCGCGACGACGGTCGCACGGGCCTCGCGGTCAGCGACTTCTTCGACTTCTCCGTCTACGTCGACGCTGCCCTCACCGACATCAAGCGCTGGTACGTCGACCGGTTCCTGCGGCTGCGCGAGACCGCCTTCCGCGACCCGGCGTCCTACTTCCGCAAGTACGCCGCGCTCTCCCACGACGAGGCCGTCGACGAGGCGACCAGGATCTGGGACTCCATCAACGAGCCCAACCTCGTCCAGAACGTCGCCCCCACCCGCTCGCGCGCCAACCTCGTGCTCCGCAAGGACGCCGACCACTCCGTGAGGTACGTCCGGCTGCGCAAGCTCTGAGCCACAGCCCTCCGACGACGTCATGGCTGGTGGTCCTCCGGGCCGCCACTCCCCATGACGTCGGCCGCCAGCGTCATGGTCGGTGGTCGCCCGGGTCGCCACCAGCCATGACGTCCATGGATCAGGCGGCTCGGAGCCAGCCTCCGGCACGCAGTGCTCGCTCGATCTGGTCGAAGAAGTCGTCCGCCGCGATCCGGAGCCCGAGGAGCGGCAGCCTCAGGACGACGGCGTCCTCGAGGCTGACCTCGTTCTGCCGCAGTGCATCGGGCACCACTGTGTCCGCCCAGGTGTGGTAGATGCCGTCGACCTCGACGACCACGCGGTGGTCGGCCCAGCGGACGTCGAGGTAGTAGCGCCCGTCGCGACCCTTGCGCACGGATTGACGGTCCGGCTCGGGAAGGCCCCGCTGACGGCACTCACCAGCGAAGTCGAGCTCGCCCAGCGACCGCGCGCCACCGAGCAGGTCGAGGACGACGCTGTGCATCAGGGGGGAGCTGCGATCACGCTTCACGGCGAGCAAGGCCTCGCCCAGCTTCTCGGCGGTCGTCATGCCCTGTTGGACGGGCATCGTCAGGAGCAGCGCGGCCTGCTTGTCGCTCCGCGCCCACATGGCTGCCCTGACGGCTGCGACAGGCACGCGCGTGCGCGGGACGCCCGAGGGCGCCAGGTCGTCCTCCGACCACCGCCGCGTGCGGCGGATGTCGAGCCCGAGCCCCCTCAGCGGCTTCACTCCGCGCGGGACCGACACCCGGTGGGCGGTTGACTCGTAGTGCTCGAGTCCCGAGGCGATCAGCGAGGACTCACCGTCGAGCATGCCTCGACTCCCGCCCTCGAAGACGGCCGCCCAGCGCCGCCCGAGCGCGGAGACGGGGCCGGTGTGGAGGCAGATCGACCGGCTCCACACCCGCTGCCACCGTTCGGCCCGGATCTGCGCCCGCACCTCCCCGCGTGTCAGCCCGGCCGCATAGGCCTGGGCACGTGAGATCACGCCGCCCTGGACCGCAGCGGTCTTCCTCAGCTGCGCCAGGATCCGGTCCCGCTGTGTCACTGTGTGGCGCTTGCGCCTGCGTTGCCCCATGGCCCGAGCGTGTGGCCGCTCGGGGACGTGCTGCAGCCATGGGCGCCGCCGCCTGTGCACAGAGGCCGTCGGGCGCCGTCGGTGGACGATGGGTGGGCCGCTCCGCGCCGCTGCCCGCTGGCCGGGCGCGGGACGACCGTCATGGCGGGTGGTCGGTCGCGCAGCCACCGCCCATGACGTACGCCGGGGACGTCATGGCGGGCGGTCACGCGGACAGCCACCGCCCATGACGTACGCCGGGTGGGCGGGGGGCCGGCCGGCGGCGGCACGCTCTCGGGATCAGAGCTTCTTCTGCAGCTCCAGCAGCGTCTCGATGGTGCGGTAGCCCAGCGCCTCGTTGACGGCGTTCATCCAGCTGTTGACCTCCGCGTTCGAGGTGTCGACGGTGGCGAGGTCGGGGTACGTCGCCGCCGCGAGGTCGTGGGTGGCGAGCTTGAGGGCGAGGCCGAGCCGCCTGCCGCGGTGCGCCGGGTCGACGATCGTGATGCCCACCTGGCCCGCGACGGTGTCGGTGTCGTCGACGCGTACGTCGGAGACGCCGGCGACGGCCCCGTCGGGGGCGATCGCCATCGCGGTGTGCACGTGCCGGCCGATGTCGACCTGGCGCTGCTCGGCGGCCCGGATCCGGTGGACGCTCCACTCCGAGGACTGGAGGTCGAGCTCGCCGAGCGGCACCTCGCTCATCAGCATCCCGAGGAGCCGGCCGAACGACTCGACGTGCTCGTCGGGGCAGACGGTGTCGAAGGTGAGGATCCGGTAGCCGTCAGGCACCCGCGCCGAGGCCGCGAGGGCAGCACGGCGCCCGAGGTAGTCGGAGAGCGCGAGCTCCTTGATGGACTCGCGGCTCGCGACGTCGTAGCCCATGGTCCGGGCGAACTCCTCCGGAACGGCGGACCCACCGGGCGGGAGGTAGGCCTCGCTCTGGATCGTCGTGCGCCCGTCACCGGCGGCGACGAGCTCGAGCTCCTCGACCAGCCGGCGGCCGATCCCCTCGCGGGTGCGGTCGGGACGGGTGAAGGCGAAGGCCATCGCCGAGTGGAGGTTGTCCTTGAGCGAGCGCGTGAGCAGCCCCGCACCGACCATCTCCCGGCCGTCGATCGCGCCGAGCAGCGTGATCCCACGCTCGGGATTGTCGGCCGGCAGCGCGACCCGGCTCTGCTCCCAGACCGGCCACGGCTTGCCGGGCCGGTCGGCGGTGGCGGCGTGGCCGACCTCCCACCAGGCGCGGAGCGCCGCCTCGTTGCGCGGGTTGAGCTGCTCGATGTCGACGGCCACGCCGGTGACCGTAGCCTCGCGCGACGGCGCGGGTCATGCGCTTAACGACGTGCGCGCCGTCGAGGGGGGTACCCCGCTACAGGGCGAGCTGGCGCTCGACCACGTCGGCGAGCCGGGTGGCGACGCCGTGGGCCTCGTCCTGGGTGGGCGCCTCGACCATCACGCGCACGATGGGCTCGGTGCCCGAGGGGCGCAGCAGGATGCGGCCCCGCTCCCCCAGCACGGCCTCCTCCTCGGCGACGGCGGCCGCCAGCACGGCGTCCTCGTCGGCGCGCGTCTTGTCGACGCCGGAGACGTTGAGCAGCACCTGGGGCAGGCGGGTCATCACCGACGCCAGCTCGGCGAGGGACTTGCCGGTGGTGGCCATCCGCTCCATCACGTGCAGCGTGGTGAGGATGCCGTCGCCGGTGGTGGCGTGGTCGGTGAGGATGACGTGCCCGGACTGCTCGCCGCCGAGGGAGTAGCCGGAGACCTTCATCGCCTCGAGGACGTAGCGGTCGCCCACCTTGGTCTGGCGTACGCCGACGTTGTTGGCGCGCATGGCCTGGACGAAGCCGAGGTTGCTCATCACCGTCGCGACGACGGTGTCCTTGGCCAGCCGGCCCTGCTCGAGCAGCGACAACGACAGGATCGCGAGGATCTGGTCGCCGTCGACGAGGTTGCCCTCGGCGTCGACGGCCAGGCAGCGGTCGGCGTCGCCGTCGAGGGCGAAGCCGGCGTGGGCGCCGTGCTCGAGGACGGCCGCCTGGAGCGACTCCATGTGGGTCGACCCGCAGTTGTCGTTGATGTTGAGGCCGTCGGGGTCGGCGTGGATCGCGATGACCGTCGCGCCGGCGTCCTCGAGGGCCCGCGGGCCGGCGGCGTGGGCGGCGCCCTCCGCGCAGTCGAGGACGACCTTGAGCCCCACCAGCGGGTGGGTGATCGTGCTCTCGAGGTGGGCGGCGTACTCCTCCACCGCGGAGTCGTAGGTGCGCACCCGTCCGACCGCACCGCCGGTGGGCCGCTCCCACGGCTCACCCATGCGCCGCTCGATCGCGATCTCGATCGCGTCGTCGAGCTTGTGGCCGCCACGGGCGAGGAACTTGATGCCGTTGTCGGGCATCGGGTTGTGGGACGCCGAGAGCATCACGCCCAGGTCGGCGCCGAGCCGCTCGGTCATGTAGGCGACGCCCGGCGTCGGCAGCACCCCCAGTAGCAGTACGTCGACGCCCGCCGACGCGAGGCCGGCCACGACGGCGGCCTCGAGGAACTGCCCGGAGATGCGCGTGTCGCGACCCACCACGGCGAGGGGACGGTGCCCCTCGAACTCGCCGCGGTCGGCCAGGACATGTGCTGCACAGACGGACAGGTCCAGGGCCAGCTCCGCCGTCAAGGAGGCGTTCGCCAGGCCCCGGACCCCGTCCGTGCCGAAGAGTCGCGTCATGGCCCGGGAGCCTACGTGAGCCCCCGGGCCCCCACGCTCCCCCTGGTCCTACTTGAGCGCGAAGTCGGCGGAGATCTTCGAGCCGTCACCCGTCGTCATCGTGACGCGGTAGCACGAGCCCTTGCCGCCTGACGGCGTCGCCCAGTTCTGGATCCACTGCCCACCCGCGGCGTCGTACCGCAGCGAGGTGGCACCCGTGGTCACGAAGTCCACCGGGTCCTGGACGTCGGATCCGTCGCAAGTCACCTTGTTGGCGGCGAACGTCGCACCGATGCCAGCCGTCATCGGGACGGCGCCCTTGTAGACGTTGAACTTCAGTGGCACCGTCGAGCCCGCCTTGACCGTGTTGACCACCGACGTCCCCATGGTCACCGGCTTGTAGAAGCCGTCGAGGCGCCAGGCTGCGACGGTGTACTTCCGCTCTTCCGTCGTGACGTTGCCCGCCTGGTCAGTGGCCGTCGCGACCTGGGTCTTCGCGCCGACGGTGGTACCGCCTGCGGTGACGGTGCAGGGACCCGCCAGTCGCGAGGTCACGTCGCTCGCCTCGCAGGTGGAGGGGGCGGGCACGTCGCCGAAGTCGTACGTCGCACCTGCGGCCGGTCCACCCGTGAGGGTCAGCACCGGAGCCGTGGCGTCGCGCTTGACCGTGACGCTCTTGTTGTCGGAGTTGCCGGCCAGGTCGGTCGCCGAGCAGGTGTAGGTCGTCCCGGTGGTGTCCTCGGTGACCGTGGCCTCGTCGCACCCGTCGCTGTCGGCGAGCCCGGAGGTCGGGTCGGAGACGTCCCACTTCACCGACACGTCGCCGGTGTACCACTCGGTCCCCTTCCGGGGGCCCGTGACGACCGGGGTGATGACCGGAGCCGTGGCGTCTCGCTTCACGGTGACGCTGCCGCTTGCCGGGTTGCCGGCCCGGTCGGTCACTGAGCAGGTGTAGGCCTCGCCACGCGTGTCCGTGTCGAGGGTGACCTGGCCGCAGCCGGACGTGCTGCCAACACCGGAGGTGGCCTCGGTGATCGCCCAGGTCACCGACACGTCACCGGTGTACCACTCACCGTTGTGCGTGCCGGAGACGATCGGCGTGACCACCGGGGCCGTGGCGTCGCGCCTGACCGTGACGCTCTTGCTGTCGGAGTTGCCCGCCACGTCGGTCGCCGAGCAGGTGTACGTCGTCCCGTCGGTGTCCTCGGTCAGCGTGACCTCGTCGCAGGCGGGGCCCTCGGCGATGCCCGAGGTCGGGTCGTCCACGTCCCACTTCACGGACACGTCACCGTTGAACCACCCCGCGACCTTCGACGGACCCGTGACGTCGGGCGTGATGACCGGCGCCGTGCCGTCGACCTGCACCAACGCGGGGCTCGAGGCCATGTTGCCCGCGACGTCGGTGGCTCGGCACTCGGGCTCGTGTACGCCGTCGCCACTGACGGTTTCAGGGGCGCAGGCCTGGGCCACGCCGGAACCGGCGTCCGTCACGCCCCAGGTCACCACGACAGGCCCGCGGTACCAGCCGTTGTCGCCCTCAGTGCCGCTCGTGTTGTAGGTGATCATGGGCGGCGTCGCATCCCGCTTGAGGCTGACGCTGTCGCTCGCGTGATGGCCTGCGTTGTCGATGGCAGTACAGGTGTAGGTCGTGCCGTTGGTATCGGTCACCACGCTGACGTCGTCGCACCCGGTAGTCGAGGCGAGGTCTGACGTCGCGTCCGTCACGGTCCAGTCCACGGTCACGTTGCCGACGTACCATCCGTCGTTGCCCTCGGAGCCCTTGACCGAACTCAGGATGACGGGCTCCGTGGCGTCGCGCCTGACCTCCCGGGTGACCGTTGTCTTGTTGCCTGCCTTGTCGACCACCGTGCAGGTGTATGTCGCCCCCGCCGTGTCGCTCGTCAGCGTGGCTCCGGCGCAGTCGGGACTGGCGGTGTCGACCCCACTGGTGGCATCAGCGACCTTCCAGCTGACTGTCACGTCGCCCGTGTACCAACCGTTGTCGCCCAAGGCGCCCTTCACAGTGGGCGTGACGCTCGGGGCGGTGCGGTCGATCTTGACCGTCGCCGTGACCGGGCCGGCGGTGCCGCCCTGACTGGTCGCGGCACAGGTGCTGAGGTGCGTACCGTCAGTCGTGAACGTCTGGTCGCCGCAGCCGTCGGACGTGGCCGTCGATTGCGAGTCAGTCACGGTCCAGTCGATCGCGACGTCCTCGCGGTACCAACCGTTCGTGCCGCTCGGCGTGGCCGGGTTGAGGACGTAGCCGATGACGGGCGGCGTCGTGTCCGTCGGAGCGCAGGTCACGACCCTCCAGGTGACGGTCAGGCTGGAGGTCTTCGTCACGGTCGGCGTCTGTGCGCCGCCACCTGATGCAGACCACGTCACGCTGGCCTGCGCCAGTCCCAGAGGAGCTGCGGTGGGCACCGACATCGAGAGATCCGCGCTCCCCACGGGAAGGTCGGTGTTGCCGATAGTGGTCCAGTTCGTCGGGGTCGTCGCCTTCACCGAACCCAATGTGAAGCCGCTCGCCTGCGTCGCGCCCGTGATCCACACGTCGGTGCCGTTCGCCCACGTGTTGTTGTTGACCTCACCGCGGCGTTGCAGCGCGAATCCGATCTGCCTGGAGGCCGTCGCTCCCCTGCAGAGGTCGCCGAGCGCCACCGTGGTGATGGTGGCGAGGTCGTCGGTGACCCCGAGGTTGTCGGCGTTGCTGGCTGGGCCGATTCCGGCAACCAGGCCTGAGGCGAGCACGGTGGCGAGGGCGAGGCCGAGGGTCCCGCGACGAAGGAATGACATGCGCGCTCCGATGTTCCGGTTGCGCACCCCCTGTGCGCCCTTCGGACGGTAGGAAGCGCCCGGGTCACGGGTGGCACCTTCGAGTGATCTGTGTCACTCCTTCGACGAATCTTGATCTGGCCACGCTCAGGGCGAAATGGCACGAGGCCCGCAACCGTCGGGCGACGGTGCGGGCCTCGTGAGGCGATCCGAGATCAGCGCTTGCTGAACTGCGAGGCCTTGCGGGCCTTCTTGAGACCAGCCTTCTTGCGCTCCACGACGCGGGCGTCGCGGGTCAGCAGGCCGGCCTTCTTGAGCGCCGGGCGGTTGGCCTCGACGTCGACGGCGTTGAGCGCACGGGCCACACCGAGGCGCAGCGCGCCGGCCTGGCCGGCGGTGCCGCCGCCGTGGATGCGGGCGATCACGTCGAAGCGACCCTCGAGCTGCAGCTCCACGAACGGCTCGTTCGCGATCTGCTGGTGCAGCTTGTTGGGGAAGTAGTTGTCAAGCGTGCGGCCGTTGATGGTCCACTCGCCGGAGCCCGGGACGATGCGGACGCGGGCGACGGCCTCCTTGCGGCGGCCGGTCGCGCCGGCGGGCGCGATGGTGGCCGGGCGGGCGGGGGTGTCGGCCGAGGCGTCGCTCTCGGACGTGTAGGCAACGCCCTCGGCGTCGGTCTCGAAGGTCTCCTCGACCTCGCCTGAATCCAGGGTGGTGTTCTCAGTCATCTGTGAGTCCTCAGTCGTCACTGGGAGATCTGGGCGATCTCGAAGGGAGTGGCCTTCTGGGCCAGGTGCGGGTGGTCGGGGCCGGCGTAGACCTTGAGCTTCTTCAGCATCTGGCGACCGAGCTTGTTCTTCGGGAGCATGCCCCACACAGCCTTCTCGATGGCCTTGCGGGCGTCCTTCTCGAGGAGCTCACCGTAGGGCGTGGCCGAGAGGCCGCCCGGGTAGCCGGAGTGGCGGTAGGCCATCTTGGTGGTCTTCTTGGTTCCCGACAGCGCCACCTGGGAGGCGTTCACGATGATGACGAAGTCGCCCATGTCCATGTGCGGAGCAAAGGTCGGCTTGTGCTTGCCGCGGAGGAGGTTGGCGGTCTGGACGGCGAGGCGGCCCAGGACCACGTCGGTGGCGTCGATGACGAGCCACTCACGCTGGATGTCAGCGGGCTTGGGGCTGTACGTGCGCACGGCGGTATCCCGTTCTGGTTCGTTGGATCCGGCCCCCGGACGGGGGACGGTGGGTGCTGCTGCGGCTTCTGACGAACACGGCCCGGTTCGCTCCCCCGCTCCCGCCTTCGCAAAGGTGGTGGAGACGAGGGATGACGTCCGGATCAGCACCCGCACCCGGAGGGAGCGGACGCGGCAGGAGTCGCGACCAGCAAGACTACGGGGCCTCGCGCGAGGGGGTCAAAACGTGGCAGGTGCCACGATGACCCCGTGCGCAACGGCGGTGTGTCCTTCTGGTGGCAGCAGGTCGGTCTGCCCGTCCCCACCGACCGGCTCGAGGGCGACGCCAGCTGCGACGTGGCGGTCGTCGGCGGAGGGCTGACCGGGCTCTGGACCGCCTACCACCTCCACGAGGTCGACCCCACCCTCGACATCCGGGTGCTCGAGGCGGAGTTCGCCGGGTTCGGCGCGTCCGGCCGCAACGGCGGCTGGCTCTCGAGCGAGCTCGCCGGCAGCGCCAGGGCGTACGCCGAGGTGGCGGGCGAGGACGGCGTCGCGCGGCTGCGTGCCGCGCTGAGGCGCACGGTGGACGAGGTCATCGACGTCGCAGCGCGCGAGGGGATCGAGGCCGACATCGTGCGCAGCGGCGTCCTGACGGTGGCGCGCTCCCGGGCCCAGGCGCAGCGCCTCGGCGGTGAGCTCTCGGCCGGTGAGGTCGCGGAGCGGATCCGTGTCGCCGGCGCGGTCTCCGGCCACCTCGACCCGGACTGCGCCCGCGTGCACCCGGCCAAGCTCGTGAGCGGCGTGGCCCGGGCCGTGCGCGAGCGCGGCGTGCGGATCCACGAGGACACCCGCGTCGTACGCATCGAGCCGGGCGCCGCGGTCACCGAGCGGGGCACGGTGCGCGCCCCGGTGGTGCTGCGCTGCCTGGAGGGCTTCACCGCCGGCCTCGCCGGCCACCGGCGCGAGTGGCTCCCGATGAACTCCGCGATCGTCGTCACCGAGCCGCTCTCCGCGGCCCAGTGGGACGAGATCGGCTGGGAAGGGCAGGAGCTGCTGGGCGACGAGGCGCACGCGTACTGCTACGCCCAGCGCACCGCGGACGGCCGGATCGCACTCGGCGGGCGCGGCATCCCCTACCGGTTCGGGTCGCGCACCGACGTCGACGGGCGCACGCAGGAGTGGACGGTCGCGTCGCTCCGGTCGATGCTCTCCACCCTC
Source organism: Nocardioides sp. N13(2025) (assembly GCF_051912545.1). Classification (GTDB taxonomy): domain Bacteria; phylum Actinomycetota; class Actinomycetes; order Propionibacteriales; family Nocardioidaceae; genus Nocardioides. Next base: position 449,064 of record NZ_CP196809.1, on the reverse strand, counting down.
TTCCCGTCCCTGGCAGAGATCGGGCTCGAGCATGCGTGGTGCGGCGTGCTCGGGGTGCCGCGCGACTGGAGCGCGAGCGTCGCCCTCGACCCCGCGACCGGCCTGGGGCACGCCGGCGGCTACGTCGGCTCGGGGCTGACGGCGACGCACCTGGCCGGGCGGACGCTCCGCGACCTCGTGCTGGGGCACGACACCGAGCTGACCGCGCTCCCCTGGACCGGTCACCGGGTCAGGAAGTGGGAGCCGGAGCCCCTGCGCTGGCTGGGCGTCCACGCCCTCTACCGCCTCTACCGCGCGGCCGACCGGCGCGAGGACGCCGGGCTCGACCGCACCAGCCGCGTCGCGCGGGTCGCCGACCGGGTGGCCGGTCGCTGAGCCGGGTGCTGGACACCTGGTTTCCGCTCGTACGACTCGCGCGGCTAGGTTGGAGCGACAACCACGACGTACGAAGACGTATGAACAGGAGCCGACGTGACCGACGTAGCGGCCAAGGATTCCCTGACCGTCCGTGACAACCGGACCGGCCAGGAGTACGACATCGCGATCACCGACAACACGATCGCGGCCAAGGACCTGGGACAGATCCGCGTGACCGAGGAGGAACCCGGTCTCGCGACCTACGACCCCGGCTTCGTCAACACCGCCTCGTGCCGGTCCGCCGTGACCTTCATCGACGGCGACAAGGGCATCCTCGAGTACCGCGGCTACCCCATCGAGCAGCTGGCGGAGAAGTCCAACTTCCTCGAGGTGGCCTACCTCCTCATCCACGGCGAGCTGCCCACCAAGGAGCAGTACGACGCCTGGGTGCACGAGATCACCTACCACACGTTCGTCCACGAGAACGTCCGCACCTTCATGCAGGGCTTCCGCTACGACGCCCACCCGATGGGCATGCTGATGGCCTCGGTCGGCGCGCTGTCGACGTTCTACCCCGACGCCCGCAACATCGGTGACGCCGACAACCGCCACATGCAGATCGTCCGCATGATCGCGAAGATGCCGACCCTCGGCGCCTGGTCGTTCCGCCACGCGCAGGGCAAGCCCTACGTCTACCCCGACAACGAGCTCGGCTACACCGCCAACTTCCTGTCGATGCTCTTCAAGATGAGCGAGCAGAAGTTCGAGGCCGACCCGCGCCTGGTCAAGGCGCTCGACGTGCTCTTCATCCTGCACGCCGACCACGAGCAGAACTGCTCGACCAACGCGGTCCGCTCGGTCGGCTCCTCGCAGGTCGACCCCTACTCGGCCGTCGCGGCCGGCGTCGGCGCGCTCTACGGCCCGCTGCACGGCGGTGCCAACGAGGCCGTCCTGCGGATGCTCAAGCGCATCGGGTCGAAGGAGAACATCCCCGCCTTCATCGAGGGCGTGAAGAACGGCAACGAGCGCCTGATGGGCTTCGGCCACCGGGTCTACAAGAACTTCGACCCGCGCGCCACGATCATCAAGAAGGCCTGCGACGACGTCTTCGAGGTCACCGGGGTCAACCCGCTCCTCGAGATCGCCAAGGAGCTGGAGAAGATCGCGCTCGAGGACGAGTACTTCGTCAAGCGCAAGCTCTACCCCAACGTCGACTTCTACTCCGGCCTCATCTACGAGGCGTTCCAGTTCCCGCCGGAGATGTTCACCGTGCTCTTCGCCATCGGTCGTACGCCGGGCTGGCTGGCGCAGTGGCTCGAGCTGGTGCAGGACAAGGACCAGAAGATCGCCCGTCCCAAGCAGATCTACACCGGCGACCGCGAGCTGACCTTCACCCCGGCGTCGGAGCGCTGGGCGTAACCCTCAGCCCCCTGCTCGTACGACGAACGCCCCCGGCCGTCACGGCCGGGGGCGTTCGTGCGTCCGGTCAGCGCTCGAAGACCGCCGTGGTGCGCGCCGGCACCGTCACCGAGTCGGCCGCCACCGTGCTGCCCTTGACGACCGCGTCGGCGCCACCGGCATGCACGTCGTGCAGCGTCCAGCCACCACCGGTGCCGGTCACCGCCTGGGCCTCGGGGCTGGCGTTGAAGACGACCAGGATCGCTTCGCGCCCCGCGTCGGCGTCGGTGCCCACGGTGTCGTCGATGAGCATCGCGATGACGCCGGGCTCGGCGTCGAGGAACGACACCTTGTCCTGGATCGCCTCGAGCGAGCCGAGGCGGAACAGCGGCGAGGACATCCGGATCCGCAGCAGGTCCTGCGCGGCGGCGTGGGCGGCGTCCATCGCTGCCGGGCCCGGGTCGAGGGCCGGGTCGGCGAGCAGCGGGCGCATGTAGGACCACTTCGCCTCGTTGTCGGCGCGCAGCGGCAGGCCCGAGCCGAAGGTGTTGTCGCGGCGCTGCCAGTCGACCCGGTTGAACCAGTCGCCGGAGTCGTAGGAGTTGCGGTCCAGGCTCTTGGAGCGGAGCAGGTCGGTGCCCGCGTGCCAGAAGACCACCCCCTGCGAGAGGGCGACCGTCGAGAGCGACACGGTGTTCATCCGCACCCGGTCGGCCATCGACGTACCGGTGGGCAGCTTGAACGCCAGCGAGTCGTAGAGCGTCTCGTTGTCGTGGGCGTCGACATAGCTCACGGTCTCGGCCGGGTCAGCGGCGTAGCCGGCCGGCTGGCCGTTGTAGTCGACGTCACGGCCGGCCACGGTGTCGCCGTAGGAGTCCCGGAAGGTGAAGTCGGCCAGGTTGCCGGCGAGGCCGAGCTTGACCAGGTCCTCAGCGTGCAGGAGTCGCGCCACCTGCTCCTCGGGCGTGCCGTTGACCGCGGCCCCGTTGGGGTCGGTGTAGAGACCCGACCCGAAGCCCTGGACCCGCGGGTCCTCGTCGAAGGGCCCGCCACCGCGTACGGCGTCGCGCAGCCGGTCGCTGAAGGAGCCGATGCCCGACCCGGCGAGGTTGAGCTGGGTGGCCTGGACGAAGCGGGCGTCGTCGGCGACCTCGCCGAAGTTCCAGCCCTCGCCGTAGAGATAGATCGCCTTGCCGTCGACGCCGTCGCGCTTCACGGTGAGGGCGTCGAGTGCCGCCCGCAGGCGGGTCATGTTCTCCAGCGAGTGGTGGCCCATCAGGTCGAACCGGAAGCCGTTGACCTTGTAGTCCCGCGCCCAGGTGAGCACGGAGTCGATCATCAGCTTCTCCATCATCCGGTGCTCGGTCGCGGTGTTGGAGCAGCAGGTGGAGCTCTCCACGGTCCCGGTCGCGCTGAGGCGGTGGTAGTAGCCGGGCACCACCTTGTCGAGCACGGACTTGTCGGCCTGGCCGGACGCGGCGGTGTGGTTGTAGACCACGTCCATGACGACCTGCATCCCGTTGCGGTTGAGGCCCTGGACCATCCGGCGGAACTCCACCGTGCGGCGGGCGCCGTCGGGATCGGTGGCATAGGAGCCCTCGGGCGTCGTGTAGTGCAGGGGGTCGTAGCCCCAGTTGAAGCCGTCGCCGGTGCGGACGTCCTCGACGCACGCCTGCTGCTGCTCGGAGTCGCGCGGCATGGCCTCGAGGTCGCACAGCGGCGTCTTCTGCGCGGAGCGGCGCTCCTCGATCGTGGCGATGTCGAAGGCAGGCAGCAGGTGGACCGTGTTGAGCCCTGCGTCGGCCAGGCGGCGCAGGTGGCGCATGCCCGCCGTGTCGTCGTGGGTGAAGGCGAGGTAGGTGCCGCGCTCGGTCGCCGGCACCGTCTCGTCGCCGATGGAGAAGTCGCGCACGTGCAGCTCGTAGACGTTGCGGTCCTCGGGCTGGGCGATCGTCGGCGGCGTGGTGCGCTGCCAGCCGTCGGGCGCCAGCGCCGGGTCGTCGAGGTCGACGACCAGCGACTGCTGCGAGTTGGCGGTGAGCGCCACGGCGTAGGGGTCGGTGACCCGGTTGGTCACCACGGCCCCGGCCGACGGCGACCACACCGTCACGTCGTAGGTGTAGGGCGCGTTCCTCCAGCCCTTCGGGCCGGTCGCGGCCCACGTGCCGTCGTCGGCACGCGTCATCGCGACCCGGGCGCCGGCCACCGTCGCGGACACCTGCTGCGCGGTGGGAGCCCACAGCCGCAGCGTCGGGCGGCCGGACGTCCAGGTCACGCCGAGGTCGGCCCCGGCCGCATCGGCGTACACGTCGTCGAGCACGCCCGGCACCTGCACGCCGGTCGCGTCGTGCAGCGTGCCGCCGGGGTCGTACGACGCCACGGCGAGCTGGCCGCGGAGGATCTCCGGCACCTTCTTGAGCGCGCTGCGGTCGAGGCGGAACGCCTCGTAGCCGGCGAGTTGGGGGAAGTCAGCGAGGACGTCGGCCGGGATCCCGGCGGGGTCGTGGGCCAGGGGCACCGACTGCCCGCCGGTGACGGCCTCTGCGTCGACGGCCAGGTCGCCGGCCTCCGACCAGTGGAGGCGGTAGCGGCGCGCGTCGGCGTCCGGGACGTCCCATGCGACGAGGTCGCGGCGCAGCCACTGCGCCTTCGCCCTCGCCAGGTCCGGGGAGGCGCCGGGCGTGCGGGTGGCGACCTCGAGCTGGTGCGTGGACACGTCGTAAGTGAAGAGCACCTCGACCCCTCCCGCGGGGACGTCGAACGGGATGTCGGCGCCTCCCGCGACGCCGTCCTTGCCGTAGTTCTCCGACCACGACAGGCCGTGCGCGACCTTGGTCGCGTAGCTGCCCGCCGGCAGGGTCGCGCTGAAGGTGTAGGTGCCGTCGCCGTCGGGGTCCTTGAGCCAGCTCCGCATGCAGTCGGGCGCCCAGTCGCCCGGGCAGCCGAGCTCGGACTGGAAGCTGCCCGCCAGCGTCACGATCGGGCCCTGGGCGTCGGTGGTGATCCAGTGCGAGGCGTGGTCGTAGTAGAACGTCACGTCCTGCGGGGCGTCGAGGGGCAGCGGGACGTTCGACCCGCCGCGCGTGCCGCCGGCGCCGTAGTTCTCGTCCCACGAGCCGTTGATCGCGGCCTTGTACTCGTAGGCGTCGGCGGGCAGCGAGACGGTCTTCTTCCAGACCAGGTCCTCGGCGTCGAGCGACATCTGCGCCTCGGCGCAGTCGGGCTGCCAGTCCCCCGCGCAGCCGATCTCCGCGTTGTGGCTGCCGGGCATCGACACCGCGTCGGGCTGGGTGACCGGTCCGCCCGTGCCGTCGCCGCCCGGCGTCGGCTCGGCCTCGGGGTCGCCGACGGTCGCGTACGACGACGTCACCGAAAGGTTCCCGCTGCTGTCGCGCAGGACCGCGCGGTACTCCAGCAGCGAGCCCTTCGGCATCGCGCTGACGTCGTGGAACACCCGGTAGGGCGCGTTGTCGTCGGTGCCGAGCGCGGTCCACTCCGTCGCCCCGACGGGCCGCCACGCGACGGTGACCTGGTTGAAGCCGCCGTCGGGCACACCCACGGTGATGGGTGAGCGGCCGCCGACGACACCGCCCGCGGAGGGCTTCTCGAGGTGGATGGCCGGCGCCTCCTCGCGCTCGGCGAGCGTGCCGTTGGCGCGCCACACCATCGCGGAGAGCGGCGGCACCGTGATCGTCGTACGCCCCTCGGCGTCGGTGCGCAGCGACTGCTTGGCGACCGGCCAGACCTGCTTGAACGAGCCGCGGCGCATCTCGGTGCCGACGGTGACCGTCTTGGCGGTGGTCGCGTTGTTGAGCGCGACGAGCAGCTCGCGGCGCTCGTCGGCGTCGATGCGGCTGAACGCGTAGACGCCGGCGCTGGCCGAGGAGTAGCGGTGCAGCTGGGCGCCGTCGGCGAGCGCGGGATAGGTGCGCCGCAGGCGGGCGAGGTCGCGGATCGAGGTGTAGAGCGGGTGACTGGTGTCGAAGTTGGCGTCGGCCGTGGTGGCGTCGGTGCCGATCAGGTCGTTGTCGTTGTAGGACGCGACCCGGCTCGGGAACATGTCCTCGCGCGCGTCCCGGTCGCCGCCGTCGCCCACGAAGCCCTGCTCGTCGCCGTAGTAGACGACCGGCTGGCCGCGGGTGAGGTACATCAGCGCGTGGGCGAGGCGGTCCCGCTCGAGCGTGGAGTCGGTGCCCTTGAGGAAGGTGCCGATGCGGCCCATGTCGTGGTTGCCGAGGAAGGTCGGCGAGGCGTAGGCGTTGGAGTCGGTGTCGGTGTACCAGTCGTCGCCTGCGTAGAAGTCGCGCAGCCGCGTGGTGGCGCCGCCCTTGGCGAAGCCCGTGCCGGCCTCCTGGAAGCCGAAGTCCAGCGTCGCGTCGAGGCGACCGGCCGTGCTGAACGTCGACAGGTAGGCAGGGTTGGCGTCGTAGACCTCACCGAAGGCGAAGAAGTCGTCGTTGCCGATCTCGGCGGCGTGCCGGCGGATCGCCGGGGCGAACTCCTGCCAGAACTCCATGTTGACGTGCTTGACGGTGTCGATGCGGAAGCCGTCGATGCCGAAGTCGACCCACTTCTCGTAGATCCCGGTCATCCCGTCGACGACGTCGGGCTGCTCGGTGAAGAGGTCGTCGAGGCCCACGAAGTCGCCGTAGGTCGACGACTCGCCGGCGAACGTCGAGTCGCCGCGGTTGTGGTAGTTGGTCGGGTCGTTGAGCCAGGCGGGGACCTTGACCGTGCGGTCCGCCTCGCTGCGGAAGACCGGCGTGTAGGGGAAGGACGTGGCCGCGTCGAGCTCGGGGAACGTCTCGCCACCCGCGAAGTCGCGGTCGTCGAAGGCGTTGCCCGCGGCATCGCGGTAGGGGGCGGTCGCCTTGTCGACGTAGCCGTAGCGCTGCTGCTCGTAGTCGATGACGTCGGCGGTGTGGTTGGTGATGATGTCGAAGAAGACCTTGATCCCGCGCTCGTGGGCGCGGTCGATGAACGCCGTCAGCTCGGCGTTGGTGCCGAAGTGCGGGTCGATCCGGGTGAAGTCGGTGACCCAGTAGCCGTGGTAGCCGGCGCTCGCGTCGCTCCCGGTGCCCTGGACCGGCCGGTTCTTGAAGCTCGGCGTGAGCCAGATGGCGGTGGTGCCGAGCCCGTCGATGTAGTCGAGCTTGTCGGACAGGCCCGCGATGTCGCCACCGTGGAAGAAGCCCTTGTCGGCTGCGTCGAGACCCGTCGCCATCCGGTCGCCGGTGAGTCCTCCGGCGTCGTTGCCGGTGTCGCCGTTGGCGAATCGGTCCGCCATCACGAAGTAGAAGTTCTCCTTGGTCAGCGGTCCACGCAGCGACGTGCCGGCCAGATCCTCGTCCGCCGCCGTGGGCTCACCGGCAGGCTGCTCGGCGGGCGCCACCGCGATGCGGTGCGTGGCGTCGTCGTAGGAGAACCGCAGCGACGCGGGCTGCTGGAGGACGAGCGGCAGGTCGGCGCCACCCGCGGCACCACCGGCCCCGTAGTTCTCACCCCACGACCCGTTGATCGCCACCTTGTAGGCGTACGACCCCGCGGGCAGGTCCACCTCGAGCGCCCAGCTGCCGTCGTCCTGCAGCGCCAGCCCGGAGGCCGTGCAGTCGGGCGTCCAGTCCGAGGCACAGCCGGCCTCGTCCTGGAGGCTGCCGACCAGGCTGACGGTCGCGGGCGGCGCCTCGCGATGCTCGGCGTGGGCCGGGGCCAACGGCGCCAGGGAGGCGGCGAGCGTGCCGAGGCAGGCAGCGGCGGTCAGGACGAGGGTGTGGGCGAGGGGGTGGCGACGACGCACGTGGAGCTCCCGAGAGGTGGTGACGGCCCACGCAGGACACAGACGTGGCGGCCGTCACAGTAAGCGCCGGTGACGCGATCTTGCAATGGCTGCAAGTTCTTTCAGTCCTGCTCCCGCCTACGGACCCCCAAGTTCTTGCAGGAGGCTGCTCGCAGCCTCGTCGAAAACCACCCTTCGGGGCGGCCCGGCGTCACTACACTCCCGGAGCAGCAGGCCGTGGGGCAGAGCGGTGGGCTGACGGGGATCGGCCGGGATCGGCGGGGAGGCGTCCGTGGGGATCGAGGGGGCGAGCACGCTCGGGTCGGTGCTGCGCGGTCTCCGGGAGTCCGCGGGGCTCTCCCAGGAGGAGCTGGCCGAGCGGGCGGGCCTGAGCCCGCACGCCATCAGCGCGCTCGAGCGCGGCACCCGCACCCGCCCGTACCCCCACACGCTGCGCTCCCTGGCGGGCGCCCTCGACCTCGACGAGGACCAGCGCGCCGGGCTGCTCGCCGCCGTCCCGGCCCGGGCCGCGCGCACGCCGTCCGACCCGGCCTCCAGCCGGCCGCGCGACCTGCCGGTGCCGGCCACCCCCCTCGTGGGGCGCGACGACGACGTCTCGCGCGTGGCGGACCTGCTGCGGTCGAGCCGACTCGTCACCCTCAGCGGACCCGGGGGCGTCGGCAAGACCCGCCTCGGGCTGGCCGTCGCCGCGTCCGTCCGCGACCGCTTCGTCGACGGCGTCACGCTGGTCGAGCTCGCTCCCCTGATCGAGGCCGGACAGGTCCTCCCGGCGATCGCGGACGCGGTGGACGCCGCCCGCGACCCGGCTCGTACGGTCGCCGACGACGTGGCCGAGCAGCTGCGCGGGCAGCAGCGGCTCCTGTTCCTCGACAACGTCGAGCACCTGCTCGACGCGGCCGCCGACGTGGCCGTGGTCGTCGAGGCCGTTCCCGGGCTCACCGTGCTGGCGACCAGCCGCGCGCCCCTGCGGGTGCGAGGCGAGACCGAGTACGCCGTCGAGCCGCTGGAGGTCGAGGACCTCCCCGACGGCTCGCCGTCCCCCGCCGCGCGGTTGCTCCTCGACCGCGCGCAGCGGGTGAGCCCCGGCTGGGGCGCCGACCCGTCGGACGCGCAGGCCGTCGCCGCCACCTGCGAGCGGCTCGCCGGCCTGCCGCTCGCCCTCGAGCTCGCCGCCGCCCGCGCCCGCCTGCTCGACCCGGCGTCCCTGCTCGACCGGCTCGACACGGCGCTGCAGGCAGGTCCGCGCGACCTCCCGCCCCGCCAGCGCACGATGCGCGCGACGCTCGACTGGAGCCAGGGGCTGCTCGACGAGCCGGGCCGCTGGTTGCTGCGCCTGATGGGCGTCTTCGTCGGGGGCACCACCCTGGCCGACGTCGAGGCCGTCGCAGCGCGGGCGGGGCAGGACGGTCACGACCCGGTGCGCTGCCTGGAGTCGCTGGTCGAGCACTCGCTGGTCGTCGTCGAGGCGTCCGGACGGATCCGGGTGCTCGAGCCCGTCGCGCAGTACGCCCGCGACCTGCTGCGCGAGGAGGGCGAGTGGGAGGACGCCGCCCGCGCCCACGCCGAGCACTACCTGGCGGTCGCGACCGCCCACAGCTCGAGCTATCGCAACGGCGGCCAGGTCGCCGCCCTCCACCGCATCGACCTCGAGCACGCCAACCTCACCGCGGCGGCCGAGCGCTCCCTGGGTGCCGGGGACATCGAGACCCCCGCGCGGATGGCGTGGGAGCTCTGGCTCTACTGGTGGCTCCGCGGGCACCACGACCACGGCCGGCGCTTCGCCGAGAACGTCCTCCAGCACAGCGACGCGCTGCCCGAGGAGGTGCACGCCCGAGCAGCCCTCGCGGCCGCCACGATGGCGTTCGCCATGGACGACGTGGAGGGCGCCGCCGGGTGGTGGCGGCGCGCGCACGAGCTCGCCGGCGACTCGGCCGAGATCCTCAGCAACGCCGTGGCCGGCGAGGGACTCGCGGCCCTCGTCGCCGGCGACCTGGTCGGAGCGCGCGAGCACTTCCAGGAGGCGGTCGTGCACGCCGAGGCGGGCGGCGCGGAGGTCGAGTGGACCTGGGCGCTCTCCCACATCTGGCAGGGCACCGTGGCGCTGCTCCTGGGAGACGCCGACGAGGCGGTGCGCCTCATCGAGGCCGGGCTGCACTCCGCACGCCGCCGCGACGACCGGCTGACCTCCTACATCGCCCTCTACAACCTGTTCCAGGTCGAGCTCGGCCGCGGCGACCACCAGGCCGCGCGGCGCCACCTCGAGGAGGGCACCCGGCTCTCGCTGGAGACGCGCGACCAGGCCAACCTGGCCTACCTGCTCGACGCGGGCGCGGTGCTCGCGGCCGCCTCCGGCCAGCACGCCCGCGTGCCGCTCCTGCTCGGTGCGGCCCAGGCCATCCGCGAGGCGCTCGGCTCGCAGGGCTACGGCTACTACCGACCGGACCCCGACACGATCGCCGCGGCCGCCGCGGAGGCCCGCACCCACCTGGGCGCCGACCGCTACGACGACGCCCTGGACACCGGCCGCGGCCTCCCGCCGGTCGACGCGGCCGCGATGCTGCGCGACGCGCTCCCCCGCGGCTGACGCCCGCAGCGCGGCCGCACCGCACCCGCACACCGGTCGTACACCTGCTGCTGTCCGTGGCGTGCGCCCGGAAGCGCGCCGAAGGTGGTGCCACGGCACGCACCCGTGCCCCGACACGTCCTCCCGTCCCACAGGAGCCGCCATGAGCACCACGCTCGACCCGTCGACCAGCGCCGGCAGCGGCGTCCCCACCGGCGAGCCAGCCGATCGCGGCTGGGTCCTCGCCGGCCTCGGCGCCGGCGTCCTCGGCATCGCCGGGGTCGTCGCCAGCGGGATGGTGGACGCCGTCTACGACCCCGACCTCGCCGGCGACCCGGAGGCGATCACCGCCCGGCTGTCCGACCAGGTGCCGCAGGTCCTCGCCTTCCACACAGCGACGATGCTCTCCTGCGTCCTGCTGGTGCTGTTCGCCGTCGGGCTGCACCGCCAGCTCCAGCGTCGTACGGGCCCGGACAGCCTCGTCCCCGGCGTCGCCGCCGCCGGGCTGGGCCTCGTCGCCGTCGCCCAGCTGCTGGGCGCCGGTCTGACCACGGAGTTCGCCTTCGGGCTGGCCGACGACCCGGGGCAGCTGCTGCCCGAGAGCGCGGTCTTCTTCAACCACTGGATCGGCACCATCCCGTGGCTGTGGGGCGGTGCCGGCCTCGCCGGGCTCGCCCTCGCCCGGGCCGCACGACAGGGCGCGTACGCCACGTGGCTCGGCTGGGCCAGCCTGGTGCTGGGCGGGCTGACCGCGGTGTTCCTCGTCAGCCCACTGCAGTACATGGCGGGCATGACCGGCCCGGTCTGGCTGGTCGTGGTGTCGCTCGGCCTGCTCCGCCCCGCACGCGGAGCCTGAGGTGGTCGGAGACCCCTCCACCTGGCTGCCCGCGGACTTCGTCCACCCGACCCGCGTGGAGGTGCCCTTCGGGCACCACCTGCGGCCGATCCGTCCCGAGGACACCGACCTCGACATGATCGCGGTGATGGGCTCGCGCGAGCGCCTCTGGAGCATCTACGGCGCCGCGTGGGGCTGGCCGCCGGCCGACATGACCCACGAGGCGGACCGGGCCGACCTCGCGCGGCACGCGGCGGAGATGGAGACGCACGAGTCCTTCAACTACGCCCTCCTCGACACCGACGAGACCGCGCTGCTGGGCTGCGTCTACATCGACCCGCCCGAGAAGCCCGGCGCCGACGCGGAGATCTCGTGGTGGGTCGTGGACGAGTGCGTCGGGACCGAGCTGGAGCAGGCGCTCGACGAGCTCGTCCCCCGCTGGATCGCCGCGTCGTGGCCCCTGAGCCGACCCCGCTACGTGGGGCGCGACCTCAGCTGGGCGGACTGGATGGCGCTGCCGGACCTGCCCCGCTGAGCGCGGTCCGGCGAGTCTCTGCACCTTCCCAGCCGGTTCTCAGCGCTTCCACAGGGAGCCGGCGCAGTCTCGGAGACATGAGCGACTACTTCACCCCCGCGCAGCACCCCGTCCAGCCGCAGCACCAGCCGCGGCGACGGCGTACGGGCCTGGCCGCGGCGGTCGTGGCGACGTCCCTGCTCGTGGGCGGCGGGGCCGGGCTCGGCGGCGCCGCGCTCTGGGACGCCACGCACGACGAGCCGACCGGCTCGGCGAGCGCCACGGCCACCAGCACGGCACCGGTCTCCACGCAGTCCCAGGCGCCCGCGGCAGACGGCTCGGTGGAGTCGGTGGCGCAGAAGGTGCTGCCGAGCGTGGTGAAGATCGACGTCACCGGCCAAGGTGGCGGCGCCTCCGGCTCGGGGATCATCCTCACCGCCGACGGCACGATCCTCACCAACAACCACGTCGTCGAGATGGCCCAGGGCGGCGGCTCGGTGAAGGTGTCGTTCGACGACGGCACCAGCGCGGACGCCGAGATCCTGGGCACCGACCCGCTCACCGACACCGCGGTGATCAAGGCCTCGGGCGTGAGCGACCTGACCCCGGCGACGATCGGCAAGTCCGCCAACCTCGGCGTGGGCGAGGGCGTCGTCGCGGTCGGCTCGCCCTTCGGCCTCGACGCGACCGTCACCAGCGGCATCGTCAGCGCCCTCGACCGCCCGGTCAACGTGGGCTCCGACGACCAGGGCAACTCCACGACCTACCCCGCGATCCAGACCGACGCGGCCATCAACCCCGGCAACTCGGGTGGGCCGCTCGTCGACATGACGGGTGCCGTCGTGGGGATCAACTCCTCGATCCGCACGGCCGCCTCGCAGTCGCCGTACGGCTCGTCGGGCCAGTCCGGCTCGATCGGCCTCGGCTTCGCGATCCCCATCGACGAGGTCATGCCGATCGTCGACCAGATGGCCAAGGGCGAGACGCCGACCCACGCGCGCCTCGGCATCCGGATCACCGACGACGCGGCGGGCGCGAAGATCGCGGAGGTCACCGAGGGCTCCACCGCCGCCGAGGCGGGCATCGAGGCCGGCGACGTGATCACCTCGGTCGACGACCACAGGATCACCGGCGCCGACTCGCTCGTCGCGACCATCCGGTCCTACCGTCCCGGCGACTCCGTGACCGTGACCTGGACGCGCGACGGCAAGACGCAGCAGGCCGAGGTGCAGCTCGACAGCGACGCCACCACCGGCTGATCCGCTCCGTTCGTCGCCTGGTTCAGGCCGGCCGCGCCATGATGGTGCGGCCGGCCTCACCGTCTCGACCCGGGTCCCACCCTGAGGAGTCACATGCAGCTCGAGCTGAGCCAGACCGACGCGGAGCACCGTGACCGCCTGCGGGAGTTCTTCACCACCCAGGTCCCGCAGGAGATCCGCGACACCGTCCTGGAGGGCCGCCACCTCACCCGCGACCAGATCGTGGAGAGCCAGCAGGTCCTCAACGCCGAGGGACTCGCGGTGCCGCACTGGCCGACGGAGTGGGGCGGGCAGGACTGGACCGAGCTGCAGCGCCACCTGTGGCACGAGGAGATGCAGCGCGCGGGCGTGCCGGTCCCGCTGGCCTTCAACGCCTCGATGATCGGCCCGGTGATCGCGCAGTTCGGCAGCCAGGAGCAGAAGGAGCGATTCCTGCCGGCCACGGCCAACCTCGACATCTGGTGGTCCCAGGGCTTCTCCGAGCCGGACGCGGGCTCCGACCTGGCCAGCCTGCGCACGAGCGCCGTGCGCGACGGCGACGACTGGGTCGTCAACGGACAGAAGACCTGGACCACGCTCGGCCAGCACGGCGACTGGATCTTCACCCTCGTGCGCACCGACCCGGAGGTGAAGAAGCAGGCCGGCATCTCGATGCTGCTCATCGACATGACCTCACCCGGCGTCGAGGTGCGGCCGATCGAGCTCATCGACGGGGGCCACGAGGTCAACGAGGTGTGGTTCTCCGACGTGCGGGTGCCGGGCGACCTGCTGGTCGGCGAGCCCGGCCAGGGCTGGACGATCGCGAAGTTCCTGCTGGGCAACGAGCGCGTGGGCGTGGCCCCGGTGGGTGCCACCAAGCGGGCGCTCGCCACCCTCAAGACCAACGCCGGCGACCTGCTCGACGACCCGCTGGTCCGGGCCCGCGTCGCCGAGCTGGAGAACGAGCTGCTCGCCCTCGAGCTCACCGCCCTGCGCGTGGTGGCGCACTCCTCCGACGGGGAGCCGCACCCCGCCTCGTCGGTCCTCAAGCTCAAGGGCACCGAGCTGCAGCAGGCGGTCAGCGAGCTCGCCCTCGACCTCGCCGGGCCGGCGTCGCTCGCGGCCCGCGCCGACGACGACTCCCCGCAGGAGGGCTGGGCGCGCCGCGCGGCCCCGACCTACCTCAACCTCCGCAAGGCGTCGATCTACGGCGGGTCCAACGAGATCCAGCGCCAGATCATCAGCCGCACCATCCTCGGACTCTGAAGGAGTCGGCATGGACTTCACCTACGACGACGAGCAGCAGGCCCTGCGCGAGGCCGTGCGCGGCCTGCTCCGGGCGGCGTACGCCGACCACGAGGCGCGGCGCCGCACGGTGGCCTCCGACGAGGGCTTCGACCGCGCCCTGTGGGGCCGGCTCGCCGAGATGGGCGTCCTCGGGCTGCCGTTCAGCGAGGCCGACGGCGGCGTCGGCGCCGGTCCCGTCGAGATCGGCATCGTCTGCCAGGAGCTCGGCCGGGTGCTCGCCCCCGAGCCCTACCTCGCGAGCGTCGTGCACGCCGGCGGCCTGGTCGCGGCGGTCGGGACCGCCGAGCAGAAGGCCGACCTGCTGGGCGGGCTGAGCGCCGGCGAGATCGTGCTGGCCGCGGCCGACACCTCCCCCGGCGGCCGCTGGGCCTCGCGCGCGGACGGCGTACGCGCTTCCGTCTCCGGCGACACGTGGACCCTCGACGGCGTGGCCGACCCCGTGGTGGGCGGCGGGTCCGCCGACCACCTCGTGGTGACGGCCGCCCTGCCCGACTCCGGGACGGGTGTCTTCGTGGTGGCGACCGACGCCGTCGAGCGCACCGGCTATGCCACCGCCGACCTCACCCGGGCCGCGTCGGTGCGCTTCGACGCCAGCGCGGCCACGCCGCTCGGCGAGCCGGGTCGCGACCGCGCCGCCAGCATCGCCACGATCAGCGACCTGACCCGGATCATGGGCGCCAACCAGGCGCTCGGCGTGATGCAGAGCCAGGTCCGTGCGACCACCGACTACCTCAAGAGCCGCAAGCAGTTCGGCGTCACGCTCAACACCTTCCAGGCGCTGACCTTCCGGGCGGCCGACATGTACGTCTCGCTCCAGCTCGCCGAGAGCATGGTCGACTGGGCGACGATGACGATCGCGGGCGGCGACGCGGACGCCGTGGCCGACGCGGCCGACCGGGTGGGGCTCCTCGTCAGCCGGACCGGGCGACACATCGGGCAGGAGGCGATCCAGCTGCACGGCGGCATCGGCATGACCGCCGAGTACGCCGTCGGCGTCGGCACCGCGCACCTCGAGGTGCTCGACCAGTGGCTCGGCAACGCCCCGCACCACCTGGGACGGTTGTCCGAGCGGGTCACCGACCACGGCCGGGTCGAGGTGCTGTCGTGAGGGGGCTCTGATGGACCTCTCGCTGTCGGAGGACCAGCGGGCCTTCCGCGACCTCGCCCGCGACTTCCTCGAGCGCGAGGCCGTGCCTCACCGCATGCAGTGGGACCACGACGAGTCCGTCGACCTCGCGATCGTGCCCAGGATGGCCGAGCTCGGCTTCTTCGGCCTCACCATCCCGGAGGAGTACGGCGGCGTCGGCGGTGACTACGTGACGTACTCGCTCGCCATGGAGGAGCTCGGCCGGGCCGACTCGGCGCTGCGCGGGATCGTGTCGGTCAGCAGCGGCCTGGTCGGCAAGTCGATCCTCTTCCACGGCACCGAGGACCAGAAGCAGGAGTGGCTGCCGCAGCTCGCGGCCGCCACGAAGCTCGGCTGCTTCGGCCTGACCGAGCCCGACACCGGTTCCGACGCGGGCAACCTCACCTCGCGCGCCACCCGTGACGGGTCGGACTGGGTCATCAACGGCCAGAAGCTCTTCATCACCAACGGCACGTGGGCCGACGTGGCCCTCGTGTTCGCCCGCACCAGCGACGACGGGCCCCGTGGCGTCACCGCGTTCCTGGTGCCCACCGACACGACCGGGTTCGAGGCCCGCGAGGTCACGGGCAAGCTCGGGCTGCGCGGCCAGGCGACCGCCGAGCTGTTCCTGCACGACGCACGCGTCCCGGACTCGGCCCGGCTCGGCGAGGTCGGCCAGGGCTTCAAGATCGCGATGGGCACCCTCGACAAGGGCCGCCTCGCCGTCGCCTCGGGGTGCGTGGGGATCATCCAGGGCTGCCTGGAGGCGTCGGTGGCCTACGCGACCCAGCGCCGTCAGTTCGGCCGGCCGATCGCGGCCTTCCAGCTGGTGCAGGACCTCATCGCCGACATCTCGGTCGACGCCGACGCCGCCCGGCTCCTGGCGTGGCGCTGCGCCGACCTGATCGACCGCGGTGAGCCCTACGGCGTGGCCGCGTCGAAGGCCAAGCTCTTCGCCTCCGAGGCAGCGGTCCGCGCGGCCAACAACGCCATCCAGGTGCACGGCGGCGCCGGCTACGTCGACGACTTCCCGGTCGCGAAGTACCTCCGCGACGCGCGCGTGATGACCCTCTACGAGGGCACCTCGCAGATCCAGAAGCTGCTGATCGGGCGCGCCGAGACGGGCGTCAACGCCTTCACCTGACACACCACGCACCACATCTGCAGGCGCGGTCAGACCTGATGCGACACGGGGTGTGTCACCACCGCGTCGACCAGCCCGCAGGAGTCGGTCGCGTCTGTGTCACCACGGAGCCGCAGCTCGTCAGGCGAGCCGCTTCTGGAAGTCCCCGAGCCGCGCGACCGGGCGGAAGCCCATCACCTCGTTCACCCCGATCATGTGCTCGTTGACCTCGGCGTTGTAGGTCGTCAGGCGGGTGATGTCGGGGCGCTCGCGCTGCAGCAGTCGCAGGTTGGCGACCTTGACCGCGACCCCGAGCCGGTGGCCGCGGTGCTCGCGCCGCACCAGGGTCCCCCACTGGTAGGCGCGACCCGGCTCGTGGACCGTCGTGGCCAGGTCGGAGTAGGCCACGACCTCGCCCGCCGCGGAGAGCGCGACGGTGTTGAACTTCGTGCGCCCCTGCTTCGCCAGGGTGGCCTCGCGCTCGCGCACGACCTCGACGCTCACCACCTCCGGCTCGAGGTCGAGCTCACCCGTGGGCGCCTCGGTCGCGAGGCTGGAGGTGATCTCGGCCCACCCCTGCAGCAGCTCGTCCGGCACCGGTCCCACCCACGACGTGAGGGTGTACGACGCGTGGGCGCGGGCCGCCTCGTCGGCGAGGCGGCCGAGCAGCACCTCGTCCACCGGCAGCCCGAGCTCGCGCTGCACCTCGGCGAGCGCCAGCTCGTAGCCCTGCGCCCGCGCGAACGACGGCCCGGAGGCCCCCTCGCCCGAAGAGCCGTACGACGACGCCCACCCGACGAGCCCGGTGACGATGCGCCGGCCGCGCGCACGTGCCGCGGCCTCGAGCGTGGCGAGCATCGCCGTGCCCAGGCCGCTCCGGCGCCTCTCGGGCAGGACGTGCACCGCGACCTCGGCCAGCTCGGTGTTGTCGAGCAGCGGCGTGCGCATCCACCCGGCCACCGCGACCTCGCCGTCGACGCGGCCGACCCAGCCACCCGACCAGGCGTGCGTGCTCGACTCCTGCATCAGTGCGCGCAGCTCCTCGACCTGCCACACGGTCGCGGCCGCGGCGAGGTCGTGTCGCTCCGCGGTGGCGTAGACGCTGTGCCACGCATCGAAGGTCTCGTCGTCGTGGGGGTCGAGGGCCTCGACCTCCAGGGTGCCGGTGGGCGTGCTCATCGCGCGCGGCTCACCCGGCCCTCGTCCCACACGGGTCCGTCGGACTCGTAGACCTCACCGTCGGCGCCGTAGACCAGGAACCGGTCGAAGCCGCGGGCGAACCACCGGTCGTGGGTCACCGCGAGCACGGTGCCCTCGAAGGCCTCGAGCCCCGCCTCCAGCGCCTCGGCCGACTGCACGTCGAGGTTGTCGGTGGGCTCGTCGAGCAGCAGCAGCGTTGCCCCGGAGAGCTCGAGCAGCAGGATCTGGAAGCGGGCCTGCTGGCCCCCGCTGAGGGACTCGAACCGCTGCTCACCGGCGTGCGCCAGCTCGTAGCGGTCAAGCACCCGGCTCGCCGCCTCGCGTCCCATCCCGGCGCGCCCGTCGGGGGTGCCGTCGCCGCGGTGGAGGATCTCCAGCAGGGTGCGACCGAGCAGCTCGGGGTGCTCGTGGGTCTGCACGAACCAGCCCGGTCGCACGCGGGCGCCCAGCTTGGCGTTGCCGGTGTGGAGGACGGGCGCGGGCGGGTCGCCGACCGGCCGGTGCTCGATGTCGGGGTCGCTGCCGCCGGCGGCCAGGAGGCGCAGGAAGTGCGACTTGCCGGAGCCGTTGGACCCGAGGACCGCCACCCGCTCGCCGTACCAGACCTCGAGGTCGAACGGCTTCATCAGGTTGGTCAGCTCGAGGTCGGTGCACACCACCGCACGCTTGCCCGTACGCCCGCCCTTGAGCCGCATCTTCACCTGCTGCTCGCGGGGCTGCTCGGTCGGTGGCCCGGCGTCCTCGAACTTCTTGAGCCGCGTCTGTGCGGCGCGGTACTGCGAGGACATGCCGTCGTTGTACTCCGCCTTGATCTTCAGACGGAGCACGAGCGCCTTGATCTTGGCGTGCTCCTCGTCCCAGCGCCGTCGCATCTCCTCGAACCGCTCGAAGCGGTCGCTGCGGGCCTCGTGGTAGCTGGCGAAGCCGCCGGGGTGGGTCCACACGAGGTTGCCGGCACTCCCGAGCTCGACCGTCACGATGCGGGTCGCGGTGTTGGCGAGCAGCTCCCGGTCGTGGCTGATGAAGAGGATGGTCTTGGCCGAGTCGCGGATCCTCTCCTCGAGCCACATCTTGCCGGGGACGTCGAGGTAGTTGTCCGGCTCGTCGAGCAGCAGCACCTGGTCGGGCCCGCGCAGGAGGTACTCCAGCACCAGCCGTTTCTGCTCTCCTCCTGACAGCGTGGACAGCAGCCGGTGACGCGCCCGGTCGAACGGCAGGCCCATCGAGGAGGTGGTGCACACGTCCCAGGTGACCTCGATGTCGTAGCCGCCGGCGTCGGCGTACTCCCCCAGCGCCGTGGCGTAGGCCATCTGGGTCTTCTCGTCGTCGACGTCCATCAGCGCGAGCTCGCACTCGTCCACGTGCGCCGCGGCACGCCGCATCCGCTCGGGCGCGACGGAGAGCAGCAGGTCGTGCACCGTCTCGTCGCCGCCGCCGTGCCCCACGAACTGGCGCATCACGCCCAGCCCGCCCGAGCGGGTCACGACCCCGGCGTGCGGGGTCAGGTCACCGGTGACGATGCGCAGCAGCGTGGTCTTCCCGGCCCCGTTGGCGCCGACGAGGGCGACCTTCTGGCCGTCGCCGACGCGGAAGCTGACGTCGTCGAGCAGCACCCGGCCGTCCGGCAGCTCGTAGCGCACTCCAGCGACGTCGACGTGTCCCACAGGAGAGGATTCTCCCCTGCCCGAGGCACACCCGTCACCCGATTTCACGCCGCCTACGCTGAGGGGATGGACGACGACAGGACCATGCGGGAGCGGATGCTGGCCGGCGACCTCTACATCGCCGACGACCCACAGCTGGGCGAGGAGTCGCGGCGCGCGCTCGGGCTCGCGCACCGCATCAACACGACCGACCCGACCGACGCCGACGCGATCCGGGCGCTCTTCGGCGAGCTCCTCGGCCTCTACGGCGAGGGCGCGGAGATCCGGCCGCCGTTCCGGTGCGACTACGGCTACCAGACCTCGTTCGGCGCCCGCTCGTTCGCCAACTTCGGCCTGGTGGTCCTCGACGTGGCCCGGGTGACGATCGGCGAGGACGTGCAGATCGGACCGAACGTGCAGCTCCTCACCGCGACCCACCCGCTCGAGCCGGGCCCGCGTCGTGACAAGTGGGAGGCGGCCGAGCCGATCACGATCGGCGACAACGTGTGGCTCGGCGGCGGGGTCATCGTCTGCCCCGGCGTCACCATCGGGGCCGACACGGTGGTCGGAGCCGGCTCGGTGGTCACGAAGGACCTCCCCGCCGGTGTCGTCGCGGTCGGCTCTCCGGCGCGCGTCGTACGCGAGCTCTGAGAACAGGCCGCGCTCCGGCGATCAGTGCGTCAGAGACGCTCGGCGACCCTCCGCGCGGCCACCTGCAGGACCTCCCACGCCGTGGCGAAGGGCGGGGCGTAGGCCAGGTCCATCCAGGCCAGGTCGTCCACCGTGCCGCCGGCCCAGAGGACCGCGGCGGCCGCGTCGATCCGCTTGCCGGCCCCGTGGCCACCGACGACCTGCACGCCGAGCAGCCGGCGGGTGGTCCGGTCGGCCATCACCCACAGCGCGATCGGCTCCGCCTCGGGCATGTAGCCGCTGGCGGTCCTGCCCTCGGTGACCAGCGCCACCGGGTCGTGGCCGGCGGCCTCGGCGTCCTTGCGCGAGAGGCCGGTGCGGGCCATCTCGAGGTGGACCTCGCCCACGGAGAAGCGGGTGATCGCCGTGTCGACCATCCCGTCGAAGGACAGCGTGCCCCCGGCCAGGCTGTCGCCGAGCGCGCGCCCGTGCTTGTTGGCGTAGGTCCCGAGCGGGCGGAACAC
Source organism: Nocardioides sp. N13(2025) (assembly GCF_051912545.1). GTDB lineage: Bacteria > Actinomycetota > Actinomycetes > Propionibacteriales > Nocardioidaceae > Nocardioides. Next base: position 428,808 of record NZ_CP196809.1, on the reverse strand, counting down.
CCACTGGTCGTCGAGCCTGCGGCGCACCTCGCAGCAGTCGCCCGCGGACCACACGTGCTCCGCCACCCGGCCGTGCGGGTCGGGTCGCAGCGCGCCGCCCTCGGTCAGCTCGATGCCGGTGCCCTCCAGGAAGGCGGTCGCGGGGCGTACGCCGATCGCGACCACGACCAGGTCGGCCTCCCGGGTGCCGCCGTCCCATCGCACGCCGGTCACGCGGTCGCCGTCGAGCACGAGGCCGGTGACCTCCACGCCGAGCACCACCTCGGCGCCGGCGTCGCAGAGGGCGACGTTGACCAGGTCGGACATCTCGTCCTCGAGCATCGACATGCCACGGCCGCGGGTGAGGACGGTGACGCCGAAGCCCTGGCGCAGCGCGGCCTCGGCCACCTCGACCCCGATGTAGCCCGCCCCCACGATGACCACGTGGGCGCCGTCGCCCGCCGCGGCGAGGCGGTCGGCCCAGGCGGCGCCGTCGTCCAGCGTCTTGACCGTGCCCACCCCGTCGTACGTCGTCCCGTCGGGTCGCAGCGCCCAGTCCGGGACGACGGCCGGGGCGCCGGTCGCCACGACGAGCTCGTCGAACTCGACGACCTCACCCGTGTCGGTGGTGACGGTGCGCGCCTCGAGGTCGGTGGACACCACCTCGACCCCCATCCGCAGGTCGATGCCGGCTTCACGGTGCTGCCCGGCCGTGCGGGCGACGAGGTCGTCGCCCGACCCGACGTCGCCGGCCATCCAGTAGGGGATGCCGCAGGCGCTGTAGGACGTGTGGGTGCCCTTGTCGAGCACCGTGACCTCGAGCTCGCGACCCGTGCGCCGGGCGGTGCGCAGGGCCTGGTGCGCGGACGACATCCCCGCGGCGTCGGCCCCGACCACGACGACGCGGGTGGGACCGGTCATTCCTCGGTCTGCTTCGCCCAGAGGTTGATGCCCGACTCCACGGCGTAGCGGTCGATCTCGGCGAGCTCGTCCTCGGTCAACGGCGGCGCCTCGAGCGCGTCGAGGTTGGTGTCGAGCTGCGCCACGCTGGAGGCGCCGATCACCGCGCTCGTGATGCGGTCGTCGCGCAGCACCCACTGCAGGGCGAGCTGGGCGAGCTTCTGCCCGCGAGCCTCCGCGATCTGGTTGAGTCCGCGCACCCGCGCGAGGACGTCGTCGTCGAGCCCGGTCATCGTGGAGTCCTCGCGCGCCGCCCGCGAGTCCGCGGGGACGCCGTCGAGGTAGCGGTCGGTCAGCAGGCCCTGGGCGAGGGCGGTGAAGACGATGCACCCCATCCCCTGCTCCTCGAGCTCGTCGAGCAGGCTCTGCCCGCCGTCTGCCGGCGCCTCGATCCAGCGGTTGAGCATCGAGTAGGACGGCTGGTGGATCAGCAGCGGCGTGCCGAGGTCGCGGGCGATCGTGGCCGCCTCCCGGGTCTTCGCCGCGGAGTACGACGAGATGCCGGCGTAGAGCGCGCGCCCGGACCGCACCGCGGTGTCGAGCGCCATCATCGTCTCCTCGACCGGCGTCTCGGGGTCGAAGCGGTGGCTGTAGAAGATGTCGACGTAGTCGAGCCCGAGGCGCGCGAGCGACTGGTCGAGCGAGGCGAGGACGTACTTCCGCGAGCCGCCGCCCTGGCCGTAGGGGCCGGGCCACATGTCCCAGCCAGCCTTGGTCGAGATGACCAGCTCGTCGCGGTAGGGCATGAAGTCGTCCCGGAGGTAGCGGCCGAAGTTCTCCTCCGCGCGGCCGTAGGGCGGGCCGTAGTTGTTGGCGAGGTCGAAGTGGGTGACCCCTCGGTCGAACGCGCGGCGCAGGATCGCGCGCTGGGTCTCCTCCGGCCGGTCCGTGCCGAAGTTCTGCCACAGCCCCAGTGAGAGAGCCGGGAGCTTGAGCCCGCTCCGTCCGGTGAAGCGGTAACGCATGCCGGTGGAGTCGTCGTACCTGTCCTGGGCTGCTTCGTAGGCCATGGGCCCCATCCTGCCCGGTCCCGGGTCGGGACCACCTCTGGGCCAGACCGGGGGCATTCGGCGATGGAGGAACCCGGCGCACCGGCGTTCACTGGAATCATGGCTCCCTCGTTGCGTGGCACGGCCCTGCGGCTGGCCGTCTCGTCCGCCCGGCGGGTGCCGGCGAGCGTCCGCTTCCCGCTGCAACGCGACGGGGTCCAGCCGGTGGCCGGGCTCGAGGCCAGCCGCGACCGCGGTGACGTCGTCCAGCTCGCTAGGCTGCTCGGCACCCGCTTCTGGCTGGTCACCGGCTACGACGTCGCCCGCACCGTGCTGGCCGACTCGGACGGCTTCGCCAACGACGTGCGCCACCTCATCGGACGCCAGGACCGCGCGCCGGCCGAGCGGATCGGCGGCCTCGGCATGACCGACCCGCCCGACCACGACCGGCTGCGGCACGTGCTGACGCCGTACTTCACCAGGCGCCGCCTCGCCGACCTCCAGCCCGACGTCGACCGCGTGGTGGCGGAGGCGCTGGACGACATGGCGGCGCACGGCCCCGTGGTCGACCTCGTCGAGAGGTTCGGCTTCGCGGTGCCCTTCGGCGTGATCTGCGACCTGCTCGGGATGCCGGCCCTGGACCGCGCGGAGTTCCGGCGCCACGGCGCTGCGCGCTTCGACCTCCGCGACGCCGGCGGGCGGATCTTCGACACCGCCGCCGGCACCCGGCGGCTCCTCATCGACCTCGTCGCGACCGAGCGCCGCACGCCCTACCTGCCCGCCGGCCTCCTGTCCCGGATGGTGGCCGAGCACGGCCGTGACCTCGACGACGTGGAGCTCGGCGGCCTCGCCGACGGGATCTTCCTGGGCGGCTACGAGACCAGCGCCAGCATGCTGTCCCTCGGCACGTGGCTCCTGCTCCAGCACCCGGCCTCGTGGGAGGCGCTCCGCCGCGGCGAACGCGCCGAGGTCGACCGCGTGGTGGAGGAGCTGCTGCGGTTCGTGTGCCCCGTGCAGGTCGCGTTCCCCCGCATCGCCCGCCGCGACGTGCGCGTCGGCGATCACACGGTGCGGGCCGGCGACGTGGTCGTGGTGTCGCTGACCGCTGCCGGACGCGACCCGGCTCGCCACGTCGACCCCTCCCACTTCGACCCGACCGCGGCATCGGCCGGCACGCTCGCCTTCGGCCACGGGCTGCACCGCTGCGTCGGGGCGGAGCTCGCCCGGATGGAGCTGCGGACCGCGCTGGTCGCCCTGTCCCGCCGCTTCCCCGACCTCGCCCTGGCGTGCGAGCCGGACGACCTGCGGTTCACCGAGCTGGCGATCGTCCACGGCGTCGAGAGCCTGCCCGTCCGGCTGGGGTGACCCCTCCGACATCGTGTGGCCCGGCGACGTGCCCGCGCGGTTGAATCTCCGCCATGGAGACCCTCGAGCAGCGCTGGCGCGACCCCGCGTTCGTGGCGGACGTGCACGCCTGGATCGACGGGCGGCTCGCGGCGCTCGGCCGGCCCCGCACCGGGGAGGTCGAGCAGCCGCACGTCACGGACTGGTCGACGGTCATGCGGGTGCCCACCGGGTCCGGACCGGTGTGGTTCAAGGCCAACGACGAGGCGATGGCGCACGAGGCTGCCGTGCTCGAGCTGGTGGCGTCGCGCTCCGGCGGCCGGGTGCCGCCGCCGCTCGCCCGAGACCCCCGCACGGGCTGGATGCTGCTCGCGGACGCCGGCCCCCGGCTGCGCGACGTCATTGCCGAGGAGGGCACCCTCACGCGGTGGCACGACGTGCTCGAGGCCTACGCCCGCATCCAGCTCGCCTGCGAGGACGACGTCGAGACCCTGCTCGCGCTCGGCCTGCCCGACCGCCGCCTGCCCACGCTGCCCGGGGCGTACGCCGCCCTCCTGGCCGGCCTCGGCGACGTCGACCCGCGGCTCCCCGGGCCGGAGGCCGTCGAGGAGCTCTGCGACGCGCTGGCGGCGTACGGCATCAGGGAGACCGTGCAGCACGACGACCTCCACGACGGCCAGGTCTTCCTCGGCGCCGGCGTGCACCAGGTCCTCGACTGGGGCGACGCGTGCGTCTCGCACCCGTTCTTCACCCTCGCTGTGACGCTCGAGGGCGTCATCGCGTGGGGCGTCCACGACGAGGAGGACTCCGAGGACCTCGAACCGCACCTCGCCGCCTACCTCGCGCCCTACGAGGCGGCGTACGCCGGCGACCTCCGCGAGGCAGCCCGGCTGGCGATGCGCCTGGGCTGGGTGTGCCGCGCGGTCAACGGTGCGCTGCCGCAGGACCCGGAGCGCACCCACGTGCGGCTGCGGATGTTCCTCGACGGCAAGCCCTAGGCGAGGGCCTCGAGGACCTCGCCCAGCAGCCTCCGCGTGGCGTCGTACGCGCTGGGCTGCTCGCTCGCCCGAGGACCCGCGACGTTGAGCGTGAGGAGCCTGCCCAGCCCGAGGAGCCAGTCGACGACCTCGTCCCCGTCGGTCGAGACCAGGTGGGGGCGCCCCAGGTCGATCGCCGTCGCGACGGTGAGGTCGGTGCCCGGCGAGGTCGTGCCTGCCTGCCTCACGACCAGGGTCGCGTGGCTGTCGCGCACGTTCCACCGGGTGCGGGTGCGAGGGTCCGCGGAGGGCACCTCCACCAACGCCGGGTAGGCGAGCAGCAGGCCGGGCGGGGTCGGGAAGTCCTCCGCCCAGCCGCCGAGCGGGCACCAGCCACCGTGGAGCAGGCCACGGTCGATCGCCTCGTCCAGGGCGGCCCGGTCGGCGCCGGTCTGCCCTCCTGAGACGAGTCGCGCGAGGTGCGTCCGGTCCACGACGACCACCTACGCGCGGCGCGTCTCCAGCACCCGGAAGCCCTTGCTGCTGGCCAGGCGCTCCGTCGGCCAGCCCTGCTCGGTCAGCCAGCGCTGGAGCGAGTCGGCCCCGAGGTTCTTGCCGACGACCATGACCATGCGGCCGCCCGGGGCGAGCCGGGGCAGCCACGTGAGCAGCAGCTCGTGCAGCGCCTCCTTGCCGATCCGGATCGGCGGGTTGGACCAGATCTCGTCGAAGACCTGGTTGCCGGGCACCTGCTCGGGCGTGCACGCGACGAACCGCGAGTCGAGCCCGGCCGCGCGCGCGTTGTCGTTGGCGAGCAGCAGGGCCCGCTCGTTGACGTCGATCCCGATCACGTTGGCCAGCGGCACCGCCTTCGCGATCGCGAGCCCGATGACGCCGTAGCCGCAGCCGAGGTCGAGGAACTGCCCCTGCACCGGCGGCTCGAGCTCGCGGAAGAGCACGGCGGTCGCGTGGTCGAGGTGACCGCGGCTGAAGACCCCAGAGCCGGTGTCGAAGGTGAGCGTGCTGCCCCACAGCTCGGCGGTGAAGCTCTCCCGCTCGAAGGGGACGCTCGGGTCGGCGGAGAAGTAGTGCTCAGGCATCGATCGCCTCTCGTCGGGCACGGGCACGCTCGGACTGGGCGGCCAGCTCGGTGTCGTCGGGGTAGCCGACCTCCTCGAGCGTGAGGCCGTGGGCGTGCACGACGCGCACGCCGGCGTCGCGACGGCGGCCCGCCATCACCTCGGCGGGCCAGGTGGTCGGCCGGCGTCCCTCGCCCACGGCGATCAGGCTGCCGACGAGGGCGCGGACCATGTTGTGGCAGAACGCGTCCGCGCGGACCGACCCGACGACCAGGCCGGCCGCGTCGCGGGTCCAGGCCAGCTCGAGCAGGGTCCGCACGGTGGTGGCGCCCTCGCGCTGCTTGCAGAAGGCGGCGAAGTCGCGCAGTCCCACCAGAGGCGCGGAGGCCTCGTTCATCGCATCGAGGTCGAGGCGACGCCCCCACGTGAGGACGTGGCTGCGCACCAGCGGGTCGGCGAGCTCCTGGGCGTCGACGATCCGGTAGGCGTAGCGGCGCCAGATCGCCGAGAAGCGGGCATCGAACCCCTCGGGCGCCTCGCTCACCCGTCGTACGCGCAGGTCGGACGGCAGGATCCCGTCGACCCGGCGGGCGAGGGCGTCCAGCGGCGGGTCGGTCGAGCGCCCTGCCGACGCCACCACCACCTCGGGGTCGACGTCGAGGTGGGCCACCTGGCCGCGCGCGTGCACCCCCGCGTCGGTGCGCCCGGCGACCGTGACGCGCACCTGCGGGACCCGCAACGCGGTGGCCAGCGCCGCCTCCAGCGTGCCCTGCACGGTCCGCAGGCCCGGCTGGGCCGCCCACCCGGAGAAGTCGGTGCCGTCATAGGCACAGTCGATCCGCAGGCGCACGCAGCGATCCTAGGCCGCGCGCCCGCGGACGCCGGAGCCGCCGCGGCTTGTTCAACCAAAGGGTTGACAACGCGCGCGTCTGATCCTACTTTTATTCAACCGATCAGTTGAAGAAGGTGCTCCGTGACCGACCAGCTCTCCCGCGTCTTCGCCGCCCTCGCCGACCCGACCCGACGCGACATGGTGGCCCGCCTCACCGAGGCGGACCACACGGTGAGCGACCTCGCCGCCCCGTACGACGTCAGCCTGCAGGCCGTCTCCAAGCACCTCAAGGTGCTCGAGGACGCCGGCCTCGTGAGCCGCACCCGGGAGGCCCAGCGGCGGCCGGTGCACCTGGAAGCCGAGGTGTTCGACCTGATGACCAGATGGATCGAGCGCTACCGCCGCCAGGCCGAGGACCGCTACTCGCGCCTCGACGCCGTGCTCGCACGGATGCAGGACGACGACAGCACGGGCACGAGCCCTACCCACCCGCAGGAAGGAACAGCATCATGACCACCATGCAGTCCCCCGACACCACCCGCTACCCGGAGGCCGCGATCGAGGCCGACGAGGAGGTCCCCGCCATCCACATCTGGCGCGACTTCCACGCCACCCCGGCGCAGCTGTTCCGGGCGCACACCGACCCCGAGGTCTTCGCCCAGTGGATCGGCCCGACCGACATCGGCGCCGACATCACGCACTGGGACGCCCGCGACGGCGGCAGCTGGAGCTACACCGCCCGCGGCAGCGACGGGCGCGAGGACTTCGAGACGTCCTTCCACGGCTGCTTCCACACGGTGCGCGAGGACCGCATCGTGCAGACCTTCACCTGGGACGGCATGCCCGACGGAGTCGCCCTGGAGACGGTGACCTTCGAGGACCTCGGCGACGGGCGCACCCGGCTGCACGCCGTCAGCCTGTGCGACTCCTTCGAGGACCGTGACGCCTGGCTGCGCAGCGGCATGGAGACCGGCGTCAACGAGGGCTACGCGACCCTCGACGGCCTCCTCGCGGACGGCACCCTCTGATGGCGCTTCCGGAGACCCCGGCCGGCCGCCACGCTGTCGTCGCCGGGGACTTCGGCCGGCTGGTCGCGCACACGCCCGACTGGTCGGCGCCCTCCCCGGTCGACGGCTGGACCGCCCGCGACGTGGTCAGCCACCTCGTCGACTGGTTCCCCGGCTTCCTGGCCGCCGGCGGCATCACGCTGCCGGCAGGTCCCCCGGTGGCGCAGGACCCGCAGGCGGCGTGGCAGCACCAGGCCGACGCCGTACAGGCGCTGGTGGAGCAGCGCGGCGAGGAGTCGTTCACGCACCCCTACGCCGGCACCCACCGCCTCGCCGACGCGGTCGACCGGTTCTACACCGCGGACGTCTTCATGCACTCCTGGGACCTCGCCCGGGCCGGCGGCCAGGACCCCGCCCTCGACGAGGACCAGGCCGCGACGATGCTGGCCGGCATGCAGCCCATCGAGGCGATGCTCCGCGACTCCGGGCAGTACGGTCCCGCCGTCCCGGTGCCCGACGACGCCCCGGCCGTCGACCGGCTGATGGGCTTCGTCGGCCGCGACCCGGCATGGCGGCCCGCCGAGGGTGGCACCCGATGAGCACCGTGGTGCTGCACAACGTGGTGTCCCTCGACGGGTTCGTGGCCGACCTGCACGACGACCCGGGCCCCCTCTTCGACTGGTACTTCAACGGCGACCAGCCCCTCACAGCACAGGAGATGGACGACCCGGCACCGGGCGGCCTGCGGGTGTCGCCGACGTCCTACGCCTACGTACGGCCGATGTGGGACGCCATCGGCTGCACGGTGATCGGCCGCCACCTCTTCGACATCACCAACGGCTGGGAGGGCCGGCCGCCGGCCGGTGACCACGTGGTCGTCGTCTCCCACCGGCTGAAGCCCGCGGGTTGGCACCCGGAGGCGTCGTACCACTTCGTCGACGACGTGACTGCCGCGATCTCCACCGCGCGGGAGCTGGCCGGCGACCGGGTGGTTGCCGTGGCGGCGGGCGACGTCGGCGGCCAGGCACTCGCCCTCGGCCTCGTGGACGAGGTGGCCATGGACGTCGCGCCCGTGGTGCTCGGCACCGGCAAGCGCTTCTTCGGGCCCGTCGACACCGCGCACCTGCTCGAGGACCCGCACGTCGTCATCCAGGGCGACCGCGTCCTCCACCTGCGCTTCAAGGTGCGGCGCTGACCCGACATCCTGCCCGTCGCGCTCGCCGCGTCCTGACCTGACGAGAGTCACGAAAGGCCCGCCACCCCAGCAGGGTGACGGGCCTCGTGATGACGCGTGGATCAGGCCTTGGGCTCGTCCTCGGCGTCGGCAGCCTCAGCGGCGGCCTCGTGCTCGGCGGCGGCAGCCTCGAGCTCCTCAGCAGCGGCCTCGTGCTCCTCAGCAGCGGCCTCGTGGGCCTCGGCAGCGGCCTCGTGCTCCTCGGCAGCGGTCGTCGCCTCGGTCTCCTCGACCTCGGTCTCCGCGGCAGCCGGCGCAGGAGCGGCAGCGGCCTCGGTCTTCTTGGTCGAGGGCGCCTTGGGGCTGTAGGCCTCGGTCACCAGCTCGATGACCGCCATGGGGGCGTTGTCGCCCTTGCGGGGGCCGACCTTGGTGATGCGGGTGTAGCCACCGGGACGCTCCGAGAAGGTCGGCGCGATCTCCGTGAACAGGGTGTGCACGACCGACTTGTCGCGGATGGTCTTGAGGACCTCGCGACGGTTGTGCAGGTCGCCCCGCTTGGCCTTGGTGATCAGCTTCTCCGCGACCGGGCGCAGCAGGCGCGCACGGGTCTCGGTGGTGGTGATCCGGCCGTGCTCGAACAGGGCGGTCGCCAGGTTCGACAGCATCAGGCGCTGGTGGGCCGGGCTACCGCCGAGGCGGGGGCCCTTCTTGGGCTTGGGCATTGCTCTCTCGATTCTCCCGAGCCGTGTCAGGTACTCGAGTAGATGGGTTGTGGTGGTGCTGAGTGGCGATGGTGCGTGCCTGGCAAGGCGGAGGAGGGAAGGCGTCCCGGGTGTGGACGTCGACCGACGACAACGCAGCCAGGTGCGTGCCAGCGCTGCTCAGGTCAGAGCTGCTCGTCCTCGATGAACGCGTCGTCGTCGTCGTCGCCGTAGGCGGCGAGGGCGGCGTGCGGGTCGAAGCCGGGCGCGCTGTCCTTGAGCGAGAGGCCCATCTCGACGAGCTTGGCCTTGACCTCGTCGATGGACTTCGCGCCGAAGTTGCGGATGTCGAGCAGGTCCTGCTCCGAGCGGGAGATGAGCTCACCCACGGTGTGGATGCCCTCGCGCTTGAGGCAGTTGTAGCTGCGGACCGTGAGCTGCAGGTCCTCGACCGGCAGGGCCAGGTCGGCGGCGAGCTGCTCGTCGACGGGCGACGGGCCGATGTCGATGCCCTCAGCCTCGACGTTGAGCTCACGGGCCAGGCCGAACAGCTCGACGAGCGTCTTGCCGGCCGAGGCGATCGCGTCGCGGGGACGGATCGACGGCTTGGTCTCGACGTCGATGACGAGCTTGTCGAAGTCGGTGCGCTGCTCGACACGGGTGGCCTCGACCTTGTAGGTCACCTTCAGCACGGGGCTGTAGATCGAGTCGACCGGCATGCGGCCGATCTCGTTGTCGGCACCCTTGTTCTGGACCGCGGAGACGTAGCCGCGGCCGCGCTCGACGACGAGCTCCATCTCCAGCTTGCCCTTGTCGGACAGCGTGGCGATCTTCAGCTCGGGGTTGTGCACCTCGACACCGGCGGGCGGCGTGATGTCGGCGGCGGTGACGTCACCGGCACCGGACTTGCGCAGGTACATCACGACCGGCTCGTCGTGCTCGGAGGACACCACGATGCCCTTGAGGTTGAGGATGATCTCGGTCATGTCCTCGGTGACGCCCTCGATGGTCGAGAACTCGTGGAGGACGGAGTCGACCTTGATGCTGGTGACCGAGGCACCCGGGATCGAGCTGAGGAGCGTACGACGCAGCGAGTTGCCGAGCGTGTAGCCGAAGCCGGGCTCGAGGGGCTCGATGACGAACCGCGAGCGGAACTCGTCGACGGTCTCTTCCGTGAGGGTCGGGCGCTGAGCGATAAGCACGGAGTTTTTCCTTTCCGGATCCACCCACTATTTGACGGATCCGAACCTGATGAGGTTGGCGGAGAAGAGGAACAGGAAGAGGGGCGTCGGGGGCCGTCCGAGCGGGTCGGACGGCCACCGACGGTGAGTCACTTCTTGGAGTAGTACTCGACGATGAGCTGCTCCTGGACCGGCACATCGATCTGTGCACGGACCGGGACCTGGTGGATGAGGACGCGCATCCGCGACGGGATGACCTCCATCCACGCCGGGGTGACGCGCTCGCCGTGGGTCTCGCGAGCCACGATGAGCGGGGTCAGCTCGAGCGACTTCTCACGCACGTCGATGATGTCGTGGTCGGTGACCTGGAAGGACGGGATGTCGACCTTCTTGCCGTTGACCAGGAAGTGGCCGTGCACGACGAGCTGCCGGGCCTGGCGACGCGTACGGGCGAAGCCGGCGCGGTAGACCACGTTGTCGAGGCGGCACTCGAGGAGCTGCAGCAGGTTGTCACCGGTCTTGCCCTGGCGACGGCTGGCTTCCTTGTAGTAGCGGACGAACTGCTTCTCCATCACGCCGTAGGTGAAACGAGCCTTCTGCTTCTCGCGGAGCTGCAGCAGGTACTCGGACTCCTTGATGCGACCGCGGCCGTGCTGGCCGGGGGCGTAGGGACGCTTCTCGAAGGCAGCGTCGCCGCCGACGAGGTCGACACCGAGACGGCGCGACTTGCGGGTCATGGGACCGGTGTAGCGGGCCATGTTTCAGTCTCTCTTTCTCAGTCTCGGGTCAGACGCGGCGGCGCTTGGGCGGCCGGCATCCGTTGTGCGGGGTGGGCGTGACGTCCTGGATGGTGCCGACCTCGAGGCCGATGGCACCCAGCGAACGGATGGCGGTCTCACGACCCGAGCCCGGACCCTTGACGAAGACGTCGATCTTCTTCATGCCGTGGTCCATGGCGCGACGGCCGGCGGCTTCGGCAGCCATCTGGGCGGCGAAGGGGGTGGACTTGCGCGAGCCCTTGAAACCGACGGTGCCGGCAGAGGCCCACGAGATCACCGCACCGGTCGGGTCGGTGATCGTGACGATGGTGTTGTTGAACGTGCTCTTGATGTGGGCTTCGCCCTGAGCGATGTTCTTCTTCTCCTTGCGGCGGACCTTGGTCGCGCGGCTCTTGGGAGGCATTCACTAACTCCTGATGAGGTCTGGTCTGAAAGCGTGCGGGACGAGGGTGATCAGCGCAGGGCGCCGATCACTTCGCCTTCTTCTTGCCGGCAACCGTGCGCTTCGGACCCTTGCGGGTGCGCGCGTTGGTCTTGGTGCGCTGACCGCGGACCGGGAGGCCCATGCGGTGGCGGCGACCCTGGTAGCTGCCGATCTCGATCTTGCGGCGGATGTCCGCCTGGACCTCACGTCGGAGGTCACCCTCGATCTTGAAGTTGGCTTCGATCTCGTCGCGAAGCTTGACCAGCTCCTCGTCACCGAGCGTGTGAACGCGAGCGTTCGGGTCGACGCCGGTGGACTCGAGCAGCTGCTTGGCGCGGGTACGGCCGATGCCGTAGATGTAGGTGAGAGCGACCTCGATGCGCTTGTCGCGCGGGAGGTCAACACCAACGAGGCGTGCCATGTGGTGGTTTTCCTTGTCTGTACTCGCCCTGGTTTCGGACGTGTCGCGCCCCGTGCCCCGAAGGGCTCGAGCTCCGGCCAGTGCTCCGGAGGTGACTTCGGTCAGGCGGTGCCGGACCTAGCGATCACGTTGTGTGGTTGTGCGGTTGTTGCTGTTCAGGCCCTCTTGCCGCGAGCGGCTGCGAGGCTCGGGCTGCTCGTCCGGCAAGCCGGACGAGATCCCTCAGCCTTGCCGCTGCTTGTGGCGCGGGTTCTCGCAGATGACCATGACCCGGCCGTGACGGCGGATGACCTTGCACTTGTCACAGATGGGCTTGACGCTGGGGTTGACCTTCATGTCAACGTTTCCTTGCTCTCGGCTGGCTGCCTGCGTAGATCGGTGATCTCGCAGGCTCGATCACTTGTAGCGGTAGACGATCCGACCCCGCGTGAGGTCGTACGGCGAGAGCTCCACCACGACCCGGTCCTCGGGGAGGATCCGGATGTAGTGCTGGCGCATCTTGCCGCTGATGTGGGCGAGCACCTTGTGCCCGTTGGCCAGCTCCACGCGGAACATGGCGTTGGGAAGGGCCTCCACGACGGTGCCCTCGATCTCGATCACGCCTTCTTTCTTCGGCATGTCCTCCACAATCTGTCGCAGGTCCTGATCAAATGCTTGTCTACCGTGGCCCGGGAACCGCCCGGCCCCCGCTGAGCGGGGATCCGGTGGACCTCGTGGGCGGATCCGGGGACCTCTTCCCGGGCACGCGCACGATCGTCAGGGACGAGTCGGACGAGATTCCGGGCAGCCGCGAGGCACCACGAAACACAGCCCACGTTGGGCCGACGCACCAGTTTAGTCAGGCGCCCTTCGAGAACGCCAATCAGCGAGACGACCGCCCCGCACGCCCAGGGAGCGGAGGCTGATGGCGGCCCGCAGGCGCTGCCACCGGCCCACTTCTTGCGACATCGCGCGACGCTCGGCGTCGATCGACTCCCAGTACGTCGCCGCGGCGGCCTCCCCGGGGACGCTGGGGCCGAAGACGAAGCTGTCGGCGCGGCGGGCCAGGACCCCCGCCTGGCCGGAGACGATGCCCACGGACTGCTCGCGGCGGGTGACGGTGGGACCGAGGGGCACCACCTGGCCGAGGTCGCGGGCGTGGTCGACCAGCTCGCGCCACGCGCCGACGAACCGGGCGGACGCCGAGGGGGCCCGGCGCCGGCGGTGCCGGCGTACGGCCTTCGCGGCGACGACCGCGCCGAGCAGGAGAGCGAGGACGAGCAGTGGTCCGCCGACGTAGGTCAGGACGGTCCCGATCCACGACGGGAGGCCGGGGACCAGGCCTTCCTCGTCGTCCTTCTCGGCCTTCTTGCGACTGGCCTTGCGCTCCTTGAGGTCGGCGTCACTCTGCTCCCCCGCGTCGGACGGCGGCGGGATCGGGTTGGGGGGCGGGATGACGGTGCCGGACATCGGCGCGTTGGTCTCGGGGACCTGGTCGGCGGGGGGCGTGGTGGACATGAACGTCTCGGTGGGCAGCGTGCGCCACGAGCCGTCGGCGGCCCGCAGCTCGACCCACGCCGAGACGTCCTTGCCGGTGACGCGCCCGCCCTCGGGCACCTCGGCGCCCAGCACCACCCGCGCCGGGACGCCGATGTCGTTGGCGATGAGCGCCATCGTCGCGGCGTACTGCTCGTCGTTGCCGACGATCTGCGGCGCGTTGACGAACTCGTCGGACAGCCGCCACACGCTGTGCCCGCCGACGTAGATGCGCTCGGTGCGACCGACGCCGTCGGAGTACTTGCCCTCGGACCGCAGGTGCTCGGCCGCCGCGAGGACGCGGCGCATCGGGTCGTTGCCGGCTCCCTCGGTCCACTTCTCGGTGGGCCCCTGGACGAACGCCGCGCCCGGCGGGAGGCCGGTGACCTCGGCCGACCCGACCGTCTCGGGGGTCAGCGTGTCGTCGGGCTCCACCGCGGTGAAGGAGTAGCGGTCGCCGGGCTGGAGGCCGGTGGGGACGACTGCCGTGGAGGTCGCCAGGTTGTAGCGGAACACCTCGGCGCGGGCCCGCGCGTCGCCGGTCTCGAAGTCCATCGACGTCAGCGCACCGACCGTGGGCAGCCAGACGCCGCGGTAGCCCTCCCCGAGCGTCACCGTCACGTCGACCTCCTTGCCCTCGACCGGGTTGTCGATCGTGGAGGAGACACGCTGGAAGGAGTCGTCGGCCGGGCCGGGCAGCGCGTTGTCGGTCGCACCCCACACCATGCCGTCGTAGTGGTCCATGGTCGCGATGCGCACGAGCGTGCCGGCCTCGACGCCCTCGACGTCGAACAGCGTCTTGTCGTAGACGTTGGTGGGGTCGTTGCGGCCCTTGAGGTCGACGTACTGGCGGAAGCCCGCCAACGGGGACGGGTAGCGGCCGATGTCGAAGGGCGGCTCGACCCAGTTGCGGGCCACCACGCGCTCGGCGTCGCCGCCGCCGACCAGCGCGCTCGCGGGGAAGGCCACCGCGGCGGCCAGCGCCAGCATCGCGACGGCGCCGGCACCCCGGACGTACGACGTGCTTCCGCCCTGCACGGCGGCGCTCGCCCGGCGGGCACGGATCGCCAGCCACGCCAGCGCCGCCCCCGCGAAGACCGCCCCCTGCAGGAGCAGCGACTGCGGGTGGCGCACCCCCAGCACGATCGCGCCGGTGAGGACCAGCGTCATGCCGAGGACGGGCAGCAGGGCGGCCAGCCAGGCACGTCGTACGGAGAGGTGGGAGAGCCCGACCCCGACGAGGCCGGCCAGCAGGCCGGCGAGCCACGGCAGCACCAGCAGGGGTCCGTCACCGTCGATGGGGGGCAGCGTGGTGAGCAGGTCCTTCCAGCCGAAGACCGCCTGGTCGGCGACGCGCGCGAGCGTGGAGGGCCCCGGGAGCACCGAGGTGTCACCGAGCGACCGGAGGCACAACGGCCCGCCGAGCAGGAAGAAGACCACCAGGCAGATCACGACGGCGGAGATGATCGGCCAGCCCGCAGCGCGGGTGAGGTGGGTGACCACCACCGCCACCAGCACGCCGAGGAGACCGACGACGAGGTAGGCGGACCCGGTGAACGAGGTGCCGAGCGCGCTCAGCGCGATGGCCGCCAGGAGGACCGTGAACCCGAGGTCGATCCACGAGTGCCGGTCGGGCAGCAGGTGGTGCGAGCGGACCCGGGTCCGGGTGCCCGTCGCGGAGGCGCTGTGGGGTGAGCTCACGAGACGGTCCATCGCAGGAGGCCGCCGAGGTCCTCCTGGGCGGCCAGGTGGAGGACGGGCATGCCGCCGGTCTCGGTGACGCGGCTGGTGCCCTCGGGATCGACCACGATGCCGAAGCGCCGGACCTCGGGAGGGAAGGCGGCCGCGGAGCGCAGGATGTCGGTGAACTGCGCCCGGCTGCCGGCGACGAAGAACGCCAGGCTGGTGTCCGGCGCCAGCGTGCTGGCCTGCCGGCCGGACTCGACGAGGCCACGGTCGCCGAAGTCTGCGCGGCACACCGCGTCGAGCGCGAGGTGGCCGTCGGAGCCGGTGGAGGCGTGCGAGCCGCAGACGAACGAGACGTCGAACTCGTCGAGGACGGCGCGCACCGCGATCGAGGCGGCGACCGTCATGGCGGTCTCGAAGTCCTCCGGGTCCCCCCAGGAGGCGACCTGGTCGTCGACCACGATCGTGGCGTGGCTGCGGCGCGTGTCGAGGTACTGCCGCACCAGCAGCGCCGACTCCCCCGTCGAGGCCATCACCTTGGCCGACGAGCGCCAGTGGATGTGGCGCAGGTCGTCACCGGGCACGTACTCGCGCAGCGCGTGGAAGGCCAGGTCGCTCTGGCTGACTGCGTCGGTCGAGACCCCCTCGAGGTCGCGCATCAGGCCCGCGCCCAGGGACTCCATCGGCACCAGGTGCGGGCGTACGAGCACCTCGCGCACCGGGGTCCAGACCACGTCGCGCGAGAAGATGCCGACCGGGTCCCCGCGTCGCGTCATCGCCGGGCCGACCGGGATCACCCCCCGGCGCTCGGTGCGGATGGTGAACGACTCCTCGTGCGTCGCGCCCGGCGCCAGCGAGCTGATGCCGTAGCGGTGGATCGCCGAGCCGACCGGCACCTCGAGCGACGTCGGGACGAGCCGCGACGACGCGCGGTTCACCACCAGGACGCCGGCCGCGACCGACTCCCCCGCCGCGACGCGCTCGGGCTGCAGCCGCAGGTCCACCGTGACGGACGTGCGCCCGAGCAGGAACGGGAGGGCGAGGACGGCCAGCACCAGGCACGCCATGCCCAGCACGGCCAGCTCGCGCCACGACGTGAACGCGGCGACCAGGAGCGCCCCCAGGCCGAGCCCGAGGACCATCCAGCCGATCGGCTTGACGACCTCGAGCGCATCAGACAGCTGCTGCCTCATCGAGGGGTCAGGCCCCCACGCGGTCGGTCGGCGGGGCGACCGCGTCGAGCAGGCGTGAGATCACGGTCTGCACGTCGACGCCGCTGAACTGCGCCTCGGCGTCGAGGAGCAGCCGGTGCGACAGCACCGGCTCGGCGAGGTCCTTGATGTCGTCGGGGACCACGTGGTCGCGACCGTCGGCCGCGGCCCAGGTCTTGGCCACCCGGACGAACGCCAGGCACCCGCGGGCCGACAGGCCGAGCTTGACGTGCGGCTGGCGACGCGACTCCTCGGCGAGCTCGGCGACGTAGCCGATCACGGCCGGGTCGACGTAGACCTGGTCGGCCAGCCCGCTCATCTGCGCGATCGTCGCGGCCGTGATCACGGGAGTCACCAGGGCGGCGCGGTCCCGGACCGCGGCGTTGTTGAGCAGCTCGACGGTGGCCTGCCGGTCGGGGTAGCCGACGGAGGTCTTCATCAGGAAGCGGTCGAGCTGCGCCTCGGGCAGGCGGTAGGTCCCGGCCTGCTCGATCGGGTTCTGGGTCGCGATCACCAGGAACGGCTTGCCGACAGGGTGGGCCACGCCGTCGACGGTGACGCGCCCCTCCTCCATCACCTCGAGCAGCGCGGACTGCGTCTTGGGCGAGGCACGGTTGATCTCGTCGGCCAGCACGATGGTGTGGAAGATCGGGCCCGGGTGGAACTCGAAGGTGCCCTTGTGCTGGTCGTAGACCGTCACGCCGGTGACGTCGGAGGGCAGCAGGTCGGGTGTGAACTGGATGCGCGCGTGGCTGCCCTGCACCGTGTTGGCGAGCGCCCGCGCCAGCATCGTCTTGCCGGTGCCCGGGAAGTCCTCGAGCAGGACGTGGCCCTCGGAGAGCAGGCAGGTCAGCGCCAGGCGTACGACGTGGCGCTTGCCGAGCACCGCCTTCTCCATGTTGTCGGTGAGCTGGTCGAAGGTGGACTTGAACCACTCGGCCTGTTCCTGGCTGATCGTCATGTCACGTTCCTGTCGGTGCTGTCGGTGCTGGGGGTGCTGAAGGCGGTGCCGGGGAGAGGGGCTACCACCCGTTGGAGCCTGTTGCCTCCTGGCCGAAGATGCCTCGGCCCTTGCAGACGACGGTCGCCCCGTTCGGGGAGTACCAGTCCGTCTCCTGGGTGGCCTGGCCCGGGCCGGTGGCGTTGAAGTCATAGCTGCGCCAGCCGCCATAGCCGAACGGGTCGTCCCATCCCATGCTCACCGTGCAGGTGAAGCTCTCGTAGAAGCCCGAGATTGCGATCGAGATGTAACCGCAGGCTTCGACCTCGCACGGCGGAGGCTTGCCGCTGCCCGGCCCGTCCCAGCAGTCGTTCTCCTTCACAGTGTCGTCGTCGCGACATTGGGTGCCCCTGCTCACCGACACGCCAGGCGCTGGGACGCCGCTCGTGCCGAGGTTGGAGCGGTAGGCCTCACCACGACCGTCGGGCGAGCTGTCGCGCAGCCACACCTCGAGCCGGGTGTCTTGGGCGAACTCGGCGGTGGTGTTGCTGATCGTCTGGCTGAAGGCTCCGTTGCTGGTCAAGTTGATGAGCTGGTCGCTGCCGCCGTCGATCCGGTAGACCAGCTGGGCTGCGTCACCGTTGCTCGAGCCCGTGATCGTCCAAGTGACCGACTTGCCGCTGACGGCGGGGTCGGCGATGTCGTCGAGCATTCCGTCGAGCCGGCCGTAGGACTGCACGTTCTGGACACCGCTGAGCGTGCATCCGGCCGGGGCCTTCTCGTTGCAGACCCGGAGCTGCACCGGATAGGGCTGCTCGTTGCTCGGCACCAGGACGCGCGTCGTGTTGGTCCCGGTCTGCTGGGCGAACGACTTGGTGACCACGCCCCCGACGAGGATCTCGACCTTGCTGGTGGTCCCACGCGAGTCGGGCACCGTGTACTGGAGCTGCACCTCCTGGCTCGCCCCCGTCGCGCCGGCGCTGAAGGCACCCCACTGCGCAGGGCGTCCCACCGCCTCGATCGACGTGGGCTCGCTCGGCGTGGAGCGGTTGCCCGGCTCGTCGGTCGGCTGGTTGGCCGCGACCACGCGGTAGGTGTAGGTGAGGCCGTCGTAGGGCACGTTGTCGTGCGTGCAGCTCAGGGACGCGAGCTTCTGGCAGCCGGGCACGGCCGCACTCGTGGAGCCGTTGTCGTAGCTCACGGTGTAGACGGTCGGCCCGGGTCCCTCCGGCAGGACGCCCTGCCAGGAGATCCGTACGTCGGTCTGGTTCGCTCCTGCCTCCAGGTCGGTCACCGTCGGCGCAGGTGGTGCCGACGGAGTGCCGAGCGGCTGCATCTCGGACGAGGTGCGCGGCAGCGAGTAGTCGACGCGGTTCTGCGCCTTGATCGTGAAGAGGTACTTCTCGTTGTTGTTGAGGCCACGCGCGGTGTAGGTGGTGACGTCCCCGGTCACCACGTCCTCGCCGCCGAGCCACGAGATCGAGTAGGTCAGGATCCTCGAGGTGTCCGTGGACGGCTTGTCCCACTTGATCCTGATGTAGCCGTCGCCACGGTCCACCATCCGGATGTCCTGCACCCGGCCCGGCTTCGTGTCGGCCTGCGCCGTGCGCGAGAGGTCGCTCCACTCGCCCTCGCCCACACGGTTCACGGCCTGGGCGCGGAAGCTGTACTTCCCACCGGTCTTGAGCTTGCGGTAGACGCACTCGTTGGTGGCGCACTTTTGCTGGGTGCCGCTCCGCTCCTCCTTGACCCAGTAGAAGAGGATCGGGGCACCGCCGTCGTCGTCCGGCGGCTTCCACGACATCTTGACCGTGCCGACCTCGTCGGAGACCGGGTAGGGGCGCGGCTCGCCGGGCGCCGACGGCGTGCCGACGACCTGGAACCGGATGCGCGCCTCCGCGCGGCGCTCCGGCGGCGGGTCGGAGGACGAGACGTCGCTGACCACCAGCTCGAAGCTGGCGTCGGCCCCGCGGGTGTCCTTGTCGGCGGTGAGGGTCAGCTTGCTGCCGTTGGTGGTGGCGCGCACCCCCGGGTTGCCGGTGGACCTCACGTCGACGATGGTGGGCGACGGGTCGGCGACACCGGCCGTGAGGTAGGAGCGGATGTCGTAGGTGCGGCTCTGACCGGCCTCCATGGTGTCGACCTTGATCGGGAGCATCGTCGGGGGCGGCGCCTGGGCGAGCCGGAAGCGGACCTCCTCGGTGTTGCTGTTCCCTGCGCGCACCGACAGGACGGCCTCGCCGCCCTGTGTCGCCGAGTCGGCTGCGGACACGGGGACGACCGACCCGCTGACGGTGCCGATGTCGACCCCGTCGACCCCCTGGCTCCACTCCGCCCGGTAGTCGAGGCCCACGGCGTCGCGCGGATCGATGGTGAAGACCTTGCAGAACGTGGCGATGTCGAGGTCGAGCTGCTGCCCGGCCGAGATCGGCAGCACGGTCGAGGGGCACTCGAGCTCGGGCGCGTCGTCCCCCACCAGCACGGGGATCGAGAGCAGCACGGTGGCACCGTCCTCGGTGGTCGAGGCGTCCTCGTTGCCACTCGCGTCGGTCGCCGTGGTGACCTCGACCAGCACGGCGCCGGGTCCCCGGAACCCGGCCGCCGAGGTGAGCGTGAAGCCGTTGTCGCCGTCGGGGCCGACCTCCAGCTCGGAGGGCGACGCGCTCCAGGAGCGGCGCCCGGACGCGAGCTTGACGTCAGCGCCGTCGGGGGCGGAGACGTAGTCGGCGAGCTTGCCCGTCGTGCGACCGCCGGAGTCCAGCTCGATCAGCGCGTCGTCGACGACGTACGGCAGCCCGGTGCCCGTCGGCGGGACGTAGACCGAGGCCGCGGCCGAGGCCCCGTCGCGGTCCTCGACCACGAACGGCAGCACCTGCGGCGCGGCGGCCCGGTCGGCGCGGACCTCCACGCCGTCGACCACCTTCCCGGGCGGGCTCACCTCGGTGACCTGCAGGTCCTCGGACGGGCCGTCGGGGTCGTAGGCGCCCTCGAGGACGTCGACCAGGACGCTGCCGCTCTCGTCGGCCCGGCCGAAGGCGTCGTAGACGACCGGCGGGTTGTTGAAGTCCTCGGTGGTCTCCAGCGTCATCGTCGACCGGGACTCGTCCAGCCCGTTGGTGACGCTGTAGACGATCACGACCGGCGGCTCCCCCACGGTCCTCGGGGCGGGCACGGTGACGAGGTTGGTGTCCTCGTCGAGGGAGGCGTCGGCAGGTGCGTCGAGCAGCGTGACGTCGACGGAGTCGCCGGCGGCCACGAAGTCGTTGGCCAGCGGGTCGAACGTGGCCGTCCGGCCGGGCTCGACCGTGAGCCGGTCCTCGACCGCCAGGGGCGCCTGCGGCTGGCCGGGCTCGACCACGGCGACCCGGACCGTGCCGGTGGCGAAGGCACCCTGGGAGTCGACCACGGCATAGGTGAACTCGTCGGTGCCCACCGTGCGGGGGTAGGCCTGGTACTCCAGGAAGTTGCCGCCATAGGACTGGATGCGCCCCAGGCGCGGCGCGGACGTGATGCCCGTGACGGTGACCGGGTCGCCGTTGCGGTCCACCCCGACGCCCGGGACGCGGATCTTGACCGTGTCGCCGGACGTCACCCGGCCCTCGAGGGTCGGCGGCTCGGGCGGGTCGTTGGGGTCGCCCGTGGGCACCACCGTCACGCGCAGCTCACCAGTGGCGCGCTTGCCCTCGAGGTTCTGGGCGACGTAGGTGACGGTGAAGGTGTCGCGCTCCTTGATCTGGGCCGGGGCGATGTAGCGCACGACCCGTCCGGAGACGAAGGCGCGGCCCACGTCGCCCGTGACGTCGATCGGGGCGACGACGTCGAGCTGGCCGGGCGTCTCGCTGTCGACGAGGTCGCTGAGGAGGGTCAGTCGGTCACCTGACGGCGACACGTCGTTGTCCAGCACCGGGGCGGACACCGAGGCGCCGGCCCGCACGACCACCCGGTCGGCCACGGTCACCGGAGTGTTGTCGGCCGGCTGGGGCCGTTGCGTGACCACCACCTCGCCGCGGATGCCGGCGCTGCCGTTGCTGATCGTGTAGGACACCGTCTGCGTGCGCGGCGCCATCACCGGCTGCACCGACGAGATCCTCAGCCAGCGACCATCGATGATGGCGACGTCCACCTGGGCGTCGTTCTGCGGGACGGCTCGCTGCACGACGAGGAGCCCGCCCGCAGGGTCGAGGTCGTTGGCCAGCACGTCGACGATCCCGGGCGCCTGGCCGAAGACGGTCAGCGTGTCGGGCATCGCGACGGGGTCGGCGGCGCGCTTGGGGCGCGGCTTCACGTCGACGCGGATGGTGCCCTGGTCGAGCGGCGCGTTGCCGTAGCCGGCGTCGTAGCTGAGGAAGTAGCTGCCCGGGCGGTCGGCGGTGACGGTCAGCTGCCCGGAGTCGAGGTCCGAGAC
Organism: Nocardioides sp. N13(2025); assembly: GCF_051912545.1. Taxonomy (GTDB): domain Bacteria; phylum Actinomycetota; class Actinomycetes; order Propionibacteriales; family Nocardioidaceae; genus Nocardioides. The sequence continues at coordinate 407,201 of NZ_CP196809.1, read as the reverse complement.
GACCTTGGCACCCGGCTGCTGCGGCACCTTCCCGCCGAGGGTGAGCTCGGCGTCGGGCTCGTTGGGGTCGGAGCCCGGGAGGTCGTTGAGCAGTGGACGGATCTTGATCTGCTTGCCGACCTCGCCGCGTACGACGTCGGGCTGCGCGCTCGGGGCGAACGCCTTCTGGTCCTTGGGCGCCTGGACCTGGAAGGCCATCGACTTCCTGACCGGTTCCGAGCTGCCGTCGGTCACGGCGAACTCGACCCGGACGACCTGCGGGCCGTCGGTCGCCGTGGTCGGCGCGGTGAAGCGGATCCGACCGTCCGCCGTCGGCCGGGCCATCGCTCCGGACTCGTCCCCGCCGACCGCCCGGGCGGAGTCGAGCAGCAGCGTGTCGCCGTCACGGTCGTCGCGCCAGTCCGCGAGGACGGGCACCTCGAGGGAACCGCCGTGCGGCACCTTGAAGATGGGCTTCTCGTAGCCCTCGCGCGGCGCCGGGGGCTCGTTCTCGCGGGTGGCACGCACGCCGACGTCGACCGTCGCGTGGGCCGAGAGCCCGTCGCGGCCGTCGTCGATGAAGTACTCGAACCTCGCGGGGCGGGCCTTGTCCGGCATCACCAGGACGAGGGTCTGCCCGTCGGGACTGATCTCCACCCGCGCACCGCCGGTGGGCTGGTCGACGCCGACGATGCTCAGCAGCCGGCCCTCGGGAGCCGAGTCGTTGTCGAGGGGGTGGAGCACGGTCGTGCGACCGGCCCGCACGCCGTACGAGTCCGGCTTGGCCTGCGGCGGCCGCTTGTCGGCGTCGGTCGGGTTCTCGTTGTCGTTCTCGTCGTCCTCGTCCTGCTTCTTGGACGTGAAGGCTTCCCAGTTGTCGATCTCGATGGGGCGGTCCTGCTCGACGTCCCAGACGGTGCCGCTGTTGGCGTCGTTGAGCACGATCTCGCCGCGGTTCACGCGGAAGGCCAGGCTGGTGGCGTTGCCGCCGAGGTCGTCCTGCATGAGGTCCTGGGAGCCGCACCGGGTGGCGACGGCGCCCAGGCCTCCCGACCAGGCGCCGAAGACGCACGCGCCGAGGCGCACCGGCTCCACGGGCGTGCCGGAGTACTTCGAGGCCACCGTGGTGACGTCGCCGGAGTCGAGGTCGACGCTGAGCAGCGCGTCAGGCGCCCCGACCAGCACGGCGTCGGCAGCGGGTCCCGCCTGCTGGAGCACGCTGTCCGGCGGCACCGGGGCGCTGGCGCCGTCGACGACGCGGAGCACGCCGGCGTCCTCGTCGAGGGTGACGATGCGCTCGCCCACGGTGGTGACCTGGGAGACCTGGCCGGCGTCGCCCGGAAGCTCCCGCGTCTGCGGCTCGCCCAGCGTGGCGTCCTTCGGGGACAGGGTGGTGACCGTGCCCTCGCTCGTCGAGGTGACGACGACCGTGCCGCCCTGGCTCACGGCGAGGGACGCGCCCTCACCGGCCTCGGCAAGGGGCTCGGACTGCCGGTCGACCGTGCTCATGACCGGCTTGCCGGCCATGTCGTCGTAGCGCACCGCCCAGACCTCACCGGTCTCGCGGTCGGTGCTGGCGAGCGTGCCTCCGGCCATCTGGACGTCGCCGTCGGTCGGGATCGCCGCAGCGCCGCCGTCCTGGGACTCCAGCTTGGTGGTCTCGATGCTCTGCCCGCGACTCGCGTTGACGTTGAGGGTCACGACCGCCGCGCCGTCCTGGACGACGTCGAGCCGGGTCTTCCCGTCCTGGGTGGGCACGACGCCGTCGAGCTGGTTGATCGGCTTGTTGAGACGACCCGACCAGCCCTTCTTGCCGTTGACGACCCAGACACCGCCGTCGTTGAGCTCGGCCTCGTGCGATCGGTATCCGTCCGCCGTCACCGCGTAGACCACGACGGCGGATGCGGCGATGGCCAGAGCAGCGCCCGACGCGATGCCCACCCGGTGTCGACGCACGAACGTCGCTCGCGCCACGCCATTCCCCCTTGGCCCCCGAATGACGTACGCCCGCCGCAGTCATCCAGGAAGGAGGGTATGTATACGGTCAAGTTTCGGACAAGTCGCGACATCGTGCGCCGGACGGCGGCATGGGTGATGATGGTGGTGTGGGCGTGTACGAGGGGAGCCGACGTTGATCGTGCAAGCGCGGTACGCCAGTGGTTCCGGCGTGCTCGTCGGCAGTGGGGCGCAGTGGGTCCTGCTGACGGATCCCGCTGACGAACAGGTCGTCCAGGAGATCTGGGACGCCCTGTCCATGACCGCGCCGTCGGGGACCCCGGCGCTCGAGCGGGTGATGGCGATCGTCGAGAAGGCCTTCGAGGGAGACCCGCCCGGGCTGGCCATGGTCGACTTCACGTCCGGTGCGTCCACCACGCTCTCCCGCGGCGCCGGGCACGTGCGCATGACAGGTCCGGCGCGGGTCCTCAGCCTCGACGGGGGCACCGATCCCGACGATCTCCGCCCCACCCGTCGTCTCGTGGGTGGCGTCGTCGCCGCCGACCGGGTGGAGCTCGAGCCTCTCTCCGCCAAGGTCGCACCGGTCCACCGGGTGCAGGAGGCCGACGCCCCGGCTCCGGCCGCGGCGTTGATCGACGGCATCCCCGAGGCCATCCTCGCCGCGAAGGGTCCCGACGGCCCTCCTCCGCGCAACCGCATCCGCCGGCCGGTGGAGGACACCGGGTCGTCGACCGACACCTCCGAGCCCGACCCGCTGCTCGTGGAGCGCATCGAGCAGGGCGCCCACACCACCATCCGGCCCCCGTCGGAGCCGCACGAGGCGCCGGCGCCGCACGACGACGACCACGACGGCTCGACCACCCACCGTCCGGCCCACCTCTCCCACAGCACCGCGCCGACCGTGCTCGCCGTCAGCTGCCCCCTCGGGCACCTCACGCCGCCCATCGCGCCGCAGTGCCGGGTCTGCCACCAGCGCGTCGCTCCCCAGGAGCCCCGTCGGGTGGACCGGCCGTCGCTCGGCGGCCTCCGGCTGCCGACCGGCGAGGTCGTACCCCTCGACCGCGGGGTGATCCTGGGACGCAAGCCCGCACCGGCCGAGGGCAGCACCGACTGGCCCCACCTGGTGCACCTGCCATCCGACCACTCCTTCGTGTCCCGGCGCCACCTGCAGATCGAGCTCGACGGCTGGGACGTCGTGGCACGCGACCTCGGCAGCCGGGGCGGCACCACGATCGCGCCGCCCGGTCGCGATCCGCAGGGGATGCGCCCCGGTGAGGCCTACGTCCTCGAGCCGGGCACGGTCCTCGACATGGCCCACGTCTACGCCGTGCGCTTCGAGACCGGAGCGGTCGCCCGGTGAGCGCGCCGGTCATCCCCGGGTTCGCGTTCGTCGAGCACCTGGGCAGCGGCGGTTTCGCCGACGTCTTCCTCTACGAGCAGCAGTGGCCGCGCCAGCGCGTCGCGGTCAAGGTCGTCCGTCCCGACGTGCCGCTGACCGACCGTGAGAAGTACCTGTTCACCGCCGAGGCCAACGCGATGGCGCGGCTGGCCGACCATCCCTACATCGTCTCGGTGATCACCGCCGGCGTCACGGCCGAGGGCGGGCGCCCGTTCCTCGTCATGCGCTACTGCCCGCCGCCGGACCTCGGCATCCGCGTGCGCTCCAACCCGATGGCTCCGGTCGACGCGGTCTCCACCGGCATCAAGCTGGCGAGCGCGATCGAGACCGCGCACCGCTCGGGCATCCTGCACCGGGACATCAAGCCCAGCAACGTCCTGGTCACCACCTACCACGAGCCGGCGCTCACGGACTTCGGCATCGCCGGCCACATGGCCGACGTCGAGGGCGACAACGACGTCCGGATCTCCTACCCCTGGTCGCCGCCCGAGCTCCTCGACGGCCGCTCCAACGGCTCGGTGGCCTCCGACGTCTACTCCCTCGGCGCCACCATCTGGCACCTGCTGGTGGGGCGCTCCCCCTTCTCCATCCCGTCGGGCGACAACTCCACCCGCGCCCTCAGCGCGCGCATCCTGCACGCCGCTCCCCCGGCCACCCAGCGCCCGGACGTGCCTCCGGCCCTCGACCGGCTGCTCCAGCAGTGCCTGGCCAAGCGGCCCGAGCACCGGCCCGGCAGCGCCCTCGAGCTCGCCCGGGCGCTCCAGCGGATCGAGTCGGCGGCCGGCTGGGCGCGGACCGCCGTCGCGGTCGAGGGTGATCGCCCCGACGCGGCGGTCATGGCCCCCGAGGTGCCCGAGGCTCCCGAGGACGCCACCGCGATGAAGCCGGTGACCGTCATCTCGGCCAGCGGCCCGCGCCGCATCGCTCCCCAGGACCCCGCACAGCTCCCCGAGGGCGAGACCGAGGAGACGAGCGGCGTCCCCGCCCTCGTGTGGGCCGGGGTCGGCGCCGCCGTCCTGGCCCTGCTCGTCGGCTTCCTGGTCCTCGGCGGCGGCGGTCGCGAGGACGACCCCGGCGTGGTGGTCCCGACCGAGTCGCAGACGCCGCTCGACGTCGTCCCCGACACGCTCGACCGCGCGCCGACCCTGACCGGGCGGCGTACCGAACGCGGCGTGCTGTTCCGGTGGAACGCCCCCGTCCCGCCCGAGCCGGGCGACGCCTTCAGCTGGCACCGCGACGACACCGACTCCTACGGCAGCACCACCAAGAAGCAGCTCCTCGTGCGGACCGACGAGCCGGTCTGCCTGGACCTGCGGATGACGCGCGGCTCCGACAACTCGCCGAGCACCAGCCAGTGCGTGTCCTGATCGCTGCCTGCGCCATTCTGCTGGCCGCTGCCGGTCCCGCTGCCGCGACGCCGGGCGAGGACCGGATCCTCGACCTGCTCGACCGTGCCCGCGTCGTCGACGACATCGGCTACCACCCCGGCTACGACCGCGACTGCGACCCCGGGGCGTGCGTCTTCGGTGAGCCGTGGACCGACGACCACGACGGCCCCAAGGGCCGCAACGGGTGCACGACCCGCGAGGACGTCCTGCTGATGCAGATGAGGGACATCGAGCTCCGCTGGGGTTCGGAGTGCCGCATCTACGAGGCCAGGCTGCGCGATCCCTACACCGGGGAGCGGATGACCTGGCGCGACGACGGCTACGTGATCTCCATCGACCACGTCTACCCGCTGGCGCGCGCCTGGCACGGCGGCGCCTGGGCGTGGTCACCTCGTCGGCGCACCACCTTCGCCAACGACGTCCGCCGGGAGCTGCTCGCCGTGTCGGCACGCGCCAACGACGACAAGCAGGCCGACGGGCCGGGCGACTGGCTGCCGCCGTGGCACCGCCGGCACTGCGACTACGTGCGTCGCTACGTCCGCGTCGCCGTGGCGTGGGACCTGCCCCTCACCACGGCCGACGCGGACGCCGTACGACGCGTCGCTTCCGCCTGCTGAGCTGCCGGGGGACGACTCAGTCGTCCTCCCAGTCGCGGCGCGGGCCGGTGGCCGCGTCCTGCTGCTCCTTGCTCATCCGGTCAGACGCCCACAGCGAGACCACGGCCGTGACCACCAGGGTGGCCAGGATGACCACGAGCGAGAGCCAGATCGGGATGTCGGGGGCCCACGCGATGTGCTCACCGCCGTTGATGAACGGCAGCTCGTTCTCGTGCATCGCGTGCAGGATCAGCTTGACGCCGATGAAGGCCAGCAGGAACGCCAGGCCGTAGGAGAGGTAGATCAGGCGCTGGAGCAGGCCACCGATGAGGAAGTAGAGCTGGCGCAGGCCCATCAGCGCGAAGATGTTGGCCGTGAGCACCAGGTAGGGCTCCTTGGTGATGCCGAAGATCGCCGGGATCGAGTCGAGCGCGAACAGCAAGTCGGTGGTGCCGAGCGTGATGATCACGATGAACATCGGAGTGATCATCTTCTTCGCGCCCTCGCTGACGAGCAGCTTCCTGCCGTGCCACTCCGAGGTGGCGGGGAAGCGTCGCTCGATGAAGGCGACCAGCTTGTTCTCCTCGAACTCGTCGTCCTCGTCCTCGGCGCCCTCCTTGGCGAGCTTGACAGCCGTGTAGACCAGGAAGAGGCCGAAGAGGTAGAAGACCCAGCTGAAGTTGTTGATCGCGGCGGCGCCGACGGCGATGAAGATCGCGCGCATGACCAGCGCCATCACGATGCCGATCATCAGGGCGTACTGCTGGAGCTCACGCGGGACGGCGAACTTGGCCATGATGATGATGAAGATGAAGAGGTTGTCGATGGAGAGGGAGTACTCCACCAACCACCCGGAGAAGAACTCCAGCGCCGGCGTGCCACCTGAGGTGAACCAGACGCCGAGGCCGAAGACGACGGCCAGACCCACGTAGATCGAGAGGTAGGTCGCGCACTCCTTCATGCTCGGCTCGTGGGGCCTGCGGCCGACCACGGCGAGGTCGAAGGTGAAGATGGCGAGGGTGACCACGCCGGTGGCGATCCAGACCCAGGTGGGGACGTCCACGCTGTTGCTCCTTGGGGGTGAGGGTGAGTACGGCGTCCGCGCAGCACACGGCCGCCGGAGGTCTCTTCCGCTCGCACGTCATGGGCGAACCTGCGGCACCGGGCTCCGCTCGCGCGGGAGCCGTACTGACGACACCACTGCCGGGGAATACTCCCCTCCTGCGCCCGCAGTCTTTCACGACTGCGTGGGCGGGGGCGAAATCGGCGTCAGCGTCCGCCGAATGGGACGCCCAGCTCGGCGAGGCGCGCCGCCCCGCCGTCCACCGCGGTGAGCACCCACGCGCCCTGGGGCGTCACGGTGAAGGTGTGCTCGAAGTGGGCCGACATCGAGCCGTCGACCGTGGCCACCGTCCACTCGTCCTCGAGGGTGTCGGTGTGCTTGCTGCCCAGGGTCACCATCGGCTCCACCGCGAGGGCCAGACCCTCGACGATGCCGGGACCGCGCCCGCGTCGGCCGACGTTGGGCACGTTGGGGGCCATGTGCATCTCGGTGCCGATGCCGTGGCCGGTGTAGTCCTCGAGGATGCCGTAGCGCCCCTGGGAGCGGACGAAGGTCTCGATCGCGTGGCTGATGTCGGTGACGCGGCCGCCCAGCCGAGCGGCGGCCATGCCGCGCCACAGCGACTCCTCGGTCACCCGCAGCAGCTCGCGCACGTCGTCGGCGACCTCACCGACGGGGACGGTGATCGCGGCGTCGCCGTGCCATCCCTCGATGATGGCGCCGCAGTCGATCGAGATCACGTCGCCCTCTGCCAGGGCCCGCGGGCCCGGGATGCCGTGCACGACCTCGTCGTTGACCGAGGCGCAGATCGTGGCCGGGAACGGCGGGTGGCTGTAGCCCTTGAACGACGGGATCCCGCCGTGGTCGCGGATGTTGGCCTCGGCGAGCGTGTCGAGCTCCAGCGTGGTCACGCCCGGGCGCACCGCCTCGCGCAGCAGCTCGAGGGTCTCCCCCACGAGCCGACCGGCCACACGCATGAGGTCGATCTGCTCGGGGGTCTTGATCTCGATGCCGCGGTCGCGGAAGCCCACGGGACTGCTCAGCTCTGCGGGACCACGTCGAGCGCGGCGAAGATGCGGGCGGTCACCTCGTCGACCTCGCCCATGCCGTCGACCTCGACGAGGATGCCCCGCTCGCGGTAGACGTCGATCAGCGGCTCGGTCTGCTCGAGGTAGACCTCCTGCCGGCGCCGGATGACGTCCTCGGTGTCGTCCGCGCGGCCGTCGGTCTGCGCGCGCTGCAGCAGGCGCTGGACGAGCTCCTCGGAGTCCACGGTCAGCACGACGACGGCGTCGAGCCGGTGGCCGGTGAACGCGATCATCCCGTCGAGCTCGGTCACCTGCGCCAGCGTGCGCGGGTAGCCGTCGAGCAGGAAGCCCGGCTCCGCGTCGGCCTCGTCGATGCGGTTGCGCACCATGAGGTTGGTGACCTCGTCCGGGACGTACTCGCCGGCGTCCATGTAGCGCTTGGCCTCGACGCCGAGAGGCGTGCCCTGCGAGACGTTGGCCCGGAAGATGTCACCGGTGGAGATGGCAGGCACGCCGAAGTGGTCGGCGACGTACTTCGCCTGCGTGCCCTTGCCCGCGCCGGGCGGGCCCATGAGGATGAGTCTCATCTACTTGAGGAATCCTTCGTAGTTGCGCTGCTGGAGCTGGCTCTCGATCTGCTTCACCGTGTCCAGGGCGACGCCGACCATGATCAGGATGGACGTGCCGCCGAACGGGAAGTTCTGGTTGGCCTGGATCATCGCGAACGCGATGAGCGGGACCAACGAGATCAGGCCGAGGTAGAGAGCTCCAGGGAACGTGATGCGGGACAGGACGTAGGACAGGTAGTCCTCGGTCGGCTTGCCCGCCCGGATCCCGGGGATGAAGCCGCCGTACTTCTTCATGTTGTCCGCCACCTCGACAGGGTTGAAGGTGATCGAGACGTAGAAGTACGTGAAGAAGATGATGAGCAGGAAGTACGAGATCATGTAGAGCGGGTGGTCGCCGCCGACGAGGTAGGTGCCGATGAAGTCCAGGACCGGGTTCTTGCTCTCCGGGTTGAACTGCACCGCCATCGCCGGGAGGTAGAGCAACGACGAGGCGAAGATGACCGGGATGATGCCGGCCTGGTTCACCTTGAGCGGGATGTAGGTCGAGTTCCCGCCGAACATCTTCCGGCCGACCATGCGACGGGCGTACTGCACCGGGATGCGGCGCTGTGCCTGCTCGATGAAGATGACGGCCGCGACCAGGATGAGGCCGATGACCATCACGATGCTGAAGACCACCCAGCCCTTGGAGGTCTGCACGCTCCACAGGGACGCCGGGAAGGTCGCGACGACCTGGGTGAAGATGAGGATCGACATGCCGTTGCCGATGCCACGGTCGGTGATGAGCTCGCCGAGCCACATGATGACGGCCGTGCCGGCGGTCATGGTGACGACCATGACCAGGAAGGTCGCGGTGCCGTTGTCGTGCAGCAGGTCGCGGTCACAGCCCTGGAGCAGTGCCTTGTTGCGCGCCAGCGCCACGATGCCGGTGGCCTGCAGGACCGCGAGGCCCAGCGTCAGGTAGCGCGTGTACTGCGTGATCTTCGCCTGGCCGGCCTGACCCTCCTTCTTCAGCGCCTCGAGCCGTGGGATCACCACGACGAGCAGCTGCAGGATGATCGAGGCCGTGATGTACGGCATGATCCCGAGCGCGAAGATGGTGAGCTGGAGCAGCGCACCCCCGGAGAAGAGGTTGATCAGGCTGTAGAGCCCGCCCTCCTCCAGCTGGCTGATGCAGGCCTGGACGTTGGCCACGTGCACGCCCGGGGTGGGCACCTGGGAGCCGAGCCGGAAGATCGTGACGATCAGCAGGACGAACAGCAGCTTGCGCCGCAGGTCCGGAGTCCGGAAAGCGTTGGCGAACGCGCCTAGCACTGGTTCCTCTTTCGTTCGGGTGCCCGGCCAGGATCGGCGGGCGGACGAGAGCCCTCACCGTCGTACGGCGATGGGCCCGGGGAAGCCTAACAGTCGGGGTGCGACCCGCTTCCCGAGACGTTCGGTTGAACGACGAAGGCCTGGCCGACAGTTCCCACTGTGCGGCCAGGCCTTCACCGGATGTGCGAGGTCGTGGCCTCAGGCCACGGTCGCGGTGCCACCCGCGGCCTCGATCTTCTCCTTGGCGGAGCTCGAGAACGCGTTGGCGCTGATCTGGACGGCGACCGAGATGTCGCCCTGGCCCAGGACCTTGACGGGCTGGCCCTTGCGGACGGCGCCCTTGGCCACCAGGTCGGCGACGGTCACGGAGCCACCCTCGGGGAAGAGCTCCCCGAGGCGGTCGAGGTTGACGACCTGGAACTCCACGCGGAAGGGGTTCTTGAAGCCCTTCAGCTTGGGCAGGCGCATGTGGATCGGCATCTGGCCACCCTCGAAGGCAACCGGAACCTGGTAGCGCGCCTTGGTGCCCTTGGTACCGCGGCCGGCGGTCTTGCCCTTCGAGGCCTCACCGCGACCCACGCGGGTCTTCGCGGTCTTGGCACCCGGAGCGGGACGCAAGTGGTGCAGCTTGAGCGTCATGTCACTCCACCTCCTCGAACGTCACCAGGTGACGGACGGTGTTGATCATGCCCCGGATCTCCGGGCGGTCTTCCTTCACGACGACGTCGCCGATCCGCTTGAGACCGAGGGAACGAAGCGTCTCGCGCTGGTTGGCCTTGAGGCCGACCGTGCCGCGCTTCTGCTGGACCTTGAGCTGTGCCATTACTGCTGCACCCCCGCCGTCGCCTCGAGCTGGCCCTCGGCGCGCGCCTTGAGCAGCGCCGCCGGGGTGACGTCCTCGACGCGCATGCCGCGACGAGCAGCCACGGCCTCGGGCTCCTCGAGCATCCGCAGCGCCTCGACGGTCGCGTGGACGATGTTGATCTGGTTCGACGAGCCGAGCGACTTGCTCAGCACGTCGTGGATGCCGGCGCACTCGAGGACCGCGCGCACCGGGCCACCGGCGATCACACCGGTACCGGGAGCGGCGGGACGCAGCAGGACGACGCCCGCGGCCTTCTCGCCCTGCACCGGGTGCGGGATGGTGCCCTGGATGCGCGGGACCTTGAAGAAGTGCTTCTTGGCCTCCTCGACACCCTTGGCGATCGCCGCGGGAACTTCCTTCGCCTTGCCGTAGCCGACGCCGACCAGACCTTCACCGTCGCCGACGATCACGAGGGCGGTGAAGCTGAAGCGACGACCACCCTTCACGACCTTGGCGACACGGTTGATCGCCACGACCCGCTCGATGTAGACAGACTTCTCGGCCTGGCCACGACCGTTGTCGCGTCCGCGACGGTCGCCCGAGCCACCGCTGCGCTGTCCGCGCTGGGCTCCGCTCATGAGATGTGCTCCATATCTAAGTTCTCTCTCTGGTCGCGTGAGGCGATCAGAAGGACAATCCGCCCTCACGGGCGGCATCGGCGAGGGCCGCGATGCGACCGTGGTACTTGTTGCCCGCACGGTCGAAGACGACGTCCTCGATCCCGGCGGCCTTGGCACGCGACGCCACGAGCTCGCCGACCAGCTTGGCCTTGGCGGTCTTGTCGCCGTCGGTCCCACGGACGTCGGCCTCCATGGTGGAGGCGTAGGCCAGCGTGGCGCCCTTCAGGTCGTCGACGACCTGCACCGAGAGGTGCTTGGCCGACTTGGTCACCACGAGGCGCGGACGCTCGGAGGTGCCGTTGATCCGCTTGCGACCGCGCGCCTGGCGGCGCAGACGGGCACGAACGCGGTTGGCGGTGTGCTTGTTGTTGCTCAGCGAGATCGCCATGTCACTTACCGGCCTTTCCGACCTTGCGGCGGATGTGCTCGCCGGCGTAGCGCACGCCCTTGCCCTTGTAGGGCTCGGGCTTGCGGAGCTTGCGGATCTTGGCCGCAACCTCTCCGACGAGCTGCTTGTCGATGCCGACGACACCGAGCTTGGTCGGGCCCTCGACGGTGAAGGTGATGCCCTCGGGGGCGTCGAAGATGATCGGGTGCGAGTAGCCGAGCTGGAACTCCAGCTGCGTCGGACCCTTGGGCAGGACGCGGTAACCCACGCCCACGATCTCGAGCTTCTTCTCGTAGCCCTCGGTGACGCCCACCACCATGTTGTTGATGAGCGTGCGGGTCAGGCCGTGGAGCGAGCGGCTGTTGCGCTCGTCGTCGGGACGCTGAACCTCGAGGATGCCGTCCTCGCCCTTGGCGACCGTGATCGGCGCGGCGATGGTGTGCGACAGGGTGCCCTTGGGGCCCTTGACGGTCACCAGCGCGTCATCGATCGCGACGTCGACACCGGACGGGACCGCGATGGGGAGCTTGCCAATGCGCGACATGCTTCTCTCTCTTCCTGGTCTCAGTAGGTCCGGGTCACCAGACGTAGGCGAGGACTTCGCCGCCCACGCCCTTCTGGTTCGCCTGGCGGTCGGTGAGCAGGCCCTGTGACGTCGAGATGATCGCGACGCCGAGTCCTCCGAGGACCCGGGGCAGGTTGGTGCTCTTGGCGTAGACGCGGAGGCCGGGCTTGCTGATGCGGCGCACGCCGGCGATCGAGCGCTCCCGGTTGCGGCCGTACTTGAGCGTGACGGTCAGCGTCTTGCCGACGGCGGGCTCGCCCTCGGCGGAGACGTTGTCCGCGACGTCGTAGGAGGTGATGTAGCCCTCCTGCTTGAGGATCTCCGCGAGGCCGGCCTTCATCTTGCTGTAAGGCATCGACACCACGTCGTGGTACGCCTGGTTGGCGTTGCGCAGACGCGTGAGCATGTCTGCGATCGGGTCAGTCATCGTCATGATGTGGTTCTTTCTCGTCGTGGTTTCGCTCGGCTCACGGCCGGGCGACCTTCAACGGGTGTGAGGGAATTACCAGGAGGACTTGGTGACGCCGGGCAGCTCACCGCGGTGGGCCATCTCCCGCAGGCAGATCCGGCACAGGCCGAACTTGCGGTAGACGGACTTCGGGCGACCGCAGCGCTGGCAGCGGGTGTAGCCGCGGACAGCGAACTTCGGCTTGCGAGCGGCCTTGACCTTGAGCGCAGTCTTCGCCATGTCAGTTCTCCTTGAACGGGAAGCCGAGCTGCTTCAGCAGCGCGCGGCCCTCGTCGTCATTGGTGGCGGTGGTCACGATGGTGATGTCCATACCGCGCGACCGGTCGATCTTGTCCTGGTTGATCTCGTGGAACATGACCTGCTCGGTGAGACCGAACGTGTAGTTGCCGCGCCCGTCGAACTGCTTCGGCGAGAGGCCGCGGAAGTCACGGATGCGGGGCAGGGCCAGGGACAGCAGGCGGTCCAGGAACTCCCACATGCGGTCGCCGCGCAGCGTGACGTGCGCACCGATCGGCATTCCCTCACGCAGCTTGAACTGCGCGATGGACTTGCGGGCCTTGGTCACGGCCGGCTTCTGGCCGGTGATCGCGGTGAGGTCGCGGATCGCGCCCTCGATCAGCTTGGAGTCGCGAGCAGCCTCGCCGACACCCATGTTGACCACGATCTTGGTCAGGCCGGGGACCTGCATGATGTTGGCGATGTCGAACTCGGAGCGCAGCGCGGGGACGATCTCCTCGCGGTAGCGCGACTTGAGACGAGGAATCTCGGTGGACGTGGTCTCGGCCATCTCAGATCTCCTTGCCGGTCTTGCGGGACACGCGGACCGAGCGGCTGGCGGTGTAGGTCGAGCCGTCGGGACGGCGCTTGGTGACCTCGTCGCGGCGGAAGCCGACGCGGGTGACGCCGTCACCCTCGACCAGCATCACGTTGGAGACGTGGATGGGCGCCTCACGGGTGATGATGCCGCCGGTCGTGCCGGTCTGCTGGACGGACTTGGTGTGGCGCTTGACGAGGTTGACTCCCTCGACGATCACGCGGTCCTCCTCGCGGAGGACCGAGATGACCTTGCCCTGGGCACCCTTGTCCTTGCCGGCGATCACCTTGACGGTGTCGCCCTTCTTGATGTTCATGTCCTTACCCATCTCTCACAACACCTCCGGGGCGAGCGAGATGATCTTCATGAAGCGCTTCTCGCGCAGCTCGCGGCCGACGGGGCCGAAGATGCGCGTGCCACGGGGCTCGCCGTCGTTCTTGAGGATGACGGCGGCGTTCTCGTCGAAGCGGATGTAGGAACCGTCGGCGCGGCGACGCTCCTTGACGGTGCGCACGACCACGGCCTTGACGACGTCGCCCTTCTTGACGTTGCCACCGGGGATCGCGTCCTTGACGGTGGCGACGATGACGTCACCGATGCCGGCGTAGCGACGGCCAGAGCCACCGAGAACACGGATGCAGAGGATCTCCTTCGCACCGGTGTTGTCGGCGACCTTGAGTCGCGACTCCTGCTGGATCATTGGTTTCTCCTGGTTGTCGAGCTGGTTCTCACACCCTCGCGGGGTGTGAGCCTGGCCGAACTGGTGGGGTTCTTTGCTTGCGGGCCGGGTGGGGCGAGCGGGGCTCACCTCACCGGGGACTCACTTGGCCTTTTCGAGGACCTCGATGAGACGCCAGCGCTTGGTGGCGGACAGCGGACGGGTCTCCATGATCAGGACCCGGTCGCCGATGCCGCACTGGTTGGTCTCGTCGTGGGCCTTGAGGCGCGACGTCTTGCGCAGCACCTTGCCGTAGAGCGCGTGCTTCACGCGGTCCTCGACGGCGACGACGATGGTCTTGTCCATCTTGTCGCTGACGACGAGGCCCTCACGGACCTTGCGCTGGTTGCGCTCGCCGGTCGACTGGGTCGCAGTGTTCTCGCTCATGCCTTCGCCTCTTCGTTGTTCGCGCCCGGCGTGGTGCGGATGCCGAGCTCGCGCTCGCGCACCACGGTGTAGATGCGGGCGATGTCCTTCTTGACCACGCGCAGCCGGCCGTGGCTGTCCAGCTGGCCGGTGGCAGCCTGGAAGCGGAGGTTGAAAAGCTCCTCCTTGGCCTCGCGGAGCTTGGCCTCCAGGTCGGTGGCGTTGAGCTCGTCGAGCTCGTGGGCGTTCAGCTTGGTAGCCATCAGAATTCACCGGCCTCACGGGAGATGAACCGGCACTTCATCGGAAGCTTGTGCATCGCGCGGCGCATGGCCTCACGAGCAGTCACCTCGTCGACACCGGAGAGTTCGAACATGACGCGGCCGGGCTTGACGTTGGCAACCCACCACTCGGGGGAACCCTTGCCGGAACCCATGCGGGTCTCGGCAGGCTTCTTGGTCAGCGGGCGGTCCGGGTAGATGTTGATCCAGACCTTTCCGCCACGCTTGATGTGACGGGTCATGGCGATACGGGCCGACTCGATCTGTCGGTTGGTCACGTAGTGACCCTCGACCGCCTGGATGCCGAAGTCACCGAAGGCCAGCGAGGTGCCGCCCTTCGCAACGCCACGGCGCTTGGGGTGGTGCTGCTTGCGGTGCTTGACGCGACGGGGCATCAACATGAGGTCAGGCCTCCTGTCCGGTGCTCGGTGCAGCCTCGGCAGCCGGAGCCTCGGTGGACTCGGTGCGAGGAGCGCGGTCGCCGCGCGAGCCACGGCTCGGGCGGTCGCCGCCACGGGTGGTGGGACGGCCACCGCGGCCGGGGGCACCGGCGCGGGCGGCCTGCTGGGCCTGGCGCTCGGCACGCGTGCCGGCGACCTCGCCCTTGTAGATCCAGACCTTGACGCCGATGCGACCGAAGGTGGTCTTGGCCTCGTAGAAGCCGTAGTCGATGTCGGCACGGAGGGTGTGCAGGGGCACGCGGCCCTCGCGGTAGAACTCCGTGCGCGACATCTCGGCGCCGTTGAGACGACCCGAGCACTGGATCCGGATGCCCTTGGCACCGGAGCGCATCGAGGTCTGCATCGCCTTGCGCATGGCACGGCGGAACTGCACGCGGCCGGACAGCTGCTCGGCAACGCCCTGGGCGACGAGCTGCGCGTCGATCTCGGGGTTCTTGACCTCGAGGATGTTCAGCTGGACCTGCTTGCCGGTGAGCTTCTCGAGCTCGCCGCGGATGCGGTCGGCCTCGGCGCCACGGCGACCGATCACGATGCCGGGACGCGCGGTGTGGATGTCCACACGGACGCGGTCGCGGGTGCGCTCGATCTCGACCTTGGCGATGCCGGCCCGCTCCATGCCCTTGGAGAGCAGCTTGCGGATGGCGACGTCCTCACCGACGTACGACTTGTAGAGCTTGTCGGCGTACCAACGGCTCTTGTGGTCGGTGGAGATGCCCAGGCGGAAGCCGTTCGGGTTGATCTTCTGGCCCATCAGGCACCCTTTCCGTTCTTACCCTTGGGGTTGGTCAGCGCGTCGGCCGGCTGCACCGCGAGGGTGATGTGGCTGGTGCGCTTGTTGATGCGGGTCGCACGGCCCTGGGCACGCGGACGCCAACGCTTCATCGTCGGGCCCTCGTCGACCATGGCGACGGAGAGCACGAGGTCGGCCCGGTTGAGGCCCTCGGTGGTCTCCGCGTTGGCGATCGCGCTCTCCAGCACCTTGTAGACGGTCTCGGAGGCGGCCTGCGGCGCGAACTGCAGCAGGGTCAGGGCCTCGTCGACCTGGAGGCCGCGGACCATGTCGACGACACGGCGGGCCTTCATCGGGGTGATCCGCACGTAGCGTGCGCTGGCGAACGCGCCCGGCTGGTCGCCGAGCAGCGACTCGCGGCGCGCACTGGTGCGGCTGCGCTCGGTGGTGCTCATCGACGGCGTCCCTTCCGGTCTTCCTTGACGTGCCCGCGGTAGGTGCGGGTGGGGGCGAACTCCCCGAGCTTGTGGCCGACCATGGAGTCGGTCACGAAGACGGGGACGTGCTTGCGACCGTCGTGCACGGCGATGGTGTGGCCGATCATGTCGGGCACGATCATCGACCGGCGCGACCAGGTCTTGATGACGTTGTGGCTGCCCTTCTCGTTCTCGGCGTCCACCTTCTTCTGAAGGTGGTCGTCGATGAAGGGGCCCTTCTTCAGGCTGCGAGGCATGTCGGTTACTTCCTACCCTTGCCGGACTTGCGACGACGGATGATCTGGGAGTCGCTGGCCTTGCGCTTGCGCGTACGGCCCTCGGGCTTGCCCCAGGGGGAGACGGGGTGGCGACCACCGGACGTCTTGCCCTCACCACCACCGTGCGGGTGGTCGACCGGGTTCATGACGACACCGCGGACGGTCGGGCGCACGCCCTTCCAGCGCATGCGGCCGGCCTTGCCCCAGTTGATGTTGGACTGCTCGGCGTTGCCGACCTCACCGATGGTGGCGCGGCAGCGCACGTCGACGAAGCGCATCTCGCCCGAAGGCATGCGGAGCGTCGCGCGGCTTCCCTCGCGGGCCACCAGCTGCGCCGAGTTGCCCGCCGAGCGGGCGATCTTGGCGCCGCCGCCGGGGCGGAGCTCCACGCAGTGGATGGTCGTACCGACCGGGATGTTGCGCAGGGGCAGGTTGTTGCCCGGCTTGATGTCGGCGTTGGGGCCCGACTCGACCGGGGTGCCCTGCTCGAGGCCCTTGGGGGCGACGATGTAGCGCTTCTCGCCGTCGGCGTAGTGCAGCAGCGCGATGCGGGCGGTGCGGTTGGGGTCGTACTCGATGTGAGCGACCTTGGCCGGCACGCCGTCCTTGTCGTAGCGACGGAAGTCGATGATGCGGTAGGCGCGCTTGTGGCCGCCACCCTTGTGCCGGGTGGTGATGCGGCCCTGGTTGTTGCGGCCACCGTTCTTCGGCAGCGGACGCGTCAGCGACTTCTCGGGCGTGGTCCGGGTGATCTCGACGAAGTCGGCCACCGACGAGCCACGACGGCCCGGGGTGGTCGGCTTGTACTTGCGGATAGCCATATCAGTTCCTAGTCAGGAGCCCGGTCAGGAGACCGGACCTCCGAAGATGTCGATGCGGTGACCCTCGGCGAGGCTGACGATCGCGCGCTTGGTGTTGGGGCGCTTGCCCATGCCGTAGCGGGTGCGACGGGTCTTGCCCTGACGGTTGATCGTGTTGACCGAGGTGACCTTGACGTCGAAGACCTTCTCGACCGCGATCTTGATCTCGGTCTTGTTGGCGTCCGGGTGGACGATGAAGGTGTACTTGTTGGCGTCGAGCAGGCCGTAGCTCTTCTCGGAGACGACCGGCGCGATCAGCACGTCGCGGTGGTCCTTGTGCAGGGTGCTCACTTGTCGTCCTCCTTGGCGGACCCGCCGCCGGCGCGCTTGAAGCCAGCGGCCTCGGCGTCCTCGGCGCTCTTGAACCAGAACTCCGCCTCGGTGGCGTCGTACCACTGGCCGTCGGGCTCGTGGTAGAGGCCGGAGTCGGCGTTGCCCTTGATGTCGTAGCCCTTGGGCGCGTTGCCGCTCTTCAGCGGAGCCTTCGCACCCTTCGGCAGGGCGGGCGCCTCGTCGGCGGCGGCCTCGTCGGCAGCCGGGACGTCGGCGAACGCCTTGACCTCGGTGGTCTCGGCCTTGGCGACCTTGGCGACCTTCGTCTCGGCCTTGGCCGGGGCGGCAGAGGCGCCACCCACGAAGGCGTCGTAGGCGCCCTTGGTGAAGACCACGTCGTCCGCGGCGAGCACGTCGTAGGTGTTGAGCTGGTCGACGGCGACGATGTGGACCTCGGGCGCGTTGCGCAGCGAGAGCCAGGTGATCGCGTCGGAGCGCTCGAGCACCACGAGGTAGCCCACGCGGTCGGTCAGCGAGGTCAGCGAGGCCAGCGCGGCCTTGGTGGAGGGCTTGTCACCCGACACCAGTCCGTCGACCACGTGGACGCGGTCGTTGCGGGCCCGGTCCGAGAGGGCTCCGCGCAGGGCGGCGGCCTTCATCTTCTTGGGCGTGCGCTGGTCGTAGCTGCGCGGCTGCGGGCCGTGGACGGTGCCACCGCCGGCGAACTGCGGAGCGCGGGTCGAGCCCTGACGGGCGCGGCCGGTGCCCTTCTGCTTGTAGGGCTTGCGACCACCGCCGCGGACCTCGCCGCGGGTCTTGGTGGCGTGCGTGCCCTGGCGCGCGGCAGCCTGCTGCGCGACCACGACCTGGTGGATCAGGGGGATGTTGACCTCGACGTCGAAGATCTCGGCGGGGAGGTCGACCTTGACGGTCTTGACAGCCATGCTCAGGCCTCCTGCGTCTTCTTGGCGGCCGAGCGGAGCATGACGAGCCCGTTCTTGGGGCCGGGGACGGCACCCTTGACCAGGATCAGGCCCTTCTCGGCGTCGACGGCGTGCACCGTCAGGTTCTGGGTGGTCACCGTGTCGTTGCCCATGCGGCCCGACATGCGGGTGCCCTTGAACACGCGACCCGGGGTGGCGCAGGCGCCGATCGAGCCGGGCTTGCGGTGGTTGCGGTGGGCACCGTGCGAGGCGGAGACACCGGAGAAGCCGTGACGCTTCATGGTTCCGGCGAAGCCCTTGCCCTTGCTGGTGCCGGTCACGTCGATCTCGTCGCCGGCGGCGAAGGTGTCGACACTGATCTCCTGGCCCACGGTGTAGGCGGCAGCGTCAGCGGTGCGGATCTCGGCCACGTGGCGGCGGGGCGTGACCCCGGCCTTGGTGAAGTGACCCGCCTCGGGCGAGTTGACCTTGCGGGCCTCGATCTCGCCGAAGCCGACCTGGATGGCGTTGTAGCCGTCCACCTCGGGGCGGCGGACCTGGGTCACGACGTTGGTCGCGGCCGCGATCACGGTGACGGGGACGACCTTGTTGTTCTCGTCCCAGAGCTGGGTCATGCCGAGCTTGGTGCCCAGCAGCCCCTTCGCGTTGCGCTCGAAAGTGTTGGTCATGTCAGGCCTCAGAGCTTGATCTCGATGTCGACACCGGCAGGCAGGTCGAGACGCATCAGCGAGTCGACGGTCTTCGGCGTCGGGTCGATGATGTCGATGAGGCGCTTGTGGGTGCGCATCTCGAAGTGCTCGCGGGAGTCCTTGTACTTGTGGGGCGACCGGATCACGCAGTACACGTTCTTCTCGGTCGGCAGCGGCACGGGGCCGGCGACCTTCGCACCCGTACGGGTGACGGTGTCCACGATCTTCCGCGCCGAGGTGTCGATCACCTCGTGGTCATAGGCCTTGAGCCTGATGCGGATCTTCTGTCCCGCCATAGGTAGCTCGTCCTCTTCGATCTCGTACGCCTGGTCTGGTTTCGGCTCTCAGCCCCTGGTGGGCGAGCGCCGCCTGTCTCTCCTCCACCCTCCGACCCCCGCGGTCGGGCGTGTCGCGCTGCCATCTGAAAAAACTGGCTCGTGACACTCCCGGTCAGGGAAGCGGTGCAGCTCTGGGTGGCACCCGACGGTTGTCGGATCTGGTCGGGTCTCCGATCAAGGTGTCCTGATCCGGTGCGGCGCACGCAGACGACTGTTTCGATCGAGGAGACGCGATTCAGAAGTCAAGGTGTGCCGCACCCCGGCGACCCGCCGGAGCAACCGGAACATCTTGACAGACTCCGCACGCCCACGCCAAATCGCAATGGCCGAGGCGGCGGCGCCCTGCTCCTCACCCCCCGCGAACCCCTCCATCCTACGCTCCGGCCTACGCTCCGGGGCATGGCCACACCGGACCCCGCGGACCTCCGAGACCTCTGGGACTTCGGCGACCCCGCCGGCAGCGAGGAGCGCTTCCGGGCGCTCGCTGAGGCCTCCGAGGAGCCGGTGGCCACGCACGCGTGGACCCAGGTCGCCCGGGCGCTGGGCCTGCAGGAGAGGTACGACGAGGGGCACGCGGTCCTCGACCGGCTGGACCCGTCGGAGCCCGAGGCGCGGGTCCGGACCGACCTCGAGCGGGGCCGGCTGCTGCGCTCCGCCGGGGACCCCGGGGCGGCCCGGCCGCTCTTCGAGGAGGCCGCGCGGCTCGCCCTCGGGGCGGGACTGGAGGAGCTCGAGGTGGACGCCCTCCACATGGTCGCCCTCGTGCTCTCCCCCGCCGACCGGCTGGCCGCGCACCAGGTCGCGCTCGAGCGAGCGCGGCAGGCCACCGATCGCGCGGCACGCGACTGGGACGCGTCGCTGCTCCACAACATCGGCATGGAGCACGCCGACGCCGGCGACCACGTCTCCGCCCTCGCCGCGTTCGAGGAGGCCCTGGGCTCCCGCGAGCGGATCGGCGACCCGGCCCGCACCCGCGTGGCCCGGTGGATGGTCGGCTGGTCGCTGCGCCACCTCGGCGAGGTCGACCGGGCCCGGGAGGTGCAGCTCGCGCTCAAGGCGGAGCTCGACGCGCTCGGGGAGCACGACCCCTACGTCGACGAGGAGCTCGCCCTCCTCACGCCGCCCGACTGACGCTTGTGCCGGGCCGGAGCCGGACCTACCGTCGGAGGATGGCCGGCGTGGTCGGGCTCGTCATCTGCACGCTGATGCTGGGAACGGCGTTCGCGCTGTTCCTGTGCCAGGACGAGATCGCCCGGGCCTGGCGGCGCGCGCACGACCGGGTCGTCCCGTCGCCGCCGGCGCCGGACGGGCCCGCGATCGAGGACCTCGCGCGTGCGCTGCGCCGGCTGCGCGCACAGGCGCTCTCCCCCGCACCCGGGACGACCATGGCGAAGCGGCGCGGCGCCACGGCGGCGTACGAGGACCTGCTGGTGCAGGCCGCGCACGCACTCGGGGTGCCCGACACCCTGAGCGACCTGCGGGAGGGCACGGACCGTGAGGCCGAGCGACTACGCCTCGAGCACGTCCTGCGGGAGGCCGGGCTCGCCCTGGACTGAGCCCCTCTCAGGCGGTGCGACGGTAGAGGTAGTCGACGATGTCGCGACCGACGTCGACGCCCTTGCGCTCGAAGCGTGTCACGGGGCGCTCGGCCCAGCGCTCGACCCGACCGCCCTCGAGGGTGGGCTCGGCGTCGAGGACCTCGAGCATCTGGTCGGCGTAGTCGGCCCAGTCCGTCGCCAGGCGCCACGCCCCCCCGGGCACGAGCCGGGACGAGGCGAGGGCCGCGTTGGCCGGGTTGACCAGGCGACGCTTGCGGTGCTTGGTCTTGCGCCACGGGTCGGGGAAGAACGTCCACAGCTCCGCGAGGCTGGCCGGCTCCAGCAGGTGCTCGAGCGACCACACGGCGTCGACCGAGCAGAACCGGACGTTGTCCGCCCCCGCCTCGGCGACCCGCCACAGGGAGTCGGCCACCCCCGGCAGCCACACCTCGAGCGCCAGCACGTTGTGGTCGGGCCGCGCCGCCGCGAGGACGGCCGTCGCCTCACCGATGCCCGACCCGATCTCCACGATCAGCGGAGCCTCACGGCCGAAGCGCTCGGCCAGCGAGAAGCCGGGCTGGTCCACTGCCTCCTCGGGGATCACCCAGTCGGCCTGGTGCGCAGCCCACGACTCCGCCTGTCGCGGGGTGAACCGGTTGCCCCGGCGCGAGTAGGTGAGGACCTCGCGCATGCGACGCCCGTCCTCGGTGAGC
Source organism: Nocardioides sp. N13(2025) (assembly GCF_051912545.1). Classification (GTDB taxonomy): domain Bacteria; phylum Actinomycetota; class Actinomycetes; order Propionibacteriales; family Nocardioidaceae; genus Nocardioides. The sequence continues at coordinate 385,523 of NZ_CP196809.1, read as the reverse complement.
TTGTGGTGCGGGCGGGCAGGGCGTACGACGTCGTTCACGCCGGCCATCCTCCCCGCTCACCCCCGCCGGACGCACATCAGCGACCGGGGCGACGCGGGAGGTTCAGAGGTGGTCGAGGGCTCCCGTCAGCACCGAGCGCAGCCGCTGCTCGATGTCGTCGAACTCGGGCTGGCCGATGATCAGTGGCGGCGCGAGCTGGATGACAGGGTCGCCGCGGTCGTCGGCCCGGCAGTAGAGCCCGGCCTCCCACAGCGCTCCGGAGAGGTAGCCGCGGAGCAGCCGCTCGGACTCGGCCTCGTCGAAGGTCTCCTTGGTGTCGCGGTCCTTGACCAGCTCGATGCCGTAGAAGTAGCCGTGGCCCCGCACGTCACCGACGATCGGGATGTCGAGCAGCTTCTCGAGCGTCGCCCGGAACGCCGGGGCGTTCTGCTGGACGTGCTCGACCAGGCCCTCGCGCTCGAAGATGTCGAGGTTGGCCATCGCCACGGCCGAGGAGACCGGGTGACCGCCGAAGGTGTAGCCGTGGGCGTAGGCGTTGGTGCCCTGCTTGAACGGCTCGAAGAGCCGGTCGCTCGTGATCATCGCGCCGATCGGCGAGTAGCCGGAGGTCATGCCCTTGGCGCACGTGATGATGTCGGGCTGGTAGCCGAACTCGGTCGCCCCGAACATCTCCCCCACCCGCCCGAAGGCGCAGATGACCTCGTCGGAGACCAGCAGGACGTCGTGCTCGTCGCAGATCTCGCGGACCCGCTCGAAGTAGCCCGGGGGCGGCGGGAAGCAGCCGCCGGCGTTCTGCACGGGCTCGAGGAACACCGCCGCGACCGTGTCGGGGCCCTCGAACTCGATGGCCTCGCCGATCCGGTCGGCGGCCCACCGGCCGAACGCCTTCTCGTCGTCACCGACGAACTCGGGACGACGGTAGAAGTTGGTGTTGGGCACCTTGTGGGCCCCCGGGACCAGCGGCTCGAACATCTCCTTGAGCGGCGGGATGCCGGTGATGGACAGGGCACCCTGGGGCGTGCCGTGGTAGGCCACCGCCCGGGAGATCACCTTGTGCTTGTTGGGCTTGCCGGTGAGCTTGAAGTACTGCTTGGCGAGCTTCCACGCCGACTCCACGGCCTCGCCGCCACCGGTCGTGAAGAAGACACGGTTGAGGTCTCCGGGGGCCATCGCGGCGATCCGGTCGGCCAGCTCGACCGCACGCGGGTGGGCGAAGGACCACAACGGGAAGAAGGCCAGCTCCTTGGCCTGGCGGGCGGCCGCCTCGGCCAGCTCCTCGCGGCCGTGGCCGACCTGGACGACGAAGAGGCCGGCCAGGCCGTCGATGTACTCACGGCCGTGGCTGTCCCAGATCTTGTGTCCCTCGCCCCGGACGATGAGCGGCATCTCGCCGCCCTTCTCGTAGGTCGAGTGCCGGGTGAAGTGCAACCACAGGTGGTCGCGCCCGGCGCTCTGGTAGTCGAAGGTGTCACGGTCGTTGCCTTGGAGGCTCATCGCGTTCCCCAGTTGTAGTGCTGCTTGTTGAGCTTGAGGTAGACGAAGGTCTCCGAGGAGACCACGCCCTCGAGCTCGCGGACCTGACGGATGACCTCGAGGAGGTGCGGGTCGTCCTCGCACACCACCTCGACGAGGAGGTCGAAGCTGCCGGCGGTGGTGACGACGTAGTCGACCTCGCTCACCTGCGCCAGCCGGTCCCCCACCTTCATGGGGTCGCCCTCGGTGCGCACGCCGATCATCGCCTGGCGGGTGAACCCGACCTGGGTGGGGTCGGTGACCGCCACGACCTGCATGATCTCGGAGTCGAGCAGCTTCTGGACGCGCGCGCGGGCCGCGGCCTCCGACAGGCCCACCGCCTTGGCGATCGCGGCGTACGAGATGCGGCCGTCCTCCTGGAGGAGCTCGATGATGCGCTTGGCGGTGGCGTCGAGCCGCACGGGTCCGTCACTCATGCCCGCGCTCCGCTTCCTCGTTCATGGGGCCCATGGTGCTGTGCCCGGCGGCTTGTCGCAAGCCACCGAGCGCGGATTCCGCATTTCCGTGCAGTTAATTCTGCGATTCCCGCACTTTATTTGGCTCGGACTATGGAGATTGGTCCGCCACCCGTCCTACTCTCCCTTCACCCGCACCTCGACCGGGAGGACTCCACCGTGACCAGCCCACGCACGCTGCGCAACTTCATCGGCGGCGCCTACGTCGACTCCGGTGACGTGGCGACGAGCGACGTCGTCAACCCGGCGACCGGACAGGTCGTGGCCCAGGCCCCCGTCAGCGGGGCGGAGGAGGTCGACGCGGCCTACGCGGCAGCGGACCGGGCCTTCGGCGAGTGGGGGCGTACGACGCCCAGCGAGCGCCAGCAGGCGCTGCTGAAGATCGCCGACGCGATCGAGGAGCACGCCGAGGAGCTCATCAGTCTCGAGTCCGAGAACACCGGGAAGATCAAGGCGCTCACCGCGAGCGAGGAGATCCCCCCGATGGTCGACCAGCTCCGCTTCTTCGCCGGGGCTGCGCGGGTCCTCGAGGGCAAGGCCGCCGGCGAGTACATGGCCGGGCACACGTCGTGGATCCGCCGCGAGCCGATCGGCGTCGTGGGCCAGGTGACCCCGTGGAACTACCCGCTGCTCATGGCTGTGTGGAAGATCGGTCCGGCGCTCGCCGCCGGCAACACGGTCGTGCTCAAGCCCAGCGACACGACGCCCGAGAGCACGTTGCGCCTGGCCGAGCTGGCCTCGGAGTTCCTCCCGACCGGGACGCTCAACGTCGTCACCGGGGACCGCCAGACCGGGCGCCTCCTCGTCGAGCACCCCACCCCGGGCCTGGTGGCGATCACGGGGTCGGTCCGCGCGGGCGCCGAGGTCGCGGCGAGCGCCGCGCCCAGCATCAAGCGCGTGCACCTCGAGCTCGGCGGCAAGGCCCCGGTGGTGGTCTTCGACGACGCCGACATCGAGGCCGCGGTCGAGGGCATCGCGATCGCCGGCTACTTCAACGCCGGGCAGGACTGCACCGCGGCGACCCGCGTCCTGGCCGCGCCGCGCATCCACGACGACTTCGTCGCCGCCCTCGCCGACTACGCCAGGAGCTCGGCCCCGGTCGGGCTCCCCGACGACGAGGACGCGCTCTTCGGGCCGGTGAACAACGCCACCCAGCTGGCCCGCGTCAACGGGTTCATCGAGAACCTGCCGTCCCACGCGACGGTGTCGGCGGGCGGCAACCGGCGTACGGACCTCGGCGACGGCTTCTACCTCGAGCCCACGGTCCTCTCCGGCCTGCTGCAGGACGACGAGGCGATCCAGGACGAGATCTTCGGGCCGGTCATCACCGTGCAGCGGTTCACCGACGAGGACGAGGCCATCCGCTGGGCCAACGGCGTCGACTACGGCCTCGCGTCGTCGGTGTGGACCAAGGACTTCGGCCGCGCGATGCGGATGTCGAAGGCCCTCGACTTCGGGTGCGTGTGGATCAACACCCACATCCCGCTGGTCGCGGAGATGCCGCACGGCGGCTACAAGAAGTCCGGCTACGGCAAGGACCTGTCGATGTACGGCTTCGAGGACTACACCCGCATCAAGCACGTCATGGCCAACATCGAGAGCTGACGCACGCAGCACGGATCAGCACAGCACCACACCAGAGCAGCTCGGGGTCGACCGGAGGACTTGAACTGATGACACCCATCCCGCGCCGCGCCCGGCGCCCTCTGGCGCCGCCGGCGGCCGCAGTGACCCAGGCGATGACCGGCGGCCTGAGCCGCCGGGCGCTCCTCGGCACCGGCCTGGCAGCCGGCACCGGCCTCGCCCTCACCGGGTGCGCGCCCCCCGAGCCCCCGGCCGGCGGGGTGGCCAGCCTCGACCTGCCGAAGGACGTCTCCGACACCGAGAAGATCGTCAAGTGGGCCAACTGGACGGCATACATCGACATGAACGGCAAGGAGACGAAGTCACCGACGCTCGAGGCCTTCACGCAGGAGACCGGCATCGAGGTCAGCTACACCGAGGACATCGACGACAACGACTCCTACTACGCGAAGGTCGGCCCGCAGCTGCGCGCTGACCAGAGCATCGACCGGGACATCTTCACCCTCACCGACTGGATGGCGTCCCGCGTGATCCGCGACCAGCTGTGCCAGCCCCTCGAGCTGATCCAGATGCCCAACGTGGTGAGCAACCTGCTCCAGCCGCTCAAGGACGTGTCCTTCGACCCCGGCCGTACGCACTCCATCACCTGGCAGAGCGGCTTCGCCGGCATCGGCTACAACAAGGCGAAGGTCGGGCGCGAGCTGAAGTCGCTCGACGACCTGTGGGCCGACGACCTCAAGGGCCGGATCGTGGTGCTCTCGGAGTTCCGCGACACCGCCGGGCTCGTCATGCAGTCGCAGGGCGTCGACATCGACAGCGACTGGGGCAAGGCGGAGTTCGAGAAGGCGCTCGACTTCATCGAGCAGAAGATCGAGGAGGGCTACATCCGCAAGGTGAAGGGCAACTCCTACATGGAGGACCTCACCAGCGGCAACGCGGTCGCAGGCATCACCTGGAGCGGGGACATCTTCGTCCTGGCCTACGACACCGACGACCCCAACTGGACCTTCACCATCCCCGAGTCCGGCGGCACCCTCTGGTCGGACAACATGATGGTCCCCATCACCTCCACGCACCGGCGCAACGCCCAGCGGTTGATGGACTACTACTACGACCCGGTGGTGGCGGCGCAGGTCGCTGCGTGGGTCAACTACGTCTGTCCCGTCGACGGCGCGCAGGCCGAGATGGAGAAGATCGACCCCGACCTGGCCGAGAGTCCCTTCATCTTCCCGACGGCCGACTACATCGCCGACAACAACATCCAGGCCTTCCGGGTGCTGGACGCGGACGAGGACATCGAGTTCGCCGACCTGTGGTCCACGAAGGTGATGGGGAACTGACATGGCCGGATTCCGTGAGGCGCGCGGCGACCTCCAGCTCGACAGCGTCACCAAGTCCTTCGGCGACTTCACCGCGGTCGACGACATCGACCTGCACGTCCCCCGCGGCTCGTTCTTCGCCCTGCTCGGACCGTCGGGGTGCGGCAAGACCACCACGCTGCGGATGATCGCCGGTCTGGAGCAGCCCACGGCCGGCCGGGTGATGATCGGCGACACCGACCTCACCGGGTCGCGGCCCTACGAGCGTCCGGTCAACACCGTGTTCCAGTCCTACGCGCTGTTCCCGCACCTGACCATCCGCGACAACGTCGCCTTCGGCCCCAAGCGCCGCAAGGAGGCGGACGCCGCGAAGCTCGCGGACGACGCCCTCGAGCTGGTGCAGATGTCGCAGCTCGCGACGCGCAAGCCCGCCCAGCTCTCCGGCGGGCAGCAGCAGCGGGTCGCCCTGGCACGGGCCCTGGTCAACCACCCCGAGGTGCTGCTGCTCGACGAGCCGCTCGGCGCGCTCGACCTCAAGCTGCGCCGAGAGATGCAGGTCGAGCTCAAGCGCATCCAGACCGAGGTGGGCCTCACCTTCATCCACGTCACCCACGACCAGGAGGAGGCCATGACCATGGCCGACACCGTCGCGGTGATGAACAAGGGCCGGATCGAGCAGCTCGGCGGGCCGGCGGAGCTCTACGACCTGCCGCGCACCCGCTTCGTGGCCAACTTCCTCGGCCAGGCCAACACCGGGGTCGGCACGATCAAGGACACCGACGGCGACCACCTCGTGGCCGACGTCCTCGGCACGCCGGTGAAGATCCTCAAGTCGCGCGCCCAGGTGCACGACGGCGAGGTGCTCTTCGGCGTACGCCCCGAGAAGGTGACGGTCTCGCGCACCCAGCCCGAGGGCGCCGGCAACGACGTACGCGGTGTGGTGCGCGACGTGTCGTTCCTGGGCGTCGCCACCAGCTACCTGGTCGACATGCCGAGCGGTGCGACGTGGAGCTGCTACGAGCAGAACCTGGACGTGGAGCCCCTCGACCTGCGACCGGGCGACGAGGTCTGGCTGACCTGGAACCCCGGGCACGCGTTCGGCGTGCCCGTCGAGGAGTCGTGATCACCCCATGAGCGCCCTCGCCCACGTGGCCGGCGACCCCGAGGTGCACCCGGCGGCCCCCGCCCCGGAGACCACGAAGCGCAGCTGGACGGCCTACCTGCTGCTCCTGCCCGGCGCCCTGTGGCTCGGCGTCTTCTTCGTCCTGCCGCTGGTGCAGCTGGCCACGGTGAGCCTGCAGAGCCGCTACCCGGGGTTCCCCGGCTACTACTACCGCGACCTCAACTTCGAGAACTACGCCAGCGCGCTCACCGACTACGCGCCGCACTTCGCGCGATCCTTCCTCTACGCCGGGCTCGCGACGTTCCTGGCGTTCGTCGTGGCCTACCCGCTGGCCTACGCGATGGCGTTCAAGGCCGGACGCTGGCGCAACCTGATGATGATCTGCGTCGTCGCGCCCTTCTTCACCTCCTTCATCCTGCGGACCTTCGCGTGGTCGCAGATCCTGTCCGACGAGGGCTGGGTGGCCCGCTCGCTCGACTTCCTGCACCTGCTGCCGGGCGGCCACATCATCAACACCCCGGTCGCGGTGGTCGCCGGGCTCACCTACAACTTCCTGCCCTTCATGGTGCTGCCGATCTACGCGTCCCTCGAGCGCGCCGACCCGCGCGTGATCGAGGCCGGTGGCGACCTGTACGCCAACGGGTTCACGACGTTCCGCACCGTGACCCTGCCGATGTCGATGCCCGGCGTGCTCGCCGGCACCCTGCTCACGTTCATCCCGGCGGCCGGCGACTTCGTCAACATGGAGCTGCTCGGTCCCCAGCGGGGGAAGATGGTCGGCAACGTCATCAACGACCAGTTCCTCGCCATCCCGGGCGGCTACCCGGTGGCCGCGGCACTGTCGTTCACGCTCATGGCCGCCATCTTGGTGATGGTGTTCCTCTACGTGCGCCGCTTCGGCACCGACGAGCTGGTGTGAGGAGACCACGATGACGACCTCGACCCGGACCCCGACCAGCAGCCCGACGGGCGGCCCGACCGGCAGCCCGGCCTCGCCCCCCTACCGGCCGTCCGCCGCCAAGCGCGTCCAGCTCTGGCTGGCCAACCACTTCGCGATGCTGTCCGCGATCCTGGTGCTGCTCTACCTCTTCCTGCCGGTCGCCTACACGTTCGCGTTCTCCTTCAACGACCACGGCAAGACCAACATCGTGTGGCAGGGCTTCACCTGGAAGCACTGGCAGGACCCGTGCCGGGTCGCTGGGGCCTGCGAGTCGCTGGTGACCTCGCTGCAGGTCGGGGCGATCTCGACCGTCGTCGCCACGGTCCTCGGCACGCTGATGGCCCTCGCCATGGTGCGCTACCGCTTCCGCGGCAAGGGCGCGAGCAACGTGCTGATCTTCGTGCCCATGGCGACCCCCGAGATCGTGATGGGCGCCGCGCTGCTGACGATCTTCGTGCAGGGCTTCGCCAACATCGGCATCAGCCTGGGCTTCGCCACGATCGTCTTCGCCCACATCATGTTCTGCCTGAGCTTCGTGGTGGTGACGGTGAAGGCCCGCATCCAGTCCCTCGACCCCCGGATCGAGGAGGCCGCGCAGGACCTCTACGCCAGCCCGATGCAGACGTTCTGGAAGGTCACCTTCCCGTTGATCCTGCCCGGCATCCTGGGCGCCGCGATGCTCGCCTTCTCGTTGTCCTTCGACGACTTCATCATCACCAACTTCGTCTCCGGCAACGAGTCCACGTTCCCCAAGTTCGTCTACGTCGCCTCGCGCCGCGGCATCCCCGCCGAGGCCAACGTCATCGGCTTCTCGATGTTCGTGATCGCCGTCCTGCTCGTGATCGGCGCGCAGGTCGTGAGCTCCGTGCGGTCGTCCAAGATCAAGGAGTGAGGCCGATGTCCGAGTCGGGGTCCGATCCGATGCGCGTGCTGATGGTCGGGGCCGGCGGCGTCGGGGACGCAGCCGCCCGGATCGCGGTCGAGCGCGACTTCTTCGAGGCCTGGGTCGTCGCCGACCACGACCTCGCTCGTGCCGAGCGCACGGTCGCGGCCGCCCGGGAGCGGCGCACCGGCGACGAGCGGTTCTCCGCCGCGCAGGTCGACGCCTCCGACGCCGACGCGGTGACCGCCCTCGCCAGGCAGGTGCGGGCCACGCACGTCCTCAACGCCGTCGACCCGCGCTTCGTGATGCCGATCTTCACCGGTGCGCTGGCGGCCGACGCCGACTACCTCGACATGGCGATGAGCCTGTCGGTGCGCCACCCGGAGGCTCCCTACGAGGAGGTCGGGGTCAAGCTCGGCGACGAGCAGTTCGCCCGTGCCGACCAGTGGGAGGCCGCCGGCCGCCTGGCCCTGCTCGGCATCGGTGTCGAGCCGGGTCTCTCCGACGTCTTCGCGCGCTACGCCGCCGACGAGCTCTTCGACCACATCGACGAGCTCGGCACCCGCGACGGCGCCAACCTGGTGATCCGCGACGACGACGGCAACGAGGTCTTCGCCCCCGGCTTCTCGATGTGGACCATCATCGAGGAGTGCCTCAACCCGCCCGTGGTGTGGGAGCGGGAGCGCGGGGGCGGCGACCTCGAGAAGGGCTTCTTCACGCTGCCGCCCTTCTCCGAGCCGGAGGTCTTCGACTTCCCCGCGGGCATCGGCCCGGTCGAGTGCGTGCACGTGGAGCACGAGGAGGTGCTCCTCATGCCTCGCTGGCTCGACGCGGACCGGGTCACCTTCAAGTACGGCCTGGGCGAGGAGATGATCACCATCCTGCGCACCCTGCACGCCCTCGGGCTCGACGCCGTCGAGCCGGTGTCGGTCAAGGGCGTGCTGGTCTCCCCGCGCGACGTGGTCGCCGCCTGCCTGCCCGACCCGGCGACCATCGGCCCGCGCATGGAGGGCAAGACGTGCGCCGGGGTGCATGTCACCGGCACCGGCAAGGACGGTGCCCCGCGCTCGACGTACCTCTACCACGTGGTCGACAACGCCGACTCGATGCGCGACTACGGCGCGCAGTGCGTGGTGTGGCAGACCGCGATCAACCCGGTCGTCGCACTCGAGCTGCTGGCCGCCGGCACCTGGTCGGGCACCGGCGTGCTCGGCCCCGAGGCACTGCCACCGAAGCCCTTCCTCGACCTGCTCGCCACACCCAAGCCCGAGGGCTACGGCTCTCCGTGGGGAATGGAGGACCGAACATGACGCTCTCCCAGGAACGCATCCTGGCCACCGAGATCCCTGGCCCGCGCTCGCAGGCGCTGCAGGCACGCAAGGTCGCGAGCGTCTCGGCCGGTGTCGGGACCACGCTGCCGGTCTACGTCGAGCAGGCCGGCGGCGGGATCCTGCGTGACGTCGACGGCAACCAGCTCATCGACTTCGGCTCCGGCATCGCCGTGACCACGGTGGGCAACGCCGCGCCGCGCGTGGTCGAGTCGGTGCAGCGCCAGGTCGCCGACTTCACCCACACCTGCTTCATGGTCACGCCCTACGAGGAGTACGTCGCGGTCTGCGAGAAGCTCGCCGCACTCACCCCCGGCAGCCACGAGAAGCGCTCGGCACTGTTCAACTCCGGCGCGGAGGCCGTGGAGAACGCGGTCAAGGTCGCGCGCCACCACACCGGCCGCGACGCCGTCGTCGTGTTCGACCACGCCTACCACGGCCGGACGAACCTGACGATGGCGCTGACCGCCAAGAACATGCCCTACAAGCACCGCTTCGGACCGTTCGCCGGCGAGATCTACCGTGCCCCCATGGCCTACCCCTACCGGTGGCCCGGAGGGGCGGAAGCGTGCGCCGACGAGGCCTTCGACGCCTTCGTCACCACGGTCCACACGCGGGTGGGCGAGGACAACTGCGCCGCGGTCCTCATCGAGCCGATCCAGGGCGAGGGCGGCTTCATCGTGCCGCCGCCCGGCTGGCTGCCTCGGGTGGCCGACTGGTGCCGTGAGCAGGGGATCCTCTTCATCGCCGACGAGATCCAGACCGGGTTCGCCCGCACCGGTGACTGGTTCGCGTGCGACCACGAGGGCGTGGTGCCCGACCTGGTGACCACCGCCAAGGGCATGGCCGGCGGGCTGCCGCTCGCCGCCGTGACGGGGCGCGCGGAGATCATGGACTCCGTCCACGTCGGCGGCCTCGGCGGCACCTACGGCGGCAACCCGGTCGCGTGCGCCGCGGCCCTGGCCGCCATCGAGACCATGGAGGTGGAGGACCTCCCCGGACGTGCCCGCGAGATCGAGGCGATCTTCCTGCCGCGGCTGCGCGCGCTGGCCGAGCGCCATCCCGACCGCGTGGGCGACGTCCGGGGTCGCGGCGCGATGCTGGCGGTCGAGCTCGTGGCCGACGGCCCCGGTCGTACGCCCGACGCCGCGCTGGCCGGTGCCGTGCACCGGGCCTGCGCCGCGCAGGGCCTGGTGACGCTGACGTGCGGGACGTTCGGCAACGTCTTCCGCTTCCTCCCCCCGCTCGCGATCGGCAACGAGCTGCTCGCGGAGGGCCTCGACGTCTTCGAGGCGGCCTTCGACCAGGCCGTCGCCTCCGACCAGCGTGGCAAGGTGGAGTGATGGCGACCGAGACCGTGATCGACGACGTGCCCACCCAGCTGCTCATCGGCGGGAAGTGGGTCGATGCCAGCGGCGGGGCCACCTTCGAGGTGACCAACCCCGCCGACGACCAGGTGCTGACCCGCATCGCCGACGCGACCCCGGCCGACGGGGAGCTGGCGCTCGCGGCCGCGGCCGAGGCCCAGAAGGAGTGGGCGGCCACCGAGCCGCGCAAGCGCGGCGAGGTCCTGCGCAGCGCCTTCGAGCTGCTCACCGAGCGCGCCGACGACTTCGCCCGCCTGATGACCCTCGAGATGGGCAAGACGCTGGCGGAGGCGAAGGGCGAGGTGACCTACGGCGCCGAGTTCTTCCGCTGGTTCTCCGAGGAGGCGGTCCGCATCCACGGCCGCTACTCCCCCGCACCTGCCGGCAACACCCGGCTGATCACCATGAAGGCCCCCGTCGGCCCGACCCTGATGATCACGCCGTGGAACTTCCCGCTGGCGATGGGCACCCGCAAGATCGGTCCGGCCATCGCCGCCGGCTGCACCATGGTCGTCAAGCCGGCGCACGAGACGCCGCTGACGATGCTGGCCCTCGCCGCCCTGATGGAGGAGGTCGGGCTCCCCGCGGGGGTGCTCAACGTGGTCACCACGACCGACTCCGGCGGGGTCTGCGAGCCGATCATCCGGGACCCCCGGCTGCGCAAGCTGACGTTCACGGGGTCGACCGCGGTCGGCAAGGTGCTGGTGGGGCAGGCCTCCGAGCAGCTGCTGCGGGTCTCGATGGAGCTCGGCGGCAACGCGCCCTTCGTCGTCTTCGACGACGCCGACCTGGACGCGGCCGTCGACGGAGCGATGCTCGCCAAGATGCGCAACATCGGCGAGGCCTGCACCTCGGCCAACCGCTTCCTGGTCCACGAGTCCGTCGCCGAGGAGTTCTCCACCCGGCTGGCCGAGCGGATGGGCGGCCTCACCGTCGGCGACGGCACCGAGGACGGCGTCGACGTCGGCCCGCTGATCACGGCCAAGGCTCGCGCCGGCGTGCACGAGCTCGTCGACGACGCGGTCTCGGCCGGCGCCCGGGCGCTCGTGGGCGGCGCGGTCCCCGAGGGGCCCGGCCACTTCTACCCGCCGACCGTGCTGGTCGACGTACCGGCCACGGCGCGGGTCTTCCGCGAGGAGATCTTCGGACCGGTCGCGCCCGTGTCCACCTTCAGCGACGAGGACGAGGTCATCGCCCGCGCCAACGACACGGAGTACGGCCTGGTGGCCTACGTCTTCACCCGCGACCACGCCCGGGTGCTGCGCGTCAGCGAGGCCCTCGAGTTCGGCATGGTCGGGGTCAACACCGGCATCGTGTCCAACCCGGCGGCGCCCTTCGGCGGCGTCAAGCACTCCGGCTTCGGTCGCGAGGGTGGCTTCGAGGGCATCGAGGAGTACCTCGAGACGAAGTACGTCGGCAGCGCGCTGTGAGCCGGCCGTGACGAGCATCGACCGCGCGCGGCTGGCCGCCCTGAACGCCGAGGAGGAGCAGCGGTTCGTCGACCTGCACCCGACCTCGGCGAAGCTCGCCGCCGAGGCCGCCGAGCACCTGCTCGCCGGCGTGCCGATGCCGTGGATGACGCGGTGGCCGGGGTCCTTCCCGCTGTTCGTGGAGTCGGCCGGGGGCGGGCGGTTCACCGACGTGGACGGCATCGAGCACGTCGACCTCTGCCTCGGCGACACCGGCTCGATGACCGGGCACTGCCTGCCGGCGGTCGCCGAGGCCGTGCGCGAGCGCACCGAGCGCGGCATCACCACGATGCTGCCCTCGACCGACGCCGCTTGGGTGGCCGCGGAGCTGAGCCGCCGCTTCGGACTCCCCCGCTGGCAGATGGCGATGACCGCCACCGACGCCAACCGGTTCGTGCTGCGCTTCGCGCGCCACCTCACCGGTCGGCCGCGGATCGCGGTCATGGACTGGTGCTACCACGGCACGGTCGACGAGACGCTGGGCGTCCTCGAGCACGGCCGGGCCGGTGACCGCGTGGTGGCACGTCCCGGAGCGCTCGGCCCGCAGGTCGACGTGGCCCAGACGACCGCGGTGGTGCCGTTCAACGACCTCCACGCCCTCGAGGCCCGCCTGGCCGAGGGTGACGTCGCCTGCCTGCTCATGGAGCCGGCCCTCACCAACATCGGCATCGTGCTGCCCGACGAGGGCTACCTGGCCGCGGTCCGCGAGATCACCCGCCGCCACGGGGTGCTGCTGGTGAACGACGAGACGCACACGATCTGCGCCGGACCCGGCGGTGCGACCGCGGCCTGGGACCTCGAGCCGGACTTCGTCGTCATCGGCAAGCCCATCGGCGGTGGGATCCCCGTCGCCGCCTACGGCATGACCGCCGAGGTCGCGGCACGCCTCGAGGGCCCGATGCTGGGCCACGACATCGACGTGGCCGGGGTCGGCGGGACCCTCTCCGGGTCGGCGCTGGCCATGGCCGCGGTGCGGGCCACCCTGTCGACCGCGCTGCGCCAGGAGGACTTCGACGTGGCCATCCCCCTGGCCGAGCGGTTCACCGCGGGGATCCAGGGCGTCATCGACGAGCACGACCTGCCCTGGCACGTGCAGCGGCTCGGGTGCCGCGCCGAGTACTGGTTCTGCCCGCCGCCGCGCACCGGTGCGGAGGCGGCGGCTGCCGTCGACGAGGAGCTCGACGCCTTCTTCCACCTCTGGACGGTCAACCGCGGCGTGCTGCTGGCGCCCTTCCACAACATGTCGCTCTTCTCGCCCTTCCACACTGCGGCCGACGTCGACGCCCACACCTCCGCCTTCCGCAGCGCGGTGGAGGCGCTGCTCGGCTGACGTCTGCCTCGCCTGCGGGCTAGGTGCTGCTGAGCACGCCCGCCGCCCGGGCAGCCTCGGCGTACGCAGTCGCAAGCGTGTCGACCGTCTCGTGGGCGTTGAGCCCCGAGGGGTTGGGGACCACGAAGACGCGCGAGCTGCCCCACCGCACGCCCTGCTCACCGACGCGTGCGAGGCGCTCGCCGAACGCCGTGCGGTAGGCGGTGATCCCGGCCACCGCCACGACGCGCGGGCGCCGCTCGGCCACGAGCGCCCGCAGTCGCCGACCGCCCTCCTGCAGCTCCTCCCCTGTGAGCTCGTCGGCCCGGGCCGTCGCCCGCGCGACCACGTTGGTGATGCCGATCCCGCGCCGCCGCAGCTCGTCGCGGTCGTGCGCGCTCATGCCCGCGGCTGGGTCGATGGGCTGCGCCAGGATCCCGGCACGCAGCAGCGCGGGGTAGAAGCGGTTGCCCGGACGGGCGAAGTGGGACTGGGTGGCGGCGGTCCAGAGCCCGGGGTTGATCCCGACGAACAGCAGGCGCAGCGGCTCGTCGTGCGCCGGGAGGAGGTCCGGCACCTCCACGTCGCGGTAGGACTCCAGCTCGGCCTTGGTGAACCCCATGACCACCATCGTGCCGTGCGGCGGGTGACGCCGTCGCAGGGATGACGCCCGGGCGAGGGCGCGCGTACCGTTGAGAGGTGCGTGACTGGCTCGAGACCGTGGCCGTGCTGGTGGTGCTCTTCGCGCTCCTCCGGGTGGTCCTGGCCGCGCTGCGCGACGACCTCTGCGAGTGGCGCAGCTACCGCGCCGCTGCGCGCGTCGTGCGGCGCGTCGTACGCCGTCGGGGACCCGACGCCGACGTCGTCCCGCTGCGCCGGCCCATCGAGCTGGTGGGTGCGGACCTGCGGCGGCTGCACGCTGCCTTCCACCGCGGGGGCATGCGCTTCGCGAAGTACGAGGGGTGCCGCCAGGCCTACGACCGGGTCCTGGGCGAGGCCGCCGACATGGCGGGGTTCCCCCACCTCATGGACCTGTTGCCGCCCGGGCACGAGCTCGACGTCGAGCGCGAGCGGGTCGAGCGGCTGCTCGGCGAGCACGGCCTGCTCCCGCCGCCGTACGCCGCCTGAGGACGCACGAGACCCCGCCTCCCTTGCGGGAGACGGGGTCTCGGATGTTGCGGTGCCGGTCAGCGACCGGCGGGGATCACTTGGTGATCTTGACGACGCGGCCGGCGCCGACCGTGCGGCCACCCTCGCGGATGGCGAAGCGCAGGCCCTCGTCCATCGCGATGGGCTGGATGAGCTCGACCGACATCTCGGTGTTGTCACCCGGCATGACCATCTCGGTGCCCTCGGGCAGGGTCACAACACCGGTCACGTCAGTCGTACGGAAGTAGAACTGCGGGCGGTAGTTGTTGAAGAACGGCGTGTGACGGCCGCCCTCGTCCTTGCTGAGGATGTAGACCGAGGCCTCGAAGTTGGTGTGCGGGGTGGTCGTGCCCGGCTTGATCACGACCATGCCGCGCTCCACGTCCTCGCGCTTCGTGCCACGGAGGAGCAGACCGACGTTCTCGCCCGCCTGGCCCTCGTCGAGGAGCTTGCGGAACATCTCGACACCGGTGACGGTGCTCTTCTGCGAGCCCTCGCGGATGCCGATGATCTCGACCTCCTCGTTGACCTTGACGATGCCGCGCTCGATGCGACCGGTGATGACGGTGCCACGACCGGTGATCGTGAAGACGTCCTCGACGGGCATGAGGAAGGGCTTGTCGGTCTCACGCTCGGGGGTCGGGATGTAGTCGTCCACGGCCTGCATGAGCTCGGCAACCGACTCGCCCCACTTGGCGTCGCCGTTGAGGGCCGGGAAGGCCGCCACGCGCACGACGGGGATGTCGTCGCCCGGGAACTCGTACTCGGAGAGGAGCTCGCGCACCTCCATCTCGACGAGCTCGATGAGCTCCTCGTCGTCGACCATGTCGCACTTGTTGAGCGCCACGACCAGGGCGGGCACGCCGACCTGGCGGGCGAGCAGCACGTGCTCGCGCGTCTGCGGCATCGGGCCGTCGGTGGCGGCGACCACGAGGATCGCGCCGTCCATCTGCGCCGCGCCGGTGATCATGTTCTTGATGTAGTCGGCGTGACCGGGGCAGTCGACGTGCGCGTAGTGGCGCGACTCGGTCTGGTACTCGACGTGCGCGATCGAGATCGTGATGCCGCGCTGGCGCTCCTCGGGAGCCTTGTCGATCTGGTCGAACGCCGAAGCCTCGTTGAGGTCCGGGTGCTTGTCGTGCAGCACCTTGGTGATCGCCGCGGTCAGCGTCGTCTTGCCGTGGTCGATGTGACCGATGGTGCCGATGTTGACGTGCGGCTTGGTCCGCTCGAACTTCGCCTTAGCCACTGGGGCTCCTCCTGGTTGTTGTTACTTGACTCGTGGGTGTGGGGTGGTGCTGGTGCCGAGGATCCGGGCGAGGTTACTCGCCGCGGACCTTCTTGATGATCTCGTCGGCGATGTTCGTGGGAACCTCGGCGTACGAGTCGAACTCCATCGAGTACGACGCCTGACCGGAGGTCTTGGACCTCAGGTCGCCAACGTACCCGAACATCTCGGACAGGGGCACAAGGGCGTTCACGACCATGTCGCCGTGACGCTCCTCCTGCGCCTGGATCTGGCCGCGGCGCGAGTTGATGTCACCGATGACCGTGCCGAGGAAGCTCTCGGGGGTGGTCACCTCGACGGCGAACATCGGCTCGAGCAGCACCGGCTTGGCCTTGCGGGCGGCCTCCTTGAAGGCCTGGTTGCCGGCGATCTTGAACGCGAGCTCGGACGAGTCGACGTCGTGGTAGGCGCCGTCCTCGAGCGAGAACTTCACGTCGACCATGGGGTAGCCGGCGAGCACGCCGAACTCCATGGCCTCCTGGCCACCCTGGTCGACCGAAGGGATGTACTCCTTCGGCACGCGACCACCGGTGACGTTGTTGACGAACTCGTAGCCCGCGCCGAGACCGGTCTCCGGGTCGATGTTCGGGCCGAGGCTGATGATCACCTTGGCGAACTGGCCCGACCCACCGGTCTGCTTCTTGTGGGTGTAGGAGTGCTTCTCGACCGTGTTGCGGATGGTCTCGCGGTAGGCCACCTGCGGCTTGCCGACGGTCGCCTCGACGCGGAACTCGCGCTTCATGCGGTCGACGAGGATCTCCAGGTGGAGCTCGCCCATGCCGGCGATGATCGTCTGGCCGGTCTCTTCGTCGGCCTTGACCGTGAAGGTCGGGTCCTCGTCGGAGAGGCGCTGGATCGCGGTGCCGAGCTTCTCCTGGTCACCCTTGGTCTTGGGCTCGATCGCGACCTCGATCACCGGGGCCGGGAACGTCATCGACTCGAGGACGACCTGGTTGTTCGGGTCGCACAGCGTGTGACCGGTCTTGGTGTCCTTGAGGCCCATGACGGCCACGATCTGGCCGGCGCCGACCGACGCGATCTCCTCACGCTTGTTGGCGTGCATCTGGTAGACCTTGCCGATCCGCTCCTTGCGGCCGTTGACCGAGTTGACCACGGTCGAGCCGGCCTCGAGCTTGCCCGAGTAGACCCGGACGTAGATCAGCTTGCCGAGGTGCGGGTCGGAGGCGATCTTGTAGGCGAGGCCGGAGAACGGCTCGTCGTCGCTGGGCTTGCGGGCGATCTCCTCGTTCTCGTCCTTGACCGAGTGACCGATGATCGCGTCGATGTCGAGGGGCGAGGGGAGGTACTGGACCACGGCGTCGAGCAGGGGCTGCACGCCCTTGTTCTTGAACGCGGTGCCGCAGAGGACCGGGTTGAGCTTGTCGGCGAGCGTGGCGCGACGGATCGCGGCGTGGAGCTCCTCGACGGTGAAGTTCTCGTCACCCTCCTCGAGGTACTTCTCCATGATGTCGTCGTCGGCCTCGGCGAGGGTCTCGATGAACTTCTCGCGGTACTCCGCGGCCTGCTCGGCGAGCTCGGCCGGGATCTCCTCGACCTCGTAGTCCTCACCCATCGTGGTCTCGCCACGCCAGGTCAGGGCGCGCATGCCGACCAGGTCGACGACGCCGAGGAAGTCGGACTCCGCGCCGATCGGCAGCTGGAGCACGAGCGGGGTGGAGTTGAGGCGCTCGACCATCATGTCGACGCAGCGGAAGAAGTCCGCGCCGGTGCGGTCCAGCTTGTTGACGAAGCACATGCGGGGGACGGAGTACTTGTTGGCCTGGCGCCACACCGTCATGGTCTGGGGCTCGACACCGGCGACACCGTCGAAGACGGCCACGGCGCCGTCGAGGACGCGCAGCGAGCGCTCGACCTCGGCGGTGAAGTCCACGTGACCGGGGGTGTCGATGATGTTGATCTGGTGGTTCTTCCACCAGCAGGTCGTCGCGGCGGACGTGATGGTGATGCCGCGCTCCTGCTCCTGCTCCATCCAGTCCATCGTCGCGCCACCCTCGTGGACCTCACCGATCTTGTAGGTGATGCCGGTGTAGAAGAGGATGCGCTCGGTGGTGGTGGTCTTGCCGGCGTCGATGTGCGCCATGATGCCGATGTTGCGGACCTTGTTGAGGTCGGTGGTGATGTCGACTGCCACGTCTGTGTCTCAGTCCCTCGAAGTAGTGGGGTTGTGGGGGTGAGAGGTCGTACGCCGCCTGGTGCGGGGCGTACGACCTCTCGTCCTCACCAGCGGTAGTGGGCGAAGGCCTTGTTGGACTCGGCCATCTTGTGGGTGTCCTCGCGCTTCTTCACAGCGGCACCCAGGCCGTTGCTGGCGTCGAGGATCTCGTTCATCAGGCGCTCGGCCATGGTCTTCTCGCGACGGTCGGAGGCGTAGCCCACCAGCCAGCGCAGGGCCAGCGTGGTGGAGCGGTTGGCCTTGACCTCGACGGGGACCTGGTAGGTCGCACCGCCGACGCGGCGGGACTTGACCTCGATGGCCGGCTTGACGTTGTCGAGCGCGCGCTTGAGCGTGACGACCGGGTCGGTGCCGGTCTTCTCGCGGCAGCCCTCGAGGGCGGTGTAGACGATGCGCTGGGCAACGGCCTTCTTGCCGTCCTGAAGGACCTTGCTGACGAGCTGGGTGACCAGCTGCGAGCCGTAGACCGGGTCAGAGACGAGGGGGCGCTTCGGAGCGGGACCCTTGCGAGGCATTACTTCTCCTTCTTCGCGCCGTAGCGGCTACGGGCCTGCTTGCGGTTCTTGACACCCTGGGTGTCGAGCGTGCCGCGGATGATCTTGTAGCGGACACCGGGAAGGTCCTTCACACGGCCGCCGCGCACGAGCACGATCGAGTGCTCCTGCAGGTTGTGACCGACACCCGGGATGTAGGCGGTGACCTCGACGCCACTGCTGAGGCGCACGCGGGCGACCTTGCGGAGGGCGGAGTTCGGCTTCTTCGGGGTGGTCGTGTAGACGCGGGTGCAGACGCCACGGCGCTGCGGGGATCCCTTCAGGGCAGGCGTCTTGGACTTCGACACCTTGTCCTGGCGGCCCTTGCGGACCAGCTGGTTGATGGTGGGCACCGGGTGGTTCCCTCTCTCTGTCTTCTCGTCTCGGTCCGGCGCGGTGCCGAACTCGGGGTCGTGCGTTGTTGCGACGTGCCTCGCGCGTGAGCGGCGCGGCCTCGACGGGCCGCTGCCTTCAGGACATGCGCATGGGTCTGGACGTGCCAGACACAAGGATTGAGGCTACTCGGGCGCTACGGCAGGGTCAAAATGCCGCCGGAGCCGCTGCCGGGGCCAGCTCGTCGACCGGGATGACGCGCTCCCGGCGCCTTCGTTCGAGGCGGAGGTAGGCCGTCGCGGAGAGCGCCACGCCGGCGATCGTCAGCAGGCCGCCGCCGAGCAGCGTCCAGCGCGCGCCGTACTCCTCACCGATCCAGCCGATGATGGGTGCGCCCACGGGCGTGCCGCCCATGAAGATCATCAGGTAGAGCGCCATCACCCGCCCACGCACGCCGGCGTCGGTGTGCAGCTGCATGTAGGTGTTGGCGCTGGTGATGAAGGTGAGCGCGGTCAGCCCGGTGACCGGGGCGAGCAGGGCGAAGGTGAGGTAGGTGGGCATCAGCCCGGCCAGCACGACGGTCGTGCCGAAGGCGAGCGCCGACCCGACCACCAGGCGGTGCCGCACGTGCGGGCGGCGCGCGGCGAGCAGGGCCCCCGTGAGCGAGCCGACGGCGAGGAAGGTGCCCAGCAGGCCGAACTCCTCCGGGCCCTTGCCGTAGACCTCGGTGGCCATCAGCGCGGAGGTGATCTGGAAGTTGAGGCCGAAGGTGCCGGCGAAGAACACCAGGCAGAGCACCAGCACCAGGTCGGGGCGCGCTCGGACGTAGGCCACACCCTCCTTGATGGCGCCGGGGCCCCGGTTGGCCGGGGCGGCGGCGTCGATGCGGGCGAGGTCGAGGTGGCGCAGCGACCAGATGGGGGCGGCGTACGACACCGCGTTGATGAGGATGACCCAGCCGGTCGCGACCGCTCCCCCGCCGAAGGCCGCGATGAGCAGGCCGGCGAGGCCGGGGCCGACGAGGCGCGCGGCGTTGAAGCTGGCGGAGTTGAGGCCGACCGCGTTGGTGAGGTCGACCGGGTCGACGATCTCGGAGACGAACGACTGGCGCGCGGGGGCGTCGAAGGCCGACGCCGAGCCGAGCAGGAAGGCGAGGACGTAGACGTGCCAGACCTCGGCCGTGCCGGTGACGGCGAGCAGGCCGAGGGCCGCGGCGGGCAGGGCCATGCCGAGGTTGGTCAGCTGCAGGAGGCGGTGCTTGGGCATCCGGTCGGCGACCAGGCCCGCGAAGGGGGTCAGCAGGAGGAACGGGAGGAACTGCAGCCCGGTCGTGATGCCGAGGGCGGTCGCGCCGGAGCCCGCGGCCAGCTCGAGGACGAGCCAGTCCTGGGCGACGCGCTGCATCCAGGTGCCGGTGTTCGACACCACGCCACCGGCGGCGTAGCGGCGGTAGTTGGCGTTGGACAGGGAGCGGAACGTGGGGCTCGTGGTGACTCCTCGATCAGTCAGGTGGTCAGGCGGTCAGTCGGGCGGTCGGTCAGTCGGTCAGGGCGAGGCGGGCGAGGATCGGCGCGGCCTCGCGCAGGGTCGCGCGCTCGGCGGCCGTGAGGCGCCCGAGCTGCTGGGAGAGCCAGGCGTCGCGGCGCTGCCGGTCGGCGAGGACAGCGGCGCGGCCCTCGTCGGTCAGGGAGACGACGACCTGCCGGCCGTCGGTCTCGTGCGGGCGGCGCACGACGTAGCCGTCGCCCTCCAGGCAGTTGACCGTGCGGGTCATCGACGGGGGCTGGACGCGCTCGGCGCGGGCCAGCTCCCCGACCGTCTGGTCGCCCAGGCGCACGAGCAGCCCCAGGACGACCATCTGCCCGATGCTCAGGTCGTTGTCGGGGTGGCGCTCGGACACCAGGCGGCGACGGAGGCGCATCACGCCGGCACGGAGCTCGGAGGCGAGGCCCGCGTCGGTGCGGAGGTCGGCAGTCGGCATGGTAGTTAGCATAACTCATTACCTGTGCTAACCATTCCGCCGACCGGGCACTTCCTCGCGCTGGAAACGACCGACCGGGCACTTCCTCGCGCTGCGGCGCGAGGAAGTGCCCGGTCAGCGCCTCACAGCGCGAGGAGTTGCCCGGTGGGCGTCAGCTGAGCCAGCCGCTGATCGGCGTGTAGGCGAAGTAGACGACGAAGAGCGCCGCGACGACCCACATGAGCGGGTGGATGTCGCGCACCTTGCCCACGACGACCTTGACCAGCACGTAGGCCACGAACCCCGCGCCGATGCCGACGCTGATCGAGTAGGTGAACGGCATGAGCACCACGGTGAGGAAGGCCGGGATCGCGACCTCGAGGTCGCGCCAGTCGATCTCGGTCACCTGCTGCATCATCAGGAAGCCGACCAGGACGAGGGCGGGGACCGCGGCCTCGGACGGGATGGCTGCCACGAGCGGCGTGAAGAAGGTCGCCAGCAGGAAGAGGACGCCGGTGACGACGGAGGCGAGGCCCGTACGGGCGCCCTCCCCCACGCCCGAGGCGCTCTCGATGTAGGAGGTGTTGGACGACACCCCGGCAGCGCCACCGGCGATCGCCGCGACCGAGTCGACGATGAGGATCTTCTGGGCGCCCGGAGGGGTCCCCTCCTCGTCGTTGAGGCCGGCCTCGGCGCCGATGGCGGTCATCGTGCCCATGGTGTCGAAGAAGTCGGCGAGCAGCAGGGAGAAGACGAGCAGCAGCGCCGCGAGGGCGCCGGTTCCGGCGTTCCCGAAGGCGCCGAACAGGTCCACCTCGCCGAGGGTGTCGAACGACGGGAGGCCGACGATGTCGCCGCTCAGGGTCGGCACGCTCAGCGACCAGCCCTTCGGGTTGTCGGCCGAGGCGGGCCCGAACGAGCCGATGGCCTCCACGACGACCGCGACGAGCGTGGTGACGAGGATCGAGATGAGGATGGCGCCGCGGACCTTGCGCACCCAGAGGGCGACGACGAGCGCGAGCCCGAGGCAGAACACCAGCACCGGCCACCCCGCGAGGTGACCGTCGACCCCGAGCTGGACCGGGACGGTGGTCTGGAAGGCGTCGGGGATCCGGGTCACCACGCGGGCGTCGACGAAGCCGATGAGGGCGATGAACAGGCCGATGCCCACGGAGATCGCGACCTTCAGCTGTTGCGGGACCGCGTGGAAGACCGCCTTGCGGAAGCCGGTGAGGACCAGCAGCAGGATGATGATGCCCTCGAGGACGACCAGGCCCATGGCCGCGCCCCAGGTCGACTGGCGCGCGATGGAGTTGGCGACGAAGGCGTTCAGGCCCAGGCCGGTGGCCAGGGCAAGCGGGAAGTTGGCGAAGCCGCCCATCAGGATGGTCAGCGCCCCCGCGACCAGGGCGGTGCCGGCCGCGATGGCCGGGATGCCGCTGCCGGGCTCGGCGCCGCCGCCGAGGAAGGCACCCGTCGAGTCGGGCACGAAGCCCAGGATGAGCGGGTTGAGCACGATGATGTAGGCCATCGTCAAGAAGGTGACGAGCCCGCCTCGCACCTCCCGGCCGACGGTCGAGCCTCGCTCGCTGATGTGGAAGAAGCCGTCGAGGCCGGAGGCCTTCGAGGGACGCGGTGCGGTCTGGGTGTCCTCGGTCACGGTACCGCAGTCTGGCAGACGTGCGCCACGGACGCGCTCCACGCCCGCGGAGCGTTGTAGCGTGTCGGCGTGGACCTGGGTGACGAGCAGCCGACACAGCACGAGATCGGCAACCGCACCTACATCGTCGCGCAGGTCGAGCCGCTCGACGTCGACGGCGTGCGCACCACGGAGGTCGGCACCGCGCTGTGGCTGCTCGGCTTCCTCGGCCTCCTCCCCTTCTGGGGCACCCTGCAGGACAACGGCCGCACGTGGTGGCTCTGGACCTGCCTGGCCGGCTTCGGGCTCGGGCTCTGCGGGCTGGAGTACTGCCGCCGGCGCCGCAAGCAGCGGACCGCCCACCAGGTCGCCGGATGAGCCTGCCGCCCACGCGGTGGGAGCTCGCCGGCGCCGCCAACCGCGGCTACGGCGAGACCTTCGCCCAGCGGGTGGCCGAGGGCGCGGACGTCGACGGTGAGGCACGGCTGATCGACGCCATGGCGCCGCGTCGGGCGCGCATCCTCGACATCGGCTCGGGCATGGGACGCGTGGCCGCGGCCCTCCAGACCCGCGGTCACCACGTCGTGGCGACCGAGCCCGACCCGGCCCTGCGCGCCCAGTCCCTCGCGACCTACCCCGACCTCGAGGTGCTGCCGCACCAGGCACTCGACCTCGACCCGGACGTGCTGGGCCGCTTCGACCTGGTCGCCGCGGTCGGCAACGTCATGGTCTTCCTCGGCGAGGACACCGAGCGTCGCGTCCTGGCGCGGATGCGCGAGCTGCTGGACCCGGAGGGGCGCGCAGTCGTCGGGTTCCACCTGACCGCGACCAAGGCCGGCAGCCGGACCTACCCCGCCGAGGAGTTCGTGGCGGACGCGACCGCCTCAGGCCTGCGCGTGGCGCACCGCTTCGGGAGCTACGAGCTGCACGAGTCCCACGACGAGTACGCCGTCTGGGTGCTGACCCGCGGCTGACCGGGCGTGGCGCTACAGCGTCTCGATGGAGTCGTCGGTGAGGGTGTCGAAGACGTGCTCGGGCATCGGCAGCGGCTGCTGCTTGCGGGCGAGCTTGACCTCCGAGTGCGCACCGCAGCCGTGGTCCACGGACACGACCCTGCCGTCGTCGTTGGCGTTGCCGTTGGCGCAGACCCCGAAGGTCTCGGACAGCGAGCCGTTGATGCGGAGGAGGAACCCGCACGACCAGCAGTGCTCGGGCGCGCTCTTGGCCAGTGGGGCGTCCGGGCCGCCGTCGCCGCCGTACCACCGCTCGGCGGCCATGTCGATGCCCTCACGGCTGAGGGTCCGGACGCGGCCGAGGCCCAGGTCCTCGGCGACCCGGCGCACCTGCGCCTTGGCGTCGCCGTCGAGGGGTCCGTCCAACGGGTCGTCGCCGACGAGGTAGGTCGGCACCAGGCGGACGTCCTCGTCCTCGACGGGGAGCAGGTCGCCGGGCGAGAGGTCGCCGGGCTGGAGGCGCTCCTTGTAGGGCACCCAGGCGGGGGCGACGATCGCCTCCTCGCCGGGCAGCAGCACGACCTCGTTGACGGTGAGGTCCTTGGCGCGCTTGGCCCGGGTCAGCGTCACCGACCAGTACCACCCGGGGTAGCCCGGGCGGACGCACGCGAACTGGTGGGTCACGACGCGCTCGCCCTCGGCGCGGGCACCGAGGTGCTCACCGACCTCGGCCGGCTCGGCGACCTCGAGGAGGACGCCTCGTGCCAGGTCGACGGCCTTGGCGAGGGTCGAGTCCGGCTTGCCGGTGCGGGCTGGAAGAGCGATCACGTGCGCATCATGGCAAATGGACGCCACTCCTGTCCCGTCGGGGACCGCAGCCGGGACGGCGTCGACGTCGTGTCGGGCCGGTGGTCCAAGATGGTGCTCGTGACCAGCGAGCGCCCGGACCCGTCCCCGGGGCAGCCCTCGCAGGGACCCGCGCCTGCCCGGCCCGGGGCCGTACGTCGGTCGCTGTCGGGTGCCGCGCGGGGAGCCCGCGCCGCCGGTCGTGGTGCGCGCGTGGCCGGGCGCGGGGCCGGCACCGCCGGTCACTACGCCGTCTCGCAGGCCCGCCGCGCCGCGCGGGCCGAGGGCGCGGGCGACTCGGGGCTGTCCCGCCTGATCGAGCTGCACGCCTTCAACGCTGCTGGCGACGCAGCCGTGGCGATCTCCCTGGCCGGCACGCTCTTCTTCCAGGTCCCCACCGGCGAGGCCCGCGGCCAGGTGGCCCTGTTCCTCGGGCTGACGATGTTGCCGTTCGCGATCGTGGCGCCGTTGATCGGCCCGTTCCTCGACCGCTTCAGCCACGGCCGCCGGTGGGCGGTCGGGGCGACCATGGCGATCCGCTGCTTCCTCTGCTGGGTGCTCGCGACCGCGGTGGTCACCGAGTCGGGGTGGCTGTTCCCCGCCGCCCTGGGGTGCCTCGTCGCGTCCAAGGCGTACGGCGTCACCCGCGCCGCCGCGGTCCCCCGCCTGCTGCCTCCCGACCTGACGCTGGTGAAGGCCAACGCCCGGGTCTCGCTCGCGGGCGTGGTCGGGGCGGGCGTCTCGGCGCCGCTGGCCATCCTCGCCTCGACGTTCGGGCCCGAGTGGTCGCTGCGCTACGGCTTCGTGATCTTCGTGCTCGCGACCATCTGGGCGATCCGCCTGCCCGAGAAGGTCGACGCCAGCCAGGGCGAGGGCGAGCTCGTGCTCACAGGCTCGAGCACCGAGGCCGGCACGGGCCGCCGGCCGAGGACCCGCATCCCCGCGGCGGTGGCCTTCGCCCTGCGCGCCAACTGCGGCCCACGCTGGCTGTCGGGGTTCCTCACGATGTTCATGGCGTTCCTGCTGCGCGACAACCCCATCGGCGACTGGAAGCCCGAGGTCCTGCTCGGGCTGGTGATCGGCGCGGCCGGCCTCGGCAACACCCTCGGCATCGCCATCGGCTCGCTCCTCAGGCGGCTGAACCCGGCGACCACCGTGGTGCTCGCACTCCTCGCCGACGCGGCGGTGGCCGTGCTGGCCGCGGTGTTCTACGGCCTCGTCACGCTCGTGCTGCTCGGCCTCACCGCCGGGCTCGCCCAGGCCCTCGCCAAGCTGTCGCTCGACTCCACCATCCAGCGCGACGTGCCGAGCCGGATCCAGGCCAGTGCCTTCGCCCGCTCCGACACCACGCTCCAGCTGGCGTGGGTGATCGGCGGGTTCGTGGGCATCGCCATGCCCCTCATGCCGCAGCTCGGGCTGGGCATCGCCGCCGCCGTGCTGGGCGCCTGGGCGACGTTCGTGCTCGTCAGCCGGCCACGACGGACCGCCCCGAGCCCCCGGCGAGCCTGAGGGCGGGGGCCGGGACGGGTCAGATCTCGAGCTCGTCGGCGAGGGCGCGCAGCACCTTCGCCGTGCCGCGGGCCGCTGCCCGCTCGGGGTGGCGCCCGCGCCTGTAGGTCTCCTCGACGCCCTCGAGCATCTTGATGAGGTCCTCGACGATGGTGACCATCGCCTCGGGCTGCTTGCGCTGGGCGTTGCGCTGGTTGCGGGTGACCGAGGCCGGGGCGTCGAGGACGCGCACCTGCAGCGCCTGGTCGCCGCGGCGGCCCTGGGCGATGCCGAACTCGACCTTGGTGCCCGCCTTGAGCGTGGTGATCCCCTCGGGCAACGCGTCGGAGTGGACGTAGACGTCCGGGCCGTCCTCCTGGGACAGGAAGCCGAACCCCTTCTCCGCGTCGTACCACTTCACCTTGCCACTGGGCACGGGTCTTCTCCGCTCAACTCAGGCTCACTCAGCACACGACGCCACGTGGTTTTCACGGGCGCGGCACAGGATAGGCGTCCGGCCCGACTCCCGACCAACGGGTTGTGCACCCGCGGATCCTGAAGGGGCGCTTTGATTTGGGTGTGCCGCTGCTGGGACCATGGGATCCTCGGGGGCCTCGCTCGGAGTGGGCGAGCCGGGACGACGACGAAGTGGGGTGGACGCGGTGCGTGCGCGACTGGTGGGGCGGGCCCTCGGATGCGGGCTGCTCGCGCTGTCCTTCTTCGCCCTGCCCACCGCCGGCGCTGCGTTCGGCGACGACGCCCCGTCGCCCGCGGCCGGACCGGCGCCGCTGACGCTCGTCACCCTCCAGGGACCCGGCACGTCGGCCGGCACCAGGGACGCCGCGGACCTCCTCGCCCGCCAGGACGTCCTGCTCGCCGCCGTCGGCGCGGGCGAGCCCGTCTACCGCTGGACGTCCGCGCTCAACGGCTTCGCTGCGCACCTCACCGAGGCCCAGGTCGCCGTCCTCGACGACCAACCCGGCATCGCGGCGATCGAGACCGACCAGGTCCGCCCGCTCGCCGGTCGTACGACGATGGCGGCCGTCCGCGGTGCCGCCACCTCGCCTCGCCTGCGCGGCGGTGCCGGCGTGGTGATCGGGGTGGTCGACTCGGGCATCGCCCCGGACTCCCCCGCCTTCGCCGACGTCCCCGGCCTGGGTCGCGCCCCCGAGGACTTCGCCGGCGCGTGCGCCGAGGGCGAGGGCTGGACGGTCGAGGACTGCACCCGCAAGGTCGTGGGCGCCCGTTGGTTCGTCGAGGGCTTCGGCCAGGACCGGGTGCGGTCGTCGGAGTCGATGTCGGCACTCGACGACCTCGGCCACGGCACCCAGGTCGCGTCGGTCGCGGCCGGCAACGCCGGCGTGAGCGTCCGCGTCGACGACCGCGACGCCGGACGGTTCGGCGGCATCGCCCCGCAGGCCCGGGTCGCCGCCTACAAGGCGTGCTGGGGTGCACCGGACCCGTCCGGCGACGGCTGCTCCACCGCCGACGTCGTCTCCGCGGTCGACGCCGCGGTGGCCGACCGGGTCGACCTGCTCAGCCTGGCCCTGGCCGGAGGTGAGGGGATCGACACCCTCCAGCGGGCCCTGCTCGGCGCCGCCGAGGCCGACATCGTGGTCGTGGGAGCGGCCGGCAACTCCGGCGCCTCGGCCTACGCCGCGCACGCCAGCCCGTGGGTCACGACCGTCGGCTCGGCCGTCGGCCGGATGTCGCGGGGCCGCGTCTCCGCGCCCGGCGGACCCTCCTGGACCGGCGGCGGGCGACCCGTCGACGTCGCGGGTCGCGCCGTCCTGGCCCAGGACGCGCCTGCCCCCGGCGCGTCACGGCGCGAGGCCGGCCAGTGCCGTCGTGGCTCCCTGGACTCCCGTCTCGTCGCCGCCCGCGTCGTGGTCTGCCGACGCGGCGGGATCGGCCGCATCGACAAGTCCGAGTCCGTCGCCCTGGCCGGTGGCCGCGCGATGGTGCTCGTCAACCAGCGCCCGGGCTCCGTCTCGGCCGACTTCCACTCCGTGCCGACGGTCCACCTCCCTGCCACCGCCGGCAGGGAGCTCGCCCGGTGGGTGGCCCGTCATCCCGGCGCCCGGCTGCGGATGACCCGGGTGACCGGTGACCCCGGCAACCGTCGTACGGCCCCGTGGAGCGCTCCCGGCGACCCGCGCGGGGCGACCGTCAAGCCCGACGCGGTGGCCGACGGCGACGCCGTCCTCGGCGCCCTGCCCGACTCGACGGGTCGCAGCTGGGGCGTCTTCAGCGGCAGCTCGGCCGCCACCGCCCACGCCAGCGGGCTCGCCGCGCTCGTGATCGGCGAGCACCCCGACTGGTCGGCGTCGGTGGTGCGCTCCCAGCTGGTCAC
This sequence comes from Nocardioides sp. N13(2025), assembly GCF_051912545.1. GTDB lineage: Bacteria > Actinomycetota > Actinomycetes > Propionibacteriales > Nocardioidaceae > Nocardioides. The sequence goes on along the minus strand of NZ_CP196809.1, from coordinate 357,477 downwards.
CTCGGCCCGGCCGATCCGCGGCTCCTCGGTGCTGGTCCAGGGTGCCGGCGCGCTGCCCAACCGTGCCTCGACCGCGCACCTCGCGCTCGACGTGCCGACCCACGCCTGGCGCCGGGCCCTGCGATCGCGGACCCTGGCCGACCTCAACACGAGCTCGCTCCTGCTGCCGCTGCGGCAGACCTCGGCCGTGCGGACGGTGACCAACGTCGGCCCCCACGCGGAGTACTTCTCGGTGACCGCCCGCGGGTTCACCTCGCACCGCGTCACCGTCCAGCCCCTCGCCGTACGCCTCGCGCCGGGGCAGTCGGCCACCTTCACCATCTCGGTCTCCGGTCCCACCACGCCGGGACCCCTCGACGACGGCGAGCTGGTGTGGCTCGGCGCCCGCGGCGGCGTCACCCGGGTCCCGGTCGCGCTGACCCGCTGACGCCGACGGGCCGCCGCCCCTGGAGGGACGACGGCCCGTGGCACCGGGGAGGTGGAGCTCAGTCGGCGAGCACCCGGTCGTGGCGCAGCGAGGTCGCCCTGGTCTCGTGGGCGGCGAGCACCGACACGATGGTGATCACCGACGCGATCGTCATGTAGATCGCGACCTTCGGCACGTTGCTGACACCGGCGCTGGCGTCGCCGAGGAGCTCGATCGCGATGATCGGGGCGAGCGCACCGGCGAAGATCGACGCGAGCTGGTAGCCCACCGAGGCGCCGGTGTAGCGCACCGAGGTGCCGAAGAGCTCGGAGAAGAAGGCCGCCTGCGGGGAGTACATCAGCGCGTGCAGGACCAGGCCCACGACGATCGCGAGGATGATCTTGCCCTCCGAGCGCGAGGCGATGAGGTCGAAGAAGATCCACGACCAGGCAGCGACGCCGACGGCGCCGGCGAGGTAGAGCGGGCGGCGACCCACGCGGTCGCTGAGGGCGCCGACGAGCGGGATCGTCACGAAGTGCACGACGGAGCCGATCAGCAGGGCCTTGAGGATCAGCGACTTGTCGTCGGCGGTGCCGGCGTAGATCGTGAGGAACGAGATCGAGATGATCGTGAACAGGTAGTAGGAGATGTTCTCCGCCATCCGCATCCCCATGGCCACGAAGACCTCCTTGGGGTACTTGCGGAACACCTCGACCAGCGGCATGTGCGTGGTCTCCTTGGCCGCGAGCTCCGCCTTGGTCTCGGCGAAGACGGGCGACTCCTCGATCGAGAGGCGGACCCACAGGCCCACCGCGACGAGGACGGCGCTCAGCAGGAACGGCACGCGCCAGCCCCACGACTCGAAGGCCGAGTCGGACTGGACCGCGGCGAGCACCCACAGGACGCCGGTGGCGAACAGGTTGCCCAGCGCCACGCCGGCCTGCGGCCACGAGGACCAGAAGCCGCGCTGCGAGTCGTCGCCGTGCTCGGCGGCCATCAGGACGGCACCGCCCCACTCGCCGCCGACCGCGAAGCCCTGGAGCAGGCGGCAGGTCAACAGGAGCAACGGGGCCGCGACGCCGATGGCCTCGTACGTCGGGAGGAGGCCGATCGCGAAGGTCGCCACGCCCATGAGGAACAGCGAGAAGACGAGCATCTTCTTGCGGCCGACCTTGTCGCCGAAGTGGCCGAACACGACGCCACCCAGGGGGCGGGCCACGAAGCCGAGCGCGTAGGTGCCGAACGCCAGCAGCGTGGCGGTCGCCGGCTCGCTCTCCGGGAAGAACAGCGTGCCGAAGACGAGCGCCGCGGCCGAGCCGTAGAGGAAGAAGTCGTACCACTCGACGGCGGTGCCGATCAGGGACGCGAAGACGACCTTGACGATGTTGGTGCGCCCGGGCTGGGCGCCCGGCGCTCCTGACCCTGTCGTGGTGGAGGTGTCGGTGGACATGACGTGCCTTTCATCGGGGGATCGCATGGGAGATGTGGTGGGGGTGGTGCGGGGGTCAGGCGGCGGTCCAGCCGCCGTCGAGCAGCAGCGAGGAGCCGGTCATGGAGGTGGCGGCCGGGCCGCAGAGGAAGGCGACCGCGTCGGCCACCTCCTCGGGCTCGACGAGCCGCTTCACCGGGGTGCGGGCGAGCAGCACGGTGTCGAGCACCTCGTCCTCCGCGATGCCGTGGGTGCGCGCCTGGTCGGCGAGCTGGCCCTCGACGAGCGGGGTGCGGACGTAGCCCGGGCACACCGTGTTGCTGGTGACGCCCTTGTCGGCGGCCTCGAGCGCGATGACCTTCGAGAGGCCCTCGAGCCCGTGCTTGGCGCTGACGTAGGCGGACTTGTAGGCCGACGCGCGGTGCCCGTGGACGCTGGAGACGTGGACCAGTCGGCCCCAGCCGCGGGCGTACATGCCGGGCAGCACCCGGCGGGCGAGCAGGAAAGGCGCGTGAAGCATGAGCGCGTGGATCGTGCGGAACCGCTCGGGGTCGAACTCCTCGACGGGCGAGACGTGCTGGATCCCGGCGTTGTTGACCAGGATGTCGACGTCGAGGTCCAGCGCCTCGATCGCGGAGGCGTCGGTGAGGTCGACGACGTGTGCGGTGCCGTGCACCTGGGCGGCGACCTTGGCCACGCCCTCCTCGTCACGGTCGACGAGGTGGACCTCGGCGCCGGCCTCGGCCAGACGCGACGCGACCGCGGCACCGATGCCGCTGGCGGCTCCCGTGACCAGGGCCCGGCGTCCGTCGAGGACGCACGCTGGGGCGGGGGTGTGGGAAGTCATGGGCTTCACCGTAGGGACCCGAGTGACGTACGGCACATGGCCGATTCGCCCATACTTGTCCCGCCGCCATGTGCTGAAGGCACATGATGGCGCGTCAGGGAGCCTGCAGCCGAGCCAACCGGAGCGCCAGCTGGAGGTCGAGGGCACGCTCCGGGTCGCGCCAGCCCGCCCCGAGCAGCTCGCCGATGCGCTCGAGCCTCTGGGTCACCGTGTTGGGGTGCACGTGCAGCGCACGAGCGGTGTCCTTGAGGTGACCGCCGCTGGCGAACCACGCCTCGAGCGTGTCGACCAGGCCCGTTCCCCGGCGCTCGTCCCAGTCGCGCACCGGCCCCACCATCGTCTCGACGAAGGCGGCGACGTGCTCGGGGTCGTTGTCGCCCAGCAGCAGCCGGGCCACGCCCAGCCCCGCGGGATCGCTCACCTGCCCGCGCCGCCCGAGCCTCACGAGGGTGTCGAGGCACCGCCGTGCCTCCGCGTGCGCGGCGACCAGCCGGTCCTCCTGGAGCGCGTCGGTGGTCGCGGCGACACCGACGGTCGCCACGCCGCCCACGGCCGCCACCGCCGACTGCAGCTCGGCGCCCACCCGGTGGGGGTCCTCGCTCGGCACGACGATGACGACCGCACCGCGGTGCTCGCCCGCCAGCCCCGACATGCGCCGCGCCAGCGCCACCGCGGAGCGACTGGCACGGTGGCGGTCGGCGCCGTCGACGGCCGCCGCTGCGACGACCACCGGGCCGTCGAGGCTCGCGCTGTGCCGGCGTACGCGGTCGCGCAGCCGTTCGCGGGAGTCGGCGTCGGCCTCCAGCAGGTCGACCAGCAGCTGGCCGCCCAGGCGCTCCTCGGCGTCGCTGACCGAGCGCGCGAGGAGCAGCACCAGCGCGGTGACCAGCGCGCCGCGCTCGAGCGTCCGGCGACCGGCGAGGTCGAGCGGCTCGTCACGCCGCAGCACCAGGGTGGCCACGTGCTCGGTGCCGACGAGGGCCGCGGCGACCAGGCCGGACTCGATGACCACCGACCGTCCCGAGGAGACGGCGGCCGGCACGGCCTCGGCCCACGCCAGCCCGGGGTCCTCCCCCGCCTGCAGCTCACCGGCCGGCGTCCAGATCGAGGCCGCGCCGTCGAGCACGCCGGAGAGCACCTCGGCGACCTCGGTGACACCTCCCCCGCCGAGCAGGAGGTCGGTCAGGCGGTCGTGGGCCAGGGCGGCCGCATCGACGGCCTCCGTGTGCCGGGTCAGCGACTGGTTGGCCTCGTCGAGCTCGGCGAAGAGCCGTGCGTTCTCCAGGGCCACCACGGCGTGCGCCGCGAACGAGGTGAGCAGGCTGACCTCCGACTGCGGGAACCGGCGCACGGACCGGTGCACGGCGAGCAGTGCACCGATCACCACGCCGTCGAGCACCAGCGGCACGCCCAGGATGGCGCGGATCTGCTCGCCGGCCACCGCGTCGTCGATGTAGCCCTTGTGCACGAAGCGATCGTCGGCGGCGTAGTCCTCGGTGAAGTAGGCGGCTCCGGTCTGGGCGACGAGGCCGAGGAGCCCGGTGCCGAGCGGCAGCCGCAGGGTCTGGAACTCGCGCGTCAGGGCACCGTCGGTCACCTTCATGAACGACGCCCCGTCACTCTCGTCGTTGAGCGAGAGGTAGGTCATGTCGCAGTGCAGCAACTGGCGCGCGCGGCGCACGATGGCGGCCAGGATCGTGTCGACGTCGCGGATGGCCGTGAGGTCGGACGCCGTCTCGTAGAGCGCCGACAGCTCGGCCTCGCGCGAGCGCATCCGCGACATCAGGTCACGCAGCCGCAGCGCGACGTCGTACTCCGAGCGCACCACCGCCGCCTCCGCCGGGCCGAGGCCACGCTCGGCCTGCGCGAGGTGCTCGTCGAAGGCCGCCAGCGGCGCCTCGTCGTAGAGCAGGTCGAGGAAGGTCGCCACACCCACATCCTGCCCTGCGGGTCAGCGCTCGCGGGTGAGGGTCATCTCGCGGTCGCCGTAGACGACCTTGTCGCCGTCGACCAGCGCCGCCGGCTTGCCGGGCGCCAGCTGGCGCGAGACGCCCTGGCGCACCAGCACGGTGCCGTTGGTCGAGCCGCGGTCCATCACCACGATCGTGCCATCGGGAGCGGGGCCGAACTGCGCGTGCGTCTTCGAGACCGACATGTCGGCCGAGGCCAGCGGGACGAGGTGGGCGACCTGCTCGCCCGAGCGCGGCTCGGGGCGGCGGCCCACCAGCGCGAGGCCGGCGACCACGAAGCTCTCGCCGTCGTCGAAGTTCACACGCCAGCGCCCGGGCGTCGACGCCGGACGCTGCTGCTGCTGCGGGGCGCGCTGCCGGGTCCGCTCCGCGGCCGGCGGCTGCGGCCACTGCTGCTGGGGCGCGGGAGCCGACGGGAGGACCGGCATGGGGGCCGGGGTCGGCATGGGGGCCGGGGTGGGGGCAGGAGCAGCCGCGGGCGGTGCGACGACGTCGGCCGGCAGGGGCTGGCGGCGCACGGAGTGCTCGGAGCGCTCGGGGGTGCGGACGGCCTCGACCGGTGGCGCCGGGATGAGCCGCATGGCGGTGAGGTTGACGATGTGGCGGGGCGCCTCGTCGGCACCGGTCTCGGTCACCTCGACCGCGGGACGTACGTCGACGACGACCGTCTTCGTCAGGTGGTCGTGCCAGCCGCGGCGCTGGCGGCCACGGTCCTCCACCGCCGTCCAGGCGAGCGTGGCGATGCCGATGCCGAAGGTCGGCAGGCCCGAGGCGCCCAGCACCAGCGAGCGCAGCAGGGCCGGGCCGATCCCGATCGGGGTGCCGTCGCCGTGGTGCACCACCCGCAGGCCGGACATCGCCTTGCCGGGCGAGGTGCCCTTCACCCCGAGCACGACGGCGAGCGCGAGCCACAGGAGGACCATCGTGCCGGCCACCACGCCGACCACGGTCCACAGGTCGTCGGAGACGAAGAGCGCGGTGACGACGCCGACGGCCGCGAGCAGGCTCCACGCGAGCAGGCGGTCGACGGCGAAGGCGGTGAAGCGTCGCTCCAGCTGGGCGATCGGGTAGGTCATGGCGTGCGGCTGCTGGGTCACGGTCGGTCGGGCTTCAGGGGTTGGTGACCTGGATGGTGACACCGTCACCGAGGTCGAGGACGGCGCCGGGGACCAGGCTGACCGCGATGCCCGGCCTCATCTCCTCCGGGTCGAGGCCCGGCAGGGCCAGGACGGTGCCGTTGGTCGAGCCCAGGTCGGTCGCGATCGCGGCGCCGTGGTCGGCACCGGCACCGGGACGGATCTCGAGGTGGGTCGAGGAGATCTCCTGCTGCGGGCTCGGCACCGTCACGACGTGGGGCTGGTCGTGCGAGGCGAAGCGGCGGGCCTCGGGTGCGCGCCCGACGAGGACGGTGCGGTCGACGGCCAGGACCTCACCGGTCGAGAACACGAGCGAGGCGACCGGCTGCGACACGACGTCGGGGGCCATCTCCTGACCGGGGACGGGCGGGCGATCGAAGTCGGGGGTGGGCGCGCCGACCATCGTCTGGCCGTCGCGGTCGGACCAGGCATCGGGGACCACCGGCGTCTCGCCGGTCGGCGTGGGGTCGTCGTCGGGCTCGCCGAAGCTCATCGGCGGCGCGGCGGCCGGCGCGGGCTCCGGAGTGGGCTCGGGCTCCGGGGTGGGCTCGGGCTCCGGCTCGGGATCCGGAGTGGGCTCCGGATCCGGGACCACGGCGGCTGCGGGCCGCTCGACGGGTGCGGCGGGCGCCTCCGGGGCAACGGCCTCGGATGCGGCCGGCGTACCGAACTCCACGACGGAGACGCGGGACAGGCCCGGGGTCAGGACGTGGTCGGCGGTGCCGTCACCGGTGAGGGTGACCCGGACGCTCGAGACCCCGCGGACGACCTGCTCGTTCCAGGTCGTGCCGGCGGCGGCGCTGACGATCTCCTCGCCGGCGCTGGACGACACGGTCGCCGTCGCGGCACCGCGCACGATGAGCCGGGTGGTGTCGTCGCCGTGGGCGACGAGCGCGAAGTGCTCGAGCGAGGACAGACCGCCGGCGAGCAGGGCGTCGAGCACGGTGTCGGCGTCGGCACCGGCGTCGGCGACGTCCCAGAGAGCGGCCACGCGGCCGCGCTGGCTGGAGGGGAGCAGGACCGTCACCCGGTCACCCACGACGGCGTACCAGTCCCCCGGCGCGAACCTGGCCTCTGCGCTCACTCTCGTCCCCCAAGCTTGGATTCGAGACTCTCCAGCTGGCGCTGCGAGTCATAACTGGCGTCCTTCACCAATCCCACCACATCGACGACGACGGCCGTCGCGTTGTCACGACCGCCCGCGGCGACCGCCGCGGCGACCAGGGCGTCCGCCGCGTCGCGTGGGTCGGGGACGCTCTCGAGGATGGTCTCGATCTCCTCGTCCTCGATCATCCCGGTCACGCCGTCGCTGCACAGGAGCAGGCGCTCGACCGAGGCGAGCGGGAGGAGGAAGAAGTCGGGGTCGATGCCCTCGGGGCTGCCCAGGGCCCGGGTGATGACGTGCCGCTCCGGGTGGACCGCGGCCTCCGCCACGGTGATCTCGCCGGAGTCGACGAGCTCCTGGACCACCGAGTGGTCGACGCTGATCTGCTCCAGGCGGCCCTCGGTGATGCGGTAGATGCGGGAGTCGCCGAGGTTGGCCAGGAGCCACTTGGTCACGCCGTTGTCGTCGACGAGCACCGCCACCACCGCTGTCGTGCCGGCGTGCCAGCCCGGGGACAGCGCCCGGTGGGCGTTGCCGTAGTCGACGATGCGCGCCTGCGCGCGGGCGAAGGTGTCGGCGACCTGCTCGGCGCCGCGGGCCGGGTCGTAGTGCTCGGCCAGGCGCTGGAACTCCTCGACGACCATCTGGCTGGCCACGTCGCCGCCCGAGTGACCTCCCATCCCGTCGGCGACCACGAAGACCGGCGGTGCGACCAGGAAGGAGTCCTCGTTGACCTTGCGCACCAGGCCGACGTCGCTCGAGGCCCCGTGGTGCAGATCAACATTCCTCATGCCCAGCCCTCTTCGCCCCGTGTCGAGATGTGGGGCGGAGGTTCCGGCCCGGCGAGTAGCGTAAGAGGGATGTCCAGTCGAGGGCGGGCGACACCCGCACGAACGCTTGCCGACCAGCTCCGGGGCTGGTCGGACGAGCGGCTCGTGGCGCTGCTCCGGGCCCGTCCAGATCTCGCCACTCCCGCCCCCCAAGATTCGTCGCAGCTGGCCTCACGCGCCGCCACGCGTTCGTCGATCCATCGCGCCCTCGACGGTCTCGACCGTCTGGAGCTCTCGGTGCTAGATGCCCTGCTGGTCGCGGGTGAAACCACCTCCGCGCAGCTGATCTCGATCGTGCACGCCGACGCGGCCCGTACGACGCTCGCGCTCCAGCGGCTGCTCGACCTCGCCCTGGCGTGGGAGTCCCCAGGCGGCCTCCGCGCGCTGAGCGGCGTGGCCGACGCGATGCGCGGGATGCCGGTCGGGCTGAGTGGCCTGCGGCCCTGCAGCCCGGAGCCCGCCGCGCCCGCAGAGGTGGCTGCCCGGATCGCGGAGCTGAGCCCCGCGGCCGCCGCGATGCTGGCGCACGTCGACGCCCACGGCGGCGAGGGCACGACGGGGTCGGCGCGCCGCACGGTGTCGCCCGCCGACGCCAGGACTCCCGCCGAGGAGCTGCTCAGCCGACGCCTGCTCGTCCCGCGCGAGGGCGACACCGTGGTGCTGCCGGGGGAGGTCGGGCTGGCCCTGCGCGGCGGACGCACGACCAGTGAGCCGGTGGACGACGTGCCGGACCTGGCCACCAGCACGCGCGACCCGGCGCTCGTCGCCCGGACGGCGGCCGGCGCCGCCTTCGACGTCGTACGACGCGTGGAGCTGCTGCTCGACCACTGGGGCGTGCAGCCGCCGAGCGTGCTGCGCAGCGGCGGCCTGGCCGTCCGGGACCTGAAGGCGGTGGCCCGTGAGCTGCACGTCGACGAGGCCGAGGCGGCCCTGGTCGTCGAGGTGGCGCTGGCGTCGGGCCTGGTCGCCGAGGGTGTCGAGCCGGACGGGACGCCCGCGTGGCTGCCGACCGAGGAGTTCGACGTCTGGTCGGGCCGCTCGACCGCCGAGCGATGGGCGCGACTGGTCGGCGGCTGGCTGGCCAGCAGCCGCGTGCCGTCGCAGGTCGGCTCCCGCGACGCCGCCGGCAAGACCTGGAACGCGCTTGCCCCGGAGCTCTCGAGCGGGCTGGCGGAGGAGGCTCGGCGACTGGCGCTGCGCGTGCTGGCGGAGGTCCCCGAGGGCGAGGTGCTGGCCGCCGGCACGGGCATCGCGTCGTTGGTCCAGCGGATCGGCTGGATGAGGCCGCGCCGTCCCACGATCTTCGCCGACCTCGTGACCGCCGCCCTCGGTGAGGCCGCGGTCCTCGGCGTGAGCGGAGCGGGCGGCCTGCCGCCCAGCGGCCGGCGGGTGGCCGAGGGCGACCTCACCGGTGCAGCGGCGGCGATCGACCCGCACCTGCCCCGGGCGGTCGACCACGTGCTGCTGCAGGCCGACCTGACCGCCGTGGCTCCGGGCCCCCTCGAGACCGAGGTCGCTCGCCGGCTGCACCTGCTCGCCGACGTGGAGTCGCGCGGCGGCGCCACCGTCTACCGCTTCACCTCCGGCTCGCTGCGACGCGGCTTCGACGCCGGCTGGTCGACGCTGGAGGTGCGCGACTTCCTCACGTCGGTGTCCCAGACACCGGTTCCGCAGCCCCTCGAGTTCCTCGTCGACGACGTTGCCCGCACGTTCGGCTCGGTGCGGGTCGGGCACGCCGAGGCGTTCCTGCGCGCGGACGACGAGGCGGCGCTCGCGGCGCTGGTGCACGACCCGCGGGCCCGCAGCCTGGGGCTCCGGCTGCTGGCCCCGACCGTCGCGATCGCGACCTCCCCGCTCGACGTGCTGCTGCCGCGGTTGCGCGAGCTCGGCGCCGCTCCGGTGGTGGAGGCGGCCGACGGCACGGTCCGGGTGAGCCGCCCCGACCTCCAGCGCGCCCGCACCCGTCGCGGGCGGCGCCCGGCCGGCGCCGTCGAGGCCCGCCAGGCCGCCCAGGTGCAGGCCGTCGCCACGGCGATCCGCGCCGGCGACCGCGCCGAGTCGTCCCGCCCCGCGGCGACCGGGACCACCACGCCGTCCGGCGCCCTGGCGGCGCTGCGCGAGGCCATCGAGGCCGGGAGCACGGTCGTGATCGGCTACGTCGACAACCACGGTGCCACCGGTGAGCGGGTCGTCGACCCGCGCCGTCTCGACGGGGGCCGGCTCTCCGCCTTCGACCACCGGGCCGACGACGTGCGCGAGTTCGCGGTGCACCGCATCACCGGCGTACGTCCGGCGTAGACACACCCCACGACGTTCTTCTCCTCCGCTTCGCTCCCCCGAACAACGCCGCGGGGACCCCGTCCCTCCGATGTTCGCCCAGTAGCCTTGAAACGTGGACTTCATCCGCTACGCCGAGCGTGCCGCCGCGCTCGTCAACGCCGAGCTGCCGGACGAGGCTGCCCTCCACGACCACCTCGTGGACCGCTCGTGGCTGCACCGCTCGGTGGTCGAGGGGGACGTGGCTGCCCTGCGCGACTTCCGCGCCGAGCTGCGGCCGGTGTTCGAGGCGTCGGAGGCCGACGACGTACGACTCGTGGTGAGCTCGCTCAACGACCTGCTCGCGACCCACCCCGTCACGCCGATGATCTCCGACCACGACCCCGACCACCTGCACATGCACGTCACCAACAGGGCCTCGTCGGTGTCCGAGCTGCTCATCGCCGAGTCGCTGATGGGCCTGGCCAACCTGGTCTGCGACCTCGGTGCGACGCGCCTGGGCATCTGCTCCGAGGCCCGGTGCGACAACGTCTTCGTCGACACCTCGCCCAACCAGTCGCGCCGCTACTGCTCCGACCGGTGCTCCTCGCGCGCCAACGTGGCCGCGTTCCGCGCCCGCCAGAAGTCCGCGTCCACCGGCTGATCCGTAGGATTGCCGGGTGAACGACGGTCCCCTCATCGTCCAGTCGGACAAGACGCTCCTGCTCGAGGTCGACCACCCCTCCGCAGCCGAGGCCCGCAAGGCCATCGCTCCGTTCGCGGAGCTCGAGCGCTCCCCCGAGCACATCCACACCTACCGCCTCACGCCGCTGGGACTCTGGAACGCGCGCGCCGCCGGTCACGACGCCGAGCAGGTGGTCGACGCGCTGCTGACCTGGTCGCGCTACGCCGTCCCGCACGCGCTGCTCGTCGACGTCGCGGAGACGATGGGGCGCTACGGCCGCCTCCGGCTCGAGAAGCACCCCGTGCACGGGCTGGTGCTCTCGTCCGTCGACCGTCCGGTGCTCGAGGAGGTGCTGCGCGCCAAGAAGATCGCCGGCATGGTGGGCGCCCGGCTCGACGACGACACCGTCGCGGTGCACCCGAGCGAGCGCGGCAACCTCAAGCAGGCGCTGCTCAAGCTGGGGTGGCCGGCCGAGGACTACGCCGGATACGTCGACGGCGAGGCCCACGCGATCGACCTCGCGGAGGACGGCTGGACGCTCCGGCCCTACCAGCGCCAGGCCGCCCAGTCCTTCTGGGACGGCGGCTCCGGCGTCGTCGTGCTGCCGTGCGGCGCGGGCAAGACCCTGGTCGGGGCGGCGTCGATGGCGCACGCGCAGGCGACCACGCTGATCCTCGTCACCAACACCGTCAGCGCCCGTCAGTGGAAGGACGAGCTGGTCGCCCGCACGTCGCTGACCCCCGACGAGATCGGCGAGTACTCCGGCGCGGTGAAGGAGGTCCGGCCCGTCACCATCGCGACCTACCAGGTCCTGACCACGAAGCGGAAGGGCGTCTACCCGCACCTCGAGCTGCTCGACGCCCGCGACTGGGGCCTCATCGTCTACGACGAGGTGCACCTGCTGCCGGCGCCGATCTTCCGGATGACCGCCGACCTCCAGGCCCGCCGCCGGTTGGGCCTGACCGCGACCCTGGTGCGCGAGGACGGGCGCGAGGGCGAGGTCTTCTCCCTCATCGGTCCCAAGCGCTACGACGCCCCGTGGAAGGACATCGAGGCACAGGGCTACATCGCGCCCGCCGACTGCGTCGAGGTGCGGGTCACCCTTCCCGACGGCGAGCGCCTGGCCTACGCCACCAGCGATCCCGACACCCGCTACCGCCTCGCCTCGTGCACCCACGCCAAGATCGACGTCGTACGCGATCTTGTGCGGCGGCACGCGGACCAGCCGACGCTGGTGATCGGGCAGTACATCGACCAGCTCGACGAGATCGCCGAGATGCTCGACGCCCCGGTGATCAAGGGCGAGACGACCGTCAAGGAGCGGCAGCGGCTCTTCAACGCGTTCCGCTCCGGCGAGATCGGGCTGCTGGTGGTCAGCAAGGTCGCGAACTTCTCCATCGACCTGCCCTCGGCCGAGGTGGCGATCCAGGTGAGCGGGTCGTTCGGCTCCCGCCAGGAGGAGGCGCAGCGCCTCGGCCGGCTGCTGCGACCGAAGACCGAGGGGCGCAGCGCGCACTTTTACACGATCGTCTCGCGCGACACCGTGGACGCCGACTTCGCCCAGAACCGCCAGCGGTTCCTCGCCGAGCAGGGCTACGCCTACCGGATCATCGACGCCGGGGACCTGCAGTCCCCGGCGTGACGATCGCCGACCTCAGTCCAGCGTGCTCGCGTCGATCACGAAGCGGTAGCGCACGTCGGAGGCGAGCACCCGCTCGTAGGCCTCGTTGACCTGGTCGGCGCGGATCACCTCGACGTCGGAGACGATGCCGTGCTCGGCGCAGAAGTCGAGCATCTCCTGGGTCTCGGCGATGCCGCCGATCATCGACCCCGCGAAGGAGCGCCGGCCGCCGATGAGGGAGAACGCGTTGACCGGCAGCGGCTCAGGCGGGGCGCCGACGTTGACGAGGGTGCCGTTGACGGCGAGGAGGCCGAGGTAGGCGTTCACGTCGATCTTCGCGCTGACCGTGTTGATGACCAGGTCGAAGGACTCGGCGAGGGCCTCGAACGTGCCGGGGTCGCTCGTGGCGAAGTAGTGGTCGGCGCCCAGGCGGAGGCCGTCCTCCTGCTTCTTCAGCGACTGCGACAGCACGGTGACCTCGGCGCCCATGGCGTGCGCGATCTTGACCGCCATGTGGCCCAGCCCCCCGAGGCCGACCACGGCGACCTTCGTGCCAGGGCCGGCCTTCCAGTGCTTGAGCGGCGAGTACGTCGTGATGCCGGCGCAGAGCAGCGGCGTGGCGGCGGCCGGGTCGAGGCCCTCGGGGACGGAGAGGACGTAGCCGGCGTCGACCACGACGTGCGTGGAGTAGCCGCCCTGGGTCGTGGTGCCGTCACGGTCGGTGGCCGCGTACGTCCCGACCATGCCCTCACGGCAGTACTGCTCGTCGCCGTTGCGGCAGTTGTCGCACTCGCCGCACGCGTTGACCATGCAGCCGACGCCGACGCGGTCGCCGACCCGGTGGGTGCTGACCTCCGGGCCGACCTCGGTGACGGTGCCGACGATCTCGTGCCCCGGCACGACCGGGAACGGCTGCGGGCCCCAGTCACCGTTGACGGTGTGGATGTCGGAGTGGCAGATGCCGGCCCACTCGATGGCGATGAGGACGTCGTGGGCGCCGACCTCGCGGCGCTCGATGGTGGTGGCTGCCAGCGGCTCGCCGGCGGCGGGTGCTGCGTACGCGTTGACGCGCATGGGTGTCTCCTTCGGTGTCGCGGTCGGTCCGCGACGTGGTGGATGGTCCGGGTTGGTGCAGGGGGGGTGTCCGACCCGCGGACGTCCGGTGTCCGCAGGGAGGTCGGGCAGGTGGGGGCTCAGGACCCCTTGGTGTCCTTGAGCGCGTCGGCGAGGGTGCGCGCCTCGGCAGACAGCAGCTGCGCGCGGTCCTCGTCGCCCGCCTCGACGGCGTGCCAGTAGTCCACCTTGATCCGGACGTACTGCTGGCGCAGCGCCACCTGCTCGGCCTCCCGCGCCAGGCGCTCGGCCTGCGCGCTGAGCAGCTCGACCTGTCGGGCGGCCGCCGCGGGACCCAGCGCGCCGTTGGCGACGTACTGCCGCATGTCGCGCACCGACATCCCCGTGGCGGCGAGGCACGCGATCCACATGAGCTGGTCCAGGTCGTCCTCGTCGTAGACGCGGTGCTTGCTGCTCGCACCGCGGCTGATGGGGGCGATGACCCCGATCTGCTCGTAGTAGCGCAGCGTGCTCGCCGGCAGCCCGGTGAGGGCTGCGGCCTCCTTGATGGAGTAGCTGCGGGTGCCGGCGTGGGTGGTCACGTCCTCGACGGTAGGAACTTCGAGTACTCGAAGTCAAAGGCCGCACCGCATGGGGTCCGCCGCTACTCTCGACAGCGTGAGCATCCGCGACCGCCTCGGCAGCGAGCTGTTCCGCAAGGTCGCGGGGCCGCAGGGCGAGCGGCAGCGGGAGCGGGTGCACGGCACCCCGGGCCCGCGCTGGTTCGAGCCGGGGTCCCCCATCCAGCGCGTCCACGGCGACGCGTCGATGTTCGTCGGGGGGATCCGGGCGATCATGCTGCAGTCACTGCACCCCGCCGCGATGCAGGGAGTCGCCGACCACTCCGGCTACCGCGGCGACATGTGGGGACGGCTCGCCCAGGTCGCGACCTACATCGCGGTCACCACCTTCGGCACCGAGGAGCACGCGCTCCAGGCCATCCGGGGCGTGCAGCGCGCCCACGAGTCGGTCACCGGCACGATGCCCGACGGGACGCCGTACGCCGCCTCCGACCCGCACCTGCTCGGCTGGGTCCACGCCGCCGAGATCGACAGCTTCCTCGCCGCGCACGACCGCTACGGCCACCTCCGGCTCGTCGGTCCGGAGCGCGACGAGTACGTCGCCCAGGCGTCGGTCGCGGCCACCCACCTCGGCGTGGTCGGCGCCCCGCAGACCGAGGACGAGCTGCGCCACGTCCTGGCGGCCTACGGTCCCGAGCTCCGCGGCACGCCGGCCGCGCGCGAGGCGATCCGGTTCCTCCTGCTCCACCCCGACCTGCCCCTGCCGGCGCGGCCCGGCTACCTCTCGCTCGCGAGCGCCGCCGTCGGGCTGCTGCCGGCCGAGGCGCGCCGCGAGCTGCGGCTGCCTCCGGTGCCACCGGTCACCAACCGGGTCCTCGGGGCTGCGGCCACGCGCACCATCCGCTGGGCGATGGCCTCGGGGCACGCCGAGGCCCGCGTGCTGCAGCAGGCAGCGCAGGCGTGACCACCGCCCGGAGCCTCGCCGACCGCTGGCCCCTCCCCGACCACAACGACCTGCGCGACGAGCTCCTCGGCGCCTGGGACCGCGACGGCTACCACGACCTGCTCCACCTCACCGAGGTGCTGGACCGGCTCGACGAGATGTCCGCGGCGGGCGCCGGGTTCGACGCCACGACCGTGCGCCTGGCCGCCTGGTTCCACGACGCCGTCTACGACGGCGGGCCCGACGACGAGGAGCTGTCCGCCCAGTGGGCCGAGCGCGCGCTGCCCGGGGCGTACGCCGACGAGGTGGCGCGCCTGGTGCGGATGACGCTCCGCCACCGTCCCGCCGACGACGACCCGGCGGGCTGCGCCCTGAGCGACGCCGACCTCGGCATCCTCGCCGCGGACCCGGAGCGCTACGACGCCTACGTCGCCGGCGTACGGGCCGACTTCGCCCACGTCGCCGAGCACGACTTCCGGGCCGGGCGGGCGGCCGTGCTCAGGGACCTGGCGTCCAAGCCGCACCTGTTCCACACGGCCCAGGGCCGCGCGCTCTGGGAGGCCCGGGCGCGCGCCAACCTCGGTCGCGAGCTCGAGGAGCTCGGACCGAGGTAGGGCTCAGCGGTCGGCGAGCTGGAGGTAGACCGTGAAGCGGTCGTGCCGGTAGCAGGTGCGCGACACCTCCACGATGCGACCGTCGGAGACCGCGCGGCGGGCGTGCCGCAGGACCGGGTCACCCTCGGTGATCTCGAGGACGGCCGCCTCCTCGGCGCTCGCGCGGTCGGCGCTGATCGAGTCCTCGACCTCTGTCGGGCGCAGGCCGCGTGCGGCGAGCGCCTCGTAGAGGCTCGTGGGGGTGCCGTGCTGCAGGAACCCCGGCAGCAGCACCTCGTTGAGGTAGGCGTCCTCGACACACACGATGGCCTGGTCGGCACGGCGCAACCGGCGCCAGTGCAGGACCGGGTCACCCGGCGAGATGTCGAGCGCGCGGGCGACACCCGGACCGGCCTGCTCCACGCGGGCCAGCAGGGTCTGGGACTCCGGCAGCATGCCGCGGCGACGGATCTCCTCGGTGAAGGAGGTCAGTCGACCGGCGGTCTTCGGCGGCTGCGCGACGAACGTGCCACGTCCGGGGATGCGCTCCAGGAGACCTTCGGCGACCAGCGCGTCGAGCGCCTGTCGTACGGTCATCCGGGCAACGCCGAAGCGGGCGACCAGCTCGCGTTCGGACGGTGCCGCAGAGCCTGGCGGCTGGGCCTCGATGAGGCTGCGGACGTGCTCACGGACCTGGACATGCTTCAGCGCCCGCTGACGCGGGACGACGACGTCCACGTGATCCATACCAGCCAAGATAGGACTGGGCTGGACCGGGGGTCCCCGAATTGACGATTCCTGTAGGTAACCCTTGAGGTGATCTTCGATCTTCGAAAGCCTGTTCGAAGTCTGGGGTAGGGTGTCCCCGTGGACTTCCAGACGTCCCTCTTCGCCGACTCCGCCGTGGACACCGCGACGCTCGCGCCCGAGCGTCGCCGACTGTCGCACGGGGCCTGGCTCGACGTCCAGCGCAACTGGCTCGGCGACCCCGACGGCGTCTTCGCCGCCCTCGTCGACCGGGTCCCGTGGCGCTCCGAGCGCCGCGAGATGTACGACGCGGTGGTCGACGTCCCGCGGCTGGTGCACACCTACCTGGCCGACGACCCGCTCCCCCACCCGGCGCTGGTGCGCGCCCGCACCGAGCTGAGCGAGCACTACCTGCCGGAGCTGCGCGAGCCGTTCGTGACCGCCGGGTGCTGCTACTACCGCGACGGTCGCGACTCGGTCGCCTGGCACGGCGACACCATCGGGCGCGGCCGCACCGACGACACCATGGTGGCGATCGTCAGCGTCGGCGACCCGCGGCGCCTGCTGCTGCGTCCGCGCGGCGGCGGGGGCTCGATCGCCGTGACCATGGGCCACGGTGACCTGGTCGTGATGGGCGGGTCGTGCCAGCGCACCTGGGAGCACGCCGTGCCCAAGGTGGCTCACTCCGGTCCGCGCATCTCGGTCCAGTTCCGTCCGCTCAACGTCTTCTGAGCCACCGCACCAGGACGAGCACGGTGAGGACCGCGACCGCCTGCTTCCAGTAGGACCTGAGCAGCACCGGCAGGACCGTGCTGCCCAGGTCGAGTGCCTCCGTCTGGGGAGGAGGCGGAGGTGGCGGCGGGGGCGGCGACGCGGGTGTCGCAGCCGTGGGCGGTGCACCAGCAGCCATCTGCACGGGGGACTCGGCCGCTGGCACACCGCTGGGAGGAGCGGCGCCGGCGGGCTCGTCGCCCGCCAGGCGCTGCTCGAGGCAGGTGACGAACTGCCCGAGCAGCTTGTCGGAGACGTCCTGCATCACCCCGCGCCCGAACTGGGCCGGCTTGCCGGTGATGGCCAGGTCGGTCTCCACCGCGACGTCGGTCGAGCCGCCGGCGTCGGTCATCGACACCGTGACCTTCGCGCCCGCGGTGCCGTTGCCGCGCTTGTCCTTGCCCTTCGCGTCGACGACGAAGCGGTGCGCGGCCTCGTCCTTCTCCACGAAGGTGCCGCTGCCGTTGTAGAGCAGCGCGATCGGGCCGAGCTTGACCTTCACCGAGCCGGAGAAGGACTCGTGGTCGGCCTCGGTGACCTGGGCGCCGGGGAAGCACTCGGCGACGGAGGCGATGTCGTTGAAGTGCGCCCACGTCTCCTCGACGCCGATCGGGACCGTGAACCGGTGGCTCAGCTCCACTACACACCCGCCGCCTTGAGGACCGCACGGCCCGTCAGCACCCGTGCGAGGTGCTGGCGGTAGTCGGCGGCGCCGTTGAGGTCCGAGGGCGGGTTGGTCCCCTCGGCCGCCATCTGCGCCGCGTCGCGTACGCCGTCCTCGGTCGCGCTCGCGCCGGCCAGGGCCTGCTCCGTCGCGGTGGCCCGCAACGGGGTCGAGCCCATGTTGGTCAGCCCGATGCGGGCCTCGTCGATGGAGCCCTTCACCGTGGCGGCGACCGCGACGATCGGCCACTGGTGGGCGACGCGGACGAACTTCTCGTAGTGCGCGCCCCAGCCGGTGTGCTTGGGGATCCGCACCTCGGTGAGGATCTCGTCGTCGCCGATCGCGGTCTCGAAGAGGTCGACGAAGAAGTCGGCCGCCTCGACCGTACGACTGCCGCCGGGGCCGACGATCACGAACTGCGCACCCAGCGCGAGTGCCGGAGCGCCGAGGTCACCGGCCGGGTCGGCGTGCGCGAGCGCCCCGCCGAAGGTGCCACGGTGCCGGATCTGGGAGTCGGCCACCTCGGCGGCCGCCTTCGAGACCAGCAACGCGTGCTCCTTGACCAGCGCGTGGTCGCGCACGACGTGGTGGGTGGTCATGGCGCCGATGACGATGGCGTCGCCGTCGTCGCGGATCCCCCGCAGGGAGTCGATGCCACCGAGGTCGATCACGACCTCCGGAGCGTTGAGCCGCATCCGCAGGACCGGCAGCAGGCTCTGGCCGCCGGCCATGATCTTCGCCTCGTCGCCGTGCTCGCCGAGGGCGGCCAGCGCCTCCTCGACCGACGTCGGCGCGAGGTAGTCGAACTTCACCGGGATCACTGGCCTGCTCCTTCGTCCTGGTTGAGGGCGCCTTCCTGGAAGTGCGGCATCGCCGACTCCGGCGTCGGGGCGTCACCGTCATGGGCATGGATCGCGCGCCACACCCGCTCCGGGGTGCACGGCATCTGGATGTCGTCGACCCCGAGGTGGCGCACGGCGTCGACGACGGCGTTGACGACCGCAGGCGTCGACGCGATCGTGCCGGCCTCGCCGACGCCCTTCGTGCCCAGCGTGTTGGTCGTGCAGACGCTGGGCTCGTCGGCGTGGACCACGTCGAACGAGATCGTGTCGGCCGAGGTCGGCAGCAGGTAGTCGACGAACGAGCCGCTGACCAGCGTCCCGGACTCGTCGTGCACCGCCTCCTCCCACAGCGCCTGCGCGATGCCCTGCACAAGGCCGCCGTGCACCTGACCGGCCACGATGAGCGGGTTGATGATGTTGCCGATGTCGTCGCAGCAGGTGTACTTCCGCATCTTCACCGCACCGGTCTCGGTGTCGACCTCCATCGCGCACAGGTGCGTGCCGTGGGGGTAGTTGAAGTTCACGGGGTCGTAGGTCGCGTCGGCGTCGAGGTTGAGCTCCATGCCGTCGGGGTAGTTGTGCCCTGCGAAGGTCGCCGTCGCGAGCTCCTGGATCGTCGTCCCCTGGTCGGTGCCGCGGACGCTGAACCTGCCGCCGGCGTAGTCCAGGTCGTCCTCGCTCGCCTCCAACAGGTGGGCGGCGAGCACCTTGGCCTTGTCGATCACCTTGTCGACCGCCCGGACCAGAGCCTCACCACCGACGACGAGCGAGCGTGAGCCGTAGGTGTCCAGCCCCTTCGGCGCCACCTGGGTGTCGCCGTGGAGCACCTCGACGTCCTCGAACGGGACGCCGAGCCGGTCGGCGACGATCTGGCTGAACGCCGTCTCGTGGCCCTGTCCGTGCGCGCTCGCACCCGTGACCACCTCGACCTTGCCGAGGGGCGTCATCCGGACGCTCGCGTGCTCCCAGCCTCCCGCGCCGTAGTCCAGGCTGCCGAGCACCCGGCTCGGGGCGAGGCCGCACATCTCGGTGAAGGTCGAGACGCCGATGCCGAGCTGCACCCGGTCACCACGCTCGCGCCGCTCCTTCTGCTCCGCGCGCAACGCGTCGTAGCCGAAGGACTCCTTCGCCTTCGCGGTCGCGGCCTCGTAGTTGCCGGAGTCGTACTCCAGCCCGGCCACGGTCGTGAAGGGGAACTCCTCGTGGGTGATCCAGTTGCGTTCGCGGATCTCCAGCGGGTCGACGCCGACCTCTGCGGCGAGCTCGTCCATCAGCCGCTCGACGGCGTACGTCGCCTCCGGGCGGCCGGCGCCGCGGTAGGCGTCGGTGAACGTGGTGTTGGTGAGCACCGTCTGGCACTCGAAGCGATAGGCGGGGAACTTGTAGATGGCGTTGAACATGAAGGCGCCGAGCACCGGGACTCCGCCACCGACGATGGCCACGTAGGCACCGAGGTCGGCGTCGAGGTGCACCTTGAAGCCGGTGACCTTGCCGTCCTTGTCGGCGGCGAGGGTCAGCGTCTGCACCTGGTCGCGGCCGTGGTGGGCCGCCATCAGGCTCTCGCTGCGGGTCTCGGTGTACTTCACCGGCTTGGACAACCGGCGCGCGACCGCCCAGGCGATCCACTCCTCCGGCGTGGTCTGGAGCTTGCCGCCGAAACCGCCGCCGACGTCAGGCGCGATGACCCGGATCTTGCTCTCGGGCACGCCGGTGGTGGCCGCCAGGGCGAACCTCAGGATGTGCGGGATCTGGGTCGCGGACCACATGGTGATCTGCTCGCCGGTGGGGTCCACCACGACGCTGCGGGGCTCCATGAAGGCTGGGATCAGGCGTTGCTGGCGGTACTCGCGCTCGATGAGGATGCCGTCGGAGCGGGCCGCCTCGATCGCGGCCTCGACGTCGCCACCGGTGCCGGCGTAGTTGGAGTCGAAGACCCACAGCGCCGACTTGTTGGTGCCGAGGTCGGGGTGCGCGAGCACCGAGTCCTCGAGCGCCTTCTTGATGCCCACGACGGCCGGCAGCTCGTCGTACTCGACGTCGACGAGCTCGGCGGCGTCGCGGGCCTCGGCAGCACTACGGGCCACCACCACGGCGACGATCTCGCCGGCGAACGCGACCCGGTCGGCCGGCATCGGCGAGTGGCCCGGGGTCTTCTGGTCGGGCGTGATCGGCCAGGCGTTGATGCACACGCCGAGCTCCTCGCCGAAGTCCTTGCCGGTGAAGACGCCGACCACGTTGGTGGCGGCCTTCGCCGCCTCGGTGTCGATCGAGGCGATCGTGGCGTGGGCGAACGGGCTGCGCACCATGGCCAGGTGCAGCATCCCGGGCAGGGTGATGTTGTCGGTCCATCGGGTGCGGCCGGTGATCAGCCGCTGGTCCTCCTTGCGGCGCCGGTCCTTGCCGATCTCGCCTGCCGGGCGGTCCTGTGTCGCCGTCATGCCTTCACCCCCGTCTGCTCGGCTGCGTGGAGGACGCTCTTGACGATGTTGTGGTAGCCGGTGCAGCGACAGAGGTTGCCCTCCATGCCGAGCCGGACCTCCTCCTCGGTGGGATGCGGGTTCTCCCCGAGCAGGTCGACGGCCTGCATGATCATCCCGGGCGTGCAGAAGCCGCACTGGAGCCCGTGGCACTCGCGGAAGGCCTCCTGCACGGGGTGGAGCTCACCCTCGGCGGTGTCGGCGAGCCCCTCGATCGTGGTCACGGTGCGGCCGTTGGCCTGCACGGCGAGCACGTTGCACGACTTCACGCTCGTGCCGTCGAGGTGGACGGTGCACGCCCCGCAGTTGGAGGTGTCGCACCCGATGACGGTGCCGGTCTTGCCGAGCTTCTCGCGCAGGTACTGCACCAGCAGCATCCGGGGCTCGACGTCGTCGGAGACCGCAGCCCCGTCGACGGTGAGTTCGATCTTCGTCATCAGGCCGCTCCAGTGTGAGGTGGGTCACGTACGGCCGAACCTAGGTCTCCGTGGTTGGCCGATGGTTGGAGGCGGGTGGACTGGTCCGGTCAGCGTGCCGCGGCCAGCTTTCCCTTGAGCAGCGGGGCCACCGGGTGGTGCACGGGAAGCGCCGCCAGGCAGGCCTCGACCACGGCGGTGTCGTACGGCGCGAGGTCGCTGTAGCGCAGCACCGCGTCGGGGTCCGGGTGCGCCAGCAGGGCCTCGCGGACGCTCACGGCGAGGTAGTCGCCCATCTGGACCAGCGCCGGTGAGTCGGTGCCGGGCAGCAGGTCGCCGCCGTAGGCCCGGACCGCCGCGCGCACGTCGCCTCGTCGCAGCAGCCGCTGCACCTCCTCGACGTCGGTCTCGACCGGCATGGTGAGCCGGTAGGGACGCGAGGAGAGCTGGCCGGACAGCGCGGCGCGCAGGTGCGAGACCTCCGCCTTGAGGGTCGAGGTGGTCACCGCCGAGTCGCCGTAGAGCAGGGAGTGCAGGTGCTCCACCGAGAGCCCACCGGGGTGCAGGGCGAGCAACGCCAGGATCTCGGTCTGGCGGCGGTTGAGCAGGAGGCGCTGGCCGTCGAGCCAGACCTCGGCGGTGCCGAGCAGGGTCAGCGTGAGGCCGGGCGCGGCGGGCGCGGACAGGCCCTCCGAGGTCGTACGCCGGTCACCGGGGAGCGCGCCCTCGATCAGGCGGGCCATCACCCGTGCCGTGGCGAGACCGATCGGGTGGGTGCGGTCCCAGGTGGTCGACAGGTCGATGACCCCCAGCGGGCGGCCGGTCACGGGGTCGAAGACGGGGGCGGCCCAGCAGACCCAGTTGTGCACGACCTCGGCGTAGTGCTCGGCGCTGAAGACCATCGACGGCGTGCCCGTGCGACCGGCGATGGCCAGCGCGTTCGTGCCCACGCTCGCCTCGTCCCAGCGACCACCCGGCACGAAGTTGACCGTCTCGGCCTTGCGGCGCATGACGCGACCGCCGTAGGTCCAGAGGATCCGGGTGTGCTCGTCGGTGACGGCGATGACCAGGTCGCCGTCCTCGGCCGTGCGGCGCAGCTCGTCCTGCACGCGCTCCACCGCTGTCTGCAGGGGCGATGCGTTCCAGAACTCGGCCGTGTCGCCCTCGTCGGCGAGGGGGGCGTGCGTCACCGTCGGGGACACGACACCCGAGAGCTGCCAGCTGCTGAGGATCTCCGGGCGGACCGCCTCGGACGGCTGGTCGCCCTCGGAGACGAAGCGCGTCCACGCGCGTACGGCGTTCACGCGGCGCGCGTGCAGATCGTCGCTGGTCATGGCGGCTCCCGGTCGGTCGCCGCCAACCTAGCCCGGACGTGACGCTCGCAACAGGGCCGAAGATCACCAGCGGCCTGTGCCACCCGCGTCCATGACAGCCGCTCGCACGTCGGGGTGGGCGAGCGGAGGCAGGTCCTCCAGGTCGAACCAGGCGATGTCGTCGTGCTCGTCGGGAGCGGCGTTGGTCGGCGTGCCACGCCAGTCGCCCACCAGCCAGGCGCTCAGCCGCACGGCCACCCCGGTGGATCCCGCGGTCACGCGGCACAGGTGCGACGCCGACTCCGTGACGATCTCCACGCCGAGCTCTTCGCGCAGCTCGCGCTCCAGTGCCGCCGGCTCGGACTCGCCTGCCTCCATGACGCCACCGGGCAGGTCCCAGGCGTCCGGGTTCACCAGCTTGGTCCGCCTGCGATGGACCAGCAGGACGCGGTCCTCGCGGACGAGCGCGCCGACGACGACCTCGTGCACGTGCCGGCCCGGATCAGCGCACGCGCTCGAACGTGGCGACGATGCCCGGGTGGTCGGTGACCAGGTGCCGGTAGGAGTGGAAGGAGCGGATCCGGAAGTCCGAGTCGCGCTCGCCCATCACGTAGTCGATGCCCGAACCCCCGTGATCATCGGCGGAGTAGTTGGTCTCCAGGCGGAGCGGCCGGGTGATCCGTCCCTTCACGAGGGCGTCTCCCGTGTCCCGGTTCTCGGTGACGTTGCAGTCGCACATCGCGACGAACTGGTGCGCGTCGGGAGTGTCCTCCTCGAGCGAGCGGATCCGGCTGGCCATCCGCCACATCGCCTCGACCCCGCCGCGGTTGGCGTAGTTCGGCCCGCCCGTGCGGCGGTTGTGGAGGTGGTTGGGCAGGTGGAAGCTCAGGGCCCGGACGGTGTGGCCGGTCCTCCGGTGCCGCAGCACCGCCACCACGCCGTACTGGTCGTGGGCGGTCTGACCGGAGTAGCGCCGCCACGTCTTGCCGGTCAGGAGGACGGGCCAGGTCTTCTCGAGGTCCCAGACCCGCTTGTCGAAGGCGATCGGGTTGTCGTCGGTGCCCGTCGGCCCCTTCGGCATCAGCAGGGTCCACGACTTCGGCAGGGACGCGCGCAGCGCCGGCCGGCTGAAGAGCCGCTCCTGGAACCCGATGAGCGAGGCGTGGCCGTCGATGACCTGCCCGATGTCGTGACGCATCCCCGCGACCCGCATGCCCTTGCGCAGGTTGAGCGTCGCCACGCTGAAGTGACCACGGGAGTCGGACGAGGTGGCCCGCGCTCGCGCCTCTTCACGCGCCTGCGCCGGCGAGCCACCCATCGTCACGGCGGTGACCAGGAGGACCAGTCCAGCGAGGAGAGCGGTCAGTCGGACACGGTCACGGGGCAGCGCGGGGAGAAAAAACATCCGGACGACCATAGGCGAGGGCGCCGTGCCGGGCCAATTCGCGGTGTGATAGGTCGGCGCCGTCGGGCCGATGTCACCGCACGCGCGGCAGCCGGGAGCTTCCGTCGTACCCGCCCTTGGGCGACCCGACGCCGAAGAAGTCGGCGACCGTGGGGGCCACGTCGACCGTGCGCGCCTGCTCCGAGGCCGTTGCGCCGCGCGGGACGACCGGGTGGCCGCCGGCGAGGAACCACGGGATCGGCCGGGTGGCGGGGTGGCCGTGGTTGCCGGGGATGGGGTTGGACCAGACGGCGGGGTCGGTGAAGCGCCACCCGGCGCGGCAGTGGACGACCACGTCCCCGGCGAGCGGGCCGGTGCGCAGCGTCAGGTCGGTGCTGGGGTCGAGCGCCTCGAGCACGCCGGGCGTCGCAGAGGCGAGGGAGATCATGCGCGCGACCGCGGCGTCCCGCGCGGCAGGGTCACCAGTCCAGTAGAGGAGGTCGGCGCCTCCGTTGTCCGCGATGACGACGTGGCCGGCCAGCAGCGGGTCCGCGTCGAGGACCGGCTGCAGGTGCACGACCGAGTCCGGGCGTGACCAGTCCATCGAGTGGTCGGCCAGCACGATGACGATGGAGTCCTGCCACCGCCCCGAGCTCCTCAGCGCGTCGACGAAACGGCCGACCTGGACGTCGGTGGCCGCGAGCGCGGCCTCGCGCGCGGCCCGCAGCGACAGCGGGCCGGTGACGTCGGAGTGGCCGACGCGGTCGATGTCGCCGAGGTTGACGAACATCAGGTGGGGGTCGTGCTGCTCGAGCATCGCCAGCGCGGCGTCCATCGTCGCCAGGTCCGGGGAGTGGCCGGTGACGGGCAGCACCGGGCTGGGTTCCCACCGGTGGGTGGCGCGGTCGCCGAAGACGCCGTACAGGTACTGCTTGCTGAGCACGGTGCCGGTGGTGAGGCCGGCGGCGTTGAGCCGCTCGATGACGGTGCCGACCTTGATGTCGGTGGGCCGGTCCAGGTTGCGGACCACGCCCTCGGCGCGGTCGTAGACGGAGTTGGCCGGGACGCCGCTGCGGTCGGGACGGACGCCGGTCATCATCATCACGTGGTTGGGGATGGTCTCCATGATCGGCATCGAGGAGGCGTACGGGTGGTTGAGGCCGCCGTCACGCAGGGCCGCCGCGCGAGGCATCAGGGGCGCCGTGACCTCGTCGGGGCGGCACCCGTCGAGGACGAGCACGTAGGCGCGGCGAGGTTGCTGCGCTGCGGCCGCGGCGGACGTCGTGCCCGCTGCCGTCGAGAGGGCGACGGCCGCACCGCCGGCGCCCATGACCTTCAGCAGCGAGCGTCGACCCGTGCGGATGTCGTCGAGGCCGCGGGCGAACGCGTCGTTGCGGGAGTGGTCGTCGGGTGTGCACATGGTTGCTCCTTCTCAGGCGCCGGTGACGGGCTGGGCGACGGGCGTGACCTTGCTGGTGCCGGACCGGGTGGCCCACGAGGCGGTCCACCGCGATGCCGCGTTGCGGTCGGCGCGGTCACCGATGACGTAGTAGTCCATCTGCGCGCGGGCGGGCGTGACGTCGAAGACCGAGTAGCCGTGGTCGTCGAAGTTGAGGTAGCGCACGTGGCGGTTGCTCGTCTGGAGCGCCGCCTCGACCGTCAGGCTCGAGGTGCGCGGCGGCGTGCCGGTGATGTCGTCGAGGTTGTTGGAGGTCACCGAGGTGCACACGAACTCCACGCCTGCGGAGTCGCCGACCGGGTACGTCGCGGCGTCGTAGGGCAGGTCGCACGCCCACGCCGAGTGGATGTCGCCGGTCAGGAAGACGACGTCGCGCAGGCCGCGGTCGCGGATGTGCGCGAGGACCTCGCGGCGGTCGTCGGTGTAGCCGTCCCACTGGTCGACGTTGTAGGGCGCCCCGTCGCGCGGCAGGATCCCGGTCACGTCGTCGACGGGCCCGATGAGGTCCTTCGGCACCTGGGCGAACGTGACCGGCGCGATCATCACCGGGTTGCCGACGAGCTTCCACTGCGCGGGCGCGGTCAGGGAGGTCTTGAGCCAGTCGAGCTGCTCGCGTCCGGTGATCGTGCGCTGCGGGTCGTCGATCGCGGGGTCGACCAGCGGCGTGGTGGCCTGCTGGTCGCGGTAGGTGCGCAGGTCCAGCATGCTGATCTCCGCCAGCCGGCCGAAGGTCAGCCTGCGGAACAGACGCGTGCCGTCGTCGAGGGCCGCGGTGCCGTCCATGCGCACCGGCATCCACTCGTCGTACGCGCGGTGCGACCGCGCCCGACGCGCGAGGTAGTCGCCCTCCGCCGGCTGGTGGTTCTCCGCACCCTCACGCCAGGCGTCGTTGGCGACCTCGTGGTCGTCCCAGGTGACGATGAAGGGGTAGCGGGCGTGCAGCGCCTGCAGGTCGGGGTCCTGCTTGTACTGCGCGTGGCGGCGGCGGTAGTCGGCGAGCTGCACCATCTCGGTGGCCGGGTCGTGGCGGCGGACGTCGACGTTGCCCTGGCCGTAGCCGTACTCGCCGGGGGCGTACTCGTAGACGTAGTCGCCGAGGTGGAGGATGGCGTGCAGGTCGTCGCGGGCGGCGAGGTGGCGATAGGCGCTGAACCACCCGGCCTGGAGGTTCGCGCAGCTCACCACGCCGAAGCGGAGGTGGTCGGGGGTCGCGGTCGCGTGGGGAGCGGTGCGGGTGCGGCCCACCGGACTGGGGACGCCGCCGCTCAGGAAGCGGTAGTAGTACCAGGTCTCCGGGGCCAGTCCGGTCGCGTCGACCTTGACCGTGTGGTCGCGCGCGGCGCTGGTGGTGACGGTGCCCGTGCGGACGACCTTGCGGAAGCCCGCGTCCGAGGCCACCTCCCAGCGGACCTTGGTGTCCGGACCGAGCCCGGACCCGGGCGTGGACTCCGCAGTGGGCGTCACCCGGGTCCACAGCACGACCGCGCTGGGCAGCGGGTCGCCCGAGGCGACGCCGTGCTGGAACACGCCTGAGCCGGCAGCGGCGGCCCGGTCGAGGTTCCCGCTCACGGTGGCCGCGAGCCCGGCGGCCGCCGCGCTGGAGGCAAGGAAGGTACGTCGATGCAGAGTGGTCACCCGTCCAGTGAAGGACACCCCGGGGCGAACATCCCAGCCCGGCCGGGTGTGAGAACCGTCCGTTCACCCGCCGTTGGAGCATGGTTTGCCAGCCCCCTCGGCCGGGCGACAGGTGCCACCCGCACACGGCGCACGCCAGTTGTTCACCCGAACATGGCTTCGAGTTCCGGATGTCTCGCTGGCGCCGTGGGCTGACTGCGCGGAACGCTTCGGTCAGCCCGCCACACCATGGTCCGCAGCTCGGAGCGGGCGATCCAGAGAACACCACTTCCGGAAGGCATGTAGATGAAGCGCAGTCTCGGTGCGCTGATGGGGGCCCTCGTGGCCGCCGTCGCGTTGACCCCCCTCGGAGCAGATCCCGTCCTGGCGGCAGCCACGGCTCCGGTCCCGTCGCAGGGCTCTGCGACACAGCTCGACGTCGGCAACTGGAACGTCGAGTGGTTAGGCTCCCCGGACTTCGGCCCCACCAACGAGGCGCTCCAGCAGGAGAACGTCCACGACGTCATGGCGGGTGCCGACATGGACGTGTGGGGGCTGTCGGAGGTCGTCAGCACCACGGCGTTCGACAACCTCGTCTCCGGCATGCCGGGCTACACCGGCGTGGTCGCGAACGACCCGATCGTCACCAACGGCGCGCAGTACTACTCCGACTTCAGCAACACCGAGCAGAAGGTCGCGCTCGTGTGGCGCAGCAGCATGGCCACCCTGGTCGGCGCGAAGGTCATCCTCACCGACCAGAACACCAACTTCGCCGGCCGGCCTCCGGTGGAGTTCACGCTGCGCGGCACCTTCGACGGCGTGACGAAGGACCTCGTGTTCATCGTGATGCACGCGAAGGCCGGCTCCACCACGGACGCCTGGAACCTGCGGAACCCCGCGTCGCAGGCGCTCAAGTCATACCTGGACACGACCTACCCGACGCAGGACGTGTTCGTCATCGGCGACTGGAACGACGATGTCGACACCTCCATCACGACCGGCAAGGCGTCGCCGTACGCGAACTTCGTGAACGACTCGGCGCGCTACACCTTCCCCACGCGGGCGCTGTCGCTGTCCGGTGTGGCGTCGACGACCGGCTACCCGGACTTCATCGACCACCAGCTCAACACCAACGAGGTCCAGGCGAAGTACGTCGCCGGCTCCGCGCAGGCGTTCCACCCCGAGTCCTACGTCGCCAGCTACAGCACGACCACCACCGACCACTACCCGGTGCTCGCTCGCTACAGTTTCACCCTCGGTGGCGGGAGCGGCGGCAGCGGCGGCACCCCGGCCAACGTCATCATCAACGAGGTGCTGGCCAACGAGCCCGGCAGCAACACCGCTGGAGAGGGTGTCGAGATCGTCAACACCGGCGGCACGGCCATCGACATCAGCGGCTGGACGCTCAGCGACACCACGGCCGTACGCCACACGTTCGCGTCCGGCACGACGCTGCAGCCCGGCAAGGCCATCACCGTGATGGGCGCCGCCTCCGCGGTTCCCAGCGGCATCGTCGCGGTACCGGCGAGCTCGGGCGGGCTCAACCTCGCCAACGGCGGTGACCAGGTCATCGTGAAGAACACGACCGGCACGACCGTGCAGTCGATGAGCTACACCTCGGCGCTGGCCAGCTCCGACGGCGTGTCCGTCAACCGCAGCCCCGACGGCTCCGGCACCGGGACCTGGGTCAAGCACAACACCATCAGCTCCCTGGCCCGCTCCCTCGGCCAGCGTGCTGACGGGACGACGTACTGAGCAGACGCACCCCTGGAGGAAGGCCCCGGATCGACGATCCGGGGCCTTCGGCGCACAGGATCAGTCGTCGTGGTGGATGCGGCCTGCGGTGGTCGCCAGCCGCTCCCCCGAGCCGCCCCACTGGCGCGCGACGATCTCCGCCGCGATCGACACGGCCGTCTCCTCGGGAGTGCGCGCACCGAGGTCGAGCCCGATGGGCGAGGAGAGCAGCGCCAGCTCGTCGGCGGTGAGGCCCGCCTCGACCAGGCGGGACATCCGCTCCTCGTGGGTGCGCCGCGAGCCCATGGCGCCGATGTAGCCCGGACGCACGTCCTCGTCGAGGCGCAGCGCGACCTCGAGGAGGGGCACGTCGAACTTCGGGTCGTGGGTGAGCACCGCCAGGACGGTGCGACGGTCGATGCGGCCGGCGTCGAGCTCGGCCCGGAGGTAGCGGTGCGGCCAGTCGACCACGACCTCGTCGGCGCCCGGGAAGCGCGAGTTGGTCGCGAAGACGGGGCGGGCGTCGCACACCGTCACGTGGTAGCCGAGGAACGAGCCGACCTTGGCCACGGCCGCCGCGAAGTCGATCGCGCCGAAGACCAGCATCCGCGGCTTGGGCGCGAAGCCCCACACGAAGACCCGCATGCCCTCGCCGCGGCGCTCGCCGTCGGGGCCGTAGGTGAGCGTGGCGTTGGTGCCGGCGGCCAACAGGCCGAGCGCGTCGTCGTGGACGGCGGCGTCGGCTCGCGGCGAGCCGAGGCTGCCCTCGGCCTCGGCGTGCGGACGTACGACCATGCGCCGGCCCACCCACGACGCGTCGGGGTGCTCGATGACGGTGGCCAGGGCGACCGGTCGTCCGGCCTCGATGTCCGCGGCCACCTCGCCGAGCTGCGGGAACGTCTCGCGGGAGACCTGCTCGACGAAGACGTCGAGGATGCCGCCGCACGTCAGCCCGACCGCGAAGGCGTCGTCGTCGGAGACGCCGTAGCGCTCGAGCACCGGTTCTCCCGAGGCCACCACCGACTGGGCGAGCTCGTAGACCGCGCCCTCGACGCAGCCACCCGAGACCGACCCGACCGCGGTGTCGTCGGGTCCCACGAGCATGGAGGCGCCGGGGGGCCGGGGCGCGGAGCGGAAGGTGGCCACCACGGTGCCCACGCCGATCGTCTCGCCGGCCTCCCACCACTGCATCAGCTCGGGCAGCACGTCACGCACGTGCGATCACCTCCGTCAGGTCGGCGAACGTCGCCAGCGAGTGGCCGGCGAGGAAGTCGTCGCAGTGCGGCAGCGCGGCGAGCACGCCTCCCTGGAGGGGCTCGTAACCGGCCTTGCCGCGGTGCGGGTTGACCCAGATGACGCGGTGGGCGACCCGCTGCAGCCGGGCCATCTGCTCGCCGAGCAGCTCGGCGCCCCCGCGCTCCCAGCCGTCGCTGAAGACCACCACGACCGCCCCGCGCGCCAGGCCGCGCTGGCCCCACCGGTCGAGGAAGACGCGCAGGGTCTCCCCCAGCCGCGTCCCACCGGACCAGTCCGGGACCACCTCGCCCGCCGCGACGATGGCGCGGTCGGCGTCGGGCGTCCGCAGGGCCCGGGTGACGTGCGTCAGCCGGGTGCCGATCGTGAACGTCTCGACCGTGCCGCCCGTGGTCCGCGCCGACTGGGTGAGGCGGTGGGCCAGGCGCAGCAGCGCATCGGCGTACGCGCTCATCGAGCCGCTCACGTCGACCAGCAGCACCACGCGGCGCGGCCGGACGCCGCGGCGACGCCACGCGATCTCGCCGGGCTCACCGAGCTGGCGCAGCGAGTTGCGCAGGGTGCGCGAGGCGTCGACCTCGCCGCGGTGCCACGCGCGGTGCCGGGCCGTACGCCGGGTGGGCGGGCGCAGCGACAGGCGGACGAACATCCCGGCCAGCCGCCTGCGTTCTGCCGCGTCGAGGGAGGCGACGTCGCGGTGCCGGAGGACCTCCGCGGCGGACGCCTTGGCGCGGACGAGGTCCTCCTCGCCCTCACCGCCGCCACCGGCGCCTTCGGCGTCCGGCAGCAGGTGCGCGGAGGCAGGGCGCGAGGCCTCGCGCGGCTGGGCGCGGGGCAGGCCGTCGCGCGGGTCGAACCACGCGGCGAAGACCTGGTCGTAGCGGGCGAGGTCGTCGGGCGAGGCGCACAGCGTGGCCCGACCGGCCCAGTAGGTGGCCTGTCGGTCGTCGACGCCGACGGCGGCCACCGCGGCCAGGAAGCCCTGGGCGCGGTCCTGGGTGACCGCGACGCCCGCGGCACGCAGCGCCCGGGTGAAGCCGAGCAGCACCTCGTCGGCGGCGTGCACCGTGGTCGTCGTCGGGTGGCTCATCGCGACATCATCCTGTCGAGCGCCGCCTTCACGCGGTCGGCGTCCTCGCGGTACTTCAGCAGCGCCCCGAGCGTCGCGGCAGCCGAGCCGAGGTCGAGCTCCGCCGTGCCGAGGTAGGTGAGGGCGCGCGCCCAGTCGAGGGTCTCGGCGACGCCGGGGGGCTTGAGCAGGTCGTCGCGCGCCCGCAGCTGCTGGACCAGCTCCACCACCTGGCGGGCCAGCGTCTCGCTCACCTCGGGGGCACGTGACCGGACGATCTCCATCTCGCGCTCGAGGCCGGGGTGGTCGATCCAGTGGTAGAGGCAGCGCCGCTTCAGCGCGTCGTGCAGCTCGCGGGTGCGGTTGGACGTCAGCACCACCAGCGGCGGGACGGGCGCGGTGACCGTGCCGAACTCGGGGATGGTGACCTGCCACGTGGAGAGGACCTCCAGCAGGAACGCCTCGAACTCGTCGTCGGCCCGGTCGACCTCGTCGACGAGCAGCACGGCCGGCGCCTGGCGCAGCGCGGCCAGCACGGGTCGCGCGAGCAGGAAGCGCTCGTCGTAGAGGCTCTTCTCGGCCTCGTCGGAGTCCACGTCCCCGGCGGCCTCGAGGGCACGCAGGTGGAGGATCTGACGCGGGAAGTCCCAGTCGTAGAGGGCCTGGCTGGCGTCGATGCCCTCGTAGCACTGCAGCCGCACCAGCGGCAGCTCCAGGCTCTGCGCCAGGGCCTCCGCGAGGGCGGTCTTGCCGGTGCCCGGCTCCCCCTCCAGCAGCAGCGGCCGCTGCATCCGCGAGGCGAGGAACACGACCGTGGCCAGCTCCTCGTCAGCGAGGTAGCCGGTCGCGCCCAGCCGGGCAGCGACCTCGGCGGCGGAGTCCATCCCTTCACCCATGTGGTCAGGCTACGACCCACCACGTTGGTCGCACGTTGGGTTCACCTGCTGTCGACGTCCTGACCCGTGGCGAGGTCGCCACACTCGACCAGCGCGACCTCGTGGGTGGCCAGGTAGTCGCGCGCGCCGCGGTCGCCGGTCGCGGTGGCGATCACCCCCGCCCAGTGGTCCCGCCCGAGCAGCACCGGGTGCCCCGGCACCCCGTCGTACGACGCCCGCGCGAGGACCGCGCGACCCGTCGCGGCGTCGCACAGGCGGGCCACGACCGCCGCGTCGACGTCCGGCAGGTCGACGAGCGAGACCAGGGCGACGTCGTGGTCGGTGCGAGCCAGCGCCTCGAGCGCCGCGCGCAGCGAGGCGCCCATGCCCTCGGCCCAGTCGTCGGCCCGGATGCGCGAGACCGACATCGGCAGCCGGGCAGCCGCTCGTCCGGCCTCGGCGCCGAGCACGACGACGATCTCGTCGCACGGGCGCAGCGCCTGCACCGAGCGCAGCAGCCAGGACGTGCCGTCGTGGTCGTGCGCCAGCGCCTTGGGCCCGCCGAAGCGCTCACCCGCGCCCGCGGCCAGCAGGACGCCGATGACGGTCATGGCACCACCGTAGGAGGTCAGCCGACCCGGTCCCAGCCACGGCGCGGGGCCGCGTTGCCCAGCGGTCGGTCGCCGCGCGAGCGGTAGACGACGTACGGGCGGGTGAGGTAGCCCACGGGGGCCGAGAAGACGTGGACGAGCCGGGTGAAGGGCCACAGCGCGAAGAGCCCGAAGGCGACGAGGGCGTGCAGCTTGAACCCCATCGGGGCCTCCGCCATCAGGTCCGCGTCGGGCTGGAAGGCCAGGAACGACCGGTACCAGACCGACACGCCCTCGCGGTAGTTGTACTCCCCGCCGAGGCTGAAGATCGATCCCGCGATGGTGTTCCACATGCCCAGCACGATGGCCGCGCCGAGGAAGGCGTACATCACCTTGTCCATGACGGTGGTGGCCGAGAAGACCGGTCCGACCGTGCGCCGGCGGTAGATGAGGATGGTCATGCCGACCAGGGCCATCACCCCGGCGATGAGCCCGCCGATGACCGCCGCGTAGTGGTAGAGGTGGTCGTCGACCCCGACGGCCTCGGTCCACGAGCGCGGGACCAGCAGGCCGATCACGTGGCCGCCGACCACGCCGAGCATGCCGAAGTGGAACAGCGGCGAGCCGAGCCGGAGCAGCCGGTCCTCGTAGAGCTGGGACGAACGGGTGGTCCACCCGAACTTGTCGTAGCGGTAGCGCCACAAGTGCCCGACGACGAACACCGCCAGGCACAGGTAGGGAACGATGACCCAGAGGAAGACGTTCATTTCCGGGGTCCCCGCGGAAGTGCGAGCGCAGCGAGCAGTTTTGTGGGGTGGATCATCGAGGTGCTCCTACGGGGATGGTGGCGGTCGAGATGAGGGCGGGGCCGCCCGACAGGGCCGGGTCGGCGCCGTAGCCGGACAGGCCGACCTCCTCGGCGGGCGGGCCCTGCTCGACGAGACGGCGTACGGCATCGGCCTCCTCGCCCTTGAGGTCGGGAAGGGTGGCACAGATCGCCAGCAGCGCGGCGGCCCACGGGGACCCGACCGAGCCGTCGTCGTTGCGCCATCCGGTGAGGGCGAGGCGCAGCATCTCCACCCCGGCGCGGTGGTCGTTGAGCAGCCGCCACGCGATGTCGGTGTCGACCGTCGCCCCGAACTGCAGCACGGCGCACAGGTGGTCGGGCAGCTCCCCGAGCTCCTCGGCCCACTCCACCCCGCCCTCGCGGTAGGCCTCCTTGAACTGCACGAGCGCCGCGCCCCGCCTGCGGGTGTCGCCATAGGCGAAGTAGGTCAGGTAGAGCGCGCACTTGCGCGTGTGGTCGAACGTGGCGACGTAGTCCTGCTGGAGCTCGGCGAGGGGCACCCGGCGCAGGTGCTCGAAGAGCCCGGAGAGGTGGGGGTGCTCGGGGACCAGCGCCTCGAGGTCGTCGAGCGAGGCGAGCAGCTCCTCGGTCGGGTAGTCCAGGAGCGCCGAGCAGACGCCCCAGACGGGTGCGGTGTCGTCGCCCCTGGCGGAGGCAGCCCTGCGACGGAACATCACGCACCGCCCCCGTCGCCACGTGGCGGGAAGAGCCCCTCGGGGGTGCCCTTGCCGTCCCAGTTGAGCAGGTTGACCCGCGACGCCTTGTCGTCGGGCGACGCAATCGTGTCCGCGGTCTGCCGGTCCTGGAGCATCCGGAAGTTCTCCACCGCGACCGGCGTCGGGTACCCCGAGCCCTCGCCGAAGAGGTCCTGCTGCCCGCCGCCGTACTCGCTGACCGGGCAGTCCGTGGCGAGCTCCTCGAGCGCGTGGGCCTGCTCGGCGTGGGCCGGCGGGATGACGTAGCGCTCGGCGTACTTCGCGATCGCGAGCAGGCGGAACATCTCGTACATCTGCTCCCCGGTCATCCCGACCGACGCCGGGATCGACTCGTCGGGGTCGCGACCGAGGTTGATGTCGCGCATGTAGGAGCGCATCGCCGCGAGCTTCTTGAGGACCCGGTCGACGGGCACGGTGTCGCCCGCGGTGAACAGGTTGGCGAGGTACTCCACCGGGATCCGGAGCGTGTCGATCGCCGCGAACAGGTTGCCGCGGTCTTCGGCGTCCTCGCCGGTCTCCTTGACCACGTCGACCACCGGCGAGAGCGGCGGGATGTACCAGACCATCGGCATCGTGCGGTACTCCGGGTGCAGCGGCAGGGCGACCTCGTAGGTGTTGATCAACGCCCAGACCGGGGACTTCTTCGCCGCCTCGACCCAGTCACCCGGGATGTCTGCCTGCTCCGCGGCCCGCTGCACGTCAGGGTCGTGAGGGTCGAGGAAGCAGGCGCGCTGGGCGTCGTAGAGCGCGTGCTCGTCCTCGATGCTCGCCGCCTCCAGCACCTTGTCGGCGTCGTAGAGCACCAGGCCGATGTAGCGCAGCCGGCCGACGCACGTCTCCGAGCAGACGGTCGGGATGCCGACCTCGACGCGCGGGTAGCAGAACGTGCACTTCTCGGCCTTGCCGGTCTTGTGGTTGAAGTAGACCTTCTTGTAGGGGCAGCCCGAGACGCACATCCGCCAGCCGCGGCAGCGGTCCTGGTCGACGAGGACGATGCCGTCCTCCTCGCGCTTGTAGATCGCGCCGCTGGGGCACGACGCGGCGCACGAGGGGTTGAGGCAGTGCTCGCAGATGCGCGGCAGGTAGAACATGAAGGTCTGCTCGAACTCGAGCTTCACCTTGTCCTCGATGCCCTTGAGCATCACGTCGCGAGCCGCGTGCTCGTGCGAGCCCCCGAGGTCGTCGTCCCAGTTGGCCGACCACTCGACGTTCATGTCCTTGCCGGAGATCAGGCTCTTGGGCCGGGCCACCGGGAAGGTGTCGGTCTGCGGGGAGCTGGTCAGCGTCTCGTAGTCGTAGGTCCACGGCTCGTAGTAGTCGTCGATCGAGGGCAGCTTGGGGTTGGAGAAGATGCTGAGCAGCTTCTTCACCCGCCCGCCGGCTCGGAGCGCCAGCCGCCCGTTGGGCTTGCGGATCCACCCGCCCTGCCACTCGTCCTGGTCCTCGTACGTCCTGGGGTAGCCCAGGCCCGGCCGGGTCTCGACGTTGTTGAACCAGACGTACTCCGTGCCGGCCCGGTTGGTCCAGGCCTGCTTGCAGGTCACCGAGCAGGTGTGGCACCCGATGCACTTGTCGAGGTTCATCACCATGGCCATCTGAGCCATCACGCGCATGTCTGTCGTCTCCTCTTCCGGCTCAGTACTCGACCGGCGCGGTCCGCTTGCGGATCATGGTGACCTCGTCACGGTTGTTGCCGATCGGGCCGATGTAGTTGAAGAAGTAGGCGAGCTGGGCGTAGCCGCCGACGATGTGGTTGGGCTTGAGCAGCACGCGGGTGAGGCTGTTGTGGATGCCTCCGCGCTTGCCGTCGCGCTCGGTCAGCGGCACGTCGATCAGCCGGTCCTGCGCGTGGTGCATGTAGACGGTGCCCTCCGGCATCCGGTGGCTGACGATGGCGCGGGCCGCGACGACGCCGTTGCGGTTGACCATCTCGATCCAGTCGTTGTCCTTGATCCCGACCTTGGCCGCGTCACGGTCGGAGACCCACACCGACTGGCCGCCACGCGACAGCGAGAGCATGAACAGGTTGTCCTGGTACTCCGAGTGGATCGACCACTTGTTGTGCGGCGTGAGGTAGCGGACCGAGACGCCGAGCTCGTTCTGCTCGCCGATCGGGGCCTCCCCGAACAGCTCGGTCATGTTGAGCGGCGGTCGGTAGACCGGCAGCATCTCGCCCATCCCGATGAACCAGTCGTGGTCGACGTAGAACTGCTGGCGACCGGTCAGGGTGTGGAACGGCTTCTTGCGCTCGATGTTGATGGTGAACGGGCTGTAGCGCCGCCCGCCCGACTCCGAGCCCGACCACTCCGGCGAGGTGATCACCGGCACCGGCGCCACCTGGGTGTCGGCGAAGGTGATCTGCTTGCCCTCGTGCTCGGCCGCGAGGTCGGCGAGCTCGGTGCCCGTGCGCTTCTCCAGGAACTTGAAGCCCTGCGTGGCCAGGTGGCCGTTCGAGACACCGGCGAGGTGCAGGATCGCGTCGGCCATCTGGACGTCGGTCTCGACCTTGGGCTGGCCGTCACCCGCCCCGCCCCGGGTCACCCCGTTGCGGGTGCGCAGGATGTCGATCTCCCGCTTCACGTCGTAGGCGACGCCCTTGGTGAGCATCCCGACCTTCTCCATGAGCGGGCCGATCGAGGTCATCTTGTCGAAGATCGCGGTGTAGTCGCGCTCGGCGACCGCGATCACCGGCATCGTCTTGCCGGGCACCGGGTCGCACTCGCCGAGCTTCCAGTCCTTCACCACGCCGTGCTCGGTGGCCATGGCCTCCGGGGTGTCGTGCCACAGCGGCTTCGCGACGACGTCCTTGCGGGTGCCGAGGTGGTCGACGGCGAGCTCGGAGAACCTCTTCGCGATCACCTTCCACGTGTCCCAGTCCGACTTCGTCTGCCACGGGGGCGCGATCGCCGGGTTGAACGAGTGGACGAAGGGGTGCATGTCGGTGGTCGAGAGGTCGTGCTTCTCGTACCAGGTCGCCGCCGGCAGCACGACGTCGCTGAAGATCGTCGACGACGTCATCCGGAAGTCGATCGTCGTCAGGAGGTCGAGCCTGCCCTCGGCCGCCTTCTCCGCCCACACGACGTCGCGCGGACGCTTGTCCGGTGGCGCCTCCACTGCGGTGGCAGCCGAGTCGGTGCCGAGCAGGTGCCGAAGGAAGTACTCATTGCCCTTGGCCGAGGAGCCGAGCAGGTTGGAGCGCCACAGCGACAGGACGCGGGGGTGGTTGTCCTCGTGCTCGGGGTCCTCGACCGCGAACCGGAGATTGCCCTCCTTGAGCTGCTGGGCGACGTACGCCGGCGCCTCCATGCCCGCGGCCGCGGCGTCGTCGGCCAGCTGCAGGCTGCTGCGGTCGAACGTCGGGTACGACGGCGACCAGCCGAGGCGGACCGACTGGGCCAGCAGGTCCATCACCGTCCTCCCGGCGAAGACCCCCGTCCCGGAGTCGAGGTCGTCGGCGCTGAAGCCGTCGTAGCGGTACTGCGAGGTGTTCACGTACCAGTAGGCGGTCTGGTTCATGTGGCGCGGCGGGCGGTGCCAGTCGAGCGCGAAGGCCATGTGCTGGAAGCCCATGATCGGGCGGATCTTCTCCTGCCCGACGTAGTGGGCCCAGCCCCCGCCGTTGCGTCCCTGCGTGCCGGTGATCGTGGTGAGCAGCAGGATCGCGCGGTAGATCTGGTCGGAGTGGAACCAGTGGTTGACCCCGGCTCCCAGCAGGATCATGCCGCGGCCGTCGGTGTCGATGGCGTTCTGCGCCCACTCCCGCGCGAGCCGGGTGACCTGGCTGGCCGGGACCCCGGTGTGCTGCTCCTGCCACGCGGGCGTCGCGGGGACGGACGGGTCGTCGTAGCCGTGCGGGTCCGACTCGCTGGTGCGCGGCCACACCCCCGGCAGGCCGTCGCGCGCGACGCCGTACTGGGCGAGGAGCAGGTCGAGCACGGTGGTGACCACGCGCTCGCCCACCCGGGCGACCGGCACGCCGCGTCGCTCGTGGACGACCTTGCCGTCGGCCGCGTCGAAGCGCGGCAGCTCGACCTCGACGGACTCGCGGGTCCCGCCCTGGTGGTCGCGGTACATGCTGAGCGCGGGGTCGATGTCGCCGAGCTCGAGGTTCCACTTCCCCAGGCCCTCGTCGCCGTAGCGGTCACCGATGGAGCCGTGCGGGATGCGGACCTCGCCGGTGGTGGCGTCGATGACGGCCGGCTTCCACATGGCGTTCTCGCTGTCGCCGCCGAGGTCGCCCTCGACGAGGAACTTGCCGGGACGGTAGGCCCCGGAGTCGTCGGGCTCGAGGCAGACGAGGTGCGGCAGGTCGGTGTACTGCTTGTTGTAGGTCTCGAAGAAGGGCGTGGTGGAGTCGACGAAGAACTCCTTGAGCACGACGTGCCCCATCGCCATCGCCAGCGCACCGTCGGTGCCGGGCGCCGGGCTCACCCACTCGTCGGCGAACTTCACGTTCTCGGCGTAGTCGGGCGCCACGGCGATGACCTTCTGCCCGCGGTAGCGCGCCTCGGTCATCCAGTGGGCGTCGGGCGTGCGGGTCATCGGGACGTTGGAGCCCCACATCATCAGGTAGCCGGCGTCCCACCAGTCCCCCGACTCGGGGACGTCGGTCTGGTCGCCGAACATCTGCGGCGACGCGTTCGGCAGGTCGGCGTACCAGTCGTAGAACGAGAGCATCGGGGCGCCGATGAGCTCGAGGAAGCGCGCGCCCGAGGTGTAGGAGACCGGGGACATCGCAGGGATCGGTGAGAAGCCGGCGATACGGTCCGGGCCCCACCGCTTGACCGTGTAGACGTGCGCCGCGGCCACGATCTCGGCCACCTCCTCCCAGGAGGCACGCACCAGACCGCCCTTGCCACGGGCCTTCTTGTACGCCCGCGCCTTCTCCTCGTCCTGAACGATGGAGCCCCAGGCCACGACCGGGTCGCCGTACTGCTGCTTGGCGGCGCGGAAGAGGTCGAGCAGCACACCGCGGACGTAGGGGTAGCGCACCCGGGTCGGGCTGTAGGTGTACCAGCTGAAGGCGGCGCCACGCGGGCACCCGCGCGGCTCGTACTCCGGCCGGTCGGCGCCGGCGCTGGGGTAGTCGGTCTGCTGCGCCTCCCACGTGATGATCCCGTCCTTGACGTAGACCTTCCACGAGCACGAGCCGGTGCAGTTGACGCCGTGCGTGGAGCGCACCACCTTGTCGTGGCTCCAGCGGTCGCGGTAGAAGACGTCGCCCTCCCGGCCCCCCTTCTTGTGCAGGGTCCGCTGGTCCTCGCTCACCTCCGCCTTCGTGAAGAACCGGCGGCCGCCGATCAGTGCCGACGTCAGGGAGCTTTCGAGGGTCATGCGGGGGCCTCCGGGCGTGTGCGAGTGACGCAGGGCAGTGCCGACGTCCTCGACCCTAGACAGGCGCCACGGCCCACCGCCACCGTCTGGAGTCCGAAGCAGCACAAGGTCACCAATGACGGGACTTAGGTCCCGTCTTGGTCCCGCGGGTCTGCACAAGGCCGCCAGGATCATTCACAGTCTTCCTGGAAGGGCCCGCGCACGACGGTCCCGGAGGAGTCGAGATGAGCGAGCCCCAGCCCGGTCGCAACCGGGTGCTCTGGCTGTCCACCGTGGCGTTCACGTTGATGTTCGCCGTGTGGCTGATGTTCGGCATCCTCGGCAAGCCCATCCGGGAGGAGTTCGGCCTCTCCGAGGTGCAGCTGTCCTGGATCGTCGCCGCCGCCGCCCTCAACGGCTCGCTCTGGCGCCTGCCCGCGGGCATGGTCACCGACCGCATCGGCGGTCGCAAGGTGATGACCTTCCTCCTGCTCGCCACCGCCGTGCCCGCCTTCCTCGTCTCGCGCGCCGAGTCCTACACGATGCTGCTGGTGCTGGCCTTCCTCGTCGGCTTCGCCGGCAACGCCTTCTCCTCCGGCATCGCCTGGAACTCCGCCTGGCAGCCCCGCGAGCACCAGGGCTTCGCCCTCGGTCTCTTCGGCGCCGGAAACGTCGGCGCCTCGGTCACCAAGTTCATCGGTCCGCCGATCATCGCCGGCACCGCCGGTGCCACCTACTTCGGCGTGGTCGACGGCGGCTGGCGGCTCGTCCCGGTCGTGTACGCCGTGCTGCTGGTCGTGATGGCCGCACTGGTGTGGTTCGGCACGCCGAGCCACGACCTCGCACCCGGCACCGGCCAGCCGCTGCGCCAGCAGGTGCGCCCGCTGCGCAGCCTGCGGGTCTGGCGATTCAGCCTCTACTACGTCGCCGTGTTCGGGGCCTACGTCGCGTTGGCCGCCTGGCTGCCGACGTACTACATGGACAACTTCGACGTCTCGCTCCAGACCGCGGCGCTGCTGACGGCGACGTACATCTTCCCGGCCAGCCTGCTGCGCCCCTACGGCGGCCACCTGTCCGACCGCTTCGGCGCGCGCCGCGTCATGTACTGGACGTTCGGCGCGATGCTGCTGGTCACCGGCATCCTGATGATGCCCAACGGGCACATCGTGATCAGCCACCCCGACGGGTCGCAGAGCGAGCACCTGGCCTACAGCATCGGCCTGGTGCCCTTCGCCCTGCTCGTGTTCGCGCTGGGCTGCGCCATGGGCGTCGGCAAGGCCGCGGTCTTCAAGCACATCCCGGAGTACTTCCCCGACAACGTGGGCGCCGTCGGCGGCCTGGTCGGGATGCTCGGCGGACTCGGCGGCTTCTTCCTCCCGCCGCTCTTCGCCTACACGAAGGCGTGGTCCGGCTTCCCCTCCAGCACCTTCTTCGTGCTCTTCGTGCTGACCCTGGCGTGCGCGGTCTGGATGCACTGGACCGTGGTCCAC
This sequence comes from Nocardioides sp. N13(2025), assembly GCF_051912545.1. Classification (GTDB taxonomy): domain Bacteria; phylum Actinomycetota; class Actinomycetes; order Propionibacteriales; family Nocardioidaceae; genus Nocardioides. Next base: position 316,447 of record NZ_CP196809.1, on the reverse strand, counting down.
ATGCTCAACACCGAGTCGCCCGAGCTGGCGCACCGGCTCGAGAGCCCCCGTGACGACCGCCGGTCCGAGCCGGCGCTGACGAACGACCGACTGCCCGAGGAGGCACGCGCATGACGACCGACGCACAGCCGCGCAGGAGCGGCGAGTGGCTGGAGGCCTGGGACCCCGAGAACGAGGAGACCTGGGACTCCCACCTCGCGTGGCGGACCCTGTGGGTCACCACCTTCGCCCTCACCCTGGCGTTCGTCGCCTGGTTCCTGCCGAGTGCCCTGATCCCCAAGCTCAACCCGCTCGGCTACTCGTTCTCCACCACGCAGCTCTACTGGATGGCGGCGATGCCCGGCCTCTCGGCCGGCCTCTTCCGGCTGGTGTGGATGGTGCTTCCGCCCATCCTCGGCACCCGCAAGATGGTGAGCCTCACGACGCTGCTCCTGATCTTCTCCACCCTCGGGTGGGGCGTGCGCGTCCAGGAGCCGACCGCGCCCTACTGGGAGCTGATGACGCTGGCCTTCCTCGCCGGTCTCGGCGGCGGCGCGTTCTCCGGGTTCATGCCGAGCACGTCCTACTTCTTCCCCAAGTCAAAGCAGGGCACCGCCCTGGGCCTGCAGGCCGGCCTTGGCAACTTCGGCGTCTCGCTCGTCCAGCTCCTCACCCCCTACCTCATCGGCTTCTCGTGGCTGGCCTTCTTCGGCGGCAGCCAGACCATCTCGATGCCCGGCAAGGCACCGCAGGAGGTCTGGTACCAGAACGCCGCCTTCATCTGGATCCCGCTGATGGTCATCTCCGCGCTGATGTCGTGGACGATGCTCAAGTCGGTGCCGATCAAGGCCAACATCCGCCAGCAGTTCGACATCTTCGGCAACACCGACACGTGGCTGATGACCCTGCTCTACATCATGACCTTCGGCACCTTCTCCGGCCTGGCCGCGCAGTTCGGCCTGCTGATGGCCAACCTCTACGGCATCGGCAACGGCGACATCGTGCAGGGCACGGGAGCCGAGGCGACGGTGCTGATCGACGGCTACGCCGTGCCCGACGTGGTGAAGTACGTCTTCCTGGGCCCGCTCGTCGGGGCCGGGGCACGCGTGCTGTTCGCCCCGCTCACCGACCGCATGGGTGGGGCAAAGTGGACGCTCGTCTCGGGGCTCGGCCTGATCGCGTCGATCGCCTACACGATCCCGGCGCTGACGCCCGACACCACCTCGGCCGCCACGCTGGAGTCCGGCTTCGACCAGTTCCTGTGGGGCATGCTGGCGATCTTCCTCTTCGCCGGCATCGGCAACGCGTCCACGTTCAAGCAGATGCCGATGATCTTCGAGCGCCGGCAGGCCGGTGGCGTGATCGGGTGGACCGCGGCCATCGCGGCCTTCGGCCCGTTCTTCTTCGGGGTCGGCGTCACCACCCTCGGCCCCACCGCCTTCTACTCGATCGGGATCGTGTGGGCGGCGATGTGCGTGGTGATCACGTGGATGCGCTACGCCCGCAAGGACGCGCCGCGGCCGAGCTGACGCACGACAGGGTCATCCGGCGAACGCCTCGTCGTACATGGCCTGCAGCTCCGGGCCCTGCTCCGCGGTGAAGCCGCAGAGGGTGACGCGGTCGCCGTCGGCGCTGACCAGGTAGGACTTGCCCTGCTCGAACTCGACGGCCATCAGCAGGTCGGCGAGGTCCTTGGTCGGCGACTGCACGGTCACGGTCGACGCCTCGTCCCCGGCGTACCACTCGTCGACCTCGAGCGTGGCCGTGCCGTCCTCGAGGGACGTCACGGTGCCGGCGAAGGCGGTGTCGAAGGTGGCGAGCACCTCCGCGGAGGGCACCGCGCACTTGCCGGCCGCGGCTGGGTCCGCCGTCAGCGCGAGGGTGTCGGAGGCGGTGCCCGAGCCGGCGTCGGACGAGCTGGTGGTCTCCTCGCTGCCGTCCTCGGCGGCGTCGTCGCCACCGCAGGCGGCGAGACCGCCCAACGCGAGGACGAGGACGGGGACGACGAGGGCGCTGCGAAGTCGGCTGGTGTTCACGATTCCTCCTGCTGGGGCCGGGCCGGTGTCCTCACCGTGCCACGTCGGTTGGACGGAGCGGGCACGGGTCGGGTTCCGCGCGCGCTACCGGGCCGCGGCGACGGACTCGTCGGTCCCGGCGAGCTTCTGCGACAGCCAGATCGGGATGATCGACGCCACGATGAGCGCCGCGGCGACCACGTTGACGACCGGGGCCTGGTTGGGCCGGAACAGGTTCTGGTAGATCCAGATCGGCAGCGTCTGGATGCCCTGCCCCGCGGTGAACGTGGTCACGATGATCTCGTCGAAGGACAGCGCGAAGGACAGCAGCGCGCCCGCCAGCAGGGCCGAGCGCATCATCGGCAGGGTGACCGACCAGAAGGTCCGGAACGTCCCGGCGCCGAGGTCCATCGACGCCTCCTCGAGGTTGCCCCCGAGCCGGCGCAGCCGGGCGATGGCGTTGTTGAAGACGGTGACGATGCAGAAGGTGGCGTGCGAGACCACGAGCGTCAGCATGCCCAGCTCGATGCCGAACATCGTCAGGAAGGCGTTGGCCAGGGCGATGCCCGTGACCACGCCGGGCAGCGCGATGGGCAGGATGATCAGCAGGGACACGGTGTCGCGCCCGAAGAAGCGGAACCGCTGCAGGGCGATGGCCGCCATCGTGCCGAGCACCAGGGCGATCGCCGTGGCGACCAGGGCCACCTCGACCGACACCACGATCGCGTTCCGGGCGCCGTCGCTGTCCGCCGCCGCCGACCACCAGCGGGTCGTGAACCCCGGTGGCGGCCACTCGAAGGTCCGCGAGGTGTTGAACGAGTTGAGCACCACCAGCGCGAGCGGCGCGTGGATGAAGAGCAGCACGAGCCCGGTGAAGGCCAGCAGCACGCCCCTGGTCGTCCTCGAGAAGCTCATCGGTCCTCACTCGCGCTCATAGGGAGTCCAGCGCCCCTGTCCGGCGCACCGCGCCCAGGTAGACCAGCATCGCGACGACCGGGATCGTCGCGACGGCCGCCGCGAACGGCAGGTTGTTGCCGGTGAGGAACGAGTCGTAGACGACGTTGCCGAGCATCTGGTTGGCCCCGCCGACGATCTTCACCGCGATGTAGTCGCCGAGGGTCAGCGAGAAGGTGAAGATCGAGCCCGCCACGGCCGCCGGGAAGAGCACCGGCAGCACGACGCGCCGCATGGTGGTGCGGGTGGTCGCGCCGAGGTCCGCGGAGGCCTCGATCAGCGAGTTCGGCAACCGCTCGAGACCGGCGTACATCGGCAGGATCATGTAGGGCAGCCACAGGTAGGACAGCGTCAGCACCGTGGCGGCGAGGCCGTAGCCGGGCGAGAGGCCGAGGTCGTCCAGGGGGCCGCCGCTCGCGAACATGCCGCGCCAGGCGTAGGCCTTGACGAGGTACGACGCCCACAACGGGGTCAGCACGGCGATGACCAGCGCGCGCTGGAGCCGCGGCGAGGCCACCTTGGCCATGTAGAGCGCGATCGGGAAGGCCAGCAGGGCGTCGATCACCGTCACCGCCACCGCGGTGAGGATCGTGCGGACGGTGATCGTGCGGTAGACGTCGAGGGTGAACAGGTCGCGGTAGTTGTCCAGGTTCCAGATCCGCTGGATGTTGCCCCCGAAGGCGTCCACGGTCCACAGCGAGGTGATGAACAGCGCCGCCAGCGAGCCGAGGTAGAGCACCCCCAGCCACAGCATCGGCGGGCCGAGCAGCAGCCCCAGCCGCAGCCGGGGGTGGCGGTGCAGCACCCCCGCTCGGGAGGATGCCGCACCGCTCCCCTGCGGCGACTGGTGGCTCACGTCAGCCCTTGATCTCCGTCCAGGCCTGCGTCCAGTCCTGGTACGTCGTGCACGTCACGTCCGTGCGGCCGTCCAAGCACTGCTCGATGGGCGTGGTCCAGTAGTGGATCTGCTCGGCGTAGGACTCGTCGCCTGCGTGGTACGTGTCGCAGAAGCCCTTGCTGGTGAGGTCGCACGCCTTCTCGTTGGCCGGTGCCTCGCCGAACCACTCGGCCACCGCGGCGTTCGCCTCGGGGCTGATGATGTGGTTGAGCCAGGCGTAGGCGCAGTTGGGGTGGTCGGTCTTGGACGAGACCATCCAGGTGTCCGACCAGCCGGTCGCCCCCTCCTCGGGGAGGATCGCCTCGACGGGGGCCTTCTCGTCCTTGGCCAGGTTGACGATCACCTGCCAGGTGGTGCCCACCACGGAGTCGCCGGTCTTGAAGGACTGGATCTCCTTGAGGTAGTCCGACCAGTACTCACCGACGTTCTCGCGCTGCTTCTTCAGCAGGTCGACGGCGGCGGCCAGCTGGTCCTCGTCGAGGGAGTAGGGGTCCTCGATGCCCAGGTCGGGCTGGGTCTTCATGAGGTAGAGCGCCGCGTCGGCGATGTAGATGGGCGAGTCGTACGCCGTCACCTTGCCGGCGTAGTCGGTCGCGCCGTCGAACACCGCGCTCCAGCTCGTCGGGGCCGGGGTGACGACCTCGGTGTTGTACATCAGGAGGTTGGCGCCGTAGCCGTGGGGCACGCCGTACATCTGCCCGTCCACGGAGTTCCAGTCGCGGTCGTTGAGGAACGACCAGACGTCGGCGTAGTTGTCGATCAGGTCGGTGTTCACCGGCGCCACGTCACCGCCCGCGACGAGTCGGAGCGAGGCGTCGCCCGAGGCGGACACGACGTCGTACTGACCCGACTTCATCAGGTTGACCGCCTCGTCGGAGGTGCCGAAGTACTTCACGTCCACCTGGCAGCCGGTCTCCTTCTCGAAGGGCGTCACCCAGTCGACGGACTTGTCCGTGGAGCCGTCCTCGGCGTAGCCGGGCCACGCGAGCACGCTCAGGCTGTCCTCGGTGTCCCCGAGCTCGTCGGCCATCGGGATGTCCGGGGCGGTGAAGCCGCCCTGCTCCTCCGATCCCGTGCCGCCCCCGTCGCCGCTGCCGTCGCCCGAGGAGGTGCCGCAGCCGGTGAGCGCGAGTGCGAACGCCGCGAACGTGGCGGCGAGCCTGGTGGTCTGCTTCATGACTTCTCCTCTGTCCGGGACTGCTGGGACTGCTGGTGGTGGTCCGAGAGATCGATGACGTGCTCGTCGGCCCAGCCGACCTTGACCTGCCGGCCGCGCAGGCCCATCGCCTGGTCGGTGCTGTCGCGGAGGTTCTGCTTCAGGACGGTGAGGGTCGGGCCGGCGTCGAGCTCGACGAGGTAGTGGTTGACCGAGCCGAGGTAGACCACGTCGGCCACCGTCCCGCGGGCGGTCGTGTTGCCCGACTCGACGTCGGAGTCGAGGTGGATCTTCTCGGGACGGATGCTGAAGGTGCCTTCCCGCCCGAGCACGGCAGGGGCGGCCTCACCGGTGAGCAGGTTGGAGGTGCCGACGAAGCCGGCGACGAACGCGGTGCGGGGGTTCTCGTAGAGCTCTGCGGGACTCGCGACCTGCTCGATCCGGCCCTCGCTGAAGACGGCGATCCGGTCGCTCATCGTCAGCGCCTCCTCCTGGTCGTGGGTCACGAACACGAAGGTGATGCCGACCTCGCGCTGCAGCTCCTTGAGCTCGAGCTGCATCGCCCGGCGCAGCTTGAGGTCCAGCGCGCCCAGGGGCTCGTCGAGCAGGAGCACCTTGGGCCGGTTGACCAGCGCCCTCGCGAGGGCGACCCGCTGGCGCTGGCCGCCGGAGAGCTGGGTGGGCCGACGCCTGGCGAGCTGTCCGAGCTGCACGGACTCGAGGGCGGCCATGGCGCGCTCCCGCCGCTGCGACGCGGGCACCTTCTTCACCCGCAGGCCGTACTCCACGTTGGTCAGCACGTCCATGTGCGGGAACAGCGCGTAGTCCTGGAAGACCGTGTTGACGTCGCGGGCGAACGGCGGCCGCTCGGTGACGTCGTCCCCGTCGAGCATCACCCGGCCCGCGGTCGGCTGCTCGAAGCCGGCGATCATCCGCAGCACGGTGGTCTTGCCCGAGCCGCTCGGTCCCAGCATCGAGAAGAACTCGCCGTTGTCGATGCGCAGGTCGAGGTCGTCCACGGCCGTGACGCTGCCGAAGGACTTGGTCAGGCCGACCAGCTCGACGGCCGGAGTGGTCATGCAGCTTCCTCCTCCACGCTCGGGACGACGGAATGCGTTGCGAACTCAGAGTAGGACCTCCGATCGCGCACTGAACATGGGCCAGGGGTCACGATTCGGCGCAGGAACGCGCCCGCTGGTCCATACCAGGAACCCCTCGGCGCCGGAGGAAATGCAGCAGGGCCCCCGCCCGGAGGCGGAGGCCCTGCTGGTGATGCGGGGGACGGATCAGAAGTCCATGCCGCCCATGCCGCCCATGTCGCCGCCGGGCATGGCCGGCGCCTTCTCGGGCTTGTCGGCCACGACGGCCTCGGTGGTGAGGAACAGCGCGGCGATCGACGCGGCGTTCTGCAGCGCCGAGCGGGTGACCTTGGCCGGGTCGATGATGCCCTCGGCGATCATGTCGACGTAGTCACCGGTCGCGGCGTTGAGGCCGTGACCCGCCTCGAGGTTGCGCACCTTCTCCGAGACGACGCCACCCTCGAGACCGGCGTTGATCGCGATCTGCTTGAGCGGGGCCTCGATGGCGACCTTGACGATGTTGGCACCAGTGGCCTCGTCGCCGACCAGCTCGAGCTTGGCGAAGGCCTCGGCACCGGCCTGGACGAGCGCGACGCCGCCGCCGGCGACGATGCCCTCCTCGACCGCAGCCTTGGCGTTGCGGACGGCGTCCTCGATGCGGTGCTTGCGCTCCTTGAGCTCGACCTCGGTGGCCGCGCCTACCTTGATGACGGCCACGCCGCCGGCCAGCTTGGCGAGGCGCTCCTGGAGCTTCTCGCGGTCGTAGTCGGAGTCCGACTTCTCGATCTCGGCACGGATCTGGTTGACCCGGCCCTCGATCTGGCCCTGGTCGCCGGCGCCCTCGACGATGGTGGTCTCGTCCTTGGTGATGACGACCTTGCGGGCCTGGCCGAGCAGCTCCAGGCCGGCGGACTCGAGCTTGAGGCCGACCTCCTCGGAGATGACCTGGCCGCCGGTGAGGATCGCGATGTCCTGCAGCATGGCCTTGCGGCGGTCACCGAAGCCCGGCGCCTTGACGGCGACGGAGCGGAAGGTGCCCTTGATCTTGTTCACGACCAGGGTCGACAGCGCCTCGCCGTCGACGTCCTCGGCGATGATCAGCAGCGGCTTGCCGGACTGCATGACCTTCTCCAGCAGCGGCAGCAGGTCCTTGACCGTCGACACCTTGGAGTTGGCGATGAGGACGTAGGGGTCCTCCAGCACGGCCTCCATGCGCTCGAGGTCGGTGGCGAAGTAGGCCGAGATGTAGCCCTTGTCGAACCGCATGCCCTCGGTCAGCTCGAGGTCCAGCCCGAAGGTGTTGGACTCCTCGACGGTGATGACGCCTTCCTTGCCGACCTTGTCCATCGCCTCGGCGATGATCTCGCCGACGGTGGTGTCAGCGGCGGAGATCGACGCGGTGGACGCGATCTGCTCCTTGGTCTCGACGTCCTTGGCCATGCTGAGCAGCTGCTCGGACACGGCGGCGACGGCGGCCTCGATGCCGCGCTTGAGACCCATCGGGTTGGCGCCGGCCGCGACGTTGCGCAGACCCTCGCGCACCATGGCCTGGGCGAGGACGGTGGCCGTCGTCGTGCCGTCACCGGCGACGTCGTCGGTCTTCTTGGCGACCTCCTTGACCAGCTCGGCGCCGATCTTCTCGTAGGGGTCCTCCAGCTCGATCTCCTTGGCGATCGAGACACCGTCGTTGGTGATCGTGGGGGCGCCCCACTTCTTCTCCAGGACGACGTTGCGGCCCTTGGGGCCCAGGGTGACCTTGACCGCGTCGGCGAGGGTGTTCATACCCCGCTCGAGGCCGCGGCGGGCCTCCTCGTTGAAAGCAATCAGCTTCGGCATAACTCTTCGCGATTCCTGTCGACGTGAGTTCTGTGGGTGCACCAGGCGGGCTGCCCGCGACGGACGATCGGCTCCGCCGGCGATCCATTCACGCCGGCTTCTGCAGACCTCAGCGTCACCTGGGTCGTTGTCACTCTCATGAGGAGAGTGCCAGCCTCATGTTTAGCACTCGACCCCCGAGAGTGCAAACGTCGGGCGGCCACTCAGCTGCGGGCGAGCCGGGCCTGGAGCAGGTCGGCGAAGGGGGCGGCGTTGGCCGGCGAGACGTCGAGGTAGAGCCCCGGCTCGATCAGCTCGAGCTCGCTGATCACCCAGTCGCCCTCCCACTGCAGGAGGTCGACACGGAGGTAGTCCATCGCACGGCCGAAGCGCGCGCCCATGGCGTCGTAGGCCCGCAGCACGAGGTCGCCGACGTCACCGGTCTCCACGGCCCGCACGGTGCCGCCGTACTCCTCGTTGACGCGTACGTCGCCCGCGCCGGGGAGCTTGTCGAACCGCTGGGTGAGCTGCCCGTCGAGCACGTAGACCGAGACCTCGCCCCGGGTGTGCACCGACTCCACGAGGGGTTGCACGACGACCGGGCCGCGCTCGACGTGCGGAGCCGCCTGGTCCTCGTCGAGACCGGCCTGGAGCACCGCGAGGCCCTGCCCGCCCGCACCCACGGCCGGCTTCACGACGGCCGTGCCGAGCGCGTCGACCGCGCCCACGAGCTGGGTGGCGCTGGTGACCCACACCGTGGGGACGCTCGGCAGGTCGTCGAGGTCCATCAGGTACCGCTTGTCGTGGTTCCACGCGAACACGTCGGCCCCGTTGAGCAGCCGCGCCTGGTCGAGGGAGGACGCCCAGGCCAGGAACTCGACGTGGCGGGTGACGTAGTCCCAGGTCGAGCGCACCGCCACCAGGTCGGCGGCCGACCAGTCGACCTCGGGGTCGTCCCAGCGCGCCCAGGCGAAGTCGATGCCCCGCTCCGCCAGCACGGCGTCGAGCGCGGGCGCGCCGGGCTCGCCCTGCGGCAGGTCGCCGCTGGTCGCGAGGAGGACCGTCATTCCGAGTCGGACCCGGTGGGGAGCTCGGAGGCGCCGTAGAGCTCGTGCGCGACACGGTCGCGGTTGGTGCCCTCGCGGTTGTCGCCCTTCTCGATGATCACGAGGTTGTGGTAGCAGTGCACGGCCTTGACCCACTGGTCGGTGTAGGTCGGCTCGTAGCCCTCCACGAGGAACTCCTCGTGGTTGAGGCCGTCGATGAGGTCCTTGACCAGGTCCATGGACGTGCCGGGCGCGCGCGGGTCGAGCTCGCCGCCCCAGGCGGGCCAGTAGGAGGTCTGGGTGTCCTCGATGCAGTAGATCCCGCCGTCGGGCAGCAGCGGGAAGAGGATCCGGAAGGACTCGCGGACGTGGGCCGGAATGTGGCTCCCGTCGTCGATGACGACGAGCGGCGCCCCGTGCTCCTCGATGATCCGGTGCAGGATCTCCGGGTCGGTCTGGTCACCGAGGTAGGTGTGGATGTGCCCGCGGGTGAGCCACGTCTTGTCCTCGATGTCGAGGCCGACGATCGTCGCCCTCGGGAAGAACCAGCGCCACATCTTCATGGACGCACCGCTCTTGCGGCGTTTCTTGTAGCCGCCGATGCCGAGCTCGAGCAGGGTGAAGGACTCGCGGCGCAGGTGCTCGAGGTGCCGCTCGTAGTGGGGGGTGTACTTGTGCACGCCCCACTTGTCGGTGCGGAACTCGATCGCGAGCTCGGTCAGGTTGCTGGCCAGCAGCCGACGGCGGCGCTCGGCCTTCTGCTGGTCCGGGCCCGGCCGGACCGGCTCCGGGGCGGGGTCCGCCTGCATGCGGCTCGCCTTCTGGGCTGCCTTCTTGACGGCTTCGCCGGCTCGTCGAGCAGTGGTGCGCACCCGCGAACCCTAGCCTGACCCACCGACCCCCGGTGAGTGGTGCCCGAACGGCACCTCGTGCACCACCCCGAGCGCCGCCAGCACCGAGGGCAGCACGGCCTTCGCCGTGCGCTTGTAGCCGCGGGCGCTGGGGTGGAATCGGTCCAGGCTGAACATCTCCTCGGGGCTCGTGACGAAGAACGGACCGACCACGTGGGCCAGCGACACCACGCGCGCGCCGTGCGCCAGGGCAGCTGCGCGCTGGGCCGTCGCCAGCTGCCGCGAGGCCCGTGACCCGAGCGCCCGAAGGGGTTGCGGGACCGCCCGCAGCGCGCCGAGGTCCGGGCACGTGCCGACCACCACCTCGCAACCGAGCGCGCGCAGGTGGTCGACGGCCTCCACCAGGTGGCGGACGGAGTCGGCCACCGGCACGCGGTGCGTGACGTCGTTGCCGCCGACCACGATGACCGCCACGTCGGGTCGGTACGAGCCCGGCAGCGACGCGAGCTGGGTGGCCAGCATGCTGCTCTCCGAGCCCACGACCGCTGCGGTGCGCAGCCGCACCGAGCGACCCGCACGCTTCGCGACCCCGCGGGCCAGCCTGCCGCCGAGGGTGTGCTTGGCCCGCTCCGCGCCCAGCCCGGCGGCGATCGAGTCGCCGAGCACCAGCAGGTCGACGGGCTCGCCGTACTTCTTCTTGTAGTGACGGTCCCCCGCCGGCGCGCTCTCGCCCAGCGGCTTGCCGATCGCCCGCCGGGCCTGGGCGGCCTGGCGGTGCAGCAGCTCGCGCGTGCCGTACGCCGTCGCGCCGGCCAGCCCGCCGACTACGGTCAGTGCCAGGCCGGCGCGGACCAGGTGCTTGCTCGTCACCCCCTCCTTCAACCACACGCACCTGAACGCGCGTGCACGGGCGGGCGTCGAATGGCCCAACGGCACTACTCGCATGGGTCGTCGTACTCATCACAACCACGGTGGGTACGCGTCACGCTGGACGTATGAACGCATCCGCGCCCGTCGCACCCCGCCCGGTCCCGCCGCGCCAGCTCGCGTGGCTGCGCTCGGAGGTCGCCGACTGGACCTCGCAGGGCATCATCAGCGAGGACCAGGCCGAGCGCATCTCGACCCGCTACAGCGCCGGCTCCCACACCCGCTTCAGCATCGGCCGGGTGCTGCTCACCCTCGGCGGCGGCTTCGTCGGCATCGGCGTGATCTGGCTCGTCGCCGCCAACCTGGACCAGCTCACCCCGACCGTCCGGTTCCTCGCGGTGACCGCGCTGTGGCTCGCCTTCCTCGTCGGTGGCGAGGTCATGGCGAGCAGGAAGGTGTCCGCCCCCGTGGTGGGCGCCGGGCGCCTGCTGGCCGCGCTGGGCGTGGGTGCCGTGATCTTCCAGGCCGCCCAGTCCCTCCAGGTCCCCGCCTACGAGCCGCGGCTCGTGGGACTGTGGTCCGTCGGCGCCCTGCTCCACGGCTACCTCACCAGGTCCTACATGCCGTTCTTCGTCGGCCTCGTGACGGGCGCGGTGTGGTGGTTCTGGCAGCCGCTGTGGGACGCGCCCCACGGGCTCACCGTGGTGATGCTCTTCGGTGCCGGCGCCGTCCTGGCCTCGGGCCTGGCGGTGCTGCACGACAAGCGGCTGGATGCCTACGCGTGGGCCTGGCGCACGGTCGGTGGGGCGATGGCGCTGCTGGCGTTGTTCGCCGCCGCCATCCCCGACGTCGGCCGCGACGGCATCGTGTGGACCACCTGGCTGGTCGTCGCGCTCGTCCTCGCCGGTGTCGCAGCGGCAGCTGCCGTCGCCACCCGGCCCGGGTTGCGCGCCCTCGAGCCCCTGGGCGCGATCGTCGTCCTGGTGGTCGCCACGCTGATCGGGCTCTGGACCACGGGCACCGACACGTCGTCGGTGGACGCTGCTGACTGGGGCCACGCAGCCGTCTCGGTCATCGCCTACGTCGTCCTCGCCGTCGGCCTCGTCGTGCTCGGCACGGTGCGCGACCACCCGCCGCTCACCTGGATGGCGATGGTCGGCCTGGTCGTCTTCACGACCTTCCAGAGCTTCGCCGTGTTCGCCCCGATCGTCACCGGCGCCTGGCTGTTCGTGGTCCTCGGCACGGTGTTCCTTGGGACGGGCTTCCTCTTCGACCGGGCCCGCCGCGAGCTGGCCCACGCCCTCGACACCGACTCCCCCACCTCGACCGACGGAGCAGACCGATGAACCGCACCGTGACCACAGCCGTCATCGCCGTGAGCCAGCTGGCCCTGGTCGGTGTGGGCGTCGCCCCCCAGCTGTCGGCCCGCCTCGCCGGCGACACCTACCTCATGTCGGTCGCCCCGATCGACCCGATGGACCCGTTCCGCGGGGCCTACGTCGCCCTGGACTACCCCGACCTGCGCCACGACGACTCCCGGTCGTTCGTCGAGCCCGGCCTCGGCGCCCTGGACGACGGCGAGTCGGGCGACGTCTTCATCACGCTCGAGAAGCGGGGGGACGTCTGGGCCGCCTCCGACTGGAGCCGGGAGCGTCCCGCGGACGGTCCCTACCTGGCCTGCGACGACCGCTCGTGGCAGATCCGCTGTGGCATCGAGAGCTGGTTCCTGCCACAGGACGAGGCCGCTGCGGCCGAGGACCTGCTGCGCGACGGCGCGGTGGCCGAGGTCAGGATCGACGGTCGCGGCAACGCCGCCGTGGTCGACGTACGCGCCCCGTGAGCCTCAGCGACGAGGTCAGCCGCCTGCGACCGCGGGGATCACCGAGATCTGGGTGCCGTCCGGCGTGGGGGTCGCGAGCTCGTCGAGGAAGCGTACGTCGTCGTTGCCGACGTAGACGTTGACGAACCGGCGCAGCGCACCGGCCTCGTCGAGGATGCGGCCCTTGATGCCCGAGTAGCTCGCGTCGAGGTCGTCGAGCACGGCGGCCAGGGTGTCGCCCTCGGCGCTGACCTCGGACTCACCGCCGGTGTAGGTGCGCAGGATGGTGGGGATCCGGACAGAGACAGCCATGGGGTGATCTTCCCTCTCAGAGGACGTTGGACGCCACGAAGGCGTCGTAGCTGGGGGCGATGGTGGCGGCGGGGCCGACGCGGTCGGCGACCGCGTCGAGGGTCTTGAGGCCCATGCCGGTGTTGATGACGACCGTCTCGAGCGACGTGTCGAGCTGGCCGGTGTCGACGAGCTTCTTGAGCACGCCCACCGTGGTGCCGCCGGCGGTCTCGGTGAAGATCCCCTCGGTGCGGGCGAGCAGGAGGATGCCGTCGCGGACCTCGTCGTCGGTGATGTCCTCCACCGCGCCGCCGGAGCGGCGGCAGATGTCGAGGACGTAGATGCCGTCGGCGGGGTTGCCGATGGCGAGGCTCTTGGCGATGGTGTCGGGCTTGACCGGGCGGATCGCGTCGGTGCCGGCCTTGTAGGCCACCGACACGGGCGAGCAGCCGGTCGCCTGGGCGCCGAAGACCTTGTAGGGCTTGTCCTCCACGAGGCCGAGCTTGATCAGCTCCTGGAAGGCCTTGTCGACCTTGGTGAGCTGGGAGCCGGACGCGACCGGGATGACGATCTGGTCGGGCAGGCGCCAGCCGAGCTGCTCGGCGATCTCGTAGCCCAGGGTCTTGGAGCCCTCGGCGTAGAAGGGGCGCACGTTGACGTTGACGAACGCCCAGCCCTCCTCCTCGCCGGCGATCTCGGAGGCGAGCTTGTTGACGTCGTCGTAGTTGCCGTCGACGGCCACGAGGCGGTCGGTGTAGACGGCCGAGTTGACCTGCTTGGGCTTCTCGAGGTCGCTCGGGATGAAGACGACCGTCGTGATGCCGGCCCGGGCGCCGGCTGCGGCGACCGCGTTGGCCAGGTTGCCCGTGGAGGGGCAGGCGAAGACCTTGGCGTCGAGCTCGCGGGCCGCACTGAGGGCGCACGCGACGACGCGGTCCTTGAAGGAGTTGGTCGGGTTGGTGGAGTCGTCCTTGACCCAGAGGTTGTCGATGCCGAGCTCGCGGCCGAGGTTGTGGGCCTTGAGCAGCCGGGTGAAGCCGGGCTCGGTGTTGGGGCTCTGCTCGATGTCGTCGGGGACGGGCAGCAGCGCCTTGTAGCGCCAGATGTTGGGGGGCCCGGCGGCGATCTCCGCACGGGTCACGGCCGGGAAGTCGTAGGCCACCTCCAGTGGCCCGAAACACTCGGGACAGGCGTACGACGGGCCGAGGACGACCTCGTGCCCGCACTCGCGGCAGGCCAGCGCCCTCGCGTTGCCGAACGCGCCCTCGCGGAGCCCCTTCTTCGGCGTTGCGGTGGTGTTCTCGTCCAACAGGGTGCTCATGAAGTCCTCCTTCTCATCTGTCCCCGCGACTCTCGCGTGGGCCGGATTTGGCACCTGCTCCCATGACTGCCGGACGATTCCGGACAGGAGGCTCATGGGTGGTTGCCGGGACTTCGACGGGCCGTTCCCTCAGTCCCTCGTGATGAGCAGGACCAGCCTAGGCGCGGCGTCTCACGATGCGCACACCGCGTCCACGATCTGGATGGCCTCGCGGAGGGCCGGGGGGTCAGCGGCGCAGGCCCAGTCCGCCGAGCAGCTCGACGACACCGGCCGGACCGTCCACGACCACGTCGGCGAGCTCGACGAGGTCGGGCTGCTCGGTGGAGGCGGAGCAGACGACCAGGCCGGGCAGGCCCTCGTCGCGGAGCTCGCGCACGGCCTCGAAGGCCTCGACGTCACCCAGGTCGTCGCCGCAGAAGACGACACCCGTGGCCTCCTGCTCGGCCACGAAGGCACGCACGGCGTGGCCCTTGTGCATGTCGCCGGAGCGGATCTCGATGACGTTGCGACCGGGCTCGACGCTGAGGTGGTGACGCTCCGCGAGCGAGGCGATGGGAGCGGTCAACCGCTCGAAGGCACCTGTGGGGTCGGCCATGCGACGGGTGTGCACGGCGACGGCGAGCCCCTTCTCCTCGACGAAGGCGTCCGCGGCGTCGGCCTTGCGCAGCACAGCCGGGAGCTCCCGCTCGAAGCTCGCCAACCCGGCGGGCGGGCGCGGCGAGCGGATCCGCTGCTCGGTCGCCGACCAGCGCTCGTTGCCGTACTGGCCGAAGACGAACAGCTCGGCGCCGCGGTCGAGCATCGCGTTGCCGAGCGCGTCGAGGTCGCCCATCGCGATGGCCTGCCGGGCCGGGCGGCCGGTGATCACGGCGACCGCGCGCACCACCTCGGCGAGCTCCAGCAGCGCACCGGGCGCACCGGGGTGCAGGCGTGCCGCCTCGGGGTCGTCGACCACCGGCGACAGCGTGCCGTCGAAGTCGAGCCCGACGACCACTCCGTCGAGGACGTCCCGGAGGGCGTCGTAGTGGGCGCGCGCGTCGTCGGAGGTGAACTCCATGGGTGCAGCCAACCACGCGCCGGCTCGGACCGGCGAACCGTCCCGGGTCAGCAGCTCACTGAGGAGCGTCGGTGGTGAGGATGATCGTCAGCCGGTCGCGCTTCATGACCCCCACGGCGGGCGCGGTGCGCTTGATGCCGAGGTCGAGGGCCAGCTGCTTGCCGGCCGCCTTGAGCCGCGGCGGGAAGTAGACGGTCGTGGTCGGGATGACGCCGTACCAGTTGTCCTCGCCGACGACGGCCCAGCCGACGCCGGTCGCCTTGGCGGCCGTGCTGGCGGCCAGGCCCTTGATGCCGGAGTTGTTGAAGACCTCGACGTAGACCTCGCCGCGCTTGACCTGCGGCTTGGGCTTGGGCTCCGGCTTCGGCTCGGGGGTCGGGGTCGCGTCCGGCGTGGCCGCCGGCGTCTGGTCGGCGCTGGCGATGGTGGCGGTGTCGACGCGGCGCTCGGTGGGCGCTTCGTCACGGGTCGCGACGAAGGTGATCGAGGCCATGGCGACCGCGAGCACCGACAGCATCACGACGGGCGAGGGGAAGGCCACCCCGCGCTCGTCACGACGAGCGCGGAGAGGACGACGGCCAGGACTGGGGAAGGAGGCCATGGGGAAGAGCCAATCGTGAGTAGTGGTCGGATCTCGCAGTGTCAGATCTCGAAGCCGAGACGGCGGGCGGAGCGCTGGCGCTGGCGGGACGCGCGCAGCCGGCGGAGGCGGCGCACGAGCAGCGGGTCGGCCTCGAGGGCCTCGGGGCGGTCGATGAGGGCGTTGAGGACCTGGTAGTAGCGGGTCGATGACATGTCGAACTTCTCGCGGACGGCCTGCTCCTTGGCGCCGGCGTACTTCCACCAGTGACGCTCGAACTCGAGGATGTCACGGTCGCGCTGGCTCAGCCCGGCAGCAATCTCCTGCTCGGCTGCGATGTGCTTGGCGGCGTCCATCTGCCATCTCCTCCTCGACCCCACATCCCCCCGTGACCGGGGGAACTGGGGGGGAGTCTATGCGACGAACGACAACGATGTCATTCGCCTCCGGCGAGTCGTCTGGACAAACCCGCGGAAGTTCGGGACTGGGACACCGCGGGGTGATCTGCTCCTCACAGGGCCTCGTTAGGGTTGCCGCGTGAGCCCACAGCCGAAGGCAGACCTCGTGATCGTGGCCAACCGGCTGCCCGTGGACCGGGTGCGCCTGCCCGACGGCTCGGACGCCTGGCGCACCTCCCCCGGCGGGCTCGTCACGGCGCTCGAGCCCGTGCTCCGGGCCAACGACGGCGCCTGGATCGGGTGGCCCGGGTCTGCTGACGACGAGGAGTTCGAGCCGTTCGTCGAGGACGGGCTGTCCCTGGTGCCGGTCTCGCTGAGCGCCGCGGAGGTCGAGGAGTTCTACGAGGGGTTCTCCAACGGCACCCTCTGGCCGCTCTACCACGACGTGATCGCCAAGCCGGAGTTCCACCGTGAGTGGTGGGAGTCCTACGTCAGGGTCAACCAGCGGTTCGCCGACAAGGCGGCCGAGGTGGCCGCCGACCACGCAACGGTGTGGGTGCAGGACTACCAGCTCCAGCTGGTGCCGCAGATGCTGCGCGAGAAGCGGCCCGACCTGCGCATCGGCTTCTACCTCCACATCCCGTTCCCGCCCGCCGAGCTGTTCTCGCAGCTGCCGTGGCGCCGGCAGATCCTCGAGGGCCTGCTCGGCGCCGACCTCATCGGCTTCCAGCTCCCCGGCGCGGCCGCCAACTTCGTACGCCTGGTGCGCAGCCGCGTGGGCCACAAGACGCACCGCGACACGATCTACCTGCCCGACGGTCGTCCGGTGAAGGCCACCGCCTTTCCCATCTCGATCGACACCGCCGGCTTCGAGGAGCTCGCGCGGTCGGAGGGCGTGGCCAAGCGGGCCGCAGAGATCCGCGACGCACTGGGCAACCCGAGGCGGATCTTCCTGGGCGTCGACCGGCTCGACTACACCAAGGGCATCTACTCCCGCCTCCGCGCCTTCGGCGAGCTCGTGCGCGACGGCAAGCTCGACGTCGAGGACGCCGTCTTCGTGCAGGTCGCCACGCCGTCGCGCGAACGGGTCGAGCAGTACCGGATCCTCCGCGACGAGATCGAGATGCTGGTGGGTCGGATCAACGGCGACCACGGTCGCATCGGTCGTCCGGCGATCTCCTACCTGCACACCTCGCACCCCCGCGAGGAGATGGCGGCGCTCTACCGCGCCGCCGACGTCATGGTGGTGACCCCGTTCCGCGACGGCATGAACCTCGTCGCCAAGGAGTACGTCGCCTGCCGCTTCGACAACGGCGGCGCCCTGGTGCTCTCGGAGTTCGCCGGTGCCGCGCAGGAGCTGCGGCAGGCCTGGCTGGTCAACCCCTACGACATCGACGGGATGAAGTCGGCGCTGCTCGAGGCCTACGCCGCCGACCAGAAGGAGACCGGGCGTCGGATGCGCGCCATGCGCAAGACGGTGGTGGCCAACGACGTGTCCAAGTGGGCCCGCGACTTCCTCGAGGAGCTCAGGACGCTGCCCGAGCACCACGACAAGACCGTACGACGCCCGCGCTCGGGCTGACGGCCCGGCGGGTCAGTCAGGGGTTGGCCTCTGCTGGCACCTCGTCCGTCGCGTCCTGGGCCATCATGATCGCCTCGATCTCCTTCACCAGCCGCGGCGCGAGCCGCTGCCAGCCGGGGTCGTAGCCGTAGGCCTCCGCGAGCCCGACCGCGGAGCGGGTGCCGGTCACGAGGTCGACGTCCTTCGGTGCGATCAGCCCCGGGTGCACCACGCCGATCGCCTCGGACACCTTGAGCAGGTCGCGCCGCAGGGACCGGATGTAGTTGGCGGCCCGGACGCTCTTGAGGCTGACGTCGAGGCCGCGGGTGTAGCGCGGATTCTGGGTGGCCACCCCCACCGGGCAGTGGTCGGTGTGGCACTTCTGCGCCTGGATGCAGCCGATCGACATCATCGCCTCGCGGCCGACGTTGACCATGTCCACACCGAGGGCGAAGGCGACGATGGCGTTCTCCGGGATGCCCAGCTTCCCGGCGCCCACGAAGACCACGTCGTCGGTGAGCCCCGCCTCGGCGAAGCGGCGGTAGACCTCGGAGAAGGCGATCCGGAACGGGTAGGCCACGGAGTCCGCGAAGATCATCGGCGCGGCGCCGGTGCCGCCCTCGCCGCCGTCGATGTTGACGAAGTCGACGCCTCGGCCGCCGCGCGACATCTGCTCGGTCAGCTCGTCCCACATGGTGAGGTTGCCGACGGCCGACTTGATGCCCACCGGCAGGCCGGTCGCCTGGGCGACGCGCTCGACGAAGTCGAGCATCGAGTCGACGTCGGAGAAGACCGCGTGCCGGCTCGGCGAGGCGCAGTCCTCGCCCTCTGGGATGCCGCGGATCTCGGCGATCTCCCGGCTGACCTTCTCTCCTGGCAGCATGCCGCCGAGGCCGGGCTTGGCGCCCTGGCTCAGCTTGATCTCGATCGCGCGCACCGGCGCCGACTGGACGAGGTCCACGAGCCTGCCCATGTCGAACCGGCCGTGCTCGTCGCGGCAGCCGAAGTAGGACGTGCCGATCTGGAACACGATGTCGCCGCCGTGGCGGTGGTGGGTGGACAGAGCACCCTCCCCGGTGTTCTGCAGGCAGCCGGTCATCGCGGCGCCCTTGTTGAGCGACTCGATGGCCTTGCCCGACAGGGACCCGAAGCTCATCCCCGAGATGTTCACGACCGAGCCGGGCCGGAAGGCGTGCGTACGTCCTCTCGCCTCCCCCATCACCTTGGCGCAGGGCAGGACGATCTCCTCCTGCGCGTGCGGCATCGTGGCGGCGCCCGGTCCGGTGAACGTGCGGTGCTTGATGACGGGGTAGCCCTCGACCTGCTCGACGTCGTTGTCGGTGCCGAAGCCGAAGTAGTTGTTCTCCAGCTTGGAGCTGGCGTAGACCCAGCGGCGCTGGTCACGGCTGAAGGGCCGCTCCTCGTCGTTGCTCGTGACGATGTACTGCCGGAGCTCGGGACCGAACTTCTCGACCAAGAACCTGCCGTGCCCGACGATCGGGAAGTTGCGCAGGATCGCGTGCTTGCGCTGGACCAGGTCGTAGGCCGTCGTCGCGGCGCCGGCGACGGCGGTCCCTCCGAGAATCGCGTACCTCCACCTCATGCCACGTTCCTAGCCCCCGGGACGCGGCTTGTCGAGGACGCTCCCTCCCTCGGGGCGGGGTCAGGCCAGCTCGCCCCGCGCGAGGCTGACGCCCGAGTGGGTCGGGTCGCCGTCGTCGGGCTCCACCGAGATGTCGACGATCCGGTAGCCCTCGTCGATGAGCCCCTGCGGGACCTGGAACTCACCGGTGTCGCCCTCGGCGAGCACGCCCAGCGCGACCATGCGGGTGCCGTCGACGTTGATCAGCCACACCTCGTGGAACCCGTCCTCGTCGCCGAGCTCACGGGCCTTGACCCGCAGGGTGAGGGTGCCGTCGTCCCGTACGGCGCTGGCGACGCCGCGGTCGGCGTCGCTGTCGAGCGCGGTGAGGTCGGCCGCCGCCACGACCGAGCCGGGGTCCTGACGACCCGGGGACCCGGGCTCGGCGACGGTCAGCCGGCCGAGGCCGAGCCCGGCCACGAGCGCGACGGCGGCGGCAGCAGCAGCCGCCCAGGCGGGGACGCCGCGGCGCGGGCGGTCGGCTCGCGTCGGCAGCGGCACCGGCTGCGCGAGCTCGGGACGAGTCGCGCGGACCTCCTCCAGCACCCGCTCGCGCACGCCCGCCGGTGCGGGCACCAGCGCCTCGGCGCCGGCGAGACGGCGTACGTCGACGAGCGCGGCCAGTGCGGCAGCACAGTCCTGGCAGGACCCGACGTGGGCCCGCTCGTCCTCCGATCCCTCGGTGGGGTCGAGGGCGAGTGCGGCCAGCCGGTCGAGGTCCACGTGGTCAGTGAGGTCACCGTGACTCATGACGCACCCCCTCGAGCTGTTGGTGGAGCTTGACCAGGCCCCGGCGGACGTGGCTCTTGACGGTGCCGAGAGGCAGTCCGACCGTCTCGGCGATCTCTGCGTGGCTGCGCTCCTCCCAGAAGGCCAGGAACAGGATCGTGCGACGCGGGTCGGGGAGCTCCTCGACGGCCTGGCGCACGACGAGCCGGTCGGCGATCTCCTCGTCCGCGGCCGAGGTGTCGGCCTCCAGGGCACCGGGCACGGCGGCCGCCGCGGCCACCCGCTCGGCGTCGCGGGCACGGGCGGCCCGGACGTCGGCCACCTTGTGGCGGGCGATGCCGATGAGCCAGGCGGGGAGGGCAGCCGGGCTCGGCGTCAGCGTGTGGCGGCTGCGCCACGCGCTGATGAAGACCTGCTGGGTGACCTCCTCTGCGTCGTGCACGTCCTGGAGGGCGCGCAGCGCGTAGGTGTGGACGAGCGCCGACCAGCGGTCGTACACCGCTTCCAGCGCGGTCTCGTCACCCTCGACAAGGCGGGCAGCGAGGGACCGGACGACGTCGCCCTGGTCCTCCTCGGACTCCCTCAACCCGCTGGTCACGGCGCCACCGTACCGGCGGGGCCTGCGGGTGGGGAGCGCGATCACGGTCATCGGCGCTCCCCACCCGTCGTACCTGTCGCTGCCTGCCGGACCTCAGAGGTCGATCGGGCGCAGCACCCGGTCGATCCCGTGGGCGACCTGCTTGTTGCCCTTGTTGAGGTCGATGGCCTTCAGGATGACCTTCGGGTCGCGGTCGTTCTTGTCCCGGTCCTTGAGCGTGATGCTCAGCGAGGGCTTCTTGCGGATGTCGACCCTGACCTTGCCACCCTGGGCGGTGGTCAGCCGAGCGCCGTCGGCCTTGAGCACCTTGCCGCTCGTCAGCGTCTTGCCGGCGACCACGTGGTAGAGCAGCACGGTCTCGATGGTGTCGACACCGGCGCGCTCGACGAGGGAGTCGAAGATCTTCTTCTCGCTCCTGACCGTCTTGCCCGTGAGGTCCTCGAGCAGCAGGCGGAAGGCCTGGTCGGTGGGCGCGAAGACCGTGGCGCGCTTCGTGCCGTCGGCCAGCACGCCGACCGGGGAGCCGGGCTTCGCGCCGACCACGGCCAGGGCGGCCTCGGTCACGATGTCGAAGTCGTTGCGGTTCTTGTCGAACGTGTTGCCGTCCGACGTCAGCAGACCGGCGAGGCTCTCCTCCCCGACGGCCTTGGCGCTGGCGGCGGGGGCGGTCGCCTGCACGGCACCGAGCGCGAGGGCCGAGGCGGCGAGGAGGGCAGGTACGCGTCGCTTCATGGGAGGTCCTTCCATCGGGGGGCTCCTGGTGGTGCCCTGTCGACCTCTTCTCCGGACGAACCGCCCGCCCGGATGCACCTGCCCGTAGATTTCTTTCCATGGACCTGATCCCCAAGCCCGACCAGGTGGTCTCGGCGGCCGGAAATGTCGCCCACACCTTGCTCTACGGCGGGCTGGCCGACCTGCGGCCGATGCCGCGGACGCTGATCGACGACGGGGAGCTGCGCGAGGTCTACCACTACCGGCCGGCCAAGGACGTCGAGGAGACCGGCGACCCGGTGCTGCTCGTGACGCCGCTGGCCGCCCCCGCGCTGTGCTTCGACCTGCGCCGCGACTGCTCCCTGGTCGAGCACCTGGTGACGCAGGGGCGTCCGACCTACCTCGTCGAGTACGGCCAGGTGTCGTTCAAGAACCGTGCGCTCGGCGTGGAGCACTGGGTCGACGAGGTCCTGCCCGAGGCGATCCGGACCGTGCACGAGCACTCCGGTGGTCGCGGCGTGCACCTCGTCGGCTGGAGCCTCGGCGGGATCTTCGCCCTGCTCGTCGCGGCCGACCGCCAGGACCTCCCGATCGCCTCGCTCACGGTCATCGGCTCCCCCGTGGACGTGACCAAGGTGCCGCTGGTCGCACCGGTCCGTCCACTGCTCAACCTGACCCAGGGCACGGGAGCGATCACCCGGGCCTATCGGGTGCTGGGCGGGGTTCCGACGCCGCTCGTCAACTGGGCCTTCACCGCCGCGAGCGCGCAGAAGGTCGTCACCAAGCCGCTGGCGGTGCTCACCCACCTCGACGACACCGACTACCTCGCGCAGATGGAAGCGGTCACCCGCTTCATGTCCAACATGACCGCCTACCCCGGTCGCACCTTCGGCCAGCTCTACCACCGGTTCGTCAAGGGCAACGCCCTCGCGAAGGGCCGGATGCCGCTCGGCGACCGCACGGTCGACCTCGCCGACATCACCGTGCCGGTGCTGGTCTTCGCCGGCAACACCGACGGCATCGCCCCGCTCCCCGCCGTACGCGCGGTGGTGCCGCTGCTGACCGGGTCCCGGGAGGTGCGCTTCGAGATCGTGCCCGGCGGACACCTCGGGATGCTCACGGGACGGGCCGCCCGCGGGACGACCTGGACCGTCATCGACGAGTGGGTCGCCCAGTGGTCGGGCCAGGCGCCGGTGAAGGCCGCCCGGAAGGCGCCTGCGAAGAAGGCTGCCCCGGCGAAGAAGACCGCCGCTGCGAAGAAGGCCACGGCTCCGAAGAAGACCGCCGCTGCGAAGAAGGCGCCGGCCAGGAAGGCCCCGGCGAGGAAGGCGGCCTCGGCCGGCACGATCGGGTCCAACCCGACCCGGCGCTACGGGTCGGCAGGCTCGCGGTCGTTGGGGCGCTGAGCGGGACGATCCCGGCATCCACCGTGGCGGCGTACGACATCCGTCCCACGAGGGTGGCGGCACACGACATCCCCGGCGACGATCGGCACGTCGTATGCCGCCAGGGTCAGCGGCACCAGGGTCACATGCCGCCAGGGTCGAGCGACGACACGGTCCCGGCCGCCACCGTGGCGGCGTACGACATCCGTTCCCACGAGGGTGGCGGCACACGACATCCCCGGCGACGATCGGCACGTCGTATGCCGCCAGGGTCAGCGACATCGACGTCGTATGCCGCCAGGGTCGAGCGACGACACGCACCGCCAGGGTGGCGGCCCTAGAGTTCGGCCCATGACGACGGACCTCGCGCCCGCGCGGCTGCCCCGGGGCGTCCGGCGGAAGAACGCGTACGCCGACGCGGCCAGCACGAAGAACAGCAGGACCCATCCGGCCTCGAGCCCCCGGTGGCCCAGGTCCGGTGCGGCAAAGATCAGGGCCACGGCGGAGGAGCCGGCGTGAGCGCGCTCGCCGGACTCGTCGAGAAGGGCCTGGTCGCGCCCGACTGGGCCGAGGCCCTCGCCCCGGTGGACGACCGCATCGCCGCGATGGGCCGGTTCCTGCGCGAGGAGGTGGCTGCCGGCCGCGGCTACCAGCCGGAGGGGGACTTGGTCTTCCGGGCGTTCCGGCGCCCGCTCGCCGACGTACGCGTGCTCGTCGTGGGGCAGGACCCCTACCCGAACCCGACCCACCCGATCGGGCTCAGCTTCGCCGTGGAGCGGCACGTGTGGCCCCTGCCGCCGAGCCTGGTCAACATCTACGTCGAGCTGCGCGACGACCTCGGCATCGTCCCGCCCCGGCACGGGGACCTGTCGGCCTGGGCCGACCAGGGCGTGATGCTGCTCAACAGGTGCCTCACCGTTCGACCCGGCGACTCCAACAGCCACCAGGGCAAGGGCTGGGAGGCGATCACGGAGCGGGCGATCGTCGCGCTCGCCGAGCGCGGCGGCCCGTGCGCCGCGATCCTCTGGGGGCGCCACGCGCAGTCGCTCAAGCCGCTGCTCGGACCGATCCCGTCGGTCGAGTCCCCGCACCCGTCGCCGTTGAGCGCACGCCGGGGATTCTTCGGCTCACAGCCCTTCAGCCGGGTCAACCGGCTGCTGGAGGAGCAGGATGGGAGCCCGGTGGACTGGCAGCTGCCGGAATATAATTGAAATCTGTACTATTGAGGATGTCATGAACACTTCGATGCCTGCCCTCTACATCGGCCACGGTGCGCCGCCGCTCCTCGACGACCCCATCTGGTCGGGGCAGCTGGCTGCCTGGGCCAAGGACCTCCCCCGCCCGAAGGCCATCCTCATCGTGAGCGCCCACTGGGAGTCGGCCCCGGTCAGCCTCACCGCGAGCCACGCGCCGCTGGTCTACGACTTCGGTGGGTTCGCGCCGAAGTACTACCAGATGACCTACGAGACGCCGGACGCCACGGCGCTGGCCCAGCGGGTCGCGGCGATGATGCCCGACAGCGAGCCGGTCCACCAGCACGCGTCGCGCGGCCTCGACCACGGCGCCTGGGTGCCGCTGAAGATCATGTACCCCAAGGCCGACATCCCGGTGCTGCAGATGTCCCTGCCCACCAGCGACCCGCACCGCCTGATGAAGCTCGGCGAGCGCCTGCGTCCGCTGCGCGACGAGGGCGTCCTCATCATCGGCTCGGGCTTCCTCACCCACGGGCTGCCGTTCCTCAAGGACTGGAGCATCGACGCCGCTGCCCCCGGCTGGTCGAAGGACTTCGACCTGTGGGCCGCCGAGGCGCTGTCGCGCGGCGACGTCGACACCCTGGCCGACTACAGGTCGAAGGCGCCCGGCATGCCCTACGCCCACCCGACCGTGGAGCACTACATCCCGCTCTTCGTCACCCTCGGTGCGGCGAGGGCCGCCGACGAGCCCGGCACCCAGGTCATCGACGGCTACTGGATGGGGCTGTCCAAGAGGTCTCTCCAGGTCGCCTGACCCTCGGGGCTAGTGTCGGTCCGTGCGCGTCCTCTCGATCCAGTCCCACGTCGCCTACGGCCACGTCGGCAACTCCGCAGCCGTCTTCCCGCTCCAGCGCCTCGGCCACGAGGTGTGGCCGGTGCTGACGGTGAACTTCTCCAACCACACCGGGTACGGCGCGTGGCGGGGGCCGCTGATCGCGGCCGAGGACGTCGCCGCGGTGATCACGGGCATCAGCGAGCGTGGCGCCTTCGAGACCTGTGACGCCGTGCTCTCGGGCTACCAGGGGTCGCCGGAGATCGCGGACGTCATCGCCGACGCCGTCGCGCAGGTGAAGGCGGCCAACCCGGGGGCGACGTACACCTGCGACCCGGTCATGGGCAACGCGACGTCGGGCTGCTTCGTGAACCCGGCGATCCCACCGAAGTACCGCTCCACGGTCATCCCGGTCGCCGACGTGCTGACGCCGAACCAGTTCGAGCTGGGCTTCATCACCGACCGCGAGTCGCTCGGAGGCCCGTCCTCCCTCGAGGACATCCTGTCCGCCGTCGACGAGGTGCGCGACCTCGGACCGGCGACGGTCCTGGTGACCTCGGTGGACCGTGACGGCGCGCCCGACGACGCGATCGAGATGCTCGCCGTCACCGAGGACGGCGCCTGGCTCGTCGCCACGCCGCGCCTGCCGATGAAGGCCAACGGATCCGGCGACATCACCGCGGCCCTCTTCACCGCGCACCTGAAGGACACCGACTCCCCGGCCGACGCCCTCGCCCGGACCGCGTCCTCGGTCTTCGCGGTGCTCAAGGAGACCCTCGACTCCGGCGAGCGCGAGCTCCGCCTGATCGCGGCGCAGGACGCCATCGCCGCCCCTGCCTGCGAGTTCGAGGTCGCGCAGGTCCGCTAGTAGGACTTGCCGTCGGCGTAGCGCTGTCGTCGCCACGCCCGGCCATCTCCGCGGTTGCGTGCCTTGAAGGTCGGCAGCTGGGAGTCGCAGTTGGGACAGACCAGTCGGAGGTTCTCCCGACGATTGTTGCTTGCGTCGCCGTCGACGTGGTCGAGGATCAGCCGGAGTTCGGCCCCCTGCCAGGGCGTCGGGCATCCGCAAAGCGCGCACGCATTGCCCTGCTCGTCGAGCAGGTAGGCGCGAATGTAGTGACCCACTCCGCTACCGACCTGGGCGATGCCGGTCTCGAGCCACCGCTCGACGTTGCGACGACGCTCCATTGCGCGCTGGCAGCGGTTGCTGCAGAACACCTTCTGGTGCCGCTTCGTGAGGGCGGCGCCGCACCCGAGGCAGGCCATGTCGAGACCCTAGAACGGGGCACCGACACTCGAGCCGCGTGAGAGATTCGAACTCTCGCAACCCAATTTACAAGATTGGTGCTCTACCCCTGAGCTAACGCGGCGTGCTGCTGCAGCCCGGCAATCCTAGTCAGGTCGCGATGTGCTGGGAGGATGACCCCCGTGAGCCTCCTCCACCTCCCCCACCACGACGGCTCCCCGCTCTACGTGTCCGACGAGGCGCCCGCCCTGGGCGACACGGTGACCGTGCGCGTGCGCACCAGCGCCGACGACCCGGTGGACGCGATCTGGCTGCGGACGACGTACGACGCGGAGCCGGTCTTCCACCCGACGACCTCGACCACCGTGGGCGACGTGGTGTGGTGGGCGGCCGAGCTGCCGGTGCACAACCCGGTGACGCACTACCGCTTCCTCCTGGTCCGCGCCCTGCCGGACGGGCAGCACGACCAGGAGTGGCTCACGGGCTCGGGGATCGTCGGCCACGACGTGCCCGACGCCGCCGACTTCCGGCTGTCCGCCTACCCCTCGGCGCCCGACTGGGGCCGAGACGGTGTCGTCTACCAGGTCTTCCCGGACCGGTTCGCCCGGTCGGCGGCCGCCGACGAGAGGGAGGTCCCCGACTGGGCCCTCGCCGCCGCGTGGGACGACGAGGTGGCCTTCGAGGGCCACGACCCCGGCACGCCGATGCAGCTGTTCGGCGGCGACCTCGACGGCATCACCGAGCACCTCGACCACATCGCGGAGGTCGGCGCGGACGTCGTCTACACGACGCCGGTCTTCCCCGGCGAGAGCAACCACCGCTACAACGCGACGACCTTCACCGAGGTCGACCCGCTGCTCGGCGGCGACGAGGCGTACACCCGGCTGAGCACCGCGGTCCACGCCCGCGGCTGGCGGATCCTGGGTGACCTCACCACCAACCACACCGGCGACACGCACGAGTGGTTCCTCTCGGCCGTCGACGACCCCGACGACCCGCACCGGTCCTTCTACTACTTCGACGACGACGGCACCTACGCCTGCTGGATGGGCCACGGCACGCTGCCGAAGATCAACCACGCCAACCTCGACGTGCGGCACGCGATGGTCGAGGGCCCGCACTCGGTGGTCGGGCGGTGGCTGCGCCCGCCCTACGACGTGGACGGCTGGCGCATCGACGTCGCCAACATGACCGGCCGGCTGGGCGCCACGGACGTGGCCCACGAGGTGGCCCGCGCCGTGCGCGCCACCGCCGCCGAGCTGCGCACGGACCCGTGGGTCATCGGGGAGCACAACCACGACGCCACCGGGGACGTCGACGGTGACGGCTGGCACGGCACCATGAACTACTCCGGCTTCTCCTGGCCGGTGTGGTCGTGGCTGCGCGACCCGGCCTCGCCCGCGCGTCCCTTCGGCCGCCCCGTCCCGGTGCCCCGTCGCGACGGTGGCGCGGTGGTCGACACGTTCCGCGCGTGGCAGGGCAC
Source organism: Nocardioides sp. N13(2025) (assembly GCF_051912545.1). Classification (GTDB taxonomy): domain Bacteria; phylum Actinomycetota; class Actinomycetes; order Propionibacteriales; family Nocardioidaceae; genus Nocardioides. Next base: position 288,941 of record NZ_CP196809.1, on the reverse strand, counting down.
CCTCGGCTGGCGGGCCACGTCGTCGAGCTGGAACATCCTCGGCTCGCACGACTCGGCCCGGATCCGCACCGTCGTCGGCGGCGACGCCGCCGTGCACCGCGTGGCGGCCGGGCTGCAGTTCACGCTGCCCGGGGTGCCGATGCTCTTCGCCGGCGACGAGATCGGCCTCGAGGGCGTCAACGGCGAGGACGCACGCCGCCCCATGCCGTGGGACCGGCCCGAGCAGTGGGACCGCACCACCCTCGCGGCGTACGCCGACCTGGCCCGGGTGCGCCGCGCGCACCCGTCGCTGCGGCGCGGAGGTCTGCGCTGGGCCCACGTCGACGCCGACACCATCGCCTTCGTGCGCGAGCTCGAGACGGAGTCCGTCCTGGTCGTGGCCCGGCGCTCGGCCGCCGGCGCGTTCACCCTGCCGCTCGGCCCCGGCACGCACGTGTTCGGGTCGGAGCCGGGCGGCGCGGACCTCCCTGCCTCGGGCGGCGGCATCGAGGTGCCGGCCACCGAGGGCCCGCGGGTGGACGTCTGGACGCTGGCGTCATGAGGATTGCGGGTCCGAACCCGCACAATCCATGACGTAGGGGCTACGGTCACCCCATGGCCATGCGGATCGTCGCCAGCCGGCCCGACCCGGCCATCCTCACGCTGCCGTGGGACACCCCGCTCGAGGAATGGCCGGACGACGTCGTCGTACCCCTGCCACGCGGACTGTCGCGCCACGTGGTGCGGATCGTGCGGCTCGGCGCCAGCGTCTACGCGGTCAAGGAGACCCAGGACGACATCGCGTTCCGGGAGTACCGGATGCTGCGCGACCTGCAGCGCATCGGGATGCCCGCCGTCGTCCCGCAGGGCGTCGTCACGGGCCGGGAGGACGCGGACGGCGAGGAGCTGCCCGCCGCGCTGATCACCCGTCACCTCCAGTTCTCGCTGCCCTACCGCAGCCTGTTCAGCCGCGGCATGGACGCCGAGCACGTGCCGATCCTCATCGACGCGATCGTGGTCCTGCTCGTGCGCCTGCACCTCGCGGGCTTCTACTGGGGCGACGTGTCGCTGTCCAACGTGCTCTTCCGGCGCAACGCCGGCGAGTTCTCGGCGTACCTCGTGGACGCCGAGACCGGCGAGCTCCACGACTCGGTCAGCGACCGGCTGCGGGAGTACGACATCACCGTCGGCTGCGAGAACATCTTCGCCGAGCTGATGGACCTCAGCGCCAGCGGTGCGGTGCAGCGCCCGATCGACGGCTTCGAGATCATCGACCACCTGCGCGAGCGCTACGAGGCGCTCTGGCGCGAGCTCACCGACCTCGAGGAGTTCCGCGCCGACGAGATGTGGCGCATCGAGCGCCGCGTCGAACGGCTCAACGACCTCGGCTTCGACGTCGACGAGCTCGACATCGTCACGGACCTCGACGGCGACACGATCAGGATCCAGCCGAAGGTCGTCGACCTCGGCCACCACACGCGCGAGATCCAGGCGCTGACCGGCATGACCGTGGAGGACAACCAGGCCCGGCGGCTGCTCAACGACCTGGCCTCGTTCACCGCCCACTACGACCTGGGCCGCGAGGACAAGCACCTGGTGGCCAGCAAGTGGATGCACCAGATCTTCGAGCCGATCATGGCGATGATCCCGCCCGACGCGACGGGCAAGCTGGAGCCGGCCGAGATCTTCCACGAGATCCTCGAGCACCGGTGGTACCTCTCCGAGCAGGCAGGTCACGAGGTCGACATCAAGGAGACCGCGCGCGACTACATCGACCGCTTCCTGACCGCCAAGCCCGACGAGGCGATCACGGGGCAGGAGTGACCGGTGCCCAGTCACCGACGAGCCAGGAGCCGTCGGTGCGCAGCCGCACCCACTGCAGCCCCACCGGACGGCCGTCGGCGTAGGTCACCAGGCTGACGTCCGCGTCGCGGCGGGGCTTGCTGCCCAGCGCGATGGCGTACGCCGCTCCGCCGGTGGTGCCGTTGGTCCAGGTGTAGCCGGTGGCGTCGTCGCCCTCGCCCTCGACGGCGTCCGGACCCGCCTGGACGTGGGTGTGCCCGCCCACGACGAGGTCGACGCAGCCGCGGTCCAACGCCTCGCGCCCGAGGTTGGCGTCGTGGACCAGCACCGTGCTCACGCGCTCGCCGTCCTCCGCGGCGGCGCAGGCCGCGTCGGCCAGCCGCTCGCCGACCTCGGTGAAGCTCAGGCCCGACTCGTCGCGCCAGCTGCCCAGCCCGCTGCTGCGGGGGTCGTCGACACCGAGGAGGGTGCCGCCCCATGGAGCGTCGACCACCTCGCCGTCGAGCATGGTCCAGCCCTGGTCGGCCAGGTAGGTGCCGACGAAGGTCCCGTGGTCGTGGTTGCCGGTCACGCCGAAGCGGTCCCAGTCGTCGAAGGTCCCCGCCAGGGAGTCGAGGCTGAACGCCTCCCACGGCTGGCCGGTGGACGTGTCGTCACCCGCGTCGAGGACGACCGAAGCGCCCGCGGCCTCGCCGATCGCGCGAGCGACCCGGTCCATGCCGATGTTGTCGTGCCGGTCGCTGACCAGCAGCGCGACCGTCTCGCCCTCCTCGGGCTCCCGCAGGTCGAGCGCGGCCGCCCCCTCGGCGGCGGTGGAGTAGAACGCCTTGCTCTTGTCGTAGGTGTCGATCGCGCTGAGCACGAGCCGCTTGGACTGGGTGGTGACCGGTCCGGTCCGGATCTCGATGTCCTGCACCTCCTGGGGCAGGACGACGTCGGGTCCCGCGAAGTCGGCGAGCGTCTGCCACTCCCCCTGGTCCTGCTGCGTCTCCTCGCTGGACTCCCAGGGCTGCCAGACCAGCAGCGGCAGCGCGAGCAGCAGCACCAGTGCCAGCTGTCCCTGGCGGGTGCCGAGTCCGCGGAAGAGCTGGCCACGCCGGTGCCGTCCGAGCAGCAGGAAGAAGGCGACCGGGACGAGGCCTACGCCCAACCCGCGCAGCGCGGCGGACACCGCCATGTCGACCACGACGCCCTGCACCTTGTCGACAGGGGCGGTCGGGTCACCGGCGATGTAGGCGTAGCGCTCGACGAGCTCCTCGATCGAGCCGACCTCGGTCTTGCCGAGGGTCAGGTCGACCCCGACCGGCCCGACGTCACGGATCCGGAGGTCGGGCAGGAGCGGCCCCGTCCGGACGAGCGCGTCGCGCGACATCGTCGGGCGCACGACCGTGTCGTGGCCCACCAGCACCACGGTCCGGCTGCTGTTGAGGAACAGCGAGACCGCGACCACCAGCCCGAGCGTCGCGCTCAGGCAGCCGAGCACGACGCCGACCAGCAGTCGGCGCGAGAGGCTCATCCGCGGGCGGGCCTCATGCCAGGCGGGCCTGCGAGATCGCGTAGAGGGCGACGGAGGCGGCCACGCCGGCGTTGAGCGACTCCAGCTGGCCCGCCATCGGGATCGAGACGATCTGGTCGCACGTGTCGGCGACGAGGCGGCCCAGGCCCTTGCCCTCGGACCCGACGACCACGACGAGGGGACCCTCGGCGAGCCCGCCCGGGGCGACCAGCTCGGGCAGGGAGATGTCGCCGTCGGCGGCCAGGCCGACGACCATGCAGCCGGCGTCCTGGTAGGCCTTGAGCTGCCGGGTGAGGTTGACCGTCTGGGCGATCGGGAGCCGCGCGGCCGCGCCGGCACTGGTCTTCCACGCCGAGGCGGTCATGCCGGCGGCCCGCCGCTCCGGGATGAGGACGCCGTGGGCACCGAAGCCGGCCGCCGAGCGCACGACGGCGCCGAGGTTGCGCGGGTCGGTCACCTGGTCGAGGGCGACGATGAGCGCCGGCTCCTTGGCCTCGGTGGCGCGGTCCAGCAGGTCGTCGGCGTGGGCGTACTCGTAGGCCGGGAGGCGAGCCGCGAGACCCTGGTGCACGGCCCCGCCCGTCATCCGGTCCATCTCGTTGCGGGTGACCTCGAGCAGGGTCAGGCCCTGCTCGGCGGCGAGCTTGAAGGCCTCGCGCATCCGGCCGTCGCGCTCGGTGCCCTCGGCGACGTAGACGGCCGACACGGGCACGCCGCCCTGGAGCAGCTCCACCACGGAGTTGCGACCGGCCGCCCACTCGGCATCGGTGGTCGTACGACGCTTGGGCTTGGCCGACTTGTCACGCTCGGCGCGCTTGGCTGCCTTGTGCGCCTGGTGGTAGGGCCGGTCCTTCGCCTTGGGGGTGGGGCCCTTGCCCTCGAGCCCGCGACGCACGCGACCACCGGAGCCGGCAGTGGGGTTGCCCTTGCCGGTCTTCTTGATGGCGCCCTTGCGCTTCGAGTTGCCTGCCATTGGTTCACACACTCCACTTCGGGCCGGTCGGGGTGTCCTCGACCTCGATGCCGGCTGCCTTGATCTGGTCGCGGATGGCGTCGGCGCGGGCCCAGTCCTTGGCCTCGCGTGCGGCCGCGCGATCGGCCAGCAGCCCCCGCACGAGGGCGTCGACCACGTCGGTGAGCTTGTCGTCGGACCCGCCCGTCGCCCACGCCTCGTCGGCCGGGTTGAGCCCCAGCACGTCGAGCATCGCGATGACCTCGCCGAACTTCTGGCTGAGCGCCTCGGAGGGCCCCTCGGCCAGCACCCGGTTGCCCTCGCGCACGGAGTCGTGGATGACCGCGACCGCTGCGGGAGTGCCCAGGTCGTCGTCCATCGCCTCGACGAACGCGTCGGGCAGCGCCGCGAACCAGCTGCCGACGACGGGGGCGGCACGGTCGAGGAAGTCCTCGATCCGGCGGTAGGCCTTGGCCGCCTCGTCCAGGGCCTCGAAGGAGAACTCCACGTGCGAGCGGTAGTGCGCGGCCACCATGTAGTAGCGCAGCTCGTTGCCGCGCACCCGCTCGAGCACCGACGGGATGAGCAGGGAGTTGCCGAGCGACTTGCTCATCTTCTCCCCCGCCGTCGTGATCCAGGCGTTGTGCAGCCAGTACGACGCGAACGGGCGGCCCGCCGCGCGCGACTGCGCCTGCTCGTTCTCGTGGTGCGGGAAGCGCAGGTCGACGCCGCCGCCGTGGATGTCGAAGGCGGGGCCGAGGTACTTGCCGGCCATGGCCGAGCACTCGATGTGCCAGCCGGGACGACCGGGGCCCCACGGCGAGGGCCAGGCGGCGGTCTGCGGCTCCGTGTCCTTCTTCCAGCCCTTCCAGAGGGCGAAGTCGCGCGGGTCCCTCTTGCCACGCGGGTCCGCGTCGCCGGCGGGCTCCATGTCCTCGACCTTCTGACGGGTCAGCTCGCCGTAGGCCGACCAGCTGCGCACGTCGAAGTAGACGTCGCCGCTGCCGTCCTCGGCCGCGTAGGCGTGGCCGCGGGCGACGAGCTGCTCGATCAGCTCGACGATCTCGGGGACGTGGCCGGTGGCGCCCGGCTCGTACGTGGGCGGCAGCACGTTGATGGCGGCGAGCGCCGCATCGAGCTCGCGCTTCATCGCGGCAGCGAGGGCGTACCAGTGCACGCCCTGCTCCGCGGACTTGGCGAGGATCTTGTCGTCGATGTCGGTGACGTTGCGGATGAAGTCGACGTCGTAGCCGGTCGCGGTCAGCCACCGACGCAGGACGTCGAAGTTGACCGCCGAGCGCACGTGACCGACGTGCGGCTCCGACTGCACGGTGAGGCCACACACGTAGATGCCCGCCTTGCCCTCGACCAGGGGGACGAAGTCGCGGGTCTCGCGCGTGGCGGTGTCGTGGAGCCTCAGTGTCACGCGGCCGAGTCTAGGGGCGGGTGTCTCCCAACGCAGAAGTCCCGAGCCACCGCGGGGGTGGCTCGGGACTTCTCGCGTTCAGCGGCCCGTGGTCAGTTGACCCACAGGTGGGTGCTGGCCCATCCCTGACGGGTGCGGTCGTTGCCCAGGTAGGTCACCTTGACGCGGAACCTCCCCTTCTTGGGGACCTTGACCTTCGCGACGACCTTGCCGTCGACGACCTTGCGGGTCACCTCGATCTTGAAGGTGCCACCGACCTTCTTGAGGACGATGCCGACCTTGCCCTTCACGTCCTCGCCGAACGCGACCTTGATCCTGGCCTTGGTGCCGGACGTGATCGCCTTCGGCTTCGCCACCGTCACCTTGGGCTTCGCCTTGGTGATCGTGACCGTGACGGTGCCCTGCGACGCGGCGTGGGTCGCCGAGCCGAGGTACTTCACGGTCAGGGCGTGGCTGCCGATCTCGAGGGTCTTGGCAGCCAGCTCGATGGTGGCCGAGCCGCCCGAGAGGGTGGCGGCGCCCAGCTGGGTCGCGCCGTCGTAGAGCTCCACCGAACCGGTCGCCGCCGCCGGAACCACGCTGACCGTCACCGAGCCGGTCTTCGACCACTGGATCATGGCGTCGCTTCCGGACACCGTGGTCGACGCCTTGACCACGGTCACGGAGACCGTGCCCTGGGAGGGCTGGGTCCTGCTGTCGCCGAGGTACTTCAGCGTCAGCGTGTGGGTGCCCATGGCCAGGGCCTCGGCAGGAACGGTGATCGTCGTGGCGTCGCCCGTGAGGGTGCCTTCGCCGATCTTCGTCGTGCCGTCGTAGAGCTCCACCGTGCCAGTGGCCGTGCCCGGCGTGACCGTGACGGCGACCGAGCCGGCCTGGCCCCACGTGATGTCCGCCGCCGTGCCGCTGACCGAGGACTCGAGCGACATCACCGCAACAGGCAGACGGGAGACCGTGCCCGTGGCCGCGCCCGTGAGAGTGAACCACTGCGTCCCGTTGGCCAGGCCCGACGGGAGCGGGAAGCTCACGCTGGCCGCACCCGGGACGTCGTACGGCGTCGTCGGCAGGGCGGTCGTGACCGGGAAGGTGCCCAGGTCGGTGGACCCGTAGGACACCACCACCGACGAGTCGGTGACGTCGGTGACGTCAGCCGAGGTGCCACCACCGGTCATGGACAGCGAGTCCACGGGGATGGTGACCGTGTCACCTGCCGCGAACGGTCCGGCAGGAACGCGGGCGCCCACGCCGTGCTGGCCGTAGTCGACCGGAAGAGGCGCGTCGGACGCGCGCTCGGCCAGGTAGTCGACCGTGGCCTGCAGGTCGGTCTTGCCCGTGTCCTGCTTGTTGGTGCCCAGCGTCAGCGCCCGGAAGTTGTCACCGCCGACAGCGAGGAAGCTGTTGGCCGACACCGTGTAGGTCTCCGCCGGGTCGATCGCGACACCGTTGAGCCACATCCCGGTGATCCGGTTGCCCTCCGCCTTGGACGAGTCCTCTGTCCAGGTGAAGCCCTTGGAGGTGCCCAGGCGCAGGAACGGCCGCGACGGGATGTTGTTGTCGGGGTCGCGCTGCCACTGCTGCTCCAGGAGCAGCTTGACCTGGGCGCCCGTCAGGTCGACGGTCACCAAGGTGTTGGCGAAGGGCTGGACGTTGGCCGCCTCGCGGTAGGTGACCGGGCCGGGACCGTTGTCGGTGCCGATCAGGTCGTCACGCAGGCCGCCGGGGTTCATCACGCCGATGTCGGCGCCGGTCTTCCAGCGCTGCATCTCCGCGACCAGGTTGCCCAGGGTCGACTCGCCACCGCGGTTCTCGACGACCCCGCTCTGGGGGTCGACACGCCGGGCCCGCTTGAACGGAGCCGCGACCTGGCCGAGCTCGACTGCGCCCTCGGTGTTGGCCACCTGGACCGCCTGGTCGACGATGGCCTTGGTGGCGCTGTCCTCGTCGTAGTCCTTCATCGCGAGCACGTGCTGGCGGATGCCGGTCAGGTTGGCGGTGCCGACCTCGAAGTCGAACTCGAGCTGGTTGAGGTAGGAGCCGTACTGGCCGGCCGAGACCACCGGACGGTCGAGCTGGCCCGCCACCGGCACCTTGCAGTTGTACTTGAGGTGCGTGTGGCCGGAGATGATCGCGTCCACGTTGTCGCTCGCGCCGTGGACGATGCGACCGAAGGTCGAGTCCTCGTCGGTCTTGATGGTCGCGCAGCTCGGGCTGGGCGCACCCTCGTGCACCAGCTCGATCACCAGGTCGCACGCCTCGCCGCCACACCCGTCGGTCTTGAGCTCGGCCGCCGCCGCGTTGACCTCGTCGACGATGCTCGTGATCTCGAGACCCGCGATCGCGTCGGGCGCGACCAGGGAGTCGAGGTCCTCGGTGACCGCACCCACGAAGCCGACCGAGATGCCCTGGCCGCCGTTGAGCGTCGGGAAGTCCTTCCACCAGGTGGCGCCGTTGGAGTGGGCGAAGTTGCCGTCCGTGCGGTCGGACTTGAGGGCGTACTCGCCGTCCTTGCGCACGTTGGCCGCGATGTAGGGCCAGTCGGCCCCACCTTCGGCGTGGGTCTGCGACATGATGCGGTTCATCAGGTCGTCGTAGCCCTGGTCGAACTCGTGGTTGCCCGCGGCGGACACCTCGAGACCGGCCTCGTTCATCGCGTCGATCGTCGGCTTGTCGTTCTGGATGAACGACTCGAACGTCGATGCGCCGACGATGTCACCGGCCATCACGAACGCGGTGTTGTCGTTGGCGGCACGCAGGCCCTTCACGGCGCCGGCCATCGCCGCGGCACCCGCCGACGCGCTCGCCGGGTCGTCGAGCAGACGACCGTGGAAGTCGTTGGACGCGAGGACCTGGACGGTGTCGACGGTCGCCGGGGCGGCCGAGATCGGGGCCTTGATGCCGATGATCTCCGGGTTGTGGTCGGAGGACCGGAACGCGGTCTGGTCGTAGAGCGGCGTGACGTTGTAGTTGAAGCGGCTGTACTCGTAGTAGACCGGCTCGTTGGCGTTGATCGGCCAGATCGTGGCCTCTTGCACCATGGCCAGCGCAGCGTCGTTGGCGAACACGTGGTCGAGCGAGCCGGCCAGGCCACCGAAGAAGTAGCTGGTCTCTCCGTTCTTGGCGTCCAAGGGGTTCCAGCCGAGGCTCTCGAGCGTGGTGATGGGGTCCTCGGCGGAGTAGGCGTTGTAGTCACCGGTCATGAAGACCGGCGCGATGCCCTTGTCCTCGACCAGCGAGTCTGCGAAGGCGTCGAGAGCCCTGGCCTGACGGACGCGGTCACCGTTGTAGGAGCCCGCCCCGTTCCCGGTGTCCTCGTTGTCCGTGCCCGCGATCGTGCTCGGGTCGTCCGGACCACCCTTCGACTTGAAGTGGTTGGTGATGACGATGAAGGCGTCGTCACGCGTGCCGTCGACGTGCTTGAAGGCCTGCGCCAGTGGCTCACGCGCGTTGCGCATGGCCGGGGAGTTGACCAGGATCTGCGAGGCACCGATCGCCTTCACCGAGCGCGGGTTGTAGATGAACGCGTTGCGGATCGCGTCCTGCTCCTGGACCGTCGGCTGCGCCTCGGGGCGCGGGCTGGGCACGAAGGCCCAACGCGGCGCCTCGCCCGGGTGGTTGGCGTCCCAGTCGGCGTTGAGGGCGGCGACGAGCACCTTGAGGGCCGCGTCGCGGTCGGAGTAACCGAGCTTGACGGGGTTCTCGACCTCTTCGAGGCTCATCACGTCGGCGTCCATCGTGTTGATGGCGGCGACCTCCTTGACCTGCTGCCGGCTGAGACTGGCAGCAGTCGCGGCGCCGCGGGGGCCGATGTCGGGCAGGGTGCCGGGCGGCTGCGTGCGCGGGTCACGCCACGTGCAGGTGTTGGCAGTGATGCGGTTGCCCTGGCGGTCGTTGTAGTAGGTGCACTTGCGGTCGGTGCCCGGGTAGGCGTCGCCGCCGGTGGTCACCCAGTCCTGCGCCGGGTGGACGAAGTAGTTGAGCATGTTGAACGTGGCGATCTTGAGGTTGCCCTCATCGCCCAGCACGCTCTCGGGTGCCGCCGGCCGGTCCTGCTCGAAGGCGACCTGGCCGCTGCCGTCGTTGCCGGGCTGGATCCGGCTCGACGGCTGGAGGCGCCAGCTGCCGAAGCGGTAGTCGAGGACGACGGGCTTCACGAAGGTCGCCCCGGCGCCCGCGCGGACCGTGTTGGTCAGGGTGAGCCAGGGATAGGCCGTGGTGGCGTTGAAGCTCACTGTGGCGCCGTCGTCGAGCACGACGCCGTGCGCGGCGTTGAAGGCCGTGATGTCCGCGAGCTTCGCGGTCTCGGTGGGCTTCGCCAGCTCGAGCGGGACGTAGAGCGGCTCGTCGGAGGCCATGGCCAGCTTGAACTCACCACGCATCGAGGACGAGCCGACGCCGCCGCTGTAGGAGTCGGTGACGGTGTGCGGACCGGCGGGGAGGAAAGCCTCGTGCTCGTGCGCCTCGCGCAGTGCGTCGAGCTCGGCGCCCGTGGGGCACGCACCCGGGGCGCAGTCGGTGCCGGGGATGACGGTGCCCGGGACGACGGCCTCTGCGGTCGTGGCGGTGCGGGGCTCGACGAAGTCGCCCTTGGTCACGGTGATCTCGGTGATGCCGCCGAACTCACTGACACGACCGCTGAGGATCTTGACGTGGTCGCCGATGGCAGGGGGCGTGTAGCTGGGAGCGGCGCCCTGGTAGACGAAGAGGGCGTCGGAGGCGCCGGGCGTCTCGTCGGACGCCGCGTCGTATCCGGCGGTCTGGATGACATAGCCGTTGATGCCGCCGTCGGGGTAGCGGGCGGTGACGATGCCCTCCACCGCGACGTCCTGGCCCGCCAGCGGGGAGGTCTCACCGGTGCCCTGGATGTCGGGGATGGAAGTGAGCGGCAGGTCCGGCAGGTCGGAGACGGTGATGACGAACTCGGCCGTCGCGGTGGCGGAGGCGGCGTCGGTGGCCGTCGCGGTCACGGTGTAGGTGCCGGCCTGGGTGGGCGTGCCGGACACGACGCCGGCGCTGCTCACGGTTATCCCGTCGGGGAGCCCCGTCGCGGTCCAGGTGTACGGCGCCTTGCCACCCGAAGCAGCCAGGGTGAACGAGGCGATCGGCTTGCTGACGTAGCCGGTCTTGTCGCCCGGGTCGGTGGCCGCGAGCGGAGCCGGAGCGCCGCCGGCGGCGATGTTGATGTTGTCGATGCCGACGTGCTCGTTGCTGCCGGAGGCGTTGTCGATGGTGATGACGCGCAGGAAGACGTCGGACTGGCCGTCGACGGCAGACGGGAGCGACGCCGACACGTGGCTGGTCGGCACGGTGGTGTTGCTCGCCACGGTCGCGTCGGTCAGGTAGGCGGAGGGGACGTTGGTGTAGGCACCCGACGTGCCGACGCGGTACTGCAGGGCGACTCGCGTCGGCTGGTCGTCGGCGCTGCTGTCGAGGTCCTGGACGTCGTAGTCGACGGTGAAACCGGACTTGCCGGTCGCGTCGAGGTGGAGGACCAGCAGCGGGGCCGTCTGCGTCCCCGTGGCACTCAGCGCCACCGTCTTGCTGGCTCCCGGGACGTTGTAGAAGCCGAGGACGCCTCCGGTGCTCACAGTGTTCGGCACAGCCGTGGCGGCCTGGAGCGAGAGGGCCGAGGTCAAGGTGCCCTCGGCCGTCAGCGTGCCCACATCCGTGGTGTTGGGCGCGTTGTTCGCCGCGATCGACGTGCCAGTGTTGAAGCCCTCCACCCCGGGGAAGTCCGCCCACGTGCTCGCGGCGGTGAGCCCCGACCAGTCCTGGGTGTAGGGGAACGTCGAGATCGCGGAGCTGACGCTCGCGCTCGCGGGGGCACCGAACCCCAGCGCGAGCGGCGCTGCGACGAGAGACAACAAGGTGGTGAAGTTGAGCGCTGTGCGCCACGTGCGTGAGGGCAAGGTGAGAGGTCCCCTGGGATCGAGGGCCGCAGGACAACCCGATGGCGGCCGAGCACAGGCTAAGTGGCACCACCGACATGTGGCGGAAAACACCTGACATCGGCCCGCGGCAATTTCGTGAACATTCGCCCTAGAGTCCCTCGATGGGGTGGAGCCGTGTGACTACTGGGACGGATGAGGTCGCGCCGGGTTATCGTCGGGCGGTGCTCCGACGCCCCGCCGCCCTCGCCCTGGCCCTCCCCCTCCTGCTCGGCAGCGTGCTCGCGGCCCCCGCAGGCGCCGCGACGCACAGCGACGAGCGCCAGCGGGCGACGCCGCAGGTCGCGCTGACGTCCTGGAGCAGCTACGCCGACTTCAAGGCGGGCAAGCGACGCGGTCTCAAGCTCGGCCGCGGCCAGGTCTCGCTCCTCACCCCGAAGCCGCGCACCGTGGCCGGCCGTGCCTACGAGGCAGGCACCTGGACCTCGCCGTGGGCCACACCCGGCTTCGGCGCCACCGACCTCGTCCCGACCTGGGAGGCGGCGACCCCCGGCAGGAGCCTGGTGCGGGTCGAGGTCCGCGCCCGCGCGGCCGACGGCACCACCGGCACCTGGGACACCGTCGCCGACTGGGCGCGGACCAGCCGTCCCGTTCCGCGTACGACCTACTCCGGCCAGAGCGACGACCTCGGCCGCGTCAGCGTCGACACCTGGTACGCCACCAGCGTGGTCACGTCCTGGCAGGTCCGGGTGACCCTCATGCGTCCGCGGGGCTCCAGCCTCGGTGTCGCCCTCGAGCGTGTCGGAGCGGTGGCCTCGGCCGACGCCGCGACCCCCCGCCCCACCTCCAAGCCCGGCCCGGGCGTCGGCACCGTGCTGGCCGTCCCGACGTACTCCCAGATGGTGCACAGCGGCCACTACCCGCAGTGGGGCGGAGGCGGTGAGGCGTGGTGCTCCGCGACCTCCACGGCCATGGTGCTCGGCTACTACGGCATCTCGCCGACCCCCACCGGGATCACGCCCGGCCACGTCGACGCGGTCGTCGACCACACCGCCAAGATGGTCTACGACCACGGCTACGACGGCACCGGCAACTGGGCGTTCAACACCGCCTACGCCGCGACGCTCGTCGCCGGCGACTCCTACGTCACCCGGATGCGCGACCTGCGCGAGGCCGAGGACCAGGTCGCGGCCGGGGTGCCCGTGATCGCCTCCATCGCGTTCGGTCGCAACCAGCTCACCGGCGCGCCCATCTCGGCCAGCAACGGCCACCTGCTGGTCATCGTCGGCTTCGAGGCCGACGGCGACGTCGTCGTCAACGACCCGGCCGGCGCCAGCAACGGCGAGGTCCGCCGCGTCTACGACCGCGCGCAGTTCGAGCGGATCTGGCTCGCTGCCTCCGGCGGGACGGCGTACGTCATCCGCAACAGCTGAGCGTCAACGCGCGCTGATCTCGATGGTGTGCCACCCGGTCGCGCCGTCGGGGTCGGGCGCGCGCTCGACGCTGGTCTGGGTCGCACCGTCGCGGCCGGTCGCGCGCACGCGCAGCTCGTGGTCGCCCTCGGGCACGTCGAGCGTGACGGTCCACTGGACCCACGTGTCGAGCGACGGCACGAACCCCAGCTCGGCGCGCGTCCACTCCCCACCGTCGAGCTGGACCTCCACCGACGCGATGCCGGTGTGCTGGTGCCAGGCGACACCGCCGACCGAGACCTCCCCCGCCTCGACGTCGTCACCCGAGCGCGGCACGTCGATGCGCGAGGCTATCTTCACGGGCCCCTCAGCCGACCAGCCCTTGGTCGTCCAGTAGCCGACCGCCTGGTCGAACGTGGTGACCTCGAGGTCGACGACCCACTTGGTCGCGGAGACGTAGCCGTAGAGGCCCGGCACGATCGTGCGCACCGGGAAGCCGTGCTCGATGGGCAGCGGGCGCCCGTTCATCGCCACCGCCAGCATCGCGTCGCGGTCGTCGGTCAGCGTCTCCAGCGGCGTCGCGCAGAACCACCCGTCGTGCGAGGTCTGCAGCACGCAGTCGGCCTCGTCGGCGACGCCGAGGTCGGCCAGCAGGTCGGCGATGCGTACGCCGCTCCAGCGAGCGTTGCCGACCAACCCGCCGCCGACCTCGTTGCTCACGCAGCTGAGGGTGATCCACGACTCCGTCAGCTGGCGGGCGACGAGCTGGGAGTAGCTCAGCGTCAGCTCGCGGTCGACCAGGCCGTGGATGCGCAGCGACCACTCCTCCGGCTCGATGACGGGCTTCGCGATGGTGGTGTCGATCAGGTAGAAGTCCTCGTTGGGCGTCTGCCAGGGCGCGATGCCGCGTAGCCCGAGCGACGTCGAGGCCGGCGCCTCGCGCCGGGTGACGCCGGGGATGCGCAGCAGCCGGCGGCTCGCCTCGACATGCCGCCGGCCAGCCCCGACGAAGCGGCCCGCGACCGCGATCCCGATCGATGCGAGACCCACTGCACCCGCGACCATCACGAACACCCGCCGCTCGCGCGACACGAGGTCGGGGGCGCGCTGCTCGCGGCGGAGCGCGTCGTTCAGCGCCGAGTGGACGGTGACCCAGGTCAGCAGCCCCACGAGCACGGGCAGCGCGTCGACCAGTCCCGCGCTGCGCTGGATGACCACAGCAGCCAGGCCGACGCCGGCGAGGGCCACCCACACCAGGACGGGCCGCCACCAGGACCGGCGGGCCAGCGCACCGGCACCCGCGAAGCAGGCCAGGAGGAAGACGAGGATGCCGACCACGAGAGCCGGTTTGTCGAGGTGACCCAGGACCGAGATCGCCCGCTCGGCGACGGCACCCGGGGTGAGCCTGATGAGCATCTCGGCGACGGCGACCACCGGTGACTCGCGGATGGTGAGCACCATCGCAGTGGCATAGCTCGTCGCCAGCCCCGCGAGCCCGGCGAGGACTCCGGCCAGCACCCAGGGAGGACGGCGAGTGGTCACGCGTCCATTGTGTCGGGCGTCAGGCATGATGCCGACGTGAGCACCCCCCGCATCGGCATCGGCACCGACGTCCACCGCTTGGCCGAGGGTGTCCCGATGCACCTCGCCGGTCTCGCGTGGCCGGACGAGCCCGCCGGGCTGGAGGGGCACTCGGACGCCGACGTGGCGGCGCACGCGGCCTGCGACGCGCTCTTCTCGGCCGCCGGGCTGGGCGACCTCGGCAGCAACTTCGGGACCTCGGAGCCCGAGTGGGCCGGGGCCTCCGGCACGACGCTCCTCGCCGAGACGGCCCGCCGGCTGCGGGCCGAGGGCTGGGACATCGGCAACGTCGCCGTGCAGGTGATCGGCAACGTGCCGCGTCTCGGACCCCGTCGCGAAGAGGCAGCCGCCGCGCTCTCGGCCGCGGTGGGCGCGCCGGTGACGGTCTCGGCCACGACCACCGACGGGCTCGGCCTGACCGGACGCGGTGAAGGGGTGGCCGCGATCGCCACGGCGCTGGTCACCCGCTGATGCCGACCGCGGTCGTCATCCTCGCCGCCGGCTCGGGCAGCCGCGTGGGGGCCGAGGTCAACAAGGTGCTCCTCCCCCTGCGCGACGTGCCCGTGCTGGTGTGGTCGGTGCGCGACGCCCTCGCCCTCCCCGACGTACGACGCCTCGTGCTCGTCGTACGCCCGGAGGACCGCGCGGCCGTGGAGGCCGCGGTCGCGCCGCACCTGGGCGAGCGCGAGGTGCTCGTCGTCGACGGGGGCGCCACCCGCCACGCCTCGGAGTGGGCGGCGCTGCGCGTGCTCGCCGGCGACATCGAGTCGGGCGACGTCGACGTCGTGGTGGTCCACGACGGGGCACGGCCCCTGGCGGGCGTCGACCTCTGGCGCTCGGTCGTCGACGCAGCACGCGAGGTCGGCGGTGCCATCCCGGTCGTACCGGTCACCCAGCTCCTCCACGCGGACCTGACGCCGGTCACCGAGGCCGTGGGTGCGGTGCAGACGCCGCAGGCCTTCCGCGCCGGCGCAGTGCTGGCCGCCTACCGGGCCGCCGCCGAGGACGGCTTCGAGGGCACCGACACGGCCGCGTGCGTCTCGGCGTACGCCGACGTCCCGGTCGCCGCGGTCCCCGGGAGCGCGCTCAACCTCAAGGTCACCTTCCCCGAGGACGTCGCGCTGGCGCTGGAGCTCAGCCCCGCGCGTCGGTGAGGGTGCCGAGGAGGCGTACGTCGTCGGCGGACGTCACCCGACGACCCTCCGTGGGTGCGGGCAGGGTCTCGACCGGGTGCCCGGCAGCGGCCAGGTCGGCCACCGCCTGCGCGAGGTCGGACACCGGCCGCCGGGCGAGCGCCACGACGACACCGGCCGGGACGACCAGCGGCGAGGTGACCGCGAGCAGGCTGTCGCGGTCGAGGGTGTCACCCACCAGGCCGTCGGAGAGCGCCTTCACGGTGTCGGTCACCGGCCGCACGCCCACCACGGCGTGCCCCGAGGACCTGGCCTGCTCGATGCAGGCGGCGATGAAGTCCGGCGGCGTCATCGGGCACAGCGAGTCGTGCAGCACGAAGTCCTCGCCCGCCTCGGTGACCGCCTCCCAGACGACCGTGGCGTCGACGATGTCGACCCCGGCCTCGCCCAGCGCCCAGGCCGCGCACGCCACCAGGGCCTCACCGTGGATCAGGGTGAAGGGCAGCGAGCCACGGTCCTCGTCCAGGACCACGCCGAGACAGCGAGACCCCGCAGGATCATCTCCTGCGGGGTCGTGCCGGTGGTC
Source organism: Nocardioides sp. N13(2025) (assembly GCF_051912545.1). Classification (GTDB taxonomy): domain Bacteria; phylum Actinomycetota; class Actinomycetes; order Propionibacteriales; family Nocardioidaceae; genus Nocardioides. Next base: position 272,671 of record NZ_CP196809.1, on the reverse strand, counting down.
GTCGAAGACGCTCAGGAGGCGAGCACCTCGTCGAGCATCGCCTCCGCCTTGTCCTCGTTGGTCTTCTCGGCCAGGGCCAGCTCGGAGACCAGGATCTGCCGCGCCTTGGCCAGCATCCGCTTCTCGCCGGCCGACAGCCCGCGGTCACGCTCCCGGCGCCAGAGGTCGCGGACGACCTCGGACACCTTCATCACGTCACCGGAGTGCAGCTTCTCGAGGTTGGCCTTGTAGCGGCGCGACCAGTTGGTCGGCTCCTCGACGTGCGCGGCGCGCAGCACGTCGAAGACGCGGTCGAGCCCTTCCTTGTCGACGACGTCACGGACGCCGACGAGGTCGAGGTTGCAGGCCGGCACGCGGACGACCAGGTCCTGCTGGGCGACGATCCGGAGAACGAGGTACTGCCGGTCCTCTCCCTTGATCGTCCGCATCTCGATGTCCTCGATGACAGCGGCCCCGTGATTGGGATAGACGACCGTTTCGCCAACGGTGAAAGTCATATGTTCAGTTCCCCTTCCTAGGTGACCATCCTAACACGGGTTCGAATCTCCTCCCGACGCGTTTGTGCAGGTCAGAGGGCACTTCCGGGCTTGACACATCGCCTCCTCCTGTGGTGCGACCAGGTCCGGGACGGGGTCTGGGACATACTGCGGCCCATGCCGACGACCCCGGCGCTGCTCCTCGTCCGTGCAGCGCACCCGCGCCAGGCCCTGGTCACCGCTGCGGCGCTCGGCACGGCGGCCGCCGTGTCCGGACGCCCCCTGCGCGAGGTCGGCCTGGTCCTCGTCACCGTGCTGGTCGGCCAGTCGATCCTGGGCTGGGCCGACGACCTCTCCGACCGGCGCCGCGACGCCCGGCACCGCCCCGACAAGCCGCTGAGCGGGGGCACGCTGGAGCCGGGGACGGTGTGGTTCGCGCTGACGTGCGCGGTGCTGCTCGTCGTACCCCTCGCCGTGGCCAACGGTCGCCTCGCCGGCGCAAGCTACCTCGCGCTGCTCGCGATCGCCGCGGTCGGCGACCGGCTGCTGCACGCCCGGACGACGTCGTTCGCACCCTGGATGGCGAGCTTCGCCCTCTACCCCGCGTTCCTGGCGTACGGCGGGTGGAACGGCGTCGGCACGACCACGCCGCCCACGCCCGTGATGACCGCACTCGCGGCGGCCCTCGGCCTGGGCGTCCACCTGCTCACCGCCCTGCCCGGTCTCGTCCACGACCACGAGGAGGGCGAGCGCTCGCTCCCCCTCGTGCTGGCACTGCGTACGGGCACCCCCCGGCTGCTGGTCGCGGCCGGCGTGTTCACGGGTCTCGTCGTGCTCGGGATGCTCGTCGCCGGGCGGACCGTCGGACTGACCTGAGCCGACGCTAGGCTGTGCGCCATGCAGCTCCGACCTCTCGTGACCGCCGCCGCGGTCCTCGCGCTCGCCGCTCCGCTGTCCTCCTGTGGCTTCGACTACGCCACCGAACGGGACTACACCCCGGCCAGTGGCGCCAACAACCGCGAGGGAGACGTCGACGTCCTCTCCGCGGTCGTCGTCTCGGCAGCCGAGGGCTCGGGCACGTTCGTGGCGTCGTTCTCGAACAACGACGCCGAGGAGGAGCAGACCTTCAGCGGCGTCTCCGGTGACGAGGGCACGTCGATCGAGGCGGCCGCCTTCGACCCGATCGAGATCCCCGCGGGCGGCCTGGTCAACCTCGCCGACCCTGCGGCCGACATCGTGCTGACCGGGGACTTCAAGGCGGGCGACGTCGTACCGCTCGCGATCGACTTCGGCAACGGCGAGCGGATCATGCTCAACGTGCCCGTCGTCTCCGACGACACCGGCTACTGGGAAGGCATGGACGCCTCATGACGTACACCCTGGTCCTGCTCCGCCACGGCGAGAGCGAGTGGAACGCCAAGAACCTGTTCACCGGCTGGGTCGACGTCGACCTGACCGAGAAGGGACGTGCCGAGGCGGTCCGCGGGGGCCAGCTGCTGGTCGAGGCGGGCCTGCTGCCCGACGTCGTCCACACCTCGCTCCAGCGTCGCGCCATCACCACGGCGCACCTGTCGCTCGACGCCGCCGACCGCCACTGGATCCCGGTGAGGCGCTCGTGGCGGCTCAACGAGCGCCACTACGGCGCGCTGCAGGGCAAGGACAAGAAGCAGACACTCGAGGAGTTCGGCGAGGAGCAGTTCATGCTCTGGCGCCGCTCGTTCGACACCCCGCCCCCGCCGATCGACGACTCCTCGGAGTTCTCCCAGGCGGGTGACCCCCGCTACGCCGACCTCGGCGAGGAGATGCCCCGCACGGAGTGCCTGAAGGACGTCATCGCGCGGTTCCTCCCCTACTGGGAGTCCGACATCGTCCCCGACCTGGAGGACGGGAAGACCGTCCTGGTCGCAGCGCACGGCAACAGCCTGCGGGCGCTCGTCAAGCACCTCGACGGCATCTCCGACGAGGACATCGCGGGGCTCAACATCCCGACCGGCATGCCGCTGGTCTACCGCCTCGACGACGACCTGCAGCCGACCGTCGCCGGGGGCGAGTACCTCGACCCCGAGGCCGCGGCGGAGGCCGCCGCGGCCGTCGCCAACCAGGGGCGCTGAGCGTCCATATCGCCACTCGAGCGGACCTGTGGTCGCTCGCGTCGCGATAGCGACCGCCCTGGCACTAGTGCACCGAAATGGCCGCTGGTGCACCGGTATGCCGGTGGTTGAGCGGCCATATGTCCGCTCGAGTCGCCAGATGGACGGGACCCGCCGGGGGGCCGGGGCGCGTCAGTCGCGGTTCGGCTGCTCGCCGGTGACCACGAAGACGACGCGGTTCGCCACCGACACGGAGTGGTCGGCGATCCGCTCGTAGTAGCGACCCAGCAGGGCGATGTCGACCGCGGCCTCGACGCCGTGCTGCCAGTCGGTGGAGAGCAGCTCGGTGAAGCTGCGGCGGCGCAGCTGGTCCATGATCTCGTCGTCGCGGCCCAGCTCGATCGCCGCCTCGACGTCGCGGTCGACGATGATGCCCCGCACCCGGCGCACCATGTCCTCGGCCGTCTCGGCCATCCGCTCCATCGTCGGGCGCAGCTCCTCGGGCACGGCGACGGACGGAACGCGCAGGCGCGCGATCTTGGCGACGTGGACGGAGAGGTCGCCCATCCGCTCGAGCTCGCTCACCATCCGCAGCGCCGAGACGATCATCCGCAGGTCGCCGGCGACCGGCTGCTGGAGCGAGAGCAGCTGGAAGGCAGTGTCGTCGACGCGCTCGCGGGCGGCGTCGATCGCCTTGTCGCCGCTGATCACCTGGTCGGCGGTGTGGACGTCGCCCGACATCAGCGCCTTGGTGGCCTCGCGGACTGCGACCTCGACCTGACCGCAGATGTCGGACAGGTCGGCGAAGATGCCGTCGAGCTGGTCATGGAAAGCCTCACGCATGAGGCGGACTGTAGGCACCCCAAGCAAACAGATATGGGTGCCCGATGAACGGCGCGTGAACACTCGGCGCTGCCGGTCCACCGGGGCCGGCGCCCCCGCCCCCATGCGTACGATGTGAGCGTGGATCCGACGATGCAGGCTGGTCTGGCCGCGATCATCGGGGCCATCGTGGCGGGCGGTGCGGTGCTCGCCTGGCACATCAGCGACCGCCAGCGGCACACCCTCCCCGAGGTTGAGGAGCCCGTCGTGCAGGCCGGTGTCGCCGCCGTCCTGAGCATCCTGCGATCGAGCGCCGTCGTCGTCGACGAGTCCGACCACGTGCTCAAGGCCTCGGCGCCGGCGTACGCCTTCGGGCTGGTGCGCGGCAACACGCTGGTCGTGCCCGAGCTGCTCGACCTCGTCGCGCAGGTGCGTCGCGACGGCCAGATCCGCGAGAGCGAGCTCGACCTGCCCGGCTCCGACGGTCGCTCCGTGCGCACGCTCACGGCCCGCGTCGCGCCGCTGGGCGCACGGCTGGTCCTGGCGCTGGTCGAGGACCGCACCCGCGAGCGGCGGGTCGAGGAGGTGCGTCGCGACTTCGTGGCCAACGTCAGCCACGAGCTCAAGACCCCGGTCGGGGCGATCCGGCTGCTCGCCGAGGCGGTCACCGACGCCTCCGACGACCCGGAGGCCGTCCAGCGCTTCGCCAACCGGATGCTCACCGAGAGCGACCGCCTCTCCAAGCTCGTCCAGCAGATCATCGAGCTCTCCCGGCTCCAGGGCCACGACCCGCTCGAGACCCCCGTCATGGTCGACCTCGACGCCGCGGTCGCCACCGCCGTCGACACGAGCGCCATGGACGCGGCCGCCAAGGAGATCACCGTCGAGTCCCGCGGGGAGCACGGCCTGGAGGTCTTCGGGTCGCAGGAGCAGATCGGTGCCGCGGTCAGCAACCTGGTGGCCAACGCGGTCGCCTACTCCGGCAACGGCTCACGCGTCGTCGTGACGACCCGCTCCCAGGGCGACCAGGTCCAGATCTCGGTGGTCGACCAGGGCATCGGCATCCCCTCCCACGAGATCGAGCGCATCTTCGAGCGGTTCTACCGCGTCGACCCGGCCCGCCACCGCTCCACCGGCGGCACCGGCCTCGGGCTCGCGATCGTCAAGCACGTGGCCGCCACGCACGGCGGCGACATCTCGGTCTGGTCGGTCGAGGGGCAGGGATCCACCTTCACGCTCACGCTCCCCCGCAACTCCGAGCCCGGGCAGGGCCACGGGCCCACCACCCCGGTCGAGGTCGTCGTGCCCGCACAGCCCGCCACCCCCGTGTCCCCACCACGCAGAACACAGCAGGAGACAACCAGATGACCCGCGTACTCGTCGTCGAGGACGAAGAGAGCTACAGCGACGCACTCGCCTACATGCTCCGCAAGGAGGGCTACGAGGTGGCGATCGCCGCCGACGGCAACACCGCCCTCACCGAGTTCGACCGGTTCGGCCCCGACATCGTGCTCCTCGACCTGATGCTGCCCGGCGTGCCCGGCACCGAGGTGTGCCGCCAGATCCGCCAGACCTCCTCGGTCCCGGTGATCATGGTCAGCGCCAAGGACGACGAGGTCGACAAGGTGGTCGGCCTCGAGCTGGGCGCCGACGACTACGTCACCAAACCCTACTCCCCCCGCGAGCTCGTCGCCCGGATCCGCGCCGTGCTGCGCCGCGGCCAGGAGCCCGAGCTGATGCCGGACACCCTCGAGGCCGGACCGGTGCGGATGGACGTGGAGCGCCACGTCGTCACCGTCGACGGCTCCGAGCAGCGGCTGCCGCTGAAGGAGTTCGAGCTCCTGGAGATGTTCCTCCGCAACCCGGGCCGGGTGCTGACCCGCGGCCAGCTGATCGACCGGGTCTGGGGCTCGGACTACGTCGGCGACACCAAGACCCTCGACGTGCACGTGAAGCGGCTGCGCGCCAAGCTCGAGCCCGACCCGAGCGAGCCGAAGTACCTCGTCACGGTCCGCGGGCTGGGCTACAAGCTCGATCTCTGAGCCCTGTCGCGATCACCGGTTACCCGGTGGTTCCTCGGGTTATCGACCGTTGCAACGGTCGACAACCTCAGCGGTCACCGGGTAACCGGTGATTGCCACGCGGCGGGATCTCGGTGGTCGACGTCCGAAAAGCGCTGGCGGTCGGTCATGACCGTACCTAGCCTTGACCCGTGACGATCACCCAGCAGCACCCCGGCGAGACCGCCGCTCCACCGACGTGGCTGCCGATGGTGGCCGGCGGCGTCACCCTGCTCATGTGGGCCTCGGCCTTCGTCGTCATCCGCCACGTGGCCCACGACGTCAGCCCCGGCGCGATCGGCACCGGGCGGCTGCTCGTCGCCGCGCTGGTCGTCCTCCCGCTCGTGCTGCGTCGTGGGTGGGTGCCCCCGACCCGTCGTGAGTGGGCGCTGCTCGCGCTCGGCGGCGTGGGCTGGTTCGGCGTCTACAACCTCACCCTCAACGCTGGTGAGCGCCACGTCGACGCCGGCACGGCGGCGATGATCATCCAGATCGGGCCGGTCATCGTCGCCCTGCTCGCGGTGCCGCTGTTCGGCGAGCGGCTGCACGGGTGGCTGCTGGCCGGCATGGTCGTGGGGTTCGCCGGGGTCGCCGTCATCGCCCGCGGCTCGTCGACCGATGCCGACGCCAGCGTGCTCGGCGTGGTGCTCGTGCTCGTCGCGGCGGCGATGTACGCCGTCGGCGTGCTGACGCAGAAGGTGCTGCTGCGCAGGCTGCCGTCGGTGCAGGTCGTCTTCGTGTCGTTCCTGATGGGCGCCGTGACGTGCCTGCCCTTCTCGGGCGACCTGCCGTCGATCGTCGCCGACGGTGGGTCCGAGCTGTGGTGGATCGTCTACCTCGGCGTCCTGCCGACGGCGGTCGCCTTCACGACCTGGGCCTACGCCCTGACCCACACCGACGCCGGCGCCCTGTCCCTCACGACCTTCCTCGTGCCCGGGATCGCGACGCTCATCGCCTGGCTGACGATCGACGAGGTGCCGCCGTCGCTGACCTTCGTCGGCGGGGCGCTGGCGATCGTCGGCGTGCTGATGACGCGCCGCAGGCCGGCGGCGCGCTGAGGCTCACTCCGGGCCGGAGCCGGCCTCGAGCCACCCGCGGAACGCCTCGAGGTTGCGGGTCGACTCCCCGCGGGAGATCCGCCACTCCCACTCCTTGCGGATGGAGGAGGCGAAACCGAGCTCGAGGATGGCGTTGAACGACTCGTCGGCGTTGGCCAGCACCGAGCCGAGGATCTTGTCGAGCTCGTCGTGGCTCACCGACGCCAGCGGCAGCCGCGCCTCGAGGTAGATGTCCCCGTGGCGGTCGACGGCGAACGAGACGGCGTACATCCGCAGGTTGCGCTCCAGCAGCCAGCGGTAGACCCGGGCGTGGTTCTCGTCGGGGTTGCGGCACACGAAGGCGTGCACACCCAGCGCGTGCGGCCCGACGTCGAGGCGCACAGGGGTCTGGAGCTTCTTCTCCCCCGGCAGGCTCAGCGAGAAGCTCGCGCCCTCTACGCCGTCCCGGTTCGTCTCCTGGTGCTCGATCTCGTTGTCGGCGAGGTAGGCGCGGACGGTCTCGACTGGGGTCACGACACCATCTCAGCACGCATCCGGCCGGCGGCCCGTGCGTAGGCCTCGAGCGTGCGCTCGGCGGTCCGCTCCCAGGAGAACTCCTGCGCGTGGGCGACGGCTCCCCTGCCGAGCCTGTCGACCAGCCCGGGGTCGTCGATGAGGCGGCGCAGGCTGGCGGCCCAGTCGCGGGGCTCGTGGGTGTCGACCAGCAGGCCGCTCACCCGGTCGCGCACGACGGTCGTCAGGCCGCCCACGGCCGCGGCCACGACGGGGGTGCCCGTGGCCTGGGCCTCGACGGCCACCAGGCCGAAGGACTCGTTGTAGGACGGCACCGCCACGGCGGTCGCGGCGGACGCCCAGACCGCCAGCTCGGTCTGGCTCACCGGCGGCACGAAACGTACGACGTCGCTGATGCCGAGGTCGCCGGCCAGGTCGGCCAGCGCCGTGGGGTGCTCGAGCCCGGAGCCGGACGGACCGCCCACGACGGGCACGACGAGGCGCCGGCGCAACGACGGGTCCTGCTCGAGCAGCACCTCGACGGCGCGCAGGAGCACGTCGGGCGCCTTGAGCGGCTGGATGCGGCCGGCGAACAGCAGCACCACCGCGTCGTCGGGCAGGCCCAGCCGGCGCCGGGCCTCATGACGCCCGTGCGGGGTGAAGACGGAGAGGTCGACGCCCGGGTGGATCACCTCGACGGCGTCGGGGCTGGCGTCGTAGAGGTCGACGAGCTGGCGCGCCTCGGTGTCGGTGTTGGCGACCAGCAGGTCGGCAGCCTCGACGACCTGTTCCTCGCCGATGACCCGCGAGACGGGCTCGGGCGTGTCGCCGTCGGCGAGCGCCTCGTTCTTGACCTTGGCCATGGTGTGCATCGAGTGCACGAGCGGGACGTTCCAGCGGTCCCGGGCGAGGGCGCCGACCTGCCCGGAGAGCCAGTAGTGGGAGTGGACGGCGTCGTAGTGGCCGAGCGGCTGCATCGCCTCGGCCCGCAGCACCTCGCGGGCGAACGTGCACAGCTGGCCGGGGAGCTCGCCCTTGGTCAGGCCCTCGAAGGGACCGGCGGCGACGTGGCGCACCAGGACCCCGTCGGCCGCCTCGACGACCTGGGGCAGGGCCGACGACGTGGCGCGGGTGAAGACGTCGACGGCGATGCCCTGCGCGGCGAGTCGCTTCGACAGCTCGATGACGTAGACGTTCATGCCCCCGGCGTCGCCCGTCCCCGGCTGGTCCAGGGGGGAGGTGTGCAGGCTGATCATGGCCACCCGCTCGCCCACGCTGTCTCCTTCGGTCGGGGTGCCGGACTTCTGGCACCTCCGGCACAACCAAGGACCGCGCCGCAGGATTCCCCACCGCCTCCGCAAGCGTGGGTCAGCGGGCGTGGGCGCCGGTGGCGCGCCCCGTGGCCCGGCCGCGACCGCGGGCCAGGGCGAGTCCACCGATGACGGCGGCCACGACGCCCCAGAAGCCGTCGTACCACGAGGTCCCGGCCGGTCGGAACGCCTCGATCATCGAGAGCGCGAGCAGGCCTGACGCCACGCCGACCACGACGCGCATCCCGACGGCGTCGCTCTTGACGAGCGTCGTGCCGAAGGCGCCCGCGGCGACGACCAGGCAGGTCAGGCCGACGAAGTGCAGGGTGCTGGAGAAGGGATCGTTGCCGCCGCCGAGCAGGGCGTGGACGATCAGCAGCAGACCACCCAGGAGCGCGGCGGAAGCGGAGAGCTTCACGAGGGGCATCCGGAGAGTGTGCCACGACACACCGCGAGGGCCCAGTCAGGTCTCGTCGGTGCCTTGGTGGAAGCGGGCCTGCCACTGCCCACCGGAGCGCACCCACAGCGTGCTGCGCAACGTCGAGCGCTCGGCGGTCGACGTACGCCACAGCAGCAGGATCGCGTCGGCCCCCACCCGGTCGACCGAGATCACCTCGACGTCCACCGGGCCGATCGGGCCGATCACGTCGAGCTGCTCCTCGCGGGTCCACAGCCGGCCCGACCGACCCACCTCCTGCCAGTCCGGGTGCAGCAGCGCGGCGACCGCGGCCCGGTCCGAGCGCACCTCGTCGGAGAGCAGGGAGCGCTCCATCGCGACCACGTGCTCCTCGTCGGTGAGCGCGGCGGCCTCCAGCTCCTCGGAGGAGAAGAGGTCGGGCTCGGGCTCGGTCTGCCCGACGCGGGCGGCCGGGTGCGCGATCGAGCTGTCGGGGATCCCGGGCCCCGGATCTGGCTCGCGCCCGTCGCGGTAAGCGACGGCGGCCGTGTTGGCGAGCCGGTCGGCGGCCTCGTTGAGCTCGTGGCCGGCGTGGCCCTTGACCCAGACGAAGTCCACGTCGCGGCCCTGCATCGCGGCGTCGAGGGCCTTGACCAGCTCGATGTTCATCACCGGCTTGCCGTCGCCCTTGCGCCAGCCGCGGCGCTTCCAGCCGGCCATCCACTTGGTGATGGTGTTGATGACGTACTGGCTGTCGCAGTAGACGCGCAGCTCCTCGTCGAGGTGCGCGGTCTGCTGGAGGAGGTCCAGCACCGCCATCAGCTCGCCCATGTTGTTGGTGCCGTGGGGCCAGCCGCCCGACGCCCAGCAGGTGTCGTCGACGTACCACGCCCACCCTGCCGGACCGGGGTTCCCGAGGGCCGAACCGTCTGCCGCCGCGATGATCACCGGGACATCTTGGCAGGATGGGCGCATGAGCCACGACGAGACCCAGCCCCGCACCGCCGTCGTCACCGGAGCCTCGAGCGGCATCGGCGCGGCCACCGCCCGCGCACTCGCCCAGGAGGGCTTCCGGGTGGTGTGCGCCGCCCGTCGCACGGAGCGGATCGAGGAGCTCGCAGCGGAGATCGGCGGCGTCGCCGTGACCTGCGACATCAGCGACCCCGACTCGGTGGCCGCCCTCGCCGCGGCCGTACCCACCTGCCACGTCCTGGTCAACAACGCGGGCGGCGCCGTCGGCGTCGACCGGGTGGAGGACGCCGACCTCGACGGCTGGCGCTGGATGTACGACGTCAACGTCCTCGGGCTGGTGCGCGTCACCCAGGCGCTGCTGCCCGCCCTCCGGGCGAGCGGCGACGGCGTGATCGTCAACGTCGGGTCGACGGCCGGCCGGTGGGCCTACGAGGGGGGCGCCGGCTACACCGCCGCCAAGCACGGCGTGAAGGTCGTCACCGAGACCCTGCGGCTCGAGCTCAACGGCGAGCCGATCCGGATCACCGAGGTGGCTCCGGGGATGGTGCGCACCGACGAGTTCTCGCTGGTGCGGTTCGGCGGCGACCAGGCCAAGGCCGACGCCGTCTACGCCGGGGTGGACCAGCCGCTGCTGGCCGAGGACGTCGCCGACGCGATCGCGTGGGTCGCCACCCGGCCCTCCCACGTCGACATCGACGAGCTGGTCATCAAGCCGCGCGCCCAAGCAGCGGCACACAAGGTGCACAGGTCCTGAGACATGGAAGACTGCCGCGCGTGAAGACCATCGGACTCGTGGGCGGGATGAGCTGGGAGAGCAGCGCGGTCTACTACCGCGACCTCAACCTAGGGATGCGCGAGCGGCTGGGCGGCCTGTCCTCGCCCAAGCTGGCGCTGACCACGGTCGACTTCGCCGAGGTCACCCACCTCGAGGACGACGAGCGCTGGGACCAGGTCGGCACGCTGCTGGCCGAGGCGGCCCGCGGCGTCGAGCGCGCCGGCGCCGACTTCCTGCTGCTGTGCACGACCACGTTCCACAAGGTCGCAGACCAGGTCGAGGAAGCCGTCGACATCCCGGTGCTGCACCTCGCCGACGTCGTGGCCGAGGCGGTCAAGGCCTCGGGCATCGAGACGGTGGGCCTGATCGGCACCAAGGTCGCGATGTCGGAGTCGTTCTTCGTCGACCGGCTTCAGAGCCACGGCCTGCACGTCATCGTGCCCGACGCGCGCCACCACGACTTCCTCAACGACGCGATCTACGAGGAGCTCGTCCACGGCGTCGTGCTCCCCCGCACCCGCAGCCGGGTCGTGTCGATCATCGAGGAGCTCTGGGACGCAGGTGCCGGGGGCGTGCTGCTCGGCTGCACCGAGCTCGAGCTGCTGGTCAAGCAGGCCGACGTCGAGATCCCGGTCTTCCCGTGCACCACGCTGCACGTGCAGGCGGCGCTGGACGAGGCGCTCGCCTGACGGTCCACCCATGACCGGTCAGAGGGGAACCCCGCGGGCGGTCGCGAGCCAGCGCAGGGCCGTCCATGCCTGTCCGCGCAGGTCGGTGGCACCGGCCTCGGGCGGCAGCGCGACCTTCAGCACCTGCGACCGCGCGCCCTCGCTGCTCACCAGCAGCTCGCGCATGGCCAGCGCGATGCCCTCGCCCTGCTCCTGCTGGGGCAGCTCCCACGACGTCACCGGCTGCCACGACGGGTACGCGGCGAGGTGGGCGGTCGAGTAGGTCCGCATCACCACGCCTCCCCCGCCCGGCAGGAACGTGGCGTCGGTGACCATGCCCGGCGCCTCGCCGACCTCCGTCAACCGGTTGGGCCGGTCACTGCGCAGCCGCAGCGGGGCGGCGTACACGGTGCCGGCGAAGACACCCTTGGTGATCACGAAGAGCTGGCCCGTGAGCGGGTGGCGGACCAGTGCCTCGGCGTCACGGGGGCCGTCGGGATAGACCAGCTCGTAGGCGTCCGGGTCCGCGGCGACGTCCTCGGGGCCGACCGGCACCCGCAGCACCTCGACGAAGTCGCGGACGTGGCGGTTGTCCCCGATGTCGCCCACCCAGACGTGGCCCGGGCCGGCGGGGGCGAGGGCCTCCACGTCCACGGCATCCTGCGTCCACGAGGTCACGCCCACCGTGCTGCCGGAGCCGACGTCGACGGTGAACACCCGGCCCGTGTCGCCCGAGTCGTTGGTGGTGACCACGAGCGCACCGGTCGTGGTGACGGGCAGGACGACCAGCCCGCTGGACTCGACGATGTCCGGGTCGGTGAACCGGAAGGCGGGCTGTTCTGCGCTGCCGGCCCCGGCCGCGGCACCGAGGAGGAAGGGCAGGGCGATGCAGACCCCGACGGCGACTCGTCGGGCCTCAGGCATGCCCGTGCCGCTGCTCCAGCAGCTGCCCGAGCCTGGGACGTACGTCCCACGCGGCCAGCAGCGCGTCGTACTCCCTCGCCGCGTCGTCGCCGGCGGCGCCGGTGCGGACCGCGCGCAGCAGCGTGTTGCGGGGCGTGTGGGCGCTCTCGACGAACTCGACGACGTCGACCCGGTAGCCCTCACGACGCAGCAGCGAGGCGCGCAGGGCGTCGGTGAGGGTGTCGGCGAACCGCTCGCGCAGGATGCCGTAGCGGGTGAGCATGGCGTAGGGCTCGGGCGTCTTCGCGGTGCGCAGCTGGGCGGCGATGTCGTGGTGGCAGCACGGCGCCGCGAGCACGAGCGAGGCCCCCCACTCCAGTGCCCGGGCGAGCGCGTCGTCGGTGGCGGTGTCGCAGGCGTGCAGGGCCAGGACCACGTCGGGCGCGCGGTCGAGTCGCGCGTCGGCGATGGAGCCGACGACGAAGTCCGCGTCGATGCCGAGCCCCGCGGCGACCTGCGAGTTGTGGTCGGCCGACTGCTGCTTCACGTCGACGCCGGTCATCCGGACGGGCAGCCGACGGCTGAGGAACGCGTGGGCGGCGAAGGTCAGGTAGGCGTTGCCGCAGCCGAGGTCCGCGATCCGCAGCGGGTCGTCCGCGGTGGGCGTGCGCACCTGGCCCTGGGCCATGGCCTCGGCGAGGCTGGCGTCCAGCAGCCGGAGGAACTCCTCGACCTGCCGGTACTTGGCCTGGCGGGTCGGCTTCACCCGGCCGTGCGCGTCGCTGATGCCCAGTGCGACCAGGACCGGGTCGTCCTCGGCGAGCAGCCGGTCCTTGGCCCGGTCGTGCTCGCGCGCCACCTCCACGTCCTCGGAGCGCACGGAGGTGTGCAGCATCGGCACGCCCTTCTTCGTCACCCGCAGCTGGTGCGTCTCGCCGGCGGTGTCGACGTGCCAGTTGGCGAACGGCTGGGCGAGCAGCGCGTCCACCGCGGCCTCGGCATCCTCACCGATCGCATGGTTGGTGGTGTGCGCCTGCGTCTCGTCGTACGACGTCACCTGCAGGTGGCGACCCGCCTTGAGGTCGACGACCCGGACCTCGACGCGCCGCACCTCGCGTCCCTCGACCACCGGCGCCGGCTGTCCCTTGCGCCGACCGCTGGCCAGGGCCCGCACCAGCTGGTCGGCGTCGAGCACGGCCGCACGCACGCGCGCCCACGCGTCCGTCGTCACAGGACCGCGGCGAGGACGACGATGAGGATGAGGGCCCCCAGCGCCACCGGGATGACGAGTCGGCGGTGGCGGGGGTTCATGCCTCCATCCTAGTGAGGCGGTGCTCAGACCGCCGACCGGCGCAGGTCCGTACGGGCGTGACCACCTCCGCCCGTCGGCGCCCCTACCCCTCGAGGGTGGCGGCATACGACGTCGAATCCGCGACCCTGGCGGCACCCGACATGTCCAAAGGCTCGAAACCGGTCGTATGCCGCCACCCTGGACGGCGGCCATGTCGTATGCCGCCACCCTGGGCGACAGCCATGTCGTGTGCCGCCACCCTGGACGGCGGCCATGTCGTGTGCCGCCACCCTCTAGGAGCGCGTCACCAGTGCTCGAGCGACCTCGTGAACACGGTGGCGAGGTCGTCGGCCGTCACGTCGATGGGGGCCGTGGCGAGCAACCGCTGCTGCTTGAGCGCGCCCTCGACCAGGTCGTCCACGTCGGAGCTGTCGTAGCCGATCTCCGCGAGGCCACTGGGCAGGCCGACGTCACGCATCAGCCCGCGCAGCACGTCGGGCAGCGCCTCGGGGCCGGCCACGGACGAGGAGGGGCCACCCAGGAGCTCCGCGGCGCGGAGGTGGCGCTCGGGCGAGGCCTCGAAGGTCAGCGCGAAGGCGGCCGGTGCCGTCATCACCACCGCCATGCCGTGCGGCACGATCGGCTCGTCGGCCGGATATCCCTCGGGGCGGTAGTCCCGCACCCGGCCGGCGATCGGGTAGGCGCAGGCGTGCGGCACGTGGACGCCGGCGTTGCCGAAGCCCAGCCCGGCGAAGGTCGCCGCCAGCGCCATCTGCTCGCGCGCCTCGCCGTCCGACCCGTCGCGCACGGCCCGGCGGAAGGCGCCCGCGAGCAGCGACATGGCCTTCTCCGACCACATGTCGGCGATCGGGTTGGCACCGCAGTAGGGCACGCGCTGCTCGGGCCGCTTGGCGTCGAAGTCGCCGAACCAGCGCGCGGTCCAGCTCTCGAGCGCGTGGCAGAGGATGTCCATCCCGCACGACGCGGTCACCATGGCCGGTTGGGTCATGGTGAGGTCCGGGTCGACGACGGCGAGGGTGGGTCGCAGCCGGGCGTGGGAGATGCCGGTCTTGACCTTCAGCGCCAGGACGTCGAGGACGCAGATGGTCGTCGACTCCGCGCCCGTGCCGGTGGTGGTGGGCACCGCCACCAGGGGCAGCAGCGGGTGCTCCGGCGGGCGGCCGCCGCCGACCGGCGCGTTGACGTAGTCCATGAGCGAGCCCGAGTTGGTGAGCAGCAGGTCGACGGCCTTGGCGGTGTCGATGGCCGAGCCGCCGCCGACCGCGACGACGGCGTCGAACGGCCCGGCGTCCCTGGCGAAGGCGATGGCCTCCTCCATCGACGCGTCCGTCGGCTCCACGCGCGCACCGGCGAACACGGTCACGTCCAGCCCCTGCGACCCCATCGCCGCGGCGATCCGCGTCGGGTGTCCCGTCGCGGCCACACCGGGGTCGGTGACGAGCAGGACCCGCCGGGCCGCGCCCCCGGCGGTGGCGACGAGCTGCCGGACGTCCCAGCCGATCTCGTTGCTGGCACCACGACCGAACTTCAGGCCGGGCGCGGCGTAGGTGAAGACGGACTCAGTCACGGGTGCCTCCCAGGGCGTGGCGCACGAGGTCGAGCACCTCGACCTCGCCCGACTCGATGTCGTGGAGCGGCACCCACGCGGCGGCCTCGGTGGTGCCGTCGACCTCCAGCACGCGCGGCTCGCCGTCGCCGACCGTGGCGCTGAAGAGCAGGTGGACGCCGTGGTAGTCCTCGATGCGGCCCGACGGCGCGTTGCCGAAGAAGTGGGTGTCGTGGACGCCGACGAGGCCCGTCACCTCGCACGGCAGGCCGCACTCCTCCTCGACCTCGCGCGCCAGCGCGACCGCGGGGTGCTCGCCGTGGTCCACGCCTCCGCCGGGAAGGGTCCACCTCCCCGGGTGCGCCGCCCGCGTCGAGAGCTGGGTGAGCAGCACGTCGCCGCCGCGTCGCACGACGGCGTACGCCGCCACCCGCTGCAGCCGGAAGGGCAGGTGGTCGACCAGCGCCTCGGTGACCAGCCCCGCGACCGGGACCGTCCCCGAGACCACGTCCTCGAGCGGCTTCCACGCGGCCTCGGCCGTGGAGCCGTCGACCTCGACCACCCGTGGGGTCGGAGCGTTCGGCGCGACCCAGCCGTCGTAGACGATGCGGATCGCGTGGGCGTCGACGAGCAGCCCGTCACGCGAGGCGCGCGGGAGGTGGGAGCTGTAGACGTGGGCCGTCTCGCCCACCGTCGCGTCGAGCCCGGTCTCCTCGTGGATCTCGCGGATCACCGCGGTGCGGGGGTCCTCGCCGTGGTCGAGCCCACCGCCCGGGAGCGTCCAGAGCTCGGTGCGCGAGACCCTGCGCGACAGGCGGCTCAGGAGGACCTCGACGCGTCCGTCGCGCTCGCGCAGCATCACGGCGTACGCACCCACGCGCTGGCGCCTCGGCAGGGATCCCATGTCCACAACCTAGTGAAGTACGGTGAGCGCCGTGCCTCCCCCGTCCCGCGATCCGTGGCTCGACAACGTCAAGATGGTGCTGATCACCCTGGTCGTCGTGGGGCACGCGATCGGCCTGGTCGAGGACACCGCCGGCAGCCACTGGGTGTACGACTTCATCTACCTGTGGCACATCCCGGCGTTCGTGTTCGTGAGCGGCTACCTCTCCAAGTCCTTCGAGTGGGACCACCGCAGGCTCAAGAGCCTGGTGTACACGCTGGCGATCCCCTACCTGCTCTTCGAGCCGGCGCTCTTCTACTACCGCCGCGAGGTCGTCGGCGAAGGAGTGACGGGCCCTCTGTGGTTCGAGCCGCACTGGACCATGTGGTACCTCATCGTGCTGCTGATGTGGCGCCTCATCACCCCGGTCCTCAAGCGGCACTGGCTCTTCCTGCCGCTCTCGGTGATCGTCAGCCTGGTCGGCGGGATCTGGGACACCGAGGCCCTGATGATCCCCCGCTTCCTGGGCCTGCTGCCGTTCTTCGTGCTCGGCCTGCACCTCAAGCCCCGCCACCTCGCACACCTCGACGACGTGTGGGTGAAGGTCGCGGCGGTGCCGATGCTCGTCGGCATCGGGATCATGGCGATCTACACCGACACGTGGGCGGAGTCGGCGCTGCTCTGGTACGACACGGGCTACTCCGAGATCCCGATCGACAACGAGTTCGTCTTCCAGACCCGGCTCACGGTGATGATGGTCGGCCTGGTCGGCGCCTTCGCGGCGATGTCGCTGGTGCCGCGGCGCAGCCTCGGCTGGTTCACCACGATGGGCACCGCGACGATGGTGATCTACCTCTTCCACGGCTTCGTCATCAAGACGTTCAAGGCGCTCGGCTGGCCCGAGTTCACCGCGTCCTACCCCGTCACCGGCCTGGTCCTCACGATGCTCGGCGCGGTGGCGCTGACGCTGCTCCTGGCCTCCCCGCCCGTACGGCGCGTGCTGGAGCCGTTCACCAACCCGCTCGGCTGGCTCGAGAAGCGCCGAGCGCGTCCTACCCCGGCCCCCACGTCGGGCTGACCGCCGAGCGCGGCACCACGTCGAGGTGGGCCGCCTCTGCCCGCGTCGGCGCGTGACCGCCCAGGTGCGCGGGGTACCACGGAGCGCGCTCGCCCGGACGCGGGACGTGGTGCGGGAGCCTCTGCAGCTCCTCGAGCTGGTCGGTGAGCAACGCCCCGAGGTGGCACGTCCACTCGGTCAGGTCTTCGTCGGGACCGACCGTGACGGGTCGACCAAAGGAGACGTCGACCCGCCGCCCGCGCCGCAAGCTCGGCCGGGGCTCCTTCCCGCGCTCGTCGGGCACGCCGACGGAGTAGACCCGTTGCGGCCCCCACAGCGCGACCGGCACCACGGGCGCCCCGGTCTCGCGCGCCAGGCTGGCCACTCCGCGCATGAGCGAACGCACGGTGTAGGAATAGCTGATCCCGGCCTCAGGGAACGCGCAGACCGCCTCCCCCTCGCGCAGCAGCCGACGCGCCTTGACGTACGCCGCTGCCGGCGCCTGGCGGTCCACCGGGATGTGCCGCATCGCGTCCATCGGCCGCGCCAGGCCGGGCACGTGCCACACGTCGTGGCGGGTCATGAAGCGAACGAACCGCCCGCTCGAGCGCGCGGCGGACTGGATGAAGACGAAGTCCGGGTAGGAGACGTGGGTGGCGGCGAGCAGCACCGGTCCGCGGGTCGGCACATGCTCCGCACCGATGCCCTCGACCGTGAGGTCGAGCGCCCGCATCGCACCGTGGCCGAGTGCGACGGCGAAGCGGTAGGTCCGCTCCCGGCTCACTGGAAGGGCGGGCGGGCGTCGCGCGCCATCGAGCGCTTGCCGGCCCAGCGCCACACCCGCGCGGCCCGGTCCCGGTCGGCGTCGTCGACCAGGTTGCCCATCCACCGCAGGGCCAGGGCCATGAGCCAGTCCGAGCGCATGCCGGCAGGCCCGAGGGCGGAGACCACCTTGGGGTGGGTCGCGATGCCGGCGAGCCGGCGGGCGATCGAGAACGCCTCGCCGTAGTGCTCGACCAGCGTGGCGCGCCAGGCCTCGCCGAGGCCGGCGCCACCGGCGATGTGCTCGGCGACCAGGCGCCCGGTCTCGAGGCCGTAGTCGATGCCCTCGCCGTTGAGCGGGTTGACGCAGGCCGCCGCGTCGCCGATGAGTGCCCAGTTGGGCCCGGCGACGTTGCTCACCGCGCCGCCCATCGGCAGCAGGGCCGACGTCGGCATCCGCAGGTCGCCGGAGAGCCCGAAGTCGTCTCCGATGGTGTCGGCGTAGGTCTGCATCAGCGGCTTGATCGCCACCTCGGCCGGCCGCCTGCTGGTGGCCAGCGTGCCGGCGCCGAGGTTCACCGTGCCGTTGCCCAGCGGGAAGATCCAGCCGTAGCCCGACACGAGCTCACCCCGGTCGTCGCGTAGCTCGAGGTGCGAGCTGATCCACGGGTCGTCGGACATCTCGGAGTCGACGTAGGACCGGCCGGCCACGGCGTAGACCGTGTCGCGGTGCCACTCACGGCCCAGCAACTTGCCGAGCGGCGAGCGCACGCCGTCCGCGACGACGAGCCACTGGCAGGCGATCTCGAAGGTGCCGTCGGCTCCCTTGAGCTCGACGGCCGCCACCCGCTCGCCGTCACGGCGTACGCCGACCGCGCGGGCGTCGTCGATCGCGAGGGCGCCGCTCTTGATGGCCACCGTGCGCAGGTGGTCGTCGAGCTCGGTGCGCGCCACCGCGGACCCCCAGTCGGGCAGGGACCCGCCGGGCCACGGGAGCAGCAGGGTCTGGCCGAAGCCGTGGGCGCGCAGGCCGTGGTTGACGGTGTGCGCGCGCAGCCAGTCCTCGAGGCCGAGCTTCTGCATCTCCCCGATCGCGCGGGGCGTGAGGCCGTCGCCGCAGGTCTTGTCGCGCGGGAAGGTGGCCGCGTCCGCGAGCACGACGTCGAGGCCGGCGCGCGCCGCCCAGGCAGCCGCGGCGGAGCCGGCCGGGCCGGCGCCGACGACGAGGACGTCGGTCGATGTGGGACGGGAGGAGGGGGGCGTCACGGCGGAATTCTCTCAGCAGGGTCGGCATCCGCGGAAATGGGCCGAGCCCCGGCCCCCACGAGGGGACCGGGGCTCGGGTGACCGCGCTCAGTTCTGGTAGGAACCGAAATCGAAGTCGTCGAGTGCGACGGCCTGCGACGACGGACCGAAGTCGTAGTCGTAGGAGTCGTAGCCGGTGACCGAGTAGGCCGCTGCGCGCGCCTCCTCGGTGGGCTCCACCCGGATGTTGCGGTAACGCTCGAGGCCGGTGCCGGCCGGGATGAGCTTTCCGATGATCACGTTCTCCTTCAGGCCACGCAGGCTGTCGGAGCGGCCGTTGATCGCGGCGTCGGTGAGGACTCGGGTGGTCTCCTGGAAGGAGGCCGCCGAGAGCCACGACTCGGTCGCGAGCGAGGCCTTGGTGATGCCCATGAGGACCGGGCGACCCGAGGCCGGCTTGCCGCCCTCGGAGACCACGCGACGGTTCTCCTCCTCGAACCGCACCCGGTCGACCAGGTCGGACGGGAGCAGGTTGGTGTCACCGGACTCGATGACCGTCACCCGGCGCAGCATCTGGCGGATGATGATCTCGATGTGCTTGTCGTGGATCGACACGCCCTGCGACCGGTAGACCTCCTGGACCTCGTCCACGAGGTGCTCCTGGGCCTTGCGGACACCGAGGATGCGCAGCACGTCCTGCGGGTCCGGCGTACCCGAGGTGATGTGGTGACCCACCTCGATGTGCTGGCCGTCCTCGACGTTGAGGCGCGAGCGCTTCGAGACCGGGATCTCCTGGGGCTCGGAGCCGTCGTCGGGGGTGACCACGACGACGCGGGCCTTGTCGGTCTCCTCGATCTTGACGCGACCGGCGGACTCCGAGATCGGCGTACGACCCTTGGGCGAGCGGGCCTCGAAGAGCTCGACCACACGGGGCAGACCCTGCGTGATGTCGTCGGCCGAGGCCACACCACCGGTGTGGAAGGTGCGCATGGTCAGCTGCGTGCCGGGCTCACCGATGGACTGCGCGGCGATGATGCCGACCGCCTCACCGATGTCGACCAGCTGGCCGGTGGCCAGCGAGCGGCCGTAGCACTTGGCGCAGGTGCCGGTGCGGGCGTCGCAGGTCAGGACCGAGCGGACCTTGACCTCGCTGATGCCGGCCGCCACGAGCTCGCCGATCTTGACGTCGCCCAGGTCCTCACCGGCGGCGGCGAGGACCTCGCCGGTCTCCGGGTGGGTGATCTCGACGGCGGAGGCCCGGGCGTAGGCCGAGGTCTCCACGTGCTCGTCGTCGATGCGCTTGGGCAGGCCACGCTCGGTGCCGCAGTCGTCCTCACGGATGATGACGTCCTGCGACACGTCCACCAGACGACGGGTCAGGTAGCCCGAGTCGGCGGTGCGGAGCGCGGTGTCGGCCAGGCCCTTGCGGGCACCGTGGGTCGAGATGAAGTACTCGAGCACCGAGAGGCCCTCGCGGAAGTTGGCCTTGATCGGGCGCGGGATGATCTCGCCCTTCGGGTTGGCCACCAGACCACGCATGGCCGCGACCTGCCGGATCTGGTTCATGTTTCCGGACGCGCCCGAGTCGACCATCATGTAGATCGGGTTCTTGCGGTCGAAGTTGGTCTCCATCGCACGACCGACCTCGGCAGCAGCCTGGGTCCACAGCTCGATGAGCTCCTGACGACGCTCGTCGTCGGTCATCACACCGCGCTCGTAGTTCTTCTGGACCTTCTCGGCCTGCGCCTCGTAGCGGCCCAGGATCTCGGCCTTGCTGTCGGGCGTGGTGACGTCGTCGATCGAGACGGTCACACCCGAGCGCGTGGCCCAGTGGAAGCCGGCGTCCTTGAGGGCGTCGAGCGATGCCGCGACCTGGACCTTGGTGTAGCGCTCGGCCAGGTCGTTGACGATCGCGCCGAGGCGCTTCTTGCCGACCTCCTCGTTGACGAACGGGTAGTCCGCCGGGAGGGTGTCGTTGAAGTAGACGCGACCCAGGGTCGTGTCGAGCAGGATCGCGGTCCGCTCCTCCCAGTCGGCACCGAGCTCGAGGTCGAGCGGGGGCACGATGTCGTCGAGGCGGATCCGGATCTTGCTCTGCAGGCCGATCTCGCCACGGTCGTAGGCCATGATCGCCTCGGCCGGGGACGAGAAGACGCGACCCTCGCCGAGCTCACCGTCACGCTCGGCGGTGAGCCAGAACAGGCCGATGATCATGTCCTGCGAGGGCATGGTCACCGGACGGCCGTCCGACGGCTTGAGGATGTTGTTGGTCGACAGCATCAGGATGCGAGCCTCGGCCTGCGCCTCCGCGGACAGCGGGAGGTGGACGGCCATCTGGTCACCGTCGAAGTCGGCGTTGAACGCGCCGCAGACGAGCGGGTGGATCTGGATGGCCTTGCCCTCGATCAGCTGCGGCTCGAAGGCCTGGATGCCGAGGCGGTGCAGGGTGGGCGCACGGTTGAGCAGCACGGGGTGCTCGGTGATGACCTCTTCGAGGACGTCCCACACGACCGGGCGCGCACGCTCGACCATCCGCTTGGCCGACTTGATGTTCTGCGCGTGCGACAGGTCGACGAGGCGCTTCATCACGAACGGCTTGAACAGCTCGAGCGCCATCTGCTTGGGCAGACCGCACTGGTGCAGCTTGAGCTGCGGGCCCGACACGATGACCGAACGGCCCGAGTAGTCCACGCGCTTGCCGAGCAGGTTCTGGCGGAAGCGACCCTGCTTGCCCTTGAGCATGTCGGACAGCGACTTGAGCGGGCGATTGCCCGGCCCGGTGACCGGGCGACCACGACGACCGTTGTCGAAGAGGCTGTCGACAGCCTCCTGCAGCATCCGCTTCTCGTTGTTGACGATGATCTCGGGAGCACCGAGGTCGAGCAGTCGCTTGAGGCGGTTGTTGCGGTTGATGACGCGGCGGTAGAGGTCGTTCAGGTCGGAGGTGGCGAAGCGGCCACCGTCGAGCTGGACCATCGGGCGCAGGTCCGGCGGGATCACCGGCACGGCGTCGAGCACCATGCCGATGGGCTGGTTGCCGGTCTTGCGGAAGGCGTCGACGACCTTGAGGCGCTTGAGGGCGCGGACCTTGCGCTGGCCCTTGCCGTTGGCGATCGTGTCGCGCAGCGACTCGACCTCGGCCTCGATGTCGAAGTCCTGGAGGCGCCGCTGGATCGCGGTGGCGCCCATGTGGCCCTCGAAGTACTTGCCGAACCAGTTCTTCATCTCGCGGTAGAGGAGCTCGTCGCCGAGCAGGTCCTGCACCTTGAGGTTCTTGAACGTGTCCCAGACCTCCTCGAGACGCGCGATCTCACGGTTGGCGCGGTCACGGAGCTGGTTCATCTCGCGGTCGGCGCCGTCGCGCACCTTGCGCTTGGCGTCGGCCTTGGCACCCTCGGCCTCGAGGGTGGCGAGGTCCTCCTCGAGCTTCTTGGCGCGGTCCTCCACGGAGGTGTCGCGACGCTTCTCGAGGCGCTCGCGCTCCAGGCCGACCTTGTTCTCCAGGGACTCCTGGTCGCGGTGGCGCGCGTCCTCGTCGACCGAGGTGATCATGTAGGCGGCGAAGTAGATGACCTTCTCGAGGTCCTTCGGCGCCAGGTCGAGCAGGTAGCCCAGGCGCGACGGGACGCCCTTGAAGTACCAGATGTGGGTCACGGGAGCAGCGAGCTCGATGTGGCCCATGCGCTCACGACGCACCTTGGACCGGGTCACCTCGACGCCACAGCGCTCACAGATGATGCCCTTGAAGCGCACGCGCTTGTACTTGCCGCAGTAGCACTCCCAGTCCCGCGTGGGACCGAAGATCTTCTCGCAGAAGAGGCCGTCACGCTCGGGCTTGAGCGTGCGGTAGTTGATGGTCTCCGGCTTCTTGACCTCACCGTGGCTCCACGTGCGGATCTCGTCCGCGGTGGCCAGGCCGATCTGAAGCTGGTCGAAGAAGTTAACGTCAAGCACTTGGCTGTGAGTCCTTCGTTAGTTCGTGGAAAAAGTTGAGCTGGGGACTGAGGGGCGGTACGCCGGCCGGAGCCGGCGTACCGACGCACTCAGACTTCTTCGACGGAGCTGGGCTCGCGGCGCGACAGGTCGATGCCGAGCTCCTCGGCGGCCCGGAAGACGTCTTCCTCGGCATCCTTGAGCTCGATGGTCGACCCGTCGTGCGTGAGCACCTCGACGTTGAGGCAGAGGGACTGCATCTCCTTGACGAGCACCTTGAACGACTCCGGGATGCCCGAGTCGGGGATGTTCTCGCCCTTGACGATCGCCTCGTAGACCTTCACGCGGCCGGGCACGTCGTCGGACTTGATCGTGAGCAGCTCCTGGAGGGCATAGGCAGCGCCGTAGGCCTCCATCGCCCAGACCTCCATCTCGCCGAACCGCTGGCCGCCGAACTGGGCCTTGCCGCCCAGGGGCTGCTGCGTGATCATCGAGTAGGGGCCGGTCGAGCGAGCGTGGATCTTGTCGTCGACGAGGTGGTGCAGCTTGAGGATGTACATGTAGCCCACGGCCACCGGCTCCGGGAACGGCTCACCCGAACGACCGTCGAAGAGGGCGGCCTTGCCGTCCTCCTTGACCATCCGCTCACCGTCTCGGTTGGGCAGGGTGGAGCCGAGCAGACCGGTGATCTCGTCCTCGCGGGCACCGTCGAACACCGGGGTCGCGACCTTGGTGTTGGGGTCGGCCTTGTCGGCGCCGATGTCGATGAGGCGCTGCTTCCAGTCGGCGTTGCCCTTCTCGCCGGAGAGGTTGAGGTCCCAGCCCTGCTTGGCGAGCCAGCCCAGGTGGAGCTCGAGGATCTGGCCGATGTTCATACGACGCGGCACACCCAGCGGGTTGAGCACGACGTCGACCGGCGTGCCGTCCTCCATGAACGGCATGTCCTCGACGGGCAGGATCTTGGCGATGACGCCCTTGTTGCCGTGGCGACCGGCGAGCTTGTCACCGACCGAGATCTTGCGCTTCTGGGCGACGTAGACGCGGACCAGCTGGTTGACGCCCGGAGGAAGGTCGTCGCCGTCCTCGCGGTCGAAGACCCGCACGCCGATGACCGTGCCGGACTCACCGTGGGGCACCTTCATCGAGGTGTCGCGCACCTCGCGCGCCTTCTCGCCGAAGATCGCGCGGAGCAGGCGCTCCTCGGGGGTCAGCTCGGTCTCGCCCTTGGGCGTGACCTTGCCGACGAGGATGTCACCGGTGGTGACCTCGGCGCCGATGCGGATGATGCCGCGCTCGTCGAGGTCGGCCAGGCCCTCCTCGGAGACGTTGGGGATGTCCCGCGTGATCTCCTCGGGGCCGAGCTTGGTGTCGCGGGCGTCGACCTCGTGCTCCTCGATGTGGATCGAGGTGAGGACGTCCTCCTGCACCAGGCGCTGGCTGAGGATGATCGCGTCCTCGTAGTTGTGACCCTGCCAGGGCATGAAGGCGACGAGCAGGTTGGTGCCCAGCGCCATCTCGGCGTCGTCGGTGCAGGGACCGTCGGCGATCGGCGTGCCGACCTCGAGGCGGTCACCGGCCTTCACCAGCGGGCGCTGGTTGATGCAGGTGCCCTGGTTGGAGCGACGGAACTTGGCCAGCTTGTAGGTCTGGTAGGTGCCGTCGTCGTTCATCGTCTCGATGGCGTCGGCGGACACCTCCTTCACCACACCGGCGTTGTCGGCGACGACGACGTCACCGGCGTCGACGGCGGCGCGGTACTCCATGCCGGTGCCGACCAGCGGGCTGTCGCTGGTGATCAGCGGCACGGCCTGGCGCTGCATGTTGGCGCCCATGAGCGCGCGGTTGGCGTCGTCGTGCTCGAGGAACGGGATCAGGGCCGTCGCGACCGACACCATCTGGCGCGGCGAGACGTCCATGTAGTCGACCTCGTCACGCAGGATCGCGTCGACCTCGCCGTTCTTCTGGCGGACCAGGACGCGCTCCTCGACGAAGCGCATCGAGGAGTCGAGCGGCGCGTTGGCCTGCGCGATGACGTAGCGGTCCTCGTCGTCGGCGGTGAGGTAGTCGATCTGGTCGGTGACCACGCCGCCCTCGACCTTGCGGTAGGGGGTCTCGACGAAGCCGAAGGGGTTGATCCGGCCGTAGGAGGCCAGCGAGCCGATCAGACCGATGTTGGGGCCTTCAGGGGTCTCGATGGGGCACATGCGGCCGTAGTGCGACGGGTGGACGTCACGGACCTCCATGCCGGCCCGGTCACGGGACAGACCACCGGGACCGAGCGCCGAGAGGCGACGCTTGTGCGTCAGGCCGGCGATCGGGTTGGTCTGGTCCATGAACTGGCTCAGCTGCGAGGTGCCGAAGAACTCCTTCAGCGCCGCGACCACGGGACGGATGTTGATCAGGGACTGCGGCGTGATGGCCTCGACGTCCTGGGTCGTCATCCGCTCGCGGACCACGCGCTCCATGCGGGCCAGGCCCGTGCGGAGCTGGTTCTGGATGAGCTCGCCGACCGTGCGCATGCGGCGGTTGCCGAAGTGGTCGATGTCGTCGGCCTGGACCTTGACGGGGGCGCCGTCCGGGCCCTCGACCGGCGTGCCGGAGGCGTCGACCAGGTCGGGCGCCTCGACCTGCACACCCGCGGCGTGCAGCTGCACGACGTAGCGGATGGCGGCCACGACGTCGTCGATGGTCAGCGTCTGCTGGTCGAACGCCTCGTGGAGACCGAGCTTCTTGTTGATCTTGTAGCGGCCGACCTTCGCCAGGTCGTAGCGCTTGGAGTTGAAGTAGTAGTTGTTGAGGAGCGTCTGCGCGGCCTCCGCCGTCGGCGGCTCGCCCGGGCGGAGCTTGCGGTAGATGTCGAGCAGCGCGAGGCGGGTGACCTCGTCGTTGACCTGCTCGGCGGTTGGGGCCTCGCCCCGCGCCTTCTTCTGGAGCTCCTCGTAGACGACCTCGTAGCGGACGCTGTCCTTCTCGAGGGTCAGCATCATGGACTCGTACTGACCGAACTCCTCGCGGATCTGGTCGGTGGTCCAGCCGAGGGCCTTGAGCAGGACGGTGACGTTCTGCTTGCGCTTGCGGTCGAGGCGTACGCCGACCAGGTCGCGCTTGTCGATCTCGAACTCCAGCCACGCGCCACGGCTCGGGATGAGCTTGGCGGTGAAGATGTCCTTGTCCGAGGTCTTGTCCGGGGTCGACTCGAAGTAGACGCCGGGCGAACGGACGAGCTGCGACACGACGACGCGCTCGGTGCCGTTGATGATGAAGGTGCCCTTCTTGGTCATCATGGGGAAGTCGCCCATGAAGACCGTCTGGCCCTTGATCTCACCGGTCTCGTGGTTCATGAACTCGGCCGAGACGTAGAGGGGGCGGGAGTAGGTGAAGTCCTTCTCCTTGCACTCCTCCTCGGTGTACTTCTCGTCCAGGAAGACGGGGTTGTCGAAGGAGAGCATCATCGTCTCGGAGAAGTCCTCGATCGGGGAGATCTCCTCGAAGATCTCCTGCAGACCGGTCTTCTCGGAGACGTCCTCACCGGCGGCCCTGCGGGCAGCCACCTCCGACTCCCATCGCTCTCCACCGACCAGCCAGTCGAAGCTGCTGGTCTGGAGCGAGATGAGCGGGGGAACCTCGAGAGGTTCGGTGATCTTTGCGAAAGAGGTGCGACGGTGGTTACCAGCGGAGCTGCGCGCGGCCAAGAGGTGTCCTCACAAATGTGCAAGCGATCTCGGCGCCGGCCGACCACCGCAACAGCCGTCCGGAGGGCGTCGGGCATATGAGGGCAGGCGCAAAGAGACACCATAGCCGAACTCGGGACACACCTCAAACGCGGGGTTGATCTCCCGTGAGGGACAGGTCCACGCGTTGGCCACGACTATGAACGCCGAAGGGCCCCGGGTCAAGCAGAACGCGCCGATCCACGCCTACGGGAGCGGCGCGCGGTCCCGTGCTCACCCCTGGACGGGTGAGGTGATCAGGTCGTCCACGAGCCAGTCCCCGTCGACGAGCTGCATCGACAGCGTGACCTGGTCCTTGTAGACCACCGGCTCGGCGCTCAGCTTGTTGGTCGTGGGCCGGTCCACGAAGACGAGCACCTGCACGCGGTCGTCGCTCGCCCGGACGATCCCCGAGGCGATCACGTCGGCCGTCACCCTGGTCCGGGTCTGGGGCGCGTTGTCCTGCAGCACCGCGAAGAGCTTGTCGTACTCGCGCTTGTAGGAGCCGGTCATCAGGGCCGTGGCGGCGTCCTGGTCGGCGTCGAGGTGCTCGTAGTCGTAGGACAGCACGGGCACGACGGCGCGCTCGGCGGCGACCTGTGCGTCCCGTGCGGCCGACCCGGCGGCGGCCGAGTCCGCGCTGGTCCACATCCAGGCCGTCGCGACCAGCAGGCCGGCGGCGAGGACCCCGAGCCCGGCGAGGAGCCAGCTCGGGACACCTTGCCGTCCGCTGGTCGAGGAACGACGAAGTCGTGTCACGAGACCCGGCGCGGTGGAGCGGGGTTTCGTGACGGGCGCTGGGGCGCCCTCCTCGACCATCGGGACAGTGGGCGTGGGCTCGGCGTCCTCCTCGGGCGGCAGGGAGGCGTCGTACGCCGTGCGCGTGGCGGGGTCGAGCAGCACCTTCGCGGCCCGGTTGAGGGCGTCGAAGCGCCGGTCGCCGGGCTCGAGGTCGGCGATCTGGGTCTTCCAGGCGGCACGGACGTCCTCGGACGAGGCGTCGCGGGGGACGTCGAGGAGGTCGTACCAGGTGGGGGCGTCGCTCATGGCGTGCTCCCCTCGGTGCCGTCCTGCGGCGTGGTGCCCTGCTCGTCGGGGCTGCTCACCGGCGAGAAGTCGTCGACGAGCCACTCCCCCTCGATCATCACCAGGTCGACGGTGAAGCGGAACGGCAGCGGCTCCTGGTCGACGGTGCGCGCCTTCTTGCCGGTGCCCTGCTCGTAGCTGTCGGTGAACGCGCCGGCGACCAGCACGCGCGCGGAGTCGTCGTCGATGGAGGACACGGCGGTCGCGAAGACGTCGGCGGTGCGGGTGATCCCGCCCTGGGCGACGAGCTGCTCGGCCGTGGCGACCTCCTTGTCGAAGTCGGCCGCGAACTTGGGCGTGATCACCTCGCGCACCTGGTCGCGGTAGTCGGGCATCTGCCCGGAGTCGTCGAGCATGTCCGGGCTGTAGGTGCCGAGGCGCTTGACGAACTGGTCGCCCAGGCTCATCACCTGCTCCCGCTCGTCGAGGTGCTCGAGGCCGCCGCCGTCGGACCCGCGGCCGCCTGCGGAGAGCCAGACGAGGAGCGCGACGCAGACGAGGACCACGAGTGCGAGCACCGCAGCCAGGGCCTGCCTCCAGCGCGGTGGGCGCCCGGGGTCGTCGGTCGCGGGCACGGCCCCTGCGGGCGCGTCGCGACGGGCGCGTTCGGTCAGCACGGACATGTGTTCCCTCCCTGGAACGACCGGCCCCTCCTCCAAGGAGCCTGCATGATCAACGACGGGTGGAGCCGGACGTCACGCCCTCGCCGAGCAACGGCTCGAGGTAGAGCCACTTCCAGCTGTCCTCGCCCAGCGTGCGGGGCGCCCGCAGGCGGGGGCCGACGAGTCGGTCGATCTCCGTGGGGTCCGAGGTCAGCCGGCCCGTCTCCGGGTCGTAGGCGAAGTCTGCCTCTCCCCACCCGGTCGCGGCACGTGGCGCCTGGATGTTCTGGGCACCGCGGGCGTTGGTCTTCGACGCGGGGGCGGTGCAGCGCGCCTCCTCGTTCATCGGGCGGTTGCTGCCGTCGAGCGGCGAGCGCCGGTCGGTGCCCTCGTAGCCCTCGAGGCAGACGTGCGGGGTGTCGGTCATCACCATGCCGAAGTGGGCGTCGTAGAGCCCCGTGCCGGGCGACTTGGACACGACGGTGAAGCCTCCCTCGACGACGTAGGGGTAGAGCACCAGGAGCTGCTCGACGCCGTCGAGGTGCTTGACCACGACCTCGCCGGTGGTGACCAGGTTGTTGATCAGCTCGCCGAGCTCGACCTCGTTGTCCTCGAGGAAGACTCGGAGCTCGTTGGCGCCGAGCGAGCCGTCCTCGATGAGCGCGCGCAGGTCCTTGTCGTGGTCGGCCACCGTGGTGGAGAACGCGGAGAGGTCCCGGGCGAAGCGTCGGAACGCCCCCTCGGAGTCGATCTGGCCGTTGAGCACCGTGTTGCTGTCGCGGATCAGGTCGACGGTCACCTTGAAGTTCTCATCGGCAGCCGTGATGAACTCGTTGCCGCTGTCGATGATCGTCTGCAGGTCGTCGCCGGCGTCGTTGAACGCGAGGCCGAACTCCGAGGTGACGGTGCGGAGGTCGTCCTGGTCGACGCTGCGGACCGTCTCGTCGAGGTGGGTGAGCAGCGTGTCGGTCGCGATCGGCGTCGTGGTGCGGTCGCGGGCGATCTCGGAGTCGTCGCGGAGGAACGGTCCCTCGTCGCTCTGCGGCTGGAGCTCGACGTACTGCTCGCCGACCGCGGAACGGTTGCCGACGAGCGCGAGCGCGTCGGCCGGGATGTCGTCGAACTCGTTGTCGATGTCGAGGAGCAGGTCCACGCCGTCGTCGGTGAGGACCAGCTTGTCGACCTGACCGACGCGCACCCCGCGGTAGGAGACCTCGGCGCCCGCGAAGGCGCCGCCGGACTCGGCGAAGTGGGCCACCACCGTGTAGCTCTGGTCGAGCAGCACACGGTCGAGCCGGGCGTACCGGGCGCCGACGAAGCTGACGCCGACGAGGGTGATGAGGGCGAAGACGAGCAGCTGCACCTTGGTCCGACGCGTGATCATCGCTGCACCATCCCGGGGACCAGGAGGCTCACGAGCGCCGGGTCGTAGAGGTCCATCAGGTCACCCACCGTGATGCCGCCTCGACGTGGCCGGTCGGCGACACCGGCTCGACCCACGCCGGTCGGCACCCCGATGGTGGGCAGGGGCGGGAGCGTGGACGGGAGCGGGACGGGCGGCGGCGGCAGCCCGGGCACCTGGTTGAGCTCGCGGCAGACGTCCTTGTCCTTGTTCTCCGACTTGGCGCACTCCTCACGCAGCTGGGTGAGCTTCTGCGCGTTGGCCAGCACCCGCTTGCAGGCGTCGCTGGTCAGCGACCCGCTCTGGATGCAGGCGAGCACGTCGTTGATGACCACGGTCGGGTCGAGCACCGACGGCAGGTTGGTCGGCAGCGTCGGGGTGGCGCTGGCTCCCCCGGCGACGTCGACGTCGAGGGTGATCGAGAGGTTGGTGAAGTCGCCCATGTGCAGGTTGCGGGCCACCTGCGGGTCACGTCCGACGACCTCGTCGACGAAGGGATAGGTCAAGAAGACGTGGAAGGCGTTGGTGAAGTCGTCGCCGGAGGCCGCGAGCTGGGTCAGCACCGGGTTGAGCCGCTGCAGCGAGGTGATCGTGGCGCCCTTGGACTTCGCGATCACGTCGACGGCCACCGAGGAGAGCTGGTCGAGGGCCGCCAGCATCTCGACCAGGTCGTCACGCTGCCGGTCGATCGAGTCCAGCGCGCTGGGGAGCTCGTCGAGGGCCTTGTCGATGGTCGGCAGCTGCTTCTCGGCGCCGATGGCGAGGCGGTTGAGCGACTCGATCGCGTCGACGATGTCGGTCTTGTTCTCGTCGAGCTGGCCGGTGAACACGCGCAGCTGGCGCAGCACCGACTTCGCGGAGTCCTCACGGCCCTCCAGCGCGAGGTTGAGCTCCTGGGTGATGGTCTTGAGCTGCGCGACCCCGCCGCCGTTGAGGAGCAGGCTCAGCGCACCGAGCACCTCCTCGACCTCGGGGTTGCGACCGGCGCGCTCGATCGGGATCGTCTCGCCGTCCTCGAGCGGGTCGGCGATGGCGCCCTGCTCGGGCGCGCTCAGCTCGACGAACTTCTCGCCCAGGAGGCTGGTCTGGCGCAGCTCGGCGACCGCGTTGCCGGGCAGCTCCACGTCGCGGCGGATCTGCAGCGTGACGAGCGCCTGGTAGCCCTCGAGGTCGATGTCGGTCACCTTGCCGACGCTCACGTCGTTGACCTTGACCGTCGACTGGGGCACCAGGTCGAGCACGTCCGCGAACTCGACCTTGACGGTCATCGGGTCGTCCCCGACGTCAGGGCCGCCGGGCAGCGGCAGCGAGTAGACGCTGGCGTCGCAGGCCGAGAGGGCCATCGCCGCGAGCACTGCGGGCACGAGTGCCGTGAACCGCCTCATCGCTCCACCTCCACGAGTCCCCCGAGGGTGGGGTCGAACACGTCCTGCGCCGGCAGCACAGCGGCCCTGCCGCTGGTGCCGAGCGCACCGGGTCGAGGCCTGTCGAGCAGCCGGGTGATCTGGTTGCAGGCCTGGCCGGAGCGCTCGACCTGGCCGACGAAGCCGCACAGCAGGGCTGCCGGGTTGGCGTTGAGCTGGTTGATCGTCTCGCCGAAGTTGGCCCGCGTGTCGAGGGTGCCGGCCTGCGGGTTGTAGGTCAGGGCGAGGTTGTTGAGGGCCGTGGGCGCGACGTGCAGGATCTCGTCGAGCGCGTCGCGCTGGCGCACGAGGACCTTCGAGACCCGGTTGAGCCCGGTGATGTTGCGGCTCAGCGAGTCCTTGTTCTCCTCGACGAAGCCCTTCACCGCGGTCAGCGCGACGGAGAGGTTCTTGGTCGCGGCGACCAGCTCCTCGCGCTCCCCGGCGAGCATGGTGGAGACGTCGGCCAGCGACTGGTTGAACTGGCGGACGGTCTGGTCGTTGTCGGCCAGGGTCTGCATGAAGCCCTCGAGCGCCTCCACCGAGCCGAACAGCTCCTCCTTGTTGCCGGCGAGCGTGGAGCTCAGGCGGGAGAAGTCCTTGATGGTCTGGCGGAAGGTCGTGCCCTGGCCGCCGAAGTTGTCGGCGGTGACCGAGAGCAGGTCGGACAGGGCGCCGCTCTTGTTGGCGCCCCGGGGACCGAGGGCCACGTTGAGCCGGTCGAGGCTGTCGTAGATCTGGTCGAGCTCCAGCGGCTGCGAGGTGTCCTCGACGCTCAGCTCGGCGCCGTCGGTGAGCACGTCGCCGGTGCCGGAGTACGCCGGGGTGAGCTGGACGTAGCGGTCCCCGACCACCGACGGCGCGATGATCACCGCCTTGGCATCGGCCGGCAGCCGCACCTCGTCGTCGTACGTCATGGTCACGGTCACGTCGGTGCCGGTGGGCTCGACACGGGTCACGGTGCCGACGGGCACGCCGAGCACGCGGACGTCGCTGCCCTCGTAGACCGAGATGGCCCGCGGGAAGTGGGCGACGACGGTGCGGGTGCTGTCGCCGCCGAAGACGCTGACGGCGGCCGCGACGACGAAGCCCAGCACGATCAGGGGGACGAGGAGACGCTTCACGAGGTCCATGGGTCAGCCCACCTGCGGGACGGGAGGGAAGTTGGCGATCCACGTGTCGAACCAGGGTCCGGTGCCCAGCGTGTTGGCGAAGACGCGGTAGAACGGCGCCATCAGCCGCAGGCTGCTGTCCAGGTTGTCCTCGTTCTTGTTGAGCACGGCGACCACGTTCTCGAGGTGCGCCAGGGCCGGAGCGAGGTCGGCTCGCGACTGGCGGATCAGGGCGGTCAGCTCGCGCGACAGCGTGGTGCTGGAGACGAGCAGCTCGTGCACGGCGTCACGGCGCGCCACCAGCGCCCGGAACAGCACGTCGCTGTCCTGCATCAGCTTGATGATGTCCTGGTCGCGCTCGTCGAGGACCGTGGAGACCCGCTCGAGGTTGACCAGCAGGTTGTTGAGCTGGGCGTCCTTCTCGGCGACGTTGGCCGAGAGCCGGCTCAGGCCGCTGAGGGCCCCCCGGAACTCCTCGGGGGTGTTGCGGGTCAGGTCGGCAAGGGTGGTCAGCGACTCCGCCAGCTGGTCGGTGTCGATCTGCTCCGAGGTGGAGGCCAGGCCCTCGAACGCCTCCACGACGTCGAAGGGCGAGGAGGTGCGCTCGGCGGGGATCGTCGCCCCCTCGTCGAGCTGGCCGCCCCCGGCGGGCTCGAGCGCGAGGAACATCGAGCCGAGGATCGTCTTGACCTTGATCGCGGCCCGGGTGTCGGAGCCGAAGTCGGCGGCGTCGTCGACCTTGAAGCTCACCTTGACCTGGTCGCCGTCCAGGGCGACCTCGTCGACCTTGCCGACGCGGACACCGGCGATGCGGACCTCGTCGTTGACCTTCAGGCCGCCGGCCTCGGTGAACATGGCGTGGTAGGTGTCGCCGCCACCGATGACCGGCAGGTCGTCGGCGCGGAGCGCGGCGACCATCACGACCGCCAGGACGACGAGGCTGACCGCACCCACGAGGACGGGGTTGCGCTCCCTGAAGGGCTTCATCCGAGATCACACCTGTCGGACCCGGTGTTG
Source organism: Nocardioides sp. N13(2025) (assembly GCF_051912545.1). GTDB lineage: Bacteria > Actinomycetota > Actinomycetes > Propionibacteriales > Nocardioidaceae > Nocardioides. The sequence continues at coordinate 239,578 of NZ_CP196809.1, read as the reverse complement.
TACTTGACCGGGAGCGAGACGTCGCCGGGCAGGTTGACCCGGCCCTGGAACTCGCAGAGGTAGAAGTTGAAGAACGAGCCGTAGATCGCGGTGCGGCCGATCTTGTCGAGCTTGATCGGCAGGACCTGCAGGGCGCGGTCCAGCTCGGCCTTGTTCTTGTCGATGTTGCCGGCGACCGCCCGGAGCTCCTTGATGTCCTTCACGAACGGCTCACGGATGCCGTCGATCAGCGACGCCGTCTCGACCGAGAGCGCGGAGACGTCCTCGAGCGAGCCGAGGATCGCGTTGCGGTCCTTCTTCAGGCCGCCGACGAGCGTACGGAAGGACTGGATCAGCCGGGTCAGCTGCTTGTCGCGGTCGGCGACGTGGTCGAGGACCAGCGACAGGTTGTCGATGAGGTCACCGATCACCTGGTCGCGGTCGGCGAGCGTGGAGGTGACGGACGCGGTGTGCGCGAGCAGTCCCTCCAGCGTGCCGCCCTCGCCCTGGAACACCTGGATCAGCTCGAAGGACAGCTTGTTGACGTCCTCGGGCGACAGCGCCTGGAACAGCGGCTTGAAGCCGTTGAAGAGCACCGTGAGGTCCAGGGCCGGCTTGGTCCGCGAGACCGGGATCGTGGCCCCGGCCGGCAGGCGCTGGGTGTCCCCGACCTCCTGGGTGAGGGAGATGTAGCGCTGGCCGACGAGGTTGCGGTAGCGGATCGCGGCGTTGGTGCCACCGTTGACCGCCGTGTCCTTGTCGACCGAGAAGGTGACCAGGGCGCGGGTGCGGTCGATGATCTCGACCTCGCTCACGGTGCCGACGCGCACGCCCGCCACCCGGATGTCGTCGCCCTTGTTGACGCCGGTGGCGTCGGTGAACTCGGCCCTGTAGTCGCGCGAGGACCCGAAGCCGATGTTGCCGATCGTCACGACCAGGACGGTCGTGGCGAGGGAGGTCACCACCACGAAGACCAGGAGCTTGACCAGGTCGACGGAGGTCTTCTTGTCGAGGAGCTGGCTCATCGCAGCGACACCTCCGCCCCACGGGCCATCGGTCCGACCAGGAGCACACCGAGGTCGGGAACGTCGTCGGCGCTCACGCCGAGACCGGGCGCGAGCAGCGCCTTGAGGAGCGCCGTCTCGTCACGGCCGCCTGCGAAGCCGTCGGCGGTGCCGGACCACCCGGGTCCGACGCGGCTGGTGCCCTTGCCCGTGGGCTCGTCGATGCCGTCGACGAAGTTGGGCTGGTGGGTCACCGGGTTGGCCTGCGACCACGGCGGCGTGGGCAGGCGCCCGCAGTAGTAGCCGCGCTTGTCACCGTAGACCGGGGCGTCCTGCGGGCCGTAGGCGCGGGGCTGGTGGGGCAGCGTCTCCAGCACGATGTGCAGGGTGAAGCCGCGGAACGCCTCGGCCTGGAGCTTGCCGGCCCCGACGATCCCGCCGAGGAGGCAGGGGTAGCCGGGTGCGTAGCGGGCGAAGACCTCGAGCTGCGCGGCGGACAGGTCGCCGAGCCGGACCAGGTTGTCGCCGTTGGTGCGGGTGAACCGCTCGGCGACCGCCGCGAACCTGGAGACGTCGTTGAAGAGGGCCTTCAGCTTCTCCTCGCGGTCCTCCAGCGTCGTGGTCGTGGTGATCGTGTTGCGCAGGATGGTCGCGACCTCCGGGAGCACGTCGGCATAGGTGTCGGAGACCTTCGCCGTCAGCCGCAGGTCCTCGATCAGCGCCGGCAGCTCGGGGTTGAAGCGGGTCAGGTAGCTGTCGAGCGTCTCCAGGTTCTGGCCGAGCTGCTCGCCGCGTCCCTCGAGCGCGGTGGCGACGGCGTTGAGGGTCGTGTTGAGGTCGGCCGGCTGGACCGCGCGCAGCAGCGGGTAGAGGTCGCTCAGCACCTGCTCGACCTCGATCGACAGGTCGGTCCGCTCGATGACGTCGCCGTCGGCGATGGGCTGGGCCGACGAGCCGCCGTCGGGCAGGTCCAGGGACACGAACTTCTCGCCGAAGAGCGTCTTGGGCAGGATCGAGGCGGTCACGTCGCTCGGGACCTGCGTGGTGCGGTCCTGGTAGAGGCCGAGGGTGATGTCGGCGCCCTCGGCCGTGGGCTCGTAGTCGAGCACCTCGCCGACGATCACGCCCTTGATCTTCACGTCGGCCCGGTGCGGGAGCTGGAGGCCGATCTTGGAGGCGTGGACGGTCACCTCGTCGTAGTCGGTGAACTTCTTGGTGAACACGCCGTAGGTGACCCACACCGAGGCCAGCATGAGCACCAGGAACACCAGGCCCAGGGTCTTCGTCCTCATCAGTCGCTCACCCCGCCAGCCGCACGGTGGTCGAGGCGCCCCAGATGGCCATCGACAGGAACAGGTCGAGCACGTTGATGGCGACGATGCTGGTGCGCACGGCGCGGCCCACGGCGACGCCGACGCCGGCGGGACCGCCGGAGGCGTTGTAGCCGTGGTAGCAGTGGATCAGGATCACGGTGACGGCGAAGACGAGCACCTTGCCGAAGGACCACAGCACGTCGCCCGGCGGCAGGAACGCGTTGAAGTAGTGGTCGTAGGTGCCCGAGGACTGGCCGTAGATCTGGGTCACCACCAGCCGGCTCGCGAAGTACGACGACAGCAGCCCCACGACGTACAGCGGGATGATCGCGATCAGGCCGCCGATCACACGTGTGGCGACCAGGAACGGCATCGACGGGATCGCCATCACCTCGAGGGCGTCCACCTCCTCGGAGATGCGCATGGCGCCGAGCTGGGCGGTGAAGCCGCAGCCCACGGTGGCGGCCAGCGCGATGCCGGCGACGAGCGGGGCGATCTCACGGGTGTTGAAGTAGGCCGAGACGAAGCCCGAGAACGCCGCGGTGCCGAGCTGGTTGAGCGCGGCGTAGCCGGAGAGCCCGACCTGCGCACCGGTGAAGAAGGTCATGCCGATGATCACGCCGACCGTGCCACCGATGACCGCGAGCGCGCCGGAGCCGAGGGTGACCTCGGCGAGGATGCGCAGGATCTCGCGCGGGTAGCGGGTGACCGAGCGGGGCACTGCCTTCAGCACGCCGATGTGGAAGGCGAGCTGCCCACCGAGGTCGTCGAGGGAGGCCAGCGGCTTGGCGTAGATGTCCTTGAGGGCCATGTGCGTCGTCACCCGCCCTTCGGAGGGATGATCTGGAGGTAGATCATGCTCAGGACGAAGTTGGCCACGAAGAGCAGCAGGAACGTGATGACCACCGACTCGTTGACGGCGTCGCCGACGCCCTTCGGCCCGCCGTTGGCGTTCATGCCCTTGTAGGACGCGACGATCGCGGCGATGAGCCCGAAGACGAGCGCCTTGATGAGGCCGATCCAGAGGTCGGGGAGCTGGGCGAGCGCGGTGAAGCTGGCCAGGTAGGCGCCGGGGGTGCCGTCCTGGAGGATGACGTTGAAGACGTAGCCGCCGGTCACGCCGACGACGCTCACCATGCCGTTGAGGAAGAACGCGACGAGCATGCACGCCAGCACCCGCGGCACGACGAGGCGCTGGATCGGGTCGATGCCGAGCACCATCATCGCGTCGAGCTCTTCGCGGATCTTGCGGGCGCCGAGGTCGGCCGCGATGGCCGAGCCGCCGGCGCCGGCGATCAGGAGCGCGGTGCCGATGGGCGCCGCCTGCTGGATCACCGCCAGCACGGAGGCCGAGCCGGTGAACGACTGTGCGCCGAACTGCTTGATGAGCCCGCCGACCTGCAGCGCGATCACGGCGCCGAACGGGATCGCGACGAGGGCGGTGGGCACGATCGTGACCGACGCGATGAACCAGGCCTGCTGGATGAACTCACGCAGCTGGAACGGACGGCGGAAGAGCCCGCGGCCGACGTCGAGGGCGAAGGCGAACAGGTTGCCTGCGACTCCGATCGGCGCGAGCGCGCGCGAGGACAAGGACGTGGCCATCGGTCGTCAGGCTCCCGGGGCCAGGCCGGCGTTGCTGGACTCGAACGAGCCGGGAGGCGGGGTGACGCCGTGCTCGCGGCACCACTCCCCCGCCGGTCGCTGGCTGCGCCGGGGGATGCCGTTGGAGGGATCGAGCTGCAGCGGGATCGGCGGCAGCGGAGGCAGTTCCTGGTCGGCCTCGGCCGCCAGCTCGTCGGCGTCCTTCTCCTCCGACATGCCGATCGGGCCGACCCGCTGGGCGTTGAGGAACTGGCGCACGACCGGCTCCTCGGAGCTGAGCAGCTGCTCGCGGGGGCCGAACATCGCGAGGTGGCGGTGGTAGAGCAGCCCGATGTTGTCGGGCACCGTCCGCGCGGTGTTGATGTCGTGGGTGACGATGAGGAAGGTGGCGTCGATCTGGGCGTTGAGGTCGACGATGAGCTGGTTGAGGAACGCCGTGCGCACCGGGTCGAGGCCCGAGTCGGGCTCGTCGAACAGCACGATCTCGGGGTCGAGCACCAGCGCGCGCGCCAGGCCCGCACGCTTGCGCATGCCTCCGGAGATCTCGCCGGGCAGCTTGTCCTCGGCGCCGAGGAGGCCGACGAGGTCCATCTTCTCCATCACGATGTCGCGCACCTCCGACTCCGACTTGCGCGTGTGCTCGCGCAGCGGGAAGGCGACGTTGTCGTAGAGGTTCATCGAGCCGAACATCGCGCCGTCCTGGAACAGCACGCCGAAGAGCTTGCGGATCTCGTAGAGGTCGCGCTCCGAGCAGCTCGCGATGTCGGTGCCCTCGATGATGATCGAGCCCTTGTCGGGCTTGAGCAGGCCGATGAGGGTCTTGAGGAAGACCGACTTGCCCGTTCCGGACGGACCGAGCATCACGCAGATCTCGCCCGCCGGGACGGTGAGCGTCACGTCGCCCCAGATGAGCTGCTTGCCGAACGACTTCGAGAGGTCGTCGACCTTGATCTCGACACCCACGTGCGCCCCTTCCTGCCGTCAGGCCCTCTGCTCGAGCCGGGCGGCTCCTGCCCTGCGCTACTACTGAGTAGACCAACGCCGGACTGCGCGAGAGGTTACGCCTTCGTGCGACGGTCGTCACCCACGCTCTCGGGTGAGACGCAACAGGGCGGTCACCCCTGATCGGGGTGACCGCCCTGGGCGGTCGACAGCGGGGCTCGAGGAGCCACGCCGTCAGCGGGTCACTTGACGGTGACGGTGGCGCCGGCGGCCTCGAGGGCCTCCTTCGCCTTGTCAGCGGCGTCCTTGGTGGCGTTCTCGAGGATCGTCTTGGGGGCGGCCTCGACGAGGTCCTTGGCCTCCTTCAGACCGAGGGAGGTCAGGGCGCGCACCTCCTTGATGACGTTGATCTTCTTGTCGCCGGCGGCCTCGAGGACGACCTCGAACTCGTCCTTCTCCTCGGCGGCGGCGTCGCCACCGGCAGCGCCACCGGCGGCCGGGGCGGCGGCCACGGCAACGGGGGCAGCGGCGGTCACGCCGAAGGTGTCCTCGAACTGCTTCACGAACTCAGAGAGCTCGATCAGGGTCATCTCCTTGAAGGCGTCAAGGAGCTCGTCGGTGCTGAGCTTCGCCATGATGGCAAACCTTTCGTCTGTGGCACGGTCGCGTGGTGCGACTGCGCCGGGGTTTCAGGTGGTGTACGTCGGCCTGGTGTCAGGCGTCGGTGGACTCGGCGGCCGGCTCGGCTGCCTCGTCGGTCGCCTCGGTCTCCTCGGCCGCGGGGGCCTCGTCGACGGGGGCGTCCTCGGCAGCCGGAGCAGCCGGCGTACCGGCACCACCTGCGAGGATCGTGGGGTCCTGCTCGGCCTTGGCCTGCAGCGCACCCGCGAGACGGGCGGCCTGGGCGATCGGCGCGTTGAGCAGGTAGACGGCCTGGGACAGCGAGGCGAGCATGCCGCCCGCGAGCTTGCCCAGCAGCACCTCACGCGACTCGAGGTCAGCCAGCTTGGCGACCTCGGCAGCGTCGAGGGACTTGCCGTCCAGGACACCGCCCTTGATGACAAGAGCGGGGTTTGCCTTGGCAAAGTCACGCAGACCCTTGGCGGCCTCGACCACGTCTCCATTGATGAAGGCGATGGCGGTGGGGCCGGTCAGCAGGTCGTCGAAGCCTTCGATTCCCACCTCGGTGGCGGCAATCTTGGCGAGCGTGTTCTTGACCACGGCGTAGTTGGCGTTCTCGCCGAGGGAGCGCCGCAGGTCCTGCAGCTGCTTCACGGTGAGCCCGCGGTACTCGGTCAGCACAGCGCCGGCGGCACCGTTGAAGGACTCAACGATCTCCGCAACGGCGGCAGTCTTTTCTGGCCGCGCCATGGGTCTCCTTCCGGGGTTGACCACCGGCGTCCGGCCCACAGACGACGAACGCCCTGAGCACAGGCTCAGGGCGTTGGTGCGGCGAGTGCCGCTGCTCTGTCACCTGCGCCGGCCGTCCGCTGCTGCGAACCTTCGGTCACGGGCGGGGAGCTCGTGACAACCTGCGGTCTCTGGTTTCGAGATGGAACAGTACGTGGCGGGACCGGCCCAGACAAATCGGCGGAGCCCGGGGCAAACGTGCCATTCGGCCCACGCGGACCCCCCAACACTGGTTCCATGTGGGGCGTGGATCAACAGCTCACGACCGTCGGGGCCTCACTGGCCCGCAGCGACGAACGCATGCTCACCGGACGCAACGCGGCCGGACGTGTCTGGAAGACAGGTTTCGGTGGTCTCGACCCGCTCATCGGCGGCGGCATGCGCGCAGGGTCGCTGATCCTGCTCGCGGGCCCGCAGGGCCTGGGCAAGTCGACGTTCGCGCTGCAGGTGGCCCGCAACAACGCGGCCACCGGGCGCCCGGTCCTCTACTTCTCCTACGAGCACGACGCCGAGGACCTCACGCAGAAGCTCATCGCCATGGAGGCCGGCGAGCTCGACGACTCCAACCAGGTGCGCCTCAACAGCATCCGGTCGATCTTCGACGACCTCTGGGTGAGCTCCCTCGAGCACCGGCTCGAGTCCGTGCCCGCCGGCGTCGAGGCGCTGTCGAAGGTGGCGCGCTACTCCGAGATGCTCTTCCTGCACCGCTCGACCGGCACCCGCACCGACCTCGCCGCGATCCAGGCCGCCATCGAGGCAGTCCGGGAGCTCGCCGGGACCACTCCGCTGGTCGTCGTGGACTACCTGCAGAAGGTGAAGTCCACCTACTCCGACGACGACGACAAGTCGACGGAGATCGTCGAGGGCCTGAAGGACATCGCCATCGACATCAACGCTCCGGTGCTGGCGATCGCCGCCGCCGAGAAGGAGGCACTGCGCTCCGGACGGCGGATGCGCGCCAACGACCTCCGCGGCTCCAGCGCCCTCGCCTACGAGGCCGACGTGGTCCTGGTGCTCCACAACAAGTTCGACATCGTGGCGCGCCACCACCTCACCTACGACCTCAGCAACGCCGAGCGCTTCCGCGACTTCGCCGTCGTCACGGTGGAGAAGAACCGCTTCGGTCGCGACGGTGTGGTGCTGCAGTTCCAGGCACGCTTCGACCAGGGCCGCTTCGATGCCGACGGCACCGAGGTCAAGGAGCAGCTGATCGACGAGCGGGTCTTCCGCGAGTGATCAGGCTGCGCCGGGGAAGTCCTCGGTGACCTCGGCCGCCGGCGGGGCCTCGATCTCGACGTCGGTGCCGAAGTCCGCGTAGGTGCCCTCGGTCGTCGACGAGGCGGCCGCCCCACCGCCGGCCCCGGGCACGTCGATGGTCTGCACGAACTTGCGCGGCAGGTTGTCTCCGTCCACCCACATCTCGGTCACGAGCTCCTCGGGCATCATGTCCGCCATCGCCGCAGGGAAGTCCATCGCCTCGAGGTAGCGGCTCGGGTCCATCGTGATCCGGTAGTGGTTCGTCGGGATGCCGTCGACCTCCTCGCTGCCGACCAGCTCGAGCTTCTCGGGCGACTCCATCGCCTTGAACATGACCTCGGGGTCGGTCGCCTTGCCGATCATCCCGAACAACGAGCTCGGGTCGCTGAGGTCGATCTTGAGCCACTTGTCGCCCGTGCCGAGCTCGGCCGACTTCATGTACATCGCCTCGTCGAGCAGGATCAGCTCCATCGGCTGGGCACCTGTGCTGCTCGCCTTCATCTCCATGCCGTCGTCGCCGAACCGGGCCTGGCCGCTCATCTCCTGGGACTGGCCGGCGGAGCCGGAGGTGGTGGTGAAGGTGAAGGTCTCCGCCTCGCGCATCGCGGCCATCACGGACGGGTAGAAGTCGTCGGCCGACAGCTCGGCCGGCGTGGCGGCGTCGGTGTCGTCCTCGGTCCCGCCCGTCTCCTCGCTCGCGTCGTCGGCGGGCGCCTCCCTCGTCGAGCCGGTGCTCTCGTCGGCCGCGGAGGAGTCGGGGGACCCCGAGCCGTCGCTGCAGGAGGCCAGTCCCGTGCCGAGGGTCAGCACGAGGGCGGCGGTGCCGAGGCGACGGGCGAGGGACGTGACGCGCATGTGGGTCTCCTGGACGGGCGGGACAGTGGCGGGACGGCGTCGTGCTCGGCAGCCCTCCTGCCCGATGCTTCCACAGCGAGACGAACGGCCTCGGGACGCAGCACGGCCCGGCCGCCCATGAGGGCGACCGGGCCGGAGCGGCAGCGGTGGGTCAGGCCTGGACGGCCTCGTCCTCCGCGGCGACGTTCTTGACGCGGTTGGGGTCGACCTGGATGCCGGGGCCCATCGTCGTCGAGACGGTGATCTTCTTGATGTAGCGGCCCTTGGAGCTGGCCGGCTTGAGACGCAGCACCTCGTCGAGGGCGGCGGCGTAGTTCTCCGCGAGCTGGACCTCGTCGAAGGACGCCTTGCCGATGATGAAGTGCAGGTTGGCGTGGCGGTCGACGCGGAACTCGATCTTGCCGCCCTTGATGTCCGTCACGGCCTTGGCCACGTCGGGGGTCACCGTGCCGGTCTTCGGGTTCGGCATGAGCGAACGCGGGCCGAGCACGCGGCCCAGGCGGCCGACCTTGCCCATCATGTCGGGCGTGGCGACGACGGCGTCGAAGTCGAGCCAGCCGCCGGCGACCTTCTCGATCAGCTCGTCGCCACCGACGAACTCGGCGCCGGCCTCACGGGCAGCCTCGGCCTTCTCGGCGTTGGCGAACACGAGGACGCGGGCGGTCTTGCCCGTGCCGTGCGGGAGGTTGACGGTGCCGCGGACCATCTGGTCGGCCTTGCGCGGGTCGACACCCAGGCGCATGACGACGTCGACGGTCTCGTCGAACTTCTTCTTGGAGCCACCCTTGGCGATCTTGATGGCGGCCAGCGGGGCGTAGAGCTCGTCCTTGTCGAACGCCTCTGCCGCCGCGCGGTAGGTCTTGCTGCGCTGCATGGTCTTCTCGTTTCTCTGGTGCGAAGGATGTGGTCTAGTCGAGCCAGCGCGGCTCTCCCACAGTCAGAACTGGATTGCTGAGCTCACAAGCTCGCTCAGCTGTCGGTCGTGACGCCCATCGAGCGCGCAGTGCCCTCGACGATCTTCATGGCCGCATCGATGTCGTTGGCGTTGAGGTCGGGCAGCTTGGTGGTCGCGATCTCGCGGACCTGGTCCTTGGTCAGCTTGCCGACCTTGTCCTTGTGCGGGACGCCGGAGCCCTTGGAGAGGCCGGCGGCCTTCTTGATCAGCTCGGCGGCCGGCGGGGTCTTGGTGATGAAGTCGAACGAGCGGTCCTCGTAGATGGTGATCTCGACGGGGATCACGTTGCCGCGCATGGACTCGGTCTGGGCGTTGTAGGCCTTGCAGAAGTCCATGATGTTGACGCCGTGCGGGCCGAGCGCCGTACCGACCGGCGGAGCCGGGGTGGCCGAACCTGCCTGCAGCTGCACCTTGACCAGTGCGGCGATCTTCTTCTTGGGAGGCATTGCCTTCTCTTTCTCTCTTGTGGTCACGACGAGGGCGGTCGCCCTCTGCCACGGGTTGTTGCTACTTCATTGTCGCCGCCGGGTCGCCGCCCGACGAAATCGTCAGACCTTCTGGATCTGGCTGAACGACAGCTCGACCGGTGTCTCGCGGCCGAAGATCTCGACGAGGGCCTTGACGCGCTGGGACTCGGCGTTGATCTCGGTGATCGTCGCGTGGAGCGTGGCGAACGGACCGTCGACGACCATGACCGAGTCGGACACGGCGAAGTCGGCGACCTCGACGGGCTTGCGCGGGGTGGTCGAGGAGCCCTTCTCACCGGACGCGGCGGCCTCGGCCTCGGCCACGGCCACGACGGCCGGGGCGAGCATGTCCTCGACCTCGCTCATGCTGAGCGGGACGGGCTGGTGGCTGTGGCCCACGAAGCCGGTGACCGACGGCGTGTGGCGCACGGCCGACCACGACTCGTCGGTGAGGTCCATGCGAACCAGGACGTAGCCGGGAAGGACGGTGCGCGTGACCATCTTGCGCTGGCCGTTCTTGATCTCCGCGACCTCCTCGGTGGGGACCACGATCTCGTGGATGTAGTCCTCCATGTTGAGCGAGATGATGCGGTTCTCCAGGTTGTGCTTGACCCGCTTCTCCATGCCGGAGTAGGTGTGCACGACGAACCAGTCGCCCGGCTTGGCCCACAGCTCGCGGCGGAAGGCCTCGAGCGGGTCGTTCTCCTCCGCGGCGGCCTCGTCGGAGCCGGACTCGTCGGAACCGGCCTCGTCCTCGGCGACCTCGGGGGCGTCCTCGGCGGCATCCGCGTCAGGAGTCTCGGAGACGTCCTCGGTGGTGTCCTCGACGGAGTCCACGTCGGCGTCCTCCGGGGTCGCCTCGTCGTTCGACTCGACCTGGTCCTCGACCTGGTCCACGTCATTGCTGTCAGACACGTCTCACTCCGTACGTCGTTGCTGGGGTCCGGTCACCGGGACCGGGGCCGGGCTCACCCGGCGGGGATCAGAGCGGTGGATTCACTGCCCCGTCGTCGTCACTGCGTGCTGCTGCCGGTGAAGATCTCGAAGACCAGCTTGCCGAAAGCCAGGTCGAGCACCGAGACCAGCAGCATCACGACGACCACGAAGACGAGCACCACGAAGAAGTAGGTGACCAGCTGCTGCTGGGTGGGCCACACCACCTTGCGGAGCTCGGCGACCACCTGGCGCAGGAACGTGGCCGGGCTGGTGCGCCCACGGTCGTCGCCGCGCGAGTCGCGCCGGTCCTGAACCGCGTTGCCGTCAGCCACGTTCTCCACCTTCTCGTTGATGCTGTGTGCAGTGTTTCCTTGCAGGGCACGAGGGACTTGAACCCCCAACCTTCGGTTTTGGAGACCGATGCTCTGCCAGTTGAGCTAGTGCCCTCCGGTGGTCCCTGTCCCCATCACTGGGGGCATGCCGAAGCATCTGGCGAAACCACCAATCGGGAAGCATACGGGGCGCGACCACCCCAGTCGAACCGAGGCGCCGCACCGGGGCCGGAGAGCGCTCGCCGCCCCCTACGATGCCGGACATGGTGGGTGCTCGGGAACGGCGTCGCGACGTGTCCGCACTGCCCAAGGCCCACCTCCACCTCCACTTCACCGGGTCGATGCGGCACCAGACGCTGCTCGAGCTCGCCGAGCGTGACCAGGTCGTGCTTCCCGACTCCCTGGTCGAGGACTGGCCCCCGCAGCTCAGCGCGGCCGACGAGAAGGGCTGGTTCCGCTTCCAGCGCCTCTACGACGTGGCGCGCTCGGTGCTGCGCACGCCCGACGACGTACGCCGCCTGGTGCTGGAGGCGGCCGAGGACGACGTGCGCGACGGCGGACGCTGGCTGGAGATCCAGGTCGACCCCAGCGGCTACGCGGCCCGGTTCGGCGGGATCACCGAGTTCACCGACCTGGTCCTCGACTGCGTCCGCGACGCGTCCGACCGCACCGGGCTGGGCATGGCCGTGGTGATCGCGGCCAACCGCACCCGCCACCCGCTCGACGCCCGCACGCTGGCCCGGCTCGCGGCGCAGTACGCCGGCCGCGGGGTGGTCGGCTTCGGGCTGTCCAACGACGAGCGGCGCGGCCGCACCGAGGACTTCGCGGGCGCGTTCCGGATCGCGGAGCGCGCCGGCCTGCTCCTGGTCCCGCACGGAGGCGAGCTCCGCGGCGCCGACCACGTCACCGCCTGCCTCGACCACCTCGGGGCCCAGCGGCTCGGGCACGGCGTACGCAGCGTCGAGGACCCCGCGGTGCTCGACCGCATCGTGTCCGCGGGCATCGCGCTCGAGGTGTGCCCGGTCTCCAACGTCTCGCTCGGCGTCTACTCCGACCTCACCTCCGTGCCGCTGCCGCAGCTCCTCGCCGCCGGTGCGACGGTGGCGCTGGGCGCCGACGACCCGTTGCTGTTCGGGTCGCGCCTGGCCGGGCAGTACGCCACGATGCGGGCCGCCCACGAGCTCGACGACGCGACCCTGGCCCGGCTGGCGGAGATGTCGTTCGAGGCGTCCCGGGCGCCGAGCGACGTGGTCGAGGCGGCCCGGCGCGACATCGCCGCCTGGCTCGATACCTGAGGACGCTGTGGTCGTGGATCGGACGAGAATCCGTCCACCACGTCCTCAGGTATCGCTCAGAGGGCGCAGCCGACCGTCACGGGCTCGTTGACGAGGGTGACCCCGAACCGCTCCCGGACGCCATCGCGCACCTCGCGGGCGAGGGTGAGCAGCTCCTCGGTGGTCGCGCCGCCGCGGTTGGTCAGCGCGAGGGTGTGCTTGGTCGACAGCGCGACCCGCTCCCCCGCCGCAGGGCTGGTGAAGCCCTTGTGGAAGCCGGCGTGCTCGATCAGCCAGGCGGCGCTCGACTTCACGGTGCCGTCGGGCTGCTCCCACCGCGGCGCGTCCGCGGGCAGCTCGGCCGCCCGCTCGGGTGTCACGAACGGGTTGGTGAAGAACGAGCCCGCGCTCCAGGTGTCGTGGTCGGCCGCGTCGAGCACCATGCCCTTGCCCGCCCGCAGGGCCAGCACGGCGTCGCGGACCGCGCCCAGCGGGGCCCGCTGACCGGCCTCCACCCCGAGGCGGCGGGCCAGCTCGGCGTACGCCACGGGCTCGGACTGGTCGCCCTGGCGCAGCTGGAAGGTCACCTCGAGCACCACGTAGCGCCCGGGCTCGGCCTTGAACCGGCTGTGCCGGTAGCCGAAGCCGCAGTCGGCGGCGGCGAAGGTGCGCTGCGTGCGGTCGACACGGTCCCAGGTGCGGACACGGGAGATGGTCTGCGAGACGTCCTGCCCGTAGGCGCCGACGTTCTGGATCGGGGTGGAGCCGACGGCGCCGGGGATGCCGGACAGCGCCTCGATCCCCGCCCAGCCCTGAGTCACCGCGTGCGCGACCAGCGTGTCCCAGTCCTCACCGGCCGCGACCCTCAGCACGACCCCGCCGCACTGCGCGAGGGCGTCGACGTCGCAGGTGTCGGTGTCGGCGACCACGCCCGTGGTCGCGACCTGCACGACCCGGCCGTCGAAGCCGGCGTCGGCGACGACCAGGTTGGAGCCGCCGGCGAGCAGCAGCACGGGCGTACCCGCTGCGTCGGCGTCGGCGACCGCCGCCACCAGGTCGGCCTCGGTGGTGGCGCGCACCCACTCGCGGCCGGGGCCACCCAGGCGCAGGGTGGTGTGGTCCCGGAGAACAGGCACCGGGTCAGGCACGGACGGTGGCCTCGCGCACCACGGCCTTGGGCATGCCGAGGACCTTCTGGTCGCCGCAGGTGACCTCGAGGGCGAGCGTGACCAGGCCGTCGGCGACGGACTTGACGGTGCCGCGCACCACGACGTCCGCACCGCCCTCGGCAGGTACGACGACGGGGCTGGTGAACTTCGCGCCCAGGTCGACGACCTCGGCGCCGCCGGTCCACTCGGCGACGGCGCGCCCCACCAGGGCGAGGGTGTACATGCCGTGGGCGATCACACCGGGCAGGCCGACGCTGCGGGCGACCTCCTCGTCCTGGTGGATCGGGTTGTGGTCGCCGCTCGCCTCGGCGTACGCCACGAGGTCCGCGCGGGTGACGGTGAAGGTCTTCGGCTCGAGGGCGTCCCCGGCGCTCATCGGCGTGGTCACTGCGGAGCCTCCGATCCGGACGAGTGGACGAGGGTGGCCTTGCCGGTGCAGACCACGGCTCCGGTCGCGTCGGTGATCTCGCTGCTGGTGGCGATGATGTCGGCCGGGCCGATCTGGCGCAGCCCGGTGACGGTGAGCGTGGCGCTGAGCTCGTCGCCGGCCACGAGCGGGCGGACGTAGGCGAAGCGCTGCTCGCCGTGCACGATCCGGTGCAGGTCGATCTGCTCGGCGTCGAGGAAGGCCTGCATGGCGTCGAAGGCCAGCACGATCGGGAAGGTCGGCGGGACGCCCTCCCCGGGGTGGCCGACGGCGGCGGCGAAGGCGCTCACCCGCTCGGCGGTGACGGTCAGGGGTGCCGGCGCGGGGAACTCGCGCCCCACCAGGGAGGGGTCGACGGGCATGACCCAGAGCCTACAAACACGACGACCCGTCCGAGGACTCGGACGGGTCGGGTGCGACGGAAGAACGCGTCAGCGGGTCTCGCGGTGCGCGGTGTGCGTGCGGCAGCGCGGGCAGAACTTCTTCAGCTCGATCCGGTCGGGATCGTTGCGACGGTTCTTCTTGGTGATGTAGTTGCGCTCCTTGCACTCCGTGCACGCGAGCGTGATCTTGGGGCGAACGTCAGAGCTCTTGCTGGCCATGGGGCAATCCTTGCGTTTGCGGGTGAGGCGGAGACTTGGTGGTAGCGGGGGCGGGACTCGAACCCGCGACACCACGATTATGAGCCGTGTGCTCTAACCACCTGAGCTACCCCGCCGCGGAGGAAGGACGACCCCGGAGGGAGGTCCGACCCAGAGCCCCTTTACGGAATCGAACCGTAGACCTTCTCCTTACCATGGAGACGCTCTGCCGACTGAGCTAAAGGGGCAACGACGGAGAACGATACACACGCCCCGCCACGATGAGAAATCGGCTCTGGCGGACCGTCATCCAGCGTGGATCCGGGGCCAGCCGACCGCCTCCTCCAGCTCGTAGGCGAGGCCCAGGAGACGGGCCTCGCGACCCGCTCCGGCGCCCAGCATCATGCCCTGGGGGAGCCCGCCGGCGGTGGTCGCCAGGGGCAGCGAGATGGCCGGCTCGCCGGTGGCGTTCTGGAGCGGGGTGAAGGCCACCCAGTCCATCAGTCGGGCCATGATCTCGTCGTAGTCCTGGTCGGGACGCAGGTGCCCGACGCGCGGGGTCTCGGTCGCCAGCGTCGGTGTCAGCGTGACGTCGTACGACGCCCGGTGGCGCGCCGCGAGCCGCTGGGAGCGGCGCAGGACGGCGATCGAGAGCGGCTGCTTGTGCAGGTTGCGCGCAGCGTGCTTCGCGAGCCCGAGGGTGAGGTTGTCGAGCTTGGTCGGGTCCCAGCTCGCGCCGAAGTCCTTGCGTCCCCGCCGGGAGATGACGAGCGCGAGCATGGACCAGAAGCGCACGAAGTGCTCGGGGAAGCTCTCGGGGACCGGGTTGTCGATCTCCTCCACCCGGTGGCCCATCCGCTCGAGGAGCGCCGCCGTCCTGAGGGTCAGCTCGCGCACCTCGGGGCTGCACGCGCGCCCGATGCCCTGGGTGACGACCGCGATCCGCAGCCGCGCCCGGCCAGGTCGGGTGATGTCGCCGACGGGCGCGAGCAGCGGGTTGCGCCAGACCTTCTCCGCCTCGCGGTAGAACGCCGCGGTGTCCCGGACGCTGCGGGTCAGCACCCCGTCGGACACGATCCGCACCGGCATCTCGCGCATCATCCGGTCCTGCGCCAGCCGACCGCGGGTGGGCTTGAGGCCGACCAGCCCGTTGACCGCGGCCGGGATCCGGATCGACCCGCCGCCGTCGTTGGCGTGGGCGATGGGCACGGCGCCCGCGGCGACCAGGGCCGCGGACCCGGCCGACGAGGCGCCGGCGTAGTGCTCGGTGCTCCACGGCGAGCGCACCGGCCCGAGGCGTACGTGGTCCGCCGCCCCGGAGAAGCCGAACTCGGAGAGCTGGGTCTTGCCGAGCGGGATCAGCCCGGTCGCGAGGTACATCCGGGCGAAGTCGCCGTCCTCCTTCGCCGGCGCGGCCGTGAAGGCGTCGGCCCCGTGCTGCGTGGGCATGCCCGCCACGTCGACGTTGTCCTTGACGAAGGTCGGCACGCCGGCGAACCACCCGCCGCGCGGGCTGCGGGCCTCGTCGCGCGCTCGGTCGTAGGCGACGTGCGCCACGGCGCCCAGCGCGGCGTCGACCTGCTCGGTGCGGGCGATCGCGGCCTCCACGACCTCGGGCACGGACACCGCTCCCGCCCGCAGCGCCTCCACCAGTCCGGTGGCGTCGAGGTCGGTCAGGGCGTCGTCGGCGGAGAAGGCGTGCACACGCGTCATGGCGCGAGGGTAGTGGCGACACCGCGCCGGTGACAGCCCTCGAGGTGGTCGTCGACGAGGCCGATCGCCTCCATCAGGGCGTACATCGTGGTCGGGCCGACGTGGGCGAAGCCGGCCTTCTTGAGTGCCTTGGACAGGGCGACCGACTCGGGCGAGGTGGTGGGCACGTCGGCGCTCGTGCGGGGCGCCGGAGCGGGGTCGGGCCGGAACGACCAGATGAAGTCCTCCAGCCCGCCGTGCTCGCGCAGCGCGACGGTGGCCCTGGCGTTGGCGATGGCGGCGTCGACCTTGCGGCGGTTGCGCACGATCCCGGCGTCGGCCATCAACCGCTCCACGTCAGCGGCGTCGTACGCCGCCACCGTGTCGGCGTCGAAGCCGGCGAAGGCGGCGCGGAAGCTCTCGCGCTTGTTGAGGATCGTCAGCCACGAGAGACCCGACTGGAACGCCTCGAGGGTGAGCCGCTCGAGGTGGGCGGCCTCCCCCGCGACCCGCATCCCCCACTCGGTGTCGTGGTAGGCGAGGTTGACCGGGTCGCCCGCGCCCCAGGGGCACCGGCCGAGGCCGTCGGGCCCCACGACTGCTGCGCTCATGCCGCACATTGTCGCCGGGTGGGGCTCAGCGGCGTTCCTTGAGCCTCACGTGGGGCAGGATCGGCGCCGGGATGGGCGCGAGGTCGAGGTCGACCACGCCGAACCGGCCGTCGGACACCGCCCGGCCCGATTCCACGACCGACCCGTCGGCGGTGATCTGCTCCTGCCACTCCCGGCGGTAGGCCTCGATCTCCTCGTGGCTGCGGCCGATGAAGTTCCACCACATCACGATCGCCTCGCCGAACGGCGGCCCACCGAGCAGCAGCAGCCGGGCCTCGTCGTGGGCGGTGATCGTGAGCGTCGTACGGCCGGCCCGGACGTGCGCGAGCTCGCTCGGCTTCAGGTCGTGGCCGTCGACGTCGACGGTGCCGACGTCGAGCAGGACGCCGTGCTCGAAGGACTCGTCGACCTCGATCTCGAGGCTCTTGCCGGTGGCGAGCATGAGCTCCGCGCCGAGGAGCGGCGTGTGGACGGTGACCGGCGAGCTGGCACCGAGCAGCGAGCCGATGAAGACGCGGGCCTCCCACCCGGGGCCGCGGACGGGGTCGGGCGCGAAGTGCTCGAAGCCGGGGTCGACGTGGCGGCTGTCGTCGGGGAGCGCGATCCAGAGCTGGGCCCCGTGCAGGACCGTGGTGTCGGGGGTGGAGACCTCGCTGTGGCTGATGCCGCGCCCTGCGGTCATCAGGTTGAGCTCGCCGGGCCGCACGGTGGCGAGGCTGCCGACGGAGTCGCGGTGCTCGAGCGCGCCGTCGAAGAGCCAGCTCGCGGTCTGCAGCCCGGTGTGCGGGTGGGCCGGCAGCACCATGCCCCCGGACGCGTCGACGTCGTCGCGACCGTAGTGGTCGACGAAGCACCAGGCGCCGATCAGGGAACGGTGCCGCTGCGGGAGCGTGCGTCGTACGCGCATGGCCCGGGGACCGCCCAACGGGACCTCGCGAGGAGGGAGCACGTCGATGTGCGTGGTCATCGCTGGTCACCGTACCCGCACGGCTCAATCCGTGGGGAGGCCGGCGGCGTCGCGCCCTGGTCCCGGAATAGGGGTCGCGGGCCTCCCGTTGGGGCCTGTCATGCCCTCCCTCTTCGACCCCCTGTCCCTCGGCGCCGTCCGCACCGACAACCGCGTGCTGATGGCGCCGCTCACCAGGATGCGCGCCACGGCCCCCGGCGACGTGCCCAACGACCTCATGGCCGAGTACTACGTGCAGCGGGCGAGCGCCGGGCTGCTCATCTCGGAGGGCACCCAGATCAGCCCCGAGGGCAAGGGCTACATGGACACCCCGGGCATCCACAGCGACGAGCAGGTCGCCGGGTGGCGCCGGGTGACCGACGCCGTGCACGAGGCGGGCGGCCTGATCGCGGCCCAGCTGTGGCACGTCGGCCGGGTCTCGCACGAGTCCTTCCACGGCGGTGAGCTCCCGGTCTCGGCCAGTGCCGGGCCCTACCGCAACCGCACCACCGTGCGCGGGGAGGACGGCCGGCCGACGCGGGTCGCCTGCCCCGTGCCGCGCGCGCTCGGCCTCGACGAGATCCCCCGGGTCGTCGAGGACTACCGACGAGCCACGCTCAACGCCCGCGAGGCCGGCTTCGACCTGGTCGAGATCCACGGTGCCCACGGCTACCTGCTGCACCAGTTCCTCGCCGCCGACAGCAACCTGCGCACCGACGAGTACGGCGGCGCGCTGGAGAACCGGGCCCGGCTGATGCTCGAGGTGACGGACGCCGTCATCGGCGCCTGGTCCGCGGACCGCGTCGCCGTCCGGGTCTCCCCCATCGGCTCGTTCAACGGCACCGAGGACCCCGAGGGCGCCGAGGCCGGGCTCTACGTCGCCCGCGAGCTCGGCCGCCGCGACCTGGCCTTCCTGCACCTCTCCGAGCCCGACTGGGCCGGCGGTCCGGCGCTGGACGACGACTACCGGCGCGCCCTGCGCGAGGCGCACCCCGGTCCCATCGTCGGCGCCGGGAGCTACGACCTGGCCAAGGCCGAGCGCCTGCTCGACGCCGGCCTCATCGACGCGGCCGCCTTCGGTCGCGCGTACATCGCCAACCCCGACCTGCCGCGCCGCCTGGCGGAGGGGCTGCCCCTCAACCCGCCCCAGCCGGAGACGTTCTACGGCGGTGACTCCGCGGGCTACACCGACTACCCGGCGTACGGCGCGGCCTGAGCCCGGCGCCCGCCCGATGTCGGTCCGCGCGACCCTGGCGGCATCCGACATCGGTCCGCGCGACCCTGGCGGCATCCGGCACGTCTCACGGCTGAGTCGACGTCGTATGCCGCCACCCAGCGGGCGGTGGATGTCGTATGCCGCCATCCGATGTCGGTCCACGTGACCCTGGCGGCATCCAACAGGGGCCCGCGCCACCCTGGCGGCATCCGACACACGAATCGGTTCAAGCGCTGTCGTATGCCGCCACCCAGCGGGCGGCGGACGTCGTATGCCGCCACCCAGCGGGCGGTGGATGTCGTATGCCGCCACCCAGCGGGCGGCGGATGTCGTATGCCGCCATCCAACAGGGGCCCGCGCCACCCTGGCGGCATCCAACAGGGGCCCGCGCCACCCTGGCGGCATCCGACACACGAATCGGCCCAGGCGCTGTCGTATGCCGCCACCCGACGGGCGGCGGATGTCGTATGCCGCCACCCAGCGGGCGACCGGCGCGGCCTGGGTCAGCTGTTGCTGAAGACCGCGGGCCCGCCGTCGCCGTTGCCGGTGTCGGGTCCGCGACCGGCCCAGGTCCAGGCGTAGGCCGGGTCCTCGACCGCCAGCCCTCCCTCGCCGAGCTCGAGGGGCGCGAACGTGTCGACCATGACGGCGGACTCGTCGAAGAACTCCGCGCCGAGGGACGCCTCGATCGCGCTCGGCTGGGGGCCGTGCGCGTGGCCGCCGGGGTGCAGGCTGATCGATCCGACGTTGATGCCCGAGCCCTTGCGCGCCTCGTAGTCGCCGCCGACGTAGAACATGACCTCGTCTGAGTCGACGTTGGAGTGGTAGTAGGGCACGGGGATGGCGAGGTCGTGGTAGTCGACCTTGCGGGGCAGGAAGTTGCAGATCACGAAGTTCCACCCCTCGAAGACCTGGTGCACCGGCGGCGGCTGGTGGACCTTGCCGGTGATCGGCATGTAGTCCTCGATGTTGAACGTGTAGGGGTAGAGGCAGCCGTCCCAGCCGACGACGTCGAACGGGTGGGTGGCGTAGGTCAGGCGGGTGCCGACGATGCCGGCGCTCGTACGGTGCTTGACGAGGACCTCGACGTCGGTGCCCTCGGCCTGGAAGGTCTCCGACGGGCCGTGCAGGTCGCGCTCGCAGAAGGGCGCGTGCTCGAGGAACTGCCCGAAGCGCGAGAGGTAGCGCTTGGGCGGGTGGATGTGGCTGTTGGCCTCGATCGCGTAGAGCCGCGACGGCTCCGCGGGGACCCAGCGGTGGTCGGTCGCGCGAGGGATGAGGACGTAGTCGCCGGACCGGTAGGGCACGACGCCGAACACCGTCTCGACGGTGCCGGTGCCGGACTCGACGTAGACGCACTCGTCGCCGATGGCGTTGCGGTAGAGCGGGGAGGGGTCGGTGCCGGTCAGCACGTAGCCGATCCGGACGTCGTTGTTGCCGAGGACCATCCTGCGCCCCTCCACCGGGCACGCGCCGGCCACGCCCGAGGGGAACAGGTCGTGCAGCTTGAGGTGGCGCGGCTTGAGCGGGTGGTTGGGCGTCCGCGTCTGGTCGGGCAGCTCCCAGACCTCGCTGCTCGTGATCGCGCTGGGCACCCCGCGGTGGTAGAGCAGGGACGAGTCGGACGAGAAGCCCTCCTCCCCCATCAGCTCCTCGCGGAACAGCTGGCCGTCCTCGTCGCGCAGCTGCGTGTGGCGCTGGCGGGGCAGTCGGCCCAAGGCTCGGTAGTGGGCCATCCGCCCGCTCCAATCATCCGATTATCGGACATGAGTGTCCGCTATCTGGTGGCTAGAGTAGCCCCGTGGATGATGATCGTGTACCCGTCGCGTGGAGTCGCCTGGTCGACGACGCGGCGGTCTTCCCGCCGGGCAACGCCGACCTCGCCGATGCGTTGACGGCGTACGCCGACCGCGCGGGCGAGTGGTGGGCCGACCTGGTCGGCTCCTTCGTCGTCACCGACACCCGCCTCGGATCGGTCCCCGCCGACGTCCCCGTCTCGGTCGTGCTGACCAGCGGGGCCGGCGCCGTCGAGGGAGTCGCCTCGCTGGCGGCGCGCAAGGACCTCCGCCTCGCCGGGCTGGAGGTCGCGGTCCGTGACGCCGACGACCCGGTCGGCAACGTACGCCGCATCGACGCCGCCGCCCGCGCCGCCGAGCTCGACGTGCCGGTCTTCGTCGAGATCCCCGGCCCGGCCACCGCGTCGTGGCTCGCGGCGGCCGACGAGGTCGCCGCCTGCGGGCACCGGCTCAAGCTCCGCCTCGGCAACGTCGACCACGACCTGGTCCCCGACTCCCGCACCGTCGCCGCCTGGATCGACGCGGCCCTCGACCGGGAGACCCGCTTCAAGGCCACCGCCGGGCTGCACCGCGCGGTGCGCCACGACCCGGAGGGCGGCGGCTCGCACGGCTTCCTCAACGTCATGGCCGCCACCCGGGCCCTCTGGGACGGCGGCACGGTGGCCGACGCGGCCGACGCGCTGGAGCAGCGCGACGGCGCGGCCCTCGCCGCGACCGACCTGTCGTCGGCCCGTCGCTGGTTCACCTCGTTCGGGTCGTGCTCGGTCACCGAGCCCCTCGACGACCTGATCGCCCTCGGACTCCTGTCCCCCGACACGCTGGAGAAGACATGACCGCGCAGACCTGGGTCGAGGGAGCCGCCGGCTCCGGCTTCGACATCGACCACCTCCCCTACGGCGTCTTCGCGCGCTCCGGTGAGCACCCGCGCGTGGCGGTCCGCATCGGCGACCAGGTGCTCGACCTGAGCATCGTGGCCGCGGCCGACATGGTCGACACGCACGCGCTCTTCGACCAGCCCACGCTCAACCCGTTCATGGCCGCCGGGCCAGCGGTCTGGGACTCCACCCGGGCGTGGGTCACCGGGCTGCTCACCGACGAGACCGAGCGCGACCTCGTCGAGCCCGCGCTGTCGCCGGTCGACTCGGTGCGGATGCTGATGCCGTTCACGGTGGGCGACTACGTCGACTTCTACGCCTCCGAGCACCACGCCTCGAACATCGGCCGAATGTTCCGCCCCGACGCCGAGCCACTGCTGCCGAACTGGAAGTACCTCCCCGTCGGCTACCACGGCCGCTCGGGCACGGTCGTCGTCTCGGGGACCGACGTGGTGCGACCGTGCGGCCAGCGCAAGGCGCCGACGGAGGACCGACCGACCTACGGGCCCTCCCAGCGCCTCGACATCGAGGCCGAGCTCGGCTTCGTCGTGGGCGTCCCCTCGGCGATGGGCGACCGGGTCGCCACGGCCGACTTCGCCCGCCACACCTTCGGCGTCGTGGGACTCAACGACTGGTCGGCGCGCGACATCCAGGCCTGGGAGTACGTCCCGCTCGGCCCGTTCCTCGGCAAGTCCTTCGCGACCTCGATCAGCGCGTGGGTCACCCCGCTGGCGGCCCTCGACGCCGCCTGGACCGAGCTGCCGGGTCAGCACGACCCGGAGGTCCTCGACTACCTGCGCGTCGACGGCCCGGCCGGCCTCGACATCGAGATCGAGGTGGTGCTCGACGGCGAGGTCGTCGCGCGCCCGCCGTACGACACCATGTACTGGTCGCCGGCCCAGATGCTCGCGCACACCACGGTCAACGGCGCCAGCCTGCGCACCGGCGACCTCTGGGCGTCGGGCACCGTCTCCGGCCCGGGTCGCGACCAGCGCGGCTCGCTGCTGGAGCTGAGCTGGGGCGGCAAGGAGCCCTTCACCGCCGGGGGTCGTGAGCGGACCTTCCTCGAGGACGGCGACGAGGTGACCCTGCGCTACAGCGCGCCCGGCACCGCCGGCGGCCGGATCACGCTCGGCGAGGTCACCGGACGCATCCTCCCCGCCCGCTGAGGCTGGTCCTAGGCTGTCCGCCGTGAAGCAGCTCGGCCAGCACGTCGCCCCGCGGCACGCGATCGCGCACCTCTCCGACCCGCACCTGATCGGCGGCGGTGGCCTGCACTACGGCGTCATCGACAACGTCGCCAACCTCCGGCGCACGTTGGACCGCCTCGACGCCGTCCGCCCGGTCCCGCAGGCACTGGTCTTCACCGGCGACCTCGCCGACCGGGCCGAGCCCGACGCCTACGCCACCCTGCGCTCCATCGTCGAGCCGTGGGCCGCCGAGCGCGGTGCCATCGTGGTCTGGACGATGGGCAACCACGACGAGCGGGCGCCGTTCGCCCGCGGGCTGTTCGACTCCGACGACGCCGGCTTCCAGGACCGGGTCCACGAGGTCGACGGGCTGCGCATCGTCGCCCTCGACACCAGCGTCCCGGGCTACCATCACGGCGTCCTCGAGCCCGAGCAGCTGGCCTGGCTCGCCGACGTGCTCGCCACCCCGGCCGAGCACGGCACCCTGCTCGCGATGCACCACCCGCCGCTCCCGCTTCCGATGCTGCGCGCCGCCGAGCTCATCGAGCTGCACGACCAGCAGTCGCTGGCCGACGTCATCACCGGCACCGACGTGCGCGGCATCCTGGCCGGCCACCTGCACCTGTCGACGTGGTCCACCTTCGCCGGCGTACCCGTCTCCGTGGCCTCGGCCAGCTGCTACACCAGCGACCCCGCGCCGGTCGACCGGTTCGTCTCCGGCGTCGACGCGGGCCAGGCGTTCACGATGGTGCACACCTACGACGACCGGCTCGTGCACACCCTCGTCCCCCTCGAGCGCGGCCCGGAGGTCAGCCACGTCGGCTCCGACATCGCCGAGGCGCTGGAGACCGTCAGCCTGGAGGAGGCCTTCGAGCTGGCCTCGTCCAAGAAGTCCCCCTTCAACAGCTAGAGGTCCCTCCTGTGCGACTCCTGCTCATGCGCCACGGCCAGACGCACGCCAACGTGTCCGGCGAGCTCGACACCGCCCACCCCGGTCTCGACCTGACCGACCTCGGGCGGGCCCAGGCGGTGGCGGCGAGCAAGGCCCTCGCCGACGAGGCGCTCGACGCGATCTTCGTCTCCAGCCGGGTGCGTACGCACCAGACCGCCGCCCCCACTGCGGAGGATCGCGGCCTCCCCCTCACCCAGCTCGACGGGCTGCAGGAGATCGACGCCGGCGACTTCGAGATGCGCAACGACCACGACGCGATCGCGGGCTACATCGGCAGCGTGGCGACGTGGCTCGAGGGCCGACTCGACCACCGGATGCCGGGCGGCGAGACCGGGGAGGAGTTCCTCGAGCGCTTCGACGCCGCGGTCCGCTCGATCGTCGCCGCCGGCCACGAGGCGGCACTCGTCGTCAGCCACGGGGCGGCGCTGCGCACGTGGATCTCCACCCGCATGGTGCCGCACCCGGACGCGCCCGCGCCCACGACTCCCCTGCACAACACCGCCCTCATCGTGCTCGAGGGCGACTTCGAGGCCGGCTGGGAGATGGTGTCGTGGCAGGGCCACCCGGTCGGCGGGGAGTTCCTCGAGGACCCGACCGCCGAGGACCCGACCGGCGACCTCGACTCCGACGGGGACGGCGAGATCGGCTGAGCCCGGTCAGACGCCCTCGGTGCCGATGCCGGGGTGGACGAAGGGCTGGCCGGCCTTCATCTGCTCGACCGAGCCGGGGTGCAGGCGGGCCAGGTGGGCGAGGCCGCGGCGCCGGTAGCGCAGCACCTGGACCACCCCGACCGCCCAGAAGAGGTACTGCACGGCCATCGCCAGCTTGAAGTCGCCGAGCGTGTAGGAGTCCATGCCACCGCTGGCGGACAGGTCGAGCACCATCCCGATCAGGGCCATGGTGAGCAGCGAGGCCGTGAAGCCACCGACGTTGACCAGGCCGTTGGCCCGGCCGGTCTCGTGCGGCGGGGTGAAGGACCGGGCCAGGTCGAACCCGACCATCGAGGCCGGGCCGCCGCTCGCGGTGGCGAAGGCCATCACGACCACCACCCAGTCGGGCGCGGCGCCCGGCCACAGCAGCACCGCCGTCCACGGCACCACCATCGCGAGGACGACGCCGACGACGATCCACGAGCGGTAGTAGGGAAGCCGTGACACGAGGCGGGCGAGCACCAGCCCGCTCAGCACCGCCCAGGCCGTCATCGCCATGAGGAGCGTGGCGGCACCCTTGGCGGTCCAGCCGAGCCCCTGGACCAGGAACGGGTAGCCCCACAGCAGGGCGAAGACCGTGGCCGAGAACTGCGAGCTGAAGTGGGACCACATGCCCAGGCGGGTGCCGGGGTTGCCCCAGACCGTGCGCACCGACTGGGCCAGGGCGCGCAGCTTGATGGCCACCACGTCGGAGCGCCGGTAGGGCGAGTCCTTGACGAGGACGACGACCGCGACGAGGAGGAGCACGCCTACGCTCGAGGTCAGCGCGAAGGCGCGGGTCCAGCCGAGCTCGTGGAGCAGGTACGACAGCGGGCCGGCCGCCGCGATCGCGCCGAGCTGGCCGGACAGCCCGGTCAGCTGGGTCACCATCGGCGCCTGCCGCACGAGGAACCACACCGTGACGAGCCGGATCACGCTGACGAAGACCATGGCGTCGCCCGCGCCGACCACCGCGCGCGAGGCGACGGCAGCCGCGAACGACTCGGCGAAGGCGAAGCCGAACTGGCCGACCGTCATCAGGGCCAGGCCGCACAGCAGCATGGTGCGCGAGCCGTAGCGGTCGAGCAGGACGCCGACCGGCACCTGCATGCCGGCGTACACCACGAGCTGCAGCACCGTGAAGGTCGCCAGGCTGGTGGCGCTGATGTCGAAGCGCTCGGAGGCGATGATGCCCGCGACACCGAGCGAGCTGCGGTGGAAGACCGCCAGGATGTAGACGGCGAGCGAGACGGACCAGATCAGCCAGGCCCGGCGCTTGCCGATGTCATGGACCTGCTCTGCGCTCACTCCTCGCCCGCTTCGCCACCGGCAGGGGGCAGGCCGAGGGCGGCGGCGAGCTCGGCCCGCGACGGCGGGTCAGCGCCGGGGCGCGAGACGTTGATCGCCGCACCGATCGCCGCGGTCGTCACGGCACCGAGGACGTCACGGTCGGACAGCGAGCGCAGCACCTCACGGCCACCCGGACCGTGCACGCCGAGCTGGAGCAGGGCGTCGATCAGCACGCCGCTGAAGGTGTCACCGGCACCGACGGTGTCGGCCACCGTCACCGGCACGCCCGGGACCTCGAGGGTGGCGCCGCCGGGGCGTACGGCGACCGCACCCTCGCCGCCGCGGGTGACCACGACGAGCCCCGGCCCCTGGCTCGCCCACCGGGTCGCGGTCTGCACCGGGTCGTGCTCGGGATGGAGCCAGAGGAGGTCCTCGTCGCTGACCTTGACCACGTCGGCGAGCGCGACGAGCTCCTCGACCCGGGCGACCGGGCCGGTGCGGTCCGGCGTGATGGCGGGCCGCGCGTTGGGGTCCAGGGACACCACGGAGCGGTCCCGTCGCGCCCGCACGGCGTCGAGGACGGTGTCGGCGCCGGGGTCGAGCACGGTCGCGATCGACCCGACGTGGATCACGTCGCACTCGTGGTCCGGAACGGCGGACAGGTCCCAGTCGAGGTCGAAGACATAGCTCGCGGCCCCGGTCTCGTCGAGCGTCACGGCGGCGGTCGACGTCCGTCCGCTGCCGGTGGGCTGGGCGAGGACCGTCACGTTGCTGGCCTGGAGCCACCGGCGGATCAGGGCGCCGCGCGGGTCGTCGCCCAGCAGGGTGACGAGCCGCACCTCACGCTCGAGCCTGCCGAGGGTGATGGCCACGTTGGCGGGGCTGCCGCCGGGGTAGTCCTGCGGTTGTCCGCCGGCGTCGGGGACGACGTCGATGAGGGCCTCGCCGACGACGAGGACCGTGGGCTGCGCGACCGTCATGCCGTCCATCATGCCGGTGCCCGGAGCCCGTCCGACAGTGCCACTGCGCGGGCGAGACCCGGCGCCAGCGGGAGTCGCGGGAGCAGCGTCGCCTGGACCGCGTGGTAGAGGTCGGGCTTGCCCGGCCAGACCGTGGCCTGCGGCCGGTTGGTGGCGTCGAGCTCGTGGTGCCACGAGCCCAGTCGTGTGTCGCGCAGGTGCTCGACGACGTAGGCCCACCACTCGGCGTACCACTGCGCGTAGGCACCCTCACCCGTACGCCGGTGCAGGGCCGCCGCGGCCGCGATCGCCTCCGCCGCGACCCAGTGCATCCGGGTGCGCACGACCGGTCGCCCCTCCCAGTCGGTGGTGTAGACGAAGCCCGGGGCGCCGTCGACGTGCCAGCCGTCGGCGACGGCACGGTCGAAGAGCGCGCGGGACGCCTCCAGCAGGTCGGCGGGCGCCTCGGCTCCCAGGGCGGCCTCGACGTGGAGCAGGAGCCGCGACCACTCGAGCCCGTGCCCGACCGTCGCTCCGAACGGCTTGAAGGGGTCGTCGGGGCGGTCCCTGTTGAGCTCGAGGTCCGGCGACCAGTCCGGCCCGAAGTGCTCGGGCAGCCGGCCGTCGTACGACGCCGCGAGCCCGACGACGAGCTCGCAGGTCCGGGCGACCCGAGCGTGCCACTCGGCGTCGCCGGTCGCGTCGCCCACGGCCAGCATCGCCTCGACGGAGTGCATCGCGGAGTTGAGCCCGCGGTAGGGCTCGGGCGCCGTCCAACCGCGGTCCCACTCGTCCACCACCCGGCCCGCAGCGTCGTCCCAGAAGTGCTCCTCGAAGACGCGCGTCGCGTCGGCGAGCAGCTCGCCTGCTCCGGGCAGCCCGGCGACCACGGCGGTGGACCCGGCCAGCATCACGAAGGCGTGGGCGTAGCAGGACTTCCCGGTCCCGTCGGGTGTGCCGTCGGCGCCGACCGCGCCGAACCACCCTCCGTGCTCGTCGTCGTGCAGCCTGGTCCGCAGCCCGTCGAGCGCGGCGGTCGCGATCGGCGTACACCCCTCGACGCCGAGCAACGAGCCGAGCCCGAAGACGTGCACGGTGCGGCTGGTGATCCACGTGTGCACCGGACGCGACAGGTCAGGGGCGCCGGTGTCGTCGAGCCAGGCCGCGCCACCCGCGGGATGGATGATGCGGCGGCCGAAGCCCAGCAGGCGGCGGCACTCGGCGTCCAGCCAGGGGTCGTCGGGGTAGGGCTGGAGGCTCACCCCGTGAGTCAAATGCACGAGACCCCCGCCTGTCGACGGGGGTCTCGCGACTGGACTGCGTCCAGTGGCAGGTAGAGGATTCGAACCTCTGTAGGCATTGCCGGCTGATTTACAGTCAGCTCCCTTTGGCCGCTCGGGCAACCTGCCGGGCCGTGCGGAACAATAGCAAGGCACGGACTTCACCACGAATCGCCGGGGCACCCCTGACGGGGCCCCACAAGGAGGCACAGAATGGCTGACTCGAGCTTCGACATCGTGAGCAAGCTGGACCGCCAGGAGGTCGACAACGCGCTGAGCCAGGCGGCTCGCGAGATCGCCACCCGCTTCGACTTCAAGGGCACCGGCGCGTCGATCGAGTGGAAGGGCGAGAAGGCCATCGAGATCACCGCATCGGCCGACGACCGCGCGAGCGCCGTGCTCAGCGTCTTCCAGGACAAGCTGATCAAGCGCAACCAGAGCCTCAAGATCCTCGACGCCTCCGAGCCGCGCCAGTCCGGGCAGGTCTCCAAGATCGACATCGCGCTCAAGGAGGGCATCACCTCCGAGGACGCCAAGAAGATCTCCAAGCTGATCCGCGACGAGGGCCCCAAGGGCGTCAAGGCGCAGGTCCAGGGCGAGGAGCTGCGGGTGTCGTCGAAGAAGCGCGACGACCTGCAGGCCGTCCAGCAGCTGGTGAAGTCGCAGGACTACGACTTCGCGGTGCAGTTCACCAACTACCGCTGACGCGGCTCAGCGCACCGACGAGGAAGACGACCGCGCGCACCGGGTCGACCGGGAGGGCGACGGCGCCGATCTCGTCGACCGTCTGGTCGTCCGCACCGCGGCCGGCGGCGTACAGGGCGTGGTCCTGCGCCAGCCGCCGCAGCGCCGATGCGTGGGCAGTGAAGGCGGTCGACCTGGTCGCGGCCAGCACGACGGCGTCCGCGTTGGCCGCGCGCGCCGCGGTGAGCACCGCGGCGATGGGGGTGTCCGCCCCGAGGAAGAGGACCCGGGCACCGCGCTCCCGCAGCATGAGGGCCACGCACAGCAGCACCATGTCGTGGCGCTCGCCGGGCGGGCAGGCGAGCAGCACGACCGGCGGACGCGCGGACTCGTCGTCGAGCGAGTGCTGCGGCGGGACCGCGGACAGCGCCGAGAGCTTGCGGCGCAGCATGTCGCTGACGAAGTGCTCGTGGGCCACCGAGAGCGTGCCCGCCTCCCAGCGGTCACCGACCTCCTGGAGGAACGGCAGCACCACTCCCGCGACGGCGCCCGACAGGGGCACGTCCCACAAGAGCTTGGCGATGGCGATCTCCGCGGCCGCGGCGTCGAATGCCTCGACGGCCGCCCAGAGCTCCTCCTTGGTCGTCGTGTCCACGCGCGAACGCTAGTCGCTGACGTGCTCGCGCGTGGGCAGTTGACGAGGTCTAGGACGGATCAACCAGCGACAGCCATGCGCGGCACGACGGTCGCTCCATCCGCAGGGGTGAGCCAGACGGTGCTGCCCTCCTCCAGGCCGTACGACCGGGCGTGGGCACGGGTCACCACCACGGCCACCTCGTCGCCGTCGACGGTGAGGACGGTGAGCCGCACCTCGAAGCCGATCCGGACCATCCGGGACACGGTGCCCTCGACGCCGCCGGCCAGCCGCGGCCGGGTGTCCAGCTCGATGTCGTGCGGGCGTAACGAGACCCCTCCGAGGTGGGTGACCTCCCCGAGGAACGACATGACGAAGTCGTTGGCGGGCTCGTCGTAGAGCTGGTCGGGGGTGCCGACCTGCTCGACGCGGCCCTCGTTGATCACCACGATCTCGTCGGCGACCTCCATGGCCTCCTCCTGGTCGTGGGTGACGAAGACCGTCGTCACGTGCACGTCGTCGTGGAGGCGGCGCAACCAGTCGCGCAGCTCCTTGCGGACCTTGGCGTCGAGCGCACCGAAGGGCTCGTCGAGGAGCAGGACCGACGGCTCGACCGCCAGCGCGCGGGCCAGGGCCATGCGCTGGCGCTGGCCTCCGGAGAGCTGGGACGGCAGCCGGTGGGAGAACTGCGAGAGGTGCACGAGCTTGAGCAGCTCCTGGACCCGCTGCTCGATCTCGTCCTTGGGCCGCTTGCGGATCTCGAGGCCGAAGGCGACGTTCTTCGCCACGGTCATGTGCTTGAAGACCGCGTAGTGCTGGAAGACGAAGCCGACGTTGCGCTTCTGCGCGGGCAGGTGCGTGGCGTCGACGCCCTCGATGTTGACCGAGCCGGTGTCGCCCTTCTCCAGGCCGGCGATGATGCGCAGCAGGGTCGACTTGCCGCCGCCGCTGGGCCCGAGGAGAGCGGTGAGCTGACCGGTCGGGATGGTGACGTTGACGTCGTCCAGCGCGACGAAGTCGCCGAACTTCTTGTTCAGGCCGGTTACTTCGATGCTCATGGGTGGTGACCTTTCGGGAGTGCCTGAGCAGAGCTCAGTCGTGGACCTTGGGACGGAGGAGCGCGACGACGATGAGGCTCGCGACACACACCATCACCAGGAGGAAGGCAATGGCGTAGGCCTGGCCCTGGGCGAAGTTCTGGTAGCTCTTCTCGACCGAGAGGGTGGCGGTCTGGGTCTTGCCGGCCACGTTGTCCGAGACGACCTTGACCGCGCCGAACTCGCCGACCGAGCGCGCCAGGCTCAGCACGACGCCGTACACGACCGCCCACTTGATGCTGGGCAGGGTGATCCGCCAGAACGTCTGCGGTGCGTTGGCGCCGAGGCTGCGGGCGGCCTGCTCCTGCTCGTCGCCGATCTCGCTGAGGACCGGCACGACCTCGCGGATGACCAGTGGAAGGGCGACGAAGCAGGTCGCCATCACCAGTCCCGGCGTCGCGAAGATGACGGAGATCCCGTTGTCCTCCAGACCGGTGCCCAGCCAGCCGTCGCGGCCGTTGTAGACCAGCACGAGCGCGAGCCCGACGACCACCGGCGACACCGAGAGGGGTACGTCGACGAGTGCGGACAGGACGCGCTTGCCGGGGAACTCGTAGCGCACCAGCAGCATCGAGATGGTGACACCGAAGACCAGGTTGATCGCCACCGCCGCGACGGCGACCTTGCCGGTCAGGGCGAGGGCCGCGACGACGTTGCTGTCGGTCAGGGCATCGGTGAGGTTGGTCAGGCCGCCCTCGAAGGTCCGCTGGATGAGCAGCCCGACCGGCCACGCGACCAGGTAGAACACGTAGCCGACGGCGACGAGCCGAAGCGCCCACTTGGTGGGCGTGGAGGTGCTAACCACGGCGGGCCACCCTTCGCTGCACGATGTCCAGCACGACGATCACCAGCAGGGCGATGAAGAGCATGACCGAGGCGAGGGCCGCGGCGGACGAGTAGTTGCCGTTCTCGATGAAGGACAGCACGCGGACCGAGACGACCTCGGTCTCGTTGGGCCGGTTGCCACTCAGCAGGACGAGCGAGCCGTACTCCGAGATCGCGCGGGCGAAGCTGAGGGCCGCACCCGACGCGATGGCCGGGAACAGGCTGGGCAGGATGATCCGCCGGAAGATGGTGGGCCGGGTCGCCCCGAGCGATGCGGCCGCCTGCTCCACGTCGGTGTCGAGCTCCTCGAGCACGGGCTGGACCGTGCGGACGATGAACGGAAGTGTCACGAAGGCCAGGGCGAGCGTGACCGCGTTGGGCGTGAAGGCCCACTGGACGCCGATCGGGCTGTTGGGGCCGTAGAGGCCGAGCAGCACGAGGCCGGCGACCACGGTCGGCAGCGCGAACGGCACGTCGATGATGACGTTGAGGAGCTTCTGGCCCCAGAAGCGGTCCCGCACGAGGACCCAGGCGATCACGGTGCCGACGACGACGTTGACAAGGGTGACGACCAGCGACTGGGTGACCGTCAGCTGCACGGCGTTCCACGTCTGCGGGTTCTGCAGCACCGTGAAGTACTGGCTCCAGCCCCCGGACGCCGCCCGGGCCACGATCGCCGAGAGCGGCAGGAGCACGAGCAGGCTGAACCAGAGCATGGCCAGCCCCAGCCCCACGCCGGCCCCGGGGGTCAGCGTGTTGCGGGGCGTCGTACGCCGGGTCCGGCCTCCCTGGGGGGAGGCCGGACCTGCGGTGTCGATCGTCGCCCCGGTGAGGGCGGTTGACATCAGCTCTCGCCCTCCTGGCCGGTCTTCTGCTGCAGCTCGGTGATGATGCCGAGGGGGTCGCCCTCTTCACCGGAGCCGAAGTACTTGTCCGCCGCCTCGCCCCAGCCACCGAAGTTCTCGTCGATGGTGTAGAGCGTGCCGGGCGTCGGGAACGGGTCCGCCGGGTCGTTCGCACCCTCGACCTCGGGGATCTCCACGCCGTCCACGACCGGACGGAAGCCGAAGGACGCGTAGTCCGCCTGCGCCTCCGGGCCCGTGAGGAAGGCGAGGAAGTCCGAGGCCGCCTGCGGCGCGTCGACGGTGACGGCCGCCGGGTTCTCGATGAGCAGGGTGTCGTCCGGGACCACGTAGTCGAGGTCGGCGCCGTTCTGCTTGGCGAGGATCGCCTCGTTCTCGTAGGAGAGGAGGACGTCGCCGGAGCCGTCGGTGAAGGCGGTCGTCGCCTCACGGCCGCTGGCCGGCAGGGCGATGATGTTGCCGAGGAGCTGGGTGATGAAGTCGCGGCCCGTGGCCTCGTCGTCCTTGCCACCGGTGGCGTGCGCCCAGGCAGCGAGGATGTTCCAGCGCGCCGAGCCGGAGGAGCCGGGGTTCGGGGTGATGACCTCGACGCCCGGCTTCACCAGGTCGTCCCAGGTCTGGATGTTCTCGGGGTTGCCCTTGCGGACCACGAAGACGACGACCGAGGAGGTCGCGATGCCCTTGGTCTCGTTGTCCTTCCAGTCCTCCGCGACGAGGTCGGCGTCGACCAGGCGGGTGATGTCGGTCTCGAGCGAGAAGTGGACGACGTCGGCCGCCGAGCCGTCGGCCACGGCCCGGCTCTGGTCGCCGGAGGCGCCGTACGACGGCTCGAACGTGACGTCCTTGCCCTCGTCGGTGGCCTGGAAGTCCTCGAAGATGCCTTCGTTGGCGGCCTCGAGGATCGAGAACCCGCTCAGTCGGAGCGCGTTCTCCTCATCGTCTCCGCCGCCGGAGCCGTTGGCGGACGAGCAAGCAGACAGGGCCAGTGCCCCGACGAGAGCTGCCGCAAGAGCGGCACGTGAACGGATCTGCATGGGGGGATCTCGACTTCCTTGATCGGTGAGCAATGTCGAGAAAGATACATGACTTTATGGACGACAGTGACATTGGTCGGAGTTCGGTCGCGTGTCGTGGATCACGCCCCGCGTCCACGAGGCGAGGAGACGCCTCCAAGCCGACCTCCCGCGGTTAATGTGGGGAGTGGGACCACACCCCCGAGAGACGTAGGAAGCAGGGCTAGAGGTGACCGAACCCGCCAAGCAGGTCAAGCAGCTGGACCGCGTGATCATCCGGTTCGCCGGTGACTCCGGTGACGGCATGCAGCTCACCGGCGACCGGTTCACGCAGGAGACGGCGGCCTTCGGGAACGACCTGGTCACCCTGCCGAACTTCCCGGCCGAGATCCGTGCGCCCCAGGGCACCCTGCCCGGCGTCTCGTCGTTCCAGGTCCACTTCGCCGACCACGACATCCTCACCGCGGGCGACGCCCCCGACGTGCTGGTCGCGATGAACCCGGCCGCGCTGCGCGCCAACCTCGGCGACCTCCACAAGGGCGCCACGATCATCGTCGACACCCACGACTTCACCGCGCGCAACCTCGCCAAGGCCGGCTACACCGACAGCCCTCTCGACGGGGACACCCTGGCCGAGTACGCCGTGCACACCGTCGACCTGACCGGCATGACGGTCGAGGCGGTCAAGGAGTTCGGCCTCTCGCGCAAGGACGCCTCGCGCGCCAAGAACATGTTCGCCCTCGGCCTGCTGTCGTGGATGTACGGCCGCCCGACCGACCCCACCACCACGTTCCTCGAGAAGCGCTTCGCCAAGGTCCCCGACATCCGCGACGCCAACCTCGCGGCCTTCAAGGCCGGCTGGAACTTCGGCGAGACCACCGAGGCCTTCGCCATCCAGTACGAGGTCAAGCCGGCCGTCCTGCCTCCCGGCACCTACCGCAACATCACCGGCAACCTCGCCCTGGCCTACGGGCTCGTCGCCGGCGGCGTGCAGGCCGGGCTCCCGGTGTTCCTCGGCACCTACCCGATCACCCCGGCCTCCGACATCCTCCACGAGCTGAGCAAGCACAAGTCCTTCGGCGTCACGACGTTCCAGGCCGAGGACGAGATCGCCGGCGTCGGTGCCGCCATCGGTGCCTCCTACGCCGGTCACCTCGGCGTGACCTCGACCTCGGGCCCGGGCGTGGCGCTGAAGTCGGAGGCCATCGGCCTGGCCGTGATGACCGAGCTCCCGCTCGTGGTCGTCGACGTCCAGCGCGGCGGCCCGTCGACCGGCCTGCCCACCAAGACCGAGCAGGCCGACCTGCTCCAGGCGATGTTCGGCCGCAACGGTGAGGCGCCCGTGCCGATCGTCGCCCCGCAGTCCCCCGGCGACTGCTTCGCCGCGGCCGTCGAGGCCACCCGGATCGCGATCACCTACCGCACCCCGGTGCTGCTGCTCTCCGACGGCTACCTCGCCAACGGCTCCGAGCCCTGGCGCGTGCCCACGCTCGACGAGCTCCCCGTCATCGACCCCGGCTTCGCGACGGAGAAGAACCACGGCTCGGGCGACGAGGCCGAGTTCTGGCCCTACCTGCGCGACGACAAGACGCTGGCGCGTCCGTGGGCCATCCCCGGCACCCCCGGGCTCGAGCACCGCATCGGCGGCCTCGAGAAGGGCGACGGGCACGGCAACATCTCCTACGACCCGGCCAACCACGACTTCATGGTCCGCACCCGCCAGGCCAAGATCGACCGCATCGCCGACACGATCCCGCCGGTCGAGGTCGACGACCCCTCCGGCGAGGCCAAGGTGCTCGTCCTGGGCTGGGGCTCGACCTACGGCCCCATCGGCGCCGGCGTACGCCGTGTCCGCAAGGCCGGCTACCAGGTCGCCCAGGCCCACCTGCGCCACCTCAACCCGTTCCCGTCCAACCTCGGCGAGGTCCTCAAGGGCTACGACAAGGTCCTCGTGCCCGAGATGAACCTCGGCCAGCTGTCCCTGCTGCTGCGCGCGAAGTACCTCGTCGACGCCGTCGGCTACAACCACGTCCGCGGCCTGCCCCTCAAGGCCACCGAGCTGGCCCACGCCATCGGTGAGCTGGTCGGCCAGGCCGAGGGCATCGACGTGGAGCTCGGCGTCTGGGGCGAGCCCACCCAGAAGGAGCACATCTGATGAGCACCCCCACTGACCTGGGCCTCCCGGGCCTGCGCTCGGGCACCGAGCTGGTCCCGACCACGGACGAGAAGCAGACCGGCAAGGACTTCACCTCCGACCAGGAGGTCCGCTGGTGCCCCGGCTGCGGTGACTACGCCGTCCTCAAGGCCGTCCAGTCCTTCCTGCCCGACCTCGGCCTCAAGCGCGAGAACATCGTCTTCGTGAGCGGTATCGGCTGCTCCAGCCGGTTCCCCTACTACCTCGACACCTACGGAATGCACTCCATCCACGGACGTGCCCCGTCGATCGCCACCGGCATCGCCACCGCCCGCGACGACCTCTCCGTCTGGGTCGTCACCGGCGACGGCGACGCCCTGTCCATCGGTGGCAACCACCTCATCCACGCCCTGCGCCGCAACGTCAACATGACGATCCTGCTCTTCAACAACCGCATCTACGGCCTCACCAAGGGCCAGTACTCCCCCACCTCCGAGACCGGCAAGGTCACCAAGTCCACCCCCATGGGCTCGCTCGACCACCCGTTCAACCCGGTGTCGCTGGCCCTCGGTGCGGAGGCGTCGTTCGTGGCCCGCACCATCGACTCCGACCGCAAGCACCTCACCCAGGTGCTCGCCGCCGCGGCCGCTCACCGCGGCACCTCCCTGGTGGAGATCTACCAGAACTGCCCGATCTTCAACGACGGCGCCTTCGACGCCATCAAGGGACCCGACACCAAGGCCGACGCCATCATCCCGCTGGTCCACGGCGAGCCCGTCACCTTCGGCGCCCAGCTCGAGGACGGGCGCGGCTCCAAGGCGCTGGTGCGCGACCCCGCCACCGGCGGCATCAAGGTGGTCGCCACCACCGACGTCGAGGCCGCGGACATCATCGTCCACGACGCCCACAACCCCGACCCCTCGACCGCCTTCGCGATCTCACGCCTCACCGCGGCCGACTACCTCAACCAGTCGCCCATCGGGATCTTCCGTCAGGTCGAGCGACCGACCTACGACGACCAGGCCCGCGAGCAGGTCACCGCCGCCACCGACGCCGTACGCGACCAGGCCGGAAATGACGACACCGCCGACCGCGCCGCCCGGTTGGCGGCGCTGATCGGCGGCGGCGACACCTGGACGATCATCTGACCCAGCGGTCAGGCGGTCGTACCGGGCGGCGTCAGCGGAAGTAGAGCGTCCAGATGTTGCCCTTGGTGTTGCCGTAGGCGTTGGAGTGATCGACCTTGGAGCGCCACTTCCAGCGGCCCGTCTCGGGGGCGAAGATCCGGGTCTTGAAGACACCGCTGTCGTTGGTCTTGACCTTCTTCACGGTCTTCCACTTGCAGGTGCCGCACTTCTTCTTGAGGATCTTCACCTGCTGGTTGGCGTAGGGCAGCAGGGTGCCGTCGAGCTGCGGCTCGGACACGGTGCCCTTGAGCTTGAAGGCGTTGTAGGAGACCTGGTGGTCGCGCGGCGGCTCCTCGTCGATGATGCGCTTGGGCGACGAGCCGGCGGTGGCGCTGACGCTGAGCACGCCGACGACGAGCAGCGCGGCCACGAGCGCGGCCAAGACGGTGCGGACAACCCGCATGGTTGATTCCCCCTCGAGAACGATGACTTCTGACCAGCCGGGGGCAGGGCCCCGGGACTGCCTCCATGCTAGGGGAAGGCCCGGTCCTACACTTCCGGAGTGCCAGATAGCCGTCGCGGACTGATCTTCGGCGCCCTGGCCTACGTCCTGTGGGGCACGTTCCCGCTCTACTGGACGCTGCTCGAGCCCAGCGGCGCCATCGAGATCCTCGCCCACCGCATCGTCTGGTCGCTGCTGACCATGACGCTCATCCTCGTGCTGACGCGCCGGGTGGGCCAGTTCACCGCGTTGACCCGCGACCGTCGCAAGCTGCTCCTCATCACGGGCGCAGCCGTCGTGATCTCACTCAACTGGGGCGGCTACATCTGGGGTGTCAACAACGGTCGCGTCGTCGAGACGTCCCTCGGCTACTTCATCAACCCGCTCGTCACCGTGCTCATGGGCGTGCTCGTCCTCGGCGAGCGGCTGCGCCGGTTGCAGTGGACCGCCATGGGCATCGCGTTCGTCGCCGTCGCCGTGCTGACGATCGACTACGGTCGCCCACCCTGGGTCGCGCTGCTCCTGGCCTTCTCCTTCGGCACCTATGGCCTGCTGAAGAAGCAGGCGGGCGTCGGCGCAGTGGAGAGCATCACGCTGGAGACGATCGTCCTGGCGCCGGTCGCGGCGGCGTACATCGCCTGGTTGATCGCCACCGGCCACTCCAGCTTCGGCAACCACGGGACGGGGCACGCGCTGCTCCTCACCACGACCGGCGTCATCACCGCGGTCCCGCTGATGCTCTTCGGCGCGGCCGCGATCCGGGTCTCGATGGTCTCGCTGGGCCTGCTGCAGTACCTCGCGCCGACGATCCAGTTCGCTCTCGGCCTCCTCGTCTTCCACGAGGCCATGCCGGCCAGCCGCTGGATCGGCTTCGGTCTCGTCTGGGTCGCCCTCGTCCTCTTCACCGTCGAGGCGCTCAACCACCGGCGTCGACAGCTGCGCCTGATCGCCCACGCCAGCGCCGCCTGACGGCCTCCCGTCCCCTCGGGGTGGCGGCATACGACACCTCGGCGCTCGAGGGTGGCGGCATACGACAGCTCGCACGGCCGATCGGACGTTGTATGCCGCCAGGGACGAGCGCACGACCGTCGTATGCCGCCAGGGAGGGCCGACCCGGCGTGACGCCGCAGGGTGGCGGCATACGACACCTCGCCGCTCGAGGGTGGCGGCATACGACACCTCGCACGGCCCACCGGACGTCGTATGCCGCCAGGGACGAGCACACGGCCGTCGTATGCCGCCAGGGAGGGCCGACCCGGCGTGACGCCGCAGGGTGGCGGCATACGACATCTCGCCGCTCGAGGGTGGCGGCATACGACACCTCGCACGGCCCACCGGACGTCGTATGCCGCCAGGGACGGGCAGCGCACGGCCGTCGTATGCCGCCAGGGACGTCAGACCCGTCGTGACGCCGCAGGGTGGCGGCATACGACACCTCGCCGCTCGAGGGTGGCGGCACACAACAGGTCGCACGACCGACCGGACGTCGTATGCCGCCAGGGACGGGCACACGGCCGTCGTATGCCGCCACCCTGAGGTCTGGGGCGGCTCAAGCCACCGCTCAGGCGGAGCGGCTGGCGACGATGTCGGCGAAGGACTCGAGCGCGGTGCGGATCGGGCCGGGGTCGAGGGCCTCGAGCAGCTTCTTGGCCTGGGTGGCCTGGCCGAGGACGTAGTCGCGCGCCTGGTCCATGGCCGGGTGCTTGCGGAGCAGGTCGAGGGCCTCGGCGTGGAGGGCGTCGTCGGTGATCGGAGCGCCCAGGAGCTCGAGGAGGCGGGCGTCGGCCGGGTCGTCGGAGGCCTGTGCCATGAGGACGGGGAGGGTGGGTACGCCCTCGCGCAGGTCGGTGCCGGGGGTCTTGCCGGAGGTGGCGGACTCGGAGGCGATGTCGAGGATGTCGTCGGAGAGCTGGAACGCCGAGCCGACGATCTCGCCGTAGGCGCTGAGCGCCTCGACGACCTCGGGGCGGGCGCCGCCGAACATCGCGCCGTAGCGAGCCGACGTGGCGATCAGCGAGCCGGTCTTGCCGGCGACGACGTCGAGGTAGTGCGCGAGCGGGTCCTCCCCGGGACCGGGCTTCACCGTCTCGAGGATCTGGCCCTCGACGAGACGCGTGAACGTCTGCGCCTGGATCCGGACAGCGTCGGGCCCGAGGTCGGCGGTGAGCTCGGACGACCGGCCGAAGAGGAAGTCGCCGGTGAGGATCGCGACGTGGTTGTCCCAGCGGGCGTTGGCCGTGTCGGCCCCGCGCCGGAGAGCGGCCTCGTCCATGACGTCGTCGTGGTAGAGCGAGGCCACGTGGGTCAGCTCCACGACACAGGCCGCGGTGTGGACCTCCTCGGCCTCCGGGTGCGTCCCGGTCTCCGCGGCCAGCAGCACCAGCAGCGGCCGGAACCGCTTGCCGCCGGCCATCATCAGGTGCGTCGCGGCCTGCGAGACGTACGGCGTACGCCCCTGGCAGTGCCCCTCCAGCAGCTCGTCGATGCGCGCCAACCGGTCGACGAGCCGGCGCTCGAGCTCGGCGTCGACGACAGGCAGTGCGAGGGGCGAGTCGGTCACCTGATGAATTCTCCCGCAACGGCCGCGAGATCGAGCACCGGGCCCGGCAGCACGCCCAGCACGAGGGTGACGGCGGCGCCCACGGCGATGGTGGTCGCGGTCAGCACGGACGGGTACGCCACGCTGGGACCACCGCCGACGGGCTCGTCGAAGTACATGACCTTGATGACCCGGATGTAGAGGAACGCGGCGATGATGCTCGCCGCGACCGCGGCGACCACCACGGGCCAGGCGCCGGCGGCCAGCGCCACGGAGAACACCGCGAGCTTGCCGACGAACCCGGACGTGAGCGGGATGCCCGCCATGGCCAGCAGGAAGAAGGCGAAGACCGCTGCCACCACGGGCGACTCCTTGCCGAGCCCGGCCCACCGGTCGATCGCGGTGGTCTCGCCACCGGCGTCGCGGACGAGGCTGACGACCGCGAAGGCGCCGATCGTGGCGAAGCCGTAGGTGGTCAGGTAGAAGAGCACCGCCTGGACCGAGGTGATCTCCCCCAGCGCGAGCTGGTCGGTGGCCTGCAGGCCGAGCACGCCGGTGAGGATGAAGCCGGTGTGGGCCACCGACGAGTAGGCCAGGAGGCGCTTGATGTCGCTCTGGGTGATCGCCAGCGCGGCGCCCACGAACATCGAGAGCACGGCGATGATCCACAGCATCGGCTGCCACGACCAGCGGTCGGCACCGAGCGCGACGTAGAACAGGCGCATGATCGCGCCGAAGGCGGCGACCTTCGTGCCGGCCGCCATGAAGGCGGTGACCGGCGTGGGGGCACCCTGGTAGACGTCGGGCGTCCACGCCTGGAACGGGACCGCGCCGACCTTGAAGAGCAGGCCGACCGACAGCAGGCCGGTGCCGATCAGGAGCAGGCTCGAGCTGCCCACGTCGTTGCGGACGGCCTCGTTGATGGCCGCGAAGTCCATCGACCCGGCGAAGCCGTAGAGCAGCGCCGCGCCGTAGAGGAAGAAGCCGGAGGAGAAGGCGCCGAGGAGGAAGTACTTGAGCGCCGCCTCCTGGCTCAGCAGGCGGCGACGACGTGCCAGGCCGCTCAGCAGGTAGAGCGGCAGCGAGAGGACCTCGAGCCCGACGAACATCGTCAGCAGGTCGTTGGCCGCGGGGAACAGCATCATGCCGAAGACCGCGAACATCATCAGCGGGTAGACCTCGGTGTGCTCGCGGTGGGC
Organism: Nocardioides sp. N13(2025); assembly: GCF_051912545.1. Lineage (GTDB taxonomy): Bacteria > Actinomycetota > Actinomycetes > Propionibacteriales > Nocardioidaceae > Nocardioides. The sequence goes on along the minus strand of NZ_CP196809.1, from coordinate 198,959 downwards.
GGCGAACGCAGCCGTCTCCGCGTCGGTGCCCGGCACCGCAGCCGCCTGCCCGGCGAAGGCGGAGACCCCGCCGTCGAGGTGGCGCTCGGCGAAGAGCAGCACGCCGGCGATGGCCAGCGCGAGGACCAGGCCCCAGATGAAGAGGCTCGGGCCGTCGACGGCGATGGTGCCGCCGACCGCCAGGATGCCGCGCGCGGCGCCGTCGTCGTACGTCTTCACGTCCTGCGCGACCAGCACCACGCCGACCAGAGCGACCACCAGGCCCGCGAGGGCCAGCACGACCTGGGTGACGTAGCGGGCCGCACGCGGCGCGAAGGCCTCGACGACCACGCCGAGGCAGGCGACGCCGAAGACGACCAGCAGCGGCCAGAGCTCGAAGTACTCGACGCTGGGCTTCACGAACTCGGTCACTGGTGACCAGCCTCCTTGGCATCCTGGGCGATGCCCACTCCGGCGAGCGTGTCGTGGACGACGGGATTGATGACGTCGAGCAGCGGCATCGGGAAGAAGCCGAACAGCACGAGCGCGAGCAGCAGCGGCGCGAGGATGCCGACCTCACGCCGGTCGAGGTCGACCACGGGGGCCACCCCCTCCCGACCGGGGCCGGTCATCGTGCGCTGGTACATCCAGAGCGCGTAGAACGCGGCGAGGACGATGGCGAGCACCGCGACCGAGCCGACCAGCCAGTGGTGGTCGAAGGCGGCGATGATCACCATGATCTCGGAGACGAACGGCGACAGGCCGGGCAGGCCGCACGCCGCCAGCCCGGCGACCAGGAAGAAGCCGGCCAGGACGGGCGCGGTCTTCTCGACGCCGCCCATCTCGCGGATCGAGGCCGTGCCGGTGCGCTGGATCAGGAAGCCGGCCACCAGGAACATCAGCGCGGTGGCGATGCCGTGGTTGACCATGTAGAGGATCGCGCCGGCGCCGCCGGTCGAGCTGAACACGAAGATGCCCAGCACGATGAAGCCGAAGTGCGAGAGGGACGTGAGGCCGATCAGGCGCAGGACGTCGTCCTGGCCGATCGCGACCAGCGCGCCGTAGATGATCGAGACGAGCGCGAGGACCACCACGAACGGCGTCGCCCACTGCGAGGCGTCGGGCAGCAGCCCGAGGCAGAAGCGCAGCATGCCGAAGGTGCCGATCTTGTCGAGGATGCAGACCAGCAGCACGGACGTGCCGGTGGTCGCCTTCTCGGTCGTGTCGGCCAGCCAGGTGTGGACCGGGAACATCGGCGCCTTGATCGCGAAGGCGATGAAGAAGCCGGCGAACAGCCAGCGCTGCGTGGTCGGGTCGATGTCGATGGCAGCCAGGTCGCTGAGCAGGAAGCTCGGGCTGCCGGTGTCGGCAGACACGACGTAGAGACCGATGACCGAGGCGAGCATCACGAGCCCGCCGGCGAGCTGGTAGATCAGGAACTTGGTCGCCGCGCGACCCCGTCCCGTCCGGCCGAAGCCACCGATGAGGAAGTACGCCGGGATGAGCGTGGCCTCGAAGACGACGTAGAAGAGCAGCACGTCGGTCGCCGTGAAGACCGCCAGCGACATCGCCTCCAGGGCGAGGGTCCAGGCGAAGAACGCGCGGGCGCCGCCGTTGCCCTCGGCCTCGGACTCGCGCCAGCCGGCGAGCAGCACGATCGGCACCAGGACGACGGTCAGGAGCACCATCAGCAGGCCCAGGCCGTCGACGCCCAGCGCGTAGTGCACGCCGAGCGACTCGATCCACGTGTGGGTCTCGGTGAGCTGCATGCCCCCGCCCACGTCGTACTGCGTGGCGGCGACGATGCCCGCGACCAGGGTGGCCGCAGCGAAGCCGAGGCCGACCAGTCGCGCGAGCCCGCCGGGCACGAAGGCCGTGACGAGCGCACCGACGAGCGGCAGCAGGATCAGGATGGTCAGAGTCATCCGAGGTTCACCGCCAGGAGAGCGAGGACGACCAGCAGGGCGCCACCGAGGAGGGACAGGGCGTAGGAGCGGACGAAGCCGTTCTGGACTCGTCGCAGGGTGGTGGACAGCCCGCCGACAGCGGCGGAGCCACCCTCGACCACACCGTCGACACCGTGGCGGTCGAAGGCGGTGAGCCCGCCGACGAGCCCCGCACCGGGCCGGACGACGACCGCGTCGTTGATCGCGTCGCCGTAGAGGTCGGCGCGGGCGGCCCGGGTCGCGAACGACACGTCCTGGGGGGCCTCGCGCGGGATGTCGCGCCTGCCGACGAGGAACCAGGCAGCGGCGATGCCGACAGCGACGACACCGACGATCAGGAGCGTGATCACGAGCGCCGGCAGGGGCGGCTCGTGGTGCTCGGCGTGGCCGGTGACGGGCTCCAGCCAGGTGACGATCCAGTCGCCGAGCAGCAGCACGCCGCCCAGGACCGACAACGCGGCCAGCACGACCAGCGGCACGGTCATCACCTTGGGCGACTCGTGCGGGTGGACGTCCTTCTCCCAGCGCTTCTCGGTGAAGAACGTCATCAGCATCAGGCGCGTCATGTAGAACGCGGTGATGCCGGCGCCGAGCATGGCGAGCAGGCCGACGAGCAGGTTGTCGGCCAGCGCGGCCTCGATGATGCGGTCCTTGGACCAGAAGCCGGAGAAGCCGGGGAACCCGATGATCGCGAGGTAGCCCATCGCGAAGGTCAGGAAGGTGACCGGCATCGCCTTGTTGAGCGCGCCGTAGTGGCGCATGTCGACGTCGTCGTCCATGCCGTGCATGACCGAGCCGGCGCCGAGGAACATGTTGGCCTTGAAGAAGCCGTGCGTGAGCAGGTGGAAGATCGCGAACGGGTAGCCGACCGGGCCCAGGCCCGCGGCCAGCATCATGTAGCCGATCTGGCTCATCGTGGACCCGGCGAGCGCCTTCTTGATGTCGTCCTTGGCGCACCCGAGGATCGCGCCCCACAGGAGCGTGACGGTGGCGACGACGACCACGGCGGTCTGGGCGATCGGCGCGAGCTCGAAGATGAAGTTCGAGCGGACCACGAGGTAGACGCCGGCGGTGACCATGGTCGCCGCGTGGATGAGGGCCGAGACCGGGGTCGGGCCTTCCATCGCGTCGAGCAGCCAGGCCTGGAGCGGCACCTGCGCCGACTTGCCGCAGGCACCGAGCAGGAGCAGCAGGCCCAGGGCGGTCAGGGTGTTCTGCGACGCCTCACCGGTGTGCTCGCTGACCGCCGCGAAGTCGGTGGAGCCGAACGTCGCGAACATCAGCGCGATCGCCAGCGAGAGGCCGATGTCACCGACGCGGTTGATGACGAACGCCTTCTTGGCGGCGGCCGCGGCCGAGTGCTTGTGCTGCCAGAAGCCGATGAGCAGGTACGACGCCAGGCCGACGCCCTCCCAGCCGAGGAACAGGCCCACGAAGTTCGCCGAGAGGATCAGCGTGAGCATGGCCGCGACGAAGAGGTTGAGGAAGCCGAAGAACCGGCGCCGACGCGGGTCGTGCGCCATGTAGCCGATCGCGTAGACGTGGATCAGCGACCCGACGCCGGTGATCAGGAGCAGGAACAGCGCGGCGAGCTGGTCGTAGAGCAGGTCCATCCCGACGCTGAGCGAGCCGGTCTCGAACCAGGTCCAGAGGTGCTGGCCGACCTGGCGCTCCTCCTCGCCGCGGCCCAGCAGGGCGAGGAACAGCACGAGGCTGAGCACGAAGGAGGCGACCGAGGCCGCCGTGCCGACCAGGTGGCCGTGCTTGTCGGCGGAGGCCTTGAGCGAGCTCGGGAGGAACGGGGCGACGGCGAGCAGCAGCACGGCGCCCAGCGCGGGCAGCGCGATGACCAGCCACAGCAGGTCGAACACGCCTCCGGCACTGGTGTCAGGGGCGACCACGGGTGCGTGGGCTCCCCCCTCCGCCATCGGGAGCCCAGCCTGGAGGACTGAGTGGGACAACAGGTTCACGAGTGCTCCCTCAGTACTTCAGCAGGCTGGCGTCGTCGACCGAGGCCGAGCGTCGGGTGCGGAAGATGGTCATGATGATCGCGAGGCCGATCACGACCTCGGCGGCGGCCACCACCATCACGAAGAAGGCGGTGATCTGGCCGTCGAGGTTGCCGTGCTGGCGGGCGAAGGCCACGAACGCGAGGTTGCACGCGTTGAGCATCAGCTCGACGCACATGAACACCACGATGGCGTTGCGGCGGGTGAGCACGCCCACGCATCCGATGGTGAACAGGATCGCGGAGAGCACGACGTACTCGCTCACTTCTGGTCCTCCTCGGTGTTGGCGGGGGCGCCGGCCTTGCCGGAGGTCTCGGGCATCGTCGTCGGGCTGTGCCCGTCGACGCCGGCGATCTGCTGCGTGACGACCTCGATGTCGTCGGCCAGGGCGGGCGCGGAGCGGACGGTGCCGCGGGCCGCGAGGACGCGGGAGACCGAGGACTCGGCGGCGGTGCCGTCGGGCAGCAGGGCCGGGGTGTCGACCGCGTTGTGGCGGGCGTAGACACCCGGCGAGGGCAGCGGGCCGAGGTGCTTGCCGTGCTCGGCGTAGTCGCGCAGGCGTTGCGCGGCGAGGTCGGCCTGCGTGGCCTTCGGCGTGAGGCGCTCGCGGTGAGCGAGGACCATCGCGCCCAGGGCGGCGGTGATGAGCAGGGCGCTGGTCGCCTCGAACGCGAAGACGTACTTGGAGAACAGGATGTTGGCGATGGCCGGCACGTTGCCACCGGCGTTGGCCTCGTCGAGGCCGACCACGGTGCCGAAGGTGACCTGGGTGATCCCGAGCACCAGGACGGTGCCGAAGACCAGGCCGAGCAGGACCGCCATCACCCGCTGGCCGCGGATGGTCTCCACGACGGAGTCGGAGGCGTCGACGCCGATCAGCATCATCACGAAGAGGAACAGCATGAGGATGGCGCCGGTGTAGACGATGATCTGCACCGCGAAGAGGAACGGCGCGTCCATGACCGCGTAGAGGAACGCGAGGCTGATCATCACGACGGCCAGCAGCAGCGCGGCGTGCACGGCCTTGCGGACGAACAGGATGCCGAGCGCGGCGGCCACCATCAGCGGGGCGAGGATCCAGAAGGTCATCGTGTGGTCCCCCTGTAGTAGTCGCCCTCGTCGTCACCCAGGCGCATCGGGTGGGGCGGCTGCTCCATGCCGGGCAGCAGCGGGGCCAGCAGGTCGGACTTCTCGTAGATCAGGTCGGCGCGGTTGTTGTCGGCCAGCTCGTACTCGTTGGTCATCGTCAGCGCGCGCGTCGGGCACGCCTCGATGCACAGCCCGCACAGGATGCAGCGCAGGTAGTTGATCTGGTAGACGCGGCCGTAGCGCTCGCCGGGGCTGAAGCGCTGGCTGTTGCCGTCGGCGTCCGGCTCGTCGCTGTTGGAGGCACCCTCGACGTAGATCGCGTCGGCCGGGCAGGCCCACGCGCACAGCTCGCAGCCGATGCACTTCTCCAGGCCGTCGGGCCAGCGGTTGAGCTGGTGGCGGCCGTGGAAGCGGGGCGCGGTCGGGAGCTTCTCGAACGGGTACTGCTCGGTGACGACCTTCTTGAACATGGTCCGGAAGGTGACGCCGAACCCGGCGATCGGGTCCCAGAGGCTCTCCTTGACGCCCTTCGAACCCGGGCTGGACTCACTCATGGTTCTCCTCCGCTGAAGCGGTGACGGTGGTGCGTCCCCCCGGCGAGTGGGTGAACGTCAGCGGCGCGGCAGCACCGCGTACGGCGCCTCCCGCCGGCATCGGCGGGACGGGGAACCCGCCGGCGAACGCGTCGTGGGGCTCCTCGCTCGCCTCGGCCGGCGCCTCGTCCTCCTTCTTCTCGCCGATGAACATCAGCGCGACGGTGAGGACGAGCAGCACGGCGATCGCGGCCACGAGGTAGGTGCGGTTGATGTTGCCCTCGAGCGAGATGACGCGGATGGTCGCGACGGCCACGATCCAGGCCAGGGCGACCGGGATGAGGACCTTCCACCCCAACGCCATGAACTGGTCGTAGCGCATGCGGGGCAGCGAGCCGCGCAGCCAGACGAACAGGAAGATGAAGATGAAGACCTTGCCGAAGAACCACAGGAGCGGCCAGTAGCCGCTGTTGGCGCCGTCCCACACGTTCTCGATGCCCCACGGAGCGGCCCAGCCGCCGAGGAACAGCGTGGTCGCGATGGCCGACACGGTCGCGAGGTTGATGTACTCGGCCAGGAAGAACAGGGCGAACTTCAGGCTGGAGTACTCGGTGTGGAAGCCGCCGACCAGCTCGCCCTCGGCCTCGGGAAGGTCGAAGGGCGCACGGTTGGTCTCGCCGACCATCGAGATCACGTAGATGACGAACGACGGCAGCAGGATCAGGCCGAACCACAGCTTGTCCTGGGCGGCGACGATCTCCGACGTCGACATCGAGCCGGCGTAGAGGAAGACCGCCACCAGGGCCAGGCCCATCGCGACCTCGTAGGAGATCATCTGCGCGCTCGAGCGCAGGCCGCCGAGCAGCGAGTAGGTCGAGCCGGAGGACCAGCCGCCGAGCACGATGCCGTAGATGCCGATCGAGGCGATCGCGAGCATGAAGAGCACCGCCACCGGCATGTCGGTGAGCTGCAGCGGCGTGCGGTGGCCGAAGAAGTTGACCTCGGGACCGAGCGGGATGACCGCCCAGGTGATGAAGGCGGGCACGGTGGCGATCACCGGCGCCAGGAGGAAGACGACCTTGTCGGCCGCCTTGGGGATGATGTCCTCCTTCAGCGCGAGCTTCACGCCGTCCGCCAGCGACTGCAGCAGGCCGAAGGGGCCGTGCACGTTGGGGCCGACGCGGTGCTGCATCCGGGCCACGACCCGGCGCTCGAACCAGATGTTGAACAGGGTCAGCAGCACCAGGACCAGGAAGATGAAGACGGCCTTGAGCGCGATCACCCACCACGGGTCCTGGCCGAACTGGGCCAGGTCGGGATCGGGCAGGTCGGCGGCGAGGATGCTCGTCACAGCGGTGCCCATCATCGGGAGGCTCCCTTCAGGGTGACCGTGCTGCCCGGGGAGGCGAGCTCGGCGAGGACGCCCCGGCCGAAGGACCGGGCCGGGACCCAGACCACGTCGTCGGGCAGGTCGGCGACCACCACTGGCAGCGTCACGCTGCCACGGTCACCGGAGACGGTCGCGAGGGGCTCCTGGCCCTCGTCGAGCAGGCCGAAGGCCGACTCGTACGTCGCGCGGCTGACGCGGACGACCGGGGTGCGCGCGGTGGCGCGCAGGTGGTCCTCCCCGTCCTGCATGGAGCCGAGGTCGACGAGCTGCTTCCACGTGGCCAGGACCAGCGCGCCGGCGCCCTTCCTGGCGGGCTTGGGAGCGCGCGGCGCCTTGCCGGGGTCGAGCGCCGGGCGGGCGCCGTCCCACGGGCCGAGGGCCTGCATCTCGGCGCGCACCTCGGCGACCGTGCGGAAGCCGAGCGGTGCCCCGTGCCCCAGCGCAGCGAGCTCCTCGGCGATGCCGGACAGGACGCGCAGGTCCGGGAGCGACGCGGGGTTGGAGAAGACCGCCACGAAGTCACGAGCGCGGCCGTCCCACGTGACGAAGGTGCCGGCCTTGTCGGCCACCGGGGCGACCGGCAGCACGACGTCGGCCCGGCGGGTCACGTCGGTCTCGCGCAGCTCGAGGCTGACCACGAAGCCGGCGGCGTCGAGGGCTGCCCGGAAGGCGGCGGGGTCGCTGGTGTCGTCGGGGTCGACTCCACCGACGACCAGGCCGCCGAGGTCGCCCTTGGCCAGCGCGGCCACGATGGCGTTGCCGTCGCGGCCGGCCTTGCCGGGGAGGGACTCCACGCCCCATGCGGCAGCCACGTCGACGCGCGCCGAGGCCTCGGCGACGGGACGGCCACCGGGCAGCAGGTTGGGCAGGGCTCCCGCCTCGACCGCACCGCGGTCACCGGCGCGACGAGGCACCCAGGCCAGACGAGCGCCGGTCGTCGCGGCGAGGTCGGCGGCGGCGGCGAGTGCACCGTGGGTGCCGGCCAGGCGCTCGCCGACGAGGATGACGGCGTCCTTGGTGATGCCGTGCTCGGCGTCCTTGAGCGAGCCGATGGCGTCGACCTCGGCACCCGGGGCCGCCTGCACGAGCCGGCCGTCCATCTTCTGCAGGCCGCGCGAGGTGTACGGCGCCACGGACACGACCTGCGTACGACCGGCCCTGGCCGCCTTGCGCAGGCGCAGGAAGATCGTGGCCGCCTCGTCCTCGGGCTCGAGGCCGAGGAGCACCACGACGGGTGCGGCCTCGAGGTCGGCGTAGGTCACGTTGCCGGACAGCGCGACGTGCGAGGCCAGGAAGCTCGCCTCCTCCGCGCTGTGCGGGCGGGCCCGGAAGTCGACGTCGTTGGTCTCGAGCGCGACGCGGGCGAACTTGGCGTAGGCGTAGGCGTCCTCGGCGGTCAGGCGACCGCCGGTGAGGACCGCGCCGGCACCGGCCTCGTGCAGCCCGCGGGCGGCGACGGCGAAGGCCTCGGTCCACGAGGCAGGCCGCAGCTCACCCCTCCGCCCGTCCGGCAGGGTCTCGCGGACCATCGGGTAGGTGATCCGGTCCTCGAGCTGGGTGTAGCGGAACGCGAAGCGGTCCTTGTCGCTGATCCACTCCTCGTTGATCTCCGGCTCGTTGCCGGCCAGGCGACGCATCACCTTGCCGCGACGGTGGTCGATGCGGATCGCGGCGCCGCAGGCGTCGTGCTCGGCGACACCGGGCGTCGAGACCAGGTCGAACGGGCGGGAGCGGAAGCGGTAGTCGGCCGACGTCAGCGCGCCGACGGGGCAGATCTGGATGGCGTTGCCGGAGAAGTAGCTCTCGTAGGGCTCGCGCTCGTAGATCGCGACCTGCTGCAGCGCGCCGCGCTCGGCGAGGGCGATGAACGGGTCACCGGCGATCTGCTCGGAGAAGCGGGTGCACCGCGCGCACAGCACGCAGCGCTCGCGGTCGAGCAGGACCTGGGCGGAGATGTTGATCGGCTTGGGGAAGGTGCGCTTGATGCCACCGGACTCCGAGAACCGGCTCTCGCCACGGCCGTTGCTCATCGCCTGGTTCTGCAGGGGGCACTCGCCGCCCTTGTCGCAGACCGGGCAGTCGAGCGGGTGGTTGATCAGCAGGAACTCCATGATCCCCTGCTGGGCCTTGTCGGCCACCTCGCTCGTGGCCTGGGTGTTGACGACCATCCCCTCGGCGACCGGCAGGGTGCAGGACGCCTGAGGCTTGGGGAAGCCACGGCCGTTGCCGGCGTCGGGCACGTCGACCAGGCACTGGCGGCAGGCGCCGACCGGCGCGAGCAGCGGGTGGTCGCAGAAGCGCGGGATCTGTACGCCGACCTGCTCGGCGGCGCGGATCACCAGGGTGTCCTTGGGGACGCCGACCTGGATGCCGTCGATGGTGACGGTGACGAGGTCGGTGTCGACCTTCTCGGGCGCCTTGTCCGTCGCGGTCATGCGTTGGCTCCCACAGCAGTGTCGGTCGAGGAGGGGAAGGCGGTCGAGGCGGCTGGGTCGAACGGGCAGCCGCCATGGGTCAGGTGCGCGAGGTACTCGTCGCGGAAGTGCTGGATCGAGCTCGAGATCGGGCTGGTCGCACCGTCGCCGAGGGCGCAGAAGGCACGGCCCAGGATGTTGTCGCACTGGTCGAGCAGCAGGTCGAGGTCGGACTCGCTCCCCTGCCCCTTCTCCAGCCGGGCCATCGTCTGGGTGAGCCACCACGTGCCCTCGCGGCACGGGGTGCACTTGCCGCAGGACTCGTGCTTGTAGAACTCGGTCCACCGCAGGACGGCGCGGACCACGCACGTGGTCTCGTCGAAGATCTGCAGCGCGCGGGTGCCGAGCATGGACCCCGCCGCGCCGACCGACTCGAAGTCGAGGGGCACGTCGAGGTGCTCGGGGGTGAGGAGCGGGGTGCTCGAGCCGCCGGGCGTCCAGAACTTGAGCTCGTGACCCTCGCGGATGCCGCCGGCGAGGTCGATGAGCTGGCGCAGGGTGATGCCCAGCGGGGCTTCGTACTGGCCGGGGTTGGTCACGTGGCCCGAGAGGCTGAAGATGCCGTAGCCCTGCGACTTCTCGGTGCCCATCGAGGCGAACCAGGCGGGGCCGTGGTTGATGATGCTCGGCACCGAGGCGATCGACTCGACGTTGTTGATGACGGTGGGGCTGGCGTAGAGACCGGCGACGGCCGGGAACGGCGGGCGCAGGCGCGGTTGGCCGCGACGACCCTCGAGGCCCTCGAGCAGCGCCGTCTCCTCGCCACAGATGTAGGCACCCGCACCGGCGTGCACGACCAGGTCGAGGTCGTAGCCCGTGCCGTGGATGTTCTTGCCGAGGTGGCCGGCCAGGTAGGCCTCCTGGACCGCGCGCTGCAGGCGGCGGATCACGTGGAGGACCTCGCCGCGGACGTAGATGAACGCCGTGTTGGCGCGGATCGCGTAGGAGCTGACGATGACGCCCTCGACCAGCGTGTGCGGGCTGGCCATCATGAGCGGGATGTCCTTGCAGGTGCCCGGCTCGGACTCGTCGGCGTTGACGACGAGGTACTTCGGCTTCGGGTTGTCCTGCGGGATGAAGCCCCACTTCATGCCGGTGGGGAAGCCTGCACCGCCGCGGCCGCGCAGGCCGGACTCCTTGACCGCGTTGATCACGTCGTCCGGAGCCATCGCGAACGCCTTGTCGAGGGCGGCGTAGCCGCCGCGCTCCTCGTAGGCCGCCAGGGTCCAGGCACGCTCGGCGTCCCAGTTGTCGGTGAGGACCGGGGTCAATGTGTCAGCCACGAAGTGACCCCTCTCGGTTGTCGAGTGCCGCGAGCTTGCGAGCGGTGTATCGAGACACGGTCACTTCTCTCCCTCCGGAGCCGTCCAGCCCTTCTCACGGGCGAGCTTCAGGCCGGCCAGCGAGGCGGGACCGGCGGTCGGACCCTCGTCGGCACGGTCGTCGGGGAAGCCGGCGAGCACGCGCTCGGCCTCGCGCCAGGTGCCGAGCCTCGGGCCACGCGTGGAGTGGACCTCCTTGCCGGCGCGCAGGTCGTCGACGGCCTGGACGGCGGACTCGGGCGTCTGGTTGTCCATGAACTCCCAGTTGACCATCATCACCGGGGCGTAGTCGCAGGCCGCGTTGCACTCGATGTGCTCCAGCGTGACCTTGCCGTCCGCGGTGGTCTCGTCGTTGCCGACGTCGAGGTGCTCCTTGAGCCGCTCGAAGATCAGGTCACCGCCCATGACCGCGCAGAGCGTGTTGGTGCACACGCCGACGTGGTAGTCGCCGACCGGCTTGCGCTTGTACATCGTGTAGAAGGTCGCCACGCCGTTGACCTCGGCGGCGCTGATGCCGAGGACCTCGGCGCAGGCCTCGATGCCCTCGGGCGTGATCCGGCCCTCCACCGACTGCACGAGGTGCAGCATCGGGAGCAGGCCGGAACGGGCCTCGGGGTAGCGGGCCGCGATCTCGCGCAGCTCTCCCCAGGTCTTGTCGTCGAGCCTGGACTCGGCGCTGTTGTCGGTCGTCATCGGTCGACGCCTCCCATCACGGGGTCGATGGACGCGATGGCGACGATGACGTCGGCGACCATGCCGCCCTCGCTCATCACGCTCGTCGCCTGCAGGTTCGTGAACGACGGGTCCCGGAAGTGCGCGCGGAAGGGACGCGTGCCGCCGTCGGAGACGACGTGGGCGCCCAGCTCGCCTCGGGGGGACTCGATCGGGACGTAGGCCTGGCCGGCCGGGACCCGGAAGCCCTCGGTGACCAGCTTGAAGTGGTGGATCAGCGCCTCCATCGACTCGCCCATGATGTGGCGGATGTGGTCGAGGCTGTTGCCCATGCCGTCGCTGCCGATCGCGAGCTGGCTGGGCCAGGCGATCTTCTTGTCGCCCACCATCACCGGGGCGCCCTCGAGACCGGCCAGGCGGTCGGCGCACTGCTCGACGATCTTGAGCGACTCCCACATCTCGTTGAGCCGGATGCGGAACCGGCCGTAGGAGTCGCAGGTGTCCCAGGTCTGGACCTCGAAGTCGTAGTCCTCGTAGCCGCTGTAGGGCTGGGTCTTGCGCAGGTCCCAGGCGTAACCGGTGGACCGGAGCACCGGGCCGGTGAGGCCGAGGGCCAGGCAGCCGGCCAGGTCGAGGTGGCCGACGCCCTCGAGCCGACCCTTGAAGATCGGGTTGGCGTTGCAGAGGGCGGCGTACTCCGGGAGGCGCTTCTTCATCAGCGTGATGAAGTCGCGGATCTCGTCGAGCGCGCCGGGCGGCAGGTCCTGCGCGACACCGCCGGGGCGGATGAACGCGTGGTTCATGCGCAGGCCCGTGATCAGCTCGAACAGGTCGAGCACGAGCTCACGCTCGCGGAAACCGATCGTCATCACGGTGAGGGCGCCGATCTCCATGCCGCCGGTGGCGATGCAGACCAGGTGGGAGGAGATGCGGTTGAGCTCCATGAGCAGGACTCGCATCACCTCCGCCTTCTCGGGGATGTCGTCCTCGATGTCGAGCAGCCGCTCGACGCCGAGGACGTAGGCCAGCTCGTTGTAGAACGGCGAGAGGTAGTCCATCCGCGTGCAGAAGGTCGTGCCCTGCACCCAGGAGCGGTACTCCATGTTCTTCTCGATGCCGGTGTGGAGGTAGCCGATGCCGCAGCGGGCCTCGGTCACCGTCTCGCCCTCGAGCTCGAGGATGAGCCGGAGCACGCCGTGGGTCGACGGGTGCTGCGGGCCCATGTTGACCACGACCCGCTCCTCGGCGGACTCGCCGATGCTCTGCGTGATCGAGTCCCAGTCCTGGCCGGTGACGGTGAACACGCGTCCCTGGCTGGTGTCGCCGGGAGCGGCGTAGAAGTCCTGCTCTGTAGTCATCAGTTGTACGACCTTCGCTGGTCCGGCGGAGGGATGGACCCGCCCTTGTACTCCACGGGGATGCCGCCGAGCGGGTAGTCCTTGCGCTGCGGGTGGCCCGGCCAGTCGTCCGGCATGAGCACCCGGGTCAGTGCGGGGTGACCGTCGAAGATCAGCCCGAACATGTCGTAGGTCTCGCGCTCGTGCCAGTCGAGCGTCGGGTAGATGCTCACCAGGCTGGGCACGTGCGGGTCGCTGTCGGGGGCCGTGACCTCGAGCCGGATGCGCCGGTTGTGGGTCATCGACGTGAGGTGGTAGACGGCGTGCAGCTCGCGACCGGTGTCGTCGGGGTAGTGGACACCGCTGACGCCGGAGCAGAACTCGAAGCGCAGCGCCTCGTCGTCACGCAGCATCTGCGCCACGAAGGGCAGGTCCTCACGACGTACGTGGAAGGTGATCTCGCCGCGGTGCACCACGACGCTCTCGATCGCGGAGGTCAGCTCGGTGGCCTCGAGCCGCGCCTCCAGCGCGTCGGACACGTCGTCGAACCAGCCGCCGTAGGGCTTCTGGGACGGGGCCGGGAACACCTTGGCGCTGACCAGCCCGCCGTAGCCCGAGGTGTCGCCGGTGCCGGACGTGCCGAACATGCCGTGGCGTACGCCCACGGAGCGCACCTCGCCGGTCGGTGCCGGGACGTTCTCCGGGGACTGCTCGGTCGCCGGCTGCCCGACACCGCTGCCGGTGCCGGTCTTGTCCTTCGCCGCCTCCAGGTTGCGCTCCTCGGCGGGCCGGGCCGACTCGTTCTTGTCGCTCTTGTCGTCGCTCACCGCAGCAGGCCCTTCATCTCCGAGGTGGGCAGGGCGCGCAGCGCGTTGGTCTCGAGCTCGGCGATCTCGTTGCGGCGGTTGACGCCCAGCTTGCTGTGCTGGACCTGGTCGTGCAGCTTGAGGATCGCGTCGATCAGCATCTCCGGTCGCGGCGGGCAGCCGGGGAGGTACATGTCGACCGGCACGACGTGGTCCACGCCCTGCACGATGGCGTAGTTGTTGAACATGCCGCCCGACGAGGCGCAGACGCCCATCGCGAGCACCCACTTGGGCTCGGGCATCTGGTCGTAGATCTGGCGGAGGACCGGGGCCATCTTCTGGCTCACCCGGCCGGCCACGATCATCAGGTCGGCCTGGCGCGGGCTGGCCCGGAAGACCTCCATGCCGAAGCGCGCGAGGTCGTACTTGGGGGCGCCGGTGGTCATCATCTCGATGGCACAGCAGGCCAGGCCGAAGGTGGCGGGCCAGAACGACGCCTTGCGCATGTAGCCGGCGACGCCCTCGACGGTCGTCAGCAGGACGCCGCTGGGCAGCTTCTCCTCGAGACCCATGTCAGTCCCAGTCCAATCCGCCGCGGCGCCACACGTAGGCGTACGCCACGAACACAGTCGCGATGAAGAGGACCATCTCGACGAGGCCGAACAGGCGCATCGCGTCGAAGTGGACGGCCCACGGGTACAAGAAGATGATCTCGATGTCGAAGACGATGAAGAGCATCGCGGTGATGAAGTACTTCACCGGGAACCGGCCGCCGCCGACGGGCTGCGGCGTGGGCTCGATGCCGCACTCGTAGGAGTCGAGCTTCGCCCGGTTGTAGCGCTTCGGGCCGATGAAGGCACTCATGATCACGGAGAAGACCGCGAAACCCGTCGCGATGAGTGCCAGCGCGAGGATCGGCGTGTAGAGCTCCATCGCTTCCCTTCCGGTGGACCTGCGCCCGAATCGGGTGAAGACATGTGACTTTGTGAATGGCTTCACGAGTGGCGCGGGCCACAGTCTAGGACTCCGGTGCGACGTGCGCCACGTCGGGGTCTGGACCTCGATCAGCGCCTCTGACCTGCGGATTTAGGTGACGCGGACGTACCCTAAATGGGTCAGGCGGTGGCCCGGTGCAGAGCGACGATGCCACCCGTCAGGTTGCGCCACTCCGGCTGCCGCCAGCCCGCCTCCGCCACCATCTCGGCGAGCCCCGCCTGGTCGGGCCAGGCCCGGATGGACTCGGCCAGGTAGACGTAGGCGTCGGCCGCGCTGGCGGTCAGCGAGGCGATCCTCGGCAGGGCCTGCATGAAGCCGTCGAGGTAGACCGTCCGCAGCGCTGCGTTGGTGGGGCGGCTGAACTCGCAGACCACCAGGCGTCCGCCGGGGCGGGTCACGCGGTGCATCTCCTTCAGCCCGGCCACGGGGTCGACGAAGTTGCGCAGGCCGTAGGAGATGGTCACCGCGTCGAAGGTGTCGTCGAGGAACGGCAGCCGGGTGCCGTCGCCGGCCACGAAGGGCAGCCCGGGGCGGTCCTTCTTGCCCTGGCGGAGCATCCCGACGGAGAAGTCGCACGGCACGGCCGTGGCACCGTGGGCGGAGAACGGCTCGCTGGAGCAACCGGTGCCGGCGGCCAGGTCGAGGACGAGGTCGCCCCGTTGCGGGGCCACGGCCTCGACCATCGACCGGCGCCAGCTGCGCTGGATGCCGGCCGTCATCAGGTCGTTGGTCAGGTCGTAGCGCTTGGCCACGGTGTCGAACATGCGACGTACGTCGGAGGGTTGCTTGTCCAGGTCAGCGCGGGCCACGCGCCGAGCGTAGGCCTCCGTTTCCCGGGACGTGCAACGCGGGGTGTCCCCGGACGTCCTTACACTCGAACACCTCACCACGTCTCGGGGGACCACCGATGCCACACCTCATGCCGCGCCTCACGTCGCGCCGCCTCACCGCCCTGCTCCTCGCCCTGCTCTGCTCGTGGGGCACCCTGACCGTCGTCGCAGGCCCCGCCGGCGCCGCGAGCGCCTCGGCGAGGGCCGAGTTCGCGCCGATGCGTCCGGGCGAGACCGCCTGGCGCGTCCGCGTGCTCCAGAGCCGGCTCCACCAGCTCGGCCTGCACTCGGAGGTGGTGACCAACCACTACGACGCGGAGACGCGTGCCGGGGTGGCCACCTTCCAGCGGCGCCGCGGCTGGACCGCCGACGGGGTGGTCGACGAGCGCACCTGGCTCAAGCTCGTGTCGCTCACCACCGAGCCGACCACCGACGCGCTGCACAACGTCTACGTCCCCGGTCGCCCCCTCCTCGAGCGCGGCGACACGGGCATGTGGGTGCGTCAGGTCCAGGCCCGCCTCAAGCAGGTGCGCTGGTACGACGCCCGGGTGACGGGCCGCTACACGCGCTCGACGGTCGAGGCGGTGCGCGGCTTCCAGGCCAAGCGCCGGATCCCGGTCACCGGCCAGGTCGACCGCCGCACGCTCGAGCGGCTCAAGGACATGACCCGCGAGCCGACGAAGGCCGAGCTGTTCAACATCGTGCCCCAGGGCCCCGCCCTCGACCCGCGGTGCGTGACCGGGCGGGCGATGTGCGTGGACAAGACCTCGCGCACGCTCCGCTGGGTGGTGGACGGTGTCGTGCTGAAGGACGTCGAGGTCCGCTTCGGCTCCGACGAGCTGCCGACCAGGGAGGGCGCGTTCGCGGTCTTCCGCAAGTCGCGCGACCATGTCTCGAGCCTCTACGACACCTCGATGCCGTTTGCGATGTTCTTCTCCGGCGGTCAGGCCGTGCACTACTCCCCCGACTTCGCCGCCAACGGCTACAACGGGGCGTCCCACGGGTGCGTCAACGTGCGGGACCGCGCGGCCGTCGCGTGGCTCTTCGACCAGGTCCGCCTCGGCGACAAGGTGATCGTCTACCGCTCCTGAGGCGGGGTTCAGGCTTCCGCGGACCCCGCGAGGGAGAAGGCGGCGTCCAGGCCGGCGCCGGCGCGCCCGCGCCGCGGCAGGGCCTCCTCGACGACCTGGACCGTGGACGGCGCCGGGACGGGCACGACGGCGTACTCGCCCGCCAGGTCGAGCCTGATCGCCGGGTGGTGGGCGATGCGCCCGATCCGGAAGCCGAGGGTCGCGGCCAGTCCGCTGATGGTCCGGTTGACGCGGGTGTCGAGGACGAGCACGCGAAGCCGGTCGCCCCACCAGGGCGCCAGCGCCTCGACCTCGGCCGCGAGCTTCTTGGTGCGCGAGCTGAGCCGAGCCTCGGCAACCCGCGCCGAGGTGGCCTCGAGGACCTCGCGAGGCGTCTCGTGCCAGGCGACGCCGTCGATCCGGGCGGCCTCCAGGAGATCCTCCAGGACCCGGGCGGCCACGTGGTCGAGGAAGACGTGCGTCGGCCGGACGTGCGCGAGCGCCGCCTCGAGCTGGGCGGGCGTCTCCACCCAGGCGAGGGTGCAGCCGCTCGTCAGGTGGGCGTCGCGGACGACGGTCGTGAAGCGGTCGGTGGCCTCGCCGGTGAGCAGCACCACGTCGTCGGCCCTCAGGTCGGACAGCGCACCCGACGCCTCCGGGCGGAAGAGCCAGGCCAGGCTCTTCTCGCGGGGCAGGCCGAGGACGGCGCCCGAGGGCGCACCGGTGCGTGCGGCGTCGACCCACGAGAGCACGTCGGCCTGGCGCTTGCGCCGGTCGAGGCCCATCGCACGCAGCCGCTCCCAGGACCTGTCGTCGCACTCGAAGAGCTGGGCGTCCATGAGGCCGGCGCGCCTGAGCAGGGCGAGGCGGCTCTCGTGGTCGACGATCACGAGGCGCACCTCGATGTCGTCGAGGAGCCGCCCGACCTCAGCCTGGTCCATGTGGTCCGGGAGCAGCACGGGCACGGCGCCCGCCACCCGCGTGGCGAGCTCGAGCTCGAGCTGCCGGATGCCGGTGGGGACGCGGATGACGACGACCTGCCCCGGGTTGACGCCGGCGTCGATCATCCCGGCAGCGCCGTCGATGACGCGGCGGTAGAGCTCGTTCCAGGTGAGCGAGACCCAGGAGTCCCCGGCCTGCTCGACCACCGCGACCTCGAGGGAGCGGGCGCGCGCGTGGCGCTCCAGACGCGCGAGCGGCGATTCCTGAACAGGCACTTGCGGACTCCTCCGGACGTGGTGTACCGACGCAACCTAGGCGACACGAACCCCTCCTGTTCGCCGTTTGCCCGATCTCCCGCCGGCCCGCTGTGCACGCGGGCGTAGGCTGCCCCCTCGTGACGACCCCCGCGTCCGCGTCCGCGCCCAGCCCCGGACCAGCTGCGCCGCTCGTGGTGCGCACCGTCCCGGTGGACCTGGCAGACCTCCCGCTCCTCGACCTGCTGCCCCAGCAGGAGCCGGTCAGCTGGCTGCGCCGTGGTGAGGGCCTGGTCGGCTGGGGCGTCGCGGCCCGCCTGGAGACCTCGGGTCCCACCCGGTTCAGCGACGCCGACAAGTGGTGGTCGGAGACGGTGGCCCGCGCGCAGGTCGACGACGGCGTCGGCGAGCCCGGCAGCGGACTGGTCTGCTTCGGGACGTTCGCCTTCGCCGACGAGCCGGGCGACTCGGTGCTCGTGATCCCACAGGTCGTCGTCGGCCGCCGGGGTGACCGCACCTGGCTCACGACGGTCTCGGTCGAGGCCCCGAGCCTCGCCCCGACCCCCGCACCCCAGCCGCCCGTCGGCCTGGTCTTCTCCGACGGCGCCCGCAACGGCGAGGAGTGGATGACGGTCGTCGCCGAGGCCGTCGGCCGCATCGCGTCCGGCGACCTGGAGAAGGTCGTGCTCGCCCGCGACCTGATCGCCGCCACCGACGAGCCCCTCGACGTCCGCTGGCCGCTGCGCCGCCTCGCCGACCAGTACGAGATGTGCTGGACGTTCCACGTCGACGGCCTGTTCGGCGCCACCCCCGAGATGCTGGTGCGGCGCGAGCGCGGCCTGGTCACCTCCCGGGTGCTGGCCGGCACGATCCGGCGTACGGGTGACGACGAGCGCGACCTCGCCCTGGCGGCGACCCTCGCCCGCTCGTCGAAGGACCTGGAGGAGCACGAGTACGCCGTGCGCTCGGTCGCCGACGCCCTCGAGCCGCACTGCTCGTCGATGAACGTCCCCGAGGCGCCCTTCGTGCTGCACCTGCCCAACGTCATGCACCTGGCCACCGACGTGAACGGCGTCGTCCACGACGTCGCCACCTCGCTGCAGCTGGCCGAGTCGCTGCACCCCTCCGCCGCGGTGGGCGGCACGCCGACCCCGGCCGCGGTGGAGCTCATCGCCGAGATCGAGGGCATGCCCCGCGACCGCTACGCCGGTCCGGTCGGCTGGATGGACGCCTCCGGCGACGGCGAGTGGGGCATCGCGCTGCGCTCGGCGATGGTCACCGACGGCGGCGTCCGGCTCTTCGCCGGCTGCGGCATCGTCGCGAGCTCGGACCCCGAGGCCGAGCTGGCCGAGTCGCAGGCGAAGTTCGTGCCGGTGCGCGACGCGCTCGAGGCGGACTGACGCCGGCTGACCGCCTACAGGTCCTGTCCGGCCTCGCGCCGCTCGAAGACCTGGCCCTCGGGCAGCAGGTTGGCCATGTGGGTCGCCACCATGTCGAGCCCGATGTCGCTGTAGACGCGGTCGTGGATCCCGAGCGAGGTCGCAGCCGCGACCTCCCGGACGAAGTCGATCGCCTCGCTGACCTTGAGCCACGGCGCGCTCACGGGCGCGAGCAGCACGTCGACCGCGCGACCGGGCGGGGTCAGGGCGTCGCCCGGGTGGTAGACGCTGGCGCCGCCCGACTCGAGGACGTAGCCGGAGTTGTCGAAGCGGTCGTAGTCGGGGTGGATGACCGCGTGCTTCTCGCCGACCACCTCCACCGACGTGCCGGCGACCTCGAGCCGGTCGCCGGGTCGTACGACGGTGACGCGCTCGGCCACCTCAGGTGCCTGCTGGCGCAGCAACCGCTCGACCGCCGCGATGGTCCAGATCGGCACGTCGCTCCCGCGGAGGTGGTCGGGATGGACGTGGTCGGGGTGCTCGTGGGTGATCAGCACGGCGTCGGCGCCCTCGAGCGCAGCGAGGTCGGTGAACACCCCCGGGTCCACCACGACGACCCCTCCGTCGCCCTGGATCCGCACGCACGCATGGCCGAACTTGGTGATCCGCATGACTCCCAATGTAGGCCCGTCGAATCGTCATACGCGTGGGGTGCGTGGTTATGGTGGTGCAGCCTCTGCGGGTGGAGTGCCCTGGGGGAAATGCCAATCGCACCCGAGACGAAGAGAGTTCACATGTCTGCACGCCGCGTGCTCGCAGGCAGCGTCGCCGCGCTGCTCCTGCCCGCGTCCCTGCTCCTGAACGCCGAGACCGGCTCGGCGACCGACTCCGCGGCACAGCCCGCGTCGACGTCGGTCACCAAGAAGGCCGGTCAGAGGATCTCGCTGGAGGTGCTCCCCCAGATCGTCCAGCAGGGTCGGGGCACGGCCAGCGCGGACTCGGCCAAGGCAGCAGTGACCGCGACGATCAAGCCCGCCGAGGTCGGCCGCAAGGTCGTCCTCGAGCAGCTCGACGGCACCACGTGGAAGAAGGTGGGCACGGCCAAGCAGGACAAGGCCGGTCGCGCCCAGTTCTCCGCGCTGGTCTCCAAGAGCGGGCTCCCGCTCACCTACCGCGCCACGGCCATGAAGTACGAGGGCCTCAAGTCGGTCACCAGCGCCACCGCGACCACCGACCGGTGGCTGACGCCCACCTTCAGCGACGAGTTCTCGGGCACCACCCTCAACCCCGCCTGGGGCATGCGCGGCCAGGACTACGAGCCCAAGAGCAAGCGCAAGTGCTCCAAGGGTGACCCCAAGGCCGTCAAGGTCGGCGGCGGCACCCTGCGCCTGAGCGTCATCAAGGACCGCAAGCACAAGGGCAAGTGCAAGGCCGTCTCCCGCAAGGAGACCAAGAAGATCAGCTACCGCCTCAACGGCCACGTCGGCACGCAGAGCGGCTTCAACTTCAAGTACGGCGTCGCCGCCGCCCGCATCAAGATGCAGAAGATGCAGGGCCAGCACGCCAGCTTCTGGATGCAGCCGGTCGGCGAGAACAAGCCCGGCAGCGACGGCCACGAGATCGACATCATCGAGTACTTCGGTGACAAGCACCCGCAGGGTGGGCTCACCAGCTTCATCCACTGGTACAAGGGCAAGCGCCTGATCAAGACCGGCTCGTGGATCAAGGACTCGAAGACGTTCCTGAAGAACAAGCGCGACAACTGGTCGAAGAACTACCACGTCTTCTCGGTGCAGTGGACGCCCAACGTGATCATCTTCCGCATCGACGGCAAGGAGACCTGGCGCACGTCGGCCCGCGTCTCCAAGGCGCAGCAGTACCTCATCCTGAGCCTGCTCGCCTCCGACTACGAGGCGCTGGAGCTGCCCGACAAGAAGCTCCCGCAGCACATGTACGTCGACTGGGTCCGCGTGTGGGAGACCCCGCAGTCCTGATCAGGACCTGATCGCACCCAGCTGAACCACCGATCCGCGCGTTGGCCCTTCACAGGGCCAGCGCGCGGATTCGTTCGTCCAGGTCCCGGCGGTTGTCACGCCGCACGACGGCCTCGACGACCTCGATGCCGCCGTTGGGCGAGGCGAGGGCCTGCTCGAGCTCCGGCAGGCTGGTGACCCGCAGGTGCGGCGTGCGGGTCGCGGCGCACAGGCTGGCGAGGTCGGTGCCGTGCGGCGTCCCGAAGAGGGCGTCGTAGCGGTCGGCGTACTGCTGCGCGCCCTGCTCGAGGGTGGCGAAGATCGAGCCGCCGTCGTCGTTGACCACGACGATCGTCAGGTCGGGCCGCCGCTCGCGGGGACCCACGACGAGGCCGGTCGTGTCGTGCAGGAACGTCACGTCGCCCATGAGGGCCAGGGCGCGGGAGGACTGCGGGCGGCCGAGTGCGGCGCCGACGGCCGAGCTGACGCTGCCGTCGATCCCGGCCAGACCCCGGTTGGCCAGCACCTTGCGGCGTCCGCCGACCTCGTAGGGCGCCACCATGAGGTCGAGGTCCCGGACGGGGTTGGAGGCGCCCACGAACAGCAGCCCTCCAGGGGGCAGCGCCCGGCTGACCGCGCCGGCGACCTCGTACGGCGTGAGGCCCGGCTCGGCTGCGAGCAACCGGTCGAGCCCGCGCGAGGTTGCCAGGTCGGCCTCGCGCCAGGACCCCAGCCACGCGGGGTCGTCGTCGGGACGGTCGGCGACCACGGCCTCGTGCTCGCCGGAGACCGCGAACGGGCGGTCGGCCCACATCCCGCGGGCGCGGACCGAGACCACCTCCACGTCCTCGCGCGCGAGCAGCCGAGCCACCGGGCGCGACAGGGTCGGGTGCCCCAGGACGACGACCCGCTCGACCTGCCGGCCGAGCTCACCGGCCAGGAGCAGCCGGTAGGTCCTGATGACGTGGTCCCCGGTCCGGCAGCCGCTGGAGGGCTCGGCCAGCAGGGGCCAGCCGCTGCGCTCGGCGAGCTGGCGCGCGGGCGGTCCTGCGTCGTCCCCGGCGACCACGACCGTGCGCGGGCCGTGCGGCAGCACGTGCACCTGGGGGCCGCGGGTGGTGGGGATGCCGTGCCACTCCTCGACCTCGGGCACCTCCCACGCGTCGTCGGGCAGCAGTGGCTCGTCGAGCTGGAGATTGAGGTGCACCGGCCGGCGCGACCCGTGCGAGCGGAGGACGTCGAGCAGCTCGTCGAGGTCGGCGGCGGCCACGTCGAGGGTGGGTGCGAACGTGCCGAAGATGCCGTCCTGGTCGGTCGTCTGATTGGCGCCAGTGCCCCGGAGCCGGGCCGGGCGGTCCGCCGTCACGACCACGAGCGGGACCCCGGCGTGCGCCGCCTCGACCACCGAGGGCAGCAGGTTGGCCACGGCCGTGCCCGACGTGCAGGTGACCGCCGCAGGCTGGCCGCCGACCTTCGCGAGCCCGAGCGCGAGGAAACCGGCGGTGCGCTCGTCGATCCGGGTGTGCAGACGTAGGGCGCCGGCCTGCGCAGCGTCGTAGAGCGCGAAGGACAGGGGCGCGTTGCGCGATCCGGGGGCGACCACGACCTCGCGGACGCGGGCGCCGCGCAGAGCCGTGACGACCGTGCGGGCGAGCTCGGTGGAGGGGTTGGTCACGAGACCCGATCCTGCCGTACGGACTCGAGGCGACGGCGCCAGTGCTCCACCCGCTCGTCGTCCGCCGCGAGGCGCGCCAGGGCGGCCTCGTCGACCTCGGGCCGGGCCACCGCCAGCACGCCGTCGACCGGGAGCATCGGATCGGTCACGACGTCGTCGCTCAACAGCTGCACCGTGGCGAGCCCGCAGGCGTGGTGCAGCTCGGGCAGGGCGGCGGCCAGGGCGACACCGGCGGCGATGCCGACGCTCGACTCGACCGCGCTCGAGACGACGACGGGCAGCCCGATGTCCTCGGCGATGCGCAGGCACGCCCGTACGCCGCCCAGCGGCTGGACCTTGAGGACGGCGATGTCGGCCGCGTCGAGGTCGCGGACCCGGTAGGGGTCCTCGGCCCGGCGGATCGACTCGTCGGCCGCGACCGGCACGTCGACCCGGCGGCGCACGAGCGCGAGGTCCTCGACGCTCGCGACCGGCTGCTCGACGTACTCCAGGCCTCCGGCCGCGCGGTCGAGGGCCGCGATCGCCCGGACGGCCTCGTCGACGTCCCACGCGCCGTTGGCGTCCACGCGGACGAGCCCGTCAGGTCCGAGCGCGTCGCGCACGGCCTCGACGCGGGCCACGTCGTCGGCGAGGGTCTGGCCGCGCTCGGCCACCTTCACCTTCGCGGTCCGGCACCCGCCGGCCGTGACGATCGCGTGCGCGCGCTGGGGGTCCGTCGCGGGGACGGTGACGTTGACCGGTACGCGGTCGCGCAACGGCTCCGGCCAGCCCTCGTCGGCCGCCTCGCGCGCGCACGCCAACCACGGGCGTGCGGTCGCGTCGTCGTACTCCAGGAAGGGCGACCACTCCCCCCAGCCCACGTCGCCCCGGATCAGCACGCCCTCGCGGACGGTGATGCCGCGGAAGCGGGTGCGGAGCGGGATGGAGAAGACGTGCATCAGAGCCCGGCCTGGATGGCCTGGCGGTCCACCTTGCCGTTGGGCAGCAGGGGCAGGCTCGACACCCTCACGAACTCGCGCGGTGCCCACGACCGCGGGTGGACCATGCTCACCCAGTCGCGCAGCTCGGCGTCGTCGACGCTGCAGACCACGACGGCGACCAGCTTCTGGCCCCACTCGACGTCGGGGACCCCGAAGACCTCGGCCTGGTCGACCAGCAGGTGCTCGCGCAGGCGCCCGGCGACCGTGGCGAGCGGGATCTTCACACCGCCGCTGATGACGACGTCGTCGAGGCGGCCGAGGATCTCCAGCCGGCCGTCCTCGTCGAGGCGCCCGGCGTCCGAGGTGAGGAACCATCCGTCGACCAGGGTCCGGGCAGTGAGCTCGGGGTCGTGGTCGTAGTGGCTGAACAGGGTGGGGCCGGCGATCCGCACGCGACCGTCCGCACCGATGGTGACTCCCACGCCGTCGAGCGGCATGCCGTCGTAGACGCAGCCGCCCGAGGTCTCCGAGGAACCGTAGGTGGTGACCACGTTGACACCCAGCTCCTCGGCACGGTCGCGCAGGTGGCGGTCGAGACCGCCACCCCCCACGAGCACGCTGTGGCAGTGCGCCAGCGCGGCCAGCTGCTCGGGGTCGCCCATGATGCGGTGCAGCTGCGTCGGCACCAGGGAGGCGAACACGGGGGTGTCCGTGTGGTCCGAGGCCGCGGCCCGGCCGATGTCGAGGCCGTCCACGACGATCGGCTCGTGCCCGGCCACGAGCGAGCGGACGATGACCTGCACGCCGGCGACGTACGACGACGGCAGCGCGAGCAGCCAGCGTCCCGATTCGCCCAGGCGACGGGCGGAGGCCTCCACACTGGCGAGCACCGCGCGGCGTGGGAGCACGACGCCCTTCGGCTTGCCGGTGGACCCGGACGTCTCGATCAGCAGCGGGTCGGGGGTCTCTGCCTCGAGCCATCGCGACAGCTGCCTGATCGCGACCGAGGGCTCGTCCGATGGCCTGAGGAAACTCACACGACGAACGCTAGTGGCTCCGTCATGATGGGGGCGATGGACCAGCCCCAGACGTCGTCCGAGACCAGTCCGACCACGAAGACGCAGTCGTGGTGGCAGCGGCAGCTGCCCCCCAGTCCGCTGGCCCGGTCGTTGTCGATCCAGTCGATCCTCTTCGCCATCGGCGAGGGGACCTTCATCACCGGCTCGGCGGTCTTCTTCACCCAGATCGTGGGCCTCTCGGCCGCCCAGGTCGGCATCGGCCTGACCGTCGCCGGGATCGCCTCGTTCTTCTTCGCCGTCCCGGCCGGCAAGCTGGCGGACCGGGTGGGGACCAAGCGGATCTGGGCGATCGGCGCCGGCCTGACCGCGGCGCTCTACCTCGTCTGGCCGTTCATCCACGGGTTCGTGGCCTACCTCGTCATGATGGTCGCGCTCGAGGTGGTCAGCCAGGCCGGGTGGAGCGGGCGCGGCGCCTACACCATCGACATCTTCACCCGGGAGGAGCGCGTCCAGTCGCAGGCCTTCATGCGGGCCGCGCTCAACATCGGCTTCACCGTCGGCGCGCTGATCGGCGGCCTGGCCCTGGCCACCAACAGCGACGACGTGGTGCGCGCGGTGCCGATCCTGACCGGCTTCATCCTGCTCGCGAACACCTACTGGATCACCCGGCTCCCCGACCCGCCCGCGAAGGCTCCCGTCCACGCGGACGACGCGGTCATCAAGCCGGCGGCGCTGAAGAACCGCGCGTTCCTCGCCCTCATGACCGGCGACGGCGTGCTCGGCACCAACCAGGTGCTGCTCAACATCGTGATCCCGCTCTGGCTGGTCGAGGAGACGGACGCACCGCGGGTGCTGCTGGCCTGGCTGTTCGGCACCAACACCGTCATGGCGGTGCTGCTCCAGGTAGCCGCCGCCCGCGGCATCGACTCGGTCGCGCGCTCGCTGCGGGCGTCGTACATCTCCGCGGGCTTCTTCGTCCTCTCGTGCGCCATCGTGCTGGTCACGCACGACACCATCGGCTGGCTGACGATCTTCCTGGTCTGGCTCGGCCACGTCACGGTCACCGGCGCCGAGCTCTTCCAGTCCGCCGGCCACTGGGGCTTCATGTCCGAGCTGACAGATGCCGACCAGCGTGCCGAGTACCAGGGCGCGGCCCACATCGGCGGCACCCTCGGCTCCGTCTGGGCGCCGGCGCTGTTCACCTTCCTCGCGATGGAGCACGGCTCGCTCGGCTGGCTCACGATCGCCGCCATCGTCGTGGTCTCGACCCTCACGATGGGTCCGTCGGCGCGGGCCGCCGAGCGCTACCTGGCGAGGCACGGCGCGTAGGGTCGGTCCCATGAGCACGGACTGGCGCGCGCAGCTCGTCGACCGGATCCGGTCGCTGGTGGTGGAGGCCGAGCCCGGCGTCACCGAGGAAGCGAAGTGGCGCAAGGCCTCGAACCCCGACGGTGTGCCGACCTTCTCCCTCGACGGCCTGATCTGCACCGTCGAGACCTACAAGGACAAGGTGAAGGTCACCTTCGCCCGGGGCGCCTCGCTCGAGGACCCCGCCGGGATGTTCAACGCCAGCCTCGAGGGCGGGACGCGCCGCGCGATCGACGTGCTCGAGGGCGATGTCCTGGACGACGACGCGTTCGTCGAGCTGGTCCGCGAGGCGGTCGCGGCGAACCGGGGCTGACTGATGGACGCCTTCAGGCTCGTGCTCACCGTCGTCGTGATGGTCGGCGTCGTCGTGGCCATCCTGCTCTTCGAACGGCGACGCGCGGACCGCATCGCCCGCGACACCCGCGACATGGCCCGGGGCACTCCTCCTCCCGACGACGACGACGTGTGAGCTCCTCCCCGTCGATGGTCGAGCAGCCGGGGCGAGGAACGAACGAAGGCGTATGAGACCCCGACTGGTTGCCAAAACCTTGCCGCGAACAGGACGCTCGACGCATGATGACTGTCGGTGGAATCGCCTACAATCAAACACATGAGCGAAGCACTGGCAGAGGAGATTGAGAGGGTCGGAGACGACCTCTCCGCCTCCGGCCTGCTTGCCTCGATCAGGGCCGAGCGCGACGCCGAGAACACCGCGGCTGCTCGTCAGCTCGAGCTCGCCGCCCGCTGGGCCGACCTGCACCCGCCGGAGTCGATCCACTCCGCCGCCGCGTTCACGATCCCGGGCTCGGAGCACGAGGAGCCCATCGCCGGCCAGGGGTGCCCGCTGGTGGCGGAGTTCTGCGTCGCCGAGCTCGGCGCCGAGCTCGGCATGTCGTCGGTGGCGGCGAAGAAGCTCATCGGCCACGCGTTGGAGCTGCGCCACCGCCTCCCACGCCTCTGGCGCCAGGTCCAGTCCGGCCGGGTTCCGGCGTGGCGGGCCCGGTCCGTGGCCGAGACCACGATCCACGCCACACCCGCGCTCACCCAGGACGCGGTGCGCTGGGTCGACGCCCAGGTCGCGGCCGTGGCCGGGAGGATCGGCCCCGCGCAGCTCGACCGGCTGGTCGCGGAGACGATCAAGCGCTTCGACCTCGCCGCCCCGGACCCGGCCGCCGATCCGGAGGACGGGTACCTGTCGGTCGATCCGCGCCACGCCACGCTCGACGACCAGGACGTGCACTACTCCGGCACCATGCACTTCGAGGCCGACCTCGACATCGCCGACGCCCTCGACCTCGACGGTGCGCTGGCCCAGGGCGCCGCGACCTTGAAGGCGCTCGGGTCGGCTGAGTCCCTCGACGTCCGCCGCGCGAAAGCGCTCGGTGACCTGGCCCGCACCCAGACCGCGCTCGACCTCCACAGCCAAGGCTCGACCTCAGCCCGTGATCAGGACGGACTCCCCGCCGCGCGGGAGGTCGTCCTCAACGTGCACTTCGACGCCACTCCCGCCCAGGGCAGCGACGGCGAGGACGACAGCACGGTCGTGCAGACGGTCTTCGGTCCCACCGGCCGGCTCGAGGAACGCCAGAAGCTCCTGCTGCTCGACCAAGTCCAGAAGTGGTGTGGCGACTCCCGCACCACGATCACGATCAAGCCCGTCATCGACCTGAACGCCGAGCTCCGTGCGCCGGGCTACGACATCCCCGACCCGATCCGGGAACAGGTCGCCCTCCGGGACCGCACCTGTGTCTTCCCGTGGTGCACCAGGCCCGCCCGGGGTGCGGACGTGGACCACGTCGTCGAGTTCGACCACGACGCCGAAGCCGAAGGCAGGCCCCAACCCGGCCCCACCACGTCCTCGAACCTCGCGTGCCTGTGCCGGTTCCACCACCGGCTCAAGACCTTCACCGCCTGGGCCTACCGGATGATCGCGCCCGGAGTGTTCGAGTGGACCAGCCCCCACGGCCACCACTACCTCCGCGACCGACACGGCACCACCCGGACCGAACCGGACGACGAGCCGCCCGGACGACCATGACCCCGCCCCACACCCCGCCAGTCCTCACGATGGCGGGGCCACCGGCACGCCTGCACCCTGGAACGCAAGCGCGGCACTGTCCCTCGGGACGACGCGGGACTGCCCAGCACGAGAGCGGCGTCACAAAGTAAAGACCGTCCGAAAATCGCAGGACGGATGTCGGACCGAACGCCCACAATGTCTCCTGATGAGCATCGTGTCGACCCTCAAGCAGCAGGCCACTCCCCCTTCTCCGTTGGCCGGACGGTTGGCGACCCAGTCGCTGCTGTTCGCCCTGGGCGAGGGCACGTTCATGGCAGGGTCCGCGGTCTTCTTCACGCAGGTCGTCGGCCTGTCCGTCGTGCAGGTCGGCCTCGGCCTGTCCATCGCCGGCATCGCGTCGTTCATCGCGGCCTACCCGATGGGCCGGATCGTCGACCGGCTCGGCGCCAAGCGGTGCTGGGCGGTCAGCTCGGCCGGCCAGGGCGCGATGTTCGCCGTGTGGCCGTTCATCGACACCTTCCAGGGCTACATCACCATGGCGGTGGTGATGGAGGTGATCGGCGCCCTCGGCGGCGTGGCCCACGGGGCGTACACGATCGACGTCCTCCCGCCGCAGGAGCGGGTCAACTCGCGGGCCTACATGTACTCCGCGCTCAACGTCGGCTTCACGCTGGGCTCGCTGCTCGGCATCATCGCCCTCGGCCCGGAGTCGCTGACGCTGCTGATGGTGATGCCGCTGTTCACCTCGGTGGTCTTCCTCTTCAACGCCGCCAACATCCTCCGGCTGCCGCACGCCGCACACGACATGCGCACCGCCGAGGAGCGCAAGGTCAAGCTCCCCGGACCCGGCCCGATGAAGAACGTGGGCTGGCTCGTGTCGAGCTTCTTCCACGGCGTGCTCTGGACCAACCAGGTGATCCTCAACATCGTCATCCCGCTGTGGCTCGTCGACAAGACCGACGCCCCGTGGGTGATCCTGTCGCTGCTGTTCGGCACCAACACCGTGATGTGCATCGTGCTGCCGATGGCCGCCGCCCGCGGCGTCAAGGACGTCACCTCGGCGCTGCGCGCGATCCGGATCTCGACGCTCTTCTTCGTCATCTCGTGCGTCATCACGCTCTCGACCCACCACACCGTCGGCGTCTGGACGATCCTGCTGTTCTTCCTCGGCCACGTGACGCTGACCGGCGCCGAGCTCTACCTCTCTGCTGCGAGCTGGACCTTCGAGGCCGAGCTGATGGACCCGCGCCGTCGTGGCGAGTACCAGGGCGCGGCCGAGCTCACCGGCACCCTCGGCCGGGTCTGGGCGCCGGCGGCCTTCACGTTCCTCGCGATGAACTGGGGCTCGACCGGCTGGCTCGTGATCGCGGGCCTGATCGTGGTCGCTGCGGCGGGCCTGCACCCGTCGACCGCGATGGCGCGCCGCTTCCTCGAGCGCAACGTCCCGGCCGAGGTGCTGGCCGACGCTGCGGCCCACGAGGTCGAGGACGCCCCGGTGGGCCCGCCTGTCGTCACCCAACCCGCCGAGCCCGGCGGTGAGTCGCCCCTCGACGGGCTGCCAGAATCCACCGGTGACCTCATCCGCTGACTGGATCGCCGGCGCCCGCCCGCGCACCCTCCCCGCCGCCGTCGCACCCGTCCTCGCCGGCACGGGGGTCGCGGCCTACGTCGACCAGTCGGTGTGGTGGAAGGCCCTCCTCGCCATGGTGGTGAGCCTCGCGCTGCAGGTCGGCGTCAACTACGCCAACGACTACTCCGACGGCATCCGCGGCACCGACGCGGACCGGGTGGGTCCGATGCGGCTGGTCGGGTCCGGCGCTGCGACGCCGCGGGCGGTCAAGGCTGCCGCGTTCGCCGCCTTCGGCGTGGCCGGCCTCGCCGGGCTGGCACTCGCCGCCACGACGGCGTGGTGGCTGCTCGCCGTCGGGGTGGTGTGCGTGGTCGCGGCATGGTTCTACACCGGCGGCGAGAAGCCCTACGGCTACCTCGGGCTGGGCGAGGTGATGGTGTTCGTCTTCTTCGGCCTCGTCGCTGTCATCGGTACGACGTACGTGCAGACCAGGACGTGGGAGTGGCCGGCCCTCTACGCCGGGGTCGGCGTCGGTGCGCTCGCGTGCGCGATCCTGGTCGCCAACAACCTGCGTGACATCCCGACGGACACCGTGGCCGGCAAGCGCACCCTCGCCGTGCGGCTGGGCGAGGAGCGCACGCGCTACCTCTACGCGTTCCTGGTGCTCGTCGCGGCCGCTGCCGTCGTCGCCGTCGCCGTCGCCACCACCTGGTGGGCCCTGCTCGGCCTGGGCTTCCTCGCCCGCGCCGCGGCGCCCGCCCGGTCCGTCCTCGCCGGTGCGGCCGGGCCCGCGCTCATCCCCGTGCTCGCAGCCACCGGTGCGGCCGAGCTGATCTGGTCGGTCCTGGTCGCAGCGCCGCTGCTCGTCCTGGGCTGACGCCCGGACAACCCGGTGGCCCGGGCGCGGGGGCCGTCACTACCGTGCTCGGGTGGACTACGACTTCGCCATCCTCGACTTCTTCGACGACTCTGACGAGGCGACCGCGCTGCGCCGGGGCTGGATCGGCAGCGTGCTGCGCGGCTTCCGCGACGACCGCCCCGAGGACGAGATGGTCGACAGGTGGGTCGGCCACTACCGCACCGACCGCGTGATCGTCCGGGGTGCGTGGCTGCCCGCCGGTGAGTTCGGCGCCGGCCCGATGCCCGTCGCGACCTACGCCAGCCTCGACAAGACCCTCAACGCCGGCCGCGAGCTGCTGCCGCTGCGGATGATCACCGACGTCACCACCAGCGCCAGCCACCGTCGCCAGGGCCTGCTGCGCCGCCTCATCGAGGACGACCTCGCCGACGCCGTGGCCCAGGGCGTGCCGATCGCGGCGCTCACCGCGTCCGAGGCGACGATCTACGGCCGCTGGGGCTTCGGCCCCGCGACGTTCCGCCAGAAGGTCGAGGTCGACGCCTCACCCGGCTTCGAGCTGCGCTCGTTCACGGACCCGGGCCGCGTCGAGCTCATCGAGCCGAAGGACGCCTGGCCCCACGTGAAGGCCGTCTTCGACACCTTCCACGCCCGCCAGCGCGGCTCGGTCGAGTGGCCGTCGCCCTACGAGGACATCCACAGCGGCACGTTCGACTTCAACAGCGGCGGTGCCGACCGCAAGCTCCGGGCCGCCGTCCACCTCGACGCCGACGGCGGGGTCGACGGGTTCGTGGTCTTCAAGCACGGCGAGGACTACTCGATCAAGGTCGCGGAGATGGTGGCCCTGACGACGGACGCACAGCTCGGGCTCTGGTCCTTCCTGGCCCGGATGGACCGCATCAAGACGATCACCCACGGCATCGCGCACCCCGAGGACCCGCTGGCCTGGGCGCTGACGGACCTCAACCGGGTGAAGACCACCGAGGTCCAGGAGTTCCTCTGGCTGCGGATCCTCGACGTCCCGCGCGCCCTCACCGCCCGGCCGTGGGCGGAGGACGCGACGGTCGTGCTGGAGGTCGACGACCCGCAGGGGCACGCTGCGGGTCGCTTCGAGGTGACGACCTGCCGCGGAGTGGCCACGGTGTCCCCGACGGAGCAGGAGCCCGACGTGCGGGTCACCGCCGAGACGCTGGGCTCGCTCTACCTCAGTGGCGTCCCGGTCCAGCAGCTGCGCCGCGCTGGCCGCGTCGACGGCAGCGACGAGGCCGTACGACGCTTCGGATCGATGGCGGACCTCAGCGACCCGCCGTACTGCCTCACGGGCTTCTGAGCAGGGCGCGGAGCCGGGCGACCTCGGCCTCCGCAGCGGCCGGCGGCACCTCGGGGCAGTCGAGCTGCACCGCGTCGCGGTCGAGCCGCCACGTGCCCCGCACGGCGCCGTCGACCACGACCGGGTTCGCCCCGCGTGTCATCGCCGTGCGGTGCTCCGCGGGCACCACCCACGTGTCCTTGGTGCCCGGCCCCATCACCCAGTCGTCCTTGCCGGGCAGCAGCACGACCGACGGCTCGGGTCGTACGCCGACCAGCTCGGCGGCGTCGTCGGCGAGGACCCAGCGCGGCTCGCCGTCGACGTCCACCTCGGCCAGCCGGTCCTGCACCTCGCCCCACCACCGCCGCAGCCGGGCCCGACCGGCGCTGAGTCCTTCGCCGAGCCAGTGGTCGACGTGCCCGGGCGTGGTCGGCCCGTAGCCGGCGACGTACTCCAGCACGGCGCGCGGACCGGCCTCGTCGAGGGGCGGGATGCCGGCCCACGCGGGCGCGACGGAGGGGCTCTGCATCATGAGCGGGCCGGTCAGGTCGGGGCCGAGGGCGACGTCGCCCTGCCAGGCGAGCGGCTTGATCAGGGTGTGGTTCTCCGCGGCGAACTCCCGGGCGAGGTGGGCGAAGCGCCGGCTCCCGACCAGTGCGTCGGCCACCGCCGGCGGCGGCACCGGCCCGCCGGACACCACCTCCCGGACGATCGCGCGCAGGTCCGGCCAGTCCTCGGGCTCGAGCCGGTAGTGCTCGACCCAGCTCCTCAGTTCCCACTGCCGGCCCGCCGACCGCAGGGCGAGGTAGGTGCCCGCGGTCTCGGGCGCCATCAGCTGCACCGAGCCGCGGAAGGAGAAGGTGCGCATCAGCCGGCCGTCAGCCAGCGCGCGCTGCACCTCCCCGGGCTCGCCCGGCGAGGCGAGACGACGGCGCACGGCCAGGTCGGGATCGCTGCCGTTGACCGACACCGCGGCGAGCGTGCGGACGACCTCGGTGGGCGACGAGGCTCCGGTGAGGAGGTGCTGGCGGTGGAGGCGCCACCAGAGGCACTGCTGCCTGCTGACCGTCGGTGGCGCCACGTCGACCGCTCCGGGTCAGTCCTGGTCCTCGCGCGCCTTGCGCTCCTCGAACGCCGCCGAGGCCTTGGCCGCGCGCGTCTCCACCCGCCTGGCGAAGGCCTCGCGCTGCCGGTCGAGGATGAAGTAGGACCCGATGCCGGAGATCAGGAAGGCCAGGATCACTGCCCAGAACAGGTTGTAGCGACCGTCGAAGGCGAGCGCCATGATGCCGACGACGACGCCGAACGAGGCGAGGAACAGCACGATGCGCAGGACGGTGTAGACGACGAACTCCTTCACGCCTCCAGAGTAGGTGGAGCGGTCTACATTGGAGGAATGCTGAAGGTCCTGCTGGTCGTGGCCGCGATCGCGGTCGTCGTGTGGGTGCTGGTCAGGATGACGCTGCGACGCCTCGACGGCGGGGGCGGCGGATCGTCACGTCCGCGGGTGATGGGCCCCGACGACGACCCGGACTTCCTGCGCGGTCTCGACCGGCGCCGCCGCGACCCGGAGGACGACTGACCGCTCCTGGCCCGCGCCCTCGGCGTAGGAGTGCTGGCTGGTCGTGCTGAAGAAGTTGATGCCGATGAAGTTGAACCACAACGTCGCGGCCCCGACCAGTGCCAGCAGGGCGGCGTTGCGCCCGCGCCAGCCCGCCGTCGCACGGGCGTGGAGGTAGGCGGCGTAGACCACCCAGGTGATGAAGGCCCACACCTCCTTGGGGTCCCAGTTCCAGTACGACGACCACGCCTGGTGCGCCCAGATCGGGCCGGAGATGAGCACGCCGAAGGTCCACACCGGGAACCCGAAGGCGTGCATCCGGTAGGCGATCCGGTCGAGCGCCGGGAGCTCGGGCAGCCGGGCGAGGTAGCCCGTCTCCTTCGTCGAGCGCGCCTTGAGCAGGTAGAGGATCGAGGTGATCCCGCCGAGGGTGAAGGCACCGGTCGCGATGACGGCGGCGACCACGTGGATCACCAGCCAGTAGGACTCGAGCGCCTCGGTCAGCGGGGCGACGGGCTCGTAGAGCCACAGCACGTCGGCGAGCAGCACGCACAGCACGAAGCCGACGACGATCGGGCCGAGCCAGTCCAGGCGCCAGCGCCGCGTGGTGGCGAGGAACAGCGCGACGACCACGAAGGTGCCGCTGAGGGTGAACTCGTACATGTTGCCCCACGGCACCCGGTTGGGCTCCGCGGCCATGCCACGCCCCAGGAGGGCGACGAAGTGCGCGAGCGCGCCGATGCCGGTGAGCAGCAGGCCCAGGCGGCCGGCCATCGCGGTGCGGTCGGACACGGGCTGGTCGGCGACGGGCTGGTCGGCCACGTCGACGGCGGTCCCGCGGCCGGCACCCGAGCCCGCGGCCACGGCCTGCCGGACCGGCACGTCACGCAGCGCTGCCCACTGGACGGCGTAGGCCAGCAGGGCCAGGAAGTAGACCACCCCGGCAGCCGCCACGCCCTGGTTGCTCAGGGTCTCCCACTGTAGGTCGGTCACGACCCCTCCTTGTCGGGCGCTGTCTCTGTCGCTGCTGTCTCTCTCAGTGCTGCCACGATCTCAGCAAGCTCGTCGCGGCCCGTCTCCGGGTCACCGCCCGAGGAGCGGTCCAGCCGGGCCACCTCGACCAGCGTCGTGCCGTCGTCGCGGCGCCGGGCCCGCACCCACAGCCGGCGCGGCCGCACGAAGAGCGACGCGAGCAGGCCGAGCAGCGCCGCGACGACGCCGGTCAGCGCGATGAGCTTGCCGGGGGTCCGGCTGATCTGGATCTTGTTCCAGCGCTGCAGGCCCTCGAACGTCACGCTGCCGAGCCCGTCGGGCAGCGTCACGGTGTCGCCGGGTCGCAGGTCCATCCGGAAGGGCTGGCCGTTGGCCTTGGTCAGCTGCGTGGCCTTGGTCTTGTCGAGGACGTAGACCGACGCGCTGGTGCCGTCGTCGAGGCCGACGTCGCCGGTGTAGACCTGCAGCGACACCAGGGGGTCGATCGCGTTGCCGAAGGCGCTGGACGGCATCGTGAGGTTGCCGTCGGCGTCGCGGCCCATCGCGAACGTCGGGTAGAAGGTGCCCTCGAGGCCGATCTGCGTCGGCTGGGCGTCGGGTGCCTTGACGACGCCGAAGGACTCGAAGGTCTGCGCGTTGGTGGGCAGGAACACCGACGGGCCGGACTGGGCGACGTTGCCCTCGCCGTCGCGGATCGTGATGACGGGTGCGTAGCCGTGGCCGATGAGGAAGACGTCGGTGCCGCCGATGGAGAGCGGGTGGTTGACCTTGAGGTCGTACTGCTGCGTCT
Source organism: Nocardioides sp. N13(2025) (assembly GCF_051912545.1). GTDB lineage: Bacteria > Actinomycetota > Actinomycetes > Propionibacteriales > Nocardioidaceae > Nocardioides. The sequence goes on along the minus strand of NZ_CP196809.1, from coordinate 163,877 downwards.
CCGCGCCGGGCTCGGTCTCGTAGTCGAGGTGCGCCACGAACTTGCGCGCCTGCCCTGCTCGGCGGCCCTCGGTCATCCATTCGACGTCGAAGTCGGTGATGCTGAACGAGAACGGCTCCATGACGGAGGGGTCGAAGAGGCTGCCCGGGGCGAAGTCGTCGTACTGGGTGAGGTTGTTGGAGAAGCCGTAGTCCTTGCCGTTGAACATGATGACGCCGCCCTTGTAGCCGAACAGGCTGCCGATGGCGACACCGACCAGGACGACGATCACGGCCAGGTGGAAGAGCAGGTTGCCGGCCTCGCGCAGGTGGCCACGCTCGGCGTCCACCGAGTCGGACTCGCCCTCGGCCCACACCACGCGGAACCGTCGTCGCCTGATCACCCCGGCGGCGCGGCGCAGCACGACGTCGGGCGCCTCGTCGGTGACGTACGACGTGCTCTCGGGCAGGCGCGAGAGGTTGCGGGGGGCCCTCGGCGGCTGGGCGCGCAGGGCGCGGGCGTAGACGAAGAGGCGCGGGATGATGCAGCCGACGAGCGAGATCATCAGCAGGATGTAGATCGCGGAGAACCACACGGAGCCGTAGACCGCGAACAGGTCCAGCCGGTCCCAGATCGGGGCGAGGCGGGGGTGGTCGTCGCGCCACTGCGAGACCGCGAGCGAGTCGATGTCCTCCTGCGGGATCACCGAGCCCGGGATCGCGGCGAGGGCGAGCAGCAGCAGCAGCACGAGCGCCGTCCGCATCGAGGTGAGCTGGCGCCACGACCAGCGGGCGAGCTCGCGCGCCGTCAGGTCCATCGGCAGGGCGGTGGCCTGCCGGTCGTCGGACGGCCGCTGTCGGAGATCGGGCTGGAGGTCGGTCACACCGGCACCGAGAATCCCTGGACGACCTGGAGCTGCAGCCACTGCACGATGCGGTCCCACCAGCCGGTGACGAGCAGGATCCCGACGAGGACCATCATCAGGCCCCCGACCCGCATGATCAGGACCTGGTGGCGCCGGATCACCTTGAACGCGCTGATCATCCGGCGGTAGGCCAGGGCCGCCGCGATGAACGGCAGGCCGAGGCCGAGCGCGAAGACGGCGGAGAGCACGGCGCCCCGGCCGGCGGTCGCCTCGTTGACCGAGAGCACGTTGATCGCGGCCAGCGTCGGCCCCACGCAGGGCGTCCAGCCGACCCCGAACAGGAAGCCCAGCAGCGGCGCCGCGGCCAGGCCGACCGCCGGCACCTTGTGGATGCGCCAGTCGCGCTGGAGGAAGCCGATGCCGCCGAGGAACGCGACGCCCAGCAGGATCGTGAGGACCCCGAGCACCACGTTGAGCTGGCGGGTGTGGGTGAACAGCCAGGCGCCGGCCGCGCCGGTGAGGCTGCCGAGCAGCACGAAGACGACCGAGAAGCCGAGCACGAACAGCACCGCGCCCGTGACCATCCGGCTCCGCCGGGCGCCCTCGAGGTCGGCACCCGAGAGGCCCGTGGCGTACGACAGGTAGCCGGGCAGCAGCGGGATGACGCACGGGCTGAAGAAGGAGATCAGGCCGGCCAGGAGGGCGACCGGCAGCGCGAGGATCAACGACCCCGACAGGGCCGTCTCCTGGAACCACTCACTCATCGAGGACCTTCTCCACGAGCGACAGGAGCGTCTGGGTGGTGGGGACGCGGCCCTGCACCGAGGCCGCGATCCGGCCGTCGGCGTCGAGCACCACCGTGCTCGGGATGGAGCGGGGGTTCAGCGTGCCGGCGAACGGCAGCAGCGCCGCGCCGTCGGCGGAGTAGACCGAGGGGTAGGGCACGTCGAAGCCGCGGACGTAGGAGCGCGCCGCGTCGGTGGAGGAGTCGCGGATGTTGATGCCGAGGAAGGTGACCTGCTCCCCCAGCTCGTCGGCCGCCTCGTTGAGGTCGGGCTGCTCCACGCGGCACGGCGGGCACTGCGACCACCAGACGTTGACGACGACGGGCTTGCCGCGCAGGTCGGCCAGGTCGACGTCGTTGCCGTCGAGGTCCTCTCCGGTGAGCTCGATCGGCTGGCCGCGATCCTCGGCGACGACCTCCACCGGCACGCCCTCGCCGGAGATGTAGCCCTTGTCGCCGGTCCCGGACAGGCTCGAGCAGCCCACCAGCACGAGCAGGCAGGCGAGCCCGACGACGGGCGCGACGAACGAGCGGAGCAGCTTCAGGGCCGGTCCTCCTCGGGGGCGCCTCCGGCCGAGAAGGGGGCGGAACGGTCGGCCACCGGGATCAGGTCACCGGCCGGCTCGGAGTAGCGCACCTGGACCATCCGGTCGTCCTCGAAGACGACGCTGGTCAGCGAGCACAGGGTGCACTGGCGGTTCTTCGGGTGGTGGAGGTAGCTGCGCTTCTCCAGGAAGAGCCGGGTCGTCCAGATGGGCAGCTGGTGGGAGACGATGACGGCCTCGTGGCCGCGCGCCTCGTCGCGGGCGTCGTGGATCGCCGCCACCATGCGTCCCGCGATCTCGTCGTAGGGCTCGCCCCACGACGGCTCGAGCGGGTTGTAGAGGTGGCGCCACAGCCGCGGCCGCTTCACGATCGTCATCGCGCCGTCGGCGAAGCTGAGTCCCTCGAAGACGTTGGACGACTCGATCACGCGCGGGTCGAGCACGGGCGTCAGCCCGCGGACCGACGCGAGCGGCGCTCCGGTCTCCTGGGCGCGCTCGAGCGGCGAGGTCCGCATGTGCACGATGTCGCGGTCGCCGATCGTGTCGGCGATCCGCTGCGCCATCGTGTTCCCCAGGTCGGAGAGGTGGAACCCGTCACGGCGCCCGTAGAGCACGCCCTGGGGGTTGTGGACCTCGCCGTGCCGCAGCAGGTGGACGATGGTCTGCACACTCATTCAGCTACCTCCTGCTGTGGCGGCCGCCAGCGCGGCCGCGGGGAGCGCGTCGAGGACGGTCGAGACGGCCCGGTCGTCGTGCGCCGCCGACACGAACCAGGCCTCGTACGCCGACGGGGGCAGGTAGACGCCCTGGTCGAGCATCGAGTGGAAGAACGCGGCGTAGGCGGCGGTGTCCTGCTGGGCGGCTTCCGCGAAGTCGCGCACCGGGGTCTCGCTGAAGAAGACCGAGAACATGGTGCCGGCCGACTGGACGGTGTGCGGCACCGAGGCGGCCTCGAGCGTCTCGGCGACGGCGGTGCGGATGGTCAGCGCGGTGGCGTCGAGGTGCGCGTAGACCTCGGGCGTCGCGAGCCGCAGGGTGGCGAGCCCGGCCGTGGTGGCGATGGGGTTCCCGGAGAGGGTGCCGGCCTGGTAGACCGCGCCCTCGGGTGCGAGGTGGGCCATCAGGTCGGCGCGACCGCCGAACGCCGCGGCCGGGAAGCCGCCGCCCATCACCTTGCCGAAGGTCATCAGGTCGGGGGTCCAGCCCTCGATGGCACCGTCGAGGCCCCAGCCGCCCTGGGCGGTGGCTCGGAAGCCGGTCATCACCTCGTCGCTGATGAACAGCGCGCCGTGGGCGCGGCAGGTCTCGGCGAGGAAGGCGTTGAAGCCCGGCGCGGGCGGGACGACGCCCATGTTGCCCGGCGAGGCCTCGGTGATGAGGCAGGCGATCCGCGGGCCGTGCACCTCGAACACGGCCCGGACGGCGTCGCGGTCGTTGTAGGGCAGGACGAGGGTCTCGGCCGCGGCGGACTCGGGCACGCCGCTGGTGCCGGGCACCGCGTGCGTCGCGACGCCGGAGCCGGCCTCGGCCAGCAGGGCGTCGACGTGGCCGTGGTAGCAGCCGGCGAACTTCACGACGAGGTCGCGTCCCGTCGCCCCACGCGCGAGCCGGATCGCCGACATGGTGGCCTCGGTGCCGGACGAGACGAACCGGACCCGCTCGACCGGCGTGCGCGCGACGATCTCCTCGGCCAGCTCGACCTCGGGCTCGGTGGGCGTGCCGTACGACGTACCGCGGGCGACCGCGCCGGCGACCGCCGCCTGCACGTCGGGGTGCGCGTGACCCAGCAGCATCGGTCCCCACGAGCAGATCAGGTCGACGTAGTCGTTGCCGTCGGCGTCGGTGAGCCAGGCACCCGAGGCTGAGGTGATGAACCGGGGCGTGCCTCCGACCGCGTTGAAGGCGCGGACGGGCGAGTTCACGCCGCCCGGGGTGACGGCTCGCGCACGCTCGAAGAGCGCCTCGCTCGCCGCTGTCGTGGTGGGGGCCGTCGCGGGGGTCACCGGGTCATTGTCACGTAGACGGCCAAGGGTTCCCCAGTCGGCGGCGGTCGGAGGCCCGTTCGTGTGCCCTGTCCCACAAGTGACCGGTGCGTAACCTGAGACGTCGATCACTCGTTGGAGGTGTGAGGTGAGCCCGGAGGGGGCATCATGACACCAGGACGACTCAGGGGAGATACGCGACATGTCGAGCTTGACCCGACTTCACAGGGCGACTGCGATCGTCCCTCTTGCCGTGCTCTCGGCCGCCTGGACCGCCAGCCTCGCCGGTGTCGGCGTGGGCTCGGCCAGCGCCGACCCGGACGGGTCCGGCACGCTCCCCGACGGCACCGTGCTGCCCGCGGCGGCCATCCAGGCTCCGGCCAGCGTCGGTGACGACGCGGTCACCCGCGCCGCCGCGCTCACCCCGGGCTCGGCCAGCAGCATCCCGCAGGCGGCGCTGGCGGCCTACCAGCGCGCCGAGGCGGTCATCAACAAGGCCGACCCCGGCTGCTCCATCCCCTGGGAGCTGATCGCCGCGATCGGCCGCGTCGAGTCCGACCACGGGCGCTACGGCGGCAACTCCCTCGACGAGCAGGGCGTGGCCCGCCCCGGCATCTACGGCATCGCCCTCAACGGCAAGAACAACACCCAGGACATCAGCGACACCGACGGCGGGCAGTACGACAACGACACCCGCCACGACCGTGCCGTCGGACCGATGCAGTTCATCCCCTCGACCTGGTCGGTCGTGGGCGTGGACGGCGACAGCGACGGCACCCGCAACCCGCAGGACGTGGACGACGCCGCGCTCGCGACGGCCGTCTACCTCTGCTCGGGCGACGACGACCTGTCGAGCGAGAAGGGCCAGCGCGCCTCGGTCTACCGCTACAACCACTCCAACGACTACGTCGACCTGGTCCTGACGATCATGCGGGCCTACATGGATGGCGACTTCAGCGCCGTCCCGACCTCGACGCTGACCTCCGGCGTGATCCTCCCCGAGACCTCCGGCACCGGCTCCACGGGCGGCAAGGACGGCGCGAAGGGCGGCAAGCAGGGCACCAAGGCCGGCGACAACGGGGACAAGGGCGGCAACACCCCCACCTCGAAGCCGACGCCGACCCAGTCCCCCGCCGCGACGCAGAGCCCCACCCCCACGCAGCAGCCCACGCAGGCGCCGACCAAGGACCCGACCAAGGACCCGACGACGTCCCTTCCCACGGTGCTCCCCACCAACACGACCTCGGTCCCACTGCCGACCTCGCCGATCCCCACCATCACCGCGACGCTGACCTTCGCCGAGGCCCTCGTGCAGTGCACCGCCCAGGGCGTGGTCGACAACCCGCTCACGGCGACCAACGAGCTCAACGACTGCGCCAACAAGCTGCTGAACCCGTAGCCCCACCGCTGGTCGAGGAAGGCGCCCCGGCGCCTTCTACGTCGGGAGCACGCGGAACCTGGAGCGCCGCGTCCTCGAGCACAACGAGGGCGTGGGGGCGGCGTACACCCGGCGACGACGACCGGTCCGACTCGTCTGGGCCGGCGAGTTCGAACGCATCGACGAGGCCTTCGCCATGGAGAAGCGGATCCAGGGCTGGTCCCGGGCCAAGCGACAAGCGTTGATCGATGACCGGACCGATGGAGCTGGGCGCTCTCTCGAGCCGCAGCTGGGCAGCAATCCGGGCGCGCAAGGGCTTGTAAAGGTCCTGGTTTCGTGACGGTCGCTGCGCGACCTCCTCAACCAGCGGTGAGCTCTGCGCGACCTCCTCAACCAGCGGTGAGCTCTGCGCGACCTCCTCGACCGGCGGCTGATGTGCTGTCTGGTGAGCGATCAGGCGCGCAGGAGGCGGGCGGCCTCGGAGGCCCAGTAAGTCAGGACCACGTCCGCCCCGGCGCGGCGGATCGAGGTGAGAGTCTCCAGGATGGCGGCCTCGCGGTCGATCCAGCCATGGGCGGCCGCGGCCTCGACCATGGCGTACTCGCCAGAGATGTTGTAGGCGGCGACAGGTACGTCGACGGCGTCGCGCACGCGGCGTACGACGTCGAGGTAGGCCAGGGCGGGCTTGACCATGACGATGTCGGCGCCCTGCTCGACGTCGAGCAGCGCCTCGCGGACGCCCTCGAGGGCGTTGGCGGGGTCCTGCTGGTAGGTGCGGCGGTCGCCCTCGAGCGAGGAGTCGACGGCCTCGCGGAAGGGCCCGAAGAAGGCGGAGGCGTACTTCGCGGAGTAGGCGAGGATCGACACGTGGCTGTGCCCGGCCTCGTCGAGCGCCTGGCGGACCACCGCGACCTGGCCGTCCATCATGCCGCTGGGGCCGACCATGTCGACACCGGCGTCAGCCTGCGCGAGCGCCATGTCGGCGTACGCCACCAGCGTGCGGTCGTTGTCGACCTCGCCGTCGGGCGTGAGCAGGCCGCAGTGCCCGTGGTCGGTGAACTCGTCGAGGCACAGGTCCGACATCACGGTGAGCTGGTCGCCCACCTCGGCCACCACGTCGGTGATCGCGAGGTTGAGCACGCCGGCGGGGTCGATCGCGCCCGACCCGGTGGCGTCCTTGTACTCCGGGATGCCGAAGAGCATCACGCCGCCGAGACCCAGCTCCGCCGCCTCGGAGACGGCCTGCTTGAGGGAGTCGCGCGAGTGCTGCACGACCCCGGGCATCGAGGAGATGGGTCGCGGCTCGGCGAGTCCCTCGCGCACGAAGACCGGGAGCACCAGTGAGCTCGGCACCACCGCCGTCTCCGCGACCATCCGGCGCAGCGCAGGGGTGCGCCGCAGCCGGCGGGGGCGGATCAGCGGCGTCTCGATCTCGCGGTGCTCCTCGGTCACTACTTGGCCCGGGCCTTCCGGCGACCCGAGGCGGTGCGCTCGCTCGGCCGGGTGACGGGCTCGCCGGCCTCCAGCATCGCGAGGCGGCGCGCGGCGCCGAAGTCGGCGAGGGCGTCGACCAGGACCTCGACGTCGGGCGTCGGGGCGAGGACGTCGACCCGCAGGCCGTGCTCCTCGGCGGTCTTGGCCGTCTGCGGGCCGATCACCGCGATGATCGTCGACGGGTGCGGCTTGCCGGCGATGCCGACCAGGTTGCGCACGGTCGAGGACGAGGTGAAGACGACCGCGTCGAACTTGCCCGTCTTGATCGCGTCGCGGACCGGTGCCGGCGGCGGGGTGGCGCGCACCGTGCGGTAGGCCGTCACGTCGTCGCACTCCCAGCCGAGGTCGATCAGGCCGGCGACGAGGTTCTCGGTCGCGATGTCGGCGCGCGGCAGGAAGACCCGGTTGATCGGGTCGAGCATGTCGTCGTAGGGCGGCCACTCCTCGAGCAGGCCGGCCGCCGACTGCTCACCGGAGGGCACCAGGTCGGCGCGCAGGCCCCACGCGGCGATCGCCTCGGCGGTCTTGTCACCGACCGCGGCGATCTTGAGGCCCGAGAACGCGCGGGCGTCGAGGCCGTACTCCTCGAACTTCTCGCGGACCGCCTTGACGGCGTTGACCGAGGTGAAGGCGATCCACTCGTAGCGGCCCTCCACCAGGCCGCGCACGGCCTTGTCCATCTGGAGCGGGTTGCGCGGCGGCTCGACCGAGATGGTCGGCACCTCCTCGGGCACCGCGCCGTACTCACGGAGGCGACGCGACAGCGAGCCGGCCTGCTCCTTGGTGCGGGGCACCAGCGTGCGCCAGCCGAACAGCGGCTTCGTCTCGAACCACGACAGGGTCTGGCGCAGGTCGACGACCTCGCCGATCACCGTGATCGCCGGCGGGGCGATGCGCGCGGCGCGCGCGTCGGCGGCGATGTTCGCGAGGGTCGAGATGAGGGTCTGCTGCTCGGTCGTGGTGCCCACGCGGGTCATCGCGACCGGCGTCTCGGCCGAGCGGCCGGCCTCGATGAGGGCCGCCGCGGTCTCACCGATGCTGCCCACGCCCGAGAGCAGCACGAGCGTGCGGTCGTCGGCGTAGGCGCTCCAGTCGACCTTGTCACCGCAGGTGACGACGGCCATCTCCTTGTGGCGCTTGGTGGTCAGCGGGATGCCGGCGTAGGCCGGGACCGCGCTCACCGAGGAGACACCGGGGACGACCTCGAAGCCGACGCCGGCCTTCACGCAGGCCTGCGCCTCCTCGGGGCCGGAGGCGTAGAGGAACGGGTCGCCGGTCATCAGTCGCACCACGCGCTGCTTCTTGCCGTGGCGTACGACGACCTTGGCGCGGGCCGCGTGGGTCAGGGGCTGGCCGTCCTCACCGAAGCCGCCGTCGACGATCTCCGGTCCGTCCTCGCCCTCGGCCAGGCCGAGGACGGAGCGGACCAGGGCGACGTGCTCGGGGGCCTCGGTCACGATGACCTCGGCGCTCTCGATCAGCTCCACGGCGCGCACCGTCAGCAGACCGGGGTCGCCCGGTCCACTGCCGACGAACGACACCCAGCCCGGGGTCGCCCCCTTGTCCTGGCTGCTGGCCTGCGGGGTCTGTACTCGCGTCATGCGTGCTGATTCCTCACTGGTGGTCCCTGTTCAAGTGGTGCCGTCATCAGGTCTGCTGCTCCCTCGTCGAGCATCGAGCCCGCGAGGCGTGTTCCCAATTCCTCGGCGTCGTCGACCGGGCCGGTGGCGCTCATCCGGACCGTGAGCGCGCCGTCGAGCGACATGGCCACGGCTCGCAGCCACAGCTCCTCGCCGTCCTCGCCCTCGACCACCTCGGCGAGCGTGCCCAGCGGGGCCGAGCAGCCGGCCTCGAGGGCGGACAGGACGGCGCGCTCGGCAGTCACGGCCGCGCGGGTGGCGCGGTCGTCCAGCTCGCCGAGCGCGGCGACCAGGTCGGAGTCGTCGGTGCGGCACTCGACCGCCAGCGCGCCCTGTCCGGGCGCGGGCAGCATCTGCAAGGGATCGAGCACCTCGGTGACCTCGTCGAGCCGGCCGAGGCGCGCGAGCCCGGCGCGGGCCAGGACGATCGCGTCCACCTCGCCCTCGCGCACCTTGCGGATCCGGGTGTCGACGTTGCCGCGGATGCCGTGCAGCTCGAGCCCGAGGCCGAGCGCCTCGAGCTGGCTCACGCGGCGCGGCGAGCCGGTGCCGAGGCGGCTGCCGACCGGCAGCTCGCCCAGGGTGAGGCCGTCACGTGCGACCACCACGTCGCGCGGGTCCTCGCGCGGCGGGATCGCGGCCAGCGTGATGCCCTCGGCGGGCGTGGTGGGCAGGTCCTTGAGCGAGTGGACGGCGACGTCGACGTGTCCGTAGAGCAGCGCGTCGCGCAGGGCGCTGACGAAGACCCCGGTGCCGCCCAGGGAGGCCAGCGGGGCGGCGCTGCGGTCGCCCTCGGTCGACACCTCGACCAGCTCGACCTCGCGGCCGAGGCGCTCGCGGATCAGGTCGGCGACCATGCCGGACTGGGTGGTGGCCAGCGCGGAGGCACGGGTGCCCAGGCGAAGAGTGCTCATTGCTTGTCCTCCGCCCTCGTCAGCGCGTCGACGGCGTCGGGGTCGAGGCGGAACAGCTCGGCCAGGGCGGCGGTGTAGGACACGGCCGGCTCGGCGTCGGCGAGCTCCTTGACGCGGACGGTCGGCTCGTGGAGCAGCTTGTCGGCGACCCGGCGCACGGTGTTGAGCACCTCGGCGCGGGTGGCCTCGTCGAGGCCCGGGAGGCGGGACGCGAGGCGCTCCATCTCCGCGTCGACGACTGAGGTGGCCATGGAGCGCAGGGCCACGACGGTCGGGGTGACGCTCGCCTGGCGGCGTACGGCCAGGAAGGCGGCGATCTCCTGGCCCACGATGGTGCGTACGTCGTCGACGCCCGCGGTCGCCTCCAGCCCGCGGAGCTCCTCGGCGAGCCCGGCGAGGCTGATCAGCTCGACGCCCGGCAGGTCGGCCACGGACGGGTCGACGTCGTGGGGCAGGGCGAGGTCGATGACGGCGAGCGGCCGGTCGCTGCCGCCGCGGGCGGTGACGACGTCGGCGAGGCGGACGAGCGGCTCGGGCGCGCCGGTGCAGGAGACGACGATGTCGGCCGTGGCCAGCTCGGTGGAGAGCTCGGTGAGCGGGACGGACGTGGCGCCGTACTCGGCGGCCAGGCGGTCGGCGTTGGACGTGGTGCGGTTGAGCACCGCGATGCTGTCGGCGCCACCGCGTGACAGGTGCGCGACCGCCAGGGACGCCATGGCCCCGGCACCGATGACGAGGGTGCGGGCGCCGGCGACGGGCACCGTGCTCCGCTCGAGCGCGGCGGTCACCAGCGAGGGGGCCGCCCGGTCGATGTCGGTCTCGGCATGAGCGCGCTTGCCGACGCGCAGCGCCTGCTGGAAGAGGGTGTTGAGGGCGGGGCCGACGGTGCCGTGCTCCTGCCCGATGCGCAGCGCGTCGCGGGTCTGGCCGAGGATCTGGCCCTCACCGACGACCATCGAGTCCAGCCCGGCCGCCACCTGGAAGAGGTGCGAGACCGCACCCTCGTCGTAGTGGACGTAGAGGTGCGGCAGCAGCGCCTCCGTGGACTTCTCGGCGCGCGCGACGAGCAGGCCGGACAGGTCCTCCACGCTGCCGTGGAAGCGGTCGACCTCGGCGTAGACCTCGAGCCGGTTGCAGGTGACGATCGCGGTCGCCTCCGAGACGTGCTCGCCGGCGATCACGTCGGTGATCAGCTTGATGGTGCCGTCGCCGTCGAGCGCGAGCTTCTCGAGCAGCTCGACCGGGGCCGACTTGTGGGAGATCCCCACCACGAGGACGCTCACGAGACCACCTCCGATCCGGTCACGACCGACTTGCGCTGCTCGTGGTAGGCGAGGATCTGCAGCTCGATGGACAGGTCCACCTTGCGCACGTCGACGCCGTCGGGCACCGAGAGCACGGTCGGCGCGAAGTTGAGGATGCTGGTGATGCCGGTGGCGACCATGCGGTCGGCGACGGCCTGGGCGGCGACCGCGGGCGTCGCGATCACGCCGATGGAGACCGCGTGCTCGGCGACGATCGACTCGAGGTCGTCGAAGGAGCGCACCTCGAGGCCGGCGACGACCTCCTCGTGGCGGCTGGGGTCGGCGTCGAGGAGCGCGACGACACGGAAGCCGCGGCTGCGGAACCCGGAGTAGTTGGCGAGCGCGTGGCCCAGGTTGCCGATACCGACGATGACCACGGGCCAGTCCTGCTCCACGCCGATCTCGCGGGCGATCTGGTAGCGGAGGTACTCGACGTCGTAGCCGACACCGCGGGTGCCGTAGCTGCCGAGGTAGGAGAGGTCCTTGCGCAGCTTCGCGCTGTTGACGCCCGCCGCGGCGGCGAGCTCCTCGCTGGAGCAGGTGGTGGTGCCGGCCTCCGCGAGGGAGGTGAGGGCACGCAGGTACACGGGAAGCCGAGCGACGGTTGCCTCGGGAATTTCCCGGGCAGAGTCGGGTGTCCGTGCGGTCACAGCTGCTTCTTTCCAGTCCCCGCGAACCTCGCGTGGACTCCGCCACTGTAGGAGTTTGTGAACGGGAGAACAAAACGTGGACGAGGGCGGCTAGCACATGTGAGAAGACCCACCCGACGCGGGGGTCCGCCGACTTGCGCGGAGGGCCTGCGAAGGCGTACTGCGTCAGGCCAGCGCGGCCCTGAGCCGCGCCTCGTCGACCCGCCAGAAGTCGTGCTGGCGCCCGTCGACGAAGGTCACCGGGATCTCCTCGCCGAAGCGGTCCTGGAGGTCGCCGTCGGACTCGATGTCGACCTCGACCCACGTCTCGCCGAGGTCATCGCACACCCGCGCGACGACCTCCCGGGCGGCGTCGCAGAGGTGGCAGCCCGGCCGGGAGTAGAGGGTGACGCGGGGCTCGGTGCTCATCCGGCGCTCATTCCAGCAGGCCCAGCGTGCGTCGTCGTTCGATCCCGCGCAGGCGCCCCTTCTGGACCTTGCCGGTGCCGGTGAGCGGGAGCTCCTCGACGACCTCGATGCGCGTCGGCTGCTTGAACCGGGCCAGACGCTCCGCGCAGTGGGCTCGTACGGCGTCCTCGAGCCCGTCCGCGGCACCGCCACGCGCGACGACGTAGGCGACGACCGCCTCCCCCGTCTCCGGGTCGGGCGCGCCGATGACCGCGACGTCGGCCACGCCGGCCACCTCGCGGATCACGTCCTCGACCTCGGTCGGATAGACGTTGAAGCCGCTGACGATGACGAGCTCCTTGACCCGGTCGACGAGGAACAGGTCGCCGCTCGCGTCGAGGAATCCCACGTCTCCCGTGCCGTACCAGCCGTCCGGTCCGGGTCCGTCTGCGCCGTCGGGCCAGTAGCCGCTGAAGAGGTTGTCGCCCCGGATCTCGATCACGCCGGGGTCCTCGCCCTCGACCTGGCCATGGGTCTCGTCAACCAGCCTGATCTCGATGCCGGGCAGGGCCGCGCCGACCGATCCGGGCTGGTGGGCGCGGCTGCACAGGGTGCTCGTGACGACGGGTGAGGCCTCGGTGAGGCCGTAGCCCTGGTGCACAGGGATCCCCGTGATCGAGGTGAACTCCTCGATGACCGCCGGCTCGAGCGGCGCGGAGCCGGACAGCACCAGTCGCACCGGCCCGAGGCGCTCGCGGAGGTGCTCGTCCGGCAGCCAGTGGGCGAAGACGGGCGGGGCGATCGGCACCACGCTGCACGCCTCGTCGTCGATGAGGTCGAGGACGGCCTGCGGCTCGAACTGCTCGACCAGCAGCAACCGGGCCCGGTGGCGCAGCACGCCGCCGAGGACGGCGTTGAGGCCGTAGACGTGGAAGAGCGGGAGCACGCCGAGCACCACGTCGTCGCCGTGCATCATCGGCGGCTCGACCGCCGCGACCTGCTCGATGTTGGCCAGCAGCGCCCGGTGGCTGAGCATCGCGGCGCGCGGCAGGCCGGAGGTGCCGCTCGTGTAGAGGAGGGCGGCGAGCTTCTCGGGGTCGGGCAGCGGCGGCACCGGTCGTACGACGTCCGCGCGGAGGTCGGCGAAGGCCACCTCCCCCTCCCCGGGCTCGGCGCCGGTGACCACGACGACCGGGGCGGGGACGTCCCCGAGCTCGCCCAGCGCTGTGCGTACGACGTCGAGCGCGGTCTCGTCGACCACGAGGAGCCGCGTGCCCGAGTCGACGAGCATCCGGGCGATCTCGCCGGGGGCGGAGCGCGGGTTGACCGGGACCGCGACGACCTGGGCACGGAGGACGCCGAGGTAGGCGGTCACGAACTCGATCCGGTTGCCCACCACGATCATCACGCGCTGCCCGGCACGGATGCCGCGGGCACCCAGACCGGTGGCGATCCGGCCGACCTCGTCCTCGAGACCGGCCCAGGTGAGGGTGCGTCCGCCGCTCTCCACGAGGGCCTGCCGGTCGGGCACGTCAGCGGCAGCCTCGGCCACGAGGGCGGAGATGTCGTTGCGCGGCATGCGTCGATCCTTCCACAGCCTGGCGCCACGGATCGGCGGAGCCGGCCACGGCTAGGCTTCTGACGTGACCCCGTCCGAGCGGCCCCGTCGCCTCAACCTGCAGCAGCGTTCGGTGCTCGCGGGCGAGGCTGCGGCGGCCTCCGCGGAGGTCGAGAGCGCGCTCCTCACGCCCGGCGACGTGACGGCGGCGGCGTTCTTCGACGTGGACAACACCGTCATGCAGGGCGCCAGCATCTTCCACTTCGCACGGGGCCTGCACCGCCGCAAGTTCTTCACCACGCGCGAGATCGCCGGGGCGGCGTGGAAGCAGGCCTACTTCCGCATCGTCGGGGTCGAGGACCCCGAGCACGTCGCCGAGGCACGCAACTCGGCGCTGTCCTTCATCGCCGGGCACACGACCGCCGAACTCGAGGAGCTCGGCGAGGCGATCTTCGACGAGGCCATGGCGCACCGGATCTGGCCCGGCACCCGCGCCCTCGCCCAGCTCCACCTCGACGAGGGCCAGCGGGTCTGGCTGGTGACGGCCGCGCCCATCGAGATCGCCAGCATCATCGCCCGGCGCCTGGGCCTGACGGGCGCGATGGGCACCGTCGCCGAGCACGTGGACGGCGTCTACACCGGTCGCCTGGTCGGTGACCTGCTGCACGGACCGGCCAAGGCCGAGGCGATCAAGGCGCTCGCCGCCCGTGAGGGCCTCGACCTCGCGCGCTGCTCGGCGTACTCCGACTCCAGCAACGACCTGCCCATGCTCTCCCTGGTCGGCGACCCCTGCGCGATCAACCCCGACGCGCGCCTGCGCGCGCACGCGCGGGCGCACGGGTGGCGGATCCACGACTACCGCACCGGACGCAAGGCGGCCCGGGCCGGCCTGATCACGGCGGCGGTCGCGGGCGCGGTGTCCGGGGCCGTCGCCGCGGGCGCCAGCCTGCGAGGGCGCGACCACTCCGCCTGACCCTCACCCGTACGAATGTGTAACTGGTAGTTACTCACGGGTTCACAAGACCGGCGCTGCCGCTTATCGTGGAGAATGCTGCAACCGGGAGGGATGTCCGCATGCGGTCACGACAGGGACTCGAGCGCTCGCTCGAGGAGGGGCTCGACGCGCTACGGCGCGCGGTGTGGGCTGCCCTCTCGCCGCAGCTGTCGGCCCAGCTCTCGGGCCTGGTGCTGCTGGCCGAGACGGCCGCGCCCGGCTCCGCGTCCCTCGCCGGCGGCGGCGGTCCGAGGCACTCCTCGGGCTCGAGCCCGGTCGGCGACGAGGACCAGGCCGTCTCCTCGGAGGTCGACGAGGCCGAGCGCGAGCGCCTGATCGCGCTGGTCGAGCTCGCCCGCTCCGGCGACAAGGAGGCCTTCGGGCTCCTCTACGACCACTACCACGGCTCGGTCTACCGGTTCCTCTACTACCGCACCCGGTCCCAGACGCTGGCCGAGGACCTCACCTCCGAGACCTTCTTCCGTGCGCTGCGCAGCATGAACAACTTCCGCTGGCAGGGCAAGGACTTCGGCGCCTGGCTGATGACCATCGCGCGCAACCTCACCACCGACCACTTCAAGGCCGGCCGCACCCGCCTCGAGATGACGACCGAGGACATGACTCCTCACGACGACGCCACCGAGGGCCCGGAGAGCGCCGTCCTCGCCAGCCTCACCAACGAGGCCCTGCTCAAGGCGCTGACAGAGCTGCCGACCGAGCAGCGCGAGTGCCTCATCATGCGGTTCCTGCAGGGCCTGTCCATCGCCGAGACGGCGCTGGCGCTCGACCGCTCGGACGGCGCCGTGAAGCAGCTCCAGCTGCGCGGCGTACGCAACCTGGCCAAGCTCCTGCCCGAGGGGTTGAGGGACACATGACCTCACCCGTAACCCCCGCCTCGTCTTGCTCGTTCGTCTGTGTGGGAGCACCCACCAGCAGTGAGACAGGACGAGCGCGATGACACCCGCCTTCTCGGCACGACGACGTGCCGACGAGTTCGAGGCACTTCTCTCCCCGAGCCACGACACGCCGCTCGGCGAGCGTGACGCGGCTCGTTTCGCTGCCCTGCTCGACGTCGTGTCCGACCTGCGCGCGCTGCCCGAGGTGGCTCCGCGTCCCGAGTTCGTCAGCTCGCTGCGCGAGAGGCTGATGGCGGAGGCCGACACCGTCCTCGTACGCCAGCCCGCCGCCCCGTCGCGGCTGGCGATGCCGGTCACCACGCGCACCCGCGACCGTCGCGTGGCCACCCTGCTCGGCGGTGCCGCGCTGGTCGGTGCCACCGCCACGATGGCCGTGGCCGCCCAGACCGCGTTGCCGGGTGAGTCCCTCTACGGCGTCAAGCGCGGCATCGAGTCGGCGCAGGTGCGTCTCGCCGGCGACGACGCCGCGCGAGGGCGCACCCTCCTCGCTCAGGCCGAGACCCGTCTCGACGAGCTCGAGCAGATCGCCGCCGGCGACGGCGGCACCGACAAGCTCGCCCCCGACACCCTCGACGCGTTCACCGACCAGTCCGGCGACGGCGTGCGCAGCCTGCTGCAGGCCTACGAGGGCGGCGGGTCGGAGCAGGACGTCCAGGACGCACGCGACTTCACCGTGCGGAGCATGGAGCGTCTCGACGCGCTCCAGCCGCAGCTCCCGGCCAGCGCCCGCGACGAGCTGCTCGCGGCCGGCCGCACACTGACCGACCTCGACATGGAGATCAGCACCGCCTGCGTGACCTGCAGCGGCGGCATCACCACCACGCCCGACTTCCTGCTGAGCAGCGCCCCGCAGGACCTGCTCACCGGGCTCGACAGCGACGAGCAGACGCTCGAGGCCGCGCCCGTCTCGGGCCAGGACCTCACCGGCATCACCGTTCCGGAGGTCCTGCAGTCCCCCGGCGCCGGCCTGCCCGGCTCACCCGCGACGACTCCGACCCTCGCGCCAGAGACCCTGCTCCCCGACCCCACCGGCCAGGGCCCCACCAAGCAGGACCCGACGAAGGACCCGACCAAGCCGGTCAAGGAGGTCACCCAGGGCGTCACCGACGCCACGAGCGACCTGGCCAGCCAGCTCGACGGCGTCACCGGAGGTGCGCTCGGCGGCCTCACCACGGGCGCCGACGACGCCACCGGCGGCCTCATCGGTGAGGTCACCGGCACCGTGGACGGCGTCACCGGCAACACGGTGACCGGTTCGACCGGCGGGCTCCTCCCCTAGCCTCCAGGATTTCAAGCGGGGACGCGCGCTACTTGCTGAAGACCCCGTCGCGGTCGCGCAGCAGGTCGAAGAGCGTGTGCTGGATGGTCTCGCGCACCTGGTCGGTGACGTTGAAGACCAGCATCGGGTCCTCGGCCTCGGCGGCGTCGTAGGAGTCGGTGCGGATCGGCTCGCCGAACTCGAGGATCCACTTCGAGGGCAGCGGCACCAGGCCCAGCGGACCGAGCCACGGGAAGAACGGCGTGATCGGGATGTAGGGCACCCCCAGCAGCCGCGCCAGCGACGGCACGTTGCCGACGAGGGGATAGATCTCCTCGGCCCCGACGACGGAGAGCGGGATGATGGGTACGCCGGTGCGCAGGGCGGCGGACACGAAGCCGCCGCGGCCGAAGCGCTGCAGCTTGTAGCGCTCGCTGAACGGCTTGCCGATGCCCTTGAAGCCCTCGGGCCAGACACCGACCAGGTCGCCGCCGGACAGCATCCGCTCGGCGTCCTCCACGCACGCCAAGGTGGCGCCGCCCTTGCGGGCCAGGGAGCTGACCACCGGGAGCTTGAAGACCAGGTCGGCGCCGAGCGGGCGCAGGAAGCGGCCGGTGTGGTCGTGCACGGTGAGCATGGTCATCAGGCCGTCGAGCGGCACGGTGCCCGAGTGGTTGGACACGACGAGAGCACCGCCCTCGGCCGGGATGTTCTCCAGCCCGCGCACCTCGAGGCGGAACCACTTCTCCGCCACCGGCCGCAGCGCAGCCATGAAGAACCGCTCGGTGAGCTCGCGGTCGAAGCCGTAGTCGTCGACCTCGTAGTCGCCCTCGAGCCGGCGCCGCACGAAGGCCATCAGCTCGGCGAGCCGGCGCTCCCAGTCGTCACCGAAGACCTCCAGCGCTGCGCCCTGGAGGGCGGACAACCAGTCGCCGACGGGGATGCCCGTGCGCGGCTCGGCGGTGGTCTGCTCCGTGCTCGGCTGCTCGCGGGGCGCCTCACCGTCGGTGGGCTCGGCAGCCGCGTGCACCGTGGGCGTCTCCGCAGCCTCGGCGGCCTTCTCGGTGGACTTCCCGGCGGACTTCTTCGCAGCGGGCTTCGGGGACTTCCTGGCCGCGGGCTTCTTCGCGGCGGGGGCAAGGTTGCGAGCCGCCGAGGAGGGTCGCGCACTGCCCGAGCCGCGCCCGGGACGGCCGCCCGTGCCGATCGGGATGACCTTGGCGTCCCCGCGCGCTTCCTCAGCCACGGCCCGCTCCCACGGTCGGCGCGGCACCGAGGTCGCGGCAGAAGTCGGCGAACGCCTCAGCGGTGGTGAACTCGGGCTCGAAGCCGAGCTGGGTGCGCATCCGGGTCGTGTCCACCCCTCGACCGTAGGTGAGGAACCCCAGCTGCTCGGGCGAGAAGTCCGACAGGCGAGCCTGGCGCATCGTCGCGCCCAGGCGCCCGACGGCGAAGCGCGGCATCGCGACCGACGGGCGGCCGAGACGGCGTACGGCCTGGCTCAGCGTGAGCAGCCCGTCGCCGGCGACGTTGAAGGTGCCCGGGATGCCGGAGACGGCGGCGTGGCGCAGCACCCGGAGCAGGTCGTCCTCGTGGAGGAACTGCAGGCGTGGGTCGAAGCCCAGCACGCGCGGGATCACGGGGAGCCGGAAGTAGTTGGTCAACGGGCTCGAGACGTGGGGCCCGATGACGTTGGCGGCGCGGATCATGGTCACGTCGACGTCGGGACGCCGGCGGGCGAAGCCACGGACGTAACCCTCGACCTCGTAGACGTCCTTGCCGTAGCCGGAGGACGGCAGGCGCTTGGGCCCCATGTCCTCGGAGAACATCGCGGGGTCGCGCGGGCTCGAGCCGTAGACGGTCGTCGTCGACTTCACGACCAGGCGCTCGACGGTCGTCGACTTCTGGCACGCAGCGAGCAGCTGCATGGAGCCGATGACGTTGAGCTCCTTCATCGTCCCGCGACCGCCGGCCGAGCCGGGCGTGGCGATCACGCTCATGTGGACGACGGTGTCGACGTCCTCCTTGGCGATGACCTTCGCGATGACCGGGTTGCGGATGTCAGCGCGGACGAAGGAGACGTCCCCGATGTCGCCGCGCGGGGGGACGACATCGACCCCGATGACCCGCTCGATGGACGGGTCGCCGGCCGCGGCGCGCGCGAAGCGTCGCCCGATGTCCCGGGAGATCCCGGTGACCAGCACGACCCGCCCCATGGTCGAAAGGTGTTACTTGCCGAGCTTGCGGCGCTGCACGCGCGTCTTCTTGAGCAGCTTGCGGTGCTTCTTCTTGGCCATGCGCTTGCGCCGCTTCTTGATGACAGAACCCACGGATCAGACCTTCCTATCGGCCGACGCTCGTCGGCCGGACCCGCTCACCCTACTTGGCAGGTGCGCGCAGCGTGAAAACGCCTCTGGAAGGCGGACCCGGAGGTCAGCCGGCGTTGTAGAAGCTCTTGCGCAGGTATTCGTTGACGTCGTCCTCGGTCACGCGGAAGGAGCGACCGACGCGGACCGCGGGCAGCTCACCACCGTGGACGAGGCGGTAGACCGTCATCTTCGAGACGCGCATCTTGGCCGCGACCTCGGCGATGGTCAGGAAATGGGCCTCGGACATGTCGCCAGGGGTGTTCTCAGCCATGGTGTGCACCGATCCTTCTGCGCGGCGACGGCGCCGGCTTCCCCGCCGGCGTCACAGGCGTGCCGCTCCTCGTGAGAATAGGGCTCGCGTGACGCATGGGGAAGAGGAATGCCAGAGAAACTTATGTGACTGGCGGCGTGTCGGGTTGAATCTTTACCTGATCTCCCCCGAAGCCTCGATGGCCACCGGTTCGTCAGGGCAGCGGGTCGAGGCCGTGGAGCGGGAAGACCTCCATGCGCGTGGCGTGGATCGCGCGGTCCAGCCAGGCCTCGGGGTCGTACCCCGAGGACCAGTCGCGGTAGGCCGGGGTGCGCCCGTCCGTCATCCGGTGGGGCGCGGTGGCGCCCAGCACCTCCTCGACGTACGCCCGCCAACCGGGTGGCGTCGCCGTGGCGGGGTCGAGCGGGCGGCCGGACGCGATCGCGAGCAGGTGCGTCCAGGCCCGCGGCACGACGTCGACGATCGAGTAGCCACCCCCGCCGGTGACGACCCACCGGCCGCCGGCCACCTCGTGGGCGAGCTCGTGGAGGGCGAGGTAGGCCGCGCGCTGGCCGTCGACGCTCAGCATCATGTGCGCGAGCGGGTCGTTCATGTGGGAGTCGCAGCCGTGCTGGGTGACGAGGACGTCGGGCGCGAACTCGCGCAGGATCGGCGGCACCACGGCGTGGAAGGCGCGCAGCCAGCCGGCGTCGGACGTCCCGGGCGGGAGCGCGACGTTGACCGCGCTGCCCTCGGCACCTTCGCCACCCGTGTCGGACGGGAAGCCGGTGCCCGGGAACAGCATCTGGCCGGTCTCGTGCAGGGAGATCGTGAGCACGCGCGGGTCGTCGTAGAAGATCTTCTCCACGCCGTCACCGTGGTGGACGTCGATGTCGACGTAGGCGACCCGCTCGGCGCCGTCGGCCAGCAGCTGCTTGATGCCGACGGCGACGTCGTTGTAGATGCAGAAGCCGCTCGCCCGGTCGGGCATCGCGTGGTGCAGGCCGCCCGCGATGTTGACCGAGTGCAGCGACTCGCCGCTCCACACCTGCCGGAACGCCTCGAGGCTGGCCCCGACGACGTGGGCGCTCGCGACGTGCATGTCGGTGAACACCGGGTCGTCCTCGGTGCCGAGCCCGCGGGACTCGTCGACCCAGCCCGGCGTCGTCCCTGCCTTGGTGACGGCCTCGATCAGGCCCGCGTCGTGGACGGTCGCGATCTGCTCCGGCGTCGCGAAGGGCGCGTCGACGCGCTTGATGCCCTCCAGCACGCCCAGCTCGTCGGCCAGGCGCATGGTCAGGTCGACGCGCACCGGCGACATCGGGTGGGTGGGCCCGAAGTTGTAGTCGGTGAGCGTGGGGTCGAACACGACTGACGTGGGCCCGGCGCACTCCATGTGACGGACGTTACCGCTGCTGCTGCTCGTCGGGCACGGCGACCACGACGGTGTTGCCGAAGTAGCGCCCGGCGGCCCAGTCGGCGCACGTCACGAGGACGACGCGAGGGTGGCCGTCCAGGGCGAACAGCTCCTGCGCGGCAACCGCCAGCTGTTGCTTGCTGAGGTCACGCACCGCGGCGACGACGTACGTGACGCGACCGCGGGGCGTGTCCACCCGGACGGTGTCGCCGGGGCGCACGTCGGCCAGGTCGTCGAAGACCCCGCCGCCGCTCCGGACCGTGTGCCCCGCCAGCACGACCGCTCCGGTGCGGGCGCCCGCTCGCGCGCCGCCTGCCCACCAGCCGACAAGCGTCGGGTCGGCGGGCGGGACCAGGACGCCAGCGTCAGCGACGACGGGTTCCACGGCGGCGGCGACGCCGATGCTGGGGATCCGCAGCGCCAGCGGCACGCCGCTGACGTACGCGCCTCGCGCCGGGCGGGCGTACGTCCAGCTCCCGCTCCAGCTCGCGGTCCAGCTCGCGGCCCAGCTCGCAGGCTCGGGGCTCGGCGACCCGGCTGGAGCACCGGGCGCCAGGACGAACGCGAGAGAGGCGAGCACCAGGGCGAGGATTCCACGGCGGACGGTGCCGCTGGGGTGGACGACTCGCACGGTGCTCGCCTCCTCTCGGATCCCCCGTGGTCAGGTCCTGCGGGCCGCGGCGACGGCCCCGGACGAGGCCAGGAGGAGCAGTCCGCCCACCAGGAGCGCGGTTGCCCAGCCCTCACCGGACGGCTGTCCGGCGTAGCCGGCGTCCACGACCGTGGGCACCTGGCTCCGCTGCTTCTGCTGGGTGGGCCGGGTCGGCGCCGAGGCCTGCTCGCCCAGCACCTCAGGCGCTGCGGGCTCGGTCGCCTGCGGGCCCTTGGTCGGCTCTTCCGCCAGCGGCCACGGCTCCGGGCACCGCGGCGGCACCTCTGCGGGCGCCACCTCGGGCGGGGTCACGACGGGCGGGGTCACCACCGGCGGCGTCACCACGGTGCGGACCTGCTTCTGCCACTGGTGGTCGAGGTGACTGACCTCGTCCACGGCAGGCGTACCTGGCGTGCCCGGCACGTAGGTCCCGGCCTTCAGGAACCACGATGCCGTGTGGTCACCGTTGCCCACCTCGTACGGCGTGTAGAGCGCCGCCTCGGCGTGCTCGCCGCCTTGGGGGTTGCCGCTGGTCGCGTTCCAGTCCGGGTGCAGACGCGTCCGGGTGTCGTCCGAGTAGACCGGTGGAGCGTCGTCCGAGCTGCCCCCGGTCCACGTGTAGAACGTCACGACGGTGTCGTCCCAGTAGCCCGGTGTCGGAGGAACTGCAGGGACTCCGACGACCGTGACGTGCTTCGTCGGCACTCCCACCGGGACCCACCGCTCGGTGTCAGCGGTGGGGCCCGGAGGCACGTTCTCGTGGGTGAGGACGGGGTCCCCCTGGTTCACCCACTCGGTGTACTCGACGGCTGGGTCGGCACTCGATGGTGTCGAGACAGCCGCTCCCTGCGTGACGAGGAGCAGACCCCCTGAGAAGACGGCCAAGAGCCCCGCGATGGCGAGCCCGAGCGCCACCCTGGTCCTGCTGCTGCGTGCTGTCGAACGTGCCGCGGACATGACCACCACCCCACTTCGGATCCGCGGGAAGACCGGTCGGTCACCTCCATCCTGACCCGTCAGTAACGTGGGAGCCAGCGATTGTGAGCAACCAGACGAGCAGTGTCCAGACCACTCAGAACCCGCATGGGGACTGGGTTTTCTCGACTCGAGCGGGGGTCGGTCAGCTGCCCTCGGCGAGCTCTCGCGACCGGTTGCGGGCGGCCTCCATGGCGGCCAGGAACGCCGCCCGGACGCGGTGCACCTCCAGCTCGCGCAGGGCGGAGGCGGTCGTACCACCGGGCGAGGTGACCTGCTCGCGCAGCACGACGGGGTGGGAGCCGGTCTCGCGCAGCATCGCCGCGGATCCGAGGAGGGTCTGGACGACGAGCTCGGTCGAGGTGGCGCGCGGCAGCCCGAGGTGGACACCCGCCTCGATCATCGACTCGACGACGAAGAAGATGTAGGCCGGACCCGAGCCGGAGATCGCGGTGACCGCGTCCATCTGCTTCTCGGGGATGCGGAGCACCTTGCCGGTGGAGGCCATCAACGACTCGACCTCGGCCAGGTGCGCCTCGTCGCAGTGGGAGCCCGGTGAGATCGCCGCCATCCCCTCGTCGACGAGGGCCGGGGTGTTGGGCATGACGCGTACGACGGCGACGCCCTCGGGGACGCGGGACTCGATGAAGCCCGTGGTGATGCCCGCAGCCAGCGAGACGAGCAGCTGCCCGGCGCGCAGGTCGGGGGCGATCTCGGCGAGCACGTCGCCCATGTCCTGCGGCTTGACGACGAGGGCGACGGTGTCGGCCTTGGCGGCCGCCTCGCGGTTGGAGACCACGGCCACGCCGTAGCGCTCCTCGAGCTCCCGGGCCCGCTCGGCCCGCTTCTCGCCGACCATGAGCTGGTCGACGCGGCGGCCGGCGCGCACCAGTCCGGAGAGGAGGGTCTCCCCCATGACGCCGGCGCCGATGATCGCTGTGCTCATGGGCACCAATCTACTGCGGCTGGGCGACCCTATTTCTTGCTGACCAGGGACCGGAGGAAGAAGGCGAGGTTCTGGGGCTTCTCGGCGAGGCGGCGCATCAGGTAGCCGTACCACTCGGTGCCGTAGGGGATGTAGACGCGCACGGTCTCGCCGGCGGCGGCGAGCCGCTTCTGCTCCTCGGGCCGGATGCCGTAGAGCATCTGGAACTCGTAGGTCCCCGGGCGACGGCCGAAGCGGCTGGCGAGCGAGGACGCGATCTGGATCATCCGCGGGTCGTGCGTCGCGATCATCGGGTAGCCCTGGCCGCCGAGCAGCACCTTGAGGCAGCGGACGTAGGACTTGTCGATCTCGACCTTGTCCTGGAAGGCGACGTCCTCGGGCTCCATGTAGGCGCCCTTGCACAGCCGCACGCGCGAGCCCTCGTAGGCCAGCGCCCGGCAGTCGGCCTCGGTGCGGTGGAGCATCGCCTGCAGCACCGCGCCCGTCTCCGGGAAGTCCTTGCGCAGCTCACGCAGGATCGACAGCGTCGAGTCGGTGGTGGTGTGGTCCTCCATGTCGAGGGTCACCGTGGTGCCGGCGTTGCGCGCGGCCCGGCAGATCTCGCGGGCGTTCTCCAGGGCGATCTTGTGGCCGCCGCCCGGCTCGACGGTGTCGGGCAGGAACTGGCCGATCGCGCTCAGCTTCACCGAGACCTCCGCGTGGGCGGCGAGACCACGGCGGGAGAGCTCGGCGAGCACGTCCTTGTAGGCGGCCACGGTGGCGTCGGCCTGCGCGGCGTCCGTGGTGTCCTCGCCGAGGTAGTCGAGGGTGACGCGCAGCCCGTCGTCGACCAGCCCGGCGGTCGCCCCGACCGCGTCCGCGGTGGTCTCGCCGGGGACGTAGCTGGTGACGATGCCGCTGGAGACGGGCATCGTCGAGACGAGCTTCTTGACCCCCTGGCTGCGAGCGAGGAGCAGGATCGGCTGGCGGAGCAACGACATGGGCGACAGGCTACGCCGAACCTCGACCGTTCCCTCACAGGTCCTCCACCTCTCGGCGACGGATCGGACCCAGCGTCCTCACAGTGGCCCGGACGCCCTCCTCGCGCTACCTCCTCGCGCTCGGCGTCGCCGCCCGGCTGTTCGCCCGCGTCAGGGTGTCCGGCGCCTGAGGGTCGCGGCGCCGAGCGCGAGCGAGGCCACCCCGAAGCCCGCGACGACCGCCACCGAGCGCCAGATCTCGCCGGCATCGGCCGCCCCGGTAAGCTCCTGCATCGCGTCGACGGCGTACGACAGCGGGAGCACGTTGCTGATCGCCTCGAGCACCCCCGGCATCGCCTCACGCGGGACGAAGAGTCCGCACAGCAGGATCTGGGGCAGGACGAAGGCGGGCATGAACTGCACCGCCTGGAACTCGGTCGTCGCGAAGGCGCTGACCAGCAGGCCGAGCGCGGTGCCGAGCACCGCGTCGACGATCGCGACCACGCCGAGCAGCCAGATCGGTCCCTGGACGTCGAGGCCGAGCAGGCCGACGCTGACGGCCACGGCGAGAGCGGACTGCAGCGCCGCGAGCGCCCCGAAGGCCAGGGCGTAGCCGAGGAGGAAGTCGAGCTTGCCCATCGGCATGGTGAGCAGCCGCTCGAGGGTCCCGGAGGAGCGCTCGCGCAGCGTCGTCACGCTGGTCACCAGGAACATGACGATGAAGGGGAACATCGCCAGGAGCGCCGGCCCGAACCGGTCGAACAGGCCGCCCGGGAGGTCGCCGAACATCCACCAGAGCAGGCTCATCAGCACGCACGGCACCACGAGCAGCATCGCGAGCGTGCGGTGGTCCCGGCGGACCTGGGTCAGCACCCGGCCGGCGACGGCGAGGGTGATGCGGGGGCTCATTCCGGCGTTCATGCGACCTCTCCTGTGTGCTCGACCAGGCTGAGGAAGGCCTGCTCGATGTCGGCGGCCCCGGTGCGCCCGCGGATCTCGTCGGGCGAGCCGTCGGCGATGATCCGGCCCTCACGCATCAGGAGCAGCCGGTGGCAGCGCTCGGCCTCGTCCATGACGTGGCTCGAGACCAGCACCGCCGCGCCCGCGTCGGCGAGGCGGTGGAACAGCCCCCAGAGGTCGCGGCGCAGCACCGGGTCCAGCCCGACCGTGGGCTCGTCGAGCACCAGCAGGTCGGGCGTGCCGAGCAGCGCGACGGCCAGGCTCGCGCGGCTGAGCTGCCCGCCGGAGAGCTTGCCGACGACCTGCTGGCGCTGGTCGGAGAGCCCGACGACCTCGATGGCCTCGTCGGCCGACGACCGGTCGACCCCGAGCACGCGGGCGAAGAACGCCAGGTTCTCCGCGACCGTCAGGTCGTTGTAGACGCTGGGCGCCTGCGTGACGTAGCCGATGCGGGTGCGCAGCCCGGCGCTGCCCGCGGGCTCGCCGAGGACCTCGACGCTCCCCGACCTGACCTGCTGCGCGCCCACCAGGCTGCGCATCAGCGTGGTCTTCCCGCACCCGCTCGGGCCCAGCAGCCCGGTGACCCCGGCCGTCACGTCGAGGGAGATGCCGGGCAGCACCTCCTGCCCGCCGCGTACGACGACGAGGTCGCGCACCGCCACGATGTTTTTCATCATGTGTTGAATTGTGCGCGCGGGTGGACGGGCTCGTCAAGACTCGGGCGGGCTCAGGGCACGTCGCCGGTGAGGTAGTGCTGGAGGACCGGACCCATGCGGGCGACCACGTCCTCGGCGGGCATCTGCGCCATGGCCGGGAAGGCGATGACGTAGCGGGCCACGATCAGCCCGACGACCTGGCTGGCCACGAGCGGGATCCGCACCTCGGGCCGGTCCTTGACGAGCTGGGTCAGGACCGGACCGACGACGACCGGGATGAAGCCGTCCTTCAGCAGGGTCGTCCCGTCCGCGTCGAGCGTCGACCGGACGACCGCGAGCAGCTGCACCTGCGTGTCCGGGTCGTCCCACACGGAGAGGAAGATGCGCAGCAGCCGCTCCCCTGCGCCGTCCGGCCCCTGGGCCACGACCGGGGCGAGCAGCTCGCGCGGGTCGACCGGCATCTGGAGGGCGGCGAGGAAGAGGTCGTCCTTGGTGCCGAAGTAGTGGTGCACCAGGGCGGGATCGACCGCCGCGGCGGACGCGACGGCACGGATGGTGGTGCCGCGGAAGCCCTTCTCGGCGAACGACGTCCGCGCGGCGGCGAGCACCTCGGCGCGGGTGTCGGGAGCGCCGGGGCGGCGACCGCGGGACGTGCGCGCGGTCATGGCGTGGTGACGCGCAGGTGCTCGCGGGCGAACGCCAGCGACTCGACCAGGTCGGCCTCGCGCTCGGCGCGGCTGGCGGCCCGTCGGGTGTTGATCTCCAGCACGACGTGTCCCGAGAAGTCGGTGCGCGCGAGGCGCTCGAGGAAGTCCGCGGCCCGCATCACGCCCCGGCCGGGCACGAGGTGCTCGTCCTTGGCCGAGCCGGTGCCGTCGGTGAGGTGGATGTGCCGCAGCCGCTCACCCATCCGCCCGGCCATCTCGATGACGTCGGAGCGGGCGATCGCGGCGTGGGAGAGGTCGATCGTGGTGTTGGCGTAGTCCTCGTCGCTGGGGTCCCAGCCCGGGACGTACATCTGCATGCCGCGCCGCGAGGAGGCACGCCACGGATACATGTTCTCGACCGCGAACGCGATGCCCGTGCGGGCCTCCAGCGACGCGATGCCCTCGACGAAGCCGGCTGCGTAGTCCCGCTGCCACCGGAACGGCGGGTGCACGACGACCACGTCGGCGCCGACGGCCTCGGCCATCTCGGCGGACTTCTCCAGCTTCCCCCAGGGATCGGTGCCCCACACGCGCTGGGTGAAGAGCAGGCACGGCGCGTGGACCGCGCAGATCGGCACCTGGTGGTGATCGCTGAGCTTCTGGACCGCGTCGACCTGCTGGCTCAGCGCGTCGATGCCGACCATCACCTCGACCGCGTCGTAGCCCAGCGACGCCGCCCACCCGAAGGCGTGCGCCGTGGACTCGGGGTAGACCGAGGCAGTGGAGAGGCCGATCTGCGGGGACATCCTCAGTGCGACCTCGTGACGACGGAGATCTGGTCCAGGCGCTCGAGGATCACGCCCTCGCGCAACGCCCACGGGCACACCTCGAGGGCCGACAGGTCGAAGATGTCCATGCACGCCTCGGCCACCAGCGCGCCCGGCACGATCTGGTGGGTGCGGCTCGGTGAGACACCGGGCAGTGCGGCGAGCTCGTCGGCCGAGAGGTCCATCAGCTTGGGGATCCAGCTCGAGAGCGTCTCCAGCTCGAGCACCCGCGGCACCAGCGGCCCGTCCCCGCTGGGGGCGGCGCCACAGATCCGCGCCAGCGACCTGAACGTCTTGGAGGTCGCCGCGGCCTTGTCGGGCACGCCCGGGCGGAGCAGGTGCCCGGCGTCGCGGGCGATCTCGGCGCGGATCTGCTTGCGCAGCTCGCGGATCTCGTCCTCGCCCGGCTGACCTCCCCCGAACCAGAGCCTGGCCATCCGGGCCGCGCCCAGCGGGAGCGACCAGGCCACGTCCGGCGCCTCGTCGGTGCCGGCCGCGATCTCGAGCGAGCCGCCGCCGATGTCGAAGACCGCGAGCCGGCCGGCCGACCACCCGAACCAGCGGCGTACGGCCAGGAACGTGAGCCGGGCCTCGTCCTCGCCCGAGAGCACCTCGAGCGTGACCCCACTGTGCTTCTCGACGTGTGCGAGCACCTCGTCGGCGTTGACGGAGTCGCGCACCGCGGAGGTCGCGAAGCCGAGCATCTCCTCGCAGCCCTTGTCCTCGGCGATCTCGGTGGCGGACGCGCAGAAGTCGGTGAGGGCCTTGATCCCCTTCTTGGTGACCGCCCCGTCGTCGTCGAGGTGCTCGGCCAGGCGCAACGGCTGCTTGTGCGAGGAGGCCGGCAGCGGCGCGGCCCCGCCGTGCGCGTCGACCACCAGCAGGTGGCCGGTGTTGGATCCGATGTCGAGGACGCCCAGGCGCATACCCGCCACGCTACTAGGGTTGTCACGTGCCTGAAGTCGACCTGGTGTTCCCGCGCGCGTTCGTCGAGTTCGCCGATCCGGCCGACGAGGGCCAGGTGTTCCGCTGCGACCTGACCTGGCTGACGTCCGCCTACATGTGCATCTTCGGCCAGGGGTGCCAGGGCATCTACGCCGATGCCCCCGACGTCGGCTGCTGCACCCTCGGCGCGCACTTCGCCGACCGTGACGACGAGAAGCGCGTCGCGGGCTTCGTCGCACAGCTCACCCCGACCGACTGGCAGCTGCACCCGGGCCGCAAGGTGCGGACCTCCGACTGGGTCGAGACCGACGACGACGGCGAGCGCAAGACCCTCGCGGTCGAGGTCGACGGCCAGCGGGCGTGCGTGTTCCACAACCGCACGGACTTCGCGACCGGGGCAGGGTGCGCCCTCCACGGCCTGGCGCTGCGCCAGGGCCGCAACCCGCTGGAGACCAAGCCCGACGTGTGCTGGCAGCTCCCGATCCGCCGCCAGTACCGCACCGTCGAGGTGCAGGACGGGACGTCGTACGTCGAGGTCTCGATCGGCGAGTACGACCGGCGCGGCTGGGGGCCGGGCGGCCACGACCTCGACTGGTACTGCTCGGGCAACACCGAGGCGCACGTCGCCCTCGAGCCGGTCTACCTCACCCACGAGGCCGAGCTGGTCGAGCTGATGGGAGCAGAGGGGTACGCCGAGCTGACCCGCCACTGCGAGGCGCACGTCCGCTCCCGCTCGGCCCTCGCGCTGCACCCGGCCGACCCGCGCTGAACCCCCCTGCCGACGTCCGGGAATCGCTCGACGTCAAGAGAATCTGACCCCGGTGTCACCACGTCGGAGGAACAGGCCGAGAATCTCTGCATGCGCCTGGACCACGTCAGCTTCGCCGCCGGACCTGATGGACTTGCCAGCACCGCCCAGCGCATCGGGGGGCTGCTCGGCACGGAGTTCGTCGACGGGGGTGTGCACCCTCGCTTCGGCACCCGCAACGTCACACTGCCGCTCGCCGGCAACACCTACATGGAGATCGTGGAGGTGCTCGACCACCCGGCGAGCGACAAGGCCCCCTTCGGGCAGGCCGTGCGCGCCCGCTCCGCCCTCGGTGGCGGCTGGCTCGGCTGGGTCGTGGCGGTCGACGACATCTCCACGGTCGAGGGGCGCCTGGGCCGCGAGGCCGTGAAGGGCAACCGGCACCGCCCCGACGGCACCGAGCTGCTGTGGCAGCAGGTCGGCGTGAACGGCCTGATCTCCGACCCGCAGCTCCCCTACTTCATCCAGTGGCAGTCGCCCGCCGAGCTCCACCCGAGCAACGGCGCCACCGGCGACTTCTCCCTGGCCTGCCTGGAGATCGCCGGCGACCCGCAGCGGGTCAGCGAGTGGCTCGGCGAGACCGTCGAGGCCCCGCTCGAGGACGTGAAGGTCGAGTGGGTCGCCCCCAACGGCACCCCCGGCATCGTCGCCGTCCAGCTCCAGACCCCGAACGGCCTGGTGCGGATCTGACCTTTCAGGGGAGGCACTCGTGAAGCCCCGCCCCTCCCCCAACATCTGGAACACCCCCGAGCTCTACGAGCTCGAGAACCGCGCCGCCGACCCGCACGGCCGCATCGTGTCCGCGATGCACGGCATCGGCGACTGGGCCGGTCGGACGATGCTCGACGTCGGCTGCGGCAGCGGCTTCCACCTGCCCCTGTGGGCCCGGACCGCGGCGCGCGTCATCGGGGTCGAGCCCCACCCGCCGCTCGCCGCGCTCGCCCGACGTCGTACGAGGTCGCTCGAGCACGTCACCGTCCTGGAGGGCGCGGCGCAGTCGCTGCCCCTGCCGGACGCGTCGGTCGACGTGGTGCACGCGCGGTGGGCCTACTTCTTCGGCCCCGGCTCGGAGCCGGGGCTGCGTGAGCTCGACCGCGTCGTACGCCGCGGGGGCACGGCGTTCGTGATCGACAACGACCCGACCCGGTCGACGTTCGGCGGCTGGTTCCGGCGCGGCTTCCCCGAGGTGGACCCGGTGGCCGTCGAGCGCTTCTGGTCGATGCACGGCTGGCGGCGCCGCCCGATCGACATGGGCTGGTCGTTCGCCTCGCGCGAGGACCTCGAGTCGGTCGTCCGCATCGAGCTGCCGCCCGAGGCCGCCGAGGAGGCGCTGGCATCCCACACGGGCACCGAGGTCGACTACGCGGTCAACCTGTGGTGGCGCCACTTCTAGGGAGGGCTCCGGCTCTCTCAGCTGGACTCGCGGATCACCAGCGACGGCTCGAGCAGCACACCACGCGCCTCGACCGGTTGGTGCGACAGCAGCGCGCGCAGGGTGCGCACGATCTCGACCGCCACGTCCTCGAGCGGTTGGCGTACGGACGTGAGGCCGACCGGGTAGACCTGCGCCACCTGGGAGTCGTCGAAGCCCACCACGGCGATGTCGCGGCCGGGCGCGAGCTGGCGGATCCACAAGGTGTGCAGCACCCCCATCGCGAGGGTGTCGGACGCGCAGACGAAGGCGGTGGGCTCCGACTCGTCGAGCAGCACTGCGGCGGCCTCGGCGCCGCTGTGCACGACGTCCTCGACCCGCGAGGCCAGGCCGGTCGTGGACAGCCCGTTGTCGTGCATCGTGGTCAGCCAGCCCGAGCGCCGGTCCTCCCCGATGGGCGAGTCCTTGCGCCAGCCGATCCACGCGATGCGCGTGTGGCCGCGGTCGATGAGGTGCTGGGTGGCCAGGCGCGTGCCGGCCGCGCCGTCGACGTCGACCCACACGTGCCGGGCGACGTCGTCGTCCCACGGGCGGCCGAACGCGACGAAGGGCGCGCGCTGCTGGCTGAGCCAGGCGGCCTGCGGGTTGCCGAGATAGGTGTCGGTGACGACGAAGGCGTCCACGGCGGTCGAGCGGAGCAGGTTGTCGTAGCCGCCGATAGGGTCCTCGTCGTCGGCCGGGAACAGCAGCACGTGGTAGCCGGCCTCCTCGCTCGCCTCCACCAGCGAGTGGACGAACCGGTCCATCATCGCGTTGGCCGTGCCCTCCTGGGCCGGGGTGAAGCGCAGGCCGATCAGCGAGGACGTCCGGGTGCGCAGGTTGCGGGCGGCGCGGTTGGGCGAGTAGCCGAGCTCGGCGATCGTCTGCCGGACCCGCTCGAGGGTGTCCGGGCGCAGCAGGTCGGGGTTGTTCACCGCGTTGGAGACCGTCTGGCGCGAGACGCCGGCGCGCTCCGCGACGTCGGCAAGGGTCGGCGGCGTGACCGGCAGCTGGCTGCCGGACCGGTGGTCGCTGCGACTCATTCCTGCCCCCTTGATCGATCCAACCAGGGTGAGCATAAGCCCGGCCGCCGTCGCACGAGCGTTCGGGAACCGCACACGTGTCGCCCGCGTCGTCGACGACCCGTGGAGGTCCGTCCACAGGGTCCCGCAGTTGTCCACAGGCCCTGGGGACGGGCTGTGGATGCCGGGCGGGGCCCGCTCCGCGCGCCGCGGCGCGGGGCTGTCGGTGCCCTGACCTAGCGTGACGACCATGTCGACCAAGGCCACCCGCCCCGCCAAGGCCCGTCCCTCCTACCGATGCTCCGAGTGCGGCTGGGAGACCGGCAAGTGGGTCGGACGCTGCGGCGAGTGCCAGGCGTGGGGCTCGGTCGCCGAGGCCGGCGCGCCGACGCTGCGCGCCGCGGCCGGCCCGGTGTCGACGCCCGCGGTGCCGATCGCGCAGGTGCCGATCACCGAGTCCGTCGCACGCCCCAGCGGCGTCCCCGAGCTCGACCGGGTGCTCGGCGGCGGCCTGGTCCCGGGTGCCGCGATCCTCCTGGCCGGCGAGCCGGGTGTCGGCAAGAGCACGCTGCTGCTGGAGGTCGCCGCGCAGACGGCCCGCGCGCGGCACCGCACCCTCTACGTCACCGGCGAGGAGTCCGCGGCGCAGGTGCGGCTGCGGGCCGACCGCACGGGAGGGGTCCACGACGAGCTGTTCCTCGCGGCCGAGACCGACCTCGGTGCGGTCCTGACGCACATCGAGGACGTCCGCCCGACCCTGCTGGTCGTCGACTCCATCCAGACGATCGGCGCCTCCGGTGTCGACGGCGTGCCCGGCGGGGTGACGCAGGTCAAGGAGGTGGCCGCCGCGCTCATCCGCGTGGCCAAGACCCGCAACATCACGACGATGATCGTCGGCCACGTGACCAAGGACGGGTCCATCGCCGGTCCCCGCGTGCTCGAGCACCTCGTCGACGTGGTCCTGCACTTCGAGGGCGAGCGCAACTCACGCTTCCGCATGGTCCGGGCCATGAAGAACCGCTACGGCCCGGTCGACGAGGTGGGCTGCTTCGACCTGTCCTCCGAAGGCATCTCCGCGGTCACCGACCCCACGGGGCTCTTCGTCGAGCACCACACCCAGGACGTCGCCGGCACCTGTGTCGCGGTCACCATGGAAGGACGCCGGCCGCTGCTCGCGGAGGTCCAGGCGCTCCTGACGTCCTCGCCCCTGGAGCGCCCGCGCCGCACGGTCTCCGGCGTCGAGTCCTCGCGCGTCGACATGGTGCTGGCCGTGCTCCAGCGCCATGCCAGGCTGCGCATCGCCGGCAGCGACACCTTCGTCGCGACCGTGGGCGGCGCCAAGCTCCACGACCCGGCCGCCGACCTCGCCATCGCGGTCGCCGTGGCGAGCTCCCACCTCGGCGTCCCCGCTCCACGCGGCGCCGTGGCCATCGGCGAGATCGGGCTCGCGGGCGAGCTGCGCCGCGTGCGCGACCTGCCCCAGCGCATCGCCGAGGCCGCCCGTCTCGGGTTCCAGGTCGCCGTCGTCCCCCGCGGCCGGGCCCTCGCGAGCGAGCGCGGCATCCCGAGCCGGCGGATGGTGGACGGGCTGCGCGTGGTCGAGGTCGACGACGTCTTCGGCGCACTGCTCACCCTCGAGCTCACTCCTCCGCTGTAGCCCTCGCCGGCGCCGCCGGCCAGCTGGCGGAAAGGATCAGTGGATCCGGGCCCCGGGCCCCTACACTTCACCCGATGGCGCGGGGGCGCCCACGGAGAGCACGCGGAGGACCGGTGGCAGAGCGCATCGACGACCAGCTTCGGCTGCGCGCGACCCTGGCGTCCATCGCCCCGGGTACGCCGTTGCGCGACGGCCTCGAGCGGATCCTCCGCGGCCGCACCGGCGCGCTCATCGTGCTGGGGCAGGACAAGGTCGTCGACTCGATCTCGACCGGCGGCTTCACCCTCGACGTGCCGTTCACCGCCACCGGCCTGCGCGAGCTGGCCAAGATGGACGGTGCGATCGTGGTCGACAAGGACATCACCCGGATCCACCGCGCGGCGGTGCACCTGATGCCCGACCACACCATCCCGTCCGAGGAGACCGGCACCCGGCACCGTACGGCCGAGCGCGTCGCCAAGCAGACCGGCCACCCGGTGGTCTCGGTCTCCCAGTCGATGCAGATCATCGCGGCCTACGTCGGCGACATCCGCCACGTGCTCGAGGACTCGGGCAAGATCCTCTCCCGCGCCAACCAGGCGCTCGCGACGCTCGAGCGCTACAAGCTCCGCCTCGACGAGGTCTCCGCGACGCTCTCCGCGCTGGAGATCGAGGACCTGGTCACGGTCCGCGACGTGGCCGTCGTCGCCCAGCGGCTCGAGATGGTCATCCGCATCGCGCGGGAGATCGAGGACTACGTCCTCGAGCTCGGCACCGACGGTCGCCTCCTGTCGCTGCAGCTCGAGGAGCTGGTCACCGGGGTCGACGCCGAGCGCGAGCTCGTGGTGCGCGACTACCTGCCCGGCGGCCGGCGCCGGCTCGCCAGTCCCGCCTCCCACCTCGCCGAGCTCGAGGCCCTCTCCCCCACCGAGCTCGTCGACCCGGCCTCCGTCGCCCGGACCATCGGCCTCGGTGGCGCCGAGCACCTCGACGCCGCCGTCGCCCCCCGCGGCTACCGGCTCCTCGCCAAGGTCCCCCGCCTGCCCACCGCCGTCGTCGACCGGCTCGTCGACCACTTCGGCGGCCTCCAGCAGCTGCTCTCCGCCGGGATCGACGACCTGCAGGCCGTCGACGGCGTCGGCGAGCTGCGCGCCCGCAGCGTGCGCGAGGGCCTCTCCCGCCTCGCCGAGTCGAGCATCACCGAGCGCTACATCTGAGGCGAGCAGCCGGGCGCGCTCGCGCACGCGGCGTCGGGCGGCCAGACCGAGTAGGCCAGCGCCTGAGGAACGAGCGAGGCTCAGCCCACGGAGTTGCCGGGACCGTCCTGGCCGGGGGTGTGGGAGCGGCCCTTCCTCTTGCCGCCCTGCTGCTGGGGCTCGGCGGTCTTGGTGATCACGCTGGGGGTCGGCGCGACGAGCTCGAACTGGACGTCGGTGCCGTCGCCACCCAGGGCGGCCGCCTCGACGTGGTAGAAGCCCGGGCGCGCCCAGTCCGTACGGCCCGAGCAGGTCTCGTCGGAGCGCTTGCCATCGGCCCAGGTCACCACGACCGGGGTGTCGACGGCCTGACGGATCACCACGTCCTGCACCGCGATCGCGGACGGGCACTCGCGGGTGCTCCAGATGAAGTCGTTGCCGCTGGTGATCGTCACCGTCAGGGTCTGCGGTGACGCCTGCCAGGTGCAGGCCTCGGCGGTCACGGTGCGGAGGTTGAGCGTGATCGGCACGTCGGCACCGCCGGCAGCCGAGGTGATCGCGGGCGTCGCCACGATGTCGGAGTCCACGCACGGGCCACTGGGCTCGGCGAGGACCGGTTCGGGCGGGACCGTCTCCTGGCCGCGCTTCTTGCCCCTGTTGCCCTTCTTGCCCGTCGTCACCTCCGAGGTGGGACCCGCGGTCGGCGCCGGCGCGGTCTCCTCGACGGAGGCGGCCTGGGTCGCCCGGCCGACGGACGCGTCCTTGCCGTCCGACGATCCGCCGAGCACGCGCGCGAGCACGACGACGAGGAGCAGGGGGATGCCGAGCACGACGAGGCGACGGGTCCAGTAGACCCGGGCCGGCAGCGGCCCGCGAGGTCGCACGGTCGAGGGCATGGGGTCAGGTTAGGGAGCATCGGGCCCGTCGCGGCGGAGGCGCACCGGCTCACCTACGATCGCGGACGATGGACGCCCCTTCTCCCCACGCGCTGCACGACGCCGTGCTCGACTGGTACGACGACCACGCGCGCGAGCTGCCCTGGCGCGGGCCCGAGGCCACGCCGTGGTCGGTGATGGTCAGCGAGCTGATGCTCCAGCAGACCCCGGTGGCCCGCGTGCTGCCGGTCCACGAGGCCTGGCTCGAGCGGTGGCCGACCCCGGCGGACCTCGCCGCCGAGCCGACCGGTGAGGCGGTCCGGATGTGGGGCCGGCTGGGCTACCCGCGTCGCGCGCTGCGCCTGCACGCCGCGGCCGTCGCGATCGTCGAGCACCACGACGGCGAGGTGCCGTCGTCGTACGACGACCTGCTCGCGCTCCCCGGCGTCGGCGACTACACCGCGTCGGCGATCGCCAGCTTCGCCTTCGGCCAGCGACATCTCGTCCTCGACACCAACGTACGACGCGTGCTGACGCGCACCGTGTCGGGCCGGGAGCTCCCCGCACCCGCCGTCACCCGCGCCGAGCGCGACGTGGCGACGTCGCTGCTCCCCGACGACCCGGCCACCGCGGCCACCTGGGCCGTCGCGACCATGGAGCTGGGCGCGCTCGTGTGCACGGCACGCCAGCCGTCGTGCGGGACCTGCCCTGTCGCCGACCTGTGCGCCTGGCGGGGCGCCGGCTTCCCGGCGTACGACGGGCCGCCCCGCCGCGGGCAGGCGTGGGCCGGCACGGACCGACAGTGTCGCGGTCGCATCATGGCGCTCGCGCGGGAGCAGACCTCCATCAGCGAGGCCCAGGTCACGGCCGCGTGGCCGGGGACCGAGCAGCGGGAACGCTGCCTGGCCGGCCTGGTCGCCGACGGCCTCCTGACGCAGATCACTCCGGGGCGCTGGGGGCTCCCGGGGTGACGCCCCGACCGGGCACTTCCTCGCGCTGAAATGCGCTGACCGGGCACTTCCTCGCGCTGCAGCGCGAGGAAGTGCCCGGTCGGCTCGTCCTACAGCGAGGAAGTGCCCGGTCGGCTCAGGCCTCGGGGGACTTCGGCACGTCGGTGGGCCCGGCCGTGTCGTCCGGTCCCTCGACCGGGGTGCCCTCGGCGTCGACCGTCTCCAGCGGCGGCATGTCGGGCACCGTCGAGTTCTTCTGGCCCTTGAAGGTGAACTTCGCCTCCGGGCCCTCGCCCTCGACGTCCACGAGCACGATCTGCCCGGGGCCGACCTCGCCGAAGAGCATCTTCTCGGCGAGCACGTCCTCGATCTCGCGCTGCACCGTGCGGCGCAGCGGACGAGCGCCGAGGACCGGGTCGAAGCCCCGCTCGGCGAGCAGCGCCTTCGCGGGCTGGGTGAGCTCGAGCGACATGTCGCGGTCCTTGAGGCGCAGCTCGACGGCGTTGATCATGTTGTCGACCATCGCCACGATCTGCTCCTGCGACAGCGGCGGGAACACGACGATCTCGTCGACACGGTTGAGGAACTCGGGACGGAAGTGCTGCTTGAGCTCCTCCGACACCTTGCTCTTCATCCGCTCGTAGGAGCCCGCCGCGTCACCGGTCTGGCCGAAGCCGAGGTTGACGCTCTTGGAGATGTCGCGGGTGCCGAGGTTGGTCGTCATGATGATGACGGTGTTCTTGAAGTCGACCACGCGACCCTGCGAATCGGTCAGGCGGCCTTCCTCGAGAATCTGCAACAGGCTGTTGAAGATGTCGGGGTGGGCCTTTTCGACCTCGTCGAAGAGCACCACGGAGAACGGCTTGCGGCGCACCTTCTCGGTGAGCTGGCCGCCCTCCTCGTAACCGACGTAGCCGGGCGGCGAACCGAACAGTCGCGACACGGTGTGCTTCTCGGAGAATTCGCTCATGTCGAGCTGGATCAGCGCGTCCTCGTCACCGAAGAGGAATTCGGCGAGCGTCTTGGACAGCCACGTCTTCCCGACACCCGAGGGGCCGGCGAAGATGAACGAGCCGCCGGGACGCTTGGGGTCCTTCAGGCCCGCACGCGTACGACGGATGGCGCGGGAGAGTGCCTTGACGGCCTCCTCCTGGCCGATCACGCGCTTGTGGAGCTCGTCCTCCATCTTGAGCAGACGGGTGGACTCCTCCTCCGAGAGCTTCACGATCGGGATGCCCGTGGCCACGGCCAGGACCTCGGCGATCAGCTCCTCGTCGACCTCGGCGACCTCGTCGAGGTCACCGGCGCGCCACTGCTTCTCGCGCTCGGCCCGGCGGGCGGAGAGCTGCTTCTCCTCGTCGCGCAGGCGGGCCGCGGCCTCGAAGTCCTGCCCGTCGATGGCGGCCTCCTTGCGCTGGCGCACGTCGCCGATCTTCTCGTCGTACTCGCGCAGGTCCGGCGGCGCGGTCATCCGGCGGATGCGCAGTCGCGAACCGGCCTCGTCGATGAGGTCGATGGCCTTGTCCGGCAGGAACCGGTCGGAGATGTAGCGGTCGGCCAGCGTCGCCGCGGAGACCAGGGCCTCGTCGGTGATGGTGACGCGGTGGTGCGCCTCGTAGCGGTCGCGCAGGCCCTTGAGCATCTCGATCGTGTGCGCGATCGAGGGCTCCTGCACCTGGATCGGCTGGAAGCGGCGCTCGAGCGCGGCGTCCTTCTCGAGGTACTTGCGGTACTCGTCCAAGGTGGTGGCGCCGATGGTCTGCAGCTCTCCGCGGGCCAGCATCGGCTTGAGGATGCTGGCGGCGTCGATCGCGCCCTCGGCTGCGCCGGCGCCGACGAGGGTGTGGATCTCGTCGATGAACAGCACGATGTCGCCGCGGGTGCGGATCTCCTTGAGCACCTTCTTGAGGCGCTCCTCGAAGTCACCGCGGTAGCGCGAGCCGGCGACGAGCGCGCCGAGGTCGAGCGTGTAGATCTGCTTGTCCTTCAGCGTCTCGGGCACGTTGCCCTTGACGATGTCCTGCGCGAGGCCGGCCACGATCGTGGTCTTGCCGACGCCGGGCTCGCCGATGAGGACGGGGTTGTTCTTCGTGCGGCGCGACAGGATCTGCATGACGCGCTCGATCTCCTGCTCGCGCCCGATGACGGGGTCGAGCTTGCCCTCGCGCGCGGCCTGGGTGAGGTTCTGGCCGAACTGGTCGAGGACCAGCGAGCTCGACGGAGCCTCGCCGCCGGACCCGGACGTCTGGGCGCCGGCCGTGGCCGACTCCTTGCCCTGGAAGCCGCTGAGCAGCTGGATGACCTGCTGGCGGACCCGGTTGAGGTCGGCGCCGAGCTTCTGCAGGACCTGGGCTGCGACGCCCTCGCCCTCCCGGATCAGGCCGAGCAGAATGTGCTCGGTGCCGATGTAGGAGTGGCCGAGCTGGAGCGCCTCGCGCAGCGAGAGCTCGAGCACCTTCTTGGCGCGGGGCGTGAACGGGATGTGGCCGGACGGGGCCTGCTGGCCCTGGCCGATGATCTCCTCGACCTGGGCGCGCACGGCCTCCAGGGAGATGTCGAGGGACTCGAGGGCCTTGGCGGCGACGCCTTCGCCCTCGTGGATGAGGCCGAGCAGGATGTGCTCGGTCCCGATGTAGTTGTGGGAGAGCATGCGGGCCTCTTCCTGGGCCAGCACGACAACTCGCCGGGCTCGGTCGGTGAACCGCTCGAACATGTGCGCTCCTCTACGTCTGCGTGGTCCGCGGGGCCGACACAGGCGGTCGGGGTGCGGACACTGGGCTCAACGCCCGAGATCAGCCTACGTGTTCCCACCCCAACCACGAGCGCGTCCGCTCACAGCGAACTAGACAGCCGGGTGGAGCGCCCGGGCGCCCCGCCCGAAGGTGTCAGTGGGCCGCGTCGTAGGCCTGCTGGACGTCGGCGGAGATGCGACCGCGCTCGGAGACCTCCATGCCCTGCTCCTTGGCCCACTCGCGCACGTCCTTGGTGTTGGACGAGGAGCCGCCCGTGGACTTGCGGGCGCGACGCGAGCCGCCGCTCACCTTGCGGGCGTGGCCGACGTAGCCGCTCAGGGCCTCGCGCAGCGCCGAGGCGTTGGCGTCGTTGAGGTCGATCTCGTAGGACGACCCGTCGAGGCCGAACGTCACGGTCTCGCTGGCCTCGGTGCCGTCGAGGTCGTCGACGAGAACGATGTTGACCTTCTGTGCCATGTGGTTTTCCTTTGCCTTTTGCCGGACGGGGGTGAATTGCATTCTTGCAGCAATTCAAAGGCTCCCACAAAAGGCTTCAGGAATTGCGCTCGAAGACGAGTCGCAATCCCTGGAGCGTCAGCCACGGAGAATGCACGGTGAAACATCCGCAATCGTCGATGAGCTGCGGTGCCAAATGGCCCGTGGCAATGACGGTGACGTCTTCTGTCGCGACTCCCAGCTCGGCGATCATGCGCGCCACCAGGCCCTCGACCTGGGCGGCGACGCCGAAGATCATGCCGCTCTGGAGCGCCTCCACGGTGTTCTTGGCGATGACCGACCGTGGGCGGACGAGCTCGACCTTGCGCAGCTGGGCGCCGCGGCGCCCGAGCGCCTCGAGGGAGATCTCGATGCCCGGGGAGATCGCGCCGCCGACGTACTGGCCGAGGCCGTTGACGACGTCGAACGTCGTGGCGGTGCCGAAGTCGACGACGATCGCCGGGCCGCCGTGGAGGGTGGCGGCGGCCAGCGAGTTCACGATGCGGTCGGTGCCGACCTCGCGCGGGTTGTCCATCAGGACGGGGATGCCGGTGCGGATGCCGGGCTCCACGACGATCGCGCTGACGTCGTCGAAGTGGCGCTCCAGCATCTCGCGCCACTCGTGCAGGACCGCGGGCACGGTGGCGCACACGGCGATGCCGTCGACGTCCTCGACGCGGTCGGCGAGCAGGCCGCGGATCAGGACCGCCCACTCGTCAGCGGTGCGACGCTCGTCCGTGTTGACCCGCCAGTCGGCGGTGACCTCGTCCCCGTCGAGCAGGCCGAGGAACGTGTGGCTGTTGCCGATGTCGACGGCGAGAAGCGTCATGGCAGCACCTTCATGACTCAACCAGGTCCATGCCGAGGTCGAAGACCACGACCGAGTGGGTGAGCGCCCCGACCGAGACGAAGTCCACGCCGGTGGCGCCGATGCGCGCGGCGCGCTCGAGGGTGATCCCGCCGCTGGCCTCGAGCGGCACGCGCCCGGCCGTACGGCGTACGGCGTCGGCCATGAGGTCGTCGCCCATGTTGTCGAGCAGGATCCGCTCCGGCGGCTCCGGCAGGGCGAGCAGCTCCTCGAGCTGGTCCAGCGTGGTGACCTCGACCTCGACGGGGAGGCCCGGGAAGCGACCGCGGATGGACTCGAGCGCCGGCAGCACGCCCCCGGCCGCTATCACGTGGTTGTCCTTGACCATCGCCATGTCCTGGAGGCTGGAGCGGTGGTTGACCCCGCCGCCGCAGCGGACGGCGTACTTCTGCAGCGCGCGCAGACCCGGCAGCGTCTTGCGGGTGTCGAGCACGCGCGTCGGCGAGCCGGCCAGCGCGTCGACCCACCGCGAGGTCGCGGTGGCGATGCCGGAGAGGTGGGAGGCGAGGTTGAGGGCGGTGCGCTCGGCCACCAGCATGCGCTGGGTCAGGCCGGTGATCCGCATGACGACGTCGCCCTTCTCCACGCGGGTGCCGTCGGGGAGCCGGTCGGTGACGGTGGCGTCGGCGCCCAGCATGAAGAAGGTGACCGCGGCGACGCCGAGCCCGGCGACGACCCCGGGCTCGCGGGCGGCGAAGACCGCCTCGCCGCGGGCGTCCGGCGCGATGGTCGAGGAGCTGGTCGGGTCGTCCATCCGGGTGTCCGGCAGGTCCTCCCGCACCGCGCGGCGGATGGTGTCCCACACGTGGTCGAGGTCGAGCCCGGCGGCGGTGAGCTCGTCGCGGAGCTCGGACGGGACGTCGCGGAGGTCGGTCATGCGTGCACCTCAGTGGTCGAGGGATCGGTCGACGGGGAATAGGTCCACTCGACCCGGATGGTGCCGTCGGCGTCGAGCCACGAGTCGATGTGGCCGGCCTTGGTGTCGTCGCGCTCGGGGTGGTCCTCGCGCCAGTGGGAGCCGCGGGTCTCGGTGCGCAGGTCGGCGGCCAGGGCGAGCGCGGTGCTGATGGCGAGCAGGTTGGTGGTCTCCCACGCCGCCGGCTCCACCTCGGCCTCGCCCGGGTCGAGCGTGCGCAGGAAGGCGATGGCCTCGGCCAGTCCGTGGGCCTCGCGCAGCACGCCGACCCGGCTGGTCATCACCTCCTGCATCCCGTGGCGGCGCTCCGCGGCCACGAGCCCCTCGAGACGCTGGTCGGCGACCGGCTCCGCCCACGGCCGGAGCTCGCCGGGCAGCACCTCGGCGATGCGGCGGGAGAACACCAGGCCCTCCAGCAGCGAGTTGGAGGCCAGCCGGTTGGCGCCGTGGACGCCGGAGCAGGCGACCTCGCCGGTGGCGTAGAGCCCCGGCACGGTCGTACGTCCCCACAGGTCGGTGGCCACGCCGCCCGACGCGTAGTGCTGGGCGGGGGCGACTGGGGTCAGCTCGGTGACCGGGTCGACGCCGTGCTCGCGGCAGACGCCCAGGATGGTGGGGAAGCGCCGCTCCCAGAACGCCGCGCCGAGGTGCCGCGCGTCTAGCCACATGTGCGGCTTGCCGCTCTCGAGCATCCGGCGGGTGATGGCCTTGGCGACCACGTCGCGCGGCGCGAGGTCGGCGAGCGGGTGCTCGCCCTGCATGAACCGATGGCCTTCGAAGTCCACCAGGAACGCGCCCTCGCCGCGGACCGCCTCGGAGATCAGCGGCTGCTGGCCCTGCGAGTCGGGACCGAGCCACATCACGGTCGGGTGGAACTGGACGAACTCGAGGTCGCGCAGCCGCGCCCCGGCGCGCAGCGCCACCGCCATCCCGTCGCCCGTGGAGACGCTGGGGTTGGTCGACTGGCTGAACACCTGGCCCAGCCCTCCGGAGGCGAGCACCACGGCGCGGCAGTGCACGGCACCGACGCCGTCGCGCTGGCCCTCGCCGAGCACGTGGAGGGTCAGCCCGGCGACCCCGCCGTCCGCGGCACGGAGCAGGTCGACGGCCAGCGCGTGCTCGATGACCTCGATCTCCGGCGCCCGCTCCACCGCGGCGATGAGGGCACGCTGGATCTCGGCCCCCGTCGCGTCGCCACCGGCATGCGCGATGCGGTCGCGGTGGTGACCCCCCTCGCGGGTCAGCGAGAGCTCACCGTCCGGGTGGTGGTCGAACTGGGTGCCGAGCGCGATCAGCTCGTGGACGGCCGCCGGACCCTCGGTCACGAGGGCACGCACGGCCTCGACGTCACACGCCCCGGCGCCGGCGACCAGGGTGTCGTGCTCGTGCTGCTCGGGGGTGTCGCCCGGCCCGAGGGCCGCGGCGATGCCCCCCTGGGCCCACTGGGTCGAGCCCGCCGCGAGGACGTCCTTGGTGACGACGAGCAGGTGGAGCGCGGGATCCGCCGCGTGGATCCGCAGCGCAGCGGTCAGCCCGGCGATGCCGGACCCCACCACCACGACGTCGGCACGGGTGGTCCAGCCGGGTGCGGGCGCGCGGAGGCGGCCCGGGACCGGCCGGTGTTCAGTCATCCGCGAAGGCTAGCGAGCGAGGAAGTCGCCGCGCGTCAGCGAGCCGTCACCGAAGGTCTCGGCAGGGTCGAAGCCGGTGGCCATGATCTTGTTGTCGTTGTCGACGAAGACCACGTGGGGCTTGAGCTCCTTGGCCTCGGCGGTCTCCATCTGGCCGTAGCCGATGAGGATCACGGTGTCGCCGGGGTGCACCAGGCGGGCGGCCGCACCGTTGATCCCGATCACGCCCGAGCCGCGCTCGCCGGCGATCGTGTACGTCTCGAGGCGGGCGCCGTTGGTGACGTCGACGATGTGGACGAGCTCGCCCGCCAGCAGGTCGGCGGCGTCG
This sequence comes from Nocardioides sp. N13(2025), assembly GCF_051912545.1. Classification (GTDB taxonomy): domain Bacteria; phylum Actinomycetota; class Actinomycetes; order Propionibacteriales; family Nocardioidaceae; genus Nocardioides. The sequence continues at coordinate 120,757 of NZ_CP196809.1, read as the reverse complement.
AGCAGGTCCTCGTCGACCGTCACCGAGCCGACGTAGTGGAGATCGGCCTGGGTCACGGTGGCCCGGTGGATCTTGGACTTCATCATCGTGCGCAGCATCTGCTGTTCCTCTCAGGGGGTGGTCGAGGCCGCGGTCGCGGTCCCCGCCGTCATCAGGTCCGTGCTCGTCAGGTCCGGGGTGATCCGGTCGAAGACGATGGGCATGTTGTCGATCAGGCGCGTCGTGCCGACCCGGGCGGCCACCAGGATCCGGCCCTCGCCGGACTCCGGGGCCTCGCCGAGGTCGGGCGAGGTGAGTGCGAGGTAGTCCAGCTCCAGGCCGGGCTCGACGTTGAGGACCGCCATCGCGGCCCAGCGCGCGGCAGGTACGCCGTACGGCGCCCGCTCCTGTGCGGCCCGCAGCGCGCGGCTCAGGGCGACCGCGGTGCGCCGCTGCTCGGCGTCGAGGTAGCGGTTGCGGCTCGACAGGGCGAGGCCGTCGGCCTCGCGCACCGTCTCCGCGCCGATGATGTCGATGCCCATGCAGAGGTCGCGGACCATGCGCCGGACCAGGGTGAGCTGCTGGTAGTCCTTCTCGCCGAAGACGGCCAGGTCCGGCCGGACCAGGCCGAAGAGCTTGGCGACCACCGTGAGCACGCCGTCGAAGTGCCCGGGGCGGGACTCACCGTCGAGGATGTCGGCCAGCGCACCGGGAGAGACGGTGACCCCGGCGTGGACCGAGTCGTGGCTGAAGCCGCCGGGGTACATCTCCTCGACGCTCGGCGCGAAGACGATGTCGACGCCCTCGGCAGCGCACACCTCCAGGTCCGCGTCGAGGGTGCGGGGGTAGCGGTCGAGGTCCTCGGTCGGGGCGAACTGCATCGGGTTGACGAAGATGCTCACCACGACCGGGCCCGACGTCGCCCCACGGGCGGTGCGCATCAGGCTGGCGTGCCCGTCGTGCAGCGCGCCCATCGTGGGCACGAGGCAGACGCGCTTGTCCTGAGGAGGGCGCGCTGCGCCCGTCTCGAAGGGCTCGCCCGACCGGCGCGCGTCGGCGAGCAGGCCGGCCAGCTCCTCGCGGGTGCTCGCGAGGACGGGGCTCGAGGTCATCGAGCGACGTCCTCGACGCCGGCCAGGGACTCGGCGGCCGCCAGCACCTGGAGCATCTTCGAGGCGCGGATGGGCAGGAGCCGGCCGTCGGTGACGGCCCGGTCGAGGGTGGCGCGCGCCATGGTGACGTACGACGGCAGCGTCTGCGGCGCGTTCGCGACGAGGTCGGCGACGTGGGAGCGGACGGTCTCGACGTCGCCCCGGACGATGGGGCCGGTCAGCGCCGCGTCACCGTGCTCGAGCGCGTTGTCGAGGGCAGCGGTCAGCAGGGGACGCAGGGTCGCCGCGGGGTCCTCGGCGCCGGCCGCCGACAGGATCTCCATGGCCTCGCTGACGAGCGTGACCAAGTGGTTGGCGCCGTGGGCGAGCCCGGCGTGGTAGAGCGTGCGGCGGTCCTCGGGCACCCACATCGCCCGCCCGCCGAGGTCGGCGACGAGGGACTCGGCGAGTGCTCGGTCGGCCTCGTCGGCGGTGACGCCGAAGACGCAGCCCGCCAGGCGGGGCAGGTCGACCTCGGTGCCGGTGAAGGTCATCGCGGGGTGCATGGCGACGGTCCGAGCCCCGACCTCGCGGGCGGGCTCAAGGACGGCGAGGCCGTGGCGGCCGCTGGTGTGCACCACGACCTGGCCCTCGCGGATCGCGCCGGCAGCGCTGAGCATGGTGACGACGTTGGACAGCATGTCGTCGGGCACCGTCAGGAGCAGCAGGTCGCAGGCGCGGGCCACGTCGGTGGGCTTGGCCACCTCGACGCCCGGCAGCAGGGCCTCGATGCGGCCCCGGGAGGCGTCGGACTCGCCTGCGGCGGCGACGACCTCGTGGCCGGCGGCGCGGAGCGCGGCAGCCAGCACGGCGCCGACGCGGCCAGCTCCGACCACGCCGATGTGGTACTTCGTCATGTCGACCTCTTCGTTTCAGTCCCTCGCGGGTACCGATCTACTGCGATCAACATCGAGCCTACGCGCGCTGATTCCGCGGTGGGAACCGTCCGGAGGGGTGACGAGAGCCACTCGAATTGTTACCGATGGGTAGCAGATCAGCGTCGCAGCAGCCTGCGGGCGACCGTGTTGCCGACGAGCTGCCCGACCTGCACGAGCGCGACGATGATGATCACCGCGGTCCAGGTCACGACGGTGTCGAACTGCCGGAAGCCGTACTGCAGCGCGAAGTTCCCGAGCCCTCCGCCGCCGACGACGCCCGCGATCGCGGTCATGTCCACGATGGCGACGAAGACGAAGGTGTAGCCGAGCACGAGGGGGCCGAGCGCCTCGGGGATCACGACCGTCCGCACGATGCGTGCCCGGCTGGCCCCGACGGATCGGGCTGCCTCGATGACGCCGGGGTCGACGGTGACGAGGTTCTGCTCGACGATGCGGCTGATGCCGAACATGGCCGCGATCGTCAGGGCGAAGATGATCGCCGGGTTGCCGATGCCGGTGCCGACGACGACGCGGGCGAAGGGCTGGACGGCCGCGATGAAGATGACGAACGGGATCGGCCGGAAGAAGTTGACCAGCACGTTGAGCACCGCGTTGACCGGGCGGCTGTCGTAGAGGCCACCGCGACGGGTGACGTACAGCGCGAGGCCGAGCAGCAAGCCCAGCAGGCCGCCCAGGGTCAGCGTGATGGCGACCATGTAGAGCGTCTCCCACGCCGCCGACCAGAAGAGCGGCCAGAGCTGGCCGATGTTGGTGTCGGTCATCGGGCCAGCTCCTTCGTCGGGACGAGCGCGCCCACGGCCTCGACCGCCGCACGTACGTCGTCCGCGTCCCCGTCGAGCGCCAGGGTCAGGTTGCCGAAGGTCTCGCCCTGGACCTCCTCGATGCCGCCGTAGACGAGCTCGAAGCGCACGTCGTGGCGCAGGATCTCGGCGAAGACGTCGCTCTGCCGCACGTCGTCGCCCCGGAACGCGAGCTTGACGAAGGTGCCCGCGTGCCTGGCGTGGAGCGCTGCGAGCGCCTCGGGGGCCGGCTCGTCGTCGACGATGGTGGCCACGAAGCGACGCGTGACGGGCTGCTGGGGGTTGCTGAGGACGTTCACGACCGGCCCCTCCTCGACGATCCGGCCGGCCTCCATCACGACGACACGGTGCGCGAGGCTGCGCACGACGTCCATCTCGTGGGTGATGACGATGATCGTGATGCCGAGCTCCCGGTTCACCCGGCGCAGCAGCGCCAGCACCTCCTGCGTCGTCTCGGGGTCCAGCGCGCTGGTCGACTCGTCGGCCAGCAACAGGCTGGGGCTGGTCGCGAGCGCCCGGGCGATGCCGACGCGCTGCTTCTGGCCGCCGGAGAGCTCCTCGACGTGGCTGTGCGCCTTGTCGGCGAGGCCGACGAAGTGGAGCAGGTCGGAGATCCGCCTGTTCTGCTCGTCCTTCGCCACGCCGGCCACCTCGAGCGGGTAGGCGATGTTGCCCCACACCGTCCGCGAGCGGAACAGGTTGAACTGCTGGAAGATCATCCCGATCCCGAGTCGCACCTCGCGCAGGTCGCGCTCCTTGAGGGCCGTGATCTCGCGACCCCCGACGCGCACGCTCCCCGAGGTGGTGGTCTCGAGGGCGTTGATCAGCCGCACCAGCGTGGACTTGCCCGCCCCGGAGTAGCCCACGATGCCGACGATCTCGCCCGTCTCGACCGTCAGGTCGACGCCGCGGATCGCCTCGACCGCCCGGCCGCCGCGGGCGGCCGGGAACGTCTTGTGGACGTCGGTCATCTCGACGAGTGGCACGCCTGTGCTCCCCTCTGCTGGCTGTGCCGGCGCGAGCCGGCGGGTGCTGGCTGCGCTTACTGGGCGGCGGTGTCGGCCTCGACGTCGTCGAGCGACGCCTGGAGGTCGTCCTGCGGGATCTTGACCAGCTGCGCGGTGCCGCCGGAGACGTCCTGCACGCCGTCGAGGACGGACTGGGTGTCCTGGTAGATCTTCACCAGCTTCTGCAGGGTCGGGTCGTCCCGGTCCTCGGCCTTGACCGCGAAGACGTTGACGTACGGCAGCGCGTTGGGGTCCTCCGGGTCGTCGGTCGCGAGCGCGTCCTCGAACTCCAGCCCGGCCTTCTCGACGAAGTCGTTGTTGACGATCGCGGCGGCCACGTCGGGCAGCGAGGTGGGCGTGAGGTCGGCCTTGATCGCCTTCACCTTGACGCGCGACGCGGACTCGTCGATGTCGGCGAGCGTGGAGTAGATGCTGCCGCCGTCCTTCAGCGTGATCAGGCCGGCCGACTGCAGGATGAGCAGGCCGCGGGCCTGGTTGCTGTCGTCGTCGGGCACGACGACGGTGTCGCCGTCCTCGATCTCGTCGACGGAGCTGACCTTGCTGGAGTAGAGGCCCAGCGGGTAGATGGCCGTCGAGCCGAGCGGCACGAGGTCGTCGTCGTTGGCGACGTTGTACTCCGCGAGGTAGACGATGTGCTGGAACTGGTTGATGTCGAGCTCGCCCTCGCTGAGCGCGGGGTTGGGCTGGGTGTAGTCCGCGAAGTCCTTGACCTCGAGGTCGATCCCCTCCTTCTCGGCCTCGTCGACCAGCACCTGCCAGTAGGGGTCGCTCGCACCGACCGTGCCCAGCACGACCTTGGCGTTCTCCTCGCCACCGGCTGCGCCGGCCTCGTCACCATCGCGGGTGAGGAGGAGGCCGGCCACGACGGCGAGCACCGCCAGGACGGCGATCCCGATCAGGAGGGGCGTACGCCGCGAGGTGGGCGGTGCGATCTGCGGGTGGTTCTCGGACATGGCGGAGCCTTTCGTCGTACGGGCGCAGGGAGAGGTCACGACCGGCGCGGACGCCGTCCGGGATGGTCCGGTCCCGTCGTCGTAACTGATCTAACTCAGTCGACAAACAAGATTGAAGTCGGAAGGACCATACGACGAGGCAACCGCCGGACACCAAACCGATATGCCCCGGGGGGCTGTGAACCCGGTCACGGCTCCCGGCTGGATGGCGGAGGTCAGGCGCGCAGGTGCAGCTTGGCGTGGTCGGGGTCGTCGACCACGAACGGCCGCGGGGCGCGCGGCAGCCAGGTGTGGGTGACGTGGTCGACCACGTGGACACCCTCGGGCGACTCGATCGCGACGACGCCCTCGGGCACCTCGCCGTCGTGCAGTGCGTTCCAGACCAGCCACTCGCGACGCTTGCGGCGGTTGCGGATCGAGGTCGCGAACGACTCGGGGTTGGTCCAGTGCGCGAACTCGTCGCCGTCGAGCCACTTGAGCTCGACGCACAGGCCCTGCGGGAGCGCGAACATCTCAATGCGGTCCGGGGTCGTGCGGATCTCCCACTCGGGCGCCTTGGTGTAGACGTAGTCGGGGCTCATCGGGAAGCCCCACTCCTCGATGTTGCGCAGCCCCAGGTCGAGGTAGGCCTTGCGGTCCGACTCGATGTAGAGCCCGTGGCGCGGGAACCGGATGACGGCCTCGGCCATCCCGACCTGCCACGACAGGTCGGCCATCGACACCTCGCCCTCGGTGGTGAGGACCATGTCGCCGTCCCACTTCCACGAGTAGCGGGTGCGCACGTGCGAGAAGCACCAGTTGTAGAAGTAGGCCAGCGAGTGCACGGACCGCTCGTTGACCGCGAGGTGCTCGGCTCCTGCGCGCGCGACCTCGAAGGGGTACTCCTTCAGCGTGAAGCGGTCGGACAGGCCGTGCTCGGCCGCGACGCGGAGCGCCTCCTCGCCGGTGCCGTCGTCGGATCCGTTGTCGACCAGCAGCACGTGGTCGCAGGCCCGCAGGAGGGGCGGCAGCACGAAGCGCAGCCCGGGGGCCTCGTTCTTCACCCGCAGCACGGCGGTGGCGCCGCGACGCAGGCCGCCCTCGCGGTTCCACGGCCAGACGATGTCGAAGTCGGTGTGGCCCTCGATGTTGGTCAGCCCGTGGCCGGAGCCGATCGGGATGGTCACTGGTCGTCCCCTGCCCCCGACTCGCGACTGCGGCCCAGCGCCTTGCGCATCCCCCGGCGCACGGACGGCGGGATCGCGGCGCGTACGTCGTGTGGCACCCGGTCGGCGAGCGACCGGGACGGCTCCCCGCGGGCCTCCGCCAGGGCCTGGCGCCTGCCCTGGAGGCGGGCGTGCAACGCGGTCGAGCGGGTGATGGCCTCGGCCTCCTCGTAGAGGTCGACGTACTCCGCGCGCAGCTGGTCGAAGGTCACGTGGGCCTCGGTGGTGTCACCGCCCTCGTCGGCGAGCTTGTTGAGCTCCTCCCACGTCTGACCGGTGAGGTCGTGCAACCGCTTGGGCAGCGCGAGGTCGTCGAGGGTGGAGGTCACGCGGCGCAGGTGCGGGTCGATGAAGCGGTGCACCTCGCGGATCTGGTCGCTGCGCGTGTGGATGATCGTCTGCAGGTCGAGCGCGTGACCCATCGCCGTCGTGGTCTTGACCCAGTCGGTCAGGAGGTCCTCGTAGCGGACGAAGACCCGGCCACCGTCGCCCTCCGCGGCGCGGGTGGCGCGCTCGGTGTGGAGCAGCATGTTGACCCAGCTGGCGGCGAGGTGCGCGGAGCCGAGCTTGTTGGCGTAGTACTTCTGCTTCGATCCCACGACCTCGGCCGGCGGACGCAGCATCGTGGCGAACACGGGCGTCGCGCCGGTGCGGATCGCCGCGACCCGCCACAGGCCGAGGAACCAGCTCAGCCGCGGGTCCTTGATGACCAGCTCGGGGTGCTCGGCGAAGTGCGGCTCCAGCCACTCGCTCACGCGGATGCGGGCGGGCTCGCGGCTGCAGATGCGGCCGGTGTCGAACCAGGCGTTCGGCCGCGAGTCGCTGACCTGGACCAGCGCCTCGGCGAGCCACTCGTCGTGGACGTCGACGACCCACTGGGGCTCGCTGAAGCCGCGCGGGTTGGAGTCGTCCGGCGGGACCTCCGGCAGCGGGACGTGCATGCCGAGCTTGGACACGACGCCGGCGAGCGTGCTGGTGCCGCTGCGTCCGGCTCCGGCGACGAAGAGGACCTTCCGCGGCACTCCGTCGGGGTTCATCTCGTCGATCGCTCTGGGCTGCTCGGTCACGGCGGGCAGCCTACCGGCGACCTGCACCCCACCCCGTGTCCTAGGGTCGTCGCCCATGAAGCGGCTGTTCTCCCGGGCTCCCCTCCTCGGCGTGGTGATCCCTGCCTGGGGCGTGGAGGACTACCTCGACGACTGCGTCCGCTCCCTGCTCGCGCAGACGCACCGGCGCTGGGAGGCGGTCATCGTCGACGACGGGTCGACCGACCGCACCGGCGAGATCGCCGACGAGTGGGCCCGACGCGACGCCCGCATCAGCGTGGTCCACTCGGTCAACGGCGGACTGGGCGCGGCCCGCAACCTCGGCGCGCAGCACGTGCGCGGGGACTACCTCGCGTTCCTCGACTCCGACGACGTCCTGCCGTCGACGGCGTACGCCGACCTGCTGGCGGCGCTGCTCGACTCGGGCTCCGACTTCGCGACCGGCTCGATCGTGCGCTGGGAGGGCGACGCGCTGGTCGAGCCGCCGTGGATGCGCCGGCTCCACCGCCCCCTGCGCGGCGCGCGGATCGAGGAGCGGCCCGAGATCCTCGGCGACGTCTTCGCGTGGAACAAGGTGTGGCGCCGCTCCTTCTGGGACGCCGCCGAGCTCAGCTGGCCGGAAGGCGTGCGCTACGAGGACCAGCCCACCACCACCCGGTCCTTCCTCGACGGTCGCTTCGACGTGCTCGACGAGGTGGTCTACCGCTGGCGGATCCGCGAGGGCTCGATCACCCAGACGCGCGCCTCGTCGGTGCCGGACCTGCTCGACCGCTGGGAGACCAAGCGGATGGCGCTCGCGTCGGTGCGCGCGCACGGCGACGCCGAGGTCGAGCAGGTCTTCGTCGACCGGGTCCTGGCCGGCGACCTGTGGCGCTACTTCCTGCTGGTGCCCGGGGCGCCCGACGAGTGGTGGCGGCTGCTGCGTGCCGGGGTGCTCGAGCTCTGGGGGCAGCGCTCCCTCGTGCACAGCGGCCTGCCGCCGGTCCACCGGCTCGCGGGCTGGCTGGTCGCCGAGGACCGGCGCGCCGAGGTGTCCTCGCTCATGGAGTGGGCCGCGACGCTGGACGGGCCCGCCCCGCGGGTGCAGGACGTGGCGACCGGCGCCTGGCGGCTCGCGGTGCCCCACTCCGTGCTGGACGAGTCCACCGTGGACCCCGCAGCGCTCGCGCTGCGGGACCACGAGGTGTGAGGCGTCAGCCGAGCAGGCCCTCGGACTCGAGGAACTCCTTGGCGACGTCCTCGGGCTTGGCGCGGTCGACGGCCATCTTCCCGTTGAGCTCGGTGAGACCCTCGGTGGTGAGGGCCGCCATCAACGGGTTGAGGATGTCGGCGACGTCGGGGTGGTCGGCCAGGAAGTCGGCGGAGACCGCGGGCACGAGGTTCTGCGCGGGCTGGATCTGCTTGTCGTCCTCCAGGATCACCAGGCCCTGCGACTCCAGCGTGCCGTCGGTGGTGGAGGTCTCCCCGAGCTGCGACTCGCCGTCGAGGACCGACTGGTAGGTCTGGTCGGAGGCGTAGCCCAGCTCGAGCACCTTGGTCACGTCGATGCCGTACTGGTCGGACAGGCCGCCCTCGCAGTCGAGCCGGCCCTCGCAGTCGGGGGCGGCGGCGAGCACGACGCTCTTGCCCTCGAGGTCGGACAGCGTCGTGACGCCCTCGGACTCGGAGTAGTCCTGGGTGACGAAGAAGGCGTTGGTGTCGGTGGCCGGGGAGAGCTCGAGCAGCTCGATGCCGGCGTCCTCGAGCAGGCTGGCGCCGTCGTCGGCGAGCTGCTGGCCGTCACCGGCCTCGAAGGGCTTGGCGTTGTCGCCGTTGGCCTGGGAGTTGAGGAAGTTGACGATGCCGCCGACGTACTCCGGGACGATGTCGACGTCCCCGGGGAAGGTGGGCATGTAGGCGTCGCGGGAGTCGACCAGCTTGGTCTCGACCGTGTAGCCGGCGTCCTCGAGCAGCTGCTCGTACATCGAGGCGACCAGGGTGGCCTCGGGGAAGTTCTGGCCGGCGATGGTCACCGAGCCCTTGTCGCCACCGTCGGAGGAGCTCGAGTCGTCGGAGGCGGTGTCGTTGGACAGGTCGTCACCGGCACATCCGGTGAGCGTGAGGGCGCTGGCGGCGAGGACCGCGGCCAGCGAACGAACCAGGTGCATGGCGTTCCTTCTGTGTCCCGCAGCAACAGCTGCGCGTGTCCGGATGTGCGTCGTCAGCCGACGGATTCGGCGGGCTGCTCCACCGTAGCCCCGGTCACCGACAACGCATCCGTGTGCCCACCTCTTGGGGTGCCAGCGCCTCGTCGGCCGGGATCGACCGCGCGCTGCACCAGCGCGGCCCCCAGCTCGAGCACGAGGGCGACCGCGGCCACGACCATCGCGCCTGCGATGCCCTTGCCGTAGTTGGAGCGGAAGAAGCCGTCGGTGATGATCTGGCCGAGGCCGGGGCCGGCGACGAGCGCGGCGATCGTGGCCGTCGCCCACACCTGCACCAGGGCCAGGCGCAGGCCCGACACCACCAGCGGCAGCCCGAGCGGCAGCTCGACCCGCCAGAACTGCTGCACCCCCGTCATCCCCATGCCCCGGGCCGCCTCCCGCACCTCCGGCGCGACCTCGCGCATGGCGACGTACGAGTTGGTGATGATGGGCGGCAGCGCGAAGAGCGTCAGCGCGATGAGGGTCGCGAGCCCGGCGCGGCCGTAGGGGCCCAGCTCGGCGGTGCCCGGCCAGGGCGCGACGACCAGCAGCGCGAGGAGCGCGAAGGTCGGGATCGCGCGCCCGACGTTGGAGATGTTGATCGCCAGGAAGCCGCCGCGACCGACGTGCCCCAACCAGAGCGCGACCGGGAGGCCGACGACCATCGCCATCAGCAGCGCCGTGGACGTGAGGAGGAGCTGCTGCCCGAGCAGGGCGGCGATGCCGTCGCCCCCGCTCCAGCTGGCGCCGTCGGTGAGGTAGGCCCACATGTCGCCGAAGACCGTCACGTCCTCGCTCCCCTCGTCCAGGGCGTCATCAGCCGTTGCAGCAGCACCAGCAGCGCGTCGAGCACCACCGCGAGCACCACGCACAGCACCGACGCGGTGAAGAGCTCGGCGCGGAAGTTGGTCAGCACGCCGTCCTTGATGAGGTTGCCCAGGCCCCCGTAGGCCACGAGCGAGCCCACGGTCGTAAGCGCGACGGTGGAGACGGTGGCGACGCGCAGGCCGGCCATGATCACCGGCAGGGCGAGCGGGAGCTCGACCTTCATCAGCAGCGCGCCGCGGCCGTAGCCCAGCCCGGTCGCGGACTCGCGCACGTCGTCGGGCACCGCGCGCAGCCCTTCGAGCAGGCTGCGGACCAGGATCGTCAGGGCGTAGAGCGCCAGGCCGATCACGACGGTCGTCGCGGTGAGACCGGTGAAGGGCACCAGCAGCGGGAAGAGCGCCAGCGACGGCACGGTGTAGATGCCGGTGGTGATCGCGAGGATCGCCGACTCCAGGCGCGGCAGGCGACGCGCGAGCAGCGCGAGCGGGAAGGCGATCAGCAGCCCGAGCGCCACGGAGACCACCGTGATGCCGAGGTGCTGGACCGTGGCGTCGACGATCTCGCGCTGGCGGTCCGAGACGTAGTCCAGGCAGACCCAGTCGTTGACGAGCCGGCTGTAGCAGCTGGGCTCGTCGGCGGCCCCCAGTAAGGTCACCGCATGGACGCTACACGGGGCGGCGAGTCGATGATCCGGCTCGAGGGCGTGGGCAAGACCTACCCCGACGGGACGGTGGCCGTCCACGAGCTCGACCTCGACGTCGCGCGCGGCGAGATGGTCTGCCTGGTCGGGCCCTCGGGCTGCGGCAAGTCCACCACCCTCAAGATGATCAACCGCCTCATCGAGCCGACCACCGGCCGGATCTGGCTCGACGGCCAGGACGTCACCGACGCGGACCCGGTCCAGCTGCGCCGGGGCATCGGCTACGTCATCCAGCAGATCGGCCTCTTCCCGCACCAGCGCATCGAGCAGAACGTGATGACGGTGCCGCTGCTCTACGGCGAGTCCAGGGCGACGGCGCGCGAGCGTGCGCACGAGCTGCTCAGCACCGTCGGTCTCGACCCGCAGCAGTACGCCAGGAAGTACCCGCACGAGCTCTCGGGTGGGCAGCGGCAGCGCGTCGGCGTGGCCCGGGCGCTGGCGGCCAACCCGCCCGTCCTGCTGATGGACGAGCCCTTCGGCGCCGTCGACCCGATCGTGCGAGGGCGGCTCCAGGACGAGTTCCGCCGGCTCCAGGACGAGCTCGGCAAGACCGTGGTGCTGGTGACCCACGACATCGACGAGGCGATCCGGATGGGCGACCGGGTGGCGGTGTTCGCCGCCGGCGGCCACCTCCTGCAGTACGCCGCCCCCTCCGAGCTGCTCGCCCACCCCGCCGACGAGCAGGTGGCCGACTTCGTCGGCGCCGGCGGCCTGCGGACGCTGACCGTGACCCGGCTCCGCGAGGAGCACCTCGAGCCGCTCGACGGCGTCTCCACCGGCGACCTCGGCGCGGCGATCGACATCGACTCCTCGCTCGAGGAGGCGCTCGCCACGATGCTGCGCGACGACAAGCCGATGATCGGGGTCCGCCGCGGCGCCCAGTTCCTCGGCGTGCTCACTCCCGCCGGGGTGCACCGGGCGCTGCGGGAGTCCCTGCGCTAGCCCGCGTCGCGATCACCGGGTACCCGGTGATCGCCCGGGTACCCGGCCGTTGCAACGGGCAGGAAGCGTGGCGAAAGGACTGGAAGGTCGGGGTCTACGCGACCGGCACATCCCGGTGCCAGGACTCCGTGACGTACTTCGTGCCCCAGCCCATCGAGGTGTAGAGGCCGTCGGCGCCGGTCGGCGAGTCGGCGTCGACCTCGAGGCCGACGCGGTCGCGCTGCCGCGAGGCGGCGTCGGCGATGATCGTGCGGAGCAGTCCGGTGGCCACCCCGCGGCCGCGGGCGGACTCCAGGACGCCGAGGTAGGAGACGTACGAGCCGTCCGGCCCGTGGGCCGACTCGCTGACCGTGCCGACCAGGGCACCGGCGGCCTCGACCTCGTCACCGTCCGTGATCTCCGCGAGCCACCAGTGGTCCCAGCGGTGGCCGGGATCCTCACGGAGGCGATGGATGAACTCGTGGAAGGTCTCCTCGGCGGAGTTGAAGTGGTCGGTGAAGGCTCCCTCGAGCACGTCGTGGACCGCGCGCAGGTCAGACTCGTCCGGCAGCCCGTCGCCCTGCCGCTCGACCAGCCGGAACACCACGCCCTTGCGCTCCCAGCGCGCGGGGTCGGGCACCAGGTCTGCCTCCTCGGCCTCGACCGAGCGGCTCATCTGCCACCAGGTGCGCACCTTGGTGAAGCCGGCGTCCTCCAGCCAGCCGTGCTGCCGCTCGTCGTCGGCGAAGGCACCGGTGTCGATCTGCTGCTCGGCCAGCCCGCGGGCCGCACCCACCGCCTTCGCCTGCGCCTCGGCCCACTCGAAGAGCACGTCGCTGCACCGGTCGGCCAGGCGCTCGTCGATCTCGCGGTCGACGATGTGGACGAAGAGCATCCGGCCCTCGGCGCGATCGTGCACGCTCCCCCACGCCTGGATCCGGCCCCCAGCGTCGCGGACCACGAGGTTCTCGCGCATCGCCAGCCCGTGCTCGGAGACCTCCACGAGGACCTCGTCCTGGCTCGAGCCGGCCCAGCCCCGGCCGGCTCGTTCGTGCGCGCGGAGCAGCTCGGTCAGCCGCTCGACGGTGGCGCGGTCGGCACCGTCAGGAGTCTCCGCGACCCAGCCGGCGGGAAGTCCCGGGTCGTCGGGCAACGCATCGGTGGGGTCGCTCTCGAACCTGTTGTCCTCGGGGATCACGAACGGTCATTCTTCCGCACGCCGCCCGGCGGTGAGTGACGCAGGTTCTGGCAGCAGAAAACCTGCGTCACCCACCGCCTGTCGTGCGGGCGGTGCGTGGCGCAGGTTCTCGGCGTCGAAGAGGTGTCTCACTCACCGCCCGAGCGGTGGGCAGGACGGGAGTCAGGCGCTCTTGTGGTTGCGGCGCGCGGCGGCGGCGCGGAGGGAGTCGAGCTCGGCGCGGAGCACGTCGAGCTCGGCCTCGAGCTCGGCGACCGCCACGATGGCCTCGGCGGCACGGGTCTCGGCCTCGTCGCGACCGAGCTCGGCGGCGTCGCGACCACGCTCGGCCGCGTCGGCGCGACGGGCCTCCTGGCCGCGCTTGAGGGTCTGCTCGGCGGCGTTCTTCTGGGCGGAGGAGAGGGCGCGCTCGAGCACGTCGATCGCCTCCTCGCGCTGGGAGATCTTGCGCCGCATGTCGGCGGCGAAGGCGGCCGACTCGGCGGTACGACGCTCGGTGAGCGCGCGGTACTCCTGGGCCTGGACGGCGCGGTCCTGCGCGGCCTCGCGCCGGGCCTGCATCAGCTCGGAGTGGGTGATGCGGGTGGCGGCAGCACCGGCGAGCACGGCGACGACGGCAGCGACGGCCGTGAAGCCGGCGGAGGAGGACGCGAGGGCGCTGATCACGATCACGGCGGCGACGGCGAGCAGGGCGACCGCCACGACCAGCCGCGTGCTGCGCTGGCGACGGCGGGCCGGTGTGCGCGACGCCTGTGACTGCTGGGGCTGCTGGGGAGGCATGCGGTCAGACTAGGGCTGCGACTGGCCGCCATCGGTGCGACACGCACGCTCGAGCGTGAGCGAGGCGAGCGTCACCCCGGCGGCCCCGGCGGCCGCGACGGTCGAGCGGAGGATCCACCGGTCGGCGTACTGGGACTGGTCGCCGAGCCAGCTGACGGCGTACCCCACGTAGCCGGCGCAGATCAGCGCCCCGCCCAGGGCGCACGCCCGCGCGAGCACCAACCGGTTGACCGACTGCTGCAGGTCGAGCCGCTCGCCGCGCACCTGGACCGTCTGCCAGGTGTGCCACGCCAGGAAGCCCATGATCCCGGCCACCAGCACCAGGGCCAGCGCCTGCGTCCAGGACACCAGCGGCGGGCGGCCGCCGAGGCGGCTCAGCACGGGGTGGATGCCCCAGCCGACGATGAGCCCGACGACGACGCAGACCGTCAGCGCGCGGGCCGAGGTGGGGCGGAGGGTCCCGCGCGGCTCCGGAGGCTCCTCCTCCGGACCGATCTCGTTCACTGCATCTCGAGCGAGAGGTCCTCACGCTTGCGGACCCCCGAGGCGTCGGCCGCCCGGAGCAGGTCGGCGATGGGGCCGCGCTCGGGGAAGACGGCGTCGGGCTCGAGGTCGTGCCAGGGCTGCAGCACGAACGCGCGCTCGTGGGCCCGCGGGTGCGGCAGGCGCAGGAAGTCCTCGTTGGACCGGCGGTCGCCCACCACGATGAGGTCGACGTCGAGCGTGCGGGGCGCGTTGCGCACGTCGCTGCGCTCGCGCTCGAAGGCGTCCTCCACGGCCAGCGCGCGCTCCATGAGGCGGGCGGCGGGCAGCGTGGTGTCGGCCAGGACGACGGCGTTGAGGTAGGGGCCAGCGCCGTCGGGCGAGTCGACCGGGTCGGTCTCGTAGACCGGGGAGACGCCGGTGACGAAGAAGTCGGGGGTGTCGGCCAGGGCCTCGACCGCGCCCTGCAGGGAGGCCAGCCGCTCGCCGAGGTTGGAGCCCAGGGCGACCACCACCCGGCGGATCGGGTGCATCTCACCGGTGAGGGAGTCGGCATCCACGATGTGGGGGTTGGGGGACTCAGTCATGAGCGTTGCCTCGCGTTCTGGTGATCGTCAGCGCGACGTCCGAGTACGTCGCGTCGATGGGTGCATCAGGTTTGTGGAGCGTGACTCGCGCCCATTCAACACGAGGGTCCAACAGGCACGTGTCCGCGATGCGCTGGACGACGGTTTCTATCAGGTCGACGGGATCGCGCTCCACGGCGGCCTTCACGCCGGTGACCAACGTGCCGTAGTCGACCGTCTCCGCCAAGTCGTCGGTCGCGGCCGCTGTCCGGGTGTCGAGACCGAGCACGAGGTCGACGACGAACGTCTGGCCGTCGCGCTTCTCGAAGTCGAAGACCCCGTGGTGGGCCCAGCACTCGATGCCCGTCACGGACAACTGGTCGGTCATCGCTCTCGCTCCTCGGCGGTCTGCAGCGCCGCGACCACCGCGAGGGCGTCGCGCGTGGCTCGTACGTCGTGCACGCGCAGGCAGTCGACGCCGCGGAGCGCCAGCAGCGCGACCAGCGCCGCGTGGGCGTGCTCGCGCTGGTCGACCGGGCGCGGCCTGCCGCCCTCGGCGAGCAGCGAGCCCAGGAAGGACTTGCGGCTCGCCCCCACCAGCAGCGGGCAGGCGAGGTCCTCCAGCACGTCGAGCGCGCCCAGCAGCTCCCAGTTGTGCTCGGGCCGCTTGGCGAAGCCGAGCCCGGGGTCGAGCAGGATCCGTCCGCGCTCGATGCCGGCGGCCTCGGCCGCGTGGAGGCGCTCGGCCAGCTCGCGGCGCACAGTCGCCACGACGCCGTCCGGGGAGTAGTCGCTGAAGTCGCGCATGCGGTCGGCGTGCGCGCGCCAGTGCATCGCGACGTAGGACGCGTCGGTGCCCGCGACGACGTCGAGGATGCGGGGGTCGGCGAGGCCGCCTGAGACGTCGTTGACGATGGTGGCGCCGGCCGCCACGGCCGCCTCGGCCACCTCGGAGCGCATCGTGTCGACCGAGACCAGCGCTCCGGCGCCGGCGAGCTCGCGGATCACCGGGACCACGCGGTCGAGCTCCTCGGCCACCAGCGGCCGGGTGGCGCCGGGACGGGTCGACTCGCCGCCGATGTCGAGCAGGTCGGCGCCCTGCGCCAGCAGGTCGAGGCCGTGGGCGACGGCCGCCTCGGTGGTGTCCCAGCGACCGCCGTCGGAGAAGGAGTCCGGGGTCACGTTGACGATCCCCATGACGCGGGGAGCCCGGGGAGCCCGGGCGGTCGGCGACGGTGCGCCCTGGCTCACCTGGTGCCTGAGTGGATCAGCGCCATCGCCTCGGCGCGGGTGGCCTGGTTGGTGAGCATCGCGCCGCGCACCGCGGAGGTGATCGTGCGGGCCCCGGCCTTGCGGACGCCGCGCATCGTCATGCACAGGTGCTCGGCCTCGATCACGACGATGACGCCGCGGGCCTCGAGGATCTCCATGAGCGAGTCGGCGACCTGCGTCGTCAGCCGCTCCTGCACCTGCGGACGCTTGGCATAGACGTCGACGAGGCGCGCGAGCTTGGACAGACCGGTGATCTTCCCGCTCTCCGCAGGGATGTAGCCGACGTGCGCGACCCCCGTGAACGGCACCAGGTGGTGCTCGCACATCGACCACAGCTCGATGTCACGCACCAGCACCATCTCCTCGTGGCCGAGGTCGAAGGTGGTGGTGAGCACGTCCTCGGCGGTCTGGTGCAGGCCGTGCGTGAGCTCGGCGTACGCACGCGCGACCCGGGCGGGCGTGTCGTGCAGGCCTTCGCGGTCGGGGTCCTCGCCGATGGCGTAGAGCAGCTCGCGGACGGCTGCCTCGGCACGCGCGTGGTCGAACGCCGGGACGTCCTCGGGCGAGCGCTGCGGGAAGGAGATCGGGTCGGTCACGGGGCGTCCGGCCTCGGCGGGGTCGGCGTCTCAGGACCGACCTCGGGCGTGCCGTGCAGGTCTCCCCCGGGACCAGGCGGCGTGAGGACCGCACCAGCACCGGGCTCCTGCGCGAGCGCGTCGGCGTGGATCCGGTCGCGGATCTCCTGCGGGATGTCGACCGGCGGGATCGCCGACGGCACCCGCTCGGGCGAGCCCGTCCAGGCCGGCCGCGCGGGGTGCAGGGTGAGCGGCTCGAAGATCTCGGCGATCTCGCCCTTGTCGAGGGTCTCCTTGTCGAGGAGGGCCAGCACCAGGGCGTCGAGGACCTCGCGGTTGGTCTCCAGGATCTCGAAGGCCTCCTGGTGGGCGTGGCCCAGCAGCTTCTTGACCTCCTCGTCGACCGCGGCCGCGGTCTCCTCGGAGTAGTTGCGCGTGTGCCCCATGTCGCGGCCCAGGAAGGGCTCGGAGTTGCTGTCGCCGAGCTTGACCGCGCCGAGGCGCTCGGTCATGCCGTACTGGGTCACCATCGCCCGGGCCAGGTTGGTGGCCTTCTCGATGTCGTTGCCGGCCCCCGAGGTGACGTCGTGGAAGATCAGGGCCTCCGCCGCCATGCCACCGAGCATGTAGGCGAGCGAGTCGAGCATCTCGCTGCGGGTCTGGGAGTACTTGTCGCGGTCGGGCAGCACCATCGTGTAGCCGAGCGCGCGGCCGCGGGGCAGGATCGTCACCTTGTGCACCGGGTCGGTGCCGGGCAGCGCCGCGGCGACGAGGGCGTGGCCGCCCTCGTGGTAGGCGGTGATGAGCTTCTCGCGCTCGCTCATCAGGCGCGTACGCCGCTGGGGGCCGGCGATGACACGGTCGATCGCCTCGTCGAGGGCCTCGTCGGTGATCATCTTGCGGTTGCTGCGGGCGGTGAGCAGCGCGGCCTCGTTGAGCACGTTGGCCAGGTCGGCGCCGGTGAAGCCCGGCGTGCGGCGGGCGATGCTCAGCAGGTCGATGTCCTGCGCGATCGGCTTGCCCCGCGAGTGCACCTTGAGGATCTGGTGGCGGCCGTTGAGGTCGGGCGCGTCGACCTGGACCTGCCGGTCGAAGCGGCCCGGGCGCAGGAGCGCGGGGTCGAGCACGTCGGGACGGTTGGTGGCGGCGATGAGGATGACCCCGCCGCGCACGTCGAAGCCGTCCATCTCGACCAGCAGCTGGTTGAGGGTCTGCTCGCGCTCGTCGTGCCCGCCGCCCATGCCGGCGCCGCGGTGGCGGCCGACGGCGTCGATCTCGTCGATGAAGACGATGGCCGGCGGGTTCTCCTTGGCCTGCTCGAACAGGTCACGCACCCGGCTGGCACCGACACCGACGAACATCTCGACGAAGTCCGAGCCGGAGATGGAGTAGAACGGCACGCCGGCCTCGCCGGCGACCGCGCGGGCCAGCAGGGTCTTGCCGGTGCCGGGAGGGCCGTAGAGCAGGACGCCCTTGGGGATCTTGGCGCCGACGGCCTGGAACTTGGCCGGGTCGGTGAGGAACTCCTTGATCTCGCCGAGCTCCTCGATCGCCTCCTCGCAGCCGGCGACGTCGCTGAACGTCGTCTTCGGCATGTCCTTGGTGATCAGCTTGGCCTTGGACTTGGCGAACTGCATGACGCCGCGTCCGCCCCCGCCCTGGGCCTGGTTCATGAGGAAGATGAAGAGCAGGATGATCAGCGCGAACGGCAGCAGCGTGGCGAGCAGCGAGCCGATGAAGCTCGGCTGCGGGTTCTTGGAGTTGTACGTGTCGAGCGTGCCGGCGGCCTTCGCCTCCTTCACCGCGGCGAGGATCTGCTCCTGCTCGCCCTGGATGTAGTAGGCGACGACCTTGTCGCCGTCCTCGCGAGTGCCCTTGTCGAGGGTGGCCTGGATCTCCTGGTCACCGTCGATGAAGGTGATCTCGTCGACCTTGCCGTCATCGATGTACGAGGCGAGGGTCGAGGTGTTGACCTCGTCGTAGCCGTCGCTGGGCGCGAGGAACTGGATCGCCAGCAGCACCGCGAAGGCGGACAGGACGATCCACAGCCAGGGACCCTTGAATATGCGCTTCACAGGCAACTTTCACCGGTTCGGAGTTGAGGAGGCGACGCTACACGTCGCCGGGACGCTCATTCTTTCAGGCGGGGTGAAGCCGGGCACCTGCTCGCGCCTCCTTCAGGAGTACACGTGGGGCGCGAGGGTGCCGATGTCACGCAGGTTGCGGTAGCGCTCGCGGTAGTCCAGGCCGTACCCGACGACGAACTCGTTGGGGATGTCCCACCCGACGTACTTCGGCTCGACCGGCATCGACAGCGCCTCCGGCTTGCGCAGCAGGGTGGCGATCTCGACGCTCGCCGGGCTGCGGCTGGAGAGGTTGTTGACCAGCCAGCTCAGCGTCAGGCCGGTGTCGATGATCTCGTCGACGATCAGCACGTCGCGACCGCTGATGTCGGTGTCGAGGTCCTTGAGGATCCGGACCACGCCGCTCGACTTGGTGCCCGATCCGTAGGAGCTGACCGCCATCCAGTCCATCTCGAGGTGGCGCGGCATCGCGCGGGCGAGGTCGGCCATCACCATGACCGCGCCCCGCAGGACGCCGACGACCAGCAGGTCGCGCCCCTCGTAGTCCTCAGTGATCTGGAGCGCCATCTCGCCCAGGCGCTGCTGGATCTGCTCCTCGGTGAAGAGGATGTTGACCAGGTCGTTCTCCACGTGGGACGAGTCCATGGGCTGCAGCCTAGGGTCTCAGGGGGCCTCGATCACCAGCAGGCCGTCGCGGCGGAGGGCACGCAGGTGGCCGGGGAGGTCGACCCAGCGCTGGCCGCGCCACGCGACGAGCAGCTTGTCGACCTCGAGCACGTGCCCGCGGGTGAGCTCGGAGGCGGGTACGCCGGCCTCGCGGGCGACGCGGTGGATGACCCGGTGCCGCAGGGACGGGGGCGCGGCGGCGAGGGCGTCGACGTCGAGGCCGTCCGGCCGGCGGGCCTCGTCGAGCGCCCGGTCGGCGAGCTGGTCGAGCAGGGCCGTGTCGTCGCGCAGCTGGTCGGCCGTGCGGGCGAGGGCCTCGGCGATGCCGGGTCCGAGCTCGTCCTCGAGCACCGGGAGGACCCGGTCGCGCACGCGCACGCGGGTGTAGCCGGGGTCGTGGTTGTGCGGGTCGTCCCAGTAGTCCAGGCCCTCGACCTGGCAGGCGGTGACGGTGTCGTCGCGGCGTACGCCGAGCAGCGGGCGCGCGAAGACCCCGAAGGCCGGCCGCATGCCCTGCAGCGAGCGACCGCCCGAGCCGCGGGTGAGGCCCAGGAGGACGGTCTCGGCCTGGTCGTCGAGGGTGTGGCCGAGCAGCACCGTGGCGGCCCGCACCTGCGTCGCGACCTCCTCCAGGACGGCGTACCTCGCCTCCCGGGCCGCCGCCTCCGGGCCGAGGCCGGAGGACGGGTCGACGTGGACGCGCGCGGTCAGCGTCTCGTCGACCCCGATCGCGGCGAGCTGCGAGACCACCCGGTCGGCCTGCGCCGCCGAGCCGGGCTGGAGGCCGTGGTCCACGGTGACCCCGATGATGCGGAGCGCGAGCTTGTGCCCCTCGAAGACCGCGGCGGAGGCGAGCGCGAGCGAGTCCGCCCCACCGCTGCAGGCGACCGCGACGACGTCGCCGGCCGTGAGCCGGGCCAGCGCGGCACGGACCGGCACGCGGACCGCCGCGACGGAGGGGTGGAGCGTCACAGCACGCGGGCGACCCAGGCGTCGGGGTCGGTGATCTCGGCCTTGGACGGCAGGGTGTCGGGCCCGCTCCACACGGCGTTGAACTGCTCCATGCCGACCTTGTCGACGACGTGGCGGACGAAGACGGCGCCGTCGCGGTACTGCGCCATCTTGGCGTCGAGGCCGAGGATGCGGCGCAGCAGCTTGTCGAGGGTGCCGACGCCCTGGCGGCGCTGGTTGAACTTCTTGCGGATCTGCTCGACCGACGGGATGACCGTGGGGCCGACGCCGTCCATCACCACGTCGGCGTGGCCCTCGAGCAGCGACATCACGCCGGTGACCCGGTCGAGGATCTCCTTCTGCTCGGGCGACGACATGAGGTCGAGGATGCTGCCGTTGCCGCTGCGGATCGCCTCGGCCCCGCGCCGCAGCCCGTCGAGCAGCGCGCTCGGCTCGATGGTCTCGGCGACGGCGTTCATCTGGGTCATCAGGTGCTCGCCCAACCACGGGTTGGCGGTGAACTGCACCCGGTGGGTCTCCTCGTGCAGGCACACCCACAGCCGGAAGTCGGTCGGGTCGGCGTCGATCTCGCGCTCGACGTGGACGATGTTGGGCGCGACGAGGAGCAGACGGCCGTGCGGGGAGAAGAACGGGTCGAACTGGCCGAGCACCTTGGTGCCGAGGAAGCCGAGCATCAGACCGACCTCGGCCCCGGTCACGCGGGAGCCGACCGCCTCGGCGAAGGCCGACGGCGGCCCCTTCTTGTCGATGAGCTTGTCGACGATGGGGGCCAGGATCTTGCTGAACCCGTCGGCGTTCGCCCGCACCCAGCCGCGCCTGTCGACGACGAGCACGGGAGCCGTGCCGGCCGCGGCGTGCAGGCCGGTGAACTCCTGCACCAGAGGGGTGGAGCGCTCAGCGCCCTCACGCAGCTCGACCACGGCGGCGGCCGCCTCCTCGGCGGACACCTCCGGGCCGGGCCCGGCGACCCGGGACCCCACGGTGACGGCGAAGTCCCAGTCGACGAGGTTCATGTCCCGACCCTAGCCGGGGGTCGAGCACCGGCAGGCGGCGAGCGCGGCAGCGGCCCGGTCGAGGGCGTCGCGCGCGTCGAGGGTGTCCTCCGGCTTCACCTTGTCGGCGGCGAGCACGAACGCCATCGGCTCACCGTCGCGACCGACCGCGATGCCGGCGAGGGCGTGGACGCCGGTGAGCGTGCCGGTCTTGGCGCGCACGAGGCCGCGCGCGACGGCCGGGCCCTCGGCGAAGCGGTAGGTCAGCGACCCCGTGAAGCCGGCCACCGGCATCCCGGTGACGAGGTTGCGGAGGTCGGCCCCGTCCGGTCCCGCCGCGTGCTGGATCAGCGCGAGCATCGTCGTGGCGCTGACCCGGTTGCGACGCGACAGGCCGGAGCCGTCGTACAGCCGGTCGCCGGTCGTGTCGATGCCGAGGTCGCGGAGCGTGGCGAGCACGCCGGCGGCGCCCGCCTCGAAGGAGCCGGTCCCGGCGGTGGCGAGCCCGACCTCGTGGCCGAGCACCTCGGCACCCTCGTTGTCGCTGACGTCGAGGATCCGCTCCACGACCTCCGAGAGCGGCGCGCTGTCGACGGCGGCCAGCTGCTCGGCTCCCTCGGGTACGACGACCCGCTCGGGCTCGCCGACCACCTTCAGGCCCGCAGCGCCGAGGGCGGCCGCGAAGGCCCGGGCGGCAGCCAGGGAGGGGTCGTCGGAGCGGGACTGCCCGTCGGGCTCGATCCCGCTGTCGACCATCAGGGAGGTGATCGGGCTGACGATGTCGTCGGGGACGTAGTCGCGACGCCAGGCCGGGTTGTCGGTCGGTCCGGTGTAGCGGGAGTCGTCGAAGCGGACCTTGACCCGGCCCTTCCCGCCGAGCGCCTCGGCCGCGGCGAGCGCCAGCGACGAGACGTCGGCGCGCGCGGGGTAGGTGGACTCGGCCTCGGCGAGGGTGAGGGGCTTGCTCGCCAGGAGCGGGTCGCCGCCGCCGACGAGCACCACCTCGCGCGGCCCGCGGCCGCGCACCACCTGCGTGGTGAAGGTGTGGTCCGGTCCGAGCGTGGCGAGCGCTGCGCCCAGGGTGAGCAGCTTGGTGGTGGACGCCGGCAGGTAGGTCCCGTCGCCCGCGGTCCAGACCTCGGACCCGGGGGCCAGCGAGGTCACCGCGGCGACGACGTGGCGCCCGAGGTCGGGGTCGGCCAGGTCGGGGGTCATCGCCGAGGCGACCTTGCCGGGCGCGATCACCGACGCGGTGTCCACGACCTCGGCGTCCGCGACCGGGACGGTCCACTCGGGCAGGTCGAGCCCGGCCGGAGGCAGCACGGCCTCGGGCTCGGTGACCGGGTCGGCGGCCAGCCACGGCAGGTAGCGCTGGCCCCACTCGAAGCGGTAGGCCCCCAGCCCGGCCGCCAGCAGCGCGAGGACGAGCACCGTCGGGAGCCACGTCGCGACGCGGCGGCGCGGCGAGTGGCGTACCTCACGTCGCCGACGTTTCGACCCTCTCGCTTCGCGCATCGGGGCCATTGTGCGGGACACTGCCCCCAGACCTTCGCCTCGGGCTCCCGCTCGAGGCTGCGAGCAGGACCCTGAGATGGCCCGATGACGTGCCGGAGTGTGGAGGAAGACGTGCTGACGTTCGACGTGCTGGTGGAGATCCCCAAGGGCGAGCGCAACAAGTACGAGGTCGACCACGAGACCGGGCGCATCCGCCTGGACCGCATGCTCTTCACCTCGACCGCCTACCCGGCCGACTACGGCTACATCGAGAACACCCTCGGCCAGGACGGCGACCCGCTCGACGCGCTCGTGATCCTGCAGCAGCCGACCTTCCCGGGCTGCCTCATCGAGTGCCGCGCCATCGGCATGTTCCGCATGACCGACGAGGCCGGCGGCGACGACAAGGTGCTGTGCGTGCCGTCGCACGACCCGCGCCTGGAGCACCTGCGCGACATCAACCACGTCTCGAAGTACGACCGGCTCGAGATCCAGCACTTCTTCGAGGTCTACAAGGACCTCGAGCCCGGCAAGTCCGTCGAGGGCGCCGACTGGGTCGGCCGCGTCGAGGCCGAGGCCGAGGTGCGTGCCTCCTTCGAGCGGTTCAAGACCGAGGGCCACGGCAACGACGTCGAGAACCTCGCCGACGACAGCCTCGGCGAGGACGCCTGATCCGTCACAGGCGGGCGAGGTCGACGGGGGTGGCGACCGCGGAGAGCTTGTCGGGGTTGCGCACCAGGAACAGCCGGGTCACGACGCCGTCCTCCACGAGCATGGTGCCGACGCCGTCGCGCTGACCGGCGACCACGAAATGGATCGCCGGTGACCCGTTGAGCCACACCGGCTCGAGCTCGAGCGCGTCCGGCGCGACCGCGGTGAGGAAGCGGAAGACCTTGTCGCGCCCGAAGATCGGGTTGAGCGCGGCCTTGACCTTGCCGCCGCCGTCGGTCATCAGCACCACGTCGGGAGCGAGCACGTCCATCAGGCCCTGCAGGTCGCCCGTCTCGGTCGCCGCGCGGAACCGCTCGATGACCGCGTCGCGCTCGGCGGCGGTGACGGAGGCCCGCGGGCGGCGCTCGGCCACGTGCCCCCGCGCGCGGGCGGCGATCTGCCGCACCGCGGGCTCGGACTTCTCGACCGCCTCCGCGATCTCGGCGTACGGCACGTCGAAGACCTCGCGCAGCACGAACACCGCCCGCTCGGTCGGCGGCAGCGTCTCCAGCACCAGCAGCATCGCGGTCGAGACGCTGTCGGCGAGCTCGACGTCCAGCGCCACGTCGGGGGCGGTGAGCACGGGCTCGGGCAGCCAGGTGCCGACGTAGTCCTCGCGGCGCCGCGAGAGCGTCCGCAGCCGGTTGAGCGAGAGCCGGGTGGCCATCCGGACGAGGTAGGCGCGGGGGTCGCGCACCTCTTCGTGGGGGACCTCGGCCCACCGCAGCCAGACCTCCTGCAGCACGTCCTCGGCGTCGGCCGCCGAGCCGAGCATCTCGTAGGAGACCGTGAAGAGCAGGTTGCGGTGCTCGAGGAAGGGGTCGAGGCTCACGTCGTGATGCTCCCCGCCTGCGCCAGCGGCAGCTCGCAGACGTCGCTGAAGCCCTGGCTCGCCAGGCCCATGGCCGAGTTGAAGCGCGACCGCTCGTTCTCCACGGCCACCATCATCGTGAGCTCGACGACGGCGGCGTGGCCGAGCTGGCGGTCGAGGCTGGCGACCATCTCGTCGGTGACCTCGGGCGGCGTCGCGGTCATCGCCTCGGCGTACGCCATCACCTCGCGCTCGAGGCCGGTGAACACCTGCGACTCCCGCCAACGCGGCACCTCGCGCACCTTGCTCTCGTCGAGGCCCTTGGTGTGGGCCAGGAAGTAGCCGAAGTCCAGGCACCACGAGCAGCCGATCGCGCCGGCGCTCGCCATCTCGGCGTAGGTCTTGAGGTGCGGGTCGAGGGCCTTCCACCTGCCGACCTTCTGCTCGAAGCCGAACACCGCCTTGAGCACGGGCTTGTGGTGCCACAGGACGTAGGCGTTGTCGGGGACCTTGCCCCACATCCGCCTCGCGACGCGGGTCATCACCGCTCCGTAGGCGCCGTCGAGCCTGGCAGGCGGGATCCTGAAGCTGCTGGTCATGTCATCTCTCCATCTGTGGGGACCGGATGACATGGAGACACCGGCCGCGTCAGATCTGTGACAGGTACGCCTCGACGGCCCGCGCGACCTCGAGGTGGATCTCGGCGGTGCGCACGGCGTCGTCGGTGCCCATGCTGTGGTCGGCGTCGGCCACCTCGAGCACGTCGCAGCCCGCGTCGGCGAGCTCGCGCGCGATCTCGGTGTCCCAGAGCCCGTCCTCCAGGCCGCCGACGAGGAGCTGCCGGCCGGCGTTGGCGGCGATCGCCTCGGCCTGCGCCGGCACGGTGAGGAGCGGGGTCAGCCAGATCGCGTCCAGCCCGCGCTCGGCGGCGTACGACGCGGCGTGGGTGCCGAGCGACTTGCCGACCAGCAGCACGTGGTCGGCGTCCTCCTCGGCGTGCGCGGCCTCGACGTGACGGCGTACCCACGGCTCGGCGTCCTCGTCGCCGCGGGTCGTCGAGTCCCACCAGAGCTGCTGCACGGTGAAGCCGTGCTGGAGCAGGGCACGGCGGGCGAGCTCGAGCAACGGCGCGCTGGGCGGGTAGGCCCGGCCGGGGACGACCAGAGCGACGCCGCGGCTCGCGCCGGCGGGCTCCCACCGCGTCGGCAGTCCACCGAAGGTCATCCCATCTCCTCCTTGGTCGCGCGGAAGTAGCCGAGTCCGCCGTGGAGCGTCAGGTCGACGTGGTCGCAGCCGGCGTCCCGCAACCAGGCGCGGGCCTCGGTCGAGGTGCACATGGGCCCGAGGATGCCCGCCCGGGTGCCGACGCGACGCAGGGGCTCGTAGCGCGGCCCGGTGTCGGTGAAGAGCGAGCTGCCGGTGATCGCCCCGCCCGCGGCCAGGACGCGCACCATCTCCTCGATCGCGCGGTGCGGGTCGGGGAAGCAGTGCAGGCCGGTGAACGACACGACCAGGTCGAACGAGCCGTCGCCGAAGGGCAGCTCCGCCACGTCGGCGACGGCCGGTGTCACCTGGTCGTCGACACCGAGCCTCCTCGCCGAGGCCATCGCGCGCCCGAGCATGGTGGCGGAGATGTCGGCCGCGACGAGGTCCACGCCCTGCCCCGGACGCAGGCCGCGCAGCGCGACGCCCGAGCCGGTGGGGACGTCGAGGACCCGGGTGCCGGCGGGCAGGGTGCCGAGCTCGGCCGCGGCGTCGCGCAGCAGCGCCAGGTCGCTTCCCGTGCCGGCCCGCCAGGCCACGGCGCCGATGCGCTCGTGCTCGACGAGCCAGGGGTAGACGTAGGACCACAGAGGGTCCTCGCTCCAGCCACCCAGCCCGGGGAACCTCACCCGAGGAGCTCCCGGGACCGCAGCATCTCCTCCGGCACGCCGAAGGCGTCGACGAGGTCGACGGCGAGCGGGCGGACCTTGCGGCACAGCGCGCTGACCTCGCGGCTGATCGCCTTGGACCGCGCGCTGGAGAGGCGGCCGTGCTCCATGAACCAGGCCCGGTCGGCCTCGATCGTGGTGAGCGCGTGCAGGTCGCAGAGCAGGTTGAGCACGACCTTGAGGTCGCCGTCGGGCAGCGCCGCCGTCTTGGCCACGAACGCCTCCAGCACCAGGCGCTCGGTGTGCGCCCGAGCGGCGGCGATGACGTGGTCCTGCACCCGCGAGAAGACGGCGCCGGGGTTCATCCCCTGATCGATGCCGCGCTTGAGCCGGCGGGCGACTCCCCCGATCATGTGCTCCTCGCGGAAGCGCAGCATCGCGAGCTGGTAGTTGGGGTCGAGGAGGCCGGCCTCCTGGTCCCACGTGTCGCCCCCCGGGAGCAGGTCGCGCACGGACTGCACGAGCTTGTGCACGGCGGTGCGCTCGACGACGGTCTCGACGGCGAGGCCGGCCACGAACCGGGCCATGCCGAGCTGGTCCATGTCCTCGAACTCGCCGGCGTAGTCGGTGAGCAGGCCCTTGGCGACCAGCTGGAGCAGGACGTGGTTGTCGCCCTCGAAGGTGGTGAAGACGTCGGTGTCGGCCTTGAGCGCGGTGAACCGGTTGGCGCTGAGGTAGCCCGCGCCGCCGCACGCCTCGCGGCACTCCTGGATCGTGCGGGTCGCGTGCCAGGTGCCGAGCGCCTTCGTGCCCGCGGCGCGCGACTCCAGCATCCGGCGGGCGTGCTCGTGGCCCCCCTCCTCGGTCGGGCCGGGGCCGGAGAAGACATCGTGCAGCTGCCCGGCCACGACCTCCTGCGCGAAGTGGAGGGCGTACGTCCGGGCGATCAGCGGGAAGAGCCGCCGCTGGTGCATGCCGTAGTCGAGGAGCAGCTGCTCCTCGTCGGGCGAGGTCGCCTCGAACTGGCGGCGGCGCACCCCGTAGCGGGTGGCGATCGTCAGTGCGACCTTGGCGGCGTTGATGCCCGCCCCACCCACGCAGACGCGACCCTGGACGAGGGTGCCGAGCATCGTGAAGAAGCGCTTGTGGGGGTTGTCGATCGGCGAGAGGTAGCGGCCCTCGGGGGTCACCTCGGCGAACTGGTTGAGCAGCGCGGTGCGGGGCACCCGCACGCCGTCGAACCAGATGCGACCGTTGTCGACGCCGTTGAGGCCCATCTTGGGACCGCAGTCCTCGATGCGTACGCCGTCCACGACCTCGCCGCCGGAGCGGATCGGCACGACGAAGGCGTGCACCCCGTGGCGTACGCCGTCGACCTCGAGCTGGGCGAACACGGCCGCGAGCTCGGCGTGGGCCGCCGCGTTGCCGATGTAGTCCTTGCGGCTCGCGTCGTCGGGGGTCGTGATGACGAACTCCTGGGCCTCGGCGTCGTACGTCGCCACGGTGCCGAGTGCCTGCACGTTGGAGCCGTGGCCGGTCTCGGTCATCGCGAAGCAGCCCATCGTGCGGCCGCTCACGAGGTCGGCAAGGTGGGCGTCGTGGTGCGACTTCGTGCCGAGCTGGAGGATCGCGCCGCCGAACAGGCCGAACTGCACGCCGACCTTCACCAGCACCGAGAGGTCGCCGAGGGCGAGGGTCTCGAAGGCGGCGATCGAGGCGCCGATGTCGCCGCCCCCGCCGTACTCCTCCGGGAAGCCCATGCCGGTCTGCCCGGTCTCGGCCATCATCACCACGACGTCCTTGACCCGCTCGCGGAAGTCGGCGGTGCTCATCTGCTCCTGGTCGAGCAGGATCTGCGCGTGCTCGGCGAGGTTGGCGCGCACCAGCTCGCGCACCTCGCGATAGCGGCCGTCCAGGAGCGTGCGGAGCGCGTCGACGTCGACGGCGGGCTGGCGGTAGCCCGAGTCGTCGGCGTGGGTGCCGGCGTCGTCGACCCTCGCGACCGCGGGCTGCTCGGGCGCGACGGTGGGCATCTCGTCGGAGATCGGGGGCACCTCGTCGGTGGTCATGGGCCCAAAGTAGTGGGGCGGGTAGGTTCACCGCGATGAACACCTCCGGTCCCGCCACCCCTCTGGGCGAGATGGCGTACAACTACGCGATCGTCGGCGTGCAGAAGGGCGGCACGTCGACACTGGCCGTCACGCTCAACCAGCACCGGCTGGTGTGCCAGGCGCCGGACAAGGAACGCCACTACTTCGACGACGAGACCGTCGACTGGTCGGCGCCCGACTACGCCCGCGACTACACCGCGCCGCGCCGCGCAGCGGTCCACCGGATGGTCGGCGACGCGAGTCCCACCTATCTCTACTGGCCGCACGCGCTGGAGCGGATGCGGGCCTACGACCCGGCCATGCCGCTCATCGCCGTCTTCCGTGACCCCCTGGAGCGGCTGTTCTCCCACTGGGTGATGCTGCGCTCGCGCAACCTCGCCTGGCCCGACTGGCCCGACTTCCTCACCGAGTGGCCGCACACCTCGCTGCCCGACGAGGTCCCCGACGGCGTGAGGACGATGCGGTGGCGGCACATGACCGGCATCGCGCGCGGCTTCTACGGCGAGCAGCTGCAGCGCGGCTTCGAGCTCTTCCCGCGCCAGCAGTGGCTCCTCATCGAGCTGCGCTCGATGCTCGCCGACTTCGAGCAGACCATCCACCGCACGACCGACTTCCTCGACCTGCCGCGCTTCGAACGGGTGCCACCGCTGAAGAACTGGCACGCCGGTGCCGAGCAGATCCCGGGCACCGCGCCGACCGCCGACGACCTGGCACGGCTGGCCGAGGTCTACGCCAAGGACCTGGCCCTCTTCGAGGAGCTGTCGGACATCGACACGTCCGCCTGGCCGACGCGCCTGGTGCTGGACGGCGACCTCGACCCCGGCGAGCTGGCCGCGAGGTTCGCCCGCAAGGTCAGGTGATCCGCGCGCCCCTCCCCACGATCAGGGGCGCGCGAAGAAGTTGGGTGCCCGCCAGTAGTACATCGACTCCTGGCTGACGTTGCGGCCCGTGCGGGGCGCGTGGATGATCTGGCCGTCGCCGATGTAGAGGGCGACGTGGTAGATCGAGCTCGGGCTGCTCGAGGAGCCCCAGAAGACCAGGTCGCCGGGCGCGAGCTGGCTCGCGCTGATCCGGGTGGACTGGGTGTACTGCGCGACCGAGTAGTGCGGGAGAGCCTTGCCGCCCTGCGCCCAGGCGGCCGCGGTGAGGCCGGAGCAGTCCCACGAGCTCGGGCCGGAGGCGCCCCACTCGTAGGGCTCGCCGATCTGGGCCCGCGCGAAGGCGATCGCCGCACTCGCATCACCCGTCGGCGCGGGGGGCGGCGGGGGCGGCGTCGGGACCGGGGTGGGGGTCGGCGTCTCGGTCGGAGTCGGGGTGGGCGTCGGCGTCTCGGTCGGCGTCGGCGTCGGGGTCGGCGTCGGCGTCGGGGTCGGACTGGGAGTGGGAGTCGGGCTGGGGCTCGGGCTCGGCGTCGGGTTGCTCGAGGGGGTCGGCGTCGGGTTGCTCGAGGGGGTCGGCGCGCTCGTCGGCGTGGCGGCCTGCTGCTGGGCCTGCTGCTGGGCCTGCTGCTGGGCCAGGGCGTCCGCCTCGGCCTGGGCCTGTGCCTCCGCCTCGGCCTGGGCGGCCGCGGCGGCCGCCGCTGCGGCGGCCTCCTCGAGCGCGGACTGGCGCTTCTCGGCCAGCCGCACGCTGATGCCCTCGAGCTCGGCGAGCTCGGCGATCAGGTCGGCCTTGGTGGCGGCGATCGCCTCCGCCTGCGAGCCGGCCTCGGCCTCCGCGGCGGCCGCGGCGTCGCGCGCCTGCTCGGCCTCGAGCTCGGCGGCGGTCGCGCGGTCCGAGGCCTGTGCGGCGGTGGTCGCCGTGACGTCCGCGACCGCGGACGCAGCGATGTAGGAGCTGTACTGGCGCTCGAGCGCCTCGGACGTGTTGCCCATGGTGACGGTGCGGTCGATGAGCGTCTCGATGCCGTCGGCCTCGACCACGGCAGCCAGGCCCTGCACCTGCGAGGCCTCCTCGTAGGAGCGCACGACCGTCTCCGCGTAGAGCTCGCGCTGCGTCTCGACGTCCTGGCGGGCCGCCTCGGCCGCGGCCTCGGCCTCGGTCGCGTCGGCCCGGGCCTGCTCGGCCCGCCAGCGGGCGCCGTTCCAGGCCTCGGCCGCCTGCGCGGCCGCGTCGCCGGCGCTCTCCAGCGCCAGGTTGGCGCGGATCAGGTCGGCCTGCACGGCGGCGACGTCACGACCCTTGTCGGCGGCCTGCCTCTCGGCAGCCGCGATGTCGGCCTCGCTGGGCACCCCGCCGTCCGACCCGCTGTCGTCGGCGAACGCCACCCCGTGGCCACCCAGCGCGAGCCCGGCGACCAGCACGACAGCCGTCGCCCAGCGCGACGTCGTACGACGTGGCGTCGGTGGCTGGTCGAGCGGTGCGAAGGGCACGGGGGTTCCCCTGAGGTCTCGGGCCCGTGCGACTTCCCCTTCGCACGGGCAACTCGAGGCACGTTAGTGAACTTTCGTCACACAAGGAACACTTTCCTCAATTTTTTCACTCTCGTCCGGCGTGTCGACTTGCAAACTACATACCTGTAGTTCTATTGACTCCGCCCGAGGCCGCGTCGGAATCACCGGCTACCCGGGGAAACTGGAGCCTCCACCCCGAAACTTCGCACTGGAACCGCAAGAATCCCCGGGTACCCGGGGAATCCGACGGCAGGTCGGCAGCCAGCGGCAGCGGCGGCGCGTACGACGCTCACTCGGCGTCGACGGGAACCTGGGAGGTGGTCGAGGTCGGGTGGGACGCGAGCCCGTGCCGGTCGAACTTCTGCCCGCTGGCGAGGCCGCCGAGCCAGAAGGAGAAGAGGGCGATGACCACGCCGGCGAGGTCGTCGGCGATGTAGTGCCAGCCGAAGTAGAGGGTGGCGACGACGGTGATCGCGAAGTTGGCCCAGAAGACGATGTGCAGGATCCGGTTGCGGAGGGTGTACTGCACCATCAGGGCGACCAGCAGCGTGATCGCGACGTGGAGCGACGCGAAGCCCGCGACCGACTGGACCGCTCCTTCCGCGCCGTTGCGCAGCACGCCCCACCGCCCGTAGGACAAGGCCTCCATCAGCGCGCTCGACCCGGTGTCGGGGAGGTCGGCGTAGAGGTAGCTGTACTGGAAGCCGGGGCCGAGGGTCGGCAGGGCGTAGTAGGACGCGGTGCCGAGCGCCCAGGCCAGGCACTGCGAAGTGGCGAACCAGTAGCCGAAGGTGATGTTGCGCGACCACACCAGCCAGGCCGCGAGGGCCAGCGGCACCAGCGGCAGGAACCACAGGTAGATCGTGGACAGGACGTGCGCCGAGACACCGGTGCCGAAGATCGTGTGCAGGATCGTCGCCGGCTCGTGGCCGAACATCAGCGCCCGGTCGACGAGGTGCAGCTCGCGGTCGTACTTGTCCTCGCCCATGATGAAGGGCAGGAACGACTTGAGGTTCCGGTAGCAGACATAGGTGATGTAGAACGACACCAGGCCCAGCACCGTCAGGATGATCCGTTCGCGGTCCCAGTGCGACCTCACCCGCTCGCGGACGAGGTCGGGCATCAGCGCGGGCTTCATCCGCGAGGCCCAGAGCGTGCGGGGCAGCAGGTCGAGCAGGAAGGCGCCGAGCACCAGCAGCGGCAGCCGGAGCCACGACGGGCCGAGGAAGCCCTCGGGGTCGACGAGCGGTCGGTCGAGCACGAACGCGGCCGTCAGAGCCAGCGCGCCCATGACGGCGGCGACTCCTACGAGCAGGGCATAGGCCGGTCTGTACACGCAGGTCAGTGTAGGGACGGGTCAAGGAGCCGAGGTGATCGGCAGGACCGCGAGACGTGTCACATCGACGCGCAGCGCGACGTCGTCGCCGGGCGAGACGCGGCTGCCCAGCGGGGCCACGGCGTCCAGCGTGCCGATGCCGTCCGCGGCCACGACGAGGCGCACCTGCTCGGGTGTCACGCGGGCCGCCTCGACCCGCGCGTGGACCGGTCCGTCGGCGTCGACGACGAGCGCCGACCGGCGCAGTGCGACGGCGTACGCCGGGGGCAGCCCCGCCGCGGTCAGCACCCGCGTTGCCGCGTCCTCGCGCAGGACGCGGGCGTAGCCGAGGAAGAGCGCCGTCTCCTCGTCGACGGGCTCGCGCCACACCTCGTCGATCGCGCCTGACTGCACGACGCGGCCGTCGCGCATCACCGCGAGCCGATCGGCCAGCGCGAACGCCTCCTCGTGGTCGTGCGTCACGAGGAGGGCCGTGGTGCCGGCGGTGCGCAGGATCTCGCGCAGGTCGCCGGCCAGCCGCTCGCGCAACGTCGCGTCGAGGGCCGACAGCGGCTCGTCGAGCAGGATCAGCCGGGGCTCGACGGCGAGGGCGCGGGCGAGGGCCACGCGCTGCCGCTCGCCGCCGGACAGCGTCCCGGGCAGCCGGTCGTCGTAGCCCGACAGGCCGACGAGGTCGAGCAGCTCCCCCACGCGGGTGGAGGCGCGGGCCGAGGGCACCCGCCGCAGACGCAGGGCGTACGCCACGTTGCGGGCGACGCTCAGGTGCGCGAAGAGCTGGCCGTCCTGGAACATCAGCGCGAAGCCGCGCTTGTGGGTGGGCGTGCCGGACAGGTCGGCGCCGTCCCACGCGATCGAGCCCGCCGAGAGCGGCTCGAGCCCGGCCACGGCCCGCAGCAGCGTCGACTTGCCGCAACCCGACGGACCGAGCACGGCGAGCACCTCGCCCGTCGCGAGGTCCAGGGACACGTCGTCGACGGCGACGGTCTCGCCGTAGCGGACGGTGACGTCCTTCATCGAGAGCACCGTCAGAACGCTCCCACACCCGGCACGCGCAGCCGCTCGACGGCGAGCACCACCACGGCCGTCGCCGTGGCGAGGACGACGGAGGCGGCGAGCGCCATGCCGTAGTTCATCTCGCCGGGGTGCCCGATCAGCCGGAAGATCACCACGGGCAGGGTCGGGGCGTCGTCGCGGGCGAGGAACGACGTCGCGCCGAACTCCCCCAGCGACGCGGCGAAGGCGAAGCCGCTGGCGGCGAGCACCGGCTTCCACACCACCGGCAGGTCGACGGTGAGCAGGGTGCGGGCCGGCGAGGCCCCGAGGGAGGCGGCGGCCTGGCGCTGGCGGTCGTCGATGCCACCGAGCACGGGGGTCAGCGTGCGGACCACCAGGGGCAGCGCGACCAGGGCCTGCGCCATCGGCACCAGCAGCGGTGAGTCACGCAGGTCGAGCGGCGGCTGGTCGAGGGTGATGAGGAACCCGAAGCCCAGCGTCACCGCGCTCACCCCGAGCGGCAGCATGAAGAAGCCGTCGAGCGTCGAGCGCACCCGCCGCTCGGCCACCGAGTGCGAGCGGCGGGTGACGATGAGCGAGACCAGGACCCCGATCAGCAGCGCCATCCAGGTCGCGTCGACCGCGGTGCGCAGGCTGGTCACCAGCGCGGTCGTGACCGGCACCAGCAGGGCCTGGTCGCCGCCGGTGGTCGCCAGCGCGCGGTAGTTGTCGAGCCCCCAGCCCTCACCGACGCTGAGCGAGCCCAGCACCAGGGTGAGGATCGGCAGCAGCATCGCGGTCAGCACCAGCAGCGTCGCGACGACGACGGCGGTGTCGCTGCGGCGTACGACACGCGCCGGGGTGGTCGTGCGGTGGGCCGTCGGGTCGGGCGTCGCCCGCAGCCGCGCGGCGAGGGCCAGGAGGCCCACCACGACGACGATCTGGAGCACCGAGAGGGCCGCCGCCGCCGGCAGGTCGAAGATGGTCGTCGTCAGCAGGTAGATCTCCGTCTCGACGGTCGCGTGCCGCACCCCCCCGAGCGTGAGCACGATGCCGAAGGCCGTGGCGCAGAAGAGGAAGACGATGCTGGCCGCGCCGACGATCGCGGGCCGCAGCGCCGGCAGGGTCACCGTGCACAGGACCTGCCACGGCGTCGCGCCGAGGGCGGCGGCGGCCTGCCCCGGGCGCGGGTCGAGCGACTCCCACGCCACCCCGACCGTGCGCACGACGACGGCGACGTTGAAGAAGACCAGGCCGCACACGATGGCGACCGGGGTGCCGTCGAGCCCCAGGAAGCCGAGCGGCCCGCCCTCCCCCAGCAGCTGGCGGAAGGCGACCCCGACGACGACCGTGGGCAGCACGAACGGCACCAGCAGCGCGGCCCGGACCGCGGCCCGGCCTGGCAGCGCGAGCCGGTGGAGGGCGTACGCCGCCGGCAGGCCGAGGACGACCGCCAGCAGCGTCGCGACACCGGAGGTCCACACGGTGAACCAGGCGACGCGGTGCACCCGCGGCCGGGCCAGCACGTCGAGCACGGCGTCCGGCGCGAAGCGGCCGTCGACCACGAAGCCCTCGCCGACCATGCCGGTCACCGGCAGGACGAACAGGACGCCGAGCACCAGCACCGGCCCGGCGGCCAGGAGGAGGAGGCCGGCGATGCGCCTCATGCCGGGATCATGCGGGGTCCCCGCGGCGTTGTTCGGAGGAGCGCAGCGGAGGAGAAGAACGTCGTGGGGTGCTCAACGCGACACGACGTCGGTCCACTCGGTCAGCCACTTCTCGCGGTTGGCCGCGATGTCCTCCGGCGAGACCTCGTAGGGGTCGGTCGGCTGGGGGGCGAACTTCGCCCAGTCGGCCGGGATGGCCGCGTCCGGCATCACCGGGAAGACGTACATCGACTCCGGCAGCGCGCTCTGCACCTCGTCGCTCAGCAGCCAGTCGACCAGCGCCTCGGCGCCGTCGGGGTTGTCGGCGCCGGCCAGCACGCCGGCGTACTCCACCTGGCGGAAGCAGGTGTCCAGCAGGGCCGCCGTCGTGGACCTGCCGCCGCTGACGGTGAAGGCCGGCGAGGAGTCGTAGGACACCACGATCGGCCGGGTGCCGTTCTTCGACCCGGCGGTGAAGTCGCCGTAGTAGGCGTCCTCCCAGCCGTCGACGACCTTGGCACCGTTGGCGAGCAGGTCGGTCCAGTAGGACGGCCAGTCGTCGCCGTGCTCGGCGACGGTGGCGAGGAAGAAGGCCATGCCCGGGCTGCTCGTCGAGGCACCCGGCGTCACCAGCAGGTCGGCGTACGCCGGGTCGGTGAGGTCGTCGAGCGTCTCCGGCGGCTTGATCCCCGCCTCGTCGAACCACGCGGTGTCGACGTTGACGCAGACGCTCGCGGAGTCGATCGGGACGAGGCGGTCGCCACCGTCGGCGAGGGCGTACTCCTCCGGCGGGGTCACCGACGGCGTCACCTCGGCGAAGGCGCCCTCCCCCAGCGGTCGCGAGGCGAAGGTGTTGTCGATCCCGAAGGCCGCGTCGGCGATCGGGTTGTCGGCGGTGAGGCTGAGCTTGGTGGCCAGGGTGCCGGCGTCCCCGGCGGCGCGGACCTCGAGCGTGTAGCCGGTCTCGGCCTCGAAGGCCCTCACCAGCTTCTTGGGCAGGTGGAACGACTCGTGGGTGGCGAGCACCACCGTGCCGCCGGTGTTCCCGGAGGTGTCACCGGTGGCCGACTCCTCGGTGGCGGTGGGCCCGCTGCTGCCGCCGGTGAGGCTGCAGCTCGTCAGTGCGAGGGCCGCGAGGGTGCTGCCGAGGGCAGCGCGGACGGGTGCGTGCGTCATCTGGACTCCCTATCGCCGGTGCTAGCCGGATCAGGTTCGGAGGGTCTGCGGCTGGTCCGCACTCTCAGCACGCCTGCACGTGCTCCCCTGTCTGTGCCGTCCATCGTATCTGGGAACGGGATATGGCCGCTCGTCGCCCGGCATGCCGGGACTCGAGCGGCCATATGTCCGCTCGAGACGGCCTATGGTCGGGCCCATGCCGAGCCTCCGCCACGACCTGCTGGCCACCCTGATCCCGAAGGTGCGCAAGTCCCGCGACCTCGACACCGAGCCGGCCGAGCGCGCGCGGGTCGAGGCCTGGCACCGCACCCTCGACCGCTCGCTGCCGGTCCGGGCCACGCCCGGCTTCAGGAAGAAGTGGGACGTCGAGGTCGCCGACATCGGCTTTCCCTCCTATGTCCTGACGCCGCGCTCGGGCCGCGTGCACCGCACGCTCTACTACGTCCACGGTGGCGGCTACATGGCCCCGATCGACGCCTTCCACGTCCGCTACGCCACCCGCCTGGCCGCCGCGATCGGCGCGCGGATCGTCATGCCCGACTACCCGCTGGCCCCCGAGCACACGTGGGCCGACTCCCACGACGCACTGGTCGCCGACGCCGCGCACTGGGCAGGAGAGGACGGCGGGGCCGTGCTCGCCGGCGACTCGGCGGGCGGCGGCCTGGCCCTCGCCATGGCCCTGTCGATGCGCGACCGCGGCCTGGCGCCGGCGACCTCTCTGGTGATGCACGCGCCCTGGGTCGACCTCACCACCTCGACCCCCGAGACGCACGACGTCGACGCGATCGACCCGTGGTTGTTCATCGGCAAGCTCCAGGCGTACGCCGGCTGGTGGGCGGGCTCGCCCGACGACCTCGGCCGCCCTGAGGTGTCCCCGGCGCTCGCCGACCTGGCCGGGCTGCCGCGTGCGCTCATGCTCCACGGCACCCGCGACCTCCTCCACCCCGGCTGCCGGCTGCTCGTGCGTCGCGCCGCCGAGGCCGGGTGGGACCTCACGTCGATCGAGGAGCCCGACCTGATCCACGTCTACGGCCTGCTGCCGCTCACCCCCGAGAGCGCCCGGGCCTTCCGGCAGGTCGTGGAGTTCGTCCGGTGAGTGGGATGACGGTGCTCACGGTCGGCTTCGACGACCTCCCCGCGCGCACGGCGTACGACGTGTGGCGACTGCGCCAGCAGGTCTTCGTCGTCGAGCAGGACTGCCCCTACCCCGACCTCGACGGGCGCGACCTCGAGGAGGCGACGCGCCACGTCGTGCTGCTCGACGAGGACGACCGGGTCGTCGGCACCCTGCGCGTCGTCGACGACGGCGACTGGGCGCGCATCGGCCGCGTCGTCGTGGCCCACGAGGCGCGCGGTCGCGGTCTCGCGGCCCTCCTCATGGACGAGGCGATGGTCCTGTGCGGCGACCGCGAGGTGCGCCTCGACGCCCAGACCGGGCTGACCGGCTTCTACGCGGCCTACGGCTTCGAGGTCACCGGGCCGGAGTTCGACGAGGACGGCGTCATGCACGTGCCGATGCGCCGGGAGAGCACCGGTCCGCGGTCCTTGTGATCGGTGCCGGGCGAGCAAGACTGGAGGGACACGGCTCCCCAAGGAGATGATCGCCGTGATCACCCTCGCCCACGACCTCGAGAGCATCCACCACGACCTGCGGCAGCGCCTCGACATCGCCGCCGGCGCACGCCCCGACCTGGGCCACCCCCGCGACCACTACACGGCGATCGACACGTTCCTGGCCGCGGCCAGCCGGCACAACGCCGCGATGGTCGACGCGATCGCGCCCCTCGTGCGGCACCTTCCCGACGGGCACGACCTCGCCCACGAGTTCCTCGCGGCCAGCCGCGCCTACGAGGAGTCGCTCGCGCAGGTGAAGGCCAAGCTCTACGGCTCTACCTTGGCGGTGGCGCGTCCGTGGCCGTCGATCTGGGAGGACGTACGTCACGAGCTCGACGCCGTCACCCGCCTGGAGGTGCGGCTCGCCGACGCCCTGCTCGCTGCCGAGCCGGACGACCCCCGGGACCTGGGGACCCGGCTCCACCACGCCGAGCTCGTCTCGCCCACGCGGCCCCACCCGTGGATCCCGCACCAGGGCGTGGTCGGCCACCTCGCGCGCGCCGTCGCCCGCCGGGTCGACCGGTTCTGGGACTCGGCCGAGGGCCGCATGGTGCCGGAGCCGGTGCGTCACCACGACCGGCGACGCCAGGGCCCCCTCACCCAGTACCTCCTGGCCGACCCGCACCTCGACGACGACTGACCTGCTCCCGGCTCAGTCGCCGGCCACGACCATGAGGACGGGACCCAGCACCTCCTCGCGCACCAGCCGCGACTGACCCGACAGGCCACCGATGACGGTCGGCGCGACCCACCAGCCGTCGCGGTCGAGTCGCTCGCCGCCCAGCGCGACCTCGCCGCCCTCGGAGCGGGCGAGCGCGACGTAGCGCAGCACCCGGTCGCGCGCCACCTGCGAGCGCAGCGGACCGCAGAGGGTGTCGGGCTCGGCGGGGTCGCCGACCACGACGTCCCGCATCGTCTGCACCGCGGCGTCGAGGGCCTCTCCGTAGCGGTGCGCCGGCACGACGACGCTGGCCGGGAGCCGGCAGCCCTGCCCGGCATTGGCGGCGATGGTGATTGCTGCCGCCGACACGACGGCGGCGAGGTCGTCGTCGTCGGCGGCGTGGATGGTCAGCGGGCCGCCGGTGTCGAGGCGTACGCGCTTGCCCGCGCGCTCGGCCGCGTCGCGCACCCGTTCGCCGGCGACCGCCGACCCGGTGAAGGACACCTCGTCGATGCGAGGGTCGAGGGTCAGCGCGATGGCGACGTCGACGTCACGCGTGGAGACGACGTTGAGCACTCCGCTGGGCAGGGTGTCGAGGGCGATCCGGCCGATCTCGAGGGCGGCGCTCGCCGCCTCGGGTGCCGGCTTGAGCACGACGGTGCCGCCCGAGACGAGCACCCGGCCGATCTCCTCGATCGCGACGGCCAGGGGGGAGGTGGCGGGCGTGACCACTGCCGTGACGCCCGGCGCCTGCTCGGGCTCCGCGAGGAGCCCGGCGATCGGGGCGTCGAGATGGGCCGCGCGCAGGGCGACCGGGACACCGGTCTCGGCCGCCAGCAGCAGGGCGAGCTCGTCCGCACGCTCGGCGAGCGCGCCCTGGAAGCGCCCGACGACGTGGGACCGCAGCGCCCGGTCCGAGGTCCACGTCGTCTCGTGGAAGGCGCGCCACGCGGCCTGGGCGGCGGCGTGGGCGTCGACGACCCCGGCATCGGGGACGTCCCACAGCACCTCGCCCGTCGCCGGGCTGCGCGCCGGGAAGGTCCACCCCTCCGCCGTCGCCCGCTCCGCACCGTCGACCGGGAGCCCGATCCGGGTCAGGGCGTGCTTGCTCATGGCACAACTCCATCACGACGACGGGCCGGCGAGCATCCCCCGGTCGTGTGGGCCGACCCGGTGCGATGTGACTAGCCTCGTGCCATGCGCGACGACCTCGGAGCCGACGTCCCGCTGTCGGCTCCCGCCGCCCGCGTGGTCTCGCTCGTCCCCTCGCTGACCGAGGCGATCGCCACCTCGGCGCCCGGCCTCCTGGTCGGTGCGACCGACTGGTGCACGCACCCGGGCGACCTCGACGTGGCCCGCGTCCGCGGCACCAAGAACCCCGACCTGGCTGCCATCCGGGCCCTCTCGCCCGACCTCGTGGTGGCCAACCAGGAGGAGAACCGCGAGCTCGACGTACGCCGGCTGCGCGAGGCCGGGACCGCCGTCTGGGTCACCCGCATCGAGACCGTCGAGGAGTCGCTCGCCTCGATGTCGCGGCTCTTCGCGACCGCCCTCGGCCTGGCCGACCCGCCGTGGCTGGTCGAGGCCCGCTCGCTCTGGTCGCAGCCGGTCGCGCCGCGGCTCTCGGTCGCCGTGCCCATCTGGCGCGACCCGTGGATGGTGGTCGGGTCGCCGACCTACACAGACGACCTCCTCACCCGGGCCGGGCTGGTCAACGTGCTGGCCGGCCGTGACGGGCGCTATCCGGCGCTCACGCCCGAGGACATCGACCGCGCCGGCGCGGACGTCGTACTGCTGCCGGACGAGCCGTACGTCTTCACCGCCGACGACGGGCCCGAGGCCTTCACCACCCCGACGCGGCTGGTGTCGGGGCGGCTGCTGACCTGGTACGGCCCGGCGATGGTCGAGGCACACGCAGTGCTGGCTAACCTCCACGCATGACCCGCGACCCGATCAACGAGGCCCACCGCCAGTGGGTGGCTCACGGCTGGCCCGACGCCGCCGACGGGATGGCGATGGTGACCTCGGTGGTGCGCGCGCAGCAGCTGCTGATGGAGCGCATCGACGCCGTGCTCCGTCCGCGCGGGCTGACCTTCGCCCGCTACGAGGTGCTGCGACTGCTGTCCTTCGCCCGCGACGCGGCGATGCCGATGTCGCGGCTCGGGTCGCTCCTGCAGGTGCACCCGACCAGCGTGACGAGCGCCGTCGACCGGCTCGTCGCCCAGGGCTACGTCGAGCGCGTGCGCGGCGACCAGGACAAGCGGGTGGTCCTCGCGGTGCTCACCGAGTCCGGCCGCGAGGCCGTCGAGGAGGCGACGGCCGCCCTCAACGGCGAGGTCTTCGAGACCCCAGGCCTGCCCGAGGGCGACGTACGCGAGCTGACCGACAGGCTGACGGCGCTGCGGACGGGGCTCGGCGACTCCTTCTGAGGCCGCCGTCTCGGTTTCCCCGCCTCTGCGGGGAACTTCGAACATCTCGGGGTTTGCACGCCACCAGGAGTTCGGGTTTCCCCGCCTCTGCGGGGAAACCCGAGGGCAGCAGCTTGTGACTCGCGGGTAATTAGTTGGATGTCCTACTATCTCCCCATGGCCGACCTGCACACCCCCACGCACCCGATCCGCCTCGTCACCGCCTCGAGCCTGTTCGACGGCCACGACGCGTCGATCAACATCATGCGGCGGATCTTCATGAGCCAGGGCTGCGAGGTCATCCACCTCGGGCACAACCGCTCCGTGCAGGAGGTCGTCGACGCCGCGCTGGAGGAGGACGTGCAGGGCGTCGCCGTGTCGTCCTACCAGGGCGGGCACGTGGAGTACTTCGAGTACCTCGTCGAGTCGCTGCGCGCGGCCGGTGCCGGCCACGTCAAGGTCGTCGGCGGTGGCGGCGGCGTGATCGTGCCGTCGGAGATCACGCGTCTGCGCGCGTCGGGCGTGACGATCTTCTCCCCCGAGGACGGCCAGAAGATGGGCCTCGTCGGGATGATCAACTCCGTCGTCGCCGACTGCGACATCGACCTCTGGGCCGACCAGGCCGTCACCGTCGAGCAGGTGCTCACCGGCGACCGCTTCGCCGTCGCCCGCGCGATCACCGGCGCCGAGGACGGCCGCCTCGACGAGGCGATGCTGACCGAGCTCCGCGCGGCAGCCCGGCGCCGCGTCGTGCCGGTGCTCGGCATCACCGGCACCGGCGGCTCGGGCAAGTCGTCGCTGACCGACGAGATCGTGCGCCGCTTCCGCACCGACCAGCAGGACAAGCTCCGGATCGCCGTCATCGCGGTCGACCCGACCCGCCGCAAGGGCGGCGGCGCCCTGCTCGGGGACCGCATCCGCGCCAACGCCCTCGACGGCGACCGGGTCTTCTTCCGCTCGCTCGCCACCCGCGGCGCCCACGAGGTGCCCGACCACCTGGCCGACGTCATCGACGTGATGAAGGCCGCCGGCCACGACCTCGTCATCGTCGAGACGCCCGGAATCGGGCAGGGCGACGCCGGCATCGTGCCCCTGGTCGACCACTCGCTCTACGTCATGACGCCGGAGTTCGGCGCCGCCTCGCAGCTGGAGAAGATCGACATGCTCGACTTCGCTGACACCGTCGCGATCAACAAGTTCGAGCGCCGCGGCGCCAAGGACGCGCTGCGCGACGTGGGCCGCCAGCTGGTCCGCAACCGCAACGCCTTCGGCAAGCAGCCCAGTGACATGCCGGTCTTCGGCACCAGTGCCGCGACCTTCAACGACGACGGCGTCACCGCGCTCTACCAGCACCTGCGCGGCGAGCTCGCCGACGCCGGGCTCGAGGTCACCGAGGGCACGCTGCCGCACGTCGACGTGCGCCACTCCTCCGGCATCCGGCAGGTCGTCCCGGCCGACCGGGTGCGCTACCTGAGCGAGATCACCGAGACGGTCCGCGGCTACCACGCGCGTACGTCCGAGCTGGCCGAGGCGGCGCGCCGGCTGCAGCGGATCGAGGCCGTCGCGGCCGAGCTGGAGGGGAGCGCCGACGTCGAGCGGCTCCTCGACGACGCCCGCAAGACCGTGCCGCACGAGGTCGCCGACCAGATCGCCGCGTGGCCGGCCGTCGTCGAGTCCTACTCCGGCGACGAGCAGGTCGTGGTGGTGCGCGACAAGGAGATCCACACGAAGCTCACCAAGGAGTCGCTGAGCGGCAACAAGATCCCGCGGGTGGCGCTGCCGCGCTTCGCCGACCACGGCGAGCTGGTGCGCTTCTGGCGCAACGAGAACCTGCCCGGCTACTTCCCCTTCACCGCCGGCGTCTTCCCGTTCAAGCGCGACAACGAGGACCCGGCCCGGATGTTCGCCGGCGAGGGCGACCCGGCCCGCACCAACCGTCGCTTCAAGATCCTGTCGCAGGGCAACGACGCGACCCGCCTCTCGACCGCCTTCGACTCCGTCACCCTCTACGGCCGCGACCCCGACCCGCGCCCCGACGTCTACGGCAAGGTCGGCACCTCGGGCGTGAGCGTGGCGACGCTCGACGACATGAAGGCGCTGTACGACGGCTTCGACCTCGTCTCGCCCACGACCTCCGTGAGCATGACGATCAACGGCCCGGCCCCCACCGTGCTGGCGTTCTTCCTCAACACCGCCATCGACCAGCAGGTCGACGCCTTCCGCGAGAAGGAGGGCCGCGAGCCGTCCGAGGAGGAGCGCGCCACCCTCGCGGCGTACGCCCTCGCCAACGTCCGCGGCACCGTGCAGGCCGACATCCTCAAGGAGGACCAGGGCCAGAACACCTGCCTGTTCTCCACCGAGTTCTCGCTGCGGATGATGGCCGACATCCAGGAGTGGTTCATCGCCCACCAGGTGCGCAACTTCTACTCGGTGTCGATCTCCGGCTACCACATCGCCGAGGCCGGGGCGAACCCCATCAGCCAGCTGGCCTTCACCCTCGCCAACGGCTTCACCTACGTCGAGGCCTACCTCGCGCGCGGCATGAAGATCGACGACTTCGCGCCGAACCTGTCGTTCTTCTTCTCCAACGGCATGGACCCCGAGTACAGCGTGCTCGGCCGGGTCGCCCGTCGCATCTGGGCGGTCACGATGAAGGAGAAGTACGGCGCCTCGGAGCGCTCGCAGAAGCTGAAGTACCACGTCCAGACGAGCGGCCGGTCGCTGCACGCGCAGGAGATGGACTTCAACGACATCCGCACCACGCTGCAGGCGCTCATCGCGATCTACGACAACGCCAACAGCCTGCACACCAACGCCTACGACGAGGCGGTCACGACCCCGACGGAGGACTCCGTACGCCGCGCGCTGGCGATCCAGCTGATCATCAACCGCGAGTGGGGCCTGGCGATGAACGAGAACCCGCTCCAGGGCTCCTTCATCATCGACGACCTCACCGACCTGGTCGAGAAGGCCGTGCTCGCCGAGTTCGACTCGATCAACGAGCGCGGCGGCGTGCTGGGCGCGATGGAGACCGGCTACCAGCGGGGCCGGATCCAGGACGAGTCGATGCTCTA
This sequence comes from Nocardioides sp. N13(2025), assembly GCF_051912545.1. Taxonomy (GTDB): domain Bacteria; phylum Actinomycetota; class Actinomycetes; order Propionibacteriales; family Nocardioidaceae; genus Nocardioides. The sequence continues at coordinate 77,177 of NZ_CP196809.1, read as the reverse complement.
CGAGCACCGCAAGCACGACGGCTCGCTGCCGATCATCGGGGTCAACACCTTCGTCAAGGAGTCGGCGGCGGACGCCCAGCCCAAGGAGATCGAGCTCGCCCGCGCGACCGACGCCGAGAAGGAGTCGCAGCTCTCGCGCGTGCGCGCCTTCCAGGCCGAGCACGGCGCCGAGGCCCAGGAGGCCCTGGCCCGGCTCAAGGACGCCGCGATCTCTGGCGACAACGTCTTCGCCGTCCTGATGGACGCCGCCCGCGTGTGCTCGCTCCAGCAGGTCACCGAGGCGTTCTTCGAGGTCGGCGGCCAGTACCGCCGCAACGTCTGACCCCCCTGTGGCCGCCGCTCGTCGCGATCCCCGGATAACCCCCCAAGCTGGAGCCTCACCCCCGAAACTTCGCACTGGAGGCTCCAGCTTCCCCGGGTACCCGGGGATCGCAACCCAGGGCGACTCAGTCCTCGGCGGCCGGGAGGTCGAAGCGGAACACCGACCCGGTCCCGGGCGCGGTGGCGACGCACTCGATCGTCCCGCCGTGCCGCTGCACGATCGACTGGCAGATCGACAGGCCCATCCCGGTGCCGCGGAAGTGCGCGCGCACGGCTCCGCTGCGGTGGAAGCGCTGGAAGATGAGGGCGCGGTCGGCGTCATCGACACCGACGCCGCTGTCCTCGACCTCGACCACCACCCGCGCCCCCTGCTGCTGGGCGCGCACCCGGATGGTGGCGTGCTGTCCGGGCTTGGCGTACTTGACGGCGTTGCCGACCAGGTTGCCGAACAGCTGGCGCAGGGCCACCGGGTCCGCGTGCACCGAGGGCGCCCCGTCGAGCACCTCGAGTAGGTCGTCGGGGCCCAGCAGGGCGCCGACCTGGGCGAGCACCCCGTCGGGCCCGCCCAGCGGGACGTCGCGGGCAGCGAGGTCGCCCGACTCGGCCAGGGCGTGCTCGAGGAGGTCGTCGATCAGGTCCGCCATCTGCTCGGCGGCCCGCTCGGCGCGACGCATCGGCATCAGCGCATCGGAGGCGGGCTCGACGTCCTCGACCGCGAGGGAGAGCCACGACCGGATGGCCGACAGGGGTCCGCGCAGGTCGTGGGCGGCTGTCGAGGCGAAGTCGGCGAGGGGGCGGAGGCCGGAGCGGTGCTCGGTGACCTCCCGCAGCACCAGCAGCACGCCCGTACGTCCGCCGGCGTCGGCCCGGACGGACAGGGGCGCCCGGGAGACGGCGAGCACGATCTCCTCGCCGTTGGGCAGCGGGACGACCACGTCGCCGACACCCAGCTCGGCTCGGGCGGCCCCGCTGTTCTCGGGGGCCGGGTCGAGCAGCAGCTCCACGAGCTCGGCCAGTGCGTCGGCGTCCTCGGCTCCCGGGCTGACCCGGTGCGCGAGCCGGCGGCTCGCCCCGTTGCTGCGCTCGACCTGCCCCTGCGTGCCGAGCACCACGAGGCCCTCGCCCATGCTCTCCGTCATCTCGCCGAGCAGCTCGGCCTGCAGGGCTGCCTGCTCGCGGGCGCGCGTCGCGGTGGTGAACAGCTCGTCGATCCGGTCCCCCAGCGCCCCCACGCCCAGCCCGGTGAGCATCACCGAGACCATGAAGAGCTGCGAGACGAGGGCCTCGGCGACCGGGTCGTCGAGGCGGGCGAAGGGGCCGTGGCCGGCGAGGGTGAGCGTCAGCGCGACGGCACCGAGCACCAGGCACAGGACCGACGCCGGGAAGGTGCGGAAGCGGGCGGCCGACCACACAGCCAGCGCGATCACGAGGAAGACCAGCGGGTAGGGCTGGAGGAACAGCACGATCGTGACCGCGATCGAGCCGAGCGACAGCAGCACGAACTCCGCGCTGCTCCCGCCACGGACCCGCGCGGGGACGGGCTGCGTACGCCACTCCCAGGCCAGGTGGCCGACCGCGCCGACCGTCAGCACCCCCGCCACGTGGCGGGCGAACCAGGCCACCGCGGTCACATAGGTCACCGGTTCCCCGTCGAGCCACAGCCCGACCGGGCCGATCAGCCCTCCGATCGCACAGCCGGCCGCCGCGGCCGCGCCGGTCGCCACCAGGTTGCGGGGCGAGCGGAGACTGGCGGTGCCGCCCGCGCCGAGGAGCGTCGGGCACCAGCGGCGCACGAGCAGCCCGATCACGGCCGTCTGGACGGTGACCGACAACGAGCCGAAGAACGCCAGCACGGGCGAGACCCCGGTCGCGAAGACCATGACCGCGTGCACGGCCATCAACGGCGCGAGGACCCACGGGGCGCGGCGCGGTGGCTCCGCGAGGAGCCACAGGACGGCCACGCCCGACGCCGGCCAGACCAGGCTGACGATCTGACCGTCCCCGGCCGTTGCACGACCCACCAGCGTGAGCAGCGCGTATGCCAGCGCGAAACCCACGCCCTTCATGGGAGGAACCCTACGATCCCCGGCTCGCGCCCGCGCGCGTTCCGGGCCAGACTCACCCCATGGCCCCGTCCGTGCCCCTGCGCACTCTCGTCGCGGACGACGAGCCCGACATCCGCGACTTCATCGGCCACGTGCTGGAGCGTGCCGGGCACGACGTCACGATCGCCGGCGACGGCGCCGAGGTGCTCGCGCGGACGGCCGAGCAGGACTTCGACCTCGTCGTCCTCGACCACCACATGCCCCAGATGACCGGCCTCGCGGTGGCCGAAGAGCTGCGCCGCACCAGCCCGGCGACCAAGGTCCTGCTCATGTCGGGCGACCTGGAGGTCGCCCACGAGCACGCGGCCTTCCTCCCCAAGCCCTTCAACCGCACGGAGTTCCTGGCGGCGGTGGACACGCTGCTGGAGCCCACCGCCCCCTGATGTTCACAGGTTGATCGTGATGTCCGCGTCCTTGCGGAGGTCGTCGACGAGGGCCTGGGCGACCTTGCCGACCTGCTCGGCCTTGGCCTGCTCCGCGAGCTGCGAGCGCACCTGGGCGAAGGGCGGGATCTTCTGGCCCTTCTGGCCCGACTGCGCCTGCTGCTGCTTGGCCTGGGCGTAGAGCGCGCGCAGCTCCTTGTCGGTCGGCTCGGCGTCGCCGTCCTCGTCGGCGACCAGCTGCTCGACGAGGACCTGGGTCTCGACCTGCGCGCGGGCCTGCTCCTCGGTCAGCCCGTTCTTGGCCACCGCCTCCAGCAGCTCCTCGGCCGAGCCCATCTGGTTCTGCTTCGCCAGGTCGGTGAGCTCGGCGTCGACGTCCTCGTCACTCACCTCGATCCCGCGCGACTCCGCCTCCTGCGTCAGGAGCTCGGTGTCGACGAGGTTGTCCACGGTCTGCTTCTTGAGAGCCTCCTCGTCGGGGGCCTGGCCGCTCATCTGCGACTGCATCGCCGCCTGCTGGAGCTGCGACTCGTAGACCGGGACGAACTCCTCCTTGGTGACCTCCTCGCCGTTGACCTCGGCGACCACGTCGGGGATCCCCTCGAGGTCGGGCTCGGCACCCTGCGACGCGTCCGCGCTCGCACTCGGGGAGTCGCTGGCGGACGCCTCCTTGCCGGCGTCGGCGGAGTCGCTGTCGCCCCCACCGCACGCGGAGAGGGTGAGCATCGCCCCTGCGGCGACGAGGCCGAGGACGGTACGGGTTCGCTTGCTGCGCATCGTGTGAGTCATCGCCGTCGACGGTACGGACCGAACCTGAGCGCGCTCCTCAGGTTCCTCAGGCGGCCGGACTCAGAGGCTGTCGGGCACGATGAGCGCGTCGGGGTCCTGGCGCACGGGCAGCTGCGCGAGCGCCGTACGCACGAGCGTGAGGCGGGCGGCCACCGCCACCTTGTGCCGCACCCGGCCCAGCCCCGTGTCGCCGAGCGTCTCCTCGACCGCGGCGGCGATCTGCGCGTCGGTGAAGCTCGGCCGGGTGCCCGGCTGCACCTCGACGTCGGGCAACGCGATCATCACCGGGAGCACCTGGCTGCCGACGGCCTCGAGGAGGTGGTAGCGGTCGATCTTGCTCATCGCCTCCCACGCGTCCTCGCCCCTGGCCCGGCGCCGTACCTTGCCTGCGGCCACGATCTTGGCGGCGGCCGTGACGGCGACGGTCAGCTCGTGCTCGGTGAAGCGCATGCGGCCAGCATGCCCGAACGTCAGTAGTGCGCGGTCATCACGTGCTTGATGCGCGTGTAGTCGTCGAAGCCGTAGCCCGACAGGTCCTTGCCGTAGCCCGAGTGGCCGAAGCCGCCGTGCGGCATCTCGGAGACGAACGGGATGTGGGTGTTGACCCACACGCACCCGAAGTCGAGCTCGCGGGTCAGCCGGTCGGCCGTGCCGTGGTCGCGGGTCCAGACGCTGGCGGCCAGGCCGTAGGGCACACCGTTGGCCATCCGCACCGCCTCGGCCTCGTCGGTGAAGGACTGGACGGTCAGCACCGGGCCGAAGACCTCCTCCTGCACGATCCGGTCGTCCTGGCGTACGCCGGTCACGACGGTGGGCGCGAAGAAGAACCCCGCGTCCCCGTGGCGGGTGCCACCGGTGCGGACCGCCGCGTGGTCCGGGAGGTCGGTGAGGAACGCCGTCACCTTGGCGAGGTGGTGGGCGTTGTTGAGCGGGCCGTAGTCGGCCTCGGTGTCCGACGGAGGGCCGGGCCGGGTGCCCTCGGCCTCCTTGACCAGCAGGTCGACGAGCTCGTCGTGGACGGTGTCGTGCACGATCACGCGGGTGGCGGCCGTGCAGTCCTGGCCGGCGTTGAAGTAGGCGGCCGCGGCGATCAACTCGGCCGCGCGCGGCAGGTCGGTGTCGGGCATGACGACCACCGGCGCCTTGCCGCCGAGCTCGAGGTGGGCGCGCTTGAGGTTCTTCGCCGCGGAGGTGGCGACCTCGATGCCGGCGCGCACCGAGCCGGTGATCGCGACCAGCCCCGGCGTCGGGTGCTCGACGAGGTGGCGCCCGGTCGTGGCGTCACCGTTGACCACGTTGAGGACGCCGGGCGGCAGGATCTCGCCGGCGATCTCGGCGAGCAGCACGGTCGAGCGGGGGGTGGTGTCGCTCGGCTTGAGCACGATCGTGTTGCCGGCGGCGAGCGCCGGCGCGATCTTCCAGATCGCCATCGCGAAGGGGTAGTTCCACGGCGTCACCTGCCCGACCACGCCGATCGGCTCGCGACGGATGCTCGAGGTGTGCCCCTCGAGGTACTCCCCCGCCGACTTCCCCTCGAGCAGCCGCGCGGCACCCGCGAAGAAGCGGAGCTGGTCGACGCCCTGGTCGACCTCCTCGCTGGCGATGAGGCGCACCGGCTGGCCGGTGTCGCGGGCCTGCACCTCGCTGATCTCGTCGCGGCGCTCGGCCACCGCGGTCGCGAGGTCGAGCAGCAGCGCCTGGCGGCGCCCGGGCGTGAGCCGCTTCCACGACTCCGACGCACGCTCGGCGGCGGCGTACGCCCGGTCGACCTCCTCGGGCAGCGAGACCGGTGACCGGCCGTCGAGCTCCCCGGTCACCGGGTCGACGAGGTCGATGAAGTCCGTGGTCGCCGACTCGACGAGCTCGCCGTCGACGAAGTTGCGGATCGTGTCGGTCATGGTGACCAGCCTCTCAGGCGACGTAGATCTTGCGCAGGGTCTCGTGGACGACCCAGGTGGTGCGCTCGCCAGCCCGCAGGCGTACGACGCTTCCCGGTCCGAGGTGGACCCGCTCGCCGTCGTCGAAGGACACTGTGCCCGAGCCGGACAGCACGACGAACACCTCGTCGACCTCGACGTCGGTCGCCGTGCCGGGCGTCATCTCCCACACGCCGACCTCGACCCCGGCCACGGCGGCGAGCGCCCGCGAGCCGGTCTCCGGTGCCCCGTCCATGACGGTGCCGGGGTCGAGCGGGGTGGTCGGCACGGTGGTGGCGACGTCCAGCACGCGGTTCATGTCCAGCATCGTCCCCACCTGCCCGACCGAGGCAGGCCGACGATCTGTCGGTAGTTCTCATCCGGTCGGACGATCCGGCGGACCGGCGCCCGACTCGTCAGGCTGTTCCTGAGCTCGTCAGGCCTTGCAAGGGCCGACATCTTCAGTGATCCCCGGTCAGCCGGGGATCGCTGAAGAGCTCGTCTGCGAGCAGGGCGACGTGGAGCGAGACGCGTACGTCGGGGTCGTCGAGGTCGGCGTCGAGGATCGCCTCGATCCGCGCCAGCCGGTCGTAGAAGGCCGCGCGCGAGAGGTGCAGGCTCGCCGCGGCCTCGGTCTTGCTGCGCGGGTGGAGCACCAGTGCCCGCAGGGCGGCGAGCAGGTCCGTGCGCGAGGAGTCCGCGCTGTCGTGCCGGCGCAGCGGCTCGAGCTCGCGGGCGGCGAACAGCCGCACGCGGTCGTCGTCGCCGAGGAGCGCGAGCAGCCCGCGCAGGTGCAGGTCGGCGAGACGGTGCACGACCGGGTCCTGCTCGCGACGGACCTGCGGAGCCGCGTCGGCGACCTGCCCGGCCTCCGTGACGGACCGTGCGATCCCGGACCGGTCGGCCACCGCCCGTCCGGCCGCCAGCACGACGTCGTGGTGTGCGAGCACCCGCGCCGCGACCCGGTCGACCAGGTCGTCCGCGTCCGCCGAGGGAGCCGCCGAGACGAGCACCCGCAGGTCGCGCTCGACCTCGCAGACCAGCGCCGGCAACCGCAGCCCGTGGGCGGCGCGCACCACCGTGGCGGCCACCTCGTCGAGGTCGACGGGCGGGGAGGTCCCGACCCGCGGGCGCACGACCAGGCCGACGAAGGTACGCCGACGGGTGGGGAAGCCGGCCAGCTCGCAGCGGCGGTGCACGTCGTCGGAGTCGGGGTCCTCGGCCAGCCCGGTGAGCAGCTCGAGGTGCGTACGCCGCATCAGCGTGCCGCGGTCGCGGTCGTGCAGGCGGTGCAGGGCGAGCGCCGCCGCGGCCCGCTCGGCGACGGCGACCAGGCGCTGCGAAGGGGCGTCGGGCGAGCCGATCACCAGCCGGCCCCAGGTGTGCTCGGCGGTGCCGAGGCGGGTGACCAGCCAGCCGTTGGCCGCGTCCCAGCCGGTGCGGCCGGCGACCTCGACGCGCCGTGACCGGGCCGGCCAGCCGTCGAGGAAGCCACCAGCATCGGACCCCGCGTCGTCGGGGCCGGCGAAGTAGTCGAGGGGACGGTGCTGCGCGTTCTCCACGACGACAGGACCGGCGGCCAGCCGTTGCACCGCCTGGAGGATCTCGACCGGACCGGCCGCGCTGTTGGACAGCTCGGTGAAGGTCTCGTGGACCCGCTGGGCCTCGCGCAGCTCGGTGAGCTGCTGGTCGACGACCCGCTCGCCGATCTCCTGGGCGAGCGCGGCGAACCGGGTCTCCTGGCCCAGCACGACCAGCGGGAGCCCGTGCCGCTCACAGGCCTCGACGAGGGCGTCGGGGAGGGCCTGCTCCCACCGGCGGCCGAGCTCCACCACGATCCCCGCGCTGCCGACGTCGACCAGCTCGTCGACGAAGGCCGCCAGGCCCGCGCCGTCGTCGTCGGCCGGGAGGCCGGTACCCATGGTGAGCAGCAGGTCGCCTGCCCGCAGGAGCTGGCCGACGTCGAGCCGCTCGGTCGCGTGCACCCAGCGGATCGGCTGGTCCAGGCCCGCCCGACCGGCGACGACCTCAGGAGCCGCCCGGCGGAAGGTGGGCAGGCCCAGTGCCTCCCGGAGCGTCACACCCGGCGTCACGTCGGCCATGCGCGCAGCCTACGCGCGGAGCGGGCGACGGATTGTCCGGACCGGGGCCCGAAAGCCTACGTTCCGACACCCGCGCGCGCGTCGTACGACGAGCAAGGATGGCGACCATGACCACAGACCTGCCAGACATCGTGCACTGGGTCGACGGCGCCGCGCTGACCGGTTCCCCCACCGGCTGGGGCGAGGTGACCAACCCCGCCACCGGCCGGGTGACCGGCCGCGTCGCGCTCGCCAGCGAGGCCGACGCCAGCCACGTCATCGCGAGCGCGGCCCGCGCGGCCAAGGGCTGGGGCACCACGTCGCTGGCGCGGCGCACGCAGGTGCTCTTCGCCTTCCGCGAGCTGCTCAACAGCCGCAAGGAGGAACTCGCCGCGATCATCACCTCCGAGCACGGCAAGGTGCACTCGGACGCGATGGGCGAGATCTCGCGCGGCCTGGAGGTCGTGGAGTTCGCGTGCGGCATCTCCCACCTGCTCAAGGGCGGGCACAGCGAGGAGGCCTCGACCGGCGTCGACGTGCACTCCAAGCGGGTGCCGCTGGGCGTGGTCGGCATCATCAGCCCCTTCAACTTCCCGGCCATGGTGCCGATGTGGTTCTTCCCCATCGCGATCGCGGCCGGGAACGCCGTGGTCCTCAAGCCCAGCGAGAAGGACCCGAGCGCCGCCAACTGGCTGGCGGCGCTGTGGCAGGAGGCCGGCCTCCCCGACGGGGTCTTCAACGTCCTGCACGGCGACAAGACCGCGGTCGACGCGCTGCTCACCAGCCCCGACGTGCAGGCGATCAGCTTCGTCGGCTCGACCCCGATCGCGGAGCACGTCTACGAGACCGCGAGCCGGCACGGCAAGCGCGTCCAGGCGCTCGGCGGCGCCAAGAACCACATGGTCGTCCTGCCCGACGCCGACCTCGACCTCGCCGCGGACTCGGCGGTCAACGCCGGCTACGGCAGCGCAGGCGAGCGCTGCATGGCGATCAGCGTGCTCGTCGCGGTCGACCCGGTCGGCGACGAGCTGGTCGCGCGGATCGCCGACCGCACCCGCACGCTCCTGATCGGTGACGGCGGCCGCGAGGCGACCGGGGAGCAGAAGGAGGCGGACATGGGTCCGCTCGTCACGAAGGCGCACCGCGACCGGGTCAGCTCCTTCATCGACTCCGGTGAGGCCGCCGGCGCCAAGGTCGTCGTCGACGGCCGCGACGTCAGCGCCCGAGGCGGGGATGAGGGCTTCTGGCTCGGCCCGACGCTCTTCGACGACGTCACTCCCGACATGGACATCTACCGTGAGGAGATCTTCGGACCGGTCCTCTCGGTGGTCCGGGTGAAGTCCTACGAGGAGGCCGTCGCGCTGGTCAACGCCAACGAGTACGGCAACGGCACAGCGATCTTCACCAACGACGGCGGCGCGGCCCGCCGCTTCGAGTCGGACGTGACGGTCGGCATGATCGGCGTCAACGTCCCGGTCCCGGTGCCGGTCGCCTACTACTCCTTCGGCGGCTGGAAGCGCTCGCTCTTCGGCGACACCCACGCCCACGGCACCGAGGGCGTCCACTTCTTCACCCGCGGCAAGGTCGTCACCACCCGGTGGATCGACCCTGCCAACCGCCCCGAGGGCGGCCTCGAGCTGGGGTTCCCGCGCAATGACTGACGTCCTCTCCACCACCAGCGACCTCGCGAGCACGTACGACGCCGAGCGGGCCCACGCGCTCGACCGCGCGCACGTCTTCCACTCCTGGTCGGCCCAGGCCGAGATCGACCCGATGGTCATCACGAGGGCCGAGGGCAGCCACGTCTGGGACGGCGAGGGCCGCCGCTACCTCGACTTCAGCTCCCAGCTGGTCTTCACCAACCTCGGCCACCAGCACCCGCGCATCGTCGCGGCGATCCAGGAGCAGGCCGGGCACCTGACCACGGTGGCCCCGGCGTTCGCCAACGGCACCCGTTCCGAGGCCGCCCGGCTGATCGCCTCGCACACCCCCGGCGACCTCGACCACGTCTTCTTCACCAACGGGGGCGCCGACGCCAACGAGCACGCCGTACGCATGGCGCGGCTGCACACCGGCCGGCACAAGGTGCTCACCACGTATCGCAGCTACCACGGCGGCACGCACCTCGCGGTCAACATGACCGGTGACCCGAGGCGCTGGGCCAGCGACCACGGCTCGACGGGCACGGTCCACTTCTTCGGCCCGTTCCTCTACCGCAGCGCCTTCCACGCGACCACCGAGCAGGAGGAGTGCCAGCGCGCGCTCGAGCACCTCGAGCAGGTGGTCGCGCTCGAGGGCCCGGGGACGATCGCGGCGATCGTGCTCGAGGCCATCCCCGGCACCGCGGGGATCATGGTCCCGCCACCGGGCTACCTCGCCGGCGTCCGCGAGATCTGCGACCGCTACGGCATCGTGCTGATCGCGGACGAGGTGATGTCGGGCTTCGGCCGCTCCGGGCGCTGGTTCGCCGTCGAGCACGGCGGGGTGACCCCCGACCTGCTCACCTTCGCCAAGGGCGTGAACTCCGGCTACGTCCCGCTCGGTGGCGTCGCCATCAGCGACGCCATCCACGCGACCTTCGCGCATCGCACCTACCCCGGCGGCCTCACCTACTCCGGTCACCCGCTCGCCTGCGCAGCCGCGGTCGCGACGATCCGCACGATGGAGGACGACGACGTCGTCGGTCGTGCCGACCGGCTCGGCACCGACGTGCTCGGCCCCGGCCTCCGGGCGCTCGCGGAGAAGCACGACTGGATCGGCGAGGTCCGCGGCACCGGCGCGTTCTGGGCCGTCGAGCTGGTCAGGGACCGGACCACCCGCGAGCCCCTCGCGCCCTACGGCGGCTCCAGCCCGGAGATGGCCGCGATCGTGAAGGGATGCCAGGAGCGCGGTCTGCTGCCGTTCTCCAACTACAACCGGATCCACGTCGTCCCGCCGCTGACCACCACCGACGACGAGGCCCGCGAGGGTCTGGCGCTCCTCGACGCCGCCCTGACCGCGGCCGCCGGCTGACACTCCCGCGACCGACACCGTGCCCGCCCACCGCACCGCCTACGAGCGGCACGCTCCCGACCCGCGGGTGGTGGCGCGCTCGCTCGCCGGCAGCGAGCAGGCGGTCTTCTGGCTCGACGACGCCGGCGCAGGGGCGCGCCACCCCGAGCTCACCGCGTCGACGCGCACGGACCTCGCGATCGTCGGCGGCGGCTACCTCGGCCTCTGGACGGCCGTCCACGCCAAGCGGCGCGACCCCGGACGCCGGGTCGTGCTGCTGGAGGCGCAGACCGTCGGCTGGGCGGCCTCGGGTCGCAACGGAGGGTTCTGCGAGGCGTCACTGACCCACGGCGAGGACAACGGGCGGTCGCGCTGGCCCGACGAGCACGACGTCCTGCGCCGCCTCGGCCGCGACAACCTCGACGCCTTCGAGGCCGACGTGCGCGACCTCGGCCTGGACTGCGAGTGGGAGCGCACCGGCACGATCGCCGTGGCCGTCGAGGAGCACCAGGTCGACTGGCTCCGCGACGAGCACTCCCGGCCCGGCACACGCTTCCTGGACCGCGACCAGGTCCGCGCCGAGATCGACAGCCCGCTGTTCCTCGCCGGAGCGCTCGAGCGCGACGAGTCGGCGCTCGTCCACCCGGCCCGGCTGGCGCTGGAGCTCGCCCGGGTGGCCGTCGAGCTGGGCGTCGAGGTCCACGAGCACTCGGCCGCCACCGCGCTGCGTCGTACGTCGTCGGGCGCCGGCCACTCCCGGATCGAGGTGCACACCGCGCGGGCGGTGCTGACCGCCGACCACGTCGTCCTCGCGACCAACGCCTTCAGGCCGCTGCTGCGCCGCAACCGGCTGATGACGGTGCCGGTCTACGACTACGTCCTGATGACGGAGCCGCTCACGTCGGAGCAGCGCGCGGCCATCGGCTGGCAGGGTCGCCAGGGGCTGGGCGACCTGGCCAACCAGTTCCACTACTCCCGCCTCACGCGGGACGGACGGATCCTCTGGGGTGGGTACGACGCCATCCACCCGCCGGGCAGCCGGATCGCGGTCCGGCACGAGGACCGCCCCGCGAGCCACGCGCGCCTCGCCTCGCACTTCCTCGCGACCTTCCCCCAGCTCGAGGACGTCCGCTTCAGCCACCGCTGGGCCGGCGTGATCGACACGTGCACCCAGTTCACCGCGTTCTACGGCCTCAGCCACGGCGGGCGGGTGGCGCACGCCGCCGGCTTCACCGGATTGGGCGTGGGCGCGACCCGGTTCGCGGGCGAGGTGCTGCTCGACCTGCTGGCGGGCCGGCCGACCGAGCGCACCGCGCTGCGCATGGTGCGCGAGCAACCGCTGCCCTTCCCGCCCGAGCCGCTCGCCAGTCTCGGCGTCGAGCTGACCCGGTGGTCGCTGGACCGGGCGGACCACCGGGAGGGCAGGCGCAACCTGTTCCTCAGGGCGCTCGACGCCGCCGGCCTGGGCTTCGACTCCTGACCGCCCGCCCTGCTGTAACGCCGGCTCAGGCGGCCGGGAGCGGCTCGGCCAGCCCGGAGCGCAGTTGGTCGAGGATGCGGGTCAGCACCCGCGACACCTGGGCCTGCGTGAGTCCGATCGCCTCGGCGATCTCCTGCTGGGTGCGCTCCTCGACGAAGCGGAGCTGCACGATGCGCTGGTCGCGTGCCGACAGACGGCGCAGCACGGGAGCGAGCATCACCCGGGCCTCGGCCGACTCGATCGCGCGGTCGTCCGCCCCGAGGAGGTCGCCGAGGCTGGAGCCTCCGTCACCGACGGGGCCGTCGAGCGAGGTGGGGGTGAAGCACCCGTCCGCCGCCAACGCCTCGATCACGTCGTCCAGCTCCACGCCGAGGTGGCTCGCGACCTCGCTGGGGCGCGGAGACCGGCCGAGCTCGAGCTCCAGCTCTTCCTGGGCGCGGGCGATGCGCGACTGGAGGTCCTGCACCCGACGTGGCGGGCGCACCATCCAGCCCGAGTCGCGGAAGTGCCGGCGCAGCTCGCCGCGGATGGTCGGAACGGCGTAGGACAGGAAGTCGTGCCCGGCGCTCGGGTCGAAGCGCTGGGCTGCCTTGGTGAGGCCCAGCAGGGCGACCTGCTCGAGGTCGTCGAGGTCGATGCCCCGGTTGCGGTAACGACTGGCCATGGACCGGGCCACGCCCGCGTTGGTCTCGATGAGGCGTGCGGTCAGGTCGCGCGAGTGCCACGACTCGGGCTCGACGGCGCGCAGGTCGGCGACGATGCCGTCGGTGCGGCGGGCGCGCTCCTTGCCCTCGACGGGCGTGTGCGGGTGGAGCGTGGCAGGGGGTGCTTGGTGGGGCTGCTGCTCAGGGACGATCGACACGTGGACCACGGGATCGCTCCTTCCGGGATGGGGGCGTCTCACCGTGGTCTCCAGCGAGTCGGCCTCATTGATTCTGCCATGGTCCAGACCGCTGGAACAGCCGCAATGCGAACCGTCGGACCCGGTCGCGGGCACGGTCAGGAGGCGGAACGCTGCAAGGTCTGTCGAGGGTTCTCGTCGAAGACCTGGCGGTAGTCGGAGGCCAGGCGACCGGGGTTGAAGAACCCGAACGTGGCCGCCGCGTCACTCACCGACTGTGCCGAGCCGTCCCGCAGGGCTTGGCGCACCAGGTCGAGGCGCACGCGGCGCAGGTAGTCGGACGGGGTGCACCCGAGGTGCTGGCGGAAGGCGTACTGCAGCGTGCGGCTGGTGACGCCGCACTCCTGCGCGAGCTCGACGAGCCCGAGGTCGCGCGCCGCGTGCGCCTCGATCACGCGCACCGCGTTGCGCACCAGCGACGGCGACGTCTCGTGGGACTCCGGACCGACCACGAGCCTGCGCGCCTCGGACACCACGTTGTTGGGGAAGGTCTGCAGGAGGGTGTAGCCGAGCAGCCGCGAGGCCTCCTCGCGCTCCATCGCGCTGTCCGGGCCGAAGCGGGTCGCGCTGAGCTGGTCGACGGTCGCCCGCCACCGCGCCCCCGCGGCTGGGGACACGGGGACGTAGGAGCTGAAGGTGATGTGCTGCCACGGGTAGTCGGGATCGACGTCCTCGACCGCCGCGGTGAGCACCGGAGCCGTGAGGCTGGTCGTGCGGATCTCGTAGCCCTCGCTCCTGCCGCGGAACGGCATGTCCCAGCCGGCTGCGAGCACGGAGTCCCCGTCGTGGGTGCGGTCGGTCGAGCGCCCGCGGGTGTACTCGAGGTCGCCCCTCAGCACGTCCACCACCACCAGCGCCGGCATCGGCTCGGCGTCGAAGGTGAAGTCAGCGTCGATCGTGACGTGGTCGAAGGCGAAGGTGCCGTGGTCGGCCCGGTGGTGTCGCACCGTGCCCAGGCGGCCGGTCAACCGGAGGGTCGTGCCGTAGGCGGTGTCGAGGAAGTCGCGCGCCTCGGCGCCGCGTCCTTCGAAGTCGAAGACGGCCGGGGATCCGCGCCGTGCACGTGAGTGCCGCACTGGAACACCTCCTCACGGAGGTCTGCATCGGTGGGCCCTTGGTCTCGAGCCGCCTCTGACTCTAGTCCACGTGCGCGGAACCCACCCCCAGGTAGGTGGGACTCACCCTGTAGAGTGGACCGCGCTCCACATCATCGCTCCGCCCTGTGTCCGCGGACTCACGTCATTGAGAGGTGACGCATGTCTGGGACACACACACCCGCTGGTGAGCCGACCCGCCCGACCGGGGCCCCGCCCACCGAAGCACCGCGCGACGAGACGCTGCGCGACGAGATCGGCCACCTCCAGGAGGCCGTCAAGTCGCAGCGCGACATCGGCATGGCCATCGGCCTGCTGTCGGCGCGCTACGGCTGCAGCACCGAGCAGGCGTGGCGCACGATCCTCCGCGTCTCGCAGGACAGCAACACCAAGGTCCGCAACGTCGCACGCGTGCTGGTCGCCACCCACGACGGCACCGCCGACGGTGAGGCGCGCGCCCTGCTGGAGTCGTTCGTCTCCCACCTACCGGCGTCCGGGTGGCCAGAGGGACCTCAGGCGTAGCAGGATCCACCCATGAACATCGACGACGCCGCGCTCGCGGAGAGCCTGCGCCGCCTCACCCACTCCCGCGAGGACAATGGCAGCGTCGTCTCCGCCCTCGAGGCCGTGCTCCAGGCCTGCGTCGACCTCTTCGACGTCGGCGGCGCCGGCCTGCTGGTCGCCGACGAGCAGGACATGCTCCGCTACGTCGCGGCCACCAGCGGTCCGGGACGGCTGCTGGAGAAGACCGAGGCCGAGGCCGGTCAGGGCCCGTGCACCGAGGCCTTCGTGACGGCACAGGTGGTCACGACCTACGACGTCACGGCCGAGGCCGAGCGGTGGCCGGTGCTGGCGCGGGCGATGGCAGACCAGCCGGTGCGGGCGGTCCTCGGCACCCCCGTGCGACTCGGCGGGGTGCCCGTGGGCACCCTCGACGTCTACCAGGAGCACGCCCACGAGTGGGACGACAGCGAGGTCGCGGCCCTCGCCAGGTATGCCGAGGTCATCTCGACCACCCTCACCGCGGCGCTGCAGGCGCACACCGCGGGCGAGCTGGCCCGCCAGCTGCAGTACGCCCTCGACTACCGCGTGGTGATCGAGCGCGCCGTGGGCTTCCTCATGGCCAAGCAGTCCGCCGACGCGGTGGCGGCCTTCAACGCACTGCGCCAGGCGGCCCGGAGCCGCCGTACGAAGATCGGGCTGGTCGCCGAGCACGTCCTCGACAACGGCTCGCTGCCCGTCTGAGGAGCTCTCAGCCCTCGAGGGTCTCGGCGCGCTCCGCGGGGGCACCGTCGGGCGCGCGCTCGTGCGGGATCGAGCGGGTCTGCACGATCTGCGCCGCCACGTCGCGGAGCTTGACGTTGGTCGTGGAGGACAGGCGGCGCAGCAGCTCGAAGCTCTGGTGCTGGTCGATCCCGTAGCGCTCCATCGCGATGCCCTGGGCCATCCCGATGACGTGCCGCGAGCTCACGGCCGTCTGCAGCGTCGCGGTCCGGCGCGCGGACGACAGGGCGACGGTCGCGTGCACCGCGTAGACGAGGGCGAGGTCGACGACGTCGCGGTCCGCGAACCCGCTCCGCTCCTCGCTGTAGAGGTTGAGCGCGCCCAGCGGCTCGTCGCGGTCGGTGACCGCCACTGACAGCAGGGAGCGCACCCCCATCTCGGCCGCGCGCGGTCCCCACACCGGCCAGCGGGAGTCCGACTCCACGCCGCCGCTGCGCACCCAGCCGCCGGTGTCGGTGATCTCGAGGCACGGCCCCTCGCCCAGGGCGTACTGCAGGGCGTCGGCCTGCTCGGCCACGGGATCGCTGCTGGCGAGGGTCTTGTGGCGGTTGCGCGCCGTGCGGATGGTGAGGCTGACCTTGTCGGCCTCGGGCACGAGCTCGCGCATGCGGGTGACGATCGCGCGGGACGTGACGGCCTCGTCGGGTTCCTGCTGCAGCTCGGCAGCAAGTGCCGCGAACACGGCCAAGGAGTCGGGGTACGACAAAGCGAGATCCTCGAGGTACGACGCACCTGTGACCCGTGTTCTGGAGCCGAGCAGAAGTTATCCCGACGACGGCCGGTGGTCCAACGCGACACCACGCCTCGGACGGACTCCCGGGGCGCGCATGCGCGCGCGTCGACAGGGGTACCCCGCCGCATGAGCACCACCAGCCGCCCCGTCCGAGCGACCCCCGAGCAGGTGTGGTCGGTGCTGGCCGACGGCTGGCTCTACCCCCTGTTCGTCGTGGGCGCCGCCCGGATGCGCGACGTCGACGAGACCTGGCCGGCGGTCGGCGCGCGGCTGCACCACAGCGTCGGCAGCTGGCCGCTGATGCTCGACGACACCACCGAGGTCCTGGAGGTCGAGGAGGGCAAGCGGATCCTGCTGCTCGCGCGCGCCTGGCCGGCAGGCCACGCCCACGTGGAGATCTCGCTCGAGCCCGGTCCGGGCGAGGCCGGCGACCAGACGGTGGTCACCATCGTCGAGAACGCCACCGCCGGGCCGGGCGCGCTGATCCCCAAGGCCCTCCAGGACCCGCAGCTGCACGTCCGCAACATCGAGACCCTGCGACGGCTCGCCTTCGTGGTGGAGGGCCGGGCGCGGTGACGACGGCGGTGGGTCGCACGTACGACGCCATCGTGATCGGCGCCGGGCCCAACGGCCTGGTCGCGGCCAACGTCCTGGCCGACGCGGGATGGGACGTCCTCGTGCTGGAGGCCCAGCCCGCGCCGGGTGGGGCGGTCCGCAGCGACCGCGAGGTGCACCCCGACTTCGTCCACGACACGTTCAGTGCGTTCTACCCGCTCGCGCTGGCGTCCCGCGCGATCGCGCCGCTCGAGCTCGAACGGCACGGCCTGGTCTGGGAGCACGCTCCGGCGGTGCTCGGGCACCCGTTCGGTGACGGGCAGTGGGCCGTGCTGCACCGCGACCGCGAGCTCACGGCGTCCGGGCTCGACGACCTCCGCGCCGGCGACGGCGACGCCTGGCTGGAGCTGTGCCGCACGTGGGACCGCATCGGGCCCGCGCTGGTCGACGGCCTCACCTCCCCCTTCCCCCCGCTCAAGGCAGGCGCCCGGCTCGTGCCGGCGCTGGCCCGGGCCGGCGGTCTCGACACCGTGCGGCGCCTGGCCACGCCGGTCGCGTCCCTCGGACGCGAGCTCTTCGCAGGTCCGGCGGCCCGGCTCCTGCTGGCCGGCAACGCCGGTCACGCGGACTTCCCCCTCTCCTCACCGGGCTCCGGCGTCTTCGGCGTGCTGATGACGATGCTCGGGCAGACGGTCGGCTTCCCGGTCCCGCGCGGTGGCGCCCAGTCGCTCACCGACGCGCTGGTGTCCCGCTTCACCGGCCTCGGCGGCGAGCTCCGGACCGGGGCCGAGGTCTCGCGCGTCGTCGTGCACGGAGGGCAGGTCAGGGGCGTCACGACGCACGACGGCGAGTGGTACGCCGCCTCGACGGTCGTCGCGGACGTCGCCGCACCGCACCTCTTCGGCGGCCTCGTGCCGGAGGAGGACCTCCCGGCACGCGTGGTGCGCGGGATGCGCGACTTCGAGCTCGACCCCGGGACCGTCAAGGTCGACTGGGCCCTGTCGGGACCCGTCCCCTGGACCGGCCGCCCGGAGCGCCTCCCCGGCACCGTGCACGTCGGCGACTCCGTGGAGGAGATGACCCGGACGCTGGCGCAGGTGGCGTCCGGGGTCGTGCCGGACGAGCCGTTCCTGCTCACCGGCCAGATGACCTCGAGCGACCCCTCCCGCTCCCCGGAGGGCACCGAGTCCTTCTGGGCCTACACGCACGTGCCGCAGCCCGGCATGACCCGCGGCGACGCCGGCGGGGAGGTCAGCGGGGCCTGGGACCACGACGACTGCGAGCGGTTCGCCGACCGGGTGCAGGCCAGGATCGAGGAACGTGCGCCGCGCTTCGGGGACCTGGTCCTGGCGCGACGCGTCCTGGGGCCGCACGAGCTCGAGGCGCGCAACGCCAACCTCATCGGTGGCGCCGTCAACGGCGGCACCTCCCAGCTGCACCAGGAGCTGGTCTTCCGCCCCGTGCCCGCCATGCGCGGACGCGCGGCGACCGGCGTGGGCGGGCTCTTCCTCGGCTCCGCCTCCGCCCACCCGGGCGGGGGCGTGCACGGCGCGGCCGGCGCGAACGCCGCCCGGTCGGCCCTCTGGCACCATCGCTCGCGCGCCCTGACGCGTCGGCGTACGACCCACGGACGGAACACGTGATGACAGAACGCATCGCCTTCGGGCCTCTCGCCATCGCCTTCGACGACCGCGTCCTGCGCCCGCGGGAGTGGACGGCCGCGCAGTCGCAGTGGGCGGCCGACCTGATGGCGGCCGCTCCCGACGGGCCGGTGCTGGAGCTGTGCGCCGGCGCCGGTCACATCGGCCTGCTGGCCGTCGCGACCTCCGACCGCGGCCTGGTCTGCGTGGACGCCAACCCCGTGGCCTGCGACTTCGCGCGGGCCAACGCCGTCGCGGCCGGGATGGCCGACCGCGTGGAGGTGCGTGAGGGGCGGCTCGAGACCGCGCTGGCCCCCGACGAGCAGTTCCCCGTCGTCATCGCCGACCCGCCGTGGGTGCCGCGCGACCAGACCTCGCAGTTCCCGGAGGACCCGCTCACCGCCATCGACGGCGGCTCGGACGGCCTCGACGTCGCCCGCGCCTGCCTGTCCGTGATCGCCGCGCACCTGGCCCCGGGCGGGTCCGCCGTGCTCCAGCTGGGCACGCACGCCCAGGCGGACGTCCTGCGGAGCGAGGCGTGCTTCACCGACGGCGGGCTCGTGATGACCGAGGTACGCCAGCAGGAGCGTGGGGTGCTGGTGCGCCTCGACCGAGGTCACTGACCCAGGTTCACCCGCGCAGGATCACTGGCGCGGGATCACCTTGTGGGTGCCGTCGCACCAGGGCAGCCGGCTCGACTTCTCGCAGCGGCACAGCGCGACGACCGGCCGGTGCACGGCGTGCACCGTGCCGTCCGCGTCCTGGATCGACTCGACGCCGCGCACGAGCATCGGGCCGTGCGGCTGGATCACCACGTCCGGGTGCGCGAAGTCGTCGTCGCGCCCACGCTCGCTCATGGGGTCGCGTCCCACGCCGCGAACATCGCCCGGGCGAACCTCGCCTCGAGGTCGAGGCACGTGAAGGCCCCGAAGAGCACCTGGCTCCCCTGCTCGGGCTCGTCCTCGACGAGCGTGCCGCAGATGTCGCGCATGGCGAGGTGCTCGTGGATGGCGTCGGCCTCGACGTGCTCGTCGTAGTAGGCCGACATCGGGCCGTCCAGGCCCAGCCGCTCCAGGCCCTGGACGAGCTTGCGCGACGGCAGGGAGCTGGTCATCTCGAACACCGCCAGGTGTCCCATCGCCGCCCCGCGCAGCCGACGCTGGAGGCCGAACATCGAGCCGGCGTTGTTCATCTCGAGCGTCTCGGGCAGGGCGTCGTCGACGTAGGCGCCGTACTCCGAGCGCAGGCCCACGGCCACCAGGCCGCGAGCGAAGAGATGGGCGTGGAGCCGGTTGGGGTCGCCGTCGCCGTACTCGTCGTAGAGCAGCTCGACCAGCGCGGCCTTGGCCCGGACCGGGAGCCGGGGCACGACCCACGCGGAGGGGTCCGACTCCTTGAGGTGGTAGATGGAGCGCTGCCGCAGCAGCTCCAGGACCTGGTCGACGTCGGCGCGACGGCGGACGTGGTCGGCGAGCGACGGACCGTCGTCGTCGGCCACCAGCTGCTCGAGGGCAGCCGGCACCTCGGCGGGCTGCGGGTCGGCTCCGGACCAGCGGGCACGCAGCCGCTCCTCCAGCGCCACCTCGAGGTCACGGCGTACGACGAGCACCTCGGGGTCCCACTCGGCGCGGTCGGCGGCGTCCTCGAAGCCGCGGTAGGACAGCTCGTGGAGGGCCCACAGGGTGATGGCCTCGTCGTCCCACGAGTCGGCGGCGGGCGCGGGGCCATGCTCGTCGTCCCCGGCCGTGGCGGCCAGGCGCGCGAACGTCCACTCGCTCAGGACGCCACGCGGCTTGGGCATCCTCACGGCGTGAACACCACCTTCACCATGCCGTCCTCCTTGTCGCGGAACGTGCGGTAGGCCTCGGGAGCGTCCTCCAGCGGCAAGTGGTGCGTCGCGAAGGACTCGACGCCGAGCAGGTCGTCGTCCTTCTCGAGCAGGGTGAGGATCTCGTCGCTCCACCTGCGGACGTTTGCCTGACCCATGCGGATCTGCACCTGCTTGTCGAACAGCTCGAACATCGGCAGCGGGTCGGTGGGAGCGCCGTAGACCCCGGAGATGCTGATCGTGCCACCACGGCGGACGGAGTCGATGGCGCTCATCAGCGCGGCGAGACGGTCGGAGCCGACGTTGAGCATGACCTTCTCCTGCACCTTCCGGGGCAGGAGACCGAGCGCCTTCTGCGCCGCCTCCGCGACCGGGGAGCCGTGGGCCTCCATGCCGACGGCGTCGATGACCGCGTCGGCGCCACGGCCGTCGGTCAGCTCGCGGACACGGTCGCCGACGCCGTCGACCTCGGTGTGGTCGATCGTCTCCGCGCCCCGGCCGTGCGCCCGGGCCAGCCGCTCGCGCACCGAGTCGACGACGATGACCCGCAGCCCGCGGTGCATCGCGATGCGCGACGCCATGTCACCGATGGGCCCGGCGCCGACGACGAGGAGCGTGCCGCCGTCCTCCACGTCGGCGTACTCGACGGCCTGCCAGGCCGTGGGCAGCACGTCGGAGAGGAAGAGGAAGCGGTCGTCCGGCGGCCCGTGCGGGACCTTGATCGGCAGGAAGTCGCCGAAGGGCACGCGCAGGAGCTCGGCCTGGCCGCCGGGCACCTGCCCGTAGAGCTTGCTGTAGCCGAAGAGGCTGGCACCGGTGCCGGTGTCCCGGTTCTGCGTGGTCTCGCACTGGCTGTACAGGCCGCGCTCGCACATCCAGCACGACCCGCAGCTGATGTTGAAGGGCACCACGACGCGGTCGCCCACCTCCAGGGTCGAGATGGCCGACCCGACCTCCCGGACGATGCCCATCGGCTCGTGGCCGACGACGTCGCCGGCCGTCATGAACGGCGCCAGCGGCTCGTAGAGGTGGAGGTCCGAGCCGCAGAGCCCGGTCGAGGTGATCTCCACGACGATGTCGGTCGGCTCCTCGATGACGGGGTCCGGCACCTCGATGACCTGCATGTCGAGCTTGCCCTGCCACGTGACTGCCTTCATGGGCTGACCAGTGCCCCGCGGCCCCCGTGCGCATGCGTCCGGCCGGGCGTCGAGGGCCCGGCCGGTGAGCGGCCCGGCCCCCGGGGCCGGGCCGCAGGTCTGCCCGGGGTCAGGCGCGGTCGGTAGTGGGAGCCGCGGAGATCGCCTCGAGCAACCGTCCTGCCTTCTCCTCTGGCAGGCTCTTGGCGATGTCGGCCTGGCTGATCATGCCCACCAGGTCGTGGCCGTCGATGACCGGCAGCCTCCGCACGCCGGCGCGCGCCATCGTGTCGAGCGCCTCCTCGATGTCGTCGTCCGCGCCGATCGTGACCACCTCGTCGCCGGCGTAGTCGGCGACGCGCACCTGGCTGGTGTCCATGCCCTCGGCCACGCAGCTCAGGACGATGTCGCGGTCCGTGATCATGCCCTTCAACCTGTTGTCCTCACCGCAGATGGGCAGCGCACCCACCCCCAGGTCGCGCATCATCCGCGCGGCCTGCATCACCGTGTCGTCCACGGATGCGCACCGCGCCCCCGTGGTCATCACCTCTCGTGCTGTCGTCATGTCAGCTCCTCGAGCTCGTCTGGATTCCTGGACCGTGTCCCGTACCCACGCGCTCGCCGACGATCCGCCCATCGGGCGGTGTGGGCACCGCGCCGCGCGTGGTACCTCTTGCGGGTGACGCCATCCACACGTCCCCTGGGAGCTGCGCTCGGAGCGCTCTGCGTCCTGCTCCTCGGCGGGTGTGCCGGCACGCAGGACGAGCCCGCGACCGACGCCGCCCAGGAGCTCCTCGACTCAGCACGCGACGGCGACGGCGCCAGGGCGTGCGACCTCCTGGCCCCGGCCACGCGGTCGGAGCTGGAGTCCAGCTCCGGCTCACCCTGCGAGGAGGCGATCCTCGAGGAGGACCTCGGCGAAGGGACGGGCGACGTGCGGGTCGAGGTCTACGACACGTCGGCGCAGGTCAAGGTCGGTGGCGACACGGTCTTCCTGTCCCGCTTCGACGGGCGCTGGCTCGTGGTCGCCGCGGCCTGCACAGCCGTCCCGGCCCGGCCCTACGACTGCAGCGTCGGACTGCCCTGATGCGCGCCGTCTTCCTTGCCTACCTGGCCGTCATCTGTGTCGGCCTGGCCGTCATGCTGGCCCTGGGCCTCAGGCACGTCTGATGCGCGCCTTCGTCCGGCACAGCTCGCTGAGCCTCTTCTTCGGCCTCCTGTTCCTGCTCAGCCTCGCCGGCCAGTCCGTCGCCGGCTGGCACCAGTTCAACGCCCTGCAGGTGGCCGAGCACCTCGACACCCTCAGCTGGACGGCGTACGTCGCCTCGTCGGACTTCGCGGTCGACGTCGCCGAGAACTGGCAGAGCGAGTTCCTCCAGTTCTGGGTCTACCTCATGGCCACCGTGTGGCTGCTGCAGAAGGGCTCACCGGAGTCCAAGGAGCTGGACAAGGCCGGGAAGGAGTCGGACGAGGAGCAGAAGGTCGGCCCGCACGCCGACCCGGACTCCCCCGCCTGGGCACGTGCCGGCGACTGGCGCACCACGGTCTACTCCTCCTCGCTCGCCATCGTGATGGGCGCGATCTTCCTGGCCTGCTGGCTGGTGCAGTCGGTGGCCGGGTGGGCGGCGTACAACGAGTCGCGCCTGCAGCAGCTCCAGGACCCGCTGTCATGGGGCGGCTACCTCGCCAACGCCGACTTCTGGGCGCGCACCCTGCAGAACTGGCAGAGCGAGTTCCTCGCCGTCGGTGCCATGTGCGTGCTGTCCATCTACCTGCGCCAGCGGGGCTCCTCGCAGAGCAAGCCGGTGGGCGAGCCCCACGGCTCGACCGGCGTCGAGGGCTGAGCCGATCCCCCCGCACCCTTGCAGGCGCTGGTCAGGGGTGGGACCGTGGCAGCAGGGGGCCACCCACTCGAGAGGTCGGACACTGATGGACGACCGCGAGGTCTTCGAGCACCAGCTGGCCGATGCCGTGCGCGAGCTCAACGACCAGGCCGACCCGCCCCACACGCTCCAGCGGATGGTCGACATCACGCCGGAGTTCTTCGACTCCTGCGACTTCGTGGGCATCTCGCTGGTGGAGCGTGGCCTGATCCACACGCCCGCGGCGTCGACCGAGAGGCTGCGCGAGCTCGACCAGCTGCAGTACGAGCTGGGCGAGGGGCCGTGCAGGGAGGCCATCCGCAGCCACGCGACGGTCATCGTCGAGGACCTCGCCTCCGATGGCAGGTGGCCGCGGTGGGGCCGGGCCATGACCGAGGTGCTGGGCATCCGCTCGAGCCTGAGCTTCCGGCTCTTCACCCGCCCCGACGACACGTGGGGCGCGCTCAACGTCTACTCCCGCACGCCGCACTCCTTCACCGACCAGGACGTGCTGCACGGGCAGGTGATCGCCGCGATGTCGGCGGTGGTGCTGGCCCGCTCGATCAACGACGAGCACCTCGCCGCGGCGCTGGAGACCCGCACCGTGATCGGGCAGGCCACCGGCATGGTGATGGAGCGCTACGGCCTCGACGAGCAGACCGCGTTCAACGTGCTCCGGCGCCTGTCCTCGCAGGACAACCGCAAGCTGCGTGATCTCGCGGAGCAGGTCGTGGCGGACCGCGGCCTTCCGCTGCCGCACGTCGACGCCGAGGCCGAGGTCGAGGCCGAGGCCGACAAGGGCGCCTGAGACCGCCCGTCCGGACGTGGTGGCCCGCCGCCGGGCGTGTGAGGCTCACCGCATGGACGACCAGCCCACCCCCGAGCACCGTCGCCCGGCCGGCGTCAGCGACGCCACCGTCGAGGCACTCGGCAAGCTCTCCGCGGCGCTCGACCACGTCGAGGATGCTCGCGGCCACCTGTATGCCTTCCACCGGCTGATGGGCAGTGCCGAGAGCACCCTCGAGGAGGCGACCGCCATGGTGCGCGACGCCGGGCACACCGACCTCGCCGACGCGCTGGACGAGCAGGCCCTGGGCCAGAACCCGTTGCCGGGCATGTGGTCGTTCCAGATGGTCGAGGAGTTCGACGACGGCTTCTACGCCCGCACCAAGGCTCTGCACCAGCGAGCCCTCGACGACCTGGTGCAGGGCCGGCGCCACGTCTTCGAGGCGGAGATGAAGGAGCTGCGGCGCACCCGCGGGCGCGCGGGCCACGAGGCCACCCCGGCCGACGTCGAGGGCGACCCGGAGTACGACGGCTGACCAGCCGGCTGGCTAGCTGCGCGACCTCAGCTCGGGGAGCACGTCGGACCCGTAGGCCGCGAGCATGTCGGCGTAGTGCGGCCCCATGTTGGCGACGTACACGTCGTCGAACCCGGCTTCCACGAAGGGCGTGAAGGCCTCGACGTGCTCGGCGACGTCCGGCCCGAAGGCACCCTTCTCGGCGAACTTCTCGCGGGTCACCAGCTCGGCCGCCTGCTCGAAGTGCCGCGGGCTCGGCAGGACCTGGCTCAGCTCGCCCGGCACGCCCGCGTTGGGCCACAGCGCGTACGCCGCGTCGATCGCCTCGTCGCGAGTCGGTCCCCAGGCGACCTTGAAGCCCGCCTGGGTGGGGGCGTCGGCGCCCTTGGCGGCGCGGAACTCCTTGACCGACTCGGCGTCAGGCTGGGTGGTGATGAAGCCGTCGGCGATCCGGCCGGCGACCTCGAGGGCCTTGGGGCCGAAGGCGCTCATGTAGATGTCGGGCGGGGTGTCGGGCAGCGTGTAGATCCGGGCGGTGTCGACGGTGTAGTGGCGTCCCTCGTGGGACACGACCTCGCCCGTCCACAGCTTGCGGATGACCTCCACGGCCTCCTCGAGCATCTCGAGCCGCACGTCGGTGCGGGGCCAGGCGTCCCCCAGGACGTGCTCGTTGAGCGCCTCGCCGCTGCCGACGCCCAGGGTGAACTTCCCCGGCCCCAGCAGCACCGCGCTCGTGGCGGCGGCCTGGGCGATGATCGCCGGGTGCGTGCGCACGGTCGGGCAGGTGACGGCCGTGGTCACGGGCAGGTCGCAGACCTGGGCGACCGCCCCGATCATCGACCAGACGAAGGGCGACTCGCCCTGCGCATCGGTCCAGGGGTGGAAGTGGTCGCTGATCCAGAGCGCGTCGAAGCCGGCCTGCTCGGCCAGCCTCGCCTGCTCGAGCAGCTGCTCGGGGGTGTACTCCTCGGAGGAGAGGAAGTAGCCGAACCGGGTCATGCGCGGATCGGCTGCCGGTGGACCCGGGGCCCGTCCACGTCGGAGTCGCCGGAGACGAGCAGTCCGTGCTGGATCGCCCAGAGGACGGCCTGCGAGCGGGACGTGACCTCGATCTTGGCGTAGGCACCGCGGATGTAGGACTTCACCGAGTTGATGCTGAGGTTGGTCTGCTCGGCGATGTCGCGGTTGGCCAGGCCCGACGCGATCATCGAGAGCACCTCGGTCTCGCGGTGGGTCAGGGGCCACTTCTCCGCAGCGGTGCGCGCCGGCTCGGGCTGCCCGGTCCAGGCGTCGACCACGACGCGGCCGTCGGCGATCTGGAGGAGGTTCCAGATCAGGCGGCGCGCCGGCAGCCACTTGCTCACGAAGCCGGCGGCTCCGCGCGACATCTCGGTGGAGACCGCCTCGGGGCTGCAGTCCCAGCCGAAGGCGACCATGCGGGTGGGGAAGCGCTGGGGCACCGCCCGCACGCCGGCCTTGCGGCGGTGCGCGGAGGGGTCGTAGAGGGTGAGGTCGCACAGGGGCGTCGGCCCGTCGGGCCGGCGGGGCACCACCGTGATGACGGTGGAGTGCGGCTCGAGCATGGCGCGGAGGCCGTGCACGACGAGCTCGCTCTCGTCCATGATCGCGACCTTGACGTGCCGGGCACCGGGATTGCTTGGTCGGTCCATGGCCCCCCGTACCCCGCTGGGCGGGGCGCATGCACGCCCCGGACCGGCGTCACGCCAGCAGGGCCAGCGCCACCCGCGCCGCCTGCGACTCGGTGACCTCGGCGGACTCCGCGGCGCTGCGCACGAGCACGAGGGCGGCCTCCGTCGTGACCCCCATCCGGGCCGCGACCAGGCCCACGGCCACGTCGATCAGCCGCTGTTCGCGGAGGCGCTCGGGCGCGGCCTCGGCCCGGCGGAGGGTCTCGAAGCCGAGGTCGGCATTGGTGACCGCACCCGCCTGCCACGCGCCCAGCGCGGCCACCAGCCCGTCGATGCGGTCGTGGAAGGCGTGGGCGGTGGAGGCGTAGAGGTCGATGTTGAGCACCGCGCGCCCCTGCTCGACGACGGGCAGGCAGACGGTGCTCTCGATGCCCTCGAAGGCACGCTCGCGGGCCATGTCGGCCCACCCGCCCTCGTCGAGGGCGTGGTCGGCGGCGTCGCCGGAGCGGGGCCGGTCCTCGTCCCTCGACGGCGTAGGCCGCTCGCTGCCGGCCTCCGGGTCGACCAGGGTGAAGGTCAGGTCCTCGTCGAGGAGCGTGACGCTCAGCGCCACGCACTCGGGGACGGCGCGCACGGCCCAGCCCTCGATCACCCGCAGCAGCCCCTCGACGTCGTCGATGCTGGGCGTGACGTACTCGTCCAGGGCCTCTCGGCTCTGGGGCAGCAGCTCCATCACGTGCACCTCGACTCCCGGCGGGTACGAACACCACGATGGTGCTCCTCCCCCTGGTGGGACACCACACCCGCCCGGGCGTGCGAGCGTGCATGGGGCCCGTCCATCGGGGTACCCGGTGGCGTGAACGCCGACCAGACCCAGCAGCCCGTCGTCGTCCTCGACCTGGACGGCACCCTCGTCGACTCCGTCTACCAGCACGTCGTGGCGTGGCAGGCCGCCTTCCACGACGTCGGGCGGCACGTGAGCAGCGTGCGCATCCACGAGGCCATCGGCATGGGCGGTGACCGCCTGGTCGCGTACGTCGCGGGTGACGCGGCCGAGAGCGCCGTCGGGGACGACGTCCGCGGCCTGCACGACACCTACTTCCGGGCCGGGCTGCGGACGATCTGCCCGCTCGAGGGAGCCGCGGACCTCGTGGAGGCCCTGGCCCGGCACGGGCACCCGGTCGCGCTGGCCAGCTCGTCGGAGGCGGACCTCGTCGACGAGCTCCTCGACATCGCCGACCTCCGCGGACGCCTCGACGCCGTGGTCACCGGCTCCGACGACGTGCCGAGCAAGCCCGCCCCCGACACCGTCGAGCTGGCCGTCTCCCGCCTGGGCGGCGGCCCGGCGTTCGTCGTCGGCGACGCGGTGTGGGACGTGATGTCGGCCGGGGCGGCCGGGCTGACGGCCGTCGGGCTGCGCAGCGGAGGGGTCGGGGCCGAGCGGCTGCTGTCGGCCGGTGCCGCGCAGGTGTACGACAACCCGCGCGACCTGCTCGAGCACCTCGGCTCCAGCCCGCTGCGCACCCGCTGAACCACGCAAGGCCCGTCGGGGGCCACACACACGGCGTACGGCAAGCAACCCCCGACGAGCCTCGCAGCTCTGGCCGCCGGGGTCGCTGCGAGGCGAACCGGGCGTAGGGGTGGAGTACCCCTCCCCCGGCAGGTCATGCGCGGCACGACTGGATTCCTCGTTCGGGGGTACGGAACAGGTGCCCCCGCCCCCGCCGAAGGAAGCCCACCATGATCATTCTCGACGACTCGACCACCGAACCGATGGCCGATCCGCAGACCCACCCCGACACCGACCCGGTGAACGACCCCGCCAACGACCCCACCAACGACCCCACCCCAGCGACCGACCCCTCGGAGACCGACGCGTGAGCTCCCTCTGGCTCGACCGCGCGGTCCCGTTCGCGGACGACCCGCTCCCCGGTCCGGACGAGCACCTCGACGTCCTCGTCGTCGGGGCCGGGCTCACCGGACTGACCACCACCCTGCTCCTCGCCCGCGCCGGTCTCCGGGTCGCATGCGTCGAGGCGAGGCTGGCCGGCGCCGTGACGACGGGTCGCACCACCGGCAAGGTGTCGCTGCTCCAGGGCACGCACCTGTCACGCATCAGGCGCCACCAGTCGGAGTCCGTCGCCCGGGCCTACGTCGAGTCCAACCGCGAGGGCATGGAGTGGCTGCTGCGCTTCTGCGACGACCACGCGGTGCCGGTCCAGCGGCGGGTCGCGGTGACGTACGCCGCGACGCAGGACGAGCTCTCCAGCGTCGAGGCCGAGCACCGGGCGGCGGGGTCGCTCGGCCTGCCGGTGGAGTGGCGCGACCGGCTCGACGTGCCGTTCCCCCACGTCGGCGCCACCGTGCTCGCCGACCAGGCGCAGCTCGACGCCATGGAGGTGCTCGCGGCGCTCGTCGAGCAGCTGCGCGCGCACGGCGGGACGCTGCACCAGGGGCACCGGGTGAGCTCGGTGTCGAAGACCGGCCGGCCGACCGTGCACCTGGACACCGGCGAGGAGCTGTCGGCCGACCAGCTCGTGCTCGCGACGGGCACGCCGATCCTCGACCGCGGGATGTACTTCGCGCGGCTGGAGCCGCAACGGTCCTACGCGCTCGCCTTCGACGGGGCCGTCGCGATGGACGGCGTCTACCTCTCCGCCGGGTCGGACTCGCGGTCGGTGCGCGACGCCCCGGACGGCAGGCTCGTCGTCGGCGGCAGCGGGCACGTGGTGGGGCGTACGGACTCCCACCTCGCGCACCTCGACGAGCTGCGGGCGTGGACCGCGCAGTGGTTCCCCGGGACCACCGAGACCCACCACTGGTCGGCGCAGGACTACGGCTCGCCCGACGGCGTGCCCTACGTCGGGCGGATGAGCCGCGGCGGGGGCCGCATCCACGTGGCGACCGGCTTCGAGAAGTGGGGCATGACCAACGCGGTGGCCGCCGCCCGCACCATCTCCAGCGACATCCTGGGCGAGGTGCCGTCCTGGGCCGAGACGCTCCGCACGCGCAGCCCTGGAGCGTCGAACGCCGCAGAGGTCGTCCGCATCAACCTCGGCGTCGGTGCTGCCGTGGCGACGGGCGCGGCCCGCACGCTCCGCGAGCGGCTGCCGGGTGCGGGCGCGGCGGCCAAGGCGCGCGAGTGCGGTGTCGTCGGCGTCTGCAGCCACCTCGGCGGACTGCTGAAGTGGAACGACGCCGAGGACACCTGGGACTGCCCGCTCCACGGCTCCCGCTTCACCCGCGAGGGAGAGGTGCTCGAGGGACCCGCGACGCGGCCGCTCAAGCGGCGGGGCTGACTCCCGCCGACAGTCAGCGATGGGCGCAGACCAGGTCGGCCCTGAGCGCGTCCTCCGAGGACAGCTCCACGCCGGGGCCGCAGACCAGGTCGAGCGGGTCGGCGGCCTCCCCCACGGTGGCAACCGCCTCGTCGAAGGCGGGTACGACGTCGGAGCAGGCGTGCTCGAGGCCCACGCGCGTCAGCCCGGAGGTGGCCACGTCGCCGCTCAGGGCGAGCTCGACGGTCCACGACGGTGCGTCGGTGCGCATGCAGTCGACCGCAGCGGCCTGCCGGAGGGCCTCGAAGTCGAAGGTGTCGGTGCCGAGCTCGTCCTCGACCGCGGCGCGCCAGTCCGCGACCGCCTGGTCCTCCTCGTGGGCCGCGGTCTCGGCCCTGCCGGGGGTCGCGTCACCCCCTCCGGAGCAGGCCGCGAGGGCAGGGGCGAGCAGGACCAGGAGCAGGGCGAGAGCACGCATGCGAGGAGGCTACGAGCGGCGCGGGGACCGCGTCCGGCGTTTGTTACCGGTCAGTACGTGATGCGCGACTCACTGCGGACCCGGGTGGTGAGCAGGCGGGCGGCGAGGAAGCCGCCGATCGCGCCGAACAGGTGGCCCTGCCACGAGACACCGGGCTGACCGGGCAGCACGCCGAGCAGCGCGCCGCTGTAGAGCAGGAAGACCGCGACGCCGATGAGGATCTCGGTGGTGTGCCGGTTGAGGAACCCGCGGACGACGAGGAAGACGATCCAGCCGAAGATGAGCACCGAGGCGCCGGCGTGGGTGCTGCCGGGCTGCGCGAAGAGCCAGACCCCGAGCCCGCCGACGACCCAGATGACCGCGGTGGCGACGAGCCCGCGGGCGATGCCCGTCGCGAGGGTCAGGAAGCCCAGCACCAGGACGGGCACGGTGTTGCTGACCAGGTGGTCGAAGCCGAAGTGCAGCATCGGCGCGAGGACCACACCCAGCAGGCCGTCCTCCGAGCGGGGCTGGACGCCGTACTCGTCGAGCGGGTGCCCCGAGGCCGCGTCGAAGATCTCGAGGACCCACAGGAGCAGCACGAAGCCGCCGGTGAGCAGCGCCGCCTGCTGCCAGGCGGGACGGCGCTCGACGGTCTGCATGCCCTCATCGTGACAGGGCGGGTGAAAGCGTCAGGCGCGCTCGGCGACCTCGGGCGGGAAGCCGCCGGTCGACACCGTGCCCCAGCGCGTGGGGGTGATCCGCAGCAGGGACTTGCCCTGGGTGACCATGGCCTGGCGGTACTCGTCCCAGTCGGAGTGCTCGCCGGCGATCGTGCGGAAGTACTCCACGAACGCGTCGAGCGCCTCGTCGCCCTCGGACGCGTCGAGCACCTCGCACTCGCCGTCGACCTGGACCCACGCGTCGTCCCAGTCGTCGGAGAGCACGACCACCGACACCTCGGGCCGCTTGCGGGCGTTCCTCGTCTTGGCGCGCTGGGGATAGGTCGCGATGACGATGCGTCCGCTGTCGTCGACGCCGCCCGCGACGGGCGAGGCCTGCGGACTGCCGTCGGCGCGGCGGGTCAGCAGGACCATGCGGTGGCGAGGGCGTACGAACTCGAGCAGCTCGTCGAGCCCGACGTCGGTGTTGGTCGCGATGCGAGGTGCCATGCTCCCGAGGCTAGCGCGGCGTACGCTCGGCTCAGATCCGCCGGGAGGGGCCATGGGCGACAGCACCCACGACGACCGCTACAACGCCAACGGGCGGCTGCGCTCGTCGGTCTACGAGGCCGAGATGGAGCGCCTGCAGGAGCAGCTGGTGCTGCTGCAGTACTGGGTGCAGTCCCAGGGCCTCAAGGTCCTCGTGATCTTCGAGGGCCGCGGCTCGGCCGGCAAGGGCGGCGTCATCAAGCGCATCACCGAGCGCACCAGCCCGCGCACCGTGCGGATCGCGGCGCTGCCGAAGCCGACCGACCGCGAGCGCACCCAGTGGTACTTCCAGCGCTACGTCGAGCACCTGCCCGCCGCCGGGGAGATGGTCCTGTTCGACCGCAGCTGGTACAACCGCTCGAACGTCGAGTGGGTGATGGACTTCTGCACCGAGGACCAGCACCAGGAGTTCCTGCGCAGCTGCCCCGAGTTCGAGCGGATGCTGGTCCGGTCCGGGATCGTGGTGCTGAAGTACTGGTTCTCCGTCAGCGCCGACGAGCAGCTGCGGCGCTTCGAGGCGCGCAACGCCGAGCCGCTCAAGCGCTGGAAGCTCTCCGACATGGACCTCGCCGAGCGCGAGCTCTACATCCGCTACTCGATGGCCAAGGACACCACCTTCCAGTACACCGACATCAAGCAGGCGCCCTGGTACGTCGTGCCGTCCGACGACAAGAGGGCCGCGAGGCTCAACTGCATCAGCCACCTGCTCTCGCAGTTCGACTACGAGGACGTCACGCCCGAGCGCGTGGAGCTGCCGGAGATCAAGGACATCCCCTACGTCCGGACGCCGATGCACGAGCAGACGTTCGTGCCGCAGCTGTTCTGAGGCGACCCCGAAGCCATGGAGGTCGAGCTCGCCGAGGTCCGGGACTTCTTGGCCCGGCACGCGCCGTTCGACGGGCTGCCCGGCGAGGTGCTGGCCGGGCTGCCGCGCAGGTGCACGCTGCGCTACGCGCGGCGCGGCACCGTCGTGCTCGACGTGGGTGACCGGGGGGACGGCCTGTACGTCGTCCGCTCGGGCGCCGTGGAGGTGCGCGACGAGACCGGCGACCTGGTCGACCGGGTCGGCACCGGCGAGGCCTTCGGGATGAGCTCGCTGTTGGAGCACCGACCCACGCGCTACCGGTGCACGGCGGTCGAGGACACGCTCCTGCTGGTGCTCGAGCCGGCGGCCTTCGAGGAGCTCTCGCGCGCCCATCCCGACTTCGCGACGTTCTACGCCGCGACGCACCACGCGCGGCTGTCGCGCGCGATCGGCAACCTGCAGCGCGCGACCTCGGGCAGCACGGCGCTCGGCACGCGGGTCGGCGACCTCATCACCCGGGAGCCGGTCACGACCTCCCCCGACCGGTCGGTGGCCGACGCCGCGGCGACCATGTCGGACGCCGGGGTCTCCAGCATCCTCGTCGTCGAGCACCGCGAGCTCATCGGCATCGTGACCGACCGCGACCTGCGCAACCGGGTGCTCGCCGCCGGCCTCTCCCCCGACCGCGAGGTGCGGTCGGTGATGACGGCCGAGCCGGTCACCCTCCCTGCCGACGCCCTCGCCTTCGAGGCGCTGCTGGAGATGGTGAGCCGCGACATCCACCACCTCCCGGTGGTCGACGAGACCGGGCGACCGCTCGGCCTGGTGACCACCACGGACCTGGTCCGCCTCGAGAACGCCAACCCCGTCTACCTCGCCGCCGCGATCGGCGCACAGACGACCCTGGCAGGCGTGGTGGCAGAGGCCCCCGGCATCCGCGCCGTCCTCGGCCAGCTCGTCGAGCGTGACGTCACGGCCGCCGACATCTCGCGGGTGGCGACGGCCCTCGGTGACGCCGTACGACGGCGCGTCGTGGCGCTGGTCGAGGAGGAACTCGGCCCGCCGCCGGTCCCCTACAGCTGGGTCGTGCTGGGCTCGGCGGCCCGCGACGAGGAGGGCTTCACCGCCGACCAGGACCACGCGCTCGTGCTGGGCAGCGAGGTCGACGAGGCCGGCGCCGCCTGGTTCGCCGAGCTCGCCGATCGGGTGACGATGGTGCTGGAGCAGTGCGGCTGGCCGCGCTGCCCCGGCGGGGCGATGGCGACCAACCCCGCCTGGCGGATGACGGTGGCCCAGTGGCGCGAGCACTTCGTCGCGTGGTCGCGGGAGCCGCAGCCGGACGCCGTGCTGCACACCTCGATCTTCCACGACATGCGCCACCTCGTCGGCGACCGGCAGCTCGCCGAGGAGGTCCACCTGACGTCGGTCTCCCTGGCCTCGCCCCGGCTCCTTGGCCACCTGTCTCGCCAGGCCATCGCGACGCGTCCGCCGCTGGGGTTCTTCCGCGGCCTGGTGCTCGAGCGGCACGGCGAGCACCGCGACACCCTCGACATCAAGCGGCCGATCTCCGCGGTCGTCCAGCTGGCCCGCATCCACGCGCTGCGGTCCGGGTCGCCGGCGCTGTCGACCCGCCGCCGGCTGGCTGCCGCGGCCGCCGACGGCACGCTCGACCCCGACCTGGCCACGGAGCTGCGCGACGCCTTGGAGCTGATGTCCTACCTCCGCCTGCACCACCAGGCGGCACAGGCACGCGCCGGCCAGGTGCCCGACAACTTCCTGGCGCCGGCCGAGCTCACCCAGCGCCAGCGCCGGCACCTGCGCGACGCCTTCGAGATCGTGCGAGCGGCCCAGCAGAACCTCTCCGCCCACCTGCCGCCGGGCTTCGAGTGAGGCTCCCGTTCCTCCGGCGCCGCGCCCGCGGCCCGGAGCACTACCCGGAGGGGCCGCTGCGCACGCTGGCGGCGTCCCCGCCCCCGGCCGACACGACGCCGGTGTCCGAGGTGGAGCTCCTCGCCCTCGACGTGGAGACGACCGGGCTCGACCCGGCCTCCGACCACCTGCTGTCGCTGGGCTGGGTGCCGGTGGTCGGCGGGCGGGTGGTGCTCGCCGAGGCGCGCGAGCTCCGGGTCCGGCCCCCGGAGGGCGTGGACGTCGGCGACTCGGCGACCCTGCACCGCCTCACCGACGACAACCTCTCGGACGCGACGCCCCTGTCCGAGGCACTCCCGCCGCTCCTCGACGCGCTCCACGGGAGGGTGCTGCTCGCGCACCACGCCTCGCTCGAGGTGGAGTTCGTCGCCGCCGCCGCGCGGACGTCGTACGGCACCCGGCCGCGGCTGACCGCCGTCGACACCCTGGCGCTGCAGCGCCGCCTGCAGGCCGACGAGCACGGCGAGGTGTCCGGTTCGCTGCGCCTCGACGCCGCGCGCCGCGTCTACGGGCTCCCCCGCTACGCCGCCCACGACGCCCTCACCGACGCCGTCGCGGCCGCTGAGCTGTTCCTCGCCCAGGTCGCCGAGCTCGAGCGGCGGCTGGGCCGCGAGGTGCTCCTGCGCGACCTGTCACCCCAGCGGTCGGGGTAGCGGCGGGACAGCGGTCAGGCGTTGTCGTACGCCTCGACGCGGACGCCGTGCGCGACGGTCCAGAGCACCGCCTGGCTGCGTGTCTGGGCACCGATCTTGCGGTAGGCGCCGCGGATGTAGGACTTCACCGAGTTGACGCTCAGCCCCAGGTCGCGGGCGATCTCGTAGTTGGAGCTGCCCATCGCGATGTGGGCGAGGGTCTCCCGCTCGCGGGCCGTCAGGCTGCCCTGCTCGAGGCCGCGCAGGGTGTCGTCACTGGGCACGCGGCCGAGGGAGGGCGCGACGACGCGATTGCCCAGGTGGATGTCGAGGAGCGCCTCGGTGAGCTGCGCGGAGCTGAGGCTCTTGGCGAGGTACCCGGAGATCCCGTTGGTGACGATGCTGTCGAGGAAGGCCGGGTGGTGGTTCCACGTGTAGACGGCCACCCGACGGACGTGGGGGTCGCGGACCGCGCGCTCGAGGGACGAGTCGTCGACGGCCGTGCCGAAGGTCTCGACGAGCAGGATGTCGATGGGCTTCTGGAGGCGGTCCTTGACGGCCACCAGCTGGAAGCGGCCATTGGACGCGCGGAACATGCTGTCGAGGCCACGCTTGACGAGCTCGTCGGCGCCCAGGAGCGCCACGCGGACGGTCATGCTGGGACTGGCATCTGGTCTCGCCTCACGGTCGCTGGAGATGGCCCGCCACCGCCGACCACCGACGCTCCCTCGGACCGCCGCGGTCAATGTAGGACACGGCGCGGCCGCTCACCGGCTTCCACGGGTGTCCGACACCAGACACGATCACGAATCTTTCGCGATTCCACCTGTTCAGGTGGTCTTCCCCTCGCTGGACTCAGGTCTCGCCGCCGATGTCGAGCTCGTAGGCCTCGAAGAGCAGGTCCGAGCCTCGTTGCCGGTGACGGACGAGTCGACCGAGGAGCGCGGTGCCGAGGCCGCGGACGCGCTCGGGGTCCGTGACGCCGTCGGGTCCTGCCACCCGGCCCATCAGCTTCTCGAGCTGGTCGCCGATCAGCCCGTGGTCACGCGTCAGACCGGCGACGGCGTCGGCCAGCCGCGGTGCCGTCGTCTGCACGTCGCGGTAGAGCCCGGTGGGACCCTCGGTGAGGTCGACGTGCTCGCGCAGGTCGCCCGCGAGCTCCAGCAGGGCGGCATGCACGCGGCCGGACCACCGCGCGCGGTCGGCAGACGCCGGGGCGGCGAGGGCGGCCTCGAGCGCGCTCATCGAGTCGCGCAGCTCTGCCCGGTGCCGCCGCAGCTCCTCCAGCAACGCCTGGTCCGAGGTGGGGTTCACGTCCATCCGTCCCTCCCGCGCCCGTAGGTCACGTCCGGCCTCCAGTGTCCCGCGTCCGCGCCCGTCTGGCGATGCCCGTTCGTAGACTCGACGCATGCCCGGCCTCCAGCACAGCGTCACCATCGCGGCCGACCCCCAGCGCATCTGGGAGGTGCTCGTCGACGTCGAGCGATGGCCCGAGCGGATCCCGACGGTCGACACCGTGGAGCGACTCGACCCGGGCCCGTTGGCCGTCGGCTCCCGCACCCGCCTGCAGCAGCCGCGGCTGCCCACCGCGGTGTGGACGGTAACCGACCTGGTCGACGGGTCGTCCTTCACCTGGGAGTCGGCCTCGCCCGGCGTCACCGTCACCGCCACCCACGACGTCGAGGCGCACCCCGACGGAGGCCGGCTCACCCTCGCCGTGGCGGTCTCGGGACCCCTCTCCCGGGTCGGCTGGCTGATGACACGCAAGCTCACCCGGCAGTACGTCGAGACGGAGGCGGCCTCGATCACGCGGGCCGCCGAGAGGCCGGTTACGTAGCGCGCTCGACCCGGTCTGCCAGGCCCACGAACGCTGCCACGGCTTCGAGGTCCCCAGCGTCCTGAGGGATCGTGCCGGCCAAGCCCTCCGAACAGACGATGACGGCAAGCCACTGCGCCCGTGAGATCGCCACGTTGAGTCGCCGAGGGTCCAGCAGGAAGTCGGCGGACCGCGGCGTCAGGTCCAGTCGGGAGCTCGCCATGGACAGGAGGACCACGGGCGCCTCCTGACCCTGGAAGCGGTCGACGGTCCCGACCCGCACGTGGGAGAGGCCGGCGGCCGCGAGCCTGTCGCGGATCAGGTTCACCTGCGCGTTGAAGGCGGCGACGACCAGGAAGTCGCCCTCCTTCAACCCCACTGCGTAGTCGTACCTCGCCGGATCGGACCACTTGGCACCGAGGAGGGCCTTGATCCGCCGAACCACCTCATCGGCCTCCTCGGGACTCGCCGCCCCGTTGTCGGCGTGCTCGACCTCGACCCGGAGAACGCCGGGATCGATGGCCTTGAGGCGGCGCAGTGTGGCCGCTTCGTGCGACCTCAGCCTGCCGTCGTACGAGAGCGCAGAGACGCGCGCGCACAGGGCCGGGCCCATGCGATAGGACTCGGGCAGGAAGTATCCGAAGGCGCCGGGCAGCACGGAGGATCCTTGGGTCAGCCAGTCCAGGGGCGAGGCGTCCACAGGCTCGTCATGGACGCCCTCACTCACGCCGGGCAGCTGCTGGGGGTCCCCCAGCAGCAGCAGGTTGCGGCTCGCACGGGCGGCAGCCATCGTCTGGGCCAGCGACAGCTGCCCGGCCTCCTCGACCACGAGGAGATCGAGACTTCGAGCCGCAAGCATCGGGTTCGAGAACGTCCACACCGTCCCGCCCACCAGAAGTCCCTCCGTGCTCGCCCGGACATAGGAGGGGATGTCCTTGACCGCCTTCCACCCGCCCGAGGGGCGGACGCCTTTGCGCGGACTCTTAACGGCCAGCTCCGGGTCCAGGCCGTGCTTGATCGCCGTCTGGAGGAAGTGCTCCACCGCGGCGTGCGACTGCGCCACGACCCCCACCTTCCAGCCGTCGTGCACGAGTCGACGCACGACCGTGGCACCCAACCGGGTCTTGCCTGTGCCCGGCGGGCCCTGCACAGCAACGAAGGAGTCGTCCAGGTCCTGGAGCGCCGTGAGCAGGTCGGTGCTCGGGTTTGCCGACCTCGGCATGGCAAGACCACTCGTGAGTCGCGGTGGACGGCGCGCCAGCACGTCCACCATGGCGGACCTCGGCAGCACGTCCGTCGCCTGGACCAGGCTTGCGAGGTCGTGGACAGCGCGGAACTGGTAGAAGTCATCCGGTGGCTGGCGCGGAACCAGGGCGATCGGTTGGAGCGCGCGCGGCTCCCACTCGTCCACCGGCTGGTCGAAGGACACGCGGAGCAGTCCCTCGCCGTCGCGCTCGACGTCCCGCAGGGTGCATGCACCGAGCTCCGCGTTCACAGGCCGGGTCACCCCTGGCTGACCCCTTCGGCGGCCGACGGCGCGCATCGGCCCCGGCCGCACCCGGGAGTTCCCATGATCCGGCGACCACGCCTCGAGGCCTCTCGTGAGGGTCCTGTGGCCCGGCAACACACTCGGCTCCCGGACGACGACGGGCGGCTCCACGAAGGCGAGCACGTCCGGGTCATCGCTCCAGACACTCGGCGGGTGGTGCATCCAGCGCTGTTCTCGTCCGACGAACTCAGCGCGCTCGCGCTCGAAGTAGCCGAGAGCCGACGCCAGGAGGGCACAGACCTCCTCCTCGGCGGAGCGGTCGTGGGGCGCCCCTCCGCGCTCCCTCAGGGTGCGCGCGAGCTCGTGCGTGGCGGTGTCCTCGAACGGCGGGACCACCACCCCTGCCCCACTCGCCGCCTGAGCCTTCTCCAGCACCCGGGCTCGCAGCTCGAGAGTCTCGAGGCATGCTGCCTTGGCCGAAGCGACCACCTGCTCGCGCAGGC
Source organism: Nocardioides sp. N13(2025) (assembly GCF_051912545.1). Classification (GTDB taxonomy): domain Bacteria; phylum Actinomycetota; class Actinomycetes; order Propionibacteriales; family Nocardioidaceae; genus Nocardioides. The sequence continues at coordinate 39,008 of NZ_CP196809.1, read as the reverse complement.
TCGCGGCTGCTGGTCCGTCTCCCAACCGCTGGGCGACGAACGCAGCGGCCGCCAGCGCAGGGTCGACACCCCGACCGGGCGCGGCGCCCAGATCGATGGCCGCGTCGTCGAGGTCGATGAGCACCCGCCCGCTCCGGCCACCCAGCAAGCTCGCCAGCACATGTCCGGCTTCCGGCTCGACAGCGGTCGTGCGGAGCAGGTGGCGAACCGCGCCAGTGCCGCGGTGGAACACGTGCATCGTCTTGTCGTGGGCCAGTGCCCTTCGGATGTCGTCCAGGAGCTCCAGCGCGTGGTTCACCTGCTGCGACCGGTCCTGTCCCCACCAGACCTTGCACTGAGGCTCGGACGAGCCTGGAGGACTGAGGCAGGAAACGACGAGCACGTGTGCCTGACCAGACCCGAGCTCGGGCTGAAGTCGCTCGACGTGGAGGAACATGTCGCCTGGCCGTGCGGCGGGAAAGCGCGTGACAGCAGGCTGGCCCGCCGTTCGGAGCTGTTCGGCGACGTCCGGCGCTTCCCCGTCTCCGGAGTCAGCGCATACCTCGCACCTGCGTCCGCGTCGAGCGGTCCGGTCGGGATCGTGCGCCGATGGCCGGTCGCCTGCGAGCCCCACCCCCGCCAGGACGTCTTCGACGTGACGCCTGCGGCGATCCAGGATCGCGTCGAGGCGCCGCCGGCGCCAGCGGCGCTGCTCTCCCCCGGAACCCACGAGAGCGACGTACGGCGCGACCTCGTGCCCGACTCGCTCGAGCTCACTGCCGAGCGCAGCCAGGGTGACGGCGGCATGCCCCGGCGCGATGGCGGACAGGCGCGAATCCGCGAGGACCCAGCCGTCCTCCGACCTGATCATCAGGTCCGCCACGCCCCGGAAGCGGCCAGCCTCGAACGCGGCACCCGCCACGACCGGCTCCTCGGCTGCCATGGCCATGCTCGTCGCGTCCACCGCCCGAGCGAAAGTGGCCAGGTCGATCGGGCTGGCCGCCAGGGCCGAGGGCGTACCCCTGCCACCAGCGAGGTCCCTGGTGATCTTGCTGAGGACCATCGAGGCATGGCTGCGCAACAGACTGGTCACGTCGTGCCCCCACGCACCCGCGAGGTCCTCCACCGGATCGACCCATAGGCCTGAGCGGCGTGCGAGGCGGGTCGTCAGGTGGTGGTCACAGTCCTGGTGCATGAGCAGGTCGACAGGTGTCCAGTACGGACCCGCGTCGGGCACGTCGATCAACTGGCCCACCTTTGCCGAGACGCTTGAGCCGGATCGCTCACCCGCTCGACCCTAGTAGGCGTCATCTCGATCTGGAACGACTCTGGTGCGACTGCTCGCGCCCTAGCATGGGTGCGTGATCGGCTCATTCCTCAGCTGGCTGTTCAGCGAACCGATGATCAAGAAGCTGCCTGTCAAGCCGAAGACCGTGGCCCACGGCCCCTGCGGGTGCGAGACGAAGACGCAGTGGATCAACGTCGGCGTGGACTTCTGGCGGTGCATGGACTGCGGGCTCGGCGCGTCCAGGGCGCACCTCCGCGACATCGAGGAGACCCCCGGGACTGCGTGACGTCAGGTGGCCAGCAGGCCGACCACGCTCCTGACCTGCGCGCTCGATTGCGCCCGGCGTGACGACCGCTCGTAGAATCGCTCCCGCAGAGGGTTTCACGCGTCTTGGAGGTGGGTTCGGCGCGTCGTTCTGACGCACCCGAAGGACCATCCCGTGAGCCCACTCGCCTCCTACCGCCGACTTCTCCACCTGGCCGGACCGACGTACGTCCTCGTGGCGTTCGTGGGTCGGCTCCCCCTCGCGATGAGCCAGCTCGGCACGCTCCTGCTGGTCGCCACGTCCACCGGCAGCTACGGTCTCGGCGGCCTGAGCGCCGGCGCACTGGCCGTCGCGAACGCCGTCGGCGCTCCCGTGGCCGGCACGCTCGCGGACCGGGTCGGCCAGCGACCCGTCGTGCTCGTGCAGTCGCTGCTCGGTGCCGCGGGCCTGGCGCTCCTCGTCGCCGTCGTCCACGTCGGTGCCGCCGACGCGCTGGTGGTCCTCACCGCCGCTGCCACCGGACTCGCCCTGCCGCAGGTCGGCCCGCTGGCACGGGTGCGATGGCGACCGCTGACCCGCACCACCGGCGCGCACCAGCGTCGGCTGGTCGACGCGGCGTTCTCCTACGAGGGGGCGGCCGACGAGGCCTCCTTCGCCATCGGTCCCGCGCTGATCGGCCTGTCCGTCGCCGCCTTCTCCCCTGCGGGCGCCCTGCTGCTCGCGGCCCTGTTGCTCGCCGTCTTCGGATCCGCCTTCGCCCTCGACCCGTCCGCCCGCCTCGCCCACGCGGCGCACCGCCCGGTGTCGACCGGCCGCCTGCTGGGGGCCGCGTTCGTCGTGCTCGTGGTGGCGCAGGTGTCCATCGGCATGCTCTTCGGCGCGACGCAGACCGGCTCCACGGTGCTCGCCACCGACGCGGGCAGCCCCGGTCTTGCCGGGTTCATCCACGCCGCCCTCGGCGTCGGCAGCGCACTGGCCGGCCTCGCCACGGCCTTCGTCCCCGAGCGCATCGGGCACGAACGCCGCGCCCTCGTCGCGTCGTGGGCGCTGCTGGTCCTCGCCCTGCCCCTGCTGGTCGTGGAGTCTCCCCTCGGTGCCGCCGCGACCGTCCTGGTGCTCGGCGTCGCCGTGGCGCCGTACATGATCGCGGTCTTCTCGCTCGCCGAGCGCGTCGTGCCGCCCGCCCGGGTCGGCGCGGCCATGACCTTGCTGGCCAGTGCGACCGGCGTCGGGTACGCCGTCGGCTCCAGCCTCGCCGGGCGACTCGCCGACGCCTCGGGTGCCACCGCGGCCTTCGGCGTCACCATCGGCGCCACCGTGCTCGCCGTGCTGCTCATGAGCTCGCAGCAGGGCCGGCTGCGCGCGGCGGTGGTGGAGCCGGTGCTCGACGGTCCGGGCGTGGAATCTGCTGTCGAGGTCGGGCCGACGACCTGATCCGCCGCGGCCGAGAGCGCGTCGTCGTCAGCGCTCGTCCTCGAAGACGACGTGCCCGGCCGGCAGCAGCGAGCCGTCGTACGCGGTCATCGAGACGTCCTCCAGGACACTGCGCACCCGGTCACGCTGCGACTCGTCGCACTCGATGCGGACGCAGTCGGTCATGCCGACGCGATCGTGCGCCGAGTTGAAACCCGCCAGGGCGAGGGCGGTCTCCAAGGTCACGGGATCCATCCCGTTCGGTATCGCGTAGGCGATGGTGTGCGTGCGCGGGTCCCTCATGTGCGCCTCGCGCTTCGACTCCTCGCGGACCCAGTTGCGCAGGAAGAGGCTGATGGCGATGCTTCCGCCCACCACGAGGACCACCAGAAGCAGGATTGCTGGTGCCATGACTCCTCCTCGGTCGCGGGTTGTGGCTATGTCTCGACGATGCGCGCCGTGGGCGGCACCGCGACAGAGCCACCTGTCACCTGGTCGGGGGTCTCCAGTCCCGGTCGTCGACAGAGCCACCACCGCACCGCGCCATCACCGCCGCGCACAGCATCCGAACCCTTGGAAAGCAAGAACCCGAGCCACTCCGTCTAGGAGGACCCGGGCTCTTGCGCGGCTGAGCCGCCTGTCGGAATCGAACCGACGACCTAGTCATTACGAGTGACTCGCTCTACCGACTGAGCTAAGGCGGCGCGGCCTGCCGAGGAGTGCTCGGTGGACCGCGGGCGAGTATACGGAGCGCGCGGGCCCGGACTGAAATCAGGGTGTGGGTCGCACCGGCTATGTTCGACTGCGACCGCACACCTCACTCCAGGAGGCACGATGCCCACTCGCTCAGCACGCACTGCTTGGACCGGCGGACTGCAGGACGGATCAGGCCAGGTCGAGCTCACCAGCTCCGGACTCGGGACCTACGACGTCAGCTTCCCCAAGCGCGCAGCCGAGGACGCCAACGGCAGCACCAGCCCCGAGGAGCTCGTGGCGGCGGCCCACTCCGCCTGCTACGCGATGTCGCTGTCCAAGCTCGCGACCGACGCCGGCGGCACCGTGCACGCGCTCGACGTCTCCGCCGACGTGACGCTCGGCCCCGACAACGAGGCCGGTGGCGTGAAGCTGACCGGCATCAAGCTCACCGTCCGAGGTGAGGTCGAGGGGATCGACGACGCCGCGTTCAAGGAAGCGGCCGCGCAGGCCAAGGTCGGCTGCCCGATCAGCAAGGCGCTGACCGGGGTGGAGATCACGCTGGACGCAGCGCTCGAGGGCTGACCTCCCGGGCCTCGCGCTGCAGCTCGGCGAGCCGTGTCCGCAGCGCGGGGTCCCGCATCACCTCGGCGACCGTCGGACAGTCCTGCGGTCCCGTCGCGCCCGGCACGCACAAGGTGCAGAAGTCTCCGGGGCGCAGGGGGCACCGGGCGGCCACCGTCGTCATGCTTCGACGCTAGGCGGCCGGCGTCCCGAGCCGCAGGGCCGAAGGTCCCGGATCCGTCATCCGAATCCACACCTATGCGTGCTGGTTCGCATGACGGACGGCGGAAGCGGAGGCGGGACCGACCTCAGCACTGCGTGCCGTCGGCGGGTACCGCCCCGTCGAGCAGGAAGTCCTCCACGATCGAGTCGATGCACGCGTTGCCGGAGTTGTACGCCGTGTGGCCGTCGCCGTCGCGCTCGACGAGCACCCCGGAGTCGAGCTGCGCGGCCAGGGCCTCGGCCCACTTCATGGGCGTCGCCGGGTCGCGGGTGGTGCCGAGCACCAGGATCGGGGCGGCACCCTCGCCTCGGATGTCGAGCGGCTTCTCGCTGGACTTCACCGCGACGCCCCGGCAGCCCGTCATCCCCCACGCGAAGATCCGGCCGAAGGTCGGCGACGCCGCCTCGAAGTCCGCGAAGAGCGAGGGCACCTTCCTGAAGGGAACCGACGCCGGGTCGTCGAGGCAGTTGACGGCGTAGTTGGCCTCCATCGAGTTGTCGGCGTAGGACCCGTCGGGGTTGCGCGAGGCGTAGGCGTCGGACAGCGACATCAGCGCCGAGCCCTTGCCCTCGAGCGCCGAGGCGAGCGCCGCGCTCAGCAGGTACCAGTAGTCGCGGTTGTAGAGCGGCGTGACGATCCCGTAGAACGCGTTGCCGACCGTCAGCTCGCGCTCCCCCGCCGGCAGCGGCTCCTCCTCGATCGAGGCAAGCAGGTCACTGATGGTGGCGAGGCCCTCGTCGACGGTGTCGCCGAGGAAGCAGTTGTCGGTGGTGTCGAGGCAGTTCTGCACGTAGGCGCGCAGCGCGGTCTCGAACCCCGCGGCCTGGTCGATCGCCGCCGACCTGGGGTCCAGGGCGACGTCGACCGCCCCGTCGAGCACGAGGCGACCGACCTGCTCGGGGAAGAGCTCGGCGTAGGTCGCGCCGAGCTTGGTGCCGTACGACGCCCCGAGGTAGGAGAGCTTCTCCTCGCCGAGCGCCGACCGCAGGACGTCCATGTCGCGCGCCGCCTCGATCGTGGTGACGTGCCCGAGCAGGGCGCCGGTGTTGGCCCGGCACGCGTCGCCGTAGGACAGGACCGCGGCCTTGTAGGCCGCGACCTCGTCGGGGGTGTCCGGGGTCGGGTCCTCCGCGAGGTAGCCGTCGAGCTCGACGTCGCTCAGGCAGTCGACGGGCGCCGAACGCCCCACGCCACGGGGGTCGAAGCCCACGATGTCGAAGCCCTGCAACAGCGGGTCGCGGAAGACCCGCGCGGCCGCGGCGGCGTACGACGTGCCGGGGGCGCCGGGGCCGCCCGGGTTCACCACCAGGGAGCCGACGCGGGCGCCCGTTGCCGGGACCCGCAGCAGGGCCAGCTCGATGGTGTCTCCCTGCGGGTCGCGGTAGTCGATCGGCACGGTGAGGGTGCCGCAGTCCTGGTCACCGTTGGTCTCGCAGGGCTGCCAGTCGATGCGCTGGGAGTAGAAGTCCGCCAGCGCGGACCTCGGCGGCTGCGTCACCGACGACGGGGGCGGCGTGGTCGGCGACGGGGTCGGACGCACGGTGGGGGTCGTGCCGGACCCGCCGCCCTGCAGCGCGAGCCCGACCGTGACGAAGGCCGTCAGCGCGAGCGCGAACACCGCGACCAGCGCGAGGACCTTCTTCACTGCCGACCTCCGGGCAGCCGCAGCGCAACCGCCATGGACTCGAGCGCCAGCTGCGGCGGCACGTTGAACTCCAGCATCTGCTCGCGCGCGGCGAAGATCGCGTCGATCATCCGCAGCAGCTCCTCGGGCGAGGCCGCCCGGGCCACGACGGCGACGTCGCCGCGCAGCTCCTCGTTGACCAGCATGCCGGGCGCCCCGACGGCGACCGCGATGGCGTCGCGGTAGACCGAGACCAGGTCCATCAACGCCCGGTCGATGACGTCGAGCACGCGTCGCTTGGCCTTCTGCTTCTGCAGCTTCTCCAGGTCGGAGAGGGCCGCGCGGTAGGCCCGCGAGGTGGTGTCCTTGCGCTCGGAGCCGAAGATCGACTGGAGCTGGCGGAGCTCGCGCTCCTCGGCCTCGGCGGTGATCGCCTCGGTCTCCTCCTTGGCCAGGTCGTTGAGGTTGGTCGCCGCGGTCATGCAGCTGCCGATGCTCGTCATCCGGGCCGGCAGCGAGACGACCTCGCGCCGTCGGGTGCGGGTGCCCTCGTCGACGCAGAGGGCCCGGGCCCGGCCGATGTGGCCCTGGCTGGCGCGGGCCGCGAAGGACGCCACCGTCGCGTCGATCCCGGAGCGGGTGAGGAAGTCGGTGATCTGCTGACCGGTGGGTGTCGCCAGCGTGACGTGCCGCGAGCGCGAGGCGATCGTCGGCAGCACGTCGGCACGCGTCGGCGCGCAGAGCAGCCAGACCGTGCGCGGGGTGGGCTCCTCGATGGCCTTGAGCAGGGCGTTGCCGGTGCGGGGGTTCTCCGGCGTGCCGAGGCGGTCGGCGTCCTCGATCACCACGATCTGCCACCGGCCGACGGCTGGGAACTTGCCGGCCGCGAGCACGAGGTCGCGCATGTCGTTGACGTAGAGCACCGACGTCTCCGACTTGACCCACTTGATGTCGGGGTGCGAGCCGCTGATGCCGAGGCGGCAGGCCTCGCACTCGCCGCAGCCCGTGCGGCTCTCGCACTGCAGGGCGGCGGCGAACGCGCGCGCCACGTTGGACCGGCCCGACCCGGGCGGCCCGGTGAACAGCCACGCGTGGGTCATCCCCTCGCCGGAAGCGGCAGCTCGGAGCGTCTCGATCACGGGCTTCTGGCCCACGAGGTCGTCCCAGACGCTCATCGCTGCTCCAGCAGCGGCGCGACCCGCTCGCGGATGGACGCGGCGATGTCGTCGATGCCCGCGCGGGCATCCAGCACCACGTAGTGGTCCGGGTCGGCGGCGGCGAGCTCGAGGAACCCCTGCCGGACGCGCTGGTGGAACTCCAGCGACTGCCCCTCGATCCGGTCGCGCTCGGTGAAGCGGTCCAGGCCCGCCTCCGGCTCCAGGTCGAGTACGACGGTGAGGTGCGGGCGCAGGTCGCCGGTGGCCCACCGGGCGACGGACTCCACCTCGCCGACGTCCAGCGTGCGGCCGGCGCCCTGGTAGGCCAGGGTCGAGTCGACGTAGCGGTCGGTGATCACCACCTCGCCCCGCGCGAGCGCGGGCAGCACGACGTGGTCGACGTGCTCGGCCTTGTCGGCGGCGTAGAGCAGCGCCTCGGTGCGGTCGGACAGCTCACCGGTCGCCGGGTCGAGCACGATCCGCCGCAGCTCCTTGCCGACGCCCGTGTCGCCGGGCTCGAACGTGAGCAGCACGGTGTGGCCACGCTCCACCAGCCAGTCGCGCAGCAGCCGCGACTGGGTGGACTTGCCGGCCCCCTCGCCGCCCTCGAAGCAGACGAAGAGTCCGTGCTCTGAGAAGACTCCGGGGCTCACGTGGCACACCCTACGGGCGGGCGCCCACAGCGGCCCGGTCGCCGGCTGGGGGACGTGGCGTTCGTCCGGCCGCAGTGGTCGAATGGGTGGGTGACTACGCGGCTCCGCAGCATCGACGCGCTGCTCGCCGACGCGCGCGCCGGCCTGGTGCGGCTCACGCCCGAGGAGGCGCTGCGCGCGCAGGCCGACGGCGCCGTGCTCGTGGACATCCGCCCGGAGGCGGACCGCCGCGCGGAGGGCGCGATCCCCGGTGCGGTGGTCGTCGAGCGGACGGTGCTCGAGTGGCGGCTGGACCCGGCGTGCGAGGCGCGCCTGCCGTGGGCGTCGTACGACCTCCACGTCGTGGTGGTCTGCAACGAGGGCTACTCCTCGAGCCTGGCGGCCGCCACGCTGCAGCAGCTCGGCGTCGACCGCGCGACCGACCTCGTCGGCGGGTTCCGGGCGTGGAAGGCCGCCGGGCTGCCGGTCGCGTGACCGGCAGCCTCAGGACTTCTTGGCGGCGGTCTTCTTGGCAGCGGTCTTCTTGGCTGCGGTCTTCTTGGCTGCCGTCTTCTTCGCGGGAGCCTTCTTCGCGCCCTTCTTGGCCGCCTTCTTGGCCGGACCGCGCTCGCGACGCTCGGCGAGCAGCTCGGCCGCGCGCTCGAGGGTGATCGACTCGACGGTGTCGTCCTTGCGGAGGGTGGCGTTGTACTCGCCGTCGGTGACGTACTCGCCGAAGCGACCGGCCTTCACGATGACCGGCTGACCCGAGACCGGGTCGTTGCCGAGCTCCTTGAGCGGCGGAGTGGCCGCACCACGACCACGCTGCTTGGGCTGGGCGTAGATGGCCTTGGCCTGGTCGAGCGTGATGTCGAAGATCTGGTCCTCGCTGGTCAGCGAGCGCGAGTCGGTGCCCTTCTTGAGGTAGGGCCCGTAGCGACCGTTCTGCGCGGTGATCTCGGTGCCGTCCTCGTCGGTGCCGACGACGCGGGGCAGGTCGAGCAGCTTGACCGCGTCCTCGAGCGAGACGGTGTCGAGGGTCATCGACTTGAAGAGCGAGCCGGTGCGCGGCTTGGCGCTCTTGGGCGCGTCCTCGGGCAGCAGCTCGGTGACGTAGGGGCCGAAGCGACCGTTCTTGGCGACGATCTGGAGGCCGGTGTCGGGGTGGTTGCCGATCACCTGCTCCTCGCCGGCCGGGTTGGCCAGCAGCTCCTTGGCCTTGGCCACGGTCAGCTCGTCGGGCGGCAGGTCGTCGGGCACGTTGGCGCGCACCGGCGCAGCGTCGCCACCGTCTGGGCCCGGGCCCTCGACGTACGGGCCGTAGCGGCCGACGCGGAGGTCGATGCCCTCGCCGATCGGGAAGGTGGCCATCTCCTTGGCGTCGATCTCACCGAGGTCGGTGACCAGCGTCTTGAGCCCGACCACGTCGCCGGAGCCGTAGTAGAACTCGCCGAGCTCGGTCGAGCGGTCGCGGTGGCCGTTGGCGATCTCGTCGAGGACGTCCTCCATCGAGGCGGTGAACTCGTAGGACACCTGCCGCGGGAAGTGCTCCTCCAGCAGCCGGATCACCGAGAACGCCAGCCAGGCGGGCACCAGCGCGGTGCCCTTCTTGTAGACGTAGCCGCGGTTGAGGATCGTGCCGATGATCGAGGCGTAGGTCGACGGGCGGCCGATCTCGCGGTCCTCGAGCTCCTTGATCAGCGTCGCCTCGGTGTAGCGCGCCGGCGGCTTGGTCTCGTGGCCCTCAGGGGTCAGCGTCGCGGCGGACACCGCGGCACCCTGGGTGAGGTTGGGCAGGCGGGTCTCGGCGTCGTCGCGGCGCTTGGACGCATCGTCGATGTCCTCGACGTAGGCCTTGAGGAAGCCGTGGAAGGTGATCGTGCGACCGCTCGCGCTGAAGACCACGTCGCGGCCGTCGGCGGCGGGACCGCCGATGCGGATCGTCACCGAGTTGCCGGTGGCGTCCTTCATCTGCGAGGCGACGGTGCGCATCCAGATCAGCTCGTAGAGGCGGAACTGCTCGCCGGACAGGCCGGTCTGGGCGGGCGTGCGGAACGACTCGCCGGCCGGGCGGATCGCCTCGTGCGCCTCCTGGGCGTTCTTGACCTTGGAGGCGTAGGTGCGCGGCGAGTCGGGGAGGTACTCGGCGCCGTAGAGCTCGCGCACCTGGTCGCGCGCCGCACCGACGGCAGCACCCGACAGGGTGGTGGAGTCGGTACGCATGTAGGTGATGAAGCCGTTCTCGTAGAGCCGCTGCGCGACCGACATCGTCACGCTCGCGCTCATGCCGAGCTTGCGGCTCGCCTCCTGCTGCAGCGTGGTGGTGCGGAAGGGGGCGTACGGCGAGCGGCGGTAGGGCTTGGACTCGACCGAGCGCACGTCGTACGTCGTGTCGCTGAGGCCGATGGCCAGCGTCTCGGCGTCGGCGCGGGAGAGGTGGACGCGCTCCCCCTTGCCCTTCAGCACGCCGGTGTTGTCGAAGTCGGAGCCGCGGGCGACGCGCACCCCGTCGATGCTGTGGAGCTTGGCGGGGAACATCCGCGGGTCGTGGCCGGTGCCGGCGTCGAACGTCGCGTCGAGGTCCCAGTAGGAGGCGACCTTGAACTTCATCCGCTCGCGCTCGCGGTCGACGACCAGGCGGGTGGCCACCGACTGCACGCGGCCGGCGGAGAGGCCGGACATGACCTTCTTCCACAGCACGGGCGAGACCTCGTAGCCGTAGAGGCGGTCGAGGATGCGGCGCGCCTCCTGGGCCTCGACGAGGTCGTCGTTGATGTCGCGGGGGTTCTCGACGGCGGCGAGGATCGCGGGCTTGGTGATCTCGTGGAAGACCATCCGGTGGACCGGCAGGCCCTTCGGCGGCTTCAGCTCGTCGAGCAGGTGCCAGGCGATGGCCTCGCCCTCGCGGTCCTCATCGGTGGCGAGGTAAAGGGCGTCGGCCTCCTTGAGCAGCTTCTTCAGCTTGGAGATGTGGCTCTTCTTGTCGCGTGGCACGACGTAGTAGGGCTCGAAGCCGTTGTCGACGTCGACGGCCAGGCGGCCCCAGGGCTTGTCCTTGATCTTGGCCGGAGTGTCCGCGGCGTTGTTGGGCAGGTCGCGGATGTGACCGATCGAGGACTCGACGACGTAGTCCTTGCCGAGGTAGCCGCCGATGGTGCGGGCCTTGGCCGGGGACTCGACGATGACGAGCTTTGCCACTTCAGATTGCTCCTTTGTTGCTGCCGAGATGTTGCTCAGCGCCGCAACGGTAGCGCCACATCCCGATATCTCCACCCCAGGAGGCGACCGGTGTGGACCGTCGACCCTGTCCACATCCGCTGGGGATCGGGTCTGGACCGGCCCGGTCTCCGTCCACAGACCGACCGCGCAGCCCGCTGTCCACAGGGTCTCGGCGGACACCGCAGGAGCTGTCGGAGGGGCGCCCGAGCGTGGTGACACACCCACCACCGAGGAGGAACAGTGCTCGACCACCGCTACTACGACGACCTGCTCTGGCGAGAGCCCCGCGAACGGCTCGCCGACGGGGGCAGGCTCAGCCACCTCGTCTTCGTGGACGGTCGACTCGTCGACGCGTGGAGCGAGCGGGTGGAGGACAGTGCGTACGACGACGTCGCCCGGCGCCACGACGAGGACCTGCGGTCCCAGGTGGTCCAGAGCCCTCCCGCACCGCCCCGGCACGCGCAAGCGCTGGCGTGGCTCGACGAGGTTGCCGGCAGCCGTGAGGCGTTGCTGGCGATGACCGCCTCACCCGTCGCGCTGCCGCGCCTGGGCGACCACCTCGACCCCGTGGACGACGAGCCGTGGCTGGTCACCGACGAGCTGCTCACCGACGTGCGCGAGTCGCTGCTCACGACCGACCTGGCGGCCCCGCTGCGGGAGTGCCTGCTGCTGGTGCGCGAGCGGCTGCCCGAGCTCGCCGACCGGATGACGCCCGCCCGGCTCGCGGCGGGCATCGTGTGGGTCGTCGGGAAGGCCAACGCGGCGATCGGTCCCGAGGGGCCGGTCACCCAAGCCAGGGTCGCCGACCACCTTGGCACGACCGCCCTCAACAGTGCCGGCAACCAGGTGCTCGGCCACGTCCGCCGGCTCGGCTGGCCGGTTCGACGCCCGTGGGACTGCGAGGCCCCCGCCCTGCTGGCCGTCGGGCGGGTGGAGCTGCTGTCCGCGTCGGTGCGACGCGACCTCGTCGAGCTGCGCGACCGGTCCCTGGCGGAGGAGGCCCGGCTCGCACCCTCGGAGGTCAGCTGACCTCGAGGAACCCCTCGCCGACGAGCTCGCGCACCACCGGGAGGTAGGTCTCGCGCAGCTCGGCCTCGTCCCGCTCGAGCAGCGCAGCGAGCGCGCCGAGGAGCTGGCCGACGGTGAGGTCGCCGTCGCACGCGCCGAGGAAGGCCGCCTCGACCGTGTCGGCGGTGCGGGCCCGCCGGAAGCCGCGCTGCTGGCGCAGCACGATCGCCTCGGGGTCCTCGGCTCCGGGGCGGCCCACGGTCTCCTGCTGGACGTCCTCGCGGGCACGCAGCGTGGTGGCGAGCAGCTGGTGGTCGGTGAGGCCGCGCAGGTCGGCGACCGCCTCGCCCCACGCGTGGATCGCCGCCCCGATCGGCTGCTCGACGTCGTACGGCCACTCGATGAGCTCGTGCCTCCCGGGGTGACCGTGCCCGCCGAGGCGGACGTTGATCCAGCCGAAGCCGACGCCCACGATGCCGGTCTCCTCCAGCCACGACAACCACGTGTCGTAGCGCTGGACGTAGTCCGGCCCGCCGTGGTGCCCGCTGTCCTTCAGCCACAGCTCGACGTACGCCGCCGGGTCGAGGGTCTCGCGCTGCACCACCAGCGCGTCGCAGTCCTCGCGCAGCCACGAGCCGATCCGCTCGTCCCACGGCCGGCCCTCGACGATCGCCCAGTTGGCCAGCACCTGGAGCCAGCCGCCGTCGGTGAGGTGGTCCGGGCCGGTGCGGACGATGTGCTCGACGACCCGGTCGCCCGGCAGGCCGGAGTCGCGGTAGACGAGTCGCTCGCCCGTCGCCGGCGAGATGACGAAGGGCGGGTTGGTCGCGATCAGGTCGAAGCGCTCCCCCGCCACCGGCTCGAAGAACGAGCCGTCGCGGACGTCGACCTGCGCGCCGTTGAGCGCGGCGTTGAGGCGCGTCATCCAGAGCGCTCGCGCGTTGACGTCGGTGGCGACCACGTGGTCGGCGTGGGCCGCGAGGTGCAACGCCTGCACGCCGCAGCCGGTGCCCAGGTCGAGGGCACGTCCGACCGGCTCCCGCATGGTCAGCTGCGCCAGGCTGGTCGAGGCGCTCGAGATGCCGAGCACGTGGTCGGGACCGACCGCCACCGGCGCCCCGTCCAGCCCTGGCGTCAGGTCGGAGACGACCCACAGGTCGCGGTCCGCGCCGGCCTCGGAGGTGGCGTAGGGGCGGCAGTCCGTCCGAGCCGCCACCTCGCTCACGCTCTGCCCCAGCAGCCCGGCGTTGCACAGCTCGTCGACGAGTCCGGGCAGGGCCCGGTCGGCCGCGTCCCGGCCGACCGTGGCCTGGAGCAGGAAGAGCCGGATCAAGGTGTCGAGCGGCCCGCCCGACGTCGTACGCCGCAGGGCGGGGAGGGTCTCGTTGCGCCCGAGCGCGCGGTGCGCCTCCTCGCCGATCGCCTCGGCGACGCGGTCGTAGGTGAAGCCGGCCGCGAGCAGCGCGTCACGCAGGCGCGCGGTGAAGTCCAGGTCCGAGGGCATGGCGCCAGCCTCCCAGACCGCCGCTCCCGCCCGTCGTGCACGGCCGTCCGACCGCCCGGTGTGAGGATGGCCGGATGCTCGAGCGACCCCCGGACGTGACCGACGACGAGGTGCTCGCGGTCGTCCGCCGGCACTGGGAGCCGCGGGCCGACGCGGTGAAGCACCTGGCCGTCGGCTGGGGTGCGCACCACTGGCGCGTGGAGGTGCAGGGCGAGCCCACGCTCTTCGCCACCCTCGACCCGGACCTGCCCCGCCACACGCAGGCGAGCCTGGAGGCGGCGTACGCCTCCGCGGCCGCGCTCGGCCTCGACTTCGTCTGGCCCTCGCTGCCCACCGCAGGCGGTGCCTTCACGGTGCCGGTCGGTGCCCGCACCGCCAGCGTGACGAGGTGGTTGGACGGACGGCGTCCGGACGAGTCGGTCGCCGAGCTGCCCGACCTCCTCGCGGAGCTGCACCGCACGCCCGCGCCGAGCACGGCTCGCAGATGGGCGACCGAGATCGACCCCGCCCTGCCGGTCCTCCTGCGCGAGCTGCTGCAACGACCGTGGGACGGACCGCTGGGGTCCAGCGCCCGCGAGCTCCTGGTCGAGCACCTCACCGCCGTCGGCGGATGGGCCCGCGAGCACGCACGGCTGCTCGACCTGGCCGACCCGGCGACGTACGTCGTCACGCACGGCGAGCCCCACGTGCGCAACCAGTGGCTGGCGCGGGGCCGGACGTGGCTCATCGACTGGGAGTCGCTGGTGCTGGCACCGCGCGAGCGCGACCTGGCCACGCTGGTGCACGAGGGACGGGACGTCGACCACGACCCGCAGATGGTGCGGCTCTTCGACCTCGAGTGGCGCCTCTCGGAGATCTGGTCGTTCGCCCAGTGGCTCCAGGGGCCGCACACCGGGGACACCGACGACCACACCGCGCTGGGCGGGCTCACCGAGGAGCTGACCCGGGCCCACTTCGGCGAGCGCTGACACCCAAGCCTCCATACCCAAGCTGGAGCCTCACCCCCGAAGTTTCGGGCGTGAGGCTCCAGCTTCCCCGGGTACCCGGGGATCACAACGGGTCAGGCGTGGTGCGGGGCGAACGACGACGAGCCGGTGTTGTCACCGTCGTCGGCGATCACGACCTCGCGTCGCTTGGAGACCACCACCGCGACGACCACGATCGCGACCGCCACGAGGGCGATGACGATGCGGAGCGCGTCGTTCTGGTCGTCGCCGACACTCATCGAGACCACGGCGCTGGCGATGAGCAGCGAGACCAGGTTCATCACCTTGATGAGCGGGTTGATCGCCGGGCCGGCGGTGTCCTTGAACGGGTCACCGACCGTGTCACCGATGACGGTCGCGGCGTGGGCCTCGGAGCCCTTGCCGCCGTGGTGGCCGTCCTCGACGAGCTTCTTGGCGTTGTCCCAGGCGCCGCCGGCGTTGGCCAGGAAGACCGCCATCAGGGTGCCCGCACCGATCGCTCCGGCGAGGAAGCCGGCCAGCGAGGTCACGCCGAGGCCGAAGCCCACGGCCACCGGAGCCATCACGGCCAGGATGCCGGGCGTGATCAGCTCGCGCAGCGAGTCGCGCGTGACGATGTCGACGACCTTGCCGTACTCCGGACGACCGGTGCCCTCCATGATCCCGGGGATGTCGCGGAACTGGCGGCGCACCTCCATCACGACGGCGCCGGCAGCGCGGGCGACCGCGTTGATGGCGAGGCCGGAGAAGAGGAACACGACCGCCGCGCCGAGCAGCACGCCGACCAGGACGCCGGGGTTGAAGACGGTGAAGTCGAGCGGGTCGCTGGCCCCGGACTCGAGGTAGGCCTCGGTGACCGAGGTGGCGTAGGAGCCGAAGAGCGCGGTCGCGGCGAGCACTGCCGTGGCGATCGCGATGCCCTTGGTGATGGCCTTGGTGGTGTTGCCGACGGCGTCGAGCTCGGTGAGGATCTGCGCGCCGTGCTCGCTGACGTCGCCCGACATCTCGGCGATGCCCTGGGCGTTGTCGGAGACCGGGCCGAAGGTGTCCATCGCGACGATGACGCCGACCGTGGTCAGCAGGCCGCAGCCGGCGAGCGCGACGGCGAACAGCGAGACCGTGAGGGTCGCGCCGCCGAGCAGGAAGCCGCCGAAGACGGCCGCGCCGATCACGAGCGTGGTGTAGACCGCCGACTCGAAGCCGACCGAGAGCCCGGACAGGATCACCGTCGCCGGTCCGGTGAGGGAGGTCTTGGCGACGTCCTTGACCGGGCGGTACTCGGTGCCGGTGTAGTAGCCGGTGAGCGCGAGGATGCCGGCGGCCATCACGATGCCGATCACGACGGCGAGCGACGCGATCAGCCGCGGGTCACCCTCGGCGGTCGCCATGTCGATGCCCGTGATGTTGGTGAACTCGCCGAACGAGCCCGGCAGGTAGACGTAGGACAGGATCACCGAGGCCAAGGCACCGACGCCCGCGGAGATGTAGAACGCGCGGTTGATGGTCGTCAGGCCGCTCTCGTCGGCCCTGGGCTTGGTGATGAAGACGCCGAGCACCGCCGTGAGCGCGCCGATCGCGGGGATCAGCAGCGGGAAGACGAGGCCCTTGTCACCGAAGGCGGCCGCGCCGAGGATCAGCGCGGCGACCAGCGTGACGGCGTACGACTCGAAGAGGTCGGCGGCCATGCCGGCGCAGTCGCCGACGTTGTCGCCCACGTTGTCGGCGATGGTGGCGGCGTTGCGCGGGTCGTCCTCGGGGATGCCCTGCTCGACCTTGCCGACCAGGTCGGCGCCGACGTCGGCGGCCTTGGTGAAGATGCCGCCACCGACACGCATGAACATGGCGAGGAGGGCGGCACCGAAGCCGAAGCCCTCGAGCACGTGGGGGGCCTCGTCCTTGAAGAGGAGGACGACGACGCTGGCGCCGAGCAGGCCGAGGCCGACGGTCGCCATGCCGACGAAGGCGCCGGTGCGGAAGCCGATCACCATGGCGGGGTCGCGGCCCTCGGTCTCGGCGGCGGCGGCGACGCGCAGGTTGGCGCGCACGGCCAGGCTCATGCCGAGGTAGCCGATGGCGGCGGAGAAGCCAGCGCCGACCAGGAAGAAGATGGAGCGGCCGATGCGAACCGAGATGTCGTCAGCCGGCAGTGCGAACAGGACCACGAACGCCACCGCGGCGAAGATCCCGAGAGTGCGGAACTGCCGCGTCAGGTAGGCGTTGGCGCCCTCCTGCACGGCCTGGGCGATCGTCTTCATGTTGTCGGTGCCCTCGCCGGCGGCCAACACCTGGGACCTGAACATCGCGGCCATCCCGAGCGCGCCGAGCGCGATCAGGGCGACGACGACGACCAGGATCAGGTTGCCACCTTCGAGCTCCGGCTTCACGACCGCGGGCAAGATCCCCGTCATGCGTGTCCTCCTAGGACTGGAACAGATCCGATGTCGCGCCGGAGTCTACGCAGAGGTGACCCAGATCACGGGGCAGGGTGACCCACGCCACACCGGTGCACGCGTGCCTACGCGACAAACCCCTCCAGACCAGGTCCGGAGGGGTGCGACGAGCGGGCGCGTCAGGCGCCGGGAGCGAGGCCGACGGCGTCGTGGATGACGAACACCTTGGCCAGGCCGGTGATCCGGAAGATCTTGAGCAGGCGCTCCTGCGTGCAGACCAGGTCCAGCGAGCCGTCGTGGGCGCGGACCTTCTTCAGGCCACCGACGAGCACGCCGAGGCCCGTGGAGTCGAGGAACTCGACGGCCTCGAGGTCGATGATGATGTCGTAGGTGCCGGCACCCACGAGGTCGGTGATGCAGTCACGCAGCTTGGGCGCGGTGTAGACGTCGATCTCGCCGCCGACGGCCACGATGGCGCGCCCATCCACCTCGCGTGTGGCAAGGGTGAGATCCACAACTGCTCCCCGGTCCCCGAATGCTCGGACAGTACGAGTGCGGGGCACACCACGTGCCCCCTTGATCGTTCCGGGTGGTATCAAACCACGAGTCACGAGGGTTGCGCATGAGTCCTCAACACTTCACCCACTCCGTGCCCCCTCCGTGCCCCCTCTGTCGGTGTCCGAAGCGTTTGCCAGACTCGGTCCGTGAGTCCCCACCGCCCCGATGTGCTGCCTCCCGTGGAGGCGCTGGTCCGGCGGCTGACGGGCGTCCCCGGGCGTGAGGACCGGCTCCAGCACCTCGAGGTGCTCCCTGCCCGTGAGCCGGTGCACGAGAACTGGCCGGCGTGGGTGCCCGACGACGTGCGCGGCGCCTTCGCCGCGCAGGGCGTGGCCCGGCCCTGGCGCCACCAGGTGGTCGCGGCGGACGCCGCCCACGCGGGCGACCACGTGATCGTGGCGACCGGGACGGCGTCGGGGAAGTCGCTGGCCTACCAGCTCCCGGCCCTGTCCGCGATCCGGACTGCCCGGGGCTCGCGCGGCGAGCGCGGTGCCTCGGTGCTCTACCTCGCGCCCACCAAGGCACTCGCCCACGACCAGCTCGCGGGCCTGGCGTCGCTGCACCTCGACGTACGCCTCGCCGCCCACGACGGCGACAGCTCACGGGAGGAGCGCGACTGGACGCGCGACTTCGGGGAGTACGTCCTCACCAATCCCGACATGCTCCACCGCTCGCTGCTCCCCTCCCACCACCGGTGGGCGCGCTTCCTCGGCTCGCTGCAGTACGTCGTGGTCGACGAGTGCCACCACTACCGCGGCGTCTTCGGCGCGCACGTCTCCCACGTGCTGCGCCGGTTGCGGCGGGTGTGCGCGATGTACGGCGCGCACCCGACGTTCGTGCTCGCCTCCGCGACCGTCGCGCAGCCCGAGGTGACGGCGTCGCGGCTGACCGGCCTCGACGTGGTGGCGCTGACGCGCGACGACTCGCCGCGCGGCCGGGTGTCGCTGCTGTTGTGGGAGCCGCCGTTCACCTCCCACGCGGGCGAGAACGGCGCCCCCGTACGCCGTGCCGCGTCGTCCGAGGTGGCGGACCTGCTGGCCGACCTCGTGGCCGAGGACGTGCGGACGCTCGCCTTCATCCGCTCCCGCCGCGGCGCCGAGCAGGTGGCGCTGACGGCCGCGGACCTGCTGGCCGAGGTCGACCCGTCCCTGCCCGGCAGGGTCGCCGCCTACCGCGGTGGCTACCTGCCCGAGGAGCGCCGGGCGCTGGAGGCCGCGCTCCGCCGCGGTGACCTCGTCGGCCTGGCCGCGACCAACGCGCTCGAGCTCGGGATCGACATCAGCGGCCTCGACGCCGTGCTGATCGCCGGCTTCCCCGGCACCCGAGCGGCCTTCTGGCAGCAGGTCGGACGGGCGGGCCGCGGCGCGCAGGACGCGCTGGGCATCCTGGTCGCCAAGGACGACCCGCTCGACACCTACCTCGTCACCCACCCGGAGATGCTGATCGGGGCGCCGGTCGAGGCGTCGGTCTTCGACCCGTCCAACCCGCACGTCATGGGACCCCACCTGTGCGCGGCCGCGCAGGAGTCGCCACTGGTCGAGGCCGACCTGCCGCTCTTCGGCCCCACCGCGCGGGAGGTCGTCGACGAGCTCACCACGCTCGGCCTCCTGCGGCGGCGCCCGCGCGGCTGGTTCTGGACCGACCGCGGCCGGGCCGCCGACCTCGCCGACATCCGGTCCGCCGGCGGGTCGCCGGTGCAGCTCATCGAGGCGGACACCGGCCGGGTGGTGGGCACGGTCGACGCCAGCGGTGCGCACAACCAGGCGCACCCCGGCGCGGTCTACGTCCACCAGGGCGAGACCTGGCTGGTCGAGGACCTCGACCTCGAGCACCACGTCGCGGTCATGCGGCGCGACGAGCCCGCCTACAGCACGACGGCCCGCGAGGTCACCGACATCACGATCGTCTCCACCCGCGAACGGCAGTCGTGGGGCGGCTGCGAGCTCTCACTGGGTGAGGTCGACGTCTCGCACCAGGTCGTGTCCTTCCTCAAGCGCCGCCAGCCGGGCGGCGAGGTGCTGTCCGAGGAGCCGCTCGACCTGCCGGAGCGCACGCTGCGCACGACCGCCGTGTGGTGGACGGTGCCTGACGACGTCGTGGCCGAGGCCGGTCTGGTGGCGCTCGACGTGCCGGGCGCCGCGCACGCCGCCGAGCACTGCTCGATCGGGCTGCTCCCCCTCTTCGCGACCTGCGACCGGTGGGACATCGGCGGGGTCTCCACGGCCCGCCACGCCGACACGGGAGTGCTGACCGTGTTCGTGTACGACGGCCATCCCGGGGGCGCCGGCTTCTCCGAGCGCGGCTTCCGCACCGCCCCCGAGTGGCTCGCGGCGACCCGCGAGGCCATCGCGAGCTGCGAGTGCGTGAGCGGCTGCCCGTCCTGCATCCAGTCGCCCAAGTGCGGCAACCAGAACAACCCGCTCGACAAGGCCGGAGCGATCCTCCTGCTCGACGCGCTGCTCGCCGGGGCGCCACGCGCTGGGTGAGGGGGCTAGATTCCACGCATGGTGATCCTCGGACTCGGCCTCATGATCCTCGGCGGCATCGCGATCCTCTCCGCGGTCTTCGTCAGCGAGCCCGGCTCCGGCGGCGAGCTGCTCGGCTTCGACGTGACGACCCTGGAGTCCTTCTTCGTCGGTGTCGCGGCAGGTGCCGCCATCCTCTGGGGCTTCTCGATCCTCAAGTGGGGCACCCGGCGCACCCTGGCGCACCGCAAGGAGCGCAAGGAGCTGACCGAGCTCAACGCGAAGCTCGAGCGCGTCGAGGCCGAGCGCCGCGACGACAACCCCGAGGCGAACCGCGACACCCTCTGAGGTCCGCGCCGAGGTACATCTCCGAGGCCGGGGCCGATCCTCGTGCCCTGACGCCGTGGCCATCGGCGTGTCGCCAGCGCTGTGCCGCGTGTCGTCGACGAGCGGCGTGCCGACCGGTCCCGCCGTGCGCAGCGCCGTCGGCGGCCTCAGCCCGGCCCGGCCCGCGCCTCGGCGCCCACTCGCACGTCCCGCCAGGGAACCCTGGGTCCGTCCACCGACACGGTGACGGTGACCTCGTCCCCGGCGACCTCGCACGACTCGAGCGCCGCGGCGTGGGCAGCCGCGATCCACGCCGCCTGCCGGCAGGCCTCGTCGAGGGTGGACGCGGCGCCGAGGGCGGCGAGATCGGCCGCGGCCTGGGCGCGACGTTGGGCGGTGACGAGGCCACCGGCGGCGGCGAGCCCGACCATCACGAACAGCAGAATCCCGGCCATCGCCACGACGAGCACCGTCGCTCCCCCGGCCTCCGGGCGGTGACCCGAACCGACCACCTGGCCGCCCAGCCGGCGGTCCTCCGCGCGCCAGCAGGATCCCGGCCGCCGGGGTCGGGGCCGCCACCTCACGACGTCTCGACCAGGGCGACCGCGTCGGCCGAGACGGTCGCACCCGGCAGCGAGGCGAGCAACCCGCCCGGCCCGTCGACCCGCGCGCTGACGGTGACGAGGACCTCGCTCTCGCCGACCTCGATGGTGACCCGTGACCCCTGGGGCGCGATCTGACGGGCCACGGCCTCCGCGGCGGATGCGTCGTCACCCCGAGCCACCGCGCGCGCCGCCTCCCGGGACGCGTCGATCACCTGCACCTGGGTCGCGCCGAGCGCCAGCATCCAGACGAGCCCGGCGGTCAGCGCGACGAGCAGCGGGATCCCCAGCGCCAGCTCGGCGGTCGCGGCCCCCTGCTCGCGCCTCGCGCGCAGCCCCATCACCCGATGCCGAGCAGGCTCATGACGTGGTCGAAGAGCCGGCCGAGCAGCTGGTCGCCGAAGCTGCCCGTGAGCAGCTTGTAGAGCAGGCCGGCGAAGCCGGCGCCGGCTGCCGTGCCGACGGCGTACTCCGCGGTGGTGATGCCCGACTCCGTGTCCGTGCCGTGCGTGTCGTGACGGTTGGTCCTCATCGATTCCCCTGACGTCGCGGGACTCCCGGTGAGCCCCGTCGGACACCACCTTCCGAGCGCTGGCGGGCGCGCGCACCCGGCACTGTCGGAGGGTGTGGAGGACCGCCGGACCGGGTGCCCTGTGGAGGCGAGGTGGCCCGTCACGGGGCGACCGAGCCGAACAACGAGGCCACGGTGGGCACCACACCGAGCAGGAGGAAGGCGGGCAGCAGGCACACACCGAGCGGCAGCGCGGCCGAGACGCCCACCCGCCGGGCCGCGTCCTCGGCCCGCGCGAGGGACTCCCGCTCGAGCTCGTCGGCGAGACGCTCCACGGTCTGGACGACGGAGGCGCCCGAGGCCTGCGAGCGGAGCATGGCCCGCGCGAGGGGCGCGAGGACCTCGTCCGACGCGATCGCACTCCACGCCTCGGCGCCGGAGGCGCCCCACCGGGCGCGCTCGACCACGGGGGCGAGCCGGTCGGCCGCGGGTCCGGGCAGCGCGGCGCAGACGTGCGCCAGGCCGGCGACGGGCTCGGCGCCGGCCTGCAACGACGAGGCGAAGAGGTCGATGAGGTGCGGCAGCGTGCGGGCCACCTCCTCGCGCTCGCGGCGGGCCGCGGGCGCCTCGGCCCGCGCCAGCACCCGGTGCGCGACCACCGCCACCACGACCGCCGCCACCGCGCCGGCCGGCCCGCCGACGAACAACCACGCACCCAGTCCGGCGCCCACCGAGCCCACGAGCCGCAGACCCACGAAGGACCCGGCGACCGACGCCTCGGCTCCCAGCCCGGCAGGTCCGAGAGCAAGGCGCCCGGCACCGAGGCGCCCCACCTTGAGGCACTGAGCATCGGAGGGGACGGCGACGAGGACCGCGACGGCTGCGCAGGCCGCGCTGAGCCAGCTCACGGTCCGGCCGCCCCGTCGGCCAGGCGCTCGATCCACCACAGTCCGAGGCCGATCAGGCCCAGACCGCAGACGAGGCACAGCCAGCCCACCGGCGTGCCCAGCAGGAAGGCCCACGGGTCGGACCCGGCGCCGGACCCCATCACCAGCACCGCCAGCGGCAGGCAGGCCACCAGCCGTGCCGTGGCTCGCGCGGACGCGAGCTCCGAGTCGACCAGCCGTCTGGTGCGGCGTCGGGCCCGCAGGCCGTCGCCGGTGCGCTCGAGCGCGGCCGCGAGGCCGTGGCCGGAGTGGTGCGCGACCTGCCACGCCCCCGCCACCCACTGCAGGTCGGCGGCGCCGCGCCGCTCCCACGACAGGCGACGCAGCACGTCGGGCACGTCGGCACCGAGGCGGGCCGCCTCCACCGCGGGGACCAGCGGCGGCCACCGCTCGCCTGCAGCGGTGAGGGCGGCATCGGGTGGTCGGCCCGCCGCGAGATCGGCGGCGAGGAGGTCGCAGACCTCCAGCACCGCGGCCTGGTCGGCAGCGACCTCCCGGCGCCGGCCGACGAACGGCACGGTCCGTGGCCACGTTGTGGCGGGTGGTCGAGCACGTGCGGTCGGCGAGCCGCCGGACGGCACGCAGATCGCCACCGCGGCGCCCAGCAGCAGGGCCGCGAGCCACCCACTCACCACGCGACCGACCCCAGCCGGGCGGCGAGCCCACCGGCGGCCGGACCTCGCACGACCCGGTCCGGCTCGAAGGTGGCCGCCGTGCGCAGGGTCACCAGCCCCGAGTCGTCCCGCTCGGGCACCGCCAGCTCCAGGATCCGGCGACGGCCGTCGCGACCTCGACCGAGGTGGACCACGACGTCCAGCGCCGACGCCAGCTGGCTGTGCGCCGCCTCCCGGGGCAGGCCCGCGGCCAGCGACAGGGCCTCGATCCGGGCCGGCACGTCCGCCGCCGAGTTGGCATGGAGCGTTCCGCAGCCGCCACCGTGGCCCGTGTTGAGCGCGGCCAGGAGGTCGACGACCTCGGCGCCTCGCACCTCGCCCACGACCAAGCGGTCGGGCCGCATCCGCAGCGCCTGGCGCACCAGCGTCTGGACGGAGATGTGACCGGCGCCCTCGATGTTGGGTGGGCGGCCCTCGAGCGCGACCACGTGCGGGTGGTCGGGCCGCAGCTCGCTCGCGTCCTCGACCAGCACGATGCGCTCGCCCGGGTCGACCAGCGACAGCAGCGCGGACAGCACCGAGGTCTTCCCCGTGCCGGTGCCACCGGTCACGAAGAAGGCGCACCGCGCGTCGACGACCTCCTCCAGCAGGAAGGCGCCGTCGGGCGGGAGCGCTCCCGCGTCCACCAGCTCGGGCAGCGTCCAGACCCGGGAACGTGGGACCCGGAGCGACACGACAGTGCCCGACCTCGCGACCGGCGCCAGCACGGCGTGGAACCGGGTGCCGTCGGGCAGGCGCAGGTCGGCGTGCGGGGTCGCGTCGTCCAGCCGCCGCCCGGCCGAGGCCGCCAGGCGCTGCGCCAGCCGGCGTACGGCCGCGTCGTCGGGGAAGGTCACCGCGACCCGCTCGAGCCCGCTCCCGCGGTCGATCCAGACGTCGTCGGGACCGTTGACCAGCACGTCGGTGACGTCGGGCAGCCGCAGCAGGTCCTCGAGGGGCCCGGCCCCGAGCACGTCGCGACGCAGCAGGTCGTGCACGGCGAGCACCGTGGCGTCGCCCACGGGTGAGCCGGACGCGCGCAGCGCCTCGGCCACGCGGTGGGGCGTGAGCTCACCGGCCGAACCCGCCAGCCGGCGGCGTACGTCGTCGAGGACCGCAACGGGCACAAGGGCGGGCGGGACCGGCGCGCTCATGCCGCGTCCAGGAGGTCGCGCGCCGCCCGGGCGAGCGGTCCCCGGCCGGCGAGCGGACCGAGCCCGCGGTCCACGGAGGCCGCGAGCCCACGCTGGTCGGCGACCGCCGCGACGACCGGGAGCCCCGTGACCCGCTCTGCGTCGGCATCACCCACCCCGCCGGGACGCAGCACCAGCCCGGCGCGGGTCTCGCGCCCGAGGTCGGCGACCAGCCGTGCGGTCGCGGCCAGGCCGGGGACGGTCGCCGGCGTGACGACCAGCAGGTCGTCGCACCTGTCGGCCAGCTCGCCCAGGGCGGCGGACTGCCGCGCCAGGTCGAGCACCACCAGGCCGTGCCCGCGGACGGCGGTCGGCAGCACCCGCCGCGCGGTCGGCACGTCGAGGCGTCGTCGCAGACCCGCCCAGGTGAGGACGCCGAGGTGGTCGCGCCGCGGCACCGCCTCACGCAACGCCCGCGCGCCCAGCCGGCCGGTGGTCTCGACGAGACCCTCCCACCGCACGCCGGCCACGTCCTCCATCCCGAGCAGGCGGTCGAGCCCGGGACCGAGCGGGTCGGCGTCGACCAGCAGCGTCGGCGCCCGCGCGGCGTGCCACTGGGCGAGCGCGCACGCCAGGGTCGTCGCCCCCGCTCCACCGGTGCCGCCGACCACACCGACCGTGCGGCCGGGCGAGCCGCGCTCGCCCACGTCGGCCACCGCGTCGACCAGCCACGCCGCGGCGTCGGGGAGGTCGATCACCGACGCGGCGCCGAGGTCCACGGCGTGGCGAAAGACCGCGTCACCGGGCGAGAGCCCGACGACGTGCACGCCCGTCCGGCGTGCTGGCGCAAGGCCTGCCACCGCCTCGGCCAGGTCGTCCCCGACCAGCACGAGGTCGGCCTCCCCCCACGACGCGAGCGACAGCCCCGGGTCGGCGCACACCTCGACCTCGACACCGGCTGCGGCGCACAGCGGGACGACGGCGTCGTGGAGGGAGGGCGATCGGGTCACCAGGAGGACGGGCATGCCCACGAGCGTCGACGACACCACCGACCGCGAGCACGCGCGTCGCGGAGGCCATGTGGACAACCAGCGACCCAGCGCTCCTGTGGACGCCCGGCGGCCCGGGACGCGGGGTCGGCGGCCCCTACGATGAGCGCATGACCCGCCCCACAGCGGCCTTCTTCGACCTCGACAAGACGATCATCGCCAAGTCGAGCACGTTGGCCTTCAGCCGTGAGTTCCAGGCGGGCGGCCTCATCTCGAGGCGCGCGATGCTGCGCTCGGCGTACGCCCAGTTCGTCTTCTTCACCGGCGGCGCCGACCACGACCAGATGGACAAGATGCGCCAGTTCATGTCGCAGCTGTGCGCCGGCTGGGACGTGGCCACGGTGCGCGAGATCGTCCACGACACGCTCAACAACATCGTCGAGCCGCTCGTCTACGACGAGGCCGTCAGCCTCATCGAGGAGCACCGGCTGGAGGGGCGCGACATCGTGATCGTCTCGGCCTCCGGGGCCGAGGTCGTCGAGCCGATCGGCCAGCTGCTCGGGGCCGATCGGGTGATCGCGACGCGGATGGAGATCGTCGACGGCAAGTACACCGGCAACATCGACTACTACGCCTACGCCGAGGAGAAGGCGCGCGCGATCCAGCACCTCGCCGCGACCGTCGGCTACGACCTCGCCGAGTCCTACGCCTACAGCGACTCGGTGACCGACGTGCACATGCTCGAGGTCGTCGGCCACCCGTTCGCGGTCAACCCGGACCGGGAGCTGCGCCGGATCGCCACCAGCAAGGACTGGCCGGTGCTGGCCTTCGTCCGTCCGGTCGCGCTGCGCCCCCGCGTCCCGCTGCCGCCCGCCAAGCCGACCCTCGCCGCGCTCGCCGTCGGGGGCGCCGTGGCCGCCGGCAGCATGTTCTGGGCGAACCGCCGACGCCGCGACGCGGGCGCCTGAGGCAGTTCCGCCCGATTCCCCGTGCACCCACCGCCGGGGTCCAAAGTCAAGGCTCCCAGGTCCTTGAAGGTGCCGTGCGGCCGGACTAGAACTGACTCAAGAACTCCACAAGCAGCACGTGTGTCAGGTACCCACGCGGCGATCCACCCATCCGATGGGGTGCTGGCCATTCGGGATCTGCCCGAGGCAGCGATTGAGAAGAGCACGCTTGGTAGCCACGACAACACGTGTCAGCGGCGGCACCCGATCCATGTGAGCGGGTGCCGCTCGCATGCGCCGGCCCGCTCGCCGCAGTCAGCCCCGCAGCGGTGAGGCCTCGGCGCCCGCCGCGAACGCCTCGGCCCCGTAGAGCGCCCAGGCGTGCACCCCACGCGGGCCGCCCTCGCTGTAGGCGCGCAGGTTGGACTCGTACGCCGCCCGGTGGGCCAGGTGCCCGGCCTCCGGCACGACCAGCGACTTGGCGTCGACGCCACGCGAGACCAGCACCAGGCGCTCCAGCGCCCGGGCCACGATCCCGTTGTGGGAGGCGAACGGCGCGGCCGTGGCCACGTCCGCGTGGGCGATCGCGGCGACCAGGAGAGCTGGCGCGTCGGTGCCGGAGAGCAGCAGCTCGGCGACGCCGCGCAGCCGGTCGGCCGAGGCCGCGTCGCGCGGACGCCCCAGCTGCTCGGGGTCGAGCGCGGCGGAGCCGACGACGGCGTGCAGCCGCGCGATGGCTTGCAGCGGGGCGGTCTTGAGCAGCGGCGCCAGCGCCAGCATCGAGGCCGACAGCCGCACCGCGTCGGCCGCGATCGCATCGGTCTCGCCCGCCCGCACCTGCTCGACCGTGGCGCTCGACCCCTCGAGCACGGCGCTCGCGTGGGCGCCGCGCAGCAGCGACTCCGCGGTCATCTCCGGCGACGTACGACGCAGGCCGCGGTCGCGCAGCATCACGTCGATCCCGTCACGGGTGCCGGCGTAGGCCGAGCGCACCCCTTCGAGGTCGGTGAGCCAGGCGAGCGGGTCGGTCATGGGGAGGACGGTAGTCGCGACAACTTCCGGGCCCGCCGCTGCGTCCCATCCCCGTCACACAGCCACTAGCGTCGCGACCGTCCACGCCCGTCCCACGAAAGCAGCCAGATGCGCCTCCTCCCCGTCCTCGCCACCGCCACCCTGGTGGCCACGCTCGCCGCCGTCGTCCCCTCGGCGAGCGCCGTCGGCGAGACCTGCCAGGGCGTCCCCGCCACGATCGTCGGGAGCACCGCCCAGCGCGAGCTGCGCGGCACCGAGGGGCCGGACGTCATCGTCACCCAGGGCTCGACCTTCGTCTGGGCGCTCGGTGGTGACGACCTGGTCTGCGTCACCGGCACCAACTGGTCCGCGAGGATCGACGCGGGCGACGGGCACGACGTCGTCGACGCGACCGGCGCCGGGTCCGGCAGCACGACCGTGCTCGGCACCGGCGCGGACCGCTTCACCGGCTCGAGGTTCGGCGAGTCGGTCACCGCGGGCACGGGCACGACCCAGTCCCTCGACACGGAGACGGACGTCATCGAGACCCGCGGCGACTACGACGACGTCGTCGTCTCCGGACAGGACGGTGTCGCCAACGCCGACCAGATCAGCCTCGGTCGCGGCACGCTCACGTGGCACGGGATCCCCACCCCGACCAGCGTCCTCGACGGCGGCAGGTACAGCCGCTTGTCGCTGGAGCTCGACACGCACGGCCGGGTCGTCCTCGACAACGTCGCCGGGACCCTGACCCAGGAGGGGCTGCCGACCCTGGCGATCCCCGGGTTCACCCAGTTCGACATCGTGACCCCCGACGGGTCCGGCCCGTTCCACTTCGTCGGCAGCGACACCTCGGAGGCCCTCGACCTCACCGCGTGGCGGTTCCTCGACCACCGGGTCGAGATGAACGGCGGCTCGGACCGGCTGCGGGTGCGCGCCGAGCACGAGCTCCACGACCTCACGGCGTACGACGGCGGCGCGGGCGCGCGGGACCAGCTCACGCTGACGATGCCGGGCCAGGAGGTGGTCGACCTCGACCTGGACCGAGGCCGCCTCACCACGGGCTTGCTCCAGCGGGAACGCACGACGTCTGCACGTGCCTTCGAGAGCGCCGGGGTGATGGCGCAGCGGGTCCGACTGGTCGGCACCACCCGCAAGAACACCCTCTCCGTCGACGCGTGCCGGGCCCGCGTGGAGGGCCTCGGTGGCCGCGACGTGATCTCCTACCTCCGCCAGGACACCGACGAGACGCTCCCGTGCCGCGGGCGGAGCGCGACGTTCGTCGGTGGAGCCGGCCGCGACGTGCTCAGCGGCACCCCGGGCCCCGACCGGTTGCTCGGCGGCTCGGGCAACGACGAGGCGCAGGGCCGGAAGGGCCGCGACGTGTGCGAGGCGGAGGAGCGGCACGGCTGCGAGGCCCGCTTGTAGCCTGTCCCCGATGAGCGACGAACTCCCTGACACCACCGCCCCTCCGGACCGGGCTCGCTCCTTCGGGTCGGTCGCCGAGGCGTACGACCGGGGCCGGCCGGCGTACCCCTCCGAGGCGGTGGCGTGGCTGGCGGGCGGGGAGGCCAAGGTCGTCCTCGAGCTCGGCGCCGGCACGGGCAAGCTCACCCGTCAGCTCGTGGACCAGGGCCACGCGGTCTTCGCGACCGAGCCCGACGAGGCGATGCTCGCGGTGCTGCGCGAGCGGGTGCCCGAGGTGAGCGCGAAGGTCGCGACCGCGGAGGAGATCCCGGCCAACGACCGCTCGGTCGACGTCGTGGTGGTCGCGCAGGCGTTCCACTGGTTCGACCACGAGGTCGCGCTGGCGGAGATCGCGCGCGTGCTGAAGCCCGGCGGCCATGTGGCGCTGGTGTGGAACAGCCGCGACGAGCGGATCCCGTGGGTGCGGCGGATGGGCGACATCCTCGGCCGCGAGGACCTCGACACCTCCTCGGCCCAGCAGCTCGTGCACAGCGGGCTCTTCGGCTTCATGGAGGAGGCGGCCTTCAAGCACTGGCAGGAGGTCAACCGCGAGTCGGTCCTCGACCTGGCCCGGTCGCGCTCCAGCTTCGCGACGATGGACGACGTGGCCCGCGAGGAGCGCCTCGCCGAGCTGCTCGCCTTCTACGACGACTACGGCCGCGGCATGGACGGGATGCAGATCCCCTACGTGACCCGGTGCTACCGGGCCGTCGTCACCGACCGGGACGAGCCCCCGACCGACGACGCCGAGGCGCCGCACGACGGTCCCGTGGTGAGCGACGGCACCGACACCGACATGCTGCTGATCGACTTCCGCTGACGGGCTGGCGGGGCTAGCGGCCGAGCACGCCGGACCCGGGCGGAGCCTCCTCGTCGAAGGTCCGCAGCAGCGCGGCGAGCTCCGCGCCCTCGGCCTTCATCGCCTCGTGGATGAGGTCGCGCCCACCGGGCTCCTCCTCGGGCGCCAGCCAGAGCTCCTCCCAGGTGAGGGTGCCGGCACGGGCCCGGCGGTGGAGGTCGCGGAAGTCGTACGGCGCCTCGTCCGCGCCGCTGATCGCGTCGAGGCGGGCGAGGATGCCCGGGTCGATCCCCTGCTCGCGGTCGCGGGCGCGGCCCTCGTCGATCATCTCGTCGATCTCGTCGAAGAGGGCGAACAGGCGGCGCTCGGCGTCGTCGGCCTGCAGCCGCTTCAGCACGTCGGCCGTGCGCTCCGCCGGCGGCGGGGTCGAGGCGTCGTAGATCTCCACGTCAGGCTCCTCTCGGCTTCCCGTGCGCGGGCGGGGCGTAGTACGGCGCGGGGAGGTTGGTGCGCCACCGGTCGTAGAGCTCGTAGTAGGCCTTGCTCGACACGCCCGGCTGCGGCGGCTCGAGCCATCGCAGGGTGGGGTCGGGCTCGCCGGTGATGGGGTTGCGCGGCACGTCGAGCGCCGGGTCGCCGGGGATGTAGGGCAGGTGCGCCATCCCCGGCGGCGGCGCGACGCACGCCTCGGCCCAGGACGGATCGATGTAGCCGCTGCCCGTCACGAGGTCGTCGCTCGCCTCCTCGACGGTGTCCTCGGCCTCCTGGCCCTCCTCGGACTGCGTGAAGTCGGGGTCGATGCCGTCGAGGATGTCGCTGATGTCGCCGAGGTCGGGCGGCTCGAGGTCCTTCAGCGGGGTGCCGATGTCGACGTACGGCAGCTGGTCGATCATCTCGGCGATCTCCTTGAAGGCGTCGAGGCGGTCGGCCTGGGTCTTCGCCCAGGCCTCGATCTCGTCCTTGAGCGCGAAGCACTGGTCGATGGCGGCGATGCACCACTTCACGTCGTCCACGACGTCGGTGATGACCGCGAGGCCGTGCTCGGCGAGGTCCTTGACCAGGAGCGCGGCGGACACCCACCCGCCCAGGAACCGCTTGCCGACCACCTTGGCGAGCTTGAGCAGCTTCTTGCCCATCTCGACGAGGGCCTTCTCGACCTGGATCGCGATGCGCTCGGAGACCGTGGCGATGGAGTCGAAGACCTTCGATCCCGAGCTCATGACCGCTCCGACGCCCTGCATGACCAGGTTGTAGGCCCCGAGGTGCGCGACGAACGAGGTGCTCACGTCGCCCTCGAACGCGAGGGCGGAGTTGGAGACCAGGGTGTTGAAGTTGTTGCCCCAGGTGGACATCCCCTGGCGCAGGATCTTGCAGGCCGCGCCGTTCTGCTGGATCCGGTAGTAGTTGCCCGACAACGGGAAGACGACGTACTCGTCGAGGCTCTTCTCGGTGAGGGTCGGCAGCCGCTCGGAGCGGCCCGCCTGCTCCAGCCAGCCGTTGACCTTCCTGATCCCGTCGTTGCAGGCGTCGCGGACGGAGTCGAAGCCGTCGCGGATCTCGCCGTAGGTCCGGTCGTGGCCGCGCACCCTCTGGGTGCCCTCCGGGGGCTCCTCCAGGACGGAGGCGACGTCGTCGATCTCGAACCAGGCCATCACTCACCCACCAGGTCGGTGTAGGCCTTCAGGTAGCCGTGCTGCTGGAGCCCGTCGGTCTCCTCGAGCTCCTTGGCCGAGACCGCGAGCGCCGCCACCAGCGCCTCCCACCGGGTGTCGAAGGTCTCGCGCAGGTCACCGAAGACGTCACCGAGGGTGTCCATCATGTCGGCGAGCGGCTTGAGGACGCACAGGTCGTAGTCGAAGCCCGACCGGTCGAAGACCTGCTCGCGGGCGTAGGTCTCGACGTCGCCGGCCTGGGCCCCCACCTTCTCGATGTCCTCGAAGAGCTTCTCCATGTTGCCCCACCGGATGATGAGCTCGTCCGCACCCACAGGTCCCCCTTGGTCGTTCGTGGATCGATCAGGTCAGTCGAAGTAGACGGCGAGGATCTGGCGCGCCATCTCGCCCAGCTCTGCGGGGTCGGCGTCCTGCGCCGCGACCGCCGAGACGACGACCTGCGTGTGCCGACCGTCCACCACCGTGCCGGCGAAGGCCGTCCTCACACTGGGCTGGAGGGCCACCACGGCCTCCTGCCCGCCGTCCAGCTCGACGGTGCTCGACTCGTAGACCCCTGCCGGCCTGGCGTAGCTCGCCTCCAGCTGCTCGAAGCTCTTCCCGGTGGGCTCGCCGCCCCAGGAGATCCGCAGGTCCACGCCGGGCAGGTTGCCGCCGCAGGTCGTGAGCCCCGTGCCGAAGTCGTCCACGCCCTCCACCTCGAACCCCGTCAGGCCGGCGAGCTGCTCGGGCGTGATCGCGCCGCACCAGGCCGTGGCGTCCGCCGGGTCCACGTCGGCCCCCGAGCCGGCGACCGGGGTCTCGACGGCCGTCTCCACCGGCGACTCCGACGAGGGCTCCGGCTCGGACGTGGTGTCGACGTCCTCCGGCTCGGGGTCGTCCGCACACCCCGCGCAGAGGAGTCCGACGAGGAGGGCTGCGCCCATCCTCCGGGCCACGGAACGTCGTTGCATGGTCCTCACTCTGCCCTCGCCCCGCATCGGTAAACCCCGACCGGCCGGGCGGGGCCTCGACGGTGCGGCCCCACCGGGGCCCGCCCCCGACTAGGGTCGCTGGCGTGGCGAGGTGGCGTTGGCGACGTACGTCGTTGGGTGGTGAGGCCGACCGTGCTGCCTTCCGCGCGCTGCACAACGCCTCGCTGGCCAGCCCGGCGCTGCGCGAGGGGCTGACCACGGCGAGCGCCGAGCGGTCCGTGCGCCACCTGCGCGCGCTGCTCGGCACCCCCGCCGCCGGGCTCGGCGACACCAACGGACTGCTCGCGTGGGACGGCCTCGGCGGCCACCACCGCAGCCAGCTCGCGGCCACGGTGCGCCAGGTCGCCGAGAGCGGACGGACCATGATCGTCGACGAGCGCACGCTGGTCTGCGACGACGGCGCATGCCCGGTGACCCAGGCGATCGTGAGCCCGCTCGTGGTCGAGGACACCCTCGTCGGGGCCCTGGTCGTCGGCACCCCGCACACCACCGGCGGCCTCGTGCGGGCGGCCGACGAGGTCGCGTCGTGGGTGAGCGGGCAGCTCGAGCTCGCCGAGCTCGACGCGTCGCGGACCCGGTTGATGGAGGCCGAGGTGCGCGCGCTGCGGGCGCAGATCAGCCCGCACTTCATCTACAACTCGCTCGGCGCGATCGCCAGCTTCGTGCGCACCGACCCCGACCGCGCCCGCGAGCTGCTGCTCGAGTTCGCCGACTTCACCCGCTACTCCTTCCGCCGCCACGGGGAGTACACGACGCTCGCCGAGGAGCTCCGGTCCGTCGAGCGCTACCTCCTGCTCGAGCAGGCGCGCTTCGGCGAGCGGCTCCAGGTCACGCTGCAGATCGCGCCGGAGGTGCTGCCCGTCGCGGTGCCGTTCCTGTGCATCCAGCCGCTGGTGGAGAACGCCGTACGCCACGGGCTCGAGGCCAGCGGCGACAAGGCGGACGGCGTCGGGCGGCTCTCGATCACCGCGCGCGACCTCGGCCAGGAGTGCCTCCTCGAGGTGGAGGACGACGGCACCGGGGAGGACCCCGAGCGCGTGCGGCAGGCGCTCGCCGGTGACGTGTCGATGGACTCGGTCGGGCTGGGAAATGTCGACGCACGGCTGCGCAACGCCTACGGCGACGACTACGGTCTGGTCGTCGAGACCGCGCCCGGCGCCGGCACGAAGGTGATCGTGCGGGTGCCGAAGTTCGCCCCGGGGGTTCAGGTATGACACCGCTGAAGGTGCTCGTCATCGACGACGAGCGACCGGCCCTCGACGAGCTGACCTTCCTGCTCGGTCGCGACCCGCGCATCGGCGAGGTCATGGGCAGCGACTCCGCCACCGAGGCGCTGCGGGTGCTGCAGGCCGAGGAGGTCGACGCGGTCTTCCTCGACATCCAGATGCCCGGCCTGACCGGGCTCGACCTCGCGCAGGTGCTGTCCCGCTTCAAGTCTCCGCCGCCGGTGGTCTTCGTGACCGCCCACGAGGAGCACGCGGTCGCCGCCTTCGAGCTGCGCGCGGTCGACTACGTCCTCAAGCCGGTGCGCGAGGAGCGCCTCGCCGAGGCCGTACGACGCGTGGTCGAGGCCGGCGGCCCGGCACCGTCGGGCGACGTGCAGATCCCGGTCGAGCGCGGCGGCGTGACCCGCTTCATCAACCGCTCCGAGATCACCCACGTCGAGGCGCAGGGCGACTACGCACGGCTGCACACCGCCGAGGGGTCGCACCTGGTGCGCACGCCGCTCAGCTCCCTCGCCGAGCAGTGGGCGCCGGCCGGCTTCGTGCGGATCCACCGATCCGTCCTCGTCGCGCTCCCCCACGTCCAGGAGGTGCGCAGCGAAGGCGGCCGGGTCAGCGTGGTGATCGGCGGGGTCGAGCTGCCGGTCAGCCGCCGGCACACGCGTGAGCTGCGGTCGGTGCTCACCCGGCGCGAGCCGCTCGCGTGAGGTCCGTGCCGTGAACGAGCAGCCGCCTCAGCGGGTCCGGGTGACCGGGCCGCCGCGGCGGCGCGCGGACGTCGTACGCACTCCGGGGACGCGGGAGATCGACGCGGAGACCGCGCTGGGCGAGGTCTTCATGCGCTCCCTGCTGCGCGAGCAGCTGGCGCTGGCGGCGCGGGTGCTGGTCGCGCTGGGGCTCACGGTCGGGCTGCTGCCGGTGCTGTTCCACCTCGTCCCCTCGCTCGGCGACGTGCGGGTCGGGCCGGTGCCCCTCGCGTGGCTGCTGCTCGGAGCCCTGACCTACCCGTGGCTGGTGCTGCTCGGTTGGTTCTACGTGCGCCGGGCCGAGCACAACGAGCGCGACTTCGCCGACCTCGTCGGGTCGGTCGCCCCGGACGAGCGCCCGTGAGGCTCACCGCGGTCAGCACCGACGTCGTCCCCGGCATCGTCGCGGTCGTCCTGGTCTCTCTCGCCACCCTCGCGATCGGCACCTGGGGGCTGCGGATCTCCCGCACGACCAGCGACTTCTTCGTCGCCTCGCGCACCGTCCGTCCGCGGCTCAACGCGAGCGCGATCGGCGGGGAGTACCTCTCCGCCGCCTCGTTCCTCGGGGTCGCCGGCCTGCTGCTGACCTTCGGCGCGGAGATGCTCTGGTACCCCGTCGGCTGGACGGCCGGCTACCTCGTCCTGCTGGTGCTCGTCGCCGCGCCGCTGCGGCGCTCGGGGGCGTACACCCTGCCCGACTTCGCCGAGGCGCGGCTGGGCTCGCGCGGGGTCCGCAAGCTCTGCTCGGTGCTGGTCGTCGGGATCGGCTGGCTCTACCTGCTGCCGCAGTTCCAGGGCGCCGGCGTCACCCTGCGCGCCACCATCGGTGCCCCCACGTGGGCCGGGTCGCTGGTCGTCGCGCTGGTGGTGCTCGCGTCGGTGAGCCCCGGCGGGATGCGGTCGATCACCTTCGTCCAGGCCTTCCAGTTCTGGCTGAAGCTCACCGCCCTGCTCGTCCCGATCTTCGTCCTCCTGGCCGTCTGGGCCTCCGACGGCGCCGCCGACCCGACCCACGCGGCGCCCGCGGCGTGGTCGGTCCCGCTGGCCGCGCCCGGTGGCGGCATCGGGCTCTACACGACGTACTCCCTCATCGTCGCGACCTTCCTCGGCACGATGGGGCTGCCGCACGTGGTCGTGCGCTTCTACACCAACCCGGACGGCCGGGCCGCACGTCGTACGACGCTGGCGGTGCTGGTGCTGCTGGGCATCTTCTACGTCCTGCCGCCGCTGTACGGCGCCCTCGGCCGGATCTACGCGCCCGCGCTGGTGTCGGGTCGTTCCGACGTGCTGGTGCTCGAGCTGCCGTCCTTGATGGTCGGCGGGCTGCTGGGCGCCGTGCTCACGGGGCTCGTGACGGCGGGCGCCTTCGCGGCGTTCCTGTCGACGAGCTCAGGGCTGACCATCGCCGTGGCCGGCGTGCTCTCCCAGGACGTCACGGGCCGGCGCTGGGGGCGCTACCGCCTGGGCGGGGTGGCGGCGTTCCGCGTCGCGGCGGCCATCGCGGTCGTCGTACCCCTGCTGATGTCGCTGCCGGCCCAGGACGTCGCCGTCGCGCGGACCGTCGGCCTGGCCTTCGCGGTGACGGCCTCGACCTTCGCACCC
The DNA here is from genome assembly GCF_051912545.1 of Nocardioides sp. N13(2025). GTDB lineage: Bacteria > Actinomycetota > Actinomycetes > Propionibacteriales > Nocardioidaceae > Nocardioides. The sequence continues at coordinate 3,460 of NZ_CP196809.1, read as the reverse complement.
CTGCTGATGCTCGGGATCTGGTGGCGGGGCCTCACGCCGTACGGCGCGGTCGCGGGGCTGCTGGTGGGCGGGCTGGGGTCCGGGGTCGCGGTCACCTGGACGCTCGCCGCCTCGCACTCGCCCGGGTGGACCACCGCGCTCCTGGGCCAGCCCGCGGCCTGGTCGGTGCCCGCGTCGTTCCTCACGATGGTCGTGGTCTCCCGGCTCACCCGGTCCTCGGTCCCCGCCCACGCCGGGCGCTTCATGGTCCGCCTCCACACCCCCGAGGCCGTCGACCTCCAGCGCTGAGCGGCCGACTTGACCCTGCACCATGGTGCGGGGTCCAGGCTGCCGCCATGACCACTTCACCCAGCACTCCTGCGGCCCGCGTCATCCGGGCCTCCGCCGTCTACGACCTCGTCGTCACCGCCGGCTTCGCACTCCCGGTCACCGCCGCGCTCGCGCTCGGCTCGATGGGCGATGTCCACCGGGCCCTCGGCCTGTCGGGCGCCGTCCCGGTGGCCGACGACGCCTTCACGATCCTGCTCGCCAACCTGCTGGGCAGCATCGTCTCGGTCTGGGCGGTGCTCCGCATCCTGCGGCCGGAGCCGGTGCTGGGCGCGGCGGCCACGGTCGCCCGGCTGCTGTTCTCGACGTGCTTCGCGTGGGCGCTCACGCAGGGGGCGTCGCCGGTGCTCGTCGCCTTCCTCGTCCCCGAGGTCGCATGGGGCATCGTGCAGGGGGCGGTCGTCGTCCGCGCGCTCGGAGCGGAGCGCCGTACGCTCGCGCCATGCTGATCTCCGAGCTGGCCGCCGCCGGGGGCGTCAAGGTCTCGTCGATCCGGTTCTACGAGCGTCGGGGGCTGCTCGCGGCGCCGCACCGCACCAGCGGTGGCTACCGCGAGTACGACGACGCCGACGTGACCCGGGTGCGCTACCTCAAGCGCGGCCAGGAGCTCGGTTTCACCCTCGCCGAGCTCGGAGCGCTGCTCGAGGTGACAGGTGTCTCCGGGCCGCTCTCGGGCGAGGTCACCGCCCTCGGGCGGGCCAAGCTCGTCGAGGTCGACCAGCGGATCGCCGACCTGGTGCGGATGCGCGCGGCGCTGGCCGGGCTGCTGGACGCCCAGTGCGTCGAGCCCGACGTGCCGTGCCCTGTCATGGGTGCGCTGGCGAGCTCGGAGGCGTTCGCCTGAGGCGGAACTCATTGCCGTCCGGATCGGCCATCTCGATGTCGTCACCGCGCGCGACCACAGAGGCGCCGAGCGACACCAGCCGCTCGACCTCGGCGCCGAGGTCTTCCGCGACCAGGACGAAGTGCATCCGGTTGCGGGCGGGGCGCTCGTTGAGCGGCGGACCGCCCCAGGCGATCTTCATGCCGCCCTCGGGTGGCTGGATCGCGGTCTCGCCGTCCTCGTCGTGCACGAGCGGCCACCCGAGCGCCTCGCTCCAGAAGACTCCGACCTCTCGCGTGCCGTCGCAGGCCAGCTCGCCGAGGAACCCCGTGCCGGCGAGCCAGTCGTTGGTCTCCTCGATCACGCAGAACTCGTTGCCCTCCGGATCGGCGAGGACGACGTGGGCCTCCTCGGGCAGCTGGCCGACGTCGAGGTGCGAACCGCCCAGCTCGAGCACGCGGGCGACGGTGGCCTCCTGCGAAGCGGTGTAGCTGGTGAGGTGGAGGTGGATCTGGTTGAGCAGGTCATGCGGCAGGTCGGCGTGCTCGAACGACAGCCGCATGGGCGCGTCGGCGTCCGGCAGCAGGTCGAGCCCCGAGCGCTCCCAGCCGAGCAGGTCGCCCCAGAACGACGCGAGGACTTCGGGATCCGAGGCAAGGACGGTCAGCGCGTGCAGTCGGGCAGCCATCCCGGCAGCGTAGGCAGTCACGCCGGGCGCTGGTCAGCACGGCTACGTCGGATCAGACTCGGACGGTGACGCGAAACCGGTGGCCCCTCTGGGTCGTGGGCGTCCTCGCCGCGATCCTGCTCGTCCTCGTGGTCCTCTACGGGGGAGGCGGTGACGGCGGCCTGGGGAACGGCAGCTACTGATCGCGCCGGTTGTACGCCCGCGGCGGGCGCGGTGCTCTCGCTCAGGAGGCCAGAGTGAGCGCTTGGGCGAGGCGGAGCTCGGCGGGTGAGTAGTGGTCGTTGTGCCTGCCGGGTAGTGGCGGTGCGGTCGATCTCAGGATGCGGAGATGCTCGGTCGCGCCGTGGACCTCGTGGGGTCCGGTGTCGGGTGTGCTCGCGACCCAGGAGGCCCAGCCGGGGGTCTCCTTGAGGTAGTTGCAGCGTTCGCAGAGGCCTTGTCCGTTGTGGGCACTGGTGGGTCCGCCGTCGCTGGCGCGCACCACGTGGTCATGGTGCCGGATCGGGGCGTTGCAGCCGGGCGTGCGGCACAGTCCGCCGTCGCGCAGCTGGATGAGCTCGGCCAGGGCGGGCGGGAAGGTGCGGCTGTGCGACTCCATGGCGATGAGGGCCCGGTCGGCGGGGCGGACGAAGAGGCGGCGCAGGGTCGCCTTCGCCGCCGCCGAGGCGGCGCGGACCAGGTCGCTGCAGAGGCCGGCGGGCAGCCATCCAATCCCGGGCACGTGGCCGGGCTCGTCGCCCTCGAGCAGTGACTCGAAGGCGATCACGAGGTTGACCCGGACCGGGAGCGGCTGGACGGGGTCGTGCCCGGTGATGCGGTGCACGAGGGTGTCGGCGCGGACCTGCCCACCGGTGCGCTCGTCGCCGGCCGCCCGAGCTGCCGCGGCTGCGTCGTCGAGCACCGCACGCACGGCGGCGAGGTGCTCGACCGAGACGATCGCGGTGACCCGGCCGGTGCCGTCGTCGAGCTGGCGGGTGGTGACATGCCGGTCGGCGCGGGCCCGGCGGTGGCGGCGGGTCTCGGCGTCAGCGGCGACGGCGAGGCAGGAGCGGCGTACGGCTTGGCGGAGCTTTTCGTCGCCGAGGACCGCGAGCCCGCCGGGGGTGGCACCCAGGTCCGCGTCGACCAGTCTGCGCTGGTGGGAGTCGAGGTGGGCCACCCCCCGGGCGACTGCGAAGGCCTGGTCCTCGCAGATCTCGCCGCGACCAAGCGCGTCGTGGACGCCGGGCAGGTCGTCACGGAGCCGACGCGAGAGCAGGACCCGCTGCTCGCCCCGGTGGGGGCTGGTGCGGACGGCGAGCGCGACCTCCGCCCCGATCGACATCCCACGAGGAGGCCGCCTCCGGCCGTCCGCAGGCACATCGTCGGCAGCCTCCACCGTGTCGGCGAACGAGGCGGCGATCACCACTTGGGCGGCGGCGGCAGCTGACTTGATTCGCTCGAGCGCATCGAGCTGGTCGAGCAGGGCGACCGGAAGGTCCGCGGCGGACATGCCCGCCAGCACGTCGGCCAGGGCGTGCAGCTCCTCGGCCGACCAGGAGGTCTCGGGCTGAAGGGCGTCGGTGGTCGCTGTCATCCTAAGCTTCCACCTCCTCTCCCCGGAACCTAGAGTACGAACGTAT